>CAVQKB010000001.1:0-165123 GCA_963713035.1 uncultured Actinomycetota bacterium
CCGTTGGGCAGCGCCAGCTTGACGATCTTGCGGACCACGGTGCCGAACTGCCGCAGCAGCGGGCCCTTGTTGTAGGGGATGCCGTAGCTGTTCGCAGATCTTCCTGCACCTCGTGGTGCGACCTCGGCGTACCGGCGGCTGCTCGGCATGTCGGGGAACAGGTGGTGCTCGATCTGGTGGCGACTAGGTTGCCGGACAGCAGATGAGAAGAAGCTTGCCTCCCGGTCAGATCTTCGCCGAGCCGAGCACCTGACGGAAGTACCACATGCCACGGGACTCGTCCTTGGTCTCCTCGACGGTGAATTCCTGTGTGCCGTCCGGGAAGTGGCCGGAGAAGATGATCATGTAGGACCACACGTTGCGCATCAGGTTGGCCGACAGTGTTACCGGCTGGGAGGGACGAACGGCGCGGAACGGGCCGGCCAGCAGCGGGAAGACGATGTAGTCCTTGCCGAAGCTGGCGGCGCACCTTCTTGCCGATCTGCTTGAGCTGGCGGCACCTGGCCGTACTGCCGGTGCAGCGGACCGGTCGTGTAGGGGATGCCGTAGCGGCCGCAGATGTCCTGGACCTTGACCGAGATCTCCGAGTAGCGGTTGCTCGGCAGGTCGGGGAACAGGTGGTGCTCGATCTGGAAGCCCAGGTTGCCGCTCATGACGTGCAGCAGCGGACCGCCCTCGAAGTTGGCCGAGCCGAGCATCTGGCGGAGGTACCACTCCGCGCGGGTCTCGTCCTCGAGCTCGTCCTCGGTGAAGTGCATCGCACCGTCGGGGAAGTGGCCGCAGAAGATGATCATGTAGGACCACACGTTGCGCATCAGGTTGGCGACCGCGTTGGCCTTCATCGTCGACACGGCGTTGGGGCCGGCCAGCAGCGGGTAGACGATGTAGTCCTTGCCGAACTGGCGCCGCACCTTCTTGCCGATCTGCTTGAGCTGGCGCTTCATCTCCTTGGGGTCCTTGCGGCCCTTGCGGATCGCCTCCAGGTCGAGGTCGTGCAGCGAGACGCCCCACTGGAACAGCAGCGCCAGCAGCGCGTTGTAGACCGGCTGCCCGAGGTTGACCGGGTGCCAGCGCTGCTCGCGCGCCATCCGCAGCACGCCGTAGCCGATGTCGTTGTCGTGGCCCAGCACGTTGGTGAACTGGTGGTGCACGTAGTTGTGCGAGTGCTTCCACTGCTCGGCCGGCTGGGCGGTGTCCCACTCCCAGTTGCTGGAGTGGATCTCGGGGTCGTTCATCCAGTCCCACTGGCCGTGCATGACGTTGTGGCCGATCTCCATGTTCTCCAGGATCTTGGCGACCCCGAGCATGGCGGCTCCGGCGACGAACGCGGGCTTGTACCTGCTGGCGAACAGGGTGACCCGGCCAGCGGCTGCGAGTCGCCGCTGGATGGTGATCAGCCGGTTGATGTACGCCGCGTCGTCGGCGCCGCGGGACTCCTCGATCTCCTTGCGGATGGCGTCGAGCTCGCGCCCGAGCTCCTCCACCTGCTCCTCGGAGAGGTGGGTGTACTCCTTGACGTCGGCGATGGCCATCGGTGTTCCTTCCGCTTGTCAGATGTTCAGGGTCACGTCGCCGCAGGCGGCGGTGATGCAGGTCTGGACGGCTTCGTTGGGCTCGGTGTGCTCCTCGCCGTTGCGCAGGTCCTTGATGCGACCGGACGCCATCGTGAGGGTGCAGGTGTGGCAGATGCCGATGCGGCAGCCGTAGGGCATGCCGACCCCGGCCTGCTCGCCGGCCTCGAGCAGCGTGGTGGCGCCGTCGACCTCGACGGTCTTGCCGGAGTTGGCGAAGGTGATCGTGCCGCCCTCGGCGTCGGAGTCGCCGAGATCGAGCGAGAACCGCTCGAGGTGCAGCTGCTCCTCGAGACCGGCCTGCTGCCAGTGCTCCTCGGCCGCGTCGAGCATCGGGGCCGGACCGCAGGCCCAGGTGCCGCGCTCGCGCCAGTCCGGGACCTGCTGCTCGAGGTGGTCCTGGAGGGAGAACATGCCCTCGTCGTCGGTGAACCGCTCGACGACGGTGAGGCCGTCGTGCGTGGCGTGCAGCGCCCTGAGCTCCTCGCGGAAGATCATCCGGTCCTCGGTGGGCGAGGAGTAGATCATCGTGACGTCGGGCATCGTGCCGCGGCGGTCCAGCGTGCGCAGCATCGACATCACCGGGGTGATGCCGCTGCCCGCCACCAGGAACAGCATCTTGTCCGGCGGCGGGTTGGGCAGCGTGAACTCGCCGCGCGGGGCGGCCAGCCGGACGATGGTGCCCGGCTCGAGTCCGCGCACGAGGTGGTCGGACAGGAAGCCCTCGGGCATCGCGCGCACCGTGATCGTGATCGTGCCCTTGCCCTTCACCGGTGCGTTGCTCAGCGAGTAGGAGCGCCAGTGGTACTTCCCGTCGACGGCGACGCCGATGCCGACGTACTGCCCGGCCTGGTAGTCGAAGGACCAGCCCCAGCCCGGCTTGATCGTCAGCGTGGCGGCGTCGTCGGTCTCCGGCACCACCTGCTCGATCCGGCCGCGCAGCTCACGAGCGGACCACAGCGGGTTGATCAGCGAGAGGTAGTCGTCGGGGTGGAGCGGTGTCGTGAGCCGTGAGGCCACGTCGCGCAGGCGCTGCCAGTCCAGCCGTGTCGCGGTGCTTCCCGCCATGCGTCGTGCCCTTCACTCGGTCGAAGATCGAACTGTAACTCGCAGTTACAGTCGTGGGAACCCTGCGTCTCGCCCCACGTGCGGTTCGGCGAGGAACTCCTCGACCTGGCGCCACGCGCGCCGGGCCTCGGGGATCGGCAGCAGCGGGTAGACGTGCAGCAGGCCGTGCTCCTCGACGTAGGTCACGTCCACCCCGGCCGCACGCGCCTTCGCCGCGAGCGCGCGGGACTGCGGCAGCAGCAGGTCGCGGGTGCCGCACAGCAGCAGCGTCGGAGGCAGGCCGGCGAGGTCACCGGCCAACGGGCTGGCCCCCGGGTGCGGCGGGTCGCCGGCCCCCCACCAGGTGCCGTAGAGCCGCAGCTTGCTCAGCGTGAGCCACGGGTCGACGCGGGCCGCGGCCTCGGTGCCGGGTGTCTCGCCGGTCAGGTCGACCCACGGCGCGAACGCCACCAGGTGCGTGGGCTGCGGCCCGGGCCGGCGTGCGACGAGCTGGGCCAGCCCGACCGCGAGACCGCCCCCGGCGGAGTCGCCCATCAGGACCACGCCCTGCGGGGCCTCCACCGCCAGGCGCTCGAACAGCGGGACCAGCGGCGGGAGCGCGTCGGTCCAGGCGTGCGTCGGCGTGAGCGGGTAGCGCGGGAGCACGACCCGGACGCCCAGCCGGTCGGCCAGCCGGGCGGCGGAGCGCCAGTGCAGACGGTCGAGCCCGCTGACGAACCCGCCGCCGTGCACGTACAGCACGGTCCGTCGGGGCGCGGCGCCCTGGGCGGTCAGCTCGAACACCGGGAAGTCGGTGCCGGCGTCCGGCAGCTCGCGGACGTCGTACGCCTTCGCGATCCGGGGCGGTGGCGCGCTCCGCGCCTTGGCCTGC
Source organism: uncultured Actinomycetota bacterium (assembly GCA_963713035.1). Classification (GTDB taxonomy): domain Bacteria; phylum Actinomycetota; class Actinomycetes; order Propionibacteriales; family Nocardioidaceae; genus Nocardioides_B. Next base: position 3,511 of record CAVQKB010000001.1, read on the forward strand.
GCGGCGAGGACCGAGCGACGTACCTCCTCGGGGTCGTGCACCTCGGAGCTGCGGCGGATCACGGGGATCACCCGGGTGAGCACCTGGTGCTGGAGGCTGGGCACGTCCGGAGCGTACCGGCGGCGGTATAGGCTCGGGCCAGAACGACAGGGGAGCGCCGAGTGGGCGCTGAGAGTGCGGGACAGGCCTGCAGACCCTCGAACCTGATACCGGTTAGCACCGGCGGAGGAAGTCGAGTCTCGACCGCGTGCGCGCGGTCCCCTCCCACGAGACACGGGAGATGCACGATGACCAGGATGCGATGGGCGGAGCACCGCCTGCGCCACCTCATGACCGCGACCGCAGTGGTCGCCTCGCTCACGCTCACGTCGTGCTCGCTCGGCGGTGGCTCCAGCGAGGAGTCCACGGCGAGCGACGCGAGCAGTGAGAGCGCCACCGAGCCCAGTACGACGGTCGGCGGGTCGCCGAGCGACGACGCGTCGACGTCCGGCGGTGGCGCGTCTAAGACCGTGGTGCTCGCGACGCACGAGTCGTGGAACATGCCGAAGTCGGTGCTCAGCGAGTTCACCAAGTCGACCGGCTACACCGTGAAGGTGCAGCCCGTCGGCGACGTCGGGCAGCTGACGAACAAGCTGGTGCTGACCAAGGGGTCGCCGATCGCCGACGTCGTCTACGGGATCGACAACACCTTCGCGTCGCGGGCCGTGGACGAGGGCGTGCTCAGCGACTACACGCCTGCGAACGAGTCGTTCTACGCCGAGGACTTCGCGGTGGGGGACAAGGCGGCCGACGCGGCGCTCACCCCGGTCGACTTCGGAGACGTCTGCGTCAACATCGACAACGGCTGGTTCAAGCGCCACGAGGTCAAGCCGCCCACGTCCCTGGACGACCTCGCCGAGCCGGACTACAAGAGCCTGTTCGTCACGCCGGGCGCGACGAGCTCCTCGCCCGGTCTGGCGTTCCTGCTCTCCACCGTCGCGAAGTACGGCGAGGACGGCTGGCCGGCGTACTGGAAGAAGCTGATGGCCAACGGCACCAAGATCACATCGGGCTGGTCGGACGCCTACGAGGTCGACTTCACCGCCGGGGGCGGCAAGGGCGACCGCCCGATCGTGCTGTCCTACGCCTCGTCGCCGCCGTTCACGATCCCCGAGGGTGGTAGCGAGCCGACCACCACGGCGCTGCTCGACACCTGCTTCCGGCAGGTGGAGTACGCCGGCGTGATCAAGGGTGGCGAGAACCCCGAGGGCGCCAAGGCGCTCATCGACTTCATGACCGAGAAGTCCTTCCAGAAAGCGCTGCCCGACGCGATGTACGTCTTCCCGACCGACCTCGAGGTGCAGCTGCCGGACGTCTGGGCGCAGTTCGCCACCGTGGCGCCCAACCCGTTCACGGTCCGTGCGTCCACGATCGCGAAGAACCGCGACACCTGGCTGCGCGAGTGGAGCGACATCACTACCCGGTGACCGGTCCCTGCGCCGACGAGGCGATGACGTGAGAGGCAGGCTCCTCCCGGCGGCGGCGCTGACCGCCGCCGCCGGGCTGCCCCTGCTCGCGTTCGCGGTGTTCTTCGCGCTGCCGGTGGCCGGCATGGTCGGGCGCGGGTTCGTGCCGGACGGCACCCTCGACGTCGGCGGCGTGCTCGAGGTGCTGGGCCGGCCGCGGGTCCACCGCGTGCTGTGGTTCACGCTCTGGTCCTCGACGGTCGCAACCGCCGTGACGGTAATGCTCGGGCTGCCGGTGGCCTTCGTGCTCTACCGGCTGCGCTTCGCGGGCCGCCGGCTGCTGAGGGCCTTCGTCCTGATGCCGTTCGTGATGCCGACGGTCGTCGTCGGGGTCGCCTTCCGGTCGCTGATCAGCACGTCGGGGCCGCTCGGCCCGCTCGACCTGGACGGCACCCCGGTCGCGATCATCGCGGCGATCGTGTTCTTCAACCTCGCCGTCGTGGTCCGCACCGTCGGCTCCCACTGGGAGGGCCTCGACCCGCGCCGCGAGCAGGCCGCCGCGGCCCTCGGGGCGACGCCGCTGCAGGTGCTGCGCACCGTGACGCTGCCCGCGCTGACGCCGGCGGTGGTCTCGGCGGCGAGCGTGGTCTTCCTGTTCAGTGCGACCGCCTTCGGCGTCGTGCTGACCCTCGGTGGCCTGCGCTACGCCACCGTGGAGACCGAGATCTACCTCCTCACCACCCAGCTGCTCGACCTGCAGGCGGCGGCAGCCCTGTCCGTGCTCCAGCTCGTGGTCGTGTCCGCCCTGCTGTACGTCGCCCAGCGGGCGCGCACGCGTCGCGAGCACACCCTGGACCGCGTCGCCCTCGGCGACGTCAGCCGTCGACCCCGTCTGGGGGACGGTCCGGTCCTGGCCGTGACGGCGCTCGCGTTCACCCTGCTCGTCGCTCCGCTCGGCAGCCTCGTGGTGCGCTCGGTGCAGGTCGAGGGCCGGTGGAGCCTGGGGCACTACCGGTCACTGTTCCGGCCGGAGACCGACGGTGCCCTGCTCGTCCCCGCGACGCAGGCGCTGGAGAACTCCTGGCGGGTGGCCGTCGACGCCACGGTGATGGCGATCGTGGTCGGGGTGCTGGTCTCGCTCGTGGTCTCGCGGCGCTCGCGCTCGCGGGCCGGCCGACGGGGGCTGGCGCTGCTGGACGCGGTGTTCGTGCTGCCCCTCGGGGTCTCCGCGGTGACGCTGGGCTTCGGCTTCCTCGTCACGCTCGACCGCCCGCCGCTCGACCTCCGCAGCTCGGCGATCCTCGTGCCGATCGCGCAGGCGATGGTGGCGCTGCCCCTCGTCGTACGCACCCTGGCGCCGGCGCTGCGCTCGATCGACCCCCGGCAGCGGCAGGCGGCCGCGTCGCTGGGCGCGCCGCCCTGGCGGGTGCTGCTCACCGTCGACCTGCCGGTGGCCTGGCGTCCGTTGCTCGCCGCGACCGGCTTCGCCTTCGCGGTGTCGCTGGGGGAGTTCGGCGCCACCAGCTTCCTGGCCCGGCCGGACCGGCCGACCCTGCCGGTGCTGATCTACCAGCTGGTCTCCCGTCCCGGCGAGACCAACTACGGCACCGCCCTCGCCGCCTCGGTGGTGCTCGGTGCCGTCACCATCGCGGTGATGAGCGTCGTCGAGCGGCTCCGGCTCGGCTCGGTGGGTTCGTTCTGATGCTGACCGTCCGCGACCTGGGAGTCCGCTTCCCCGACGCCGACCGCCCGGCGGTCGACGGCGTCAGCCTCGACCTGCCCCAGGGCGAGGTGCTCGCGGTGCTCGGCCCGTCGGGCTGCGGCAAGTCCACGGTGCTGCGCGCCGTGGCCGGTCTCGAGCCGCTCGCGTCCGGTTCGGTGGCCTACGACGGTCGCGACCTCGCCGGGGTGCCGCCCCACCGGCGCGGCTTCGCGCTGATGTTCCAGGACGGCCAGCTGTTCCCGCACCTGTCGGTCGCCGGCAACGTCGGGTATCCGCTGCGGCTCCGCCGGACCCCGGCCCGACGGACCCGGGCCCGCGTCGCGGAGCTGCTCGACCTCGTGGGCCTGCCCGGCTTCGGCGACCGCACCACCACGGCCCTGTCCGGCGGAGAGCGCCAGCGGGTCGCGCTGGCGCGGGCCCTCGCCGTCGAGCCCAGGCTGCTGCTGCTCGACGAGCCGCTCTCCGCGCTCGACCGGTCGCTGCGCGAGCGGCTGGCCCACGACCTGCGCGACATCCTGGTGGCTGCCGGCACGACGGCCCTGTTCGTCACCCACGACCAGGAGGAGGCGTTCGCGGTCGCCGACCGGATGGCCGTCATGCGAGCCGGGCGACTCGTCCAGTCCGGCACCGTCGACGAGGTCTGGAGGGCGCCGGCGGATGCGGAGGCCGCTCGGTTCCTGGGCTACGCGAGCGTCTTCGAGGGTCCCGTGGCCCAGCGGGTGCTGGCCGCCGGTGGCTCGGCCGACACCCTGCCCCGTGCCGGAGCCGTGGCGTTGCGTCGGTCCGCGATCCGCGCCGACCCCGCGGGAGGGCTGGGCGGCGTCGTCGTGTCGGCGCGGGCCACCCCCGAGCTGGTCCGGCTGAGGGTCGACGTACCCGACGTCGGGGTGGTGGACGCGGTCGCTGTGTCTGCCGCGGAGGCGCCGGCGGTCGGTCACCACGTGCGTCTGGTGGTGGATCTCACCCGGGCCGCACTGCTGCCGCCGCGACGACCGGACGGTCCGCGACCCGCGACCCCTTAGAATCAGCCCTTGTGAAGCGGCGCGCATACGGACTCCTGGTGGGAGTCGCCCTGATGATGGGGATCGTCGCCGTCGTGGCCAGCCTCACCCTCGACGAACGCCTGCGCGACCCGGACGGCTCGCTCGGTCCCGGCTGGCTGCGTCTTCCGCTGATGCTCGCCGGGGCCTTCGTGCTCGACATCGTGCCCCGCTCGCTGTGGCGTTCGCGACGGCAGCTGTCGTCGTTCCCCGCCCAGGCCAAGCTGATCATCGACGAGCACTGGACCCGGGACCGGATCAAGCTGGTCGTGATCGGACTGGTGTCGTTCTACGTCACCTATGTCTCCTACCGGAACCTGAAGAACTTCCTGCCCCAGATCGGCGGCGAGCTGCACGACCCGCTGCTGCACTCGATCGACAAGTTCCTGATGTTCGGCAACGAGCCCGCCATCGTGCTGCACACGATCCTCGGCGAGAACGTCGCTGCCCACGTCCTCGCGTTCGTCTACCTGCTCTTCCTGCCGATCTCGCCGCTCTCGCTGATCGTCTACCTCGTCTGGTCGCGCAACATCAGCTACGGCTACTGGTACGCCACCGCCCAGTGCCTCGCCTGGGCGCTCGGCACGGTCAGCTACTACGTCCTGCCGACCCTCGGCCCGAACTTCTGGTACGTCTGGCTCTACGCCGATCTCGACACCACCGGCGTCACGGCCCTGCAGGAGGGGCTCTACAACGGCCGGATCGACGTCCTCTTCTCGCCGCTGACCACGGACTCCATCCAGAGCGTCGCGGGCTTCGCCTCCCTGCACGTCGGGATCATCCTGACCCTCGCCCTGATCACGCACTACACCGTGCGGCACGCGGTCATCCGGTGGTCGATGTGGGTCTTCTTCGTGCTCACGGTGCTCTCGACGCTGTACTTCGGGTGGCACTACATCGCCGACGACATCGCCGGCGCGCTCATCGCGATCGTCTCGGTCTGGCTCGGCGGTCTCGCGACCGGGCAGAAGTTCGACAAGCACGGCCGCTCCTCGCACCCCACCACGTCGACGGCCAGCGTCCCGGTCGAGGAGTCCGAGGGCGCCGACGACGGCCCGGGCGCCGGGGCCGGCCCCGACAGCGCCGCGCGCCCCGTGCCGGCGCCGACCCGCCCGTAGTCACTTCGGGCCATCGGATTGGCCCACGCCGGGTGCTGCGCCGGACCCCGGTCTCGGCGTACCCTGGCACCCGGAGGGGAGGTCCGTGGGGGGCCTCGACCGGACGTCTCGGCCAGCGGCGCGTCGCCGCGCTCGGCCGGTCACGGACGGTATCCTCCGACCCAGTCACTCGTCCCAACCTCCCAATGGGACGAGGCAATCGGTCCCGCCCCAACCTCCCAATGGGGCGGGACCGTTCTGTGTCTCCGGCCCGCGCAGGCCGCACCTGAGCGCACGTCATGGTGCCCGTCCGGCCGGCCCGGCCGTGCCGACGAACAGGTCGCCGCCATCCGGGCGAGATCAAGCCGATCCGCGCCCACCTGTACGTCCTGGTGGCCGCTTCGGCGAATGACACGCATGTGATTCGTCAAGCCGACACGCCGACCGGCTGAAGCTTTTATGTGAAAGGTGTTTCCTTTGTGACGGTTGAGCACTAGCGTTCCTCGAGGTTCCACACTCGGGTGGATCCGCCCGGTGCTCGTCGAACCGAAGGGAAGCGGCTCGACGGGCTGAGGAAAGGTCGAGCGTGCGACTTCGACGCCGCAAGAACCGCCTGCGCACGACCCGGCGGGCTCCCATCGGGGCCCTGGTGCTCTGCCTGACGGCGGGATCGGCCACCCTCGTGATGCTCTCGGCGCCGACCGCGCAGGCGGAGCCGAACCCCCTGGGCCCCAAGTCGGCCTACCCCAGTCGGCAGCAGGTGGACCGGGCCACGGCCCGGGCCGCGCGCACCGCCGGCGATGTCGGCGCGATCAAGGCCCGACTCGTGCTGGCCGACCAACGCCTGGAGACGGCAGCCGTCCAGGCCGAACAGGCCTCTGAGGCCTTCAACGGCGCCCAGTGGAGGCTCGCGCAGGCCCGAGAGGCGGTCGCCGCAGCCCGCGCCGACGCGAAGCGCGCCGAGCACGAGGTCGAGGGGCAACGGGAGCTCATCGGAGCGCTGGTCGCGCAGTCCTACCAGGATGCCGGTGACCTCACGGCCCTTCACGCGATGGCGAGCGCGGACGGCCCGGAAGGCGTGCTCGCGCAGTACGCCGGCTTCGCGGGTGCGTCGACGTCGATGGACGCCGACTACCAGCGCTACGCCGCCTCGGAGTCGCTCGCGCGAGTCTTCACCCGCCGCGCGGCCCGGGCCGAAGCCAACCAGGAGCGGCTGGCCGAGCGGTCCGCGCGGGCCAAGCAGCAGGCGGTCGAAGCCGCCGAGGCCGCCCAGGGCGAGGCCGACCTGATCGCCGCAGAGAAGGACGGCCTGATCCGCGAGCTCGCGCGCGCCGAGGACATCTCGGTCTCCCTGGCCCGCCAGCGGCAGAACGCCTTGGAGGACATCGCCCGCGAGCGCGCCGAGGAGCGGGCCCGTGCCGAAGCTGCCGCGCGAGCCCGGGTCGAGGCGGCCACGCGGGCCAGGTCCCGCGCCGTGGCCTCCGCTCGGGCGCAGACAGCGACACCCTCTGTGCGGGAGTCGAAGAAGGCCCCCGCCGCCGCGGCCCGTCCGGCCCGTCCGGCCGAGCCCGCCCCACCGGCCCGCCCGTCGACACCGCGCCCGCCGGCGCCTCGGGCCGAGCCCGCCTCGCCACCGCCGGCACCCGACCCACGCCCTGCGGGGGGCGGCGCCCAAGCCGCGATCCGGTTCGCGAAGGCGCAGCTCGGCGAGCCCTACCGCTGGGGCGCGACAGGTCCGGACGCGTGGGACTGCTCCGGTCTGACCATGAAGGCCTGGGAGCAGGGCGGCACGTCCCTGCCGCACTACTCGGTCGCGCAGTACGACGTCGGCGTCCGGATCTCGGTGGGCGACCTCCGTCCCGGCGACCTGGTGTTCTGGAGCTCGAACGGCCGCTCGAGCGGGATCCACCACGTCGCGCTCTACCTCGGTGACGGCCAGATCATCCATGCCCCGCGGACCGGGCGACCGGTCGCCATCAACGACCTCTACTACTGGACCCCGCCCACCTTCTTCACCCGCATCTGAGCGAACTGATCGGCGCGGCCCGGTCAAAGGTGGAACCATCTGGTCCATGTCCACCTCCACATCCGCGTCAGCCGCCGAGTCCACCCCGACGTCGCCGTCAGAGGACGTCGCCGCCCCGGCGTCCACGCTGGACGTCGCCGCGCTGACCGCCCTGCTGGACGGGAAGTACGCCGGCGTGCGACAGCTGGTGCGCGAGCAGCTCACCGAGCACGCCTCGATCCTGGAGGACGCCGAGGAGCTCAGCCGGCACGACTACCGGCAGCGGGTGCTGGAGGTGGTGCAGGCGATGGCAGCCACGGGCCAGACCGGTTTCGGCTTCCCCACGGAGTACGGCGGGGGCGGCGACATCGGCGCGTCCATCGCGGCGTTCGAGACGCTCGCCCTCGGCGACCTCTCCGTGGTCGTCAAGGTCGGGGTGCAGTTCGGGCTTTTCGGGGGAGCGATCCTGCAGCTCGGCACCCGGCCGCACCACGACGCCTACCTCGAGGACCTCATCCACGGACGCCTGCTGGGCTGCTTCGCGATGACCGAGAGCGGGCACGGGTCCAACGTGCAGGCGCTGGGCACCACCGCCACGTACGACGCGGAGACCGGTGAGTTCGTGGTCGTCACCCCGGACGACCGGGCCCGCAAGGACTACATCGGCAACGCCGCCGACCACGCGAGCCACGCGGTGGTGTTCGCCCAGCTGGTCGTGGAGGGCGAGGGGCGCGGCGTGCACGCACTCGTCGTACCCATCCGGGATGCCGACGGCGAGCCGATGCCGGGCGTCCGGATCGAGGACTGCGGCCGCAAGATCGGTCTGAACGGCGTGGACAACGGGCGGCTGTGGTTCGACGAGGTCCGGGTGCCCCGTGCCAACCTGCTGGACCGCTACGCGGTCGTCACCGAGGACGGCCGGTACTTCTCCGACATCGAGAACCCCGACCGCCGCTTCTTCACCATGCTCGGCACGCTCGTGCAGGGCCGGGTGTGCGTGGGGGGCGCGGGCATCAACGCGGCCAAGGTCGCGCTGGCGATCGCCGTGGAGTACGGCCTGAAGCGGCGCCAGTTCGGCAACCCGGGCTCGGGCGAGGAGGAGGTGCTGCTCGACTACGGCATGCACCAGCGCCGGCTGTTCCCGCTGCTGGCCAGGTCCTACGCGCTCCACTTCGCACAGGAGCGGGTGGCGGCCGACCTGCACGGCGTCTTCTCCGTCGAGGGCGGCAGCAGCGAGGAGGTCTCGGACGGCGCGGCCGAGCTGGCCCGCCGGGCGCTGGAGGCACGGGCCGCGGGCACCAAGGCGATGGGCACCTGGCACGCGTCGCGCACCATCCAGGAGTGCCGCGAGGCGTGCGGCGGTGCGGGCTACCTGTCGGTGAACCGCTTCGACGCGCTGCGGGCCGACACCGACGTCTTCACGACCTTCGAGGGTGACAACACCGTCCTGATGCAGCTGGTCGCCAAGGGCCTGCTGACCGACTACAAGGACTCCTTCGAGGACCTGGACCAGATCGGGATGGTCCGCTTCGTCGCCGGTACGGCGGTCGAGACCGTGCTCGAGCGCACCAACGCCCGCGCGATCCTGGAGCGGCTGCGCGACGTCGTGCCCGGGGCAGCCGCACGCTCGGCCGAGGACGGACCCACCGCAGGGCTGCTCGACAGCGACTACCACCTGGAGATGCTCACCTGGCGCGAGGAGCACATCTTGTCCTCGGTGGCTCGCCGGCTCAAGCGCGGCATGGACTCGGGTCTCGCCCCCGCCGAGGTGTTCAGCCTCTGCCAGGACCACGTCATCAGCGCCGCCCACGCGCACGTGGAGCGGATCGTGCTCGAGGCGTTCCTGGAGAAGCTCGCGACCCTCGAGGAGGGCGCGAACCGGGACGCCCTCGCCCTGTTGTGCGACCTCTACGCGCTGTCCTGCCTCGAGGACGGACGGGCGTGGTTCCTCGAGCACGGCCGGCTCTCCAACGCCCGTGCCAAGGCGGTCACCGCACAGGTCAACGAGCTGAACCGCCGGGTGCGGCCGCTCGCGCAGGACCTGGTCGACGGGTTCGCCGTGCCGAGGGCGATGCTGCGCGCCGAGCTGCTGGAGTTCTCCGGCTCCTGATCGGCCGGCGCCCCCAAGTTGTCAGGCGGTGACGTCGCTCTGGCGACGTCACCGCCTGACAACTCCGCGGGGCTACCCGTGTGGGTGGCCCTGGGGCGCGGGGTGCGCGCCGTGTCCGGACGGGTCGTCCTCGAAGCGCTGGAACGACGCGTTGACCTCGGCCTCGGCCTCGGTGCGCCCGACCCACTCGGCGCCCTCGACGGACTTGCCGGGCTCGAGGTCCTTGTAGACCTCGAAGAAGTGCTGGATCTCCAGCCGGTCGAACTTCGACACGTGGCTGATGTCGCGCAGGTGCTCGAGGCGGGGGTCGGTCGCCGGGACGCACAGCACCTTGTCGTCGCCGCCGGCCTCGTCGGTCATCCGGAACATGCCGACCGCACGGCACTTGATCAGGCAGCCCGGGAACGTCGGCTCCTGGAGGATCACCAGGGCGTCCAGCGGGTCTCCGTCGAGGCCCAGGGTGTTCTCGATGTAGCCGTAGTCGGCGGGGTACTGGGTCGAGGTGAACAGCGTCCGGTCGAGCCGGATCCGACCGGACTCGTGGTCGACCTCGTACTTGTTGCGCTGCCCCTTGGGGATCTCTACCAGCACGTCGAACTCCACAGCGTCCATCCTTCGTCTCGGCGTGATCAGCGTGTGCTTGGCTTATCCTCCCGCACGTTGCACGCAAACGGGGATTCGAGGAGGCGCGGACGTGCCCGATGGTGACGCAGGCCACGCCGGTCGCCGTCGCGACGGCCGGTGGCTGCGTCGTGCGACGGCGCTCGTGGTGCTCCTGGTCCTCGGGGCCGCCGCGGCGTCGTACCGCTTCGACCTGGGCGCCCGCTACCTCGGCACGGACCCGCCGTCGCCGATCAGCCAGCCGGCGCTGGTCCTGCCTCCGCCGGGACTGGAGCTGCCCGCGATGGGAGCGGCCGCGCCCGTCGCGCGGCCCGAGGTGGCCGGCGCGGTCGACGGCGCCGCGGTACGCCGCGCGGTGGCCCGTCTGCTGGGGTCGAAGAGGCTGGGTCGGCACGTCGTCGTCGGCGTCGCCCAGGCCGACGGCGCCGTGGTCTTCGAGCACGGCACCGGACTGGTGACCCCGGCCTCGACGATGAAGCTGCTGACGTCGACGGCCGCTCTGGCGGCGCTCGGTCCGGACCACCGCTTCGAGACCCGGGTGGTCGCCACACCGTCCTCGTCGCGGATCGTCCTCGTCGGCGGTGGCGACCCCCTGCTCGCCGGCAAGCCCGTCCCCGCGAGCAGCTACCCGGCTCGTGCCGACGTGGTGACGCTCGCCCGGGCGACGGCCCGGGCGCTGCGGCAGGCAGGTCGGACCACGGTCCGGCTCGGCTACGACGCGTCCCTGTTCACCGGGCCGGCCGACAACCCCCGCTGGGAGCCGTCCTACGTCCCCGACGACGTCAGCCCGATCTCGGCGCTGTGGGTCGACGAGGGCCGGACGGCCGGCGGCCGCAGTCCCGACCCGGCGGCCGAGGCCGCGGACGTCTTCGCGTCGGCCCTGCGCAAGCAGGGGATCCGGGTGGTCGGGGCGGTGACGGAGCGTCGGGCGCCCGCGGAAGCGGCCGGCGGGGTCACGATGGCGGCCGTGCGCGGCGCCCCGCTCGCGCAGGTGGTGCAGCACGTCCTCGAGGTCAGTGACAACGAGGCCGCCGAGGTGCTCGCGCGGCAGGCCGCTCTCGGCAGCGGCCGGCCGGGCTCGTTCGTCGGGGGCGCCGCCGCCGTCTCCGCGATCCTGACCGAGCTCGGGGTCGACCTGGGCCGCGCCGAGATCTACGACGGCAGCGGCCTGTCGCGTCACAACCGGCTTCCGCCCGCGGCCATCCTCGGGGTGCTCGGGGTGGCGTCGTCGCCCGAGCACCCGGAGCTGCGCAGCGTCGTGGCGGACGTCCCCGTCGCCGGCTTCTCGGGTTCGCTGACCGACCGCTTCACCAAGGGCGACCCGGCCGGGCTCGGGATGGTGCGCGCCAAGACCGGCACGCTGACCGGCGTGCACGGGCTGGCCGGGACGGTCACGTCGGTCGACGGGGTGGTGATGCGCTTCGTCGCGATCGCCGACCGGGTGCGCCTGCCCGACAACCTCGAGGCCCGGGTGCGCATCGACCGGATCGCCGCCGCGCTCGCCGGCTGCACGTGTGCGGCCACCCCGTAGGTTGGGCGGCATGGTGGATGCAGGCGGCGCCTCGATGATCGACTGGGACCTCGCGGTGTCGACGGCGTCCCGGATGTCCGGGCCCGGCCCGCAGATCGGCCGCTCCGAGGCTGACGCGGTCGTGGCAGAGCTGCGGAGCGGCGCGGAGCGCTCGACGCCGCTGGTGCGCGACTTCACCGGGCTCACCGCCCAGGCGCGTACGGCGCCCGTGCTCGTCGTGGACCGGACCGGCTGGATCCAGGCCAACGCCGACGGCTTCGCCGACGTGATGGGCCCGCTCGTCGAGCAGCTCCGTGCCAAGCGTGGCTCGAACGCCATCGCCGACGCGATCGGCTCGAAGGTCACCGGGCTCGAGGTGGGCGGCCTGCTCGGCTTCATGTCCTCCAAGGTGCTCGGGCAGTTCGACCCGTTCTACGACCAGCCCGGACCCGACGGCGCCCCCGCCACCGGACGGCTGCTGCTCGTCGCCCCCAACATCGTGCACGTCGAGCGCGACCTGGGCGTCGACCCGACCGACTTCCGGCTCTGGGTGTGCCTGCACGAGGAGACCCACCGGGTGCAGTTCACGGCGGTGCCGTGGATGCGCGACCACATCCGCAGCGAGATCGAGAACCTCGTCGGCGGCGTCGACCTCGACCCGGGCAAGGTCGCGGCGATGCTCAGCGAGGGGCTGCGCCGGTTCGGCGACATCATCCGCGGCGACGACGACGTCAGCGTCCTGGACCTGTTCGCCACCCCCGAGCAGAAGGCCGTGATGGACCGGGTCACCGGCGTGATGTCGCTGCTCGAGGGCCATGCCGACGTGGTGATGGACGGCGTCGGCCCGGCGGTGATCCCCAGCGTCGAGACGATCCGCACGAAGTTCAACCAGCGCCGCAAGGGCGCCGGCTACCTCGACCGCGTGCTGCGCCGGTTGCTCGGCCTCGACGCCAAGATGGCTCAGTACCGCGACGGCGCCGCCTTCGTGCGCGGCGTGATCGACCAGGTCGGCATGGACGGCTTCAACGCGGTCTGGGCCGAGCCCGCGCACCTCCCGTCCAAGGCCGAGATCGGCGACCCCGAGGCCTGGGTCCGTCGCGTGCACGCCTGAGCCGCGATGACGCTCGACCCCTCGGTGGCCGCGGTCCGGCTCGCCGTACGCCGGCGGCTGCCGGAGGACTCCGCAGCCCCCGTCGTCGTCGCCTGCTCGGGGGGCGCCGACTCGCTCGCGCTGCTCGCGGCGGCGGTCTTCGAGGGTCGCAAGCGGGGCCACCACGTGGTGGGGGCGACCGTCGACCACGGCCTGCAGGAAGGATCCGGCGCCCACGCGTCCCAGGTCTGCGCCCAGATGGCCGCCCTCGGCGCCGACGAGACCGTGGCCGTCCGGGTGCAGGTCGAACCGCGGGGTCGCGGTGTCGAGGGTGCGGCCCGGGAGGCGAGGTACGCCGTCCTCGCCGAGGTCGCCCAGCGCTGTGGCGACACGACGGTCGTGCTCCTCGGGCACACCCGCGACGACCAGGCCGAGACGGTCCTGCTCGGGCTGGCGCGCGGCTCCGGCGCCCGGTCGCTGCAGGGCATGCGTCGCGGGTTCGACTGCTTCGTGCGGCCGCTGCTCGACCTGACCCGGCAGCAGACGGAGGCGGCCTGCCGGGCCCAGGACATCGAGGCCTGGGCGGACCCGCACAACGCCGACCCGCGCTTCACCCGGGCGCGGGTGCGCCACACGGTGCTGCCGGTGCTGGAGGCCGAGCTCGGTCCCGGGATTGCGGCGACGCTGGCCCGCACGGCCGACCAGCTGCGCGCGGACAACGAGGTCCTCGACGCGCTCGCCGGCTCGTTGCTCGCCGAGACCGCGGGTCCGGACGGGGTGCGGGCGGCGGCGGTGGCGGCCGCGCCCGAGGCCGTCCGCTCCCGGGCGCTACGGGTCGCCGCGGTCGCCGCCGGGGGTATCGACGCCGAGCTGACCCACGCCCACGTCGTCGCCCTGGGCGACCTCGTTCGCGGACCCGAGGGGCCGGTGCGGCACAAGCTCGTCCGGCTCCCGGGACACCTCACGGCCTACCGGGAGGGTGACCTCCTCAGGTTCCGCCGCACCCCTGTGTCAGGCTGACGCCATGGACGAATCGCACGTCGAGGGCGACCTGGTCAACATCCTCTACACCGAGGAGCAGATCCAGGGCCGGCTGGCCGAGCTGGCGGCCCAGGTGGAGCAGGACTACCAGGGCGAGGACATCCTGCTCGTGGGGGTGCTGCGCGGCGCTGTCATGGTGATGGCCGACCTGGCCCGCCACTTCGGACGGCACGTCGAGATGGACTGGATGGCGGTCTCGTCCTACGGCTCCGGCACCAAGTCCTCGGGCGTGGTGCGGATTCTTAAGGACCTCGACACCGACATCAGCGGCCGGCACGTGCTGATCGTCGAGGACATCATCGACACCGGTCTGACGCTGTCGTGGCTGGTGTCCAACCTCTCCTCCCGCGGTCCGGCCTCGGTCGAGATCTGCACCCTGCTGCGCAAGCCCGAGGCGCTGCAGATGTCGGTCGACGTGAAGTACGTCGGCTACGACATCCCCAACGAGTTCGTCGTGGGCTACGGCCTCGACTACGCCGAGCGCTACCGCAACCTGCGCTCCATCGGCACCCTCGCGCCACACGTCTACTCCTGAGCGGGTCGGACGGGGGTCGGGAGACCTCTCTCACAGGGCCCGGGGGATGATGGGCGGAACGGTCGACGCGGGCCGGTTCGTTGTATCCGCGTGTACCGTCGTGTCGTCGATGGTCGGACTTGATTCAGGAGGTCGGGGCGCTCGCCCCGGACATGGACGTTAAGCGAATTCTGCGCGGCCCGTGGCTGTGGATCGTGGTGGCCGTGGTCGGCGTGCTCGTCGCTCTGCAGTTCATCGCGCCCAACGGCGGCTACGACGAGGTCGACACCTCCACGATGAGTGCCGCGATCGACGACGGAAGCATCAAGACGATCACGTTCGTCGACCGCGACCAGACGATCCGCGCCGAGCTCGACGGCGACAAGGGCAAGATCACCTCGTCGTGGGTGATGGGCCAGCAGCGCGACCTGGTCAACGCGGCCGCCAAGGGCGTGAGGGCCGGCGAGATCGAGGACTACAACGTCGAGGTGGCGAAGCCGAGCCTGCTCGGCCAGATCCTCGCGACCTTCCTGCCGTTCCTGATCATCATCCTGCTCTTCCTCTTCTTGATGAACCAGGTCCAGGGCGGCGGTGGACGCGTCATGCAGTTCGGCAAGTCCAAGGCCAAGCTGATCAGCAAGGACATGCCGAAGTCGACGTTCGCGGACGTCGCCGGCTGCCAGGAGGCCATCGAGGAGCTCGGCGAGATCAAGGAGTTCCTCCAGGAGCCCGCCAAGTTCCAGGCCGTCGGCGCCAAAATTCCCAAGGGCGTCCTGCTCTACGGTCCGCCCGGCACCGGCAAGACGCTGCTCGCCCGCGCGGTCGCGGGGGAGGCGGGCGTCCCCTTCTACTCCATCTCGGGCTCCGACTTCGTGGAGATGTTCGTCGGTGTCGGCGCCTCCCGCGTGCGTGACCTGTTCGAGCAGGCCAAGGAGAACGCTCCGGCCATCGTCTTCATCGACGAGATCGACGCCGTCGGCCGGCACCGCGGCGCCGGCATGGGCGGCGGTCACGACGAGCGCGAGCAGACCCTCAACCAGCTGCTCGTCGAGATGGACGGCTTCGACGTGCGCGGCGGGGTCATCCTGATCGCGGCGACCAACCGTCCCGACATCCTCGACCCGGCGCTGCTGCGTCCGGGCCGGTTCGACCGCCAGATCGGCGTCGACGCCCCCGACCTGGCCGGGCGGCACCAGATCCTGCAGGTGCACTCGCGCGGCAAGCCGATGGCTCCGGGCGTGGACCTCAAGAGCGTGGCGCGTCGTACACCCGGCTTCACCGGAGCCGACCTGGCCAACGTCCTCAACGAGGCGGCACTGCTCACCGCGCGCAAGAACCTCAAGACCATCGACAACGAGGTCCTCGAGGAGGCGATCGACCGGGTCATCGCCGGTCCGCAGCGCAGCAGCCGGTTGATGAGCGAGAAGGAGAAGCTCATCACCGCCTATCACGAGGGCGGCCACGCCCTGGTCGCCGCGGCGCTGCCGGGCACCGACCCGGTGCACAAGGTCACGATCCTGCCGCGCGGACGGGCGCTGGGCTACACCATGGTGCTGCCCGACGAGGACAAGTACTCCCAGACCCGGTCCGAGCTGCTCGACAAGCTGGCCTACATGCTGGGTGGCCGCGCCGCGGAGGAGATGGTCTTCCACGACCCCACCACCGGCGCCGGCAACGACATCGACAAGGCCACCTCGGTGGCCCGCGCCATGGTCACGGAGTACGGCATGACCGAGCGCCTCGGCGCGATCAAGCTCGGCGACAACAGCTCCGAGCCGTTCCTGGGTCGCGACATGGGCCACCAGCGCAACTACTCCGAGGACGTCGCCGCGATGGTGGACGGCGAGACCAAGGCGCTGCTGGCCAACGCCCACCAGGAGGCCTTCGACATCCTGGTGGAGAACCGCGACGTCCTCGACGCGCTGGTCACCGAGCTGCTGGAGAAGGAGACCCTGGACAAGGCGCAGATCGCCCAGGTCTTCGAGCCGCTGCGTCGCCGGCCGGTGCGTCCGGCCTGGACCGGGTCGCCCACCCGGGAGCCCTCGATGATCCCGCCGGTCGACGTGCCCAAGTCGGCCAGCAACGGCGCAGCACCGGAGCCGGAGCCCGAGTCGGCGGTCATCCTGACCCCGCCCGGAGGTGGCGGCGACGTGCACGGCGAGCCCGGTGTCGCGGGCTCCCGCGACGCGGACCACTAGGCCGGTCCCGACGATGGGCGTCGACCCGATCAGCCAGGAGCCACGCGCGAACGTGCCGGAGTTCGACCACGCCCGCGCGGAGGCGGCCGTGCGCGAGCTGCTGTTCGCGGTCGGCGAGGACCCCGACCGCGAGGGCCTGCGTGAGACCCCCGCGCGGGTGGCACGGGCCTACGAGGAGCTGCTGTCCGGCATGCGGGTCGGTGCCGAGGACGTCCTGACCACGACGTTCGACCTGGGCCACGACGAGATGATCCTGGTCAAGGACATCGAGCTCTGGTCGATGTGCGAGCACCACCTGGTGCCCTTCACCGGCGTCGCGCACATCGGCTACATCCCCAACGAGAACGGCCGCATCACCGGACTGTCCAAGCTCGCCCGCCTGGTAGACGTCTACGCCAAGCGTCCGCAGGTGCAGGAGCGGCTCACCACCCAGATCGCGGACGCGCTGATGCGCATCCTCGAGGCACGCGGGGCCATCGTCGTGATCGAGGCCGAGCACCTGTGCATGACGATGCGAGGCGTCCGCAAGCCGGGCTCGAAGACCGTCACCTCCGCGGTGCGGGGCACGATGCACAACGCGGCGACCCGCAGCGAGGCAATGAGCCTCATCATGTCGCGCCACCGCTGACCGACCCCCACCTCAAGTTGACGGCGCGTGGTGTCGATGCTTCCCTCGTGCCCGTTGTCTGACTGAGGTGGTCGTCGTGAAGCGTGTTTCCCGCTCCGTCCTGGGGGTGTCCCTGGCCGGCCTGGTGGCCGGTGTCCTCGCCGTCTCCGCCGCCGGTGGTACGGCGAGCGCGGCGGTCGAGACCAGCGTCAACGACGTCCGTGTCGGCAGCTTCAACATCGTCGGCGTGAACAACGACACCACGGCGACAGCGACGGCCCGACCCTGGCGCGAGCGCCGGACCAAGGTGGTCGCCCAGATCCTGGCCCAGAAGCTCGACGTGGTCGGGGTGCAGGAGGCCAACCAGAGCAAGACCTACGCGAGCCGGCTCACCTACGGCGAGACGCAGTACCTCGACCTGCTCGGCGCGCTCAACGCCAAGGGCGGCAACTACCGGTTGACCAACACCGCCGCCTACAACTGCGTCAACGCACGCAGCTCCACGAACTGCACCTACCAGGACCGTGACGCGTCCGGCGACAACCGGATCCTCTACGACGCCGACACCGTCAGGCTGGTCAAGCAGGGCGCGATCACCTACGACGCGAAGGCCGAGGGGCGCGTCAACCGCTACCTCGCCTGGGCCGTGCTGGAGATGAAGGCGACCGGCAAGCGGTTCTTCTTCACCAACACCCACCTCGACCCCTACAGCATCCCGGCCCGCAAGGCGCAGTGGGACCAGTCGATCAGGCTCACCAACGCCCGCCGAGGCTCGCTGCCCGTGGTGGCTGTGGGCGACTACAACACCTCGAAGTACAGCGACTACGCACCTGAGTACCTGCCGCGCATGAAGGCCGAGGGGTACGGCGACGTGGTCAACCAGGTACCGCGCCGCAACACACTGGTGCACCAGCGGGCGGAGAAGATGCGCCGCGCCTGGGTGAACTCCTTCAACGCCTGGAACCGCAACGTGGCCGGCTACACCGAGGACCGCAGTACCAAGATCGGCAACGGCATCGACTGGGTCTTCGCGTCCAACAACGTGCGGGTCAAGGGCTGGGAGGTCGTGGTCGACATCGACCCCAAGACGCTCCGGTTCCGAGGCGTCATGCCCTCCGACCACAACCTCGTGCGGGCCACACTCGTCCTTCCCTGAGCCGGTCGCGGCGTCGCACCCCGTATAGGCTCCACGCACCGTCCGGTCGCCTGAGCGTCCGGGCACGGTCCCGTCGGGCGGTGAGAGCGGAGCGAGCATGCCGAGTGCCAGGTCCACGGCCGGAGCGGCCTCGCGACGGGTCCGCGGCCTCGTACGCCGGGCACGGCAGCAGCTCACCGGGGGCCGTCGGTCGGGCCTCGCCCGCGCCGCGCACGCGCGTGGCCTGCGTGAGCGCGACCTGCGTGCCGTGCTGGACCGCCTCGACCTCGCGCTGGACGAGGGGACGCGTCCGCCCCGTCTGGCAGTGCTCGTCGGGCCTGACTCACCGGACTGGGCAGCGCTGGTGCTCAGCTGCCATCCGCAGGCTCACGTCGTGGTCGTGGACCCGCGCACGGCGGACCCGGCGACCACGCACGCCCGGTTGGCGGCGCGCGGACGGCTGCACGCCCTCGTCGACGACACCGGCGACCGCACCGGCGCCTGGGTCGAGGAACTGGAGCGGATGTTCTTGCACCTGCGCCCCGAGGGGGTGCTGCTGGTCCGCGGCGCGGACGTCGGTCGCGCTCCCTGGGCGGACCTCGCCCGTTCGGTGGGCGACCGTCCCGACGACGCGCCACGCGCCAGGACCGGCTTCGGCTGGCGGGCCTTCCCCGAGGCCGTCGGCACGGTCGAGCGCGGACGGGGACACGTGGTCCTCGCCAACCGGCTGCGGGGCTTCGCCAAGCTGACCGAGGCCCAGATGGACCTCGTCATCGCGGAGCGGTCGACCCGGGCCGCCGAGGTGCTGGTGGAGCTGCCCGCCCAGGACTTCGCCTCCCGCTGCGAGCTGCGCGAGAACACCGACGAGCGCAGCGCCGGGATGCCCGAGGCGTTCTCGGTGCCCGCCATGTCGCTGCGGGTCTACCGCGACGTCTGGTGCGCACCGCGCCAGGTGGCGGTCCAGCGCAACATCGTCCTGCCCGACACCTACCGGTTCAACGCGGCCGACCAGCTCCAGAACATCTTCCTGCCCAACCTCGGACCGCTGTTCGCCGAGCCGGACCGTCCCGTCACCCGCGGCAAGCGGCTGGAGGGCAGCTACTTCTACCTCGACAGCGAGTGGACCGGCCACTTCGGGCACGCGATGACCGAGCAGCTGAGCCGGCTGTGGGCGGTGGCGGAGGCCCGACGCGCGATGCCGGACCTCAAGGCGCTGGTCTCGCGGCGTCGCGGACGGCCGAGGCAGATCGCGGAGTACGAGCGGGAGATCTTCGGCGCCGCCGGCTTCGCCGAGCAGGACATCGTCCTGCACAAGGGCCCGGTGCGGGTCGAGCGATTGGTCGCGGCCAGCCCGATGTGGGTGCTGCCCACCCACGTGCACCCGCAGATCGCCGACCTGTGGCACGACCTGGGAGCACGCCTCGAGGCCAGGGCACCCGACGGGGTCTACCCGGAGCTGATCTTCTGCTCGCGACGCCTGGCCCGCCGTGGCTGCAAGAACCTGGGCGAGGTCGAGGCCCTGTTCGAGTCCTTCGGCTTCACCGTCGTCTACCCCGAGGACATGCCGTTCGTGGCCCAGGTGCGGATGTTCCGGTCGGCCCGGGTGATTGCGGGCTTCGCAGGCAGCGGCATGTTCACCGCGCAGTTCTGTGCGACGCCGCGCCACGTGATCGCACTCGGCCCGACGTCGTACCCCTCGCGCAACGAGTACCTCATCTGCGCCGCCGCAGGCCACCGCCTCGACCACGTGTGGAGCGAACCGGACCCGGTCGAGGTCGCCGGCGACAAGCCGCAGTACGCCGGCTTCACCTTCGACATGGAGCGCGAGGGCCGGTTCCTGCGCGAGGTGCTCGCCGACCTCTGAGCAGGCGCTCAGCAGGCCCGACCCGGTTTGGTACGTTGGCCGCTTCCGCCCCCGGCGCCCTGTGGGAGAGTGCATGTCCGACGTCTTGAAGCGTGCCGCCGTCAAGGCCGTCAAGCCCGTCGTGGGCGAGCGAAGGTGGCAGGCGCTTCGGGTGCTCGGCGGCGCGGACCGCCCCGACCGGGACACTGCTCCGGCGCCGGTTCCGGAGGCCCAGCTCACGCCCGCCCAGCGTCGGCGTCGCGAGCTCCGGCAGATGGACCTCACACAGCTGGCCCTGCACTTCAAGACCGACAAGGCCGGCCGGCACCACTACACCCAGCACTACGAGCGGCACCTGCAGCACCTGCGCACCAAGAAGTTCACGCTGCTGGAGATCGGCATCGGCGGCTACCGGCGTCAGGGCAAGGGCGGCGCCTCGTTGCGGATGTGGAAGCACTACTTCCGCCGCGCGCAGATCGTCGGTCTCGACATCGAGGACAAACGGTTCGTCGAGGCCCCCCGGATCAAGGTCTACGTCGGCAGCCAGACCGACGAGCAGCTCCTCGAGCAGATCGTCCGGGAGAGCGGCGGTGTCCAGGTGGTCGTCGACGACGGCAGCCACCGGCCCGAGCACATCCGCGAGACGTTCCGGATCCTGTTCCCCCTGCTCGCCGACGACGGCATCTACATCATCGAGGACACCCAGACGTCCTACTGGCCGCGCTGGGGTGGCGACACCGACCGGCACAGCCGGGAGACGACGATGGCGCTCGCCAAGGACCTGCTCGACGGCCTGAACTTCGAGGAGTTCGAGGGTGACTACGAGCCCACCTACGCCGACCGGCACGTCGTCGGCCTGCACGCCTACCACAACCTGGTGATCATCGAGAAGGGGCTGAACAACGAGGGCAGCACCCGCGGCCCGCGCTAGCCGACCCATGTCCTCCGTGCCGCGCCGCTACGTCGACGGGTTGCCGCGACCGCCGCGGTCGCTGGTGATGGGCGTCCTCAACGTCACCCCCGACTCCTTCTCCGACGGCGGCCGGTACGTCGACCCGCAGGTCGCCGTGCGGCACGGTCTCGCCCTCGTCGCCGAGGGCGCCGACCTCGTCGACGTCGGGGGCGAGTCGACCCGGCCCGGCGCGGTGCGTCCGTCGCCGGCGGAGGAGGTCGACCGGGTCGTCCCGGTGGTCCGGGCCCTCGCCGCGGCGGGTGCCCTGGTCTCGGTGGACACCATGCGCGCGGCCGTCGCCGAACGGGCGGTCGAGGCAGGCGCAGTGCTGGTCAACGATGTGTCCGGCGGCCGGGCGGACCCGGACATGCTTCCGGTCGTGGCGCGGCTCGAGGTGCCCTACGTGCTGATGCACTGGCGGGCGCACTCGCGTGAGATGGAGCAGCACGCGGACTACGGCGACGTGGTGGAGGACGTGATGGCCGAGCTGGGCGAGCAGCTCGAGGCGGCCTACGCGGCCGGGATCGCGCCTGGCCGGATCGCCGTGGACCCGGGGATCGGCTTCTCCAAGACGGCCGACCAGAACTGGGAGGTCCTGGCGGGGCTGGAGCGGCTGCACCGGCTCGGCCACCCGGTGCTCGTCGCGGCCAGCCGCAAGCGGTTCCTGGGCCGCCTGCTGGCCGACGGTGCGGGCACACCGCGGTCCCCGGAGGCACGGGCGGATGCCACGACGGCCACCTCGGCGCTCGCGGCGGCGGCCGGCGCCTGGTGCGTGCGCGCGCACGAGGTCCGGGCCAACCTGGACGCGGTGCTGGTGGCGGCGCGCTGGTCGGCCGGGGTGCGCGGCACGAAGGTGACCGATGTCTGAGGCGGCCCAGGAGGTCGAGGCCGCGAACGCCGCGTTCTACCACGCCTTCGAGACCGGGGACCTCGACGCGATGCGCTCGTTGTGGCTCGACGACCCCGGCACGCTCTGCGTGCACCCGGGGGCACTGCCGGTGCGTGGCAGCAGGGCCATCGACCGGTCGTGGGCGGTGGTGATGGCCACGACGCCGTACATCCAGTTCATCTTGACCGACGTGGTCGTGTCCGTGCGGGGCGAGGTGGCGTCGGTCACCTGCACCGAGAACGTCCTGACCGGGGACGAGCGGACCGGTCCCCAGGTGTTCGGCGGGGCCCGCGCCGTGGCCACCAACGTCTTCGTGCGTCAGCCGGGTCCCGCTGCGGACTCCGGCTGGCGCCTGTGGATCCACCACGCGTCCCCGGTAGTCTCCCCCGAGGACGACGAACGAGGTCCGCGAGTCCCGTGAGGTCCCGGCAGTGAGGCGCCCCGATGGCAGAACCTGAGGCACGACCGCTCGACCGGCTCGCGGTCCGCGGCATCGAGGCAACGGGTCACCACGGCGTCTTCGACGTCGAACGGCGCGAGGGTCAGGTCTTCGTCGTGGACCTCGTGCTGGGACTCGACACCCGGGCCGCGGCGGCCCGCGACGACTTGCGGGAGACGGTCGACTACGCAAGCCTGGTCGCGAAGGTCGTCGTCGCGATCGAGACCGACCCCGTCGACCTCATCGAGACCCTGGCACAACGCATCGCCGACGTCGCCCTGGCGGATCCTCGGGTCCAGTGGACCGAGGTGACCGTGCACAAACCCCACGCACCCATCGAGGCGACGTTCTCCGACGTCGTCCTCACCATCACCCGCGCCCGGAAGTGAGTCCCCAGTGACCGAGACGCCGAACCCGAACATCGTGGACACCGACACCCTCACCGGCGAGATGCACCCGATCCGCCGCTGCGTCATGGCCATCGGGTCCAACGTCGGCGAGCGCCTGGCGAACCTGCAGGGCGCGGTCAGCTCCTTGGCCGACACCCCCGAGGTGTGGGTGACGTCGGTCTCCCCGGTCTACGAGACCGCGCCGGTGGACGCGCCGGAGGACAGCCAGGACTACCTCAACGCCGTCGTCCTGGCCGACACCACGTTGTCGGCGAGGACGCTGCTCGAGCGCGCGCTCGCCGTCGAGGACGCCTACGGCCGGGAGCGCACCGACGAGCCCAACGCGCCGCGCACCCTCGACGTCGACCTGATCGTGGTGGGGGATCGGCACGCTCACGACGAGGACCTCGTGCTGCCGCACCCGCGGGCCCACGAGCGCGCCTTCGTGCTGGCCCCGTGGCACGACCTGGAGCCCGACGCCGAGCTGCTCGACTACGGTCCGGTCGCGGAGTTGCTGCAGAAGGCGTCCGACCAGCAGGTCACCCGCCGCGACGACCTGACCCTCTCGGCCCTGTAGCCGCCGATGCGCGGTCCAGCCAACGGCTCGCCCGACGGTCCGCCCGGCGGGCGCGAGCCCGAGGAGGGCCCGTCCGCACTCGGGCGCGTGGGCACCACCAGCCCCGGCGCGGTCACCGGCTTCGCGCTGGTCGGCCTGGTGCTCGGGTGGCTGCTGCGACCGGTGGCGATCGAGGTGACCGGACTCGCTCCCACCGTCGGCTGGCTGCCGGTCCTCGCCCTGCTCTTCGTGGCCGTGGTGGTCGGCTCGGTTGCCTGGTCGACCCACCGTGCGGTGCACCGCCGCAGGCCCGACGAGGAGCGGCTCGAGCCGCACCACGCGGTCAACCGGCTGGTGCTCGCGAAGTCGTGCGCGCTGGCCGGGGCGATGGTCGCCGCCGGCTACTTCGGCTATGCGCTGAGCTGGGTCGGGCTGACCGAGACCGAGCTGGCCAGGCAGCGCGTCGCGCACGCCGTGGCGGGCGGGTTTGCCGGCGCCGCGCTGGTGGTGGGCTCGCTGCTGCTCGAGCGTGCGTGTCGGGTCCGGCGCGACGAGCAGTAGCCGTACCCTGACGGCATGGCCGGCCCTTCCCCTTCCGTCACTCCCGTCCCTTCCGACGGCGCATCCGACAGCCCCTCTGACAGCCCCTCCGACAGCTCTGACGCGACGCCCCGCGCCGGCCGCCGCCGCCAGCGCAGCGTCCGCGTGAGCGTCGCCGTCGTGCTGCTGAGCCTCGCCAGCCTGCTCGTCGTGCTCGCCCTACCGGCCCAGTCGCCGCTGTGGCTCAGCCTCGCCGCCGTGGTCGCCCTGGTCTGCGGGTGGGCGGCGGCCCGGATCGTCTACACCGAGCTGGCGCAGAGCCGCCGGGAGGCCGCCGCCGACCGCGCGGCCCAGGCGCAGGCCTACCGCTCGATGTTCTCCGAACGGGCCGACGAGCACGCGGAGTTCACCACCGTGATGACCGACCGGCTGGTGCACCGCGACCGCGAGGTCACCGCGCTGGCGCAGGACGTGGTCGTCGCCGAGCGGCGCGCCACCGAGGCCGAGGCACGCCTGCAGCGTGAGGCCCGCCGGGCCAACGACGCCCAGCAGCGGGTGCAGGAGCTGACCGAGCGCGTCGCCGAGCTCGAGGTCGCGCAGGCCGAGCGCGACGACGAGCTGGCCATCTGGCAGTCCGGTCTGGGCGAGATGGCCAGCGGGTCGGACCTGTTGGCCTGGGAGCAGCGGGTGCACTCCGCGGGCAACCTCCCCGAGCGCGAGCACGAGCAGAAGCACGCCTGACGCGACCCTCGGGTGAACCGTCGGGCCGGTGCGGAAGGATGAGGGCGTGACCTCTCCGAGCAATGAGCCCGAGCGTGCCGCGTCCGTCCCTGTGTCCTCGGCCGTGGCGGACGCCGTACCCGACGGGTGGGCGGTGGCCGCACCGACGGAGGACGACGCCGCCGAGCTGACCGAGCTGCTGCGGCGTCACGAGCGACGCGGCCGCGGCTGGGCCGGCGCCTCCGAGGACGACCTGCGCGTCGAGGTCTCGGCGCAGGGCTACCAGACGCGCGAGAACCTCGTCCTGCGCGACCAGGACGGCACCATCGCGGGGTGGGCGGGCGCCCACGACCGGGCCGCGGGCCGGATGCTGCTCACCGTGGTGGTCGACGACCGGCTCGAGGACGTCGTGGCCGACCAGATCGCCACCGCCCTGCTGCGCTGGGCCGACGACGCCGCCCGCCGGGTGGGCGCGGAGCGAGGTCTGGCCGAGCAGCAGATCGACAGCGGCGCCTTCGCCGACGACCAGCGCCAGCAGAGGTGGCTGGCGGCAGCCGGCTTCGAGCACGTCCGCACCTGGTGGCAGATGACCCGTCCGGTGCGGCCCGACGAGGCCGACCTCGACGCCCGTCCCGAGCTGGCCCCCCGGGACGGCGTGCGGATCCGACCGGTCCGCCGCCAGGGCGGGGGCATGCCTGACGAGGACGACCTCCGGACGGTGCACGACATCCTCGAGAGCGCGTTCGCCGACCACTTCAACTCCCACGAGGAGACCTTCGACGAGTTCGTCTTCCGGCTCCGTGAGGACCCCGGCCACCGGTGGGACCACTGGTGGATCGCGGAGGTGACCGAGGACGCGGGCCCGCCCGCCCCGGCCGGCGCGCTGGTCGCCGTCGTCTCCGAGGGGGTCGGCGGCCAGCCGGACGGCAGCTACGTGGAGTACATCGGCGTGCTGCAGAACGCCCGTGGGCGCGGGGTCGCCAAGTCCCTGCTCGCCACCGTCATCGCCGATGCGGCCGGCCGGGGTCGCGACCGCGTGGGGCTCGAGGTCGACGCCGACTCCCCGACCGGGGCGGACGGGCTCTACCTGTCGATGGGCTGGCACACGAAGTACGTCACCCAGTCGTGGCATCGGGTGGTCCCCGTCAGCGGTGCCGGGACCGAGGGCACGCAGTAAACTGCCCGCTGCTCTCCATCCGCCGTCCGCACCACCGAGGAGCCCCATGTCGAGCGTCCCGCGTCGACTCGCGCGCAAGTACGTCCCGCGAGAGGCCGTGCGGAGGGCCCGCGCGATCCGGGACGCCGCCCGCCCGCATCCCGCGAGCGACGACGGCGCCGACGCTGCTCGCGGGTCGGACCGTGCCACCGGGGCGGACGTGCTGGTCGCGGCGCTCCGCGAGGGCCGCTCCCTGAGCGTCGGCCTGGTCGCCGAGACCCGCGACCTGCTCGCCGCCGAGGACCTGTCGGGGGCGACGGCGATCGCTGCGGCGCTGCGCAAGGACCCTGCCACCGCGGAGGTCGGAGCCCTCTGCTTCGGGATCGTCTCGTTCCACCGCGGCTACCCCGCGCTCGCCTGGCACGAGCTCTCGTCGGTGCCGCGCGACCTCTGGGCACGCCACGCCGCCTCGGAGTACGTCCGGGCCGGCGTCGACCAGGACGTGGCGACCGTGCTGCGGGAGGTGAAGGCGCTCGTCGACGACCCGCCGTCGTTCATGAGCGCCAAGCGCTGGATGGCCGTGCTGGAGCCGCTGTTCGGGGCCGGCGAGATGGCGCTGGCCGCCGAGGTGTTCGGAGTGCTCGACCGCCAGCTCGGTCGCGAGGGCGGCGGCAACGAGAAGCTCACCGTGCGCCGGGACTGGATGGCGCGCTGGATCGACCGCTCCCCGGACTCCCCGACGGCGCCGAAGCCGGACGCCGACGTCGCGTTCGCGATCATGGACTACGACCACCCCGGCCGCAGCCGGGCGTCGGCCAACATCGGCGACCACGTGCAGACCCTGGCGTCGCTGGGTCACCTGGTCCGCCACCAGGACCTCAGCTACCGGGGCTCGCAGGAGCTGGTCGACCTCGTCACCCACCTCCGCGGCAGGGTGCGGCCCGAACGTCGCCGGCACGGCCACCGGGCGCGGGTGCAGGTGCTCACCGTCGACCGGGACGCCACCATGTACACCGAGGTCCCCGAAGGCACCTGGACCCTGGCGTTCGGGTGGTACATGCACGCCCTGTTCGGGGTCCGCTACGGCTTCCCCTTCCACCGCAACCTGCAGCCGATCTTCGTCTCGTTCCACTGCAACAAGCGCAGCCTGCTGACCCCCGAGGCGATCGAGTACCTCCGCGCGCACGGACCCATCGGCTGCCGCGACTGGACCACGGTCGACATCCTGCTCTCCGTGGACGTGCCCGCCTTCTTCTCCGGCTGCCTGACCACCACGGTCAACACGGTCTTCCCCGACGCGGTCGACGCGTTTCCCGCCTCCGCTCCCGTGGCCTACGTCGACGCCGTCGACGCCGTACCGGACGGCGCGACGACGTACCGGCACAGCTACGACGGGGTCCGCTTCCGCAGCTTCACCGGCAACATGTACGACGCCATCGACCTGCTCGAGACCTACCGCCGCGACCACTCGGCCCTGGTGACCTCGAGGCTGCACTGCTACCTGCCGATGCGCTCGATCGGCGCGCGGGTCGACTTCCGGCCCAAGAACCGCTCGGACATCCGGTTCGCCGGCCTCATCGACATCAACGACGACGAGTTCGAGGCCATCCGCTCCGGCATCACCGACCGGCTCGAGCAGGTCTTCGACGCCATCCTCGAGGGGGGACCGCGCGAGGAGGTCTACGCCCTGTGGGGTGAGCTGTGCGCCGCCGACGTGCAGAAGGCCAGGCAGCGACGTCAGGCGCCGGCGCTCCCGGCCCGGCCGACGGACGTCGGCGACGAGGTCCGCCGGGCGATCGCCGCGAGCCGCACGACCGGTGACCCGGCCGCGGACGAGTCGGCCGCCACGGTGCACGTCGCGGTGCGCGTCGACACCCCGCGCCCGCAGGTCCTCAACGTGCTGGTCGACTCCCTCGTCGCCCACACGACCGTCCCGCTGCACCTGTGGCTGTTGGACAGCACCGAGGCGGGCGTCGACCTGGAGGCGGTGTCGCGGCGCGCCGCCGGCCACCGGGTGACCGTGGTCCCGACCGCCACGCTCGGCGCCGACCTGCGTGGCGTCGACGGAGACCCGCGGGCCCGCGACCGGGCGGGCCTCGCCCTGCTGGCCCTGCCCGACCTGCTGCCCGACGTCGACCGCGTCGTCGTCCTGCCCGACTCCGCGCTGGTCCTGGCCGACGTCGCCGAGCTCGCCGCGGTGGACCTCGCCGGGCACGCGATCGCCGCCCCCGACGTGGCCGGCACTCCCGACGCCAGCGGCTTCGGCGTCATCCACGGTGCCGGCAACCGGCTCGGCCCCCGCACCACGGTCGCGACCGAGCTGCGACGCCAAACCCACGCCCGGCACACCTTCGACTTCACGGCGTTCGACGTCGACGTGCTGGTGCTCGACCTGGCGCGGCTGCGCACGGACGGTCTTGTGCCGCAGGCGGTGCTGCTGGTGGAGGAGTTCGGGCTGACCGCACGCGAGGTGCTGCACGTGTACGTCGGTCCGGACCGCGCCACCATCCCCTCGGCCTGGCACGTCGTGCCCACGCGGCTGCACACCGACGACGCCGCACTGCTGCACTGGGTCGACGAGGCCAAGCCGTGGACCCGGGACTACGCCCCGGGGCAGGAGCACTGGCTCGCCGGACGCCGGGAGATGCGCGACCGGCTCACGTCGGTCCGATGAGCACGCCCCGCTCCCTCGCGCGCCGGGTGAGGCGGAGCAGGACGCTCGAGCCGCTGAAGCGAGCCGTCCGGTCCCAGCGCGACCGGGGCAAGCCACTGCTCAGCGTCGTGGTGGCGGTGCGCGACGCCGAGACGCTGCTGCCGGCGTGCCTGGACAGCCTGCTCGCGCACGAGTCGGTGCGGATCGAGGTGGTCGTGGTCGACGACGGGTCGACCGACGGCACCCGCGCCGTCGCGGAGCAGTACGCCGCCCGCCACCGTCAGGTGCGCCTCGTCCCCCAGGAGCCGGCGGGGGTGGGCGCCGCCCGCGCTCGCGGTCTCCGGCAGGCCACCGGTGACTACCTGGCGTTCTGCGACGCCGACGACGTCGTCCCCGCTCAGGGGTACGCCCGGCTCGTCGAGGTCCTGGAGTCCAGCGGATCCGACCTGGCCGTCGGCTCGGTCGCGATCCAGGAGAAGGGCCAGTTCCGGCAGCCCGAGTGGGCACGGCGATCCAACCCCGCCCGCCGGGCCGCGGTCCGCCCGGACCAGGCGCCCGAGCTGCTGGGCAACCTCGTGCTGGGAGCCCGGGTGTTCCGTCGCTCGGCGTGGGACGCCGCCGGGTGGGCGTTCGAGTCCGCCGACGAGCGCTCCGACGCGCGCCTGGTCGTGCGCTCGCTGCTGGAGTCCGCCCGCGTGGACATGATCCCCGCCGTGGTCTACCGCTGGTCCTGGCGTCAGGACAACCGGTCGCTGCACCAGCGGGACCTCTACGACCAGGACCGGGTCGCCGACCGGGTCCGCTCCCTGGCGTCCGCGGGGGAGCCGCTCGCGGAGCGCGGGAGCGACGAGATGCGGTCGGTCTTCTTCTCCGAGGTGCTGCACAGCACGGTGCCGAGCCTGGTGCGAGCGGCGGTGTGTCGTGACGACGGCTACTGGGACGCCCTGCACCACGGGCTGGCGACGCTGCTCGCGGGGATACCTGCGAGCACGCTGGACCGGGTGCCGGTCGCCGACCGCATCACGGCGTGGCTGTGCGCGCAGGACGAGCGTGCGGCGACCGAGCAGTACCTCGAGTACGCCACGGACAACGAGTTCGGCTTCCCGTTCGACATGGTGGACGGTCGGCCGCGGATCGCGCTGCCCTTCGTGGATGCCCTCAGCTCGGCTCCGGCCTCGCTGACCCTGGTCGCGGATGCGGACATGCGCTACCGCGCCCGGCTCACGCGCGTGGGATGGTCGGCCCCCGACCGGCTGCGGGTGGAGGGCGCGGCCTTCCTGGAGTACCTCGACGACGGCTGCGGTCCCAGCGAGCTCACCCTCGTCCTCACCGATGCCTCCACCGGGCAGGTGCACCGGGTCCCGGCCCGTCCGGCGGACGGGATCGGGGTCAACCACTGGTGCCAGCGGGCCAACGAGGACCACACCGGTGCGGGCTTCGTCGCCGAGGTGGATGTGACGGCCCTGGGCAGCGCTGCGACCGAGCTCGAGGTCGCCGTCGAGCTGCGGCTGGCCGGCTTCGAGACGGTGGGGGCGTTCCGGTCCCGCAACGGCTCCGGCGCCGCCGGTCTCCTCGAGCCGTCGGAGGTGGCCGGCACGGCGTACCTCCCGGCGTGGCGCGACCACCAGGGCCTGCAGATCGTGGTGGCGCCCGACCGGCTCCCGGCCCCCTACGAGCCGCCGTCCGACGTCGTCGCCGACACGGTCTCCGCCGCTGGTCACCGGCTCCGGGTCGAGGGGAGGGTGGCGGCCCAGGCCGAGGAGCTCGAGGTCGCGCTCGTGGGGCCCCGGGCCTCGACGGACTGGACCGCCGCGACTCCGGACGGTGACCGGTTCACCGTCGATCTCGACCTGCTGCAGGACGAGTGGGGGATCGAGCCGACCTCGCTGCCGGCCGACACCTACGAGGTGCACGCGCGGGTGCGGCGCCGCCCCGTGCGGGTCACGACGTCCGCGGCGTTGTGGCGCAGCCTGCCTGCGCCGTTCGACCACGGACAGTGGACGCTGGTGCCGTCCGTGGCCGGCCGCGGTGGTCTGAACGTGCGCGTCGTGCCGGTGGACTGGCAGCACAGCCGAGCGAGCTACCACCGGCGGCGGATGCGCGACCAGCTCTACGTCGAGTCCCGCGAGAAGCCGCTGCTCGACGTGGTGCTCTTCGAGACGTTCGCGGGCAAGGGCACCGGCGACAACCCCGGCGCGATCTGCGCCGAGTTCGCGAGCCGCGACCTCGGCCTCGACCTGGTGTACGCCGTGATCGACCACTCCAACGTCGTACCCGCGGGCGCCCGTGCGGTGATCCGCTGGTCGGCCGAATGGTTCGAGCTGCTCGGTCGCGCGCGCTACCTGGTGGTCAACGCCTCACTGCCGTACTTCTTCCGCAAGCGTGAGGGCCAGCTCTACTACCAGACCTGGCACGGCACGCCCCTCAAGCGGATCGCCCACGACCGTCCGCACCTGGACTTCTTCAACTGGCACCACCGCCGACAGCTCCTCGTCGCCCGCGACGGCTGGGACTGGCTGCTCAGCCAGAGCAGCGCGTGCACGGAGTTCCTCAGCAGCGCCTTCCGCTACACCGGCCCGGTCATGGAGGTCGGCTACCCCCGCAACGACCTGTTGGCGTCGGACGACGGCGACGCCGTACGCCGCCGGGTGCGGTCGCACTTCGCGATCCCGGACGACGCCACCGTGGTGCTCTACGCCCCGACGTGGCGCGACAACGCCCGCGTGGGCGTGGTGTTCGACAAGGTGCTCTACCTCGACCCGGCGGAGCTCGTGGCTGGCGTCGAGGACAGCTACCTGCTGGTCCGGGGGCACTACAACTCGGTCGGTGCGGCAGAGGACCGCAGCACCTCCGCGCGGGTCCTCGACGTGACGCGCTACCCCGACATCGCCGACCTCTACCTGGCCGCCGACGTGCTGGTCACCGACTACTCCTCGGTCTTCTTCGACTTCGTCATCACCGACAAGCCGATGGTGTTCCTGGCGCCCGACCTGGCGGCCTACCGTGACGACAACCGCGGCTTCTACCTCGACTACCACGAGACCGTGCCGGGACCGGTCTGCGTGACCACCGCCGAGGTGGTCGCGGCGATCAACGCCCCGGACGACCGGGGTCCGGCGCGGGCGCGCTTCCGCGAGCAGTTCGCACCCCTCGACGACGGACGGGCCGCGGCGCGCGTGGTCGACGCGATCCTGACCTCGTACCCGATGCCCGACGCCTGAGACCTCAGCGGCGGACCAGTCGCCACTCGTCGTCGGGGCCGAAGTTGACCTCGAGCCCGGTCGACCCGGTCGCGGTGCGCTGCACGTAGGTCTGCCAGGAGGAGTTGCGCCAGGTGAGCGTGACCCGGAGCCCGACGCTGTCCTGCGCGCCGGCCTCGCTCGGGTAGAGGGTCGACACCGGCACGTCGCAGGTGAGGCGGAGGGCGTCGTCTCGGTGCTGCACCTGCAGCGGGAGGTCGACGAGCAGGCCGCTGCCGCGGTGGTGTGCCTCCAGCGCGACCGTGGCGTCGGAGAGCGAGCCGTCCCGCGTCTGCCCGCGGACGTGCAGGGTGGCGTCCAGGTGCAGCCGTCGGCGGCCCGTCACCGGACCCGGGCTGTCACGACGTCCCACCGAGAGCCGGTGCACCTCGAGCGAGGCCTCGGTGATGCGGGTCCGCGCCGGTCGGGCGGCGACGGCCGCGTGCACCACGGTGGCCCAGTCCGAGAGGAACCGGTCGTAGCCGTGCGCTGCTGCCTTCTCCCGGCTCGCCGCGCTCATCCGGGCGACCAGGGCGGGGTCCTGCAGCAGCTGGACCACCCGCGCTGCCATCGCGTCCACGTCGTCCTGCGGGACCAGGAACCCGTCGACGCCGTCGGTGATCTGCTCGCGAGGGCCGTACTTGACGTCGTAGCTGACCACCGGGCACCCGTGGCTCATGCTCTCGAGGGTGGAGAGCGGGTAGCCCTCGTAGAGGCTGGTCATCAAGAACACGCTCGAGCTCCACAGCGCCTCCCGGGCGTGCGGGTCGTGACCCTTCAGCGTGACCGCGTGCGCCAGGCCCAAGCGCTCCACGATCCGACGCACCGCCTCGAGCCGGCTGCCGCTGCCGTAGACGTCCAGCCGGGCGTCGGGCAGCGCCTGCAGCACCCGCTCCATGGTGTAGATCGCATGACTGACCTGCTTCTGGCCCTCGACCCGGGCCACGACCGTGACCTGGCGCGGGTCGCGGTGCTGGTTCTCGCGGGCCGCGGGCAGGTCGACCGGGTTGGGCACGACGTGCATGTGGGAGGTGGCGCCCCGCCGGCGGGCGATGTCCTCGCCCTGGCGCTGCGTCAAGGTCACGAAGGCGTCGACGTCGCCGATGCTGTCGAGCACCCGCTGGTAGACCGGCCCGACGCGGGAGTCCCAGCGCCGCTCGTCGCCGACGTGGATGTTGTGCATCAGGTAGAACAGGTGCAGGTTGGGCGCCTTCAACGGCGCGACGAGCGGCACCAGGTTGCGGGAGTCGAGGAACACGAAGCCGTCCTGGTCCCCGGCCAGGTCCCGCAGCCACCGGCGGTACCAGCCGCCGATGGTCTTGTACCGACCGACCGAGCGGCCCTGCCGGTCCACCTTCGTGACGAGGTCCGGCCAGGTCTCGGGCTCACTGTGCACGAAGAACGGCATCCGGATGAAGGTCGACCCGTCCGCGCGCTGGTAGTCGTGGACGACCTTCCCGCTGGGCAGCCTGTAGGTCCGTCGCCACGGGCTGCCGTCGAGCTGCGCGGTCTCGCGGGTCAGGTAGCGGCTGAGGTCCCTGACCTCGTCGCCGGGCTCCTCGTCCGGCCAGTCCAGCTCGCGGTAGTGCTCGTAGATGTTGTGCAGGTCCAGCTCCGGGCTCAGCAGGCCCCGCTCGCGCAGCGTCTCGCGGCGCCAGTCCATGTCCGTGACGGCCTGGACCATCAGGACGGAGGTGTCCACGCCGTGGGCGGCGAAGATCCGGTTGCGCATCAGGAGAGCGCGCGTCTGGCCGCCGAAGTCGGGGTGCACGTCGATCGTGCAGGACAGGTAGCGACCGGGCGGCAGTTCGGTGTCTGGCACTGGTTCCCTTCGGGGCGGCTACTTGTCGATGTCCCCGACCACGAAGAACATCGACCCCAAGATGGCGACCATATCGGCCACCAGGGTCCCCTCGAGCACTTCCGGCAGCACGGCGATGTTGTTGAACGACGCGCTGCGCAGCTTCATCCGCCATGGCGTCTTCTCGCCACGCGAGACCAGGTAGTAGCCGTTGATGCCGAGAGGGTTCTCCGTCCAGGCGTACGTCGACCCCTCGGGCAGCTTGAGGATCTTGGGGAGCCGGACGTTCACGGGGCCCCGCTCGAGGCCGCGCAGCCGGTCGACGCAGGCGTCCGCGAGGTCGAGCGACACCTTGATCTGGTCCAGCAGCAGTCCGAACCTCGCGTGGCAGTCGCCGCCCTGCCTGGTGGCGACCTGCAGGACACCGTCCTCGGCGAGCGCCGCGTAGGCCAGGTAGGGCTCGTCGCGGCGGAGGTCGAAGTCGACGCCCGAGGCCCGCGCGATCGGTCCACTGACGCCGTACGCGTCGATCAGCTCGGGGGAGAGCACCCCGACGCCGCGGGTCCGGGCCCGGAAGATCTCGTTGCCGAAGATCAGGTCCTCGATCTGCGAGAGCCGGCCACCCACGGCGGCGACGGCCGCGGAGACCCGGTCGAGCCAGCCGGCCGGAACGTCCTCCTTGAGCCCTCCGACCCGGTTGAACATGTAGTGCATCCGGCCGCCGGAGACCTCCTCCATCACGGCCTGGATCGTCTCGCGCTCCCGGAAGGCGTAGAAGATCGGCGTGATCGCACCCAGCTCGATCGGGTAGGACCCGAGGAACATCAGGTGGTTGAGCACCCGGTTGAGCTCCGCCAGCAGCGTGCGGGTCCAGGTGGCGCGCTCGGGCACCTCCATGCCCAGCATCCGCTCGACCGCGAGCACCACGCCGAGCTCGGAGGAGAACGCCGAGAGCCAGTCGTGCCGGTTGGCGAGCACGATGATCTGGCGGTAGTCGCGGACCTCGAAGAGCTTCTCGACCCCGCGGTGCATGTAGCCCACCACCGGCTCGGTGCGCAGGATCCGCTCGCCGTCCAGCGTGAGCCGCAGCCGCAGCACGCCGTGCGTCGCCGGGTGCTGGGGTCCGATGTTGAGGACCATGTCCTGGGTGGGCATCGCGTCGGCCCTGCCGTCGGTGAACCCGGCCGCGCCGGCACCGATGCCGACGGTGATCTGCGACGACGCCGCGGGCTGCTGGGGGGCCACGGGCCCCATGCTCGCACGGGGGGCCCCGTAGATTCGCGGTGTGGACGACCTCTTCGCCCCTCCGGGCACCGACTGGCGGCCGGTCTCCCCCCGGCTCGCGACCCTGCGACGGATCGTGCTCGCCGCGGTCGTGGTCCCGGCGCTCGCCCTGGTGGCGGTGCTCTTCTCGCTGTTCGGCCTGCCCACCCTGTGGCTGGTCCTCGCGCTCGTCGCGCTGCTGGCGCTGGGTGCCTGGGGCTGGGTGCTCATCGGTCGCAACGTCCGGTGGTGGGGCTACGCCGAGCGCGACGAGGACCTCTGGATCAAGCACGGCGCCGTGTTCCGGGGGCTGGTCGTGGTGCCCTACGGCCGGATGCAGTTCGTCGACGTCGAGGCCGGCCCGCTCGACCAGCTGTTCAAGATCGCCAGCGTGCACCTGCACACCGCCAGCCCGGGCACCAGCGCGCGGATCCCGGGCCTGTCCGCCGAGGAGGCGGCCCGGCTCCGGGACCGGCTGACCTCGCTCGGTGAGACCCAGGCGGCCGGCCTGTGACCTCGGCACCCTCCGAGCCCGACCCGCCGCCGGTCTCGCCGCCCGACCCGCAGCCGGTCGCGCCGCTGGTCCCGCCGGGGGTGGGGCCGGCGGACAGCCTGGAGCGGCCCGCGAAGCGGCTGTCGCCGCTGACGCCCGTGGTGCGCAGCTTCGTGCTGGTGGTCGCGGTGGCCGCCTCCTCCTGGGACGACCTGCTGCGCGGCTCCCTCGGTCCGCTGGCGCTGATCATGCTCGCCCTGCTCGTCGCCGGCGCGGCCTACGGCACCGCCTCGTGGCTGCGCACGAGGTACTGGATCGAGGCCGGCGAGCTGCGCGTCGACACCGGCGTGATCTCGCGGCAGTCCCGCCGGATCCGGGTCGACCGGCTGCAGGGCATCGACATCGTGCAGCCGTTCGTGGCCCGGCTCTTCGGGCTGGCGGAGCTCAAGATGGACGTGGCCGGGGGCGGCGCGCGCGAGGGGTCGCTGGCCTTCGTGACGCTGCGGGAGGCCCAGGCCCTCCGCGAGGCGCTGCTCGCGCGCCGGGACGCCGTACGACGGGCGCGCAGCGACGCACCGGAGCCGGTCGAGGGGGAGCCCGCCGGGTCTCCGTCGGTGCCGGTGCCCGAGCGGGTGCTGGCGGCCCTCGACCTGCGCACGCTGGCGATCAGCATGGTGCTGTCGCCGGACGCGATCGCCCTGGCCGTCGGGGGTGTCGCGCTCGTGGTCGCCTACGCCCTCACAGGAGCGGTGGTGTTCGCGCCGGCCCTGCCGGTCGCCATCGGCCTGTCGCTCGCGCTGCTGCGCAGGCTCTCGGCCCACTACCGGTTCACGGTCGCGGAGACCTCGGCCGGCCTGCAGGTCCGGCGCGGGCTGTTCGAGCTCAGCACCCAGACCATCGCCGTCGCGCGGGTGCAGGGCGTGGTGATCAGTGAGCCGCTGCTGTGGCGCCGGCTGGGCTGGGCCCGGCTCGACGTGTCCATCGCCGGCTACGCCGGCGCCTCGGAGGGGGACGGCAAGCCGGCGGCGTCGACCGTGATGCCGGTGGCGCCGCTGCCGCTCGTGCACTGGCTGGCACGCCGCGTCCTGGAGGCCGCGGGGTCCCCCGACCCCACCGTCGTCTCCCTGACGGCTCCGCCGCGACGGGCCCGCTGGGTGGCCCCGGTCGGCCGCCGCTTCCACGCGGTCGGCGTCGGCGACGACGTGCTGGTCAGCCGCCGGGGTGCGCTCACCCGCCGCACCCACGTCGTGCCCCACGAGCGGGTGCAGTCCCTGCGACTCGAGCAGGGGCCGTGGCAGCGCCGGCTCGGGCTCGCCGACCTCCGGGCCGACAGCCCGCCCGGCCCCGTCACCCTCCTGGGCCGGCATCGCGACGCCACCGAGGCACGACGGCTGCTCGAGGAGGCCGACAGCCTCGCTCGCGCCGCTCGGGTGACCGCGCGGGGCGGGGGCTGAGCGCTCGCCGGGGCGGCGGGACGCAGGTCAGTCCTTGGTGGTGAGGACCCAGGCGAAGTCGCCGAGCCCGCCTGCCGCGGTCAGCTCGGCCGCCTCGGTCGCCCGGGCCAGCGCCCGCACGTAGCCGGCGGGGTCGGCCGTGGCCAGGTCGAGGTCGGGTCGTGCGCCGCTGACCCCGAGCTCGCGCAGCACGTCGGCCTGCCGTCGTACGACGCCTCCGACCGCCGCGGCGACGGCGTCCACCGCGACGTGCGCCGTGACGTCGCGGGACCCGTCGGGGAGCACGTCGACCTCGCGTCCGTCGCGGTAGGACCGCAGCGACCCGAACGGCGGCCGGTCCTGGGCGGTGTGGCCGTAGTCGACGGCCAGCGCGATCCCGTGGGTCACCCGCCGTACCACGTCGGCCCAGGCGGCGTCGCGCGTCGTGCCCACCTCGGCCCGGGTGCCCGGCTCGGCCGTGTCCAGGGGCCACCAGCGCTCCACCCAGGCGCCGAGGGACCCGGGCACGGAGTCGTGCGCCAACGGCCGTCCGAGCTCCTCGTCGCCCGAGACCGGATCGACGTGCACGACCCGCAGCAGCCCGTCGGCGTCGACCTCCACGACGTGGCAGGGGATGTCGTCGAGCCACTCGTTGGCCACGACGACCCCGTCGACCGCCTCCGGGAGGGCGGTCGTCCAGGCGATCGCCCCGGGCAGCCCGGCAGGGCGCGCCGCGACCTCCACCCCGAGCAGGTCGAGTCCGGGGTCGAGCGCGTGCACGGCCGTGAGCAGCTCGCCCCGGCCGGCGCCGATGTCGACGACCGTGTCCAGTCCGGCCTGGCGGGTCAGGCGGACGAGAGCCTGGGCGAACAGCGGCGAGGCATGGACCGACGTGCGGAAGTGCGCAGCCGGTGCCTCCCGCCGGAAGAACCCCTCCGGTCCGTAGAGCGCCGCGTCCCAGGCCTGCTTCCAGGTGGGCTGCGAGGTGGGCGGCGGGATCGTCGGGATCCCCAGCGAGGTCATGCCGCCAGGCTACGAGACCGCCGAGGCGCCGGGTGTTTGGTCGGTCCGGCCGTGGTCACCCTGTGACCGAGGCCACCCGGGCGGCGGGTTACCCGCCGTTCACGTTCGCGCGTACGCTCGTCGTGCACGCATCAGCACACGTCCGGTACCCCCCGTGGGACTGGAACGAAAGATGATGAGGCTCCCGTGAAGCGTTCTCCGCACGATCCCGCCCGTCCCGGCATCGGCATCGTCGGCGCCGGCCGGGTCGGCGCCGTCCTGGGGTCCGCGCTGCGCGACCGGGGCTACCCGATCGCCGCTGTCGCCGGCGAGTCCGCTGCGTCGCGCACCCGCATCGAGACCCTGCTCCCCGGGGTCCGCGTCGACAAGCCGACGGCCGTCTCCCGGTCCTGCGACCTGCTGCTGCTGACCGTGCCCGACGACATGCTCCCCAACGTGGTGGCGATGCTCGCCGCGTCCGGTGCGATCCGCCCCGGCCAGGCCGTGGTGCACACCTCCGGCAAGCACGGTCTCGCCGTGCTGCGACCGGCCGCCGACCTCGGGGCACGCGTGCTCGCCATGCACCCCGCCATGACCTTCACCGGCACGGACGTGGACCTGGCCCGGCTGGCCGGCTGCCGCTTCGGCGTCACCGCCACCGACGCCACCCGTGGTCTCGCCGAGGACCTCGTAGGCGCCCTGGGGGGCACCTCGGTCTGGGTCGAGGAGGACCGGCGGACCCTCTACCACGCGGGTCTGGCGCACGGCGCCAACCACCTCGTGACCCTGGTGGCGCAGGCGATGGACCTGCTGCGCGCCTCGGGCGCCGACGACCCGGCCGCGACGCTCCGTCCCCTGCTGACCGCCGCGCTCGACAACGCGCTGTCCTACGGCGACGCCGCTCTCACCGGCCCGATCGTGCGTGGGGACGTGGAGACCGTGCGCGCACACCTCACGGACATCGCGAGCACGACGCCGGCGACGCTGGAGTCCTACGTCGCGATGGCGCGCGCCACCGCCAACCGAGCCGTGCTCGACGGGCGGCTGCTGCCGATCCGGGCCGCCACGCTGGTCGGCATCCTGAACGACGCGCTGGACGCGGCCGGCCTGCGCCGCTCCCAGCGCACCCGGTGAGCCCCGGACCGTCCGGGCCCTCCCCGGTCGTCGCGCGCACCCGCGCCCAGCTCGACGACGCGCTCTCGGAGCTGCGCACGCGCGGCGGCACGGTAGGCCTGGTCCCGACGATGGGGGCCTTGCACGTCGGGCACGCGGCGCTCGTCCGGGAGGCGGCCGCCAGCGCCGACGCGGTGGTGGTGTCGGTCTTCGTCAACCCG
The DNA here is from genome assembly GCA_963713035.1 of uncultured Actinomycetota bacterium. Classification (GTDB taxonomy): domain Bacteria; phylum Actinomycetota; class Actinomycetes; order Propionibacteriales; family Nocardioidaceae; genus Nocardioides_B. Next base: position 42,349 of record CAVQKB010000001.1, read on the forward strand.
TTGCAGTTCGGGGCGGGCGAGGACCTCGACCGCTACCCCCGCACGTGGGAGGCGGACCTCGACGTCTGTCGTGACGCCGGCGCGTCGGTCGTCTTCGCGCCCGCGGTCGAGGACGTCTACCCCGGTGGCGACCCGCAGGTCACCGTCGAGCCGGGCCCGCTCGGCGGCATCCTCGAGGGAGCGGTCCGCCCGGGGCACTACCGCGGCGTGCTGACCGTCGTGGCGAAGCTGTTCGGGCTGGTCCGGCCGGACCTGGCCTTCTTCGGGCAGAAGGACTACCAGCAGCTCGTCCTCGTCCGCCGGATGGTCGACGACCTCTGCCTGCGTCTTCGGGTCGTCGGCGTCGAGACGGTCCGCGAGCCCGAGGGCCTGGCGCTCTCCTCGCGCAACGCGTTCCTCGACGACCACCAGCGGCGGGCGGCGCTGGCGCTCTCGGCAGCGCTGCGAGCGGGTGCCGCCGTCGGCACCGACGGTGCGGACGCCGTACGACGGGTGGCGCAGGCGGTGCTCGCCGACGAGGCCGGCGTCGAGGTGGACTATCTCGCCCTCACCGCGCCCGACCTCACCGAAGCCCCGGTCGCCGGCGAGGCCCGGCTGCTGGTCGCTGCGCGGGTCGGCAGCACCCGGCTGATCGACAACGCCGCCGTCCACCTCGGACCACGGGGCGCGGACGACGAGGGGGCCGGACGGCCCGGCTCGGTAGCCTTCCGCGTGTGAACCTGCCCGAGCGGCTCGCCGCCCCCACCCCCGGCTGGACGACCTATGCCGACGTCGTCGTGATCGGGTCGGGCATCGCGGGGCTGACCGCGGCCCTGCAGCTGCGGGCGTCCGCGACGATCGGCAGCGTCATGGTGGTCACCAAGGACATCCTCAGTGCGGGCTCCACGCAGTGGGCGCAGGGCGGCATCGCGGCAGCCCTCGGCCCGGGCGACACCCCCGACCAGCACCTGCACGACACCCTGGTCGCCGGCGCCGGGATCTGCGACGAGGACGCCGTGCGCATCCTGGTCACCGAGGGGCCCGAGGCGGTCCGGGAGCTGATCTCGCTGGGCACCGTCTTCGACCAGACCGAGGCCGGCGAGCTGTCCCTGACCCGCGAGGGCGGCCACCACCGCGACCGGATCGCCCATGCGGGCGGCGACGCCACGGGCGCCGAGATCCAGCGGGCCCTCATCGCAGCCGTGCAGGCGGCGCCCGACATCGAGGTGACCGAGCACGCCCTGGTGCTCGACGTCATCCCCGGCGCCGACGGCGGGGTGGCGGGCGTGACCCTGCACGTGATGGGCGAGGGGCAGCGCGACGGCGTCGGGGCGGTGCTGTGCCGCGCGGTCGTGCTGGCCAGCGGCGGACTGGGGCAGGTGTTCGAGGCGACCACCAACCCGTCGGTGTCCACCGGCGACGGCATGGCGCTGGCGCTGCGCGCCGGTGCGGTGCTGCGGGACCTGGAGTTCGTGCAGTTCCACCCCACCGTGATGTGGCTGGGAGAGGACTCCACCGGGCAGCAGCCGCTGATCTCCGAGGCGGTGCGCGGCGAGGGCGCCTTCCTCGTCGACGGCGACGGCGACCGGTTCATGCAGGGCCGGCACGAGCTCGCGGACCTGGCTCCGCGCGACGTGGTGGCCAAGGCGATCATGCGGCGGATGCGGGAGACCGGCGCCGCGCACGTGTGGCTCGACGCGCGCCACTTCGGTGCCGCGAAGTGGGAGCGCCGCTTCCCGACGATCCTGGCCACCTGCCGCTCCCACGGCATCGACCCGGTCGTCGACCTGATCCCGGTTGCCCCGGCCTGCCACTACGCGTCCGGCGGTGTCGCCACCGACCTGCACGGCCAGTCGTCCGTGCCGGGGCTCTTCGCGTGCGGCGAGGTCGCCTGCTCGGGCGTGCACGGCGCCAACCGGCTGGCGTCCAACTCGCTGCTCGAGGGGCTGGTGTTCTCCCGCCGCATCGCCGCGCGGTTGTCGGCCGACCTGCCGCCGCGCCGGGAGCCCGTCCCCGACCTCCGGACCCCTGGCCTGGTCCCGGGTCCGCTCCGCACCGCCGTGCAGCACGTGATGACCGAGCGCGCCGGCGTGCTCCGCTCCCGCGCCGGCCTCTCGTCCGGTGCGTCCGCGCTCGCCGCCCTCAACCGTCGTACGACGGACGTGGCCGACGTCGCCGCCTGGGAGACCACCAACCTGCTCACGGTCGGGCAGGCCCTGCTCGGCGCCGCGCGCTGGCGTGAGGAGACCCGTGGGTCGCACTGGCGCGAGGACTTCCCGGACCGTGACGACGCGGGCTGGGGCGGCCACATCGACGTCGCCCTGCGGGACGGCACGCCGCACCTGGCCTACCGGCCTGCCCCGGTGACGGCGCCCCCGCTCGCCGCTTCGGGGGCGACCCCGTGACACCGGGCGTCGCAACCGATCTGACCGCCGCCGGGCTCGACCCCGTCCGGATCGCCGACCACGTCGCGGCCGCCCTCGCCGAGGACCTGCCCGGCGAGGACGTCACCAGCGCGGCGACGCTCGACCCCACCGAGCTCGCGTGGGCCGACCTCGTCGCCCGCGCCGACGGGGTGGTGGCCGGGCTCGCCGTCGCCGAGGAGGTGTTCGGCCAGGCCGTCCCCGGGGTGCGGCTCGAGCGCCAAGCGGCCGACGGCGACCACGTGCGGCGCGGCGACGTGCTGCTGTCCGTGCACGGAGCGGTCCCCGCGCTGCTGACCGCGGAGCGCACCGCGCTGAACTACCTCTGCCACCTCTCCGGCGTCGCCACCGCCACGTCGCGCTGGGTGAGCGCGCTCGAGGGCACCGGTGCCCGGGTCCGTGACACCCGCAAGACCACGCCGCACTTCCGGGCGCTGGAGAAGTACGCCGTGCGCTGCGGCGGCGGCCTCAACCACCGCGCGACGCTGTCCGACCAGGCCCTGGTCAAGGACAACCACGTGCTGGCGGCCGGCGGGGTGGTCGCGGCCTACGAGGCCGTGCGGGCCCGCTACCCCGACCTGCCGGTGCAGGTCGAGGTCACCACGCTCGACCAGCTCCGTGAGCTGCTCGAGGCCGGGGCCCGGGAGGTCCTGCTCGACAACATGAGCACCGCCACGATGGCCGAGGCGGTGCGGATCAACGGGGGCCGGGCCCGTCTCGAGGCCTCCGGCGGTCTCACCCTGGACCGCGCCCGGGAGGTCGCCGAGACCGGGGTCGACCTGATCGCGGTCGGTGCGGTCACGCACTCCGCCCCGGTGCTCGACATCGCGCTGGACCTGCGCCCGTGAGCCCGCTGCTCTGCGCGGACATCGGCAACAGCCACACCACGATCGGCCTGCTCGCCGACGGCGACGTGGTCGACCACTGGCGGGTGGCGACCGACGAGCGCCGTACCGCCGACGAGTGGGGGGTCCTGCTCAAGGGTCTGCTGAACGACTCCCCGGCGGGCGGCGCGCTGCGCGGTGTCTCGGTGTGCGCCACCGTCCCCTCGGTGCTGCACGAGTGGCGCGACATGCTGCGGAGCTACCACCGCGACACCACCCTGCTGATCGTCGAGCCCGGGGTGCGCACCGGCGTGCCGATCCTGATGGACAACCCCCGCGAGGTGGGCACCGACCGGATCATCAACGCGCTGGCGGCCTCGCAGCTGTACGACGGGCCCGCGATCGTCGTCGACTTCGGCACGGCGACGACGTTCGACGTGGTGAGCGGGCGCGGGGAGTACGTCGGAGGCGCGATCGCCCCGGGTATCGACATCTCGCTGGAGGCGCTCGGACGCCGCGGCGCCCAGCTGCGCAAGGTCGAGCTGGTGCGGCCGCGGTCGGTCATCGCGAAGAACACCGTCGAGGCGATGCAGAGCGGGATCCTCTACGGCTTCGCCAGCCAGGTCGACGGCATCGTCGGGCGGATGCTCGACGAGCTGCGGCTGGCGCCCGGCGGCGCCCGGGTGATCGCCACCGGCGGCCTGGCGCCGCTCGTGGTCGAGGAGTGCGCGACGATCACCGACCACCTGCCCTGGCTGACCCTCCTCGGCCTCGAGATCGTCTTCGACCGCAACCACCCGTGACCGGCTGCGGGCCCGGTCCCGTCACGGCCTAGGCTTGGCGCCCATGAGCGAGCAGCCACCCGACGACCTCCCGGAGCAGATGCGGGTCCGTCGCGAGAAGCGGGAACGGCTCCTCGAGTCCGGCCCGGCGCCGTACCCCGTCGTCGTGGACCGCACCCACACGCTGCGTCAGGTCCGCGAGGCGTACGACGCGCGCGGGCTCGAGCCGGACACCCGCACCGGTGACGACGTCGCGGTCACCGGCCGGGTGATGTTCCTGCGCAACACCGGGAAGCTCTGCTTCGTCCGGCTGCGCGAGGGAGACGGCACCGAGCTGCAGGTGATGCTCTCGCTCGGCGACCTGGGCGAGGAGTCGCTCGCGGAGTTCAAGTCGCTGGTCGACCTGGGGGACCTGCTCGCGGTGCGCGGCGAGGTCATCACCAGTCGTCGTGGTGAGCTGTCGGTGCAGGCGAGCGGCTGGACGGTCGCGGCCAAGACGCTGCGGCCGCTGCCCAACGAGCACAAGCCGCTCTCCGACGAGGCGCGGGTGCGGCTGCGCTACGTCGACATGATGGTGCGCCCCGAGCCGCGTGACATGGTCCGCAAGAAGGCCGCCCTGCTCAGGAGCCTGCGCGCCACGCTCGACGAGCACGCCTTCGTCGAGGTCGAGACGCCGATCCTGCAGCTCACCAACGGCGGCGCCGCGGCGCGTCCGTTCCGCACCCACCTCAACGCCCTGGACCAGGAGATGCTGCTCCGGATCGCGCTCGAGCTCGACCTCAAGCGCGCGATGATCGGTGGGGTCGACCGGGTCTACGAGATCGGCCGCACCTTCCGCAACGAAGGGCTCGACGCGACGCACGCGGCGGAGTTCTCGATGCTGGAGGCCTACGAGGCCTACGGCGACCAGCACACGATGATGGCGCTGGCCCAGGACCTGATCCGCGGAGCTCACGCCGCCATCGGCAGCCCCGAGGTCGTGGGCCGCGACGGCAGCGTGATCGACCTCGCGGGTCCCTGGCGCGAGGCGCCGATCTTCGAGCTGGTCTCGGAGGCCGTCGGCACGAGCGTCGACGTCACCACCTCGGCGGAGACGCTGCGGGGTCTGGCCGAGGCGCACGACGTCGAGCTGCAGGAGCAGTGGGGGGCGGCCGAGATCGTCGTCGAGCTCTTCGAGCAGCTCGTCGAGGACACCCTGATCCAGCCGACGTTCGTCATGGACTACCCGGAGGCCGTGAAGCCGCTGGCCAAGCCGCACCGCTCGACGCCCGGCCTCAACGAGGCGTGGGACCTGATCATCAACGGCGTGGAGATGGGCGCGGCCTACTCCGAGCTGAACGACCCGGTGATCCAGCGCGAGCGGCTCGAGGCGCAGTCCCGGCTGGCGGCCGGGGGCGACCCCGAGGCGATGGACCTCGACGAGGTGTTCCTCAAGGCGATGGAGTACGGCATGCCGCCCGCCGGCGGCATCGGCCTCGGCGTCGACCGGATGCTCGGGATGCTCACCGGGGCGTCGGTGCGCGAGACGATCCTGTTCCCGCTGCTGCGTCCGGAGTAGACCGCGCCACGATCGTTGAAATAGAAACCCGTAACGCGCGGATTAAATTGTGCACTCCCACTGAGCGAGGCTCCGGGTCCGCTATTGCGCCCGGATTCCGCCCGCGCGACTCATGAGGGGTCGCCGGCGTCGCCTCCACCCGGATCGCCTTTCAGGACTGCTCGTCCGGGGGCTCCACGGGCGCCCGGCGTCCGGTCGCGAGCGCGGCATACCTGAGGCAGCCGGTCTTTGAATTGCGCCGTGGTTATCGAAAGATTGCGCATTTGCTTCTCGGCAATCGAAACGTTTACTGTTCGGTTCGGGTCGAATACGACCCCGGTCCCCTGCATTTTGGGGATTTCCTGGGAAATAGAAGGGCAATTATTCATGGCACAGCGAGTGAACGTGGTTCTGGTCGACGACATCGACGGCCTGGACGCGAGCGAGACCGTCAGCTTCGCCCTCGACGGGGTCGACTACGAGATCGACCTCTCCGACAAGCACGCCGCCGAGCTGCGCGACGCGCTCTCGCTCTACATCGGCCACGGCCGGCGCACCGGTGGCCGTCGCAAGTCGGGTCGCCGCGCCTCCGCGGCCGCCTCCGCCCCGTCCGGCGACGCAGCCAGCGCCGCGGACATCCGGGCCTGGGCCCGCGAGAACGGGTACGACGTGCCTGAGCGAGGCCGCGTCAGCGCCGACGTACGCGAGGCCTACGCCGCCGCCAACTAGGCAGCTCGACGGGGGCGCACGCCCCTCGGGGGAGACCGCCGACAGCCAGCAGGGAAGCCCCTGTTCGCTGTCGGCGAATGCTTTAACGACTCTGCGTGGGAACACGTAGGCTGGCGACCGGCGTTGAGTCTCACGAAAGCACCCGGTCCACCTCCCTGGCCCGGGTCCTGGATCGCCCGGAGTCGCGCGAGGTCGCGGGACTAGGGTTGCCAGCAACGAATGTCCCACCGTGTCTGCGGGAACCCCCAGGCGACGTGGATCGGCAGCACGGCAAGGAGCGATGGAAATGTTCGAACGGTTCACCGACCGGGCCCGTCGGGTGGTCGTCCTGGCGCAGGAAGAAGCCCGGATGCTCAGCCACAACTACATCGGCACCGAGCACATCCTCCTGGGCCTGATCCACGAGGGTGAGGGCGTCGCGGCCAAGGCGCTCGAGAGCCTCGGCATCTCGCTCGAGGCGGTGCGCGCCCAGGTCGAGGAGATCATCGGCCAGGGCCAGCAGGCACCGAGCGGCCACATCCCGTTCACGCCGCGCGCCAAGAAGGTCCTCGAGCTGTCCCTGCGGGAGGCGCTCCAGCTCGGCCACAACTACATCGGCACCGAGCACATCCTGCTGGGCCTGATCCGGGAGGGCGAGGGCGTCGCCGCCCAGGTGCTGGTCAAGCTCGGCGCCGACCTCAACCGGGTCCGTCAGCAGGTCATCCAGCTGCTCTCCGGCTTCCAGGGCAAGGAGACCGCTGCTGCCGGCGCGCCCCAGGAGGGGGCTCCGTCCTCGTCGCTGGTCCTCGACCAGTTCGGCCGCAACTACACGCAGGCCGCGCGCGAGGGCAAGCTCGACCCGGTGATCGGGCGCGAGAAGGAGATCGAGCGCGTGATGCAGGTGCTCTCGCGCCGCACCAAGAACAACCCGGTGCTGATCGGCGAGCCCGGTGTCGGCAAGACGGCCTGCGTCGAGGGTCTCGCGCAGGCGATCGTGCGCGGCGACGTGCCCGAGACGCTCAAGGACAAGCAGATCTACAGCCTCGACCTGGGCTCGCTGGTCGCGGGCTCGCGCTACCGCGGTGACTTCGAGGAGCGCCTGAAGAAGGTCCTCAAGGAGATCAAGACCCGTGGCGACATCGTGCTGTTCATCGACGAGCTGCACACGCTCGTCGGGGCGGGCGCGGCCGAGGGCGCGATCGACGCCGCCTCGATCCTGAAGCCGATGCTGGCTCGCGGGGAGCTGCAGACCATCGGTGCCACCACCTTGGACGAGTACCGCAAGCACCTCGAGAAGGACGCCGCCCTGGAGCGGCGCTTCCAGCCCATCCAGGTGCAGGAGCCGACGATCGCGCACACCATCGAGATCCTCAAGGGTCTGCGCGACCGCTACGAGGCGCACCACCGGGTGACGATCACCGACGAGGCGCTGGTGGCGGCGGCCACCCTCGCCGACCGCTACGTCTCCGACCGGTTCCTGCCCGACAAGGCCATCGACCTGATCGACGAGGCCGGCTCGCGGCTCCGGATCCGCCGGATGACCGCGCCGCCGGACCTGCGCGAGTTCGACGACAAGATCGCCGACGTGCGCCGTCGCAAGGAGGGCGCGATCGACAGCCAGGACTTCGAGCTGGCCGCATCGCTGCGCGACGAGGAGAAGAAGCTCATCCTGGCCAAGGGCGAGCGGGAGAAGCAGTGGAAGGCCGGCGACATGGACGTCGTCGCGGAGGTGGACGAGGAGCTCATCGCCGAGGTCCTCGCCGTCGCCACCGGCATCCCGATCGTCAAGCTCTCCGAGGAGGAGTCGACCCGGCTGCTCAAGATGGAGGACGAGCTGCACAAGCGCGTCATCGGCCAGGAGGAGGCCGTCCGTGCGCTGTCCCGGGCGATCCGACGCACCCGTGCGGGCCTCAAGGACCCCAAGCGCCCCGGCGGGTCGTTCATCTTCGCCGGCCCCTCGGGCGTCGGCAAGACGTGGCTGTCGAAGACCCTCGCGGAGTTCCTCTTCGGCGACGAGGACGCGCTGATCCAGCTCGACATGTCGGAGTTCTCCGAGAAGCACACCGTGTCGCGGCTGTTCGGCTCGCCTCCCGGCTACGTCGGCTACGAGGAGGGCGGGCAGCTCACCGAGAAGGTGCGCCGCAAGCCGTTCTCCGTGGTGCTGTTCGACGAGGTCGAGAAGGCCCACCCGGACATCTTCAACTCGCTGCTGCAGATCCTGGAGGAAGGTCGCCTGACCGACTCCCAGGGCCGGGTGATCGACTTCAAGAACACCGTGATCATCATGACCACCAACCTCGGCACCCGCGACATCTCCAAGGGCGCCAGCCTCGGCTTCCAGCAGACCACCGACGTCCAGGGCTCCTACAACCGGATGAAGGCGAAGGTCTCGGAGGAGCTCAAGCAGCACTTCCGCCCGGAGTTCCTCAACCGGGTCGACGAGATCGTGGTGTTCCCGCCCCTGACCAAGGAGCAGATCATCTCGATGGTCGACAACATGATCGCCGGCGTGGAGAAGCGCCTGCGCGACCGCGACATGTCCATCGAGCTGACCCAGAACGCCAAGGATCTGCTGGCCAGCCGGGGCTTCGACCCGGTGCTCGGCGCCCGCCCGCTGCGGCGCACCGTGCAGCGCGAGATCGAGGACTCGCTCGCCGAGAAGATGCTGTACGGCGAGGTGCGGCCCGGCCAGATCATCCTGGTCGACGTCGAGGGCGAGGGCACCGAGGCGACGTTCACGTTCAAGGGCGAGACCAAGAGCGAGCTGCCCGACCTGCCGCCGCTCGAGGAGACCGCCACCGGCCCCGCCGAGTAGGTCCCCCCTCCCGATTCGTCTGCGATCCCGACGGTCCCATCCGTGCGGCGATCGCAGACGAATCCGTCGGGGCAGCCAGTTGGGGGACTAGTGGGCTGCGCCGTTCAGGTTGAGGATCAGCACACCGCCGACGATCAGGGTCAGGGCGACTCCCTTGGTGAGGTCGAACCCCTCGCCCAGCAGGACCACGCCCACCAGGGCGATTCCCGCCGTGCCCAGCCCGGACCAGACGGCGTAGGTGACCGACACCGGGATGTGCTTGATGACCGTCGCGAGCAGCCAGATCGAGACGGCGTAGCCGCCGAGCACGAACGCGGTCCACGCCGGGTCGCGAAACGACTGCGTGCGCGGCAGCGCCGCCGTCGCGGCGACCTCCACCCCGATCGCTGCCACCAGAAGGACCCACGCCCCGACCATGACCATCTCTCCCTGTTCGTTGTAGCAACTGCTACAAATGTAGCAGCCGCTACACTTCCTCGCGAGTCAGGGCGAGTGCAGACGGAGCGAGACGAGGGGGTCCGGTGACCAGCCGACGTGCGGAGTTCGCCGAGGCCGCGACCGACTACGTGCTCGAGCACGGGCTGATCGGCCTCAGCCTCCGCCCGCTGGCCGCCGCGATCGGCACCAGCGACCGGATGCTGCTCTACCACTTCGGCAGCAAGGACGACCTCGTCGCGGCCGTGCTGCGGGCCTCCAACGACCGCGCCGTCGCCGAGATCGCCGCACTGCGGCCCGCCAAGGACGTACGCCGCGCCGTGCTCGGTCTGTGGGCCGCCGTGACGACGGCGCAGCTCGAGCGCTGCCAGCGGGTGTACGTCGAGGCGGCCGCCCTCGGGCTCTTCGGCCGAGAGCCCTACGCCACAGTCGTGCGAGAGGCCAACGAGACCTGGGTCTCCGCGGTGGCGGACCACCTGGTCGCCGCCGGCACGACGCGCGCGAAGGCGGTGCGCGCGACGGCGCTGCTGGATGCGGCCTTCATGGGCTTCCAGCTCGACCTGCCGCTGGACGGGGGCGACCCCGAGCAGCAGCGAGCTGTGCGCGACCTGGCCGACGCCGTCGCCGCCGTGACCGCCGGCTGAGACCGCCTCAGGGCAGGGCGTAGGTCTGCGCGGACACCTGCGCGACCAGTCCGTCGGCGATCAGCGAGGCCAGGCACCGGTCGCGCTGCTCGTCCACGCTCCACACCCGCACCAGAGCGTCGAGGTGCACCGGCCCGGCACTGTCGCGCAGCACGCCGAGCAGCCGCCCGCGGCACTGACGGTCGGTGCCGTCGTAGGTCTGGCCCCTGCGGGGCGGCCCGTCGTACGGCGGGTAGCCGGCGGCGCGCCACGCGCAGAGGTCGGCCACCGGGCAGGACGCGCACTGCGGGCTCGCGGCCGAGCAGACGACGGCGCCGAGCTCCATGGTGCCGACCGCCCACGCGGCGGCGGTCGGCCCGTCGTCGGGCAGCAGCGAGGCCGCCAGGTCCCGCTCGCCGCGGGTGATGGACGCCGCCGGGAACTCCTCGCCCCGCACGGTCCGGGCCAGCACCCGGCGCACGTTGGTGTCGAGCACGACGTGGCGGCGCCGGTAGGCGAACGAGGCGACCGCCGCGGCCGTGTAGTCGCCGACGCCCGGCAGGGCCAGCAGTGCGGCGTGGTCCGCCGGCACCTCGCCGTCGTGCTCGGCGACGATCGCGGTGGCGGCGGCGTGCAGCCGAAGTGCTCGACGCGGGTAGCCCAGCCGCCCCCAGGCACGCACCGCGTCGCCCGGGGAGGCGGTGGCGAGGTCGGCCGGCGTCGGCCACGCGTCGAGCCAGGCCTCGTAGACCGGCAGCACCCGCGCCACCGGCGTCTGCTGCAGCATGAACTCGCTCACCATCACCGCCCACGGGGATGCCCCGGGCTCGCGCCACGGCAGGGTGCGCGCGTGCTCGTCGTACCAGGTCAGGACGGCGGCGCGCAGCGCGCTGCCGGTGGGGGGTGCGGTCACGGTGGGCACGACCCTAGCCGGGCCGGCTCGGTGTGGCAGCGCGGCTGGGCGACGGCGCGGCACTAGCGTGGCGCGGGTGAGCTCCGTGCCCCCGCGACGACCCCTGCCGGCCCGTGTCTACTGGGTGCGCCGCCTGCTCGTCCTGGCCGTGGCGCTCGCCCTCGTCTTCGCCGTGGCCCGGCTGCTCGGCGGCGGCGGCGGCGACGACACCAGCGGCCCCTCCGCACGTCCGGTCGGTGCGGCCTCCTCGCCGGCGGCGGTGACGACGGCCACGGCGGTCCCGACCACCGCTGACGCGTCGCCGACGCCACGACGCAACAAGCGTGGCAAGCTGGTCACGCCCAAGCCCTCTCCCACGCCGCTGGCCGAGCCCAGCGGGCCGTGCGTCGGCAAGGACATCATCACCAACCCGCAGGTGAAGGGCAGCGCCTTCGCGGGGCGGTCCACGGTGTTCGACCTGGTGCTGACCGCCCGTACGACGCCCGCCTGCACCTTCGAGGCCTCCGCCGACTCGGTCGTGGTCCGGCTGACCTCCGGCAGCGACCGGATCTGGTCCACCCAGGAGTGCCGGGGAGCGGTCGCCAAGCAGTCGGTCGTGGTCCGCAAGGACGTCCCGGTCTCGGTGAGCGTGACCTGGAACGGCCAGCGCTCCGACGCCGACTGCACCGGCACCACGGGCTGGGCCGAGAGCGGCTACTACCACGTGGCGGCGGCGGTCTTCGGCGGCGACCCGGTCACCACCCAGTTCCTGCTGCAGGCACCGCCGCGACCGACGGTGACGACGACCCCGACGCCGAGCCCGAAGTCCGCGAAGAAGCGCCGCTGACTCAGCGGGCGAGCAGGGATCCGACCAGCAGCCCGCAGGAGACGGCGCCGGCCACGGTGCGCAGGTGGTTGGTGCGCACCCAGCGCCGCAGGTAGTCCGCCCACACCGGGTGGGTCACCTCGTCGTCGGGTTCGAGCGCCTCGACCCGCCGGTTGAGCGGGACGTTGACCGCGGCCGTCAGCACGACGGCGCCGCCGACGTAGACGATCGCCGCCACCATCACCAGCACGTCACCGCGCGCGACCGACAGCACGGCCGCGACGACGCACAGCAGGGCGGTGCCGAGCAGCAGCGCCATGAACGCCGGTCGTACGGCGGCCCGGTTGATCGCCTGCATCGCAGCGATGCCGCCCGTCGCGGGCAGCCGCGACAGCCCGTCCATCACGAACGTCGAGAACGCGAAGAACACCCCACCGACGAGGCCGCACGCCACCGCGGTGACGAGGACCAGGGCGTCATACATAGCGTTCCAGGATGCTGGACTCGGCCAGCCGGGAGAGGCCTTCACGCACGCTGCGGGCGCGCAGCTCGCCGACACCGTCGACCGCCTGCAGGTCGTCGATGCTGGCCGAGAGCAGCTTCTGCAGGCTGCCGAAGTGCTCCACCAGCCGGTCCACGACCGCACCGGGCAGCCGGGGCACCTTGGCCAGCAGACGGTAGCCGCGGGGCGTGACCGCGCCGTCGAGGTGCTCGCTCGCGCCGAGGCCGAGCGCGCGGGCCACGGCGGCGATGTCGACCAGGTCGGTGGGGCTCAGCGTCTCGAGGTCGTTGAGCACGTCGCCGGGGCTGCGCTTGCGCCGGGTCGGCGGAAGGTAGTCGCGGATCACCAGCTCGCGCTCGATGTCGACGCCCGTGACGAGCTCGTCGAGCTGGAGGGAGAGCAGACGCCCGTCGCTGCCGAGCTCGAGCACGTAGTCCTCGATCTCGCGGGCGATCCGGGTCACCATCTCCAGCCGCTGCGCGACCACCGCCACGTCGCGGGTCGTGACCAGGTCCTCGATCTCCAGGGCGGACAGGGTGCTGGACACCTCGTCGAGGCGCATCTTGTAGCGCTCGAGGGTGGCGAGCGCCTGGTTGGCGCGGGACAGGATCTGGCCGGAGGCCTCGAGCACGTAGCGGGTCCCGCCGACGTAGACCGCGATGATCTGCATCGACTGCGACACCGAGATCACCGGGAAGCCGCTCTGCCGTGCCACCCGGTCGGCCGTGCGGTGCCGGGTGCCGGTCTCGTCGGAGAAGATGCTGGGATCCGGCATCAGGTGGACCGCGGCGTGCAGGATCCGCTGGGCCTCCTTGTCGAGGACCATCGCGCCGTCCATCTTGGCCAGCTCGCGCAGCCCGGTGGCGGTGAAGGGGATGTCGAGGAAGAAGCCGCCGGTCGAGATCGAGTCGACGACCTTGTCGCTGCCGAGCACCAGCAGGGCGCCGGTGCGACCGCGCAGGATCCGCTCGAGACCGTCCCGCAGCTGGGTGCCCGGCGCGATGCTGGCCAGGGTCGCCCGCAACCGGAGCACCTCGTCGGTGCGCTCGTTGGCTGCCACGTGTCTCCCCGGTCTGTGCTGTGCCTGTCGTCGGCTCGGTGTCCGCGCAGGACCCCTCCGATCCTCGCGGGCGCCAGTCTAGGGGAGTCGGGCTCAGACCCCCCGCAGCGCCGGCCGACCCGGCTCGGTCCGGTGCACCGTGAACACGGGGTCGGCGTCCTTGACCCCGAGATCGAGCACCCGCAGCGCGGCGTCGACGTCGGGGACGCCGACCACCCGCATGCCCTCGACCATGCGCACCACCCCGGCCTCCCGCTGGGAGTCGGCCGGCACGATCGCACCCCGGAAACCGAGCCGCGCGGCCTCGGCGAGCCGCAGCGGCGTGTCCCGGACGCGGCGCAGCTCCCCGGCGAGCCCGAGCTCACCGATCGCGACCAGGTCGGTGGGGATGTCGCGCTGCTTCCAGGCCGAGGCCACCGCGATCGCCGAGGCGAGGTCGGCGGCGGGCTCGGTGATCCTGACCCCGCCGACGGTGGAGGCGAAGACGTCGTGGGTGTGCAGCCGGATCCGGGCGCGCTGCTGGAGCACCGCGACCACCATCGCGATGCGGGAGGAGTCCAGCCCTGAGGTCGTGCGACGGGGACGCTCGGCCGCGGACGGGGTCACCAGGGCCTGCACCTCGGCCAGGATCGGACGCCGGCCCTCGAGCACGACGCTGACGCAGGTGCCGGGCACGGGCTCGTGGTGGCGGGCCACGAACAGCCCCGTCGGGTCGGTCACCGCGACGATGCCCTCCCCGGACAGGTCGAAGCAGCCGACCTCGTCCACCGGGCCGAAGCGGTTCTTGACCGCTCGCACCATGCGGAGCCGGCTGCTCCGCTCGCCCTCGAAGTGCAGGACCACGTCGACGAGGTGCTCGAGCACGCGTGGGCCAGCGATGCTGCCGTCCTTGGTGACGTGGCCGACCATGACGGTCGCGATGTTCTGGGTCTTGGCGACCCGCACCAGCGCGGCCGCCACCTCCTTGACCTGGGTCACCCCGCCGGGGACGCCGTCGACGTCGGCTGCGCCGATGGTCTGCACGGAGTCGACGACCAGCAGCTGCGGTCGGACCGCCTCGACGTGCCCGAGCAGGGCGCCGAGATCGGTCTCGGCAGCGAGGAAGAGCTCGTCGTGCACGCCGCCGGTGCGGTCGGCCCGCAACCGCACCTGGGAGGCGGACTCCTCGCCGGTGACGTAGAGCGTGCGCAGCCCCGACCGGGCGGTCTGGGCGGCGACCTCCAGCAGCAGCGTGGACTTGCCGACGCCCGGCTCGCCCGCGAGCAGCACCGCCGCACCGGGCACGATCCCGCCCCCGAGCACCCGGTCGAGCTCGGGGACGCCACTGGTGCGCGAGAAGGAGTCCTGGACCGACACCTGGGTGATCGGGACCGCGGGGGAGGTGACCGGTCCGGCCGCGGTGCGGCCCTGGGGGCCGCTCGCAGCGGCCTCGGCCACGCTGCCCCACGCCTGGCACTCCCCGCAGCGACCGACCCACTTGACCGTCTCCCAGCCGCACTCGGAGCAGCGGTAGGCCGGTCGGCTCGGTCGGGCCTTGGCTTTGGTCATGTCCGTGACGGTAGGGCAGCGCGCCGACAACCAGCCGCAGGCACGGCGGTCCGCCGGCGACGGGCCGCCCGCCGTGGCTCGGCGGGTTGACGCGGCGACCGCCCGGCACGATGCTTGGATCGATCCACAGCCGTCTGACCTGGGGGAACATCCGATGCCACGCCCGTCGAGCGCCTCGCCGGGGGCGGTTGCGGGTGCCGGGGCCGACCACGATCCCCCGCAGCCGGCCGTCCCGACGGCAGGACCGGCGCCGGCCCCGACGACGGCCCCGACGACGGCCCCGACACTCGCCACCGTCGCCGAGGAGGCCGGCGTCTCGCGGCAGACGGTGTCCAACGCGCTCAACAGCCCCGAGCTGCTCCGGCCGGACACGCTGGCGCGGGTGCGGCAGGCGATCGAGCGGCTCGGCTACTCGCCCAACCGCGCCGCCCGCAACCTGCGCACGCGCAGCTCGCACCTCGTCGGCCTCCGGGTCGACCCGGCCGTCGAGGACAGCGCCAACGCGCTGATGGACCGGTTCGTGCACTCGCTGGTCGACAGCACCCGCACCGCCGGCTACCACGTGCTGCTGTTCACCGCCGACGGCGAGGACGAGGCGAGCGAGGGGTACGACGAGCTGCTGCGCTCTGCCGCCGTCGACGCCTTCGTCATCACCGACACCTACCGCGGCAACCCGCACGCCGCCTGGCTCGCCGAGCGGTCGGTGCCCTTCGTGGCCTTCGGCCGCCCCTGGGACGACCCCGGCGCCCGACACCCGTGGGTGGACGTGGACGGCCGCGCGGGCGTCGTCGACGCGGTGGACCACCTGGTGCAGCGCGGCCACCGCCGGATCGCCTGGGTGGGCTGGGTCAAGGGCTCGCTGATCGGCGAGGACCGGCGCTCCGGCTGGGTCGACCGGATGCACGAGCACGGCCTGTCGACCAGCCAGCTCTCGGCCCGCGGCGAGGACACCTTGGAGTTCGGCAGCCGCGCCGCCCATGCCCTGCTCGACGCCGCCGACCTCGCACCCACCGCGTTCCTGTGCGCCAGCGACACGATCGCGATGGGGGTGCTGCGCTCCCTCGACGAGCGCGGCCTGCGGGCCGGCCGGGACGTCGCGGTCGTCGGGTTCGACGACTCGATCGCGGCCCAGGTCTCGACGCCCGCCCTCACCTCCGTGCGGCAGCCGCTCGAGCAGGTGGCGGTCGAGGTGGTCCGGCTGCTCGGCGAGCTGCTCGCGCACCGGCCGATCCCCCAGTCCGGCACGGTGCTGGCGCCGACGCTCACGGTGCGGTCGACCAGCTAGAAGCGTCGCCACCAGAGGTTGACCGCGTAGTCGACCTCGAGACCCCGGTGCTCGGCCAGCGCCGCGTCCGCGGTCGCTGGGTCGAGCTCGATGCGGACGACGGCGGCGAGCTCCTCGCGAGTCGTGAAGCGCCACCCGACGTCGAGCCGTTCACGCCGCCAGCCGCGCGTCGTCCAGAACCGCTCGACGTCCGACGGCACCACGGTGGGGCGGGACCGGCGGAACCAGCCGCCGAACGTGCTCCGGGTCGCGTCGTTGTCGATGACGAAGGCCGTGCCCCCGGGTCGCACCACGCGCTCGACCTCCACCAGGCCGGGCTCGCAGCCGGGCCCGAAGAAGTAGGACCACCGTGCCTGCAGGACGTCGACGCTGTCGGACGCGAGCGGGATCCGCTGCGCCGTACCGGGGAGGACACGGACGTTGCCGCACCGACGCGTACGACGGGCGGCGATCGCCGCCAGGTCCGGGTGCGGCTCGACGCCGTGGACGAGGCGCGCGGTGGCGGCCCAGCGGGGCAGGTGGAAGCCGGTGCCGCAGCCCAGGTCGAGGACGTCGCGGCCGAGCCATCCGACGCCGTCCAGGACCCGGACCATGGCGGCCTCGATCAGGCCGTCGGGGTCGACCGACCGGTTCTCGAGCTCGTAGGTCTCGGGGTGGTTCCAGATGTTCGGACTCGGGACGGCGCCCGGCAACGGCTCCACGTCGTCGACGAGGCTAGATCCGTACGTCGCCGCTCGGGGTGCGGAACCTGGCGGCCACCACGCCGGGGGCGCCGTCCGGCGAGACCCACTCGACGTCGACGTCCTCGAGCGGACCGTCGACGGAGTTGCCGAGCCAGTCGCTGACCCGACCCGGGTCGCCGGCGATCTCGAGCGAGGTCAGGGCGACCTGGCCGGTGCTGTGCGCGGAGGGGTGCAGGTCGGGGGTCTGCCACTGCACGAAGAACGGCAGCTGGGGGTCGGACTGCAGACCCCGCACGCCGATCTGGCGCCAGCGCAGCTCCACGCCGTCGGGACGGTGCCGGTTGCCCTGCACGGACTCGCGGCCCAGCCGCTCCTCGACCTTGGTCATGTCGTCGACCGCGACCACCCAGCCGAGCCAGCCGCCGCCGAGCTCCGAGCGGGCTCGGACGGCCTGCCCGAAGGGCGCCTTGTCCGAGGCCGGGTGGTCCAGCACGGACACCACCTCGACGTAGGTCCCGGCGGTCAGCGGCAGCACCATGTTGCGGGTGCCGAAGCGGGGGTGGATGCCACCGTCGCGGAACTCCTCGCCCAGGAGCTCGCCGAGTCGAGCGGCGGTGCTCGCGAGGCCGTCCGGTCCTGCGGCGTACGACACGTGGTCCAAGCGCATGCCAAGCATTCTCACCATCCGCGCACCGGGCCCGCACACCGGGGGGTCGCCCGGGCCGGGGTCCCGGGTGCCCGGGTTTCAGCCTCGCGGGTCGGCGGGGTGCAGGGCGAGCAGCGAGCGCGAGGCCAGGTGGGCCTCGCAGTGGTCGACGAGCTCGTCGTAGGCCGCCCGGCCCATCAGCTCGGTGAGCTCGGGTGCGTTGGTGACGTAGAGCGGGTCCGGCGCGACGTGCGCGTCGGGGTTCCCGGTGCAGTACCAGTCCAGGTCGTGGCCGCCGGGGCCCCAGCCGCGTCGGTCGTACTCGCCGATGCTGACCTCGGTGTACTCGGTGCCGTCGGGCAGCTCGACGTCGCGGAAGGTCCGCCGGATCGGCAGCTGCCAGCACACGTCGGGCTTGGTCTCCAGCGGGTTCCGACCCTGGCGCAACGCGAGGCTGTGCAGGGCGCATCCCTCGCCGCCCTCGAAGCCGGGACGGTTCAGGAAGATGCAGGCGCCCTCGTGGACGGCGGTCTTGCGGTCGCCCTCGTCGTCGGTCTCGACCCAGGCGTTCTTCTTGCGCGTGCCCTCGGCGTGGAACTGCCAGGTCTGCGGTGTCAGCTGCTTCATGAAGGAGCGGGTGCGCTTCTCGTCGTCCTTGTCGGAGAAGTGCGCCCCCAGCGTGCAGCAGCCGTCGTCGGGCCGGTCGGCGTAGATCCCGCAGCAGCCCTGGCCGAAGATGCACATGTACTGCGACGTCAGCCAGGTCAGGTCGCACTTGAAGACCTGCGAGGAGTCGGCCGGGTCGGCGAACTCGATGAACGCGCGGGGGATCACCAGGTCGGTCTCGGGCACGCGCGCAAGACTACGTCGCTAGGGTTCGCCCCATGAGGCTGGGCGTACTCGACATCGGGTCCAACACGGGGCACCTCCTGGTGGTCGACGCACACCGCGGCGCCGCGCCGATGCCGGCCTCGAAGCACAAGGAGCCGTTGCGGCTCGCCGAGCACCTCGACGCGACCGGAGCGGTCGACTCGGCCGGGGTCGAGGCGCTCACCCGGTTCGTCGCCACCGCCGTCGACATCGCGGAGGACAAGGGCTGCGAGGACATGCTCGGCTTCGCGACCTCGGCGGTCCGCGACGCCACCAACTCCGAGGACGTCCTGCGGCACGTGCGCGACGCGACCGGGGTCGACATCGAGGTGCTGCCGGGTGAGGACGAGGCCCGGCTGACGTTCCTGGCCGTGCGTCGCTGGTTCGGCTGGTCGTCCGGACGCCTGGTGGTCTTCGACATCGGCGGCGGGTCGCTCGAGATCGCGGTCGGCTCCGACGAGGCCCCGGACGTCGCGCAGTCACTGCCGCTGGGCGCCGCGCGGCTGACCCGTGAGCACCTCTCGGAGGGTCTCGACGCGGACGCCGTGCGCGAGCTGCGCAAGCGGATCCGCGCGGACGTCGCCCGCGACGCCGGCTCGGTGCTGCGGCAAGGGCCCGACCACGCGGTGGCGACGTCGAAGACCTTCCGGTCGCTGGCCCGGATCTGCGGCGCGGCACCGCTGGGCGACGGCCCGCTCGTACGACGCGTGCTCGACGCTGCGACGTTGCGCGACCTCGTCCCCGAGCTGCTGGAGATGTCGGCCGACGAGGTCGCCAAGCTGCCCGGGGTCTCGCTGAGCCGGGCGCACCAGATCGTCGCCGGGGCGCTGGTGGCGGACGCGGTGATGGACCTGTTCGACCTCCCGGAGCTGGAGATCTGTCCGTGGGCGCTGCGCGAGGGCATCATCCTCGAGCGGCTCGACCAGATCGGCGCCCGTCGGCCGGCGGCTCGTCGCTGACCACCCCGGTCGATACGCTCGGGTCGTGATCGCCCTGTCCACCGCCTCGGTGTACCCCGAGTCGACGGCGAACGGTTTCGAGCTGGCCTCCCGACTGGGCTACGACGCCGTCGAGGTGATGGTCGCGATCGACCCGATCAGCCAGGAGATCGACGCCGTCCGACACCTGTCGGACTACCACGAGATCCCGGTGTGCGCCGTCCACGCGCCGTGCCTGCTGATCACCCAGCGGGTCTGGGGGACCGAGCCCTGGGGCAAGCTGGAGAAGAGCGCCGAGATGGCGGTCGCGGTCGGCGCCGACGTGGTCGTCGTACACCCGCCCTTCCGGTGGCAGCGCGACTACGCGCGTGGCTTCGTCGAGGGGATCGCAGAGCTCGAGGAGCGCACCGGCGTCGCCTTCGCCGTGGAGAACATGTACCCCTGGCGAGCCTCGCGCCGCGCCGTCGAGGTCTATGTCCCGGGCTGGGACCCCTCCGAGCAGGACTACGCCAACACCACGATCGACCTGTCGCACTCCGCGGTCTCGCAGTCCGACCCGGTCGAGATGGCCCGCCGGCTCGGCGACCGGTTGCGGCACATCCACCTCACCGACGGCACCGGCTCCGCCAAGGACGAGCACCTGGTGCCCGGCCGGGGCACCCAGCCCGTGGCGGAGCTGCTCGAGCACCTCGCAGACGTCGACTTCGAGGGCCACGTGGTGCTGGAGATCAACACCCGCAGGGCCGCCGACCGTGAGGCGCGCGAGCTCGACCTCGTCGAGTCGCTGGCCTTCACCCGGCTCAACTTCGCTGCGGCCGCGGACGGGACGTGACCTCCGCCTCGCGCTCGCGCGGACGACGGCCCGGTGGCCCGGACACCCGCGGCCAGATCCTGGACTCGGCGCGCGAGGCCTTCGCCTCGAAGGGGTTCGGTGGCACGACGATCCGGGCCGTTGCCGCGGGGGCGGGTGTCGACCCCGCGCTCGTGCACCACTACTTCGGTTCGAAGGACGACCTGTTCCTGGCGGCGCTGCAGATCCCGGTCGACCCGCGCACCCTGGTGCCCCGGGTGTTCACCGATGGCCTCGACGGGGCGGGGGAGCGGTTGCTGCGGCTGTTCCTGTCGGTGTGGGACGACCCGGCGGCGCGACTGCCGCTGCTGGCCGTCGTACGGTCCAGCTTGAGCCAGGAGACGCCGGAGTCCCTGCTGCAGCAGGGGATCCTGCGGATGGTGCGCACTCCGCTCCAGGACGCGGCCCTGCCCGACCAGCCCGAGCGTCGCGCGTCGCTGGTGATCAGCCAGCTGCTGGGGCTCGTCGTGTCCCGCTACCTGCTCGAGATCGAGCCGCTCGCGTCGATGACCTCCGAGGAGGTCGTCGCCGCGGTCGCTCCGACCCTGCAGCGCTACCTGTCCGGTGGTCTCGGCCCTGCTTGACCCGGGTGGCGTCCGGGCGCACAATTCAACATATGGTGAATAACGCGGTGGTGGAGGTGAGCGACCTCACCGTGCGCCGCGGGCGCGTCCAGGCGCTCCGCGGGATCACGTTCTCCACGCGGCCGGGCGAGGTCGTGGGGCTGCTGGGACCCTCGGGCTGCGGCAAGTCCACGTTGATGCGGGCGATCGTCGGTGTCCAGGTCGTCCGGTCCGGCACCGTCGAGGTCCTCGGTCTGCCCGCCGGCGACAAGCGGCTGCGCGACCGCGTCGGCTACGTCACCCAGGCGCCCAGCGTGTACGACGACCTGACGGTCGCGGAGAACCTGCGGTTCTTCGCCCGGGTCCTCGGCACCGCGGCGAGCGAGGTGGACCGGTGCATCGAGGCCGTTGCGCTGGGCCACCGCCGCGACGACGTCGTGAGCCGGCTCTCGGGCGGCGAGCGCTCCCGCGCCTCGCTCGCGGTCGCCCTGCTGGGCGGACCGGAGGTGCTGGTGCTCGACGAGCCGACGGTCGGCCTGGACCCGGTGCTGCGCCGCGACCTATGGGCGATGTTCCACCGGCTCGCCGACGCGGGCACCACGGTGCTGGTGTCCAGCCACGTCATGGACGAGGCCGAGCGCTGCGACCGGCTGCTGCTGATGCGCGACGGTGAGCTGCTGGCCGAGGGCACCCCGCAGGCGCTGCTCGAGCGCACGCACGCCGACGACATCGAGGGCGCCTTCCTCCGCCTCGTCGAGGACCCGTCATGAGCCCCCGGGTCACTCTCGCCGTCGCGGCGCGGGTGCTGACCCAGCTGCGCCGGGACCACCGCACCCTCGCGATGCTGCTCCTCCTGCCCTGCCTGCTGCTGGCGCTGCTGTGGTGGATGTTCGACGACACCGGCGGTGGGGCAGGCTTCACCCGGCTGGGCCCGTCGCTGCTCGCGCTGATCCCGTTCATCGTGATGTTCCTGGTCACCTCGGTGACCACGCTGCGGGAGCGCTCGTCCGGCACCCTCGAGCGGCTGCTCGCCATGCCGACCGGCAAGGGCGACTTCCTCGGCGGCTACGCGGTCGCCTTCGGCCTGGTCGCCGCGGTCCAGTCCACGCTCGCCGTGCTGCTGTCGGTAGGGGTCCTCGACCTCGCCGTCGAGGGCCCGGTGTGGATGCTCGTCGTGGTGGCCGTCGCCGACGCGGTCCTCGGCACCGCGCTGGGGCTGTTCGTGTCGGCGTTCGCGCGCACGGAGTTCCAGGCCGTGCAGTTCATGCCCGCCCTGGTGATCCCGCAGCTGCTGCTGTGCGGGCTCTTCCTGCCGCGCGAGGCGATGCCGCGCCTGCTCGAGCTGATCTCCGACGGCCTGCCGCTGTCCTACGCCGTGGACGCGATGCAGTCCGTCGCCACGACCGCGACCGTCCCCGGCTTCTGGACCGACCTCGCTGTGGTCGTCGGCTTCGCGCTCGCCGGGCTCGCCCTCGGCGCGGCGACCCTGCGCCGCCGTACGGCCTGAGGACCGCGGGACGCCCGTCGTACGACGGTGCCGTGGCCCGCCCGAGGCGGGCGGCGCGTAGCCTGAGCGTCGGCTGCACCGTGGCAGCCCCAACGGACCAGTGGAGGAGATCCGTGCTTCGTCAGCCACTGCTGATGCTCTCGCGCAGCGACAAGGTCAAGAGCTTCGTCACCTCGATGCCGGTGTCCGGTGGCATCGTGGCCCGCTACGTCCCCGGCGAGGCCACCTCGGACGCCGTCGAGGCGACCCACGACCTGGTCGAGGCCGGGCTGCACGTCACGCTCGACTTCCTCGGCGAGGACACCTACGACCGCGACCAGGCCGACGCCACCGTCAAGGCCTACCTCGACGTGCTCACCGGCCTCGCCGACCGCGGCCTGGCGCGCAACGCGGAGGTGTCGGTCAAGCTCTCAGCCGTCGGGCAGGCGATCGGCGCGAACGGCCAGCCCGGCCGGGGCCCGGTGCCCGAGGGCGAGAAGATCGCGCTCGAGAACGCCCGGACCATCTGCCACGCGGCCCGCAACGCCGGCACCACGGTGACCCTCGACATGGAGGACCACACCACCACCGACTCCACGCTGGGCGCGCTGATGGAGCTGCGCAAGGACTTCCCCGAGACCGGCGCGGTCGTGCAGGCCTACCTGCACCGCACCGAGGCGGACTGCCGCGACCTGGCCTACGAGGGCTCGCGGGTCCGACTGTGCAAGGGCGCCTACAACGAGCCGGAGTCGGTCGCCTTCGCCTCCAAGCACGACGTCGACAAGTCCTACGTGCGCTGCCTCAAGGTGCTGATGGCCGGTCAGGGCTACCCGATGGTCGCCTCGCACGACCCACGGATGGTCGACATCGCGAGCGCGCTCGCCACCCGCAACGACCGGGCGCAGGGCAGCTACGAGTACCAGATGCTCTTCGGCATCCGTCCCGACGAGCAGCGCCGTCTCGCCGAGGCCGGCGAGAAGGTCCGGGTCTACGTGCCCTACGGCCAGGAGTGGTACGGCTACCTCATGCGCCGGCTCGCCGAGCGACCGAGCAACCTGTCGTTCTTCCTGCACTCGCTGGTCTCCAAGAAGTAGGAGCTCGACATGGGCAAGCTCGTCGCGGTCGTCGGTGCCGGGGTGATGGGGGAGACGCTGCTCTCCGGGCTGGTGCGCTCGGGGTGGCGCGCCGAGGACCTGCTGGTCGGCGAGAAGCGCCGCGACCGCGCGGCGGAGCTCACCGAGCGGTACGGCGTCAGCGTGGTGTCGAACGCCGAGGCGGCCCAGAAGGCGGAGACGGTCGTGCTCGTCGTCAAGCCGCAGGACATGGGCGACGTGCTGGACGAGATCGCCCCGCACCTCGGCCACGGCCAGCTGGTCGTGTCGCTCGCCGCCGGCATCACCACCGCCTTCATCGAGGCTCGGCTGCCCGAGGGCATCGCGGTGGTCCGCGTCATGCCCAACACGCCGGCCCTGGTCGACGAGGGGATGGCCGCCATCTCCCGGGGGTCGCACTGCGACGAGTCGCACCTGCAGGAGGCCGAGGCGCTGATGGCCTCGACGGGCAAGGTGCTGCGGGTGCCCGAGCGCCAGCAGGACGCGGTCACCGCGATCAGCGGCTCCGGTCCGGCCTACATCTTCTTCGTCGTCGAGTCGATGATCGAGGCAGGTGTCCACCTCGGACTGCCCCGTGGCACGGCCACCGAGCTCGTCGTGCAGACCGTCGTCGGCTCGGCCAAGCTGCTGCGCGAGACCGGCGAGCACCCGACCGTGCTGCGCGAGCAGGTCACCTCACCCGGCGGCACGACCGCGGCCGCCCTCCGCCAGCTCGAGGACCACAAGGTCCGGGCGGCGTTCCTCACCGCGGTCGAGGCGGCGCGCGACCGGTCCCGCGCGCTCGCCGAGGGCAGCGACTGACCCGGCTCAGCGGTTGCGCGGGAAGCCCAGGTCGACCTGCGACTCCGTCGGGTCCGGCCAGCGCGACGTCACGACCTTGCCGCGGGTGTAGAAGTTGATGCCCTCGGGGCCGTACATGTGCTGGTCGCCGAACAGGGAGGATCGCCAGCCCCCGAAGGAGTACGACGCGACCGGCACCGGGATCGGCACGTTGATGCCGACCATGCCGACCTCGACGTCGTACTGGAACTGCCGCGCTGCTCCGCCGTCGCGCGTGAAGATCGCGGTGCCGTTGGCGTAGGGGTTGGTGTTGATGATCCGCAGCGCCTCGTCGTAGTCCTCGGCGCGGACCACGCACAGCACCGGGCCGAAGATCTCGTCGGTGTACACCTCCATGTCGGTGCCGACCCGGTCGAGCAGCGTGGTGCCGAGGAAGAAGCCGTCGGTGGGCACGTCAGCTTCGCGACCGTCGACCACCACCTGCGCACCCGAGGCCGCGCCCGAGGCGATGTAGCCCGCGACCCGGTCGCGGTGCTCGCCGGTGATCAGCGGACCCATGTCGGTGCCCGGCTGCGCGCCGTCGCCGATCGTGAGCTTGGGGAGCCGGGTCGCGATCGCCTCGACGAGCCGGTCGCCGACGTCGCCGACCGCGACGGCCACCGAGACCGCCATGCAGCGCTCGCCCGCGGCGCCGTAGGCCGCCGACACGGCTGCGTCGGCGGCGAGGTCGACGTCCGCGTCGGGCAGCACCACCATGTGGTTCTTCGCGCCGCCGAGGGCCTGGACGCGCTTGCCGTGCCGGGTGCCGGTCTCGTAGACGTGGCGCGCGATCGGCGTGGAGCCGACGAAGCTCAGCGCGGCGACGTCGGGGTGGGTGAGCAGTCCGTCGACGGCGACCCGGTCGCCCTGCAGGACCGTGAAGACGCCGTCGGGCAGGCCGGCCTCCTGCCACCAGCGGGCCAGCAGGAGCGAGGCCGACGGGTCCTTCTCGCTGGGCTTGAGGATGAACGCGTTGCCGCAGGCGATCGCGTTGGCGCACATCCACAGCGGCACCATCACCGGGAAGTTGAACGGCGTGATGCCTGCGACGACCCCGAGCGGCTGCCGGATCGAGTAGACGTCGACGCCGGTCGAGACCTGCTCGGAGAAGCCGCCCTTGAGCAGGTGCGGCACACCGGTGGCGAACTCGACGTTCTCCAGGCCGCGGGCGATCTCCCCGCCAGCGTCGGCCAGCACCTTGCCGTGCTCGGCCGTGACCACGGCGGCGAGCTCCTCGGTGCGGGCATGCAGGATCTCCCGGAACGCGAAGAGCACCGAGGCCCGCTTCGCCAGCGAGCTGTGCCGCCACCGCGCCGCCGCCTCCTTCGCGGTGGAGACCGCCAGCGCGACGTCGTCGGTCTCGGCGAGCGACACCAGGCCGGTGACCTCCCCGGTCGCTGGGTTGTGCACCGGCGACGTGCGTCCTTCGCCGGGTGCGGTGCCGGCGTGGGACGCGCCGCTGATCCAGTGGTTGATCGACGTACTCACCTGGTGATCGTAGTGCCGGTCGCCGCGATCACAACCGGATCCGTCGTACGACGGGGCGCGGGGGCGCTGCGGACGCGCGCCGCGACGTCCGTCACAGCCGGGTAGTGTCCACGCCATGTCCGGCCCCGCGTGCGTCGTGTTCGACCCGACGCTGACCGCCTACGACTTCGGGGCCGCGCACCCGATGTCACCGCTCCGGGTGGACCTCACCGTGCTGCTGGCCCGCGAGCTCGGCGTGCTCGCCGCGGAGGGCGAGACGGCCAACGGCGACCAGCTGCGGTGCGTGCCCGCCCCGATGGCCTCCGACGAGCTGGTCGGCACGGTCCACGACGCCGACTACGTCGACGCGGTCAAGCTGGCCAGCCGGGAGCCCGACCGGCACGACTCGCGCCGGGGTCTCGGCAGCGACGACAACCCCACGTTCAGCGGCATGCACGAGGCGTCCGCGCACGTCGTCGGCGCGACGGTCGAGGCGGCTCGCCAGGTGTGGTCCGGCGAGAGCCTGCACGCCGCGAACATCTCCGGCGGGCTGCACCACGCGATGCCCGACCGGGCCAGCGGCTTCTGTGTCTACAACGACCTCGCGGTCGGCATCCAGTGGCTGCTGGACCAGGGTGCGGACCGGGTCGCCTACGTCGACGTGGACGTGCACCACGGCGACGGGGTCGAGAAGATCTTCTACGACGACCCCCGGGTGCTCACCATCAGCCTGCACGAGACCGGCCAGATGCTCTTCCCGGGCACCGGATTCCCGACCGACACCGGCGGGCCCGGCGCGGAGGGCAGTGCGGTCAACGTCGCGCTCCCGCCCGGTACGTCGGACGCCGGCTGGCTGCGCGCCTTCCACGCCGTCGTCCCCCCGCTGGTGCGCGAGTTCGCCCCCGACGTCCTGGTCACCCAGCACGGCTGCGACTCGCACATCGAGGACCCGCTCGCTCACCTGATGCTGACCGTGGACGGCCAGCGGGCGACGTACCTCGCGCTGCACGACCTGGCCCACGAGGTCAGCGACGGGCGGTGGCTGGTGACGGGCGGCGGCGGCTACGCCGTGGTCGACGTGGTCCCGCGCGCGTGGACGCACCTGCTGGCGATCGTGGCCGGGACACCGCTCGACCCGCAGACCGCGACGCCGGAGGGCTGGCGGGCGCACGTGCAGCACCTGCTGGGGCGCACCGGGCCGTTCCGGATGACCGACGGACGCACCCCGGCGTACCGCGACTGGGTCACGGGCTATGACCCGGGGGTGTGGCTCGACCGCGCGATCCACGCGACCCGCGAGGCGGTCTTCCCGCTGCACGGGCTGGACCCGCTGCCGTAGGCACCGCCGGCTGTGGGTGACCGTGATTCGGAGCGCGCGCGGCGGGGTACACCTCTGCTCGACTGCTGGCGCATCCGCGAATGTCTAGCCGACCCGCGGGGACGAAAGCAAAATGTCGGTCAAGCGTTCCCCGCTTCCTCACAGGTCACACTAGGCTCTACTCTCACAGAAGCACATACGAAGGGTCTCCGGTGGGGAAGCCGGGGGGCGCATGTGCGCGAAAGTGCGGTGCATCATGGCCTCGAACATCGGCCCGACCTCGGGGGACATCTCCGACGTCAAGTTCTTGACCGTGGCGGAGGTCGCCTCGGTCATGCGTGTGTCCAAGATGACGGTCTACCGGCTGGTCCACTCGGGTGAGCTGCCCGCGGTCCGCGTCGGTCGGTCGTTCCGGGTCCCGGAGGACGCGGTCAACGAGTACCTCCGCAAGAGCTTCTTCCAGACCGGCTGAGCGTCAGGACCCGCCTCGGGCGCCGGGTCCGGCCTGCCGGCCGTTGCTTCACCATTGCTTCACCACGCCTCACCGCCGCTCACGGAGCGTCGTGCACGTCCATGACGAACGGCCACCCGCCGCGAGGCGGGTGGCCGTTCGTGCCGTGCCGTGCCGTGCCGGTTGACCCGGGACTTCTCCCCCCTTGACCCGGGACTTCTCCCCCTTGACCCGGGACTTCTCTCGCGTTGACCCGGGACTTCTCCCCATGGAGCGGGACAGGGCCCGGGTCGGCGGGGGACAGGGCCCGGGTCGGCGGGGGACAAGACCCGGGTCGACGGGGGACAAGACCCGGGTCGGCGGGGAGGGCGCACCCCCCACACCCCCACACCCCCGCGGGACGACGAACGGCCACCCGCTGCGAGGCGGGTGGCCGTGCGTGGTGGTGCCGGGTCCGTGCGGGAGGAGTCACTCCGAGATGCGTGGCCGGGAGGCCTCGCCGCAGAACGTGGTGCGGTGCGGTCAGAAGCGGGTGAAGTTCGCCGCGACGACCCACTCGCCGTTGCGGTTCGGCGTGGCGCCGACGCCCAGGCGGGTGGCCTTGCTGCTGAGCAGCACGTTGCGGTGCGCGGGGGAGTTCATCCACATCGACACCAGGGTCTGCGGGCTGATCTGGCCGCGACCGAGGGTCTCGCCGGCGTACCGGGCGTGGCAGCCACGCAGCACCGTGGACATGGAGCGGTGGTAGAAGCCGCCGGTCGAGGCCAGCATGGCGCTCCAACCCTCGGCCATCCGGTCGGTGCAGCGCTGCCAGGTCAGGGACCGGAGGCCGTGCTGCCGGCGGACGGCGTTGACGGCGGCGCCGACCTGACCCTCGTAGCTGCCCGAGCTCACGGCCGGGGACGCGGTCACGGCGATCAGGTCGAGGCTTCCGCTGGTGGGCGTCGTGGTCTCGAGGGAGGCGACCCGCTTCTTCAGGCCCTCCTTGCCCGCCGAGATGGTCGGCTTCGAGGCGGAGTCGCCCTCCGGGGCGGCCGTGGTGGCCGACGGGGCGGCCAGGGTGGTGACGGCGACGGCGGTGACGAGGCCGGCGGTCAGGGTTCGCAGCGCGGGGCGCAACATACGGTGAAGGTTCATCTCAAAGGCCCCTCCCAAGGCCTGCGAGCGACGCGGGGCGCACCGAGTTCGGTGCTGCGGCCCGCTGGGTAGAGCTGTTCTGGATGTGAGGGAAAGCTTCGGCTTGCTGCAGACTCTCGAACCGGAAGGTCCGAAGCGGCCTGCACAGGGAGTCTCGGCCGCCCGGAGTGGGGACTTGAGCGCCCAAAGAGATTTTTTGTCCGATTTCTCCCCGCGACCGGCCGGGCCCGCTCCGGCCGCGTCCGCACCCGGGCTGCCCCGGGGCCGCCGGCCGGATGGGGACGGGTTAGGCCGCGCTGACGGCGCCGGTTAGGCTGACCTGGTTCCCCGGCGCCATGCGCTCGGGGGCCGAGTCGTCGACATCGGTCGTCGGCGGTCATCGAGCGATTCCGGAAGGTCCATCAGTGGGTTCGGTTGTCAAGAAGCGCCGCAAGCGTATGGCCAAGAAGAAGCACCGCAAGCTGCTGAAGAAGACGCGCATCCAACGTCGTCGCCAGGGCAAGTAGCCCCAGCGCCCGGCGGGTAGGGGGTCAGCGTGGGTCGTGTCGTCCTCGTCACCGGCGTCTCGAGGGACGTCGGGAGCAGGTTCGCGCGCAGGATCGCGACCGACCCGGCCGTCGACCGGGTCATCGGTGTCGATGCCGTCCCCCCGCGGGGTGATCTCGGCTCCGTCTCCTTCGTGCGCGCGGACATCCGCAACCCGGTGATCGCCAAGGTGATCGCGGGGCAGGACGTGGACACCGTCGTGCACCTCAGCGTCGAGGCCGCCTCCGGAGCGGGGGGCGGTCGCTCCACGACGAAGGAGCACAACGTCATCGGCACGATGCAGCTGCTTGCGGCGTGCCAGAAGGCCGCCGGTCTCGAGCGGCTGGTGGTCAAGTCCTCTGCCGCGGTCTACGGGTCGTCAAGTCGCGACCCCGCCATGTTCACCGAGGACATGGGAGCCAAGGCACAACCTCGCTCCGGCTATGCCAAGGATGTCCTCGAGGTCGAGGGCTACGTCCGCGGCTTCACCCGCCGTCGTCCGGACGTCGCGGTGACGCTGCTCCGGCACGCCAGCACGATCGGCCCCGACGTGGACACGCCGCTGTCGGCGTACTTCCGGCTCCCGGTGGCCCCGACCGTGCTCGGCTTCGACGCCCGGCTCCAGTTCCTGCACGAGAGCGACCTGCTCAGCGTCCTCCAGCACGCCACCCTCGGCGGTGTGCACGGCACGTTCAACGTCGCCGGCGACGGTGTCCTGATGCTTTCCCAGGCCCTGCGCCGCCTGGGCACGCCGTCACTGCCGCTGCCGGCGCTGGCGCTGGGCTCGTTGGGGTCGTTGTCGCGGCAGCCCGGTCTGCGCAGCCTCCAGACCGAGCTGGCGGGCCTGCTGACCTTCGGACGTGGACTCGACACCACCCGGATGCGCAGCGTGCTCGGCTTCGAGCCGCGGTACACCACGGCCTCGGCGTTCGCCGACTTCGGCCGATCGGTGTCACCCGGGCTGCTCCCGCACCTCCCCGCCACCGGTCTGGTCACCGCCCAGCCGCGCCCGCTGGGCGACGAGGCGTACGTGGACGGAGGCAGCCGTGGGTAACGCCGAGGTGATCCCGCTGGGTACGCGCGGCCGACCCGGTCGGGGATCGGGCAGCGACAAGCCGTCGTCGGCGGCGCGCAACCTGGCCGCCGGTTCTTCCGCGCCACGCCGCAGACCTTCGCCGCGCGCCACGTCCCCGTCCTCCCCGCCCGCAGACGCGGATGCGGATGCGACGCGGTCCAGCTCCAGCGCGCCCGCGTCGCCGCCGGCGCCCGCGCGGGTCCCGCAGCAGGCGCCGGAGCCGGCGCCGGTCCTCGAACGGATGTCCGAGCGGGAGCCGTCCGGCGGCATCCCGGTCGGCGACTGGCTCTCGGCATTCACCCAGGCCGCGATGGAGGTCTTCGGTGATCGCTGGGAGCAGCGGCTCGCAGAGTTCCTGGCCTTCCTGCGTCGCCGGGTGACCGGCGAGTTCGAGGTGGACGAGTTCGGCTTCGACAGCGAGGTCACCGAGCGGTTCCTGCTCGCGGCGATCCGTCCTATCAAGGACACGTGGTTCCGGGTCGAGGTGCGCGGCGCCGAGAACATCCCGGCCGAGGGGGGCGCGCTCGTGGTGTCCAACCACTCCGGCACGATCCCGCTCGACGGCCTGATGACGATGGTGTCGATCCGCGACACGACCGGGCGCAACCTGCGGCCGCTGGGTGCCGACCTGGTCTTCCGGCTGCCCTTCGTCGGTGGTCTGGCCCGCAAGAGCGGCGCGACGCTGGCCTGCACCGAGGACGCGCAGCGGATGCTCAGCGGAGGCGAGCTGGTGGGCGTCTGGCCCGAGGGCTTCAAGGGGATCGGGAAGCCCTACTCCGAGCGCTACAAGCTGCAGAGGTTCGGTCGCGGCGGCTTCGTGTCGGCCGCGATCCGCACCGGGGTGCCGATCGTGCCGTGCTCGGTCGTGGGGGCCGAGGAGATCTATCCCCTGGTGGGAAACGTGCCCTCCCTCGCACGGCTGCTCGGGGTGCCCTACATCCCGATCACACCGCTGTTCCCGCTGCTGGGCCCGCTCGGGTTGATCCCGCTGCCGTCGAAGTGGCTGATCGAGTTCGGCGAGCCGATCCGCACCGACTCCTACGACGAGGGTGCGGCCGACGACCCGATGCTCGTCTTCAACGTGACCGACCAGGTCCGGGAGACCGTGCAGCAGACGCTCTACACCCTGCTGATGCAGCGTCGATCCGTCTTCTCCTGAGCGCGACGACGGGCCGAGCGTGGCCGCGGCCCACGACGTCGCGACCTAGGCGGTCGTAGGTCAGGGCAGCAGGTCGGTGACGGCGTCGGCGTCCGGCAGCAACGTCTCGGACGCCGCGCCGAGGCCGCTCTGACCGAGCAGCGTGCCGCCGGTCTCAAGCGGGTCGCTCTTCACCTTGGTGGTCAGCTTCGGGGCCACCTTGGCCCCCACTGCCGTCGACGGCTTCGGTAGGGACGGGGCGGCCGGGCGCGACGCCGTCGGTGTCTGAGGAGCCGCTGCCACGACCTGTCCAGAGTCGGTCACGTCGCCCTGGTCGCTGGTCGCGCGGCGGCCCGCGGCGGCGGCGGCGCGTCGTACGTCGGTCTTGGCCACGACCACCGGGTGGCTGTTGTCGAGCCGGGCCCCGTCCAGGAGCGCCATCGCGCGCTGCACGTCGGCGGAGACGAGCACCGTCGAGGGCAGTTCCAGGGCGGGGAGGTCCGAGCAGGTCGGGCAGAGCTCGGAAGCCTGCTGGTCGATCCCGCGCAGCATCAGCGCTGCTTCGCGCAGCTGGTCCTGGGACTCGTCCGGAGCGGCCGCGGAGAGCCGCTCGATGACGCTCAGGCCCTCGGCGGCGAACCGTCGGACGGTGACGATCGACTGGTCGTCCCGGTCGGCGGCGTAGGCCGCCATCAGCAGGTCGGCACCCTCGCGCGCCTCGGCGTCGAAGTCGGCGAGCGTCCCGGCGATCCGGGGCCCGCTGGTGGCCCCGTCAGAGGCCAGGAGTCCCGAAACCTCCTCGAGCCGGCTGCTGGCATGACCGAGAAGGTCCGCGCCCTGGTCGGCGGTGTCGCCGGAGAACTGCACGTCGGCACGCTCGATGGCCCGCTTGATCGGGTACAGCGCCTCGCCGGGCAGAGCGTTCTGTGCCGCTGCGGCGACGCTGGCGGTGCCGCCGAGGAGTACGACCGCCGTGGCGGCCGCGACCATCCGGCGTTCGCGGCGTCCGCCCTGCCTGGTCGGCAGCACCAGCGACGTGGCCGCCGGCGTGAGGATCAGGGGGGCCTGGGTCATCAGCTCCGCGCGCAGCGCCGCGGTGAAGTCCGCGCGGGGCGTGGCAAGGGCGGCGATCTCGGGCAGCTCCGCCGCGGACCGCAGGGACTGGGCGACCCCGACGAGGTGCTCGAGGCGGGCGTCGAACTGTTCCGTCACGACACGCACGCGCGGGGTCGCGTCGATGCGTGCGGCGAGCTCCTCGGCGTCGCGTCGGGAGCGGAACAGGGTGCGTCATCGGGAGGGTCCTTCGTGGGGGTGCTGGTGGGATCCGGTGCATCCGGGGTCTCTCAGCACGCTCAACGACGCACGGCGGGGGGAGGTTACGGTCCGGCACGGGCCATGTGGCACCGGGCTGGCCCCGGCCATGTGAGCGCTCGCCTTCCGCGTCGTACGGCGGGTGGTGGCGCGGCTCACCGCAGACCGTCCGGTAGCAGCTTGGCCAGGTTGCGGACGCCGCGCAGCTGGAGCTGCTTCACGGCACCGTCCGTGCGCCCCAGGACCTGCGCGGTCTCCGCGATCGAGAGGCCCTGGAGGAACCGCATGATGAGGCACTCCTGCTGCTCGTGGGGCAGCTCGGTCAGCGCCTGCAGCAGGGCCTGGTTGGTGAGGGTAGGCCAGCACCGAGGTCTCCGGGCCCTCGGTGGCGCCGTCGTGCGGAGTCATGTCCTCGGTGGCGTACTCCAGGCGGGTGCGCCCGGCCTTGAAGTGGTCGGTGGTGAGGTTGCGGGCGATCGTCATCAGCCAGGCGCCGAAGTCCTTGCCCTGCCAGCGGAACGACCCCATGCTGCGCAGCGCCCGGAAGAACGTCTCGGAGGTGATGTCCTCGGCCAGCGCAACGCTGCCGACCCGGTAGTAGATGAAGCGGTAGACGGCCACGTGGTAGTGGTCGTAGAGCATCCCGAAGGCCTCGCTGTCGCCGCCCCGGGCGAGCTCCACCAGGGCGATCAGGCGGGTGGCGACCGCCTCGTCCGCCTCCGAGGACGTGGCCAGGTCGTGGTCGGAGCCATCGGACGGGCCGGCCGGACCGCTGACCCGGGGCTCGAGGCCCACCGCCTCGCTCAGCAGCCAGGCGGACGAGGCGGACCGGGCGGACGGGGCGGATGGGGTAGAGAGGGCGGACGGGGCAGTGACCGGCGCCAGTGCGCACCACAGCGCGAACCGCAGGTCGTCCCAACCGCGGCGGAACTCGGCTTCGCGTGAAAACATCGAACTCCCTCCCCGGCCTCGCTGTCCGCGGATCCAGGTCTCCCTCGCCCGGACTCGCGCCGGCTCCGTAGGACCCGGTCGACCTGTCCAGGGTAAGCGCGGTCACCCCGCGTTGTGAACTGGAGAGTAACTCCGATGTACAGCGCGCGCTGTGGGCCGGCTCACACTCAGGATGACCCGACGAGCGGGGGCGAAACCCCACCGGGGCCGTTGTCGGCGCTCAGCGCACCTTGCGTCGCAGGGCGACGCCCGCCGCCACGCTGCCGGTGACCGCCCCCGCCAACCCGGCGGTGACCAGGCCGGCGCGGGCCGCCTTGCGTCCGGTGCGGTAGTCGCGGATCCGCCAGCCCGCCGCCCGGGCGTGGTCGCGCAGCTTGGCGTCCGGGTTGATCACGCAGGGGTCGCCGACCAGGCTCAGCATCGGCAGGTCGTTGTAGGAGTCGGAGTAGGCCGCGCAACGGGACAGGTCGAGCCCCTCGCGCTCGGCCAGCGCCGCGATCGCCACGCCCTTGGCGGGCCCGTGCAGCATGTCGCCGACCAGGCGTCCGGTGTAGACCCCGTCGACGTGCTCCGACACGGTGCCGAGGGCGCCGCTCAGCCCGAGCCGCCGCGCGATGATCGAGGCGATCTCGATCGGCGCCGCGGTCACCAGCCAGACCCGCTGGCCCTGGTCGAGGTGCATCTGCGCGAGCGCCCGGGTGCCCGGCCAGATCCGGTGCGCCATCGCCTCGTCGAAGATCTCCTCACCGAGGGCCTCCAGCTCGCTGACCTTGTGACCGGCGATGAACGCGAGTGCAGAGGCCCGCGCCTCCGCGACGTGCTCGGGGTCCTCGACGCCGACCAGCCGGAAGTACGCCTGCTTCCAGGCCGCCCCGAGGATGTCGCGGGTCGTGAAGAACTCCCGCCGGTGCAGCCCCCGTGCCAGGTGGAAGATCGAGGCGCCCTGCATCACGGTGTTGTCGACGTCGAAGAAGGCGGCGACGTGCGGGTCGGGGGGAGTGGCCAGGGACGACTCGACCTCGGCCACCGCGGCGGACGCCTCGCCGGCGAGGGTCGACCGGCTGCGGAGATCCGGGGGCTGCGGCGTGCTGCGGGTGCGGCGCCGGGCGTTCACCCGGGCAACCCTAGTGGGCCGGGGCCGGGTCCGGGACCCCCTGCGAGCGGGGTCTCGCCGCCGCCGGACCGGGGCGCGCCCTGTGTCAGACTCACCGCGTGACCGCGCACCTCGCCGAGCTCCTGTCGCGTGCCGCCGCCGAGGCCGGTGAGCGGATCGCGCTGGTCGAGGGTGGAACGGGCCGCCGCCTGACCTGGACCGAGCTGGACGCCGAGGTCGACCGGGTCGCCCGGGGCCTCAACACGCTGGGTCTGGTCGCCGGCTACCGGGTCCTGATCGCGCTCGGCAACCGCGTCGAGTTCGTGACGTCCTACCTCGGGGCCCTGCGCGCCGGCCTGGTCGCCGTGCCGGTCAACCCGCGCTCGGCCACCGGCGAGCTGGTCCGGCTGATCGCCGACTCCGGCGCCCGCGTCGTGGTCGCCGACCGCACGACGGTCACGTCCGCGCGGCAGGCGGTCTCGGGACTCCACGACGCGCTGGAGTCCGCCGACGACGAGCTGCGCCGGCGAGCCGTGGTCCCGCGGATCGTGGTGGTCGACGCGACCCCGGTCCCCGGCGAGACGTCGTACGACGACCTGGTGGCGTCCCCGGGCACCGACGCGCCGCCGAGCCCCGACCCGGAGCGGCTCGCGGTGCTGCTCTACACCAGCGGCACGTCCGGGCGCCCGCGCGCGGCGATGCTGACCCACCGCGCGCTGCTGGCCAACGTCGAGCAGACCGCGTCGGTCGAGCCGGCGATGCTGCGCAGCGACGACGTGATCCTCGGCGTGCTACCGCTGTTCCACGTCTACGGTCTCAACGCCGTGCTGGGTCAGGTGCTGCGTCAGCAGGCCCGCCTGGTGCTCGAGGACGTCTTCGACATCGAGGCGACGCTGACGCTGGTCGAGGACGAGGCGGTCAGCGTGCTCCCGATCGCGCCGCCCGTGTTCGCCTACTGGCGGGCCGTGCACGACCTCGAGGAGCGGCTGTCCGGCGTCCGGCTGGTCCTCTCCGGGTCGGCCCCGCTCTCGCGCGAGCTGGTCGACGACTTCACCGGTCGCACCGGCATCGAGGTGCACCAGGGCTACGGCCTGACCGAGGCCGCACCGGTGGTGACCTCCACGCTGCGCAGCGAGCACCCCAAGCGCGGCTCGGTGGGAGGGGCGCTGCCCGGCATCGAGCTGCGCCTGGTCGACGACCGTGGCCACGCCCCGGAGGGCGACGACCCCGGCGAGATCTGGGTGCGCGGGGCGAACCTCTTCTCCGGCTACTGGCCCGACGGCGAGAACGGACCCGACGCGGACGGCTGGTACGCCACCGGCGACGTCGGCTTCCTCGACCGCGACGGCGACCTGTTCCTGGTGGACCGGCTCAAGGAGCTGGTGATCGTGTCGGGCTTCAACGTCTACCCGGTCGAGGTCGAGGAGGTGGTCTCCGAGGTCGAGGCAGTCGCGGAGGCCGCGGTCATCGGCGTCGAGGACGCCCGCACCGGCGAGGCGGTCGTCGTCTTCGTCAAGCCACGCGCAGGGACGTCGTACGACGCGGGCGAGATCGAGGCGCAGGTGCGCGAGCACTGCGCCACCCGGCTGGCCCGGTTCAAGCAACCCACCCAGGTCCACGTGGTCGACGAGCTGCCGCACACGGCCACCGGCAAGGTCGCCAAGGGCCGCCTGCGGGCGACCAGCCGGCGCCGGTCGATGGGGCTGCTGGAGTGAGCGCGCGCGTCACCCTCTACTCCAAGCCGGGCTGCCACCTCTGCGAGGAGGCGCGAGCCGTCGTGCAGCAGGTCTGCGAGGAGCTCGGGGAGTCCTTCGACGAGGTCGACATCACCGCCGGACCGGAGGCGGAGCGGCTGACGGCAGCCTTCGGCGAGGAGATCCCGGTGACCTTCGTCGACGGCGCCCAGCACGACTTCTGGCGGGTGGACGCCGCGCGGCTGCGGGCGGCCCTGACCTGACCGATTCGTCTGCGATCCCGCGGGTCGCGGACACGGGACAGACGCAGACGAATCGCGCGGCGAGCAGGGTCCTGGCGTGAGACAAGTCACCGTGTGGTAGTGCCGGTCGGCACTCAGTTTGTTCTCGCGTTCACAAACTCCTAGAGTGACATCGCTGCCGGCCCCGACGGGTCGCCGGAGCCGCTCGGACCGGGGTGTCAGACCGTTCGGGCCTCGCTCCTCCTGCGTGCCCCGCGAGAGTCGACAGCCGAGAAGTCGCGTCGCTCACGACGCCCCCGGGGCCGCTGTCCCGGTGATGCCGTGCGGAGCCGCGAGTCGCCGCCAGAAGACGTCAGGAGCGCTGTGACCTCGCCACGGAGCAGTCGCGCCGCCGGAGGACCGCACGAGGAGACGTCGCGTGCGAAGGTCTCCGAGCGCGGCATCCCCGAGGCCACCGTGGCCCGGCTCCCGGTCTACCTCCGCGCGCTTGACCGGGCTGTCCGAGCACCGCACCGCCACCTGCTCCAGCGAGGAGCTCGCCACCGCGGCCGGCGTCAACAGCGCCAAGCTCCGCAAGGACCTGTCCTACCTCGGCTCCTACGGCACCCGCGGCGTCGGGTACGACGTGGAGTACCTCCGCTACCAGATCGCCCGCGAGATCGGCGTCACCCAGGACTGGCCGGTCGTCATCGTCGGCATCGGCAACCTCGGTCACGCCCTGGCCAACTACAGCGGCTTCTCCTCCCGCGGCTTCCGGGTGGTCGCCCTGCTCGACGCCGACCCGGAGCGTCAGGGCACGGACATCGGCGGGCTCGGCGTCCGGCCCTTCGAGGAGATCGAGTCCCTCGTCGCGGAGCACGACGTCGCGATCGGCGTGATCGCCACCCCGGCCGTCGCCGCGCAGGACGTCTGCGACCGCCTCGTGGCGGCCGGTGTGACCAGCATCTTGAACTTCGCACCGGCGGTGCTGCAGGTCCCCGACGGGGTCGACGTACGCAAGGTGGACCTGTCGATCGAGCTGCAGATCCTGGCCTACCACGAGCAGCGCAAGTCGCTGGCCGGGCTCGACGCGCTGGCCGCGCTGGACGACGTCGACACGGGGGTGGGCGCATGAGCGTCCTGGTCGTCGGGGTCTCCCACAAGACGGCGCCCGTGTCCGTGCTCGAGCGGCTCACGCTCGACGCCGCCGGCATCGACAAGCTCGTGCAGCAGGTCGCGCACGCCGAGCACGTGCTCGAGGCGACCGTGCTCGCGACCTGCAACCGGGTCGAGATCTACACCGAGGTCGACCGCTTCCACGGCAGCGTCGAGGCGGTGTCACGGCTGCTCTGCGAGCTGGCCGACCGTGACGGCGGCACCCCGGAGGACGTCGTGCCGCACCTCTACGTCCACTACGACGACGGCGCCGTCTCCCACCTGTTCGGCGTCGCCTCGGGTCTCGACTCGATGGTCGTCGGCGAGGGCCAGATCCTCGGGCAGGCCCGGGAGGCGCTGCGCGTCGGCCAGGAGAGCGGGACGATCGGTCCGGCCCTCAACGTGCTGTTCCAGCAGGCCCTCCGGGTCGGCAAGCGGGTGCACGCCGAGACCGACATCGACCGCGCGGCCCCGTCGCTGCTGAGCCTCGCGCTCGACCGCGTCACCGCCGACATCGGGCCCGTCGAGGGCAAGCGCGTCCTGGTCGTCGGAGCCGGGGCGATGGCGGGACTCGCCGTCTCCACCGTGCGCCGGCTCGGCGCCGCCGACGTCGTGGTCGCCAGCCGCACGGAGGCGCACGCCCGCCGGCTCGCCGCTCAGTACGACGGACGCGCGGTCCCCCTCACCCAGGTGCAGGAGGTGCTCGCGCACACCGACGTGCTCGTTTCGTGCACCGGCGCCACCGGCGTGGTGCTGCCGCTCGCCACCGTCGCCGCCGCGCGGGTCGACGCCGTTGCGCCGCTCGCCGTGGTCGACCTGGCGCTGCCGCACGACGTGGACCCCAGCGTGGCCGACCTGCCGGGTGTCAGCCTCTTCGGACTGGCCCGGCTGGCCGACGAGGTCAACGAGGGCGAGACCGCCTCCGACGTCTCCGCGGTGCGCGAGATCGTCACCCAGGAGATCTCCGCCTTCGGCGCGGCCCGCCGCTCCGCGACCGTGACCCCGACGGTGGTCGCGCTGCGCACGATGGCGACCGGCATCGTCGAGGCCGAGGTCGGCCGGCTGATGGCGCGGGTGCCCGACCTCGACGACGGCGTCCGACACGAGCTCGAGCAGGCCGTGCGCCGGGTCGCCGACAAGCTGCTCCACCAGCCGACCGTGCGGGTCAAGGAGCTGGCCAACGAGACCGGCGCGGTGTCCTACGCCGCCGCGCTCGCCGAGCTCTTCTCGCTCGACCCCGAGGCCGTCGAGGCCGTCACCCGGGCGGAGGGCGTCCGATGAGCGCGGCGCTCCGCATCGGCACCCGTGCCTCCACGCTGGCGCGCACCCAGTCCGAGGTCGTGGCCAGGGAGCTGCGCGCGGTGCTCGGGCGCGAGGTGGTCCTGGTCGACGTCGCCACCGAGGGCGACGTGTCCAGCGCGCCGCTGACCTCCTTCGGCGGCACCGGCGTGTTCGTCGGAGCGCTCCGCGAGGCGCTGCTGGGTGGTCGCATCGACCTCGCCGTGCACTCCCTCAAGGACCTGCCGACCACGCCCCACGAGCAGATCGCGCTGGCCGCCGTACCCCTGCGGGAGGACCCGCGCGACATCGTGGTGGCCCGCGACGGCCTGACCATCGGCGAGCTGCCGCCCGGCGCGACGGTCGGCACCGGGTCGCCGCGACGGGCCTCGCAGCTGCTCGCGCTCGGCCTGAGTTTCGACGTGGTGCCGATCCGTGGCAACGTGGACACCCGCATCCGCAAGGTCGCCTCGGGCGAGGTCGACGCCGTCGTCCTGGCCCGTGCCGGCCTCGCGCGCCTGGGCCGGCTGGCCGAGGTCACCGAGGTGCTCGACCCGATCCAGATGCTCCCTGCCCCCGGTCAGGGCGCGCTGGCGGTGGAGTGCCGGACCGAGGAGACCGAGCTGGTGCGGACGGTCCGCGACGTGCTCGACGACGCGCGCACCCGGGCGCAGGTGGTGGCCGAGCGAGCCGTGCTCGCCACCCTCGAGGCCGGGTGCTCCGCCCCCGTCGGGGCGATGGCCGAGATCGCGGAGGGCGACGACGGCGACGAGCTGTGGCTACGGGCCGTGGCCCTCTCGCTCGACGGTGCGGTCGCCGTACGACGCTCCGCCACCGGGTCGCCCGACGATGCGGAGAAGGTCGGACGGGCCCTGGCCGAGGAGATGCTGGTCGACGGGGCCGGCGACCTCGTCGAGGAGCAGGCGACATGAGCAGTTCCAGAACCACCCCGAAGACCACCACACAGCCCACCCCGAAGAACAAGAAGGCGACTGTGAGCGACACCGCGACGAAGACCAGCACGACGCCGGAGCCGGCGTCGGTGAAGACGAGCCAGAAGAAGGCGGAGTCCAAGCCCGTGAAGCAGAGCGCACCCTCCGGATTCGTGTCGTTCGTGGGCAGTGGCCCCGGCGACCCCGATCTGCTGACCCTGCGAGCCGTGGAGCTGCTGCGGCAGGCCGAGGTGGTGGTGACCGAGGCGCCCGAGCACGTGGCCCTCGTCGCGACGTTCGCACCGACCGCCGAGGTGGTGGACGGCGGGTTCGGCCAGGACGGTCAGCCGCTGACCCACGCGGGGCGCGCCAAGGTCGTGGTCCGGCAGGCGAAGTCCGGGCGCCGGGTCGTGCGCCTGATGGCCGGCGACCCGTTCGTCTACGCCTCCGGTCCCGAGGAGGCGCAGGCCTGTGTCAAGGCCGGGCTCGGGTTCGAGATCGTGCCCGGCGTCTCGTCGGTGACCGCGGTCCCGGCCTACGCCGGCGTCCCGCTGACCGACAAGAAGCACCGCGAGGTCGCGGTCGTGAACTGCTCCGAGGCGAAGGTCGACTGGTCGCAGTACGCCGACGACCGCACTCTGGTGCTGCTCGCCGCCGTCAGCTCCATCACCGAGGTCGCGGCCGCCCTGGTCGCGGCCGGCCGTTCCGCGGAGACCCCGGTCGCGATGACCCGGGTCGGCACCACCACCGAGCAGGAGACCGTGGTCTCGACCCTCGGCCGGATCGGCGCCGACGCCCGCGCCGCGCGGATGACCCCGCCCGCCGTCGTCGTGATCGGCGACGTGGTCGACCTGCGCACGGCCCTGTCCTGGTTCGAGACCAAGCCGCTGTTCGGCTGGCGCGTGCTGGTGCCTCGCACCAAGGAGCAGGCCGGCACCCTCTCCGCGCGGCTGCGCGGCTACGGCTCGGTGCCCGAGGAGGTGCCGACGATCTCGGTCGAGCCGCCGCGCAACCCGCAGCAGATGGACAAGGCGATCCGGGGCCTCGTCGAGGGTCGCTACGAGTGGATCGCGTTCACCTCCGTCAACGCCGTCCGCGCCGTGCGCGAGAAGTTCGACGAGTACGGTCTGGACGCCCGCGCCTTCTCCGGCCTCAAGATCGCTGCCGTCGGCGACAAGACCGCCGCCGCCATCGAGGCCTGGGGCCTCCGCTCGGACCTGGTGCCGTCCGGCGAGCAGTCCGCCCGTGGGCTGCTGGAGGACTGGCCGCCGTACGACGACGTGCTGGACCCGATCAACCGGGTGTTCCTGCCGCGGGCCGACATCGCCACCGAGACGCTCGTCGCCGGGCTGCTCGACCTGGGCTGGGAGGTCGACGACGTCACGGCCTACCGCACGGTGCGCGCCACGCCGCCGCCGGCGCCCACGCGGGAGGCGATCAAGAGCGGCAAGTTCGACGCCGTCGTGTTCACCTCGTCCTCGACCGTGCGCAACCTGGTCGGCATCGCCGGCAAGCCGCACGCCTCGACGGTCATCGCGGTGATCGGTCCGGCCACGGCGAAGACCGCCGAGGAGCACGGTCTTCGGGTCGACGTCCTCGCGCCGTCGCCGGCCGTCGAGGTCCTCGTGGACGCGCTCGCGGACTTCGGGGCCGCCCGACGCGCCAGCCTGATCGAGTCCGGCCAGCCGGTGACCAAGCCGTCCGAGCGGCGTCCCTCGGCTCGTCGCAAGGCGACCTGATGACCTTCCCGGCCGCACGAGGCCGGCGGCTCCGTCGCACCCCGGCCCTGCGCCGGCTGGTGGCGGAGACGTCGGTCGAGGCCCGGCAGCTGGTGCTGCCGGTCTTCGTGCGGGAGGGTGCCACTGAGCCGGTGCCGATCGCGAGCATGCCGGGCGTCGTGCAGCACACCCGCGACTCGTTGCGCCGGGCCGCCGGCGAGGCCGCCGCCCTCGGGCTCGGGGGCGTGATGCTCTTCGGGGTGCCGACGCACAAGGACGCCGTGGGGTCAGGTGCGCTCGACCCGGACGGCATCCTCAACGTCGCGATCGCCGACTGCAAGGCGGAGGTCGGCGACGCGCTCCCGGTGATGGCCGACCTGTGCCTTGACGAGTTCACCGACCACGGCCACTGCGGGGTGCTCGACGCGGCGGGCGCGGTCGACAACGACGCGACGCTGGCGGTCTACGCCGAGATGGCGCTGGCCCAGGTCGCGGCCGGCGCCGACGTGCTCGGACCGAGCGGGATGATGGACGGTCAGGTCGGGGTGATCCGCTCAGCCCTCGAGGCCGCGGGCCATCACGAGACCACGATCCTGGCCTACTCCGCGAAGTACGCCTCCTCGTTCTACGGCCCCTTCCGCGAGGCCGTCGACTCCTCGCTGGTCGGTGACCGGCGGACCTACCAGCAGGACGGCGGCAATGTCGTCGAGGGCGTGCGCGAGGCGCTCAGCCGACGTCGAGGAAGGCGCCGACATCGTGATGGTCAAGCCCGCGCTGGCCTACCTCGACGTGATCCGCGCAGTCCGCGAGGCCGTCGACGTGCCGGTGGCGGCGTACAACATCTCCGGTGAGTACGCCATGGTCGAGGGCGCCGCTGCGCACGGCTGGATCGACCGCGACGCAGCCATCCTGGAGACGCTGACCTCGATCCGCCGGGCCGGCGCCGACGTGGTGCTGACCTACTGGGCCGCCGAGGCCGCCGCCCGCCTGCTCTGAGCGCCCCCGGTTGACCCGGGTCTTGTCCCTGGTTGACCCGGGTCTTGTCTCTGATCGACCCGGGTCCTGTCCCTGGTTGACCCGGGTCTTGTCTCTGGTTGACCCGGGCGAGAGCTTGATCGCGGGGTCGGTTGTGGATCAACAAGGGGATAAGTCCCGACTCATCAGGGGACGAGACCCGGGTCACCGGGGGACGAGACCCGGGTCAACCGGGGGGGGGCACGGGTCAACGGGGGACGAGACCCGGGTCAACGGGGGACGAGACCCGGGTCAACGGGTGGGGGGCACGGGAGAGCCCCGGCCCCCTTGGGAGATGGGCCGGGGCTCAGTCCGTGGTTCGCCCTGGTGGGTCGGTGGTGCGGGCCGGTGGTGCGGGCTGGTGGTGCGGGCTGGTGGTGCGGGCCGGTCAGCCGAGGCCGCCGGTGAGACCGCCGGTTGCTCCGCTGAGCAGGTCGGCGAGGTCGTTCTTCACCGAGGCCAGGCCGTCGTCGCGCACAGCCCGGGCGCAGGCGTCGAGGCCGCCAAGCTTCGTGATCTCGGCCGAGCTGAAGTTGGCCTGGCAGGTCGCCTTCGCCTTGTCGAGCGCCGAGACGGTGTTGGTGACCGTCTTCTTGGCCCCGTCGGTGGTCTTCTTGACGGTCTCCTTGGCCGGGGCCGTCGGGTCGCCGCTGCTGGCACCGGGATCGGGGGCGCCGTCGATCGGGTTGTCCGAGTCGCCGCCCGTCCCGGCGGAGGAGCCGCCACCCGAGGACGGCGAGCCGGAGCTGGAGCGGGCGCCGCTCTTGGTGCCCTTGGCCTTGGGGTAAGTGAAACCGCGGGTGCCGGAGGAGAACACCGAGTCGCCGTAGTCGGGGCTGAACGTCGTGGTGCCGGCCGAGCTGGTCGGGACCGAGGTGAAGTCGCCCGAGGCGTAGGCCTCCATGATCGACAGCACCAAGTCCACGTAGTCCTGGCTGTGGTTGTAGCGGTAGACGGCCGACTGCTGGCCCTTGCTGGTGGACAGGTCCTCGTCGCCGGAGCAGAGGTAGACCGCCGTGGCGAGCGCGGCGTCGTCGACGTCCTGCGGGTTGCGGTCGCCGTCGCCGTCGCCGTCGACGCCGACGACCGACCAGGTCGAGGGGATGAACTGCATCGGGCCGATCGCGCGGTCGTACTGCGTGTCGTTGTCGTACTGGCCGGCGTCGCTGTCGGTGATCTTGGCGGT
Organism: uncultured Actinomycetota bacterium; assembly: GCA_963713035.1. Taxonomy (GTDB): domain Bacteria; phylum Actinomycetota; class Actinomycetes; order Propionibacteriales; family Nocardioidaceae; genus Nocardioides_B. The sequence continues at coordinate 86,219 of CAVQKB010000001.1, forward strand.
GCCGTTGCTGCCGTCGAGCGGGATGCCGTAGATGCCGGGCCGGCTGACGCCGTTGTCGTCCAGGGTGTTGCCGCCGTAGCGGCCGTGGTTGGACTCGACACGGCCGATCGCCGCGATCAGCGTCCAGTCGATGTTGCAGCCCTTGTCGGCCCGGTCGATCACCTGGGCGGCGCGCTGGTAGGCCGCCAACGCGGCGGAGGGGATGCCGTTGGTGGAGGAGCTCGCGATGATCTGGTCGGCCGAGCCGGTCGGTACGCCGGGTGCGATCTCGCCCGGGCTCGAGACGCTGGCCGGCGCCTTGATCGCCTCCGAGGGGATGCTGGTGCCGTCGGGGAGCTGGCCGGCCTGGGGCCGGTCCTCGCTCTGGTCGGCGGCACTGGTCATCGTCAGGCTGGTGGTCCAGGCGCCGGACAGCAGCGCCAGCGGCAGCAGGGCCGACGCCTTCTGCCAGCGCGTCGAGCGCTTGCGAGCCTTCGAAGACATATGAGTCTCTCTCCCCATTCAACCGTCGTGGAACCGGTCCCCACCCCGCAGGAGTGGTCTACCCGGATTCTCCCTCATCCACACGTTCCAACGACGCTGGTCCCTGCAGGTTACGCGCCGGTAACGAACGCCGCGCGCGTTCTCGCCGAACTCTGGGACGTCGGCAGCGTCACAGGCCGGCACCGGGGACCGGGTTCGTGGTCCGGGCCCATCGCGGGGGAGAATGTGGATGTGAGCGCCTCCGCCCCCGCGACCCCCGACCGGTCGACGCCGTCCACCGCGCGTTCGGCCGCGCTCTTCGCCCGTGCCCGGTCGGTCACGCCCGGCGGGGTGAACTCCCCGGTCCGGGCCTTCAACGCGGTGGGCGGCACCCCGCGCTTCATCGAGAGCGCGCACGGCCCCTACCTCGTGGACGTCGACGGCACGGAGTACGTCGATCTCGTCGGCAGCTGGGGCCCGATGCTGCTCGGGCATGCGCACCCCCAGGTGCTCGACGCCGTCCGGGAGGCCGTCGCCCGTGGCACGTCCTTCGGCACGCCCACCCGGCCGGAGGTGGAGCTCGCCGAGGAGATCGTCGCGCGCACGCCGGTCGAGAAGGTCCGCTTCGTGTCCAGCGGCACCGAGGCGACCATGTCGGCGATCCGGTTGGCCCGCGGCTTCACCGGTCGCGAGCTGGTCGTGAAGTTCGCCGGCTGCTACCACGGGCACGTCGACTCGCTGCTGGCCCAGGCCGGCTCCGGCCTGGCCACGCTCGCGGTGCCCGGCACCCCCGGTGTCCCGGCGGCCGCGACCGCGGCCACCGTCGTGCTGCCCTACAACGACCCCGACGCGGTCGCCGCGCTGTTCGCCGAGCGGGGCGACGAGATCGCCTGCGTCATCACCGAGGCGGCCCCCGGCAACATGGGGGTCGTCCCCCCGGCGCCCGGCTTCAACCGGATGCTCGCCGAGACGTGCGCGGCCCACGGCGCGCTGTTCGTCAGCGACGAGGTGATGACGGGCTTCCGGGTCACCCGGTCCGGCCACCACGGACTGGACGGCGCCGTCGAGGGGTGGGCGCCGGACCTGCTCACCTACGGCAAGGTGATGGGCGGTGGCTTCCCGGCGGCGGCGTTCGGCGGTCGCGCCGACGTGATGGCGATGCTCTCCCCGGAGGGGCCGGTCTACCAGGCCGGCACGCTGTCGGGGAACCCGGTCGCGACGTCGGCGGGACTGGCCACCCTCCGGCTCGCCACCGACGAGGTCTACGCCCACCTGGACGCCACGGCGCAGGTCGTCCGCGAGGCCGCGGGTGCCGCGCTCACCGAGGTCGGCGTGCCGCACGTCGTGCAGCACGTGGGCAACATGTTCAGCGTGTTCTTCACCGACGGGGGCGTGCGCGAGGTTCGCGACTTCGCCGCGGCGAGCGCCCAGCACACCGACCGGTTCAGGGCGTTCTTCCACGCGATGCTCGACCAGGGCGTCTACCTCCCCCCCAGCGCCTACGAGGTGTGGTTCCTCTCCGCCGCCCACGACCAGGTCGCCGTGGACCGGATCCTCTCGGCCCTTCCCGCTGCGGCCCGTGCTGCGGCCGCCGTACCTGCAGGAGCCCCCTCATGACGGTCCGCACCACGGTGCACCTGCTCCGCCACGGCGAGGTGCACAACCCCGAGGGCGTGCTCTACGGCCGGCTCCCGGGCTACCACCTGTCCAAGCTGGGGCTGCGGATGGCCGAGCGGGTCGCGGAGACCATCGGCGAGCGCGACATCACCCACGTCGTGGCCTCCCCGTTGGAGCGGGCGCAGGAGACGGCCCGCCCGACGGCGCTGGCCCGGGGGCTGGACGTCGTCACCGATGCCCGGGTCATCGAGTCGACCAACGTCTTCGAGGGCCGCCGGTTCAGCGTCGGCGACGGCATCCTCAAGCGTCCGAAGACCTGGCGCTACCTCTGGAACCCCTACCGCCCGTCCTGGGGGGAGCCCTACAAGGCGGTGGTCGCGCGGATGATGGCGTCGGTGTACGACGCGCGGGACACCGCGCGCGGCCACGAGGCCGTGATCGTCTCCCACCAGCTGCCGGTGTGGATCACCCGCCTGCACGTGGAGGGCCGGTCGTTCGTGCACAACCCGCGCAACCGGCAGTGCACCCTGTGCAGCCTGACGTCGCTCACCTTCGAGGACGACACCCTCACCACGGTGCGCTACTCCGAGCCGGCCGCTGACCTGATCCCGCTCAAGGATCGCAACGCGAACTTCAGCAAGGGCGGCGGCGACGACGAGGACGGGACCCCGCCGGCCTGATGCGTCGACCTCTCGCCCTCGCCCTCTCCGCCGTGCTCGCGTCGGGGACATTGACCTCGTGCGCCGGTGGCGACGTGGGCGGCTCCGGCGACCAGGGCTACATCGCCGGCCAAGGCATCATCACCTCGGTCGCCGCCGCCGAGCGCGACAGGCCCGGCACGGTCGCCGGGGAGACGCTGGACGGCGAGCAGGTGTCGCTGGCCGACTACCGCGGACAGGTCGTGGTGGTCAACGTCTGGGGGTCGTGGTGCCCACCGTGTCGCGCCGAGGCGCCGATGCTCGCGCAGGCGGCCCGCGACCTTGCCGAGCAGGACGTCGCCTTCCTCGGGATCGACAGCCGTGACCCGAGCAAGGCCGCGGCGCAGGCCTTCGTGCGCAAGCAGGGCATCCCCTACCCGTCGATCTACGACCAGTCGGGGCGCACCCTGCTGGCGTTCGAGGGCACCCTGACGCCCAACTCGATTCCCAGCACGATCGTGATCGACCAGGAGGGCCGGGTGGCGGCCAGCGTCCTGGGCGAGATCTCCCGCACGACGCTCGACGACCTGGTGGAGGACGCCGGCGGGAAGGTGGCGTCGTGACCGGGCTCCCGGTGCTCGACATCGGCGGCTGGTTCGGCAGCACCGTGCTGTCGGGGTCGCTGCTGATCGCCCTGCCGGTCGCGATGGTGGGCGGTCTCGTGTCCTTCTTCTCCCCGTGCGTGGTGCCGCTGCTGCCGGGCTACCTCTCCTACGCCACCGGCCTCACCGGTGCCGACCTCGAGCAGGGCAGACGCGGTCGGATGCTGCTCGGCAGCTTCCTGTTCGTGCTCGGGTTCTCCGCGGTGTTCGTCGCCTACGGCGCCATGTTCGGCAGCCTCGGTCGCTGGCTGATCGACTACACGCGCGAGATCAACGTCGTGCTGGGGTTGCTCACGGTGCTGCTCGGAATCGCGTTCGTCGGGCTGGTGCCGTTCCTCCAGCGCGACATGCGCGTGCACAAGGTGCCCGCCGTGGGGCTCGCGGCCGCTCCGCTGCTCGGTGTGCTCTTCGGCGTCGGGTGGACTCCGTGCATCGGTCCGACGCTCTCCGCGGTCAACGTGCTCGCCGTCAACGAAGCCACGGCTGTGCGGGGCATGGTGCTCGGGCTGGCCTACTCGATCGGCCTCGGGCTGCCGTTCATCGTGGCGGGACTGGCCTTCCGCCGCACCCTCGGGGCGGTGAAGTTCGTGCGCCGACACCAGCGTTGGGTCACCCGCCTCGGCGGGGTGATGCTCATCGTCGTCGGACTGCTCCTGGTCACCGGGCTGTGGGACCAGTGGGTCTTCGGGCTCCGCTCGTGGGCCGGCTCGTTCCAGGCGCCCGTGTGAGCGCCACCGACGAGGTCGCGACGGAGGCGGGTGGGTCCGCGGCCACCCCACCGACCCCGCCCTCCGCACCTCCGGCCCTCGGGCCGGTCGAGCTGTCCCGGTGGGCGTGGCGCCAGCTCACCTCGATGCGTACGGCGCTGGTGCTGCTCTTCCTGCTCGCCCTCGCAGCGGTGCCCGGCTCCGTCGTGCCGCAGCGCAACATCGACGCGATCACCGTCTCCCAGTGGCAGGACGACCATCCGAGGCTGACCCCGGTCTACGAGGCGCTCGGGATGTTCGACGTCTACGGTTCGGTGTGGTTCTCGGCCGTCTACCTGCTGCTGATGGTCTCGCTGGTCGGGTGCGTGCTGCCGCGGCTCCGGGTCTACTGGCGGGCCTTCCGGGCTCCGCCGCCCCGGGCCCCGCGTCACCTGCTGCGGATGCCGGCCTCCACCTCCTTCGAGATCGACGAGCCCGTGGACGTCGTCTCGGAGCGGGCCGTCGCGGCGTTGCGCAAGCGCCGCTACCGGGTCCGGGTGAGCGAGGACGCCATCAGTGCCGAGCGCGGCTACCTGCGTGAGGCCGGCAACCTGGTCTTCCACTTCTCCGTGCTCGTCGTGCTGGTCGGCTTCGCCCTCGGGCAGCTCTACGGCTACAAGGGCGGGGTGATCACCGTCGTGGGGCAGGGCTTCTCCAACTCCCTGAGCCAGTACGACGACTTCGCGCCCGGCTCGTTCTTCAGCCCGGACGACCTCGACCCGCTCAGCCTCGGCGTGGACGACTTCCACGTGAAGTTCCTGACCTCCGGACCCAACCTCGGCCAGCCGGAGTCGTTCGACGCCGACGTGACCTACCAGGGCAGTCCGACCGAGAGCCCTCGCAGGCAGAACCTCGCCGTCAACCACCCGCTGACGGTCGACGGCACCAGCGTCTTCCTCGTCGGCCACGGCTACGCCCCTCGGGTGACCGTCCGTGACGGGGCGGGCGACGTGGCCTACGAGGGTCCGGTGCCGTTCCTCCCGCAGGACAGCTCCTTCGCCTCGGTCGGCGTCGTCAAGGTGCCGGATGCCGATCCCGAGCAGCTCGGCTTCGAGGGACTCTTCCTGCCCACCTACGGCTTCACGATGGCGCGCGGCCCGTTCTCGCAGTTCCCCGACGCCCTCGACCCGGTGCTGTCGCTGACCCCCTACCGCGGCGACCTCGGCCTGGACACCGGGCGGCCGCAGTCGGTGTACACGCTCGACAAGGACGCTCTCGAGCCCTACCCAAGCTCCGACCCGGAGCGGCTCGGGCCGAACGCCCGGATCAAGCTGGAGCTCGGCCAGACCGCGACGCTGCCGGACGGAGACGGCTCGATCACCTTCGACGGTGTCGACCGCTGGGTGAAGCTGCAGGTCAGCCACAGCCCGGGCAAGGAGCTCGCGCTCGCAGGCGTGGTGCTCGCCATCGTCGGGTTGATGGGATCGCTGTTCATCCGGCCCCGCCGCGCCTGGGTGCGGCTGCGCCGCCGGGACGGGACTACCGTGGTCGAGCTGGCTGGCCTGGACCGCAGCTCGGGCGGCGACCTCTCCGACGAGGTCGCGGAGCTCGAACGTCTGGTCCGCGGCATCAGCGGCCCGGCACCCGACGCACCGAGATCCGCACCCGAGGACCGCACCGACCCAGCAGAGAGGGAGCGCGCGTGAGCACCGCCGACTTCGCCGCCTTCAGCAACAACGCCGTGATGTTCGCCTCGATCGTCTACGTCCTGGCATTCCTGGCGCACATCACCGAGTGGGCCGCGGCCCGGTCCATCCCGGTCGGGGAGCCGGCCCAGAAGTCGGCCCAGGAACGAGAGGGCGTGACCGTCGGCGCGGGATCGCCGAGCGGCCGCCGTACGCCCGACGGGGATGCCGTCGCCGAGCGGTCGGCGCGCAGTGCGGCCGGCGAGGAGCGGGTCGAGAGGTGGGGCCGGGTCGGGGTCTCGCTGACCGTCCTCGGCTGTGCCCTGCACCTGCTCGCCCTGGTCACGCGGGGACTCGGCGCTGACCCGGCGCGGGTGCCCTGGGGCAACATGTACGAGTTCACGCTGGCCGGTGCGTTCGGTGTCTCGCTGATGTACCTGCTGCTGCTGCGCCGCTACCACCTGCGCTGGATGGGGGTGCTGGTCACCGGCTTCCTGGTCGTGGTGCTGATGCTGGACGTGCTGCTGCTCTACGTGCCGGCCGGACCGCTCGTACCGGCGCTGAAGTCCTACTGGCTGGTCATCCACGTCGCCGCTGCCGTCACCGCGACGGGTGCCTTCGGGGTCGGTGCGCTGGCCTCGATCCTCTTCCTGGTCAAGGGTCGCGCAGTGGAACGCGGGTCGGTGCGACGCGGCGGCTACCTCGACCGGCTGCCGGAGCTGCGGGTGCTGGACCGGGTGGCCTACCGGGTGCACGCGTTCGGCTTCCCGATCTGGACCTTCGCGGCGCTGATCGCCGGCCCGATCTGGGCCGAGGCCGCCTGGGGCTCCTACTGGAACTGGGACCCCAAGGAGGTCTGGGCGTTCATCACCTGGGTCATCTACGCCGCCTACCTGCACGCGCGGGCCACCGCGGGCTGGCGCGGCCGGGCGGCGGCGATCATCGCGCTGATCGGCTTCGCCTCGCTGCTGTTCAACTTCGTCGGGATCAACTTCTTCTTCGGCAGCGGAAGCATGCACTCCTACGCCGGCAAGTGAGCCCCGCTCCGGTCAGCCGAAGACGTCCGGACAAGCAGAACGGCGGCTGGAGTCTCGGGTCACCAGCCGCCGTTCCCCTGTACTAAAGCAAGTCCGGGGCGGACAGGGAAGAAGAACCGAGATCTCTTTACCTTCTGGCAAAGAGACGGTGGCGGAACCGGACGCAGAGGTATCGAAACTGGTAGTGTGAAAGTAAGTGGTCCTCGTGCCACGCCCGCGGTGAGAGAAGTGACCTCGTGTCCGTCGACCATCCACCCGCCCCCGTCATCCTCGACTTCCCGGTCCCACCGCGCGTACGTCGAAGTCTCCGCAAGGCCCCAACCGGGATCAGCGGGCTCGACGAGGTAACCGCCGGAGGACTCCCGAGGGGACGTCCGACCCTGGTCTGCGGTCCCGCCGGTTGCGGCAAGACGCTGCTGGCGATGGAGTTCCTGGTCCGTGGGATCACCGAGTTCGGCGAGCCCGGGGTCTTCGTCGCCTTCGAGGAGACGGTGGAAGAGCTCGAGGACAACGTCGCCTCGATGGGCTTCGACCTCCAGCAGCTGCAGGACGACGGCCTTCTCGTGATGGACCACGTGCAGCTCGCCCCCGGCGATCTCGAGGAGACCGGTGCGTGGGACCTGTCCGGTCTCTTCATCAGGCTCGGAGCGGCCATCGACGAGGTCGGCGCCAAGCGGGTCGTCCTGGACACCATCGAGACGCTGTTCGGCGCCTTCGACAACACCGCGATCCTGCGCGCTGAGCTGCGCCGGCTGTTCGGCTGGCTCAAGGAGCGTGGCGTGACGGCCATCGTCACCGGTGAACGGGGGGACGGCTCGCTCACCCGCTACGGGATCGAGGAGTACGTCTCCGACTGCGTCATCGTGCTGGACCACCGGGTCAACGGGCAGACGTCCACGCGGCGGCTTCGCGTGCTGAAGTACCGCGGCTCGTTGCACGGCACCAACGAGTACCCGTTCCTCATCGGCCGCAACGGGGTGTCCGTGCTGCCGATCACGTCCATCGGCCTGCAGCACCAAGCCTCGGACGAGCGCGTCTCCAGCGGGGTCGCCAGTCTCGATGAGATGCTGGGCGGTCTCGGCCTGTACCGAGGCAGCTCGGTGCTGATCAGCGGCACCGCCGGCACCGGCAAGTCCACGATCGCAGCGCAGTTCTGTGCGGCGGCGTGCGCGCGGGGCGAGCGCGCCCTCTACTTCGCCTTCGAGGAGTCCGAGCAGCAGATCATCCGGAACATGACGTCCGTCGGGATCGAGCTGCAGCACTGGGTCGACGCGGGACTGCTCCACTTCCGCTGCGTGCGCCCCAGCCTGCTCGGGCTCGAGGCCCACCTCGCCTCCATGCAGGACCTGGTCTCCGAGTTCGGACCCGACGTGGTCGTGATGGACCCGATCTCGGACCTGATGCACTCCGGCGACAACGACGAGGTCTTCGAGATGCTCACGCGTGAAGTGGACTACCTCAAGAGCAGCGGGGTGACCGCCCTCTTCACCAGCCTCAACGTCGTCCGCGACTCGGAGAACAACGAGCAGCAGATCGGTTCGCTGATCGACACCTGGGTGATGGCCAAGCTCGAGGAGGGCGACGGATCGCGGCATCGCGTGATCTACGTCCTCAAGTCCCGGGGTATGGCGCACTCGCACGAGATCCGCGAGTTCGTGCTCAGCTCCGACGGGCTCGAGGTCACCGACGTCTACCAGGGGTCGGGGGTGACCCGGTGAGCACCCCGGCAGGACCCGAGGGCACCGACGACTACGGCCAGGGAGCCGACGAGGAGACCTGGTACCTCCGGCTCTACGTCGCCGGGGAGTCCCCGAAGTCGCTGGAGGCGTTCGCCAACCTCAAGGCGCTGTGCGAGACACACATCGACCATCCCTACGAGATCGAGATCGTCGACCTGCTGCACAACCCCCGCCTGGCCCGGGGGGACGAGATCCTCGCCATCCCGACGCTCGTACGCCGGCTGCCGGCCCCGATGCGCAAGATCATCGGCGACCTGTCGGACACCGACCGCGTCCTCGTAGGACTGCAGCTCCGACCGAGGAAGGCCTCATGAGTGAGTCGCCCGATGCCCTGGTCCGCTTCGAGGCACGACTGGACGAGCAGGCGGCCGCGTCGTACGTCCTGACGCTCTTCGTGACCGGAGCCTCGGAGATGTCCGCACGTGCGATCACCAACGTGCGGGCGCTGTGCGACGAGCACCTCCCGGGGCGGCACACCCTCGAGGTCGTCGACGTGCACCGCGACCCGTCGATGATGTCGGCGCACGACGTTGTCGCAGCTCCCACCCTGATCAAGGAGCAGCCGCTGCCCAAGCGGATGCTGGTGGGTGACCTCTCTGACACCGTGCGGGTGCTGTCCGCCCTCGACATCCACACCACGCCGGCGGGCGCTGCAGCGGCGTCGAGCGGATGAGTCCTCCCCCCGACGTACTCGAGGGGGATCTCCTACGCGCGCGGTTGGCTGATGCCGAGGAGACTCTCCGGGCCATCCGGCACGGCGAGGTGGATGCCCTGGTCGTAGGTGCCGTCGTGGGTCAGGAGCAGCTGTTCACCCTGACCAGTGCCGACCAGACCTACCGCAGCTTCGTCGAGGGCATGTCGGACGGCGCGGCCACGGTGTCCTCCGACGGCATCGTGCTGTACGCGAACCAGGCGCTTGCCGACCTGGTGGGCTCCTCGTGCTCGCGCATCGTCGGTCAGCCGATGCTCTCCCTGGTTGCCGAGCCGAGCCAGCCCCGGCTGCGTGGGATGATCGGTCCGTCGAGCCCCGGTGGGTCGGTCGAAGTGGTGCTGCTCACCGCCGACCGGCACCTGGTGCCGGCGCTGATGGGAGCCTCGACGCTGATCGTGGACGGTGGTCACATCACCTGTCTGACAGTCACCGACCTGACCAGCGAGCGCAAGGCCGAGGCCGCGCTGGCCCACCTCGCGCAGCACGACGCCCTGACCGGGCTGCCCAATCGGACCCTGCTCACCGACCGCATCCAGCACGCCCTCGAGCGTCGGTCGACCGGACCGGGGCTGCTGACCCTGCTCTTCTGCGACGTGGACGGCTTCAAGAACGTCAACGACGCCTACGGGCACCAGGTGGGTGACGTCGTGCTCCAGTCCATCGCGGCCAGACTCTCCGCCGCGGTTCGTCCCGAGGACACCGTCGCGCGGATCGGTGGCGACGAGTTCGTGGTGCTCTGCGAGGACCTGGCGGACCTCGACGCTGCCGCGATGGTCGCCGATCGGCTGAGCACGGCCGTGGCCGTCGCGATCCCGACCCGGGTCGGGGACGTCGAGGCGACGCTGAGCGTCGGAGTGGCAGTGGCCGGGCATGGCGACGATGCCAGCTCTGACACGCTGCTGCGCGACGCGGACGAGGCGATGTACAAGGCCAAGCGCCAGGGGCCCAACGTCATCGAGCTCTTCGACGACACCCTCCGCACCGTGGCGGCCTCCCGGCTGCAGCTGCTCTCCGACCTTCGCCGGGCCACCTCCCACGCCGAGCTGCGACTGGTCTACCAACCGGTGATCGAGCTCGTCGGAGAGTCTGTCGTCGGCGTGGAGGCCCTGATCCGCTGGCAGCACCCCACGCGCGGGCTGGTCGCCCCGGATGAGTTCATCCCGTTCGCGGAGCGAAGCGGCCTGATCATTACGATGGGCGACTGGGTGATGCGCGAGGCCTGCCGCCAGGGTGCGCGTTGGCAACGTGCCTCTCCCCGGGGATCCTCACCGACGATGTCGGTGAACGTGTCCGGCCGGCAGCTGAGCCCCGGCGCAGGCTTGGTGTCCACCGTGCACGAGGCGCTGGCCGACTCGGGGCTGGACCCGACCGCCCTGGTCCTCGAGGTCACCGAGAGCGCCCTGATGGAGGACGCCGAGGCGGCGTTGCGGGTGGTCGAACAGCTCAAGGGGTTGGGCGTCCAGATCGCGATCGACGACTTCGGCACCGGCTACTCCTCGCTGGTCTACCTCAAGCGTTTCCCGGTGGACCTCCTCAAGGTGGACCGGTCCTTCGTCGCCGGTCTCGGTCGCAATCGCGAGGACAGTGCGATCGCGCGCAGCGTCATCGACCTCGCGGACGCGTTCGACATCGCGGCGGTGGCGGAGGGCATCGAGACGGCGGACCAGCTCGCCGAGCTCCAGCGGCTCGGCTGCCGATTTGGACAGGGCTTCTTGTGGAGCCCCGGCCGGTCCGCGGAGGACCTGGGCCCCGAGCTGTTGCTGGCTCGTCGGGCCGGGAGCGCCTAGCTCTCGCCGTCGGGGTTCTGCTGGCGCTTCCGCTGGCGACGGTTCAGGTCGCGCAGGAACTCCTCGTCGTCGTCCGGTGCGGTGGGCCGACGCGGGGGCGGAAGGACCCGCTTGGCGGGCCCACCGGACTTTCGCGCACGCCGTTTCTCCACGAGCCAGAAGGCCGTGTAGACGAGGGCCGCGAAGACGATGACGACCAAGAGGAACTTACCCACACCCCCAGAGTAGGCACCCGACCAAGCCGGGTGCGGGGTTCGTCCCTTTAGGCTGTCGGGGTGAGGGAGTTCGCGGTCTACACCATCGCCCGCATCGGGCTGTTCGTGGCGACCCTGCTGGTCGCACTGGGCGCCTTCCGGGCCGTCGGTGTCACCGGTCTCCTCCCGCCCCTGCTGGCCGCCGCGGCACTGTCCGCGATCGCGTCCTACTTCCTGCTCCAAGGTCCGCGCGAACGGTTCGCGGCGAAGGTCTCGGAGCGTGCCGGCAACGCGTCGCGTCGCTTCGAGGAGTCCCGCGCCAAGGAAGACACCGACTGATGGCTGGTTCGGCCGGGCGGGACGGCTGCTGCCGGATCGCCGAACGACCCCAGGACCGCACCTGGCTGCACGAGGCGATCCGCAAGGTCGAGGCCGACAGCAACCGCTCGGCCGACACCCACCTGCACGTCTTTCCGCTGCCCGGGAGCTGGGAGGTCGACCTCTACCTCAAGGACGAGTCGGTCCACCCGACCGGATCGCTCAAGCACCGGCTGGCGCGCTCGCTGTTCCTCTACGCGCTCGTGAACGGATGGGTGTGCGAGGGCACCACGGTGATCGAGGCGTCCTCGGGCTCGACCGCGGTGTCAGAGGCGTACTTCGCCCGGCTGCTCGGGCTGCCGTTCGTCGCCGTGATGCCGGCCACGACGGCACGCAGCAAGATCGACCTGATCGAGTTCCAGGGCGGGCGCTGCCACCTGGTCGAGCGTCCGGAGACGATGTACGACGAAGCGCGCCGGCTCGCCGAGGAGACGGGCGGGCACTACATGGACCAGTTCACCTACGCCGAGCGGGCCACCGACTGGCGCGGCAACAACAACATCGCCGAGTCGATCTTCGAGCAGCTCGCCCACGAGCGGCACCCGGTCCCCCGGTGGGTCGTCGTCGGTGCGGGCACCGGCGGCACGTCCGCCACGATCGGCCGGTTCGTCCGCTACCGCCGCCACGACACCCGGGTGTGCGTTGTGGACCCGGAGAACAGCGCCTTCTTCGACGGCTGGGCCGGCGACGACCCGGACCACGTCACCGGCACCGGCTCCCGCATCGAGGGCATCGGCCGGCCCCGGGTCGAGCCGTCCTTCCAGCCCGGCGTGGTCGACGCGATGGTGTCGGTGCCCGACGCCGCCTCGATCGCCGCGATGCGCTGGTGCTCGCAGGTGACCGGACGGCAGGTCGGCGGTTCCACCGGCACCGCGATGTGGGCCGCGCTGCGGCTCGTCGCCACCATGCACGCGTCGGGTGAGCGCGGCAGCGTCGTCACCCTGCTGTGCGACGGCGGCGAGCGCTACGCCGCGACGTACTACGACGACGACTGGCTGCTCGCGCAGGGCATCGACCTCGCGCCGTACACCCGGACGCTCGAGAGCTTCCACGACACGGGTGTCTGGACCGAGCCGACCTGACGGCCCGCTGTCCTCAGCTGGCGACGAGCAGACCGATGAACAGCCCGGCGCCGTAGAGCAGCGTGGCCAGACCGGTCGACTGCAGCACCGGCACCAGGGCACGGCCCTGCGCCCCGCCCAGCACCGCGGCGACCCCCCGCGCGCCGGGCACCACGAACGCCAGCCCCAGCAGCGCGAGCCAGGAGGTCGACAGCGCGACGCCCACGAGAGCCACGGCGGCAGCGGCGAGGAGCAACGCGTAGAGGCCCCGGGTCCGCGCGTCGCCGAGCACCACCGCGAGCGTGCGCTTGCCGACCTCGCGGTCGGTCGGGATGTCGCGCAGGTTGTTGGCGACCAGGATGGCGCAGGCCAGCGATCCGATCCCGACACCGGCGTACCAGGACGGGGCGGGCGTGGACCCGAGCTGCACGTAGGTCGTGCCGACGACCGCGACGAGGCCGAAGAAGACGAACACCATCACCTCGCCCAGCGCCTTGTAGCCGTACGGCGACGAGCCGCCGGTGTAGAACCATGCGGCCACCACCGCCAGCGCACCGACGAGCAGCAGCCACCACGACGTGGCCGCGGCCAGCACCAGACCCGCCACCATCGCGACGCCGATGGCTGCGAACGCCGCTGCCCTGACCGACGCCGGGGAGGCCGTGCCCGAGCCGACCAGGCGCAACGGTCCGACCCGGTCCGCGTCGGTGCCACGGATGCCGTCGGAGTAGTCGTTGGCGTAGTTGACCCCTACCTGCAGCGCCAGCGACACCAGCAGCGCGAGCGCGGCCTTCCACCACACCGGGTGATCGACGAACGCCGCGACGCCGGTGCCTGCGAGCACGGGCGCGACCGCGGCGGGGAGGGTGCGTGGGCGAGCACCTGCGAGCCACTGGCTCCCCGTCGGGCCGGGCGTGGGGCCGGGCGTCGGGCCGGGGGGTGTCATGATCCGGCATTCTCGCAGGCATAGCGTGTGCGCTCGTGGCCAGCCTCCAGCCCGTCGACGGCAGCGCCGAGGAGATCCTCGCGCTGCTGCGGGCATGGGACGCGGCCGCCGACCCGGCGCCGCTGGTCGTGGCGACCTCCGGCTCGACCGGCGAGCCCAAGCTGGTGGTCCTCTCGCGGGCGGCGATGCGCGCCTCGGCCGATGCGACGCACGCCAGGCTAGGCGGGCCGGGGCAGTGGCTGCTGACGTTGCCGCCGACGTACGTCGCCGGGCTGCAGGTGCTGTTCCGCTCGGTCCGGGCCGGCACGACGCCGCAGCGGGAGATCGCCGACCTCACCGGCACGCGCCGCTACCTGTCGCTGGTGCCGACCCAGCTGGTGCGGATGCTCGACGCGGGGGAGACCGCCGCGCTGGGCCGGCTCGACGCGATCCTGCTGGGCGGCGCGGCGCTCGAGCCGGCGGTGCGGGAGCGCGCCGAGGCTGTCGGGGCCCGGATCGTGACCACCTACGGCATGAGCGAGACCTGCGGCGGCTGCGTCTACGACGGCGTCCCGCTCGATGGCGTGGCGGTCAAGGTCGGGGCGGACCAGCGGGTGCGGATCGGCGGGCCGGTCCTCTTCGACAGGTACGACGGGCAGCCCGACGCCACACGTGAGGTGCTCGAGGACGGCTGGTTCGTGACGCAGGACCTCGGCCGGCTCGACCACGACGGGCGGCTCGAGGTGCTCGGCCGTGTGGACGACGTGGTCCTCAGCGGCGGCGTCAACGTGCCCACGACGGCCGTGGCTCGTCGGCTGCGCTCGCACCCGGGCGTCCGGGACGTCGAGGTGCTCGGCCGTCCGGACGCCGAGTGGGGCGCCGTCGTGGTGGCCTACGTGGTCGGGGACGCGTCCCGCGAGGAGCTGCGCGACTGGGTGGCCGCCGAGCTGCCGCGGGCGTGGGCGCCGAGGGACGTCGTACGCCTCGAGGCGCTGCCGCTGCTGCCGCACGGCAAGGTAGACCGGCAGGCGTTGCGGACAAGACCCGGCTCGACGGGGGACGAGGCCCGGGTCAACGGTGGATGAGACCCGGGTCGAGGTGTTCGCGGTCGGGATGCGCACCCGCTTCCGCGGCATCACCGTGCGCGAGGGCGTGCTGCTGCGCGGCGAGGCGGGGTGGGGGGAGTTCAGCCCCTTCCTGGAGTACGACGACCCGACCGCCGCACCCTGGCTGCGCGCGGCCCGCGAGGCCGCGGACGAGGGCTGGCCCGCCGCCGGTGCGCGACGTCGTGCCGGTCAACGTCACCGTGCCGGCGGTCGGCCCGGAGCAGGCGGCGAGGATCGTGCGCGCGAGCCACGGCTGCCGGACCGCCAAGGTCAAGGTCGGCGAGCCCGGGCAGAGCCTGGGCGAGGACCAGGCCCGGCTCGAGGCGGTCCGGGACGCGCTCGGGCCGGAGGGCGCGGTCCGCGTCGACGTCAACGGCCTCTGGTCGGTCGACGAGGCGGTGACCCGGATCCCGCTGCTGGACCGGGCGGCCCGCGGGCTGGAGTACGTCGAGCAGCCGGTGGCCTCCGTCGAGGACCTCGCCGTCGTGCGCCGCCGGGTCGACGTGCCGATCGCCGCCGACGAGTCGATCCGGCGAGCCGCCGACCCCTACCGGGTCCGTGACCTGGAGGCGGCCGACGTCGCCGTGCTCAAGGTGCAACCGCTCGGCGGGGTGCGGGCCTGCCTGCGGATCGCGGAGGACATCGGCCTTCCCGTGGTGGTGTCGAGCGCGCTGGAGACCAGCGTCGGCATCGCGGCCGGGGTGGCGCTCGCCGCCGCCCTTCCCGAGCTGCCCTACGCCTGCGGGCTCGCGACCGTCCAGCTGCTCAGCGACGACGTCGCGGTCGAACCGCTGCTGCCGCGTGGCGGCACCCTGCCCGTCGTACGCCCGGACGTGGACGCCGCCGCCCTCGCGCGGCTCCGGGCCGACCCGGCGCGCGTGCGGCACTGGCGCGACCGGCTGGCTTCGGTAGGTTCCACGCCATGACCCCGGCGAACGCCTCGACGGCCCTGGCGACGGTGCTCGTCGACGAGCTGGTCCGCTGCGGGGTGCGCGACGTGGTGCTGGCCCCCGGCTCACGCAGCGCGGCGCTGGCCTTCGCCGTGCACGCTGCCCAGGACCGGCTGCGGTTGCACACCCGCATCGACGAGCGCTCCGCAGCGTTCCTCGCGCTCGGCCTCGCCCGCACCGGCAAGCGGCCGGTGGTCGTGCTGACCACCAGCGGCACCGCGGTCGCCAACCTGCATCCCGCGGTGCTGGAGGCCTCGCACGCCGGCGTGCCGCTGGTGCTGCTCACCGCCGACCGCCCCGCGCGGCTGCGCGGCACCAACGCCAACCAGACCACCGAGCAGACCCACCTGTTCGCCGGAGCGACCCGGCTCCAGGCCGACGTCCCGCCCGCGCATCCCGGCTCCGGGGACGCCGAGCGGCGCCAGGTCGTCGGCTGGCGGGCTCTCGCCGCCCGTGCCGCCGGCGCCGCTGCGGGCCGGCTCGGCGACCGCCCCGGCCCGGTGCACCTGAACGTTCAGTTCGAGGAGCCGCTCGTCCCCGAGACCTCCGACGGCTGGGGCAGTCCCCTCGACGGAGCCGCGGAGGGCCACCGCTGGATGACGACCGGCGGCCGCGCCCAGCCGCAGCCGACCCCGATCGACCCCGACCTGCGCACGGTCGTGGTCGCCGGTGACGACGCCGGGCCGCCCGCCCGGGTGCTCGCCGAGCGGGCGGGGTGGCCGCTGCTGGCCGAGCCGACCAGCGGGTCGCGCACCGGGGACAGTGTGATCCGGACCGCACGGCTGCTGCTCGGCGACGACGAGCTCACCGGCCGGATCCAGCAGGTCGTCGTCTTCGGGCACCCGACCCTGTCGCGGCCGGTGGGCCGACTGCTGGCCCGCGACGACGTGGAGCTCTACGCCGTCCGGGGCCCCTCGGGCTGGACCGACTCCGGCAACCACGTGCACGTCGTCTGCGACGCGGTCGAGCTCGGCGGCGCCCGACCCGACCTCTTCCTGAGCAGCGACGCCTACCCCGAGGAACGGCCCGACCCGTGGCTCGAGGAGTGGCGCGCCCGCGACCGGGCGCTGGCGCGGCGCCTCGACGCCCTGCTCGCGGAGCGCGCGACGTTGACCCCCCACGAGGTCGCGGGGGCGGTCAGTGCCGCCGTACCCAAGGGCGGTCTGCTGTTCGTCGGAGCCTCCAACCCGGTCCGCGACCTCGACCTGATGGTGGCGCCGTACGGCGTCGGGGACCGGCGGATGGTCGTCGGCAACCGCGGGCTCGCCGGCATCGACGGGTCGGTCTCGAGCGCGATCGGCGCGGCCCTGGGCCGGCCGCACAGCAGCCGGGCGATCGCGCTGCTGGGCGACGTCACCTTCCTGCACGACGCCAACGGGCTGCTGATCGGTCCGGAGGAGGAGCGCCCCGACCTGACGATCGTAGTCGTCAACGACGACGGCGGCTCGATCTTCGCCTCGCTGGAGCAGGGGCAGCCGCAGCACGCGGCGTCGTACGACCGGCTCTTCGGCACCCCTCACGGCGTCGACCTGGCGGCCCTCTGCGCGGCCACCCGCACGCCGCACTGGAGGGTCGACTCGCTCGCCGAGCTCCGGCACGCCCTGGACCAGCCGGCCGGCGGGATCGAGGTGCTTGAGGCCGTCGTACGACGCGACGATCGGCGCGAGCTGGACGCCGCCATCCGCGCGCTGCCGACCGGGTCTTGACCCTCACACGTCGCGCGTGCCCACCAGCGTGGACGTCGACGGGAATGCCCTGACGTGCTCGTTGCTTAGATAGCGACGTGCACATCGCCATCTCCTTCGTCGCGCTCGCCGTCACGGTCGTGCTCATCTCCGGCCTGTCCCGGCGCTTCGACCTCCCCGCGCCGCTGGTGCTGGTGGCCCTGGGAGCCGGCGCGTCCTACCTGCCGTTCGTCCCCGAGGTGCACCTGTCTGCGGACGTCGTCCTGATCGGGCTGCTGCCCCCGTTGCTCTACGCCGCGGCGCTGCAGACCTCGCTGGTCGACTTCAACCACAACCGGCGGCCGATCCTGCTGCTGTCCATCGGTCTGGTCGTCTTCACCACCGTCGGCGTCGCGGTCGTCGCCCACACCCTCGTCCCCGAGATCGGCTGGGTCGCGGCGTTCGCGCTCGGTGCCGTGGTGGCGCCGCCCGACGCCGTCGCCGCGACCGCGATCGGACGGCGGATCGGGCTGCCGCGACGGATCGTCACGATCCTCGAGGGCGAGTCGCTGCTCAACGACGCGACGGCGCTGGTCGCCCTGCGCACGGCCAGCCTCGCGGCGTACGGCGCGGTGTCGATCCACGAGGTCGGCCTGGACTTCCTGGTCGCCGCCGTCGGCGGCGTGGCCGTGGGGCTCGCGGTCTACTACGTCGTGGCCTTCGTACGGCGTCGGGTGGAGGACGCCGTCCTCGACACCAGCGTCTCGTTCGTGACGCCGTTCGTGGCCTACGTGATCGCCGAGGAGATCCACGCCTCCGGCGTGCTCGCCGTCGTCATCGCCGGACTGCTGCTCGGCCACCGCGCGCCGGTGCTGCAGTCGGCCTCCTCCCGGATCGCCGAGCGGCTCAACTGGCGCACCATCCAGTTCCTGCTGGAGAACGTCGTCTTCCTGCTGATCGGGCTCCAGGTCCGCCGGATCCTGGGCGACGTCGCGGAGAGCGGCGTGGCGTGGGCCACCGTCGGGCTGCTGGCCGCGTCGACCCTGCTCGCGGTCGTCGTGCTCCGTCTGGTCTACGTCTTCCCGGCCCGCTTCCTGCTGGTCCGCCCCGGACCCGACAAGGAGACCGGCGAGCACCCCGACTGGCGGCACACCCTCGTCCTGGGCTGGGCCGGGATGCGCGGGGTGGTCACGCTGGCCGCGGCGTTCGCCATCCCGACGTCCGTCGAGTACCGCCAGACCCTCATTCTGGTGGCGCTCGCGGTCACGGCCGGCACCCTGTTCGTGCAGGGGCTCTCCCTGCCCTGGCTGGTCCGCCGCCTGGGGCTCCCGACGCCCGACCCGCGCGAGGACGCCCTGGCCAGGGCCGCGCTCTTCGAGAAGGCGTCCGCCGCCGGGCTGGAGTACCTCCGCAAGCACGAGGACGACGAGGACCCCTACGACGTGCTGGCCGAGCTCCGCCGCCGCGGCGAGCAGCGCAACACCGCCGCCTGGGAGCGCCTCGGCGGCACCCACCCCGACGAGGAGACGCCGAGCGAGGCCTACGCCCGGATGCGGCTGGACATGCTGCACTTCGAGCGCGAGAAGATCCTCGAGGTGCGCAGCACCGGTGCGGTCCCGCACCAGGTGGTCTCCGAGGTGCTGGGCGCCCTCGACGTCGAGGAGTCGATGCTCGACATCCGCAACGAGCGGCGCGCCGACCTCGACGAGGACAGCGAGCTGATCGGCGGGCGGGTCGGCAGCATCGCGTCCTGCGAGCACCTGACCGCTGCCCCCGCTGACATCGAGACCCAGGTGCACGGCGAGTGCCAGGACTGCGTTGCGGAGGGCCGCACCACCTGGGTGCACCTGCGCAAGTGCCTGGAGTGCGGCCGCCTGAGCTGCTGCGACTCCTCCCCGCGCAAGCACGCCAGCGCCCACTTCTCCGAGACCGGGCACCCGGTGATGCGTTCGGCCGAGCCGGGCGAGGAGTGGCGCTGGTGCTTCGTGGACAGCCGACTGGGCTGAGCGACCCTGGGTAGGTTCGGAGCATGAGGATCACCAAGTTCGGACACGCCTGCGTCCGCCTCGAGCACGACGGTCAGGTCGTCGTCCTCGACCCCGGCGCCTTCACCGAGCGCGAGGCCGTCGAGGGCGCCACTGCGGTGCTGATCACCCACGAGCACATCGACCACCTCGACGTCGACCATCTCCGCGCCACGGACGCGCCGATCTACACGATCGAGGCCGTCCGTGCCCAGATCGCCGAGGCCGACCGCGAGGTCGCCGAGCGCGTGCAGGTGATCTCGCCCGGTGAGCAGTTCGACGCCGGCCTGCCGGTCACCGCGATCGGCGAGCTGCACGCCGTGATCCATGAGGACCTGCCCCGCTTCGCCAACAGCGGCTACGTCGTCGACGTGGGCAGCACCCGGATCTACCACCCGGGTGACTCCTTCACCCCACCCGGCGGCCCCGTCGACGTGCTGTTCCTGCCCGTGCACGCCCCCTGGAGCAAGATCTCCGAGGTCATCGACTTCGGCCGCGCCGTGGGTGCGTCCCGCGCGGTCGCCGTACACGACGGGCTGCTGAACGACACCGGCCTCGGCGTGATCGCCCGGAACCTCGAGCTGCTGCTGGGCAGGTCCGAGGTGGGCTACGAGCGCCTCGCCCCCGGCAGCGACCTGTCCTGAGCGTCCCCCGTTCGGACCGGTCGCGACGACCGGACGGACACCGCCCCGGGTCCGTTGGGGCTACAGACGCCGGCCCAGGTGCGCGGAAAGATGGTCCTGACCGCGCCCGCACGGGGGGGTGGGGTCGCACCCGTGGGCGTGGTCGCGGGTGGCGGTCGTCCCAAGGGGCTGCCGCCCGCGACCATGACCCGGGCCTTCGCCATCAGTTCCCGGTCAGCGCGTCCCGGACCGGCACGAACTTGGCCTGGGCCTCCGCCAGCTCGGCCTCCGGGTCGGAGTCGGCGACGATGCCGCACCCCGCGAACAGCCGCACGCGCGGCCCGTCCAGCTCGGCCGATCGCAGTGCCAGACCCCACTCGCCGTCGCCGGCGGCGTCCATCCAGCCGACGGGACCCGCGTAGCGGCCGCGGTCCATGCCCTCGATCTCGGTGATCAGCCGCGTCGCGACGGCCGTGGGCGTACCGCCGACGGCCGCCGACGGGTGCAGTGCCGCGGCGAGGTCCAGCGACGTGGTCGGGTCCTGGTCGCTCTCATGGGTCACGCCTGCGACGTCCGTGGCCAGGTGCATCACGTTGGGCAGGTGCAGCACGAACGGCGCCTCGGGCACGTTCATCGACGAGCAGTACGGCGCCAGCGCGTCGGCCACCGAGCGGACGGCGTACTCGTGCTCCTCGAGGTCCTTCGACGACCGGGCCAGCGTCGCGGCCAGGGTCAGGTCGCGGGCGTCGTCGCCGGTGCGGCGGATGGTGCCGGCCAGCACCCGGGACGTGACCAGGCCGCGCTCGCGGCGCACGAGCATCTCCGGGGTCGCCCCGAACAGTCCGTCGACGTGGAACGTCCAGCACATCGGGTACGACGCGGCGAGCCGTCCCAGCGGCCAGCGCACGTCGACGTCCTCCTCCGCCGTAGCCAGCAGGTCGCGGGCGAGGACGACCTTCTCCAGCGCGCCGGCGTTGATGCGCGAGACCGCGCCGGCCACGACGGTCTCCCAGTCGGTGCCGCTGCGCGCGCCGTCGGCGAAGGTCACCCCGAGCGGGGCCGGTGGGGTCGAGGTCGCCGTCACGTCGGGCGCGCCGGTGAGGCTGCCGACGCCGGTCGTGGTCACCCAGACGGTGTCGCCGCGGCGGCCGACGACGACCTCGGGCACGACGAGGACGCTGTCGCCGGGCTCGTCGGCGAAGGCGAAGGAGCCGAAGCACAGCAGCCCCGACCCGGGCAGGCCGACCTCGTCCCGGACGACGGCCGAGCCGGTGCGCTCGGCCCACCAGGTGGAGGCCTCGGCGAACCGGTCGGGGCCCGAGGTGTGACAGACCGCCGCGACGCCCCAGCCCACGACGCCCTCGCCGCGTCGTACCCAGGCGGTGGTCGCGGCGCCGTCGGGCAGCAGCTCCAGCAGCGGTCCGGGGTCCGGGACGGCGACGGTGCGCACCACGAGCGGGACGTGCTCCGGCGTGCGACCGGCGGCGCGGGGGGACTGCGTCACCCCGGCAGCCTACGGCGCGCGGGACGAGCACCCCCGCCAGGCCCGTGACGTGCCGTGCCTAGGCTGGTCGCGTGATGACGTCGTGACGCGCGCCCAGCTGGACAAGAACCCGTCGGAGGTCGCGGCGATGTTCGACGACGTCGCCGCGCGCTACGACCTGACCAACGACGTGCTCTCCCTCGGTCAGGACCGCCGGTGGCGCAGCAAGGTGGTGGAGGCCGTGGACCCCCAGCGCGGGGAGCTCGTGCTCGACCTGGCGGCCGGCACCGGCACCTCGAGCCAGCCGTTCGCCGACCGGGGCGCCCAGGTCGTGCCGTGCGACTTCTCGCTCGGGATGCTGCGCGTCGGCAAGCGAGCCCGCCCGCACCTGGGGTTCACCGCCGGCGACGGGACGCGGCTGCCGTTCGCGGACGACACCTTCGACGCGGTGACGATCTCCTTCGGCCTGCGCAACATCGTCGACCCGGACGCCGGGCTGCGCGAGCTGCTGCGGGTGACCAGGCCGGGAGGGCGGCTGGTGGTCTGCGAGTTCAGCCACCCGACGTGGGCGCCGTTCCGGACCGTCTACGTGGAGTACCTCATGCGCGCGCTGCCACCCGTGGCCCGCGCCGTCTCCTCGAGCCCGGACGCCTACGTCTACCTGGCCGAGTCGATCCGCGCCTGGCCGGACCAGACCCGGCTCGCCGCGCGGATCGCAGAGGCCGGCTGGCGCGCGCCGGAGTGGCAGAACCTCTCCGGCGGCATCGTCGCCCTGCACCGCGCCACCGCCTGACCCGACCCGGCGCGTCGGCTGGCCGAAAACCCCTCGACCCGGCGCGTCGGCTGGTCACAGGACCAGCCGACGCGCCGACTCGGCGGGTCGGGGGCCAGCCGACGCGCCGACTCGGCGGGGTGGAGACCAGCCGACGCGCCGACTCGGCGGGGTGGGGACCAGCCGACGCGCCGACTCGGCGGGGTGGGGACCAGCCGACGCGCCGACTCGGCGGGGTGGGTCCGGGATGGGGTCGGGGGGTGGGTCGCGAGATGGGGCGGGGGCCCCTAGACTTTCCCCTGACGCCCGTTCGTGAAGTAATTCACAAGAGCACAAAAGCCAGGACAGTCGCAGCGCACCAGCAGGGAAGAGGACGCCCCGCATGACCCGGATCCCCGTGGACGAGCGGCAGGCCGACGTCATCGTCGTCGGCGCCGGCCCGGCCGGATCCGCAGCGGCCTACCACCTCGCCAACGCGGGCGTGGACGTCCTCGTGCTCGAGAAGGCGGCCTTCCCCCGCGACAAGATCTGCGGCGACGGGCTCACCCCCCGGGCCGTTCGTCAGCTGATCGCGATGGGCATCGACATCGACGCCCCCGGCTGGGCGAAGAACAAGGGCCTGCGCATCGTCGGCGCCGGGCACCGCATCGAGCTGCCCTGGCCCGACCTCGCGAGCTTCCCGCCCTACGGCCTGGTCCGGAGCCGGATGGACCTCGACGAGATCCTCGCCCGGCACGCCGAGAAGGCGGGCGCCCGGCTGCAGGAGCGCACCATCGTCACCGCCCCCGTGGTCGACGAGCGCACCGGCCGGGTCACTGGCGTGACGACCCGTGCGGTCGACGAGCGCGGTCGACGCACCGGCGACGAGGTGACCTACTCCGCCCCCGTGGTGATCGCGTGCGACGGCGTCTCCTCGCGGATGGCGATCTCGCTCGGGCTCGAGCGCCGCGACAACCGCCCGATGGGCGTCGCGATCCGTGCCTACTACGAGACCCCGCGTCACGACGACGAGTGGATGGAGTCGTGGCTCGAGCTGTGGGACGGCAAGCCCGGCGAGAGCAACCTGCTTCCCGGTTACGGCTGGATCTTCGGGCTCGGCAACGGCCAGGCCAACGTCGGCCTCGGCATCCTCAACACGTCCTCGGCCTTCCGCAACGTCGACTACAAGGACGTCCTGCACCGCTGGCTCGAGCACACCCCGGACGAGTGGGGCTTCCGCGACGAGTCCCTCGTCGGCCGGATCGGCTCCGCCGCCCTGCCGATGGGCTTCAACCGCAAGCCGCACTACACGCGCGGGGTGCTGCTGGTCGGCGACTCCGGCGGCATGGTCAACCCGTTCAACGGCGAGGGCATCGACTACGCGCTGGAGGCCGGGCACATGGCGGCCGAGACGATCGTGCAGGCCCTGGCCCGTCCGGAGGGTGCCGCTCGCGAGCGCGTCCTCGAGGGCTACGCCGCCGCGCTCGAGACGGCGTACGGCGGATACTTCACGCTGGGTCGCGTCTTCGCCAAGATGATCGGCAATCCGACGTTCATGAAGCAGGCCACGAAGTACGGTCTGCCCCGCACGGCCCTGATGAAGTTCACCCTCAAGCTGATGGCGAACCTCACCGACCCGCACGACGGTGACGTGTCCGACCGGGTGATCAACGCCCTCGCCAAGGTCGCACCCGCAGCCTGAGCGCGATCGCACCGCAGCACCACGACAGCCCAGCACGACAGCCCAGCACGACAGCCCAGCCGGAACAGCCAGCAGGAGGGAGAGGATCGGTGGAGCTCTACACACCCGTCCTGGCACTCGGGATTCTCGCGTTCGGTTTTGCGGTGTTCTCGGTGGCGGTCAGCTCGCTGACCGGTCCGAAGCGCTACAACCGCGCCAAGCTCGACTCCTACGAGTGCGGCATCGAGCCGACCCCGCAGGCACTGGGCGGTGGCAAGTTCCCGGTGAAGTACTACATCACCGCGATGATGTTCATCGTCTTCGACATCGAGATCGTCTTCCTCTACCCCTGGGCGGTGTACTTCGACTCGATGGCGCTGTTCGGGCTCGTCGAGATGGTGTTCTTCATCGCGACCGTCTTCATCGCGTACGCCTACGTCTGGCGACGCGGTGGTCTGGAGTGGGACTGATGGAGAAGGGGAGGTAGGTCATGGGACTCGAGGAGAAGCTGCCCAGCGGTGTCCTGCTGACGACGGTCGAGGGCGTCGCCGGCTACATGCGCAAGGCCTCGTTCTGGCCCGCGACGTTCGGCCTGGCCTGCTGCGCCATCGAGATGATGACGTCCGGCGGACCGCGCTACGACCTGGCCCGGTTCGGCATGGAGGTCTTCCGCGCGTCCCCGCGGCAGGCCGACCTGATGATCGTGGCCGGTCGGGTGAGCCAGAAGATGGCCCCGGTGCTGCGCCAGATCTACGACCAGATGGCCGAGCCCAAGTACGTCCTCGCGATGGGCGTCTGCGCCAGCTCCGGCGGCATGTTCAACAACTACGCGATCGTCCAGGGCGTCGACCACGTCGTCCCGGTCGACATGTACCTCCCCGGCTGCCCGCCGCGGCCGGAGATGCTGATCGACGCGATCCTCAAGCTGCACCAGCAGGTCCAGGCCACCAAGCTCGGACCGAACCGCCTGGCGGAGATCGAGGAGCAGGAGACCACGGCGCTCAACGCGCTGCCGACCTCCGAGATGAAGGGGCTGCTGCGGTGAGCGACACGCCTGACAAGCCGGCCCCGACCGACGAGCTGACGCCCGGCACCGAGGTCGACCTCACCGACCGCATGGAGGAGAACACCCGCCCGGTGCAGCACGAGCCCGAGGTGGTCGGGGTCCGGCACGGCATGTTCGGCGTCCGCGGCACCGGCGACACCAGCGGGTACGGCGGCCTGGTCCGCCCGATCACGATGCCCGGCGGGACCGCCCGTCCCTACGGTGGCTGGTTCGACCAGGTCGCGGACTCGATCGAGGCCGCCCTCGCGGGGCAGGCGCTGGACGGCGCCGTCGAGAAGGTCGTCGTGCACCGCGGCGAGATCACCTTCTTCGTGCGCCGCGACGCGCTCCCGGCACTCGCCCGGCGGCTGCGTGACGACGCCGACCTGCGCTTCGAGTTCTGCGCCGGCGTCTCGGGCGTGCACTACCCCGACGACCAGGGTCGCGAGCTGCACGCGGTCTACCACCTGCTGTCGATGACCCACAACCGGCGGATCCGCCTCGAGGTGACCTGCCCCGACGCCGACCCGCACATCCCGTCCGTCGTCGAGACCTACCCGACGAACGACTGGCACGAGCGCGAGACCTACGACTTCTTCGGCATCATCTTCGACGGTCACCCCGCTCTGACGCGCATCCAGATGCCCGACGACTGGCCGGGGCACCCGCAGCGCAAGGACTACCCCCTCGGTGGCATCCCGGTCGAGTACAAAGGCGCGACCATCCCGCCGCCCGACACGCGGAGGTCGTACAACTGATGGGCAGCACGACGCAGGACCCCTACGCGCAGCACGCCGACGCCGAGGACGGCAAGGTCTTCACCGTCACCGGTCAGGACTGGGACTCCATCACCGAGGGCCTCGCGGAGGACGGTGACGACCACGTCGTGGTCAACATGGGTCCGCAGCACCCCTCGACCCACGGCGTCCTCCGGCTGATCCTCGAGCTCGAGGGCGAGACGGTCACCGAGGCCCGCTGCGGCATCGGCTACCTGCACACCGGCATCGAGAAGAACATGGAGTTCCGCTCCTGGGTCCAGGGCGTCACGTTCTGCACCCGGATGGACTACCTCTCGCCGTTCTACAACGAGGCGACCTACGTGCTCGGCGTCGAGCGGCTGCTCGACATCGAGGACGACATCCCCGAGAAGGCCAAGGTCATGCGGGTGCTCCTGATGGAGCTCAACCGCATCTCCAGCCACCTGGTGGCGATCGCCACCGGCGGCATGGAGATCGGCGCGCTGACCGTCATGACCATCGGGTTCCGCGAGCGCGAGATGTGCCTGGACCTCTTCGAGCTGATCACCGGCCTGCGGATGAACCACGCGTTCATCCGTCCCGGCGGCGTCGCCCAGGACATGCCACCCGGAGCCCTCGACCAGATCCGCGACTTCATCGCCCTGATGAAGAAGCGCCTCCCGGAGTACGCCGCGCTGTGCAACGCCAACCCGATCTTCAAGGGGCGGCTCGTCGGCGTCGGACACCTCGACCTCGCCGGCTGTCTCGCGCTCGGCATGACCGGGCCCGTGCTGCGCTCCACCGGCTACGCCTGGGACCTGCGCAAGACGCAGCCCTACTCCGGCTACGAGGAGTACGACTTCGAGGTTCCGACCCGCGACACCTGCGACGCCTACGGCCGCTTCCGGATCCGGCTGGACGAGATGTGGGAGTCGCTGAGCATCGTCGAGCAGGCCGCCGACCGGCTCGCGGGGCTGGAGGGCGCCCCGGTCATGGTCGGTGACAAGAAGATCGCCTGGCCGAGCCAGCTCGCCGTGGGCAGCGACGGCATGGGCAACAGCCTCGACCACATCCGGCACATCATGGGTGAGTCGATGGAGGCGCTGATCCACCACTTCAAGCTGGTCACGGAGGGCTTCCGGGTCCCCGCCGGCCAGGCCTACGTGCCGGTCGAGTCGCCGCGCGGCGAGCTCGGCGCGCACGTGGTCTCCGACGGCGGCACGCGTCCGTTCCGGGCGCACTTCCGGGACCCGTCGTTCACCAACCTGCAGGCGACGTCGGTGATGAGCGAGGGCGGCCAGGTCGCCGACGTCATCGTCGCCATCGCCTCGATCGACCCCGTGATGGGCGGAGTAGACCGATGAGCCACCCCGAGGCGACCCCGACGACCGCGATCGAGTCCTCGCCGCTCGACGCCTCCGTGCTCGCGGAGCTGCGCGAGATCACCCGGCGCTACCCCCAGGCCCGCTCGGCGCTGCTGCCGATGCTGCACCTGGTGCAGAGCGTCGAGGGCCGCGTCACCGCGCGTGGCATCGAGGCGTGCGCCGACGTGCTCGGCATCTCGGCGGCCGAGGTGTCCGGGGTGGCGACCTTCTACACGATGTACAAGCGTCGTCCCGTCGGCGAGTACCACGTCGGCGTCTGCACCAACACGCTGTGCGCGGTGATGGGCGGCGACGAGATCTTCGAGCGCCTCAAGGACCACCTCGACCTCGGCAACGACGAGACGACCGACGACGGCAAGGTGACGCTGGAGCACGTCGAGTGCAACGCGGCCTGCGACTACGCCCCGGTCGTGATGGTCAACTGGGAGTTCATGGACAACCAGACCCCGCAGTCGGCGACCCAGCTGGTCGACGACCTGCGCGCGGGTCGGGAGGTCCGCTCCACCCGTGGTCCGCGCGTCTGCACCTGGCGCGAGGCCGAGCGGGTGCTCGCCGGCTTCCCCGACGACCGTGCCGACGAGGGGCCGGCCGCCGGCCCGGCGTCGCTTCTGGGGTTGGAGATCGCCCGTGACAACGGTTGGGCCGCCCCGGAGTCGGAGCAGGCCCAGCAGCGCCGGGACGCCAAGCAGACGAAGCAGACCGAGCAGACCGAGCAGACCGAGCAGGGCCAGCCCGCCGCGGACGACGCGCTCAGCGCCCAGCACTCGATGGGCCGTGCCGACTCCGAGACCCAGGTCGAGGAGTCCGAGGCCGAGACCGTCGGCGAGGACGCCGGCGGCGAGCAGAACCCCAAGGGAGGGTCGTGACGATGGTCGACACGCTGACACCGGTGCTCTCCGAGCACTGGGGCACCGAGAGGCCGTGGACCCTCGAGGCCTACACCGCGACCGGTGGGTACGACGCCCTCGAGACCGCCCTGGGCATGAGCCAGGACGACGTCATCACGCTGGTCAAGGACTCCGGCCTGCGCGGCCGCGGCGGCGCCGGCTTCCCGACCGGCATGAAGTGGGGCTTCATCCCGCAGGGCGACGGCAAGCCGCACTACCTCGTGGTCAACGCCGACGAGTCCGAGCCGGGCACGTGCAAGGACATCCCGCTGATGATGGCCACGCCGCACACCCTGGTCGAGGGCGTGATCATCAGCTCCTACGCCATCCGCGCGAACCACGCCTTCATCTACGTCCGCGGCGAGGTGCTGCACGTCGTACGACGGCTGCAGCGTGCCGTGCAGGAGGCCTACCTCGCCGGCCACCTCGGCAAGAACATCCACGGGACCGGCTACGACCTCGACCTGACCGTCCACGCGGGCGCGGGCGCCTACATCTGCGGCGAGGAGACCGCGCTCCTCGACTCGCTCGAGGGACGTCGCGGGCAGCCCCGGCTGCGGCCGCCGTTCCCGGCCGTCGCGGGGCTCTACTCCTCGCCGACCGTGATCAACAACGTCGAGTCGATCGCCTCGGTCCCCGCGATCCTCAACAACGGCGCCGAGTGGTTCGGCTCGATGGGCACCGAGAAGAGCAAGGGCATGACGCTCTACTCGCTCTCGGGCCACGTGACGCGACCCGGCCAGTTCGAGGCGCCGCTGGGCATCACGCTGCGCCAGCTGCTCGACCTCGCCGGCGGTGTGCGGGAGGGTCACCAGCTGAAGTTCTGGACCCCGGGGGGCTCCTCCACCCCGATCCTGACCGCCGAGCACCTCGACGTGCCGCTGGACTACGAGGCGGTCGGTGTCGCGGGCTCGATGCTCGGCACCAAGGCGCTGCAGATCTTCGACGAGACCACCTGCGTGGTGCGCGCGACCCTGCGCTGGACGGAGTTCTACAAGCACGAGTCCTGCGGCAAGTGCACGCCCTGCCGCGAGGGCACGTGGTGGCTGGTCCAGACCCTGGCCCGGCTCGAGAAGGGGCAGGGCAAGGAGGACGACCTCGACGTGCTCATCGACCAGTGCGACAACATCTTCGGGCGCTCGTTCTGCGCGCTCGGCGACGGCGCCACGAGTCCGATCCTGTCCTCGCTGCAGTACTTCCGTGAGGAGTACATCGCCCACCTCGAGCAGGGCGGCTGCCCCTTCGACCCCGCCCAGTCCACCCTCTTCGTCCCTGCCGAGGCGCACGCATGAGCACCGACCAGAAGGCCCTCGAGAAGACCGAGATGGTCACGTTGACCATCGACGGCGTGGAGACGACGGTGCCGAAGGGCACGCTGGTGATCCGGGCCGCCGAGCAGGTCGGCGTGCAGATCCCGCGGTTCTGCGACCACCCGCTGCTGGCCCCGGTCGGTGCCTGCCGCCAGTGCCTGGTCGAGGTCGCGATGCCTGACCGCGACGGCACCCCGAAGACGATGATGGGCCCGCCGATCGCCGGGACCCCGCAGGGCGCTCCGCCGCGGCCCAAGCCGCAGGCGTCGTGCACCATGGCGGTCGCCGACGGCATGGTGGTCAACACGCAGGTGTCCTCCAAGCTCGCCGACAAGGCGCAGCAGGGCGTGATGGAGGCGCTGCTGATCAACCACCCGCTGGACTGCCCGGTCTGCGACAAGGGCGGCGAGTGCCCGCTGCAGAACCAGGCGATGTCCAACGGTCGCGGCGAGTCCCGCTTCACCGAGTCGAAGCGGACCTTCCCCAAGCCGATCAACATCTCGGCGCAGGTGCTGCTCGACCGCGAGCGCTGCGTGCTCTGCGCGCGCTGCACCCGCTTCTCCGAGCAGATCGCCGGCGACCCCTTCATCGCGCTGATCGAGCGGGGCGCGCTGCAGCAGGTCGGCATCTACGAGCGCGAGCCCTTCGAGTCCTACTTCTCGGGCAACACCATCCAGATCTGCCCGGTGGGGGCGCTGACCTCGGCGTCGTACCGCTTCCGCTCGCGGCCCTTCGACCTGGTCTCCACCGCGTCCGTGTGCGAGCACTGCGCCTCGGGGTGCGCGCTGCGCACCGACCACCGGCGCGGCAAGGTCACCCGTCGGCTCGCCGGCAACGACCCCGAGGTCAACGAGGAGTGGAACTGCGACAAGGGCCGCTTCGCGTTCCTCTACGCCCGTCAGGAGGACCGGCTCACCACCCCGCTCGTCCGTGACGAGCAGACCGGCCAGCACCGTCCTGCGTCGTGGCCGGAGGCGTTCCGCGTCGCGGCACGCGGCCTGCAGGCGCGCGCCGGCCGGGTGGGCGTGCTGACCGGTGGGCGGCTGACTGGCGAGGACTCCTACGCCTACAGCAAGTTCGCCCGCGTCGCGCTCGGCACCAACGACATCGACTTCCGCGCACGGGTGCACTCCGCCGAGGAGGCCGACTTCCTGGCCGCGCACGTGGTCGGCAAGGCGCTCGACGTCACCTACGCCGACCTCGAGAAGGCCAGCGTCGTGGTGCTCGCCGGCTTCGAGCCCGAGGACGAGTCCCCGATCGTGTTCCTGCGGCTGCGCAAGGCCTCCCGGAGCGGCACCCGGGTCGTCTCGCTGGCTCCGTTCACCTCGCGCGGGCTGGCCAAGATGAACGGCACGCTGGTGCGCACGGCGCCGGGCGACGAGGCCGGAGCCCTCGAGGCGCTGGCGCACGACGGCGACGTCGCGCTCGACGGCGGCGGCGTGATCCTCGTCGGCGAGCGGCTCGCCGGAGTTCCCGGCGCCCTGTCCGCGGCACTCACGCTGGCCGGCACCACGGGCGCGAAGCTCGCCTGGGTGCCGCGTCGTGCGGGGGAGCGCGGGGCCCTGGAGACCGGGTGCCTGCCGACCCTGCTGCCGGGTGGACGACCGGTCGGCGACGCCGCTGCGCGAGTCGACCTCGGCACCGTCTGGGGCACCACGGTGCCCTCCGGGCCGGGTCGTGACGGCGACGCGATCATCGCCGGCATCAACGGCGGTGAGCTGACCGCACTCGTGGTCGGCGGCGTCGACCCGGTGGACCTGCCCGACCCGGCCGCGGCCACCGCCGCCTTGGAGAAGGCGGAGTTCGTGGTCAGCCTCGAGGTGCGCGCCAGCGCGGTCTCGCAGGCCGCCGACGTGGTGTTCCCGGTCGCCCCGGTGGCCGAGAAGGCCGGCATGTTCGTGGACTGGGAGGGCCGGGTCCGGTCCTTCGACAAGGTGCTCGCCGACGCCGGGGCGCTGCCCGACCTCCGGGTGCTCTCCGGGATCGCCGACGAGATGGGCGTGCGACTGGGCTTCCGCACCGTCGACCAGGTCCGCGCCGAGATGTCGGACCTCGGCGCCTGGGACGGCGACCGGGCCGTCCTGGCACCCGCGGCGCTGCCTGCGCGCGAGACGACGTCCGACGCCGACCTCGGCCCCGGCTCGGTCCGGCTGGCCACCTGGAAGCTGCTGATCGACGACGGCCGGATGCTCGATGGTGACGACTACCTCAAGGCGACGGCGCGCGCCCCGGTGGCGCTGGTGTCCGAGGGCACCCTGGGTGCTCTCGGCCTGACCGCGGGTCAGCGCGTGACGCTGCACTCCGCACGCGGCTCGGTGACGCTGCCCGTGGCGGCGGCCGACCTGCCGGACGGCGTTGTCTGGGCGCCGACCACCGCGCGCTTCGCGGGCCGATCCGGCTCCGTCGTACGACTGGCCGGCGAAGCCGGTCCGCTGGAAGGAGCGCAGGCATGAGCACTCTCCTCGCCACCCGGGCCGCGGACCTCGTGCAGGCCGCGGGCACCGACGAGGTCGCCGGCTTCGGCAACGACCCGTGGTGGGTCGTGGTCATCAAGGGCGTGCTGATCTTCGTCGTCCTGGTGCTGCTGACGCTGTTCAACATCTGGTTCGAGCGTCGCGTCGTGGCCCGCATGCAGCACCGCATCGGCCCCAACGTGCACGGACCCTTCGGCCTGCTGCAGTCCCTCGCGGACGGCGTGAAGCTGGCGCTGAAGGAGGACATCATCCCCAAGGGCGCGGACAAGATCGTGTTCGTCCTGGCGCCGGTGATGTCGACGGTGCCGGCGTTCCTGGCCTTCGCGGTGATCCCCTTCGGCCCCGAGGTCCGGATCCCGTTCACCGAGCGCACCACGATGCTCCAGCTCACCGACATGCCCGTGGGCGTCCTGTTCATCTTGGCGATCAGCTCGGTCGGCATCTACGGCATCGTGCTCGGCGGCTGGTCCAGCGGGTCGACGTACTCCCTGCTGGGTGGGCTGCGCTCGAGCGCCCAGATGATCTCCTACGAGGTCGCGATGGGCCTGTCCCTGGTCGCGGTCTTCCTGTACGCCGGCTCGATGTCCACCTCCGAGATCGTGAACGCCCAGGAGCGCCTGTGGTTCGGGGTGATCCTGGTGCCGTCGTTCGTGATCTACATGATCTCGATGGTGGGGGAGACCAACCGCGCACCGTTCGACCTCCCCGAGGCCGAGGGCGAGCTCGTCGGCGGCTTCCACACGGAGTACTCCTCGCTGAAGTTCGCACTCTTCTTCCTCGCGGAGTACGTCAACATGGTGACCGTCTCCGCGCTGGCGACCACGCTGTTCCTCGGCGGCTGGCGCGCGCCCTGGCCGCTCTCGGCGGTCAACGACGGCATGTTCAACCAGGACTACTGGCCGTTCCTGTGGTTCATCGCCAAGGTGATGCTCTTCGTCTTCGTGTTCATCTGGCTGCGGGGCACGCTGCCACGGCTGCGCTACGACCAGTTCATGGCGTTCGGCTGGAAGCGGCTGATCCCGATCTCGCTGGTCTGGATCGTCGCCGTGGCGACCATCCGCGCGATCAGCCTCGACGAGAGCTTCGACCGCCGCTACCTCTTCGCCGCTATCGGCGTCGTCGCGGTGCTGATCGTGGTGCTGATGTTCTTCGGCGAGGACGAGAAGGACGCCGGTGAGGACGGCACTGCCGACGAGGAGTTCGACGCCTTCGCCGGCGGCTACCCGGTCCCGCCGCCGCTCTCCGCGTCCGGGACCCCCGCGAGCCCCGCCCCCGCCGGGGCGTCCCGCTCGACCGTCACCGGAACGACAGCCGATGGGAAGAACCTCTGATGGCCACGCTCAAGGAACAGTTCATCGACCCGGTCGCGGGATTCGGGGTGACCTTCCGGACGATGTTCAAGAAGGTCGTCACCGAGCAGTACCCGTTCGACAAGAAGCCGACCGCCCCGCGGTTCCACGGGCGGCACCAGCTCAACCGCTGGCCCGACGGGCTGGAGAAGTGCATCGGCTGCGAGCTGTGCGCCTGGGCGTGCCCCGCTGACGCGATCTACGTCGAGGGTGCCTCCAACACGGACGGCCCGGGTGGTGACGGGGAGGGACGCTTCTCGCCCGGCGAGCGCTACGGCCGCGTCTACCAGATCAACTACCTGCGCTGCATCCTGTGCGGCCTGTGCATCGAGGCGTGCCCCACGCGTGCGCTGACCATGACCAACGAGTACGAGCTCGCCGACAACAACCGCGAGGACCTCATCTACGAGAAGTCCGACCTCCTCGCGCCGCTGCTGCCGGGCATGGAGCAGCCGCCGCACGCGATGCAGCTCGGCAACGACGAGGGCGACTACTACCGCGGCACGTTCACGACGCACGCGCGACCGGCTGACGAGAGCGAGGTCTGAGCGTGATCGCCTTCTGGACCCTCAGCCCGCTCATGGTGGCTGCGGCGATCGGCATCCTGTTCGCGCGCAAGGCCGTGCACGCGGCTCTGCTGCTCGCGGTCGTGATGATCGGCCTCGCGGTGCTGTACGCAGTGCAGGACGCGCCGTTCCTCTTCGCCGTGCAGATCATCGTCTACACCGGCGCGATCCTGATGCTCTTCCTGTTCGTGCTGATGCTGGTGGGCGTCGACGCGTCCGACTCGGTCGTCGAGACGATCAAGGCCCAGCGGATCATGGCGACGGTGGTCGGGCTGCTCTTCGGCCTGGTGCTGGTCCTCGGCCTGGGCCAGGTGTCAGTCGGCGCCGTCACCGGCCTGACGAGCGCCAACGCCGAGGGCAACGTCCCCGGCCTCGCGCAGCTGCTGTTCAGCAAGTACGTCTTCGCCTTCGAGGCGACCAGCGCGCTGCTGATCACCGCCGCGATCGGCGCGATGGTCCTCGCCCACCGCGAGCGGCTCACGCCCAAGCTCAGCCAGGGCGACCGCGCCAACCAGCGGGTGCGCGACTACGCCGAGCACGGCACCCACCTCGGGCCGCTGCCCGCGCCGGGTGTCTTCGCCCGGCACAACGCCGTCGACACCCCGGCGCTGCTGCCCGACGGCACCCCCGCCGAGTCGTCGGTCTCCCGGACGCTGATGTCGCACGGCTCGATGAAGTCAGCGCCCAGCGGGGACGTGGAGGCGCTCACCTCGACCATGTCCCAGACGCACGAGGACGTCGGCCCGCGCGGCCCGCTCGACGGCGACCCGAGCGCCGACCCGACCGACACCGACACCGACAGGGGGGAGCGCGGATGAGCGCGACGCCGTTCCTGGTGCTCTCCGCGATCCTGTTCACGATCGGCTGCGTGGGGGTGCTCACCCGACGCAACGCGATCGTGGTGTTCATGTGCGTGGAGCTGATGCTGAACGCCTCGAACCTCGCGCTGGTCACCTTCGCCCGGGTCAACGGGAACCTCGACGGGCAGGTGGCCGCCTTCTTCGTGATGGTGGTGGCCGCGGCCGAGGTCGTCGTCGGGCTGGCGATCATCATGACCATCTTCCGCACCCGTCACTCGGCCTCGGTCGACGACGCGAGCCTGCTGAAGTACTGAGGAGCTCCCCACCATGACGCACGCCGCCGTCTCCCTGGCCGCCGAGAGCATCCCGGTCGTCGACCCCGTGTCGGCCGACGGGGTGTTCTCCCTGCTGTGGCTGATCATCGCGCTGCCCGCCCTCGGCGCCGCCGTGATCCTGCTGCTCGGCAACACCCGCACCTACGCGTGGGCGCACCTGCTGGGCTGCGCCACCGTGCTCGGCTCCTTCCTGCTGAGCCTGCTGGCCTTCGTCACGCTGCTCGGTCGCGGTGAGGAGGAGCGCCAGGTCGGCCAGACCCTCTACACATGGGTCGAGGCGGGCGCGTTCCGGGTCGACTTCGGGCTGCTCTACGACCCGCTGGCGGCGCTGTTCCTGCTGCTGATCACCGGCGTCGGCTCGCTGATCCACATCTACTCCGTCGGCTACATGGCCCACGACGTGCGACGCGCGCGGTTCTTCGGCTACCTCAACCTCTTCGTCGCGGCCATGCTCACGTTGATCCTGGCCGACAACTACCTCGGCCTGTTCCTCGGCTGGGAGGGCGTCGGCCTCGCGTCGTACCTGCTGATCGGCTTCTGGCAGCACAAGTCCTCCGCGGCCGTCGCGGCCAAGAAGGCCTTCGTGGTGAACCGGGTCGGCGACCTCGGCATGGCGCTCGGCACGATGCTGACGTTCGCCACCTTCGGGACGATCACCTACGCCGGCGTCTCGTCGGTCGCGGGCGAGGCGGGCGACACCACGCTGACGATCCTCGGGCTGCTGTTCCTGCTGGCCGCCTGCGGCAAGTCCGCCCAGGTGCCGCTGCAGTCCTGGCTGCTCGACGCGATGGAGGGTCCGACGCCGGTGTCGGCGCTGATCCACGCCGCGACGATGGTGACCGCAGGCGTCTACCTCGTGGTCCGCTCCAACTTCATCTACGAGAACGCGCCGGTCGCCCAGACCGCGGTGGTCATCGTCGGCACGGTCACGCTCCTGTGGGGCGCGGTGATCGGCTGCGCCAAGGACGACATCAAGAAGGTGCTCGCCGGCTCCACGATGAGCCAGATCGGCTACATGATGCTGGCCGCCGGGCTCGGCGTCGGCGGCTACGCGTTCGCGATCTTCCACCTGCTGACCCACGGCTTCTTCAAGGCGAACATGTTCCTGGGCGCCGGCTCGGTCATGCACGGCATGAACGACGACGTCGACATGCGGCACTACGGGGCACTGCAGAAGGCGATGCCGGTGACGTTCCTGACCTTCGCGGTCGGCTACCTCGCGATCATCGGCGTCCCGCCCTTCGCGGGCTTCTGGTCCAAGGACAAGATCATCGAGACCGCCTTCGCCGACAACCTGTTCGTGGGCACCGCCGCCCTCGTGGGTGCGGGCGTCACGGCCTTCTACATGACCCGGCTGATGCTGATGACCTACTTCGGGTCCAAGCGCTGGGAGAAGGACGTGCACCCGCACGAGTCCCCGAAGGCGATGACGATCCCCCTGATGGCGCTCGCCGCGCTGTCCGCGGTCGGCGGTGTCTTCCTCCTCAACGACTGGATCATCAGCTGGCTGGCGCCGGTGGTCGGTGAGGAGGCCGAGCACCACCTGCCGGTGCCCGCGCTGGTGATCTCGCTGGTCGTCCTGGTCGCCGTGGTGATCGGCATCGCGATCGCCTGGCTGACCGTCGGGCGCAACGAGGTCCCGCGGACCGCGCCGGCCAAGGTGTCGGTCTTCACCCGGGCCGCCCGCGCCGACCTCTACGGCGACGCGATCAACGAGGGTCTGTTCATGCGGCCCGGAAGCACGCTCGTGGACGGTCTCGTGGGCTTCGACGACAACGGCCTCGACCGGTTCGTCGACGGCACGGGCGGCGCGTTCGGCAGCATGTCGACGACCTTCCGACGCATGCAGACCGGCTACGTCCGGTCCTACGCCCTGTCGGTCTTCGGCGGCGCGCTGATCGTGGTGCTGGCCCTGCTCGCGGTGAACCTGGCATGACGACGTTCGCGCAGTCCGTTGGTCCCGCACTGAAGATGGTGGTGTCGCAGTGAGCAGCTTCCCCTGGTTGACCGTGGCCGTGCTGCTGCCGATCCTGGGCGCAGTGGTGGTCGCCGTCCTCCCGAAGCGCACGGTCGGGGTGGGAGTCTCCGCCCTGCCCAAGCAGGTCGCCCTGGCGTTCTCGCTGGTGACGCTGGTGCTGGTCGCCGTGATCGGCTTCGGCTACGACACCTCCGCAGGTGCCGAGCGCTACCAGTACGCCGAGACCTACACCTGGATCCGCGCCTTCGGCGCCCACATCGCCTTCGGTGTCGACGGCATCGGCCTCACCCTGGTGCTGCTCACCGCCATCCTCACGCCGGTGGTGATCCTCGCCAGCTGGAACGACGGCGACCACGGTCGGTGGGGCGTCAACTCGTTCTTCGCCTGGATGATCGCGCTCGAGGGCCTGGCGATCGGTGTGTTCGCTGCGCTCGACGTCTTCCTCTTCTACGTCCTGTTCGAGGCGACCCTGATCCCGATCTACTTCCTGATCGGTGGCTTCGGCGGCGCCCGACGCTCCTACGCGGCCGTGAAGTTCCTGCTCTTCTCGCTGCTCGGCGGTCTGCTGATGCTGGCCTCCGTCGTCGGCCTGTACGTCGTCTCCGCGCGATCCGAGAGCGGACCGACGTACCTGCTCTCCGAGCTCACCGAGGTCGACATCTCCACCACGACCGGCCGCTGGCTGTTCCTGGGCTTCTTCATCGCCTTCGCGATCAAGGCGCCGATGTGGCCGGTGCACACCTGGCTGCCGGACGCCGCCGACGAGGCGACGCCGGGGACCTCGGTGCTGCTGGTCAGCATCCTGGACAAGATCGGCACCTTCGGGATGATCCGGTTCTGCCTGCAGCTGTTCCCCGAGGCGTCGCAGTGGGCCACCCCGGTGGTGCTGGTGCTGGCCACGATCAGCATCCTCTACGGCGCGCTCGCGGCCATCGGCCAGCGCAGCATCCCGCGCCTGATCGCGTTCACCTCGGTGTCGCACTTCGGCTTCATCGTGATGGGCATCTTCGTGCTCAACAGCCAGGGCCAGACCGGGTCGACGCTCTACATGTTCAACCACGGGCTGTCCACGGCGGCGCTGTTCCTGGTGACCGGCTACCTCATCTCGCGGCGCGGCTCGCGGATGATCTCCGACTTCGGCGGCGTCGAGAAGGTCGCTCCGGTGCTGGCCGGGATCTTCCTGGTCGCGGGGCTCTCGTCGCTGTCCCTGCCCGGGCTGTCGCCGTTCATCTCCGAGTTCCTCGTGCTGCTCGGCGCCTTCAACTACAACTACTGGTACGCCGTGGCCGCGGTGCTGGGCATCGTGCTGGCGGCGCTGTACATCCTGCTGATGTACCAACGCACCATGACCGGCCCCACGCGGCCCGAGGTCGCCGGGATGCGGGACCTCAACCTGCGTGAGATCGGCGCGCTCGCCCCGGTGCTGCTCCTGATCGTCCTCCTGGGCTTCTTCCCCAAGCCGCTCACCTCGATCATCAACCCGGCCGTGCAGGACACCCTGCAGCAGGTCGGCGTGCAGGACCCGAAGCCCGCCGTACCGGCGGCCGAGAAGGAGACCGGACAGTGAACCTCGCGGCTGAGTTCTCCAAGCCCAGCGTCGAGTACAGCCTCGTCTCGCCGCTGCTGATCGTCTTCGGCATCGCCCTGGTCGGCGTGCTGGTCGAGGCGTTCGTGGCCCGCCCGCAGCGCTACCTCGCGCAGGTGGTGCTCTCGGTGATCGGCATCGTCGGCGCCCTGGTGACCACGGTGCTGGTCGCCGGCAACCTGCCCGTCAAGGGCGACACGTCCGGTCGCGGCCAGCTCACGGTGGAGGGCGCCATCGCGGTGGACGGCCCGACCGTCTTCCTGTGGGGCACGATCCTGGTGCTCTCACTGATCAGCGTGCTGCTGTTCGCCGAGCGTCGGCTCGAGGGCGGCATCACCGCGTTCGCCGGTCAGGCCGCCGCCCTCCCGGGCACGGCCGCCGAGCGTGAGGCGTCGACGCAGGGCCTCGAGCACACCGAGGTCTTCCCGCTGATGATGTTCTCGATCTTCGGCATGCTGCTCTTCCCGGCCTCCAACGACCTGCTCACGATGTTCGTGGCGCTGGAGATCCTGTCGCTGCCGCTCTACCTGCTGGCCGGTCTGGCCCGGCGGCGGCGGCTGCTCTCGCAGGAGGCCGCGCTGAAGTACTTCATGCTCGGCGCCTTCTCCTCCGGCTTCTTCCTGTACGGCGTCGCGCTGGTCTACGGCTACGCCGGCTCGATGAACTTCGGCGACATCTCCGAGGCCGTCTCGGGGCGGATCGGCGGCGAGCTGCTGCTGCTCGCCGGCATCGGCCTGATCTCGGTCGGGCTGCTGTTCAAGGTGGGTGCGGCGCCGTTCCACGCCTGGACCCCGGACGTCTACCAGGGCGCCCCGACCGCGGTCACCGCGTTCATGGCGGCCTGCACGAAGGTGGCGGCCTTCGGCGCGCTGCTGCGGCTGTTCTACGTCGGCTTCGCCCCGGCCCGCTGGGACTGGACGCCGATGATCTGGATCGTCGCGATCCTGACCATGGTGCTCGGCTCCGTCTTCGCCATCACCCAGACCGACATCAAGCGGATGCTGGCCTACTCCTCGATCGCGCACGCCGGCTTCATCCTGACCGGCTTCGTGGGGCTGCACAGCGTCGAGGGGTTCGACGGCCTGGAGCTGTCCTCCCTGCAGGCGGTGCTGTTCTACCTGGTCACCTACGGCTTCATGACGATCGGCGCCTTCGCGGTCGTGACGGTCGTGCGCGACGCGGGCGGTGAGGCCACCGGGCTGTCGCGGTGGGCCGGTCTGGGCAAGGAGTCGCCGCTGCTCGCCGGGGTCTTCGCGGTCTTCCTGCTCAGCATGGCGGGCATCCCGCTGACATCGGGCTTCACCGGCAAGTGGGCCGTCTTCACCTCGGCGGTCCAGGGCGGAGCCTGGCCCCTGGTCGTGGTCGCCGTGTTGATGAGCACCGTTGCGGCGTTCTTCTACGCCCGGGTGATCGTGCTGATGTTCTTCTCCGACCCGATCGGCGAGGGGCCCACGGTGATCCGGCCCAGCATGCTCACGTCTATCGTGATCGGTGCCGGTCTGGCCGTGACGGTGTTCCTCGGGGTCTACCCGGGACCCGTCCTCGACCTCGCCGCGAACGCCGGCCAGTTCATCCGCTGAGCCTGCCGACCACGCGCACGCCCCTGACTGAGGACTTCCGCATGACCCCGACCGGCACATCCACGAGCTCCGCGGAGCACGCCACGGGAGACGGCAACGCGTCGTTGGCCCTGCCCGTGCTCGACGCGGCGCTCGAGGCCCGGCTGCGCGCCCGGATGGACGAGGTCGAGGCACGGCTCGAGCAGGAGATCCGCAGCCAGGCGCCCTTCGTGACCGATGCCGCCCGACACCTGATGTACGCCGGCGGCAAGCGCTTCCGGCCGCTGCTGGTGCTGCTGTGCGCGGAGACCGGTGACGCCACGCGTGACGAGGTCATCACCGCGGCGTGCGTGGTCGAGCTGACCCACCTGGCCTCGCTGTACCACGACGACGTGATGGACGAGGCGGAGCTGCGACGCGGGGCCGAGTCGGCCAACCACCGGTGGGACAACCACGTCGCGATCCTGACCGGCGACTTCTTGTTCTCCAAGAGCTCCGAGCTGACCTCGCGACTCGGTTCGGACGCCGTACGCATCCAGGCGGAGACGTTCACCAAGCTCGTCGAGGGTCAGATCATGGAGACCCTCGAGCCGGGTCCCGACGACGACCCGATCGACTTCCACCTGCGCGTGGTCGCTGGCAAGACCGGCTCGCTGATCGCGACCTCGGCGCGCTACGGCGCCCGCTTCTCAGGGGCGACCCTCGAGGTGGAGGAGGCGCTCACGGCGTACGGCGAGATCATCGGCTCGGCCTTCCAGCTCTCCGACGACATCGTCGACATCGCCTCGGAGTCCGAGGAGTCCGGGAAGACCCCCGGCACCGACCTGCGCGAGGGCGTGCCGACGCTCCCGGTGCTGCTGGCCCGCCGCTCCACCGATCCCGGGGATGCCCGGCTGCTGGAGCTCCTGGCGGGTCCGCTGACCGACGACGCGCTGCACGCGGAGGCCCTCGGGCTGCTGCGGGCCCACCCGGCGATGGGTGAGGCGCGGCGCTACGTCCTGGACCGCGCCCGCGAGGCGCAGGACCTGCTCAAGGTGCTGCCGGAGGGGCCGGTGCGAGATGCCCTGGACGCGTTCGCGGTCCTGATCGCCACCCGCACCGCCTAGGGCCCACCGAACGACCTCAGCGGGGATCGGCGTGTCGAAACGCATACATCCCCTGCCGGAGGGCACTCTTGGGTGTTTGATCCACCCAGACAGTGACCCCGCCCCAGACACAAGGAGCCCCGCATGGTTGTCCTCGGACTGATCCTGCTCATCATCGGCCTGGTGGCCAGCATCTCCATCCTGACCACGATCGGCATCATCCTGATCGTCGTCGGACTGATCCTGAACCTCGTCCCGATCGGCGGGAACCGTCGACGGGTCTTCTGACCCCGCCTGACTCGTTCAGGCGACCGATCTGATCGGCGAAGCCCCGGTGCGCATCCGCGCACCGGGGCTTCGTCATGCTTGGGCGGGTGGTCGCCTGTCAGGTGTGCTCGGCCCGGATGAGGGCCAAGCGCTCCAGTAGGTTCTCCAGCGACTCCTCAAACTCCACGGCGGCGTGGTCCTCGGCGAGCGGACCCCGCAGGCGACGTACCGTCGGATAGGGGCCGAGACCGGTGTCGAGGTCCTCTCCGCCCTCCAGCACGTCGAGCGGCCCCACGTCGGCGCCGTGGGCGGCGACCTCCAGCAGCAGGTGGCCGAGCAGGAAGCTGGTGAAGGCCCGGTAGGCGCCGAGGGCGGCCGGCTCGGTGAAGCCTGCGCGTAGCAGCCCGTCCAGGAAGCGCTCCACCCAGAGCAGGCTGCGCAGCGGCGGACGCAGCCAGGGCGCCTCGGGCGGGCGCGAGGCCACCAGAGGGAAGACCTTCGGGTGCGCCAGCGCGACCCTGCGGATGCCGTGCGCTAGGCGCTGCAGGAAGTCCTGCCACCCGTCGCGCGGCTCGCTGAGCACGTCGTCGTCCTGCTCCATCTCGGCGATCACGGTCTCGACCACCGCGTCCAAGAGGTTCTCCCGCCCCGGGACGTGCCGGTAGAGCGCCATCGCCTCGACCTCGAGCAGCCCGCCGAGCCGGCGCATGGTCAGTCCCGCGAGACCGGACTCGTCGATGTAGGCGATGGCGGCCGCCACGATGCGACGCCGGTCGAGCGGGACCCGGGCCGATGGCGGGGCGTCGCCAGCGACCGCGTCCTTGTCGGCGTCCATGGCGGGATCCGGCTGCTGGTCACTCATCTACGCCTCTCACCGAGCTGCCTCCTGGGGTCACCTCCACGGTGCCCCTCAGACGTCGACCCATCCCTGTCCGGCCAGCACGTCTGCCACGGTGCCCTGGGGTTCGTCCCCGAGCAGGGTCGCGGTGGTGAACTCTGCCGCGAGCCGGTCGAAGACGTCGTGGTGGCGCAGCATGCTGTGGGTGCCTCCCGCGACCTGCACGAACCCGACGTCCGTGCTGGCAGCCATCCGGCGGGCGAGAGCCGCCGACCTTTGCAGGCTGGCGATCCGGTCCTGGTCGCCGTGCACGATCAGCACCTGGCGGCCCGGTGCGTCGACCGGGTCGTCGACGTACACGTAGGGCGCGAGCGCCACCGCGCTGCGGACGCCGTCCTCCTTGGCGGCGATCAGCGCTGCTCGACCGCCCAGGGAGTGGCCGACGAGTCCCACCGGCAGGTCGCCGAACCGGTCGCGGACCTGGCCAAGCGCCTCCACCACGTCGTCGACGGGGGTGTGCCGGGTGTCCCAGCCGCGGGTGGAGTTCAGCAGCCGAAGGACCGCCAGCCGGCCCCGGCCGGCGCGGGCGACCCGCCGTGCGATCGGCACCATCCGCAGCACCGACAGCTGCGTGGGGCTGACGCGCATCCGGTCCTGCCGGGCGGCGCCGCCGTGCAGCACGAGCACGACGGCCTGGGGCCGCCGGGGGATGCGGGTGTCGATCAGTCTGGCGTCGGTCACCGGCCCAGTGTTCCGGAGGCGTCCAAGCAGGTCAGGCGAGCCCGGCCTCGATGAGGCGTACGGCGGCCGCGAGGTCCGCGTCGAACGGACGGTCGTGGCGGTCCTCGCCGAGCACCGCCGCCGCTCGCTCGTAGACGGCGCGGACCGGGCTGTCGGGCACCCGGTCGGGATCGGTGCGCAGCGCCCGGACCGCCGCGACCAGCTCGCACCCGAGCACGACCGGCGCGAGCTCGACCATCTGCTCGCAGGCCCACACGGCCTGGGTCGAGAAGCTCGCGTGCTCCTCCAGGCCCAGCGAGAGCACCGCGTGGCCGGTGGAGACCGGCGAGGTCAGGATCCGGGCCCGGGCGAGGGCGTCCTGGGCCAGGTACTCCAGGATCATCACCCCCGAGCTGCCCGCCGGCCCCGACGCCAGGAAGGCCGGCAGGCCGGTCAGCGACGGGTTGATCAGCGCGGACAGCCGCGCCGCGGACAGCGCGATCACCGGGTAGGTCGCCTGGCGCAGCGCGTCGAGCGTGGCGGACAGCCGCGCGGTGACGAAGCCGCCGTGGTGCAGCGGCGTGCCGTCCCCGGTGACCAGCGGGTTCTCCGTCGAGTCGTCGACCTCGACCAGGACGGCGTGCGCGGTGGTGGCCAGCGCGTCGACGAAGGGCGCGTGCACCTGTGGCACGGTCCGCAGCGCGAAGGGGTCCTGGATCCGGGCCGGCACCCAGTCGCCCGGTGCGAGCAGCTCCATCAGGCGGCGTGCGACGCCCTGCTGCGAGGCGTCCGGGCGTCCGGCGTGCACGCGCCCGTCGTACGCCTGCAGGGAGGCTTGGAGCGCGCACGCGGAGAGCGCGGTGACGCGCTCGGCGGCGTCGGAGAGCCGGCCCAGCCGGCGGTGGACGAGGAGCGCGGTGGCGAGGGTGAGGGCGTTGCTGGACATGAACGGCAGCGCGTCGCCGTCGTCGACCTCGGCCACCGGGGCGCCGCCGGAGCGCCACGGTCGCTCGCCGACGAGGGTCAGCCCGAGCTGGGCGAGC
Source organism: uncultured Actinomycetota bacterium (assembly GCA_963713035.1). GTDB lineage: Bacteria > Actinomycetota > Actinomycetes > Propionibacteriales > Nocardioidaceae > Nocardioides_B. The sequence goes on from CAVQKB010000001.1 coordinate 130,047, forward strand.
GGAACCAGGTCGCCGGTGCCGATCGAGCCGAAGCGGTGCAGGTCGGGCACGGCACCCTCGGCGACCGCCGCCCCGAGGGACGCCGCGAGGTCGGAGCTGACGCCGCTGCGGCCGGAGGTGATCTGGTGCAGGCGGATCGCCATCGCCGCGCGGGCGGTCGCGTCGTCGTACGTCGCGCCGAAGCCGGTCGCGTGGCTGCGCCACAGCCGCAGCGCCTGCGAGGTGCCGTCCCCCGGCGTGATGTCGGTCGGCACGTTGCGCAGCGCGCCGACGCCGGTCGTGAGCCCGTAGACCGCCCCGGAGCGGCCCGCGGTGCGGAGGTGCTGCTGGGCCAGCGCGATCCGCTCGACCGATGCCGCGGTCAGCTCGACCGGCGCCGGGCCGCCCTCGAGAGCCCAGGAGACGAGGTGGTCCAGGGACATGCCTGGTGCGTGCTCCGCCATGGCTTCAGCGTGACACGGCGGACGTCCGTGGTCGGCGCTAGGTTCGGGTCATGACTCTCGCCGTGCGACCTGCTACGCGGTTCGAGGACGTGGCGATGGTGCTCGGGCCGAAGAAGTCCCCGGATGCCAACGTCTGCTGGTGCCTGAGCCACCGCGTCGATGCGCGCACCAACCGGTCGCTGGTGGGCACGCAGCGCGCCGACTACGTCCGCGGTCTCTGCAGCGAGCGGGTGCCGCCGGGGGTCCTGGCGTACGTCGACGACGAGGTCGCCGGCTGGGCCGGGGTGGCGCCGCGGGCCGGACTGCCTGTGTCCCGCTCCACGAAGATCCCGGCCGTCGACGACCGTCCCGTGTGGTCGGTGTTCTGCGTGCGCGTCCGGCCCGGCTACCGCCGCCAGGGCTTGGCGCTGCCCCTCGTCGAAGGGGCGGTCGCCCTCGCCCGCGAGCACGGTGCACCCGCCGTGGAGGCTGTGCCGGTGGACAACCGAGGCGAGAAGGTCGACCTGACGATGGCCTTCGTCGGCACCCGGGCGCTGTTCGAGAGGGCCGGCTTCCGCAAGGTCTCCGACACCGCGTCGGTCACCGCCGGGTTCCGCCGCGTGGTCATGCGACGGGAGCTCCGCTGAGCCTCCGCTCGTGCTGCCGCACGCACCTTCTTGCCGTGGACGACGGTCGGCGTCACTGTGGTGTGCATGTCCTTCCCGCGCGTCGCCGTTCGGTCGAGCGACCGTCGTACCTCGTGGGGGGTGGCCGCACTGGTCGCGCTCGCGGCAGCGTGCGCCCTTGCGGGGCTCTGGATCGCGTTCGACAACCCCACCATCGACGGCACCAGCCGGGGTGCGGGCTACACCTGCCTCGCCCCGTGGGACACCGTGCTGAACGGGGCCGACAACGTGCCCGGCGGCGAACCGCCGGCCGACATCGACGCGATCGCGGCCCGGTGTCGCGATGCCGGGCGGGCCCGCTTCGCGTGGGCAGTGGTCGGCGGCGTCTCGGCTGCGGTCGCAGCTGCCGGGGCGCTCGGCCTGGCGAGGCGAGGGACCGACACCTCGGGCTGAGTGGCTTGCGCGTGAGCCCAGTACCAACCCACGTTGCTGGGCACCCGCACCCCCACCCGCGCACTGTTCATGTCCGCGCGCGGGCAGGTGCCTCAGCCGGGGCTTGCCGGCGAGGCACGTACCTCGGCCCGAATCGGTGACGCTACGGAGCCACCCGGATGGATCGCCCCGGTCGCCTGAGCGTCCGGGCGCGGCCGGGGGTCAGGTCGAGGCTGTGCCGCGCGGAGCGGTCACAGGGGGTGGGTGGTGAGGGTCCAGCCGAGGGGGCTGGTCCAGGTGTAGCCGGGACCGATGTCGCGATCGTCGGGTGGTCGTCGTCGGTAGCTCCAGGCGCGGTGGGTTTTGGCGCGGTGGTGCCTGCGGCACAGGGCCGCGAGATTGCCTGGATGGGTTTGGCCGGGCGGGCCCCCGGCGTCGGGATCCACGTAGGGCTCGATGTGGTCGAGGTCGCAGGATCTGGCGTCGATGCTGCAGCCGGGGAACACGCAGTGCTTGTCGCGCAGGATGACGAGCTCGCGCATCCAGTCGGGTGGGTCGTGCCGGTCCACCGCGTCGGTGCGGTTGTCGGTGCGGTTCATGTCCAGGACGGGGCGGATGGTGACGCCGGGACCGTGCAGCCCGATCCGGGTCAGCCAGTCCTGCAGGACCTGCAGGCTCGCGGGCCCGAGCTTCTCCACCCAGCCCCCACCCGCACCAGCACCTGCCGCTGCCGCGCCCGCCGGGTTCTCTGTGCCCGCGCCGCAACCGGTTGCGGGACCGGCGGCGAGGTCGGCGAGGGTGAGGTGCAGGTAGACCGTCGCGCTGGTTCGCCGGAACGGCCCGCCGGCGTGCTCGTCGCCTTCGTTGCCGGCGCCTGCGGCGTTGGTGGTGTTGGCGGTGTTGTTGGTCGAGTCGGCGCGTGTGCTGGTGTCGGTGTCAGCGGCGGGGTGGGTGAAGAGGTCCAGGGCGCGTTGGGGGTGGGCGAGCAGGCCGAGGGCGTGGGCGCGGCGGGTGTCGAGGTGGTCGGTGTCGCCGAGGTGCTTGAGCTGGGCGGCGATGTCGCTCAGGGTGTGGTCGAGGTCGATTGCGTCCAGGGTGTCCAGGATGCCGGTCAGGGTGGTGGTGGCGGTGGACTGACGGTGGTCGAACCACACACCACGCTTGTGCAACGCCGCTTCCTCGACACCGGCCGCCGCGTCGGGGTCGTGGTGGAGGAGGGCTTCATGGATCAGGGGTCGGACCCTGCTCGGGGGTAGGTCACCGCGTCGCGCGAGGACGGACAGGTGCCGGTCCACAAAGGATGCGGCCGCTGGGGACAGGTGGGTGGTCTGCGCGGCGACGTGGCGGGCTTTCCAGGCGGCCAGGGTGCCGGCCTGCACGAGTGCCCACAGTCGGGGGAGGCGGTAGTGCAGCTCGAGGGTGTCGGCGACCAGCTCCAGCCCGGCCCGGTAGGAGACACCCAAGGCGGCAGCGAGATCGACCACCGCGGCCTCGGTGACCTCGGGTGCACCGACCCCGGCCAGGCGACATCCGTGGTCATCCGGGTCAGGGGGCAGGATCCCACCCAGCGGGCGGTCCATCGGCCACGACGCAGCACCCGCGTCACCCGCCACACCCCCGTCACCCACGGAGTCGCCAGCAGCCGGATGGTCGGTAACGGGGTGCAGGTCGACCCAGTGCACCACCCCGGCGAGCAGGTCGGCCTCGGCCTGGTCCGCATTGCGTCGCTGCGCGACCACGAACGACAGCACCGAGCGGTCATCGAGCGCCCGCACATCGACACCCGGCACATCACCGGCAGCAGCATGGTGCCTGCCGCGGTGGCTGGGCCGCGGGTGCGGGGTGGTCGTGTCGAGCATGCTCGAAGCCTACGATCGAGCGCCGACAGTTTCGGGTCGAGAACGACCCGGAATCGCGTTACCCACAAAGGAAATCTCGAGACTGCTCCGCGCGAACCCGGGCGTGATCTCCGGCCCCGGTGCGACGAGGCCGAGGGTCGCCGTACCGGCACACAAGTGACCACTCGACGGGGCGCAAGCGACCACCCAACGACGACCCGGGGCGCAACTGACCACTCGACGGGGCACGAAGGACCACTCAACGACCGGCGGGGGCGCAAGTGACCACTCGACGGGGCGCGAGTGACTACTCGACGACGAGGGGGTGCGGGAGGCCGAAGGTGGTGCGGACGCCGGGGCTGAAGGCGACGTGGTCGGGCGGGCGGGTGCTCAGGTCCGGAAGGCCGACGGAGGCGACCAGCTGGTCGTCGAGCTCGAGCACCTCGGCGTCGTGCAGCGGCCACGTCGGGTGCTCGTTGGGCACGAAGACCGTGCGTCCGCGCGACCACCACGGCGCGACGTGCAGGCCCCAACGGGCACTGAGGAAGTGGTCGAGGTCGGAGGACACCCGAGGTGCACCCGCGCGGATCCGCACCTGCGAGCGCGGGCGCCCGGGTGCTCGCAGCCGTGCGGCGTAGGTGTGCTCCTCGCCCGCGCGCTCGTAGCGCATCCGTGCCCAGCGGTAGGGGAGGTTGAGCGAGGAGCGGGCACCGCCGACGACGGCGAGCCGGTCGGTGTCGAGGCTCAGGAAGACGATGCCGCGCCGACCGGTGTGATCGACGGAGTAGAGCCGCACGTTGGTCTCCAGGAACGTGCCCAGGTACGGCACCCCCGGACCGCGGCCGAAGCCGGCCCCGACCATCCGGAAGGGCACCAGCCCGACGTACGTCGCGCCGTCGTGCACATCAGGTCGTACGCCGGGTGGCATCCGTCCCGCGACCCGAGAGGGCTCGACCGCCCAGTGCAGGAAGGTGAGGTCCCGCCACTGCTGGCTCATCAGCGTCGGCCCGGAGAGCCGCGGAGCGGTCGGGGACACCGGCTCCACCGGTGAGGTCGTCATGCCACCAGCGTGGCACGCCGCCGAAGCCCGGGCACGGCAGTGGCCCCGGTCGAGAGCGGTCGACCGGGGCCACTGGTCCCAGAGTGATGCCGTGCTGCGTCGTGGCTTACTGCGTGTCGGTCACCGTCAACGTGATGTCGGCAGCCGCCCCGGCGTACAGCGACGTCAGGATGTAGGCCGTCCCCGAGGGGATGGCGCCGGCCTCGTTGGCCGACTCCGTCGCGTAGGACCCGAGCTGCACGCAGTTCTCGTCGTACATGTAGACGTCCGTGTCGACCGCGGTGGCACCCGACGCGACGCTGAACGCGTGCCGACCGTCGCCGGCCTCACCCTTCAGCACCGAGACGTGGCCGTCGCTGTCCTGGCTGGCCGGGGGCACGATGCAGGCGTTCTCCAGCTCGGTGCCGACGACGCCGGGCGAGACCACGTTGGCCGGGTTGCCCGCGGCGATCGTGAACGTCTCGGTGACGGGCTTGTCCGGCGGCGGCGGCGGGGACGGGTTCGCACCCGACACCGTGCTGCTGAACACCTGGATGTCGCCGACCTGGACGCTGGTCTTGGTCTCGCCCTGCGCGTCGTCGGCCCAGAAGCGGACGTACGAGGCGTTGGTCGGGCTCGGCAAGGTGAACGTCTTGTAGTGCAGGTCCGGCACTACCGGGCGGGGAGCCTGGTAGCCGAAGGCGTTGGTGCCGCCGACACTCTGCGTCTTCCAGTTCACACCGTCCGTGCTGGTCTGCAGGGTGAAGCTCTTCAGGCCCTCGAACCGGCTGCTCGAGTAGGCGCTGACCTGGACCTTGTTGATCGTGGCCTGCTTGCCGAGCTTGATGACGGCCTTGCTGCCCTTGGCCGTCTTCCACGAGCTGGCCTCGGTGTCGTCCATGGCCTTGTCAGCGCCACCGGAGACGGCGGTCGCACCCGAGCGCCTTGGAGGCGAGGTTCGGAGCCAGCGACAGGTTCTTCTTCGTCGTCGCACCCTTGCTCACCGTGACGTTGTCGAACGTCTTGGAGCCGAAGCCCCGGGCCTGCACCGTGATCGGGTACGTCGCCTGGGTGGCCGTGATCCGGAAGGTGCCGGTCGACCCGGTCGTCGCAGCCGGAGTCGTGCGGGCCTCGAACTTGCCGAGCATGATCCGCGCACCCGACACCGGCTTGCCGGTGGAGGCGTTGGTGACCGTGCCGGTGATGGTGCCGTTCAGGGCGGGGTTGCGGTTGTCGAAGCCCGGGACGCCGTCGGTGTCGTTGCCGCCGGTCGGGTCCTGCTCGGAGATCGTGTTGTGCGCCGAGAGCCCCATGCCCCGTTGGGCGAACGTGGAGTAGACCGTGTCGACGAGGGTGTCGAAGTCGCCGCGTGCGTGGTAGCGGTCGTCGAGGGCGGTCATGATCGCGGTCCGCATGTCCAGCATGGACGGGTTGTTCGGGCTCAGCGGCATCGCGTCGGTGACGATGTGCTCGGCGATGTCGGAGCCGGCCTGCTGGCCGTACTTGGACACCAGCGCCTTGCGCATCTGCCACAGCGTGGCGGTCCAGATCTCACCGTCGGCGTGCACCTCGGGTCCGACCAGGTCGTAGCCGATGTCGCCGAAGGTGGTCGGGTTCTGGTCGTAGGCCCAGTTGCGGATGCCTCGGGAGGTGTTGCCCGTGACGTAGGCGCCGACGACCGAGTCCTTCTGGAAGCCCTCGCGGTGCAGGTGGTCCAGGGCGTACCAGTCGCCCCAGCCCTCACCCATCGAGCCGGACTGGTGGGTGCCCAGCGAGCCGTCCTCGTCACCGACGTAGCGGTTGGACAGGCCGTGGGCGTACTCGTGCTGGATCACGCCCGCGTCGAAGTCGCCGTCGCGGCACGGACCCTCGAACGCGTCGTTGATCGGCTCCCACAGAAACATGCCGCTCCACGGCGCGATGCCGTCGGGAAGCGTCAGCATGTAGGCATTGTCGCGACCGGTGTAGGTCGGGCTGCCGCCGGAGACGGCGCCGGCCTGGACGAGACCCTGGATGGCGTCGCCGCCGTTGCCGCCCTTGGTGCCGTTGTTGGTCTGGAAGTTGCCGGCCGACTCGGTGAAGCCGAGCTTGTAGTACTGGTCGTGGATCCGGTTGTGCTGGTAGAAGAGGTTGGTGGTGGCCGGCTCCTGGTCCTGCGGGTAGGAGGTCGGATCGCACTTGCTCTGGCCCCAGAAGTCGCGGAAGACGTAGTCGAACTGGCCGGTCGGGCTGATCGGACGCGGGCCCGGGTCGACCGGTGCGATGAAGTTCGACCAGTTCGCGTGCGCGTTGGCGTTGTTGCCGAGCGTCGTGATGCCGGTGCCGGCGACGCCGGTCGGGTCGACGTACCCGCCGGGGGACTCGTTGTTCGGGCCGAAGGACACGTGCCGCGGTGAGCCGCCACCCTGCTTCGAGCCGGGGTAGTTGTCGTAGATCGTGCCGCCGGCCTCGTGGTCGACCAGGCTGCGCTTGTAGAGCTGCTTGCCGGACTCCGCGTCGACGATGACCTGCCAGCCCGCGTCGAGGTCCTTGATGAACAGCACGGAGTACGCCGCGCGGGCGCCGTCCGCGGTCGGGAAGGCGACCTTCTTGACGTACGACGACGCGGCGAAGGGGCCACGCGCGAACTCGTCGTAGCCGGCCTGGGAGCCGATCTTGTTCGGGGTGAACGAGGTGGCGGTCGCGAGCAGGCCGGCGACCTTCGACAGGGCTCCGGACGAGCCAAGGGCGAACGAGCCGGTCAGCGAGCCCCCGCGGACGGTCTCGCCGGTGTAGTTGAGGATCGACCCGTCCTTGCGGACCGAGAGCCCCAGCGACCCACCACGATCGGCGGCGACGCCGGAGAAGACCTGCTTGAAGTCGAGGACGTGGGTGCCGGTGCCGGGGATGACGTGGTCGCGGCGCAGCTGCAGCGCGGCGATGTCCGCGGCCGAGAGGCCGAGAGCGTCCTTGTTGGCTGCGAGCCAGGCGCGCGCGATGGTCTCGGCACTGCCGGCCTTGGGGCCGGTGAGCGTCGCGCCGAGCTTCGGGGTGATCGTGCGTGGAGTCCCGAACCGGGCGTCCCAGGTGGCGCGGGCCCCGGGACTGGCCTTCACGATCGCCGAGACGGAGTCCGCCTGGGCCTTGGTGGGCTTCACGATCGCGCCGACCCGGCTGTCGGTGGCGTTCTCGCTGGCGAGCTCGCCGGCGCCCTTGTCCGGGCCGGTGGGCGAGGTCACGGCTGCGGCGTTCGGCAGCGTGAAGGCGGCGAGGGCGGCGGCAGCGGTGGCTGCTGCCAGCACCTGCCTGGTTCGGGAGGTCCGCATGCGGGGTACCCCTTCGTGTCGGGAGCGTGGCCGGGCGCTCGACGCCCGGCTCTTGCCACCCACAACGACGCTCCGTGTCCCAGGTCACGCACCGCTTTCTTGACTCTTCGGTCCGTTAAGCGCGGTAGCTCACGATGACGCTCGGCCGCGGGAAGGCATCGGTGTGCGGCCAGGTGCTCGACGGCTGCTCGAACGTCGATCCCGTGGTCTCTCCCGGATGCTGCACGGCGGCGAACACCGAGCGGTCCTCGTGCACGAGCGGACCGCACGTCTCCGCGCCCAGCGGCACGGTGAGGAACTGCTCCACGTGACCTCGCTCCGCGCCCGCGACCGGCACCCGGAAGAGCCCGTCGTTGGATCCGAGCGCGTTGCCATCGGTGGAGATCCAGAGATTGCCCGCCCGGTCGAAGGCGAGGTTGTCCGGGCAGCTGATCGCGCTGACCCGGTCCTTGGGGAAACCGGCGAAGTAGGTCTCCGGTGCCGACGGGTCGCCACACACCAGCATCAGGTCCCAGGTGAAGCCGGTGCCCGTGTGGTCGCCCCCGTCCTCGGTGATCTCCAGGATGTAGCCGTTGCGGTTGCCGCTCTGGGTCGTGAGCGGGGCGCCGAGCTGGGTGCGCGTCCTGCTGGTCGCGAGCGGGTTGGCCTCGTCGGTGGGGTAGGACGAGCCGCGGTTGCTGTTGTTGGTCAGCGCGCAGTAGATCTTGCCGTTCACCGGGTTGGGCTCGATGTCCTCGGGCCGGTCCATCCGGGTGGGTCCGACCTTGTCCGCTGCGAGCCGCGTGTCGATGAGCACGTCGCTGACGCTCATCCCCTCGACGTACGACGTGAGGTGGCTGGTCAGCGGAATCCAGGTGCCGACGCCGTCGTACTCCGGAGCCGGATCGGGAGCCTCGTCGGTGAACCGCGCGACGTACAGCGTGCCCTCGGTCAACAGGGTCAGGTTGTGCTTGCGCGCCGACTGGTTGTCGCGGGCGTCGAAGCGCTTCGCGGAGACGAACTTGTAGATGTAGTCGCCGCGCTCGTCGTCACCCATGTAGACCGCGACCTGGCCGTTGCGCGCCACCGTCACGTTGGCGCCCTCGTGCTTGAAACGGCCCAGCATCGAGTGCTTGCGCGGCGTCGAGCGCGGGTCGAGGGGGTCGACCTCGACGATCCAGCCGAAGCGGAACGGCTCGTGCGGCTCCTGGCTGAGGTCGAAGCGGCTGTCGACGTCCTTCCAGCCCCGCCCGGCGCCGGTGAGACCGTAGCGCTGGTACGACGCGGCGTAGCGCGCATCGAGATCCCCGCTCCGGTCGAAGTAGCCGTTGAAGTTCTCCTCGCCGGAGAGCACGGTGCCCCAGGGGGTCGTTCCGCCGGCGCAGTTGCCGAACGTGCCGTGGACCCGGCGCCCGGACCGGTCGCGTGACGTCGTGAGCCGCTCGTCGCCGGCGGCGGGACCGTCGATCAGGAACGGGCTCGACGCGGTCAGTCGTCGGTTGAGTCGCGCGCTCCTGTGGTCGGCCAGCCGCCACGACCCTGGGCGCCGTCCACGTTCGATCTGCACGATCGACATGCCGTGCGACGCCATCGCGATCCTCTTGATCGTGTCGTCGTCGTAGACGCCGTCGGGGAACATCAGGACCTCGTCGGTGTACTCGTTGTTGGCCACCAGCACGGCTCCGTGGCGCGAGAGCGGCACGAGGCCGACGTAGTCGTTGTTGTAGCCGAACTGCTGGGCGGCCGACTCCGGCGTCTGCCGGTAGGCGTCGAAGGCGGGGGCGTCCCGGGTCACCGGATCCCCCCAGCGGACGACCACCTCGTGCCGGAAGCCCTCGGCGACCGTGACGGCGTCCCGCCTGTTCGGCGCGACGGAGGTGAAGTTCGCCGTGCTGATGCCCTCGGTGTCGTGTCCCGGACCGCGACCCGGACCGTGACCCCCGGGGCCAGCCGTCGCAGCCGTCGCGGGGTCGAGGAGCCCGGAGAGCAGCAGTGCGCCGGTGCCGGCCGCGCCGGTCCGGAGGACCGAGCGCCGGGCGAGGGCGCCGCCGACCACGTCGGCGATGTGGGGGTGGTCGCTCTGGTTGGGGACGGGCCGGAAGCAGGCGTCGCCGCAGCGGAAGTGGCACGTCATGGGGCTGCGGGAACCGTGCGGTCCGCGGCTCAGCAGGGGAAGGAAGCGTGAGGACACAGGGCTCTCCTGAGGCGTGAGGGTTCGTCGACCCGGCGCACGCTGTCAGTACCGGACGAGTCCTGCCCCACCGTCAGGCGAAGGCCCGGTGAACAACGACCGACCGCTCAGGCAGGGATGCGCTCGCGCGGGTCCACCCGCAGCTGGTGACGGCGGTGGCGCAGCGTCTCGAAGGTGAACAGCGCCAGGGAGGCCCAGATCATCGCGAAGCCGATCCACCGCATCGGGGGCATCGGCTCGTGGAAGACCACCAGGCCCAGGACGAACTGCACGCTCGGGGTGAGGTACTGCATCAGGCCCAGTGTCGACAGCGGGATCCGGGTCGCCGCGCCGCCGAAGCAGAGCAGCGGGATCACCGTGATGACGCCGGTGCCGACCACCAGCGCGACGTGCCAGCCGCCGTTGCCGCCGAACGTCGAGGCCCCGGTGGCCATCAGGAAGATCAGGTAGCCGAGCGCCACCGGCGACACCACCATCGTCTCGACGACGAGGCTCTCCACGGCGCCGGCGTTGGCCTTCTTCTTGGCCAGGCCGTAGCTGCCGAACGAGAAGGCCAGGATCAGTGCCACCCACGGTGGCCGGCCGTACTCCACCGTCAGGGCGACGACGGCGGCCGCCGCGATCCCGATCGCCACCCACTGCAGGCGTCGCATCTGCTCGCCCAGCAGCAGCACGCCCATCAGCACGCTGACGAGCGGGTTGATGAAGTAGCCCAGCGACGTCTCGAGCACGTGCTCGTTGTTGACGCCCCAGATGTAGGTGCCCCAGTTGACCGTGATCAGGATCGCGGCCACACCCAGCAGCCGCCGCGTACGGCGGTCCGCGACCGTCGCGCGCAGCTGCGGCAGCTTCCGCATCGCCACGACGACGCCGACCATCACGATCAGCGACCAGAAGATCCGGTGGCCCAGGATCTCGACCGAGCCGGAGGGCTGGAGCAGCGGCCAGTAGAGCGGGAAGAAGCCCCACATCGTCCAGGCGGCCAGTCCCAGGAGGTAGCCGCGTCTCGTGTCCGCCACGAGCGCCAGGCTACGTCAGGTGTCAGGACCCAACGACCAGTTCACCACTGACCGGACCGGCCGGATCCGACCCCGGCGGGTGGGTCAGACGACGGTCCAGGTGTCGCCGGAGGCGAGCAGGCCGGCGAGCGCCTCGTCCGCGCCGGCCATGCCCTGAGCCGCGACGTGGATCTGCTCGCGCGCCAGGTCGTCGTACGTCGCCTGCTCGATCTGCCGGAAGATGCCGATCGGGGCGTGCTGGAGCACCCCGGCGTCGGTCAGCCGGGACAGGGCGAAGGCGGTCGTCGGGTCAGGGGCGTGCGCGTCGTGCACCAGCACGTCTGCGTCGTCCGGGTGCTCGACCACGCGCACCCCACCGGTCGCGGGGTCACGCACCACCCCGAAGCGTCCGTCGGCGCCGAAGCGGATCGGCTCTCCGTGTCGCAGCGGGATGATCGCGTCGGCCTTGGTGTCGTTGTCCTTGATCGAGTCGAAGGCACCGTCGTTGAAGATCGGGCAGTTCTGAAAGATCTCGACCAGCGCGGTGCCGCGGTGGGCAGCGGCCGCGGAGAGCACCTCGGTGAGGTGCTTGCGGTCGGAGTCGACGGTGCGGCCCACGAAGGTCGCCTCGGCGCCGAGCGCGAGGGAGACCGGGTTGAACGGGTTGTCGATCGAGCCCATCGGCGTGGACTTGGTGACCTTGCCGGGCTCGGACGTGGGGGAGTACTGACCCTTGGTGAGGCCGTAGATCCGGTTGTTGAACAGCAGGATGGTCATGTTGACGTTGCGACGCATCGCGTGGATCAGGTGGTTGCCGCCGATCGAGAGCGCGTCGCCGTCGCCGGTGACGACCCACACCGAGAGGTCCGCGCGGCTGGTCGCGAGGCCGGTGGCGATCGCCGGAGCGCGTCCGTGGATCGAGTGCATGCCGTAGGTGTCGAGGTAGTAGGGGAACCGCGACGAGCAGCCGATGCCGGAGACGAAGACGATGTTCTCGCGCTTGAGCCCGAGGCCGGGCAGGAAGCCCTGCACCGCGGCGAGCACGGCGTAGTCGCCGCAGCCGGGGCACCAGCGGACCTCCTGGTCGGAGGTGTACTCCTTGCGGTTCTGGGCGGCGTCCTCGGTCGGGACGCCCTCCAGGCCGTGCCGGGGCAGGGGCAGGTCGGTGGCGGTCATCGCAGCGCCTCCTCGTGGTCGGGCGTGGTCGAGTCGGTGGACTCGATCAAGTTGGTGATCGCATCGGCGAGCTCGGCGGCGCGCAGCGGGAGGCCGCGGACGTGGTTGTAGCCCACGACGTCGACGAGGTACCTCGCCCGAAGCAGCATCGAGAGCTGGCCGAGGTTCATCTCGGGCACCAGCACCGCGTCGTACCGCTTGAGCACGTCCCCGAGGTCGTTCGGGAACGGGTTGAGGTGACGCAGGTGCGTCTGGGCGACGGACAGCCCGGCCAGGCGGACCTGACGGCACGCGGCCCCGATCGGGCCGTAGGTCGAACCCCAGCCGAGCACCAGCACCTTCGCCTCGCCGGAGGGGTCCTCGACCTCGAGCGGGGGCAGGCTGTCGGCGATCCGCTGCACCTTGGCGGCGCGCGTGCGGACCATGAAGTCGTGGTTGGCGGGGTCGTAGGAGATGTTGCCGTGGCCTTCGCCCTTCTCCAGCCCGCCGACGCGGTGCTCGAGGCCGGGCGTGCCCGGCACCGCCCACGGACGCGCGAGCGTCTCCTGGTCGCGCAGGTAGGGCCAGAACTCGTCGGCCGTGCCGTCCGCGGACTTCTTGCTCGCGTGGTTGGGCTCGGTCGCGAAATCCGGGTCGATCGAGGGCAGGTCCGCGACCTCCGGGATGCGCCAGGGCTCCGAGCCGTTGGCGAGGTAGCCGTCGGACAGCAGCAGCACCGGCGTGCGGTAGGTGACCGCGATGCGGGTCGCCTCGATGGCGGCGTCGAAGCAGTCGGTGGGTGACTGCGGTGCCACGATCGGCACCGGGGCCTCGCCGTTGCGGCCGAACATCGCCTGCAGCAGGTCGGCCTGCTCGGTCTTGGTCGGGAGGCCCGTCGAAGGGCCGCCGCGCTGCACGTCGACGACCAGCAGCGGCAGCTCCATCATGACGCCGAGCCCGATCGTCTCCGACTTCAGCGCGAGGCCCGGCCCGGAGGTCGTGGTCACGCCCAGCGCGCCGCCGAACGCAGCGCCGAGGGCGGCGCCGACACCAGCGATCTCGTCCTCGGCCTGGAACGTCGTGACGCCGAAGCGCTTGTGCTTGCTGAGCTCGTGGAGGATGTCGGAGGCGGGGGTGATCGGGTAGGACCCGAGGAACAGCGGCAGCCCCGACTGCGTGGACCCGGCGATCAGGCCGTAGGCCAGCGCGAGGTTGCCGGTGATGTTGCGGTAGGTGCCGGTGTCCATCGGAGCGGGCTTGATCTCGTACTGCACCACGAACGCCTCGGTGGTCTCACCGAAGTTCCAGCCGGCCTTGAACGCCGTGATGTTGGCGTCGCGGATGTCCGGTGCCTTGGCGAAGCGCCGCTCGAGGAACGTGGTGGTGGAGTCGGTGGGGCGGCCGTACATCCACGACAGCAGTCCGAGCGCGAACATGTTCTTGGCGCGGCCGGCGTCCTTGCGTGACAGCCCGAACTCCTTCACGGCCTCCACGGTCATCGCGGTGAGCTCGAACGCGTGCACGTCGTACTCGGACAGCGAGTCGTTCTCGAGCGGGCTCTCCGGGTAGCCGGCCTTGGTGAGGTTGCGCGCGGTGAAGTCGTGGGAGTCGACGATGATCGTCGCGCCCTTCTTGATGTCGGCGAGGTTCGCCCGGAGGGCGGCCGGGTTCATCGCGACGAGCACGTCGGGGGAGTCCCCGGGGGTGAGGATGTCGTGGTCGGCGAAGTGGACCTGGAACGACGACACGCCCGGCAGCGTCCCCTGGGGCGCCCGGATCTCCGCGGGGAAGTTGGGCAGTGTCGCGAGGTCGTTGCCGAAGGAGGCGGTCTCCTGGGTGAAGCGGTCGCCGGTGAGCTGCATGCCGTCGCCGGAGTCGCCGGCGAACCGGATGATCACGCGGTCGAGCTGCTTGACCTGCTTGGTCACGCCTGTCGCCTTCTTTCCTCCAGCGGCCGCGGATCGCGCGCGCTCTGGGTTCGGGGCTGGTACGGGTCTGGGTAAGGGTGCCCTTCCTCGCCACTGTACGACCGCGTCGCCGGACAGGCCCGCAGAGTCCGGATGCCGGTGGTGCGATCGGTGTGAGTCTGGACACGCCCGTCGACCCGGGTCTTGTCCCCCGTCGACCCGGGTCTTATCCCCCGTCGAGCCGGGCCTTGTCCCCACTAGACACGGGCCTTGTCCACCGTAGGGCGGACGAGACCCGGGTCAAGGGGGGAGGAGACCCGGGTCAAGGGGGGAGGAGACCCGGGTCAAGCCACCGGTGGTCAGGAGCGGTAGACGACGACCTTGGTGCCGATCGGGACCTGGTCGTAGAGCGAGGCGAGCGCGGTGTAGTTGCGCACGTTGACGCAGCCGTGCGAGGCGCCGGAGTAGCCGCGGGCGGCGAAGTCGCTGGAGTAGTGCACGGCCTGCCCGCCGCTGAAGAACATCGCGAAGGGCATCGCGGAGTCGTAGAGCGAGGAGACGTGGTCGCGCGACTTGCGGTAGACCGAGAAGACGCCCTCCCGGGTCGGGGTACCGATCGCGCCGAAGCGCACGTCGAGGCTGGTCCGGACCTTCCCGTTGACCACGTAGCGCAGGCTGTTGCCGGTCTTGTCGATGCAGAGCGCCACCCCGGTCCGGCAGCGGGCGTCGAGCCGGCGGCCGTCGGCCGGGTCGGGCAGCTTGTTGGCCAGGTCGTTCGCAGTGGGCGTGCGGGTCATCGAGGTCAGCAGGTCCAGCGTGCGACGGTCGACCTTGCCGGTGGCCGGGATGCCGCGCTTGGCCTGGAACCCCCGCACGGCGGCCGTGGTCTGGTCGCCGTAGGTGTCGGTGACGTTGCCGAAGTACCACGCGAGCTGCCGCAGCCGCGCCTGGATCCGTCGTACGGCGGCCCCGCTGTCGCCGCGCTCGAACAACGCCGGACCGGCCCGGTTGAACATCACGTCGCCGGTCGGCTGCTGAGTCATCCGCACCAGCCGCTTCCACGTGCGCGTGTCGACGACGCCGCTGGGCGCGAAGCCGCGCTTGTCCTGGAAGCCCCGGACGCCGAGCCGGGTCTCGCGGTCGTAGGTGCCGGTCATGGGAGGCGTGAACCAGGCGAGCTGGGAGAGCCGCGCCTGGAGCTCGCGGACCTGCCGGCCGGTCGCGCCCGGCGCCATGACCGGGGGACGCGGCTTGGCGCGGACCGTGACGCTCGGTGCGGTGGACCGCGGCGCGACGGCCTGGGTGCCCAGGACGGTGGGCTCGGAGGCGAGCGAGGGGGCCGCGGCCGCACGGGGTGCCGAGCGGGCGCGCAGCGCGGCGTCGGTCGAGGCGCTCAGCGCCCACACTCCGGCGCCGGCGGCGACCACCGTGGCGAGCGACGCCACCGCGGCGGCGGTGCCGAGGACGACCTTGCGAGCTCCACGCATCGAACTTCTCCTGTGCTCCCGGGAACGGGACGCGGGCAGCGTCCTCACCCGGGAAGACGCCCTTCTCCGTGCCGAGGTTGCAGGTGACCCGGGACCGTGCCGGAAACGTTACCGACGCCGAGGCCCGGGCGAGCGCAGGTGCGGTCTGCGGGCGAGCCGCTCGGACCCGACCCGGCCCGGGCGGACGGTGGGCCCACGGCGAGTGGTTGATCTCCTAGAGTGAGGGCCGTGCCCGGCAACGACGCTTACTACGCGGCGTACCTGCCGCTGGTGGCGATCATCGTCATCGGCGTGCTGCTCGTGGCCGCGATGTTCGCCGGCAACGCACTGCTGCGGCCCACGCACCGCACGCCGGAGAAGCAGCTGACCTACGAGTGCGGCGTCGACCCGGTCGGCGAGGGCTGGGCGCAGAGCCACATCCGCTACTACGTCTTCGCCTACCTCTACGTCATCTTCGCCGTCGACGCGGTGTTCCTCTTCCCGTGGGCGACGGTGTTCGCCGGCCTCGGCTGGGTGAGCGTGGCGGAGATGGGCGTGTTCATCGGCTTCATCGCGGTCGGGCTGCTCTACGCGTGGCGCAAGGGGGTGCTGACGTGGACGTGACCGAACTCGGGATGCCGTCGGTCGGGCCGCTGCAACGGGTGGCGCCGGCCCCCGCCCGCTACCTCCTCAACTGGGGGCGCAAGTACTCCCTGTGGGTGTTCAACTTCGGGCTCGCCTGCTGCGCGATCGAGTTCATCGCCACCTCGATGGCTCGGCACGACTTCATCCGGCTCGGCGTGATCCCCTTCGCCCCCGGGCCCCGGCAGGCCGACCTGATGGTCGTGTCCGGCACGGTCACCGACAAGATGGCGCCCGCCATCCGGCGCCTCTACGAGCAGATGCCGGAGCCGAAGTACGTCATCTCGTTCGGCTCCTGCTCCAACTCGGGCGGTCCCTACTGGGACTCCTACTGCGTGACCAAGGGCGTCGACCAGATCATCCCCGTCGACGTCTACGTGCCCGGCTGCCCGCCGCGCCCCGAGGCGCTGCTGCAGGGCATCCTCAAGCTGCAGGAGAAGATCGACGGCGAGGTGCTCGCCGACCGCTACCGCTCGCAGGACGCCGCCTCCGTACGACGGGGGCTGGTGCTGCCCGACCAGCAGCCCGAGGTCGACCCGCTCACCGGGCTCCTGCTGTGAGCCGCGAGAGCCAGGCGCACGGCGCGCACTGGCCCGGCCGGGTGGCGGCCGCCTTCACCGAGGTCTTCGGACCGGACGCGGTGCTCGACGACGGCTTCGGCCCGACCACGCTCGACGTGCCGAGCGAGCGCTGGGTCGAGGGGCTGCTGCTGGCCCGGGACGGCCTGGACTGCACGTTCTTCGACTTCCTGACCGCCGTCGACGAGCTCGACGACGGCTTCCGCATCGTGTGCCACGTCGCCGACCACCGGCCCGGGGGCGTCGAGCACCTCGTCGTACGCACCCTGGTGCCGCGGGACGCCGCGGTGCTCGCCTCGGCGGCGGAGGTGTTCGCCGGGGCCCGCTGGCACGAGCGCGAGACGCACGAGATGTTCGGCGTGGACTTCACCGCCGACGGATCGGTGCTGGTGCTCGAGCCGCTGCTGCTGCCCGACGAGTTCGAGGGCCACCCGCTGCGCAAGGAGTTCGTCCTCGCCTCGCGGGTCGCGAAGCCGTGGCCCGGCGCCAAGGAGCCCGGGGAGTCCGAGCACGCCCCGGCGGCGACCACGTCGCGGCGCCGCGCCCGGCCCCCCGGCGTACCCACGCCCGAGGAGTGGGGCCCGCGGGATGCCTGAGCTGGTCGAGGTGGTGCTGCGTGTGCTGGTCGTCCTCACGGCGTTCCTGGTGGTGCCGCTGCTCGTCGGGCAGCTCGAGCACAAGGCGATGGCGCACATGCAGAGCCGGGTCGGGCCGATGTACGCCGGCGGCTTCCACGGCTGGGCGCAGCTGGTCGCCGACGGGGTGAAGTTCGTGCAGAAGGAGGCCGTCGTCCCCGACGCGGCCGACAAGACGATCTTCAAGATCGCGCCCGCGGTCGCGCTGCTGCCCTACCTCGTGGCGCTGCTGGTCGTGCCGGTCGGCCCGGGCCTGGTGGGCCAGGACCTCGACATCGGCCTGTTCTTCGTGCTCGCGGTGATGGGGATCGGGGTCGTCGGCACCCTGATGGGCGGCTGGTCGAGCGCCAACAAGTTCAGCCTGCTCGGCGGGATCCGCGTCGCCGCGCAGCTGATGGCCTACGAGCTGCCCTTCGTGCTGGCCGCCGCGTCCGTCGCGATGGCCGCGGGCACGCTGTCCCTGACCGGCATCGTCGAGGCGTGGTCGCCGTGGTGGCTGCTGTGGCAGGGCCTGGCCATGGTGGTGTTCTTCGTGGCCGGTCTCGCCGAGCTGCAGCGACCGCCGTTCGACATGCCGGTCGCCGACGCGGAGCTGGTCTTCGGCCCCTACACGGAGTACGGCGGCCTGCGGTTCGCGCTGTTCATCCTCGCGGAGTACGCCGGCATCGTGGTGCTCAGCGCCCTCACCGCCGTGCTCTTCCTCGGCGGCTGGCACGGACCGTTCGAGGACTCGCTCGGGTGGCTGTGGACGGTGCTCAAGACCTTCGCGGTGGCGTTCGTCGTGGTCTGGGTGCGCGTCGCCTTCCCACGGATGCGCGAGGACCAGCTGCAACGGCTCGCCTGGCAGGGGCTCGTCCCGATCGCCCTGCTCCAGCTCGCGATCACGGCAACAGGAGCAGTGGTGCTGGCATGAAGTTCCCCGGCAGCGGCCTCGCCAAGGGCCTCGCAGTGACGATGCGCACGATGACCAGGCGGTCGGTCACCGCGCACTACCCCGACTCGATGCCCGAGCTGCCGCCGCGCTCGCGGGGCGTGATCGCGCTGATCGAGGAGAACTGCACCTCCTGCATGCTCTGCGCCCGCGAGTGCCCGGCCTGGTGCATCTACATCGACTCCCACAAGGACGTCGTCCCGGCGACCACCGAAGGCGGCAAGGACAAGACCCGCAACGTCCTGGACCGCTTCGCGATCGACTTCTCGATCTGCATGTACTGCTCGATCTGCATCGAGGTCTGCCCCTTCGACGCGCTGCACTGGAGCCCGGAGTTCGAGTACGCCGAGCTCGACATCCGCGAGCTGACCCACGAGAAGGACCGCCTCCGCGAGTGGATGTGGACCGTGCCGGCCCCACCCGCGCTCGACGAGCGGGCCGAACCGGCCAAGGAGATCGGGGTCGCCACGAAGGCGGCGGAGAAGGCCCGCCCGCCCACGGGGGACGAGACGTGACCTGGGTGCAGGGGATCTTCGTGCTGCTCGCGCTCGTCGCGCTCGGCTCGGCGCTGATGGTGGTCACAACCTCCCAGATGGTGCACGCCGCCCTGTGGCTGGTGGTGACGCTCGGCGCGGTCGCCGGCATCTACCTCGTCCTGGCGGCCGAGTTCGTGGCGTGGGTGCAGGTGCTGATCTACGTCGGCGCGGTCGTGGTGCTGCTGCTCTTCGCGCTGATGCTGACCCGCGCGCCGACCGGACGGCAGGACGACCTCGACCTGGCCCGCGTCGTGCCGGCGGCGGTCGTGGCGCTCCTGGTCGGGGCGCTGCTGGCGACCACCCTCGTGGCCGGCTTCCACGACGTGCGCATCGACCTCGACGAGGCCGTCGTCGGCACGGCCGCCGTGACCGGCGAGACGATCTTCCGGCGCTGGGTGCTGCCGTTCGAGGTGCTCAGCGTCCTGCTGCTCGCGGCGCTGGTGGGGGCGATCGCGCTGTCCCGGCTGCACCACGACGGGGCCGAGCACGGGGCGGAGGTCGACTGATGCCGCTGTGGTGGCCGCTCCTGCTCTCCAGCCTGCTCTTCGCGATCGGGGTGTACGGCGTCCTGGTCCGTCGCAACGCCGTGCTCGTGCTGATGGGCATCGAGCTGATGCTCAACGCGGTCAACCTCAACTTCGTCGCCTTCGACGCCCAGCTGCACGACGTGCTGCACGGCGGCCAGACGTTCGCGCTGTTCGTGATCGTGATCGCGGCTGCCGAGATCGGGCTCGCGCTGGCGATCGTGCTGCTGGTCTTCCGCACGCACGGGCACATCGACGTCGACGACCTGCGGGCGCTGGCCGACCGCGACGCGGCGCCCACCGAGTTGTCAGGCGCTGACGTCGCCCGGGCGACGTCAGCGCCTGACAACTCAGTGGGCGGAGGACGCACGTGAGCGCGCTGGCGCTGGCGGTGCTCCTCGCGCCCTTCGTGACCGCGCTCGCCACCCTGGTCGTGGGACACCGCAGCGACCCGGTCGCCAAGGGCGTCGCGGTCGGCGGCTCGGCGATCGGCTGCGCCCTGACGCTCACGCTTGGCCGCGGGCCACCTGTTCGACGCGGAGCCGCTGGCGCACACCTATGCGCACAGCGCCGCCGGGCAGGCCATCGACTTCGCCGTGCACGTCGACCCGCTCAGCGCCGTGCTCCTGATCCTGGCCAGCGTCGTCGCGCTGCTGGTGCAGGTCTACTCGCTGGGGTACCTCGCCCACGACCCGCGCTACCCGTCGTACGCCACGCTCGTGTCGCTGTTCACCGGCGCCATGGTCGTCGTGGTGTCGGCCGACGACCTGTGGATGCTGCTCGTCGGCTGGGAGCTGATGGGGGCCTGCTCCTACTTCCTGATCGCGCACCACTGGGAGCTCGCAGAGGCCCGCGCCGGGGCCGTGAAGGCGTTCCTGATCACGCGGACCGCCGACCTCGGCCTGCTGTTCGGCATCATCGTCCTCGGCGAGACCTTCGGCACCTACCGGATCAGCGTGATCACGGCGACGCTCGCACAGGTCGACCTGCAGCGCGACCAGCTGTGGCTGGCCGCGGTGCTGCTGGCGGTGGCGGCGCTCGGCAAGTCGGCCCAGGTGCCGTTCCACACCTGGCTGCCGGACGCCATGCCCGGCCCGACGCCGATCTCGGCGCTGATCCACGCGGCCACCATGGTCGCCGCAGGGGTGTTCCTGGTCGCCCGGCTCTACCCGGTCTTCCTCAACGCCCCGACCGCCCTGACCCTGATTGCCGCCGTCGCGGCGGTGACGATGTTCGTGGCCGCGCTCTACGCGATGTTCACCCGCGATCTCAAGCGGATGCTGGCCTGGTCGACCGTGAGCCAGCTGGCCTACATGTTCGGCGCGCTCGCAGCTGGTGCCTGGTCGGCGGCGATCCTGCACCTGCTCGCACACGGCGCCTTCAAGGCGCTGCTGTTCCTCGCGGCCGGGTCGGTGGTGCACGCCGTCGGTGGCGCGACCTCGATGGACTCGATGGGTGGGTTGCGCGACAAGGTGCCCGACACGTTCGTGACGATGACGCTCGGGTTCGGGGCGCTGGCGGGCGTCGTCCCCTTCGTCGGCTTCTTCACCAAGGACGCCGTCGTCCACGCCGCCTTCGAGGAGGCGTTCGGCGGCACCGCGCTCTGGCCGGTCGTCGCCTGGCTGCTGCTGGTCTCGATGGTGGCGACCGCCGCGCTGACGGTCGCCTACTCGCTGCGCGCCTGGCTGCTGGTGTTCTTCGGCCCCGGCCCCGAGGTGGCGCAGGACCCGCCTGCCACCATGCGGGTGCCGCTGGTGGTGCTGGCGGTCCCGACGACCCTGGGCGGGTTGGTCCTGGCGGTCCCCGGACTGCTCGGCCCGGACGCCGAGACGGCCGGCTTCCACTGGTCCACGTCGATCGTGCTGACGGCGGTCGTCGTCCTCGCGGGCGCGCTGGTGCTGCGCCGGTACGCCGTCCGCGGTCGTGCTCTGTGGGGCAACGGCGCGCGCGCCCGGGTCACGGTCGACCGGGTCTGGGACACCGCCCTGGTCCGTCCCGTACGACGGCTCGCGGTCCTCGCACGGGCCGGCGACCGGGACGTGATCGACGCCTACGCGGACGGGGCAGCCGCCTCGTCGCACGGGCTCGGCAGGGCGTTGCGCTGGACCCAGAACGGCAGCGTGCAGACCTACCTGCTCGTCGTGGTCGTCGGCGCGACGGTCGTCGCCGTGCTCGCCGGGGCGTCGTCGTGACGACCTCGGCAACCACGAGCGCGGTGCTGCTCAACGGCCTGGTCGCGATCCCGTTCCTGTTCGCGGTGCTCACCGCCCTCACCGCCCGGCGCGAGTCGCTCGCGGTGGGGGTCGCGGTCGCCGGCGGGCTGGTGACCTTCGCCTGGTCGGTGCTGACCTGGCTCGACAGCACGCCCGCGATCAACGGCCGCTACGTCGACCACGTCTGGATCCGCGAGCTCGACGTCCGCTGGCACCTGGCCCTGGACGGCATCAGCGGCCCCCTGGTGCTGATGACCACGCTGATCCTCGCGCTCTGCCTGGCCTCGCTGGTCCGGCACGACCCCGGTTGCGGCGGTCGCGGCCAGCTCGCCGCCCTGCTGCTGCTGATCGAGGCCGGCGTGCTCGGTAGCTTCCTGGCCCTCGACCTGGTGCTCTTCTTCGCGTTCTTCGAGGTCGCGCTGATCCCGATGTGGTTCGTGATCACCGGCTGGGGCGACGGGCACGACGAGCCCGGACGGCGTCGCGCCGCCGGCCGGTTCCTGGTGTTCACGGTGCTCGGCTCGGCCCTGATGCTGGTCGGCTTCGTGCTGGTCCGCTCGCAGGCCGGCACCTTCGACATCCTCGAGATCACCCGGTCCTACCGCCCCGACGACGCGGTCGGGATCACCGCCTCGCTGCTGGTCGTGCTGGGCCTGGCCGTCAAGACACCGCTCTGGCCGCTGCACATCTGGCTGCCCGACGCGCACTCCAAGGCACCGACGGTCGGCTCGGTGGTGCTGGCCGCGGTCCTGCTCAAGCTCGGGACCTACGGCCTGATCCGGTTCTGGCTGCCGGTGACCGACCCCGCGTGGCGGCTGCTGGTGCCGTTCGTGGCCGGGCTCGCGGTCGTCGGGATCGTCTACTCCGCCCTGGCCTGCCTCGCCCAGACCGAGATCAAGCGGCTGATCGCCTACAGCAGCGTCGGTCACATGGGCTTCGTCGTGCTGGCGGTGACGACCTTTACCGTCGGCGGCGTGCAGGCCGCGGTCTTCGCCTCAGTGGCGCACGGGCTGATCACCGGTCTGCTGTTCTTCCTGGCGGGGGCGATCAAGGAGCGCTACGGCACCGGTGAGCTGGCCGAGCTGAGCGTGCTCTACGGCAAGGTGCCGCACCTCGCCGGCTTGTTCGCCTTCGCCGCCCTGGCCTCCCTCGGGCTGCCCGGACTGGCCGGCTTCTGGGGCGAGATGCTCGCGATCCGCTCGGCGGTCTACCCCTCCGCGGCGCTGCCGGGCGGCACCTTCGTGACCCTCGCCGTGATCGCCGGGCTCGGCGTGATCTTGACCTCGGCCTACTTCCTGGCGCTGCTGCGCGGCCTGCTGCAGGGCGCTCCGCCCTCGGTGCGACCGGTCAACGAGGACGTGGCGTCGGTCGAGCTGGCCACCAGCGAGGTCGCTCCTGGTACGACGATGGCCGGCGCCGTCCGGCGCGACGTCGACGTCGCGGAGTGGGTCGTCTGGTCGCCACTCGTCGCGCTCACGGTCGTGCTCGGCGTCGCTCCCGGGCTGCTGCTGACCCCGGTCAACGACGCCGTCCTCGCGTTCTTCGCGGTGATGCGATGAGCCTCGTGACGCTGCAGGCGATCGACTGGGCCCTGGTGGCGCCGCCTCTGGTGCTCGCCGTCGCGGCCGTGCTGGTGCTGCTCGTGGACGCGTTCGCGGGGCCCCCGCGCAGCCGACGCGCGGCACTCGTGCCCTCGACGCTGTCGGTGCTCGCCGTCGTCGTGGCGGCCGCGTTCGCCGTACGCCTGGGGCCGGAGGCACGGTTCACCTTCTGCGTCACGCCCTCGACCCTCGAGGCGCCCGGCCTGTGCTCCTTCGGGATGTTCTCGATCACCCCGGTGCTGTGGGGGGTGGTGCTGTTCGGCACCGCGGTCGTGGCGCTGATCGGGACGGTCGCGGTGGCCGACGGTCGCACCCCGATGGGGGAGTGGAACTTCCTGCTGCTGTGCTCCTCGACCGGCGCCCTCGTGCTGGCCGCGTCGGGGGACCTGATCACCCTGGTGGTGGCGCTCGAGGTGGTCTCGCTGCCGGCGTTCGCGATGGCCGGCCTGCGCCGCGGCGACGCCGGGGCCTCCGAGGCGGCGGTGAAGTTCTTCCTGGTCTCGGTGGTGTCGACGGCGATCACGCTGATGGGCGTCTCGCTGCTGTACGGCGCCAGCGGCACGGTCTTCCTCGGGCCCATGGACGTGCTGCTCACCCCGGGCAGGTCCGGTGTCGACGCCGCCGGCGCCGTGGCCGCCGTCGGAGCGGTCCTGACGGTCGTCGGCCTGGCCTTCAAGGTCGCGGCCGTGCCGTTCCACATGTGGGTGCCCGACACCTACGTCGGCGCTCCGGTGGCGGTCGCCGCCTACCTGTCGGTGGTCTCCAAGGCCGCCGGCATCGGGGGCCTGATGCTGGTCCTCGGCGGCGGCCTCAGCGGTCTCGTCGACGTCTGGGCACCGCTGATGGGCGTCCTCGCGGCGCTCACCATGACGGTCGGCAACCTGCTGGCCCTGGTGCAGCGGCACGCGATCCGGCTGCTCGCCTGGTCGTCGGTCGCGCAGGCGGGCTACATCCTGGTCCCGTTCGCGGCCGCGGGGGAGTCCACGGTCGCGCTGCGGGCCTCGCTGGGCTACCTCGCGGTCTACGCCTTCGTGAACCTCGGCGCCTTCGCGGTCGCCGCGCTGGTGGGCACGCGCTACGCCGCGCAGCGGCTCACGGACTACCGCGGGCTGGTGCACGAGGAGCCGGGGGCGGGTTGGCCGATGGCGTTCGCGCTGCTCGCCCTGGCCGGTCTGCCGCCCGGGGTGATCGGCCTGCTGGCCAAGGTGGTCGTGCTCGACGCGGCCGCCGGTCCGGCGACCTGGCTGGCCGTCGTGATGGCGGTCAACGTCGCGATCGGGCTGGTCTACTACGTCCGCTGGCTGCGTGAGCTGTTCACGCCCAGCGACCAGCCGGGGGCGTCACGCTACGACGTACCCACCGGCGTCGCCGTGGCGATCGGGATGACCTTCACCGCCGGCCTGGTGTTCTCGGTGCTGCCCGGATGGCTGCTCGACCCGGTCCTGGCGACGCTGCGATGAGCCAGGACGACGAGCGCTACCTGGTCGTGAACGGCCGGCGCTGGCGGCGCCAGGACCCCTCGCTCCCCGAGGACGTCGTACGACGGCTCACCTCGCACCTCGGCAAGGCCCGCAACGAGGTCAAACGACTCCGCACAGCGGGCGAGGACCCGGCCCCGGCCCGGCGGCGGGTGAGCCTGGCCAAGCACGGGCTCGGCGAGCGCGGCACGCCGTGGTGGGACCAGGACGCCGACGAGCGGCGGACCCGGTGGGAGGCGGCCTTGCGCGACCTGGATGCTTGAGATGCTGCTCAGGTGGTACAGGCTCCCTGCAGCACCCTGTCGAGAGACGCGAAAGGACCGCCATGACCCGCTGGACCCGTGACCGTGACGTCGATGAGGACAACCTCGAGGTCCACGACCCGAAGCGCGCCGCGGCGGGTCTGACCGCCGTCGCCGTCTCGATGAAGCGGTCCCTGGAGCTGATGGGGCCTAGCCGCACCGCCAGGACGCTGACCCGGCTCAACCAGACCGACGGCTTCGACTGCATGTCGTGCGCCTGGCCCGACCCGGACCCGGACCACCGGCACGCGGCGGAGTTCTGCGAGAACGGCGCCAAGGCCGTGGCCGAGGAGGCGGACACGGCGCGGGTCGGCAAGGAGTTCTTCGCCGAGCACTCCGTGGAGGACCTCCGCGGACGCACCGAGTTCTGGCTCGGCAAGCAGGGCCGGATCGTCGGTCCGATGGTGCTGCGCGCCGGCGGCACGCACTACGAGCCGATCAGCTGGGACGACGCCTTCGCCCTGATCGCCGAGCGGCTGAAGGGACTCGACAGCCCGGACGAGGCAGTCTTCTACACCTCGGGTCGCGCCTCCAACGAGTCGGCCTTCAGCTACCAGCTCTTCGCGCGCGCCTTCGGCACCAACAACATGCCCGACTGCTCCAACATGTGCCACGAGTCGACCTCGATCGCGCTGCAGGAGGTCATCGGCATCGGCAAGGCCAGCGTGACCTACCAGGACGTCCTGGACGCCAAGCTGATCGTCATCATGGGACAGAACCCGGGCACCAACCACCCGCGGATGCTGACCGCCCTGGAGGCGGCGAAGAAGAACGGCGCCAAGATCCTCGCGATCAACCCGCTCGAGGAGGCCGGCTTCGTCCGCTTCAAGAACCCGCAGACCCCGCGCGGCCTGGTGGGTCCGGGCTCGGAGCTCGCCGACATGCACCTGCCGGTGCGGATCAACGGCGACCTGGCGCTGATGCAGGCGATCGGCTCGCTGCTGCTGGAGTGGGGCTGCGTCGACCACGACTTCGTGGACCGGCACACCGTGGGCTTCACCGAGTGGGCCGACCACGTCAAGGCCGTCGACTGGGTGGCCGTCGAGAAGGCCACCGACCTGACCCGGGCCCAGATCGAGGAGGCGGCCGGGATGTTCCGGGACTCATCCGCCACCGTCATCTGCTGGGCGATGGGCATCACCCAGCACCGCAACGCCGTCGCGACCATCAAGGAGATCGCCAACGTCGCGTTCCTCCAGGGCAACATCGGCCGTCCCGGAGCGGGCCTCTTCCCGGTCCGCGGCCACTCCAACGTGCAGGGCGACCGCACGATGGGCATCTGGGAGCGCCCGCCGCAGCACTTCCTCGACGCGATCGAGAAGGAGTTCGGCTTCGACCCCCCGCGCGAGCACGGGCTCGACACCGTCAACGCGATCCGCGCCTTCCGGGACAAGAAGGCCAAGGTCTTCATCGGGCTCGGCGGCAACTTCGTCGCCGCTGCGCCGGACACCGAGGTCGCCGAGCACGCGATGAGCAACGCCGACCTGACCGTGCAGATCTCCACCAAGCTCAACCGCTCGCACATGGTGCCGGGTCGCGAGGCGCTGATCCTGCCGACGCTCGGTCGCACCGAGAAGGACCGCACCGGTGGCCGCACCCAGCGGATCACCGTGGAGGACTCGCTCTGCGTCGTGCACGCCTCCCAAGGCCCGCTGAAGCCCGCCTCCCAGCACCTGCGCTCGGAGACCGACATCGTCTGCTCGATCGCGGAGGCCACGCTCGGGGACCGGCACGGCATCCCGTGGCGCTCCTTCCGCGACGACTACACCCAGATCCGCAAGCGGATCGCCCGCGTCGTACCCGGCTGTGAGGCGTACGACGAGAAGGTCGACCGGCCCGGTGGGTTCACGCTGCCGCACCCGCCGCGCGACAGCCGGACGTTCGACACCGAGCAGGGCGCAGCGATCTTCTCCGTGAGCCCGCTCGACGTCCTGCACGTGCCGGAGGGCCGGCTGCTGATGCAGACGCTGCGGTCCCACGACCAGTTCAACACCACGATCTACGGCCTCGACGACCGCTACCGCGGTGTCTCCGGCGGTCGGCGTGTGGTCTTCGTGCACCCGCTCGACATCGCCGAGCTGCGTCTCGAGCCCGACCAGATGGTCGACCTGGTCAGTGAGTGGACCGACGGGTCGGAGCGCACTGCGAAGGAGTTCCGGGTGGTGCCCTACGAGCAGCCACGCGGCTGCGCGGCGGCGTACTACCCCGAGACCAACCCGCTGATCCCGCTCGACTCCACGGCCCTGGGCAGCAACTGCCCGACGTCGAAGTCCGTGATCGTCCGGCTGGTGCCGAGGACCGAGGAGGAGGCTGCGGGCAGCCGCGAGCGCGACCTGGCCGACAGCACCGGCAACGGTGGCGCGCAGGGCCAGGACGAGGGCCACAAGTCGCACCCGCAGCCGGAGCACCTCAGCTGAGGTGCGTGTGGCCGCTCAGCGGTAGTTGTTGAACTGCACCGGGAACTCGTAGTCCTGGCCCTTGACCAGGGAGATCACGGTCTGCAGGTCGTCGCGCTTCTTGCTCGACACCCGCAGCTCGTCTCCCTGGACCTGGACCTTGACGCCCTTCGGCCCCTCGTCGCGGATCAGCTTGCCGACCTTCTTGGCGTCCTCCTGGGAGATGCCCTCCTTCAGGGTGATGCTGATCTTGGACTCGCGGCCCGACTGACGGGGCTCCTGGGCGTCGAGCACCTTCAGCGACTGGTTGCGCTTGATCAGCTTGTCCTTGAACACGTCGAGCACGGCGGTGGCGCGGTCGTCGGCGTTGGCCGAGATCTCCACGCCGTGCTCGCCCGAGCGCTCGATGGTGGCGCCGGTGTTCTTGAAGTCGAAGCGCTGGCTGATCTCCCGCTGGGCCTGGTTGATCGCGTTGTCGATCTCCTGCTGGTCGAGCTTGCTGACGATGTCGAACGACGAGTCGGCCATGGCCTGGGGTACCTCCGGGTGGGACGGGGA
The DNA here is from genome assembly GCA_963713035.1 of uncultured Actinomycetota bacterium. GTDB lineage: Bacteria > Actinomycetota > Actinomycetes > Propionibacteriales > Nocardioidaceae > Nocardioides_B. The sequence continues at coordinate 157,799 of CAVQKB010000001.1, forward strand.
CGCGATTGGTTTCCGCGCGTCGGGCTGCGCTATTCTCGTCGCTCGGTACCGCCGGAGCAATCCGGGGTCACCACGGCAGGTTGCCCGAGCGGCCAATGGGAGCGGACTGTAAATCCGTCGGCTTATGCCTTCGAAGGTTCGAATCCTTCACCTGCCACACCCACAGAACGAGCCTCTGACCTGGGACTTCCCGGATCAGGGGCTCTTCTGCTGTGTCCGGCTGTGATCCGGCCGTGAGCGGCGCGGTTGCGGCTGGTTGGAAGGAATATGGAAGGAAGTTTTGGCCGTCGTCGGACCCTGCGGCAGAGGCGCGCTCATCGGAGGGCCGCCTCGATACGGGTCAACGCGATCTGGTCGTCCCCGACGACGCACTTGGCGTAGACCCGGAGCAGCACCTCGACGCTGTGCCCCGCCCACTCCGCCACCTGCGCAGGGGCGACTCCCGCGTTGAGCCAGGTGGACAGGCAGGCGTGCCGGAGGTCGTAGGGGCGGCGAGCCAGCAGAGAGGCCGCTTCCCGCTCGGAAAGCGCGACTGAGCGGGCGTGGTGCCAGGCCCGGTAGATCGTTCCCATCGACACCGGTTGCACGTACGGCGGTGAGATCGGCACGCCAGCGCGACCGGTCCGCGTGACGAACAGCAGGCCATCCACTCCTGTGCCGAAGTGCTCGAGGTGCCTCGACAACCAGGCAACCAGCTCTGGGTGAGCCGGCACGGGGCGAGTGTCGCGGCTACCGCGATGCTTGAGGCTTCGGTCCTCGCCAGACGCACCCGAGTCCGTCCAAGCGGTGCCCCCGGTTTGATGACTTCCCGACCAGGAGCAGCTGTCCCCAGCCTCCCTCCGGGAGGGTGCAGTCGTGCTCGCTGAGGTGACGGGCTTCCGCCGGACGTAGCCCCGCGTAGTACATACAGGCGAAGAACGCGGCCACGGCCGGCGTCTTAGCCCAGACCGCCTCGAGGAGGGCCCTGGCCTGGTCGGGGTTCACCACGACGCGGCTGTCGACGACATCGGTCGCTCTGGGAGCCGACCAGCGCAACGCCTTGAGGGGGTTCGCCTGCGAAGCAGCTCGAGCTCGACGGCGTACTCCAAGACGTTGTGCAGGGTCGCTCGCTTTCGGGCCACGGTCGACGCTGCAGCGGCTTTGCCGTCCTGCCTGACCGCCAGCCGATCGAGCGCAGCCCGAAGCCTGCCGCGCACCGCGAGCGACCTCGATGGAAGGTGAGTTCCGCTCGACCCAGGCGAGTGCACCGAGCAGCTCCGCGTCGACTGGTTCGTTGCGAGCCGCCAGGTTGAAGGCCCATCGGAACAGGACACGCCTCAGGGTCGACTCGTCCGGCCGATCGGGAGGCGAGTCCACCAGCGCGAGGGTGATGTCCGTCAGTGCCTCTGCGATCGCCCGCCTGTGCCGGGCGGAGGCACGTGGCCACTTCATCGCCACATAGGCCATCGCGTGCTCCAGCCACGTCGGCGTAGGCATCGCGGCTTGCATCGATGCCGGCAGTCCCCCGTCGACATCGAACGGCTGACCACCCCGAGCAGCGACCGTCAGGTCCGTCCGGAAGGCCTCCGCCAGCTTCTTCGTGGCAAAGGTCCGTTGATGCTTTCGAGCGCCCACGCGCCACTTGACGGTGTGCGTCACGCCTCGCGCTCCGGAGTAGCGGTGGATCTTCCAGACCCGGACGTCGAAGGAGGTGCCAGTCATGCGGACTCTTCGTGACCTTCGAGCCAGCGATCCAAGTCGACCCGACGCACTCGCAGGGAGCCGTTGGGCAAGCGGATGCAGCAGGGTGCTTTGCGGGCGGCACGCCAGTCGTAGAACGTCGAGCGAGAGATCCCCAGCTCCCGGCACACGTCGGCAACGGTCAGATGCCGCGACACCGCCGAGCCAGTCGTCGCAGCCTGTGTGCTCATTCTCGACGCCCCGACTCAGCGTTCCGACGCCCGGAAGCGCTCTGGGGTGACCCAGCTCAGGTCGTCGAGGTGGGTCTCGCAGCACGGCAGGAGCGTGCCGTCGAGGTGCTCGACGATCTCGATCGCTTCGGCCTCGCAGGCGCCGACGAAGCACGCCGGCCTGGCGAGGATCCGAACGGTCTGCAGCGGCACCGGGGCGGCGCTCTGCGCCCGCTGCCAGTGCTCGCCGCACAACGGCATCTCGCTCGAGTCGCGGTGCTCGACCACGACCGTGGCGATCTCGGGGCAGGTGTTCACCGAGCACTGAAATGCAGGATGGGGCACTGAAAGGCATGGATAGTCGAGCATGGCGATCCCTTCTGGTTGATCGCCTAAGACAAGCAAGACTCAATCTTGGGAGGTAGCGCACTTGGGTTGCTGTGGACGACGACAACCCTGCCCCGCGCGCTCGACTGAGAACAACCCAAGGCGCGTCCTCCCGCCCACTATGACGCAGGTGCAATCCTCCGGATAGGTGCAGCGCTATGTCGCTGCACAGATCGAGTACGACGCTGGCGAGTGCACCGTGGCAGAGCGATTCGTCGAATGAACGTTCGCATCGCCGGAGCCGCGGCGAGGGCAATCTCCTTGGAACCCGGGCTGAGCGCCGGACCCGACAGGGCTGTAGGTGCGGATCCACACGGTTGCGACCGGCCAACGGAAAGTTGTGCGTCTTGCGGACCTCACGTTGATTCAGATCGATCAATGAGGTCCGCGAACTGCGCGTATGTCAGCACTCGCACCTTGAACTGATCAGCCTTTGCCCTGACTGCCTTGTCGCCAGTGACGATGGCCCACTCGAGGGGATCGAGGTGCTGCGTTTCGCGATCCCGAGCATCCAGTGCACACGCGACCATCAGCGGATCGGCGCCGCCCTGGTTCAGGTAGAGATTGATCAAGTCGGTGTCGTCCGGAGGGACGGTCGCCATGACCGTCATCAGCCACCGCAAAACCGACGGCGTGGTGGAGTACTCGATCTGCCTGAGTGCTTCGACGTCGGGAAAGCCATTGGCCTCGTGCAGTACTTCGCTCGGGATCATCGCGTTGGCTCGAAAAAACTGCTGGCTCGCCCCTTGCGCCGAAGCTGGCTGAGCGCGTTGGTGTCGACCAGGTACCTCGTCCCGAAGGCGCTCACCGGACGGCCCTCCGCAGATCGTCAAGTTGGCTGTCTCGGAGCTTGTTCAGGCACACCGTCCGGTAGAACTCCTTGCTGGTGATGGCACCTGAGTCGAGAGCTTCGATCATCCTGCGCGACAGTTCTCTTCCGGCGTACTTGCGGACAGCGTTCTCAGCCTTGATGGGGCTCATGCCGCGTCGCTCTGGGCGCTTGAGGAACTCCTGCCGGAATTCAGCCAGATGGGACCTTGCGGTCTCGCTGCTGATCAAGCCCAAACGCAGCGCTCGCACGACCGCGGCGCTCGGTGTCACTTTGAACTCGCCGGCTGCTGACACGACGTCGTCCAGCGAGGACAGGCTGACGTACCGGAGTGAGCTCGCTGGCATCAGCATCGCGCCGGCGATGTCGTACTCGCCTCCGAGATCGGTGGCTGTGCTCTCCGCGTTCCATGTGACCGGGGAGAAAATCCTGCGTGCGACGAGGACTGCCATGAGCGCCAGGGTGAAGATCGTCCGGCCCACTGGCTCCTGGTAGTCGCCGTGGTCACCACCGGCGAGAAAGATGTATGGCACCTTGGCGTCGCGGATAGTCATGCCGCTGAAGTCCACATGGGTGAGGCGCTGCGGCATGTAGTGCTGGACGCTGCGGGAGACCAGGACCTGGTTTAGACTCAAGCCGCTCAATCATCAGGTCGAGCGCCCGCTCCTTCGTTCGGCAGGCGCGCATCGCTTCGTGCGTCAGTCCGATCGCGGACATCAACCTGGAAGCGTCGTCTTCTACCGAGGGACCCACCTTACGCAGCAGGCCGATGATTCGGTTCTTCTCCAGCGTGCCGTCATGTCGCTTCAGTAGTTCTTGTTTGCGTATCAAGTCTTTGAGGACCAACTCGACGTCCCGCAACTCGACTGGTGACCGGGAACCAATTGAGAACGTCTCCTTGCTAACACCCGCAAGAAGTTTCTCGGTCTTCGCTGCGACCTGCGTCTCCACGAAGGGGAGGTCGGCGAAGAACAGCGGATACGGGATCTCGCCGATCCTCGCCAGCCTCAGCAGCGCCGGGAACTTGATCGCCCCAGACGCCAACGCCTTGTCGTAATCCGCGTAGGTTCCGGCAACCGAGTTGTCGAGCAGCGTGGTGAACACGGCTCGCCGGATCGGGATCGGGACGCCTCCGACTTGAACTTCGATCGTCACTTTCGACTCACAGCCTGGGACGTGACGTTTCGAGGAGCGGCGGCACTCGCGGCAGCACGAAAACGGGCGTTCATCAAGCCGCGCACCTCGTAGGAGAATTGTCGGTGGTCCTCTTAGGCAGTCTTCCACTCGGTCTGCCTGCAACGGAGCGTTTCGAACGCAGTCGAAGTCGTCGCCGAATCGCTCGCAGCGCTTGTGGGGGCGCGGAAATGCGTGGCGGTGAGAGTTTCCGTGTGTCGCGGAGCGGCACCACCACGGTCCACGTGCGCCACGCGCTCGTTGGCACGTGCCTGCTAACGAGCGCGTCAGCTGCCTCTCAGAACGTTGAACAGCGTTCCCGCGTCCAGCTGGTTGGTGACGACTCCGATCGTCACAACCCACAGAACCGGGCGACCGCCATATCGGCCGCGGGGCGGGGCGTTGAGCTCGGCCGTAGGCGAGGTCATGGATGGCTTGACAGGTTGTGCGCTTGAACGACTTGTTGATGGCGTTGACGTCCCGTTCCGGGAGCGACTTTGTCACGGCGGCTGTCCTCCTCATGTGGCCAGATCGGGGCATCAGCATCGTGCCGAACCACGGCATGCACCATGACGGATGAGCGCGTACCCGACGGGTAGAGTGCGTGATAGTGTCGAAGACTAGTCGCTAACGCTATGAGGCGCTCCAATCGTCGGCGCTCCACCCGCAATAGGACCTCCATGACTCCAAAGATCACGCTCATCGAGCCTGCACCCGCCGAGCCCTCCGCGCGCGCGCGGTGGGTCCGAGCCGCTCGCGACAACTTGCTGGCTGAGCGGGAGAAGCGCCGGGAGCGGCTGCAGTGGCGCGAGACCGCAATAAGGCCGGTTGTTCCCGATACGCCACAGAGTTCGAGCATGGTGTGCAGCCGCCCCGTGTGACGATCCGCGAGGGCATGTTCTACGAAGCGGTTCCGTTGGAATCGTGGGAGTCTGATCCGTCACGTGCTCCAAAGCGAAGTGCTGAGAACCCGACCGTCCTCTCAGGGGCGGTGGCTGCACGGGTAGGTAGGCGGGCTCCGTTGGGGCAATTGGTGCATCGTCGGGGTGCGGCAGCGCCCTTGTTGGTCGCAGCGGTGGGTGTGGCTGGTCTTCGGGGTTTGCCAGGCGATTCGGTCGACTTCAGCGACATCGCGAACTCTGCAAAGCGTCGTGGGCCAAGCTGATCGGTGATGGTGACCGTGCCGAGGTGGCACGTCGCCATGTTGTCGATGGTGTGAAGCGGCTTCGAAACGTGGGAGTTGTGCGATTGGCAGCGGCGATCTCGAGCTCGCCCGGTTTCTCGGGCTGGGGTTTGTTGCAGGAGGACGGCTCCGAGACCGAGTTTGTGGTGCCGCACGTGGGACTCGGCGTGCCCGTTGACTTCTGGTTGAAAGGTTGGGCTGCGGTATTGACGCCGACGGAGATACTGGCGTACTTCATGGTGCGCCACGCGGCCAGGCGACTGGCCTGCCGCACACGCATCGCAAGGTGTAGGGATTCCGCCGTCGGTGCGTGAGCAGCGGTACGGGGTCACCCGGTCGACGTATGCCACGTTAAACGAACTGGAAGAGTTCGGGCTGGTGAGACGTACAACGGAGCGACAGCTGGAGACGTGGACGAGACCAAGCCTCGCGAAGTGGACAGGTTTCAGGTGCTCAACGGCGTGAAGCGAAACGCGTTCTCGACCGTGACAGAGGCGCTGGCACAGAAGCACACCCCGCTCCGGTTGGCGCATTACGACAGCGATTTCAGATGCTGAAGAACTTCATGGCCAAGGTGGCTGCCTCCGGGACAACAGAACCGGCGAGCGCCTCAGCACCGAACGCGGCCACGTCGTCTACATCGGCGCCTTGACCGTGCCTCGCCTGGTCAAACGAGATCGAGCGACCTGCGTGATACCGCCGCCTGAGGACCGCAGCATCTGAATTGGATGTGCGGCGTCACGCTGCCGCCTCAGTGCTCGGCGAGGCCTTTTCAACGTATGGTGCCGCTTGTGCAGAGTGCCGGCGCCACTGCCCAACCCCGAGTTCGACCTGCTGAAGGATCGCGACATAGAACTGAGCGGCCACGATTGGCGTAGTGGACGGCGTAGATGTTGCGACGCGCACGGTGCTCGTCGAGTCCCTCCCAGCACTGGTCCAGTTGGTCGGGCTACCTCAAGTACAAATACTCGGCCGGGCAAGTGCTGCTTCGAGGGCAGTCGAGCCTTGTATCCAACCCTCAGTCCAAGTTTGTTTTCGACCGACAAAGGCAGCGCGGGTGCTTCAATCGCGGTGCACGAGCCGCCGCGGTGGGAAGGATGGTTGCCCAGTGCGCTAAGTGGGAGTGCTCTCATCTCCATCACGAGACTCCACACTGCCCTGAAAGGGTTCGCAGGCTTCCCAAACGGGACCTTCAGTTGGTTACCGCGGGAACCCCTCGATATGCCGTTGAACCGCTCCTGCAGCACTATGAGACTTCGATGGCTTGATGTGGTGGATAATTCTCTGGGTTGCGCTGTGGTTCGCCTGTCATCGATTCGTCACAGTCGATGACACATTCCAGCATGTGGTGCGCCGCGTTCCCGAAGCGGAAGAGGTCGACGACCGCTTCGCATACATCCTGGTTGTGATGCTCATGGAGGCATCTCCTGAGCTGCATCCCGGTCTCTTTCGTGCGCCGAGTTCAGGCACAGTTGTTGATCTGCGGCGGGCAGTCCCCTCCATTTATCTCCGACCCCATGCGCAGCACGGCCTTCTTGTGCATCCTGCGAACGACGACGCGGCAAACCTGACGGTGGTCCCGATTAAAGTGGGTCTGCGACAAGCACTAGAGTGGCTCGGCAGCAGCTTGCTCTTGAGCGATCATGGGCTTTTTCCGCCGGCGACTGTGGACACGGGATATCGGCTTCTTCTCCAGCGCCAAGAGCAGTTTGCTATTCCGAAGTCCTCCGGACGGATAGTTTCGATCGGGCCAGGCTACTGACGCTCGCCCTGGGCCCGTGCTCTCTGCTTTCCAGACTACGACCCCGATCTAGAAGCACATTGGGCCGCTTTGCAGCAACGTCAGTGAGTGCGTCACTCCGGC
>CAVQKB010000002.1:0-273589 GCA_963713035.1 uncultured Actinomycetota bacterium
GTGATCGGGCCGCCGGTGTCCTGCACCTGCGCGCCCCGCACCAGACCGTCGGTCGGCTGCATCGAGATGGCACGGACCATGCCGTCGCCGATGTGCAGCGCGACCTCGAGGGTCAGCGTGCGGGTCTCACCGCCCAGCTCGAGCTCGGTCTTGAGCATGTTGTACATCTCGGGCATCGCGTCCGACGGGAACTCGACGTCGACGACCGGGCCGGTCACGCGCGCGATCCGACCGACACCACCCTCGGCGTGCTCGGTTCCTCGTTCTTCAGTCGTGGCAGTCATCTCTCTCACTCACTCCCGGCATTCGCGTCGGCCAGCGCGTTGACGCCACCGACGATCTCGCTGATTTCCTGGGTGATCCCGGCCTGACGGGCCTGGTTGGCCGTGCGGGTGTACTTCTTGATCAGCTCTTCGGCGTTGTCCGTCGCGGACTTCATCGCTCGCTGACGAGCGGCCAACTCGGAGGCGGCCGCCTGCAGCAGGGCGAAGTAGATCCGGCTCTGGACGTAGCGCGGGAGCAGGGAGTCGAGCACCTCCGAGGCGCTCGGCTCGAACTCGTAGAGCGGCAGGACGTCGCGGTCCTCGGGCTCCTCGGTGCCCTCGACGACCTCGAGCGGCAGCAGCCGCACCGTGGTGGGCTCCTGGACCAGCATCGAGCGGAAGCGCGTGTAGACCACGTGCACCTCGTCGACGTCCTTGGCACCCTCGGGCAGCTCGATCTCGGGGTTGTCCTCACCGGCCAGGAACGCCGTGATCAGCGCCTCTCCGATCTCGCGGGCGACGTCGTAGGTCGGCTGGTCGGAGAAGCCCGTCCAGCTCTGCACGATCGAGCGCTGGCGGAAGGTGAGGTAGCCGACGCCCTTGCGTCCGCTGACGTAGGTGTCGACCTCCTTGCCCTCGTCGCGGAGCTTCTGGGCGAGACGCTCGGACTCCTTGAGGACCGACGACGAGTAGGCACCGGCCAGTCCGCGGTCGCTGGTCACGATCAGCACGGCGGCCCGCTTGGGGTCGTCGGGCTCCGTGGTCAGCGCGTGCTCGACGTTGGAGAACGTCGCCACCGCCGACACCGCGCGCGTGAGCTCACGGGCGTACGGCGCGGCGGCCTGGGCCCGTTGCTGCGCCTTGATGATGCGGGACGCAGCGATGAGCTCCATGGCGCGCGTGATCTTCTTCATCGACTCGGTCGACTTGATCCGGGCGCGGTACTCACGCAGCGACAGGGCCATCGTCAGCCTCGCTTCTGCTTGACGATCTGCTCCTGCTCGACGTCCTCGTCCTCCAGAGCCTCGTGCTCCTCCTTGCCGGCCTTGATGGACTCGCCATCAGAGGTCTCGAACTGGTCCAGGAAGGAGTCGTAGGCCTTCTCCAGCGCGGAAGCGGTGTCGTCGGTGAAGTCGTTGGTCTCACGGATCGTCGACAGGATGCCGTCGTGCGAGCGTCGCAGGTAGTCCAGGAACTCCGACTCGAAGCGCAAGACGTCGTCGGTCGGCACGTTGTCCAGGCGTCCGGTGGTGCCGGTCCACAGCGACGCGGTCATCTCGTCGACGGGGTAGGGCGAGTACTGCGGTTGACGCAGCAGCGCCATCAGGCGCCCACCGCGGTCGAGCTGCTGGCGCGAGGCCGCGTCGAGGTCGGAGGCGAACATCGCAAAGGCCTCCATGGCGCGGAACTGCGCCAGGTCGACCTTGAGCGAGCCGGTGACCTTCTTCATGGCCTTGGTCATCGCCGCACCACCGACGCGCGAGACCGAGACACCGACGTCGATGGCCGGGCGCTGGTTGGCCGCGAACAGGTCGGACTGCAAGAAGATCTGGCCGTCGGTGATCGAGATGACGTTGGTGGGGATGAAGGCCGACACGTCGTTGGCCTTCGTCTCGACCATCGGCAGCCCGGTCATCGAGCCGGCACCGAGCTCGTCGGACAGCTTCGCGCAGCGCTCGAGCAGACGGCTGTGCAGGTAGAAGACGTCACCGGGGTAGGCCTCGCGACCCGGCGGGCGGCGCAGCAGCAGCGACACGGCGCGGTAGGCCTCGGCCTGCTTGGTCAGGTCGTCGAAGACGATGAGGACGTGCTTGCCGTCGTACATCCAGTGCTGGCCGATGGCCGAGCCGGTGTAGGGCGCGAGGTACTTGAAGCCGGCGGAGTCGGACGCGGGCGAGGCCACGATGGTGGTGTACTCCAGCGCGCCGGCCTCCTCGAGGGCACCTCGCACGGCGGCGATGGTCGAGCCCTTCTGGCCGATGGCGACGTAGATGCACCGGACCTGCTTGTCCGGGTCACCCGTCTCCCAGTTCTGCTTCTGGTTGATGATCGTGTCGATGGCGATCGTCGACTTGCCCGTCGCGCGGTCGCCGATGATCAGCTGACGCTGGCCGCGACCGATCGGGGTGAGCGCGTCGATGGCCTTGATACCGGTGGCCAGCGGCTGGTGCACGGACTTGCGGGCCATGACGCCCGGGGCCTGCAGCTCGAGGGCGCGGCGGCCGTCGGTCTCGACCTCGCCGAGCCCGTCGATGGGCTGGCCGAGCGGGTCCACCACGCGACCGAGGTAGCCGTCGCCGACGGGGACCGAGAGGATCTCGCCGGTGCGGCGGACCGTCTGGCCCTCCTCGATGCCGCTGAACTCACCGAGGACGACGACGCCGATCTCACGGGTGTCGAGGTTCAGCGCGATGCCGAGGGTGCCGTTCTCGAACTCGAGAAGCTCGTTGGCCATCGCGGAGGGCAGGCCGGACACCCGCGCGATGCCGTCGCCGGCCTCCGCGACGGTGCCGACTTCCTCGCGGCTGGCCGTGTCGGGCTTGTACTCCGACACGAACTGCTGCAGTGCGTCGCGGATCTCCTCCGGACGGATCGAAAGCTCCGTCATCGTCTTCCCTGCTCTCTTGGCTCTCGTTGCACTTCGGGCGTCTGGTGCTGTGCTGCTGTGGTCTTTGGGTGCTGCGGCGCTGTTGCTGTCTGGCCGGTCAGCCGGCGAGCCGGCGACGGGCCTCGTCCAGGCGGCTCACGACCGTGCCGTCGATGACGTCGTCACCGATCGAGACGCGCATGCCGCCGATGACGCGTGGGTCCACGACGAAGTTCAGGTGGACCGGGCGGTCGTACTGCCGGGTGAGGGCGTCCTGCAGCCGCTCGGCGTTGCGCTCGTCGAGCTCCTGGGCCACCCGCACCGTGGCGATCAACCGGTTGCGGTGGTCGGCGGCGACCTTCTGGTAGGCCTCGAGGGCGAGTCCCACCGTGCGGAAGGAGCCGGCCACGGCCTGCTGGGCGAGCCGGAGGGTGGCCGGGGTGACCTTGCCCTCCAGCAGCCGGGTCACCAGCGCCCGCTTGTCCGTCACGCTGCGCGCCGGGTCCGACAGCGCGTCGCGGAGCTCGGGGCTGCCGATCACCGCACGCTCGAAGCCGAACAGCTCGCTCTCCATCGCGTCGGCCTGGTCGGCTCGCTCGGCGCCGCGCACGATCGCGATGACGCCCACCTGCTCAAGCGCGTCCGCCAGGTCGCGGGTGGCCGTCCATCGGCGAGCGACCGCGTCCGCGACCAGGTCGAGCGAGGCCGGGTCGAGCTGCTCGCCGAAGATCTTGCGCACGAGGTCGGCCTTCGCGTCCGCTGCGACGGACACGTCGGTAGCCACCCGGCGCAGGCCGGGCTCGCGCCGCAGCACGTCGGCGACCCCGAACAGGTCGTCGGCGACCCGGGCCGCGTCGGCGTCGCCGTCGATCGCGCCCGCAAGGCCCTCGGTCAGGCCGTGCAGCGAGTCACCGGAGGCCCCGTGCATCAGCGGGCCCCGTTCGTGCTGGCGTCGTCCTGCGACTCCAGGTCGGCCAGGAACCGCTCGACCACCCGACTCTGCCGAGCCTCGTCGTCGAGGGACTCCCCGACGATCCGGCCGGCCAGCGAGGTCGCGAGTGCGCCGACCTCGGCCCGGAGCGAGGTGACCGCCTGCTGGCGCTCGGCCTCGATCTGGGTGTGCGCGTGGTCGACGATGCGGGCCGCCTCCGTCTGCGCCTGCTCGCGCATCTCGGCGACGATCGTCGCGCCCTGCTCGCGCGCCTCCTCACGGATGCGCGCCGCCTCGTGCCGGGCGTCGCCGAGCTGCTTCTCGAGCTCGGCGAGCTTGGCGTCGGCCTCGGCCTGCTTGGTCTCGGCTGCCTTCAGGCCGCCCTCGATGGCGGCCGTCCGGTCCGCGAACGTCTTCTCGAAGTTGGGGACGACCCACTTCTTGACGGCGAGGAAGAGCAGGCCGAAGACCACCAGCGCCAGGACGATCTCCACGGCGTGCGGGACGAGCGGGTTGAGCTCCTCCTCGGCCGCGAGGGTGATCGAGTTCATCAGCGTGGTCCTTTGTCAGTGCCTGTGGTCACCGGTGTGCACCGGGTCAGGAGGGATCGGGTCAGAGCACGAACGCGAGGGCGATACCGATGATCGCCAGTGCCTCGGCGAGCGCGAAGCCCAGGATGGCGATCGACTGGAGACGGCTCTGCGCCTCCGGCTGACGAGCCACACCGTTGATGTAGGCGGCGAAGATCAGGCCGATGCCGACACCGGGGCCGATGGCGGCGAGTCCGTAGCCGATCATGTTCATGGAGCCAGTGAGTTCCACGATATTCCTTTCGGTTCTTTTTCTGCGAACAGGCTTGGTCGAGGCTCAGTGCTCGTCTGCGAGAGCACCTGAGATGTACATGGCGTTGAGCAGGGTGAAGACGTAGGCCTGGAGGAACTGCACCAGCAGCTCCAGGAAGCTGATCGCGATGAACAGCACCCAGGCCAGGATGCCGATCGGCTTGAGGAACAACGTGCCGTGGACGAGGAGGTACTCGCCGCCGAGCGCGAAGAGCAGGATCAGCAGGTGACCGGCCAGCATGTTGGCGAAGAGACGAAGAGCCAGCGTGACCGGACGGACGATGAGGTTGGAGAAGAACTCCAGCGGGATCAGCAGCGCGAGGATCGGGCCCTTGATGCCGGCGGGCACGCACTGCAGCTTGAGGTAGCCGCCCAGCCCGTGCTTCTTGATGCCCACGGCGTTGTAGATGATCCAGCTGAGCGCGGCGAGGCCGTAGGCCATCCCGGAGCGGGAGAACGTCGGGAACTGGATGAACGGGATCGAGCCGAAGAAGTTGTTGAGCAGGATGAAGAAGAACATCGACACCAGGTAGGGCACGAACCGCATGAAGTCGTGGCTGCCGATGATGTCGCGGGCCACGGAGTTGCGCACGAAGCCGTAGGCGCCCTCGCCGACGTACTGCAGCTTGCCCGGCACCATGGCCCGCTGGCGGGACGCGACGTAGAGGAACATGAAGACCAGGCCGGCCGCCAGGACCAACTGCAGCATCGGCTTCGTGACGCCGACGCCGGCGATGCTGAAGACGGCGGGCAGCTCGAAGTCGCTCGGGCCGGGCGGGACGAACTCGTCGCCCGCGGCCAGCACGACCGAGGTCAAGGGACTAGCTCCGAAACTCACGCGCCTACCTCTGCTTCTTGTCGTCCTGCCGCCGCGGCAGTGCGTCGAACCGGGCGATCGTCATGTAGATGCCGAGACCTGCCCCCAGCAGGATCCCGACGACCACGAGGAACGAGGTTCCCAGCCACCGGTCCGCCAGCCACCCGAACGCGCCATACATGAAGACACCGGCCACGAGGTAGCCGAAGGCGTGCCAGGGATCGCCACCCCTCGGCTTGGAGTCGCCGGCCGGGGACGGGTCGTGCGGGTGCTGCTGAGTCATCGCGCACCGGACGATAGCAGCCGTCGGGGGTCATCGCGCACTCGCCTCCGGCCGACTCGAGGGCTGCTCGGGCAGGTCGTAGAGCGGCTGCCGGGTCCGGGTCGCCGCGACCGTCTGCGCGACGAGCCACACGAGCGTGCCGCCGATGACGGTCAGGCCGAGCCAGTGCCGGTCCACGGTGTCGGCGAGCGCGCCTGAGCGGGACAGGGCGACGAAGACCAGGGCGAGCAGCACGACCTCGAGGGTGTAGGTCAGCAGTGCCACGAGCAGCGAGGCCGAAGGGCTGACGGCCGCCACCGCGGAGACCGCGACGGACCCGAGGCCGAAGAAGCCGAGGACCAGGACCGCACCGATCGCCGCGCCCGACGCGGCGGCCGAGCCCGCGGTCCACGCGGCCACGCCCACCGTGACGAGGGCGAGGGCCAGGCAGAGGACCAGGGCGGCGCGCACCTCTCGGCCCACCAGGACGAGCCGAGGGGGCGTCCTGTCTGCGCGCGGTGCGGTCGTCATGTCGGCGGCCGTTCTGTGCTGATCGGTCAGGGCGTCGGTGCCTGTTCGCCGCGTCGTCGAGCACGGGGTGAACGCTTGTGAAAAGTAGCACAAGGCTGACCCGGGGATCGACGCCGGTCAGGACCGGACCGGCGCCCGCTGCAGCCGCGGCACCACGAAGGTCAGCGCCACCGTGAGCAGCACCCACACGGTGAGCACCAGCAGCGTCAGCCGGCTGGCGTAGAGGCTGGCCAGCACTCCCCCGAAGGCGATCAGGCCGGCCCACATCCACATGATCAGGACCGCGCGACGGTGCGAGTGGCCGATCTCCAGCAGCCGGTGGTGCAGGTGCTGCTTGTCGGGCGCGAAGGGAGACCGACCGGCCCGGGTGCGCCGGACCACGGCGAGCACCAGGTCGGCGAACGGCACGACCAGGATCGAGATGGGCAGGATGATCGGCAGCAGGGTGGGAAGCAGGCTGGCCTGGGACCCACCGGCGCCACGGCTCATGTCGACAGTGGCGAACTGGCCGGTGAGCGTGAGGGCCGACCCGGCGAGCACCAGGCCGATCAGCATCGAGCCGGAGTCCCCCATGAAGATCCGGGCCGGGAAGAAGTTGTGCGGGAGGAAGCCCGCGCAGGCCCCGGCGAGTGCGGCGCACAGGAGCGCGGCGGTGATCGCCAGCGACTCGTCGTTGGCGTCCGCCAGCTTGTAGGCGAAGGCGAAGAACGCCACCGCCCCGATGCCCACGACGCCGGCTGCCAGGCCGTCGAGGCCGTCGACGAAGTTCACCGCGTTCACGGTCGCCACCACGATGACCACGCTCACCAGCGCCGCCTGGGTCGGGTCCGGGATGAACTGGCCGCGGCCGGGCAGCTGGAAGGCGTAGTACTGCACCTGGTTGAAGACCAGGAAGCCGCCGGCGAGCACCTGGCCGCCGAGCTTGGTCAGCGCATCGAGCTCGAAGAGGTCGTCGAGCACCCCCAGCAGGCAGATCATCGCCCCGGCGCCGAGCACCACCGAAGCGTCGTGGAACATCCGTGCGTCGCTGAGGGAGAGGAACGGCAGGCGGTGCGCGACGAGGTACGCCGCCAGCAGGCCGCCCAGCATCGCCACCCCGCCGAAGTACGGGATCGGGACGGCGTGCACGTCGCGGTCGCGCACCTTCGCCACGGCGCCGGTCCGCAGGGCGATCTCGCGGGCGACCACGCCCAGGAGATAGGTCACCACGGCGGCGACGAGGAAGACGGTGAGGTACTCGCGCACGAAGTCGCTCGCTCAGCCCTCGTCGACGATCTCGACGCCGAGCGCGGCAGTCGCCTCGTTGAGCGCGGCGAGCGACAGGGCACCGAGGCGCAGCACCCGCCCGACAGGACCGGTGACGTCGAGGATCGTGGAGGGCTCCACGCCCGGCGTCGTACCCGCGTCGAGGATCACGGCGACGTCCTCGCCCAGCATCTCCGCGGCCTCGTCGGCATCGGTGGCTGCAGGGCGCCCGGTCTTGTTGGCGCTGCTCACCGCCAGCGGCCCGGTCCGGGACAGCAGCTCGATCGCCACCTCGTGGTCGGGCATCCGCACCGCGACGGTGCCGCGGGTGTCGCCGAGGTCCCACTGCAGGGACGGCTGCTGGCGGCACACGAGCGTCAGCGGTCCGGGCCAGAACTGCTCGACCAGCGCCCGGGCGTAGGACGGCACCCCGACCGCGAGCGCGTCCAGCGTCGTGGCGGCGGAGACCAGCACCGGAGGCGGCATCTCGCGCCCCCGGCCCTTGGCAGCCAGGAGGCTGCGCACGGCCGCGGGGTCGAAGGCGTCGGCACCGATGCCGTAGACGGTGTCGGTGGGCAGCACCACCAGCGCTCCGCGCTGCACCGCCAGCGCCGCGGCGGCGAGCCCTCTGTCCCGCTCGAACTCGTCGGTCGTGTCGAAGCGCTCTGCGCCGGGCTGTTCGACGTCCTGCTCAGGGGGCTCGCTCACGTCGCTCATCGTGCCAGTCGCGCCGACACGAAGCGGGCCCGACCTGCCAGATCGGAGTGGTCGCGTACGTCGGACCAGCGACCCGCCGCTGCAGCCGACAGGAACACACCCGGCGCCGACCGGCCCTGCACGTCGGCGTGCTCAGCGCCCACGACGCCACCGGGGCGCAGCAGCCGGGTCGCGACCCGCTCGACCGCCCGCATCGCGTCGAGGCCGTCCGCACCCGAGAACAGCGCCAGCTCCGGGTCGTGGTCGCGCGCCTCCGGAGCGACCGACTCGAAGGCGTCCAGCGGGATGTAGGGAGGGTTGCAGAGCACCACGTCGACCGTGCCGTCGAGGTCGTGGAACGCGTCGGCGAGATCACCGTGCCGCAGGTCGACCCCCGAGCCGGACAGGTTGCGTGCCGCCCACTCCACGGCGCTCTCCCCGAGCTCCACGGCGTGCACGTCGGCACCCGCCACCTCGGTGACGACCGCGAGCGCGATGGCCCCGGAGCCGGTGCAGAGGTCCACGACCACAGGCGGTCGCCGCTCGGCTTCGAGGATCTCGCGCGCCCGGTCCACGCCCCAGCCCGCCAGCAGCTCGGTCTCGGGTCGCGGCACGAACACCCCGGGGCCCACGGCGAGCTCGACGTAGCGGAAGGCCGCCGTTCCGGTGAGGTGCTGCAGCGGCTCCCGGGTGGCACGACGCGCCACCAGGTCGCCGTACGACCGGGCCTGGTCGTCGTCGAGGTCGCGTCGCAGCGCCAGGTGGGCGCGCGTGGTGCCCAGGACGTGCGCCAGCAGCTCGGCGGCGTCGAACTCGGGGCTCGGGACCCCGGCTGCGGCCAGCACCTGGGTCGCCTCGCGCAGCCGCGTGGTGACCGCGTCGCTCATCGCTCGTTCGGCTCCAGGGCGTCGAGCCGGGCCTCCAGGTCCGCGGCGACGGCCGACTGCACCACGGGGTCGAGGTCGCCGTCGAGCACACCTTCGAGGTTGTAGGCCTTGTAGCCGGTGCGATGGTCCGAGATGCGGTTCTCGGCGTAGTTGTAGGTGCGGATCCGCTCGGAGCGGTCGACCGTGCGGACCTGGGAGCGGCGAGCGTCGGACGCCTGCGCGTCCGCCGTGTCCTGGGCCGCCTGGAGCAGCCTCGCCCGCAGGATGCGCATCGCCTGCTCGCGGTTCTGCAGCTGGCTCTTCTCGTTCTGGCAGCTCACCACGATCCCGGTGGGCAGGTGCGTGATCCGCACCGCCGAGTCGGTGGTGTTGACCGACTGGCCACCCGGCCCGGACGAGCGGAAGACGTCGATGCGGATGTCCTTGTCCTCGATCGAGACGTCGACCTGCTCGGCCTCCGGCATCACCAGGACGCCGGCCGCGGACGTGTGCACCCGTCCCTGGCTCTCGGTGACCGGCACCCGCTGCACGCGGTGCACGCCGCCCTCGAACCGCAGCAGGGCGTACGGCGCCTCGCCGGGCTCCGGGGTGCCCTTGGCCTTCACCGCGACCGTCACGGACTTGAAGCCGCCCAGGTCGGACTCGGTGGCGTCGAGCTGCTCGGTCTTCCAGCCACGCCGTTCGGCGTAGCGGGTGTACATCCGCAGCAGGTCGCCCGCGAACAGCGCCGACTCCTCACCACCCTCGCCGGACTTGATCTCCAGCAGCGCGTCCTTGGCGTCCGTCGGGTCGCGCGGCACGAGCAGGTGCCGCAGCCGCTCCTCGGCGACCACGCGGCGTTCCTCCAGCTGGTCGGCCTCCTCGGCGAACGAGGGGTCCTCCGCCGCGAGCTCGCGGGCCGCTCCGATGTCGTCGCCGAGGGTCTTCCACTCGTCGTACGCCCGGATGATGGCGGAGAGCTCGGCATAGCGCTGGTTGAGCCGCTTGGCGAGGCCCTGGTCGGAGTGCAGGCCGGGTTCGGCCAGCCGCTGCTCGAGCTCGGCGTGCTCGGTGACCAGCGTGTCGACCGCCTCGAACATCTGCTGCCTTCTCTCCTGATGACCCGCGCGACGCTCCGGACACTACGAAGCGCCGGCCTCCGCTCGTGGGCGGTGGCCGGCGCTTCGGCGAAGCTACTTCTTGCCCTGCTGGGCTGCGGCGTAGCGCTTCTCGAACCGGGCGACGCGGCCGCCGGTGTCGAGGATCTTCTGCTTGCCGGTGTAGAAGGGGTGGCACTGCGAGCAGACGTCGGCGTGGATCGCGCCGGCGCTCGCCGTGCTCCGCGTCGTGAACGAGGCGCCGCAGGTGCAGGTGACCTGGGTCTCGGTGTACTCGGGGTGGGTGTTCTTCTTCATGGGTTTTCCTCTCGAGGGTTTCGGTCGCCGGGTCGTCCGCATCACCACGGGACGTGAACCGGAACCAGCCTTGGATTCTGCCAGCGGACCGGTGCAGGCGCCAATCGGGCCCCGGACCGGTCCGGCGAACACCTGGTCCAACCGCGGGCTCGGGTGGTTTCTTCCTCAGTCGGTCTCGCGACTGCCCGAGGCGGTCGGGGTCGTCTTCTGCACCTGCATCAGGAACTCGATGTTGCTGTGCGTCTTCTTCAGCCGCTCCAGCAGCAGCTCCAGCGCCTGCTGCCCGTCGAGCCCGGAGAGCACCCGACGCAGCTTCCAGACGATCTGGAGCTCCTCCTTGCTCATCAGGAGCTCCTCGCGACGGGTCCCCGACTGCACGGCGTCGATCGCCGGGAAGAGGCGCTTGTCGGCGAAGTCGCGGCGCAGCCGGATCTCCATGTTGCCGGTGCCCTTGAACTCCTCGAAGATCACCTCGTCCATCTTCGAGCCGCTCTCGATCAACGCCGTCGCCATGATCGTCAGCGATCCGCCGTCCTCGATGTTGCGAGCAGCGCCGAAGAAGCGCTTGGGCGGGTAGAGCGCCGCGGAGTCGACGCCGCCGGACAGGATCCGGCCGCTGGCCGGTGCTGCCAGGTTGTAGGCGCGACCCAGGCGGGTGATCCCGTCGAGCAGCACGACCACGTCGTGACCGAGCTCCACGAGCCGCTTGGCCCGCTCGATCGCCAGCTCGGCGACCGCGGTGTGGTCGCCGGCGGGACGGTCGAAGGTCGAGGAGATGACCTCGCCCTTGACCGAGCGCTCGAAGTCGGTGACCTCCTCGGGACGCTCGTCCACCAGGACGACCATCAGGTGGCACTCGGGGTTGTTCGTCGTGATCGAGTTGGCGATCGACTGCATGATCATCGTCTTGCCCGCCTTGGACGGGGACACGATCAGGCCACGCTGACCCTTGCCGATCGGCGAGGCGATGTCGATGACCCGCCCGATCAGGTTGGTGGAGTCGGTCTCGAGCCGCAGTCGCTCCGAGGGGTAGAGCGGGGTGAGCTTGCCGAAGTCGACCCGCCCCTTGGCGGCCTCCGGATCGGCGCCGTTGATCGTGTCGATGCGCACCAGCGGGTTGAACTTCTCCTTGCGGTCCCCCTCGCGCGGCTGCCGGACCTGGCCGGAGACGGCGTCGCCGCGACGCAGTCCGAACCTACGGACCATGGACAGCGAGACGTAGACGTCGTCCGGGCCGGCCAGGTAGCCGCTGGTGCGGACGAACGCGTAGTTGTCGAGCACGTCGAGGATGCCGGCGGCCGGCACCAGCACGTCGTCCTCGAGGATCGTGGTGTCCGGCTCGCCCCGGCTGCCGCGGTTGCCCCGGTTGGCCGGCTCGCCGCGGTCCGGGCGGTCGGCGCGGTCCGGGCGGTCGATGCGGTCCTGCCGGTCGGTGCGGTCCGGCCGGTCGTTGCGGTCCGTGCGGTCCCGGCCCCGACGGCGACGGTTGCGGCGACCGCCGTCGTCGTCGCCCTGGTTGTTCTGACCCTGGTTGCCCTGGCCCTGGTTGCCCTGGCCCTGGTTGCCCTGGTTGCCCTGGCCCTGGTTGCCCTGGCCCTGGTGCCCGGTGCCCTGGTTGTTCTGACCCTGGTTGTTCTGACCCTGGTTGTTCTGGCTGGCCTGGCTCTCAGCCTGCTGACCCTGGCCGCGCTGGTTGCTCTGGCCCTGGTTGTTCTGCTGACCGCGGCCGGTGCGCTGCTGGTCCTGCTCCCGTCCGTCGCGAGGCTCCTGCGTGCGGTCCGACTGGCGGTCCGACTGGCTGTCCGGCTGGCTGTCCGGCTGGGCCGCTGACGGGGCCTCCCGGGTGCGCTCCGCCCGAGCGCTTCGGCCCGCTGCCTTTGCGCGGTCCGGGTCGGCGTCGCTCGCCTCGCGGGCGGGCCGCTCGCCGGACCGATCACTCGACGTGTCACTCGGCTGGCCACTCGGCTGGCCACTCGGCTGGGCCGACGACTGGCTCCCTGACTGGCTCCCTGACTGGCTGCCTGACTGGCTGCCTGACTGGGCCGCCTTGATCGCGTCCACGAGCTGGCTCTTGCGCATGCCGCCGGCGCCCTTGATCCCCAGGCCGCCCGCCAGCTGCTTCAGCTCGGGGAGCAGCATGCCCGCCAGGCCGGTGCCGCGACGCTTCGCTGTCGTCGTCGAACCGGCTGCCTCCTGCGGAGCCGCGGCAGGGGTGGTGGAGGTTGCTTCGGTCACGTGAGGTCCTTCCCACGTTGTGCGGGCCGGTCCGGGGGATTTCCGGCGGCCTCGACTCGGAGTGGTCCGCTGCTCGACCTCGAGCGGGCCCCGGCGGTTACACCCGGACGCGGCAGGAGGGGAGAGCGAGGGAGATGCGATCCGGTGGAGTCGTCGACTGGGAGTGGCTGCGAACCACGGAGCACACGACCACCGGCGCGGTGGCAGCCTAACACCCTGGGTCGGCGGCCCGTGGCACCGATCACGTCGCGTCGCGCGGGTTCTCGGGCCCCCTGCTACAGGGACGACCGAGGGTCAGGGCAGGTCGACCCGGGCGCCGTCCCGGTCGATCGGGACGACCAGCGCACGCCATCCGTCAGGTGCGCGTGCGGCCAGCCGATCGCGCGCAGTGGCGTCGGTGAAGGCGAGGACCGTCGGCCCGGCGCCCGACACCACGGCGGGCACCCCGTCCGCGCGCAGCGAGCGCACCAGCGCGAGGGAGGCCGGCATGGCCGGCTCGCGGTAGTCCTGGTGGAGCCGGTCCTCCGTGGCGGCGAGCAGGAGCTCGGGCTGCCGGGTCAGCGCGGCCACGAGGAGCGCGGCCCGGCCGGCGTTGAGCGCCGCGTCGGCGTGTGGCACCTGCGCCGGCAGCAGGCGTCGGGCCAGCGCGGTCTCGACGCCCTCCGGCGGCACGAAGGCCACCACCTGCACCCGCGGGTCGACGGCGACGGTGGCTGCCGAGAAGCGCTCCGCGTCGCGGTAGGCGATCGTGAAGCCGCCGTACAGCGCGGGGGCGACGTTGTCGGGGTGTCCTTCGAGCTCGGCGGCCAGCGCGAGGAGGCCGGCGTCGTCGAGCAGCAGCGAGCCGCCCGCCACCAGACCCCGGGCCAGGCTGACGCCGGCCACGATCGCGGCCGACGACGAACCGAGGCCGCGCGCGTGCGGGACGACGTTGTGGCAGTGCAGCCGCAGACCCGGCGCGTCCGCGCCGAGCAGGTCCAGGCAGGCCCGCAGCGACCGGTAGACCAGGTGGGTCTCGTCCAGCGGCACCGTGCCGGAGCCCTCCCCCTCGACCGTGAGGCTCAGCCCCGGGGCGTCGAGGACCTCGGCGGTGACGGTGTCGCGGTGGTCGAGCGCGAGACCCAGTGCGTCGTACCCGGGCCCCAGGTTGGCACTGGTCGCAGGGACCGAGACGGTCACCGGACCCGTGAGGAACGTGGTCATCGCAGGCCGGCGGCCTCGGCTGCGGCATCGACGTCGGCCTCGACGACGGTGTCCACGAGGTCGGTGAAGGTGGACAGCGCGGTGTCGATGTCCTTGAGCCCGTGCCCGGTCACCGTGACCACCAGCCGCTTCCCGGCGTACGACGTGCCCTCGTCCGCCTCGGCCAGCAGGCCGGCGACCCCGGCGGCGGAGGCGGGCTCGACGAACACGCCGTCCCGCGAGGCCAGCATCCGCTGCGCGGAGAGGATCTGCTCGTCGCTCACCGAGCGGAAGCGTCCGCCGGACTGCTCCTGCGCGGCGACGGCCAGGTGCCAGGACGCCGGGTTGCCGATCCGGATCGCGGAGGCCACGGTCTCGGGTGCCGCGACCGGCTCGCCGGACACGAGCGGCGCCGCGCCTGCGGCCTGCCAGCCCAACATCTGCGGGGTGCCCGTGGCGCGACCGGCCTTCTCGTACTCCAGGTAGCCCTTCCAGTAGGCCGAGATGTTCCCCGCGTTGCCGACCGGCAGGACGTGCACGTCGGGGGCGTCGCCGAGGAAGTCGACGATCTCGAAGGCCCCGGTCTTCTGGCCCTCCAGCCGCATCGGGTTGACCGAGTTGACAAGGGAGACCGGATAGCGGTCCGCGAGGCCGCGCGAGAGTCGCAGACAGTCGTCGAAGTTGCCGCGGACCATGATCACCTGGGCGCCGTGCACGATCGCCTGCGCGAGCTTGCCGGCGGCGATCTTGCCCTGCGGCACCAGCACCAACGGCTTCACGCCCGCGCGGGCGGCGTAGGCCGCCATCGACGCGGAGGTGTTGCCGGTCGAGGCGCACACCACGGCCTCGGCACCCTCGCCGACCGCGACCGACAGGGCGACGGTCATGCCACGGTCCTTGAAGGACCCGGTCGGGTTGTCGCCCTCGACCTTGAGCCACACCTCGTCGGCGCCGGTGACGCCACGCAGCCAGTCGCTGTCGACCATCGGGGTGCCGCCCTCACGCAGGGTGATGGTGGGCGTGCCCGGGGGCAGGTCGAGCCACTCGCGGTACTCCTCGATGACGCCGCGCCACTGGTGCGCACCCACCTGCCGGCCGCTCACTCGGAGTCACCCTCGACGCGCATCACCGACGACACGTCGTGCACGAAGTCCTTGTGGCGCAACGACTCCACGGTCGCGGCCAGCGCGGCGTCGGAGGCCCGGTGGGAGACCACGACGAGCTGCGCGTCGTCGCCACGGCCCTCCTGGCGCACGGTCTGGATGGACACGTCGTGCTCGGCGAACTCTTGAGCGACCGCCGCGAGCACTCCCGCGCGGTCATCCACGTCGAGCGCCACGTGGTAGCGGGTGCGGGTCTCCCCCATCGGCAGCACCTCGCACTGCGCGTAGGTCGACTCCCCCGCGCCACGCACGTCGTTGAGGCGGTTGCGGGCGACGGTGACCAGGTCGCCCAGGACGGCGCTCGCCGTCGGCGGGCCCCCGGCGCCCGGGCCGTAGAACATCAGCTGACCGGCCGCGTCGCTCTCCACGAACACCGCGTTGTAGGCCTCGCGCACGCTGGCCAGCGGGTGCGTGCGCGGGATCATGGCCGGGTGCACGCGCGCGGAGACGGCGGGGCCGGACTCGGTCTGGTGCAGCTCGCAGATGGCCAGCAGCTTGACCACGCTGCCCATGTCGCGGGCCGAGGCGATGTCGGCCGCGCTGACCTCGGTGATGCCCTCGCGGTAGACGTCGGAGGCAGTGACGCGGGTGTGGAAGGCCAGGCTGGCCAGGATCGCCGCCTTGGCCGCGGCGTCGTAGCCCTCGATGTCGGCGGTCGGGTCGGCCTCGGCGTACCCCAGCGCCTGGGCCTCGTCGAGCACCTCGGCGAAGCCGCTGCCGTGCGTGTCCATCTTGTCGAGGATGAAGTTGGTGGTGCCGTTGACGATCCCCAGGACCCGGCGCACCCGGTCGCCGGCCAGGGACTCGCGCAACGGCCGCAGGATCGGGATCGCTCCCGCGACCGAGGCCTCGAAGTAGAGGTCGCGCTGGGCCTTCTCCGCAGCGGCGAACAGCGTGCTGCCGTCCTCGGCGAGCAGGGCCTTGTTGGCGGTGACGACCGAGGCGCCGTTCTCCAGCGCGGTCAGGATCAGGGACCGGGCAGGCTCGATGCCGCCGATGACCTCGACCACGAGGTCGACGTCGGCACGCGCGACCAGTCCCTGCGCGTCGGTCGTCAGCAGCTCTCGGGGCACCTCGACCTCGCGCGGGTGGTCCAGCCGGCGTACGGCGACCCCCACGAGCTCGATCGGGACGCCCACGCGCGCGGCCAGGTCGTCGTGCTGCTCGCGCAGCAGGCGTACCACCTGGCTGCCCACCGACCCGCACCCGAGCAGCGCGAGCCTCAGCGGCTTGTCCACGACTTCGTCCTCTCGGCTGGCTGATCGGTACACATCTTGGTTTATCGACGGTCGCGACGCAGGAAACCCTGCGGTGCGTCCGGAGTGTGGTCAGGCGCCCACGTCGGTGCGCAGCAGGTCGTCCTCGGTCTCCCGTCGTACGACGACCGTGCTCCGTCCGTCCGCCACGGAGACCACCGGGGGTCGCAGGGCGTGGTTGTAGTTGCTCGCCATCGAGCGGCAGTAGGCCCCGGTGCCGGGCACCGCGAGCAGGTCGCCGGGTGCCAGGTCGCCCGGGACGAACTCGTCCTTAACCACGATGTCACCCGCCTCGCAGTGCTTGCCCACCACCCGTCCCAGCACGGCCGGGGACTCCGAGCGCCGCGACGCGATCGTGCAGGAGTAGTCGGCGTCGTACAGCGCGGTGCGGATGTTGTCGCTCATCCCGCCATCGACCGAGACGTAGGTGCGGACCGCGCCGGCGTCCAGCCTGACCGCCTTGACGGTCCCGACCTCGTAGACCGTGCAGACCGACGGTCCGACGATGGCCCGGCCGGGCTCGATGGAGAGCGCCGGCACCGGGAGGCCGAACGCACGGCACTCGTGCTCGACGATCCCGGTCAGCTCGGTCGCCAGCCGCGCGGGGTCGGCCGGGTCGTCCTGGGTGGTGTAGGCGATGCCGAAGCCGCCACCGAGATCCAGCTCGGGCATCGTCACGTCGAGCTCGTCCGACACCTGGGCGTGCAGCGTCAGCACCCGGCGGGCCGCGACCTCGAAGCCCGCGGTGTCGAAGATCTGCGAACCGATGTGCGAGTGCAGGCCCAACAGCTCCAGACCGGGCGCCTCGTGGACCCGGCGTACGGCGGCCAGGGCATCGCCCGACGTGATCGAGAAGCCGAACTTCTGGTCCTCGTGCGCGGTGGCGATGTACTCGTGGGTGTGCGCCTCGACGCCCGCCGTCACCCGCACCATCACACCGGCCGTCCGGTCGAGCTCCGTGGTCACGGCGATCAGCCGCTCGATCTCGTGGAAGGAGTCGACGACGATCCGCCCGACGCCCCCCTCCACGGCCCGGCGCAGCTCGTCGGTCGTCTTGTTGTTGCCGTGGTAGCCGATCCGCGCCGGGTCGAAGCCGGCGCGCAGCGCGACGGCCAGCTCTCCGGCCGAGCACACGTCGAGGCTGAGTCCCTCCTCAGCGACCCAGCGGGCGACCGTCGTGCACAGGAAGGCCTTGCCTGCGTAGTAGACGTCGTAGTCGTCGAACGCCTGCCGGAACGCCCGGGCACGGGACCGGAAGTCAGCCTCGTCGAGGACGTAGGCCGGCGAGCCGTGCTCGGCCACCAGCGCACGCAGGTCGACGCCGCCGACCTCGAGCGCGCCGTCCTGGTTCTTGCGCGCGGTCGAGGACCACAGCGACGGGACGAGCTCGTTGACGTCGCCGGGCTGGCGGAGCCAGGAGGGTCCGCGCAGGGCGCCGTCGGCGTGTGCCCAGCCGGCCTCATGGGTGGTCATGACGACTACATCCTCTCGGGAGCGGAGACGCCGAGGAGCGCCAGCCCGTTGCCGATGACGGTGCGGGTGGCGTCCACGAGCAGCAGCCGGGCGGCGTGGATCGGGGCCGCCTCCTCCTCGCCCATCGGCAGCACCCGGCAGGAGTCGTAGAACTTGTGGAACGTCGAGGCGGTGTCCTCGAGGTAGCGCGCGACCCGGTGGGGCTCGCGCAGCTGCGCGGCCGAGGCCACGACCCGGGGGAACTCCGCGAGCGCGCGCAGCAGCGCACCCTCCTTCTCGTGGGAGAGCAGGGCGGGGTCGAAGTCGGTGCCGGACGGCCCGATCCCCAGCTCGCCGGCGTTGCGCAGGATCCCGGACAGGCGGGCGTGGGCGTACTGCACGTAGAACACCGGGTTCTCCGACGCCTGCCGGGTGATCTGCTCGACGTCGAGCGTCAGCGGCGAGTCGGAGGGGTAGCGCGCCAACGTGTAGCGCAGCGAGTCGACGCCGATCATGTCCACCAGCTCCTGCAGCGTCACGATCGTGCCGGCGCGCTTGGACAGCCGGACCTCCTCGTCACCGCGCATGATCTTGACGAGCTGGCCGATCAGGATCTCGATGTTGTGCTCCGGGTCGTCGCCGGCGCAGGCCACCATCGCCTTGAGCCGCCCGACGTACCCGTGGTGGTCGGCGCCGAGCAGGTAGATGCAGACGTCGAAGCCGCGCTCGCGCTTGTCCACGTAGTAGGCCGCGTCGGAGGCGAAGTAGGTCAGCTCGCCGTTGCCGCGCAGCAGCACCCGGTCCTTGTCGTCGCCGAAGTCGGTGGTGCGCATCCACAGCGCGCCCTCGGAGTCGAACAGGTGACCCTGCGCGCGCAGCTTCTCGATCGCGTGCGCGACCTTGTCCCCGCCCGCCTCGTCGCCGGCGCCCTCGTGCAGCGTCCGCTCGGAGTACCAGACGTCGAAGTGAGTGCGGAAGCCGGCGAGCTGCGCCTGCTGCTCAGCCAGCTGCAGCGAGTAGCCGGCCTCCCGGAAGGCGACCGTCCGCTCCCCCTCCGGCAGCTGCAGGATGCCGGGCTCCGCCTCGACGATCCGTTGCGCGAGCTCGCCGATGTAGTCGCCGTGGTAGCCGTCCTCGGGAACCGGTCTGCCCTGGGCGGCCGCCTCGAGGGAGGCGCCGAACTTGTCCATCTGGCTGCCGCGGTCGTTGATGTAGAACTCCCGGGCGACCTCCGCTCCGGCGGCCTCGACCACGCGTGCGATGGCGTCGCCGACGACGGCCCACCGGGTGTGCCCCAGGTGGATCGGACCGGTCGGGTTGGCGGAGATGAACTCCACGTTGAACCGCTGGCCGGCCAGCGTCCGGGTGCGTCCGTACGACGTCCCGGCCGCGACCACCTCGGCGGCGACCATGCCCTGCGCACCCGCCTCGACGCGGATGTTCAGGAAGCCGGGCCCCGCGATCTCCACAGACGCGATCCCGTCGGTCTCGCCCAGCCGTGCGGCCAGCAGCGCAGCCAGCTCGCGCGGCGGCACGCCGGCCCGCTTGGCCAGCTGCAGGGCCACGTTGGTCGCGTAGTCCCCGTGCTCCCTGCTCTTCGGTCGCTCGACGACGACCGTGGCGGGCGCACCGTCGGGCAGCGTCACGGCTCCCTCGTCGGTGAGGCTCGTCAGGGCAGCGACGATCGAGGTGGAGAGCTGTTCGGGGGTCACCGGGTCAGGGTATCGGCGGGCGGCGCCCGAACAGCCGGGGGCTGCCGGGGCTGCTCAGCTCGGCAGCACCGGGCGCCCCCGTGCCCCGAGGTCAGCCACGACGGCGACCAGCTCGGCCGGCTCGAAAGGCTTGGTGAGGTAGGCATCGACGCCCAGGCCGACGCCCCGCTCGCGGTCGACGGCCTGCGCGCGGCCGGTCACGATGACCACCGGCATGGTCGCGGTCGCGGGATCGGCGCGCAGTCGCTCCAGCGTCTCGAACCCCCCGAGGCGCGGCATCACGACGTCGAGGGTGACGACGTGCGGCGCCCACGCGGCCACCACGGCGAGCGCCTCCTGCCCGTCGGCAGCGGTGCGGACGTCGTAGCCCTCGAGCTCGAGATTGACGCTGATCAGGCCGCGGACGGCCTCGGAGTCGTCGACCACGAGGACCCGGATCGGGGCTTCCTCCACCGCGCTCACCCTGGATCACCCCTGGTCCGACGTCGTCGTCATCTCATGTACGCTTTCGGCGCTGAACTGATCTGAGCCCCCGTAGCTCAGGGGATAGAGCACCGCCCTCCGGAGGCGGGAGCGTAGGTTCGAATCCTACCGGGGGCACTTTCGTGGCGTCGTCCCAACCCGCCCCGTCCCGGGCGGCGATCCCGGCTGCGCACGCTTGCCGCGAAGGTCTAGCCTGGGTTCGTTCCCACCCCAGATGTTCATCACGGAAACTCATCGGAAGAGGCGATCCAGGCCGTGGCCGAGTCTTCGAAAGGCACCCCGCCCGTCGACAACCCCCTCGCGGAGTTCGGAGCCAACGAATGGCTCGTCGACGAGATGCGGGAGCGCTACCAGCAGGACCCGGACAGCGTCGACAAGGTCTGGTGGGACTTCTTCGAGAACCACGCACCCGACGGCGGCGACAACGGGTCCGCCGGCGCGAGCGCCGCCAACGGCTCCCGGTCCGGGACCGCGGTCACGTCATCCGCCACCGGCGCCGCGAAGGCTCCCGAGAAGGCCCCGGCGAAGGCCCCGGCGAAGCCATCGGCGAAGAAGTCCGAGTCCGCCGAGGACAAGGCCACCGCCCAGGCCGCCGACAAGCCCGCTGACAAGCCCGCTGACAAGCCCGCTGACAAGCGCCGCTGACAAGGCCGGCTCCTCCGGCGACGCGGCGCCGCGCGCCGACCAGCCGCCGGCGAAGCCCTCGCCGGCTGCGTCTCCGGTTCCCAAGGAGCCGGAGCCGGCCGCCCAGGCCGAGGCCAGCGACGAGCCGCAGCTCACCGTGCTGCGCGGCGCGCCCGCCCGGACCGTGCAGAACATGGACGCGAGCCTGACCGTTCCGACAGCCACCAGCGTCCGCTCGGTGCCGGTCAAGCTCTTGTGGGACAACCGGATCGTCATCAACAACCACCTCGCCCGCGCCCGCGGCGGCAAGGTCTCCTTCACCCACCTGATCGGCTACGCCCTGATCAGGGCGCTCAAGTCGATGCCGGAGATGAACAACGGCTTCGACGTCGTCGACGGCAAGCCCCACCTGATCACGCCCGCGCACATCAACCTCGGCCTGGCGATCGACCTGCCCAAGCCCGACGGCACGCGGCAGCTCCTGGTGCCCTCGATCAAGGCCGCGGAGTCGATGGACTTCGCGCACTTCTGGACGGCCTACGAGGACCTGGTCCGCAAGGCACGCAACAACAAGCTCGCGGTCACCGACTTCACGGGCACCACGATCAGCCTGACCAACCCGGGAACGATCGGCACCAACCACTCCGTGCCGCGCCTGATGAAGGGCCAGGGCACGATCGTGGGGGTCGGCTCGATGGACTACCCCCCGGAGTACCAGGGCGCCTCCGAGGAGACCCTCACCCGCAACGCGGTCAGCAAGGTCATGACGCTCACCTCGACCTACGACCACCGCGTCATCCAGGGTGCTCAGTCCGGGGAGTTCCTCAAGCGCATGCACGCGCTGCTGCTCGGCGAGGACGACTTCTACGACGAGATCTTCCGGGCGCTCCGGATCCCCTACGAGCCGATCCGCTGGGCCCGGGACATCTCGGCCAACCACGACGACGAGATCAGCAAGCAGGCCCGGATCCTCGAGCTGATCCACGCCTACCGGGTGCGCGGCCACATCATGGCCGACACCGACCCGCTGGAGTACCAGCAGCGCAGCCACCCCGACCTCGAGGTCGAGTCGCACGGTCTGACCCTGTGGGACCTCGACCGCGAGTTCGCCACCGGCTCGTTCGGCGGCGAGGGTCGGCGGTTCATGAAGCTGCGCAACATCCTCGGCATCCTGCGCGACTCCTACTGCCGCACCGTCGGCATCGAGTACATGCACATCCAGGACCCCGAGCAGCGCCGCTGGATCCAGCAGCGCATCGAGCAGCCGCACGTGAAGCCACCGCGTGAGGAGCAGCTCCGGATCCTGCTCAAGCTCAACCAGGCCGAGGCGTTCGAGACCTTCCTGCAGACCAAGTTCGTCGGTCAGAAGCGCTTCAGCCTCGAGGGCGGCGAGACCACCGTCCCGCTGCTCGACGAGATCTGCGAGGCCGCCGCGGAGGCCGACCTCGACGAGGTCACGATCGGCATGGCGCACCGCGGTCGGCTCAACGTGCTGGCCAACATCGTGGGCAAGAACTACAGCCAGATCTTCCGCGAGTTCGAGGGCAACATCGACCCCCGCACCGTGCAGGGCTCCGGCGACGTGAAGTACCACCTCGGCGCCGAGGGCGCGTTCAGCGCCGGCTCCGGCGCCCGCATCAAGGTGTCGGTCGCGGCCAACCCGTCCCACCTCGAGGCGGTCGATCCGGTGCTGGAGGGGATCGCGCGCGCCAAGCAGGACGTCCTCAACCGGGGTGCGGAGTTCCCGGTGCTGCCGCTGCTGGTGCACGGCGACGCGGCCTTCGCGGGCCAGGGAGTCGTCGCCGAGACGCTCAACCTCTCGCAGCTGCGCGGCTACCGCACCGGCGGCACCATCCACCTGGTGGTCAACAACCAGGTCGGCTTCACCACCTCGCCGGCCTCCTCGCGCTCCTCGCTCTACTGCACCGACGTCGCCCGGATGGTGCAGGCGCCGATCTTCCACGTCAACGCCGACGACCCCGAGGCCTGCATCCGGGTCGCGCGGCTCGCGTTCGAGTACCGCCAGGCGTTCAAGAAGGACGTCGTCATCGACCTCGTCTGCTACCGCCGGCGCGGTCACAACGAGGGCGACGACCCGTCGTACACCCAGCCACTGATGTACGACCTGATCGAGCAGAAGCGGTCCGTGCGCAAGCTCTACACCGAGTCGCTCATCGGTCGTGGCGACATCACGGTCGAGGAGGCCGAGCAGGTGATCCGCGACTACCAGCAGCAGCTGGAGCGCGTGTTCACCGAGGTTCGCGAGGCCAGCCAGGCCAGCCGCGCCCCCAAGGAGTGGACCACGGTCCCCGACTACCCCGAGAAGCGCGGCTTCGAGGAGTCCACGGCGATCTCGCCGGAGGTGCTCAAGCGCATCTCGGACGCCCACGTCAACGCGCCCGACGGGTTCACCGTGCACCCGAAGGTGCTGCCGCAGCTGCAGCGCCGGGCCGCCGCGATCACCGACGGCCCGATCGACTGGGGCACCGGCGAGATCCTGGCGTTCGGCTCGCTGCTGATGGACGGCCGCCCGGTGCGGCTGTCGGGGCAGGACTCCCGGCGCGGCACCTTCGTGTCGCGGTTCGCCACGATCATCGACCGCAAGAACGCCGACGAGTGGACGCCGCTGGCCAACCTCACCGAGGACCAGGCGCAGTTCTACATCTACGACTCGCTGCTCTCGGAGTACGCCGCGATGGGCTTCGAGTACGGCTACTCGGTGGCGCGTCCCGATGCTCTGGTGCTGTGGGAGGCGCAGTTCGGCGACTTCGTCAACGGCGCCCAGACCGTCATCGACGAGTTCATCACCGCCGGGCGCACCAAGTGGCGCCAGAACTCCGGCGTCGTGCTGCTGCTCCCCCACGGCTACGAGGGGCAGGGTCCCGACCACTCCTCCGCGCGGATCGAGCGGTTCCTCACGATGGCCGCCGACGAGGCCTTCGTGGTGGCCCAGCCGTCCACGCCGGCCAGCTACTTCCACCTGCTGCGCAAGCACTCGCTCGGCGAGGAGCACCGCCCGCTCATCGTCTTCACCCCCAAGTCGATGCTCAAGCGCAAGGAGGCCGCCTCCCAGCCGGCCGACTTCACCGAGGGCACCTTCCGGCCGGTGATCGGCGACGACGTGGTGGCCAAGGACAAGGTCGAGAAGGTGCTGCTGTGCAGCGGCCGGATCACCTGGGACCTGATGGTGGAGCGCAAGAAGCAGGAGGGCGACGACCCCCGTACGGCGATCCTCCGCGTCGAGCAGCTCTACCCGCGACCCGTCGCGGAGCTCAAGGCCGAGCTCGCGGCGTACCCGAACCTCAAGGAGGTCCGCTGGGTGCAGGACGAGCCCGCCAACATGGGGCCGTGGCCGCACATGGCGCTGAACCTCACGCCCGAGCTGGACGGCATCCCGTTCTACCGGGTGTCGCGGCCGGAGTCCTCGTCCCCCTCGGTCGGGCAGCACTCACGGCACGTCGAGGAGCAGAAGGCTCTCGTGGCGCAGGCGTTCAGCTGATCGATGTACTTCACCGACCGCGGCATCGAGGAGCTCGAGAAGCGCCGGGGTGACGAGGACGTCACCCTGGCGTGGCTCGCCGACCGCATGCAGGAGTTCGTCGACACCTTCCCGGAGTTCGAGATCCCGGTGGAGCGGTTGGCCACCTGGCTGGCCCGCCTCGACGACCCGGACGACGAGTAGCCGCCGCAACGGGTCAGCGGGTGAAGACGACCTTGCCGAACAGGTCGCCCCCGGCCATCGCGGCGAACCCGTCGCGGGCGTCCTCGAGCGGCAGGGTGCGGTCGATGACGGGTCGCACGCCGGTGACATCGAGGAGCTCGGTCAGCGCGGCGAGCTCGCTGCGGGTGCCCATCGTCGAGCCGATCACCCGCAGCTGCAGGAAGAACACCCGCGTCAGCTCGGCGTTGTCGGGGTGGGGTCCCGACGTCGTGCCGGAGACCACCAGGGTGCCACCGGGACGCAGCGACTTGATCGAGTGCGACCAGGTCGCCCGCCCGACGGTCTCCATGACGGCGTCGACCTTGGTGGGCAGCCGGGCACCGGACTCGAAGGCCTCGTGGGCGCCGAGGTCCACCGCCCGGGCGCGCTTGCCCTCGTCCCGGCTGGTGGCGAACACCCGCAGGCCGCCGGCCCGGGCGAGCGCGATCAGGGCGGTCGAGACGCCGCCACCCGCGCCCTGCACCAGCACGCTGTCACCGGGCTTGAGACCACCCTGGGTGAAGAGCATCCGGTAGGCCGTCAACCACGCCGTCGGCAGGCAGGCGGCCTCCTCGAAGCTCAGCGAGGACGGCTTGGGCACCACGTTGCGGCGGGGTACGACGACCTTGTCGGCCAGCGTCCCCTGGTAGCGCTCGGAGAGCAGCGACCGCTTGGGGTCGAGGGTCTCGTCGCCCGCCCAGGACGGGTCGCTGATCACGGCGTGCACGACGACCTCGTTGCCGTCCTCGTCGACGCCGGACGCGTCGCAGCCGAGGATCATCGGCAGGGCGTCCTCCTTGAGCCCGACACCACGCAGCGACCACAGGTCGTGGTGGTTGAGCGAGGCCGCCTTCACCTGGACGGTCGTCCACCCGTCCTCGGCGACCGGGTCGGGTCGCTCGCCGACGACCAGTCCGGACAGCGGGTCGTCGGAGGAGAAGGACTCGGCGTAGACAGCAAGCATCCGGCGACCCTACCCAGACCGACGGCGGCGTCGTAGGGGGCGTCTCACCGGACCGGCGACCGTCAGCGGCGGGCGACGCCGTCGACGCGTGCCGCGCCGGCCACCGCGGCCGACACCGCCGGGCCGACGCGCGGGTCGAACGGCGACGGCACGATGTAGTCCACCGCCAGGTCGTCGCCGACCAGGCCGGCCAGGGCGTTGGCGGCCGCGAGCTTCATGCCCTCGGTGATCGCCGTCGCGTGCACGTCGAGGGCGCCGCGGAAGATGCCCGGGAAGGCCAGCACGTTGTTGATCTGGTTGGGGAAGTCCGAGCGGCCCGTGGCCACGACGCGGGCGTGCCGGTGGGCCACGTCGGGGTGCACCTCGGGGTGCGGGTTGGCCAGCCCGAAGATGATCGCCTCGGGCGCCATCGTGGCCACCACCTCCTCCGGCACGGTGCCGCCCGAGACGCCGATGTAGACGTCGGCACCGACCAGTGCGTCGGCCAGCGTGCCGGTGCGTCCGGTGCGGTCCGCGGTGTCCGCGGCCAGCGCCAGCTTCACCGGGGTGAGGTCCCCGCGGCTGGAGTGCAGCACGCCTCGCCGGTCCGTGACCGCGAGGTCGGCGATCCCGGCAGCGAGCAGGATCCGCGCCACCGCGACCCCCGCGGCGCCCGCACCGGAGATGACCACGCGGGGTTCCGTGACGTGGCGGCCCGTGATCCGCAGGGCGTTCTCCAGCGCGGCGAGGGCGACGACCGCCGTACCGTGCTGGTCGTCGTGGAAGACGGGGATGTCCAGCAGGTCCTTCAGCCGTCGTTCGATCTCGAAGCAACGTGGGGCCGAGATGTCCTCGAGGTTGATCCCCCCGAAGCTCGGCGCCAGCCGCGCGACGGTCTCCACGATCTCGTCGACGTCCTTGGTGTCCAGGCAGATCGGGACGGCGTCCACGCCGCCGAACTGCTTGAACAGGACCGCCTTGCCCTCCATCACCGGCATCGCGGCGGCCGGGCCGATGTCGCCCAGTCCGAGCACCGCGGTGCCGTCGGTGACGACGGCGACGGTGTTGGCGACCCAGGTGTAGTCGCTCACCAGCGCCGGATCGGCGGCGATGGCCTCGCACACCCGCGCGACCCCGGGGGTGTAGGCCATCGACAGGTCGTCGCGTCCATCGAGGGCGACCGTGGAGGCGATCTGCATCTTGCCGCCGACGTGCAGGTCGAAGACCGGGTCACCGGCGAAGGCGGGCTGCGCCGTGGCCGTGGCGGGCTGGGGAGTCTCGGGCATCGCGCCGAGTCTGGCACATGCGATCGAAGGAGCCGCAGGCCCTGCTCAGACGGGACGCGCGCGCGGACGGGGCCACAGCCGGGCGTGGACGACGGCCAGCACGTGCTCCGGCGCGATGGCCCCCACCCGCCAGGAGTCGACGCCCTCGGCCGGGTTGTCGCGCTCGACCCACCAGCCGCCGTCCTGCTCGGCGGTGGCCCGCTTCACCGCGACCACCCCGTCCGGCAGACGTACGACGACCAGGTCCCCCACCCGCGGGACCGCTCCGTGTCGCACGAGCAGCCGGTCGCCGTCGTACAGCGTCGGCTGCATGGACCGTCCGCGCACCACCGCGACGCCCCACCGCGACAGCGGCAGCGCGAGCCGTGCGCGAATGCGGTCCGGGCGCATGGGTACCTCGCCGTCTCACCGGTGCTGGGCGGCTGCCCTGACGCAGCCCGCGGACCGCCCCGAGGACGGGGAGGGCGCGGGAGTAGTGTCACAGATGCGTGCCGCACCGCTGATCCACCGCTGACGGAACATCTCTCGAAAGGACCCGCATGTTCGCGCGAATCTTCGCTCCTACCCTCGACGTCCAGGCCCACTGCGACCTGCCCTGTGGCGTGTACGACCCCGCTCAGGCCCGCATCGAGGCCGAGTCGATCAAGGGCATCATCGGCAAGCTGGCCGACAACGACGACCCGGACTTCCGCACCCGCGCGGTGCTGATCAAGGAGCAGCGCTCCGAGCTGGTCAAGCACCACCTGTGGGTGCTGTGGACCGACTACTTCAAGCCCCCGCACTTCGAGAAGTACCCGCAGCTGCACGTGCTGTTCAACGAGGCGACGAAGCTCGCCGGCGCGACCGGCACCAAGGGCACGATGGACGCGGCCACGGCCGACGAGCTGCTCGCGAAGATCGACGAGATCGCTGAAATCTTCTGGGAGACCAAGAAGTCCTGACCGGGTCCTGCCACACTTGGCACCCCGGAACACGGTCAGCACGACCGAGCTTGGTCGGGGTCGGGCGCGCGAGCGTCCGGCCCCGCTGCACGATCGCCAGCACGAGACCGACGTACGACCCGAACAAGAAGGGGTAGCCCGACGTGGTGAAGAACCACCCGGACGTGGAGCTGCGCATCCCGGCCGACAGCGCGTTCCTCGCCGTTCTCCGTACGGCGACCGCCGGCCTGGCCGCGCGGCTCGACTTCACGCTGGACGACATCGAGGACCTGCGCATCGCGGTCGACGAGGCGTGCGCCATGGTGCTGCCGCAGGCGCGCGAGGGGTCCGACCTGACCTGCACGTTCGACCTGGAGGAGACCCGGCTGACCGTGTCGGTCACAGCCGAGTGCGACGCGCCGCGCCCACCCAACCGGGACGGCTTCGCCTGG
Source organism: uncultured Actinomycetota bacterium (assembly GCA_963713035.1). GTDB lineage: Bacteria > Actinomycetota > Actinomycetes > Propionibacteriales > Nocardioidaceae > Nocardioides_B. The sequence goes on from CAVQKB010000002.1 coordinate 27,864, forward strand.
ACGGTGCTGGCCGCGCTGACCAACGAGGTCACCGCCGACGTCGACGGCAACCACCTCACGGTGACGCTGGCTCGCGGGACGTCCGACCCGGCCGCCATCGTCTCGGAGTAGCACGTGGCCGGGGGATCACGGCACAACGACCTGGTCGCGATGCGCGCCAGGAGCGCGGAGCTGTTCGCGCAGCTCCGTGACGACGGTGCCAGCGATGCCGAGCGCAGCCAGCTGCGCAGCGAGCTGGTGCACCTGCACCTGCCCCTCGTCGAGCACTTCGCCCGCCGGTTCCTCAACCGCGGCGAGCCCTTCGACGACCTCCTCCAGGTCGGCACGATCGGGCTGATCAAGGCGATCGACCGGTTCGACACCGGCCGCGGGGTGGAGTTCTCGACGTACGCCACCCCCACGATCGTCGGCGAGATCAAGCGGCACTTCCGCGACCGTGGCTGGGCGATCCGGGTGCCCCGTCGGCTCCAGGAGCTGCGCCTCTCGATCACCGCGGCCACCGCCGACCTGACCCAGCAGCTGGGACGCTCCCCCACGGTCTCGGAGCTCGCCCTGCGGATCGGGGTGTCCGACGAGGAGATCATCGAGGGTCTGGAGTCCTCGAACGCCTACTCCACCCTGTCGCTGGACGCACCGGACTCCGGCGACGACAGCGCGCTGTCGATGATCGATGTCATCGGCGGCGACGACGGGGCGCTCGAGCACGTCGAGAACCGCGAGACGATCAAGCCGCTGCTGGAGGCGCTCGACCCCCGCGAGAAGCACATCTTGACCCTGCGGTTCTTCCGCGGGATGACGCAGTCGCAGATCGCGGCCGAGATCGGCATCTCCCAGATGCACGTCTCCCGGCTGCTGGCGCGCACGCTGGAGCGGCTCCGCACCAGCCTGGTCGAGGAGGACTCGCGGCCCTAGGCCTGCTCGGGCCGGTCGGACCTCGTGGTCTCGTCGGGCTCGTCGGGCTCGGCGAGGGCATCGATCGAGGCGGGGTGGAACACCCCCGCCAGCACGACGATCGCCAGGACCAGCAGGCCGGCCGACGCCGCGCTGCCCGCCCCGCCGCGAAAGCTCCAGGCGACGCCGAGCTGGATCAGCTGGGCCAGCACGACCGGGGCGCGCGTCCAGGAGTGCAGTCGGGTCAGCAGCCAGCCGCAGGCGGCGAGCCCGAGGCCGTAGGCGAGGAAGAAGAAGGCGGTGGTGACGCCCATCGTGGCGCGGGGGCCGGTCAGGGTGGCGATCTCCACGACGCCGAAGGCCACCAGCCCGAGCGCCTCGATCCCGACCACGGACCCCGCGACCAGCAGGGGGGCCGGTGCGGCGCCCGGCGGCGTGGGCCCGTGGAGCGGCGGCTGGGCGGGAGTCCTCACGGGCTCAGGCTACGCAGCGGGTCGCGACGGCGCCGCAGCGGCTCGGCAGGCCGGAGTCGAGACGAAAAGCCTCGTTCTCGGGCAAAATCTCGGCGGGCGGGCTAGATGAATGTGTGATCCCTCGGAATGGGGGTAGTCAGCGGATACAGTCAGCCGCTGTGACCAACGTGACGATCGAGAAGGGTTGATCGCGCACCGAAGTCTGCGACGCTGGTCATCGGTCATCTCGCCGTTGCACCTGTCGCGGGCCTGACCGTCACCCTCGCACCACACAGCAACGACAAGGAGTCAACGCCATGGATTGGCGTGATCGCTCGGCATGCCTCGATGAGGACCCTGAGCTGTTCTTCCCGATCGGCAACACCGGGCCGGCCATCCTCCAGATCGAGGAGGCCAAGCAGGTGTGCCGACGCTGCGACGTCCGCGAGCAGTGTCTCGCCTGGGCGCTCGAAGCCGGGCAGGACCACGGCGTCTGGGGCGGCATGAGCGAGGACGAGCGTCGGGCGCTCAAGCGCCGCAACGCTCGGGCCCGGGTCCGCACAGCCTGAGCCGACGGCCTCGCCCTCACGTCGGGATGTCGAGGCTCACGCGCGTCCCGCTCACCGGTCCGCCCACGATCTGCAGCACGCCGTCGAGCTCGGACTCGACCAGCGTGCGCACGATCGACAGCCCCAGGCTCGTCGAGGCGTCCACGTCGAACGCCTCGGGCAGACCCGCCCCGTCGTCGTCCACGTGCACGTGCAGCCGGCCCGCCAGTCGGGTCGCGGTGACCGTGATCGTCCCGGAGTCGCCCGCGAAGCCGTGCTCCACCGCGTTCTGCAGCACCTCGGTCAGCACCATCGCCAGGGGCGTGGCGGTCTCCGCGGCCAGGACCCCGAAGCTGCCCACCCGCCGTGACGTCACGACCCCCTCGTGCGAGCTGACCTCCGTGACCATCAGGCGGAGCCGGTCCGCGACGTCGTCGAAGTCGACGTACTCGTCGAACGCCTGGCTCAGCGTCTCGTGCACGATCGCGATCGAGCCGACCCGTCGTACCGCCTCCTCGAGGGCCTCCTTGCCCTCCTGGGACTCGATCCGCCGCGCCTGGAGACGGAGCAGGGCCGCGACGGTCTGCAGGTTGTTCTTCACGCGATGATGGATCTCGCGGATCGTGGCGTCCTTGGTGACCAGCTCGCGGTCCCGGCGGCGCAGCTCCGTCACGTCGCGCAGCAGCACCAGCGCCCCCTCGTGCTCCCCCGTCGGCCGCAGCGGGATCGCCCGCAGGATGACGACCGTGTCCTCGGTGCCGGTCTCGACCTCGCGCGGGACGGTGCCGCCGAGCACGGCGCTGAGCGTCTCCTCGTCCGGACGTCGTGACGCAGGCACGAGCTCGCGCGTGGTGTCGGCCAGGTTGAGGTTGGTCAGGTCGGCGGACAGACCCAGCCGGCGGTAGACCGAGAGGGCGTTGGGGCTGGCGTAGGTCACCCGGCCGGTCGCGTCGATGCGCACGAACCCGTCTCCGACCCGCGGCGAGTCCGCGTGGTCCGAGCGTTCGTTGGCGAAGGGGAAGTGCCCGCCCGCGATCATCTGGGTCAGGTCGGTCGCCGTCTGCAGGTAGGCCAGCTCGAGTCGGCTGGGGGTGCGCACCCCCAGCAGGTTGGTGTTGCGTCCGATCACGGCGAGCAGTCGCCCCCCGCGCCGCACCGGAATCGCCTCCACCCGCACCGGGATGTCGTCACGCCACTCCGGGTCACCCTCCCGCGCCACCCGCTCCTGCTCGTAGGCGGAGTCGAGCAGCGGCCGACGCCCACGCGGCACGAACACCCCGACGAGGTCGTCGACGTAGGCCGTGGGGCCGGTCGTCGGACGCATCTGCGCCGCCGCCCAGAAGCCGCTCCCCTCCCGGTCGGGCAGCCACAGCACCAGGTCGGCGAAGCTCAGGTCGGCGATCACCTGCCAGTCCGCGAGCAGCAGCTGGAGCCACGCCACGTCCTCGTGGTCGAGGTCGGTGTGGGCCCGGACGAGCTCGGGGAGGGAGGGCACGCGGGTCAGGATACGGGCGCCTGTGGGCCCGGCACCCGCGACCGGTGGGTGCCCTGCCCAGTGGCAGGATGGACGGCATGGAGTCGGCGTTCTGGGATCGGGTCGTGGCCGAGGGCCACCAGGTCCCCGGCGACCTGCCGCTGGCCGACCTCACCGCCGAGCTGGTCTCGATGCTCGGCGACCCCGACCCGCGTCGGCGCGACGAGATCGCCTTCGCGACCCTGGCCACCTGGGTCTCCACGGGCGTGTACGACGACCTGCTGCAGGGCCTCGGCGACGGGATGGCCGCAGGTCTCACGGTCGGGATCGGCGAGGAGCACAGCGACTCGGTCTTCCGGCGCAGCTTCTCCGCGCTCGTGCTCGGCCTGTGCATCGAGCGCGACGGCCGACTGCCCGACCGCGGGGTCCCGACCGACACGGTGCTGCGCTGGGGCGACCAGGTCGCGACGTGGCTGCTGCGCGAGCGCGACCTGCGCGGCTTCGTGCCGGGCAAGGGCTGGGCGCACGCGGTCGCCCACGCGGCCGACGCGCTCGGCACGCTGGCGGGCCACCCCGACCTCGGTCGCCTCGAGCTGACCGTGCTCCTCGACGTCGTGGCCGACCGGCTGCTGCTGCCGACCCAGACCCGGTTCGTGCACGGCGAGGACGACCGGCTCGCGGTCTGCACGATCGCGATGCTGCGCCGTGACCTGCTGCCCCTGGAGGTCCTGGAGCCATGGGTGGCCCGGCTGGCCGCGCACGCCCAGCCCTCGGAGACCGACGACGACCCCTACCTGGTGTCCGGCAACGTGCAGGCCTACCTCCGGACGCTGCACCTGCAGCTCGCGCTCGCTCCGCGACCGCCCGCCTGCCGCGCCGACCTGCTGCTGGTGCTGATCGACGCGCTCCGGCGCACCAACCCGTCGTACCTCTCCTGACCGCTGCCCTCTTGGCAGCGCCCCCGCGAGTGACTAGCCTCCCTCCGGTTGTCCCCTACGCGGAGGTGCAGACATGTCAGATGCGAAACCTGGCCCACCCGCCCGCTCCACGCGAGGGCTCTGGGCGGTGGTGGCGGTCCTGCTGTCCATCGGCATCGTCGTCCCGCTGCTCGTGGGGATCTACGACCGCACGGATCCGACGCTGTGGGGCTTCCCCTTCTACTTCTGGTTCCAGTTCGCGATGATCCCGGTCGTCTCGCTGCTCACCTTCATCGCCTTCAAGATCTCCCAGAAGGCGACCGAGCACGACCGGCAGCGCTTCGGCCTCTCGGCCCGCCCGGAGGGTGATCGCTGATGGACGGCATCAAGGGCGTCGAGCTCGCGATCTTCCTGTTCTTCTTCCTGATGGTCACCGTGCTGGGCTTCCTCGCCGCGCGCTGGCGCAAGGCCGACAGCCTCGACAGCCTCGACGAGTGGGGGCTCGGTGGTCGCGGCTTCGGCACGTTCATCTCGTGGTTCCTCATCGGCGGCGACATCTACACCGCCTACACCTTCATCGCGGTCCCCGCGACGCTGTACGCCGGTTCGGTGGTCGGCTTCTTCGCCGTGCCCTACACGATCGTGCTCTACCCGCTGATCTTCATCTTCCTGCCGCGGTTCTGGTCGGTCTCGCACCGGCACGGCTACGTCACCCCGGCCGACTTCGTGCGCGGGCGCTTCGACAGCAAGTGGCTGGCGCTCGCCGTCGCGGTGACCGGCCTGCTGGCGACCATGCCCTACATCGCCCTGCAGCTGGTCGGCATCCAGGTGGTGCTGGAGATCATGGGGATCGGCGGCGGCGAGGACGCGTCGTTCCTCGCCAAGGACCTGCCGCTGTTCATCGCGTTCGCGGTGCTCGCGGCCTACACCTACGCCTCGGGCCTACGGGCTCCCGCGCTGATCGCCTTCGTCAAGGACACCCTGATCTACATCGTGATCATCGTCGCGGTGTTCTACCTGCCCACCCAGCTCGGCGGCTGGGACCAGATCTTCAAGGACGCCAGCGACACCTTCGCCGCGTTCAACACCGAGAACGCCGATGCCATCGCGTCGGGCACCGTGGCCGCCAAGGGCGCGATCCCGCCGGTGGCCGCACACTGGGCGTTCGCGTCTCTCGCGCTCGGCTCGGCGCTCGCCCTGTTCATGTACCCGCACTCGCTGACGGGTGTGCTGGCCTCGGGCAACCGCTCGGTCATCCGGCGCAACGCGGCGCTGCTGCCGGCGTACTCCTTCCTGCTCGGGCTGCTCGCCCTGCTCGGCTTCGCAGCGATCGCGGCGGGCATCAAGGTCGACAACCCGCAGCAGGCGGTGCCGGCCCTGTTCGACTCGCAGTTCCCAGACTGGTTCGCAGGCATCGCGTTCGCGGCGATCGCGATCGGAGCCCTGGTGCCGGCGGCGATCATGTCGATCGCGGCCGCCAACCTCTGGACGCGCAACATCTACAAGGCGTTCATCAACCCCGCGGCCACGCCCAAGCAGGAGGCCACGCAGAGCAAGCTGGTCTCGCTGGTGGTGAAGTTCGGCGCGCTCGCGTTCGTGCTCGGCCTCGGCACCAAGGAGGCGATCAACTTCCAGCTGCTCGGCGGGGTCTGGATCCTCCAGACGATGCCGGCGCTGGTGTTCTCGCTCTACACCCGGTGGTTCCACCGCTGGGCGCTGCTGGGCGGCTGGGCCGTCGGGATGCTCTACGGCACCTGGACCGCCTACCAGGTCGCGCAGCCCGGGGTGCCGGACAGCCACTTCGGCGGCCCGCTCGAGCTGATCCCCTTCACCGACACCAAGGGCTACATCGCGTTGACGGCGTTCGTCATCAACGTGATCGTCGCGGTGCTGCTGACGTTCGTGATGCGCGCCCTCAAGGTCGACCCCGGCAGGGACCACACCACGCCGGCCGACTACCACGCCGACGCCGGCGATCCCCACGTGCAGGACGTGCTGGAGGGCGAGGCGGGCACCGCGCCGGCGCCGCGCTGACGGGCCGCTCCTGCGGGTGGGTACCAAGCGGTAACCTGCCCGCATGAGCGACCCCAGCACTCCTGCCAGCGCCGGCCCGTCCGACTCGCTCGAGGGGCACGGTGGCGACCACGCGGTCGCCGTCGCCGCGGCCCACGGCGTCGAGACGATGTTCACGCTGTCGGGCGCGCACGTCTTCCCGATGTACGACGCCGCGGTCAACGCGGACCCGACGATGCGCATCCTCGACGTGCGTCACGAGCAGACCGCCGTGTTCGCCGCGGAGGCGGTCGGCAAGCTGACCCGCACGCCGGGGCTCGCCGTGCTCACGGCCGGCCCGGGCGTCACCAACGGCGTCAGCCCGATCACCCAGGCCTCCTTCAGCGGCTCGCCCCTGGTCGTCGTCGGCGGCCGCGCCCCGGCCGCCAAGTGGGGCATGGGCTCGCTGCAGGAGTTCGACCACCCGCCGCTGCTGTCCTCGGTCACCAAGTCGTCGGCCACCGTGCACGAGACCGCCGGCATCGCTGCCGCGGTCGACGACGCCTTCACCCTGGCCGGCTCGTCGCACCGCGGCCCGACCTTCCTCGACGTGCCCATGGACGCGTTCTTCGACAAGGCCACCGCCGAGCGACCGGCGGTCGGCGCCCGCGAGCGGCTCGCACCCGACCCGGACGCCCTCACCGCCGTGGGCCGCCTGCTGGCCGAGGCCACCCGACCGGTGCTCGTCCTCGGCACGGACGTCTGGGCCGACGGTGCCGAGCAGGCCGCCCTGCGGTTCGTGCAGGACACCGGCATCCCCGCGATCACCAACGGCATGGGTCGCGGTCTGATCCCGGGCGGCCACCCCCAGCTGGTCACCAAGGCTCGCGGCAAGGCCTTCACCGGCGCCGACCTCGTGGTCGTCGTCGGGACCCCGCTCGACTTCCGGCTCGGCTACGGCGTCTTCGGCGGCAAGGACGGCGCCACGGCGGCCCGGGTCGTCCACCTGGCCGACTCCCCCGGGCAGGTCTCCCGGCACGCCGACCTGGCCGGCTCCGCGTCCGGCGACCTGACGGCCGTGCTCGACGGGGTGCAGGCCGCGCTCGAGCACGCGCCGCGACGACCCGACTGGGGCCCCTGGCTGGCCGACCTGCAGGACGCCGCCCGTGCGGCCGCCGCCAAGGACGCCGAGCTGCTCGCGGCCGAGGCCGACCCGATCCACCCGGCGCGCATCTACGGCGAGCTGCTCCCCCGCCTCGCCGACGACTCCGTGGTGATCGGCGACGGCGGCGACTTCGTGTCCTTCGCCGGCAAGTACGTCGAGCCCAAGCGGCCCGGCGGCTGGCTCGACCCCGGCCCCTACGGCTGCCTCGGCGCCGGCCTCGGCTCGGCGATCGCGGCCCGCCTGGTGCGTCCCTCCGCCCAGGTCGTGCTGCTGCTTGGCGACGGCGCGGCCGGGATGTCGCTGATGGACGTCGACACTCTCGTGCGCCACGACCTGCCCGTCGTGATGGTGTGCGGCAACAACTCGGCGTGGGGCCTGGAGAAGGGCCCGATGCAGATGCTCTACGGCTACGACGTCGCCGCCGACCTGGCGCCGCAGACCCGCTACGACCAGGTCGTCACCGCGCTCGGCGGCGGCGGCGAGACGGTCACCGACCCCACCCAGATCGGACCCGCCCTGGACCGCGCGTTCGATGCCGGGACGCCGTACCTCGTCAACGTGATCACCGACGTCGACGCCGCCTACCCCCGGGCGACCTTCGGCGTATGACACCGCCCCGATGATCACGGTCCGCCCCGCCCACGCCTCCGAGCTCGCACGGGTCGGTGAGCTCACGGTCGCGGCGTACGCCGCCAGCGAGCTGCTCGCTCACGACGACCCCTACGTCGCGCACCTGCGGGACGCGACCACCCGTGCGCAGGAGGCCGAGGTCTACGTCGCCCTGCTCGACGGCCAGGTCGCGGGCACGGTCACCTGGTGTCCGGCCGGGTCGCCGTGGCGCGAGGTCGCGGAGCCCGGCGAGGGAGAGTTCCGGATGCTCGCGGTCGACCCGGCGTTCCGGCGCCGCGGTGTGGCCGAGGCGCTCGTCGGCGTCTGCCTGGAGCGCGGCACCGAGCTCGGCTGCTCGGCGATCGTGCTCTGCAGCCTCGAGAGGCAGGCACCGGCCCAGCGGATCTACGCCCGGCTCGGCTTCCGGCGCCTCCCGGAGCGCGACTGGTCGCCGTACCCGGGGGTCGACCTGATGGCCTTCCGGCTCCCCCTCTGACGCCCACCCGGCGCGTCGGCTGGCCCAAAACCCGCCGACCCGGCGCGTCGGCTGGTCTAAAACCCACCGAGTCGGCGCGTCGGCTGGCCTGCAACCCGCCGAGTCGGCGCGTCGGCTGGTCTAAAACCCGCCGAGTCGGCGCGTCGGCTGGCCTGCAACCCGCCGAGTCGGCGGTTGACGCGAAGACCCCGCGAGCCTCGACGGCTGCGGGGTCTTCAGGTGTGCGTGTGACGCGCGCAAGTTCGCCTGGCTCAGGCGTTGGGGCGCTTCCCGTGGTTGGCGCCCTTCTTCTTGCGGGCACGGCGCTTGCGGCCGGTCTTACCCATGGTGTCCTCCTCAACGCTGCTGATAACCGACTCATTCTCGCATCCCCCGCTCGGCCTAGGCGAATCGGCCGGGCAGGATGGATCGCATGGACATCGAGAAGGGCACGGCCGCCACGCTGAAGTTCACCGTCGGCGAAGGAGACACTGCGATCGCACTCGGGTCAGGCGACCTGCCGGTCCTCGCTACGCCCCGGCTGCTGGCCTGGTGCGAGGCCGCGACCTGCGCGGCACTTGACCTCGCTCCCTCGAGCACCAGCGTCGGCACCCGGGTCTCGTTGGAGCACGTCGGCGCCAGCCCGGTCGGAGCGACGCTGCAGATCACCGCGACTGTGGTGTACGTCGACGGGCGGCTGGTCCGCTTCGAGGTCGTCGCGGAGCACAGCCCGGACGAGAAGGTCGTCGGCCACGGCGAAGTGACCCGTGTCGTGGTCGACCGAGAACGCTTCCTCGCCCGCCTGTAGGCGCATGGTTGCCCGTCCAGACCAGCAAACGCGCCGGGTCGGCGGGTTTAAGGCCAGCCGACGCGCCGGGTCGGCGGGTTTCAGACCAGCGAACGCGCCGGGTCGGCGGGTTTGAGGCCAGCCGACGCGCCGGGTCGGCGGTCAGTCGAGGCGGCGGGCCTCGGTGATCTCGCCCTGGACCTCGCGGATCCGGAGCAGCACCTTGTCGCGCAGCGTCTCGGGCGCGTGCTCCGAGCAGGACCGCTGCACCAGCGTCTTGACGGTGCGCTCGAGGTCGTACTTCTGCAGGCACGGACCGCACTCGTCGAGGTGGTGCTGGATCTCCGAGCAGTCCGCGGTCGGCAGCTCGTTGTCGATGAAGAAGAAGACCCGCTCCAGCACCTCGGAGCAGTCCTTGTCGTGGGGGTTGCCGCAGCTCATGAGCCGTCCCCCCGGGCGACGGCCGCGGAGAGACCGCGGTCGTGGGCGTAGTCCTGCAGCATCTCGCGCAGCTGACGACGGCCGCGGTGCAGTCGGGACATGACGGTGCCGATGGGCGTGTCCATGATCTCGGCGATCTCCTTGTACGGGAAACCCTCGACGTCCGCGAGGTAGACCGCGAGCCGGAAGTCCTCCGGAAGCTTCTGGAGAGCGTCCTTGACGTCGCTGTCGGGGAGGTGCTCCAGCGCCTCGGCCTCAGCGGACTTCAAACCGGATGACGTGTGCGACTCCGCGCGGGCCAGCTGCCAGTCCTCGACGTCCTCCGCCATGGACTGCTGGGGCTCGCGCTGCTTCTTCCGGTAGGAGTTGATGAAGGTGTTGGTCAGGATGCGGTACAGCCAGGCCTTGAGGTTCGTGCCCGGCTTGAACTGGTGGAAGGCGGCGAACGCCTTGGCGAACGTCTCCTGCACCAGGTCCTCGGCGTCGGCGGGGTTGCGGGTCATCCGCATCGCCGCCGAGTAGAGCTGGTCGAGGTACTGCATGGCGTCCTGCTCGAAACGCAGGGTGCGCTGGGCGTCGGTCTCCGTCTCGAGGTCGACGTCCGGAGTGGGGGTGTCAGTCATCGCCTCCCAGCCTACCGGCAGCACGGGGTACGACGACCGCGCGCCGGCCACGGAGGGACGGGCGGGACACAGGGTGCCGCTCATCGGCGGATCACCGCTCGGGGCAGGGGGCGGATCGGCATCACGTGAGGGTGAACACGTCACCCGGGGTTTAGATTCCCGATGACGTCGCGCACGACCCACTCCAGGACGGACTCGACGATGATCGCCATCGCGGTCTCCTCGCTCACCGGCCCTCGTCTCGGCACCCGGAAGCCGTGGTCCGCCCCGGGCACCACGGACATCTCCCACTGGGGTGGGAACTCCTCGGGGCGCCCGAAGGCGTCGTTCTCGCCCTGCACCACCAGCGTCGGCAGACCGACCCCCTCCAGCTCCGGCAGCCGGGAGGACTCCGGCCGGCCGGGTGGGTGCAGGGGGAAGCTCAGGGCGAGGTAGCCGGTGGCGCCGAGCCGGTGTGCGGTGCGGGCCGCGGCCCGGGCGCCGGCGCTGCGACCGCCCACGATCAGCGGTGTGCGCACCCGCATCGCGTCGGCCGCGGCCACCCAGCACTCGTCGAGCACCGCCGGCCGTGGGGCGATCCGCTTGCCCGCGACCCGCCAGGGCTGCTCCATCCGGACGACGGTGACCCCCTGGCGAGGCAGGGCGGAGGCCAGCGCGACCAGGTCCCGCGCCTCGATGCCGCCGCCGGCGCCGTGCCCGAGGAGCAGTGTGGCCACGGGTCGACGGGACCGGTCGGTGACCAGGCGCGCGTCGCCGTGCGGGGTCGGGACCAGGCGCGCGGCGCTCACGCGAGGACGACCCCCTCGGGCAGCTCGTCGGGGGGCAGCGCCTCGAGCAGCTCCGGACCGTTGTTGCGGACGTTGTTGACCTGCGTGGTGACCGGGTAGGCCTCCAGCCGCCCGGGTGCCGCCGGGACCAGCAGGCCGCGCAGCGTCTCGGGGTCGGACACGGCCGGATCGAGCCAGGCTCCGTAGCTCGCGGGCTCGACCAGCAGCGGCATCCGGTCGTGGATGTGGCCGACGGCGTCCTCGGCCCGCGTGGTCACGACGGTGCAGGTCCAGGCGAACCGCCTCGGGTCGTCGTCGTCCCGGGTGGGGTCGCGCCAGATCTCGTAGAGCCCGGCCATCGCCATCAGGCCACCGTCGGCGGGGTGGATGAAGAAGGGCTGCTTGCGCGGCTTGCCGCCGGACGTCTGCTGCTCGGTGGCGTACCACTCGTAGTAGCCGTCGGCGGGCAGCAGGCAACGGCGCGCCGCGAACGGCCGGCGGAAGGCCGGCTTCTCGTGGACCGTCTCCATCCGCGCGTTGATCATCCTGCTGCCGATCGACGGGTCCTTGGCCCAGAACGGCACCAGCCCCCAGCGCAGCGTCCGCAGCTGGCGCTGGGCCTCGCCCGGGCCCTCGTCGTCGGCCTTCGGCGGGCGCTCGAGGACGGCGTAGACCTGCTTGGTGGGCGCGACGTTGTAGTCCGGCTGCAGCTCCTCGGCGACCTCGACCTGGTCGATCTCGAACTCCTCGACGAGGTCCTCGGGCTTCCGGCTCGAGGCGTAGCGACCGCACATGGGGCCAGGCTAACGGCCCCGACCGACCGGGCCGATCAGCGTGCGAGCTCGTCGAGCAGCCGGGTGCCGGAGTCGGCGCCGGCCGGGAGCCCCTCGATCCACACCCGTACGTCGACCTGGCCGAGGTCGAGGTCGTCGAGGAAGTCGCGCAGCAGCGCCACCGACGTACCCAGGTCGGGGCTGCGGGGCACGAGCGCAACGGCCCGGTCGAGCCCGAGCCGACCGATCGTCTGGCCGCCGGAGTAGACGGCGCGGATCGCCTCGGTCACCTGCACCAGTCGCAGGGCGCGGGTGAACTGGTGACCCGGGACGGTCGTCGGACCGCGGAAGCGGAGCTCGACGATCACCAACGCGTGGCTGCCGGGGACGCCCTCGTCGGTCAGATCGGCTTCGCGGTACAGCTCGTCGAGCCGGGTGCGCAGGTGTGCCAGGCTGGCGAGACCGGTCAGCGGGTCCTCGCAGGACAGGTCGTGGAGGTACTCCAAGGTGGCGTCGCTCCAGGCCACGGACAGAGCCTCGGCGGCCTCGAACGCGGGCGCAGACCCGAGCACGAGCCGGTAGGTGGAACGTAGCCCGGACAGTGCCTCTCCCAGGGCGGCACCGTCACGGGCCACGTCTCTCCCCACCACCGTGCACGCCGCCACCACGTCGACCGACGTCGGCTCTCCCGGCTGCGAGAGGAGGGCCTCGCCCACTGCCTCGAACCGCATCGGCAACGCGTGCCGGATGTGCTCGGGCAGCTCCCCCAGGGCGGAGCCCGCCGTCCCGCTGGACGCGGGCGAGCGACGGAAGGTCAGGGACGGGAACATCGCCAACGCCCGTCCTCCTTCTCGTTCGCCCCGTCGTCGCCGCGACGCCGGTCCTGTGGTTGCCGTGCGGAGACGAGACGCGGGCGGGCGCGAGCCATGACGCGATTCCGGTGGAACTTCTGCCGACTTCCGGTGCGGGCGCGTGCCGGGGTCGCGGCGGAGGGACGAATTTGCCCGAAGCCGGGGGAAATCGGTCTCGTGAGGTTTACCTTGAGCGTGGAGAAACATCGCGGTGCCGCGTCATGGCCGAGCGCCCGCACCGTCCCCTCCTCGGAAGCGACGTGCGGCCCACCCCGGGCCACGACTCGGAAGTGGCGATGACCGACCTGCTCAGCGGCCCCGAGGCCCCCAGCGACGGCGAGCTCATCTCGCGTGTCCGGGGCGGCGACGTGGCGTCGTACGGCGAGCTGTTCAGCCGGCACAAGGACGCCGCCCAGCGACTGTCGCGGCAGCTGCTCCGCGGGCCGGACGCCGACGACCTGGTCTCCGAGGCGTTCGCCAAGGTGCTCACGCTGCTGCAGAGCGGTGGCGGCCCGGATGTGGCGTTCCGCGCCTATCTGCTGACTGCCGTCCGCCGGCTCCACGTGGACAAGATCCGGTCCAACCAGCGGCTGCACACCACCGGCGACCTGACCCCCTTCGACCCGGGGGTCCCCTTCCAGGACACCGCGGTGGCGGGCTTCGAGAGCGGTGCGGCCGCCAAGGCCTTCGCGTCGCTGCCCGAGCGGTGGCAGCTGGTGCTGTGGCACCTGGAGGTGGAGGGCCAGAAGCCCGCCGACATCGCGCCGCTCCTCGGGATGAGCCCCAACTCGGTCTCCGCCCTCGCCTACCGGGCCCGCGAGGGGCTGCGCCAGGCGTTCTTGACGATGCACATCTCCGACCTCGCCGAGACCGAGTGCCGCTGGGTCAACGAGCACCTCGGCGCCTACGTCCGCACGGGTCTGTCCAAGCGCGACTCCGGCAAGGTCCGTGAGCACCTGGACGGGTGCCGGCGCTGCACGGCGATGCACCTGGAGCTCACCGAGGTGAACTCCAACCTGGCGGGCATCATCGGACCGCTGCTGCTCGGCGGCGCGGCCGCCGGCTACCTCGCTTCGGCGGGGGGCGGTGCGGCCGCGGGAGGGGTGCTCGGCCTCGTCTCCCGGGTCAAGGACGTCGTCGCCGCCAACTCCGGTGTCGCCACGGCCGTCGGCGTCGGCGCCGCCGTGGTCGCCGCGGCGAGCGTGATCGCCGCCCTGACGCTGGGGGGCGGCCCCGCCGATCGTCAGAGCACCGCCTCCGACCGCCCCGACTCCTCCGGCCGGGTCGCCCCTTCGGCCGGCGCACCCGGAAGCTCGCCCGAGGACAGTGCTGGCGCGAGCGACCTCGCCGCCCCCGACTCCGACACCGCCCCTGACTCCACCCCCAGCACCGACACCGACGCGGCGACGCCGGGCCCGACCCTCGACCCGGGCCTGACCGTCGACCCCGGCCTGACCCTCGAGCCCGACCCGGGAGGCACCGACCCGGGGGGCGCCGACCCCGGCCTCGAGGGCGACGGCCCGGCCACCGGCCCCGGTCCGGATGGCGGCGCCACGACCGGCCCCACCGGCCCCACCGGCCCGGGACCCGCGGTCGTCGGCCGACCCGTGGTCGACCTCGACGCCGGCACGGTGACGGTCCCGGTGTCCCGGATGCGGCCCACCTCGACCCTCGACGTGGAGATGCTGTCCGAGGAGACCACCTTCGGGACGCCGCCGAGCGGCTGCGCCCGGATGGAGGCGCGCACGGTGTCGTGCACCCCCGCGGTCGCCACCCTGGCCCGCGGCACCGCTGTCGTGCGCACGGCCGGGGTCACGGACTACTCCGTCGTCCTGCCCCTGGACTTCCCGGCCTCCATGGAGGAGGACGACGTCGAGGTGCGCGCCAGCCTCGACGGCACGGGCGACGTCACGTCCTCGACCACCACCTTCCGGCCCGTCCGCGCGCCGAGCTTCGACTTCTCCTTGCCCCCGGTCCGGCCGCAGGCGCACACCGTCGAGGGCACCACCGACTCCTACCGGTTCACGACCACGGCCGTGCTTCCGCCACGCGTCAAGGGGTTGCGCTTCACCCTGACCGACGGCCGGTTCCTCCCGTCCACGAGCTGTACGCCGGACCCCGGCGACCCCGCGACCGCGCGGTGCGCCGAGCTGGTCGACGGGCAGGTCGTCGACCTGGCCATCGCCGCCGACGGGTTGACCGCGGTCGCGACGCCGACGCTGTCCGTGCACGGACCGCGCAGCTACGTCGACTCCGGCGCCGCGGCCAACGACGCGACGACCCTGACGCTGGCCCCGGGCGCCGACCTCGTCTCCGGTCTCCAGGTCTTCTCGGCCCACCCCGACCGCTCGGGCGTGGTCGAGCTCCGCGGCCCGGTGAGCGGCGTTCGCGCCGGGATGACCTCGCTGACCTACACCCTCGCCGGCGCCGCCACCGTCCCCGGCGGCCTCAACCCCGGCTGCACGCCGCTGAGCAGTACGTCGATCTCGTGCCCGGTCCCGGCCGCCGGGGAGGATGCTGTCCTTGCGGTGCGGTCGACGCAGCGCGGCGTGCGCAGCGACCTGACCGTGACCGTCGCACCGGCAGCGCCCTTCGTCGTCGTCGGCACCGGCCACGCCTCGACGGTCTCCCTGCCGGACCGTCCTGTGCACGACTTCTCGCTGGCCGACCTGACCGAGACCGCGCACACGCTGGCGGGCGACCTGGACGCCTACACGCTCACCGGCACCCTCGGCGACCTGCCCTCCGACGTCACCGCGCTCGACCTCACCGTCGCCGGCGCCGACGTCGCCCCCGTCCAGTCCGACCCTCGCTGCGCGCGGGTCGACGACGCCACCCTGCGCTGCACCGGCCTGCCCGCCTCGGGGACCGTCACGGTCGACGTCACCTCGGCCGCGACGGCACCGCACGACGTGTCGGTCACGGTGCAGCCGGCCGACCCCTACGACGACCCGAACCCGACCGACGACACCGACTCGGTGGGGGTCGCTCCCGGCGCCGCGCTGACGCTGAGCGCCCTGTCCCCGCAGGTGACGCGCAGCGGATCGACGTACCCGGTCCAGGTGCGGCTCGCCGGCGTCCGCCCCGGTCTCGGCTCGGTCCTCCTGACGCTGGGCAGCGGCACGACCTTCGCCTCCGAGCAGACCGGGTGCGCGCGGGTGGACGCCACCCGGGTGCGCTGCGACGACCCCGTCGACGGGCCGCTGACGCTGCAGGTGGTCGCCGCGGACCCGACGCACGCCACCACGGCCACGCTCACCGCGACCCCCGGCGGCGACCACGTGCTGCTCGGCGCCGGCAACGTGGCCTCGACGGTGCTGCGTGCGACCTACGACTTCTCGCTCGGGGCGCTCGCGGTCACCGGGCAGTCGCTGTCCGGCACCACGGACCTGCACACGGTGCGGGGCACCGTCGGCGCGATCCCGGCGGGCAGCGGGCCCCTCACGTTCGCGGTCACCGGCGGCACGTTCGACCCGACCCAGGACGCCGGGTGCCAGCGCGTCGATGCCACGCACGTCCGCTGCGCCGACCTGGTCACCGACCGCGCGGTCGACTTCCGGGTGGCCTCGTCGCAGGGCGAGGCGCACGACGTCACGCTGACGCTCCGCGTCCCCGCCACGTACGACGATCCGTCGGCCGACAACGACGCGCGCACCGTCAGCGTCTCCCCCGGCGTCGACCTCACCCTCGCCGACCTCGACCCGGACAACGAGTCGCCGTTCAACGACGACGCGGTGCACCTGGTGACGACCCGGCTGGGCGGCGTCCGCAGCGGACTGGTGTCGGTGACCTACACGCTGACCGGGGCGGCCCGCTTCACCGACGCCGGCGCCGGTTGCACGGTGACCGCCTCGACGGCGACCTGCGCCGCACCGAGGGACGGCGACCGGACCTTCACGGTTCGCGCGACGGACCCGAGCGGTCCCACCGACATCGCGATCGCGGTGACTCCGGCGGGCCCGTTCGTCGAGGTCGGCGCGACCGACAACGCCGAGCGGACCCGGCTGCTGGCGCAGCCCACCCACGACTTCTCCCTCAGCACGCTCGCGCAGGCCGGCCACACGCTCTCGGCGGACACCGACACCTACACCGTCACGACGACGCTGGGTGCGATCCCCGACGGGGTGCCCGGGCTGACGCTCTCGCTCACCGGTGGCACGTTCACCGCCGCCCAGCCACCGGGTTGCGCCCGCACCGATGCGACGCACGTGCATTGCACCGACCTGGCGTCCGACCGCCTCGCGCGTCTGGGGGTCGTCTCGACGCAGACGGTGGCGCACGACCTGACGCTGTCGGTCCAGCTGCCGGCGCGCTACGCCGACCCGGCCCTCGCCGACAACAGCCGCAGCCTGAGGGTCCGGCCGGGCGTCGACCTGTCGCTGGCGGCCCTGTCCGCCCCGGAGCACCACGGCACCGACCACACCTTCGACACGAGGCTGCAGGGCATCCGTCCGGGGCTCGACCGGGTCACCCTGGAGGTCGCAGGGGCGACGCTCACGGGTGCGACGGGCACCGGCTGCAGCCGCTCCGGTAGCACCGTCACGTGCACGGACCCGGTCGACGGTCGCCAGGTGGGTCTCACCGTGCGGCTCGCCGATCCCACGCAGGCCTCGACCGTGACCGTCACGGCGGCTGCGCCACCGCCGTACGTCGAGCTCGCGCCGTCGGACAACGCCCGCAGCGTCACCGTCACCCCGCCCCCGCCGGACGTCGTGCTGGCCTCCGTCGACGTGCTCACCCACACGGGCAACACCGCCCGGGTGCGCGCGCGGGTGAGTGGCGTCCCCGCAGGCGTCGACACGGTCCGGTTCCGGCTCGACGGCGTCGGGGTGGGAACCGCCAGCGGCGAGACGATCCTGACCGGCGGCGACCTCGGCGCCGACGGGGAGGGCGACGTGCGCTGCTACGTGAGCAACGGCTCGGGAGCGCCCGCGGAGTCCGGCCAGTACGTCACCTGCACCGGCGTCACCACGACCTCCGGCGCCTTCTTCGTCGAGGCGAACGTCCGGCACCGACACTCCAACACCTTCCAGGAGCTGACGCTGACGGTCCTCCCGGTGCTCCCGGACGGCGTCAGCGAGAGCGCGACCGGCAACAACAGCCGGACGTTCGACCTGCGCTGAGCGCCCCCGGCGCCACGACCGCCGGGCCGCGTGAGGGGTCCGCGTGGGGGGCGCCGCGTTAGCGGTCGGCACGGGGTGGGTAAGAAGGCTCCATGACTCTGATCCGACTCGTCGCGCGCCCGATGCTGGCCTCCACCTTCGTCTACGGCGGCATCCAGGCCCTCAAGAACGCCACCGCCCTGGCCCCGGCGGCGAAGCCGGTCAACGACGAGATCCGCGACCTCGCCGACAAGGTGGCCCCGCAGGTGCCGGTGCCCGCGAGCGACGTCACCATGGTGCGGCTCAACGCCGGCGTGCACATCGTCGCCGGCCTCGGGCTCGCGACCGGTCGCGCGCCGCGGCTCTCCGCCCTGGCCCTGGCCGGCACGATCGTGCCCACCACGGTGGCCGGGCACGCCTTCTGGCAGGAGAAGGACAAGACCGCGCGGACCCAGCAGATGACGCACTTCTTCAAGAACGTCTCGATGCTGGGCGGCCTGGTCATCGCGGCCATCGACACCGAGGGCCGGCCCGGCCTGGCCTGGCGCGCCTCGCACACCGCCGGCGCCGCCAAGCGGGAGGCCAAGCACCTGCGCCGCGAGGTGAAGACGCAGACCAAGCTGGCGGCCAAGTCGGCCGCCAAGACCGCCCAGGGCATCACCAGCTGATCACGGCCCGGAGCGCCGGGTCGCCGGCCGCTACGCTCAGCAGCGATGAACACTCAGCCTGACCTCTGGCCGGCCCCCTCCGCCGAGGGGCCGGTCCACGCGACCGTGCGGCTCCCGGGGTCCAAGTCGCTCACCAACCGCGCCCTGGTCCTGGCGGCGCTGTCGGACGGGCCGAGCGTGGTTCGGCAGGCGCTGCGGTCGCGCGACACCGCGCTGATGGCCGGAGCGCTCACCTCCCTCGGGTGTGCGGTGGACACCAGCGGGGACGACTGGAAGGTCACCCCCGGCGTCCTCCGCGGCCTGGAGACCATCGACTGCGGGCTGGCCGGCACGGTGATGCGCTTCGTGCCTCCCGTGGCCGCCCTGGCAGACGGCTCGGTCATCTTCGACGGCGACCCGCACGCCCGGCTGCGCCCGATGGGCGAGGTGCTCCAGGGCCTGCGCGGGCTCGGTGTGGACGTCGAGGACGAGGACCGCGCCGCCCTCCCCTTCACCGTGATCGGCACCGGGCGTGTCCGCGGTGGCACGGTCACGATCGACGCGTCCGCCTCCAGCCAGTTCATCTCCGCCCTGCTGCTCGCCGGCGCCCGGTACGACGAGGGGGTCGACGTCCGCCACGTGGGCAGGCCCGTCCCCTCGCTGCCGCACATCGACATGACGGTCGAGCAGCTGCGGCTGCACGGCGTCACGGTCGACGACTCCGACGCCGATCGCTGGGTGGTGTCCCCCTCCGAGATCCACGCCGTCGACGTACTCGTCGAGCCCGACCTGTCCAACGCCGCACCCTTCCTCGCCGCGGCGATGGTCACCGCCGGCAGCGTCACGGTCCGCGACTGGCCGCGCAGCACCACGCAGGCCGGCGACGCGCTGCGCGAGGTGGTCACGCTGATGGGCGGCACCGCCGACCTGCACGACGAGGGCCTCACCGTCACCGGCCCGGGCACGCTGCGCGGTCTCGACTACGACCTGCACGACGTCGGCGAGCTGACGCCGGTGGTCGCGGCGATGTGCCTGTTCGCCGACGGTCCCTCGCACCTGCGCGGCATCGCCCACATCCGTGGTCACGAGACCGACCGGCTCGCCGCCCTGGCCCAGGAGTTCGCGTCCCTCGGGGGCCACGTCACCGAGACCGAGGACGGCCTCACCATCCGACCCACCCCGCTGGACGCGGGGCCCTTCCGCACCTACGCCGACCACCGGATGGCGCACGCCGCCGTCGTGGTCGGCCTGGTCGTGCCGGGCGTCGGCGTCGAGGACATCGGCACCACGGCGAAGACGTTTCCGGACTTCGCGGGCGCCTGGTCGGGCCTGCTCGGGTGAGCTCGCGGTACGACCGCTACGACCGGATCGACCCGGAGTCGTTCGACCGACCGCGACGACGCACCCGCCCGCGCACCAAGGACCGGCCCACCTACGACGACGCCCACCACGGCCGCGTCGTCACCGTCGACCGCGGCCGCTACACCACGCTCGTCGGGGACCGCGTGGTGTCGGCCATGAAGTCCCGTCCGCTGGGCCGCAAGGGGGTGGTGGTCGGCGACCAGGTCAAGCTGGTCGGGGACGTGTCCGGCGACGACGGCTCGCTGGCACGGATCGTCGAGGTGGAGCCACGCCGCACCGTGCTCCGTCGTACGGCGGACGACGACGACCCGGTCGAGCGGGTGATCGTGGCCAACGCCGACCAGCTCGTCGTGGTCGCCGCCCTGGCCGACCCCGAGCCCCGGCCACGACTGATCGACCGAGCCCTCGTCGCGGCGTACGACGCCGGCCTGGATCCCCTGCTCTGCATGACCAAGCCGGACCTCGCCGACCCGGAGACGCTGCTGTCGATCTACCGCCCGCTCGGGGTGCCGCACGTCGTCACCCGGCGCGGCGGCGACCTGGAGGAGGTCCGCGCCCGCCTGCGCGGCAAGGTCAGCGTGCTCATCGGTCACAGCGGGGTCGGCAAGTCCACCCTGGTCAACGCCCTGGTGCCCGGCACCGACCGGGCGATCGGCCACGTCAACGCGGTCACCGGTCGCGGTCGGCACACGTCGACGTCGGCGTTGATGCTCCCGCTCGATCCCGACGACCTGACCGCAGGCTGGATCGTCGACACGCCGGGCATCCGGTCCTTCGGCCTGGCGCACGTGCAGCCGGGCCAGCTGATCGGTGCCTTCCCCGATCTCGAGGAGCTCACCGACAGCTGTCCCCGGGGCTGCACGCACGGCAACGGAGCCCCGGAGTGCGGGCTCGACGACGCGGTCGCCGACAGCCGGACGGAGGCCGAACGGGTCGACTCGTTCCGTCGGCTGCTGGCCAGCCGTGAGCACACCGACGACGTCTGAGCCGTACCCTGACCCCCATGGCCACCTCCTTCACCGACGACCTGCGCCTGGCGCACGTGCTGGCCGACGACGCCGACTCCCTCACCACCGACCGGTTCAAGGCGCAGAACCTGCACGTGCTGCACAAGCCCGACCTCACGCCGGTCACGGACGCGGACAAGTCCGTGGAGGAGGGCATCCGCCGCACCCTGTCGCGGGCCCGTCCGCGCGACGCGGTGCTCGGCGAGGAGCTCGGCTCCACCGGCCACAGCCAGCGTCGCTGGGTCGTGGACCCGATCGACGGCACCAAGAACTTCGTCCGCGGCGTCCCGGTGTGGGCGACGCTGATCGCGCTGATGGTCGACGACGAGGTGGTCGTCGGCTGCGTGTCCGCCCCGCAGCTGCAGCGCCGCTGGTGGGCGTCGAAGGAGGGCGGCGCGTGGACGGGGCGCTCGCTACTCAAGGCCAGCGAGTGCCACGTGTCCGACGTGGCCCGCCTGGACGACGCATCCCTGTCCTACGCCTCGTTCACCGGCTGGGACGAGCACGACAAGCTCGACGCCTTCATGGCGCTGGCGCGGCGCTGCTGGCGCACCCGCGCCTACGGTGACTTCTGGTCCTACATGCTCGTCGCCGAAGGGGCGGTCGACATCGCCGCCGAGCCGGAGCTCGAGCTCTACGACATGGCTGCGCTCGACATCATCGTGCGCGAGGCCGGGGGTCTGTTCACCTCGCTCGACGGCACGCCCGGCCCGATGGGCGGCAACGCCCTCGCCACCAACGGCCGGCTGCACGACCAGGCGCTCGCCTTCCTGGGCTCGCTCCCCGACGACGAGCAGGACCCGGACGTACGCCGCCGGGGGCCCGGCTCGCTGCACGAGATCAGCTCGCGTCGACGGGCTCCGGCTCCCGACGAGGAGTGAGCCGACCCCAGGCACGCAGCACGAAGGGCGCCAGCAGCAGCCCGGCGAGGTCGAACCACCCGTAGCCGCCCGCGGCGCCGGTGGGCGGGTTGCCGATCGACACCCACCCGGTCGGGTCCACGGTGCCCCACGTCCAGGTGCCCAGGTGCGTGCCCGCGAGCTCCAGCCAGGTGACCACGACCGCCGCGCCGACGTACACCGGACGCGACGGCCCGACGAGCACGAACAGCACCAGGCAGACGAACCAGAAGGCGCCGAGCAGGTCGGCGCGCTCGGCCAGCAGCAGGCCGTACGCCGCCCACAGCCCGGTCGCCGTCAGCACCACGACGCACGCGCTCCGCATCCGGCGCTCGACGAAGGCGGCGTGACCGAGGGCGAACGCCGAGAGGTAGACCAGGCCGTGCCCCGGGGGGACGTACGCCGGCACGTTGTCGAAGCGGTAGGTGTAGACCTCGAGCGTCGGCGCGAAGACGTACTCCACGCACGTCGCGAACACCACGACCACCAGTGTCTGGGCGCGCACGACCGGGCTCACCCGCGCCAGCGCGACCAGCAGCACGCCCCACGTCAGCGCGCCGAGCAGGCGTTGCTGCCACAGGCCGCCACCGCCGCCGGCCCGGTCCAGGACGAGCACGACCGTCAGCCACCCCATCAGGGCCAGGCTGGACCAGGCCGGAAGCTCGCGTCGCATCCCGCTCATCCTCACACGCGCCGGCTGGTCCCTAGCCGGGCCGAGCCGTTGTGGCTAGCCTGACGGCACCCGACGACCGACGACCGACGACATCATGGAGGAGCCCCGATGCGCATCAGCGAGGTCCTGGCCGGCAAGTCGAGCACCGCCGTCGTGACGGTGCAGCCCGACGCGACCGTGCGCGAGCTGCTCGCGATGCTCGCCGAGCACAACATCGGCGCCCTGGTCGTGAGCGAAGACGGATCGTCGGTCGACGGCATCGTCTCCGAGCGCGACGTGGTCCGGGGACTGCACGGTGACGAGCACCTCCTGGACTCTCCCGTGTCGGCGATCATGACCGCGAACGTCGCGACCTGCGAGGGCCACGACCGGGTCAACGACCTCATGGTGGTGATGACGGAGGGTCGCTTCCGGCACATCCCCGTCGTCAAGGACGGCGAGCTCACCGGCATCGTCAGCATCGGCGACGTGGTGAAGCACCGGATGAGCGAGCTGGAGTTCGAGCGCGACCAGCTCGACCACTACGTGCAGGGCACCTGAGGTCCGCCCTCGCCGGGCGTGTCCTAGGGTGAGCGCGACCCCCTGACGAGAGGACCCCGCGTGAGCACGCAGAAGCCCGAGATCGACCCGCCCGACGGCCCCGCACCCAGCCAGCTCGAGGTGGTGGAGCTCGCCGAGGGCGACGGCGCGGAGGCGGTGGCCGGCTCGACCGTCCACGTGCACTACGTCGGGGTCGCGCACTCGACGGGCGAGGAGTTCGACGCGTCGTACAACCGCGGAGAGCCGCTCGCGTTCCGGCTCGGTGTCGGCCAGGTCATCGCCGGCTGGGACCAGGGCGTGCAGGGCATGAAGGTCGGCGGTCGGCGCCGACTGGTGATCCCGCCGCACCTGGCCTACGGCGACCGCGGCGCCGGCGGCGTCATCGCCCCCGGTGAGTCGTTGATCTTCGTCGTCGACCTGGTCGACGTCCGCTAGTCCCCGCGGGACGAGGAGACCCGGCAGGACTCCGCTCCGACGCTGACCACGTCACCGGCGACCAGCCGGCGGCCGCGCCGGGTCTCCGTCTCGCCGTTCACCTGCACGGCGCCCTGGACCATCAGCGGCTTGGCGTCGGCGCCGTTGTCGATCAGGTCGGCCAGCTTGAGGAACTGACCCAGGCGGATCGAGTCCTCACGGATCGGGACTTCTCGGGTGCTCACCCGGCCATCCTCCCGTATGGGCCGGTGCTGTTCACCGACCGGTCGGGCCGCTGCGGTACGACGTTCACGTCGGCGCGCCAGCATCGGGGGCATGGACCGGAGCCAGACCGCACCGATCGCCGCCCTCGCCCTCGTCGCCACCCTCGTGGTCGGGGCCGTGCTCGCCCCCGCCTCGGCCAAGGCCGCCGAGTTGTCAGGCACTCACGTCCCCCCGGCGACGTCAGCGCCTGACAACACCGTCAGAGCACAACGCTGACGGTGTGCAGCAGCAGGCCCACCAGGCCGCCGACGATGGTGCCGTTGATCCGGATGAACTGCAGGTCGCGCCCGACGTGCAGCTCGATCTTGCGGGCCGCCTCCCGACCGTCCCACCGGTCGACGGTGTGCGTGATCACGGCGGTCAGCTCGTCGCCGTAGCGCCCGATCGCGAACACCGCGAGGTCGCTCGCGCGACGGTCGAGCCGCTCACGCAGCGCGTCGTCGTCGTGCAGCCGTTGAGCGAACGCCTGCAGCTCGGCCAGCGCCCGGCGTCGTACGGGGCCCTCGGGGTCCTCCAGCGACTCCATCAGGGCCCGACGGAAGGCGCTCCACAGCGACGTCGCGGTGACGAGCACCTGGGGGTGGCTCAGCACGCGCTCCTTGAGCCGCTCCATCCGCTCCTGGGTCGGTGCGTCGTGCAGCAGATCCTCGGCCAGCTGGGCCAGGACGGAGTCGAGAGCGCCCCGGGCGTGGTGGTAGGGGTCGCCGCTGATGTCCTCGAGCCACGCGATCAGCTCCAGGTGCAGCCGGTGGGTGACCCGCTCGTTGACCGCGGAGGGAGACCACCACGGAGCCCGCTCGCCCACGATGTCGGTGAACGTCTCCTCGTTGTGGGTCAGCCACCTCGTGGCCTCGTCCAGCGCGAGGTCGACCAGCCCGTGGTGGGCGCCGTCGCGGACGATCTCCTGCAGCAGGCTGCCCGCGAGCGGGCTGACCGGCTCGGCCAGGAAGCGCGGGACCAGCGCCTCCTCGACCAGGGACACCAGGTCGTCGTCGCGGACCCGGTCGAGGGCGAGGTGCAGCAGCGTGGCGCCCTCGTCGACGACCCGGCGGGCGTTGTGCTCCTGCCCGAGCCAGTCGGCGACCCGGCGGCTGATCTGCACGGTGTCGAGCCGTTCGCGGATCACCTGCTCCTGCAGGAAGTTCTCACCGACGAACTCCTGCAGGCTGCGCCCCAGCTCGTCCTTGCGGCGCGGGATCAGCGCGGTGTGCGGGATCGGCAGGCCCAGCGGGTGCTTGAACAGCGCGGTCACCGCGAACCAGTCCGCGATCGCGCCGACCATCGAGGCCTCGGCCCCCGCGTTGACGAAGCCCCAGAAGCCGTCCTGGCCCAGCGTCGACAGGTAGACGACGGCCGCGAGCAGCAGGAGCGAGACCGCGAACGTGCGCATCCGGCGGAGTCCGCGACGGCGCTGCTCGTCGAGCTCCGGGTCCGCCGTCACGATCGATCCACTCATCGCGCACGAAACTACAGGGCGGGACGGGACTCCCGGGCCGCGGGCACGGCGAGCGCCGAGGGAATGAGGATCACCGAGACCACCAGCAGGGCGTGCAGCACGCCGACCTGGCCGCCGATGAAGCCGAGCAGTGGCGGTCCGCCGAGGAAGGCGGTGTAGCCGATCGTGGAGACCACACTGACCCGGGCCGGCGCCTTCGTGGGGTCGTCGGCCGCGGCGCTCATCCCGACCGGGAAGCCGAGCGAGGCACCGAGGCCCCACAGCAGGATGCCGATCACGACCAGGGCCGGCGCTTCCCCGAGCACGACGAGGAGCACGCCCACGAAGGCGACGGCCATCGTCGACCACAGCACGGTGGTGCGGCCGTAGGCGTCCAGGACGACCGTGCCGGCGACCCGTCCGACGGTCATCGCGGCGACGAAGAGCGCGAACGCCGCGGCGCCCATCCAGACCGGTGCGTCGTAGCCGTCGACCATGGCGACGCCGAGCCAGTCGTTGGCCACGCCCTCGGTCAGGGCCAGGGCGAGCACCATCACCCCGATCAGCAGGGTGCGCGGCTCGGACCAGGCCTTGAGCGCGTGCCCGGAGGTCGCCTGCTGGTGCTCCGGCTCCACGACCAGGAAGCCCCGGACACTGACGAAGCCCAGCCCGGCGACCAGCAGGCCCACCACTCCGACGTGCCAGCCGATGCCGATCCCGAGGTAGGTCACCAGGGCGCCCACCCCGGCGCCCGCGACCGTGCCCAGGCTGAAGCCGGCGTGGAAGCGCGGCATGATCGAGCGCTTGAGCAGCCGCTCGACCTCGGCGCCCTCGACGTTCATCGCGACGTCCCAGGTGCCGGTCCCGAGGCCGACCAGGAAGAGTCCCAGAGCGGTGACGGGCACGGTCTCCACGACGCCGGCGCCGACGGCGACGAGCACCAGGCCGACGGCCTCGACCAGCGTCGCCGCGACGACCACCCGGCGGGCGCCGAACCGCTGCACCGAGGCCCCGGACGTGGGCAGCGAGATGACCGATCCGATCGAAGCGGCCAGCAGGAGCAGCCCGAGGCTGGCCGGCTCCAGGTCGAGCGCCTGCCGGGCGGACGGGATCCGCGAGGCCCAGGTGGCGAAGGCGAACCCGTTGAGGAAGAAGGTGGCCAGCACCGCGTTGCGGGCCAGCTGCACAGCCGGCGCGGCTGTACCGGTAGAGAACGTCACCCGGACCACTCTAACCGCCCTTCCGGACGAGCCACGAACCGGAAGTGGACCGGCTCCGTGGAAGAATCCGGCGAATGAGCAAGACAGTCATCACTTTCGGCACCTTCGACGTGTTCCACGTCGGCCACCTGCGCGTCATCCAGCGAGCGGCGGCGCTCGGCGACCGGCTGGTCGTCGGGGTCTCCGCCGACGCGCTCAACGAGCGCAAGAAGGGCCGCTCCCCGGTGTTCTCTCAGGCCGAGCGGCTCGAGATCGTCGCCGCCCTGAAGCCGGTCGACGCGGTCTTCGTCGAGGAGAGCCTCGAGCTCAAGCGCGACTACATCCTCCAGCACGAGGCCGACATCCTGGTGATGGGCGACGACTGGGCCGGCAGGTTCGACGAGTTCGAGGACATCTGCTCGGTGCACTACCTGACGCGTACGCCGGCCATCTCCACCACCGCGCTGATCGAGAAGATCTCAGCCGGCTCATGACGCAGGCCCGCAGGCACCTGATGACCCCGGGTCAGCCGCGGCCGCAGCAGCGCCGCGACATGAGCCTGTCCTCGGTGCAGCGGTGGGTCCTGTCCACGTTGGCGGCGACGACGATCATGCACCTGTCGGTCGGCCTGGTCTTCGCGGCCGTGTTCTCCGACCGGCGGGACTCCCAGATCGGCCTGCTGGTGATCGCGGGCGCCTTCGGGCTGCTGGCCATCGCGGCGGCGCTGGTGGTCCATCGCCACCGCCTGGTGAGCAGCTGGCTGCTGCTGGGGCTGGCACCGCCCCTGGTGGGCGGCTACGTCCTCTTCGGCTGAGCGCGCGCGGGAGCTGCGCCCGGTCGCCTTAGACCGGCTGCAGCGTGCCGTCGGCCATCCGGGACACCAGGCCGTCGGTGACCGCGAGGTCGAGCGCCTGCTGGAAGCGGTTCTGCTCCCAGTAGGTCGCCCCGACGTACTCCTGGAGCTCCTCGACGGTGGACGGACCGTTGGCCTCGAGGGCCCGGACGATCTGGCCCATCTCGTGGAAGGCCTGCCGGTCGCGGCGGCCCTCCGTGGACGGGTTGGGAGGTGGCATGGGCATGGCGGGCTCCTGTGGTCGGGGACGGTCAGGCCGGCTGCGGGGCGCGGTCCGACCCGGCCTCCGGGGCGTCCGCGTCCTCGGCGGTCAGCGGCTTGGCGATGTTCTCCAGCGTCTGACCCTCGGCGTGCACACCGAGGAAGATCGCCACGACGCCGCCGACGATCATCAGCGCGGCGCCGATGAAGTAGCCGGGGGCGATGCCGGTGATGTCGCCGGCGGACGAGGCGTTCTCGATCAGCTTGCCGAAGTACAGCGGGCCGCTGATGCCGCCGATCGCCGTACCGACGGCGTAGAAGAACGCGATGCACAGCGCCCGGGTTTCCATCGGGAAGACCTCGCTGGCCGTGAGGTACGCCGCGCTGGCACCGGCCGAGGCGAAGAAGAAGATCACCATGCCGAAGATGGTGAGCGTCATTGCCGTGAGGTCGCCGAGCATGACGCCCGCGATCGCGAGCAGCACGCCGGAGGTGATGTAGGTGCCGGCGATCATCTTCACGCGACCGACGGTGTCGAACAGCGACCCCAGCAGCAGGGCCCCGAAGAAGTTGCTGGCTGCGAAGGCGGCGATGTACCACCCGGTCTGCTTCACGTCGAGGAAGGTCGCGAGGCTGTCGCCGTAGGTGAAGAAGAAGGCGTTGTAGAGGAACGCCTGGCCGATGAACAGTGCGAGGCACAGCACGGTGCGCTTGGGGTAGAGCGTGAAGACCGTCCGGGCGATCATGGGGAGGC
This sequence comes from uncultured Actinomycetota bacterium, assembly GCA_963713035.1. GTDB lineage: Bacteria > Actinomycetota > Actinomycetes > Propionibacteriales > Nocardioidaceae > Nocardioides_B. The sequence goes on from CAVQKB010000002.1 coordinate 56,000, forward strand.
TGATCGTCTTGCGCTGCCGGATCGTCAGGGTCTCCGACACACTGGACAGACGCTTGCCGGTCTCCTGCTCGACGCTCCCCTCGATGTCGCGGACGATCTGCTCCGCCTCGTCCTCGCGACCGTGGATGAACAGCCAACGGGGGCTCTCCGGCACGTTGCGACGGACCAGCAGGATGCCGACGGCGAGCACCGCCCCGAGGGCGAAGGCCCCGCGCCAGCCGAGCTCGGGGTCGATGATCGACTTGTCGGTCAGGGGGATGGTGAGCATGGCGCCCGCGGCGGCACCGATCCAGAAGGAGCCGTTGATCGCGATGTCGATCCGGCCGCGGTACTTCGCGGGGATCAGCTCGTCGATGGCGGAGTTGATCGCGGCGTACTCGCCGCCGATGCCGGCACCGGTGAGCGCGCGGCAGGCGAAGTACCACAGCGGGTTCATGGAGAAGGCCGTGAGCACCGTGCCGAGCAGGTAGACGCCGAGGGTCACCAGGAAGAGCTTCTTGCGGCCGAACCGGTCGGTGAGCTGACCGAAGAACAGTGCCCCGATGCACGCGCCGGCGACGTACAGCGCGCCGGCCAGTCCGATGTCGGAGCTGGTCAGCCCCAGGCCGGTGCCCTCGGGCTTGAGCGCCTCGGACAGGGAGCCGACGATGGTGACCTCGATGCCGTCGAGGATCCACACCGTCCCGAGGCCGATGACGATCAGCCAGTGCCAGCGTGCCCACGGCAGCCGGTCCATCCGGGCCGGGATGTCGGTGGTGATGCGACCGGTCTCTACTCCGCTGGACATGAGAGCCTCCCGTCGACCCGCCCCTCGGGTCCCTGCCAGGGTCTACCCCCCCGGTGCCTGGCTTATGCATACGAGTCGGACGGAACGGGTCAGACCCCTGGGTCGACCGGCTCGCTCGCCTTCGTCGTGGGATCCAGGAAGACGTGCCTGACCTCCGGGAAGCGCTCGCGGATCCGGCGCTCGACCTCGTCGGCGACATGCTCCACGTGACCGCCCGAGCTGTCGTCGTCCACGTCGACGCGCGCCGCGACCAGCACCTCCTCGGGACCGAGCCGCATGGTCAGCAGCTCGATGAGCTGGTCGACGCCGGGGGTCTCGTTGACGATCTCGGTGACCTTCTCGCGGACCGGCTGCGGCAGTGCCTCGCCGATCAGGTTGCGCTTGCTCTGCGACCCCAGCGAGACCGCCACGGCCACCAGGAGGAGCCCGATGAGGATCGAGGCCAGGCCGTCCCAGACGCCCGAGTCGGTGACCGCGTGCAGGGTGATGCCGAGCGCCGCCAGCACGATGCCGATCAACGCCGCGGTGTCCTCGAAGGCGACGGTCTTCACGGTGGGGTCGGGCGTGGTGACGACGTGCCGGAAGAAGCCGACGCGCCGCTCCCCCGCCTCGCGACGGAGCTGGAGCACGGCCTTGAGCCACGAGGCGCCCTCGAAGAGGAAGGACGCCGCGAGCACGATGTAGGCGACCATGAGCGCCTCAACGGGCTCCGGCTCCAGCAGCGCCCGGATGCCCTCGAAGATCGAGAAGCCGGCGCCGAGCACGAAGATCCCGACGGCGGCGAGCAGCGACCAGAAGTAGCGCTCCATGCCGTAGCCGAACGGGTGCCGAGCGTCAGCCGGCTTGGTGCTGCGCTTGAGCGCGGTCAGCAGGAACACCTGGTTGGTGGTGTCCGCCACCGAGTGTGCGCCCTCGGCGAGCATCGCCGACGAGCCGGTGAGGAATCCCGCGACGAGCTTCGCGATCGCGATCGCCAGGTTCGCGCCTCCGGCGAGCAGCACGGTCCCCAGGGACTCGCTCTTCTCCTGGTCGGCCACGGACTGCGTGTGCCCTGCAACCGTCGCGGGAAACCGCTGGGCGTCTCACATCTCGCCGCTGAACACGAGACGGAGCTCGACGCGGGTGCCGGCGGGGGCGTCGAGCAGCCGGGCGTCGCCGCCGTGAGCCCGGCCGACCGCGCGGACCAGGGCGAGACCGAGCCCGGAGCCGGGGGTCGAGCGACTCTCCTCGGCGCGGCTGAACCGGTCGAAGGCCTGGGGGGCGAACGACGGCGGCAGTCCGGGGCCGGCGTCGGCCACGGTGACCACCACGGCGCCCTCACGCACCCGGGCTTCGACGACGACCGGCGCGGCGCCGTGGCGCAGAGCGTTGCCGACCAGGTTGGCCAGCGCCAGCTCGGTCCAGCGGCGGTTGACCTCCACCAGGTCGTGGGGGGCGTCGACCCGCACGTCCGCGCGGCTCGGCGCCACCGAGCGCACCGCCTCGGCGACCAGGTCGTCGAGACGCACCGGCTCCCGCGGCAGCGGTCCCTCGGCCCGCAGCTCCTCCAGGTCCAGCAGCGCGTTGGACACGTCGACGAGCCGGTCGACCTGCCGGCGCAGCGAGTCGAGGACGGTGGCGGTCTCCTCCGGCGTCCGCGGTCGGTGCCGGGCCCACTCGACCTCGGTGCGCATCAGGGCGAGCGGCGAGCGCAGCTCGTGGGAGGCGTCCGCGAGGAACTGCCGCTCGCGCTCGGCGCCGGCCTCGATCCGGGCCAGCAGGTCGTTGAACGTGTGCCCGAGCCGGGTCAGCTCGTCGTCACGGCCGACCGCGACGGGCAGCCGTCGGTCGAGCTCGTCACCGACCCGCTCGACCGCGCGGCGGTAGTCCTCCACCGGGTCCAGCGCCGCGCGCGCGGTGCGGTGGCCCACGAAAGCAGCCGCTACTAGCGCCAGCAGGTCGGCGATCGCCAGCTGCAGCATCAGCTCGCGCAGCGCCTCGTCGTGCTTGCGCCGGCTGAGCGCGGCGGCGACCACCCGGGCACCGGCAGGCGTCGAGACCCGCTGCACCAGCACCCGGTAGGCGGCGTCGGGCACCGGCAGGAAGCTCCCGACCTCGACCGTCGTGGTCGAGCCGCGCCGCGCGGCGGCAACCTCGGCTCGGTCCAGCAGCCGTACGACGTCCCGGTCGCCACGCACGAGCGTGCCGTCCGCGTCGTACACCTGGAAGCTCTGGCCGCGGGTGTCGCGCGGCGGCTCCGCCCCCTGGCGTACGGCGGCCACGACCGTCTCCTGGTAGGCCGCGAGGTCCTGGTCGAGCTGCCGGCCGAGGGCGTAGGACACGCGCCAGTAGACGAACGCCGCCGCGAGGAGCAGCACCAACGCCATCGCTGCGGCGACCGCGACGACGAGCCGGGTGACGATCGGCCGACGGCCGAACAGCCTGGTCCAGAGGTTCACCGGGTGGTCGCGGACTCGAGTCGGTAGCCCGTGCCCCGCAGCGTGCGCACCTGCACCGAGGCCGACGCCTCGAGCCGGGAACGAAGCCGCGACATGTGCACCTCGATGGCATTGCTGCGGATGTCGACCTCGCCGTCCCAGACCGCGTCGAACAGCCGTTCGCGGGAGACGACCCGGCCGGCGCTCTCCATCAACGCGGACAGCATCGCGAACTCGCGCCGCGGCAGCTCGACCTCGACGTCCGCGACCCAGACCCGCAGCTCCAACGGATCGAGCACCACGTCACCCACGGCGATCCGGTGCTCGACGTCGTTGCGGCGGCGACCGATCGCCTTGAGCCGCGCAGCCAGCTCCTCGAGGGCGAACGGCTTGACCAGGTAGTCGTCGGCCCCCGCCTCCAGGCCCGCGACCCGCTCGGGCACGGAGCCACGGGCGGTCAGCATGAGGATCGGCACGTCGTTGCGCTCGGCGCGCAACCGACGGCAGACCTCGGTGCCGGAGATCCCCGGCAGCATCAGGTCGAGGACCACGGCGTCGACGTCGGGGCGCCTGGCTGCGACCAGCGCCTGCTTGCCGTCGAGGCAGCCCACGGTGGTGAAGCCGAGCTCGCCGAGGTAGCCGGTGACCAGCTGGACCATCCGCCGCTCGTCGTCGACCACCACCACGTGCACGTCCCCAGGGTAGGCGCGCAAGCCCGGCGGAGCCGTCATGCTGCCGTCAGGTCCGGAGCCTAGGTTCCGTGCCATGTCCTTCACCTTCGACCCGTCGCTGCTCCCGGGCCTGCTGAGCCGGCTCGGCCTCGACGTGCTCTGCCTGCTGCTGCTGGTCGGCTGGCTCTACCGCCGCCGGATCGCCGCCCCGGAGATGACGCTGGTGTTCACGGCGCTCAACCTCGGTCTCTTCGCCGCCGTGGCCTCGATCGGGTCCGGCTCCTTCCCGACCGGCATCGGCTTCGGGCTCTTCGGACTGCTGAGCCTGGTGCGGCTCCGGTCGGCGGCCTTCACCCTGAAGGACGTCGCCTACACGTTCGTCGCCCTGGTGCTGGCGCTGGTCAACTCGCTGCCCGACCGCGACCTGCTCGTCCTGCTCGTCCTCGACCTGGTCCTGCTGGCCGGCCTCTGGGTCGTCGACGAGACCCGTTCGCGCGTCCCGACCACGCGGCTGATGCGCGTCACGCTCGACATCGCCGTCACCGACCTGGCCGCGGCGACGGACGCCGTACGCGCCCGGATGGCGGTCGAGCCGCTGAGCGTCGTGATCGAGGACGTCGACCTCGTGCGCGAGACGACCCGCGTGGCGCTGCGCTACGCCGTGCCGGAGACCGTCGCGGCATGGCCGTCGGTCGAGGAGGAGGCCGCAGATGTCCGCTGACCCGCTGGACCTGACCGGCCGCCGCACCGTCGGACTGGCCGAGGTGGTCGCCGATGCGGCACGGCTGACCCGGGTGGACCGCAAGTACCTTCTCGACGTCCCCACGGCTCAGCGTCTCGTCGAGGTGCTGCCTTCGGAGTTCCGGTTGCTCTCGGTCGGGGGAAGGCGCAGCACGTCCTACCGGAGCACCTACTTCGACACCCCCGACCTGGCCTCGGCCCGGGCGCACGTGCAGGGCCGGCGCCGTCGCTGGAAGGCCCGCAGCCGCATCTACGTCGAGGACGGGTTGTGCCGCATCGAGGTGAAGGCGCGTGACGGCCGCGGCGTGACCCGCAAGACGGTCGCGGACGTCGACCCGGCGAGCTACGGGCTGCTCGGCATCCGGGCCGTCCACTTCGTGGCGACCACCCTGGAGGCCGCGCACCTCGTCGCCGACGTGCGCACAGCTCCGCCCGACCGCGGAGGTGTGCTACCGCCGCGCCACGCTCGCCGACACCGGCGACGAGCCCAGCCGGGTGACGATCGACTGGCAGCTGCGCAGCGCGCTCGACGGTCACGAGGTGTGGCTCGACGACGACTTCGTGCTGGTCGAGACCAAGGGCGGGCTCCGCCCGGGCACCGCCGACCGGGTGCTCGCCGGGCTCGGCGCGCGACCGCGGTCCTTCAGCAAGTACGTCGCCACGGCGTCACTGCTGCGAGACGACCTCGCGGACAACGACGTACGACGGCTGCACGGCCGAGCACTGCACAGCGGACGGGCGGCCGTCGCGTGAGGCTCTCCCGTCGCTACGCCGTGGTCGCCGTGCTTGCCCTGGTCTGCCTGGTGGGCGGTCTCGTCGCGCCGTTCGTGCTGGGCGCGAACCTCTCGGCCAAGGACCGGATCGGGGCCGACCCGCCGCCGGCGCTGTTCGCCGACGCGACCGTGGCGCCCGTCGGCACCCAGGTCGACGCCCAGGCGGCCCGGGCGCGGACGCTGATGGCGCAGTGGTGGGGCACCCACGACCGCGCCCGTCACGACGCGGCCTTCACCGCGTGGCTCGAGAAGACGCTGCCCGGTCCCCCGTCACCGGCCCAGCGCACGCGAGGAGGTCGCCCAGGTCCAGCAGCTCGCGACCACCCGCACGCCGGCAGGGGTGCGGGCCTCCACCTGGCTCGAGTCCTACGGCAAGAAGGACCTGTGGAAGCTCTACGCGCACGACCAGGCGGAGCTCCTGCCGGCCGCTGCCGGTGACGGCCGCAAGCAGGCCGTCAAGGACATGCTGAAGCTCTCCAAGACCGTCGCGGACACCCTGGGTGCGAGGTACCAGCAGTCGGCGCCGTACGTCCTGCATCCTTCGCTGCGCCCCGACCACACCGTGACCGCGGGTCAGGTGTGCCCCTGCTCCTACCCCTCGCGGCACGCGGCCGCCGGGGCTGCAGCCACGACGTACCTCGGCGCCCTCGCCCCCCACCGTGCGGCCGACTACCGGTGGACCGAGGCCGAGATCGACTACTCCCGGATCTACATGGCCGGACACGTCGAGAGCGACGTCACCGGCGGTGCGCTGCTCGGCGACCTGATCGGCGACTACTTCCTGGTCACCCGAGCGCACCGGGATCCGCCCGCCTAGGCTTCCGTGCGTGAAGCCGTTCCTGCTCCTCGGCACCCGTGACGAGGACGCCGCAGCCGACAACGAGTACGCCGCGTTCCTGGCCTTCACGGGTCTCGACGAGTCGACGCTGCACCGGGTGCGCATGGAGCGCCGTCCGCTCGGCGAGGTCGACCTCGACGCCTGGTCGGGGATCTTCCTCGGCGGCGGGCCGTTCAACGCCAGCGACCCCGACACCTCGAAGTCCGCGGCGCAGCAGCGCGTCGAGAAGGAGCTGGCGGTGCTGTTGGACGAGGTGGTCGCCCGCGACCACCCGTTCCTCGGCGCCTGCTACGGCATCGGCGTGGTCGGCACCCACCAGGGCGCGACGGTCGACAGCACCTACAGCGAGCCGATCGGCCGGGTGCCCGTGACGTTGACGGCGGAGGGCCGTGCGGACCCGCTGCTGCGCGACCTGCCCGAGACGTTCGAGGCTTTCGTGGGTCACAAGGAGGCGGTGCACCAGCTGCCTGCCACCGCGGTGCGCCTCGCGTCGTCGCCGAGCTGTCCGGTGCAGGCCTTCCGGGTGGGCCGGCACGTCTACGCCACGCAGTTCCACCCCGAGCTCGACATCCACGGACTCTGCACCCGGATCGAGGTCTACAAGCACGCCGGCTACTTCGATCCCCCCGAGGCCGAGTCGCTCAAGGAGATGGCGCGCGCCGGCGCCGTCCACGAGCCGCCCAAGATCCTGTCCGCCTTCGTGCAGCGCTACGCGCGCCACTGAGCCACCTGTCCGCCCGGACGGTGGCACCGGGTCCGGGGCGGTGGCAGGGTCGGGGCATGACCAGCGCCCATGAGAGCTACCGCTCGGCCCGCGACCAGCTGCTCGACCTGCGGGAGGACCCCGACCGCGCGCACCGGGAGTTCTCCTGGCCCGACGTGGGCACCCGGTTCAACTGGGCGGTGGACTGGTTCGACGCCGTCGCCCGCGGCAACGACAGACCGGCGCTGGTGATCGCTGAGGAGGACGGTACGTCGATCGAGCGATCGTTCGACGAGATGGCCGTGGCCTCCGACCAGGTGGCGGCCTGGCTGAGCGCCCGGGGTGTCGCACGGGGCGACGCGGTGATCGTGATGCTCGGCAACCAGGTCGAGCTGTGGGAGACGATGCTGGCGATCATGAAGCTGGGCGCAGTGATCATGCCGACCACCACCGCGGTCGGTCCCGGCGACCTCGCCGACCGGATCGCCCGGGGAGGCGCCCGCTTCGTGGTCTGCAACCCTCCGGACGCCGCGAAGTTCGAGACCGTCGACGGCGACTACCAGGTGCTCACGACCGAGGAGCTGCACACGGCCTACGACCTCGACGTGCCACCGTGCCCGCATCCGGAGACCGCTCCCGACGACCGGTTGCTGCTCTACTTCACGTCCGGCACCACCTCGAAGCCCAAGCTGGTCGAGCACACCCAGGTGTCCTACCCCGTCGGGCACCTGTCGACGATGTACTGGCTCGGCCTGCGCCCCGGCGACGTGCACCTCAACATCTCCTCCCCCGGCTGGGCCAAGCACGCCTGGTCGTGCTTCTTCGCGCCCTGGATCGCCGAGGCGACCGTCTTCCTCTACAACTACACGCGCTTCGACGCGGACGCGCTCCTCGGCCAGCTGCGCGAGCGCGAGGTCACGTCGTTCTGCGCACCGCCGACCGTGTGGCGGATGCTGATCAACTCCGACCTCTCCGGTGGTCCGGGCACGCTGCGCGAGGTCATCGGAGCCGGCGAGCCCCTGAACCCCGAGGTGATCGAGCAGGTCAGACGCCACTGGGGACTGCTGATCCGCGACGGCTACGGACAGACCGAGACCAGCGCCCAGATCGGCAACACCCCCGGCACCCGGGTGAAGCCCGGGTCGATGGGGAAGCCGTTGCCCGGCCTTCCCGTCGTCCTGGTCGACCCGCTGACCCAGCAGGCGGTCGAGGGCGTGGGCGAGGGTGAGATCTGCCTCGACCTCGCCCAGCACCCGCTGTCGCTGATGACCGGCTACCAGGGCGACGACGAGCGCAACACCGACGCGATGGCGGGCGGTTTCTACCACACCGGCGACGTCGCGAGCCGCGACGAGGACGGCTACATCACCTACGTGGGACGCACCGACGACGTCTTCAAGGCCAGCGACTACAAGATCAGCCCCTTCGAGCTCGAGTCGGTGCTGATCGAGCACCCGGCGGTGGCCGAGGCCGCGGTCGTGCCGGCACCGGACGCCGTACGTCTCGCTGTGCCGAAGGCCTACGTCGCCCTCGCACCGGGGCACGAGCCCACCGAGGAGACCGCCTTCGCGATCCTGAAGTACGCCCGCGAGCACCTGGCCCGGCACCAGCGGGTGCGGCGCATCGAGTTCTTCGACCTGCCCAAGACCATCTCGGGCAAGATCCGGCGCGTGGAGCTGCGCAGCCGCGAGAACGAGCTGGCCAGCGGGTCGGCGCAGTTCGAGAGCGGCGCCCAGGAGTGGCGCGACGAGGACTTCCCGGGGCTGCGCGGCGGCTGATCCTCCGTCGATCATCGGCTCGCCACCCAGGCGACGCGTGCGGACAGGGCGAGCGTCCGGGGGTGCGGTCCGACGGCACTACCCTGGGGGGATGGCTTCCCCCGATGCGCCCGACACCGACGCCACCCCCGAGGTGTCCTTCGCCGATCTCGGCATCGACAAGCGGGTGCTGAGGGCGCTGTCCGACGTCGGCTACGAGACCCCCTCGCCGATCCAGGCCGCGACGATCCCCGCGCTCCTCGAGGGCCGTCACGTCGTCGGGCTGGCCCAGACCGGCACCGGCAAGACGGCCGCGTTCGCCGTACCCATCCTGTCGCGGCTCGACCTGAAGCAGAAGTCGCCGCAGGCGCTGGTGCTCGCTCCCACCCGCGAGCTGGCGCTGCAGGTGTCGGAGGCGTTCGAGCGCTATGCCGCCCACATGCCGGGGCTGCACGTGCTGCCGATCTACGGCGGCCAGGGGTACGGCGTCCAGCTGTCCGCCCTGCGCCGCGGGGTGCATGTCGTGGTCGGCACCCCGGGACGGATCATGGACCACCTCGCCAAGGGCACGCTCGACCTCTCCGAGCTGCGCTTCCTGGTGCTCGACGAGGCCGACGAGATGCTCAAGATGGGCTTCGCCGAGGACGTCGAGGAGATCCTGTCCACGACACCCGACGACAAGCACGTCGCGCTGTTCTCGGCCACCATGCCCACGCAGATCCGGCGGATCGCGAAGAAGTACCTCACCGACGCCGCCGAGATCACCGTCAAGAACAAGACCACGACCTCGGCCAACACCCGTCAGCGCTACCTGATGGTGTCCTACCCGCAGAAGGTCGATGCGCTGACCCGGATCCTCGAGGTCGAGAACTTCGACGGCATGATCGTGTTCGTCCGCACCAAGCAGGTCACCGAGCAGCTCGCCGAGCGGCTGCGGGCCCGGGGCTTCTCCGCCGCAGCCATCAACGGCGACATCGTGCAGGCTCAGCGCGAGCGCACGATCGGCCAGCTGCGGGCGGCCAAGCTCGACATCCTGGTGGCGACCGACGTCGCCGCGCGAGGCCTCGACGTGGAGCGCATCTCGCACGTCGTGAACTTCGACATCCCCACCGACACCGAGTCCTACGTGCACCGCATCGGTCGCACCGGACGCGCGGGTCGCGACGGCGATGCGATCTCGTTCGTGACGCCGCGCGAGCGCCACCTGCTCAAGGCGATCGAACGCGCCACCCGGCAGCCGCTGACGCAGATGCAGCTGCCCACCGTCGACGACGTCAACGAGACGCGCGTGGCGAAGTTCCGCGACGACATCACCGAGGCGTTGTCCTCGGACCAGGTGGGCTTCTACCGGGACCTGGTCACCGACTACGAGCAGACGCACGACGTCCCGGCGGCCGACGTGGCGGCGGCACTGGCCGTGCTGCTGCAGAGCGACCGACCGCTGCTCATGGAGCCGGAGGCCGAGCCGCCTCGCGTCTTCGACGGCGGCAAGCCTGCGAAGGCAGGCGGCTGGGACCACGAGAAGGGGCGGCGTCGTGACGGCGAGGAACGCCCGTCGCGCGGCCCGAAGCCCCGCCGCGGCCGCTCCGACGTGCCGATGGCGACCTACCGGATCGCGGTCGGCAAGCGGCACAAGGTGGAGCCGCGCCAGATCGTCGGCGCCATCGCCAACGAGGGCGGGCTCGCCCGCGGCGACTTCGGCCACATCGACATCCGCGGCGACCACTCGCTGGTCGAGCTGCCGGCCGCGCTGTCCGAGGGCACCCGCGAGCTGCTGCGCGGGACGCGCATCTCCGGCAAGCTCATCGACCTCACGCCCGAGGTCGGCACCGCCCCAGCGGGTGGTTCGTCACCGAGCAGGGACCGTGCCAAGCCGCGGACTAAGCCGCGCACCAAGAACCGCTAGGGCGCGCGAGGCTCAGACGTAGGTCGTGACCTCGCCGGCCAGCATGGTGACGCCGCCGGTGGCGAAGTTCGCGACGTCGCCGCCGGCCGCCTGGCCCTCCTCGCTTCCCATGCCCGCTCCGAAGCCGGCCTCGTCCTCGAAGACCAGCATCGCGACGAGGTACTCCGCCGGCGCACCCTCGGGGCCGGGGCCGCACTTCTGCGACGTGTAGCTCTTCAGCCCTGGGATCTTCTGGGCGAGCGGGGCGTGCGTCGAGGCGTAGTGCTCGTCGAACGCCGCCGGGTCCTCGGGGTGGTGGTAGATGACAGTCAATTGGTACGCCATGGGCGTTACCCTGCCCGTCCCGGAGCACCCGGGCAAGGGTCTGACCGGCGCTGCGGCGTCGCGCCGGCTGCTTCGAGGTGCCAGAGTTGCCCCATGAACGACCGGGTCCTCGTGCTGCTGCGGCACGGCAAGTCCGACTGGTCCGGCGACGAGGCCGACCACGACCGGGCGCTGGCGCCACGTGGCATGCGTCAGGCGCCGGAGGCGGGCCGATGGCTGCGCACCCGGCTGCCCCCCTTCGACGCCGCGGTGGTCTCCCCCGCGCGCAGGTCCGTGGACACCTGGGAGCTGGTCGGGACCCAGCTGCACGTGGTGCCGCCGACGACGTACGACGAGCGGGTGTACGGCGCGACCGGTGAGGAGCTGCTCGCGGTGGTGCACGACCTGCCGGACTACGCCGCCGCGGTCGTCGTCGTGGGACACAACCCCGGCCTGGAGGACCTCGTCTCGCTGCTGACCGGGGTGTGGGTCCCGATGCCGACGTCCGCGATGGCGGTCATCGACCTGACCGGACCCTGGACCGAGGCCGGCAGGTCGTCCGGCGGCACGCGCGGGACGCTGCGCACCTCGGGACGCCCCCCGACCTGAGGGGTGGGCGAGCGCTACTTCTCGCTCGGGATCATCACCCACAGCACGATGTAGATCAGGAACTGCGGTCCGGGCAGGATGCAGCTGAGCACGAACAGCAGCCGGACGACGTTCGGGGACATGTCGAACCGGCGCGCCAGCCCGGAGCACACCCCGGCGATGATCCTGCGCTGCGGACGGACGAGGGTGCCGCTCATGAGGTGTCTCCTGCTCCCCGGCCGCAGAGTGCGGCCGTGCCGAGGGTGGGATGACGAGCCTGCCCGTTGCGGGCACCGGATCCAAGCCGGAGCCCGTCATGACGCATCCGCACTAGTCCCCACCCCCCGCCGTCATGTCGGCACATGGGCGCCCATCGTGGGTCTTGTCCGGTCAGTCCGGGTCGACCCACGAGGGGCTGCGGGCGAGCCCCAACGTGTCATGTGGGGCCCCGAGCACCGGTCCTAGCCTCGGAGGACCACTCAATCTCCGCCCTCACGGGCCCGTCCGAGGTGAACCATCATGGCCGAGAAGAAAGCCGCGAGCAGCCGGTCGAGAGCCGGGTCGAAGTCCGGGTCGAAGAGCGCGGGAGACGGGCAGGCCGAGCTGACCGCCGCGACGGAGGTGCGCAGCGCGTTCATCTCGGGCAACACCTTCCGAGCCAAGGCCGTGCAGTACGTCGTCGTCGACGGCGACGCGATCTTCGAGGGCGACATCGTCCTGGGATCGGCCGACCAGGTCGAGCGGGACACCGAGGTGCTGCAGGCCGAGCTGCGCGGCGAGCTCGAGTCCGGGGTGCTGATCACCGGGGACCAGTTCCGGTGGCCCGACTGCACCGTGCCGTTCGACATCGACCCCGCGCTGACCAACCAGGCCCGGGTGACCGACGCGATCGCGCACTGGCAGTCCCACACCCGGTTCCGGTTCGTCGCCAGGACGGCCGCGCACGCCGACTGGGTCACCTTCCGGCCCAGCAGCGGCTGCTCGTCGTCGGTCGGGCGACGCGGCGGCCAGCAGTTCATCAACCTCGGGACCGGCTGCACGACCGGCAACACGATCCACGAGATCGGACACGCCGTCGGCATGTGGCACGAGCAGTCGCGGGAGGACCGCGACGCGTTCGTGACGATCCACTGGGCCAACATCACGCCCGGCACCGAGCACAACTTCAACCAGCACATCAGCGACGGCACCGACATCGGGGCCTACGACTACGGCTCGATCATGCACTACCCCCGCAACGCCTTCGGCGTGGGCGGCGCCGAGACGATCACGCCGACGAACCCGGCAGCTCAGATCGGCCAGCGCACGGCCCTCAGTGCCGGCGACATCGCCACTGCCAACTCCATGTGCGCACCGATCGGTCCGGGCACCGTCTTCGAGACCGCCAAGGAGCTCACCAAGGAGGGCATCGAGACGATCAAGGAGCGCTTCCCCGAGACGCTGAAGGAGCGCAGCAAGGAGATCGTCAAGGAGCAGATCGAGACGCTCAAGGAGCGCACCAAGGAGATCAAGGAGCCGGTCAAGGAGTTCAAGGAGCCGGTCAAGGAGCGCTTCGAGACGATTCGCGAGGGTGGGGCCACGATCGCCGAGGGGATCGGTGTCGGCGGTGGCTTCGGTCGGGTGGTCAACCCCGTCGGGCCGGCCGTCGGCCAGGGCCAGCTGCCCTTCGCGATGCGCACCCCCACGGTCGGCCTTCCCGGCGACGCCGGCGCGGGAGACGACCCGTTGGCGCGGCTGGCGGCCCTCGAGGAGGCCGTCGCCGCGATCGCCCAGGGCCAGGACACCCTGCTGCAGCAGATCGCCGCACTCCTCGGCGGCGGTGGCGGGATGGACCCCAGCGGTCTCGGCGGTCCGTGCGTCGGCTGCATGTGAGCCGGGGTCGCGTCGATGATCATCGTCATCTCGCATCCGGGTGACCGACACGCGGTGCGCGTCCTGGAGCGGCTGGCCCGGCGCGGCGAGGAGGCGCACCTGCTCGACCTGGCCGACCTACCGCACCACGCCACGCTGGCCCTCGACTTCGAGCACGCCGCCAAGCCCGTCGCCCGGCTCCGCCGCGACACCGGCGAGGTGGTCCGACTCACCGACGCGACGGCGGTGTGGTGGCGGCGCCCGCAGACCCCGGTCCTGGACACGGTCACCGACCCGGCCGCGCACGGGTTCGTCCACGGCGAGTGGCACGAGGCCGTCTACGGCCTCTACGAGCTGATGGACTGCCCGTGGATGAACCCGCCGTCCGCCAACGAGTCGGCCTCGCGCAAGGCCTACCAGCTCAAGGTCGCGAGCCGGCTGGGCATGGCCGTGCCGGACACCCTGATGACGTCCGACCGTGACGAGGCGATGGCGTTCGTGGACCGGCTCGGGCTCGAGCGCGTCGTCTACAAGATCTTCGGGGCCACCCTCGACGTGTGGCGCGAGACCCGGCGGCTCACCCGCGACGACCTGCCGATGCTCGACACGCTCGACCTCGCTCCGGTGATCTTCCAGGAGCTCGTGCCGGCGCAGGCCGACGTGCGGATCACCGTCGTCGGCGAGCGGGTCTTCCCGATGGCGATCGACAGCCGCGCGACGTCGTACGACGTGGACTTCCGGGTCACCCTCGGGGACGCCACCACGAGCGCCATCGAGCTGCCCGACGACGTGCACGAGCAGGTGCTGACGCTGATGGAGGAGCTGGGGCTGGCCTACGGCGCGATCGACATGCGGCTCACACCGGAGGGCGAGTACGTCTTCTTGGAGATCAACCCCGCCGGCGAGTTCCTCTTCTCCGAGGCCGGCACGGGCTTTCCGATCACCGACGCCATGGCCGACTGGCTCAGCCGACCCGACGCACCAGGACGGTGACCGGATCCGGTGCGGGCACCTGCACCGGGAAGCTCTGCATGGTGAGCCAGTCGCCCGGCGCCGTACGGTCGGCGCCACCGGACGCGACCCGTGCCCACACACCCGCGCCGCTCGTCGACGACACCGAGTCGGGCAGGTCGAGGGTCGCCTCGGCCGACCAGGACACGCCACCGCCACCAGCGCTCACCGTGGCGTCGGCCGCGGCGAGCACGGCCGCGACCCCGTCCGCCATGGACTCGTCACGCACCTCGATGCGCACCGGGGTGCCCGGAGCCGGCGCCGGGTCGGGAGAGCCGTCGGGGATCACACGCACACGCATCTGCCTACCTCCAGTAGGTCGTGGGCCTCATCCGTGCCAACGCTCGTCGTGCGCGCGGTGCGCGCCGGTGAGCCCGTGGCGGAAGAACCTCTCGTAGTAGTCGTTCTCGACGTGGTGCACCTGCAGCCACACGCCGGGAACATGGATCGTGTCGCAGTGGGCCGGGAAGCGCCCGTGCGTCTCGTAGATGTAGGTGCATACGTCACGCGTGCAGGCGATGACGTCGGCGGAGTAGTTGCTGGCCTCCTTGAGGTACTGCGCACCGAACTCACCGGCGTAGATCCGCTCGAAGATCGCGGAGTCGGCGTAGATCCCGCCCGGACCGAACTTGCCGGCCACGACCGCGTCGACCGCGGCCGCCATCGAGGGGTAGTGAGGCGGGCACATCGCCTTGATCAGGTGCTCGCCGTCGTGACGCAGCCCGGTCGAGGTCGCTCGCAGGTCGGCGAACCTGGGCAGCGGCACCTGCCAGCGGAGCACGTCGGCCGGCCGCCACTTCGGGACGGTCCAGTCGAAGCCGAGCATCGGACCGTAGCGCTTGCGGAACTTCGGGTCCCCGAGCAGCACCGGTGGCGTCAGCGAGGCGTGGATCCAGGCGCCCAGCCCCATCGCGTCGGCGGTGAGCATCAGGTTCTGCAGCAGCAGGTCGGCCTCGATCTGGGTGCGCATCGAGGAGATCGCTCCGAGCGGCAGCTTGATGCGGTCGTTGAGGAAGCCCGACCGCACCCACTTCCGGACCCCCGCCGAGCGGTAGAAGTTGCGGTCGTCGACCAGGGCCGGGCGGGCACCCTCGGGCTGGGTCAGGAGATACATCATCCCGTTGATGTACTGGCGCGACAGGTCCACGACGGGGAAGAGGATCGTCGTGCCAGGAAGGTTCGACAGGAACCGGTTGGAGTCGAGGTAGGCCGGGAAGTCACGGTCGCCGTCGGCGACGTCGATGCGGCGATCGAGCAGCTTGACCTTGGCCTGGGCCGCCCTCGCCACGAGGGCGTCCTCGTCGAGCAGCGACCCCGGCTCCCCCTCGGGCGGCGGCAGGGTGCGCAGGAAGTAGGTGCCGCTGTCGTTGATCAGGAAGAAGTGCGTGCCTTGGGCGTTGTCCGGGCTGCCCGCCGAGCGGCCTCCCAGGTTGAGGTTGGGCTTGGCCATGATCGGCGAGCCGTTGCGCGGGTCGTTGAAGGGCCGGTCCGGCATGGTCAGCCCCGTGCAACCGGTCAGCGAGATCAGCACGGCCTCTTCGAGCTCGGTCAGGGGCGCACGAGGCTCCTGTGACTCCCAGCTCATCGACCCCGCGGACACCGTGCTGCCCCGGCTCACCCGGTGCGTGCGGCGCTGCCACAGCGTCTGCAGCAACGGCTGCTCGTGCAGCGAGGCGAAGCCTCGGTTGCGGGCCTTGTCGTTCACGGCGCCACCACCCTCCAGGGGGCGAAGGCGCTGGCGTCCCGCGGCAGCAGGCCCGCGAGGTCCGGGCAGTGCCGGGCGATCACGCTGGACATCGTGCTGTCTGCGAGCCAGTCCATGCCGAGGGGCGAGTACACCTCCGGGCGGAGGTCGACCGTCAGGAACCGGTCGCTCTGCAGCCGCCTCGACGCCATCAGGATGAAGATCCGGAAGGCGGTGTCGGAGAAGCCGAAGCCGTCCGGGGGCGTCTCTGCGAACAGGCCGACCATCGTGTCGACCTCGTCGACGCTGCGGTAGACCTCACGGAGCCGAGCCACGCTCTCCGGGTCGTCCGACAGCTGCTCCCAGCGGGTCAGCCGCGGCTTGTGCAGCCCAGCCCGGAAGTCGTTGTAGCGCGGCACGCCGCGTCGTCGGGTGCGCACCAGGTCGACGACCGACAGGTCGACCAGCTCACCGTCCCGCTCGAAGGCCTGGAGCGAGCGCGGGTAGTTGTGCAGGGTAATCGCCCCCGGGTGGGCGATGCCGAAGGAGTAGAGCGCGTTGTCCAGCCCGAGCGCGCGCAGCTCGTCGTCAGCCGACCTGCCTTGCAGATCCGCGAACGTGCGCTGCCCGAGCTCGCGTCCGCTGACGTGGTCGACGTACCGGTAGTCGTCGGGGATCAGCGGGTGCAGCCGGTAGACCGTCGCGAAGTCCTCGGTCAGGGAGTACGGCGCCCCGTGGTGGTCGGGCTTGGTCTTCGGGATGCCGACGCCGGAGTGGGCGTCCACCAGCCACATGCCCAGCCGGGTCACCCAGTCGTTGGCCGCAGGTCCGTTCCAGTTGCTGGTCAGACCGATGTCGATCGCCTTGGTGGCCAGGATCGCCGGCGTCCACTCGACGGTGTGGATCTTGGCGATGAGCGCCGAGACCACCAGCCGGGCGGTCTGGTGCACCCGCTCGTCGCTCCATCCCCGGTAGTGCGCACGGAGCTCGTCGCAGAGCAGGTTGTGCTCCCGGGCGAACAGCGTGTGCAGGCTGCCGAGCCCCATCCACCAGCTCTCGTTGAAGCCCGTCAGCTCCTGGCCGCTGGCGTCGTCGGGCAGGTAGCCGTCCGAGGTGAGCCTCAGCTTGGCGCCCTCGCGCAGCAGCGCCGCGCGCTCGCTGTCGGCGCCGTAGACCTCCGAGCCGTCCCACCAGTGCGAGGTCGTGTTGGCGAAGACGGGTGCCATCGCCGGGTGACCGCCGGGGTGGGGGACGTTGCCCGCGATTCGCATCTCGCGCTCGGCCGGACCACCCGGGGTGTTGGACCACGTCATCCCGCGCGGCAGCCGGACGGTGACGTCGTCGACGCCGAGCGGGTGCCGTGCGTGCGCGACCCAGTCGTGCACCTGGAACTGGATCCACGCCGCAGCCAGGATGTTCAGCGAGCGGGCCGGGATGAAGTGCTCGCGATAGAGCAGCGCGCGACTGACCTCGACCGGGTTGGGCTCGTCGAACAAGTCCGGTCGCAGCCGCGGTGCCAGGTTGCGACCGAACGTCGCGCCGGTCGCGCCCATCGGCACGGACGCGAGGTCGTTGGCGCTGCCGTCGACCGAGCGCGACGTCCGGGTCTCCTCCGCCGGCGCTGCCGGGGGGACCGGCCGGGGCTCCGGGGGCGCCTCGGGCGTCTCGGTGTCGAGCAGGTTGTGCACCCTCAGCTGGTGCCGGAAGGCGTCGAGGTTGAGCAGCCCCAGCGGCACCGGCAGCCGATGCCACTCGATCCGGCGGTTCAACACCCCGAAGCCGGCACGGACCCCCGCGCCGAGCACGACGTTGCGCAGCGGCGGCCGCTCGGTCCAGGTGTGCCCGAGCCGGTGCGCCGAGCTCGCGTCGTACGCCGCCTTGCGCGCGCGGTTGAGGTTGCCGAGGGGGCGGAAGTCGTCCGTGGTGTTCCACGGGTTGAAGGCCATCGCGTCCACGACCCGGGCGTGCGCGAGCGCGGCGACGGTCGTGACGTCGGACTGTCGCAGCGTCAGGACCGCCACCGGCACCGGGGGCGAGACCGCCTCGGTCCAGGCGACCGCGGTGTCCTCGATCGGGGTCTGGCGATCGTCGACATAGCGCTGCACGCACAGCTCGAGGCTCACGTCCCCGACCGCCAGCCGACGCGCCACCTCCTTGCTGAGGTACGACGGGTCGCTCGACGACGCGCTCGGGGCGGGCGGGGTGTCCGCAGCGGGACGCAGCAGGTAGCGCACGGCGTGGTCGCCCCAGCGCAGCGCGCCCCGGCTCCAGTAGCTCTCGGTCACGATGCTCGCCACCGTGCGACCGCGGCCGTTCCGGATGTTGCGGAGCATCCGCACCGTCTCGCGGATCCCTTGCCGGGTCACGAGCCGCACGAGGCCGACCACCTTCTGCGGGGTGCTGCCCGCGGTCGCGGCCGCGAAGTCGACGAACTGCCGGGCGTCGCGGGCGTGCGACACCGGGAAGTTGGTCATCAGCAGGTCGTGGGACTCGTCGGCCGACACCGTCACCCGCAGCGCGACGCCGCGCAGGTCGGGAGCGGGGTCGGGCCGACCGGTCCCGGAGGCGTTGGAGAAGCGTGCCGTGACGGGATAGGAGGCACCCGGCTGCGCAAACCCGACCCGCAGGTCAGCCGGGAGGTCGTCGCGGAAGCGCAGCACCGCGTCCGGCACCGCGAGCGTCGCCTTGGCGTGGAAAGCCCGGTCCACCCCGTGCGGCACGCCGTGGGCGCTCGCCGCCTTGGCGGTGCGCCGTTGGACCTCGGTGATCTGTCGTGCCAGGGCCGCGAAGGCGATGCGCTCGGCCTCGGCGCTGCCCCCGACCCAGGTCTCGCTCCACTGCCTGCGCGCTGCGCCCATGGCCCCGTCCCCCCATGCAGGAGTCTCCTCCCGCGAGACTTCTCCGCAGCCCCGGAGAGGTCAATGGCCCGAACGGACCAGCCCGGCGCACGTTTCCGCCGAACCTGGGTACGCACCCGGAGTCAGGTTGAGCACAGCAGCCGCGGCCGTGCGACGAAAGCAGTCCGATGCCCAACTCCTCGACCCTCCGGGTCACTCCCCCCTCCCGTCATGCCGATGCCTGGTCGGCGCGCCTCCGCACCGCCCGCCCGCTGCCCGTCGACGAGCTCGACCTCGCCGCGGGCGACCAGGTCCTCGCCGTGGTGGCCCACCCGGACGACGAAGTGCTCGCCATGGGCGGCCTGCTGGCCACCCTCGCCGGGCGCGACGTGGGAGTGCAGGTCGTCTCCCTGACGTGCGGCGAGGCCGCCGTCGACCACGTCGGCCTCCATCCCAACGACCTCGGGCGGCGGCGGGTCACCGAGCTGCACGACGCCGCCTCCCGGTTGGGGGTCCGCGCCCACGGCATGCAGTGGCCCGACTCGCAGCTCGCGCAGTACGACGGCGAGACCACCGACTTCGTCGAGGACGCCGCTCGGCGCTACGACGCACGACGGCTGCTGACCCTGTGGCGCGACGACCCGCACCCCGACCACCAGGCCGCCTCGCGGGCGACGCGCGCGGCCGCGGCACGCCGCGGCACCCCGGTGACCGAGCTGCTGCTGTGGACCGTGCACTGGACGGACCCGGCCGACGTGACCGCGCGGGTCCGGCCGGTGCGGCTCGACGAGGCCGCCCGCCGGCGCCGCGCGCACGCGATGGCGGCCTACACCTCCCAGACCACCCCCCTGGCCGACTACCTCGAACCGGTCCTCCCGGACGCGGTGGTCGCCTGGCCGCACGAGTGCGTGGTGGCGTGAGAAGCCGCGAGACCCCCGACTTCGAGGCGATGTACCGCGCCGACCCGGATCCGTGGGAGGTGCACTCCTCCTGGTACGAACAGCGCAAGCTCTCGACCCTGATGGCCGCGCTGCCGCGAGAGCGCTACGCCCGTGCCTGGGAGCCCGGCTGCGGCGTCGGGGCCGCCACCACCGCTCTCGCCCGCCGCGTCGACGACCTCGTGGCCAGCGACCTGTCCGCCACCGCGGTAGCCGAGACCGCCCGGCGGGTCGGCGCCCTCGACCACGTGCGCGTGGTGCGGTCCGAGCTGCCCGAGGTACCGCTGACGGGACCGGTGGACCTCGTGGTCGCAGCGGAGTTCCTCTACTACGTCGAGGACCTCTCCGGGGCGTTCGAGGCGCTGTGGTCCGCGTGCGCCCCCGGTGCCCACCTCGTCGTCGAGCACTGGGCGCACGACCCGCACGACGCCCACCGGAGCGGTCCGCGCACGCACGTGGCGCTGCGCGCTTCGGCCGGTGAGCGCGGCGCCCGGCAGGTCGTCCTGCACCGCGAGCACGACTTCCTGCTCGACGTCTACGAGGTTCCGCAATGAGCGAAGCGACCCCGCCGGTAGGCCTGCCGGCGACCCCGTCCCCCGTGGCGGCGGGCGACCTGACGCGTCCCGATACGATGCGCGCCGCGGTCCAGGCGCTCGGCGTCTCCGCGTCCTGGACCGGTCCGTTCGACGAGGTGTGCCGCCGGCTGGCTGACGTGGCGCAGCTCGACGTCGCGCTGGCCCGGCTCGTGGAGGGGCACGCGGACGCCGTACGCATCCTGACGCAGGCGGGCACGACCCCGCGCGAGGGCGGCTACGGAGTCTGGGCCTCGCGCTCGGCCGGCACCGGCCTGCGCGCCACGCCCGCCGCGGACCACGACGGCTGGTGCCTCGACGGCGAGCTGCGCTTCGCCTCCGGCATCGACGTGATCGACCGGGTGCTGGTACCGGGCTGGGTCGACGACGACACCCACCTGCTGTTCGACGTAGCGGCCCACGCCTTCGAGGCGGACCGGGACAGCTGGCACACCGCGGCGATGGCCGGGTCGCGCTCGTTCACCGTGCACGCCGTCGGCGTGCGCGCCGGCGATCCCGTCGGGGACGAGAACTTCTACCTCTCCCGACCCGGCTTCGCGGTCGGCGGTCTCGGCGTCGCCGCGGTCTGGGCCGGGGCCGCCGCATCGCTGACCGAGCAGACCGCAGCCGGGCTTCGCCGATTCGCACCCTCCCCGCACCAGCTCCGACGGCTCGGCGTGATGCAGCAGGCGTCCTGGCAGGCCGACACCCTGGTGACGCGTGTCGCCGCCACCCTCGATCCGGACGACCGGGAGGCCACCGCCCGCGAGGTCGCCGCAGCGCGCACCGCGGCCGTCACCGCCTGCGAGAGCGTGATCGACGAGGCCGGGCGCATCGTCGGGCCCGGAGGACTCAGCGGCGACGGCCGCCTGGCGCGCACCCTGGTCGACCTCGGCATCTACATCCGCCAGCACCACCTCGACCTCACCCTGCAGGCGCTGGGTCGCACCGTGCTCGACCAGGGGACCCCGTGAGCGGTGTCGTCGTCGTCATCCCGGCCCGCGACGAGGAGGACCACATCGGCTCCACCGTGGGTCACGTCCGCCATGCCCTGCGTCACGCCCGGGACCAGGGTCTGCTGGCTGCCGCCACGATCGAGGTGGTCGCGCACCGCTGCGGGGACGGCACCGCCGCCGCGGCCCGTCACGCGCTCGGCGAGGACGGGGAGGTGACCGACGATGCGGTCTCCGCGACGGTCGGCGAGGTCCGGGCCCGGGGCGTGCGGCACGGCCTGGCCCGTCTGGGCGCGCCCCCGTCGACCACCTGGGTGCTGTCCACCGACGCCGACACCAGCGTCGGTGCGACGTGGGTGGCCGACGTGCTCCGTGCTGCCGAGCACACCGGCTCCGTCGCCGTCGTGGGGCTCGCGCCGCTCGACCGGTGGCAGGGCAGCCCCGCCGGCGCCACGGCGTACGCACGACTGCTCGCCGCCAAGATGCGCGCCCCGCTCGGCCAGCACCAGCACGACCACGTGTACGGCGCCAACCTCGCGGTCCGGGCGGACGCCTACCTCTCCGTCGGAGGGTTCCCGGCAGTGCCGCACGGCGAGGACCAGGCGCTCGTCGACGCCCTCGTTGCCGGTGGGCACCGGGTGCTGCGCACCCGCGAGATCGAGGTGGTCACCAGCGGGCGACTGCGCGGGCGAGCCGCCGGCGGCCTGGCCGACCGGCTGTCCTCGCTCGAGCCCAGCCCCGGCTAGCTGGATCGACGACTCCGCGACCTGGACAGGCCCGGATCCCCCGGGCGGACCAGGCACTCATCAGCCGTTCGGCCGATTCGCGATGGTCATTTTAACATTAGCCTCGTACAGGTAGATATCGGACACTGGGTACGAGGCGCGGGGACCACACATGGCCGGCAGGGATGGCAGCACGGCTCGCCGTGCGCTCCGGCTCGCCCTGGTCGTCGCGGTGCTGTGCCTGGAGCTGGCGGTCGTGATGGGCATCTACCACCTCGACGACCCGGTCGACGCACAGCAGTCGGCCGTCGCCGCAGCGACCGTGGCCGCTGCGGCCTCCGTACCCGACGCGACGCAGGTCGCGACCACGACAGAACTCACCGGGGTACACGACGCCCCGGGCGCCGACACCGTCGCGGCGGCAGCCCGGCAGTGGCTGTCCAGCGGCGCGGACCCCGACCTCGCGACCCTCCGCGGGGCGCTTGCGGACAGCCAGGAGCAGGTGTCAGCAGCCCAGGGGCGGACCGACCTGCTTGTCTTCCTGCTGGTGCTGGCGCTCTTCCTGGTGATCTGCGTCGGCTGGTTCAGCTGGTTCGCCAAGCTCGTCAAGCGGCACCGGGAGCTGGAGCACCGGCTCACCGAGAAGCAGGCCGTCGACGCCGGTGAGCGACGTCTGCTCGCCCTGGTGCACAACAGCGCCGACCTCGTGGCCGTGCTCGACGCCGACTCGTTCGCCACCTTCGTCTCCCCCGCCTCCCGCGCGGTCCTCGGGTACGACGCCGCGGAGCTGTCGGGACGCCGGCTGGTCGACCTCGTGGTCGAGGAGGACCGGGCGACCTTCGCCCAGCTGCTGGCGGGCGAACGCTCCGGGGAGCAGGTCGTCTCGCTCCGGATGCAGCACCACGACGGACGGCCGCGCACGGTCGAGGGCACGCTCAACGACCTGCACGACGACCCGGTCGTCGCCGGCTGGGTGCTCACCGTGCGCGACGTCAGCGAGCGTCGCCGCCTCGAGGACGAGCTGACGCGGCTGGCCTTCCACGACTCGCTCACCGGGTTGGCGAACCGCCAGCTCTTCGGGGACCGACTCGACCACGCCCTGCGCCGCCACGAGGCACAGGGCTCCGCCGTCTCCGTGCTCTTCCTCGACCTCGACGACTTCAAGCTCGTCAACGACACCCTCGGCCACGAGGTCGGCGACGAGCTCCTCGTCGAGGTCTCCCGCCGCATCGCCGACAGCCTCGGCGAGCTCGACACCGCGGCACGGCTCGGAGGGGACGAGTTCGCGGTGCTGCTCGAGGACACCGACGCCCTCGCCGCCCAGGCCGTGGCCGACCGGTTGCTCGCCACCCTCCGCGCTCCGGTCGTCCTCGACGGGCACCCCCACCAGGTGCGCGCGAGCATCGGCGTCGCCGAGGCCGGTACGACGAGCGCGCCGGTCAGCGACACCGAGCTGATGCGCAACGCCGACGTCGCGATGTACCTCGCCAAGGACCGCGGCAAGGGCGGGGTCGCGGTCTACGATCCCGGGCTGCACACCCGTGCCATGGAGCTGCTGGCGCTGCGCAGCGACCTGAGGGACGCGATCGCCCGCGACGAGCTGGTGCTGCACTACCAGGCGACGGTGGACCTGGTCACCCAGCAGGTGAGCGGCTTCGAGGCCCTCGTGCGCTGGCTGCACCCGGAGCGTGGGCTGATCCCGCCGGTCGACTTCATCCCTGTCGCGGAGCGGTCGGGTCTGATCGTCCCGCTCGGCGCCTGGGTGCTGCGCGAGGCCTGCCGGTCGGGCCTGCACCTGCAGGAGCCGGGTCGCCGTACGTCCATGGCGGTCAACGTGTCCCCGCAGCAGCTCGCCGACCCCGGCTTCGAGCCGATGGTGCTCGACGTCCTGCGCGAGACCGGCTTCCCCGCCGACCTGCTGGTCCTGGAGATCACCGAGACCGCCCTGCTCGACGACCTGGAGGCCGGCGTCGCGGTGCTGAACCGGCTGCGGCGGCACGGGCTCCGCGTGGCCATCGACGACTTCGGCACCGGCTACAGCTCGCTCTCGAACCTGTCCCGGCTGCCGATCGACGTGCTCAAGGTCGACAAGTCCTTCGTCGACCCGCTGGGCGACGGCGGCCACGACAGCACCATCGTGGAGGCGGTCCTGGCGATGGCCTCCTCGATGGGTCTGAGCACCGTCGCGGAGGGCGTCGAGCGTCCCGAGCAGGCCCGCTGGCTGCAGGCGCACGGAGCCGTGCTCGGTCAGGGCTTCGTGTGGTCCCGACCGGTGGCGCTGGACACGGCGCGGCAGCTGGTCCGTGACGGCGTCGAGCAGGTGCTCGAGGTCCCGTCCCTCACGCTCGTCGAGCAGCTGCCCGCTTAAGGATTCGAAACCTGTCGGTCCGAAGTGCGAGGGTAGGCCCCGTGACGGATGCGGTGCGGGCCGAGGGCCTCATAAAGACGTACGGCGAGGTGCGCGCGCTCGACGGCCTCGACCTCCGGGTGCCCGAGGGGACGGTGCTCGGCGTGCTCGGGCCCAACGGCGCGGGGAAGACCACGGCGGTGAAGATCCTCACCACGCTGGTCCGCCCCGACGCCGGCCACGCGGAGGTGGCCGGGATCGACGTGCTCCGCGACCCGGCGGCCGTCCGCCGGCGGATCGGGGTCTCGGGGCAGAACGCCGCCGTCGACGAGTACCTCACCGGCTTCGAGAACCTCGACATGGTCGGTCGGCTCTACCACCTCGGCAAGCGACGCAGCCGCGAGCGGGCCGAGCAGCTGCTCGCCCAGTTCGGGCTGGAGGAGGCGCGCAACCGGATGGCCAAGGGCTACTCCGGGGGCATGCGACGCCGGCTCGACCTCGCCGGTGCCCTCGTCGCCGAGCCGCCGGTGCTGTTCCTCGACGAGCCCACCACCGGTCTCGACCCGCGCAGCCGCAGCGGCATGTGGGACGTCATCCGGAGCCTGGTCGCCGGCGGGACGTCGTTGCTGCTCACCACGCAGTACCTCGAGGAGGCCGACCTCCTCGCTGACAACATCGTCGTGATCGACCGCGGTCGGGTGATCGCCGAGGGCGACGCCGACGCGCTCAAGGCGCAGGTCGGCGGGGAGCGCATCGAGGTGACCGTGACCGATCCGGCCGACCTCGGCCGAGCCCGCGAACTGCTCGCCCCCCTGGCCGTCGGCACCGTCGGCGTCGAGGAGCAGCGGCGCAGCCTGCTGGTGCCGGTGACCGGTGGCGCCAGCCAGCTCGCCGACGCCTTGCGACGCCTGGACGGCGAGCACATCGGGGTCGACGACATCGGGCTGCGACGCCCCACCCTCGACGACGTCTTCCTGTCCCTGACCGGCCACGCGGCCGAGCAGGACACCGACCCGGATCCCACTGAGGAGACCCGCGCATGAGCGCCCTCGCCCCCGTCACCGACGCCCTCGTCGTCGCCAAGCGCAACCTGATCAAGATCAAGCGGGTCCCGGACCTGCTGGTCTTCACGACCCTCTCGCCGATCATGTTCGTGCTGCTGTTCGCCTACGTCTTCGGCGGCGCGATCGACCAGCGGGGCGGCGGCAGCGGCTACCGCGAGTTCCTGATCGCCGGCATCTTCGCCCAGACCGTCGTCTTCGGCGCCACCATCACCGGCGCCGGGCTGGCCGAGGACGTGCAGAAGGGCATCGTCGACCGGTTCCGCACCCTGCCCATGTCGCCGTCGGCGGTGCTCACCGGCCGCACGCTCTCCGACGTGGTCAACAACGTGATCGTGCTGATCGTGATGTCGCTGACCGGGCTGCTGGTCGGGTGGCGGATCCGCACCAACGTGCTCGACGCCCTCGGCGGCTTCCTGCTGCTGCTGGTCTTCGCCTACGCCATCTCCTGGATCATGGCCTGGATCGGCATGCTGGTGCCGACCCCCGAGGTCGTCAACAACGCCTCGTTCATCGTGATCTTCCCGCTCACCTTCGTGGCCAACACCTTCGTGCCCCTCGAGACGCTCCCCGGCCCGCTGCGCGCCTTCGCCGAGTGGAACCCGATCTCGACGGTCACCCAGGCGGCCCGCGAGCTGTTCGGCAACATCCCCGCCGACCAGCCCGCCGCGACGTCGTCGTGGGCACTGCAGCACCCGGCCGTCTACACGCTCATCTGGGCGGCCGCGGTGCTGGCCATCTTCGTGCCGCTGGCCAACGCGCAGTACCGCCGCTCCACCAGCCGCTGACGCGGGCGCTCCGTCTCGTCGCAGTCAACGCGGACCTGCTCGGTCGGGCCTAGTCGAGCTCGGCGAGCCGCTGGTCGACGGTGGCGTCCACGGCCGAGCGGAACGCCGGGAGGCCGTCGTACAGCTCCTGGAAGGCGGAATGCGTGAGGTGCAGCATCTCCAGCGCCGTCTTCGCCGTGACGGTGCCGGTGCGCAGCCGGTGCGCGGTCACCCCGATCTCGCCGACGATGTCGCCCCGGCCCAGCTCGGCGATCTTGGTGCCGTGCCGCACGACCTCGAGCTCGCCGTCGATCACCAGGTAGACCTGGTCCGGAGGCGTCGACTCCCCGATGAGCGACCACCCGGCAGGCACCTTGACCTCGCGGCCGGCCTCGCAGATGCGCTGCATGTCGGTCTCGCTGAGGTCTCCGAACCGCGGCAGGTCCTGGAGCGGCTTCGAACGGTCGAGAAATCCCATGACGTCCTTCCTGCGCTGCGGGCAGCGGCCGGTGGCTGTGCGGGCAACATAGCGGATCGACGCGCCACGGGGTGTCGATCCTCACCACCGGTGCCGGCGTTTGCCCCGTCCCGCGCCGGGCACGCACCTGCCATGGCCACCACCCCTCGTCCCCCCATCGACACCGTCGTGCTCGACGTCGACGGCACGCTCGTCGACACCGTCTACCACCACACGATGGCGTGGTCGACCGCCTTCGGGCGCGTCGACGTCGCCGTCCCCGTGTGGCGGATCCACCGGGTGATCGGGATGGGCGGGGACAAGCTGGTCACCGAGGTGGCCGGCGCCGCCGTCGAGGAGCGGTACGGCGACCGGCTGCGCTCCCTGCACGACGAGCTCTTCGGCGAGGTGCTCGACGAGGTCGACGCGCTGCCGGGCGCGGACCGGCTGATCACGGCCCTCAAGGACCGCGGGCTCAAGGTCGTCCTGGCCAGCTCCGGGGTCGCCGAGCACACTGAGCAACTGCTGCGCCTGGTGGACGGCAGCGACCGGGTCGACGGCCGCACCTCCAGCGACGACGTCGAGGAGAGCAAGCCGGCTCCCGACCTCATCGACGCGGCCGTCGAGCAGGCCGGGGGCCGGGTCGCGGCGGTCGTGGGGGACGCGGTGTGGGACATCGCGGCGGCCCGGGAGCGGGACCGCTACAGCATCGGCCTGCTGTCCGGCGGCTTCAGCGAGGCCGAGCTGCGCGACGCGGGTGCGGCCGAGGTCTTTCCCACACCGGCCGAGCTGGTCGACGCCCTCGACCAGACGTTGCTGCGTGGCCCCGGACCGACGCCGTCCTGACGGCGAGGCCGACTTCCTAAGCCCGGGAGGCATCGCTCGTCGCCGGGGCGGGTAGTGAGGGTCATGCCCGCATCCGAGACCCTGCCCCCGCACGTCCTCGTGCTCTTCGGCGCGACGGGCGACCTCGCGTCCCGCAAGCTCTTCCCCGGCCTCTACCGGCTGGCCCGGGCCGGGCGGCTGCCCGAGGACTACGTCGTGATCGGCTCGGGGCGGCACTCCCCCGGCTCCGACGAGGAGTTCCGGACCCAGCTGCGCGAGGGGCTCGAGGAGACGGTCGAGGACCTCGACGGCGCGGTGGCCGACGCCCTGCTCGAGCGGGTGACCTTCCAGACCTCCGACGCCGAGGACGGCGCCGACCTCGCTGAGAAGGTGCGGCAGGCCGAGGAGCGGCTGGCCGACGAGGGACGGGCCGACGAGGGACGGGCCGAGGATGTGCGCCGGTTGGTCTACCTCTCGGTGCCCCCCGCCGCGATGGAGCCGATGATCGCGATGCTCGGCCGCGAGGGCCTCACCGAGCGGGCCCGGCTGGTGGTCGAGAAGCCGTTCGGCACCGACCTGGCCTCGGCCCGCAGCCTGGACGCCGCCCTGAAGGAGGTCGTCGAGGAGGAGCAGGTGTTCCGCATCGACCACTTCCTGGGCAAGGAGTCGGCGCAGAACATCCTGGCGCTGCGCTTCGCCAACGGGCTCTTCGAGCCGGCCTGGGGCCGCGAGCACATCGAGTCGGTGCAGATCGACGTGCCCGAGGAGCTCGGCATGGAGGGCCGGGGAAGCTTCTACGAGTCCACCGGCGCCTTCCGCGACATGATCTCCACGCACCTGTGCCAGCTCCTCGGCCTGGTCGCGCTCGAGGACCCCGGGGCCTTCGAGGCGCAGGCCGTGCGCGATGCCAAGTCCGCGGTCTTCGACGCGATGCGCCCGCTCGACCCGTCGCGGGTGGTCTTCGGCCAGTACGACGGCTACCGCGACGAGGACGACGTGGAGGCCGACTCCGACACCGAGACGCTGGTCGCACTGGAGGCCTTCGTCGACAACGACCGCTGGCGCGGTGTGCCCTTCTACCTCCGCACGGGCAAGGCGATGGCCGCCACCCGTCGGACCATCACGCTGCGCTTCTCGACGCCGCCGACCGACCTGTTCGGCGGGGTGGAGCGCGAGGCCAACGAGCTGGTGCTCGAGCTCACGGACGCCGCACAGATCTCGATCGACGTGCGCGCGAAGCGGCCGGGCCCCGACCTGGAGCTCGCCGGGGCCACGCTGCGCCTGGACCTGGGCGAGGACCTCGCCGACGACGAGCCGCTCGAGGCCTACGAGCGGCTGCTGCTCGACGTCCTCGAGGGCGACCAGACGCTGTTCACCCGCAGCGACGAGGTGGAGCGACTCTGGGAGATCTGCGAGCCGGTGCTGCAGGACCCACCCACGGCGCAGCCCTACGCATCGGGCTCGTGGGGACCCGCCGACGCCCTCCGGTTGCCGGGCGACCGCGGCTGGAGACTGGGTCACGATGGCTGACGCACTGCCGATCGCGGACCACGGCCTGGTGGGCGACCTGCGCACCTGCGCCCTGGTCGGCACGGACGG
This sequence comes from uncultured Actinomycetota bacterium, assembly GCA_963713035.1. GTDB lineage: Bacteria > Actinomycetota > Actinomycetes > Propionibacteriales > Nocardioidaceae > Nocardioides_B. The sequence continues at coordinate 85,111 of CAVQKB010000002.1, forward strand.
CTCCATCGACTGGTTCTGCGCGCCGCGCTTCGACTCCCCCAGCGTCTTCGGCGCGCTGCTCGACCCCGAGCAGGGCGGTGCCTGGCACCTCGGCCCGGCCGACGGCTCGGGCGAGACCGGCACCACGCACCAGTTCTACTTCCCCGACTCCACCATCCTGGTCACCCGCTTCCTGACCGAGGACGGCGTGGTCGAGGTCCACGACTTCATGCCGGTGCTGCGGCCGCACGACCCCGACCACCGCCAACGCCTGGTGCGCCGGGTGACGTGCGTGCGGGGCCGGGCCCGGGTCGCGACGCGGGTCGCTGCGCGCCCGTCGTACGGCGCGGAGCAGCCGGCCACGCACAGGGTCGAGGGAGGCGTGCTCATCGAGGGCGCCGACGTCCGGCTCGGTCTCAGCGCCACCGTCGAGCTCGACGTCGAGGACGGCGTGGTGTCCGCGACGATGGAGCTGACCTCGGGTGAGTCGGCGCTGTTCGTGCTCGAGGTGCTGGTCGAGGACGCGCCGCTGCGCGCCTGCGGCCCCCGTGACACCGACGAGCTGTTCGCCGCGACCGCGACCTACTGGCGCGAGTGGCTCTCGCAGTCGACCTACACCGGCCGGTGGCGCGAGATGGTCAACCGGTCCGCGCTCACGCTGAAGCTGCTGACCCACGAGCCGTCCGGAGCGATCGTCGCGGCGCCCACGACCAGCCTGCCCGAGGAGATCGGCGGCAGCCGCAACTGGGACTACCGCTACGTCTGGATCCGCGACGCGGCCTTCAGCCTCTACGCCCTGCTGCGGCTGGGGTTCACCGACGAGGCGGGCGCCTTCATGCGGTGGCTGTCCGAGCGGATCGGCGAGCGACCCGACGCCGACGACGCGCTGGGTCCGCTGCGGGTGCTCTACGACATCGACGGCAACGTCCCCGACGAGGAGCGCGAGCTCGACCACCTCGCGGGCTACCGCGGCTCGCGGCCGGTGCGGGTCGGCAACGCCGCGGTGAGCCAGCTCCAGCTCGACATCTACGGCGAGCTGATCGACTCGGTCTACCTGTTCAACAAGTACGGCAGCGGCATCAGCCACGACGCCTGGCAGGACCTGCTCGTCATCCTGGAGTGGCTGGTCGAGCACTGGGACAACGACGACGCCGGCATGTGGGAGATCCGCGAGGAGCCGAGGCCGCACACCACGTCGCGGTTGATGTGCTGGGTGGCGATCGAGCGGATGATCCGCACCGCCCGTCAGCGCGGGCTGCCGGGCGACCTGTCGGGCTGGGCCGCGGTGCGCGACCGCATCTACGACCAGATCATGGAGCGCAGCTGGAACGACGAGCTCGGCAGCTTCGTCCAGGTGGAGGGCGGCACCGAGCTGGACGCCGGCGTGCTGCTGATGCCGATGGTGAAGTTCCTGGCGCCCACCGACCCGCGGTTCGTCTCCACCCTGGAGGCGGTGGAACGACGACTGGTCGCCGACAGCCTGGTGTTCCGCTACGACAGCGGCCGCACCGACGACGGACTCGACGGGGCCGAGGGCACCTTCTCGCTGTGCTCGTTCTGGTACGTCGAGGCGCTGACCCGGGTCGGTCGGCTCGACGACGCCCGTCTCGCGCTGGAGAAGATGTTCACCTACGCCAACCACCTCGGTCTCTACGCCGAGCAGGTCGGCCTGACCGGCGACCAGCTCGGCAACTTCCCGCAGGCCTTCACCCACCTGGCGCTGATCAGTGCGGCGATCAACCTCGACCGCGCCCTGGGGTGATCAGGCCAGGGCACGGAGCCGGTCGGCCAGGTCGGACTCGAACGACGCCAGGAACCGCTCCTGGTCGGGACCGGGCGCGTGGAAGACCAGCTGCCGGAAGCCGGCGTCGACGTAGGGCTTGATCAGGGACACGACCTCGTCGGGGTCGGAGGAGACGATCCAGCGTTTCGCGACCTGCTCGATCGGCAGCGCGTCGGCCATCCGCTCCATCTCGATCGGGTCCTCGACGCTGTGCTTCTGCTCCGGCGTCAGGGAGAGCGGGGCCCAGAACCGGCAGTTCTCCAGGGCCACGTCGCCGTCCCGGTCGTAGGACAGCTTGATCTCGATGGTGCGGTCGATCGTCGTCGCGTCCCGACCCGCCTTCGCCGCCCCCTCCTCGACGGCGGGCAGCAGGGAGTCGGTGTAGAGGTCCATGCCCTTGCCCGACGTGCAGATGAAGCCGTCGGCGACCCGGCCGGCGTAGCGGGCGACCACCGGCCCCCCGGCCGCGACGTAGACCGGCACCCCGTCGTCGGGCACGTCGTAGATGCTCGCGCCCGCCGTACGGAAGTAGTCGCCGTCGTGGTCGACCCGGTCGCCCTGCCACAGCTCGCGGATCAGGGCGACCGCCTCCCGCAGCCGGGCGAACCGCTCCTTGAACGCGGGCCACTCCCCCTCGAAGCCGGTCGCGATCTCGTTGAGCGCCTCCCCCGTGCCGACGCCCAGCACGATCCGTCCGGGGTAGAGGCAGGCCATGGTGGCGAACGCCTGGGCGACCACCGCCGGGTTGTAGCGGAAGGTCGGGGTCAGCACCGACGTACCGAGCACGATCCGCTCGGTGCGCTCCCCCACGGCGGTCAGCCAGGACAGGGCGAACGGCGCGTGGCCACCCTCGTGCCGCCAGGGTTGGAAGTGGTCGCTGACCATCGCGGAGTCCATGCCGTGCCGCTCGGCCAGCACCCCCAGCTCCACGAGCCGCCGCGGGTCGAACTGCTCCGCCGACGCCTTGTAGCCCAGCCTCAGGTCGTGGCTCACGGGGACGCTCGCTCTCCTCGGGGGTGGTGCGGGACCGTCTCGAACCTACCCGCCCGGTGCGGCGCTCCGCCGAGGCGACGCCTCAGCTGTCGGAGGCCGCCTGCTTCTCCGACCCTGCACCCTCGGTGGACAGCCGGCCGGACTGGTCCTCGAGGTGCGCCCGGATGAACCAGTGGAACTGCTCGAGCTGCTCGGTCTGGCCGATGAGCAGGTCCTGGGTGACGACGTCGAGCTTCTCCATCTCGGCGATCGCGTCACGGTAGGTGGTGATCACCCCGCGGTAGACCAGGTCCAGGGCGGCCAGGTGCTCCTGGGTGCTCGCCCGACCGAGGCTGTAGTCGTCCCAGTCCCGCTCAGCCACGATCGATCCGGGCGTGCCCTTCGGCGAGCCGCCGAGCGTGGCGATCCGCTCCGCCACGGCGTCCGCCATCGCGCGGGCGGCGTCGACCTGCGGGTCGAGCATCTCGTGAACGGCGATGAAGTGCGGACCCACGACGTTCCAGTGCACGTGCTTGAGGGTCAGGTGGAGGTCGTTGCAAGCGTGCAGCCGGGACTGCAGCAGGTCGACGATGCGGACGGCGTCGGCCTCGTCGAGGCCCGGCGCGGTGTAGTGGATATCGGTAGCCATGCCCACGCCGTACCCGCCCGCCCGCGTCCATAACGCTTTCCGATTCGTCTGCGATCGGCCCGCAGGCGCGACCCGCCGGATCGCAGACGAATCGAGGGGGGGTCAGGCGGCTTGAGCCTCCAGGGCCTCGGTCAACAGGCCCACCAGCGCCTCGAGCTGCACGTCGACCGAGGACGAGACCTCCTCGTCGGAGCCGTCCAGCGCGCGGGCGGCGAGGCCTGCCTTGCTGTCGATCAGCTCCGCGACCTTGGTGTCGATGGTCTGGGCGGCGATGATCCGCCACGCGGTGACCGGCTGGTCCTGCCCGATCCGGTGGATCCGGTCGATCGCCTGCGTCTGCTCGGCGTCGGTCCAGGACAGCTCGGCAAGCACGACGTTGGAGGCGACCTGCAGGTTGAGCCCGACGCCGGCGGCGGTCAGCGAGCAGACCGCGATCTCGACCTCGGGGTCGTTGACGAAGGCGTCGATGTTCTTCTGCCGGGTCTTGGTGGTCTGGTCGCCCCGGATCGAGCAGTAGGCGATGCCGCGCTTGGCGAAGGTCTCCTCGGCCACGTCCATCACGTCGACGTGCTTGGCGAAGAACACCACCTTGCCCACGTTGCGGGCCAGCTGCGCGGCGTAGTCGGCGGCCAGACCGGACTTGGCCTGACCGATCCGACGCATCATCGCGAAGACGTTCTCCTCGGACTTCGCGGTGGTGGTGTCCTCGCGGTGCCAGGTCGCCACCCGGCGGACCAGCTCGTGGTCGATGCCCTCGACGGTGCGGCCCGACGTACGCGTCTCGAGCGCCGTCTCGTAGCGCGCGACCAGGCGGCGGGCCAGCACGCGCTCGGCCTCGCGCACCGAACGGCCGGCCTCGCCGTCCAGCTCGACCGGGATGTCGGCGATCCGACGCGCCGGGATGTCGGCGGCGACGTCCACCTTGCGGCGTCGCACGATGCCCATGTCGATCACGCACTGCCGGGCGCCCGCGTAGAAGCCGGGCTCGCCGGGGGTCAGACCGCTCTCCTCGAGCGCCAGCATCAGCTCGGCCCGGGGCTTCGTCGCGTCGGTCCAGCCCAGGAACTGCCAGATGGCGCGGAAGTCGTCGATGTCGTTGATCAGCGGCGTGCCGGTCAGCGCCATCATCAGCGGCCGCGCGGTGCGGGTGCGGATCCGGTCGGCGACCTGCAGCACGTGCTGGGAACGCTGCGAGCGCTTGTTCTTGATGTAGTGCGCCTCGTCGACGATCATCCCGCGGAAGCCGAGGTCGCCGAGCCAGCCGACGTGGCGGTCCAGCACCTCGTAGTTGACGATCACGATGTCGGCGAAGCCGTCGATGGTGTCTCCGTCGCCGTGCACGACCGTGCTCGCCCGGCGCGGCGTCCACAGCTCGGCCTCGCGGGCCCAGTTGGTCTTGACCACGTTGGGCACGACGACCAGCAGCGGGTAGGCGTCGGCGGTCTGGGCGGCGAGCAGGGCCTGGGCGGTCTTGCCGAGGCCGGGCTCGTCGGCGAGCAGGAACGTGCGGTGGCCCTCGGCCGCGGCGGCGACCACCTGCGACTGGTGCTTCATCAGCTGCAGTCCGTGCGGCATCTTCAGCGGCTTCGGCTCGGGCAGCGCCATGCTCGCCGACGAGCCGCCGTACTCGAAGGAGCGCAGCAGCGGCTCGATCAGCTCCCAGTTGGCGAGCCGGCGCACCTGTGGCTTGCGGACCGGCGTCGCGGAGAAGTCCGGCGTGAGGAAGGGGTTGGCCAGCTGACGGGCGACCACCGACTGCGGCACGACCCGACGCTCGGTGGACACCGCGGTGGCGACCGGGTCGGGAGCGCTCGGCTCCGGCTCGGGCGCCTCGATCCCACCGGCGGCGAGCATCTCGCGCTGCAGAGCCTTCGCGCCGTCGGAGATCACCGCGTCCTCGGCGAGCAGCACCAGCAGCGAGGTGTCGCGGGCACCGGTCTCGGCGAGGATCCGGGCGACGCCGTCGAGGCGCTTGAGCTGCTCGGCGCGGCCGGGCTCGGTCAGCGTCTCGTCGGCCTTCACCCGGGCCCGCTCCTGGCGGACCAGCAGCGCGATGACCTGGTACTTGTTGCGGACCGACGGGGACGCGGGGCCGCGCTGGGCGGCCGCCTCGACCTCCCGCACGGCGCGCGCGAGCACCGGCATGATGCCCTCGTTGTCGAGGGTGCGGACCCGGCGCTGGTTGCGCGGAGCGGTCCGGCGAGCGCTCGGCTGGCGCTGGCCTCGTCGAGCCAAGACTCCTCCTCCTGGAGCAACCGTCCGGCCGAGAGGCGGTCGGGACGGTGTGACACGTCGCGCGGCGAGACCTGACGGCCGCACCCCACGCGAGCTGGTCCCCGAGATCTCGGGACTGAGATCGGTGTGACGGGCCTCGACGGTCCGTCCACGCTGTGGAACCGGGGCCACCGGAGCCCGACGTCGTCTCGCCGAGGATCGGTGGCGCCACCATGGTAGCGCCCGTCCTCCCCGGCCCGGACCCGGACCGACACTGCAGGTTTCGTCCGTGCTCTGCGGGTACCACGGAGGCCGGTCGTACGCCGCCTGCGACGACGTCACACCACGTCACACCCCCAGCACCATCAGCCACTTACCCACGACAGGGAGCCGATCATGCGAGCAGTCACCTGGCACGGACGACGCGACGTGCGCGTCGAGGACGTCCCCGACCCGGTCATCCAGGAGCCCAACGACGCCATCGTCAAGATCACGTCCAGCGGGCTGTGCGGCTCCGACCTGCACCTCTACGAGACCCTCAAGCCCTTCATGGGCGTGGGCGACATCCTGGGCCACGAGCCGATGGGCATCGTGGAGGAGGTCGGCACCGCGGCCGGTGACCTCAAGGTGGGCGACCGGGTGGTGCTGCCCTTCCAGATCTGCTGCGGGTCCTGCTGGATGTGCGAGCGCGGCCTGCACACGCAGTGCGAGACCACGCAGGTCCGCGAGCAGGGCACCGGGGCCGCATTGTTCGGCTTCAGCAAGCTGTACGGCGAGGTGCCGGGTGGCCAGGCCGAGCTGCTGCGGGTCCCGCAGGCGCAGTTCATGCCCATCAAGGTGCCGCACGGTCCGGCCGACGAGCGCTTCCTGTTCCTCTCCGACGTCTTGCCGACGGCCTGGCAGTCGGTGGTCTACGCGGACGTCCCGGACGGCGGCACCCTGCTGGTGCTGGGTCTCGGTCCGATCGGCGACATGGCCACCCGGATCGCGCTGCACCGGGGTCTGCGCGTGATCGCGGTCGACCTCGTGCCCGAGCGGCTCGAGCGGGCCCGGGTGCGTGGTGCGGAGGTCATCGACCTCACCGCCGTCGACGACGTCGCCGACGAGGTGCGCTCGCGCACCGCCGGCCGAGGCGCCGACTCGGTCATCGACGCGGTCGGCATGGAGGCGCACGGCTCCCCCGTCGCAGCGGCCGGCCAGGCGGTCTTCGGCGCCCTGCCCAAGAAGCTCAGCGCCGCGGTCATGAGCCGCGTCGGCCTGGACCGGATGGCGGCGGTCTACACCGCGATCGACGCCGTCCGTCGCGGCGGCACCGTCTCGCTGATCGGCGTCTACGGCGGTCAGAGCGACCCGATGCCGCTGATGACGATGTTCGACAAGCAGATCCAGATGCGAATGGGCCAGGCCAACGTGAAGCGCTGGGTGGACGACATCATGCCGCTGCTCGTCGACGACGCCGACCCGTTGGGCACCGAGCAGTTCGTCACCCACACGGTCCCGCTGTCCGAGGCGCCGGCCGCCTACGAGAAGTTCCAGAAGAAGACCGACGGCACCGTCAAGGTCGTCTTCAAGCCGTAGACCGCGACGTCACCGCCCGAGCAGCCGCTCCAGGTAGGCGTTGGAGAAGACGCCGTCTGGGTCGACCTGCGTCCGGAGCTCCGCGAACTCCGGTAGCCGCGGGAAGGCCGCCCGCAGCTGCTCGGGGCCGGTGACGAAGCACTTGCCCCAGTGCGGGCGACCGCCCCGCGGCAGCAGGACGTCCTCGATCTGGGGCAGCACGGCGTAGACCCCGGGCACATCGCGACGCCAGGTGAAGTGGATGGCGAGCGAGTCCTGCTCGTAGGCGCCGCTGAGCCAGAGGTCGTCGGCAGCGACCGTGCGGATCTCGCTCATGTGCAGCACCGGCGCCAGCTGTCGGGCCAGGCCCCGGAGCGCCGCCAGCGCCGCGTGCGCCTGGTCGCGGGGCAGCAGGTACTCGCTCTGCAGCTCGTCGCCCCGGCTCGGGGTGAAGTCCGGGCGGAAGTGCGGCAGGCGCTCGTGCCAAGGACCGGGCACGCCGTGCTGCTGGGTGACCGCCTCGGCGCCGACCCCGACGAGCATGTGCACCGTCTCGGCGGCGGGCCGCGCCCCGAACAGGTCGCCCTCGGGGAGCGAGCTGCGGCTCTTGGCCCAGACCTGGGCCACGCCGGCATCTGTCCAGTCGGTGAAGAGGCTGACGCTGTCGGCGCTCGCGAGCACCGCGTCGAGGTGCTCGTCCACCCCCTCCCAGCCGAGCCCGACGTACTGCCGGCTGACCATGTCGTAGGTCGGCTCCACGTCCAGCTCGAGTCGGGTCACCACCCCCAGTGCGCCGAGCGCCACGACGCTGCCCTCGAAGCCGGCCTCCCCCCGCCGGACGGTGCGCAGCGACCCGTCCGGGCCGACGAGGTCCAGCGCCCGGACCGCCGCCGAGAGGGACTGCGTGCGGTCGCCCGACCCGTGCGTGCCGGTGGCGACGGCCCCGGCCACCGAGATGTGCGGCAGCGACGCCATCGTGGCGAGAGCCCAGCCCGCACTATGCAGCCGGGCGGCCAGCTCGCCGTAGCGGACCCCGGCACTCACCGACACCGTCCGGGTGGCGGTGTCCACCTCGACGACGGTCGGCAGCGCGTCGAGCTCGACCAGGTCGCCCTCGGTGTCCGGAAGGGCCGTGAACGTGTGCCGCGACCCCAGCGCCCGCACCCGGTCGGCCCCCGCGACGACCGCCTGCAGCTCGGCGACCGACTCCGGACGGAGCAGGCGGCGGGCGGCATAGGTGTGGTTGCCGGACCAGTTCGTCGTCGTCACGGCGCTCATTGTGGCGGTGCCGCCTCAGCCGGTGTTGCGCAGCCCGGCCGCGATGCCGTTGATGGTCAGCAGCAGCGCCCGCTGCACGTCCGGGTCCGGGTCGGTGCCCTCGGGCAGCGCCCGCGACCGGGCCAGCAGCTCGGTCTGCAGCGCGTGCAGCGGCGCGAGGTAGGAGTCGCGCAGCTCGAGGGTGTGACGCAGCACCGGCGAGGACTCCAGCAACGTGGCCTGGCCGGTCACCCGCAGCACCTCCGCGACGGTGCGCTCGTGCTCCTCGCGGACGGTGTCGAACAGGTGCGCCTGGTCCTCGGGCACCAGCGTGCGCACGTAGCGGGCCGCGATGTCGAGGTCGGTCTTGGCCAGCGTCATCTGCACGTTGGACAGGAACGTGCGGAAGAACGCCCAGCTGCCGTACATCTCGCGCAGCGTGTCCTCCCGGCCGGCCTCCCGCGCTGCCGCCAGTCCGCTGCCGACGCCGAACCAGCCTGGCAGGATCATCCGCGACTGGGTCCACCCGAAGACCCACGGGATCGCCCGCAGGTCGTCGAGGCCGCCCTCGCCGCCCGGGCGCTTGGCCGGGCGCGAGCCGATGTTCATCTTGCCGAGCTCGTCCACCGGGGTGGCGTTGACGAAGAACCGCACCAGGTCCGGGTCGCGCACCAGCGACCGATAGGCCTCCTGACCGCTGCCGGCGACCTGGTCCATCGTGGCGTTCCAGCCGTCGAGCACGTCCTGCGGCAGCAGCGAGGTGCGGTGCAGGACCGAGGCCTCCAGCACGGCTGCGAGAGCACCTTCGAGGTTCCAGCGGCCGAGCTCGGGAAGGGTGTACTTGTCGGAGATCACCTCCCCCTGCTCGGTGATCTTGATCGGGCCGTCGAGGCTGCCGTAGGGCTGGGACAGGATCGCCTCGCCCGTCGGCCCGCCGCCGCGGCCGACCGAGCCGCCCCGACCGTGGAAGAGGCGCAGCACCACACCGTGCTCGCGCGCGATGTCGCGCAGGGCGCGCTGGGCCCGGTGGATCTGCCACTGCGACGCCGCGATCCCCGCGTCCTTGGAGGAGTCGGAGTAGCCGAGCATGATCTCCTGCACGTCGCCGCGCGCCGCCACCACCCGACGGTACGACGGGTCCTCCAGCAGCGCGCGCAGCAGCGGCCCCGCCGCCTCGAGCTCCGCGACGGTCTCGAACAGCGGCGCGAAGCCGATCCGGGCAGTGGCCGGGGTGTCGTCGGTGCCGGTGTCGACCAGACCGGCCTCGCGGGCCAGCACCACCACCGCGAAGAGGTCGTCGACGTCGTGCGTCATCGAGACGATGTAGGTCTCCACGACCTCCGGACCGAAGGTGTCGAGCGCCTCGCGGATCGCGCCGAACAGGTCCAAGCAGGCCGTCGCGGCCTCACCGAGCCCCGGGGTCCCGGCTCCCACGAGCGGCCGGCGACCGGCCATCTCCTGGGACAGCAGCGCGATCCGGTCGGCCCGGCCCAGGTCGCCGTACGGCGTCGGGAGCTCGCCGAGCCGGTCGAACAGGTCGGCCAGCGCGGCATGGTGCCTCTCGCTGTGCTCGCGGACGTCGAGGGTGGCCAGGCCGAGACCCACCGCGGTCGCCGTACGCATCAGCCGCAGCACGGCGCCGTTGCCGGTCAGCTCGTCGCCGCCGGCCAGCATCGAGTGGCGGATCAGGGCGAGGTCGGTCAGGAGCTCCTCGCAGGTCAGGTAGTCCCGACCCGGCTCGTGGGCAGTGGCGTCGGCCAGCCGGTCGCGCGTGCGCGCCAGCCGGACGCGCACGAAGCTCAGCTTGAGCCGGTAGGGCTCCTCGGCGTTGAGCCGCTTCACCGCCTCGTAGGTGATCGGCAGCGCCTCCGCGTCGCGCTCGAGACTGGCCCGCAGGTCGTCGGTGACGTCGACCACGCGCGTGGACGGCGACATCTCGGCGAGCAGGGTCTCGACCTCCCCGACGAGCACCCGCAGGCCGAAGTCGTGCTGCAGCGCCAGTACCTCGAGGGTGACCTGCGGCGTGACGTGGGGGTTGCCGTCCCGGTCGCCGCCGGCCCAGGTCCCGAAGCGCAGCGGACGGGCGTCGGCCGGCAGCGTCACGCCGATCCCGGCGAGCACCCGGTCGAGCTCACCGAGCAGGTCGGGCACGACGGACGTCGCCAGGGTCTGCAGGTAGTAGATCGCGCTGCGGGCCTCGTCCTTGGGCTCCGGGCGCACGACCCGCAGCTCGTCGGTCTGCCACAGCAGGTCCACCAGCTCGGCCAGGCGGCGCTCGGCCCGCGGCACGTCGGCGGGCGGCCGGCGCGGGTCCTCCGCGGCGCGGACCAGCTCGGCGATCCTGCGCAGCAGCTCCAGCACCGAGCGGCGGGTGGCCTCGGTCGGGTGAGCGGTGAAGACCGGGCGGTACTCCAGCCGGCCCAGCACCTGCTCGACGAGCTCCCGGTCGACCGACCCGGCGTCCAGGGCCTCCCCGATCCGCCCGACCGCTGCCGCCAGCGGTCCCTCGGACCCACCGGTCAGCTCCTGCCAGCGGTGCAGCTGCTCGGTCACGTTGACCAACTGGAAGTACGCCGTGAAGGCGCGCGCGAGAAGCACCGCGGTGGCGTCGTCGACGTCGCCCATCAGCGCGTGCAGCGGCTCGTCGCTGGGCTCACGCGCCAGACGGCGCACCCGCTCGACCAGCTCCAGCAGCTCGGGGCCCTCGTGCCGGGTGAGCGCCTGACCGAGCAGGCCGCCGAGCTGGCGCACCGAGGTCCGCAACGCCGCGTGCTGCTCGTCGGAGGAGACGCCGCCCGCGAACTGGGCGACGTCCGGGTCGCGGCGATCGGCCTCGATCATCTGGCGGGTGGACTTCCGCGTCGTCATGGGGCGCAGTCTGTCCTGCCCGGGTGACGGTGATGTTTCCGTCTCACCCGGGCTCACGTGGCCGGCAGCGACTCCGCGTAGTCGATCCCGCGCTCGGTCCAGTCGCGCAGCCCGTCGTCGGAGGCGACCGCCGCGGCGCTCACCCGCAGCCACCCGTCCATCTCGCGGCCGTGCATCTCCATCCGCGTCACGTCGTGACCGTCGACCAGCGCGTCGCTGTCGTCGGGGTCGATGCGCACCATGAGCCCGCCCTGTCCGCTGGCCGCCAGCGCCATGTTGCCGTTGACCAGGAAGGCGAGCCCGCCGAACATCCGCTTCTCGGTGATGCCCGGCTCCCCCTCGAGGGTGTCCCGGATGCGGTCCGCCAGCTCCACGTCGTACGCCATGGCCCCGAGTATGTCTCTCCGCGGCCCGGTGTCCAGCCCCCCGCCTGCGGGCCCGGCCGCCGACTCCTCTGTTTTCCCGGTTTCGTCCGGTCGGTTCGGGTGCAAAGTTCGTGAGAACGGGTAGGACGCGTCTGTGTTGATCGTGACGGTCGGGGGGCGGCCTGCCGCTCCCTGCTGCCCCTCAGGAGCCCCTTGTGTGTGACGTCACCCCGAATGCCGAGGTGCTGCTGCCGCTCGACCCGGCCGCCGCCAGCATGGCGCGCGCCTTCCTGCGCACCTCGATGTGCCTGGTCCACCACGGCGAACGGCTCGACGACGCCGAGCTGCTGGTGACCGAGCTCGTCACGAACGGCGTCCGGCACGCGGCTCCGCCGATCGTGCTCCGAGTCGAGTGCGAGGGCCCGACGACGCTGCGCGCCCTGGTGCGCGACGGCTCCCCCAACCTCCCCCAGCCCCGCGACGCCGAGCCGACCGCGCTCTCCGGGCGCGGGCTCACCCTGGTCGACTACATCAGCAGCGCGTGGGGTGTGCAGACCACCGAGAACGGCAAGGGCATCTGGTTCCGACTGGGCCTGTGACCTCGAATCGGGGACGCGCGGACCACCTGGACTAGCCATGGTCGCCGACCGCTTTCGCTGCTTGGATGACGCAGGTGGACACCTCCCTGCACGGGCTGGACGCGCACGAAGCCCCCGTGGTGGACGCGCTGCCGCTGCCTGCCCTGCTGATCGGTGTCGACGGGCGGGTGCAGCACGCCAACCGCGCAGCCGCCGAGATCGTCGAGCGCGACGTCGCCGAGCTGGCCGGGTCGCTGTTCGCCGCGGACCTGGTCGACCCCGCCGAGCGTGAGCTGGCCGACGAGCTGGTGTCCACGGGGCTGGCCGGCGGCCGGTGCGAGGCCACCCTGCATGTCGGTCCGAGCGGCGGCGGGCGCCAGGCGGTGCACCTCACGGTGACGCCCGTGCGCGACGGTCCTGACGGTCCCGACGTGGTGGGCGTGCTCGTCGCCGTGCGCCAGGACGAGACGTCCGTGGCCGACGTACGCCTCCTGGCCGACCGGCTCTCCCGGTTCCGCGCCGTCACCAGCGAGCTGCTCGCTGCCGAGGACCTCCCGACCGTGACCAACGTCGTCATCGAGCACATCGCCGACGCCGCGGGCGCCACGGTGGCGTCGCTGTCGGTACTGAGGGACGAGGACACCCTGGAGCTGATCGGCCTGCGCGGTGGTCGCGAGGGCGTGGCCGACCGCTACCGCAGCTATTCGCTCGCCGGCACCCCGGCCGGTGACGCCGTCGTCCGCCGGCAGGCCGTCTTCGTCGTCGGGCCTCGGGAGATGGAGCGGGTCTACCCCACGGTCGAGCCGGCGACCGCGGGCGACCGCTCCCTGGTGTGCCTGCCGTTGATGGTGGCCGGGCGAGTGCTCGGCGTCGCCACGCTGTCCTTCCCGGGTCTGCGCGAGTTCTCCTCGTCGGAGCGGGAGTTCTACGGCCTGATGGCTGACATCTGCGCGCACGCGCTCGACCGGGTCCGCACCATCGCGGACGCGGAGGACCGGGCGTCGAAGCTCCGGTTCCTCGCGCAGGCCACCGACGAGCTGGCGAGCAGCCTGGACTACGAGGCCACCCTGCGCACGGTCGCCGGGCTCGCGGTGCCGTGGTTCGCCGACTGGTGCTCGATCGCGCTGGCCGTCGACGGGGAGCTGCGCACCCTGGAGGTCGCCCACGTCGACCCGGGCAAGGTGGCCCTGGCCGCGGAGTACAACCGCCGCTTCCCACCGGACCCGGAGTCCGGCCACGGGGCCTACGAGGTGCTGCGCACCGGCACGAGCCAGCTGACCGTCGAGATCACCGACGAGATCCTCGACGCCGTCGTCAGCGATCCGGAGCAGCGCCGGATGATCGGGGAGCTCAACCTGCACAGTGCGCTCGCGGTGCCGCTGCGCACCAGCGACCGGGTGGTCGGCGTGATCACCTGGGTCGCGGGCGAGGGCGGCCGCCGCTTCGGGACCGACGACCTGGCCTTCGGCGAGGACCTCGCCCGGCGCGCGGCGGTCGCGATCGAGAACGCCCACCTGCACACGGAGGTGCGGGAGATGGCCTTCCGGTTGCAGCGCGCCATCCTGCCCGAGCGGCTGCCCGAGATCGAGGGATGGCAGCTGGCGGCGCACTACGCCCCTGCCGGGCGCCTCGACGCCGGCGGTGACTTCTACGACGTGATCGACCTCGAGGACGGGTCGTTCGCCTTCTTCATCGGCGACGTGATGGGGCACGGGGTGCAGGCCGCGGCCGCGATGGCGCAGATGAAGTCGTCGGTGCGCGCCTTCATCGCCGTCGACCCGTCCCCGTCGTGGGTGATGACGCGGCTCGACCAGCTCTTCCTGCGCTACTCCCTCGAGCAGCTCGTCACGATGGTGTACGGCGTGGTGGAGCGGTCCACCGGCCGGATGACGATCGTCAACGCGGGGCACCTGCCGCCCGTCGTACGACGGGCCGACGGGTCGATCCGCTCGCTGGACGTGGAGCCGGACGTGCTGCTCGGCGGGGGCACGTCTCCGCGGTTCGGCACCACCGTGGAGCTCGCCCCCGGGGATGCGCTCCTCACCTGCACCGACGGGCTCGTCGAGCGACGCCACGAGGACATCGACGTCGGCGTGCACCGGCTCGAGACCGCCTGGTCGACGCTCGAGGCCGAGGGACTGCAGGCGGGTCTGGAGGCGCTGGTCGACCAGGTGCGCGCGCCGGCGCGGGAGGACGACGTCGCGGTCCTGGTGCTGTTGCGAGGATCACTCCTCTAGGCTGGACGCGACGACACGCTACGCCCAGCCCCCGCGAGCTGCCGGACACCGCCGAACGATCGGATCAGGAGTCCAGGATGAGCACCAGCCAACGCGCGGGCACCGCGAGTGACAGTCCCGACATGCCGCACTACCTCACGCCGGGTGAGGTGGCCTCGATCTTGCAGGTCGACGCCAACACGCTGGCCCGCTGGGCCAACGCCGGTCGGATCCGGGTGGTCCGCACCCTCGGCGGACACCGGCGCTACCTCGCCTCCGAGGTCGCCGAGCTCGCCCGACGGCAGGACGAGCGGGACTAGCCCGCAGCACGCATGTAGCGCCCCCCGTCTGGGCATATCCCGGAGACGACCCTCGGCGATGACGCCGGGTCGGAGCCCGGGAGTGACGGAGTGTGCCCATGTTCGACGTGACCGACCCAGACGATGCCGGGACGCTCGTCCTGCGCGGCACCGGTGAGCTGGACGTCTCCACCGTGCACGAGCTGCGCGTCCACTTCGAGGACGCCGCCGCGACCGATGCGTCCACCGTCCTGGTCGACCTGACCGGCGTGCAGTTCATCGACTCGGCCGGCGTGGGCGTGCTCGTCGAGGGCCACCGGGGACTCGAGGCCGTCGGCAAGCAGCTGGTCGTCCGCGTCTCCACCCCGGCCACCCTGCGGGTGCTCGAGGTGACCGGCATGGACCGCTACCTCACCGTGGAGCGCGCAGCATGAGACTCCCCGCTCCCCGCGGCCCGGTCAGCCGGGCGGTCGTCGACGCCCTGCGCACGCAGGCCCCGCTCGACCACGACGAGCTCCGCACCCACGTGGCGGCGTGCCCGGACGTCGTACGCTCCGAGGACCTGCAGCTGGCGCTGTGGACCCTCTACGAGCTGCACTACGGCGGCTTCGACGGTGTGGACGACGCCCGCGAGTGGGATCCCGACCTGCTGCGCCTGCGCGGCGCCCTCGAGCGGCCGTTCGAGGACCAGCTCCGGGCCCTGACCTCCGACTCCGTGAGCGAGGCCGTCTCGGGCCCGGGACCGGTCTCCCAGCGCATCTTCGACCAGGTCGCTGCGGCCGACGGTCCTTCGGTGAGCCGCTTCCTCCAGCGCGAGGCGACGGCCGAGCAGTTCCGTGAGCTGCTCGTGCACCGGAGCATCTACCAGCTCAAGGAGGCCGATCCGCACACGTTCGTCATCCCGCGGGTGTTCGGTGCCGTGAAGGTGGCCCTGGCGGAGCTCCAGTTCGACGAGTACGGCGCCGGGCGGCCGGAGCGTCAGCACAGCCGGCTCTACGCCGAGGGCATGACGCAGGCGGGTCTCGACCCGGCCTACGGCGCCTACCTCGATGCAGTGCCGGCCGTCACCCTGGCGCTGAACAACGCCATGAGCCTGCTGTGCCTGCACCGCCGCCTGCGCGGTGCCGCCGTGGGCCACCTCGCCGCGATCGAGGTGAGCAGCTCGCTCCCCTGCCGCAAGTACGTCCAGGGTCTGCGGCGCCTGGAGCTGTCCCCGGCGATGGCCGACTACTTCGACGAGCACGTGGAGGCCGACGC
The DNA here is from genome assembly GCA_963713035.1 of uncultured Actinomycetota bacterium. Lineage (GTDB taxonomy): Bacteria > Actinomycetota > Actinomycetes > Propionibacteriales > Nocardioidaceae > Nocardioides_B. The sequence continues at coordinate 101,105 of CAVQKB010000002.1, forward strand.
CGTCCACGAGCAGGTGGCCACCAGGGACATCTGTGAGGCCCTCGTCGACGCCGAGCCCGCGGTGCTGGAGGACGTGTTCTTCGGGGTGGCGGTCTCGGTGCTCACCGACGAGCTCCTCGCCGAGCACGTGCTCGCCGCCTTCGGTGCCGGCGCCAGCTCGTTGGTCGCGACCTCGTCGACGTCGGTGGCCGCATGAGCGGCACCGTGCGTCTCGCCGACGGAGACCTGCTGGTGGACCCGGATGCTGGTGTGACGGCCGAGCAGGCACCGCAGGTGCGCCGGTGCGGCGACGGCCCCTGGCTGGTGCGGCACGCCGACCACGTGGAGACCGAGGACGGCGAACGGCACGCCACCACCCGACCCGTCGTCGCGGTCTGCGCCTGTGCGCACACGCAGCGTGCACCCTGGTGCGACGGTACCCACAAGGTGCTCCGGCCTCGGTGACACGGGTGAACAACGCCCCGGACGGGGACGATCCGATGGCCCAGGAGTTCTCCACCGCTCCCCAGTGGACGGCCGAGGCGGTCGACACTCTCGGCGCCGACCATGCCGTGCCCGCCGGGTGCCGGGGCAGCGGCTCCCCGGACGCCCTGCGCTGGCTGGCGCGGGAGACCGGGCTCGCGCCAGGCGTGCGGCTGCTGGACTCGGGCGCCGGCGAGGGCGGCCCGGCCGAGCTCGCCGCCCGGGAGTTCGGCGCGGTTCCCCTGCTCGTCGACCCGATGCCCGGGGCCGCTGCGGCCGCCCGGCGGATGTTCGGGCGACCCAGCGTCGTGGCCGACGGAGCCGCGCTGCCCGTACCCGACGCTGCGTTCGACGTGGCCTGGTCGCTGGGTGTGCTGTGCACCGTCGAGGACAAGGCGGCCCAGCTCGCGGAGCTCCGGCGCGCCATCGGCCCCGGTGGCCGCATCGGACTGCTGGTGTTCGTGCGGACGGGCCCGCTCACCGAGCAGCCGGAGGGCAACCACTTCCCCGACCGGCTGGAGCTCACCGCATTGTTGGACGAGGCCGGCCTGGACGTGGTCGCGGAGGCTGCGCTCGCGGACTTCGCCGAGTCGTCAGCGCGATGGCAGCGCCTGGTCGACGAGGTCAACGACCTCGTCGCCCAGCGGCACGGCGACGAGGAGGCCTTCCGCAGCGTCCGCGATCAGCAGCGGACCATCGGAGGTCTCCTCGCCGACGGCTCGTTGGTCGGGTCGCTGGTCGTCGCCCGACCGCGGGTCACTTGACGACGGCGTCGATCGTCTTCTTCAGCGCGCTCGGCTGCGAGGGACGGGTCGGCGCCTTCTTCTTGGCCTCGAGCATCTCGGCGCCGAGCTCGCTGAGCGCCTTGCGTCCCATGCCCTCACGCACCTTCGGGAACCACTCCTTCTCCTCCTCCTCGATGTGGTGCCGGACGTTCTCGATCAGCACCGTGGTCTTGGCGGTGAAGCGCTCGTGCTCGGCCGTCAGGGCAGCGAGCTCGACGACCAGCACGTCGGCGACGTGGTGCTCCTCGTAGGACTCCAGGACGTCGTCCTCGAGGTCGGGGAGCGTCTCGCGCACGCGGGGGTACATCACCTCGTTCTCGATGTAGGTGTGCACCGTCAGCAGCTCGATCATCCGGTCCACCAGCTTCTGCTTCGTGACGGTGGCGTTCTCGCCGGCCTTCTCGAAGTCGCTGAAGGCCTTGAGGATCTCCTTGTGGTCGTTCTTGAGCAGGACGATCGCGTCCGTGGACATGGGGCTCCTTGCCGAGATGGGTCGGGGGTGGGGGGATCGTGCGTGCTGTACCCCCGCCCACGATTCGGCATGCGGCACCGTTGCCAGGTGTCCCCTCGATGACCACAGCCGGCGCACAGGAACGTGCTAACCGCCTCCCAGGCACGGGGCGCACGCTCGTCTGCAGGCCGCTCCCACCGGGCCGCGAGAGGAGTCCTCATGACCACCCGGCCCGCCGACCCGTCGAGGTCCGCACTCGCACCGCACCGACGTACGACGCCCGGTCGACGCGCGCGGCTCGATGCAATCGTGCGCCGCGCAGCACTGGGCAGCCTGTGGCTCAGCCTGGTGCTCGTCGGCTACTGGTGGACGACCGACGGTGGCGCTCGGGACCTCACTGGCTGGCCCGGCGGACTGACCTCGTTGGGGCGGCTCAGCGGTCTTGTCGCCTCGGTGCTGCTGCTGGCGCAGGTGCTGCTGATGGCGCGGGTGCCGGTGCTCGAGCACGCGTTCGGGCAGGACCGGCTGGCACGGCTGCACCGGATCGTGGGCTTCACCTCGTTCACCTTGATGCTCGCGCACGTGGTGACGATCACCTGGGGCTACGCGGGGGGGTACCTCGCGGCGACACCGGCCACCCTCTGGCAGCTCACTCTCGACTACCCCGGCATGCTGCTCGCCGTCGCCGGCAGTCTGTGTCTGGTGATGGTGGTGGTCACCAGCATCAAGCGGGCCCGCAGCCGGCTGCGCTACGAGTCGTGGCACCTGCTGCACCTCTACGCCTACCTCGGCGTCGGACTGGCGCTCCCGCACCAGCTGTGGACCGGTCAGGAGTTCCTCGGCTCGACCGCCCGGACCGTCTTCTGGTGGTCGGCCTGGACCCTCGCCGCGGCGGTCGTCCTGGTCTACCGCCTGGGACAGCCGCTGACCCTCAACCTGCGCCACCGGCTGCGCGTGACGTCGGTGGTGGACGAGGGTGCGGGCATCTGGTCGATCCACCTCACCGGCCGACGACTCGACCGGATGCGCGTCGAGGCCGGCCAGTTCTTCGGCTGGCGGTTCCTGGGCCGCAGCGGGTGGACCCGCGCCAACCCCTACTCGCTGTCCGCGGCGCCCGACGGACGCCACCTCCGGATCACCGTGCAGTCGGTCGGCGACGGCAGCGCAGCGTCACGTCGGCTGACCCCCGGGACGCGCGCCCTGGTCGAGGGCCCCTACGGACGTCTCAGCCCCCGGGCGCGCACGCAGCGCCGCGTCGCCCTGATCGGCGCGGGGGTCGGCATCACGCCGCTGCGCGCGCTCGCCGAGGGCCTCGCCTACGCCCCCGGCGAGGTCATCCTCGTGGAGCGCTTCACCCGGCATCCACTCTTCGCGGACGAGGTCGACCTGCTCGTGCGCGAGCGCGGCCTCCAGGTGCTGCGTCTTCCCGGCCACCGCCGGCACCCGGACTCCTGGCTCGGCGAGGACATCGGCGGGGTCGACGACCTCGCCGCGCTGCGCCACTGGGTGCCGGACATCGCCGAGCGGGACGTCTACCTCTGCGGCCCCGAGCCGTGGACACAGCTGGTCTCCCGCACCCTGACCGACGCCGGCCTGCCTCCCGACCGGCTCCATCTCGAGACGTTCGCGTGGTGACCCGATGAGAAGAATCGTGCTGTGGGTGCTCAGCACCCTCTCGACGCTGGTGCTGCTGTTCGGCTACAGCACCTCGACCTCCGGGCCCCTGGCGACGACCCCGTCCGGAGCGGCTTCTGCGGGATCGACGTCCGGCTCCACCACCGGGACCACGAAGGCCACCGGCACGGTGGCCCGGACCCGCTGGGGGCCGGTCCAGGTCGAGCTCACGGTGAGCGCCGGAGCGATCACCTCGGCGACCGTCCTGCAGTCCCCCAGCGGGAACCCCAAGGACCAGCAGATCAACGACTACGCGCTGCCGATCCTCACCCAGGAGACCATCGATGCGCAGAGCGCCGACATCGACATGGTCAGCGGTGCGACGGTGACCAGTGACGGCTACGTCGAGTCCTTGCAGAGCGCCCTGGACCAGGCACAGCTGTGAGCGACGTCGCGACCGAGGGTCCGTCGGTGCGGCGCCGCGTCGCGCACGTGATGGGGATGCCGGTCAGCCTCGCCGTGCGGGGTCCTGTCTCGCCCGACGAGGCCCCTGTCTGGACCGAGGCGCTCACCGTCCTGCGCATGGCCGATGCCGTGTTCAGCACCTACCGCGCGGACTCCGCGATCTCGCGCCTCAGTCGCGGCGAGATCAGCCTCGACGACTGCCCGGACGTCGTGCACGAGGTGCTGGCTCTCGGCGAGCAGGCCCGGTGCGACTCCCTCGGGGCCTTCGACGTGTGGCGTGCCGGCGCCGACGGCGTGCGCGTGCTCGACCCGAGCGGTGTCGTGAAGGGCTGGGCTGTCGAGCGCGCTGCTCAGGTGCTCGATCACCTGACGGAGCACGACTTCTGCCTCTCGGCCGGCGGCGACATGGTGGTGCGGACGCGGCACACCGACGGCCCCGGCTGGCGGATCGGCGTCGAGGATCCGTTCGACCGGACCCGGGTCCTGGCCGTCGTACCCGTCCGGAACGGGGGTGTCGCCACGTCGGGCTCCGCGGCTCGTGGCGCTCACATCGTCGACGCCCGCACCGGCGTGCCGCCGACCGGCATCGCCTCGGCCACCGTCGTGGGGCCCGACCTGGTCCACGCCGACATCGATGCCACCGCCGCTTTCGCGCTCGGTGCCGACGGCCCCGCGTGGCTCGAGCGGCGCGGCTGCCACGGGGTGATCGTCACGAGCGAGGGGGTCCGCGCGGCCTTCTGACGGCCGCGGGTGGTCTCGTTTCGGTGCGACTCAGCCGTCGCCTGCCACGTCCCGCCCGTCGGCGGTGTGCGGGTTCTCGTCGATCGCCTCGACGGCCGGCGTCGGGTCGGTCTCGACGCCCGGCGGCCGACGGTCCAGGTGCACGCCCGCGATCATGCAGCGCACCGAGCCACCCGCGAGCTCGATGGTGGGGATGTCGACGGCGACGATCTCGCAGGACTCCTCGATGACGGCCACCTGGTCGGGTCGCAGGCTGCGGCGCGCGCTCTTCGACATCGCCATGATGTAGCGGCGCCGGCCCTCGGGGGTGCGGCCGCAGAGCTCCACGGCGTTGCCGGCGAACTCGCGGATCTGCTCCTCGGTGAGCTCCACGACCGCGCGTCCGTTCACGGTCAGGCGTTCGCGGACCTGGGCGCGACGGGCCGGATCGGGAATCATGTCGAGCGCGATCAGTGCGACGTCGGTGCCGATGCAGCACAGCACATTGGTGTGGTAGACCGGCACGCCGTGCGAGTCCACCGCGTCGAACGCCATCGGCTCGTAGCCGAAGTCGGTGCAGAAGCGCTCCAGCACGTGCGTGTCGGCCCGGTGGCTCACCGCCGTGTAGGCGACCCGCGACACGTGGTCGAGCACCATCGCACCGGTCCCCTCGAGGAAGATGCCGTCAGGCTCGAGGCCGGAGTAGTCGATGATCGTCTGCACCCGGTAGGAGGACTTGAGCATCTCGAGCACGTCGGTGCGACGCTCGTGGCGCCGGTTCGAGGCGTACATCGGATAGACCCCGACCTGGCCGCCGGCGTGCGTCGACAACCAGTTGTTGGGGAACACGCTGTCGGGGCGCGTGTGGTCCTCGTCGGCGAACACGTGCACCCGCACCCCCGCCGCGCGCAGCGCGTCGGCCAGCGCGTCCATCTCCTCCAGCGCCCTCGCCGAGATCGTGGCGTCCGACTCCTCGGCGGGCACCTCGGACTGGAAGGCGTTGTCGGCAGCCGTCGCCGGGTTGGGCAGGAACTTCTCGGCACGGACCAGGACGACGGCGGACGGGGCTTGAGCACTCACAGGGTCGCAATCTAGATCACCGGCCGGCGTCGCCGGGCATCGGTGCCGAAGGACCGGCGGTGCGTTCACCGGGTGTGACTGGGTACCGCCCGGCCATGAGTCGACCTACCCCCTCCTCCCGTCCGCCGTCCAAGGCCTCCGGCCTGCTCTACGGGCTGGGTTTCGGAGGCTTCGTCGACGGCATCGTCTTGCACCAGCTCCTCCAGTGGCACCACATGGTCAGCGCCGAGCAGCCGACCAGCACCGTCGCCGGGCTCGAGCTGAACACCCTCGCCGACGGGTTCTTCCACGTGGCGACGTGGTTGCTCGTGCTCGCCGGGTCGATCACGGCCCTCCGGGCGTGGCGCGCGGGACGGCTCGCCCCCACCTGGAGCTTCCACTTCGGCCTGGTGCTGGCCGGGTGGGGCATCTTCAACGTGGTCGAGGGTCTGGTCGACCACCAGCTGCTGGGCGTGCACCACGTGCGCGACGACCTCGGCGCCCCGCTGTCGTGGGACCTCGGGTTCCTGGTGCTCGGGGTGGTCCTGATCATCGGCGGCATGGCCCTGCACCGTCGAGGTGCTCAGTCCCTGCAGCGATCCGAGAGCACGACCACCGTCTGACCCACCGATCCTGCGACAGGCAGGTCAGCCGGTCTGCCCCTCCTCGCGACTCTCCGCCACCCGGTGCGGCACGCGCAGCAGTCGGATGCCGGTGACCAGCACGAGCCCACCCACGAGGTTGCCGAACGCCGACCAACCGAGCGCGCCCAGCCAGTCGAGGTAGCCGTAGTCGGCCCGTCCGGTCAGCAGTCCGGCGAACATGAAGATCGAGTCCAGCACCGAGTGGAACAGCTCCGCGCCCACGAGCACGAACGACATCAGCAACGAGGCGACCAGGCGGACACCGAGGCTCTCGGTCGCGTGCTGCATCCGCGTCAAGAGCGTGATGACCGCCCCGGCGAGCACCGCCAGGAAGAACGAGCGCCAGGACACACCGAGGGAGGCGTAGTGGGAGCCCGCCGTCAACGCCGCGTCGTGCACGTCCGGCAGGGCCACCACGATCATCGCGGCCATGGCGAAGCCGGCGACCAGGTTGGCGGCCAGGGTGACCGCCCACAGCCGGACCAGCTGCATCACGGTCCCGACCTTGGCGACCACGGCGATCACCGGCACCAGGAAGTTCTCGGTGAAGAGCTCGCTGTTGGCCAGCAGCAGCGCCGCGAACCCGATCGTGAACGCCATCGCCGCCAGCAGGGGGTTGTCGGTCTTGGCCTGCACCACGAGGTACATCAGCACCCCCACCCCGACGTCGACGCCGCCCAGGAATCCTGTCGACAGCAGCGGCAGCAGTGGGCGGTCCAGCCGCTCGTGACCCTCGGACACCAGCCGCTCGAAGGTCTCCTCGAGCTCCGGCTCCTCACGTGAGCCCTTCGGCGCGGCGACGTCCTCGGAGCCGCCCGACGGCTCAGTCACGAGCGGGGACGGGATCGGTGCAGAGAGGCTTCATGGGCGAACGCTATCCAGGGCGGGCGGCGAGGCGACACCGGGCCAGGGCTCAGACCTTGCCGCGCAGGATCCGCTTGAAATAGGTGACGGGGAGGGCGTAGCGATCAGCCCACCACGTCGCCCGTCGCGGTTGGACGAGGTCGGGCACGGGCACCGACGGCGCCGGTCTCCCCTCGCGGTCCACCTCGACAAGCATCAGGCGGTGTCGGGACACCGTGATCGGCATGACGGTGTAGCCGTCGTAGTGCTCCAGGGCGGACACGTCGGTGACGGCGATGTTGTGTGCGAGGACCGCCACCTGCTTGCGAAGCGCCCCTCCCGACGGTCGGATCCCGAGGTCCGCCACATCACCGAGGGACCAGACCGCACCATGACGTCGGTGACGCAGCGTGAGCGGGTCGACGTCCACCAGGCCACTCTGCGTCGCACCGGCCAGTCCGCCCTCGGCGATCCAGCCGGGGGCCCGGTAGTGCGGCACGACGTGGGCGTAGGAGACGTCGCTCAGCTCCCGGTCTCCGTCGGAGGTCGACACGGTGACGGTTCGTGCGTCGAGTGCGGCGACGCGGGCCTCGCGCAGCACCTGCACGCCGTACGACGCCAGCGTCCTCTCGAGGATCCGGTCGGCCTTCGGCAGTCCGTGGGGGGTGGCCCCCGGAAGGACCAGGTGCACGTCCAGGTCGCCCAGCACCCCGGTGCGCCGCCAGTGGTCGCACGCCATGAACAGCGGCTTGAGCGCGGTCGCGCCGCAGGGCGCGGGCTCGGGCGGCATCGTGAAGACCACCCGGCCGCCGGTCAGGTCGCGCAGTGCGGGCCACACCCGAGGCGCGCTCTCGACGACGAAGGTCGAGCCGGCCCACCCCGCCGCATAGGCCTCAGCCAGGCCCGGTGTGGCGTCCCAGTCCTCTTCCAGGCCGGAGCACACGACGAGCGTGGTGCACCCGATCCGTCGGCCGTCCCGCGTCGTCACGGTCGGGCCGTCGACGTCGACCGCCACGACCCGGTCCTGGATCCACGTGCACCCGTCCGGCATGACGGAGGCAGCGGGCCGCTCCAGGGAGGACATCGACGCCTCGCCGGCCCCGACGTAGTTCAGCAGCGGACGGTAGCGGTGGACGGACTCCGACTCGACCACGGCGACGTCCTGGGCGCCGTCGCGCAGCAGCCGGGCCGCCAGCGAGATCCCCGCGTTGCCGCCGCCGACGACCAACACCTCGTGATGCTCCATGCCGTTCCTCCGTGTCGTGACCGGATGCTGTCCCGACCGTAGCGGCGGCTACCTCACGCTCGACGTCGAGGAGTCATCGACCTTCTCCGGGGTGCTGCGTGCGCGTCGCCACGCGACGTACGACGCGAGCAGGAGCACCACCAGCAGCACCGCCCAGGCCGGCACGCCCGAGGTCCACTCCGCCACGGCCTGCTGGGCACTGAACTCGACGTCGGTCAGGTCGCCCACCCCGAGCGAGCCGGTCAGACCGGCGGTGCCGTCGTAGCGAAGGAACAGCACTCCGATGACGACGAACAGCAGACCCGACAGGAGTGCCGTCGTGTGCACGCGCAGCCGACCCAGCGCGAGCGTGCGGCCGCGCAGCCAGCGGCGGCTGCCCAGGTCGTAGCGGTCCCACAGTCCGGCGAGGAGCAGCAGGGGCGCGGCCATCCCGGCCGCATAGATCGCCAGCAGCCCGCCTCCCTGCCAAGGCGATCCCTGGGTCGCGGCCACCGTCAGGATCGCGCCCAGCACCGGCCCCGAGCAGAAGCCCGCCAGCCCGTAGACGGCGCCGAGCAGCAGGGTGGAGATCCAGCCGTCCCCGCCGCGCGTCGCCACGGCCGTGCTCAGCCGCTGAGAGAACGGGACCGTGAACCCTCTACCGGCCAGCTGCAGCACTCCGAAGCCGATGATCATCCAGCCGGCAACGCTGATCAGGAGCGGTCGATGACCGTAGAAGAACGCGGAGGCCGCTCCCGCGCCGCTGCCGAGGGGGACCAGGGTCAGGGCCAGACCGAGGTAGAAGACCGCCGTCCGCGCGACCAGGGCCCGCTTGCTGGTGAACGCCATCGCGAAGAAGGAGGGCAGCAGCAGCGCGCTGCACGGCGACAACAGGGCCAGCACGCCGGCGGCGAAGGCCGCCAGCACCCCGACCTCGGTCACGAGCCCGCTTCGGTCGCGGCCTGCTCGATGGCCTTCTCGAAGACCTCCGTGGGCTGGGCGCCGATCACGGGCACGCCGTTGATGACGAACGCCGGCGTGCCGGTCACCCCGATCGCCTGGCCCTCGGAGAAGTCCTTCGCGATCGCCTGCTTGGTGGCCTTCGACCGCATGTCGGACCTGAACTGCTCGACGTCGAGCCCCACCCGCTTCGCGATCGTCGCCAGGTAGTCCGCGTCGAGCTTGCCCGAGTTGGGCGGCAGCTGGTCGGCGTACATCTCGTCGTGGAACTCCCAGAAGCTGTCCTGTGCGGCCGCGGCGCGGCCGCCCTGCGCCGCGGTCGTCGACTCGGGGCCCAGGTAGGGAAAGTCCCGCCACTCGATGCGGAGCGTGCCGTCCTCGACGTACCGCTCGATCAGCTGGGGCTCGGTGTCGCGGGCGAACTTGCCGCAGAAGGGGCACTGGAACTCTGAGTAGGCGAGCATCACGACGGGGGCGTCCACCTCACCCAGTGCCAGCGGGTCGTCAGCCTCGCGCCGCACCAGCCGGGCCCAGGTTTCGTCCGGCGCTCGGCCGGAGTCTCGGGACTCGCTGGAGCCTCGGGGTTCCTCGGAGTCCGCGGACCGGCTCGACGAGCTCGGCCGGGCCTGCTCCGCGGTGTCGTCGGAGCCCAGAGAGCCGACGAGGGTGGCGATCAGGGCGATCAGGGCGAGTGCTGCGATGGCGATCGGTACGACGGGGCTCTTGCGACGGTCAGACACGGGCGACGTCTCCTGGTGCGGTGGTCGGGCAGGACGGCTCGCCGAGCAGGCGCTGGCGCAGGGCCCAGGCGAGCAGGGCGATGGCGAGCACCTGGAGCACCGGTTGGACCGGCTCGAACCAGGTGATGGCCCCCGCGCTTCCGAGCGCCAGGAGCACGAGCTTGTTGCAGACCGGACAGCCCACCGCGAAGTAGGTCAGGGCCGCCCCGACCCAGCCTCCGCGGCGGGTCGTGGAGACGTCCGGCTGGTTGGGTGCGACGTACGTCGCCACGAGCAGCCCTCCGAGCAGGGAGGACAGCACCAGCGAGGGCCAGGCCCACCAGGTCGGCGCGATCTCGCGGCCGAAGACCGGGGTGTCGATCAGATCGGTCGGGATGGCCACGAGCAGCGCGAAGACGGTGGCCGCACCGGCCGCTGCCACCCAGCGGCGCGCCGGCCAGGAGGCGAAGGCGCTCAGCGCCAGGCCACTCATGCGCCCACCGCGACCGGGAGGCCGTGCGTTCGCCACTCCAGCATGCCGTCCTCGAGCCGCCGCGCCCGGACTCCCTCGACGCCCAGCAGGCGCACGGCGTCATGGGCGAGCACGCAGAAGCTGCCGCGGCAGTAGGCCACCACCTCGGGAGCGTCGCGCAGCTCGGCGGCCAAGCCGCTCAGCGCGCCGAGCGGCACACTCCGAGCGCCCGGGATGTGGCCGGCGACGAACTCCTCGGTGGGTCGGACGTCGAGCAGGGTGATCTGACCGTCGAGCAGGCGGGACAGCTCCTCACGCGAGACCAGTCCCACCTCACCCGATCCCGGCAGGTTGAGGTAGGCGTCGAGGGCCTGGCCGACATCGGCCGACCGCGCGCGTGCGACGCTCCGCATGACGTCGTACAGGGCGGCGACGTCCTCGCCGGCGAGCCGGTAGTGCACCTTCGTGCCCTCCCGGCGGGTCCGCACGAGGTTGGCCAGCTTGAGCACCTGCAGGTGGGCCGACACCGTGGTGACGCCCATGCCGGCCGCACGGGCCAACCCGTCGACGGTCCGCTCCCCCTGCGCCAGCAGCTCCACGAGCTCGAGGCGCTTGGCGCTGCCGAAGGCCTTGCCCACGACGGCGAGCTCGTCGAAGACCCGGGTACGACGTTCCTGTGACTCCACTATTCCTCCAATGATCTGTGGAAGATCGTAGGAGGCTGGCACCGCAACAGGCAAGCTCGCACGCGGTCGCTTCAGACGGCGGGGGCGATGTTCTGGTTGATCCGGAAGAGGTTGCCCGGGTCGTAGGTCTTCTTGACCGAGGCCAGCCGGTCGTAGTTGACGCCGTAGTTGGCGCGGATGCGCCCCTGGTCGTCACCCGCCATGAAGTTGATGTAGCCGCCTTCGCTGGTGTGTGGCTCGAGCGCCTGGTGGTAGTCGCGCACCCAGGCGATGTTGGCCTCGTTGTCGGCGGGGTCGGGCCACATGCCGGCGATCACCGGGGCGAAGTTCGCTCCGCGGTAGGCGAACGCGGTCGCGTCCACTGCAACGTCGTGCACGGCTCCATCGATCGGGTACAGGTGCATCGTGGACTCCATCGCCGGCACCTTGGGGCCGTGCTCGACGTGGGCGGCGATGACGTCGTCGGTCAGCTCGGGCAGGAAGGCCGCCTTCCAGTAGTGCTGAAGACCCTTGGGGAGCAGACCGTCGAAAGCGCTGTTCAGCGCCGGGTAGGGCATCCGTCCCACGTGCTCGGCGACGGGTGCGGCCACCGCGCGGAGCTCCTTCAAGAGGCCCTCCGCCGCTTCGTCGGTGCCGTTGCAGCACGACACCAGCAGCACGAAGGGCTCGCCGACCCGGTCGGCAGGGACGAACGGCAGCGGCGGGGCGATCTGGAAGGCCGGGAAGGCGCTCATCTCCCGCGGGGCGGCTGCGATCCACTCGCCGTACGTCTGGAACAGCTCCTCCGCGACGTCGAGCTCGAAGAACATCGGGCCGCCGTAGATGGTGTCGACCGGGTGCAGGTCGAACTCGAGCTCGGTGACGACTCCGAAGTTGCCACCGCCGCCGCGCAGGGCCCAGAACAGGTCCGGATGCTCCGTCGCACTGGCGGTCACGAAGCTGCCGTCCGCGAGCACGACGTCTGCCGATCGCAGGTTGTCGATGGAGAGCCCGTGGGCCCGAGCCAGGTAGCCGATGCCGCCACCCAGAGTGAGTCCGGCCACCCCGGTGGTGGAGATGATCCCTCCGGTCGTGGCCAGCCCGAAGTTGTGCGCGGCGTGGTCGAAGTCGCCCCAGTCGCAACCGCCCTGGACGCGGCCGACTCGCTTGTCCGGATCGATGCGGACGCCCTTCATGGCCGCGAGGTCCACGACGATGCCGTCGTCGACCGTCCCGAAGCCCGGCACGCTGTGCGCTCCGTCCCGGATGGCCAGGGGCAGCCCGCTCTCACGAGCGGCATCGACGGCGACGCGCACGTCGGTGACGTCGACGGCTCGCACGACCGCCAGCGGTCGTCGGTCGATCATCGCGTTGTAGACCGACCGGGCCTGGTCGAACTCCGGTGACTGTGCGGTGATGACATCGCCGCGTACGGCGTCGAGGATGGTCAGTGCCGGTGTGCCGTTCATGACTGCTCCAGGGTTGTCTCAAGAGGACTGGGCCGGACTGGAAGGTGTCGCGCGACGTCTCAGGCGAACACCTGCAGTGCGTGGTCGTGGAACTCGCGCATCGGCGCAACGGGACCGATCTCGAGGAAGACGGCCCCTTCGGAGGAGGTGGCGGTGTGCCCTGCCGGCCAGAAGTAGACCTCGCCCGCGCTCGCGGTCTCGACGGTCCCGTCCGCGTGCTCGAGACGCACCGATCCCTCCAGCACGATCCCCCAGTGGGGGCTGGGACAACGGTCGTTCGGCAGCCCCTGCAGCACCGGACCGAAGTCGGTCCCGGCCGGGATCCGGGCATGCCGGATGGCCATCTCCCCCAGCTCGACGTACCTGGTCTCCAGGTCGCCCTGGGCGACTTCGACGGGCAGGTCCGTGATCGGTGTTGCCATGAGATTCTCCTTGGCTCGGTGGGGTGTCGGTCTTCTCAGCGCCAGCGACGCTACGGACGACGGGACCGAGGCGCCTGACCTGATCTGACTGCCGCGCCCCTCTGTCGTCAGGGGGTCAGATCTGACTATCTCGACGAGCTCTCGACCGGACTAGGGTCGAGACGTGATGAACCCGGTCCCGCCTCGCGCACCGCCGGGACACGTACGGACTCGGACCGCCTTCGTCGGGCGGCAGGCGGAGATCGAGCATCTCGAGACGATGTGGGCCGCCGTCGAGGACGACCGACGCCAGGTCGTCTTCGTGGGCGGGGAACCGGGTGCCGGCAAGACCCGACTGGTGGTGGAGGTGGCTGCGGCCCTGCGTGAGCACGGCGCCCTGGTGCTGAGGGGTGCGTGCCGCGAGGAGTTCAACACCCCCTACCGGCCCTTCGTCGACATCCTCGAGCAGGCGTTGGAGCAGATGCCTGCTGAGGCCCTGCACCAGATCACGCCTGCGGATGCAGCCCCGCTCCTGCGCCTCACCAGCGCCGCACTGGGTCCCTGGCCGACGGCGGCGGGCCTCGCGTCCGGAGACGGCGATTCCCGGCCGGCCCTCTTCGACGCCGTCCTGCGGGTCCTGCTGGCGGTCGCCGAGCAACGTCCGACGGTGCTGGTGCTCGAGGACCTGCACTGGGCTCCTGAGCCGACGCTGGCGATGCTGACCCACGTGGTGGAGTCCACCGCCGGAGAGCAGCTGCTCGTCCTGGCGACGCACCGCACCACCGCGCCTGACCGCTCGGACGCCGTCAGCTTCGCCCTCGCGGACCTGCACCGCCTCGACGGCGTGGCCCGGATCGACCTCCTGGGACTCGCCACCGAGGACGTGGTGGACTACCTCGTCCGTGAAGCCGGAGTGTCGCCCGCCTCGGCCCAGACAGCGGCGCCGGTGCTGCGCGACCACACCGGCGGAAACCCCTTCTTCCTCCAGGAGTACTGGCACGACCTCCAGTCCCGCGGCGGTTTCGCCGCCGTCCGCTCCGGAGCCATCTCGGCACCGGCGTCCGTCCAGGACGCACTGGCCCGTCGACTCGCGGCCTTCGGCGCCAGCCCCACGCGCGTCCTCGAGCTCGCCGCGGTCGCCGGCGACACCGTCGACCCGGTCCTGGTGGTCCTCGCCTGCGATCTCGGAGCGGAAGCAGTCCTGGAGGGGATCGACCTCGCCGTGCGCGCCGGGCTGCTGGTCTCGGACCGCGATGGCGACGCCGACGGCTATCGGTTCGTGCACTCGCTGGCTCGTCGAGCGGTGCTCGACCAGATGACAGCTCCCGACCTCGCGGCGGCGCACGCACGGATCGCGGGCGTGCTGGAGAGCCGGTTGAGCGAGGACGACCCGGGGCTGATGGCCCAGCTCGCGCACCACTACGTCCAGGCCCGGGCGCTCGGACACGGCGAGAAGGCGGTGCGCTACCTGGTTCGGGCCGCCGAGCAGGCGGTCCGGAGCCTTGCGCCCAGCGAGGCGGCCACGCTGTACGAGCGGGCGGCCCAGCTGCATGTCGTCCAGGGTCCACCGCGGGCCGAGCTGCTCGCCGCCGCAGCCCGCAACCACATGCACGCCGGGCACTTCCCGACGGCCCGGAGGATCTACGAGGAGCTCAGCACCGACGAGAGCCCCCGGGTCCGGCTCCGGGCCGCCATCGGTCACGAGGACGCGTCGTGGCGACCCTCCGAGAGCGGTCAGCGATCACTCGAGATGCTCGGCGAGGCGGTGGGTGCAGCCGCGCTGGACGGTTCGGACCCCCTGGTCATCCGGGCCGTGGCCAGCATGGGACGGGCGGCCTCGTTCACCGGTGACCGCAGAGCGGCCCGCGAGCTCGGCGAGGACGCGTTGCAGCGTGCCCGCGCCAGCGGTGACGAGGAGCTCACCGCCCACGCCCTTGGCGCCACCCTCTGGCAGGGCCTGGCCCCGGAGCTGGCGCCCGCCCTCCTGGCTCGCGCACGCGAGCTGCACGAGATCGGCTTGCGCCTCGGCGACGACGACCACCTCGGGCCGGCCGCGTTCCACCGCGGAGCCTTCGCCTACATCGTGGGCGACGAGCCCGCGTGGAGCAGTGCGCAGCGTGACCTGACCCAGATCGCCCTGTCGCGCGGACAGCCGTTCTTCCGCTACGTCTCCGGATGCTCGCGCTACACCCACCGCTACGCAGTCGGAGACTTCGCGGGCGCCGAGCACATCCTGGCCTGGCTCGACGACCAGTTCAGCCAGGAGTTCGATGGCGCCACGGAGGGCTCCTGGGGCGTCCAGCAGTTCATGCTGCACCGGGTCACCGGAGGTCTCGATCAGGTCAAGCACCTCGTCACCGGCGTGGAGAGGCGGGAGGACCACTGGCTGCCGGGCCTGCTGGCCCTCTACACCGAGCTCGAGATGGTCGAGCCTGCCAGGAGCCTCCTGACCCATCTCTGTGGCCGTCTCGCCGACTACCGCAACGGCGCCCAGTGGGCGGGTGTGCTGGCCTTCGCAACCGAGGCCGCTGCGAAGCTGGACGACTCGGTGGCGGCCGCTGCGCTCCGGCCCCTCCTGACCGGCTACGAGGGCACCAACCTGATGGCCGGCGCGAACGCCGCCGTCTTCGGTTCCGCTGACCGCTACCTGGGCCAGCTCGACTCCGTGCTCGGCGACCCCGGCGCCGACCGGCACTTCGAGCACGCCCTCGCCATGGACCGGAGGATGGGTGCGCTCACCCACCAGGCCGAGACGCTCGCCGCGTGGAACCGGCATCGACTCCGTCTCGAGCGTCCGTCGCCGGGCACCTCGCCGCCCTCCGCCCTGCGTCTCTCCGACGAGGCCCGAGCATTGGCCAGGCAGATCGGTCACCGCCGCGTGCTGCGCGACCTGGAGGCAGACCCGGCTCCCCGTGCCGAGCAGACCCCGTTCCCCGCCGGCCTCACGGAGCGAGAGGTGGACGTGCTCCGCCTCGTCGCGGAGGGGTTGTCCAACCGGGAGATCGGCGAGCGACTGTTCATCAGTGCCAACACCTCCGCCAACCATGTGCGCAGCATCTTGATCAAGACCGCCGCACCCAACCGCACCAAGGCGGCGGTGTTCGCCACCGAGCACGGTCTGCTCCAGGCCTGACCCGTCGTCGGCTACAACGGAGCGAAGGAGCCGTCCGGGGAGACCGTGCCGGACAGCTCCATGATCGCGTCGGCCGGGATGCCCGCACGCATGGCGGCGGTACGGATCGCCTCGACGTCCACCGCTTCGTAGAGGCAGAACGTCTTGCGCTTGTCCGAGGACAGGAACGACTTGAGCCAGCGCACGCCCGCGTCATCGTTGATCAGGTTGATCGCGGCCGCCGTCTCCGGATCGACCTCCAGTTGGTCGGCGAACCGTCGCTCCACCATGAATACGGGCATCGGCGTCCTCTCGGTCGCTGCGCCGAGCACCCTTCGAGGAGCGCGGGTCACTGACGACTTCTCCAACGTAGCCGCTGACGTGACCAGAAGGTAGGCGCGAGCGCGGTTGTCCGGCTAGATGGAGGCGGGATGCGTGGCGCGGATCGACTGCTGCGCGGCCGGCGCCTCACGACGTCCGCCGGTGAGCAGCCAGACCGCGAAGACGAGGGTCCACATCACGAAGACCCCGTAGGTGAGGAACAGCGGCGCCAGGACGCCACACACACCCGCCACCATCGAGAAGACCTTGAGCCACGTCGGCATCGTCGACCGGAGCGCCAGCAGGATCGCGGCCACCCCCATGAAGAGCGCCGGGGCGCACACGGCCAGCAGGTTGCCGGTCTCCGTGAGCACGTAGACCACGGCGTGCGGCACCCCCGACCGCACCGAAGGACCGCCTTCGGCCATCGCGACCACGACGCCACCGTCGATGAACCAGCCGACCACGCTGACGGCGGCACCGGCGACGGTCAGGCCGCGGAGCAGCTCCCCGGCCGACCCCAGGACCGGGTGCCACCTCGCGCCGAAGAGCAGCAGGCCCAGGGCGCCGACGGCGCCGAGGTAGCAGAACAGCCAGGCGACCACCCAGTGCCCGCTGGCGATGTAGTCGCGGACGAAGGCGTCCTCGAAGTCTCCCCCCGGTGCACCGGTGGCGAAGAAGGCCACCGGTGTCGCCACGGCGTAGGTCAGCATGCCCAGGCCGGCGGCCCGTCGTGAGGTCTCCATGTCGTTCCCTTTCCCCGGTGCCGCCGACGTGGCGACCTCTCGACGCTAGGGTCCGGATCCGGTCTGCGTCGTCGGGCCCGGGCACGATCTTGGATCCCCCTCGGGGAGGATCCCGACATCATCCTCAGTGGGGACGTCGCGCCGACCCCTGCGGCGTTATCGTCGGTCGGTGACCCGCCGTCGCTGGGCCTTCGACGTCGCTCTGGCGATGCTGCTGCTCGCCTCGAGCCAGCTCGAGGCGTGGTCGGGCCTCAACGCGACGCACCGACAGGGTCCGCACTGGGCCGAAGCCCTGGTGTACGGCGTCACAGCCGTTCTGCTCGTCGTACGGCGCTACCGCCCGTTGCTCTGCCTGACGGCCATCGTGGTCATCTCGGTGATCGGGTACGCCGCCGTCGGTTCGCCGGAGGGCAGTGGCGTGATGTTCCCGGCCCTCTTCGCGGCCTACGCGGTGGGACGGCACGAGGAGAGGCAGCGGGCGTGGGCAGGGCTCGTCCTGGTCACCGTCCTGTGGGCCGCCTGGGTGGTCTTCGACCCGATGACCCAGTGGAACAGGACCACCGCGCTGAGCCTCGTGTGGCTGGCCCCATGGGTGGTGGCGTGGCTCGTGGGGGCTCTCGTGCGAGCCACCGCAGCTACCGCGGAGCAACGCCGATCCGCCCACGACCAACGCGCCTCGCGCGCCGTCGCCGAGGAGCGCAACCGGATCGCCCGCGAGCTCCACGACGTGATCGGACACAGCGTCAGCGTGATGACGGTGCAGGCGTCGGCGGTACGCCGAAGGCTCGGTCCGGAGCAGGCGACCGAGCGGGAGGCGCTGCTCACCGTCGAGTCGGTCGGTCGTGAGGCGCTGACAGAGATGCGGCGCATGGTCGGCGTGCTGCGTCAGGGTGAGGAACGCTCTGATCGTGAGCCCGCGCCGGGACTCGACCAGCTCGACCGACTGGCGGCCAAGTTCGACGCTGCCGGCCTCCCGGTGCATGTCCACGTCAGCGGCGCGGTTCGTCCGCTCGCGCCAGGACTCGACCTGACGGCCTACCGCCTGGTGCAGGAAGGGCTCACCAACACCCTGCAGCATGCGGCATCGCCGCGAGAGGCGGAGGTGACGATCGAGTACACCGAGGGGGCCCTCCGGCTGTCCGTCCGCGATGACGGCCAGCCGGTGCGCGTGCAGCCGGAGGCCGGCCACGGGCTGCTGGGGCTGCGGGAGCGCGTCTCGGTGTACGGCGGTCAGCTCGTGGCGCGGGTCTGCGACGAGGGCGGCTTCGAGCTCCTCGCCACGCTCCCCCTCGATGAGACCGCCGCGGCGGCCAGCTCGTGATCAGCGTCCTGATCGCGGACGACCAGGCACTTGTCCGGCGGGGGTTCAGGATGATCCTCGAGATCGAGGGGGACCTCGACGTGGTCGGTGAGGCTGCCGACGGGGAGCAGGCCGTGCGGCGCGTGTGCGAGCTCCGGCCCGACGTCGTACTCATGGACGTGCGCATGCCCGGCACGGACGGTGTCGAGGCGACCCGCTCCATCACCTCCGACCCGCGCAACACCGCCCGCGTGGTGATGCTGACGACCTTCGACATGGACGAGTACGTCTACGACGCGCTCCAAGCAGGCGCCAGCGGCTTCCTGCTCAAGGATCTCGAGCCAGAGCTCCTGGTCGCCGGCATCCGTGCCGTGCACGCGGGTGAGTCCCTCCTGGCCCCCAGCGTCACGCGCCGGATGATCGACTCCTTCCTCCGTGTGCCTCAGCCACGGGCCCGCGATGAGGATCGACGACTCCTGCGGCTGACTCCGCGCGAGCAGGACACCCTGCGGCTGCTCGCCCGGGGCCTGACCAACGCGGAGATCGCTGCCGCGATGTACGTCTCGGAGACGACGGTCAAGACCCACGTCGGCCGCGTGCTGACCAAGCTCGAGCTCCGTGACCGCGTCCACGCGGTCATCTACGCCTACGAGACCGGCCTTCTTGGCGAGGACCTCGACCGCGGGAGTGGACCCGGTTCGTGACAACGCTTGACGCAGATATGTCATGCGTGATGGATTGACCTGCAGTGACCCCGGTCACACCGAGGAGGTGAGCATGGTCCCGAACGACCCCCCCGGCCTGCGCCTCGACGACCAGCTCTGTTTCGCGCTCTACGCCGCGACCCACGCGATCACGCGCCGCTACCGCCCCCTCCTCGAAGCCATCGACCTCACCTACCCGCAGTACCTGCTCATGCTCACGCTGTGGCAGGACGGCCCCGCGCCGGTCGGGCAGATCGCCCGCCGGCTCGAGCTCGACTCCCATGCGGTGACGCCCCTGGTGGAGCGCTTGGTCGCCGCCGATCTCGTGTGCCGTCGCCGCGGGAGCGACCGTCGCCAGGTGGTCGTGGACCTGACCGACCGCGGCCGCGACCTCGAGACAGCGGCCGCTGCCGCGCAGGCCG
Organism: uncultured Actinomycetota bacterium; assembly: GCA_963713035.1. Lineage (GTDB taxonomy): Bacteria > Actinomycetota > Actinomycetes > Propionibacteriales > Nocardioidaceae > Nocardioides_B. The sequence goes on from CAVQKB010000002.1 coordinate 120,664, forward strand.
AGGTCGCCTGCGCAACGGGACTCGACGCCCTCGAGCTGGCTGACCTGCGTCGGCGTCTGCGCACGCTGGCCGACCAGCTGGCACCCCAGACCCGATCCCCGCACCCGGCGGACCGGACGACCACAACCGAAAGAAGCCCCGCATGACACAGCTCATCGAACCCGACTCCGAGGTCGGCGACATCGCCGACGCGGCCGACCACGTCCCGGCGGGCGCCTCGCTCTACGAACGTCTCGGTGGCGCCTACGCCATCGCGGGCGCGGTCGACGTGCTCGTCGACCGGCTGTTCGACAACGCGTTGGTCAACGCCAACCCAGCGGTGCACGAGCACCACGGCAGCGCCGCCAACGGCCCGGGCTACAAGTTCCTGGTGACCGCATGGTCGATCGAGGCGGCTGGCGGCCCGAAGTGCTACCTCGGTCGCGACATGGTCGCGGCCCACGACGGCCTGTCCATCGACCCCGCCGGCTTCGACGCGGTGGCGATGGAGATCGCCGCCACCCTCATGTTCTTGGGTGTGCCCGAGCGGGAGCGCACGGAATTCAACGACATCATCGAGAGCTACCGTCCCCAGGTGGTGCAGGCCGGAACGGCGTGACCCGGCGGGCCTCGAGCTCTACCGAGGGGCGAGCTCGTCCATGATCTGTCGGGGTAGGCGAGCCGAGTCTCCGTCGAAGCCCAGGTACGACGTACCCGCGCCGTCGTTGCCCCAGCACCATGCGCTGCCATCCGCCTTGATCCCGCACGAGTGCATGTCTCCCGGCGCGACCGAGGACCACGCCGCGATGTCGGCGACCCTCAAGGGGGTGCGGCTGGCCGCCCTGCTGCCGCTGCCCATGGCATAGCTCGGGTAGCTGCCGTGAACGCCCCAGCACCAGGCGGTTCCGTCCTCCTTGACGCCGCAGGTGGCGAGGCCCACCTCAGCGGACGAGCTGATCTGCTCCCAAGCGCCCGCACCGTTCGGAACCGGCCGCGGGACGGAGTCCTCGGTCCAGCTCCACAGCTGGGGTCCCCAGCAGAGGAGAGCCGAGTCGGAACGGATTGCGCACGCCGAGTGCCCCGACAACACGCTCACCGACTTCCACGTCATACCGGGACCGATCGGGGTCAGGTGGCTCCAGTCCAACGGTCGTGCGTAGCCGAAGCACCACAGGGTTCCGTCGACCTTGATGCCGCAGGCGGTGTCGTCGTCGACAGAGACCGTCGCCCAGCCCTCGCCCTTGACCCGCCGGAAGTCGGCATTCCGCGTCTCGTCGGTCAGGTAGTCCTGCTGGTCCTGCGGTCCGTCCGCGGCGGTGGGGAAGCCGCTCCCCCAGCACCAGAGGGTGGTGTCGGTGCGGACGCCGCAGGCCTTCTCGTCCCCAACCTCGATGTCGCTCCAGGTGCCACCCAAGGCGACCTCTCGGGGCTTCCACGGATACAGGTCCGTGTTGTACGGCTGCCCCGTCTGGCCGAAGCTGTTGGCACCCCAGCACCATGCCGTGCCGTCGACCTTGATGCCGCAGGTCGTCGTGCCGGTGGCATCGAGCAGCTTCCAGGGACCGGGTTCGTCGACCCTGGCCATGCGCGTGGTGCCGTCGTAGGGCCCCCAACCCGACTGGTGGTTGGAGTTGTCACCCCAGCACCATGCCTCGCCGTCGCTGCGGATCCCGCAGGAGTGCTGGAGGCCGACCGTGATCGAATCCCACGAGGCGCGCGACAGGTCGACGGGTGGAGCCGAAGTCGGCAGCGCAGGCGGAGCGAAGGTGTAGACGGAGCGCGACGTCGCGCGCGACGTCAGCCCTCCGGCTGTGACGCGCACCTGCACCTGCTCGATCTCGGACCAGACCTTCGTGTAGGCGGCCAGCTTGGTGCTCGAGTAGTAGACGACCTTCTTGGCAGCAGCCCCACCGATCGTGACCTTCGCACGCCGAGTGAAGTGCCCGCCCCGGATGATGATCCGCTGCGAGACGTCGGGGTTGCCTCGGGCCGGTGTGAGCGAGCTGATGTACGGCCGACTCGCGGCCTGGGCCGACGGTGACATCCACACAGTCGCAGAGCCGACGCTGAGGATCAGCATGCAGCACAGGACGATGAACCTACGCATGGTCAAGACCCTCACTTCTCACTTTTGCGGTGGACGCTAGCGCAGGCGCGGGGCTCGTTCAGTCCTTCACGGAAAGAGCCGAGATGAGTCCTTGCGGGGAGAACCTGGCCGACCGGCGCGGTGCGCGGGCGCGTTACCGGTTAGAGTGAATACATGGTGACGGCTCACGAGGCTCTTGAGGCCGGGACTGAAGATCCGTCCCACCCGGCTCCGGGGAGTCTCGAACTGGTTCGGCAGTTCGCGAACACGCTCGATCTCTACCGTGACCGCGATCTGCTCGCCGATGCGGACCAGGCCCGGGCGACGCTGAAGACGATGGGACTGCTCAGAGACGGGGAGCCGTTCGGCGATGACGAGCTGGCGCACGCGCGGGCGTTCCGGGCAGCGGTGCGGTCCGTCTTCATCGATGACGGGCTCGCTCCCGGAGCGGGGATGCCCGCCCTGGAGTTTCGTGTCAGCCTCCTCGGTCTCGGTCGCATCCGAGCAGAACCGACCGGCTCCGGTCTCTGGGGTCGGCTCAGCGACCTGTCGATCGATCTCCTGCTTGCTGACCGGGCCGGGCAGCTGTCGCGGATGAAGGCCTGCGCCAACCCGCGATGTCGCTGGCTCTTCTGGGATGCCTCGCGGCCTGGGACCGGCCGCTGGTGCTCCATGCGGGTCTGTGGAGGCCAGCACAAGGCCCGCACCTACCGCGCCCGCCAGCGACGCGCGTCCTGATGTCCAGCACCACACGCCGCGCCCTGGGCGCCACCCTCCTGGTGATCGTGTCGTGCACGGCCGTGCAGGGCTCGGCCGCGTTGTTGGTGCCGCTCTTCGACGTGGTCCGTCCCGCAGCTGCAGCCGCCTGGCGGCAGGCGTTCGGCGCGCTCGTCCTTCTGGTCGTCCTACGACCGCGCCTTCGAGGCCGCAGCCACGCCGAGTGGGCGACGATCGCGATGCTCGGGGCCGCGATCGCCACCATGAACGTGGCGTTCTACCAAGCAGCCGACCGGCTGCCTCTCGGTATCGCCGCCACGTTGCTCTACCTGGGGCCTTTCGCCGTCGCCGCAATGAGCACCGGACTCGGGTGGCGCCTCATCCTCCCTGCGTCCGCCCTGGCAGGCGTAGCCCTCGTCAGCGGGCTGGGCGGCGACGCAGACCCGATCGGTATCTGCGTCGGACTCGCAGCTGCGGGCGCACTCGCGGCCTATACGGTCACCTCGCACCGACTCGGTCGCCACGGCGGGCTGGACCGGCTCGCGCTCGCGGTCGCCGTGTCGGCGGTCCTCCTGAGCCCGCTCGCCGCCACCAGTCTCTCCGTGCTGCAACCGCCCCATGGGCCCATGCTGGTCGTCTCTGGCGTCATCGGGGTCGGAGTCGCCCTCTCGTGCGACTTTCTCGCGTTGAAGCTCGTCGGCACACGGGTCGTCGCCACCCTGTTCGCGCTCGACCCCGTCATCGGTGCTGTGATCGGCGCCCTCGTCCTCTCCCAGCATTTGACCGGGCAGGCGGTCGCCGGAATCGTCCTCATCGCCGGCGCGGGTGCCGTGACGACTGCCACCGCCAGCAGGCCTGCCCTTTCAGGCTCCCTGCACCCATCAGCTCGCTCTCCGGAAGACGACCTCCGCGTGGAGTCGGGCCCAACCTGAGATCGCGCCAGGTCCGTGTGCCCAAGCACACCCATCGGAACGGCCCGGCGTGTGCACTCCTCGACGTACGACCGAGGCTCCGCGTCTTTCGCCGAGCGCTCGTTGCCCGAGCGCGACCGATCTGGAAAGTCAGCCGGTCCCGACCGGCAACGTGTCGCTGTGCCCGTCGGGGCGCCGGCCACGCACCGCGCTACCTCCGGCTGCTGCTCACCTCGACACCCTCGGCGCGCGGCTCGAGGTCGACCAGCTGAGCCGGGAATCCCGGCGCACGAACGGCGAGGCCGGTAGCCGCTTCCAGGCCACGGATGATGTTGGGAGACCACTCACGGGGACCGTAGCGCTCGAGCGCCTCCGCGACCCTGTCCTGCAGCAGTGGCAACAACGTCAGCGGTACCTCCGCTCGCTCGGCCACGGACTGGAACAGGCCGAGGTCCTTGGCCACGAGGTCGAGGGTGAACCCGATGTCCCGGCTCCCGTTGAGGATGACCTGTCCTTCGGTCTCGTGCACGAACGAGTTCCCGGACGAGATCCGGATCGCGTCGTAGGTCGTGGCCAGGTCCATGCCGGCTGCGGCCGCGGTGACCAGACCCTCGGTGAGCGCCAGCAGGTGGGCGGTGGCGAGGTAGTTCGTGACCACCTTGAGAACCGAGGCCGTTCCCAAGGGTCCGGTGTGGAGGACCTGGCGACCCATCGTGGTGAGTACGGGGAGCAGGCGCTCGAACACCGGGCGGTCGCACCCGGCGAAGATCGAGATGTTCCCGGTCGCTGCGCGGTGGCAGCCGCCGGAGACGGGACAGTCCGCAGCGGCCACGCCCACGTCGGCGAGCCGAGCGGCGAGACGGCGCACCTCGGCCTCGTCAGTCGTGCTCATCTCCGCCCACACCGATCCGGGCCGGATGGAGCTGAGCAGCCCGTCGTCGCCCTCGAGCACCTCGGCGCTCGCTGCCGCGTTGGGCAGGCAGGTGATGACCAGGTCGCAGCGGGCAGCCACCTCGGCGGGTGAGTCGGCCCAGCGGGCGCCCACCTCCAGCAGCGGCGTGGCAGCTTCGCAGTCCAGGTCGAACACCGTCAGGTCATGTCCGCCGGTCAGCAACGACCCGGCCAGCTTCGCGCCCACGTTGCCCAGGCCGATGAAACCCACGTTCTCGATCACGGGCATCGCGGCCACTAGCTGAAGGCCTTCCGGTTGGCTCCACTCAGGATGCGCCGAACCATCGGCGCGAAGTGGCTCAGCGGCTCCGCGTCGTACGCCGGATCGAACGAGTTCTGGTCGTAGTTCGCGCAGAAGTCGACCGTGGCCTGGTAGTAGGGGTGCTCGCGCCAGCGGTCCCGGGCATGGGGGTCCGCGCCCTGGTGGTGGAAGTAGTAGAAGCCCTGGAAGACGCCGTGGTGCTTCACGATCCAGTAGTTCTTGTCGCTGACGTAGGGGCGGAGAACCGCGGCGGCCACCTCTGAGTGGTTCGCCGGAGCGAGGTAGTCGCCGATGTCGTGCAGCAGGGCGCACACGACGGTCTCCTCGTCCTCGCCGGCTCGCTCAGCCCGGGTCGCAGCCTGCAGGCAGTGCTCGAGGCGGCTGATCCGGTAGCCCGCGGAGTCCTTCATGGTCTCCAGCCACCCGAGGACGCGATCGGCGAAGCCATGCATCTCCTCGGCCTCGATGCGGCCGAGGAGCGCGTAGTCCTCGGCCGTGCCGTCCTCCATCCGGGTGAAGCTCACGACGGCGCTCATGAGGCAGCGGCCTGGGCCGAGACGGGCTTGTGCTGGCCGAGCAGGACGCGTCGTCGCGCCATCAGGTCGTCGTACTCCATGTAGACATCCTGCAGGTGCCGTCCGCCGCTGGCCGGGTCGAAGGGCAGCCGGCCGTGCATCACGCGGTGACCATGCACCGTGATGAGGTCGCCGCTGCGAGGTCTTGAAAGCCACCTTGTAACGGTCGCTGTCGATCATCCGCCCCAGCGTGCGGTAGGCGCGGTAGAACTCCTCCACGTCCTCGAACGTCGCATCCAACGGCTGGGCGAGCTGGTTCGAGAAGCGGAACGTGGAGACCCGCCCCTTCGTGTCGAGCTGGATCATCGGCGCCTGGGCATAGGTGTCCTCGGTGTCGCTGAACAGCTGGAACGTCACCGAGATCCGGGTCAGTGTCTCGAAGGCGGCTCGGTCTTCACGTCGAAGATCCGCCAGGATGGACCACCCATCGGTGACGGTGCTCTCTCCACCGGTGGCGTCGTTGCACAGGAAGTGCAGGAGCTGCACGCTGGGTGGCCAGTGGTAGCTGGGCATGTCGGTGTGCGGCTTGAGCTCCATGGCGGTGTGCGCCACGTTGTAGCCGGTCGGGTCGTGGCGAACGTTGTGGATCCGCTCGAAGGCGGTCTCCCGGACGTGGCCGATGGCCTCGGCGAACCGGGCGACCTCGCCGTCGCGTGACGGTGTGCCTCGGACGAGCGCCACGCCGTAGTCACGCATCGCGTCGAGATAGGCCAGCTGGCCCGCTTCGGTGCCGACGACGTCGGCGTGCTCGAACGTCGGCACGCCGCTCAAGGTCGCGTCCCACAGTGTGGGTTCGTGCACCGGAGTACTGCGTCCGCGACCGGAGTAGTCATGAGCGGCCAGCCAACCTGCCGTGTACGTCGAGCGGTGACCGTCGTTCCAGGAAACCCGCAGCACTCCGTCCTCGAACTCGGCGGCAGTGGGGGCGATGTCGTCCCCGATGTGGGCAGTGAACAGCCGGCGCTCGCCGGACTGGTCGACCCGACAGGTCGTGCACCAGCAGTTGTCTCGGAGCCAGACGTAGTGGAAGGCCGCCGACCCCGCGTCCAGCGGCACCGTCAGATGGCGATCGTTCAGCACCACCCGGCCAGACGGGGACGACTCGGCGTGCTCGGTGCCACGGGTGCTCAGGTTGCTGGACACGAATCCTCCTGGTTGATAAGTGACGTGGATCCAGTGTTGGTGCGCGGTTGCGCCCTAGTCAAAGGATGTTTTCGACCTGCAAGGGGTACAAAATGTGTGGCATGAAGCTTGCTCACACACCCGCGGGCGGGATCCCGCCACTCCTCGGTCTGCACGCCTATGAAGCCAGCGCCCGTCACCTGAGCTTCGTCTCCGCAGCGGCGGAGCTCCATCTGTCCCCTTCGGCGATCAGCCAGCGGGTGCGCAACCTGGAGGCGCACCTCGGTGTCGACCTGTTCGAGCGCCGACCGCGCAGCCTGCGGCTCACCCAAGCCGGACAGGCCTACTTGCCCGCGGTCCGCGACATCTTCGAGGACCTCGCCGCCGCCACGGACGGCTTGTTCGGCACCGCAGCGCACTCCAGCCTGACCGTCCGGGTCCAGGTCTCCTACGCACAGACCTGGCTGGCCAGCCGACTGGCCGGGTTCGCAGCGGCCTTCCCACACATCCAGCTCCAGGTCGTCACCACCATCTGGGCCGACACACTGCTGCCGAGCGAGGTGGACCTGGAGATTCGCCAGGGCAACGGGTTCTGGCCCGGCTACCGCGCTTCGAAACTGCACGACGACTCCGCAGTTGCGGTGTACGGACCCGGCTACCTCGACCAGTACGGTCCGAGTGGCGAGCGCACCTCACTTCTGGACAAGCCACGCGTGCAGGTGTTGGGCTTCGACGACCTGTGGCGCCGCTTCTTCACCCCCGGCGCCGACGATGATGCCGGCACTGCGACCAGCTCCCAGGCAGCCATCACCGTCGACACCTCGGTCGCCGCGATCGAGATCGTTGCCACCAGCAGCATGTGGTCGATCCTTCCCGAACGCTTTGCACGACAGAGCGTGAAGGACGGGCGGATACTCCAGGCCCCGGGCGGGATCGTCCCGATGCGACAGGCGCACTACTTGCTGCGACCCGACAACGCCGAACCACTCAGCGGTCAGGCAGTCGCCTTCTCCCGCTGGCTGCGTGACCAGGACGCCACCGACCCAGCCCTCACCTGAGCGACCCTGCCGGATAGCTGCTCGGACTCGGTCGGGGCCCACTATCCGAGCGGTGGGAATTCCGCAAGGTTGATGGGCGCTTGAGCACGGCCGGGCGCGGGTTCACGGAACGGGATGTCATGCTCTTTCGCCTTGGCGACTGCCCACTCGATGGCCTGCGTCTTCGCCGCAGCCAGCTGGTTGCCGCCTAGTCCGTTGCCTCCGGCCTGGCGCCACCTATCCGCCCAACTGTCGTAGTAGTAGTGGACTTTTCGGTGCCCAGTTCTGTCCTGCACGGTGATATGGACATGCTCGTGCGCCGGCAACAACGGTCTGGTGTCGAACCGGAAATGGACCATGTCGTAGGGCCGGTTCGGTCGGATGTCGGGGCACTCTCGCAAGTCGTATTGACGTTGCACCGCAAGCGTCTGGACCACCGCACGGTTGCCCGCTTGTCGTTGCAGCGCTTGAAGAGTCGACGCGGTGAGGCGAGCAGAAGCAGGCGATGAGCGGCCGGCACTCGCTTGCATGCTGATCGTCTGGCTAGGGACGACATCGTCTTCGGAGGTGGTACGACGCCGCTCCCCCGCAACCCTCATGGTCCGACCTTGCCACGGCGGATGGTTCCAGCGGTGCCCGGCGAGTCCGCACTTTCGGGCACCCGAGAGTCCGGAGACTCTGGCGAGTCCAGAGTCCATCAGACCCGGCACGGGGCGTCGCCCGGTCGGACCAGACCCGACTTGTAGGCCAGCACGACTGCCAGGACTCGGTCGCTGTTCGGGTGGCGCCGTCTTGAGCAGGAAGCCGGTGGCACCAGCGCGCGCGGCGTCGTAGAGGTGGTCATCAAGGTCGAAGGTGGTCAGCACGAGGATGTACGGCGGATCGCCAGGTGAGGCACAGATGCGGGCGATGGCCACGCTACCCCGCTCATGCGCGGCATCTGGATGTCCATCAGGACCACGTCGGGATGATGCTCGCGGGTGAGCTGGACGGCCTCGAGAATGAGGTGGATCCCGCTGCGCGCGAGCGTCTGGTCATCAGCGACGAGCACGCGGGTGGGTACCCCCATCGCAGCGTCCGGGAGTGACCGAGGGGGATGCGGGCTCGAACGGCGAAACCGCCGGCCCTGCGGGGGCCGGCGTCAAGGCTCCCGCCGTAAATCCGTGGCATGTCGCTGCGACTGCTGGAGGGCAGCAGCCTCCCGCTGCGGGACGTCGTCGCTGCAGCGTTACTCACGGCGTTCACGCAGGACGAGGTGTGGACCGGCGACGGGGTTGTCCCGCCCGCTGGCGGGTCAGACTGCTTGCTTCGCGGTGGCGACGCTGAGCCTCGCAGCGCGACGTCGGACTTCGCTCGTCGCGCTGGGCGACGGACTAGGTCAGGACCAGGACCGCCAGGAAGCCGACGGCAACGGCGCCGCGCATAAAGCACCGTCTGGACGGTTAGGGCTCACCGCCGCCGACATGCACTTCTGGACCCCGACTTCGCGGCAACGCCTGCTAACATCCTGCCGACATCGCGGGTGGAGCAACATCAAAGGCCGCCTCCGGATCACTCCGGAAACGGCCTCCGAACTGCGATCTTGCATTTGTAGCGGGGGCAGGATTTGAACCTGCGACCTCTGGGTTATGAGCCCAGCGAGCTACCGAGCTGCTCCACCCCGCGTCGGTGAACCCAACGGTACGGGACAGGGACGGCACACTCAAAATCGGGTCAAGTATCAACCATCTGCGGAGCCTGGCTACGTTGGGCGCATGGAGACCGCTGACGTCCTCGCGCTGCTGCAAGACGTCGCCGAGCAGGTCATCGACCCTCGCTTCCGCCGCCTGCGGGATGCCGACGTTTCCTCCAAGAGCCACCCGGGCGACCTGGTGACCGTGGCCGACCAAGAGGCTGAGGTGCTGATCACCGAGGCCCTGCGGCATTCCTACCCCGACGCGTTGGTGCTCGGCGAAGAGGCGTCGGCGTCGGATCCGTCGTTGCTCGAGCGATTCAGCACCGCCGAGCACGCGTTCACCGTCGACCCCGTGGACGGCACCCGCAACTTCGTGCGCGGATCGCCCGACCATGCCGTGATGGTCGCCGAGGTCCGGCGCGGACAGGTCGCGCGGAGCTGGATCTGGCAGCCGCAGCACAAGACGTCGTACGTCGCGGAGCGTGGCGCCGGCGCCTGGCGCAACGGCGAGCCTCTGCAGGCTCAGCCGACGCGCGAGAAGCTGCGCGGGATCACCTCGCGACGCGGCTGGATCGGCCGCACCCTCGGCGCCCTCCAAGGGCTGGAGCTGACCTGGACCTGCTGCGGCGTCGACTACCCGAAGCTGGTGGAGGGCGACGCGGACTACGCGCTCTACCGTCGACCCAAGCCGTGGGACCACGCGCCGGGGTCCCTGCTGCTGACCGAGACGGGAGGGTTCGTGGGGTCGTTCGCCGGCGTCCCCTACGACCCGCAAGCCGACCCACCGCTCGCGCTGGTCTCGGTCGGCGACCGGGCGACGTACCACGTGTTACGCGAGCTCGCGTCGGCGCTGCCCCTCGGATGATGCCCGACGCCGCGCCGCGACGGCTCAGCTCAGGGCCAGTGCACTCGTCGCGGCCACCAGCACGGCGGCCACCGCCAAGCGCAGCGGCCTGCTCTGCACGAACCCGCCGTCGAACGGCTTCATCGGGAACATCGCTGTGGAGAACATCGCCAGCGCCATCACTCCCACTGCGGTGACCAGGGGCAGGCCGCTCATGAGTCCGACTCCGAGTCCGAGGGCGGCGACGGCCGCGAGGAGCAGGCTGCCTGCCCAGCGGAAGCCGGTCACCCGGTCGTCGTGGTGCACCGGCACGGGAACGAACGCGTAGCCCACCAGGGCGCCGACCGCTCCGAGAGCCAGTGCGGGCGTCCAACCCCGGTGGTTCGCCCCACCCTGAGCCCGAGCTGCCGCTCTGACGACCGCGACGAACAACCACAGCAGCGCGAGGGCCGCCAGGACCACCACCACGCGGGAGAGGCCTCCCCCGACGCCGGCACCGAGCACCGGCCAGGCTGCGATTACGGCGCACGCGCCGAGCGTCCACCCCACCCCGACGAAGCCACGGTGCTGCCACCTGCGGAGCGATGAGAAGCGGCGAGACCACGGCCCGCCCAGCACCGACGTCGTGATGCGCGAACCCACGTGGTCGAGGCCGAGCGCGAGCAGCATCTGCCAGATGGCGGCAACCAACAGCACCAACGTCAGCCCCGACACGGGTGAGTGCGATCCGCCTGCCAAGGTCCACCCCGAGGACACCGGGCGCGACACGTCGAGCTGCGAGACCCGGATGGACGTGTCCGGCCGGAGGACGTGGTCGGCTCCCCGCAGCGAACCGTCCAGGGCGATGGCCGTCGCGAACGCGCGCTGCGCCCGCACCAGCGAGAGCGGGCTCCACTCCTGCTCGAGCTGCACACCGAGGTTGAACCAGGCGAGGCTGTAGTCAGGCCGGGCACGCACAGCGCGACTGAACGCCGCCTTCGCCTCGGCAGAGTCGCCGCGCTGCGCCGCCAGCACCCCGAGGTTGTTCTGCGACTGGTAGACGGTGTCGTCCTCCCCCACTGCCTCCTGGTACGTCGTCACCGCCTGCTTCTTCTGCCCGGATGACTGCTGCGCCTGCGCCAGCGCGTCGAGGTAGATCGGGCTGCGAGGGTCGTGCGCCACGGCCACGCGTGCGTTGATCAGCGCCTCTCTGACGTTCTCCTTGCCGCCGAGGTCGAGCAGCGCGACCGCGAGGTTGTGGGGCTCCGCGCCCGAGAAGGCTGTGGAGGACGCGTAGTCGATCCCGATCCCCCCGTTGTCCACATCCTCGAGGTCATCGGCCATCCGCGCCGCTGCGCGCAGATGGGGAAGCGCAGCGCGCGTCTGGTCCTGGTCGACGAGGATCAACCCGATCCGGGAACGTGCGTTGACCTGCACGTTGACGTCGCGGTAGGAGTCTGGGCTCTTGGGTGCCTCGGCATCCCCCGCCGCCCGGCGGTACGTCGCGATGGCGGCGTCCGTGTCCCCGGAGCGCTCCTGCGCGAACCCGAGCTGGAGCAGGATCTCGTAGGGGTCCACACCAAGGTCGTCGCTGGTCCAGTCGGCATCCTCCACCGCGTCCAGCGCCGCCCGCAGCGGCTTCGTCGCGCCGTCGAAGTCCTCGCGCAGCACGAGGACCTCACCCCGGCGTTCCTCCAGCAACGGCCCAGGGGCATAGTCGGCCCACGCGTCGAGCGCGTCCTCGGCGGCGTCCAGGTCGTCGCCGTAGCGGAACAGGTTCTGCAGCTGATCGAAGAAGAACTCGCTGCCCGTGCCCGTCTCCCCCTCGACGAGGCTGTACCAGGTCTCGAGGTCGGCGGCAGTCCACGCCTCGGCCGCGTCCAGGAAGTCACCGCCGAGGCATTGGTCCGACTCGAGTGTCGGCTCCGGCGGCGCCTGCTTCGCCAGCAGTGCGGTGCGACGCGCAGCGAACGCACTGCACGTGCGGTCCCGGACGAACGGTCCCACGACGAAGTCGTCGCGGTAGTCAGGCACGAACCCGAGCCAACTGACGGTCGCGCCCCCCGCCTCGAAGAACGAGGGGTCGAGGAGTCTGACAGCCACTGCGTTCTGCGCACCGAGCCAGACGTGCTGGCCCGGCGCCCCCTCCGCCACCAGCTGAAGGCCGTCCGCCGGCTGGGTGCTCACCTGGTAGGCCTCGGACGCTGCCGCGTAGGCCCGGGCACGCTCCAGCACGACGGCGAGCTGCAGCTGCCACTCGGTGACCGGTTCTCCGCCCGCTGACGTGCTGCGCACGGCCTCGCGCACTACGTCGACAGCACTCCGCTTGCCCAGCAACGACATCGCGCGGCCGCGACCGATCTGGAAGGCCGGCTCGTCGGAGGCGGCGGCCGCCCGGGTGAACTCGACGAGTGCTTCCTTGGCGTAGGACCGGGTCGTGAAGGGCTGTCGTCGGGCGTCCGACATCCGCTCCGCGGCCGTCACGAGCGCCTCGCCGAGACCCGCGTGCGCCAGGACCGACCGCGGCTCGTCCTCGACCCATCGGCGAAAGTGCCGGAGCGGGCGTCGTTCGGTCTCGGCGAAGGAGGACATTGTCGCTGTGTTGTAGAAGTCCGGAGCGGCGGCGATGCCGACCAGGCGCTGCCCCCACAGCCATCGAGCGGTCGGGTCGCCGGGGCAGGCGTCGATAGCGTCCCGGAACACCCGGTCCAGGGTCTTCGGCCGCGGAGCCTGTCCGAGGCCGACGAGATGCGCCAGCGCGAGCCGGTGGTCGCAGCTCGGGGCGTCACGGGTGAGGCGAGCGAGGATGACGTAGGCGGGAGCCGCCGCCCACTCGAGGTTCACCGCCGCGGTCGACCACTCCGGGTGGTCGACGACGCTTCCTGCCCGGGACGCAGCGACCTCGAGGAGTCCTGCAAGCTCCATGAGGTCGTCCGCGTGTGCCCTGAGCAGGGGCGGGGTCAGGGCTGCGTCGAGCTCGTGCAAGCCGTCGTACGCATAGGGGTAGGTGTCGTCCGGCTGCGCCCCGCCGTCGATCCCTTGCAGGACCGAGGGCCACACGTCGCCGAGACCCGCCTGAGCCGCGAGGTCGTCGAGGGCCGCCGTGACCTGCGCCGGGTCGTCAAGGTCGGACTGATCGACGAACCGGGAGCGCACGAAGCCGTCGACGGCCAGCAGGGGAAGCTGACGCACGCGGACCGGTCCGTCATCTAGCGAGACCTTCTCGGCGGGGGCTGAGCTCGGCGTCGTCGGGGCTACCACGGGGGGCTGCACGGGTCGGGTCCCGGCAGACCGGGTCCGCGACACGGCCGTGACCGGGTCCATCGACAGGGCCGGCAGCGTCAGCAGCGTGCCGAGCAGCAGGACCGAGGCGAGCGTCGCCAACGCCCTGATCCCTTGCCGCACAGGGTGGTTGCCCCCCAGTCGCGTGGCTGTGCTCACGCCACCCCTCACACTCGCGCCAACGTGTCAGGTGAGCCTGGCCCCCGCCGGCTGCACCGTCGCGGACGCTACAACAGGCAGCGTCGACTTCGTGCGGCTTCGGCTAGCTTTCCGCATGCGGGACGACGAAGCCGCGCTCAGCCCCGGCGCGGAGCGGACATCAGCCGCTGGATCCGGAGCTCGTCGCGCATCGCGTAGGGAATCGGGCAGCCCTGCTCGGCGAGCAGGGATGCATACGACTCCAAGGTGGCCAGCAAGGTCACCCGGGCTTCGAGACCCTCGCCGCCCCGCGGCAGACGTCGCTCCCGGGCCACCGCAGCACGGGCCTCCACGACCGCTCCGAGCAGCAGGGCCGCTCGTGCGGGATCCGCGTGCCCCCGATGCGCGACGGTGGTCGGTGAATCGATCGGCATCGGCATCTGAGCCCCAACCGGTGAAAGACGCTCCTGCTGGAGCGGTCCTCGCGGCGTTGTCACTGTACGCCGCCCCGATCGGAGGGCCGGTGGCGCTAGCGTCGGGCGAGGGGAACTGCACGCATGCCGAGGAGGAGCGCGGATGAACGAGGACGTCGCCAAACGCCGTGCCGAGCGCGCAGCATCGGCCCAAGCGCATTTGGAGGCGCAGCAGCGTCAGACCGAGCAGGAGTCGGCACGGGCCCAGGTGCTGGTGGACCGCTTCGTCGCGCAGGCGAAGCAGGCGGGGATCGCACCCGAGGAGCTGACGGCGAAGCCCTGGTCCGGGCGGAGCCGCTACCGCACGGGCGTCGTGGGCTGGTACCTCAAGCGCGACCACAGCGTGGGCGTCAGCACCGATGGCGACTACTACGTGCTCGTCGTCGCCCCCGAGCGGCTCGGCCGCTGGCGTGGCGTGAGCGTCGCACCCACGGCCCCGCCGCTCCAGGTCGGACGGGGTGCCCGCGACGGCGAGTCGGTGGCGCTCGACGAGCTCCTCGCACTGCGGCTGCAGTGGCCCACAGACCGGTGAGCTCTCAGAGCAGGCCGAGCGAGCGCGCGTGCCGTCGTACGGCGTCGCTGTCCGGCACCAGGACGAACGGCACGTCGTGGTCCCACGCGTCCGACACCTGCTCGACCCGCCCGTCGCCCGGGTCGAGCCGCACCTCGCGGATGTAGACCGCGAGCACCCGACCGGGATAGGCGCGCACGATCTCGGCGTACACGGCAGGGTCCTTCTCCCCGGAGTCGCCGATCAGCACGAACGGCAGCTGCGGGTGCAGGTCGAGGACCTCGCGGATCCGTCCGGGCTTCTGCTCCCGGCCGGTCGAGGTGCCGAGGAAGTCGCGCAGCAGCACCGGGCCCAACGGGAACGCATGGTGACGCAGGAACGCGAGCAGGAAGGCGTGCAGGTTCCACGGGCTCGAGGAGACGTAGAAGACCGGGTTCTGCTCGGCCACCAGGTCGCGGTAGAGCTTCGCCGAGCCGGGGAACGGCGTCCGGGTGAGGGCGGACCCGGCGAGCGTCTGGCGCACCATCGACACGACGCGCTGCACGCCTGTCTCCAGGATGGTGTCGTCGACGTCGGACAGGATCCCGAAGGCAGCGTCCGGGTCAGGGACCCGGACCTGCAGCGGCGTGGTGTGCGGGTCGCCGAGACCGCGGTAGTCGCCGGCGAGCTCGACGCTGCCGACGGTCCACGGCGAGGTCAGCGCATCGGGGTGCGGGGTGAGCCGGACCAGGAAGTAGCCGTCGTGATCGGTCACCGTCTCGACGCTCTCCCCCGCGACGGTGATCCGAAGCGGTACGTCGGGGAGCTCGTTGGTCACGAAGCCGCGCAGCGTGCGACGCAGGGCAGCGCGCACGCCCTCGCCCTCGACCGCCTCCGACAGCGGCGGGTCGTCGAAGACCCGGCCGCGGACCACCACTCCCCCGGCGCCGCCGTGTCCGAGGTAGGCCTCGATGCGGAAGTGCGCCGGCGTCCCGCTTCCCCGACGCCGCGCGTCCCAGACCCGCTCGGCCCCGAGCACCAGCCTTCGCACGCGCATGCGCCCACCGTAGGGGGCCGCGGGCTCAGGGATAGAGACCCCGGACCCGCGCGGTCAACCGGCTCAGCCCCAGCAGGCTCTCCGTGGAGGGGATGGCGATGCCCGTCGCAGCGGCGATCTCGCGCACCGCCGACAGCAGACCGTCGAGCTCCCACGTCCGGCCGGCCTCGGAGTCCTGCAGCATCGAGGTCCTGATGGCACCGAGGCTGCGGGTGACCGCGACGCGGTCCTGCACACTCTGCTCGATCGGACAGCCGATCGCCGTACCGACGTCGGCCGCCTCCCGCATCACGGCCTCGCAGAAGCCGCGCACCAGCTCGTCGTCGAGGATCTGGTCGGTGGTCGCGCCGGTCATCGCGGACACCGGGTTCATCGTCATGTTGCCCCAGAGCTTGAACCAGATCGCCCGCTGGATGTCGTCGCGCACCTCGACGTCGAGATCCGCCCCGCCCAGCTCCTGGGCGAGGCGCCGGACCCGGTCGGTGACCCGGCCGTCGGGTTCGCCGACGAGCAGCCGTCGCCCGGCCAGGTTCGCGGCCAGGCCCGGCTCCGGGGTGCTCGCACTCAGGTGGACGACTGCTCCGACGACGTGCCCGCTGGGGATGGTCCGGGTGAGCACGCCGTCGGGGTCGACCGAGCGCAGGCGGAGGCCGTCGTACGCACCGCCGATGCCGTCGAAGAACCACCACGGCACGCCGTTCAGCGCTGTCAGCACGATCGTCTCGGAGTGCAGCAGCGGGGCGAGCTGAGGGGCGACGGCCGGCAGGGACTGCCCCTTCACCGCGAGGACCACGACGTCGTGCGGTCCGAGGTCCGCAGCGTCGTCGCTCGCGCGCACCGGCCCGGTGATCCGGCCCGAAGGCGTGTCCAGCCGCCAGCCGTGCGACCGGAGCGCGGCCAGCGTCGCCCCGCGCGCCAGAGCGCTCGTCGGGTGGCCGGCTGCCGCCAGGCGCGCGCCGATGCTGGTGCCGACAGCGCCGGCGCCGACGATGCAGTAGGAGGTGCTCACCTCACCAGCATGTCCGATGGCGCCACTTGTGGGTGCCGCCTACCGTCGGAGTCGGCGGGATTCGCACAGGACGCAGGAGGCACCGGATGAGGATGCGCACGCTCGGACAGGGACTCGAGGTCCCGGCCGTCGGGTTGGGCTGCATGGGCATGAGCGCGGCGTTCGGGCCCGCTCCCGACCGCGACACGATGATCGCGTTCATGAGGTCGGCCGTCGAGCGTGGCGAGACCTTCTTCGACACCGCCGAGGTCTACGGGCCCTTCCACAACGAGGAGCTCGTGGGCAAGGCGCTGGAGCCGCACCGCGACGAGGTGGTCATCGCCACCAAGTTCGGCTTCGCGTACGACGACGAGGGGCGTTCCTCAGGGGTGAGCAGCCGGCCCGACGACATCCGCCGTGCCGTCGACGGCTCGTTGCGCCGGCTCCGGACCGAGTCGATCGATCTGCTCTACCAGCACCGGGTCGACCCGGACGTCGCGATCGAGGACGTCGCCGGGACCGTGAAGGAGCTGATCGAGGTCGGCAAGGTCAAGCACTTCGGGTTGTCCGAGGCGAGCGCTGCGACTATCCGCCGGGCGCACGCCGTACAGCCGGTGACGGCGCTGCAGAGCGAGTACTCGTTGTTCTGGCGCGAGCCGGAGCAGTCCGTGCTGGCCACGCTGGAGGAGCTCGGGATCGGGTTCGTGCCGTTCAGCCCGTTGGGGCGCGGCTTCCTGACCGGGAAGGTCGATGCCACGACGGAGTTCGACGCCACCGACATCCGCACCACGCTTCCGCGGTTCACCGTCGAGGCGCGCGAGGCCAACCAGGCACTCGTCGACCGGATCACCGCCGTCGCGCAGCGCACGGGCGCCTCGGCCGGCCAGGTCGCGCTCGCCTGGCTGCTCGCGCAGCGGGAGTGGATCGTGCCGATCCCCGGGACGCGTCGGGTCGAACGGCTCGAGGAGAACATGGGCGCCGCCGACCTCGACCTCACCGCCGCCGACCTCGACGAGCTGGACGAGGCCTCCGAGTCCGTGGCGATCGTCGGGGACCGCTACCCCGAAGCGATGCTGAAGCTCATCGACCGCTGACCTCCTCATCGTGGCCGCGGAGCCGCGTGGCTCCTGCCGGGTTCTCGTTGAGTGGTCACTCGTGCCCCGTCGAGTGGTCACTTGCGCCCTCGCCGGTCGTTCAGTGGTCATTCGTGCCCCGTCGAGTGGTCAGTTGTGCCCCGCGCTGTCGTTGAGTGGTCACTTGTGTGCCGGTACGGCGTCACTCGGCCTCGTCGGCCAAGGGCCGGAGACCTCGCCTGGGTGCGCGCGGAACATTTTCGAGATTTCCTTTGTGGGTAACGCGATTGCGGGTCGTTCTCGACCCGAAACTGTCGGTGCTCGCTCGTAGGCTTCGAGCATGCTCGACACGACCACCCCGCACCGGGAGCCCAGCCGCAGCGTCGGCCATCGCGCTGTCGGCAACGCTGACGCGGATGCTGTCAGCGACGTGCCGGGCGTCGATATGCGGGCGCTCGATGACCGTTCGGTGTTGTCGTTCGTGGTGGCGCAGCGACGCCACGCGGACCAGGCCGAGGCCGACCTGCTCGCCGGGGTGGTGCACTGGGCTGACCTGCACCCCGTCACCGACCCAAACGCCGGTGCTGCGTCCTGGCCGGACGACCGCCCGCTGGGCGGGATCCTGCCCCCCAACCCGGACGACCACGGATGTCGCCTCGCCGGGGTCGGTGCACCCGAGGTCACCGAAGCCGCCGTGGTCGACCTCGCCGCCGCCCTCGGCATCACCTACCGGGCCGGGCTGCAGCTGGTCGCCGACACCCTCGAACTGCACTACCGCCTCCCCCGACTCTGGGCGCTGGTCCAGGCCGGCACCCTGGCCGCCTGGAAAGCCCGCCACGTCGCCGCGCAGACCACCCACCTGTCCCGAGCGGCCGCATCCTTTGTGGACCGGCACCTGTCCGTCCTCGCCCGACGCGGGGACCTACCACCAGGGAAGGTCCGACCCCTGATCCACGAAGCCCTCCTCCAACACGACCCCGAGGTCGCCGCCGGTGTGGAGGAGGCCGCGTTGCACAAGCGCGGTGTGTGGTTCGACCACCGTCAGTCCACCGCCACCACCACCCTGACCGGCATCCTGGACACCCTGGACGCGATCGACCTCGACCACACCCTGAGCGACATCGCCGCCCAGCTCAAGCAGCTCGGCGACACCGACCACCTCGACACCCGCCGCGCCCACGCCCTCGGCCTGCTCGCCCACCCCCAACGCGCCCTGGACCTCTTCACCCACCCCGCTGCCGACACCGACACCAGCACACGCGCCGACTCGGCACACCCGACCAGCAGCACCGCAGGCGCCGGCAACGCCGGCGACGAGCAGGGCAGCAGCCCGTTCCGGCGAACCAGCGCCACGGTCTACCTGCACATCAACCTGGCCGACCTCGCCACCAACCCCACCGTTGGAAGCGGGGAAGCCGGTGGCGGTGGGGGCTGGGTGGAGAAGCTCGGGGCCGCGAGCCTGCAGGTCTTGCAGGACTGGCTGACCCGGATCGGGCTGCACGGTCCCGGCGTCACCATCCGCCCCGTCCTCGACATGCGCCGCGCCGACCCTCGGGTTGACGCTTGCATCGCCCCGCGTACCGATGCGGTGGACCGGCACGACCCACCCGAGTGGATGCGCGAGCTCGTCATCCTGCGCGATCGGCACTGCGTGTTCCCCGGCTGCGGCGTCGACGCCAGATCCTGCGACCTCGACCACATCGAGCCCTACCTCCCCCTCAACGCCGGTGGCCCGCCCGGCCAAACCCACCCAGGCAATCTCGCGGCCCTGTGTCGCAGACACCACCGCGCCAAGACCCACCGCGCCTGGAGCTACCAGCGACGACCACCCGACGAGCACGAGGGTCACGCCGACCAAACCGATCCCGACGACCGGGACCTGGGTCCGGGATACACCTGGACCAGCCCCCTCGGCTGGACCCTCACCACCCACCCGCTCTGACGATCCGGCGCACCGCGCCCTGGACGGTCGCGCAACCTGCCGACCCACCACTGCAGTTCCTGCAAATGCCTCGACCAGGCACGCCTCGACCGAGGTAGCCGCACGCGCATCCACGCACGACTCCTGGGGTCGCGCGCACCACCGGGCGCCCCGTGCTACCACACCCACCTTGCCAACCTGGACGATGTCGCGACGGCCAGCATTATCGCCAGGCGAGCCCGATGACCGGAGATCTGAGCGGCTCCTCAGCGACGACACGATCGGCATGGTCCCCACCCGCCCACCGCGTGACCCACGCGTGGAGAGAGTCACGGTCGAGTCCGCCGCTTGGAGAACAACGCCTTGCGTTGAATCAACGTCGTCGATCGCCACCCTGAATCCGCGGACAAGAGTCACTACGAACCCCACCGCCGGCCCGTGACAACTATTCGCGCAAGCGTAAAAGTGACTGTACGGCGGCGCCAGTCTCCACCGGTTCACCCATGCATCTTTCAGGTCGCATGTCAGAATTGCCGACATGTCCAGCACGCCGACTCCCCCACTCGAGGAGCAGTTGTGCTTCGACCTCTACGCCGCATCGCGGGCGGTCACGACGGCCTACCGTCCGGTGCTCCACGAGCTCGGCCTGACCTACCCGCAGTACCTCGTCCTGATCGTGTTGTGGGACCGCGGACGATGCACGGTCCGGGACCTCGTCGACGAGCTGCGCCTGGACCACGGCACCCTCACTCCGCTGCTGCGGCGGATGGAGACCAACGGCCTCATCTCCCGGCGCCGGGCGACCGGTGACGAGCGCTTCGTCGAGGTCGACCTCGCTGAGCAGGGTGAGGCGCTGCGCGGGCACGCGCACCGCATCCACTGCGACATGAAGGACGCGCTCGGTCTCGACGAGGAGCAGTTTCTCGCCCTGCAGACCACCCTGCGCACGCTGACCTCCCGCGTCACCCGCTGACGGCAGCGTCCCGCTAGCGCCCCACCCGCTCGGGCTCGTCGCCCATCTCGCTGGCGTCGTCGGGCACCCGCAGGCCGGTGAGCTTCTCGCCCTCGACGTCGACGTTCGGCAGCAGCCGGTCGAGCCAGGTCGGCAGCCACCAGGCCGCGTCGCCGAGCAGGTACATCACCGACGGGATCAGCACCATCCGCACCACGAAGGCGTCGAAGAAGACCGCGGCCGCGAGGGCGAAGCCGATCGACTGGATCAGCGGGTCGTCCTGGAGCATGAAGGCCGCGAACACCGAGATCATGATCGTCGCGGCCGCCGACACCACGCGCGCGCTGTGCCGGAACCCGTCGACCACCGCCTCGCGCGCGGTGGCGCCGTGCACGAAGGCCTCCCGCATTCGGGTGACCAGGAAGACCTGGTAGTCCATCGCGAGACCGAAGACGATCCCGATCACGATGATCGGCATGAAGCTGACCAGCGGCTGCCCCTCGACGAGGCCGAAGAGCCCCTCCTGGAACACCAGCACGGTCGCCCCCAGCGTCGCGAGCACCGACAGCAGGAAGCCCAGCGTGGCGGTCAGCGGCACCAGGAGGGAGCGGAAGACCAGCATCAGCAGCAGGAACGCCAGTCCGACGACGACCGCGAGGTACGTCGGCAGGGCCGCGGTGAGCCGGTCGGAGACATCGGTCTGGATCGCGGTCAGACCGGTGACGCCGAGCGTGGTGGACGTCTGCGTCTCGATCGCGGACTGGCCTGCGCGCAGGTCGCCGAGCAGGTCGACCGTGCTCTGCGCGTCCGGCCCGCTCTGCGGGGTGACCAGCACCTGCGCGCCGGTGCCGGCCTCGTTGGTGCCCACGACCTGGACGTTCTCGACGTCGGGCAGTGCGCCCGCCCACGCCACCACGTCGTCGTACGACGCGCCGCGCTCCGCCTCGGGGGCCTCGCGGGCGTCGACGACGATCAGCAGGGGTGCCTCACGACCGGGGCCGAAGGCGTCGCTGATCAGGTCCGAGGCCTGACGCTGGGTGGTCCCAGTCGCCGCGGTCGAGTCGCTCGGCAGGGCCAGGTGCAGGCCGCGCGCGGGCAGGGCCAGCGCACCGAGGCCGATGATCACCACCAGCGCGATCGCGACCGGCGCGCGGCCGAGCATCCGGGCCCAGCGCACCCCGTTGTTGTGGATCAGACCGTCGTCGTCGCGGACGACGCGCTCGCCACGGATCCGGCCCCCGAACGTCTTCCCCTTGAGCATCCCGAGGATGGCGGGCAGCAGGGTCAGGGCGACGAGCACGGCCATGAACACCGTGCCGGCCGCGGCCAGGCCCATGCTGGTCAGGAACGGGATCCCCACGATCGACAACGCACCCAGGGCGATCAGCACCGTGAGTCCGGCGAAGACGACCGCCGAGCCGGCGGTGCCCACGGCGCGGCCGGCCGCCTCCGCACGGTCGTCGGTCTGGTGCAGCTCGTTGCGGTAGCGCGACAGGATGAACAGCGTGTAGTCGATGCCGACCGCCAGGCCGATCATCGTGGCCAGGATGGGCGTGGTCGTGCCCACGGTGGTGAAGGCGGTGGCGATGCTGATGCCGAGCACGCCGAGTCCGACCCCGACCAGGGCCGAGACGACCGGCAGCCCGGCGGCGACCAGGGAGCCGAACGTGATGATCAGGACGACCAGCGCGATGCCGATGCCGATCAGCTCACTGGTGCCACCGGTCTCGACGGTCGCCTGCATGCCCGAACCGTTGGCCTCCGCCGTGAGTCCGTCGGCGCGCGCGTCCGCGAGCACGTCGATGAGCGCTGCGCGGGTGCTCTCCTCGATGTCGGCCACCGACTCCACGTCGTAGGTCCAGCCGATCGTTCCGACGCGGCTGTCCGCGCTCAGCGGCAGCAGAGTCCGGGCGTTGGTGTCGGCGACCTCGGCGGGCGTGCCGGCCTTGCGGGCGCCCTCCATCGCCTGGTCGTACTGCGCGTCGGAGGCCTGCACGGGGTCGACCAGCTCGGTCTCCGGCATCTGTGGCAGCCCCTGCAGGTCCGCGACCAACGCGTCCACCTGGGCGGCGTACTCCGGCTCGCGCAGCGTCCGGCCCTCGGGGGCCGCGACGACGACGGTGACTGAGGCGAGGTTCTCGGCGTCCGGGGTGCCGGTGAAGAGCTCCTTCTGGAGGTCCTGGGCCTGCAGCGACGGGATCCCCGGGATCGTGAAGCTGTCGACCATCGGCTTGGAGACGGTGCCGGCGAGGACGCCGACGCCGATCAGCGCGACGAGCCAGGCCGCGAGGAATACCGGCCAGCGGCGGAAGGCGGTCTTGCCGAGGCGGTAGAGCAGGGTGGCCATCAGGGTTCTCTCCCAGTGAGTGGAGCAGGCGAGGTGGAGCACGTGAGGTGGAGCAGGCGAGGTGGAGCGAGAAGGTGGGTCAGGCGAGCAGCGCGTGCGCGTGCCGCACCGACTCGGTGACGAGGGTGGCGAGGTCGCTGGCGTCGTCCTCGAGGTAGCGGTCCATCGCGTGGTGGAAGCACACCAGGACCAGCGCGATGGCGAGGTCGACGCGGTGGCGGTCGAAGCCCGGCCCCTCGCGCTGCTCGATGAAGCCCATGCAGGACTCCACGGACTCCTTCAACCGCTGGTGCGCCAGCGCCAGCAGCCGGGGGTTCTCCGCGATCAGCCTCCGGCCGCGGACGACCTCTTCGCGGGTCTCCGGGATCTCCCGCACGACGGCGAGCACGACCTCGGCGAGGTCGTCGACGAGGTGGCCGTGCGGACCGCCGGCGGCGAAGGTGCCGAGCTGTCGCTCGTCGAGGTCGGGGTGGCCACCGAGGACGGCGTCGTCCTTGCTAGGGAAGTAGTTGAACAGGGTGCGTCGAGAGACCCCCACCTGGGCGGCGAGCTCGTCCATGGTGAAGCCGTCGAGGCCACGGTCCAGCACCAGCTCCTGGGCCGCCGCGGTGATCCGGCGTGCGGTGGACGCGCGCTTGCCGTCGCGCGTCAGCGCGGGCGCAGCTCCGTTTGCACTATGGACCATGAAGTGCAGTTTTGCACGTCACGGTCCATAGTGCAATTCGGGGCGGGGTCTTAGTTGGCCGGGCTCGGATCAGCCGACGGGCTGGCCGCGTCGAGCGCCTTGATGGCACGCTCGACCAACGTCTGCGCCTCGTCCTGGGCCTCGGCGTACGCCTTCAGGTCGCCCGCGGTCAGCGCCTTCTGGGCGTCCTCGAACTTGCCCTTGGCCTGGTCGAGCAGCGCACGTACGTCGCTGGGCAGCGGCTCACCGCCCGCGTCTCCCCCACGCCGGACGGTGCCGGGATCGGTGCCGGGATCGGTGCCGGTGTCCCCGCCCGTGTCCGTGCTGCCCGGGGTGGCCCCCAGCACGTCCTCGACAGCGGCGGTCAGCGTGGTGCCGATGCCGACCTCCTCGCCGAACGTCGCCAGCACGAACCGCAGCTGCGGATAGGTGCCCTCGCCGCTGCTGCGCTGGGTGTAGAGCGGTTGCACGTAGAGCAGCCCGTTGCCGACCGGCAGGGTCAGCAGGTTGCCGTACCTCACCTTGGCGTTGCTGCGCGTGAACGGCAGCACCCGGTTCTGGATCTGGTCGCTGGTGCCGAACGCGTTGGCGATCTGCGAGGGACCCGGCACCTGGGTGTTGCTCGGCAGCCGCAGGATCCGCAGCTCGCCGTACCCGGGCTTGGAGGGGTCGGAGTCCACCGAGATGAACGACGCGAGGTTCTGCCGCTTCTGAGGCACGAACACGCTGGTCAGCGAGAAGACCGGCTCGTTGCCGCCGGAGGGCGTCTTGATCGACAGCCGGTACGGCGGCTGCTTGTTGGCCTTGTTCTCCGGGTCCTCCGGCACCTTCCACTGGTCGTCGCCGGCGTAGAACGTCTTGGCGTCAGTGACGTGGTAGGCGGCCAGCATGTTGCGCTGCACCTTGAACAGGTCCTCGGGGTAGCGCATGTGCGCCAGCAGGTCCTCGGGGATGTCCGCCTTGTCCTTGAGCACACCACCGAAGGCGCCGGCCCACGCGTCCGCGATCGGGTCCTCGTCCCAGCGGTAGAGCGTCACCGAGCCGTCGTAGGCGTCGACCACGGCCTTGACCGAGTTGCGGATGTAGTTGATCTCGTCGGTCGGCAGGGTGGCGTAGGTCGTGTTGGGGCTCAACGCGTCGGACGTCATGCTGCGCAGCGAGTCCTTCTCGCTGTTGGGGTAGTGGTCGGTCATCGTGTAGCCGTCGAGGATCCACTTGACCTCGCCGCCGACGACCGCGGGGTAGGCGTCGCCGTCGACGGTCAGCCACGGCGCGACCTTCTGCACCCGCTCGCGCGGCGTGCGGTCGTAGAGGATCTTGGAGTTCTCGTTGACCCGGTTCGACAGCACGATGTTGGGCTCGGAGAACTTCACGGCGTACAGCAGCTTGTTGAAGAAGCCCCCGACCGGGATGCCGCCCTTGCCGGCGTAGGTGTCGAGCTTCGCGCCGCTGGTGTCGCCGGCGGGCAGGTCGAGCTCGACGTCCTTGCCGTCCTTCGGCTTGCCGACGATCGAGTAGTTGGGGCTGTCCTCGCCGAAGTACACCCGGGGCTCGTAGCCGTCGGGGAACAGGTCGGTGAGCTGTCCCGTGGGCGGCAGGTCCTTCTCGGCCCACACCGGGACCCCGTTGTTGAGGTTCGGCACCGGCTTGTCCTCGGCGTCGCTCTGGTTGCCGTAGGCCGCGATGACGCCGTAGCCGTGGGTGTAGACGGTGTGCTCGTTGGCCCAGTTGCGCTGGCTCTCGGGCAGGCCGGTCTGGTCGAGCTCGCGGACCGCGATCACGACGTCGCGGTTGCGGCCGTTGATCGGGTAGCGGTCGACGTCGAGGACGTCGGGGACGGTGTAGTAGCCGCGCACCTGCTGCAGCTGCTCGAACGCGTCCGACACCAGCGACGGGTCGAGCAGCCGGACGCCGGGCAGGGACGCCGTGTCGGACTTGAGCTCGTCGATGCTCTGGGTGAGGTTGGCGTCGTACGGCGTGACCTTGGTGTCCTCGATGCCGAAGGCCGTCCGGGTGGCCTCGATGTTCTTCGCGATGTACGACGACTCCTTGTCCGGCTCGGACGGCTTCACCTGGAACTGCTGCACGATGCCGGGCCAGATCACGCCGAGCAGGATCGCGGAGAGCACCAGCAGGGCGAGCCCCACCGTCGGCAGCATCCACGTGCGCCGGAAGATGTTGGCGAAGAACAGCACTGCGCAGATGACCGCGATGAAGGTCAGGATCGTCTTCGAGGGCAGCACGGCGTTCTCGTCGGTGAACCCGATGCCGGTGAACAGCCCGCCGGCGTCGTTGGTGAGGTTGTAGCGGTCCAGCCAGTAGTCCAGCGCCTTGACCAGCACGAAGATGCCGGCCAGCACGGAGATCTGGACCTGCGCGGCGCCGGAGAGCCGGTCCTGCTTGGCCTGCAGCCGGATCCCGCCGAAGAGGTAGTGCACGACCGCGGCCGCGATCAGCGAGAGCACCGTGACGGCCAGCGCGAAGTCGACCAGGTAGTGCAACCAGGGAAGGTCGAAGACGTAGAAGCCCACGTCCTTCTTGAAGTAGGGGTCCTTGGTGCCGAAGGACCCGCCGTTGCGCCACAGCAGGAACTGGCGCCACTGTCCCGAGCCGGAGCCGCCGGCGAAGAGGCCGAGGACGGCGGCGACCGCGAGCAGCAGCCAGAGGCGCAGCGGCTCGACGACCTCGCGGTAGCGGTCGAGGTTGACCTGCTCCTGCGAGGCCGGCCGGAACAGCGGCCGGAAGCGGTAGGCCAGCATCACGTTGAGGGCCACGACCGCGGCCATGACCAGGCCGAAGACCAGGAACAGCAGCACCTTGGTGCCGAGCACCTTGGTGAACACCGCGGAGTAGCCGACGCTGCGGAACCACAACCGGTCGGTCCAGACCCCGGTGAAGACCGACACCACGAAGAACGCCGCGATCAGCACCACGATCGTGCCGATGAGGGCCCGGGAGCGCTGCTGCGATCCGGGGGCCGGGCCGCGTCGGGCTACCGGGGTGTCGTCGTCGAAGATTCCGCTCACGTGGTTCCTGTCTCGGTGCTCAAGTCGCCGGCGCCGGATGCTGGTGCCGGGTGGTGCTGGGTGGGCTAGTGGTCGAGGGTGCCTTGCACCAACTCTAGGAGGGCCGGCACCAGGTCCGGCGCCTCGAGGACGGAGAAGGCGTCGTCGTGCGAGCGCATCCGCAGCGCGCAGTACGTCGATCCGTCCCGCGTCGCGGCCGCGACGATCCGGACCTCCTGGCGGTCGGGGTGGTCGGCGGCGAACTGCTGGGCGGCCGACGGGTCGTCGGGCAGCGCCGCGTCGGCGGACGGCGGCAGGACCAGCCGCTCGACCACGGCCGCGCAGCCGAAGACCTCGGCCGGCCACATGATGCGGGCGAGCACGGCCTCGAGGGCCTCCTCGGGCGGCACCTCGTCCTGCTCGACCGGCGTCAGCGACCCGGAGGCGGTGGCCTCGTCGAGCCCCATCGCCGCGGCGAGCGCGGGCTCCCGGGCGAGCAGGTCGCTGGTCGGGACCAGCGCGTAGAGGCGGGCGGGCTGGTCCCAGCCGGCCTCGGCGGAGTGCTCCTCGATCTCGCGCACGGCGGCGCGCAGCACCGGGTCGCTCTCCGGTGGGTTGGGAGCCGGCGGGGCCTCCGCCTCGGGCATGTCGTCGTTCATCGGCAGGCCGGGAGCGAGGCGTCGGGGTCGGCGGCGTGACTCTTCAGGGACTCGACCGCGCTGTGCATGGTGGAAGCCTTCACGAGCAAGATCTCGTCCTTCGTCACGTCGGCGTGCAGGGCGTCGGCACAGTTGTCGGCGGGGACCAGGAAGATCTGCGCGCCCGCCGCAGCCGCTGCGACGATCTTCTGCTGGATCCCTCCAATAGGTCCAACGCGTCCGTCCTGGTCGATGGTTCCCGTCCCGGCCACGTCGGTGCCGCCGGTCAGCGAGCCCGGGGTGAGGGTGTCGTAGACGCCGAGGGAGAAGATCAGCCCGGCGCTCGGCCCGCCGATCTCGTCGTCGAGGGTCACCGACACCTCGAAGGGGAAGTCGTAGCCGGTGCCGATCTGGACCCCGACGACCGCGCGGCCGTCGTCCTCGGCGGCGCGCGGCTCGACCGTCACGGTGTCTCGTCGGGTGCCGCGCTGCACCACGAACTCCACGCGCTTGCCGGTGCCGGCCTTCTGCACGGCCTTGCTGACCTGGTCGGCGGCGGTGATCTTCTCGCCGTCCACCTCGAGCACCCGGTCGCGCACCTTGAGCTCGCCGTCGGCCGGCGAGCCCTTGGTGACGGCGAGGATCTCGGTCTGCAGCGGCAGCGTGTAGCCGAGCTCGGTGAGCGCCGCCGCGATGGCGGTGTCCTGGGAGGAGACCATCTCCACGCTGCTCTGCTGCTCGACGTCCTCCGCGGACTGGTCCGGCGGGTAGATCACGTCGCGGGGGTAGACCGCCCGCGCGCTGTCGAACCACGCCCGCAGCGCGGCGCCGAGCCCCACCTTGCGCGCGGGGTTGGTAACCGAGACCGTCGTCAGCCGCAGGTCACCCTCGGTCGGGTAGGTCCGCTTGCCCTCGATCTCGATGATCGGCTTGCCCTTGGTCTCGGCGAGCACGTTGACGGTCGGTCCCGGGCTCATCGTCACGTAGGGCACCGGCAGCAGCATGGCCAGCGACACGGTGGCCACGAGCAGGGCGAACACCACGCTCGTGGCCAGGGTGCGGCGGCTCATGCGGCCCACTGTCTCATCCGGCGGCAACCCGACCGAC
This sequence comes from uncultured Actinomycetota bacterium, assembly GCA_963713035.1. Classification (GTDB taxonomy): domain Bacteria; phylum Actinomycetota; class Actinomycetes; order Propionibacteriales; family Nocardioidaceae; genus Nocardioides_B. The sequence continues at coordinate 148,958 of CAVQKB010000002.1, forward strand.
GGTCAGGTCCGCGGTCACGCGGAGCGGCGGGGCCGCTCTCCGGACGGAAGGCCGCCGCGCGAGGGTCGCACCGCGATCCCGGTGCTGCGGTCCCGGTTGGCGGGCGGTCGCGGGCGACCGGCGCTCGGGTGCTCCCTGGTGATCGCCTGGGCGAAGCGGTCGTAGGCCGCGTCGCTGCGGTCGGTCTCGTCCCGCCGGGGACGGCCCGCCCAGGCGGCCCACGCCATCATCACCACGAGCACAACGCCCGTGGGCACCAGCCACGCCAGGATCTCCACTTCCCCAGCCTAGGAACGATCCCGGGCGCTTGCGGCGCAGACACGCTCAGGCGGCCTCCCTCAGGGGGTGCCGACCCACTCCTCGGTGCCGTCCGAGAAGAGCTGGTGCTTCCAGATCGGCACGGTCGCCTTCAGCTCGTCGATCAACGCCCGGGTGGCGTCGAACGCCTGACCTCGGTGCACGGCGGCGGTGGCGACGATCACCGCGGCGTCGCCGATCGCCAGTGAGCCGGTGCGGTGCACCGCGGCGACCGCCAGGACGTCGTACGACGCCGCGACCCGCTCCGCGACGTCCTGCAGGCGCTGCGCGGCGCTGGGGTGGGCGGAGTACTCCAGCCCGGTGACGCCCTGGTCGCGGTCGTGGTCGCGGACGTTGCCGATGAAGACGTCGACCCCGCCGGCGGCCGGGTCGGACACCGCGGCGAGCACCTCGGCCACGTCGAGCGCCGTCTCGCGGAGGTCCACCAGGCGCACGACGGAGGGGGCATCAGGGCTGGTCATCGGCCGAGCGTAACGGGCGCGTCGGCGGCTGGGGTGCGGCGAGTAGTTTGGTGTCATGACGAACGACCCCGGTGGACGATCGGACGACGAGAGCTCCAACCCCTTCAAGGGCACGCCGTTCGAGCAGATCTTCAACGCGTTCGGGGGCGTGGCAGGCGGAGCCGGGGGCCCGGGGGTGCCCGGCATGCCCGACTTCTCGGCCCTGATGGGCCAGATGCAGGCGATGATGGCGCCGCACGAAGGCTCGGTGAACTGGAACCTCGCCACGGACGTGGCCCGCCGCACGGTGGCCGCGCACCCCGACCCGACCCCCTCCGACCAGGACCAGCGCGCGGCCGCTGACGCGCTGCGGCTCGCCGACCACTGGCTCGACTCCGCCACCGATCTTCCGTCGGGGGTCAGCGGCGCGACCGCGTGGAGCCGGGCCGCGTGGGTCGAGGAGACCATGGACGTGTGGAAGCGGCTCGTCGAGCCGGTCGCGGAGCACGTCGTGTCGGCGATGGGCAGCGCGCTGCCGCCGGAGGCCCAGGCCATGGCCGGTCCGCTCAAGGGCATCTTGAACCAGGCCGGCGGCGCGATGTTCGGCAGCCAGGTCGGGCAGGCCCTCGGCGGGCTCGCCGGAGAGGTGCTCAGCGCCACGGACGTCGGCCTCCCCCTGGGCCCCGACGGCAAGGCCGCGCTGGTCACCGCCAACGTGCAGGCGTTCGCGGACGGGCTCGACGTCGACACCGATGACGTGCTCCTCTACCTCGCCCTGCGCGAGGCGGCCCACCACCGGCTCTTCGCCCACGTCCCGTGGCTGCGCGGCCACCTGGTCGCGGCTGTCGAGGACTACGGTCGCGGCACCACGATCGACGTGTCGAGGATCGAGTCGTCGATGCGCGACATCGACCCGATGGACCCCTCCTCCATCCAGGCCGCCCTCGAGGGCGGTCTCTTCGAGCCGGAGAAGACGCCGGCCCAGCAGGCGGCCCTGACCCGGCTGGAGACCATGCTCGCGCTCGTCGAGGGTTGGGTCGACGAGGTCGTCGGCCAGGCGACCGACAACCGGATGCCCAGTGCCGGCCGGCTCCAGGAGGCGGTCCGGCGCCGTCGGGCGGCCGGGGGCCCGGCCGAGTCGGCGTTCGCGGCTCTGGTCGGTCTGGAGCTGCGGCCCCGCCGGCTGCGCGACGCCTCGGCGCTGTGGGGCTCGCTGCGCGCGCGGACCGGCCACGAGGGCCGCGACGCCGTCTGGGCGCACCCCGACCTGATGCCGACCTCGGCCGACCTCGACGACCCGCTCGGGTTCCGGTCCGGTGAGCTGCCGGCCTCGGAGTCGATGTCGGACGACGAGTTCGACGCCGCCCTGGCCGATCTCCTCGACAACGAGGGCGGCGGACCGGCCGACTCGGCCCGGTGAGCCTGCGCGACGACGCGCTGGCGACGCTGCGTCGCTGGACCCCGCCCGACGCCCGCCAGGGCGCCCTGCGCCAGGAGTACGTCGCCCACCTCGACGCCCACCCGGACGGGATGACCCGCGCCTGCGTGCCCGACCACGTCACCGCGGGCGCCCTGGTGCTCTCCGCCGACCGTGCCCACGTGCTGCTCACGCTGCACGCCAAGGCGCGGCGGTGGTTCCACCTCGGCGGGCACTGCGAGCCGGCCGACGCCACGCTGGCCGCCGCCGCCCTGCGCGAGGGCACCGAGGAGTCGGGGATCGACGGCCTCGTGCTCGACGACGTCCCGCTGCACCTCGACGCGCACGTCGTCGGCTTCTGCGGGAGCCACGAGCGGGTCCGGCACCTCGACGTACGCTTCCTGGCGCTGGCGCCGGACGGCGCCCTGCCGGTGGTCAGCGAGGAGTCGATCGACGTGCAGTGGTGGCCGGTCGACGCGCTGCCGACCGACGACGTCGAGATGGTGCGGATGGTCGAGCTGGCGCTGGAGCGCGTCGCTCAGCCGACGTCGTCCCGCTCCATCTGAGCGGCGCCCTCCGCGGAGCAGTCCGGCGGGTCCGCCTCGATGCCGAGGTGGGAGGCGGCGGCGACGCCCTCGAGGAACCCCTTGGCCCGCTCGGCCTTGGGGTAGCGGTCGACCAGGTCCCAGAAGGCCGGCGTGTGACCGGTCTCGATCAGGTGCGCCAGCTCGTGGACCAGGACGTAGTCGATCACCCATGCCGGCATCCCCTGCAGGCGCGTGGAGAGCCGGATCGAGCGGTCGCTCGGGGTGCACGATCCCCACCGGCTGTTCTGGTTGGCGACCCAGCGCACCGTGAGCGGGACCGCGAGCCCGTCGAGGTGCCGTTCACCCAGCTCGGCGGCGCGCTTCTGCAGGCCGGCGTCGCTGGGCCGGCGGCGCTTCTCGCTGCGCTCGAGGCGGGCCAGCATGGTGGCCACCCACTCCTGCTCCTCGGCGCGGGTGAAGCGCGCCGGGACCAGGACCACGACCTTGTCGTCCTCGCGGTAGGCGGCCACCGTGCGGCGGCGCTTGCGTGACCGGCGCACCTCGACCACGGGGTCCGCCGGCGGGGAGGGCTCGGACGGCATGACAGCGAGATTACCGGTCGGCCCACGCCAGCAGGCGCTCCACGGACCAGGTCGTGACGATCCGGTCGAGCGGGACCCCGAGCCGCTCGGCCCGCTCCGCGCCGTACTGCAGGAAGTCCAGCTGGCCCGGCGCGTGCGCGTCGCTGTCGATCGAGAACAGGCAGCCGGCCTCCAGCGCGACCCCGATCAGCTCGTCGGGCGGGTCGCACCGCTCGGGTCGCGCGTTGATCTCGACCGCGGTGCCGGCCTCCGCGCAGGCCGCGAACACCGCGGCGGCGTCGAAGCTGCTCTGCTTGCGCAGCCCGCGGCCCCCCGCGACCAGCCGACCGGTGCAGTGGCCCAGCACGTGGGTGCGCGGGTGCTGCACGGCCGCGACCATCCGACGGGTCATCGCGGCGGCATCCATCGCGAGCTTGGAGTGCACGCTGGCGACGACCACGTCGAGACGCGCCAGCATCGTCTCGGACTGGTCGAGGCCGCCGTCGTCGAGGATGTCGACCTCGATGCCCTTCAGGAGCCGGAACCCGTTGCCGCCCAGGTGCTCGTTGACCGCGTCCACGACGCCGAGCTGCTGGGTGAGCCGCGCCGCCGAGAGGCCGTTGGCGACACGCAGCCGCGGCGAGTGGTCGCTGAGCACCAGGTAGTCGTGGCCGAGCTCCATCGCGGTCATCGCCATCTCCTCGATCGGCGAGCCGCCGTCGGACCAGTCCGAGTGGCTGTGCAGGTCCCCGCGCAGCCGTGCGGCGTACGTCGCGCCCCCGTCGACCAGCGGACCGGACGTCCTGCTCCAGCTCGGCGAGGTAGGCCGGCTGCTCGCCGGCCACGCACTGCGCCACGATCGCGGCGGTCTTGGCGCCGATGCCGGGCAGGTCGCGCAGGGTGCCGGCGCGGGCGCGCTCGTCGACCTCGTCCGGGGTGAGGGTCAGCAACGTGGCCGCCGCGCCGCGGTAGGCCTTGATGCGGTAGCTGTCGGCCAGTCGGCGCTCGAGCAGGAACGCGATGCGGCGCAGGGTGGCCACCGGGTCGCGACGGTCGGCGTCGGGCACGCAGGTCTCCTCAGTCACGCTCGACCGGCGTCTGGACCGGACGCCGACTGTTCTTCGTCCACAACGTGTGCACAGCCATTGTCGCTGCTCAGCGTCCGACCGGCCACCGTGCCGCGCGGGTTCTCCCCAGGCTCGTCCACCGTCATCCACCGCCGGGTCCACAGCCTCCGGGGTGCCGTCCACAGGTCGTCCACAAGGTTATCCACAGGGGTGGAGAACTCGCCGTTGACCGGTCACCGACGCCCCCTTAGGTTGACGGCGGATGAGGCCCTCGGTCACGTCGGTGCGGCGCTCGCAAGGGGAAGGCGAGCGGCGGCAACGGTCGGGACCGGGGGCCTTTCTGATCGGCGGCCGGTCTCAGCGGCCGGTGAACCGCGGCGTCCGCCGCTCGCGGGCCGCCGCGACGCCCTCCTGCAGGTCCGCGGTCGCGAGCGTCACCGGCTGGGCCAGCGCCTCCCACTGCAGGGCGGACTCGAAGTCGGCGTGGCCGCCGTCGCGCAGCGCGACCGTGGTCAGCCGGCTGGCGATCGGCGCGGTCGCCGCGATCCGGGCGGCCGTGTCCAGCACACCGTCGAGGAAGCCCTCCTCGGGTGCCACCGCGGAGACCAGCCCCAGCCGCAGCGCCTCCTCGGCGTGCACGGTGCGTCCGGTGAGCAGCAGGTCGCGGGCGTGCGCGGGCCCGACGACGTTCGGCAACAGGTAGGTGGCCGCCATCCCGGCATGCATGCCGAGCTTGACGAACGGCACCCCCAACCGAGCGCCCTCGGCGGCGTAGCGCAGGTCGCAGGCCAGCGCCAGGCAGAGCCCCGCTCCGATCGCCGGGCCGTTCAGGGCGGCGATCGTGGGCACCTCGAGTCGTCGGATCGAGAGCCAGGCCCGGTAGAACGCGATCATCCGGGTGCGCAGGTGGTCGACGCCGGCGTCCGGTTCGCTGGCGATCCAGGCCGGATCGCCGCCTGAGCAGAACGCCGTGCCTGCGCCGGTCACCACGACCGCCCGGACCTCCGGGTCGCCGGCGAGCTCCTCGACAGCCTCCACCCACGCGCTCGTCATCTCCGGGGACATCGCGTTGCGTCGGTCGGGGTTGTCGAGAGTGATCACGGCGACGCCGTCCGGGCGGCGGTCCAGGCGCAGATGGGTCATGGCCGGGACCCTACCGACGAGACGCGTCGTACCCTCCCGCCGAATCGCCCGATAACCCCCGTCTCGCCCGCCGGCCGGGCGTGAATCACGCTCGCTGCCGCCTGCGCCTGCATGATTGTGCGGCCCGCCTGCCGTAGTGTGCGAGGCGGTCGCCGCCCAGGCGGCCCCGGCGGGTCTTCCCCGACTCCCGCCGACGACCATCAGACACCCAGTCACAACCAGCAAGGAGGCCGTCATGGCGGAGACCTGGAGCGGTGAGTTCTACTGCGTCAAGTGCAAGGAGAAGCGCGAGGCGGAGGGCGAGGTCAAGGTCAACGACAAGGGCACCCGCATGGCGAAGGCCGTGTGCCCGGTCTGCAGCACCAACCTGAACCGCATCCTCGGCAAGGCCTGAGCACCAGCAGGCGAACAGCCGCACGAGAGCATCAGCCGCAGCGGGACCTCCGGGTCCCGCTGCGGCTTTTCTCGTCCTGGGGGTTGTGGACGACCGGCGGCGCCGGCCGGCCCGCTGCGGCAGGCTGGGCGGATGCGTCCGATCCTGCGTCCCGGCACCCACGTCCTCGACCGGGGCACCGGCGACCTGCAGGTCGGCCTCGACCCGCGCGGCGCCCTGCTGCTCCCCGGGTCCGCCCCGGTGCGGTCGTCCCTGCGGATGCTGGCCGAGTCGGCCGAGCGGGAGTCCCACGTCGCACCGGAGACCCTGCAGCTGCTCGAGCAGCACGACCTGGTGATGGACGAGCGGGCCCTGCTGCCCCTGCTCGGTTCCGGAGCAGCGCGCGCCGACGGTGCCGCGCTCGCGCGCGCGGCCGGACCCGACGCCCCGCGGCTGCGGGCGCGGCGCCGCGACTGGCGCACCTCGGTGGTCGGGTTCGGCCATCCCGCGGGCGCCCGGCTGCGCGCTGACCTGGTCGGGCTGCTCCGCGCGGCCGGACTGCGCCGGGCGCACGACGACGGTCCGGCGGGCGGGAGCGTCGTTCCGGATGCCGCTGCTCACCCGTCGACCGGCCATCGGGAGGTCGACGCCGCCGTGCTGGTCGGCGTGGGCGAGCCGGACCGCGAGCTGCTCGACGGGTGGACCCGGAGTGGGACGCCGTCCCTGCTGGTCCGGCTGACCGAGGGTCGCGCCGTGGTCGGCCCGTTCGTGGTGCCCGGCACCACCGCCTGCCTGCGGTGCGTCGACGCGCACTGCACCGACGCCGATCCGGCCTGGCCGCTGCTGGTGCGGCAGTACGCCGCCGCGACCGCCCGCGACCGAGCCGACGGCGCCCCGGAGCCGCTCGACCCGTTGCTCGCGACGCTGGCGATCGCCTGGGCGGCCCGCGACCTGGCGTCGTACGTCGACGGTCGGCGCCCCTCGAGCTGGTCCACCACCCTGTCCTTCGCCGCCGACCTGTCCGAGCTGGAGACCCGGTCCTGGCTGCGCCATCCGGGCTGCGGCTGCACCTGGGGCTGAACACGTCCGGGAATCTGCGCGGACGACGCCCGGCTCAGGCGTCGTCCGCCATGATGGGGACATGAGCGACCTGCCCCGCAAGGCCGTGGCGCGCACCGCGCGCCTGGCCGCCCTCCCCCTGGGGTTCGCGGGGCGGCGCGCGATCGGCGTGGGCAAGCGCATCGGCGGGGCTCCGGCCGAGGCCGTGATGACCGAGGTGCAGCAGCGCACGGCCGAGCAGCTGTTCCGCACGCTCGGCGACCTCAAGGGCGGCGCCATGAAGATGGGGCAGGCCCTCTCGATCCTGGAGTCGGCGCTGCCGGAGGAGCTGGCGGCGCCCTACCGTCAGCAGCTCACCCGGCTGCAGGACAGCGCTCCCCCGATGTCGGCGACGACCGTCCACCACGTGCTCGCCAAGGAGCTGGGCACCGCCTGGCGCCGGAAGCTCGTCGAGTTCGACGACAACCCGGCCGCGGCGGCCTCGATCGGCCAGGTGCACCGCGGGCGCTGGGCCGACGGCCGCGAGGTCGCGATCAAGGTGCAGTACCCCGGCGCCGGCGAGGCGCTGATGTCCGACCTGCGGCAGCTCAGCCGGGTCGCGCGCACCGTCGGCGGCATGGTCCCCGGCATCGACGTCAAGCCGCTGATCGCCGAGCTGCAGGCCCGCGTGGGCGAGGAGCTCGACTACGGCCTGGAGGCCGAGGCGCAGCAGGCCTTCGCCGACACCTTCCGGGGCGACCCGGAGTTCCGCGTCCCCGAGGTGGTCGCGCACACCGAGACGGTGCTCGTCTCGGAGTGGATCCAGAGCGAGGCCTCGCTGGCCCGGCTGATCGCGGAGGGCACCCAGGAGCAGCGCAACCACTACGGGAGCCTCTACGTGCGGTTCCTCTTCGAGGGCCCCGCGCGCGCCGGGATGCTGCACGCGGACCCCCACCCGGGCAACTTCCGGCTGCTTCCCGAGCTCGACGACGGTCGCGGCGGCCTCGGCGTGGTGGACTACGGCGCCGTGGCCCGGCTGCCCGAGCGCAGCCTGCCGCGCTCGATGGGGTCGCTGATCCGGATCGCGGCGTACGACGACTACGACGACGTCCTCGCGGGGCTCCGTGCGGAGGGGTTCGTCAAGCCCAACATCTCCATCGACCCCGAGGAGCTGCGGGCCTACCTGGGGCCGTTCGTCGAGCCGGCCGCGACCGAGACGTTCGCGTTCTCACGGGCCTGGATGCGCGAGCAGTTCCAACGGGTCGGCGACCCCCGCTCGCCCGGGTCGACCCTGGCCCTGCGGCTCAACCTGCCGCCCTCCTACCTGCTGATCCACCGGGTCTGGGTGGGCAGCGTCGGGGTGCTCTGCCAGCTCGAGGCCGAGCTGCCCTTCCGGCAGATCCTCAGCGACGCCCTCCCGGGCTTCGACGAGCCCGACGCCGGCTGAGCACCGGCGCGCGCCGGGCCGGACGCTGCCGGAGCGCGGGGTGGCTCACCACCACTCGCTGTCCAGCTTGGCCTCCATGGCCCGCAGGTGCTCACGCGAGCAGGTGTCGCAGAAGGTGCGGGACCGGCCGTTCTCGACCGCGGTCGTCCAGGTCAGCGGGACGCCACCGCTGTCCTCGGCTGAGGCGTCGGCACCGCAGAAGTCACACGAGACGGCCACGCGGACAGGGTACCCAGCCCTCGGTCCGGAGGCCCCTCACGCAGCAGAGCCCGGCAGCGGGTGCTGCCGGGCTCCGGTGCGGTCGTGCCGGGCGCTCGCTCACCCTGCCCTCCCCTGGTCACAGGGAGCGGGCGATCGCGAGCCGCGCCTGCGCAGCGGCGCGCTCAGCCCGGCGGGAGAGCCGGCGGGCCAACGCGAGCTGGTGCCCGCGCCGCCGGGTCCGCGCCTCCCCCAGGCGCGCGGTCATCTGGGCGCGCGCCAGGTCATGGTGCATGGTGTTCATCGTGGTTCCTCGGTTTCGTTCGGGTCTGTCTCGGATGGTCGGTCTCGGTCTCCGGTCCCGAGCGCGGGCCGGTTCAGGCCGCCTGGACCTTGCGGGGTCGGCCGCGCGGCCGCTTGCGCGGGATCACGACGCCCTGCAGGAACAGCTGGCCGCCCCAGACGCCCCACGGCTCACGCCGGTCGAGGGCGCCGGCGAGGCACTCGACGCGAACCGGGCAGTCCACGCACAGGGCCTTCGCCTCCTCCACGTCACAGGGGGTCTCGGCGAACCACAGCTCGGGGTCCTCCCGTCGGCAGGGCAGCCGATCGCTGTCGTACGACGGGTCGACACCCACCGCGGGAGCGCGGGTGTCGAGGACGCTGGTGGTCATCTCTTGTCACCTCCTCGTGAGGTTGGTCGGGTGGGGAAACACGAAGGCCGCGGATCCCGGGTTTCGGGTTCCGCGGCCTGGAGGCTGCCGAGCTGATCAGGACTCATCAGGTCGGTGGACTCCAGGCAGGGGTGCCCGGGAAGGTGCAGTCGGCGATGACGGCGGACGCGAGGGCGTAGCCATCCACACGGTCGGTGGCGACCCACGTCTGGCCGGTCATGTGCGTGCGGGTGATGTTCATCGCGGGTCACCTCCTCGGGTGTAGGTCGAGCGCCGGCCTCGTCAGGGCCGCGGTGCGCTGCTGCGGTAGGGCTGGACGTAACGTACCGCCAGCCCCCTGTAAGCAGCAATGTATTTTCTGGGTATTTCCGAAACGCGTCGAGCCCGCATCAACGCAGGCCGGCCGGACCGGCCGGGCACGGCGTCAACCGGCGTCCGCGGCGACGATCTCGAGCACCGCCTCGCCGTACTTGTCGAGCTTGGAGGCGCCGATCCCGTTGATCCGCAGCAGGGCCCGGCCGTCGGCGGGGCGGACCTCGGCGATGGCCTGCAGGGTGAGGTCGGTGAAGACGACGTAGGCCGGCACCTTCTCCTCCCCGGCCCGCTCGACGCGCCACGCCCGCAGCCGCTCGAACAGCTCCTCGTCGTAGGAGGCCGGGCAGTCCTCGCACCGTCCCACCTTGCGCTCGGCCGTCGAGCCGAGTGGCCGCCCGCACTCCCGGCAGTGCGCGACGCCCTTCGGCTTGCGGCCGCCACCGCGTCCCGCGGCCGGCCGGTCGGACCCGACCTCGGGACGCAGCCCGGTCAGGAACCGCGAGGGCTTGCGGGTGGAGCGGCCGCCGGGGTTGCGCGACTGCGACCAGGAGATCGTGAGGCGCTGCCGCGCGCGGGTCATCCCGACGTACAGCAGGCGGCGCTCCTCCTCGACCGCGGCGGGGCCCTCGGCATAGATGATCGGCATCGTGCCCTCGTGCATGCCGACCAGGAAGACGACGTCCCACTCCAACCCCTTGGCCGCGTGCAGCGTCGCGAGCGTGACGCCCTCGGCCACGGGCGCGTGCTGCTCGGCGGCGCGGCGGTCGAGCTCCGCGACGAAGTCGACGAGGGTGGTCTCGGGCCGCTGACCGACCAGGTCCGTCGCCTGCGACACGATCGCCTGCAGCGACTCCCACTTGTCGCGGACGTTGCCGCGACCTGCAGGCGCCTGGTCGGACCACCCCATGCCGCCCAGCACGGCCCGCACGTCGCGCAGCAGGCCGTCGGCGTCGTCGTCCCCTCCTCCGCCGGAGCGCGCGTTGCCACGCAGCAGCGTGACCGCCTGCTTGACCTCGGGCCGGTCGAAGAAGCGCGCGGCGCCGCGGACGACGTAGGGCACGCCGTGGGCCGCGAACGCCTCCTCGAACGCCTCGGACTGCGCGTTGATCCGGAACAGCACGGCGACCTCGCGCGCCGGGGTGCCGTCGTCGATCAGGGCCTTGATGTCCCGAGCGACCTGCTCGGCCTCGGCCACCTCGTCGGAGTGCTCGGCGTAGCCGAGGGCCGGACCGCTCTCCTGCTGCGAGCGCAGCTGCACGCTGCGGCTGGTGGTGCCGGAGAGCAGCTGGTTGGCGGCGGCCACGACCTGCGGGGTGGAGCGGTAGTTGCGGACCAGCTCGACCGAGGTGGTGCCCGGATAGCGGCGCGGGAAGTCGGTCAGGAAGCCGGCGTTGGCGCCGGCGAAGGAGTAGATCGTCTGCGCGGGGTCGCCCACGACGCACAGGTCGTCGCGACCGCCGAGCCAGAGGTCGAGGAGCGCGGCCTGGATCGGGCTGACGTCCTGGTACTCGTCGACGACGAACCAGCGGTACTGCCGACGGACCTGGGCCGCGACCCGCTCGTCCTCCGCCAGGAGCGCCGCCGCGCACAGCAGGACGTCCTCCATGTCCATCCGGCCCTGGTCGCGCTTGACGTCCTCGTAGGTCGCGAACACCCGCGCCACCGTCGCCGGGTCCTGACCGGTGACCGAGCGACCGCGCGCGCTCGCGACGCGGACGTAGTCGTCGGGGCGCACGTTGCTGACCTTGGCCCACTCGACCTCGCTGGCCAGGTCGCGCAACGTCGCCTGGTCGGTCTCGACCCGGTTGCGCCGGGCGGCGTTGCCCATCAGGCCGAGCTTGGACTCGGTGAGCACCGGCAGCTCGCCGCCGTACACCTTGGGCCAGAAGAACCGGGCCTGCCGCAGCGCCGCGGAGTGGAACGTGCGCGCCTGCACACCGCCGGCGCCCAGGCTCCGCAGCCGGGTGCGCATCTCGCCGGCCGCACGGGTGGTGAAGGTGACGGCCAGCACCTCGGTGGGGTTGTAGACCCCGGTCGCGACGCCGTAGGCGATCCGGTGCGTGATCGCCCGGGTCTTGCCCGTCCCCGCCCCGGCGAGCACCCGCACCGGGCCCTGCAGCGCCGTGGCGACGGCCCGCTGCTCAGGGTCGAGCGCGGCGAGCAGCTGGTCGGCGTCCTGCGCAGGCATCGGTGGAACAAACTCCTCGGAACGGGCGTTCGGATGGACAGCCGATCGCAACCGGTCGGCGGATCGATCCAGCGTAGACGTGAGAAGGGACAACGATGTCGGGCGCTCCCGCCAAGACCCCAGGCCAGTCGGCCGTGACGATGTACTCCACCCAGTGGTGCGGGTACTGCCACCGGCTCAAGCGACAGCTGGACCGCGAGGGCATCTCCTACGACGTGGTCGACATCGAGCGTGACGAGGAGGCCGCCTTCGTCGTCGAGCAGGTCAACGGCGGCAGCCAGACCGTGCCCACGCTGGTCTACTCCGACGGCTCCGCGCAGACCAACCCCTCGGTGGCCGACGTCAAGGCCAAGCTCGCCGCCCTGGCCTGATTCGGGGCCCGGCTCACCAGGAGCCGGGCAGCGGACCGCCGTACCACGCCTCCACCAGCGAGCGGCTGATCGAGATGCCACCCGGCAGCACCAGCGTCCCGGCCTCCGCCTCCTCGCGCATCTGCTCGCGGGTGAACCACCGCGCGTCCGCGATCTCGGCGCCGTCGACGCAGATCTCGGTCGAGGTGGCCCGGGCGAAGAAGCCCACCATCAGGCTCTGCGGGAACGGCCACGGCTGGTTGCCGAAGTAGGTCGCGTCGGTCACGTGCACGCCGGTCTCCTCGCGGACCTCGCGCACGACGGCCTCCTCCAGGCTCTCGCCCGGGTCGACGAAGCCGGCCAGCGTCGAGTAGCGCCCTTCCGGCCAGGCGGCCTGCCGGCCGAGCAGCGCCCGGTCACCGTCGGTCACCATCATGATCACGGCGGGGTCGGTGCGCGGGAACTGCTGGTGGCGGTGCGCCTCGCACCGCAGCACGTGTCCGGCGTCGGACACGGTCAGCCGGCTGCCGTCGCGGGGACAGAAGCGGTGCGTGGCGTGCCACTCCGCCAGCGCGATCGCGTGCACCAGGAAGCCGGCGTCGGGCTCGCGCAGGGTCGCCACGACGTCGCGGAACGAGGTCCAGACGCCGTCGTCCCCGGTCGGCTCGTCCGTCCCCTCGGGCCGCGGCAGCACCAGGGCGAAGTGCGCGACGTCGTCGCGGGTGCCCAGGAAGATCCGCTGCCCGTCGGGCAGCCCCTCCGAGCCGCTCCAGCGCACCGTCTCCCGCGCCTCGTCCACGGGGAACCAGGTGCCGAGGATCGGCACGATCCGGGTGGCCGGGTCGGCCCACGTCTCGGCCAGCCAGGCGGCGTCGGTGCGGCGCTCGCCGACCCGGTCGTGGGTGCGGACGGACAGGGCGATGTCGGTCGATCCCGGCGGCGGGAACTGCGGGTCGCTCACGGACCCGACCCTACGACGCGACCGCTAGCCTCGCGGCCATGAGCACCCACATCGGCGCCGGTCCCGGGCAGGTCGCCCCGCACGTCCTGATGCCCGGCGACCCGCTGCGAGCGCGCTGGATCGCCGAGACGTTCCTCACCGACGCGCAGTGCTACTCCGAGGTCCGCGGGATGCTCGGCTTCACCGGCACCTGGCGCGGCGAGCGGGTCTCGGTGCAGGGGTCGGGCATGGGCCTGCCGTCGCTGTCGATCTACCTCCACGAGCTGCTGGACGAGTACGACGTCCGCACCGTCGTGCGCGTCGGTTCGTGCGGCGCGCTGACCGAGGAGCTGCGGCTGCGCGACCTGGTGCTCGCGTCCGGGGCCTGCACCGACTCGGGCATGAACCGGCTGCGCTTCGAGGGCCTCGACTACGCGCCCGTCGCCGACTTCGGCCTGCTGCGTGCGGCGTACGACGCCGCCATCGCGCGCGACCTCGATGTCGAGGCGAAGGTCGGACTGATCTTCTCCAGCGACTCGTTCTACAGCCCCCGGCCCGAGCTCACCGCGCGGATGGTCGACTACGGCGTGCTCGCGGTCGAGATGGAGGCCAGCGCGCTCTACACGCTCGCGGCACAGTTCAAGGCGCGCGCGCTCGCCATCTGCACGGTGTCGGACCACATCGTCACCGGCGAGGAGACGTCCGCGCAGGAGCGGCAGGAGACCTTCGGCGACATGGTCGAGATCGCGCTGGAGGCGATGTTCGGCGGGAGCCGGCTCACCCCTGCGGGGTGACCAGGGCCTCCAGCTCGGCACGGGTCGCCAGCTGCGGTGGCTCGACCAGCTCACCGCTGCGCACGTAGTAGAACGCTGCCCGCACCCGGTCGAGCGGGACGCCGGCGAGCTCGGCCCACGCGACGCGGTAGATCGCGAGCTGCAGCGGGTCGGCGGTCTGGCGCCGGTTGGTCTTCCAGTCGACCACCAGGTAGCCGCCGCGATCACGGTAGACCGCGTCGATCCGCCCGCGCACCACCTGCCCGCCGAGCACCAGTGCGAACGGCGGCTCCACGGCGTCCGGAGTCCGGTCGGCGAAGGCGCCCCGCTCGAACAGCCCGATCAGGTCGCGCAGGTCGTCGTCGTCGTCGATCTCGGCGTCGCCGCGGCCGGGCAGCTCGTCGGGATCGACGAGCTGCTGCTGCCCGAAGCGGGCCTCCACCCAGGCGTGGAAGCGGGTGCCGAACCGGGCCGACGGTGAGGGCTGCCGCGGCATCGGCCGGGCCAGGTCGGCGGCGAGCTGGTCGGGGTCGTCGCGCAGCCGGACCATCGCCGTCGCCGACAGGCTCGACGGCAGGGGTACGTCGACCCGGTCGGAGCGCTCACGACGAGCCTCGGCCAGCAGCCGTGCGAGCTCGTCGTCCCACTCGCCGACGAGGGACTCCTCGACGAGGTCCAGCTCGGGCTGGGCTCCCAGGGGGCCGGAGGGTGCCGAGGCGGGGGCGGCGAGCTGCTCGACCGCCGCCTGCACCAGCTCGGCGGCCTCGAGTCGGCGCAGTGCCTCCGCCGTCTGCTCGGTGACCGGCCAGGGCATCGCCCCTCGCCCGTCGAGCAGCGGGTTGGTCTCGTCGGGCACCGCCTCGAGCCACGCGTCGACCGGTTGGCCCCAGTCGTCGAGCGCCTGGCGCACGACGCGCTGGAAGTCGGACGGGCCGACGGGCCTGATGCGCTGGGGCCGCCAGACGTGCGAGGAGACCCAGAGCCGGTGCCGGGCACGGGTGAAGGCGACGTAGCCGAGCCGGAGCTCCTCCACGGCGTCGTGGGCGCGGGAGGCGATCGCGAGCTCCTCGACGCTCTTGTCGGTCCACTCGGCCAGCTGCGGCAGGGCGGCGCGGTCGCCGCGCAACGGCGTCGGGAGCACGGCTTGACCGCGCGGCCACCGCGAGCGCGGGGTGGTGCTGGGGAAGCGGTCCTGGGAGACGCCGGCGACGAACACGGCGTCCCACTCGAGTCCCTTGGCGCGGTGGGCGGTCAGCAGCTTGACCGAGTCGGCCTCGGACGGCGTGGCCACGTCGAGCCCGTTGCCGAGCTCGTCCTCGGCGGTGAGGTAGGCCAGCAGCGCCGGCAGCGTCACCGCGCCGTCGATGCTCTGGAACTCCGCGACCGCCTTGACGAACAGGTCGAGGTTGTCGCGCCGCGCCCGCGCGGCCGGACTGACCGACGCGTCGAGCTCCACGTCGATGCCGCAGGTGTCGATGATCCGACGCACCAGGTCGAGCAGCGTCTCGGCGGTGTAGCCGCGCAGCGACCGCAGCTCGCGCGCCAGCAGCTCGAAGCGCTCGCGGGCGGCGGCGGAGTAGGGCAGGTCCTCGCCCGGGTCGCTCAGCGCGTCGGACAGCGCAACCACCTCGGTCGGGTCGGCGCCGGCCACCGCGGTCTGCAGCGCCGTGTGCAGGTCGACGGCGCCGCCGGTGTCACGCCCGGTGGCTCCGGCCAGCTCGCGGGCGCGGCGCCCCAGCAGCGCCAGGTCGCGTGGCCCGATCGCCCACCGCGGACCGGTGAGCAGGTTGAGCAGGTCGGCGTTGGCGGTCAGGTCGTGCAGCAGCGCGAGCGTCGAGACCACCTCGGACACCTCGGGCAGCCGCAGCAGCCCGGACAGGCCGACGATCTCGACGGGGATCTCGGCGCGGGACAGGGCGTCGAAGATGTCGGCCGCGTGCTGGTTGTCGCGGGTCAGCACCCCGATCTCGCGCCAGGCCGGCTCCGCCATCGCCCGGTGCGTGGCCTGCACCTCGGTTGCCAGCCAGGCCAGCTCCTCGTCGTAGGTCGGGTGGACCAGGGTGCGCACCTCCCCCGGGGCGGCGCCGGGCTTGGGCTGCAGCCGCACCGCTTGGGGGAACGCGTCGTAGAGCGGCTCCGCGAGCCGGTTGGCGAGGTCCAGGATGCGAGCGTCGGAGCGGCGGTTGACCGTGAGCGGATAGGCCGGTGCGTCGGTGCTGCCATCGGCACGCGGGAAGTCGTGGCCGAAGCCGAGGATGTTGGAGACCGAGGCGCCCCGCCAGCCGTAGATCGCCTGGTTGGGGTCGCCCACCGCCATCACCGGGTGCCCGCGCCCGTGGGCGGGGTCGGGTCCGGAGAAGAGACTGCGCAGCAGTCGCGCCTGCGCGACCGAGGTGTCCTGGTACTCGTCGAGCAGGACGACCCGGAACTTCGTCCGTTCGGCGGCACCGACCTCGGGCTGCTCCTCGGCCAGCCGGGCCGCAAGCGCGATCTGGTCGGAGAAGTCCATCAGCCCCAGCTCGGCCTTGAGGGCCCGATAGGTCTGCACCAGCCCGAGCAGCTCGTGGCGCTTGTCCTGCGCCTCCACGAGCTCCTGCTGCTTCTTGGTGCGGCGGGTGGCCAGGCCCGCCTCGAACGCCGCCCGGGCGCGGTCGGTGAAGTCGCGGACCTCGTCGAGACCGACCAGGTGCTCGCTCATCGCACCCTCGAGCGCCAGCACCATGTCGATGACGTGGCGCGGGCTGTCGGTGAGCAGCCGCACCGGCGCGCGGTGCCGCGCGATGGCGCGGGCCGCGAGCTGGTAGCGAGAAGCGTCGGCCAGCACCCGGGTGTCGGGCTCGTGCCCGATCCGCAGGCCGTGCTCGGTGAGCAGCTGGGCGGCGTAGGCGTTGTAGGTCGCGACGGTGGGCTCGACCAGCTCGACCGGCTCGCCGTCGTCGTCCACGAGGGCGGAGCGGCCGTGGCCGGCGGCCTCGAGCGCGTCCCGCACCCGGGTGCGGAGCTCGGCGGCGGCCTTGGTGGTGAAGGTGAGGCCCAGGACCTGGTCAGGCGCGAGCGCGCCGGTGGCGACCAGGTGCACCACTCGGGCGGCCATCAGCGAGGTCTTGCCGGAGCCGGCCCCGGCGATCACGACCGCGGGCTGGAGCGGGGAGTCGATCGCGGCCCACTGCTCCTCGGAGACCTCGAAGTCGGCGGCCATCACCCGGCGCAGGTCGGCCGGGCTGGCGATCGCGGTCACCGCGCGCATCAGTGCAGCACCGTCCCCGAGACCTGGGTGGGACACAGCATCGCGAACGCACAGCGCTCGCAGTGTTTCCCGGGCCTGGCCTCGAACGTCTCGGCGCGGATCGCGGCCACCGCGTCCGCGAGCTGCTCCTGGACCGGCGTACGGCCGTCGGGCCCGGGTTGCTGCGGGGCCTGGGCCTGCACCTTGAGACCGGTGCGGGAGTCCTGGCGCAGCTGCCAGAGCTCGGCACCGCCGGAGGGCGCCTCGCCGGCCAGGTCGGCGATCGCCCCGTGGTCCACCGCGAGCTGGTAGAGCCCGAGCTGCGGGTGCCGGGGCAGGTCGGAGGCGGGGTACTTGCCGGTCTTGAGGTCCACCACGACCACGCGGCCGTCGGCATCGACCTCGAGCCGGTCGGCGTAGCCGTGCAGCCGCACCCGCTCGCCCCCCGGCAGCGCGACCTCGGTCGAGAAGGCCTGCTCGGTGGCCAGCACCTGCCGGGCATCGGACCGGTTGTGCCAGGCGATGAAGCGGGTCAGCGCGTGCCGCACCTCGTCGCGCTCGCGCGCGGCCGACCACGGCGTGCGGAAGGGGATCTGGCCCCAGACGGCGTCGACGTCCGCCATCAGCGCGTCGACAGCGGCGGCGTCCGCAGGCAGGTCGCCGCGGCTGATCCGGTCGGCCAGCTCGTGCACGACGCTGCCGAAGCCCTGCGCCTGGTTGGTCTCACCGCTGCCGCCGGCCTCCCGCTCGAGGAACCACCGCGCCGGACACAGGTCGATGCCGGTGAGCGCGCTGGCGCTGAGGGCGACCGGCTCGTCTGCGGGACGCACCGGACGGTCCGAGGCGGTCAGCGCCCGGGTGCCCCACCAGCTCGCCGGGTCGGCCTGGGGGGCCACCGGGCGTCCGCCGACCTCGGCCGTGACGAGCTGCGCCAGGCGCTGCGCGGCCGCGTGCCGCAGCGCGTCGGAGCGCGACCCGTCGGCGAGCGTACGGCGCAGCTCGGCGACCAGGCCGGCCATCGTCAACGGGCGCCGGGGCCTCCCCTGGACGTGCCGCACCTCGAGCCCGAGCTCGGCCACGAACCGGGAGGGCTGCTCCCCCTCGTCGTCGGGCGAGCGGACCGCCGTGACCAGCAGCCGCTCCCGCGCCCGGGTGCAGGCGACGTAGAACAGCCGCCGCTCCTCGGCCAGCAGGTCGCGGGTGCTGACCGGCGGCAGCACCTCGCCGGCGCCGATCCGGTCGGCCTGCAGCAGTGTCGTGCGGCGGCGCAGGTCGGGCCAACCCTCCTCCTGGGCGTGCGCGATCACCACCAGCGGCCACTCCAGGCCCTTCGAGCGGTGGGCGGTGAGCAGCCGCACCGCGGAGCCGCGCACGCCACGCTCGGCCAGGGTGTCGGCCGGGATCTCCTGCGCGACGAGGGTGGCCAGGAAGTCGCCGACGCCGCTGTGCCCGCGCTGCACCTCGACGTGCGCGGCGGTCTCGAACAACGCGCACAGGGCGTCGAGGTCGCGGTGGGCCAGCCGGGCCCGGTGCCCGCCGGCCGCGACCGAGGTCCGCAGCCGGCGCGGCCACTCGGTGCCGGACCAGAGCACCCAGAGCACCTCCTCGGCGCTGGCCCCGGCGTCGAGCTCGGCACGGGCGCTGCGCAGCAGCGCCGCGAGCGACAGCAGCTTGCCGGCGGCCGGGGACTCCCGGGCGTCGAGACCGGCGGGGTCGAGCAGGGCGTCGCGCACCAGCGCGCCGGACCCGCGCGGCGACCGGGCGGCCGCCTTCTCCCGGGCGCGCAGGGCACGGGCCAGGG
Source organism: uncultured Actinomycetota bacterium (assembly GCA_963713035.1). Lineage (GTDB taxonomy): Bacteria > Actinomycetota > Actinomycetes > Propionibacteriales > Nocardioidaceae > Nocardioides_B. The sequence continues at coordinate 167,774 of CAVQKB010000002.1, forward strand.
CCCGCAGCTCGGTGGCGTCGAGCCCGGCGAGCGGCGAGACCAGCAACGCGTGGGCGGAGTCGGGCGCGAGGTGCCGCTCCTCTTCCGCGGTCGCGTCGAGGTCGACCACCGCACGGAGCGCGTCGAGCAGCGGCGCGACGGCCGGGTCGCGGACCAGCGGGGTGTCGTCGCTGGCCACCTCGACCGGGACGCCCGCCACCGACAGCGACCGGCGCAGCGCCGGGATCGAGCTGCGGCCGGAGCGCACCAGCACCGCCATGTCGGACCAGTCACGACCGTCCTCGAGGTGGGCCCGGCGGAGCCGGTCGGCGAGGTGCTCGGCCTCGGCTCGCTCGGTGTCGTAGGTGGTGACCTCGACCCGGCCGGTCGGCACCCCCGGCACGGTCAGCGGGGACAGGAAGGCGCGCCGGTCGTCCTCGGCGATGCTGCCGCCCAGCGGCAGCCGCGCGGAGACCCGCTGCGAGGCGAGCAGCAGGTGCGCCCCGAAGCGCCGGGTCGTGCGCAGCACGACCACCTCGGCCCGGCGCCCGTCGGCCTGCGGGAAGGCGGCCGGGAAGTCGAGGATGCCGCGCACGTCGGCGCCCCGGAAGGCGTAGATCGACTGGTGCGGGTCGCCGACCGCGGTCAGGTCTCGACCGTCGCCGGCGAGAGCGCGCAGCAACCGGACCTGGCTCGGGTCGGTGTCCTGGTATTCGTCCACGAACACGTGCCGGAAGCGGGCCCGCAGCTCGTCGCGGTGCAGCTCGGCCTCCACGACCGCGCGCGAGATCAGGTCGGGGTAGTCGATCAGGCTGCGGCTGTCCAGGACGTCGAGGTACTGCGCGAGGAACAGCCCCGCCGCGGCGTACGCCGGCTCGTCGGCCGTGCGCCCGAGCTGCACCAGGCTCTCCGGGTCGAGCCCCTTCTCGCGGGCCCGGGCCAGCACGGCGTGCACCTCGCGCGCGAAGCCGCGGGTGCCGACGGCTCGCCGCAGCCCGTCGGGCCAGACCACGGACTCGGGCGCGTCGCTCAGCAGCTCCTGCAGGATGACGTCCTGCTCGGGCGCGGAGAGCAGGCGCAGCGGGGCGGCGTAGAGCTCGGCGGGCTGGTAGCGGCGGACCAGGCCGTAGGCGAAGGAGTGGAAGGTCGAGCTCAGGGTGGTCGCCATGGTGCGGCCGAGCCGCGCGGTCACCCGGTCCCGCAGCTGCTCGGCGGCCTTGCGGCTGAAGGTGAGCGCCAGCACGCTGTCGGGCGCCGCCCCGCGCTGCTCGACGCGGTCGACGATCGCCTCCACCAGGGTGGTGGTCTTGCCGGTGCCCGGTCCGGCCAGGACGAGCAGCGGTCCGCCGGGGTGCGCCACGACCGCACGCTGGTGCTCGTCGAGCTCGGGGGCACGGACGCGCGCGGTCTCGCCGCGGGTCAGCCGGTAGGTCGTCGTCACCGGGCCATCACATCATCGGCGACGGACAGTTCCCGTCACGGTGCGCGGCGCCAGGGCGCGGGGCGTCCCTGCAGCCACCACTCCAGCCGGCGGGTGAGCTGTGGCAGCACCAGGTAGGTCATCACCGGCGTCATCAGCACGGTGGTCAGCAGCACCCGCGGCACGATCGACAGTCCGGGCGCCAGCTCGCGCAGCAGCAGCCCCGCCACCAGGCTGAGCGGGAAGAACGCGGTCCAGATCATCACCGCCTGCTTCCAGCGCGGTGGCGGCGTCGATGCGGGGCGCAGGTCGTCGACGGCACGCTCCTCGGGCGCGTCGAACCACCCCTCGATGCCGGTACGGCGCTCGCGCACCGACTCCCCGACGATGCCCTGCGCCGACTCCAGCCACCAGGAGCGCTGCTCGGACGCCTCCCACGCGGCCAGCGACGTCGGGCCGTCGAAGCGGTAGAGCATGTGCCACACGTCGGAGTCCACGCGCGGCCGGACCCAGCCGGTGCCGAGGAAGCCGGGGAAGCGCTCGGCCAGCGACGACCCGGCGCGCACCCAGGCGATCATCTGGTCCACGCGCTCCGGCTCGACGTGCCGGGTGATGGACACGGTGACGGGCAGCTCGGCGTCGGTGCTCACCTCGGGCACGCTAGGCATCCCGGCGCGAGCCGCTCGATGCGGGTTGCTCGGCGGGTGACGCCGGCCACCAGGCCGCGTGACGCAGGTCGACCCGACCCGAGGGACGGAACGGGGTTCGCTCCGCCCGGTAGTGCTCCTGCGCCTCCTCGTCGTGACTCGGCGGCAGCGACCCGTCGGCCCGCACGACCCGCCACCACGGCACCGAGCCGCCGTGCTCGGCCATCACGTTGCCCACGCGGCGCGGACCGTAGCGGCCCACGGCGTCCGCGATGGCGCCGTACGTCGTGACGCGGCCGGCCGGGACCGTCTCCACCAGCGAGAGCACCGCCTCGACGTACTCCTCCGGATGCCTCATCGCAGCAGCCTAGGACGTGACGAGGGGCCGCTCAGAGCAGCGGCGTCACAGCACCGGGTCGAAGGGCTCGGTGCCGGGCACCAGGGCGAGCCCGGCGATGCCGGAGTTGGCCTGGGCGTAGCCGAGCTCCCGCCCCAGGTCGCCGACGCCGTTCGAGCCGGCGAGCGGCGCGATGGCCACGGTCGACAGGGTGCCGAGTGCCTGGCCGTCCTGGCTCAGGAACGCGCTGCCGGAGTCGCCCGGGATGCCGGGAGTCGCGGTGTAGACCGGGTGCGACCAGCCACCGTCCGCCGGGTCGTCACCGACGCTCGCGCCGGTGTGCGGCTTCAGCGGCTCGACGCCGGCCCGCAGGCTGGAGTTGCCGTAGGTGAAGACCCGGTCGCCGGCGGCCGTGCCGTCGGTGTCGATGCCGGTCGGGCCGCCCCAGAACGGGACGGACGGGTTGACCTTGGCCACGTCGGCGGCCGCGACCTTGACCAGGGCCAGGTCGTTGTAGGCGCAGGCGTTCGCGTCCTTCTCGCCCTTCTGCTGCATGGTGAGCCAGCTGCTGTAGGCCAGCGTGCCGGTGCCCACCTGCGTGCCGCCCGAGACCAGGCTGCCGCCCTCGTTGAAGGTGACCTTGGTCCCCAGCGGCAGCGACGCGGTGTCGCAGCCGTCGGTGTCGGTGGCCTCGCCCTGTCCGGCGCAGTGAGCGGCGTAGCCGACGTAGGTGTTGCCGGCGCCGTCGGTGTAGACGAAGTTCGCGGTGCACTGGGCACCGTCGGTGTACATCATCACGCCGGGGTGGATCGCGGCGCTGTCGGCCGGCGCGTAGGCCGGGGCGGCGGAGACCGGGGCGGACGCGGAGGCGACTCCGGCGGCGGCGAGCGCGACGCTCGAGCCGAGTGTGGCCAGGAGGCGGGACCGAGAGGTGAGCATGTGAGGAGGGTTCCTTCCCGAAGAGATCTCCGTGACGGAGCGATACCCGGGACAACGAGAGCCCCCTCGAAACGTCACGCGCGGCACACCCCGAGGGCGTGCCGCGCGTGACGGATGGGACAGGAGGTGCGTCTAGTACGACGGCTGCGACGGGTCGATCTGGTTGACCCAGGCCACCACGCCACCGCCGACGTGCACCGCGTCGGCGTACCCGGCGCCCTGGGCCAGCGCGAGCGCCTCCGCCGAGCGGACGCCGCCCTTGCAGTGCAGCACCAGCTGCTTGCTGCCACCGGTCAGCTCCGCGAGCTGGTCGAACGCCTGTCCGTTGAGGAAGTCCCCCTTGGGGATGAGCACCGAGCCGGGGATCCGGTTGATCTCGTACTCGTTCTGCTCCCGGACGTCGACGAGCACGAAGTCGCGCTCGCCGTTGTCGCGCTCCTTGAGCATGTGCTCGAGCTGGGTGACCGAGATCGTCGAGCCGGCGGCGGCGTCGGCCGCCTCGTCGGAGATGGCGCCGCAGAAGGCGTCGTAGTCGATCAGGCCGGTGACGGTGGGGTTCTCCCCGCACAGCGCGCAGTTCGGGTCCTTGCGCACCTTGAGCTTGCGCCACTCGAGCTCGAGGGCGTCGTAGATCACGAGCCGGCCGACGGCCGGGTCACCGATGCCGGTCAGCAGCTTGATCGCCTCGTTGACCTGGATCGAGCCGATGGAGGCGCACAGCACGCCCAGCACGCCACCCTCCGCGCACGACGGCACCATCCCGGGCGGCGGCGGCTCGGGGTAGAGGCAGCGGTAGCACGGGGCGTCATCGGCGAGGTTCGGCGCGAACACCGACGCCTGACCGTCGAAGCGGTAGATCGAGCCCCAGACGTAGGGGATCTTCAGGAAGTACGCCGCGTCGTTGACCATGTAGCGGGTCGCGAAGTTGTCGGTGCCGTCGACGATCAGGTCGTAGCCCTCGAAGACCCGGAGCACGTTGTCGTTGTCGAGCCGCTCGTTGTGCACGACCACGTTGACCAGCGGGTTGGCCTCAGCGATCGACTCCCGGGCCGACTCGGCCTTGGGCTTCCCGATGTCGGACTGGCCGTGGATGATCTGGCGCTGCAGGTTGGACTCGTCGACCTCGTCGAACTCCGCGATCCCCAGCGTGCCGACGCCGGCCGCGGCCAGGTAGAGCAGCGCGGGCGACCCCAGGCCGCCGGCGCCGATCACCAGCACCTTGGCGTTCTTGAGCCGCTTCTGCCCGGTCATCCCCACGTCGGGGATGATCAGGTGACGGCTGTAGCGACGGACCTCGTCGACGGTGAGGTCGGCGGCGGGCTCGACCAGGGGCGCTAGGGACACGGTGCTTCTCCTCGGGACCAATTCGCGTGCGGTGCGTGAGCTGTTCCGGCTCAACACCCGACCGGTCCTTCATGTTCCCCGAGTCCGGCACGTGCGTCGCCGGTCGTCCCGTCATCTGGTACGACGGTCCGCGATCCGGACGCTCCGGACCGCGGTCCACGCCCGGCGACGGCGTGCGCGTCAGGCCTGGTGCGTGCCGCGCCGACGGGCGCCGTACGTCCCGGCGACGCTGAGCAGCAGCACGCTGCCGGCGCCGAGGAGACCCCAGCCCAGCAGGTCGGTGCCGCCGCCGTCGGAGGGACCGACACCGGCCGCTGAGCCGGTCGGCACCGGTGAGGAGGTCTGGGCGCCGTTCACCACGGGCGTCCGGGCCCGGGAGTCGCCGCGGACCTCGGGCTTGCGGGGCTTCGACTGCTTGCGAGGCTTGGTGGTCTTGCTCGGCGCCGCCGACTCCGTCTCGTCGCACTCGTCCTGGACCAGCGAGCTCCGCTCCAGGAACACCTCGCACGGGTCGCACTCCGGAAGCTCACCGGTGAGGGAGTAGCCGCACGGGTTGCACTCTGAGCGGCTGACCTGCTCTTCCTCGCAGTCCAGCGGCCCGGTGCGCGCACCGGCCCCGGTGGCCGGCCCCCCGGTCACCAGCAGCGTCCCTGCGACGACCAGCAGCAGCGCCACCAGCGCCGCCACCACGCCCCCGCGACGATCCTGTTCCTGCACCGTCACGTTCCTCATGCCCGACCACACCCCTCTGCCTATGAGCCCCTGATGCCACCTTGGTCACCCGCGCGGAGGGGCGGCAAGGCCCGAACGGGCCATCTCCGGGTAAAACCCGGGGAGGGCTGGGATCAGACCGGGTCGGCGAAGACCACGGCGTTCGACTCGTAGTCGGTGCCGTTCCAGTCCTCACAGGTGATCAGCACCAGCCGGCCCGGGCCGCGCTGGTTGAAGACCTCGTCCGCGGCGGCCGCGAGCGCCGCCTTGCGGTAGATCTCGATGCCCGACACGCGGTAGCGGATCCGGCCCCTGGTCGTGCGCACCGTGACCCGGTCCCCCCTGCTCAGGGTCTCCAGGTCGTCGAAGGCGCCGCCGCCGGTGTGCACGGTGTGCCCCGTGATCAGCGCGCCCCCCTCGGCGGCGCCGGGCCGGGCGCCGTACTGCCACCAGCCCACGACCTGCGGGTTGCTCGGCGGGATGAGGATCCCCTTCACCGCCCCGATGCCGACCACCGGTGCGTCGATCCCCAAGGTGGGAACCAGCAGCCGCGCCGGCGCGGCCGCGACGACGGGTGCGGGCGTCGGGGTGGGCTTGCGCTTGAACCGGACCGGCGGCGCCACGAGGTACGGCGGGGGGGCCGTGGTCGCGGCGGGCGCCGCGCGCGACCCCGGGCGGGATGAGGCCGGGTCGTCGCCGCCGATGAGCACCAGCCCGCTGCCGAGAAGCACCAGGGCGGTGATCAGGGCGACACCGAGCAGTACCGACCACCGGAGGCTGCGGCGCGCCGGAGCCGTGGGCGGGGTCGTGGGCTCGTCGGCCATGACGCTCCCTCCCCTGCTCGATGTGCTGGTGCGACCCACCCAGGATGCCCGATCACGTCCGTGCACGCACGGGCGTGTCCGCGTTACCTGTGGGTAGCCCGGAGTGCGCGCGGAGTAGGCTCGTCGTCGTGACCACGACGCCGGACCAGAAGCCACGTGGCGGACGCATGCCGCGCACCGCCCGTCGGGCTCAGCTGTTGGAGTCCGCTCTCGAGGTGTTCGTCGCCCAGGGCTACCACGCGGCGGCCATGGACGACATCGCCGACCGGGCGGGCGTCTCCAAGCCGGTGCTCTACCAGCACTTCCCCGGCAAGCTCGACCTCTACCTCGCGCTGCTCGACCAGTCCTGCGACACGATCATCGGCGCCAGCCGAGCGGCCCTCGTCTCCACCGACGACAACAAGCAGCGCGTGACCGCGACGATGCACGTCTTCTACGACTACGTCGCCAGTCCGCACGGCGCGTTCCGTCTCGTCTTCGAGTCCGACCTGACCAACGAGCACGCTGTCCGCGAGCGCGTCGACCGGGTGACCAACGAGTGCGCCGCCATGATCGCCGAGGTCATCCACGACGACACCGGCCTGCCCGACGAGCAGTCCCGGCTGCTGGCCGTGTCGCTGGTGGGCATGGCCCAGGTCAGCGCCCGCTTCTGGCTCGACACCGACGGGTCCATCCGTCAGGAGGACGCGGCTACGCTCGTGTCGGGGCTGGCCTGGCGAGGCATCCGGGGCTACCCCCGCACCGACGAGCCGGCCTGATCCGCACCCCCAGCCCCGCTCCCCCCACCCCCAGAACCCTGTAGGAGGCCCTCCCGTGGAGGTCAAGATCGGCGTGCAGCACGCCACCCGTGAGCTCGTGCTCGAGTCCGCGGAGTCCAGCGACGACGTCGAGAAGGCCGTCGCGGCCGCGCTCGGCGACGACAACGGCGTCCTCGTGCTCTCCGACGCCAAGGGCCGCAAGGTCCTGGTCCCTGCCGACCGGCTCGCCTACGTCGAGCTCGGCACCAGCACCACCGGTCACGTCGGGTTCCGGTCCTAGGCAGAGCTTAGCGATGGCTGGCGAGATCCTCTTCATCCTCATCGGCGGCGTGGTCGTCGGGCTGCTCGGCAAGTTCGTCGCGCCCGGCGACCGCGACCGCATCCCGCTCTGGCTCACCGTGGTCTGCGGCGTGCTCGGGATCTTCCTCGGCACCTACCTGTACGTCGACCTGCTCGGCGGCTCGGCCTCGACGCCGGGCGTCGACTGGTTGCGCCACCTGGTCCAGGTGCTCACCGCGGCCGTGCTCGTGATGCTCGCCGCCGGCCTCACCGGCCGCACCCGCAAGCGCTGAGGGCTCAGGCCGAGAGGCCGAGCTTCTCCATCCGGGCCGAGTGGTTGTCGGTCAGCCGGGTGAACAGCCGGCCGATCGCGGCCAGGTCGAGGCCGGGCCGGTCCACGCCACCGGCGAGCAGCGCGGTCAGCGCGTCGCGCTCCGCAGCCACCCGCTGCGCCTGCGACAGCGCCTCACCCATCAGGCGACGGCCCCACAGGGCGAGCCGTCCCCCCAGGCGCGGGTCCGCTGCGATCGCCGCACGCACCCGGTCGAGCACGAACTGCGACTGTCCTGTCTCGGACAGGCTCTCCACGATCAGCGAGCGGGTCTCGGAGTCCAGGAACGTCGCGATCTCGCGGTAGAAGTCGGCTGCCAGCCCGTCGCCGACGTAGGCCTTGACCAGCCCCTCGAGCCAGTCGGAGGGCGCCGTACGCACGTGGAAGGCGTCGAACGGCGTGACGAACGGCGTCATCGCGGCGAAGGGGTCGGCGCCCAGCTCCGCGAGCCGGGCCCGCAGCCCCTCGAAGTGCGCGAACTCCGTGCTCGCCATCCGGGCCAGGTCGGCCCTGTCCTGCAGCGTCGGCGCCAGCCGGGCGTCCTCGACGAGCCGGTCGAAGGCCGACAGCTCGCCGTACGCGATGGCGCCGAGGAGGTCGACGACGGCGTCGAGGTAGACCGGGTCGGAGAAGGCCACCGGCAGGTCGCTGGGGGGGCGCTCGACCGGCGATTCAGACATAGGTGCACCCTACCGATAGACTCAGCGGTGTACCGCCGTCGAGTGCACGACGCACTGCGCCTCTCGGACCAGCCACACCAGGTCCCCGCGGCCGCGGAGCGGGAGCTTCTCTGGCGGGTTTCCAGCGCTCAGCGCCCATACGTTGCGCCCCAAGAGAACGGCATGATCCTGACTACCTTCCGAGAGCTCGGGGTACTCCCCGAGATCGCCGACGCCCTCGAGCGCGTCGGCATCGTGACCCCCTTCCCGATCCAGGAGATGACCCTGTCGGTCGCCCTGATGGGCACCGACCTCATCGGTCAGGCCCGGACCGGCACCGGCAAGACCCTCGCCTTCGGCATCCCGGTGCTGCAGCGGACCCTGGCCCCGCACGACCCCGACTTCTCCGACCTCGCGGCGCCGGGCAAGCCCCAGGCACTGATCGTCGCGCCGACCCGCGAGCTCGCGCTCCAGGTGTCCAACGACATGTCGGTCGCCAGCGAGGACCGCGGCACCCGCGTCCTGACGGTCTACGGCGGTGTCGGCTACGACACCCAGCTCGACACCCTCAAGTCCGGCGTCGACGTGGTCGTCGGCACCCCCGGCCGGCTGATCGACCTGATGAACCGCCGCGCGCTCGACCTCTCGCACATCAAGGTGCTCGTCCTCGACGAGGCCGACGAGATGCTCGACCTGGGCTTCCTGCCCGACGTGGAGCGGCTGATCGCCAAGACCCCCGAGACGCGGCAGACGATGCTGTTCTCGGCCACCATGCCGGGCGCGATCGTCTCGCTGGCCCGCACCCACATGCGTCACCCGATGAACATCCGCGCCGAGTCCGGCGACGCCCAGCAGACCGTTCCGGCGACGGCGCAGTTCATCTACCAGGTCCACGACCTCGACAAGCCCGAGATGATCGCCCGCATCCTGCAGGCCGAGAACTCCGGACTGACGATCGTCTTCACCCGCACCAAGCGCGCGGCGCAGCGGGTGGCCGAGGACCTCGCGGACCGCGGCTTCGACGCCAGCCCGCTGCACGGCGACATGCAGCAGGTCGCCCGCGAGAAGGCGCTGAAGAAGTTCCGCAGCGGTGACCTCCGGGTGCTCGTCGCCACCGACGTCGCCGCCCGCGGCATCGACGTCGCCGACGTCACCCACGTCATCAACTACAGCTGCCCCGAGGACGAGAAGACCTACGTCCACCGGATCGGTCGCACCGGCCGCGCCGGCGCCACCGGTGTCGCGGTGACCTTCGTGGACTGGGCCGACGTGACCCGGTGGAAGGTCATCAACCGGGTCCTCGGTCTGCCGTTCGAGGAGGTCGCGGAGACCTACTCGACCTCCGAGCACTTCTACCACGACATGGGGATCGCTCCTGGCACGAAGGGACGCCTGATCCCCGAGAAGCCGCGTGAGCCTCGCGAGCCTCGCGAGCGCTCCGGTTCCCGGTCGGGATCGGGCAACCGCTCCGGCTCCGGCTCGCGCTCCTCCGACACCCGCACGGACGGGGGCTCGTCGTCGTCGTCCTCGGCGTCGTCGTCGTCTGAGCGTCCCGCCCGCAACCGCAGCCGCAGCCGGACCCGCAACGGTCAGCCCGTCGAGACCAGCACCGGCGCTCCCGCCTCCCCCGCGAAGCAAGACGGCGCTGACGGCTCCGACAAGCCGGACGGCAGCGGCACCCGCAACCGTCGCCGTCGTCGTCGCAGCGGCTCGAAGCCGGCCGCCTCCTCGACCGACTGACCTATCCGCGCGCCGCGGCCACGCGGGCGTACAGGTCGCGCCCTCACGCCGCGAAAAGCCGCGCAACGGGCCGAGGTGTACGTCCGGGTGGCCGGGGCGAGGTCGCCACGGTGATGACCCGGCGCTGGTGGTGCGGGTCAATGACCGTTTACCAGGGGATGTCGCGAATCTTTCGCTGCCCATGGGTAATTTCCCGTGGGCAGCGAAAGATTCTCTGCATCCCCTGGTAATCGGACGCCAGGTCAGGCGACGACGACGACCTTCGCGCCGAGGGGTGCGAAGGCCCACAGTGCCTTGGCGTCCGGACGCCACTGCCGGATGCAGCCGTGCGACTGCGGGGTGCCGAGCGCGGCTCGGCTCTGCACCTTCGTGCCGTCGAGCTCGGGGATGTCGTGGAAGCCGATCGCGGCGCGGTCCCCGCGGGTGAAGCGGACCATGTACTTCATGGTGCCGGAGTCGTCGATGCCCCAGGCCTGCTCGGAGCGGGAGTAGACGGCGTAGGTGCCGGGGCGGAGGTTGTCGGTGACGCTGCCCGAGACCAGATAGGTACGGCGCACCACGGCCTTCCCGGACGCGTTCTCGTCGACCAGCCAGACGCGCTGCTGGGTCATGTCGAAGACCACCCGGCGGCCGGTGCCGCTGTCGGCCGGCAGCGTCGTGGCGTCCCGATCGACCACCGCGTCCCGATCGACCACCGCGTCCCGGTCGACCACCGCGTCCCGGTCGACCGGCGGGGTCGTCACGGGGGTGCTGCGAAGCGTGCTGCGGCGGGAGGGCGCGGGCTCGACGGCGGGGGCCCGCATCGGGGCGATCGCGGCGTCGGCCTGCTCGGTCGGCTGCGAGGGAAGCACGCCGATGCCGCCGAGGATCGCGACCAGCGTGACGATCAGGGCGCCGGCGGCCGCGGACAGCCGGGAGTAGCGGGGCCGGGTCGCGGGTGCGACGCGACGGCCTCCGCTCACCTGCCGGTGGCGTCCCATGGGCGCCACCCTACGAGGATCAGCCCGCACGGCGGGTGAGGCTGGCCGCGACCTCGCGGTAGGCGTCGGCGCCGCGGTGCTTGCGGGTGGTGCTCAGGATCGAGCGACCGGCGGCGGGTGCCTCGGCGAACCGGATGGACTTGGGGATCGGCGGCTCGATGACGTCGAGCTCGTAGGTCGTGGAGATGTTGTCGAGCACGGCGCGGGCGTGGTTGGTGCGTCCGTCGTAGAGCGTCGGCAGGACGCCCCAGACCTCGAGCTTGCGGTTGGTGAACCGGCGCACGTCATGCACGGTGTCGAGCAGCTGGCCGACGCCCCGGTGCGACAGCGTCTCGCACTGCAGCGGGATCAGCACGCCCTGCGCGGCGGTCAGGGCCGCGACGGTCAGCACGCCCAGGGACGGCGGGCAGTCCAGCAGCACCCAGTCGTAGCCCTGGTCCCCGTCGGGCAGGTCCTCGATCGCCATCTTGAGCACGTGCTCGCGACCGGTGCGGGTGAGCAGGTCGGCCTCGGCGCGGGCCAGCTCGATCGTCGCGGGCAGCAGGTCGACGCCGTCGTCGGTCTCGAGGATGACGTCGGCCGGGGCCATCCCCTTGGTCAGCACGTGGTGCACGGACAGCTCGAGGTCCTCGGGGTCGATGCCGAGGGAGAAGGTCAGGCAGGCCTGCGGGTCCAGGTCGATCAGGAGCACCCGGTTGCCGAGCTCCGCGAGAGCGGCCCCGAGCGAGGCCACCGTCGTCGTCTTGGCGACGCCGCCCTTCTGGTTGGCGATCGCGAGGACCGTCGGACCGCTGCGTCGAGTGCTTGCCACGGGGTCATCATGCCGGACGCAGGTTGCCTGCCGTCGTGCAGCCCGGCAATGCTGGGCGCATGTCGCGCCCCACTGCCCTGGTCACCGGACCCACCGCCGGGATCGGCGCCTCGTTCGCTCGTCGGCTGGCGGCCTCCGGGCACGACCTGGTGCTGGTCTCGCGCACCCGCGAGCGGCTCGAGGAGGTGGCCACCGAGCTTTCCGGGGTGTACGGCGTGCAGGTCGAGGTGCTCGTCGCCGACCTCGGCGTCCGGACCGAACTCGCCGTCGTCGAGGCCCGCCTCGCAGACCCGGACCGACCGGTCGACCTGCTGGTCAACAACGCCGGACTCGGCTTGCGGGACGCGTTCCTCGACAACAGCGTGGACCAGGAGACCTACCTGCTCGACGTGCTGGTCACGGCCGTCCTGCGGCTCAGCCACGCCGCCCTGGGACCGATGGTGGCGCGCGGCTCGGGCGCGATCGTCAACGTCTCGAGCGTCGCGGGCTACCTGCCGCGCGGCACCTACGGTGCTGCCAAGGCCTACGTCACGTCGTTCAGCGAGTGGGCCGACCTGACCTACCGCGACCGGGGTGTGCACGTGATGGCGCTGCTGCCCGGGTTCACCCGCACGGAGTTCCACGGCCGGATGGACGTGGGCCCGGACTCGGCACCGGCCTGGCTGTGGCTGGACGCCGACCGGCTCGTCGACGACGCGCTGCGGGACCTCGCGAAGGGCCGGCGGGTGTCGATCCCGAGCCGCCGCTACAAGGCGCTCGCGGCGGCGGCGCGCTACACCCCGCACGGCGTGCAGGCGCGCTTCCAGGGCCTGGGGCGGAAGTAGTCAGTCGGCGACGGCCGCCCAGGCCGGGCGACCCGCGACGGCCTGCCCGGGTCGGCACACCGACCGGAACTCGCACCAGCCGCACCGGCGACCGACCGCCGCCGGGAACGCCGCGTCGGCCTCGTCGCGGGTGAGGCCGGAGCGGAACGTCTCGTCGAGCCCCAGGAGCTCCGCGGCGACCGCGTCGGCCCGGTCGAGGTGGGCCGCCAACGACTCCTCGTCGTGCTCCCACGCCAGCACCCGCCCGGTCGGCAGGTGGTGCAGCTCGACGCGGCGGCAGTCCCTGCGGAGCGTGCGCGCGGTGGCGGCGGCGTACACCGCGAGGGCCAGCGACCCCCGGGCGTCGTCGACGGTCAGGACCGAGCGGCCGGTCTTGTAGTCCACGACGACGGCCCCCGCAGCGCCCCGATCGTCGATCCGATCGACCCGGCCCCACAGCGAGGCGTGCTCGGTGCGGACGGTGACGGTGCGCTCGACGGCCAGCGGCTCGTCGTCGGGGTCCACCTCCGCGAGGTAGCGCACCACCTGGTCGCGCGCGCGGTCCCGCGCCTGCCCGGACTGACGGTCGTCACGGAAGCCGTCGACCAGCCAGGCCCGCTGCAGCAGGTCGCCGCCGGCCTCCGGCGTACGACGCTCCCGGGGCAGCTGCCACCAGCGGGCCAGGGCCGTGTGCACGGACGCTCCGACTGAGAAGTGGCCCCACGGGGCGCCGCGCGACGGCGTCGGCCGGTCCAGGTAGGCGTGCCGGTAGCGGCGCGGGCAGTCGAGGTAGGTGGTCAGCCGGGCCGGTGCCGCCGAGTAGAGCCGGGTCGGCATCCCGTCCAGGGTCGGCTGGTCTGGCTCGGAGGTCACGACGCGGTTGGCGCCGCGCGGCCCGCGGCGGTGGCCGACGCCGCGGCCAGGGACAGCAGCCGCTCGAGCTGCTCGGGGTCGGTGAGGTTGCAGCCCAGGTCGTGGCCGACCTTGCCGTCGCCGTGGTGGTCGCTGGACCCGGTGACCACCAGGTCGAGGTCCCCGGCGATCGCGCGGAGCCGGGCGCGGGTCTGCGGCGCGTGGTCCTCGTGGTCGACCTCGACGCCCACCAGCCCGGCCTCCTTGAGCCCGGCCAACCCGTCGGCGTCCAGCGCGCTGTGGTCGTGCCGGTTGGCCCACGGGTGGGCGATGACGCTCACGCCGCCCGCGCCGCGCACGATGGCGATCATGGCCTTCAGGTCGGCGGCGTAGCGGTGCACGTAGGCCGGGCCCTGCGGTCCGAGGAACCGGTCGAACGCCTCGTTGCGGTCGGCCACGACGCCCAGCGCCACCAGGGCGTCCGCCACGTGCGGACGGCCCATCGCGGCCGTCTCCCCGGCGACCCTGCGGACGTCGTCGACCTCGATGCCGACCCCCACCGAGCGGAGCCGCTCCAAGGTCGCAGGCAGCCGCGAGTTGCGGCCGTCGAGGACCTTCTGCAGCTCGCGGCGCAGCGGCGGATGCGTCGGGTCGGGGAGGTAGGCGAGCAGGTGCACGCCGTACCCCGCGAAGGTGCAGGAGACCTCGATGCCGCGCACCAGCCGCACGCCGGCGCGCTCGGCCTCGGACTGCGCCTCGTGCCAGCCCTCGGTGGTGTCGTGGTCGGTCAGGCCGAGCACGTCGATGCCCTCGTCGCGCGCCCGACGGACCAGCACGGACGGGGACTCGGTCCCGTCGGACCGGTCGGAGTGGGTGTGGAGGTCGATGCGCATCGTGCCCGAGCCTAGTGGCGAGGACTCACCAGGCCGGTGGTGCTCCACCGAACGGCAGGTCGATCAGCTCGGGACCCAGCTCGGCGAGGTCGAGCAGGACCCACTCGTCCTCGAGCAGCAGCGCGGCCGACGCCGGGTGCAGCACCAGCCAGAGCCAGCGACCGTGCGCCTCCCCAGCGAAGATCGAGCGGTCGAAGGCGGTGTCGGCCGCGCCGGTGAGCACCGACCACAGGGCCACCGGGTGCCCGGCGATCCGCACCTTGACGTGCGGTGGCCCCTCGCCGATGTCTGCGCCGGGATCGGTGTGGTCGAGCCCGGAGCACCGCGCCCCCAGTCCGACGTTGGGCTCCTCCGAGATCACCGTCAGCTCCACGACCCCGTCCGGCTCGCTGGGGCCGGAGCAGGTCACGAACGTCGCGCGCGCGTCGCGTCCGGGCTGCGACACCGCCCCGAAGTCGGTGACCATCCAACCCGGGCGGAGCGGCCAGGGCACCAGGCTGGGCAGCTGGCCCGCGTGCGTCAGGTGCTCGGCGAACGCCTCGTAGCCGGGAACCGCCGGGCGCCACAACGGCGTCGTCGGCCCGTGGTCGAGACAGTGCCAGCCGTCGGGCTCCTCCCGGACCGGGGACGCACACCGGGGGCAGCCCGCCCCCAGACTCACCGCACCGCCCTGGTCATGGAGCCACCGTGGTCGTCGCCGAGCACGCCGTCAAGCATCGACCGAGGCGCGGTCGCCGCTGCGCCGTACGGTGGGCCGGCTGCGCCGTACGGTGGGCCGGCTGCGCCGTACGGTGGGTCGGTGGGCGAGGTGCGGGTGGACTGCGTGGGCGCGATCGTCGTGGACCCGTCCGGCCGGTTGCTGCTGGTGCGGCGTGGCACCGAGCCGGCGAAGGGCTCCTGGTCGCTGCCGGGCGGTCGGGTCGAGCCGGGAGAGGACGACCCGGCCGCGACCGCGCGCGAGGTGCTCGAGGAGACCGGGCTGGTGGTGGAGGTCGGCGAGCTGGTCGGCACGGTGGAGCGGGATGCTCCCCGCGGGGGCGTCTACGTGATCCGGGACTACCGCTGCGCTCCGGCCGCCGGGTCGGAGCCCGAAGCCGTCCGGGCCGGCGACGACGCGGACGACGTGCGCTGGTGCACGCCGGACGAGGTGCGTGCGCTGCACACCTCCCCCGGGCTCGTCGACGCCCTCGTCGACTGGGGCGTGCTCAGGAGTTCCAGCGCACCACGACGGGGAAGTCGCGCTCGTAGCCCAGGATGCTGACGGTCGCGGTGTCCAGCCTGAAGAACCGGCCCTCGGTCACCGGCTGCTCGATCCACCGCGCGGCCAGGGCGCGCAGCGAGTGCCCGTGCCCGAAGACCAGCGTGCGGCCCTCCTCGGCGTGTGCCCGCGCGACGACCCGGTCCAGCCGGTCGCTCACCTGCTGCGCGGTCTCGCCGCCGGGCGTCGGGTGCGTCCAGACCGTCCAGCCGGGGACGGTCTCGCGGATCTGCGGCGTCGTGATGCCCTCGTAGTCGCCGTAGTCCCACTCGACGAGGTCCTCGTCCAGCTCGACGTCGGTGAAGCCCGCCAGCTCCGCCGTACGGCGGGCGCGGTGCCGGGGGCTGCTCAGCACCAGGTCGTACGACGCGTCCGCGAGCCGGTCGCGCAGCGCCCGGGCCACATCGACGCCGCTCTCGGTCAGGTCGAGGTCGGTCGTGGAGGTGTGGCGGCCGTCGCGGCTCCACTCGGTCTCGCCGTGCCGGACCAGCCACAGCTCGCTCACGGCGCCGACTCGCGCTCGACCAGCTCCGGGCGGGCGGGCTGCTCGCCGCCGCGGGCGTCGAGGTAGGACTGCTTGGGCACCATCACCTTGCGCTTGAAGACGCACACCAGCGTGCCGTCCTGCTTGTAGCCCTTGGTCTCCACGTAGACCACGCCCCGGTCGTCCTTGGACTTCGACTCCCACTTGTCGAGGACCTCGGTCTGCCCGTAGATCGTGTCGCCGTGGAAGGTCGGCGCGACGTGCCGCAGCGACTCGATCTCCAGGTTGGCGATCGCCTTGCCCGACACGTCCGGGACGCTCATGCCGAGCAGCAGCGAGTAGATGTAGTTGCCGACGACGACGTTGCGGGCGAACTGCGTGGAGCTCTCCGCGTAGTTCGCGTCGAGGTGCAGCGGGTGGTGGTTCATCGTGAGCAGGCAGAACAGGTGGTCGTCGTACTCCGTCACGGTCTTGCCGGGCCAGTGCTTGTAGGTCGCACCGACCTCGAACTCCTCGTAGCTGCGGCCGAACTGCATCCCACGCTCCTGTCTCGTGCACCGTCGGGGAGCCCGGAGGGCTCGGGCCCCATCGTGGCGGACGCCCGCGCCGATGGGGAGACGCTCAACGCGTGGGAAACCTCACGAGCCGCCGCCACCGGCCTTGCGGCGGTGCATCTTCGGCGCCCCGTCGACGACCTCGGAGCCGTGTGCCTTCTCCTTGGACTCGGCCGGGTGCGGCACGCCTCGGTCGTTGCCCTTCTTGCGGTCCAGGGCCTCGCGCATCTTGGCCTTGAGGTCTTCGTTCGGGGACTGGTCGTTCGACGGCATGGTGCCTCCCGGGGGTGCGGCTGACGCGGCGGAGCGCGCGGATACGTTTCGCCCCACCCTGCCACGGGACGGTCCGCGGGTCGACGGAGCCGTCGGTGGCGGCCGGGGTAAAGTCACCCAGGTTTCTTCCAGGTCAGGAGTCCGGATGCAGCGGAGCATCGACGTCGACGACGTCGGGATCGCGGTGCCTGCCGACCTGACCGATCCCGTCGACGTGCTCTTCGACGGGCAGCGGGTCTGGTCGTTCAACCCCGCGCGCGAACACGAGCACGGCACCACCGAGCACGGCCGCGTGGTCTGGCCGCGAGTCCTGCGCGAGCGTCTCGACGGGCAGGCGCACGTCGAGCTCGTCGACCACGCCTCGCAGGCTCGGCTGCACGACCAGGAGGTCCACTTCGGCACGTCGGCCGGCCGGGTCTCGGTCGTCGACACCGACGGCAACCCGCTCGCGGTCGACAAGGGCGGGCGGCTGCAGCGCGACTTCAGCAACACCGACAGCTCGGCGCGCGACGAGATCATGGACGCCCTCGAGCAGGTGATCGCCGACCTGCAGGAACGCTGCGGCCTCGACGTCTACCTGATGTACGGCTGCCTGCTCGGCGCGGTCCGCAACGGCAAGATGATCGGCCACGACTCCGACGCCGACGTGGCCTACCTCAGCGCGCACACGCACCCCTTCGACATCATCCGCGAGTGCTCGGCCGCGATCCGCACCATGCGTGCCCTCGGCTGGAAGGTCGTGAAGATGTCGGGGGCGAACTTCAAGGTATGGGTGCCGCTGCCCGACGGGCGTCGCTGCGGGATCGACGTGTTCGGCTCCTTCCACATCGGCGACAGCTTCTACGTCACCGGCTCGCTGCGCGGCACGCTGGACCGCTCGGCCCTGCTGCCCTTCGGCACCGTCACGCTCGAGGGCCGCGAGATCGTCGCGCCGGCCAGGCCCGAGGAGGTGCTGGCGTTCACCTACGGCCCCTCGTGGCGGGTGCCCGACCCGGCCTTCCACTTCGACCACGACCGCGCCGACGTGCGCCGGATGGACGCGTGGTTCCGCTCGTCGCGGCACCGGATGCGCTTCTGGCAGGACTTCTACAAGAGCGCGGACGCGAGACGCGTGCCGAACGAGCCGTCGCTGTTCGCCCAGTGGGTCGGCGAGCGGCTCGCGGGCCGACGCGAGCGGATCCTCGACCTCGGTGCGGGCACCGGACGCGACGCGGCGTACTTCGCCCGGCTCGGCCACGATGTCACCGCCTACGACTACACCTCGGTGGGCCTCGCGCGCGGTCGCAAGCAGCGACGCAGGGAGGGGCTCAAGGTCCGCGAGCGCAGCCTCAACCTCGGCGACCTGCACGCCGTGATGGTGACCGCGGCTCGGTTCGCGCACCGCGGGGGGACCCGGCACGTCTACGCCCGCGGCCTGCTGGACACCCTCAACGGTCTCGGTCGGCAGAACCTCTGGATCTTCGGCTCCATCGCGCTGCGCGGTGGCGGCGAGATGTTCCTGGAGTTCCGCACGTCCCGGGCCCGCGGGGGGCACAAGTTCTTCGGCCCGCACCCCCGCACGTTCCTGACCCCGCGCCAGGTCGTCGCGGAGATCGAGGCGCACGGCGGCACCGTCGTGGAGAAGGTCGTCGGACGCGACCTGGCGCCGCTCGGCGCCGAGAACCCCCCCATCTGCCGACTCGTCGTGAGGTTCACATCATGAGCACCAGCCCGAAGTCCAGCCCGACGCTGCGCGACCTCCCCGGCCGGGTGCGGGACCGGTTCCGCGGTCCGAGCGAGTCCGAGGCGCCAGAGGGGGCCGGGCACAGCCTGGCCTCCCGGGTCGCCGCCCTCGAGGCGGCCGTCCAGGAGAACCGCAAGCTCAACCAGCGGCTGTCCGACCTGATCGACGTCGTGGTCGAGGTGCTCGTCCCCGCCGCCGACCGCGACGACGCGCGGATGCGCGAGGCTCTCGACCGGCTCTCGAGCGCG
This sequence comes from uncultured Actinomycetota bacterium, assembly GCA_963713035.1. Classification (GTDB taxonomy): domain Bacteria; phylum Actinomycetota; class Actinomycetes; order Propionibacteriales; family Nocardioidaceae; genus Nocardioides_B. The sequence continues at coordinate 186,621 of CAVQKB010000002.1, forward strand.
CTGGACGACGGTCCCCGCGACAGCTGACCTGCCGGGACCGTCGTACGACGCGCGCCGCCCGGATCAGCGCAGCTTGTAGTCCTCGAGCAGCCGGCGACCGATGATCATCCGCTGGATGTCGGCGGTGCCCTCGCCGATCAGCAGCATCGGCGCCTCGCGGTAGAGCCGCTCGATCTCGTACTCCTTGGAGAAGCCGTAGCCGCCGTGGATCCGGAAGGAGTCCTCGACGACCTGCGAGCAGTACTCGCTGGCGAGGTACTTCGCCATCCCGGCCTCGAGGTCGTTGCGCTGCCCCGCGTCCTTGACCCGCGCGGCCTTCACCATCATCTGGTGAGCGGCCTCGACCTTGGTGGCCATCTCGGCCAGCCGGAACAGCACGGCCTGGTGCTCGGCGATCTTCTTGCCGAAGGTCTCACGCTGCTGGGCGTAGGCGACGCCGAGCTCGAAGGCCCGGTTGGCCACGCCGCAACCGCGGGCGGCGACGTTGACGCGGCCGACCTCGACGCCGTCCATCATCTGGTAGAAGCCGCGACCGGGCTCGCCGCCGAGGATCTGGTCGGCCGAGAGCTCGAGGTCCTCCATGATGAGCTCGGTGGTGTCGACGCCCTTGTAGCCCATCTTCTCGATCTTGCCGGGGATCGTCAGCCCGTCGCGGACCTGCCCGAAGCCCGAGGGCTTCTCGACCAGGAACGTCGTCATGTTCTTGTAGACGCTGCTGGCGCCCAGGTCGGTCTTGACCAGCACCGCGACCAGGGTGCTGGTGCCGCCGTTGGTCAGCCACATCTTCTGGCCGTTGAGGGTCCAGCTCTTCTCGTCGGCCGACGGGACGGCCTTGCTCTTGATCGCCGAGACGTCGGAGCCGCAGCCGGGCTCGGACATCGAGAAGGCGCCCCGGACCTCGCCGGTGGCCATCTTGGGCAGGTAGTGCTGCTTCTGCTCCTCCGTGCCGTGCTGCATCAGCATGTAGGCCACGATGAAGTGCGTGTTGACGATCCCCGAGACGCTCATCCAGCCGCGGGCGATCTCCTCCACCACCAGGGCGTAGGTCAGCAGGGACTCGCCGAGGCCGCCGTACTCCTCGGGGATCGTGAGCCCGAACAGGCCCAGGTCCTTCATCCCCTCGACGATGTCGGACGGGTACTCGTCGCGGTGCTCGAGCTCGGTCGCGACCGGAAGGATCTTCTCGTCGACGAACGTGCGGACGGTCTTGAGGATCTCCGACTGGATGTCGGTGAGGTCCTCGGTCTCGCAGAGGCGACCCATGGGTCTCCTTCCGGGTCGGTACGACCGGGAGTCCGGTCGACTACCGGCGAGTATCACCGATCCGTGCGCGTCGTGACTATGAACGACGCCACACTCGGGCGATCCGTGGCTTGACCTTTTTCACACCGCCGAGGCCGGACGAGCCCTCGACCGGCTTCCGTGCGGCCGCGCGGCGTCGGCGCTCGCTGCGACGCAGGTCCGAGGTGGCGGTGCGCAGGTCGAGCAGTGCCGCCGCGAGCACATCGGTCGACGCGTTCGCGAGCTCCTCGGCGGTGACGTCGTCCGGGGTACGGCGCGGGGGCAGGTCGTGCGGCACCAGCAGGTCGTCAAGGTCGCCGAGCACCTGGTAGCCGGCCTGCTCGATGCGCTGCACCATCCGCCTGCTGCGCTCCCGGCACTCCACGATCCGCTCGTCGGAGGGGTGGAAGGCCTCCCCCGCGCGCGGGACCAGCAGCCGGGCCGCCACGTAGTCGCGCAGCCACCCGTGGGTGGGGAAGGTCGCGGCGTCGGTCAACCGGGTCGACAGGGAGCGCAGCAGCTCGCTCTCCACCACGCCCATGGACTCGTTGCGCACGCCCACCGAGGAGTCGATCCGGTCCGGCTCGGGGAGGAACAGCCCGGCGAACCGGTGCCACAGCTCGTCGGGGCGCTGCGGATGACGCGGCAGCACGACCACGTGCACCCGCTCGGGTGGGAGGTCCGGCGCCCAGCGGGACAGCACCTCGGCGGCGTCCAGGTTGCGCCAGTCCCACACGGCGAGCGGGTCGTCGGAGACGCCGAGGTTGTGCTCGGCGAGCGGTGTCGTGGAGCGGTACTTCAGCGTCTCCTGCCAGCTGGCGGTCAGCAGGGCGAGCGCGTTGCGCGCGGTCACCACCAGGTGCACCTCCGCCGGCGCCAGCGCGGCCAGGGCCTTCCGCGCCTGCTCGGCACTGGCCGCCCCGAGGAACTCGTGGCTCAGCACGGCCGTTCCCGGCCAGGCGTGCACCTCGGCGAGCAGCCGGTCCCAGGTGCCCGGGACCCGCTCGCGCTTGGCCAGCACCGGGTCGCCACGGACCGCGAAGCTCGCCCAGGTGTGCTCCTGGCGTCGTTCGCCCGGAAGCAGCACTCCCTGCTCGCGCAGCTCGTCGCGGTGCGCCCACAGGGTGCTCTGCAGGTAGGTCGTGGCGGACTTCGGCACCCCGAGGTGGACGAAGACCCGCTCCGCCACCTCAGCCCCTCCCGGTCGCGCGGTCGCCGGCGGACCGGACCCGTCGCAGCAGCCGGCGTCCGCCGCTGCGCAACCGTGCCGCACCGGGTCCCTCCAGCTCGCTGACCCTGGCCTCCAGGGTGCGCCGCTCGCGGGTCAGGTCCCGCACGTCGCTCAGCATCGCCGCGATCGTCGCCGTGGCGGCCTCGACCAGCTCGGCATCGGTCACGTCGTCGGGGTGCCGGCGCTCGGGCAGCTGCTCGGGGGTCCGCAGGACGGCCGCGTCGCCGCGCACGTCGAAGCCCTGCTGCTGCACGAAGTCCGCAGCGCGCTCGCCGCGCTCCCGCAGCTGCTGCACCCGCGCTTCGGAGGGCCAGAACTTCTCCCCCTTGCGCGGCACGAGCTTGCCCTGTGCGAGGTAGCCGCGGATCCAGTTGCCCCGGTCGAGCGCCGAGCCGAAGCCCGACAGCTGGCCGTTGATGCGCCGCAGCAGCTCCACCTCGACGACCCCGAGCGACTCGTTGAGCACCGACGCCGAGAGGTCGCAGGAGTCCGGGTCGATCCCGATCAGGCCGGCGAAGCGAGCCCACAGGTCGTCGCGAGGAGCACCGGGGGCCGGCAGGGGCAGCACGTGCACCCGCTCGGGGGGCACGGCACTCCCCCACCGACCGAGCACGTCGGCGAGGTCGAGCGTGCCCCAGTCCCACTCGTTGTGCGGAGAGGTCTCCTCGCGAGCGGGATAGCGGTCGATCCGGGTGCGGGCGCCGTTCTTGACGTACTCCTGCCACCGGGCCGTGACCAGGCCGACGATCTCCCGGGCGGTGACGACGACATGCACCTCGGCGGGCGCCAGCTGCTCCACGGCCCGGTGGACCTGCTCGGGGCTGGCGGCCGCGAAGAACTCGTGACTGATGACGGCGGTGCCGGGCCAGGCCCGCACGTCGGCGACGATCCGGTCCCAGGCACCCGGGGCCCGAGGTCCGCGCCGCCGCAGCCGCGGGTCCTCGCGCACCCCGCCGCTGGCCCACAGGTGCTCGCGGACCGAGCGGCCGGGGAGCAGCACGCCCTGCTCACGGACGACGTCGGCGTTGCCCCACAGGACCGTCTGCAGGTAGGTGGTGCCCGTCTTGGGCAGCCCGACGTGGAAGAAGACCTGACTGGCCACGGCCGCCGATCACACGCCCTTGCTGTACTTCTCGACGAGCTCGGCCACCCGGGCCTCGTCGCGCTGCGCGACCGGGAGCAGCAGCTCCTGCACCACGTCGGTGAGCTCGGCCAGGCGCAGGTTGAGCTGCCGGCACTCCTGGACCTCGTCCTCGAGGACCCCGAGCCGGCGCTCCAGGTCGTCGGTGTTCGCGGCCGAGCGGAACCGGCGCACAGAGTGCGCCAGGTCCTTGCCTCGTGCGCGGATCCGCTTGCTCATCGCCGCCATTCGGCCACCAACCGTCCGATTCCGTGCCCGACCGAAGCGTCGGGGCTGTCCGTTGTCTGCGTCTCCCGGTGCACCACGCGGCCACCGCGCGCGCCGATCTCCTCGACCACCTTGCGGAGCCCGAGGCCGTGCAGGTGCTGCTGGCGGGCGAACGGGTCGCCCTCGCCGCGGGAGGTCATCACCTCGACGTACAGCCGGCCGCCGTCGCGCAGCAGCATCTCGCAGGCCCGCCAGAGCCGCTCGCGGCTCTGGCGGTCGGTGGCCTCGGCGACGTGGCGGACGGTGACCACCCGCGGACCCGGACGGGCCGCGAGGCGGGCCGACTCGGACAGGACCGAGCGCAGCTCGCACAGGTTCATCGCGCGCAGCTCCAGGGCGAGCCCCTCGGCCGCGGCCACCGCCCCAGCCGGCTCGGAGCCACCGATCGCGTAGTCCAGCCCCGTGACGCGCGCGCCCTGCCGGGCCAGCCACACGTCGTCGACCGCTCGGCCGCAGCCGATGTCGACGACCTCCGTCGGCACCCCGCCCTCCCGCTCGACGACCCAGCGGGCGAAGTCCGACGGCTCGATCTCCGGCGGTGTCGAGGGCAGTCGGGAGTAGGTCCGGTCCCAGTTCTCCCGCTTCACCCGGGTGCCGCGGAACCACCCGTTGAGCCGCCGATGGGTGGTCTGCGGCGTCTCGAACTTGTACGCCGGGTCCGGCACCCGCCAGTGCGGACCGTAGGTCGCGGTCAGGAAGCGGTCGGTGTCCGCGGGGGCGGGCAGCTCGCGGCCCTCGAGGGTGGTGGTGCCCAGCGGGAAGATCCAGTCGCGCCGGAAGGGCGTGCGGATCTCGCCCATCAGGTGCAGGTGGCCGTCGGCCAGGAAGCCACCGAAGACGTCGAGCCCGCGCACCGAGCCGTCTCCCTCGACGACGTCGACCTTGAAGGCGGCGCCGCTGTAGCGCGAGATCGCGTAGCCCATGTCGGCCAGCGCCCGCTGCAGGGCGAACGACTCCAGGACCACGTCGACCGGGTGGTCGTGGTCGCTGACGTAGCCGAGGTCGGCGTCGCTGTCGTGCCCGATCAGCTCACCGCCGCGCACCGCGCCGAGCAGCGTGCCGTAGGCCGGGAAGGCGTCGACGCCGGCCTTCCTCAGGGCCGCCAGCACCTCCTCGATGGAGTCCAGCAGCGGCTTCACGTGCTCGGCGCTGCGGGTGTCGAAGGTCTGCGCCAGCCGCAGCGACTTGTCGATGCCGAGGGGCAGCCCCCGGTCGTTGACCACGGCGATCCGGTCCGCGCCCTCACCGAGGCGGACCTCCTCGTCGTACTCCACGGCGCCGCTGACGTGCTGCACGACCGACAGCCGGGTGGTGCCGTGCAGGAAGCGGCGCAGCGCGGACGGCCAGGGCACGGCGTGCGCGAGGCCCCGCGGGGTGCCGTCCCGGTGCAGGTGGAACGACCAGATGCGGCGGCCGTCGAACAGCACGTCGAGGACCACCTCGACGTCACTGCGTGCCCGGATCCCGTCGTCGTCGACCTGGACTCCGGAGACGTTCACGGGAGCCGGCATGGGGGGATGCTACCGACTCGCCCCGCCGCATGAGGGAGGCGGTGGCTCAGTCCTGCGAGGGCTTCCAGACGTCTCCGCGCTGCATCCCGGCCGCGCGGCCCTTGCCCGAGATCACCAGGGCCATCTTGCGCGACGCCTCGTCGATCATCTCGTCCCCCAGCATGACCGCGCCCCGGGCGCCGCCCTGCTCGGAGGTGTAGTGCTCGTAGGCGTCGAGGATGTTCTCGGCGTGGTCGTAGTCCTCCTGCAGCGGCGAGTAGACCTCGTTGGCCACCTCGATCTGCGAGGGGTGCAGCGTCCACTTGCCGTCGAAGCCGAGCGCGGCGGAGCGACCGGCCACCCGCCGGAACCCGTCGAGGTCCTTGATCTGCAGGTAGGGACCGTCGATCACCTGCAGGTCGTGGGCGCGCGCCGCCATCAGCAGCCGCATCAGGATGTAGTGGTAGGCGTCGCCCACGTCGTAGCCGGGAGGCTGCTCGCCGACGACCAGCGACTTCATGTTGATCGAGGCCATGAAGTCGGCCGGGCCGAAGATGATCGTCTCGATCCGCGGGGACGCGGTGGCGATCTCGTCGACGTTGATCAGCCCGAGGGCGTTCTCGATCTGCGCCTCGATCCCGATCTTGCCGACCTCGAAGCCCATCGTGGTCTCGATCTGCGTGAGCAGCGTGTCGAGGGCCTGCACCTGCGCGGCGGTCTGCACCTTGGGCAGCATGATGCAGTCGAGGTTCGCTCCCGCGCCCTCCACCACCTCGATCACGTCGCGGTAGGTCCACTGCGTCGTCCAGTCGTTGACCCGGACCGTGCGCACCCGGCTGCCCCAGTCGCCGGTGTTGAGCACCTCGACGATGTTCTTGCGGGCGTCGGGCTTGGCCAGCGGCGCGACCGAGTCCTCGATGTCGAGGAAGACCTGGTCGGAGTCGAGACCCTGGGCCTTCTCCAGGAACCGCGGGTTGGACCCGGGGACGGCGTGGCAGGAGCGGCGGGCGCGCAGTTCACGAGCAGACATGGCTGGATGCTACTGAGGAGTCACGTCGAGAGGGAGACCCCCCGTCGTGGCCTATCTCTCAGTCCGGTCAGTCCACCGGTGCGGTGTCCATCGCCGGCCCGCGGTTGGAGACGATCACCAGCGCGGTCCCGGTCAGGATCAGCACCAGCCCCCCGGCCGCAGCGAGCGGTGGAACCTGGCCGAGGATCGCGGCGGCCAGCAGGGCGGCGCCCGGCACCTCGAGCAGCAGCGCCAGCGAGACCAGCATCGGGGACGTGGTCGCCAGCAGGTGGTTGAACACCGAGTGCCCCATCAGCTGCGCGGTCAGGGTCACCAGCACCAGCAACCCCCACTGCGCGAGCGGGTAGCCGGCGAGGTCCTGCCCGGCCACCACGCAGGCGACCACCAGCACCAGCGCACAGGTGCCGTAGCAGACGAAGGTGTAGGTCGAGGTGCTGATCGCCTGCCGCGCCCGCGACCCGATCACCATGTACGCCGCCGAGGCCGCGCCACCGACCAGGGCCAGCAGGTCACCGACCAGCGCCTGCGTGGACAGCGCGAAGTCCACCCCCGACACCACCAGCACGCCGGCGAACGCCACCACCAGTCCGGTCACGACCCCGACGCCGAAGCGCTCGCCCCGCAGCAGCTGCCAACCGACCACCCAGGCGATCTGCAGGGACACGATCGCGGTCGCCGACGCCACCGAGGTGAGCGTGAGCGAGGTGACCCAGGTGGCGAAGTGCACGGCGAGCGCCACACCGGAGGCGACCACCAGCGCCAACGACCGGCCCCGCACGTCGGCGAGCTCGTCACGACGGTGCAGCACCACCCCCGGGGAGAGTGCGACGGTCGCCAGCGCGTTGCGCCAGAACGCGATCGCGAGCGGCGGCACCACCATCGCGGCCATCAGCGGACCGGACAGCGAGACCGCGACGACGCCGACGGCCATCAGGAGCAGGGTGCGCACCCGCCCCATTGTGTCGGCCGCCGCGGGCGGGCCTGTGGCAGGCTCGGTCCCGTGAGCGATCCCGGTCTGCCCCGCGACGCGCCGGATGACGCCCCTACCGACGTACTCGCGCTCGCCCTGGCCGCCGAGCTGGGCAAGAAGACCGGCGTCAGCTGGGTGACGTACGACGGGCAGCAGCACGCCGTGTGGCACACCTGGACCGATCCCGGCGACGGCGGCGTGCTCTGCCTCGTCTCGGGCGGCACCGAGCAGCCGCTGCCCGACATCCCGCACGACGCGCCCGTCGAGGTCACGATGCGCAGCAAGGACACCGGAGGTCGGTTGCTGACCTGGGTGGGCCGCGCCTGCGTCGTCCGCCCGGGCGACGAGCACTGGGACGCCGTCACAGCCGCGCTCGTCGGCGCCCGGCTCAACCTGCCGGACCTCACCACGGCTGCCGACGTGTGGGCCGACACCAGCGTGGTGCGCCGGATCGTGCCGACCGGCGAGGCCGTCGAGCGACCCGGCCGGCTCGGCGACGACGCCCACCTCGCTCCGCCGGTGGCCACGCCGGCCACGACCCGCGGTCGGCTGCCGCGCATCCTGCACCGACGGGTGAGGCGGCGCCCCACCCTCAGCTGAGCGGGACGGCGATCTCGCCGGAGGCGACCGGCTGCACCTGCCCCGCGACGTGGCAGCGGGTGGCCGCGCCCTCGGACGCCTCGACCCGGCCCGCCAGCCGCGACGGCCGACCCATCTCGATGCCCTGGCCGATGGTGTAGCGCCCCCCGGTCGGCAGCACGCCGGTCGCGACCAGGGCCATGCCCAACCCGGCCGCGGCGGACCCGGTCGCCGGGTCCTCGGGCACGCCCACGCCGGGCACGAACACCCGGCTGTGCACGTCGACGACGTCACCGGAGGTGCTGAACGCGTAGAGGTTCACCGCGTCGAGCAGGTCGTGCATCTCCCCCACGGCGGCCAGCCGGTCGGCGTACCGCGCGAAGGGCCGGCCCGGCGACGAGGCCCACGCCGTGGCCCGCACCACGGCCTCCTCGGTCACGGGGACGTGCACGAACGACAACCCGCATCCGGCGACCCAGGCCTCGCCGGCCAGGTCGGACCTCGCCAGCCCGAGCTCGGCCAGCAGGTCGGCGGCCAGGGCGACCGGGAGCGGACCGGCCAGGTCGCGCGGCGTCGCGGACAGCTCGACGAGCGGGTCGTCGAAGCGGACCCCGATCGCACCGGCGCCGCACCGCTGCGTCACGGACCGGCCCGTGCCGAGGTCACCCAGCAGACCCCGCGACCGCAGCACCCACGCGGTGCCCAGCGTCGGGTGGCCGGCGAAGGGGATCTCGGCCTCCGGGGTGAAGATCCGGGTCGCGTACTCCGGTCCCTCGGCACCCTCCAGCACCGTGGAGGCGGGGAAGGTGGTCTCGGAGAAGCCGAACTCGCCGGCCAGCGCCTGGCACTGCTCGGTGCTCAGGTCGTCGGCACCGTGCACCACGGCCAGCTGGTTGCCGGCGAACGGACGGTCGGTGAACACGTCGACGATGTCGAAGGCCAGTCGCATGGCGCTCATGATCCCACCCGTCCGCTGCGGCTAACCTGGCTGCTCGTGAGCACCTCCCCCACCCGCGTCTTCGCCGCCCGCCTCTCCGGGCTCCCGGTGTTCGACCCTGCGGGGGACCAGGTGGGCAAGGTCCGCGACCTGGTCGCGGTCGTGCGGCCCGGCGGCCTGCAGCCCCGGGTGCTGGGTCTCGTCGTCGAGGTGTTCGGCCGCCGCTCGATCTTCGTGCCGATGACCCGGGTGACCCACCTCGACTCCGGTCAGGTGATCACCACCGGCCTGGTCAACATGCGCCGCTTCGAGCAGCGCCCGACCGAGACGCTGCTGTTCGGCCAGCTGCTCGACCGCCAGGTCACGATCCGCGAGTCCGGCGTGACCGGCACCGTCTACGACCTCGCGATGGAGCACGAGCGCACCCGCGACTGGGTGATCAGCCGGGTCGCGATCCAGGAGGGGTCCAAGCGGCTGCGTCGCGGACAGACCCACGTCGTGGAGTGGCGCGACGTCGACGGCTTCGCGGCCCTCGACCAGACCCAGGGCGCCGCGCACCTGCTGGCCGCCCTGGAGGAGCTGCGTCCGGCCGACCTCGCCAACGTGCTGCACGACCTGCCGGCCAAGCGGCGCGGCGAGATCGCCGCCGCACTGGACGACGAGCGGCTCGCCGACGTGCTCGAGGAGCTGCCCGAGGAGGACCAGGTCCAGATCCTCGGCATCCTGGAGGCCGAGCGCGCCGCCGACGTGCTCGAGGAGATGTCGCCCGACGACGCCGCCGACCTGATCGCCGAGCTGCCACCGGAGACCGCCGAGCGGCTGCTGCAGCTGATGGACCCGGGCGAGGCCGAGGACGTACGCCGGCTGATGTCCTACGAGGAGCGCACCGCCGGCGGCATGATGACCACCGAGCCGGTGATCCTGCCGCCCGACGCCACCGTCGCCGACGCCCTCGCGCACGTCCGCAACTCCGAGCTGAGCCCCTCGCTGGCCGCGCTGGTGTACGTCGTGCGTCCGCCGCTCGAGCCGCCGACCGGACGGCTGCTCGGCGTCGCCCACATCCAGCGGCTGCTGCGCGAGCCGCCCTCGACGATGGTCGGCCACGTCCTCGACTCCGACATCGAGCCGCTGCGCCCGACGTCGAGCCTCGAGGACTGCGCCCGGCACCTCGCGACGTACAACCTCGTCGCGGCGCCGGTGGTCGACGAGGACGGCCGGCTGGTCGGCGCGGTCACCGTCGACGACCTGCTCGACCACCTGCTGCCGCAGAACTGGCGCGACACCCCGCACCGGGCCGGCTCTGCGACCAGCACCGGGACGGGAACGGAGGCGCGTCGTGGATAAGCCGACGGACCGCAACCAGCGCTCCCAGCGCACCGAGCTGGTCCGCCGCAAGCGCGAGGCCCGTCTGGAGCAGCGGCCGCGCACCCCCCGGCTTGGACGTGCCGACCGACACCCGTCGCCCGATCGTGCGACGACCGCAGGTCGACTCCGACACGTTCGGACGCTTCGCCGAGCGGTTCGCGCGCTTCATGGGGACGGCGCGCTTCTTGATCTACATGACGTTGTTCGTCATCGTCTGGGTGCTGTGGAACGCGATCGCCCCGGGCACGCTGCCGTTCGACGACTACCCCTTCATCTTCCTGACCCTGATGCTCAGCCTCCAGGCGTCGTACGCCGCTCCGCTGATCCTGCTCGCGCAGAACCGCCAGGAGGACCGGGACCGGGTGATCGGCGAGCAGGACCGGCTCGCCAACACCCGCGCGCACGCCGACATGGAGTTCCTGGCCCGCGAGATGGCCTCGCTGCGGATGGCGCTGGGCGAGGTCACCACGCGTGACTACGTCCGCTCGGAGCTGCGTTCGCTGCTGCAGGACCTCGACGACCGGGAGCGCCAGGCCCGTGACCGCGACGAGTCCGAGGACCCCGACCCCGACCGAGACCGCTGAGCCCGGGCCTGGACCGGCACGTAGGCTGGACCCCATGACCTCCCCCGATCTCGAGCAGATCAACGCAGCGCTCGCGACCGTCAACGACCCCGAGATCAAGCGCCCCATCACCGACCTCGGCATGGTCGACTCCGTCGCCGTCGACCCCCACGGTGGAGTCGCGGTGAAGGTGCTGCTCACCGTCTCCGGCTGCCCGCTGAAGGACACCATCACCCGCGACGTCACCGCCGCCGTCAGCGCCGTCGCCGGAGTCACCTCGGTCGACCTCGAGCTCGGCGTGATGAGCGCCGAGCAGCGCTCGGGCCTGCAGGAGAAGCTGCGCGGCGGCCAGGCCCAGAAGGAGATCCCCTTCGCCCGACCCGGGACGCTGACCAAGGTCTTCGCGATCGCCTCCGGCAAGGGCGGGGTCGGCAAGTCCTCGGTCACGGTCAACCTCGCGGTCGCGATGGCCGCGCAGGGGCTCAAGGTCGGTGTCGTCGACGCCGACATCTACGGCCACTCGGTCCCCGCGATGCTGGGCGTCGGCGACGTCCGCCCGACCCAGGTCGAGGACATGATCATGCCGGTCCCGGTCGACGTCCGGCTGGACCGCGAGACCCCCGGCGGGCTGGCCGGCGAGCTCTCGGTGATCAGCATCGGGATGCTCAAGCCGCGGCGCGACCAGGTGGTCGCCTGGCGCGGTCCGATGCTCGACCGGGCCCTGGTGCAGATGCTCTCCGACGTCTACTGGGGCGACCTCGACGCGCTGCTGCTCGACCTGCCCCCCGGCACCGGCGACATCGCGATCTCGCTCGGCCAGCACCTGCCCAACGCCGAGGTCGTCGTCGTCACCACCCCGCAGGAGGCGGCCGCCGAGGTCGCCGAGCGCGCCGGCACGATGGCCTCGATGATGCACCAGCGGGTGGTCGGCGTCGTGGAGAACATGTCCTTCCTGCCCTGCCCGCACTGCGCCGAGGACGGCGTCGAGCACCGCCTCGAGGTGTTCGGCTCCGGCGGCGGCCAGCGGGTCGCGACCACGCTGTCGACCCGGTTCGGCTACGACGTCCCGGTCCTCGGCGAGATCCCGCTCGACCTGGCGCTGCGCGCCGGCGGCGACAGCGGCACACCGCTCGTCACCACCGCGCCCGACAGCCCCGCCGCGGCCACGCTCACCCGGATCGCGAGCACGTTGGGCGGCCGCGGTCGGGGACTGGCCGGGATGCAGCTCGGGCTCACCCCCGCCGGCAGGTCCTAGCCCGTGTTCGGGATCGGACTGCCGGAGCTCATGGTGATCGTGGTGGTCGCCGTGTTCGTCTTCGGGCCGGACCGGCTCCCGGAGTTCGCCCGCCAGGCCGGCCGGTTCCTGCGACAGGTGCGGACGTTCACGACGTCGGCCCGCGACGACATCCGCGCCGAGCTGGGCCCGGAGTACGCCAACTTCGAGCTCACCGACCTCGACCCCCGGCGCGCGGTCCGCAAATACATCCAGGACGCCTGGGACGAGGACGTCGACGACGACGCGCCGAAGCGACGTCCCGGCCAGCGTCCCCTCGAGGGCGGCGAGCTGCCGCCGTACGACTCCGACGCGACCTGACGGTGTGCCGAGGACCTGACCCGGAGGTCAGCCGACCTTGCTGTCCAGCTTGACCTCGACGTCGCGGACACCCTCGCCCTTGCGGCGCACGGTCAGCGTGACCGTCTCGCCCGGCTGGTGGCTGCGGATCGCGACGATCAGGCCGATCCCGTTCGCGACCGGCTTGTCGTCGACCCGGGTGACCACGTCGCCCTTCGCCAGACCGGCGGCCCGTGCGGGGCCACCCGCAGGCACCTCGACGATCTCGGCGCCCTCGATCTGCTGGCCAGTGTTGACGTTGGCGCCGATCACCGGGTAGCGGGCCTCGCCGGTGGCCAGGATCTGCGACGCGGTGACCTGCACCTGCTCCATCGGGATCGCGAAACCTACGCCGATGTTGCCCGAGCCTCCCCCGAGGCCGCCGCCGGTGGTGGCGATCGCGGAGTTCACGCCGACGACCTGGCCGCGCATGTTGACCAGGGGCCCACCGGAGTTGCCCGGGTTGATCGCGGCGTCGGTCTGGACGGCGTTGATGTAGGAGGAGGAGTCGCTGTCGCCGGTCGTGACCGGTCGGTCGACGGCGCTGATGATGCCGGAGGTGACCGTGCTGCTCAGACCGAGGGGCGACCCGATCGCCACGACCGTGTCGCCGACCCGCATCTTGCGCGAGGCGCCGATCGCGGCCGGCGTGAGGTCCTCGGGGTCCTCGACCTGGAGCACCGCGATGTCGTAGACCGGGCTGCGGCCGATGATCGTCGCGGCGTGCTTGGTGCCGTCCTGCTCCAGGACCGTGAGCTCGCCGTCGCCGGTCGCGTCCGCGACCACGTGGTTGTTGGTGATCACCCGGCCCTTGCTGTCCAGCACGAACCCGGAGCCGGTCGCTCCCCCGCGGGTGCTGCCGTCGGAGCCGCCGCGCGCCTGGATCTGCACCGTGCTCGGCAGCAGCCGGCTCGCGACCGCAGTCACGCTCCCGTTGTCGGCGGCGAGGGGCTCGGCCGCCTCGGTGTCGTCGCCGATCACCGAGACCGTGCCGCCGTCGCCCGACATCGAGGTGGACACCGCGACTCCGCCCAGCACTCCGCCCAGCACCCCGACGACCAGCGACAGCACCGCCACCACCGGCCACAGCCAGCCGGGGACACGGGAGCCGCGGTCGCGCCCAGGGGGCGGAGGCGCGCCCGGACCTCCGACCGGACCCCCGACCGGCGCCCCGACCGGCGGCCCGGCCGGGAACGGCATCGGGAAGGAGCGGGTGGGCTCCGCGGCGGGCGGTCCCCCAGACGGGTAGCCAGACGGGTAGCCCGGCTGGTGGTCCGGCTGGTAGGCCGGCTGCGGCCGGGTGGGCTCGTCGCCGTCTGCGGGCCAGCCGGATGCGCCGCTGGGCTGACCGCTGGGCTCATCCGCTGGGCTGACCGCTGGGCGAGACCCAACCCGGGTCCGGCTCGTCGGACGAGGACGTGCCCGGCGCGGGTTCGGGACGGTCCGGCTCGTCGTACTGGCTCACGTCGTTCATTGTCACCCACACCCCCTGAGCGGACCCGGGCGACCTGTCACGGGCGGCGGTCGCCGACCGAGCGGGCGTGGGCGACCCCGCCGTCGCCGGGGCCCAGCGTCCAGCCCCGCAACCGACCGTGCACCTGGGCGGCGGGGGCCACGACGGCCGGGGTGGGGGTCGAGGTGGTGGCGCCGCTCAGCGACGTGGCCGGGGTGCCGGTCCCGCCTGCGCCCCCGATCCCGAGGGGTGCGGCGCCCAGCGTGCTGAGCCCGAAGACGGCAGCGGACACCGAGCCGGCGCCCACCAGGGCGATACCGGCTCGGCGGCGGCCGCGGCCGCGGTGCTCGAGCTCCTCGACGTCCTCCCACGCCTGCGCCACCGGACCGAGGTCGAGCAGCGACCCGACCAGGCGCTCCGAGGGACCGTCGTGCCCCGGGGCGGCGGACCCGCCGGCCATCTGCGCCAGCTGTCGCTTGACCCAGCCCTCGCGCTCCACCTGGCGACGGCACGGCGGGCAGCGCACGACGTGCGCCCACGCCCGCTCGGTGGACTCCTCGTCGAGCTGTCCGTCGACGAGGGCGCTCACGGCGGCGCCGAGGTGCGGGTTGAGGCGCAGCGGCCGCCAGCTCGTCGGGATCACCGGGCGCTCACCTGCCCGGCGCTCATGTGACCTGCGGCGCCAGCCGCGGACGGCGACGCTGCTCGGCGGGACCGGAGTAGCGGGCCCGACCGGCCACGGGGGCGCGGTGGGCGAGCGCCTTGCGCAGCATGGTGCGGCCGCGGTGGATGCGGGAGCGCACGGTGCCGAGCTTGAGGTCCAGGACGTCCGCGATCTCCTCGTAGGTCAGGCCCTCGATGTCGCAGAGCACGACCGCGGCGCGGAAGTCCGGCGGCAGCGCGGCCAGCGCGGTCTCGACGTCGTCGTCGAAGAGCCCGTTGAGCACCTGGGTGTCGGGCGCCAGCGTCCGGCTCGGGATGCGGGTCTCCGCGTCGTCGGCGAGCGCGTCGAAGCGGATCTTGGCCTTGCGCCGGGCCTGGTCGAGGAAGAGGTTCGTGGTGATCCGGTGCAGCCAGCCCTCGAAGGTGCCCGGCGTGTACGACGCCAGCGACCGGAACACCCGGACGAAGACCTCCTGCGTCAGGTCCTCCGCGTCGTGCGGGTTGCCGGTCAGCCGGTAGGCGAGGCGGTAGACGCGCGCGGAGTGCAGGGTGACGACCTCGTCCCACGACGGGGCCTGCCACTCCTGCTCGGTGCTGGGTTGGCTCATCGGTCTCTCCTCGGCCCGCGATCTCCACGACTCACGCATCAGCTGCGCCGTTGCCGGCGGCTGCCTCCTACCGTAGAAGTCCCTCCTGAGAGGGGACTGAGGGATGGACGCGAGCACCCTGTGCGCCGAACCTGCTCGTGTCGTCCCAACGGACCGCGCGAGCCCGATGTTCCCCCGGTAGAGTCCGGCCCAGAGCGACCGACTGCCGTACGGGGCACGCGGAGCCTGATCAGGGAGGTCCGTCATCGCCACGGGACTGAAGCCGGCCAGCTGGACCTACGCCGAGGAGTACGTCACCGAGGACGACGTCCTGACGGCCGCCCGCGCACGCGCCACGGAGGTCGGCGTCGCCCCGATCGGCACCGGCGGAGGCGCGACGCTGCGCTTCCTGGCCGCGGTCACCGAGGCCCGCGCGGTCGTCGAGATCGGCACCGGCACCGGAGTCTCCGGCGTCTGGATGCTGCGCGGCATGCGACCCGACGGCGTGCTCACCTCCGTCGACACCGAGGCCGAGCACCAGCGGCTGGCCAAGCAGGCGTTCACCGAGGCGGGCATCGCCCCGCAGCGGGTCCGGCTGATCCCGGGCCGGGCGCTCGACGTGCTGCCCCGGCTCACCGACGGCCACTACGACCTGGTGTTCTGCGACGGCGACAAGGCGGAGTACTCCGACTACCTCGCCGAGGCGCTGCGGCTGCTCAAGCCCGGCGGCATCGTGGCCTTCGACAACGCCCTGTGGCACGACCGGGTGGCCGACCCTGCCCAGCGCGACGCCGAGACGGTTGCGATCCGCGAGCTGGGACGCACCGTCAAGGAGCACGAGTCGCTGCTCCCGGTGCTGCTCCCCGTCGGCGACGGGCTGCTCGTGGCGAAGAAGATCTGGTCGCCCGACGCCTGAGAGCGGGACCCCCTGAGGACGGGCCGGCTCAGCCGGTCGGCACCCAGAACCGCAGCTTGCCGTTGCGGTGGTCCTCGAGCACGCCTCCGTTGGACTCGATGACCCGCCGGGACGCGACGTTGTCCTCGTCGCAGGTGACCAGCGCCGGGTCGATGCCGCGACCGGCGGCGACCGGCAGCACCAACCCGAGCGAGACCGTCGCGTGGCCGCGACGGCGTGCCGTCGGGCGCACGGCGTAGCCGATGTGTCCGCCCGCCTCGAGCAGCCACGGCGTCAGGGCGTGCCGCAGCGAGATCCGGCCGACCACCTCGTCGTCGTCGACCATCCAGAAGTGGCTGGACGTGACGTGCACGGCCGGCCGGGGTGTCTCGGGTGCCGCGAGCGCCGAGGTGTAGGCGCAGAACTCCGCGAAGGTCTGCGGGTCGGCGAGGCTCGTGGCGTCGTACGACGCACCGGCGAAGCCCGGCTCCGGTGGCAGCACCAGGGTGAAGAAGTGGCCGTTGCCCTCGGCCTCGAGCTCGGCGAGCGTGGCGAGGTACGACGCGTGGTAGCGGGCGTCGGGAGCGGCCAGGGCCAGCACGGCGGACGCTACCTCCGACCGACCCCGGCCAGCGGGTCGCGCAGCTCGAGCCAGTGCAGCAGGACGCGCGCCCCGAAGCCGGTCGGGCCCTTGCTCCACTCGTCGGCGTCGACGGGCGAGTCGCCCACCGAGGCGATGTCGAGGTGGGCCCACGGCAGGCCCCCGGTGAAGTGCTGCAGGAACAGCGCGGCCGTGATCGCCCCCGGACCGCCGCCGGCGTTGTCGGCGTCGGCGACCTTCGAGGCGATCCGCTCCTCGTAGTCGGCGACGAGCGGCATCCGCCACAGCCGCTCCCCCGAGGACAGGGAGACGGCGCGCAGCGTGGTCGCGAGGGCGTCGTCGGTCGCGAAGAAGCCGCCGGTGCGCTGACCGAGGGCGATCTTCATGGCGCCCGTCAGCGTGGCGACGTCGACGAGCACGTCGGGCGCGAGCTCGGCCACCGCGTAGGCCAGGGCGTCGGCCATGACCAGCCGACCCTCGGCGTCGGTGTTGGTGACCTCGGTGGTGCGGCCGCCGTAGTGCCGGAGCACGTCACCCGGTCGGGTGGACGTCGCGCCGACGGAGTTCTCGGCCAGCGGCAGCAGGCCGGTCACCCGCACCGGGCAGTCCACCGCCCGCAGCGCGCCCATCACCGCGAGCACCACGCCCGCGCCGGTCATGTCCCGCTTCATCGACATCATGTTGTCGCGCGGCTTGATCGACAGTCCCCCGGTGTCGAAGGTGATGCCCTTGCCGACCAGCACCACGTGCGCAGCGCTCCTGCGCGCCTTGCGGGATCCGGACGGCTGGTAGTCCAGCTGCACCAGGCGCGGCGGGTTGGCCGACCCCTGGCCCACCCCCACGATGCCGCCGAAGCCGTCCGCAGCGAGCTGGTCGGCGTCCCACGTCCGGATCTCGAGCCCGGCGGAGCGGGCGACCTCCGCGGCCTGCTCGGCCATCCAGACCGGGTTCTTCAGGTTGGCGGGCACCGTGGCGAGCGTGCGGGAGAGCCAGGCGGCGCCGGCGACGGCGAGAGAACGGTCGAGCGCCTCGCGGCGCGCCTCGGGGTCCACCATCCCGGCCAGCACCACGCGACCGACCGGCGAGGTGGTCGCGCCCCCGGAGCGCCAGTGGAACTCGTAGGAGCCGAGCACCAGGCCTTCGACGAGCGCACGCAGCCCGGCGTCGTCGCACAGCGCACCGAGCGACGTGGCCAGCGACGACAGGCCGCGGGCACGGCGCGCGACGGCGGCGCCCGCGCGACGGAGGTCGTCGGTGGTGCCGGTGCCGACGCCGACCAGGAGCACGAGCCGCAGGTCGGTGTTGGACAGTCCCCGGGTCTCGAGCACGACCCGGTCCACGACCGTGCCGGGCGTGCCGACCCCGTCGGGGCCTGCCTGGTCGAGCAGCGTGAAGAGGTCGCCGCCCAGCTCGGCGACCAGCTCGGCCGCGCCCGGTCCGAGGAGCGGACCGTCGGGGCCGGTCAGGACGGGCACGGCGACCGCGTCGGCCCCCAGGACGAGCGACGGGGCCACGTCACTGAGCGCGATCTCGGGCGGCGAGACCTGGCGCGGCAGCTCCACGAAGGCTCCTCTTTCACCGGGGCGGACGGGTCACGCGCACCCTACCGTCCGACCCGCGGACCGCCGGAGAAGCCGGGACCGGACGCACCGGACCCCGTCCGCTCCGTGGAGCGGACGGGGTCCGGGTCAGTGCTGCGTGGTCCGGGTCGATCTCTCGACCGTCAGGGCGGGCTGGTTCAGCCGACCACTCCGTGCAGGGCCGCCTCGAGGGCGCCTGCCTCCTCGGCGTTGAGCTCGACCACGAGACGGCCTCCCCCTTCGAGCGGGACGCGCATCACGATCCCGCGGCCCTCTTTCGTGACCTCGAGCGGGCCGTCGCCCGTCCGCGGCTTCATCGCCGCCATGCGCACACCTCTTTCTGCATCCTGTGCGCCTCTGGTCGCGGCGCTGGTGACTTGGTGGTCCATTATCGCCTATGACGGCCGATGGTGTCGGCCGTGCGGCAGACTCGGCCCCGTGCACGCCCGCTCCGCGCTCTTCGACCTCTACGGCGATCACCTGCTCGCGCGCGGTGGCCAGGCCCCCGTGGCGGCGCTCGTGCGGCTGCTCGCGCCCCTCGACATCGCCGCTCCGGCGGTCCGCACGGCGATCTCGCGGATGGTCCGCCAGGGGTGGCTGGCGCCGGCACGGCTGCCGACCGGGCGCGGCTACGCCCTGACGCCTCGGGCCGCGAGCCGGCTCGACGACGCCGCCGCCCGGATCTACCGCACCGCCGACGCCGGCTGGGACGGCAGCTGGGACCTCCTGGTGCTACGACCCCCTGCCCAGCGGTCGGCTCGCGAACGGGTCCGTGGCGGGCTGACGTTCCTCGGCTACGCCGCGCTGTCCGACAGCACCTGGATCAGCCCGTCCGCCTCCCCCGAGGTCGAGGACCTGCTGGCCTCCGAGGGGGCCGGCGCGGCCCGCTTCGCGGCCACCGACCCCGACCCCGCGGCACGGGCCCGCGAGGCGTGGGACATCGAGTCCCTGGCAGCGGAGTACGCCGCGTGGCTGCGCTTCGCCCACCGGCTGCTGGACCCGGAGTCGTCGGTGGTCGCGACCACCCGCGGTGGCGCGGACGAGCGCGCCTTCGCCGTGCGGTCGCTGCTGGTCCACGAGTGGCGCAAGTTCCTGTTCACCGACCCCGGCCTCCCCACCGAGCTGCTGCCCGGCGACTGGGTCGGCCACGAGGCGGCTAGGTTCTTCCAGGAGCAGGCCGCCTGGCTGCTGCCCGCGGCCTCGCGCTTCGTCGACGACTGCCTGTCCGACCCGTCCCCCCGAGAGCTGGAGCCGTCCCGTGAGTGAGCACCCCGAGCCCGTCCGGTACGACGTCCGAGACGGCGTCGCGACCATCACCCTGAACCGCCCCGAGGCGATGAACAGCCTCGACGTGGTTACCAAGGTGGCGCTGCGCGACACGGTGACGGAGGCCGCGCGGGACGAGGCGGTGCGCTGCGTCGTGCTGACCGGCACCGGGAGGGCGTTCTCCGTGGGCCAGGACCTCAAGGAGCACGTGCAGATCCTGCAGTCCGGCTCGACGGACGAGCTGTTCACGACCGTTCCCGACCACTACAACCCGACGGTCACCGCGATCGCGACGATGCCGAAGCCCGTGATCGCCGCTGTCAACGGTGTCGCCGCCGGCGCAGGCGCGAGCCTCGCCTTCGCCTGCGACTTCCGGGTGGTGGCCGACACGGCCGGCTTCAACCTGGCGTTCAGCGGCATCGCGCTGTCGTGCGACACCGGCTCGTCGTGGACGCTGCCCCGGCTCGTGGGCCACGCCCGGGCGATCGAGCTGCTGTACTTCCCGCGCACGATCCCCGCCGACGAGGCGCGCGACCTCGGGCTGGCCTCCTCGGTGGTGCCCGCGGACGAGCTGGCCGCCGAGGTGGCCACGCTGGCCGCTCGCCTCGCGTCCGGACCGACGGTGTCCTACGGCGCCATCCGACGCTCGGTCGGCTACAGCAGCAGCGGCCACGACCTCGTGGACTCGCTGGCCTTCGAGGCCGAGATGATGGCGCTGACCGGTGCCACCCAGGACCACCGCAACGCCGTCGACGCCTTCATGGCCAAGCAGAAGCCGGTGTTCGAGGGCCGCTGACCCAGCCTCAAAGCAGCCGGTCAGGGCAGCCGGTCAGGGCAGCCGGTCAGGGCAGCTGGTCGAGGGCCAGGAAGACCGTGAAGATCACTACGCCGACCAGCAGCCCCCCGTGCGCGAGCACCGAGAGTCCGGGGCCCTCGCCCCAGCTGTCGGTGGCGGTGCCGGAGGCGTGACGGCCACGGGCCGGCAGCCAGCGGGCCAGCACCAGCAGCCCCGCGACCACGGCCACCCACCACAGCAGCAGGCCGATCCAGCCCAGCACGGTCGTGGCGGTGACCAGGAAGGCCACCCACACCAGCAGCGCCGGAGCTCCGGCGATGGTGTGCACGTTGAGGATGACCGGCGGGATGGAGACTCGTCCGGCCGCCTCGCCGGCGTCCTTGGCCAGCCGGACCCGGGTCAGCACGACGACGACGGCGGCCAGCGCGGTCAGCACCCAGGTGATCACCAGCGGGCTCATGAGCGCTCCACCAGGTCGCGCAGGGTGGCCAGACCCCGGTCGATCGTCCGCTCCACGAGCGGTCTCGCCACCCGGAAGCCGGCCGCGCCGACCCGGCCGGCCGGCAGCTCGACCACCTCGGCCCACACGAACGTGCAGGCCTGCTCGCCCCGGGCGAGGACGGTGAACTCCCCCTCGCCCTTGACGACGGCACCGCGGTGCAGCACCTCGCAGCGACCACCGCCGTCGGGGTCCCGCTCCCAGGCGGTGATCGTCATCGGGTCCCAGAAGCCGACCGGGCCCAGCCCGGTCCAGGCCCGGAACCGGCCGCCGAGGGCGTCCGCGGCGTCCACGCGCTCGACCCGGGTCAGCGGCACCCAGGTCTCCTGGTCGGGCCAGTCGGTGACCCGGTCCCACACCTGGCCCGCGGGGGCGGCGATGTCGACCTCGCGCTGCAGCCGGACCCGCATCAGGCGGTCCGCTCGTCGGTGGACCCGGTTGGCCCGGTGGACGTCCCCGGACGGCCCCGGGTGTCCTGCTCGGCGGCGAGCCGGTCGAGCAGCGCGTCGACCTCGGCCATCCGGTAGCCGCGGAACGCCGTGCTGAAGCGCACCCGGTGCAGGTCCTGCGCGGTCAGCGGACCGTCGGCGGGGACGCGCGCGTCCGGACGGTCGTCGTACACCGGGGGCAGCGAGCCCCCGCGCCCGCTGGCGACGACCGCGATGCCCCCCATCACGACGACGATCACGACGGCGAAGAACCAGGTCATGGCGTGATCGTACGGGCCGGCCCTCCCGCGGCCCGGGCCATGACCTGCACCGCCTCGTCCACGTCGTCGGTGACGGTGAACATGTCCAGGTCGGCGGCCGAGATGCGGCCGTGCTCGAGGACGGTGTCGCGCAGCCAGTCGACCAGCCCGGACCAGTAGGCCGTGCCGACGAGCACGATCGGGAACGACGTCACCTTCTCGGTCTGCACGAGGGTCAACGCCTCGAACAGCTCGTCGAACGTGCCGAAGCCACCGGGCAGCACGATGAAGCCCTGGGCGTACTTCACGAACATCGTCTTGCGGGCGAAGAAGTAGCGGAAGTTGAGCCCGATGTCGACGTAGTCGTTGAGCCCGGACTCGAAGGGCAGCTCGATCCCGAGACCGACCGAGACGCCCCCGGCCTCGCACGCACCCTTGTTGGCCGCCTCCATCACGCCCGGCCCGCCCCCGGTGACGACCGCGAACCCGGCCTCCACCAGCCCCCGGCCGATCCGCTCCGCCATCGCGTACGACGGGTCGTCGACCGACGTGCGGGCGGAGCCGAAGACCGAGATCGCGGGACCGAGCTCGGCCAGCGCACCGAACCCCTCGACGAACTCGCTCTGGATGCGCAGCACCCGCCACGGGTCGGTGTGCACCCAGGCCGTGTCGCCCCGGGAGTCGAGCAGCCGCTGGTCGGTGGTGCTGTGCTCCACCTGGTCGCGACGCATCACGGTGCGGCCGCGGTGCTTCTCCGGGACGGCGTCCGGGTCGGTCCGGCCAGCCTGGTCGCTCACGCGAGCCAGCTCCGCATCTGCTCCTCGACCGAGGTGATCTGTGCGAGCGGCACGAACTCGTCCTGCCGGTGGGCCAGGTGCGGGTCGCCGGGCCCGAAGTTCACCGCGGGCACGCCGAGCCCGCTGAAGCGCGCCACGTCGGTCCAGCCGAACTTGGGGTTGACGCGGCCGCCGACCGCCTCCACGAAGGCGGCTGCGGCGGGCACCGAGAGGCCCGGAAGCGCACCTGGCGCGGAGTCGCTGAGCTCGATCTCGAACCCGTCGAACACCTCGCGCACGTGCGCGTAGGCCTCGTCGACCGAGCGGTCCGGCGCGAAGCGGTAGTTGACCGAGACGGTGCAGACGTCGGGCAGCACGTTGCCGGCGACGCCCCCGCTGACGAAGACCGCGTTCAGACCCTCGTGGTACTCCAGCCCGTCGATCACCGGCTTGCGCGGCTCGTAGGCGTTGAGCCGGGCGAGCACCTCGCCGGCGCCGTGGATCGCGTTGACACCGGTCCACGAACGGGCGGAGTGCGCGCGCGTGCCCCGAGTGGTGACGTCCACGCGCAGGGTGCCCTGGCAGCCGGCCTCGACCGCGCCGTCCGAGGGCTCCATCAGGATCGCGAAGTCGGCCTCGAGCAGCTCGGGGGCGCGTTGGGCGAGCAGGTGCAGGCCGTTGCGCTCGGCCTCGACCTCCTCGCACTCGTAGAACAGGAAGGTGATGTCGCGGTTGGTGACCGGCATCGTCGCCGCGATCCGCAGGGCGACCGCGACGCCGCCCTTCATGTCGCAGCTGCCGAGGCCGTGCAGCGCGGTCTCGTCCCGCCGGGCCGGCAGGTTGTCGTTGAGCGGGACGGTGTCGAGGTGTCCGGCGACCACGACCCGCTCGGCGCGGCCCTGCCGGGTGCGCGCGACGACGGTGTGGCCGAACCGCTGCACCTCCAGGTGGTCCAGGTCGCGCAGGGCGGTCTCGACCGCGTCGGCGATCTGCTGCTCGTCGCCGCTGACGGAGCCGATGTTCATCAGGTCCTCGGTCAGCTGGACGGCGTCCACGGTCAGGTCCAGCGCGGTGGCGCGGGTCGGGTCAGGCATGACGCCATCCAAGCAGGCGGGCAGGTGCGCCGAGCGTGTGCCGTCCTTGGGTAGCGTGGGACGGGTGCCTCCCGAGACCGCGAAGACCCCTGTCCCCTCGTCCGCCTGGGGCTTCGCCCTGACCACCCGCGCCGGCCTCGACGGGGAGGGCGGGGTCCTCGACGCGTGGTACCCCACCCCCCGCCTCGGCTCTCCCGAGCCCGACACCGAGGCGCCGCCGGAGCTGACCCGGCTCGAGGGGGTCGACGAGGCCCGCGGGGTGCGCCGCCTGGTCGTCCGGACCGTGGTGCCGGACCTCCAGCAGCCCCCGTCGGACACCGCCGACGCCTGGCTGCGGCTGCACCTGCTCAGCCACCGCCTCGTCGCCCCCCGCACGATGGACCTGGACGGCGTCTTCGGCCTGCTCACCAACGTCGTGTGGACCGACCGGGGGCCGTGTGCGGTCGACGACTTCGAGTCGACCCGGCTGCGGCTGACCGCCGCGCACGGCCGCGTCACCGTCTACGGCGTGGACAAGTTCCCGCGGATGACCGACTACGTCCTGCCGACCGGCGTGCGCATCGCCGACGCCGACCGGGTGCGCCTCGGTGCGCACCTGGCCGAGGGCACCACGGTGATGCACGAGGGCTTCGTCAACTACAACGCCGGCACCCTCGGGACGTCGATGGTCGAGGGCCGGATCAGCGCCGGCGTCGTGGTCGGTGACGGCTCCGACGTGGGCGGCGGCGCCTCGATCATGGGGACCCTCTCCGGCGGCGGCAAGGAGGTCGTCTCGGTGGGCAGGCGCTGCCTGCTGGGCGCGAACTCCGGCATCGGCATCTCGCTCGGCGACGACTGCGTCGTCGAGGCCGGCTGCTACGTCACCGCCGGCACCAAGGTGCGCGTGGACATCTCCGACCGCGGCGAGGAGCCCCGCTTCGTCAAGGCCGCGGAGCTCTCCGGGGCCAGCAACGTGCTGTTCCGCCGCAACTCGACCGACGGAGCCGTCGAGGCGGTGGCCTGGGGCGGCGAGGGCATCGCGCTCAACGCCGACCTGCATGCCAACTAGACGTCCCTCCCGCGGCGCCCGGCTCGTCCGCAGCGCGCTGCTCCTGCTCGCCGCCGGCGCCGTGGTCCTCGGCGTGCTGGTGTCCTTCGACCGGGGGGTGGGGCCGATCCCCGACCCGGAGGGGTGCCAGGCCCGGGTCGACGGCGTCGTCGTGGACCTGACCACCGAGCAGGCCGAGAACGCCACGTTGATCGTCGGGATCGCCGTACGCCGGGGCCTGCCGGCGCGCGCGGCGTCGATCGCACTCGCCACCGCCTACCAGGAGAGCAAGTGGCGCAACCTCGACGGCGGTGACCGCGACTCGGTCGGCCTGTTCCAGCAGCGACCCTCGCAGGGCTGGGGCACCGTCGAGCAGGTCGGGGACCCGGCCTACGCGATCAACGCCTTCTACGACGCGCTCGTCAAGATCGAGGGCTACCGCACGATGCGGATCACCGAGGCCGCCCAGCGGGTGCAGCGCTCCGGCTTCCCGGAGGCCTACGAGGACCACGCGGAGGACGGCCGGGCGCTCGCCTCGGCGCTGACCGGCTACAGCGAGGGCGGCTTCAGCTGCGTGGTCGACCGCGCCTCCGACCTCGACGAGGAGCGAGCGGGGCGGGCCGGGCTCACGCCACGGGCCGCGGCGGTCCGCGCCGACCTCGAGGACACCTTCGGGGACCTGTCGCTCGGGGGGTTCGCCCCCCGCGGGGTGACCACCGGCCACCAGGAGGGGTCCACGCACTACGACGGTCGCGCCCTCGACGTGTTCGTGCGACCGATCAACGCCACGAACCAGCGCGAGGGGTGGGCGATCGCGTCGTACCTCGTTGCGCACGCCTCGCGGCTGGACGTCGACCACGTCATCTTCGACAAGCGCATCTGGAGCTCCGGACCGCGCTCGCAGCAGGGCTGGCGCGACTACGACCCAGGCGACGCCCCCGGTCGGCGCGCGGTGCTCGAGCATCGCGACCACGTCCACGTGGACGTCGCGGCCGGCGGGTGAGACGATGGGTCCTCGCCCTGGGGATGGGCGGCCTGCCACGTTCACAGGGGGATCCGGCGTGACCTCGGACTCGATGCTCTACACCATCGGCACCGCGCTGCGGCGCGCTCAGGACACCGCGACGGGGGTCGAGATCCTGGTCGAGGGTCAGTGGGTGGCCGGTGACGTCGTCGCGCTCGACGGCCACGGCGTGGTGCTCGCCTCGGAGCGCGTCGAGCACTCCGTGATCCGGATGTCGAGCGTCTCGGCCGTGCGCGTCCGCGCAGCGGCGCCGTTCCAGCGCCCGCCCTCCGAGCCGCAGTCCGGGTCCGCGGCCTACGCCTCGGCGACGCCGCTGCCGAGCCCCCGCGTCCCGCACGACTGACGTCGCCCGCGATCCCGCAGCATCGTCTGACAGCGGGTGCCAACTGTGACATTCTTCGCATAGCCCGTGCGGGTGATCCTGCGGCCGTTCGGCCAGCGTCGTTCGGCCTCGAAGTCGATCCGCTACCGGACTCACCGTGGGAGAGTTGATCCGTATTCCTGGGGACGAGCCCAGGTCAGAGAGCGGAGTGCCGGTCGCCCCGGCGGTCCCGAGGATGGTGCGATGTACAGCGACTCAGTGCTCTACACGATCGGCACCGCCCTCAACCGCGCGCACGACAACAACGTCGACGTGCAGATCCTCGTCGAGGGTCAGTGGTTGACCGGGCGGGTGGCTGCCGTTGACGGACACGGCGTCGTGCTGCACGCCGACCACGCGACCGGTGCGCCCGGCGGCGACGGCCCGATGAGCGCCGAGCACTCCGTGATCCGGATGGGCAGCGTCTCCGCGGTGCGCGTCTTCGCCGCCGCCCCGCACCACCAGCCGCTCCCGGGTGCGCACAACGCCAACGGCGCCTCGCGCCCGATGCCCAGCTCCTGACCAGCAGGCCGCCGGCTCAGGCCAGACGTCGTACGGCGGCCGCCGCGCGCTCGTCGGTGACGGTGAACGCCACCCGCACGTGCTGGTCCCCCGCCGCGCCGTAGAACGAGCCGGGCGCGACCAGGATCCCGCGATCGGCCAGCCAGGCCACGGTGTCCCAGCAGGACTCGCCGCGGGTGGCCCAGAGGTAGAGGGCGGCCTCGGAGTGGTCGATGCGGAAGCCGGCCCCCTCGAGCGCCGTGCGCAGCTCCGCCCGGCGACGGGCGTAGCGCGCCTGCTGCTCCTCGACGTGCGCGTCGTCGTCGAGCGCGACCTGCATCGCGACCTGCTGCGGACCCGGCATCTGCAGGCCGAGGTTCTTGCGCACCGCCAGCAGCTCAGCGACGACGGCGGGGTCGCCGGCCACGAAGGCACAGCGGTAGCCGGCCAGGTTGGACCGCTTCGAGAGCGAGTGCACCGCGAGGATGCCGGTGTGGTCGCCGTCGCAGACGTCGGGGTGCAGCACCGAGACCGGGGCGTGGCCCTCGTCGGACTCCCACGCGCACTCGATGTAGCACTCGTCGGAGACCAGCAGCGCGCCCCGCTCGCGGCACCAGGCCACGACCTTGCGGAGGTGCTCCACCGGCAGCACCCGCCCGGTCGGGTTGGAGGGCGAGTTGACCCACACCAGGGAGACCCGCTCGGGACCGACCGAGGTCAGCGCGTCGGTCGCGATCGTGCGCGCCCCGGCCAGCCGCGCCCCCACCTCGTAGGTCGGGTAGGCCAGCTCGGGGAACACCACCAGGTCGCGCGGCCCCAGGCCGAGGTGCACCGCCAGGCTGGCGATCAGCTCCTTGGACCCGATCACCGGCAGCACGCCGTCGAGGTCCAGCCCGGTCACGCCGCAGCGCCGCGCCAGCCAGTCCACCGCTGCCTGCCGGGTGCCGGGCAGCCCGACGGTCGTCGGGTAGCCGGGTGAGTCGGCCGCGTCCTCCAGCGCCCGTCGTACGACGTCCGGGGTCGGGTCCACGGGGGTGCCGACCGAGAGGTCCACGAGACCGTCGACGTGCGCGCGGGCCCGGGCGGCGTAGCCCGTGAGGTGGTCCCAGGGGAAGTCCGGCAGGGACCGGGACACCGAACGCGCCGCCCACCAGGGGCTGGCGGACGGCGCGTCGGACGTGCTCACGAGGAGATCTCGACGAGGAGACTCACTCGTCGTGCTCCTGCGGGGGCAGCGCGGCCACCAGCTCGTGGTCCTTGTCGATCACACCGAGCTTCGCGGCGCCGCCGGGCGAGCCCAGGTCGTTGAAGAAGTCGACGTTGGCGGTGTAGTAGTCCTTCCACTGCTCCGGGGTGTCGTCCTCGTAGAAGATCGCCTCCACCGGGCACACCGGCTCGCAGGCTCCGCAGTCGACGCACTCGTCAGGGTGGATGTAGAGCATCCGCTTGCCCTCGTAGATGCAGTCGACGGGGCACTCGTCGACGCAGGCGCGGTCCTTGAGGTCCACGCACGGCTCGGCGATGACGTAGGTCACCTTGATCCTCCTGGGTTGCTGCGGGTCTGAGATGTCGACCGGTTCGGGCCCTGCCCAGCCTAGTATCTCGTGCGGTGCCCGCCGCACCGAGCCCTGTCCGTCTGTCGAGTCCTGACGTGGTGCGCACCTGATGACCCCTTCTCCGCTCCCCTCCGGCCTCGGCCCGCAGTGCATCGGCCTGCGGGTGGTGGTGCGGCGGCTGCTGCCCGGCCAGACCGGTCCGTCCGGCGGTCCGGCGATGACCGACCTGCTCGGCGTGCTGGAGGCCTGGGACGACACCACCACCCTGGTGCGCGCCGAGGACGGCACGACCACCCGGATCGCGATCGCCGACATCGTGGCGGGCAAGCCGGTCCCCGAGCGGCCCTCGCCCCGGCAGCGCGTCCGGCCCGAGGACGCCTGCCGGATGTCCAACGCGTCGTGGCCGCCGGTGCACAGCGAGCCGCTCGGTGACTGGCTGCTGCGGGCGTCCGGCGGATTCTCCGCGCGCGCCAACTCCGTGATGGCCACCGGAGACCCGGGCGTCCCGGTCGCCGAGGCCTTCGCCCGGGTCCGCGCGTTCTACGCGCACCACGCGCTGCCGGTGTGGGCGCAGGTGGTCGTCGGGTCCGACGTGCAGCGGCTGCTCGACGACGCCGGCTGGCCGACCGCGCGACCCGGTGAGGCCGACTCGCACTTCCAGCTCGCCTCGGTGGCCCAGGCGGCGCGCGCCGTACGGCGGCTGCGACCGGCGCACGCACCGGAGGCGGAGGTCTCGGCGTCGGTCAGCGAACAGTGGCTGGTCAACGACGAGCGGGCCACCGCGCACCACGACGACGCGGTGCGCGTGCTCGAGGGGCCGGCGCAGGTGGGCTTCGCCTCCGTGCTGGACGTCACCGGTGCGGTCGTTGCCAAGGGTCGGATCGGCGGTGAGGGCGACTGGGCGGGCATCACCGACGTCTGGGTCTCCCCGGCCCGGCGACGCGAGGGGCTCGGCCTGGTCGTGATGGCCGAGCTGCTGGAGTGGGCGGGCGAGCGCGGGGCGACGACGACCTACCTCCAGGTCCGTGGTGACAACGCGGCCGGTCTGGCACTCTACGAACGGCTGGGTTTCACCACCCACCACACCTACCGCTACCTCCGGGAGCCCTGATGCGCGCACGTCTGCTGGCCGTCCTGCTCGGGCTCGTCGCCGCGACGGTGGTCGTCCCGGCGACCTCGAGCCCCGCTCAGGCTGCCGGCGGGGCCCGCACCGCGGTCATCACGTTCCACAAGAACTACCGCAACGCCCACCGCTCGACGCTGACCTGGGTGGTGTACCGCACGGTCGACGGCAGGCGCACGACGGTGGTGACCAAGTCGTGGCGGGCCGGCTCCGGCTTTCTGCGCAGCTCGACCGACGCCTGCCGCAAGAACCGCGGCTGGCTGCCGGACGGCCGCTACCGTCCGCGGCTGTTCGCCGACTACGGCGGCTCGGTCGTCAAGGGTCGGGCGATCTACCTCGGCAACAAGGCGTGCGGCAACGGCACCGTCCGCAACGACCTGTTCATCCACACCGAGCAGGACCGCGGCAACCGGCAGTGCGCCGACCGCAAGGGCGACCAGGCCTGCCGGTGGGAGCACCCGAGGTTCCCCGACTACCAGTCCTACGGCTGCGTGAAGATGAGCCCCGGGGACCTGCGGGAGCTCACAGCCGCCTGGCGTCGCTACTTCCCGCTCGGGTCGCCCGCGCAGGTGCGGGTCGTCGTCCGCTGACCCGGTCCTCGCTCAGCCCGCGCACCCGATCCGCGCAGTCGGGTCGGCGGGGCCGTCGCGGTGGAAGGCATCGAGCGTCCAGGCGATGGCCTGCGGGTCGGTGGGGATGAACAGGTGCTCGACGGTGTCGGCCGGGCACCGGTCCTGCAGCGTGATGTTGGTGCTCTGCGCACTCGCCTCCAGGAAGGCGCTGGTGTAGGGCACCACCACCTGGTCGTACCTCGTCTCGACCTGCGTGTAGTCCACGTCCCCCGGCGTCTCGTCGGGGTGGTTGAGCGCGGCGAGGAAGTCCGAGCCGGCGTTCTGCTGGTCGCAGGCCGTGCAGGACGGCGAGGAGCCGAAGCCGTCGTTGACGGTGGTGCCGTGGTTGGACGGCGCCAGTCCCACCAGGTCCTCCACAACCTGGTCGCCACCGAGGTTCTTGATGAAGTAGCGCGGCATCATGCCGCCCTGCGAGTGACCCACGACCTGCACCTTGGCCGCGCCGGTCGCGTGCAGCACCCGGTCGACGAAGCCGTCGAGCACCTGCGCGGACTCCTCGATGGGGCCGGTGCCGCGGTTGCCGTAGTCGAGGGAGTAGACGCAGTAGCCGTCCCGCTTGAGGGCCATCGACAGCCGGTCCAGCAACGACCTCTGGTCGCCGAACGTCCCGTGCACGATGACGGCCGGGAACGGCCGCGCGGGGGTCGGCGTACACGTCCAGTCGTTCGCGCCGATCGGCGCCGTCCCGAGGGTGGGGTAGGGCGCCGGGCCGTCGGCGGCGCGGGCCGGCGTCGCCAGCACCACCACCGACAGCACGGACATGACGAGCGGGAGCAGCAGGGCGAGCGTCGACAGCAGGGACGGGCGGGTGGCGCGAGTGGCGCGGGACGGCGTCATGCCCGGTCCAACGAAGGACCCCGGGCGCAGTTATGGGCGCTGTGCGCTAGGAGCAGATCACGGTGTCGCTGGGGGTGTAGGTCGTCGTGAACTTCTCGCGGTGGTCGAGCGTGGTGGAGCCAGGCTTGTAGAACCGTCGGAAGACGTCGATGTCGAAACCGCCGTAGCCGGTGTTGTCGACGCACTCCGGGCCGCTGAGGCGCCGGGTCTCGGGCGAGGTGAAGTTGTAGCGCTTCGACTTGCCGGCCTGCACGTCCCAGACCTTGGTCGAGAACATCGACACCGTCGCCGCGCCCGGCGAGGACGGGGTGCTCGGTCGGACCGAGGCCTTGACCAGGACGCCGTACGGCGTGTCGTTGCGGAACTTCAGGTCCACGCTCGGCCAGGCGACGGTCGCCTCCCGCCCGACCGGGTAGCGGTCGATGTAGAACGAGTGCGGCTTGTGCTCGACGTCCTCGAGACCGGCGAAGAAGGCGGCGTTGAAGGCGGTCGTGGCGATCTGGCTGACGCCGCCGCCGAAGTCCTCCTTGAAGACGCCGTCGCTGATGATGAAGCCCTTGGTGAAGCCGTTCTCCGCGGTGCGCTCCCCCACGATGCCGTTGAGGCTGAACGTCTCGCCCGGCTTCAGCAGCGTGCCGTCCACCAGCTCGGCAGCGCGGCCGAGGTTGACGTTGCGGTACTCCGCGTAGGGGAAGTTCGTGGTGAACCGCGAGACCCGCTCGGTGACCCGCAGCGCCTTCGCGTCGGCCGTGCTGAACTCCGGCTGGGCCTTCTTGCTCTTCACCTTGATCACGCGGTCGCCGCCGCTGGCCCGCAGCACGTCGAGGAACGGTTCGGTGACGTCGTCGGGGTCGAAGGTGACCCCGGTGCGGCTCTGCACCACGCGGGGGGTGCCGTCGCGCACCACGATCCGGGCGTCCCTCGGGGCCAGCGCGATCTGCTTCATCTTGGGTTCGAGCGCGGCGATCAGCGCCTTCCGGTCCAGCTGCGGCTCGAGGACGCCGTCGACCGGCTCCATGCTCAGCGTCCGGGCGATGTCGTCGGTCTCGAGACGCACTCCCTCGCCGGCCAGCCGGATCACGACCGGACCGGACATGGCCGGGTTGGCGAAGGAGTCCATCGCCTCGCTGACGACGTCGTCGCCGATCTCCGGCTCGGCCTCGATGGTGGGCAGCTCCACGGGGCCCTCGCTGTGCAGGAACTCCTGGCGTACGGCGGTCGCGGCTGCCGGACGGTCGATGACGACGCCGGTCTCGGAGTAGGTCGCGTCGGCCTCGCCGTCCGCGAAGGTGACGGTCCCGTCCTTCGCCGGCTCGTCGACCTCGTCGGCGAGCGCGGTGACCGCCGCGTCCAGCCGCGCGCGGTCGACGTCGAGGACCGGGTCCGAGGGTCCGCCGCCGGCGACGTACTCGAACATCCTGCGGGGGTCCCAGCTCCGGCCGCCCCCGGCGGCGCGGACGGTCGCCGGAACGTCGACCCGCAGGCCGGCGGCCTCGGGCTGCACGGAGGTCTGCTGGTCCAGCGCGGTCAACCGGACAGGACGCTCGAGCCGCTCACTCAGACCATCGGCGAGGCGGCTCTCGGCGACGGCCGGGGTGAGCCCGCCGATCTCGACGCCGACCACGGTGGTGCCGCGCGGGATGCGGTCGCTGGTGGCGAAGTAGGCGGCGACATACCCCGCCCCGAAGAGCAGCGCGAGACCGAACAGCAGCCACGGCACCACCCGTCGGTCGCTGGTGCGCTCACCGGAGCGGTCGTTCCAGCCTGGGGCGTCCGTCTCCTCGTCCACACCGAAAACCCTACGTGGCGGCCGGGCGGCCCCCGCTCAGCCCCACCAGCCCGGCCACGACCAGTCCGAGTGCCGTCACGATCAGGGCGTAGCCCCGCGCGTCGCCGGCCACCACGAAGTCGCCCTCCGGCCGCCCGGAGACGAGCACCGCGAACACCGCGAGCCAGCCGGCGGCGAAGACGGTGGCGAGCCAGCGGCGTCGGCAGCCGAGCAGCCACCAGGTCACCGCATAGCCGGCGGTCGCGGCCAGCGCCAGACCGGCCGGGAAGGCCGTCCGGTGCAGCG
Organism: uncultured Actinomycetota bacterium; assembly: GCA_963713035.1. Taxonomy (GTDB): domain Bacteria; phylum Actinomycetota; class Actinomycetes; order Propionibacteriales; family Nocardioidaceae; genus Nocardioides_B. Next base: position 219,120 of record CAVQKB010000002.1, read on the forward strand.
CCACCGTCGACACCGACGCCAGGGCGCCCGCGACCGCGACGGCGGGCACAGCCGTCCCGCGCAGCAGCGCCACGGGTCAGGACAGACCGGCGAAGAGGTCGGTCTCGAGACCGTCCTCGTTGGTCGGCCCCGGGACGCCCTTGGCCAGCCGGTAGTACTCGGTGCCCCACACCTGGTTGCCGAGGTTGTTGGAGAGCGCGAAGAACGGGCCGTCGAGGGTGATCTGGGTGGCGTGCGCCTGCATCGCGCGCATCTTGGCGTCCGCGAACTCGTCGGCGACGACCACCGCGGAGAGCTGGTCGTCGGGGACCATGAAGGGCGGCATCTCGCCGTCGGGGTCCATGCCCTCGAAGGTGGTGGTGTCGCCGGCCGCGCGCAGCGCCCGGAGGCCCTCGCGCATCCGGTCCATCGACATCGCACCCCAGTAGATCTTGGCGATGTCCCAGGGCGCACCGAGCTCGGGACGGTAGGACGCGACGGCGGCCAGCGCCGTCGCGTAGTGCGCGACGCGGTGCGCCTGGATGTGGTCGGGGTGGCCGTAGTTGCCGTACTGGTCGTAGGTCACCAGCACCTGGGGTCGCACCTCGCGGATGATCTCGACCAGGTGGTCGGAGGCCTCGAGGAGGTCGGCGCGCCAGAAGGTGCCCTCCTTGGTCTCGGAGCGGGCGACGGCCCGACGCTGCTCGTCCCACATCATCCCGGAGTCGCGGTAGCGCCCCGCGCCGCCGAGGAAGCGGTGGTCGGTGACGCCGAGCTCCTTCATGGCGTTGGCGAGCTCGGTGATCCGGTGCTCGCCGAGCGTGTCCTGCTGGTCGGCCGCGACGTGCGCCAGCTCCGGCACCAGGACCTCCCCCTCCTCGCCCAGCGTGCAGGTCACGAGGGTGACGCCGGTGCCGCGGGCGACGTACTGCGCCATCGTGGCGCCCTGCCCGATCGTCTCGTCGTCGGGATGGGCGTGCACGAGCAAGAGCCGTTGGTCCATGCACGAAGCCTAAGGCGCGACTACCCCGGGCCGAAGTGGCCCTTGATCCGCCGCGGTGCGTCGGGCAGGTCGAGCGGCGGGAGCGGCGCAGTCGGCGGGTCGGGCGGCTCGTCGTCGAACCACCCGTCGAGCTCCTCGACCAGCAGCTCGACCATCACCGCGGGCGCGTCGGTCTCCACCTGCCAGGGATGGTCCTCGTCGTCGTCCTCGCCGGCGAGGCGGTCCCGCGACAGCACCGCCTCGAAGCCGTTGCCCCGCAGCCGGCCCGCGGCTGTGCGTGCGTCGGCCTCGTCGAAGAAGACCGCTCGCAGGCTCATGTCAGCAGCTCCTCGATCGCCGGGAACCGGGCGCGGGCCAGCGTCAGCCGTGCCTCGGTGCGCTCGGGCTCGCCGAGCGCGGCCAGGTTGCGCAGCTGCGCGTCCCCCGCGGCGATCGCGGCGCGGATCGTGTCGCAGGCTCCCTGCACCCGGACGGGTACGGCGGCCAGGATGTCGCGCCCGGTGAGCCCGCCGTAGGCCGCACCCATCAGGTCCAGCCGGCGGGCCGCGTCGAGAGGGTCGACCTCGCGGAACAGCGGGACCGCGCTCCAGGCGAGGTGGGCCAGCTCGAGCACCGGGGTCGAGGGGCAGCTCACGTCCCAGTCGAAGACGCCGGTGAGCACGTCGCCCTCGAAGCAGACGTTGTAGGGGGCCAGGTCGCCGTGGGTCACGAGCTCGGCGTCCGAGAGCGCGGGGAACCGCCACGGACCGGGCAGGTCCGCCCCACGGGTCAGGTCGTGCAGCGCGCGGGCCCAGCGGCAGACGTCGGCGAGCTGTGCGTCGGACAGCGCCTCCGTGTCGACGTCGATGACGTGCCCGGGCAGGTGCGTGAGCACCTCGCGGCCGCGGGCGTCGTGGCCGAGCACCTCCGGCACGGCCCGCAGCCCGCGCTCGCGCAGGTGTCCCAGCAGGCCGTGCACCGCCGGCGTCCAGTCGCCGACGGGGCGTCGTACGGTCGAGCCGACGCGGGTCGCGCCGCCCACGTTGCCGCCGGCCATCGGCGGGCCGTCGAGCAGCAGGTCGCGCAGCCGCTCGACGAGGGGTACGTCGGCCGGCAGCCAGTCGACGGCGTCGAGGTCCTCGGGTCCCAGCCAGCGCAACGCGTCGTGCTCGCGCGGGACCGGTTCCCCGTCGACGAGCTCGGCCAGGACCGCCCGCAGCACCAGGCCGGGCCGGATCTCGACGTCCGGCGCGTCGAGCGGACCGGTGACCCGCACGACACAGCCGAGCTCCTCGGAGACCTCCCGGACCACGGCGTCGTGCGGCTCCTCCCCCGGCTCGACCTTGCCGCCCGGCAGCTCCCACCGCCCGGCGGCCGAGGCCGGGCGCGTCCGACGCGTGGCGAGCACCCGGCCGTGCCGCACGACCGCGGCACCCACGACGAGGCTGGACGGTCGGTCGTCGGGGAGCGGAGGCACGGACGGCATGATGCCAGGGTGACCAGCTCCCGGCCTCCCCTCCACCTGCTCCGCACCGGCGATCGCGACGAGGCGGTGAGCGCCCTGGCCGACCGGCTCGGCGGCCGCGTGGGGCTGCCGGGGGTGCTCGCCGACCTGAACCGCCGCGCGGAGGCGGTGCGGGTGCCCGCCCGCCCGGCGACGTGGGGGTTCCGCTGGGACGCGGAGGACCGTACGACGCTGCGCTGGTGGCCGCAGGGCATCACCACCTCGGCCGACGCCGGCGACCCGGAGGACTTCGCCGGCCGCCAGGTGCTGATCACCAGCGCCTACGCGCACGACGTCGACGGCGTGCACCGGGGCTCGCGGATCTCGGTGGTCGACCTGACCGACCGGGATGCCATCCGCTACCGGCACGTGCTGCTGGTCGAGGCGTTCCTGCACGACGACGGCGCGGTCGACGTACGCCCGGTGAAGGTGCACGCCGGCGGGATCGTGTGGCACGGCGACTACCTGCACGTCGCGGGCACGGCGCGCGGGTTCAGCTCGTTCCGGCTGGAGGACGTGCTGGCCGCTCCCGGCGGTGACCGGGGCCGGCTCGGGGTGCACGCGGACCGGGTCGACACGTTCGGCTACCGCTACGTGCTCCCCGTGCGCTTCACCTACACCGCGCACGCCGAGCCGGGCCTCGCCGCCCTGCGCTACTCGTTCGCGTCGGTCGACCGCAGCCGCACCCCGCACGAGCTGGTCGCCGGGGAGTACGGCCGCGACGACCAGACGACCCGGCTGGTCCGCTTCGAGATCGACCCGGAGACCTCGTTGCTGCGGGCCGACGACGCGGGCCGCTGCCACCCGACCGCGCTCGAGGAGGGTGGAGTGCCGGGCATGCAGGGCGCCTGCGTGGTGAACGGCACCTGGTACGTCACGACCAGCAACGGCCGGTTCCGCCGAGGCAGCGTCTGGGTGGGTCGTCCCGGTCGGCTGCGCGAGCACCGCAAGCAGCTGCCCATCGGCCCCGAGGACATCACCTACTGGCCCTCGCGCGACGAGCTCTGGTCACTCTCGGAGTACCCGCACGAGCGCTACGTCTACGCGATCCCGCGCGCCACGTACGACGCACCCGACCGCTGAGGTCAGCGGGACGCGGGACGCTGAGCGGGGATCCGCACCCGCTGCGCCACCAGGTGGAGCGTCACGTAGTGACCCTCCTGGCTGGCGCGGGTCGCGGCCTCGAACTCCACGTGGTCCTGGGAGGTGGCGACGGCGTGCGCCTCCCAGTAGGGATAGCGGATCCGGTCGTTCCAGATGTTCTCGAGGCGCGAGGCGACGTCGCGCTCGGTGTAGTAGGAGCGGAACTGGCACAGTCCGATGACCAGCTGGTCCGGGTCGTCGGTGTGCTCGACCTCGATCGACTCGAACAGGCCGCTCATCGTGAGCACGTCGCGGAGGTTCGACGCGACCGCCACGAGGTCGGGGCCGGACCCCGGCTGGGCATTCACCTGGATGCCGGTGCGCATCCGGTGGAACATCGTCAGGTTCATGCCTCATGGTGTCCCGCTCCTGCCGCCGACTACGCGGCTCCTCGAGTAAAGGACTGGCACGGATCCGTCTATAAATAGACAAAACCTGACAAGCTAAATAGTAAAATCTCGCCAGAACCCCTCAATCCGGACCGGGTTCGCGCCGATACCTGTCCGGTGTGCCCGGATCAGCCCGCCGGGGCGATCCCCGCCCGGGTCGCCCCGAACGCGACGACGAGCAGGTCGGTCATCTCGAAGGTGCCGGGGCGGGGCCCCAGGTCGGGCCGGAACGCCGGGTCGCGCACGATCGAGAACCGGCTGCCCTGCATGGTGCGGTGGAAGGTCTCCGCGACGATCCGGGCGCCGACCCCGGCCAGCTGGCCGTTGTTCAGCTCCGCCTCGCGCAGCGTGTAGAACCACAGCGGCGTGCGGGCGACCAGGGCGTTCTTCTCGGCCGCGGTCAGGTGGTCGAGCCTCACCCCGCCCTTGCCGTTGAGGATCTGGGTCCGGGTCAGCGGCGCGACGTTCACCCCCGCGGACCTGAGCCGGGTCACCATCTGCTGGCCGCTGGCGAGCCTGACCATGTTGCCCCGCGTCAGGTTGCGGAACGCCAGGTTGCGCGGCATCGCCGGTGTGCCCTCGCCGGCCCCGAAGGTGCTCGGTGGCAGCGACGCCAGCGGGTCGGTCAGCGTGGTGTCGATCCGCATCGCCCGGTTGACGCCGCTCGACGGCGCCACCAGGGACGCCTGCCCGCCTGCGGGGAAGTCGTACATCCGCCGCCAGTCGGCGATCCAGCTGCTGATCAGCCGGCTCTCGCCGCCCAGGTTCCCGCCCAGGCCGGAGAAGAAGAACATCCAGTCCAGCGAGCCGTCGGTGCCCGAGAACCGGGAGTTCCAGTTGTAGTCGCGCCGGATCATGCTGTGCCCGAGCCGGAAGGCCGCCACCGAGAACTCGATCGGCATCGTCGGCACCGACGTCGGGGAGGCCCCCGGCTCGACCAGCTTGCGGCCGTTCTTGAACACGTCGTTGACCACCGCCGGCTTGCAGATCCGCGGCAGGTAGTCGTGGCGCAGCATCCACTGGTAGTGCAGCGTCACCTTGCGCCGAGCCCGGGTGAAGCGCTGCGCGGCCGGCAGGGAGGCCGGCGTCTTGTCGACCACCCGGTTGTGGAAGCGCATCATCGCCAGGTGCGTCTGGGCGACGATCAGGTTCTCGTCGTTGCGGGGATCGGGGATCAGCGCCCTGCGCTTCGCCGACGCACTGCCCTTGCCGACCCGGGGCAGGTCGTGGCCGGCCTTCGCCGCCACGCCGTCGGCCGGGATCGTCCGGCCCACCTTGAGGTGCATCCCGTCCGCCTCGAAGAACTTCGCCGACTCCGGGTTGCCCGGACCCGCGCCGTACAGCGAGTCCAGGTCGAGCCGCGGCGAGCGGCCCTGGAGCAGGTCGGTCGGCGAGACGTCGGCGCCGAGCATGACGTCGGTGCGGTCCATGGTCAGGTCGTGGTCGACGAACTGGCCGAGGTAGGTGTAGCCCGCCGGGATCCGGCCCGGTCCCCCGCCGCCCTGGACCATCGCCCGCGCCAGCTTCTTGGTGATCGTCGCGTTGAGCGGCGTGCCCTTCGGGCCGATCCGGGAGAACCGGAACGGCGGCGGCTCGGCGGCGGCCGTCAACAGCCGCGGCGCGCCTGCGCTGGGCGTGTCCGACTCCACCATCGGGTCGGGCTCCTGGCCCGTGCGTCCACCGACCTGGGTGACGATCAGACCCTCACCCTCGATGAAGAAGCTCTCCGACCCGTGCTTCCTGTGTGCTGCCGACATGACTGTTGCCTCCCCGTCCGCGCCTGCGCCTGCGCCTGCTCAACCCAACCCTGGCACCGTCGCACCGGGCCTGCCAGGTCCGATCAGGCAGTCTCCGGGCCACCCGGGCAGCGGTCCCGGCGTGTGGCGACCGCCACAGTGGGTAGGTGAGGACTGAACGACCTCGGGGTCGGCGTGCCGCCACCCCGTCCACCGGACAGCATGCGCTGGAGGCGACCGTGACCAACCTGGCCCACAGGCTCGAGGAGACCGCCAAGGAGCACGGAGACCGCCCTGCGGTCCGGCTCGACGACCTCGTGCTGAGCTACGACCAGCTCCTCGACGGCGCGCGGCGGATCACCGCGCTGCTCCAGAGCAAGGGCGTGGGACCCGGCGACCGGGTCGGCCTGGTGCTGCCGAACGTGCCACCGTTCCCGGTGCTGTTCTACGGGGCGCTCGGTGCGGGCGCCGTGGTGGTCCCGATGAACCCCCTCCTCAAGGCCCGCGAGGTGCAGTACTACCTCGAGGACTCCGGCGCCTCGATCGTCTTCGCCTGGGAGGCGATGGCCGAGGAGGCCGGCAAGGCCGCCTCGCAGGTGGGCATCGACTGTGTCTCCGTCGAGGCCGACGGCTTCCTGGAGCTGCTGGCCGAGCACGAGCCGGTCACCGAGATCGCCGAGCGCGACGACGAGGACACCGTGGTGCTGCTCTACACCTCCGGCACCACCGGGCAGCCGAAGGGCGCCGAGCTCACCCACGCGAACATGGCGAGCAACGCGTCGGTCAGCGCGGAGACGCTGATCGAGGTCACGTCCGAGGACGTCGTCATGGGCTGCCTGCCGCTCTTCCACTGCTTCGGCCTGACCTGTGGGCTGAACGCCGCCGTCACCGCCGGCGCCTGCCTCACGCTGATCCCCCGCTTCGACGCCGCCAAGGCGCTCGAGGTCATCGGCCGCGACAAGGTGACGGTCTTCGAGGGCGTCCCGACGATGTACGCCGGCATGCTGCACGTCGACGACGCCTCGTCGTACGACGTCTCGAGCCTGCGGACCTGCATCTCCGGCGGCTCCGCGATGCCGGTGGAGGTCATGAAGAAGTTCGAGGAGGCGTTCGGCTGCATCGTCCTGGAGGGCTACGGCCTGTCCGAGACCTCGCCGGTCGCGTCGTTCAACCGGCCCGACATCGACCGCCGGCCCGGCTCGATCGGTGTGCCCGTGCGCGGCGTGGAGATGAAGCTGGTCGACGACGACGGCAAGGACGTGGACACGGCCGGTGACGTCGGCGAGATCGCGATCAGGGGCGAGAACGTCATGAAGGGCTACTGGGGCCGCGAGGACGCCACCAAGGAGGCCATCCCGGACGGCTGGTTCCGCACCGGCGACATCGCCAAGAAGGACGAGGACGGCTACTACTTCATCGTCGACCGCAAGAAGGACCTGATCATCCGGGGTGGCTACAACGTCTACCCGCGTGAGGTCGAGGAGGCGCTCTACGAGCACGAGTCGGTGGCGGAGGTCGCCGTCGTGGGCGTTCCGCACGACGACCTGGGCGAGGAGGTCGGAGCGGCCGTCGCGCTGAAGAAGGGCGAGAAGGTCAGCGAGGACGAGCTGCGCGAGTTCGCCAAGGAGCGGCTCGCCGCCTACAAGTATCCCCGCCACCTCTGGATCGTGGAGGAGCTGCCCAAGGGCCCGACCGGCAAGATCCTGCGCCGCGAGGTCAGCGCCCCAGACGACGACTCCGACGCGTGAGCGCCGCCCCGGCCGAGCGGGCCGACCAGCGGATGCGCGCCGAGGACGAGACCGAGGAGTCGATCAGCAGCAGCGCCACCCCGCTGGACCTGCTGCTCGGTGACGCCGCACGCAGCCCGGTGCGCCGGTTCCTGCCCGGCATGTCCGGTGTGCGGTTCGGCATCGAGCTGGCGAAGCGGCCGGGCAGGGTCGCGGGTCGCACCAAGAACCTGGTGACGGAGCTGGCGAAGGTCGGTGTCGGACGCTCCGAGCTGGCGCCGCACGAGAAGGACCGTCGCTTCGCGGAGGACGCCTGGTCGAAGAACCCGTTCCTGCGCCGCACCCTGCAGAGCTACCTGGCCGTGGGCGAGACCGCCCGCGGCCTGGTCGCCGACGCCGAGCTCGGCTGGGGCGACGGGCAGCGGATGGGGTTCATCGTCGACAACCTGGTCGAGGCGTCGGCGCCGAGCAACAACCCGTTGCTGAACCCCAGGGTGATCAAGCGGATCGTGGACACCGGGGGCGGCAACCTGGTCGAGGGCGGCCGACGCTTCGTGCGTGACTTCGCCACCGCACCGCGGGTGCCGTCGATGGTGGAGCCGGACGCCTTCGAGGTCGGCACCGACCTCGCCGTGACGCCGGGCGTGGTGGTGCTGCGCACCGACATGTTCGAGCTGATCCAGTACACCCCGCAGACCGCGAAGGTCAGCACGGTGCCGCTGCTGATCGTGCCGCCGACGATCAACAAGTACTACGTGATCGACCTCGCCGAGCAGCGCAGCCTGGTCGAGCACCTGGTCCGCAACGGCCAGCAGGTCTCCTGCATCTCCTGGCGCAACCCCGACGCCCGGCACGCCGACTGGGGGCTGGACAGCTACGGCCGGGCGGTCGTCGAGGCGATGGACGCGGTCCAGAAGATCGCCCGCGCCGACCAGATCGCCCTGCTCGCGCTCTGCTCCGGCGGGATGATCACCTCGATGGTGCTCGCGCACCTCGCGGCCATCAACGACCTCGACCGGGTCGCGGCCTTCAGCCTCGCCGTCACGGTGCTCGACCAGGCCCAGGCCGGCCTGCCGAGCGCCCTGCTGTCGCGCAAGGCGGCCGCGGCGTCCACCAAGCTGTCGCAGGAGAAGGGCTACCTCGACGGCCGGATGCTCGCCGAGGTGTTCGCCTGGCTGCGACCCAACGACCTGATCTGGAACTACTGGGTCAACAACTACCTCCTGGGACACGCACCGAAGGCGTTCGACATCCTCTACTGGAACGCCGACCCGGTGCGGATGACTGCTGCGATGCACCGCGACTTCATGGAGCTCGCGGTCGACAACGGACTGATCGAGCCGGGCGGCTCGACGATGCTGGGCTCCGAGGTCGACCTCGGCAAGGTCGACGTGGACGCCTACGTCGTCGCCGGGATCGCCGACCACCTGTGCAAGTGGGAGTCCTGCTACCGCACGACCCAGCTGCTCGGAGGCGACACCAGGTTCGTCCTGTCCACCAGCGGCCACATCGCCTCGATGGTCAACCCTCCCGGCAACGAGAAGGCCAGCTTCCAGACGGCGAGCGAGAACCCCGCCGACGCGTTGGAGTGGCTCGCATCGGCGAGCAAGGTCAAGGGCACCTGGTGGGACGACTACGTTGCCTGGCTGGCCGAGCGCACCGGTCCGGTGCGCAACAAGCCGCGCCGGATGGGGTCCGCGGCCTACGGGCCGGTCTGCGACGCCCCGGGCACCTATGTCCTCGACCGCTAGGGCGGTGCCACCGGTGTCCCCCGGTCCCCGCCTGCCCCTCGTGCCCGGGAGGACCCCGGCTCAGGGCCGCGACCGGCTACGGACCCTGGCGGTGCGCGGCCTGCAGGTGCGGGTCAGCGTGCGGCCGGCTCGAGGGCACCTGCACGCCGAGCCGCCGCTCCTGCTGTGCAACGGGATCGGCGCCAGCCTCGAGGCGCTGCAGCCGTTCGTGGACGCGCTCGACCCCGACCGCGGTGTCGTGCGCTTCGACGTCCCCGGCATCGGAGGGTCACCGCCGCCGCCCACGCCGTACCCGCTCGCGGGACTGTCCTCGTGGGTGACCGCGGTGATGGCCCGGCTCGGGCACCAGGAGTTCGACGTGCTGGGACTGTCGTGGGGCGGCGCGCTCGCCCAGCAGCTCGCCGTGCAGTCGCGCCGCCGGGTCCGCCGGGTGGTGCTGGTCGCGACGGGCACCGGCTCGCTGATGGTGCCCGCCCATCCCCGGGTCCTGGCCAAGATGATGACCCCGCGCCGGCACCGCGACCCGGGCTACGCCCTGGAGATCGCACCGGTCATCTACGGCGGGAGCATGCGCACCGACCCGCAGCGTGCCGCGAGCCTGCTGCACGCCACGACCCGCTCCGGACCGAAGCGCGGCTACTACTACCAGCTCGCCGCGACCAGCGGCTGGACCAGCCTGCCGTTCCTGCGCCTGCTGCGGCAGCCCACGCTCGTGCTCGGCGGCGACGACGACCCGATCATCCCGCTGGTGAACGCCCGGCTCCTCGCCCGGCTGATCCCCGACGCCCGGCTGCACGTCTACCCCGGCGGGCACCTCGGCATCCTCACCGAGAGCGACGACCTCGCACCCGTCGTCGAGCAGTTCCTCACCGAGCACCTCCAGGAGAACGCATGAGCGACATCGACCTCAGCGGCCTGCCCGCCTCCGACTTCCTCGGCTTCGAGCTGCTGCTCGAGGAGGAGGACCGCACCCTGCTGCACCGGGTGCGGTCGTTCATGGAGGAGCAGGTCGAGCCGGTGATCAACGAGCACTGGACGCGGGCGACGTTCCCGCACGACCTGGTGCCCGGGCTGGCGGAGCTCGGCATCGCCGGCCTTCCGTACGACGGCCCCGGCTGCCCCGGGCGCACCTGCCTGGCCGACGGCATGATCGCCATGGAGGTCAGCCGCATCGACGCCTCGACCCAGACCTTCCTGGGGGTGCACGGCGGACTGGCGATGGGGTCGATCCAGCTGTGCGGCTCGGAGGAGCAGAAGCAGCGCTGGCTGCCGAAGATGGCCCGGATGGAGCTGATCGGCGCCTTCGGCCTCACCGAACCCGAGCAGGGCTCGGGCATCGCCGGCGGCCTGGCCACGAGCGCCCGCCGCGACGGCGACACGTGGGTGCTCAACGGCGAGAAGAAGTGGATCGGCAACGCCGACTTCGCCGACCTGGTGATCATCTGGGCGCGTGACGAGGCCGACGACCAGGTCAAGGGGTTCGTCGTCGAGAAGGACACCGAGGGGATGACCTTCGACGTGCAGCAGGACAAGATCGCACTGCGGGTCGTGCAGAACTCCGAGATCCACCTCTCCGACGTGCGCGTTCCGGAGACCAACCGGCTGCAGGAGGCGAACTCCTTCGTCGACACTGCGCGGGTGCTGCAGGTGACCCGGCTCGGCGTCGCCTGGCAGGCGACCGGCTGCGGTCGCGGGGCCTACGAGCACGCACTGCGCTACACACTCGAGCGCGAGCAGTTCGGCCAGAAGATCGCCGGTTTCCAGCTGGTGCAGGACCTGCTGGTCAAGATGCTCTCCAACGTCGTGGCCTCCACCGCCATGTGCGCCCGGGCCGCGCAGCTCCAGGACGCGGGCGTCCTGACCGACGAGCACGCCTCGCTGTGCAAGGCCTTCACGACCGCACGGATGCGCGACACCGTCGGTTGGGCGCGCGAGGTGCTGGGCGGCAACGGCATCCTGCTCGAGCACCACGTCGGACGGTTCGTCGCCGACGCCGAGGCGATCTACTCCTACGAGGGCACCCGCGAGATCAACACCCTCATTGTCGGCCGGGCGATCACCGGGGAGAGCGCCTTCATCTGACGTGGCGGACTGCGGGTCCCTGGAGGACGTCGGCGTCCTGGGTGATCATGGGCAGATGAGCGACGCAACGAGGTCCGTCCTGGACGACGGGCCCTTCTTCCACGGCACCAAGGTCGACCTGCAACCGGGGGACCTGCTCGCGCCCGGCTACGCCTCCAACTTCGGAGCGCGCGCCGTGGCCAACTACGTCTACCTCACCGCCACCCTCGACGCCGCCACGTGGGGCGCCGAGCTGGCACTCGGGGACGGCCCGGGTCGGATCTACCAGGTGGAGCCGACGGGACCGTTCGAGGACGACCCCAACCTGACCGACGCGAAGTTCCCGGGCAACCCGACCCGGTCCTACCGCACCCGTGACCCGCTGCGGGTGGTCGGCGAGGTCGAGCGCTGGGAGCCGCACGCCCCCGACGTGCTCCAGCACATGCGGGACCGGGTCGCGGAGCTCGCGGCGCAGGGCGTCGAGGCCATCAACGACCTTCCCGACGACGAGGAGCCGCGGACGTTCACCGACGCCAACCTGCGCGGTGCGCGGTTCGTGCGCTCCGACCTGTCCGGCGCGGTGCTGCGTGGGGTCGAGATCGCGGGTGCCGAGATCGACTCGCCGTGGCTGCTCGAGGGTGGCAGCACCCTGCACGTCAACGGCGTCGACGTGGCGCCCTTCGTCGATGCCGAGCTCGACCGGCGCTTCCCCGGCCGCGCCCTCCGCCGCGCCGACGACCCCGCCGGCCTGCGTGAGGCCTGGTCCGCGCTGCAGCGCACCTGGTCCTCGACGCTCGAGCGCGCCGCCTCCCTGCCGTCCGGGACCGTCGAGGTGTCGGTGGGCGGCGAGTGGTCCTTCGCACAGACGTTGCGGCATCTGGTGATGGCCACGGACGTCTGGCTCCGGCAGGCCGTCCACGGTGTCGAGCGGCCCTACCACCCGATCGGTCTGCCCTACGAGGAGTACGCCGCCGACGGCAACGACATGTCGGTGTTCACCACCACCACACCGTCGTACGACGAGGTGCTGGAGGTGCGCGCGGGCCGCGTGGCGATGGTCGGCGACTTCCTCGCCACCGTGACGGTCGAGGAGCTGGCGACACCGCGCGCCAACCCGTGGGCCCCGCAGCATCCCGAGACCACGTTGTCGTGCCTGCACACCATCCTCGAGGAGGAGTGGGAGCACCACCGCTACGCCGTGCGCGACCTCGACGCCCTGGCCGGGCAGCCGCCGCCCGCTCGCTAGGGTGCGACCCATGGTCCCCCACGCGCGTGCCGAGGTGGCAGAGGGGTTCGGCGCGGTGGCCGACGCCTTCCACCGCAACTTCGTCGACCCGGGTGAGGACGCGGCAGCCGTGTCGGTCCTCCACCGGGGTCGGCTCGTGGTGGACCTGGTGGCGGGCACGGACGTCGTCCACGAACGGCCGATGCCCGCCGACGGGCTGATGATGGTTGCGTCCTGCAGCAAGGGGGTCACGGCCACCGTGCTCGCGAGCCTGGTCCGCGACGGCGTCCTGGACCCGGAGCAGCGCGTGGCGGACCTGTGGCCGGAGTTCGCCGCGGCCGGCAAGGAGCACACCACCGTCGCCATGGTCGCCTCCCACACGGCCGGCCTGCCCTACCCGCCGCTGGGCACGGGCCTGCGCGGGCTCGACCTGCACCGGGGGCCGGCCGTCACCCAGGCGCTGGCCTCCGCACCTCCACTGTGGGAGCCCGGCACCGCCTTGGCCTACCACCCCGTCACCTACGGCACGCTGCTCGACGAGATCGTGCGCCGCGCCACCGGGGCGAGCGTCGCCCAACAGGTGCGCGACCGGATCGCTGCGCCGCTCGGCCTCGACCTGTGGATGGGCCTGCCGGCCGAGCTCGCCCGGCGCGTCGTACCCGGTCGGTGGGAGGCCACCGACCCCCTGCAGCCGGACTCCCGGGAGCCGGTCGAGCCGGGCTCCTACGCCGCCCTGCGGCAGGCGTTCCTCGCGGAGAACCCTCCGATGGACCCGGACTTCTCCGATCACGCGGAGGTGCGCGAGCACTACGCCGCCGAGCGTCCCGCGATCGGCGCGATCACCGACGCCCGCTCCCTGGCCCGGATGTACGCCGCGCTGATCGGACCGGTCGACGGCACCAGGCTCGTCGACGACGCCACCCTGCGGCTGGTCACCGCGCCCCGCACCGACGACGTCGAGACCCTGGTCGAGAGCGGCACGGCAGGGCCCGACATCCGCTTCGCCCTCGGCTACCAGCTCGCGTCCCCGAGCATGCCCGGCTTCGGTCCGACGAGCTTCGGGCACACCGGAGCGGGCGGGCGCCTGGGGCTGGCCGACCCCGAGCACGAGGTCGGGTTCGGCTACGTCTGCAGCCGGATGCGCGACATCGGGCCGGGAGGCGACCCGCGCTGGAGGTCCCTCGTCGACGCGATCACGGCGTGCCTCTAGTCAGAGCCGGATCAGCCCGTCCACCTCGAGGACCAGCTCCCCCTCGTCGTCGCTCGCGGTGAGGTCGACGCTGGCGGTGATCCGCCAGTCGTGGTCGCCCTCGGGGTCGCCGACGATCTGCTGGACGGCCCAGGTCGTCGGGCCCTTCTCGACCAGCAGCATCCGCGGGCCGCGCGCGTCGGGACCCGTGTCCACGGAGTCGTGCTCCTCGTAGTAGGCCTCGAGCATCGAGCGCCACGCGTCGACGTCGGGGCCGCCGAGCTCCGCGAGGTCCAGGGGCCGGCGCAGGGCGACCAGCTCGACCCGCCGGAACAGCGCGTTGCGCACCAGCACCGTGAACGCCCGCTCGTTGGCGGTGATCCGCTCCGGCTCCGGCGGCGCGACGTCCACCTCCACCCGACGGGTCGGGTCGGACAGCTGCTCCCACTCGTCGAGCAGGCTGGAGTCGGTCTGCCGCACGACGGCGCCCAGCCACTCGATGATGTCCTCGAGCTCGTCGGTGCGCACCCGCTCGGGCACGGTCTGCCGCAGGGCGCGGTAGGCGTCCCCGAGGTAGCGCAGCACCAGCCCCTCGGAGCGTGCGAGGCCGTAGTAGGCGACGTACTCACCGAACGTCATCGCCCGCTCGTACAGGTCGCGCACCACCGACTTCGGCGACAGCGCGTCCTCGCTGACCCAGGGGTGGCTGCGTCGGTAGACCTCGTAGGTGTGCTCGAGCAGCTCCTGCAGCGGCTTGGGCCAGGACACCTCCTCGAGCAGGTCCATCCGCTCGTCGTACTCGATGCCGTCGGCCTTCATCTCCCCGATCGCCTCGCCGCGCGCCTTGTGCTCCTGGGCCCCCAGCACCGCCCGCGGGTCGTCCAGGGTGGCCTCCACGACCGAGACGACGTCGAGGGGGTAGGTCGCCACCTCGGGGTCGAGGGTGTCGAAGACGGCGAGGGCGTACGTCGACAGCGGCTGGTTCAGCGCGAAGCCGAGCTGCAGGCCCGCGACCAGCCGGACCGTGCGGCCGTCGGCGCCGGGCGGCTCGACCCGCTCGACGACCCCGGCGGCGAGCAGCGAGCGGTGCTGCGCGACGGCGCGGCGCACCAGACGGACCTGGGAGCGGCCGTCCTCGTGGTTGTCGCGCAGCAGCCGGCGCAGCGCCTCGAACGGGTTGCCCGGCCGGGCGATCACGTTGAGCAGCATGGCGTGGGTGACCCGCATCCGCGACTGCAGCGGCTCGGGGTCGGCCTCGACCAGGCGCGTGAACGTGTCCTCGCTCCAGGTGATCTGCCCCTCGGGCGCCTTCTTGCGCTGCACCCGCTTGAGCTTCTTGGGGTCGTCGCCCGCCTTGAGGACCAGCCGGTGGTTCTCGACCGCGTGCTCGGGGGCCTGCACCACGACGGTGCCGGCCGTGTCGTAGCCGGCGCGGCCCGCACGACCCGCGATCTGGTGGAACTCGCGCGCCTTGAGCATCCGCTGTCGGCGGCCGTCGTACTTGGAGAGCCCGGTGAACACCACCGTGCGGATCGGCACGTTGATCCCGACGCCCAGGGTGTCGGTGCCGCAGATGACCTTGAGCAGCCCGGCCTGGGCGAGCTGCTCGACGAGGCGGCGGTACTTCGGCAGCATCCCCGCGTGGTGCACGCCGATGCCGTGCTTGATCAGCCGCGACAACGTCTTGCCGAAGCCGGGGCTGAAGCGGAACCCGCCCACCAGCTCGGCGATCCGGTCCTTCTGCTCGCGGGTCGCGACGTTGACGCTGGTGAGGGCCTGCGCGCGCTCGAGGGCGGACGCCTGGGTGAAGTGCACGACGTAGACCGGTGCCTGGTGGCTGACCAGCAGCTCCTCGATCGTCTCGTGGATCGGGGTGAGCGCCCACTCGTAGGTCAGCGGCACGGGACGGGTGGCGCTGGTGACGACCGCGGTCTCCCGCCCGGTGCGACGGGTGAGGTCGTCGACGAACCGCGAGACGTCGCCGAGGGTCGCCGACATCAGCACGAACTGGGCCTGCGGCAGCTCCAGCAGCGGCACCTGCCAGGCCCAGCCGCGGTCGGGCTCGGAGTAGAAGTGGAACTCGTCCATCACGACCTGGCCGACGTCGGCCTGCGCCCCCTCGCGCAGCGCCAGGTTGGCCAGGATCTCCGCGGTGCAGCAGATGATCGGCGCACCCGGGTTGACCGACGCGTCGCCGGTCATCATGCCGACGTCCTCGGGACCGAAGACGTCGATGAGCGCGAAGAACTTCTCCGAGACCAGCGCCTTGATCGGCGCGGTGTAGAACGTCCGCCGTCCCTGAGCCAGTGCTGCGAAGTGGGCGCCGGTCGCGATCAGGCTCTTGCCGGTGCCGGTGGGCGTCGAGACGATGACGTTCGAGCCGGTGACCAGCTCGAGCAGTGCCTCCTCCTGCGCGGGGTAGAGCGTCAGCCCCTGCTCGCCGACCCAGGTCTCGAAGGCGTCGAAGAGCGCGTCCGGGTCGGCGGAGGCGTCGGAGGGCAGGCGCGCGAGAGGAGTCATGTCCTGGCCATCGTCCCCGACCGGGCCGCATGGCGGGCCACCGCCCGCCGTACGACCACGTCAGAAGGGTGGGAAGAGCCGCTCGGTCGAGAACTCGGAGAAGGCCCGGTGGTTGTGCGGGTTCTCCGCATAGGCCCGTCCGGCAATGCGCAGCGAGACCAGCACCCGCACCGAGACCCACTCCGGGTCGCCGAGGCAGCTGCGCGGCACCCGCACCTCCACCGTGTCCGCGTCGTAGTCCAGGTCCCAGGTCAGCGCGGGACAGCCGACGGTCCCGCCCTGGGCGTCGACCAGGCCGAGCAGCCGGCCCGCGCGGTCGTCGGGCTCGCTGGCCACGACGACGTAGCCGCGTCCCCGTGCGGTGGTCAGGCCGACGTCGTAGAGCTGGCGGCCGGTGGCGCGCAGGTCGACCAGGTCCAGGCGCACGCGTACGGCGTCGGCCCCGTGCACCACCACGGCGCGGCGTACGTCGATCGGGGCGTCGTCGCGGCCGGCGGGCAGCGGCAGCAGCCGCCACACGTCGCCCGGCCCGTCGCGGAGCACCACGCGCGAGGGACGGATCACGATGCCGAGCCCGTCGGCCTCCTCGGTGACCCGGGCCTGCGGGGTCGGCGTGGGAGACGGCGGCGTCTCGCGGTCGGAGGACGCCGTGGTCGTGCATCCGGCGAGGGCGAGCGCGAGCAGGACGCCGCTCAGCCTGCTGGTGGTCCCCACCAGTCCGACGCTACCCGGCGGGTCGTCGGCTGATCTCGTAGTGCCGCTCGAGGAAGGCCCGCTCGTCGAGGCGCTTGCGGCGCAGCCAGCCGGTGACCTCGTCGTTGCACTTGCTGGCGTTGCAGGGGCCGCAGGCGGGGGCGATGTTGTCGCGGGTGTAGCGACCGCCGCGCGAGATCGGCAGCACGCAGTCACGCTGCAGCGGCCGGTCGGTCGCCCCGCAGTAGGCGCATCCGCCCCAGGCCTCTTTGAGCGCGGCCCACTGCTCGTCGCTGAGGTCGTGCTCGACGCGCCCCATGCGCGTCCTGCGTCGACGGGCGTACCTCGCCTTGCGACTCCGGTCGACCGTCATGCCAGGAGACTAGGCCCGGGACCCGCCGTACGGCGTCAGGCGCGGTTGCTCGTCGCGAGCTGCTCGTCGGACAGCGCGCCAGCGTGCGCCTGGAGTCGGCCGGTGCGCCGTGCCCACTCCTCGAAGGCGAGCGTGGCGAACGGCGGGATCGAGGCGGCCAGCCCCACGAGCGTGGTGCGCGCTCCCCAGCGCTGGGTGCGTGAGACGAGCACGGTGAGCACCACGTAGGCCACGAAGACGCCGCCGTGGATCGGGCCGAACAGCTTCACTCCCCCGTCGCCGGCGTCGGTGAGGTACTTGAAGTACATCCCGGTCAGCAGACCCAGCCAGGAGAGCGCCTCGGCCGTCGCCACGATGCGGAAGAGGAGCAGCAGCAGGGAGGCAGGCACATCGGGAAGTCTAGGAAGGTCGCCCAACCGCGACGGCTGCGGCTGCCCTCGCAGCGCAGGTAGCCTGCGTCAGGTGCCCCTGAGTTCGTTCCAGCCCTGTCCGGTCATCCGATGAGGTCGCTGTTCGTCGCGGCGCGCGACAGCGTGCGTGCGCAGCTGTGGCCGATCCCGACGGTGGCGCTGCTGGTGGCGGTCGTCGCGGGGTCGCTGCTGCCGCGGCTGGACCGCGCGGTCGACGACGACCTTCCGGGCTGGCTGGCCCCGATCATCTTCAACGGCGGCCCCGGCGCCGCGCAGACCGTCCTCGACGCCGTGGCGAGCTCGCTGATCACCGTCACGTCCCTGACATTCTCCCTGACGGTCGTGACCCTGCAGCTGGCCAGCAGCCAGTTCTCCCCCCGTCTGCTCCGGACGTTCTCCCGCGACCTGTTCGTGCAGACCACCTTGGCGCTGTTCCTCGCGACGTTCGTCTACTCCCTCGCCGTTCTGCGCCTGGTCCGCTCGGAGGACGGCGAGAACGCCGCCTTCGTGCCGCGGCTCTCGGTGACCGTGGCCTTCTTCCTCGCGGTGGCCAGCGTCTTCGTGCTGGTGCTGTTCCTGGCGCACCTGACCCGCACCATCCGGGTCGAGGCGATGCTTGCCAACGTGCATGCGGAGGCCGTGACCACCATGGGCACGACCCTCGACGAGCGGGACGCACGAACCGCCTCGACCACCCTGCCCACACCGCCGATCTCCGGACGCGTCGAGGTCGCGCGGTCCCAGGAGTCGGGCTTCCTGGTGCGCGTCGAGGAGAGCCGCTTGGTGCGAGCCGCCACGGAGGCCGACGCACTGGTGGTCGTCGACGCCCTACCGGGCGACTTCCTGGTGCGCGGGATGCCGATGGCGAGGGCCTGGCCGGCCGGCGCCGACGCCCTCACCCCCGACGCCGCCGACGCTCTTCTCGGGGCGATCACGAGCTCGGTGCACACCGGGTTCGAGCGCACCGCCGGCCAGGACGTCGCGTTCGGGCTCCGGCAGATCACCGACGTGGCCAACAAGGCCCTGTCCCCCGGGATCAACGACCCGACCACCGCCGTGCACGCGATCGGCCACCTCGCCTCGCTGCTGTGCGACCTGGCCGACCACGACCTCGGTCCGCGGGTGCTCCGCGACGACGACGACGTCGTCCGGGTGGTATTGAGCCGGCCGGACTTCGCCGCGCTGGTCGAGGCGGCGATCAGCCAACCCCGTCGGTACGGCGCCGCCGACTCCCAGGTGCTGGCCGAGCTGTTCCGGCTGCTCGACGCCCTGGCCGTCCGCGTCCCGCCCGACCTGCACCCCGTCGTACGCACCCATCTCGAGCGGCTCGACGCCGTCGCCGCGGCGCAGGACCTGGACGACGCCGAGCGTGGGCTGCTGTCCCGGCTGGGACAGCAGGTGCAGGAGCACCTGCGCGACCCGCAGTCGCACCGGGGCCGGGTCGGCTGAAGGCGTAGGGCGGCGCTACCCGATCGCCCAGACGACGCCGGACAGCGCGAAGGCCGAGAGCCCCAGGGTGGTCTCCATGACGGTCCAGGTCTTCAGGGTCGTCGCCTCGTCCATCTCGAAGAAGCGGCTGACCAGCCAGAAGCCCGAGTCGTTGACGTGGGAGAGCACCGTGGCCCCGGCCGCGATCGCGATCACGAGGGCCGCGATCTGGATGTCGCCGTAGCCGCCGGAGGTCACCTGCGACGCGATCAGCCCGGCCGTGGTGGTCAGCGACACGGTCGCCGAGCCCTGCGCGACGCGCAGGATCGTGGCGATCAGGAACGCCTGCAGCAGGATCGGCAGCCCGAGACCTGACAGCGACGAGGTCAGCGACTCCCCGATCCCGCTGGTGCGCAGCACGCCACCGAACATGCCGCCGGCGCCCGTGATCAGGATGATCGAGCAGATCGGCGCGAGCGACTGGTCCAGCAGCTTCGAGGTGTCGGCGAGGCTGCGACCGTCCCGGGTGCCCAGCAGGCCGATCGCCGCGAGCAGGGTGATGAGCAGCGCGATCGGGGTGTTGCCGAGCAGCTGCAGCGTCGAGACCCAGGTGTCCTCGGCGTCGACCGTGCCGGCCGAGGCCAGGGTGGAGATCACCGTGTTGCCGGCGATCAGCACCAGCGGGAGCAGCAGCAGGCCCAGGACGAGTCCGAACGACGGCGCCGTGTGCTCGGTGACGGCGGTGCCCGTGCTGCTGGTGCGACCGGCCTCGCCGGTCTTCACCGCGCCGTCACCCTCGGTGCGGGCGGCAGCGGGAGCGGCGCCGCCGGCTCCGGTGACCGGGCCGAAGATCAGGTCCGGGACGTCGACGTGGATCCGCCGACCGAGCACCCGCGAGAGCAGGTAGACACCGACGTACCAGGCCAGGATCGCGACGGGCAGGTTGATCAGCAGGATCGTGCCGATGTCACCGCCGAGGAAGTCGGCAGCCGCGACGGGCCCGGGGTGGGGCGGCACGAGCGCGTGCATGGACGCGAAGGCTCCGGCGGCCGGCAGGGCGTAGAGGAGGACCGATCCGCCGAAGCGGCGGGCCACGGTGATGATGATCGGGAGGAAGACGACGAGTCCCGCGTCGAAGAAGATCGGGAAGCCGAAGAGCAGTGCCGCGACCCCGAGGGCGAACGGTGCCCGCTTCTCTCCGAACCGGCTGATCAGCGTGTCGGCGAGCACCTGGGCGCCACCGGTCACTTCCAGCAGCCGCCCGAGCATCACCCCGAAGCCCACCAGGAGGGCGACGGACCCCAGGGTGCCGCCGAAGCCGGCGAGCAGCGCGGTGGGCACGTCGGCGACCGGGATGCCCGCGGCCACGGCGGTCAGGACGCTGACCAGCACCAGCGCGATGAAGGCGTGCAGCTTGACGCGAATGATCAGGAACAGCAGCAGGGCGACGGCCACGGCCGCGATGATCAGCAGCGTGGCCGTTCCGTGCACGGGAGCGATGGGATCCACAGGTCCTCCAGAGCCTCGAGATGGCGACGTCACGACGGTGACGGCGGTCAGGACCCATCGAACGTACTACCGGGGCACGGCGTCAGCGGGTGGCAGGAAGCGGCGATTCCCCCCCTCAGTCGAAGAGACGCCGCACCAGAGCCAGGACGTCTTCCCCCAAACGGGACGTGTGGCTCATCTCGTCCACCACCAGCCGGCTCGCCACCCGACCGTGCCCCTCCGCGCCGGTCACCGCGCTGTCGCGCAGGCAGCGCAGCATCGCGTCGAGCTGCTGCTCGATCGCGGCCAGCAACCCGTCGCCGGCCTGGCTGGTCCGCTCGGCTGCGGGCAGGGCGAGCTCGGCGCGCACGCGGTCGCGCAGCACCTCGGTCCGTCCCAGCGCATAGTCCCACCGGTACGACGCGTCCTCGTCGTCGTCGAGCAGGAAGTGCTTGCGGGCTTCTGGAGGGCCCGGGCGCCGACGACGTCGCGGCACCGACACCACGACGGGCGGACGGGAAGGTGCGCGCGCGGGTGCGGGCGCCGGTCCTCGCACCAGACCCCGGACACCCACCGCGACGACCACCGCCCCCAGCGCCGTCAGCAGGCCCGGCCACCAGAGGGAACGGGTGGCCGCGAAGGTGTCGGGGTCGTCGGCGTCGAAGTAGACCGTGACCGACTCCCCCGGCTCACCGTCGACGCAGTTGGCCTTGTAGACCCGGAGGTCGACCACGTGCGCCGTTCCCGCCGGATCGGTGAACCGGGCCCCCGTGACGCACCCGGACTCGCCGACCGTCGTGCCCCTGACCGCGGTGTCGGACCGGACCCGGTCGACCACCTCGACGAGCTGCGTCAGCGCGATGAGGAGGCCGACCAGGACGATGACGAGGGGCAGCAGCCGGTCCCGCCAGGGCGCGCCCGCGCCGCTCTGCCGTGTGTGGTCGCTCGTCCCCCGCATGGGGTCATTTCTACCTGGCGGCCATGCGGGGGACGGCCGCTGCATGGCCCAGCATGGCCCATGCATGGCTGCATGACCCTGCACGGATGGAGCACCCGGCCGCCTGCTACGGGGGGTTTCAGGCGACCGGGTGGTCTGATGTCAGCGCCGAAAGGCGCTTGCGCGCGTCGATCCCAAGGGCTGGGAGAGCTCCAGGACGTGCCCGACGTCGAGCACCTTCTGTTCGCCCAGAGCGGGGCCGATGATCTGCATCCCGACGGGTAGGCCGTCGTCCGCGAGACCGCACGGGATGGACAGACACGGCAGACCGAGCAGGCTCGCCGGCCCCACGAGTCGGATCAGGTTCTCCAGCGCATCGACGCTGCGCCCATTGATGAAGCCCTCGTCCGAGCCGATGGTCGGGGTCCGGATCGGCAGGATGGGCCCGATGAGCACGTCGACCTCGGCGAAGGTGCTCTGCACCTCTCGCCGGAGTCGGCGACGGATCTGCTGGGCTTCGAGATAGTCGACAGCAGAGGGAAGCTCGCCACACTCCAGCAGCAGCCGGACGTCGTCGCCGTAGTCCCCAGGACGGTCGCGAAGGTTGGTGTGGTGAACGGTGCTCGTCTCCGAGGTGTCGATCATCGTGAGCGCCCACTCGACGTCCGCGAAGCCGGGCACGCGAACCGGACGGACGGCTGCTCCTCGGCGCTGAAGCTCGTCCACGCCCTGCCAGACACACCGTGCGATCTCGTCGTCGACGTCGTGGAAGAAGAAGTCCTCGACGATCCCGATCGTGACCCCCTCGAGGTTGTCCCTCAGGGCGGTGGCGGTCGTCGTGCGCGGCTGCGCCAGGCTCCCGGGGTCGCGTGGGTCGTGCCCACTGATCGCATCCAGCACGATGGCGGCGTCCTTGACGGTCCGAGTCATGGGCCCGATGTGGTCGAGCGTCCAGGCCTCCGGGAAGCAGCCGAACCGGCTGACCCTGCCGTAGGTGGGCTTGAAGCCCACCACCCCGCAGAACGAGGCGGGGATGCGGATCGAGCCGGAGGTGTCGGTGCCCAACGCCGCGATCGTCAGGTTGCTGGCGAGCGCTGCCCCTGATCCCCCACTCGACCCGCCGGGGGACTTGTCCAGGTCCCACGGATTGCGGCAGGTGCCGTGGAACGGGTTGTCAGTCGACGCGCCGAGTGCGTACTCGTGCATGTTGAGCTTGCCCAGGAATACGACGCCAGCCTCGGCGAGCCGGTCCACGACGGTGGCGTTGGCCTCCGCCACGAAACCACCGTGGATCTTCGATCCCATCGTGGTGACCCGGTTCGCGAAGTAGATGTTGTCCTTGATCCCCATCGGAATCCCGTGCAGAGGTCCGCGATAGCCGCCTGATGCGATCTCGGCTTCGGCGGCCCGAGCGCCTTCCAGGGCGTCCTCGGTGTAGACCTCGATGTAGGTCTTCAACGTGTCGTCGTACTCGCGGATGTTCTGCAGCACCGCTTCCGTGACCTGCACCGGCGATATCTCACGCGACGCAATCCGACGGCCCAGGTCGTCGATGCTCTGCGCAGCGAGGTCAGCCATGCGTGTCTTCCGCCGGAGCCCAGGTGACAGCGATCTCGGCATCTGCGAGCCGGGACTCATCGACCTGCTTGCGCAGCTGCCGCATCTTGCTCCAGTACGCCGTCAGGGGTGCCTCGTCCTCGGCCGGAACGACGATGTCTCGGAGCTCCTGCAGGTGGGACACGATCGGATCCACGGGGCCTCTCATCTCTCGGGTGCGTCAGTCGGTGAGCTGGGGAGAGCGCAGTGCTGCCATCGCCTCGCGCCGGGACCTCAGGTAGAAGAAGTAGTAGGCAAGACCTGCGGCGTAGATAACTACCACAGCGAAGAGATCCTTCGGTGCCTGCTGGCTGAGAGCGAGCAGGGCACCGAGGATGGCGATAATCGGGGGCAGCGGGTAGAGCGGAAGCCGGAAGGGCCGATCGGAGGTCTTGTCGCGCTGGCGGCTGACGATGGTGGCAACGCCGACGAAGACGTAGATCGAGATGGTCAGGACCGACACGAAGGTCACGACGGCCACGATGTCGGAAGCGAAGCACAGGACCGTGGCGCAGGCACCCACCACCAGCGTGGCGACCCACGGTGCGTCGGTGCTGGGATGCAGCTTCTGCAGCCCCCGGCTGACCGGACCCGGCCAGATGCCGTCTCGGCCACTGGCCCAGAGCACGCGGGCGAACTGCAGCGTGATCGCCAGGCAGGCGTTGAAGAAGGCGATGACCGCCCCAATGATCAACACGGTGGTGGCGGTCTGCCCCCACCGCTCCTCGACCACGTAGGTGAGGGGTGTGCTCGATGACAGGAAGGCCTTGAGGTCCGGCGCGCCGAAGGCTGCTCCGAGGAACGCCGCGAGCTCGAGGCCGACACCGATGAGGCAGGACAGCAGGACGGCTTTGCCGACGTTGCGCGTGGACCCCTTGGTCTCCTCGGCGAAGGAGATCGCCGCGTCGTAGCCGTTCACCGACTGCAGGGCGATCGCTACCGCGGCGACGACGGCGCCGGTGCCGAAGGACTCGAGCCTGCCGTCGACGACGCCAACCGGGTCCAGGAACGTCGAGATGCTCTGGGTGGGGTTGGAGAAGCCCGCCACCGCGATCACCACGATGACCACCATCTCCAACGCGAGGAAGGCGGCCGTCATCAACGCGTTGACGTGGATCTTCAACATGGCCAGCCCGGTGACGACGATCATCGTCGCGGCGGCCGCGAGGTTGACGGAGAACGCGTCGTTGAGTGAGTTCAGGTAGACACCGACGCCCAGTGCGATGCTGGCTGGCAGGAAGATTGCCTGGACCACGTAGCTGAGCAGCGTGAGAAACGCAGCCCACGTACCCAGCACGCGGGCCACGATCGAGTAGATGCCACCGGCGATGGGGTAGAGCGAACCCAGCTCGGCCATGCAGAGGGCCACCATCACGGCGAGCGCAGCGCCCGCCAGGTAGGCGATGACGGAGCCGGTGCCCGCCACCGCGACGACGGCGAGGCCGACGATCAGCAACGACCCGGCGGGGGTGATGTCGGACAGCGTCAGGATGACGGATCCGAGGGTGGTGAGCCCGCGCTCGAGCCGGGGGGTGTAGCCCAGTTGCCGGAGTCGGGTGTCCCCGTCGTGCTGCGGATCGGTCGTCGTCTCCACCATCGCTTGATCCTCCACAGTCGGGCCGGTGCGAGCCTGGGGCCGCGTGATGCCGTGAGCCTAGGGACTGCCGCTGCGCCGGCGTGTGTGTGTCGGCACAAGTTCTGGGCCGCAAACCTGTGACCTCGCACGAGGTGCTGGTCACCCCGTGGGGACCACCATGGCCCGGACTGTCAGGCACATCGAAGGGGTCACCATGCTGCAGCACGTCGATGCGGGTCTCGAGGCCCGTACGGCTGCTTCGCGGGCCCGGGTGCGCATCGTGCACCCGGAGGACGAGGCGGAGGTCCACCACGTCGTCGCCGCTGGGGAAGCGGTGTGGGGGCCACGCGGGACGTTTGCAGCCAACGAGGTGCGCGCGCTGGTGCACGCCGGCGACCCGGTGCATCTCGCCCTGGACCTCGCCCGGCCGGGCGAGCCGGTGATCGGGTTCGCGGTCGGCTTCCTGGGATGGGCGCCGGTTCTCCACCTGCACTCTCACCAGGTGGGCGTCGTCGGTGAGCACCAGCATCGCGGGGTCGGCTATGCACTCAAGCTCGCCCAGCGAGACACCTGCTTGGGACACGGCATCACCGACATGCGGTGGACCTTCGACCCGATGGTGCGGCGCAACGCGGCGTTCAACCTAGGGTCGCTCGGCGCCCGCGCGACCGCCTTCTACCCGAACTTCTACGGAGTGATGGTCGACGCTGTCAACGGCGGAGACGCCTCCGACCGCCTCGAGGCCGTGTGGGACCTCCGAGCGCCGCTCCCCGAGCGACGGGATCCCAGCACCACCCCTGATCCCGAGGACAGAATCGCGACGAGCCTGTTGGAGGACCGCGACGGCTGGCCGCATCCGACGGACATCGAACCCCACCCCGGAGCGGTGATGGCGGTGCCCGCGCTCTATGCGGCCTTGCGCCGGGAGGACCCGGTGCGCGCACGCGCTTGGCGCACGGCTGGCCGAGAGGTTCTCTCGGCCGCCTACGGTGCCGGCCTGCGCATCGGACGTGTGACGGCCACCGGCTACCAGTTCGAGGTCGACGGGAGGTCCGAGTGACAGTCGACGATCACCTGGCCGTCCTGGTAGGACGCCTGGCCGGCCAGCAGCGCGACATGGTGGATCTTCTGGGCGCCTTGGTGTCCAGCGAGTCACCCTCAGGCGACCCGCGCCTGCTGGCAACGACCGCGGAACTCCTTGCCCGAGCCGGCGAGCGTCTCCTGGGCAGTGCACCCGCCAGAGTCGGCACCCCGACTCACCCCGCACTGCGGTGGGACCTCGCGCCGGTCGGTAGCGAAGCTCCCCCGGTCGTGCTGCTCGCGCACCTGGACACGGTCTGGCCGGCCGGCACGGTGGACCGCTGGCCCTTCGTGGTCGCCGATGGTCGAGCCACGGGCCCGGGCGCCTTCGACATGAAGGCCGGGATCGTGCAGGCCCTCTACGCGCTTGCCTACCTCCTCGAAGCCCAGGTCGACCGACCGCCCGTCGTCCTGCTGGTCACCGCGGACGAGGAGATCGGTTCTCCTGACGGGCGCGCTCTCGTGGAGGCTGCCGCCCAGCACGCAGGCTCGGTGCTGGTGCTCGAGGCGTCCGCTGACGGCGGACTCCTCAAGACCGGACGCAAGGGGGTGGGGAACTACCGGGTGTGCGTCACCGGCCGCGCGGCCCACGCAGGTCTTGAGCCGGAGAAGGGCAGCAACGCCCTCGTCGCCCTGTCCCACCTGGTGCTCGCCTTGAACGACCTGGCTCGCCCCGAGCTCGGCAGCACCGTCACCCCCACCGTGGCCCAGGCCGGGACCGCCCAGAACACCGTGCCCGCCGAGGCCTGGGTGGCTGTCGACGTACGCGCCGTCACGCTGGCCGAGCAACAACGGATCGATGACGCACTGCACCGCCTGTCCGCGCCACCCGGAACCACGGTGCGCGTCGAGGGTGGGATCAACCGACCGCCGCTGGAGGATCGGATGGCTCAGGGCCTCTTCCAGCTCGCCCAGCGAGCAGCGCAGCGGCTCGGCCTCCCGGCGCTGTCCAGCGCGCACGTCGGGGGCGGTTCCGACGGCAACTTCACCGCAGCACTCGGTGTGCGCACCCTCGACGGCCTCGGTGCCGTTGGCGGCGGCGCCCACGCAGAGGGCGAGCACGTCCTGGTCACCGCACTACCCGAGCGGGCTGCCCTGCTCGCCGGTCTGATCGTCGAACTCGGAGGAGAAGCTCCATGAAGCTGGCGTCCGCGGAGCTGCTGCGTCTGAAGATGCCGCTGGTCTCCCCCTTCCGCACGTCCTTCGGCGTGCAGCACGGACGTGACGTGCTCGTGGTGGTCGTGCACACGACCGACGGCGTGAGCGGCTACGGCGAATGCGTGGCTCTTGCGGACCCGATCTACAACGAGGAGTACGTCGACGGGGCCGAGCAGGTGCTCAGTCGCTACCTGGTTCCCGCTCTGCTGGCGCAGGACCACGTGACCGCGGCCCACGTCGCGGGCCACGTCAACGGCATCGTCGGGCACCGGACGGCGAAGGCGGCTCTCGAGCTCGCGGTGCTCGACGCCCAGCTGCGCACCTGCGGCATGAGCCTGACCAGCTATCTGGGAGGTGTGCGCACCGCTGTCGACGTCGGCGTCTCGGTCGGCATCACGAGCACAGTGGCGGAGCTGGTCGACGTCGTCGGGGCCTATCGCGACCAGGGGTACCGGCGGGTCAAGCTGAAGATCCAACCCGGCTTCGACGTCGAGCCGGTCACTGCTGTCCGTGACGCCTTCCCCGGCCTCCCCCTGCAGGTCGACGGGAACACGGCGTACGGACCCGCCGACCTCGCCCTCCTACGCAGGCTCGACGACCTCGACCTGTTGTTGATCGAGCAGCCGTTCGGGCACGACGCTCTCGAGCTGCATGCCGAGCTCGCCCGCCGTTGTCGCACGCCGATCTGCCTCGACGAGTCGCTCGTGTCGGCGGCTACCACGGCCTCGGCCATCCGTGCCGGCGGGTGCAGCATCGTGAACATCAAGGCAGGTCGGATGGGTGGCTACCTCGAGGCGCGGCGTGCGCACGACGTGGCGGGCGCTCTCGACATACCGGTGTGGTGCGGCGGGATGCTGGAGACCGGGCTGGGGCGGGCGGCGAACCTGGCCTTGGCCTCGCTCCCGGGGTTCACCCTCCCAGGGGACATCTCCGCGTCGAGCCGCTACTACGCCGAGGACGTCACGGAGCCGTTCGAGCTGGTCGACGGGCAGATCGCCGTGCCTCAGGGGCCCGGTCTGGGCGTGTCAGTGCGCGAGGACGTGCTCGAGCGGGCTATGACCTCCCGTCGCAAGCTCACCCCCTGAAGGGCGAGTGTCACAAGCTGCGCAGGTGCAGGGCAGCCATCAGCCGCTCCTCGGGGTCGCCGAGCCGGATGCCCGACAACTCTGCGATCCGCTGCATCCGGTAGCGGACGGTGTTGGGGTGGATGCTCAGGACTGCAGCCGCCATCGAGGTATCACCTTGGGCGTCGAGCCAGGAACGCAACGTCTCGGTGTAGTCGGTCGCGTGCGCGGCGTCGTGCTCGACCAGCAGCCGAACCGGGCCATCCCACAGACCCGGCAGCGGCCTCAGCGCCGTGACGGCCTTGCTCACCGAGACGGCCGCACGCACCTCGTCGTAGGTGGCGACCGGGCCTCGTGCGGGTTCCCGGGCCAGGCACCCCAAGATCTGGTCGACCGCGGCGGTGCCCGGAGCCGCGTCGGCCAGCGATCCCATGATCGGGCCGCACGCGATGCGCACCCGCAGTCCCGCCTGCTCGGCGTCGCTCACGATGCCGGCCGCCAGTCGGCGGATCCCCTGTTCGACCTGCGCGCGCTCGCCGGTCAGCTCCGGAAGCAAGCTCAGCATGCGCACCCCGGACAACGTGCTGGCCACGTGCCAGCGGAACGCCATGGCCCGGGCGTTGATGAGCTCGTCGAGCCGTCGATAGGCGTGATGGTCGCCAGGCAGCCCGCCGCGGGAGTCCAGGACGATCCCGATCACCGCGGCCGGCAGGTCGGGATTGAACCCCAGGGCGTCCGCGGCCATCCGGACGTCGGTGGAATCCTCGAGCAGGTTGCGCAAGAGGTCCTGGCGGTGTTGCTGGAGCGTCAGGCCTCTGCTCTGGGCGCGGACGAGGTGGGCGGCGGCCACCTGAGCAGCGTCGCGCAGCGCCTGCTCAGCACCAGGACCGAGCGGCACCCGACCCTCGAGCGCCCACAAGGACCCGAGCAGTTCGGTGTTGGCGCGCACGGCGATGGCCAGCCGGCGCCGCAGCCCGAGCTCAGCGGCAGCCTCGAGATGCACTACGTCAGCCGTGTTGTGCAGCGCCGTGAAGATGCCTCGCTCACGCAGATGGGTCAGGTAGGTGCCCGGGACCCGACGGCCCAGGATCGCCTCCCGCCGCGGAGCATCCAGCTCGTCGTCGTGCAGTGTCGAGTAGGCGAGGACGTGGCTCCCCGCGTCCTCGATGGTGACCGCACCCTTCACGGCGCGGGCCAAGACGTTGGCGAACCCGAACAGGTCCCCCATGGCGGTGGGGCTGCCTGGCCCCGAGCGTGCCGAGGAGATGGCGTTGCGCACCAGCACGACGATCTGCTCCCACCGCATCGCGGTCGGCAGCACCATCACTGTCAGACCCCCGCGCTCGGCGCTCTCCTTGAGCAGCGACAGGTCGGCGTCACGCGACTTCACCACCAAGGCCGCCGCGCCCGCCCGCGCTGCGGTCGCCACGAAGTCGCATGCCTCGGCGCTGGAGGCCAGCAGACCCACGCACAGCAGCAGGTCGCCCTGCTGCACCACAGGCGCGTCGAGCGGGTCGAACAAGACGACATCGCGGACGAGCACGTCGTCCAGTCCTGGAGTCGTGACAACACGGAAGATGGCCGGGCCGAGCAGTTCCATCATCTGGGCCAGGACGATCCCGTCCTCGCCTGTTGGAGCGTCCATGCGGGGCGCCGCCTTTCACCATGTCCGGGACATTTCAGCATCACTCGTCCCTCACCCGACGAGGTGTTGCGCGCGTGTTGCGTCAAAGTCACTCGTACCCCCGTCCCATCAGCCACCGACCACCCGGCCCGTCGGGCTATCACCTCACCCCGGTCCGGCCGTTCAGGACCGTGAACCGGCCCAGGTGATAGCCCGCATGGTCGGCCCTACGGGAAGAAGCCGCCCCCACCGCCGGTTGACGAGGCATGAAGAAGATCGGCTTCCTGTCCTTCGGCCACTGGAACCCCTCGCCGCACTCGAAGACGCGGAGCGCCTCCGACGTGCTGCTGCAGTCCATCGACCTCGCGGTCGCGGCCGAGGAGCTCGGCGCGGACGGTGCCTACTTCCGCGTGCACCACTTCGCCCAGCAGCTCGCCTCGCCGTTCCCGCTGCTCGCGGCGGCGGGCGCGAAGACGAGCCGGATCGAGCTCGGCACCGGCGTGATCGACATGCGCTACGAGAACCCGCTCTACATGGCCGAGGACGCCGGAGCCGCGGACCTGATCGCCGGTGGTCGACTTCAGCTCGGCATCAGCCGGGGGTCACCGGAGCAGGTGATCGAGGGCTACAAGTACTTCGGCCACGACCCCGGCGCCGACGGCGACCACGCCGACATGGCGCGCGAGCACGCCCGGGTGTTCCTCGCCGCCATCGACGGCCAGCGGTTCGCCGAGCCCAACCCGCGACCGATGTTCCCCAACCCGCCCGGTCTGCTGGGCATCGAACCCCAGTCACCCGGTCTGCGCGACCGGATCTGGTGGGGTGCCGGCACCCGCAAGACCGCCGTGTGGACGGGCCAGCAGGGCATGAACCTGATGAGCTCGACGCTGCTCACCGAGGACACCGGAGTGCCGTTCCACCAGCTCCAGGCCGAGCAGATCCACCTGTTCCGCAACGCCTGGAAGGAGGCCGGCCACGAGCGCGAGCCGCGGGTGTCGGTCAGCCGCAGCGTCTTCCCGATCGTCACCAGCACCGACCGGGCCTACTTCGGCGCGGAGTCGCGCAGCGAGGACCAGGTCGGGTTCATCGACGGCGGCCTGGCGCGGTTCGGCAAGACGTACGCCGGGGAGGTCGACCAGCTCGTCAAGGACCTCGCCGCCGACGAGGCGATCGCCGCCGCGGACACCGTGCTGCTCACGATTCCCAACCAGCTCGGCGTCGACTACAACTCGCACCTGCTGGACAGCATCGTCCGGTACGTCGCACCCGAGCTCGGCTGGCGCTGACGCGGAGGTGACGAGTCGCGCGACCTCCGCCTTCGTCATCCTGGGCCTCATCTGGGGCAGCAACTTCATCTTCATGAAGTGGGCCTCGGAGACGATCACGGCGGGACAGATCACGCTGCTGCGCGTGCTGTTCGGGTTCGTGCCGGTGGTGCTGTACGCCGTGCTGCGGGGAGCGCTCGACCGACGCCACGTGCGACACCTGCACCACTTCGTGGTGATGTCCCTGCTCGCCACGAGCGTCTACTACTTCGCCTTCGCGGCCGGCACCTCGCTCCTCCCCTCCGGCATCGCGGGCGCTCTCAGCGGCGCCATCCCGCTGTTCGCCTACCTCAGCGCGGCGATCCTCCTGCGCAGCGAGCGGGCGACACCTCGGCGGCTCCTCGGCATCGTGATCGGCTTCAGCGGGGTGCTGCTGATCGCCCGACCCTGGGCGTCCGCCGGTGCCGTCGACGTCACCGGCGTGCTCTACATGCTGCTCGGCTCGGCCAGTGTCGGGCTGTCGTTCGTCTACGCCAAGAAGTTCCTGACCGGCCTCGACATCCCGCCCGCCGCACTCACGACGTACCAGATCGGGCTTGCCCTGCTGACTCTCGGCATCGTCACCGACCTCGACGGCATCACCGAGGTCGCCGACGACCGGCGGGCGCTGGTGGGACTGGTGGTGGGGCTCGGGATCCTCGGCACCGGGGTCGCCTACATCCTCTACTACTACATCGTCGACCACCTCGGAGCCGTGACCGCCTCGAGCGCTACCTACATCCCGCCGGTGGTGGCGCTCGCGATCGGCTGGCTGCTCGTCGGCGAGCCCTTGGACATCGGGGATGCCGTCGCGGTGCTCCTGATCCTCACGGGCGTGGTCGTGCTCCGGAGCCGTCCGCGAAGCGCTTGATGTAGCCGATGATCTCGGGGCGCAGGCGCGACGCCGAGATCACGGCGTCGACCGAGCCGACCTCGACGGCGCGGTGGATGTTGTGGATCGCGTCGAACTCCGCAGCCACCTCGCTGATCTTCTCCGCCTTGGTCGCGGCCCGGACGTCAGCCTGCTCGATGATCAGCCGACTGCGCTCGGCCCCGGAGGCCTCGCTGATCTGGTCTCCGAGTGCGAGCAGGGCCGGGCTCGTCGCAGTGCGCTTCTCGACCTCGCCGGCGAACACCACGGCCGCGGCCGGAGCGCCGCCGATGACGGAGGCGAAGGATCCCTCCAGCGCCAGCACGGTCATGTTCGGGTTGAGCGCCTTGGAGAACACCACGAACGCGCCGCCGTGGTAGCGCGAGATCACGCAGAACACGATGGGGCCGCGGAAGTTGACGATGGCGCGACCGATCTCCGCGCCGTACTCCAGCTGCAGGTTGCGCATCGAGTCGGGCGAGCCGTCGAAGCCGGACAGGTTCGCCAGCACCACCAGCGGACGGTTGCCACTGGCTGCGTTGATCGCGCGCGCCGTCTTCTTCGACGACCGTGGGAAGAGCGTCCCGGCCGTGTAGACGTCGGGGCCGTCGGTGGGCGGGAAGCCCCGCCGGCGCACGTTGCGTGACTCGATGCCGAGCAGGCAGACCGGGTAGCCGCCCACGTGGGCGTCCTGGACCACCGAGGTGTCCGCGTCCGCCATGCCCGCCCAGCGCTCGAGCACCGCATGGTCCTGGTCGGCGACCGCCCGCATCACGGTGCGGATGTCGAACGCCTTCTTGCGGTCCGGGTTGGTCTCGGAGGAGAAGATCTCCCCCACCGTGCGAAAGTCGCTGTCCACCGCGTCGTGCGGGTACGGCGAGATGTCACGATCCACGGGGTCGCTCGTGACGGCCTGACGCGGCGAGGTCTCCCCCGGCACGACGTAGGTGTGCTCGTAGTGCGCCATCAGGGTGGCGAAGGCACCCGCAAGGTTCGGGGCCCAGTACTGCGCCTGGCCGTTGGGCCCCATCACGCGGTCGTAGCCACCGATGCCGAAGTTGTCCTCGGCCGAGACACCACCGGAGAAGTCCAGCGACTGCTTGCCGGTGAGCACCATGGCGCTGTCCGGCGTCATCACCAAGATGCCCTTGGTGTGCATCAGCATCGTCGCCTCGGCGTTCCAGTAGGGCTGGGCGCCGACGTTGATGCCGGCGACGACCACGTTGATCTCGCCGCCCTGCTGGGTGAACTCCACGATCCGCCGCAGCGCGGCGGCAACCCAGTCCATGTTCTCGGTGCCCGAGTCCATCGAGATCCGGGCCCCGGAGGAGAGCGCGAACCACTCGACCGGCACCTGCATCCGCTCGGCGAGGTCGAGGGCGGCGATGACGCGCAGGCACTCGGGCTCGGAGACCGAGCCCAGCGACTTGGTCGGGTCGCCGGAGAGTACGACGCGGGTGACGCCCTCGGGGTGCAGCGGGGTCGGCGTGGTCACGACGGCGGCGATGATGCCGGCCTTGTTGAGGCCACGTGGACGGTCGACCGGGACCAGGGCGCCGTGGTCGTCCAGGTCGTGCTCGACCAGGGTGCCGCCGGGGCCGGTGAGCACGGCCGCCAGCTCGTAGGGGTAGACGAGCCCGCGCCGGCGCGCGCGCAGCACCTTGGCGGCGTACTCGTCCATCGGGGCGAGCAGCTCGGTCGGGGGGTCCTCGACCGTCAGCTTCACGCCGGCTCCCGGCTGGACGCCGAAGCGCACCGTCACCGGGACCGGGTCACCTCCCGGGGCTGCCACACGTCCCTGCGCAAGGACCTCCTCGATGCCCGCGCCGTCGGTGAGCGGGCGGATCTTGTTGCCGAGGGTCGCCAGGCCACCCTCGTCGATCTCGACCACGGGCCACACGTGGACCCAGACGTGGTTCAGGTCGAGCTTGGTCCCCGCCGACCCGCGCGCGACGCGGGTGCGGCGGATGGCCTCCAGACAGCTCTCCACGGCGCGCTCTGCGTGCGGGAGCGCCGTGACCGTCCCGGCCTCGTCGCGCACCACCGCGAGCTGGCGCACCTGGGCCAGCGCCACGAGACGGCGGTCCGCGGGGTTCTCCCGGGCGACGCACTCGTAGAGCAGGACGTCCTCGGGCGCCTCGATCCGGGTGACGTGGAAGTTGCGCAGCCGCCAGAGGTTCAGCCGCCGGCCGACCATCGGGTGGACGCCACGGGTGAGGTCGTCCTCGGCGACGCCGCCGTCCCCGGTGGGCCGGAAGACGTAGTAGCCGACCGGGCGGTCACCGCTCACGCAGACGGCGACCGAGACCCTGCGGGCGTCGTGGGCGAACGGCAGCGCCTCGACCAGCGGGCGCAGCTGCTCGCTCGTCGCGTCCGCCGAGTCCGGTGCGTCGGGCCAGTGCAGGTAGAGGTCGACCACGGCCTCCTGGTCCGCGTCCCGGACCGCGACGCTCTCGCCGACCGAGGCAGCCAGGCTGCCCGCGGCGTCGGCCAGCTCGGCGAAGGTGCCGACGGTCGAGACCAGGCGGGTGGGTCGCGCGTCGAGGGTGTAGTCCGCGACCACGAAGGGCCGTTCGCCGGACTCCACGACCTCGAGGTCGTGCAGGTCGTACTCGCGGTAGTGGCGGCGCGCCAGCACCTCGAGCATCGGCTCCCGAGCCGGTACGCCGTCCGCCAGCCGCTCGGCCAGGAAGCGCACGATCTGCTCCGGGATCGCCGCCAGCGCCTCGACGCGGTCGGCGTGGTCGGGCAGGTCGCTGCCGGCGGCCAGCGCGTCGAGCTCGTCGCGCACCCCGGCGAGGACGTCGGCGCGATCGGCGTCCACGGCCGGCTGGTCGAACCACCGGAAGCGCACGCTGCGGGCCAGGTCCCCGACGACGGGGAACCGCAGCTGGGTCGCTCTCCCGAGCCGCTCCAGCAGCTGTCGGGCCTGCCCCGCGAGGTCACCGGTCGGCGACGGCTCGTCGATCCAGCGGCCCAGCACAGCCGTGGCCACGGCAACCTCGGGCGCCGAGCGCTGCTGGGCCATGAAGATCCGGAAGACGCTCTCCTCCAGCACCGGCGTGCGGTCGAGCTCCTCGACGCCGTAGTGGTGCAGCACCCGCAGCAGCCGGTCCCGGAACTGCTCGGGCAGTCCCCCGCGCTCGACGTCGAGGCTCTGCAGGAAGGTGTGGAAGTGCTCGCGGGAGCTGTGCACCCGCAGCTCGGTGTGCCGCTCCTCGTCGGCCGGCTGGTTGCGGCTCAGCTCGGCCAGGTCGGCCAGGGTGCCCAGCAGCGCCATCTCCTCGGCGAGCACCGAGACGCCCTCGCCCCGCAGCTCCTCGCGGGCAGCCAGGTAGGCCACGAGGGCGCCGTCCTGGTCCTGCGGCGACACGTCGTAGCCGAGCACGACGGCCTCCAGCGCTTCGCGTGCGCGGGCCGCGCGGACCGCGGCCGGCTGACCGGTCGCGGGCTCGGGCAGGTCGAGCTCGGGACCGGCGCCGGACACCGGGCCCGCCTCCTCGGCGCCGTCGCCGACGGGCTCCAGCTTGATCAGCGCGGCGCCGGTCTCGACCTGGCTCCCGGTGATCACCGCCAGCTCCTTGACCCGGGCGGCGAACGGCGCGTGGACCACCGTCTCCATCTTCATCGACTCCAGCACCACGACCGCCGCACCGGCCTCGACCTCGTCGCCGACGCGGACGGGGGTCGCGACGACCAGTGCGGGTGCGGGTGAGCGGAGCACTCCCCCCTCGTCCCGGCTGACCCGGTGCGCCACCCCGTCGACCTCGACGAGCGTGCTCGGGCCGTGGGTGGCCGTGACGACGTGGTAGCCGCGGTCACCGACGACGAGCCGCCGGTGGAACTCGTCGATCCGCTCCATCGCGACGTCGACGGTCCGCTCCGCCGTACCAGTGGTGACGGTGACGCGGTAGCGCGCCGGCCCGATGTTGATCGTCGACACCCGGTACGTCGTACCCCGGAGCTTCAGCTCGACCGGACCCCCGGCGCGGTGCTGCGCCTGCGGTCGGCCGCCGTGAGCTGTCTCGAGCAGGCGCGCGATCTCGATCCGCAGCTCGTCCTCGTAGGCCTCGATGGCGGCGCTGACGATCGCGATCCCGGCATGCCGCTCCGCGACCAGCCTGCCCTCGCCGCGCACCCGGTCGATCCAGCTGGTGTCGGCCCACCCGCCGGTGCCGTCGACGACCTCGGGCTGCTCCAGCAGGTCGAGCACGAAGCTCTTGTTGGTGGCGCCGCCCTCGATGACGACGGTCGTCTCGGTCATCGCCCGGCGCAGGCGGGCGAGCGCGTCGGCGCGGGTGGGTGCGTAGGCGATGATCTTGGCGATCATCGAGTCGAAGTCGGGCGGGATCGTGTCGCCCTCGGTGACCCCGGTGTCGACCCGGACGCCGGGTCCCGTCGGCAGCTCGAGCCGGACGATGCGGCCGGGCGCCGGCGCGAAGTCGCGGTCCGGGTCCTCGGCGTTGAGCCGCGCCTCGACGGCGTGCCCCTTCTCGGTCGGCCGCTTGCCCTCGAGCCGCCCGCCCCCGGCCACGTGGATCTGCGCCTTGACGAGGTCCACGTCGGTGGTGGCCTCGGTGATCGAGTGCTCGACCTGGAGCCGGGTGTTGACCTCCAGGAAGGCGAAGGTCCGCTCGCCGGGGTGGTAGAGGAACTCCACCGTGCCCGCACCGACGTAGCCGACCGTGAGGGCCAGCCGCTCGGCGGAGGCCTTCAGCTCGTCGGTCTGGTCGGGCGACAGCAGCGGCGAGGACGACTCCTCGATCACCTTCTGGTTGCGGCGCTGGATCGAGCAGTCGCGCACCCCGAGGGCCCAGGCGGTGCCGTGGCCGTCGGCGATCAGCTGCACCTCGACGTGCCGCGCCCCGGTCACCAGCCGCTCGAGGAAGACGGTGCCGTTGCCGAACGCCCGCAGCGCCTCGTCGCTGGTGCGTTGGTAGGCGTCCTCGAGCTCGGCGGCCGAGGCGACCATCCGGATCCCGCGGCCACCGCCGCCGGCGGTCGCCTTCAGCATCAGCGGGTAGCCGATGTCCTCGGCGGCGGCCAGCGCGCCCTCGAGGGTCTCGACCGCGCCCCGGCTCCACGGAGCCACGGGCACGCCCACCTCCTCGGCGAGCAGCTTGGAGCCGATCTTGTCGCCCAGTTTGCGCATGGCCTCCGCGCTCGGGCCGATGAAGGTGACCCCGAGGCGGTCGCACAGGTCGACGAACGACGCGTCCTCGGCCACGAAGCCCCAGCCCGGCCACACCGCGTCGGCCCCGGTGTCCACCAGCGCCCGCTCGAGCACGGCGAGGTCGATGTAGGGCCGCGCCGACGCCGGGCCCAGGTTGTAGGACAGGTCCGCCTCGCGCACGAAGGTCGCGCGGCTCTCGCCCTCGGTGTGCAGCGCCACCGTCTGGATCGGACCGTCGCCCGACGCATTGATCTCCCGTACCGCGTGGATCAGCCGCATCGCGGCCTCACCACGGTTCACGATCGCAATACGAGAGAACGTCACCAGGACCTCCGCCGGTCGACCGCGAGGAACTTCCCCGCGGGTCCAGGTAGAACCTGTCACGAGAACCTTGTTACGAACCAGTCACATCGCCCGCGCGCCCGCGACCCGGGCCCGGGTTCGCGGGTCCTCGAGACCGGTGCCACCGCCCAGGGCACACTGCACCGATGGACACCATGAACGCACTCGAGTCGTTCCGGCTCACCGGACAGTCGGCGCTGGTCACCGGGGCGACCAAGGGGATCGGTCGGGCCATCGCCCGCTCGCTGGCGGAGGCGGGCGCCAACATCGTCGTCGTCGGCCGTGACGCCGAGGATGCCGCCGCGGTCCAGGCCGAGCTCGAGGCGCTCGGCGTCGAAGTGCTGGTCGTGCTGGCCGACATCACCCGGCCTGAGGAGGTCGAGCGGATGGTGCAGACCTCGCTCGAGCGGTTCGGCGCCCTCGACGTGCTCGTGAACAACGCGGGCGCCTGCGAGCACAAGCCCGCCCTGGAGGTCACCTACGAGGGCTGGCGCGACGTGTTCCGGGTGAACGTGGACGCCCTGTGGCTGGTGTCCCAGGCGGTGGGCCGGCACATGGTCGACCGCGGCCGCGGCTCGATCGTGAACGTCGGCTCGATGTCGGGGATGATCGTCAACCGTCCCCAGTGGCAGCCCGCCTACAACGCCTCGAAGGCCGCCGTGCACCACCTGACGAGAAGCCTGGCCGCCGAGTGGGCGCCGTACGGCGTCCGGGTCAACGCCGTCGCCCCGGGCTACATCAAGACCGACATGTCCCCGGTCGACGAGCCGCAGTTCCGTCGCCAGTGGATCGAGGACGCCCCCCAGCAGCGCTACGGCCTGCCGGCCGAGGTCGGTCCGTCCGTGGTCTACCTGGCCAGCCAGGCGGCCTCGTTCGTCACCGGGTCGGTCCTGGTGATGGACGGCGGCTACACGCTGCACTGACGCCCCCGTCGGAGGTGCGACTCAGGCCGACTTGCCCTCGGGGCAGTCCGGGTTGGGGCAGTAGTCGACCGCGACCATCTCGCCGGGGTTCATCTCGGCCCGCTTCTCGTTGGTCTCGTCGAAGTCGATCGTGGCGTGCGCGAGCTCCGTGCCGCAGGACGCGCACTTCGTCGGCCAGGTCTGCTCGTCGGTCGGGTGATCGCTCATCAGGCCACGCTAGCCGGTCGCCTTTGCCGAACCGGACGGCACCGGCGGCCACCGCGCGCCTCGGTGGCGACCAGGTCGTCGACGAGGAAGTCGAGATGGACCAGCACGGGTGCGTGCGGCCATTCCGGCTCAGCGTGGCCCTCGACCTTCTGGAAGTGGATCCGCCAGCTGGTCCAGGCGCTGTCTCAGCGTCGGGTGGCTCTGGCTGCGGGCCTGCCGGGCGCTGCCCTCGGTCGGCAGCTGGTTGTCGTCGAACAGTCGCTCGAGGGCGCGGCGCATCGCGAGAGGGCCCACCCGCGCTGCGGCATAGGCATCGGCGGCCAGCTCCTGGCGGACCGCCAACCCGCCGACCAGGCGTCGTCGCACCGCGGGAGCGAGGATGACCAGCACCAGTAGCGCCACCAGGGCCAGACCGCTTCCGTTGCTGAGGGCGAAGGCGGTGGCCAGCAGCCCCAGCGTGACCACACTGAGGGCGATCGAGGCTGCCAGCCGGATGGCCAGGTGGTGCAGCTCGCGGTGGCCCACCTCGTGCGCGAGTACGGCGGACAGGTCGGCGTCGTCGAAGCCGGCCAGGAGCCGCTGGGTCAGGTGCACGCGGGAGCCGGACGGGCCGATGCCGACCACGAATCCGTTGGATCCGCCGAGCGGACCCGGCTCGACGACGCGGACTGCACCGACGCGCAGGTCGTGGCGCTCCGACAGCTGGTCCACCCGGTCCTGCTCGGCGGGGCTCGCCGGGCGGACCCGCACCGACAGCCTCAGGATCCAAGGAGCGAAGACGACGCCGAGCAGCACGTAGACCAGCACTGCCGAGGCGACCACCGCGATCGACTCGCCGCGACTCATGAGCCACGCGACGCAGGCGACCAGCAGGTGCTGCGGCACCAGCCGCACGAAGATCGCCCGCAGGCCGACGGAGAAGGCCTGGTCACGGTCGACCGCAGCACCGCGATGAGCGGCGATCGGCATCAGGACCTGGTCGAGCCAGAGGACGGCCGCCACCAGCCGTGCTACGAACGTGACCACGGCACACGCCAGCCACCAGGACTGCTGGAGCGCCGGCACTTCCACCAACAGCTCGCCGAACGCGAGCAGGCCCAGCACCTGCGCCAGCGTCGCCACCTCGGCACCGGATCGGTGGATGAGGAGCAGCGCCTGCTCAGGCGCGACGCCCGGCCGGCGCGAACGTCGCACCGCACCGCGAGCCATCACCCAGGCCATCGCGAACGTCACCAGCAACAGCGCCATGCCCACCCCCTTCGCCTTGCGCCTTGCGCCTGCGACAGCCCACCAGCACCAGAGACCCCGCGCCTCGGCTTCGTACCCGGTTCCTAGACTGCAGCAGTGACAGCGGGGAGGGAGGAGAATGCGCGGACGGCGTTCCGCCGAGGCGTTCGGTTGGGCGTCCCGTTCGCGGTCGTCGGCTTCCTGCTCAGCCTCTCCTTCGGCGTCCTGGCCCGGCAGGCCGGCTTCAGCGTCGTCCAGGCCATCGTCACCTCCGTCATCGTCTTCGCCGGGTCGGCGCAGTTCGCGATGTTGTCCGTCGTCACCGTCGGGGGCGGTATCCCCGCTGCCCTGACCGCGGCAAGTCTGATGAACGCGCGGTTCCTGGCCATGGGCGTCGCGCTGGCGCCGTCGTTGCCGGGGGGCCCGTTGAAGCGGGCCGCGCAGGGGCAGACCGTCGTGGACTCCTCGTGGGCGCTCGCCAACCGTGGCGACGGCACGTTCGACCGGTGGCTGCTCTTCGGCACCACGCTCCCGCAGTACGTCACCTGGACGCTGGGCTCGGTCACGGGTGCGGTCTTCGGCGAGGTCCTCAGCGACACGCACCGGCTCGGCCTCGACGCGATCTACCCCGTCTTCTTCCTCTCGCTCCTGATCGCGGAGCTCCGGGACCCGACGTCCCGCGCGGCCGCCCTGGGCGGAGGCCTGCTCGCCCTCGCCCTGGTGCCGATCGCTCCGCCGGGCATCCCCATCCTCGCCGCGAGCACGGTGGCGCTCATCGGCCTGGTGCGGAGGCCGTCGTGACGCTGAGCTCGACCCAGGTCTGGGTCCTCATCCTCGGCTGCGCCGCGCTGACCGCGGTGATCAAGGCGTTCGGCCCGGTGCTCCTCGGTGGGCGGGTCCTGCCGTCGTGGTTCTCCCGCATCATCGTGCTGATGGCGCCGACCCTCCTGTGCGCCCTGGTCGTGACCTCGGTGTTCGCCAGCGGTCGCTCCTGGTCGGTCGGCGCCCACACCGTCGGCGTCGCCGTCGCCGGCGTGATGCTCTGGCGGCGTCAACCCCTGGTCCTGTGCGTCCTGGTCGCCGTGCTCGTCACCGCGGGGTTGCGGGCGATCTGAGGGCGAGCGGGGGAGTGAGGTGAAGAGCCCGAGGTGAACAGGCGGAAGACCTCGTCGGTGTCCGCGCGGGGTGCCAGCTCGCCCTGTACGCCTCCGAGCCCATGATCGCGCAGGGACGCCTCGGTCCAGTCCCGGGTCCAGGTCGCGAACAGGCATCGCTCACCGTACGACGCCAGGCGGGGGACGCATCCTCATCCGCCTCCGGGCCTGGCCGGAGGCCGCGGCGGGCTCCCCCAGGTGCGTTCCGACATGCACGCAGAGCCGCCGTCACGGTGGGCCGAGCGTGACGACCGGCCGGACGGGCGGCGAGTGCATGTCCGACCGACGTGAACGACCCCGGCAGCCGGGAATGGTGGCGAGTGCGCACCGGGTTCTTTGGTTGACTCACTCGTGGTCGGCGTCATCTCGCGCGACCGCCGCTAGGCCCGGTCCTCCCGCGGCCCGAAAGGATCACCGTGCGACTCCTCGGTCTGCCGTTCCTCTCCCGCTTCCGTGACGTCGCGCCCGTAGCCCTCAGGCTCGGGGTGGGGTTCAACTTCATGTGGTTCGGCAGCAAGAAGATCTCCCGAGGCCCGGACAGCTTCGCCGACACGCTGGCGAACCTGGGCGTGGCAAGCCCGCTGCTGTTCACCTGGCTGGTGATCGCTGCGGAGCTGGTCGGCGGGACGCTGCTCGTGGTCGGCCTGCTCACGCGTCTGGCGACCCTCCCCCTGATCGCGACCATGGCCGGCAGCATCTCCCTGGTCAAGGCGGACCTGGGGATGCCCGACGTGGGAATCGACATCGCTCTGCTTGCCGGACTGGTGGCGCTGCTGCTGGCCGGGCCAGGCCGCTTCGCGATCGACCGGCTGGTGGGGATCGAGGTCAGCTCCGATCGCGGAACCGACCAGACAGGCCGAGCCCGATGATCATCGCCGCTGTCGCCGGGGTCTTGGCCGGCGTCGCCATGGGGTTCGTCCTGCAGCGCGGGCAGCTGTGCTTCCACTCCGCGATCCGCAACTCACTCGACGGCCGGCTGCTGCTGGCTCGCGCGTGGCTGCTCGGTGTAGCCCTTGCCTCGGTGGGGCTCGGACTGCTGTACCTGCTTCCGGGCACCGACGGACTCAACGAGGGCCTGGCCTTCCGCCCGGTGGCCAACGTGAGCGGCGGCCTGATCATCGGCATCGGCATGGTCGTCGCCACGTCGTGTGTCTCCGGGCTCTTCTACAAGCTCGGCTCCGGGATGCTCGGTGCCCTCGTCGGGCTGGTCGGCTGGGGCGCGGGTGAGCTGCTCGCCCGGCAGATCACGGTCCCCGGCCCCACTGTTCTCTCCGGGGGCGAGGGCGCGAC
This sequence comes from uncultured Actinomycetota bacterium, assembly GCA_963713035.1. Classification (GTDB taxonomy): domain Bacteria; phylum Actinomycetota; class Actinomycetes; order Propionibacteriales; family Nocardioidaceae; genus Nocardioides_B. The sequence goes on from CAVQKB010000002.1 coordinate 261,244, forward strand.
TGTTCCTGGGCTGCTCGGCCTGCCGCGCCTCGTCGTCGCCGTGCTCGTCCTCGTCGCTGTCGCGGTCGCACTGTGGCGACGCCCTGGTCGCGAGTCCCCCGAGCACAGCTGGCAATGGGACTGGCCGCGGCTCGGACTCGGGCTCGGGGCTGCGATCACGGTCGGTTGGGCCCTTGCGAGCCTGGGCGGCGCCGGCTTCGGGCCCAGCTCGGTCGGCGCCGCCGCCAGCGTGGTCGAGGGCGCTCCCAACTACTGGCTGATCACGTTCCTGGTAGGCATCGTGGCGGGCGGAGCCCTGTCCGCTCGCACCGGCAGTGGTTTCTGGGTGCGCGGTGAAGAGCCGGTGCGCTACCTCCAGCTCGCAGCCGGGGGTCTGCTCCTGGGCGCCGGAGGCTGGATCGCCGGAGGATGCAACCTCGGACACGGCCTGTCCGGGGTCGCCCAGCTCAACGTCTCATCGCTCGTCGTCGTCGCCGCGATCGTCGGCGGGGTCTGGATCGCTCGCATCGGCGCCCATCGTCTGTCGCGACAGCCGGCGCGAGCCGACGTCTGAACAGACCGCGACCTCAGGATCAGGAGCGGTACTCCGGGTTCTCGTAGCCGAACCGATCACCGTCGCTCCACGCAGGACGGACGTTGCCGACCGCGGGGATGCCGCCGGCCGCCTTGAGCGCCTTCGCCAGGTGCATCAGGTTCCAGGTCATGAAGGTGGTGTTGCGGTTGGTGAAGTCGTTCTCGGGGCCACCGCTTCCCTCGTCGAGGTACGACGGCCCCGGCCCCGCCTCGCCGATCCAGCCGGCGTCAGCCTGGGGCGGGATCGTGTAGCCGACGTGGCCGAGGCTGTAGAGGATGTTCATCGCGCAGTGCTTGATGCCGTCCTCGTTGCCGGTGATCAGGCAGCCGGCGACCCGGCCGTAGAAGATCGACTGACCCGCGTCGTTGAGCATGCCCGAGAGGGCGTAGAGCCGCTCGATGACCATCTTCGTGACGCTGGAGTTGTCGCCGAGCCAGATCGGGCCGCCGATCACCAGGATGTCGCTGGCCAGGATCCCGGGGTAGAGGTCGGGCCAGGCGTCCTTCTCCCAGCCCTGCTCCCTCATGTCCGGGTAGACCCCGATCGCGATGTCGTGGTCGATCGGACGGATCACGGTCACGTCGACGCCCTGCTTGCGCATCAGGTTCACGCTCGCGTCGACGAGCCCTTCGGTGTGGCTCATCGCCGGACTCTTCTTCAGCGTGCAGTTGAGGAAGGTCGCCTTCAGCCCGGTGAAGTCAGTGTCAGGGGAGGTCATGGGTTCCAACCTTGCCGACGGGACTCGAGGGCGCAACCGCGGCGCGAGGTGCCGCTGACACACTCGGGGCGTGAGTATCGTTCCGGCCGGCTTCCTTCCACCCTCGCCCATCGAGACGGAGAGGTTCCGACTCGCTCTGCTCGGCCCTGAGCACAACGAGTCGGACTACGCGGCCTGGACTCGCAGCATGGACTTCATCCGCAGCCTGCCGGGATGGGAAGCATCGAGCTGGCCAGCACCCATGACGATCGAGGAGAACCTTCGAGACTGCGTCTCGCACATGAAGCGCTCGAGGTCCGGTGCCGACTTCGCCTACACGGTGCTGCTGCCCGACCGGGACGAGGTGATCGGCTGTGTCTACTTCAAGCCCTCGAGTCCCGCACGCCCCGACGCGGTCCTCGTGCGGTCGTGGGTCACCGTCGAGCACGCTGAGCTCGACAGACCACTCTACGAGGCCGTGACCGCATGGCTTGCGAAGGACTGGCCGTGGTCGGGGGTGGAGTACGCGCCACGTTGAACCGAAGCGTGCTGGTGCGTGGTCACACGTTGAAGCGGAACGAAAACCGGTGGTTTCGGGTGTTGACGGTCACCGTTGGTTGAGGCCGGAAAACGCGGCTCTGACCTGCGGAAACGCGCTCGCGGAACCGTTGGACGTCGTTGGCGAGAATCGGGCTCGGCCGGACTTCTTGCGGACTATTTGCGGACCGCTGGACGGTCGAAGACCCTGAGGTCATTCGTCGCGGACTCACCGACATGACGTCAGGCTAGTCCGAGCCCCGACCTAGACCTTCGATCTTCGCGCATCTTGCGGACAAGTCGCGGATGCTCTGCCAGACAGCTGCTCGGGGCGCGTCGATTTTGAGTGCTCGGATGTATTCGTCGAGACGTTGCGGGCGATCTTGGAGGTAGGTGACTGCTTTGTTGAGGCTCTCGCCAACCGTCTTGCCGTATGCATCGACCGCCTTGCGCGCGCCGGCCTTCAGGGCGGTGGTGTCGGGTTTCATCATGGCCAGGTCGATCAGGTCGCGGCTGAACGTCGACGTGTCTGCCCAACGGTCGTCGTTGGCGAGCAGCTTGGTTGCGACCTGGTCTGTTCGCGTCAGGATCCGTAAGCCACAGATCTCATCGCCCGGGGAGGGAGTGTCGAGGTCGATGCGGCCTTCATGGATGATCTCGAACTTGATCGCAATCCCCGCAACGAGCACCGAGGTCCTGATCCCGTAACCGTCGACAGAGGGTGTTCGACCTAACTCCAGTTCGCGTGTAGCCAGAGCGTCGAGCCCGTGGTCCCTGACCATCTGGCGCAGCTCGCGGTAGGACTTCGGGTCGGAGACCAGGAAGTCGATGTCGACCGATTCGCGGAACTCACCGTTGGCGAGGACGATCGCGGTGCCGCCTCCGAACCAGCAGTTGTGCTCTGCCAGGAGCGGTGCGTCGAGGATCGACAGCACCTCAGCCACCTGTTGGTGGTGCAGCCGCCTAAACAAGGAGCCTCCCGTTGCTGTAGGTGTCCGCGAGGTGCTGGATGAACGCCTTCTCGTGATCGGTCAGCGTCTTCCTGGTTGAGGTGTCGCCAGCCGCGTTCGTAGAGGTTGAGTGCCTCCGTCTCGGTGATGGTGGTGCCGGCGTCGGTCTGCCATGCCAGCGTGCGGAGGCCGGGGTAGTCGCCGACCGTGATCGTCGCCGGTTCTGCTGCTGGAGCGTCGAGGATCGGGACGACGAGGTGAAGTCCGAGTGCGGCGGCAACGTTGACGTAGGCGCCGATCGTGACCGAGGGGTTGCCTGCCTCGATCCTGTGCAGGGTGACACGCGAAACGCCAGCAGCTTCGGCACAGGCGACTACCGTGACACCGAGGGCCTTTCGGCGTTCGCGCAGCCGGGCGCCTAGGCGTTCGAGGTCCGCCTGTTGCTCGGGGCTCGTGTACGGGCTAGGGGCTGGCATGTTTCTCATTTTAGTCATTCAATCCATTAAGTCAATAATGAGAAACACTTGAATGCCTTCTCGGTCAGACGGGCTGGCCCCAGCGCGAAGCCAGCCGTGCGTCCAGTTCGTCCAGGTCAGACCGATCGACGGGTCCGCCTCCAGCTCGGCCGCGCGCGACCGCACCACGGCCTTCTTCAGTTCTGAGATCTCAACGGACTCCGACTCGATGGTCCGCTCGAGGAGCGCCGGATCGATCATGCATCGAGCGTAACGACCCACCGACTTGCAGTTCTGAGCTTGAGCTCCTCACAAAACTAAAGATCCTATGTAGTTTTCCGCGCTACCTTGACGTCATGAACGGTCCCCGCCGGAACCTGCGGCTCGCGCTGCAGGGTCTCGCGTTCGGTCAAGCCGGATACTTCACGGCAGCCCAGGCAGTCGACCTCGGGTACAGCTACCAGGCGCAGAAGTACCACGTCGACAGTGGCAACTGGCTCCGCGTCGACCGCGGCCTGTTCCGGCTCCCCGACTGGCCCCCGGCTCCGGAGGACCAATGGGTGCGCTGGACCCTGTGGAGCCATGGCCGCGGCGTTGTGTCCCACGATTCGGCGGCGCTCGTTCACGATCTCGGCGAGCTCGATCCGCGTCGCGTGCACCTGTCGGTTCCTTTTGAGTTCCGGGCCGTCGATCCGGCAGTCGTGACCCATCCGACCGAACTACTCACCAAGGACGTCCTCGACCACGGCGCCTGGCGAGTGACCACTCCCCTGCGCACCCTCCTCGATCTCGCGCGCGGCGACACCACGCAGGAGCAGGTCACCGCCGCCGTCGGAGCCGCCCTCGAACAGGGGCTGACGACCGTCCAACGGATCCGCACCCGTTCCGACGAGGCCGGCGACCGGGCCGCGCTCCGGATCGAGCGGGCGCTCGGGGCAGCGGCCAAGCCGTAGCACCATTTCCGACCGTTGGGGTGCTCGAGAGTCCCGACCGTCAGCCCCAGAAGATCGGATCGCCGCTGGTCTCGATGTGGTCGAGGAGCGCCTGGACGTTCTTGGTCGGCCGCTTGCGCTTGTACTCGTGGAACTTCAGGTGCCGGTCGCGCCAGTAGATCGCCCACAGGCCGGTCGACTTCGTGTAGCGCAGCCGGGCGATCGGGAACCTCGTGTGCTCGCCGACGCCGTCCCACGGTGGGCGCACCTCGACGATGTCGACGTAGCGGTCGGCAACGTCGGCCTCCACCTTCAGCTCGGGCCACAGGTGCTCCGGCACGCGGCCGCGAGCCCAGGTATGGATGCGGTGCAGGTCGGTCTCCGGAAGCGTCATGTCAGACCAGTTCGCCGTGCGATTCGTCGAAGCTCACGGGGTCACACCCCGGGCCACGGCAGCGTCGAACAGCGTCCGGGCGACCTGCTCGGCCTTCTCGGTCGCCGCGGCACCCACCGGCTTGGCCTCGTAGCGGTCCTGGTTGCGGGCGCGTCGCAGGCGGTCGAACTCGCGTGCCGCCTTCTCCGCGGGCGGCTTGTCGAAGACCGCCCGGAGGTAGCGGCCGAGCGCCTCGTGCTGGCCGGGCCCGTTGGTCGTCCGGAAGCCGTACGCCGCCAGCAGCGCCTCGCCCGTGTCGTGACAGGCGTCGTAGGCGATGCCGTATCTGACGACGACGCTGGTGAGCAGCGGCAACTGGTCCAGGCGCTCCTGCGGCCTGGCGCAGGAACGAGGTCGCACGCGCGAGGTCTGCGGGCACGACATCGAGCCGTCGTGCCTCGACCAGCGCGAGGACCGTCGCCTGCTGGACGCGGGTGAGCGGAGTCAGCGCCACGGCAGCTCCCCGATCACGGCGACCGCCGGGCCGCTGCGCACGTTGTCCAGGAACCCGGAGGGCGCCGCGAACTCCTCAGGGGTGAGGATCGTCGGGTTCACGGGACGGTGCACCGCGGCCTCGACTCGGGTGCACGCCTCGTAGACCGCGTCCACGTCGGGCTCACCGAGCACCATGACGTCGATGTCGTGCGGCGCCGGACCGGCATCCCCGAGCATCCGCGCGGCGAAGGAGCCGTAGAGGAACGCCGACTCGATCCCGTCGATGCGGCCAAGCTCCTCGGCCAGGACCACGACCGGGCCGGTCGCGACCGTGAGGATCTCGCGCAAGGGGCCCACCAGCGGGCTCTCGTCGTTGGCGCGGATCAGCCTCGTGCGGCCCACCTGTCGCTCGCTCAGGATGCCGGCGTCCACCAGGCGCGCGACCTCGCGGTGCACGGTCGGGTAGGCCAGGCCGGCCCGCTTGGCCAGATCGGTGACGCTCAGCTCGTCGCCGGTGAGCAACAAGGTGGAGAGCAGGCGCGCCTGCCCGTCCGACCGGAAGATCGGAGCGAGGAGCGGCGCCTCAGTTCTCATATAACTGAGGTTATCCTCCATTATATTGACAGTCAACGGTCCCGCTCCCCGCGCTTGGCGAGCGACTGAAGATCCGCCAGAGCTGCACGGAGAACCTGCTGGGCGATCCGAGCTGTCTCGATTCGTGGCTCGAAGTTCTCCTTGAGCTGCTGCCTCGGGTGGATGTAGTTGCGGAAGTTGCGGACCTGGTCAGCGTGCTTCGCGACGTCCTCGCCGAGGAGCCCAAGGGCGTGAGAGACGGTGATCAGCTCGGAGAGCGTCCACGTGTCCAGCGACTTCACAATCCCTTTGACCTTCGGCGCAGCTGCCGCCGACGCGAAAGTCGACGCGTGTGCCAGCGACAGCTCGGCAAGTAGCCCCTCAAGCGTGCTGCCGACGAGGAAGATGACGGCCAACGGTGCGCCTGCATCAAGTGCTCGGTCGATCTCGTCGAGCCTGGCGGCGATGACCTGCTGCGCGGTGAGCTCCGTGGGCAGCGCCGTGAGATCGACCGCTCCAAGATCCTTATGCAAGAAGGCGAGGTCGTCCGCGGTGAGGGCCGGTCGCTCCGCTGGCGTGAAGAGGGCAGTGAGCGCGTCCAGAGCATGCTGCTCGTACTTCGTCGGCTCCTCGCCGGCCCGAAGCTTGTTGAGCTTCCACTTGCTCAGCAGATCGAGGTTGAGTTTCGCGACGTCGGCGAAGGGTTCGTTCAGCCAGATCTGGCGCAGGATCACCGCCTTCGACCCCTCGTACCGCTGGTAGGGGTCGAAGCCGATGCATGTCTCGACAAAGGAGGCGAACGTGCCGTTGTTGAAGTCCATGACGTAGCCCGTGGACATGCCGAAGAGGTCCTCAAGCATCTGCTTCGCAGAGTTGTCAAAGACAGCCGTCTCGAGGGTCATGCGCTTTCCCCTTCCGGGCTGAGCCGGAGTCAATAGCTCATGCCCTCGGAAGCGAACAGCGCCTCCATCAGGTCCTTGTTGGTCGCGGCTACGAGCTTGTCGGCGATGCCGTCTTTGCGAGGTCGAGCGCGCGCAGATTGCCTTGCACGTCGCGAATTACGGCGAGCACCCGCCGCAGGTGGTCGGGATGATCCGATGCGTACTTCGCGAGCGCTGCCCACTTGGGAGCCGCGTCGTTCGCGTCGTGCCGGTGCGGGTCGATGAGGTCGAGGACGATCTCGTCGCCGTCCTGGTGGAAGAACAGGAAGTCGGGGTGCATGAGCAGCGTCTTCGTCCCCGAACTCGTACGGGATCGCGAGCGCGTGGCGGCCTGACGAGGGGTTGCGGTACCAGCCAAGCAGGGTGTCGGACAGTTCCAGCTCGATGGTGAGGACCATCTGCTCCCAGCTCGACTTGCTGGTGTCGACGGGGAAACGGCCCGCCTTCGGCTTGCCCTCGGGGATCACGTACAGGTGGTCGGGATACGTGTCGATCGGCTTGGACTCGTCGCCGCTCGCCTTCTCGGTCGCTGCCGGGTACGTCGCTCGGGCCACCACCGTCGTGGGAAGCATCGTGGCCGTGCCCGTGTACCAGAGCGGTTCGATCAGGTCTCGGACGCTGCGCGGCATCCGAGCGACGGCACCGGCGTGGGCCTGTCGCCAGGCGTCGATCTGCTCGACAGCGACCTTCTCGATGACGTCCTTGAACCCGAGCGAGGCGAGGGCGGCGACCCGGACCCCGGCGTCGACCTCGTCCATGCCGCGGTCGCAGAGATCGTTCCAGTACCAAGCTGCGGAGCCGTCGGGGAGGAGCCGCTGGGCCCGGACGTAGTAGGCGTCAAGGTCGCGCTCCGCCGTGGGCGCGTCGGCGGCGACAGTCGTGGTCGTGATCGACTCGCCCATCCCCACCACCGTGGTGCCGACGCTGAGCGCGAGGTTGTCGCTGACCTTGGCATCGATCTCATCGCGGCGCATGTCGTCGGCCGCGCGAATCTGGTTGACCATCCACTGCCGTGCCTTCGCGCTCGCGCCGGGCACGAGACCATGCTCGTTGAGGGCCGCGGCCAGCCGCATCAGCTGGGCGGTGCGTGTCGAGAAGGCGGTCTTGGCGCGCATGTACGACGGGAGCGTGTCGAGTCGCTCGAACAGCACCGGCGGAACCGATGGGTTGCGCTCGCAGTAGACCGGCTCGATGAGCACCTCGACCTGGACGGTCTCGTCCTCAGTCAGTGACCTCACGACGCTGGAGACGTGCTCGGTCCGGAAGCCGGGCAGGTAGGCGACCACCTCGTTGAGCCGGTCGTCGCCGCCGTCCATCCGCTGAGCCAGCGGCGTGCGCACGAGCCGGCCGATGAGCTGAGCGATCTCGGTGTAGGAGTCCTTGCCCTGGAACGACACCAGCACCTCTGCACGGGGGCAGTCCCAGCCAGTCGTGAGCGCCGACTTGAACAGCACCACGCGAGCACGGTCGTCGCCAGCAATCGCCTCGGGCGGGATGTAGCGAACGGACCGGTCGCCGACCTGCAGTGGTCCGTGCGGATCACCGAAAGCATGGGCGACGGCGTAGTCAGAGAGTTCGGGCCATGCGGACTCGATCGTCGTGAGGATCTCGGACAGTCTGGCCGTGGTGACCTTCGGTTCGACCTGAACGATCATCAGCGGCTCGACGATGCGGTCGGCGGTGGCCGCGTGATGGGCCTTCCACGCCTCGTCGGACGCCCTTCAGGTCCGCGACTGCAAGGGCGAGCATCGTGTTATCAGCGCTCTGTGCCTCGGCGATGTGCTTGATGAGGATGCGGTCCTTCAACAACCCTGACTCACGTACGTCGCCCGGGGGCACGTCGACCGTCCGCATCGTCCGGCCCGAGGCGGACATGGCCGCAAGGAACCGATCGGGGGTCGCCGAGATGCCCAGCACCACTGGTGCTGCTGGCTGTTGCCCGCCGATGTTGCGCTCGCCGCCGTTCACGATGGTGCCGGCGATGGTCCTGCGATCGGTGTCGGTGCTGCCCGACCCACGGTGGGCCTCGTCCCAGACGACCAGGAAGTCCGCGCCACGGTCCTTGGCGGTGTTCGCGATCATGTCCCAGGCGCCGAAGGTCCGGCGGTCGTTCTTGGTCCCGTCAACACGGACCGCGTGCAGGGTGGAGTTCTTCTGCAGCGCCTGGATGTGGACGAAGTAGATGTAGCCCGGCTCCAGAGTGCGGGCATCGGTGTCGGCCAGGAAGCGGATGCGGTTCGCGTCGATCCGCCCGCCGCTGGACTGCAGGATCTTCCCGATCGTCTGCGCGTTGAGGGCCCGGTCGTCGGTCAGCCACAGCACGGTCAGGCCCGGGTTGGGCTCGCGCGTCGTGGTGCCGAAGTAGAGGCCCTCCAGCACCGCGGTCGCGATGACGGTCTTGCCGGCGCCGGTCGGAGCTGTGAGACCGACCGCAGTGCGCTCGCCGTCCTCGACATAGTCCCGCCGGGCCCGCGCAAGGCCGGTGAGGAGCTGGTCGACGGCGCGCTGCTGGTAGTCCTCCAGCGTGAACTTCACCGGACACCACCCTCCACGTTGACGGTGAAGTTGGACAGGTAGTCCTCGTAGAGCTGGACCGTCTCGATGCCGACCGGCAGCCGCTCGACCGCGTGCTGATACTCGGTCTCGGAGTCGGTCACCACGAACAACGATCCGGCGCAGCGCCGGCGATGGCGGCATCGGCGACCGCTGCCGCGAATGCGCCAGCCCATCGAGGTCGAAGAGGATGCCGTACGACGGTGTGAGCGCCCATCCCGTCTCGGGGATCGGAGTCGATCCGCTCACCGACCGCACCGGCTCGCAGCCAGAGCAGCGGCGCGATCGCCTCGAACTCCCGGCCCCGGCGGACCATGCCCGGGTCGAGGTAGGTCAGGTCGAGGAACTCGACGTTGGCCGCCAAGCCCGTCGGAGTAGGTCGAACCGTCAGGGCGCTTGCCGGTGACGACGGTCGAGATCCGCGGCCGGGTCACGTACTCGAAGACGCCCTGCGCCTCCCACTCCGGGTCGCCCGGGTGGTGGCCGGCCTTCCGCGAGGTCCTTGGCCTGCTTCGACGCCGACCTCGTTGTTCGTCACCAGGATCGCACTGGCGGGTCCCGCCGTCCTCGGCGTTGAGGCGCATGACGGCCTCGGCGGTCGTGCCAGAGCCACCGAAGAAGTCGAGGATCGATGGCGTCCTTGCGGCGCCGCCAAGCCGAATCCACCGCATCAGGACCTCGTGGTCCTTCGGGTACGGGAACCGCTTGTCGCCGAGGATCTTCGCGAGGTGCTCGGCCGGCGCGTTGCGGTCGCGCGTCGAAGACCGACTCGGCACCTGTTCGCTCAGTCGCTCGTGCAGGAACGTCTTGCCGTGGCAGCGACGTGTGATCGGCGCCGAAGTAGACGCGCCCTTCGTCGATCAGCTGCTTCCATCGACCTCCCGCTGATAGCGCCAACCGTTCGTCAGGCACTCGGCACGGGCTGCCCGGTCACCGGGTGGAGGACGTCGTACTGAGGTCCGGCCGTGGGTTCGGGCTGTCGGCGTTCACGACGAAGACCCGGCCGTCGTCGTCCAGCGAGCTGTACGTGCTGCCGGCCGCCGAGAACTCCCTCGAGCTTGCTTCGAGCCACGCCTTGAGCAGCCTCGTTGCTGCCGTCAGCGTCGTCGTCCCGATGCTCTCCCACGCATCGTCGGCCGGCGGCGCAGCGACCTCGTCGCGCCCGGCTTTCGGCTCACTCCAGCGCGCGCTCGGCCGCATCGAGCGCCTCGACTCTGCGCGCGTAGATAAGCATGTAGTCGGCCGCCGTTCGAGATGTAACGCGAGTCGTTCTTCCGGCCGCCCTGCCACACGACGTTCGAGATGAAGTTCTCCGGCCGAACACCTGGTCCAGCAGCATCCGAAGCCGGTGGTGCTCGTCGTCGCCGATCGCCACGATGATGACGCCGGTCGGCTTCAGCAGGTCGCGGGCGATGATCAGCCGCCGCTCCATGAACGAGAGCCACTTGCTCGACTTGGCGCGGTCGTTGGTGTCGACGTACCGGTCGTTGTAGATCCAGCCGTCGTTGCCGGTGTTGTAGGGCGGGTCGATGTAGATCAGGTCGACCTTCTCGCGGTGCGTCGACCGGAGCGCCTGCAGGACGTGGAAGTTCTCGCCGTTGATGACGGTGTGCCAGGGCGCATCCTCAGAACCGTTCGCGATCCGCTCGACCGAGCGGAGGCCTGGGTAGACGGGTTCGCCGAACTCGCGGATCACGACGAGCTCCTCGACCGGCACCTCACCACCGTCGCCGTCGAGCACCGCAACCTTCCGGCTGCTGTCGGTGAAGCGGATGACACGCCAGGCCTGGCCCGGGACGGACTCGTCGCGCAGAGCCACCCTCACGCCCTTGCGAACCGGGTGCTCGGGCAAGCCGCACCGACTCCGGCAAGTGGCGGTCGAAGACAAGGCCGAACTGGCGAGACCCGCGTAGCAGCTCGATCTCCCGGGACAGTCGACTCCGAAGCGTCTCGTCCTCGACCTGCGCGACCAGCGCGTCGAGGAGGTTGGAGTCGTCCGTCACGAACAACAAACCTAGTCGGCGACCCCGACTCTTCGTGGATCAACACCTACCGACGGTGAGGACTGCCAAGATGCTGAACATGTCCAGGCCCGCGTCATTCCCGCGACAACAGCTCGCACGAGGAGTTCCGGGCTTTCCTGCGTCGACGCCGGAGGCACGTCCTCAGCCTTGTCGCGATCGAGGTCGGTCTCACGGCGCTGCTGAGTGTCGTCCTCCTGGTGTTCTGGAATCGTGGGCCGGCGCTTTGGTACGTGCTCGGCGCGACTCCACATGCTCCTCATCTGCGCCGTGCCAGCGGCAATCGCGATCGCCTTCCTCACGAACAGCCGGACCGCGATCTGGAACCTCCGCGGCGCGATGGGTGAGAGCAACACCAGCGAGGTCCTCCAGTCCGCCAGGAAGCAGAAGGTCGTCTGGGGCTACGTCGAGAGCGTCGCCGTCACCGGCGGAGACATCGATCACCTGGTCGTGACCCGCGCGGGTGGGGTGCTCGCCATCGACTCCAAGTGGCGGAACCAGGTCACCGCCGACATGCTCACCTCGGATGCAGCCGCTGCTCGCGCGGCGGCTCGCCGCGCTGAGAGCATCCTGCGCTCCGAGCACGTCGGGACACTCAAACGCGAGGCTCGCGCCCGACACCGGGACGTTGGCGCATCGTTCTCCGTCACGCCGGTCGTGGTGATCTGGGGTGCCGTCCGTCACGAGATGCCCGACAGCGCAATGCGGGAAGGCGTGGAGTTCGTCCCCGGGGAGAAGCTGGGTGCATGGCTCAGCAGCCCGCAATGGCCAGCCTGTCGACAAGGCCGTGGCGAACGATCTGCTGGAACGTCTGGCCTCGTTCAGGGATCGGTGATCGGACCAACGACGTCGGCGAGGAGCAGCTCCAGGCTGAGGGCGTCGCCGCCAAGCTCGATCATCCGGTCGACGGCCAACTCGAGCCGCCCGATCAGGTCGACATCGTCTCCGTCGAGCGGGTAGGTCGCCCAGCCGTCGGGGTGGAGTTGGTCGAGCGACGATCAGGAGTCGCTCGAAGTAGCTCGCCTGTTCGATGTCAGCGGCCCTGTCCGCGAGCGCGGCGAGACAGGAGCGGGCTTCCGCGAGGGCGCGTGAGTAGGCCAATCCGCATTCATGATCCGAGGGTCGGCGCTTGCGGCTCGGGCTCCACGATCGAATCGGGCGGCTTGTGGACGGAGACCTCTCTTCCCTCCGCTGTAGACCTTCCCTGCCTCTCCTTCTTCTCCTCATCATTGGAAACCAATGGCT
>CAVQKB010000003.1:0-367405 GCA_963713035.1 uncultured Actinomycetota bacterium
CGGCAACCTTGGCCATCGCTTCCCACTGCGACTCGTGGTCTTGGCGGATCTCAGCGACCATCCGGACCGCCGCTCCTGCAGCTCCGGCGGGTACCTCCGCGTCGTGCTTCCTGGCATGACCCCATCCTCCTCAAGGACTGGAGTCTCCGGACTCGCCGGGGCGGTTCACTTCGGCGCCGCGACACCATTAGGAAGGTAACGTAGGCCGCCGGCACGCGCGGGCAAAACCTCCCAGAGTCACCTAAGTTGTGGGCGCACGTGCAGGCCGACCTCGGGGTCGACGACGACCTCCTGGGCGGCGGCGATGCCGTCGACGACGAGGGTCTGCGTCGAGCGGCGACGTTGCGCTTGACCAGCCCAGCGCGATCGGGCCGAGCTCGTGGTGGCGGGCGCTGGAGCCGACGAAGCCCGACCGACTTCTCGCCGAGCATCAGCGGGCTCTCCCGCGTCGGGAGGCGGTTGGCCGAGCCGTCCAGGTGCAGCAGCGTCAGCCGGCGCGGGGGCTTGCCGAGCGTGTGCACGCGGGCGACCGTCTCCTGGCCGCGGTAGCAGCCCTTGTCGAGATGGACCGCCGAGCCGATCCAGCCGACCTCGTTGGGGATCGTGCGGTGGTCGGTGTCGAGGCCCAGGCGGGGCTCGCCGCGGGCGATGCGAAGCGCCTCGAAGGCCCACATGCCGCAGGCGGGGCCGGCGGCTTCGGCGTAGGTCGTCGAGCTGGGCGCGGGGACGAACTCGTAGGCGGCGTAGAGGGATCCGACGAGGTCGACCGCTCGGGCGCCCGAGTCGTCCGCGGTGCGCGAGCCGGTCGCCAGGTGACGGCGCAGTCGTCGGTCACGTCGGCGACCTCGACGCGCATCATGAAGCGCATTCGGTCGAGCCACTCGACGAGCGCGGCCGCGGCGCCGGGCTCGACGTGGGCGGTGAACGCCTCGCCGTCGTCGGAGCCGAACATCGCGTGCTCGACGTGGCCCTGCGGGCTGAGGATCAGGGCACCGATCGGCGACGCCGGGCTGGAGGCCCTCGAAGTACTGCGTCGTCAGCGAGTGCAGCCAGGTCAGCCGGTCGGGACCGGAGATCCGCACGACGCCGCGGTGCGAGAGGTCGACGAACCCCTCCCCGGCCTCCAGGGTGCGCTGCTCGCCGTTGAAGGAGCCGTAGTGAGCGGCGACGGGCGCGTCGATGCCGTCGCCGGCGACGGCAGAGGGCAGGTCGAGGAGCGGACTGAGGTAGGACACGTCTCCATGGTACGAGCGTCTCGTGAACCTCGATGCTCGTGACCATCAGGCTAGGTGCAGGCGCGGCAGGTGCCGAAGATCGTCAGATGGCCGACGTCGGTCACGAAGCCGTGCTGCTCGCTCAGTCCCTGCGTCAACGGCTCGACCAGGTCCTCGGACATTTCCTCGAGGCGGCCGCAGGTGCGGCAGACCAGGTGCACGTGGGCCGGGGCTGCAGCGGAGTGGTAGGTGGGAGCCCGGTCGGACAGGTGCGCGTGGCGGACCAACCCGAGGTCTTCGAGGAGCTCCAGGGTCCGGTAGACCGTGGAGATGTTGACCGCCTGCGACTTCTGGCGCACCGCGTGCACCACGTCGTCGGGTGTCGCGTGGCCGAGCTGCTCGACGGCGCTGAGGATCAGCTCTCGCTGAGGCGTGAGTCGATAGCCCCGCTCACGCAACTCGGCTCGCCAGTCGTGCGTGGTGATGTCGGGGCTGCCCGTCCGCGCGTTGTCATGCTCAGCCACGATCAGAAGTCTAGGGGTGCGACGCGTCAGCCGAGCGGGGAGAAGGACGCACCGTCGTCGGTGCTGCGACTGACCTGGTCGCCCGCCTGCACGACGACGGTCTCGCCGTCCACGGCGATGGCCCTCGGTCGACCGCCCTCGACGCAGGCGACCTGCTCCCAGGCCGATCCGCCGTTCGTCGTGCGGACGACGGCAGCCGGACAGCCGTCGCGTCGGGCGAGGGCCCATCCGGCAGACGGCGACGAGAAGGCGACGCTCACGCCTTGGTCGAGGCGACCGAGCAGCGACCAGGACGCGCCGCCGTCGGGCGTGCCTTGCAGCGTGCCTTCGGCGCAGAGCAGGCGGGCTGACTGTCTGTCGACGCCGGCCACCGCACCGGGCGAGCAGGGCGTCGTCTTGAATGCCACTGGGTGTCCCGAGCGAGCTCCGCTTGACGTCAGGCGGGAGGTACCAGGCACCGTTGCTGCCGGCGTCGCGCTGCCACGACTGCCCTCGATCCGTGCTGCTGAAGGTGGCCACCTCGCAGTCGCCGTCCAGGCCGACGACGCGGAGGTCGGCGCGACGGGCCACCTCGACCGCCAGGACTTGCGTCAGGCCGAGCACGCTGGTGGAGACGAACCGCTCGCCGCGTGCCAGTTGCACTGTCGGGAGCTTCTCCTGCACGCAGCTACCGCGGTTGGCGCGCATGATCGCGCCATCCGACCCCACCGCGATCAACAACGGCCCAGCGATCTTCGCGCTGGAGTCGCGTGGTGGTGCGGCGCGCCGGAGGGCTGGACGAGGGGGAGGTGGGCGTCGAGGTCGCGGACGGCGTAGAGGTCGCTGAGTGGAGCCGATGGACGGTCCGCCCGGGGCGGCGCCGGCTGCGGCCGGAGCGCCAGGCTCACCAGGACGATGTCGACGGCGACAAATGCGATGAGCAGCAGCAGGCCCAACCGTTGCCTCACGCGCACAGCCTCCCCGTCGCACCCCTGTGTCGCGAGGCTACCCGTCTCGGACCGGCTGTATGCCGGTCCGAGCACGTCAACTCGTCCTACTGCCGGATCAGTCGACCCCACAGATGCGGCTGGAGCTCCTGCGCCCACCGCCGCCATGTCGTAGGCCCACAGCAGGTCGCCCTCGACCAGGCCGTAGAGCCGGTGGCCGCCGACGTACTCCTTGGCGGTCTTGGTGCGCACGACGGCATCCGTCGAGACCTCTACCTTGGCCTCGCCGGCCTGGCCGTAGTAGACCTCGGCGAAGCCGGTGTTGTGGGTGAGCAGCCACTCGATGCTGCCGTCGGCCTTGGGCCGCAGGAAGCCGGTCTCGATGGCGCCGTCGCGCACCTTCTGCACCGGACTCGTCGACGATCCAGGCGCGGCTCATGTAGTGGAAGAACGGGCGGCCGTCGTGGGTGAAGATGCACTCCTGGCCGAACTGGAACGCCTCGATCGTGGGGTAGTCGCCATGCCCGTTGCCGCGCCAGGTGCCCAGCAGCCAGGCGATCGGCGCGCAGTCGGGGTGCAGGTTGTCGGGGAGCTCGAACGGCATCGCCGGCTCAGCCGTCGGTCTTGAACAGCTTGTAGAGCACGAGGAGGGCGACGTAGCCGGAGAGCAGCACCACGAGCACCATGAGCGAGATGAACACGGCTTCCATGTGCGGGAGTCTATTAGCCTTCCCGCTATGACACGCAGCCTGGTGGTCAAGCTCACCGCGGGCGCCGAGGCGCCCGAGCGGTGCAACCAGGCGTTGACCGTCGCGGCCACGGCGGTCGCCGCCGGGGCGTCCGTGAGTGTGTGGCTGACGGGCGAGGCGGCGTGGTTCGCCGTGCCCGGCCGCGCCGCTGCTGTGGCGCTCCCGCACGCGACGCCGTTGGCCGACCTGCTGGGCCTGGTCCTGGCGAGCGGGACGGTCACGCTGTGCACCCAGTGCGCGGTCCGTCGTGACCTCGGCGCCGATGACGTGCTGCCCGGTGTCCGGATCGCGGGTGCGGCGGTGTTCGTCGAGGAGTCGCTGACCGAGGGGGCGCAAGCGCTCGTCTACTGACCCGCGACGAGATCCGGACATCGGCGCAGGTCACGGTTAGAGTGAGCGCGTCTGCTCGGTGACTGAATTGAGGACCTGTGGAGCTCCGCGACTACATCAAGGTTGTCCGTCGACGCTGGCGGGTGATCCTGCTGTCCTTGCTGGCCGTGGTGGCCATCGCCTCCATCGTGACGTTCCAGACCACGCCGGAGTACAAGTCGGAGTCCCGGCTCTTCGTGTCGACCACCGACCAGAACACCAGCGCGGCCTACCAGGGTGGTCTCTACTCCATCCAGCGGGTGTCGTCCTACGCCGACCTCGTCAACGGCGAGGAGCTGGCGACCCGGGTCATCAAGCGGTCGGCCTCGACATGGACCCCTCCATGCTGTCGCAGAAGATCACGGCCAGCGTGGTGCCCGACACCGTCATCCTCCAGATCTCGGCCACCGACCCCAGCCCCGAGCGTGCTCAGCAGATCGGTCAGGCGGTCGCCACCGAGCTGACGCAGTTCGTCGACGAGCTCGAGACGCCCCCCGGCAAGGCCAACGCGCCGATCAAGGCGACGGTCGTCGACGCCGCCAACCTGCCGGAGACGCCGGTGTCACCGCAGCCGCTGCGCAACCTGGGCCTCGCGGTCGTCCTCGGCCTGCTGCTCGGCATCGGCCTCGCTGTCGTGCGAGAGCTGCTGGACACCAGCGTCAAGGGACCCGACGACATCGCCGAGCTGACCGACTCCCCCGTGCTCGGCGGCATCCTCTTCGACAGCAGTGCGCCTAAACAGCCACTGCTCACCGACCTGGCGCCACACTCAGCACGGGTCGAGGCCTTCCGAATCCTGCGCACCAACCTGCAGTTCGTCGACCTCGACAAGACCAAGAAGGTCTTCGTCGTCACCAGCTCCGTGCCGGGTGAGGGCAAGACCAGCACCGCGAGCAACATCGCCCTCGCCCTGGAGACCGCGGGTCAGCGCACCCTCCTGATCGACGGCGACATGCGGCGCCCGCAGCTGGCCAAGCTGTTCCAGCTCGAGGGCACGGTGGGACTGACCTCGGTCCTCCTGGGTCGCATCGACCTCGAGGAGGCCGTGCAGGATCACCGCGGGTCTGGTCTTGCGGTGCTGACCAGCGGGACTCTGCCGCCCAACCCGGCCGAGCTGCTGCAGTCACAGTCGATGCTGCACCTGCTCGAGCAGGCCCGGCAGGCGTTCGACGTCGTCATCATCGACGCGCCGCCGCTGCTGCCTGTCACCGACGCCGCTCTGCTCGCCGCGCACGCGGACGGAGCCATCGTCGTCGTCCGCCAGGGCAAGACCACCCGCGACCAGCTGAGCAGCTCGATGGAGCGGTTGCGCCAGGTCGGCGCTCGGCCGCTCGGCGTCACGCTCAACATGGTGGCGAACCGCGGCGGCAAGGGCTACGGCTATGGCTATGGCTACGGATACGGCTACGCGCCGAATGAAGGCCGCCGCGTCAAGGAGCCGGTCGAGTAGCCAGGAGGTCGCGAGCCTCAGCCGGCGTCATCGGCGTGCGCTGAGCGATCGCGGCCAGGTCGACGACTCGCTGCACCAACTGCTCGTTGTGCTCGACCGGGACGCCCTTCGCCAGGGTCAGCACGTCTTCCATGCCGACACGCAGATGCCCGCCCTTGGACAGCGACGCCAGCGCAACCGCCAGGGTCGAGCGGCCGATGCCGGTGGCGGCCCAGGACGTCGTCTCCGGCGGCAGGGCAGCGACGGCGGCGACCAGGGCGTCGGTCGGTGCCAGGCATGCCGCCCGGCACACCCATGACCAGGTCGACGTGCACCCGGCCGCCGTACGGCAGACCGTGCTTGTCGAGAAGCCGGCGCAGCGAGGTGACGTGACCAAGGTCGAAGAGCTCGAACTCCGGGACGATCTCGCGCTCCTGGGAGAGCTGGTAGAGCTCGGTGATGAACGGCCAGGGGTTGGAGAAGACGTCGTCGCCGAAGTTGGTCGTGCCCATCGTGAGGCTGCAGGAGTCGGGCTCGGCATCCAGCACCTTGAGTCGCTCGCTCAACGGGTCGTGGACCGAGCCGCCGGTGGACAGCTGTACGACGAGATCGGTGGCGTCGCGCAGGGCGACGACGGTGTCTCGCAAGCGCACCGGGTCGAGGGTCGGCCGGTGGTCCGCATCCCGCACGTGCACGTGGATCATCGCCGCGCCGGCCGCCTCGCAGCGCACAGCGGTCTCGACCAGCTCCTCCAGCGTGGTCGGCAGCTGCGGGCAGTCGTCCTTGGAGGTCTCGGCCCCGGTCGGCGCGACCGTGATCAGCAGCTTGTCGGCTCCCGTCGTCATGGGCGCCATGCTGACAGAATCGCGGAGTCCCGTCGAACCAGTCACAGGAAGTCATCGTCATGAGAGCGGTTGTGCAGCGAGTTCTTGCGGCTCAGGTGGCGATTGACGGGACAGTCGTCGGTGAGATCGATCGGTCCGGGGCTGCTCGTGCTGCTCGGCGTCACCCATGGCGACGGCCCCACGCAGGTCGACTGGATGGCGCGGAAGGTGTGGGGACTCCGGATCCTGCGCGACGAGCAGTCGGCCTCCGACATCGATGCGCCGATCCTGGTGGTCAGCCAGTTCACGCTGTACGGCGACGCACGCAAGGGGCGCCGCCCGACCTGGAACGCGGCCGCACCGGGCGAGGTGTCCGAGCCGATCTACGAGCAGGTCTGTGCCGAGCTCGAGCGGCTGGGCGCGACCGTTGCGCGCGGGTCCTTCGGAGCCGACATGCAGGTCACCCTGGTCAACGACGGACCGGTCACGCTGGTGCTCGACAGCCCCTGAGGCAATCGGCTGACCGAGGTCGCCTGAAGCACTAGGTTGTCCGCGACCCGGGAAGGACCATGAGCACCCCGCACACCGCCGACGCCAGCACCGCAGACTCCGAGAGCAGGAGACGCCCCCGCACGCGCAGGGACCTGCAGGGCCTGCGAGGCATCGGCATCATCCTGGTGGTGATCGGCCACCTCTTCCGCTGGCCGCAGGGTGTCTACGCCGTGCTGGACATCTTCTTCGTGATCTCCGGCTTCCTGATCACCGGCATTCTGATCGACATGCATGCGCGCTACGGCCGCATCTACTTCATCCCGTTCTACCTGTCGCGCTTTCGTCGGCTCGCGCCGATGGCATTCCTGGTGATCGGCGCGACCGTGGCGCTGACCTACGCCTTGTTCACGCCTGCGCGGGGCGACCAGGTCCGCACCGAGGGCATCTGGGCCCTGCTGTTCGGAGTCAACTGGCACTTCGCCGGCAACGGCACCGACTACTTCGACGACTCATCGGCCTCGCCCCTGCTGCACTACTGGTCGCTGTCGATCGAGGAGCAGTTCTACGCCGTCTGGCCGTTCCTGCTCCTCGTCGCACTGCTACTGGCCACGCGAAGGAACTGGTCGACCCGGTGGGTGCTCGCCACGGTCTTGATAGGGGTGACCGCTGTCTCGTTCACCTACTCGCTGTGGCATTCGGTAGCCGCACCCAATCAGGCCTACTTCTCCACCTTCGACCGGGTGTGGGAGTTCGGGTTGGGCGGGCTGGTGGCGGTGTGGCGACCCGATCTGCGACGGTTGCCGGTGATCTGGGCCAGGGTGCTCAGTTGGACCGGGGCCCTGGGACTGTTCGTCCCGGTCTTTCTGCTCCCCTACGGCGCGGCCTTCCCTGCCCCATGGGCGCTGCCGTCGGTGCTGTGCACCGCTGCCATCGCCGCCGGGGGCATCGATCGCAGCACTCGACACCTTCGCTGGGTCGACAACGCGCCGATGATCTACGTCGGTGACATCTCCTACTCCGTCTATCTCTGGCACTTGCCCGTCAACGTGTTGCTTCGGCCCTACTTCCCGCAAGGCCCGATCTACTTCGTCGCAGCGATCGCCACCACGGCCCTGCTCTCCGTGGTGTCCTTCCACCTGATCGAGCGGCCGCTTCGGCGAGCCAGATGGCTCATGACCAAGCCCGAACGCCGCCGTCGGCGTCGGCACCCTCCGCCGACGCGTGGAGTGAGGATCGGCTGGACCCTGCTCGGGACGGTGGCCACGCTGGTGCTCGGCGTGGTCGCGTTCCTACCGCCGTCGACCGCGCCCAGCCCGATCGCTTCATCGCTCGGTGGAGCCTCCGCGAGCGCTGTCGGCTCACACCGCTGAAGACGACCAAGACTTCGTGGCCGCACAACAGCGGCGGCTCCGGGTCGCGATCGACCGCGACTCGTTCCCGAAGCTCTCCCCTAACCTCGGCGAGCCTCGGCTACCTGAGCTGGGCTGAGGACCAACGGCGTTTCGGGTGCTACGACGTCCGCTCCGACTGACATCGACCGATGCCGCTTCGGACCACGTCAGCCGCGTCGACTCGCTGTCGTTGTCGGCGACTCCGTGGCAGTCAGCTGGATGCCGGGCATCCGCGACGCTCTCGTGCCTGTGGGCTACCTAGTGCAACAGTTGACGCTCGCGTCAGTGCCCCACGTGGACACTGCCCAGCTATGTCTTCAGCGACAGGACACCCCATTCCCCGAGTGCAAGGCACATCACGACTGGTCGCGTAGCTACGCTTCGTCGCATCGAATGGCCGGACCTGGTGGTCCTCGCCAGCGCGGCGGACCAGGCGCTGAACGCCGAGCGATCTGAGCCTCGACTCCGACCCCGTCGAGCTCGCTCGCACCTCCCTCACGAAGACCGCGACGGCAGCTGGGGTCGTCACTCCGCCCGGATGATGGTCCTGGAGCCTCCACCGAAACTGCCTCCGCTACAGAAGTGCCTGGCGAAGTACGCCAACCCGGACGCCTGCGAAGGCGCACCCGACGAGCTGCATTACCAGCACGCAACGGGAGAGCGAGCTGCTGCAGCAGAAACGTCGCTCGACTACATCGACACCCTGGACTGGTTCTGTGTCCGAGGGAACTGTCCCGGTTTTGTCGGGCGCACGCCGGTGATGGCGGATGGGGCGCACATGACCATCCAGTACTCCCGCCAGCTCGCACCCCTGCTGCGGGAGGCGCTTCTGCCGGCGGGTCGGTCGGTCAGCACAAAACCGCCGAAGTGACCAGGGCCCGACTTGCTCATCCCTGAAACCTGCGCGACCTGCGATAATCGCCGCGATCGATTGTCCGGGCCCAGACAGGGGTGGCCGTGTCCGAACAGTTCTCCATCGTCGTGGTGTGCCTCGGCAACGTGTGCCGTTCGCCGTTGGCCGAGCGCCTGCTTAGGTTGCGCTTCCGCGAGCTGCTGCGCGACGCCTCCGACGCGATCGACGTACGCAGCGCCGGCGTCCGCGCCCTGGTGGGCGACCCGATGAACGCGCAGTCCGCGGCCGAGCTGATCCGGCTCGGCGGCGACCCGGCCGGGCATGCGGCACGGCAGATCACGCCGGCGCTCGCCGTCGGTGCCGACCTGGTGCTGACCGCGACGCGGGAACAGCGGTCCCGGGTGCTGGAGGAGGCGCCGCGGGCGCTCAAGCGCGCCTTCACGATCCGGGAGCTGGCTGCGATCGTGGCCGCCGAGGGGTTCGACGACCGCTCGATCAACTCGCCGGTCGAGCTGGTGGCCCGGGCGGCGTCCTGGCGCGGGTCGACGCACGTCGAGGACTACGACGTGCCGGACCCGATCCAGCAGAGCGACGAGGTGCACCGGCAGGTCGCGGACGTGCTCGACGCCGACTGCAGCGCGATCGCGCAGGCGATCGCCGCGGCGCTGCTCAGCGACGTCAGCCCACGCTGAGAGCTAGGACTGGCCGCCGTCACGGAGGGCGTAGTAGCGGTAGGTCACCCAGTGCCGGCCGGCGGAGTCGTCGCGGTCCACCCGGAGCACGGAGAGCCCGGCCGAGGCGAGCAGTGCCTCCACGTCGGACCGCTTGATCCGGTTCATCTCCATGACCGTGCCGTGCCGTCGCCGGCGCCAGGCGTTGAGCAGGCCGAACGGCGTGACCCGGAAGGCCGTGCCGCGCAGGGTGCGCGCCGGGTGCGAGGGCAGGGTGAAGGTGGCGACGCCTCCCGGGCGCAGCACGCGGGCGAACTCCCGGAGGTAGCCGCGGGCGAACTCCGAGGGGATGTGCTGCAGCACGATGCTCGAGTAGACCAGGTCCATCGACGCATCCGCGAAGGTCGCCAGGTCGCCGCCGGTGTTGTGCACGAAGCGGCAGCGGTCGCCGTGCTGGTTGAAGTGGCGGGCCTGGGTGATCATCGGCTCGGCGATGTCGACCCCGGTGACGCTCGCGAAGTGCTCGGCCAGCGCCTGGGTCAGCCGGCCGACGCCGCAGCCGAAGTCCAGCGCATCGCCGTGCGCGAGATCGGGGACGAGCTCGTCGACCGTGCCCATGACGGTGTCGACCTCGCGGCGACCGGTCTCGAAGAACTCGCCGACCTCCCAGGTGCCCTTCTTGTCGGGCTCAGTGAGCACCGCCCACATCGGGTCGTCCGTGCTCAGTCGCTCCCAGTCGGCCCGCAGCTGCGTGAGGTCCATGGGGCCGAAGCCTAGTGGGCGAGCGGTCCGCGGGGCGCCGAACGCAGCAGGACGGTCAGCGGCCCTGGGCGCCGAGGACGGCGGTGACGGTGCGGGCGGTGATCTGGACGTCGAGCCACAGCGACCAGTTGTCGATGTAGACGTTGTCGAAGTAGGCGCGCTCCTCGATCGAGGTGTCGCCGCGCAGGCCGTTGACGGCCGCCCAGCCCGTGAGGCCGGGACGCACCCGGTGCCGCATCGGGTAGGACTCGTCGAACTTCTCGTTGAAGCGCTCCACGAAGTAGGGCCGCTCCGGGCGTGGGCCGACCAGCGACATGTCGCCGCGCAGCACGTTGACCAGCTGCGGCAGCTCGTCGAGCGACGTACGGCGCAGGAACCGTCCCACGGGGGTCACCCGGCCGTCGGACGCGACGTTCCACCGCCGGCGCGAGATCCGCTCGTCCTCGGGACGCATCGACTGGAACTTGTAGAGCCGGAACAGCTTGCCCTCGCGGCCCACCCGGGTCTGGCGGAACAGCACGCCGCCGGTCGACAGCTTCGCGGCAACTGCGAGCACCACAAGCAGTGGAGAGATCATGACGAGTGCTGCCAGGGAGAAGGCGATGTCCTGGCAGCGCTTGAGCGCTCGGGCCAGCGGCGCCGAGCCGGCGCGCAGCCGGATCAGCGCGACGTCGCGCATCCGGTCACCGTGGCGGGTGTGCACCATCTGGAACAGCGGCGGGATCAGGAAGATGGTGTAGCGGCTGTCGCCGGCACGATGCCGCAGCGCGTGCACGACCTCCTTGGCCCGCACCCCGCCCTGGGTCACCAGGACGACGTTGACGTCGTAGCGGTCGGCGGTCTCGGAGAACTTCGTCATGTCGGTGGCGAGCACGCCGCGCTGGACGCCGTCCTCGAACTCCTTGGGCGGACCGACGTAGCCCACCAGGCTCAGCCCGAGCTCGGGGTTCTCCACGATCACCTGCCCGAGGCGGGCGGCCGTGGGGCCGGTGCCCAGGATCAGCGTGCGGTGCGAGACCCAGCCCTTGGTGCGGGCGAAGCGGACGAAGGCGTAGGCGCCGGCGCGCGCGAGCACGAGGAAGGCGAAGGTCACGGCGCCGCTGAGGGCCACCCGGCCGTAGGAGATCTCGTCCACCGTCTGCGCGACGAGCGCGCTGACGACGAGGGCGGGACCCAGGCCGATGGACAGCCCCGGGAGGTCGTCGGCGACCGACAGGGTCAGCCGGGAACGGTAGAGCGCCTGGCTCTGCAGCAGCAGCACGGTCACCAGACCCAGCACCAGCGAGGAGGTCAGCGTCATCGGCGCCAGCAGCGCACCGAGCGTCAGGGCGATCGCGTCCGCGGTGAACAGCAGGACGGGCGCGCCGCCGCCGAGGTGCGAGAGCAGCCGGCGTCGCATCGGCGAGCCCGGTCGGGGCTCGTGCCAGTCGGTCGGCAACAGCTCCACGGCCGTGCCGGGCGCCACGTCGTCCTCGTCGCTCGGCCAGCTCTCGAGCGCGTCGGGTGGAGCCGGCAACAGCTCCAGGAAGTCGCTCTTCTTCTGCGCCCGATCTGCTTCAGACGCCAATTGCTCGGACAGGAGAATCCCCTCAAACGTTGTGCCGAGAACAAGAGTCAGCGCGGCATACCGTGTGGGCCCCCACCCGCTCCTGCTGACCAGTAAAGAAGTCTAGGCGAAATTGTAGGCGCGAGAGCCCACCAACGGGGGCAAAGAAGACAAACTACCCGGACGACTAGGCTCTTTTGACCGAATGACTATCGAAAAAGATACCGTCGAGTGTCGTCCGTCACGCGGCATCACCCGCATATAGGTCGTTCGCACACGAAGCGCTCGCGGACTGGTCTGGCCCGATTCAGCGGCCCTGGGCGCCCAGCACGGCCGCCACGGTGCGGGCCAGGATCTGCGCATCGAGCCAGAGCGACCAGTTGTCGATGTAGACGTTGTCGAAGTAGGCGCGCTCCTCGATCGAGGTGTCGCCCCGCAGTCCGTTGACGGCCGCCCAGCCGGTCAGGCCGGGGCGCACCCGGTGCCGCATGGGGTAGGAGTCGTCGTACTTCTCGTTGAAGCGCTCCACGAAGTACGGCCGCTCGGGTCGAGGCCCGACCAGCGACATGTCGCCGCGCAGCACGTTGACCAGCTGCGGCAGCTCGTCGAGCGACGTACGGCGGATGAACCGTCCCACCGGGCCGATCCGGTCGTCGGCGGCGATGTTCCAGCGCTGCTTCGACTCGCGGGCGTTGGCCGGACGCATCGACTGGAACTTGTAGAGCGTGAACAGCTTGCCGTCCCGGCCGACGCGGGTCTGCCGGAACAGCACGCCACCGGTCTCGGCGCGCACCGCGACGGCGAGCAGGGCCAGCAGCGGAAGCAACGGGAGCAGACCCAGAGCGGAGGCGACCACGTCGAAGAGCCGCTTGAGCTTCCAGGACAACACCTGCACCGGCGACGGACGCAGCCGGATCAGCGCGATGTCGCGCATCCGGTCGGTGCGCCGGGTGTGCATCATCTGGAAGAGCGCCGGCACCAGGAAGAGGGTGTAACCGGTCTTGGCGCCGCGCTGTCGCAGCACCTTCAGCACCGAGGGAATCCGGACCCCGCCGAGCGTGACCAGCACGACCGACGCCCGGTGCTTGCGGGCCACCGCGGCGAGCTGGGAGACGTCCTCCTCGATCACCTGGTCAGAGTCGACGCCGTCGACGGACTCCGCCTCGGAGCCGACGAAGCCGACCACCCGCAGCCCGTGGTCGGGGTTGGCCTCGATCAGGTCCGAGAGCCGGGCCGCCGTCGGTCCGGTGCCGACGATGACGGTGCGGTGCGAGACCCAGCCCTCGCGCCGCGCCAGGCGGATCAGGATGTAGACGGCCGTGCGGGCGACCAGCAGCAGCACCGCGCCCAGCAGCCCGCCGAGCAGCACCGTGCCGGCGGTGGTCTGGCCGCCGGCGAGGGCGAGGCTGCCGCTGACCGAGGCACCCGCGACCACGGCGAACGTCAGACCCGGGATGTCGTCGATCACCGACAGCGTCAGCCGGGAGCGGTAGAGCGCGCGGCCCTGCAGGACGAACACCACGACGGCGACGAACGCGACCGACTCCAGCAGCGTGTTGTGCACGGTCGCCATCGCGATCGAGAGCACCACCACGTCGGTGAACAGCAGCAGCAGCGTGACCCGGTCGATGACCGGCACCCGGCGACCGATGCCGGCGCCGGTGGGCGGCGCGGTCTCGGTCTCGGTTAGGGTCCGACGGCGACCTCGGGGTCGCACCCGCTGGCGGGCTCGTGCAGGTCGCCCGGGACCGCGGCGGGCGGCGTCGGGGCAGCGGGCTCGGTCGGCGCCACCGTCTGAGCGGCTCCCCCGCGGGCCCCGTCGAGCTGACCCCGCTCCACCTTCTTGAGCACTGATGTCCCCTTTGATGCTCCCCAGCAGCGCACCCACCCCGGCCGCTACGTGCACTATCCCCAACGATGCTTCGATTGAACCGTTACGGAGCGCCCGCGTAAAGAAATGCCGGGTCAGCGAGAAGGCGGCCGGGAGCGGCCGGGCCGGTTGGGGTCGCGCACCGGCTTGCGCACCGGTGGCGGCGGCTCGCCGAACTGCTTCGAGGACGGCTTGCGACCGCCGGCCTTCTTCGACGCCCGCTTCGCCTCGGCTCGGGCCGCCTCGGCCCGGTCTCTGGCGGCCTTGGCCGCTTTGGCGTCGGCCTTCTTCTGCTCCTTGGCCGCCTTCGCGTCGGCCTTCTCCTGAACCCGGGCCGCCTTGGCCGCCCGCGCGTCGGCCCGGGTCGCCTGCTTGTCGCTGGTGCGATCCAGGCGCTCGCTGAGCTCGACCTCGCTCACGGCGTCCGCGCGGTCCGCACGGTCCGTGCGGGCCCGTTGCCGGGCCAGCTTGGCGTCTGCCTTCGCCGCCCGGGCGTCAGCCTTGGCCGCTCGCTTGTGCTCGGCCCGGTCCGTGCGCGCGCTCAGCAACGCGTTGCGCTTGGCCTCCGCGCGGTCCGCCCGGGCCCGCTTCTTGGCCGTCCGGGCGTCAGCGCGGGCGTCCTTCTTCGCGCTCCACCGGTTGGTGCGGTCGCTCTGCTTGGCCTTCTTGGCCTCCCGCCGCTCCTTCTGGGCGACGCGCTTGGCCGCCTTCGCCTCGGCGCGGCGCTCGCGCCGGTCGGCGCCCCGAGCCGTCCGTCGTTCGGCGCGGCCCGGCCGGACCGGCCGGAGTGGGCGGACCCGGAGGTCCTCCGCCCGCGACGAGAGCAGGGCCGCCACCAGGAGGCCGAGGCCGCCGCCGAGGGCTCCCCCGATCGCGGTGAATCGCGGCGCCGCCGTGGCGGCCTCCTCGATCTGCGGTGCACCGAAGGAGCGCACGGTCACGTTGTCGGCCGACTGCACCTGGCCGCCCGTCTCCGACGCGACCAGGTCGGCATCGGAGAGGCGGTCCCGCAAGCTGGGCAGCAGGGCGCGCGCCAGCCCCCGGGCGCGTTGCCGGTCGGAGTCGGTGATCGTGACCTCGACGACCGCGGAGCCGGTCGGCCGGCTCAGGTCGAGCCGGTCTCCCACCTCGCGCGGGCTCAGGTCGGCTCCCGCCGCCTGGGCCATGTCGCCCAGCACGGTCGCGCTGGTGGTCAGCGCCTCGATCGTGCTCACCTGCGCCTCGGTGTCCGAGACGTTGGAGGGCACCTGCACGATCATCGTGATCGAGGCGGTGTACGACGGGGGCGCGGCCAGGCTGCCGGCGAAGCCGGCGACGGCGCCGATCGTGACGCCGAGCAGGATCATCCACCAGCGCCGCATCACGCCCGCCGACAGGCTCTCCCGCGGCGGGGGCTCCGGCTGGACGGGTGCGAGCGGCGCCGAGTTGGCCTGGTAGGTGCGCAGGAAGGCCTCCCGGAACAGCTGCTCCGGGTCGGGCTCGGGGCCGATCACCCGGCCGAAGTCGCTCATCGGTCCTCCACTCGTCGTTCCGCCCGCTGCGCCGACGCCACCGTCATCAAGACTGCCACGAGCAGGAAGGCGCCCAGTCCGCCGACGGCTCCGAGGACGCCGTTGCGGGCGATCGGCGCCGTCACCGGCTGCACGGTCGCCAGACCCAGCGCCTGCACCTGGATGGCGCGGCTGCTCCGGACGCCGTCCTTGGCCCGGTCGGCGATCCGGGCCCGCCCCAGCCGCGACTCCAGGCTGGGCAGCACCGTGTCGGCGATGGTCACCGCGCGCTCCTTGTCCTCGTCCCGCACCGAGATGTCGATGACCGCCGAGCCGGCAGCACGCTCCACGGTGATCCGGCGTGCGACGTCCGTCCCGGACAGCCCGGACCGGGACTTGCTCGCGATGTCGCGCATCAGCACGTCACTGAGGGTGAGCGACTGCACCGTGCGGATCATCGCCTCGGTGTCGGCGCTGTCCTGGGCGGGCAGCTGCACGACCACGGCGGTCGAGGCGACGTACCCACCGGGGAGGGCCAGGGTCGCACCCGCCGCGAGCAGCCCGCCGAGCAGGAAGCCGAGCAGCAGCACCCACCAGCGGCGCAGCACTCCCTCGGCGAGCTCCCAGGCCGTGGGCGCAGCCGGGTTCACAGCCGCTCCAGCTCGTGGCGCAGGTCGCCGCCGCGCGCGTAGGTGGCGTCGGGCATGCCGAAGCGGTCGGGCAGGTAGGGCACCGCCGCCGCGAAGCCCGCCACGATCCACAGCAGCTTGTTGTTCATCGCGGAGAGGAAGATCGTGCCCCCGGCGAAGGCGAGCAGCATCGGCATGAGGGAACGCGTCAGCCCGCCGCGTGCGTGCCGGGACTCGGTCATCAGCACCACCGCGATCCCGAGCAGCAGGGCGAGGTAGAGCACCAGCCCGATCGGCCCGAGCTCGACCCAGGGCTCGATGTAGGCGCTGTGGATGCGGATGCCCTCCAGCACGATGATCGAGTAGGGGTCGAGCGTGACGCCCGGGGTCGTGGCGAGCAGCTGGCTGCTGGACATCTCCCACTGCCCGGCGCCGATGCCCAGCAGCGGCGTCTGCTCCCAGGCGGCGATCGCCGCGCGCCAGATGTCGACGCGTCCGGTGCCCCCGGTCTCCTTGGCCTCCGCGATGCTGAACCGCGGCACCAGCGTGACGAGCGCCCCGAACACCAGCAGCGAGAGACTCGCCCCCACGACCGTCAGCGAGACCCGGAAGCGGGCCGCGCGGGCGCCCAGGTCGCCGCGCCAGAGCAGCACCACCACGACCAGGACGACGGTGAGCAACCCGCCACGCGACTGCGACGCCACGACACCGGCGATCATCACGATCGCCGCGAGCAGCCACAGCCGAGCGCAGCCAACCCGAGCGGCGGAAGGCCTGCTGCAGCGCGATCGGCACCGCGGCGGCCTCGTAGAGCGCGAACATGTTCGCGTCACCCTGCAGGCCGACGGCCCGCACCTCCGGGCTGGCCTGCGACAGCGCCAGCAGACCGGCCGCGACCGCGCCGACCGCGAAGGACTGCAGCACCCGCTCGATCTGCGCCCGCGAGACGGGCAGCACCACGAACGCCGCGAAGTAGCACAGCGCCAACGCCAGCTGGAGCTGGGCGCCGAGCCAGCCGGCGAACGACGCCGACCAGAAGACACTGAGGTAGGACCACAGCGTCAGCAGGGCCACCGGCACCCCGATCACGCCCGGCGGCAGCACCCGCGCGCCCGGACGCGAGATCAGCACCAGCACGACGGCCAGGGCCGCGAGCACCGCCAGCACGCGACCGATCCGCGCCGGACCGATCTGCACGGACTCGACGAACACCGACAGGGCCAGGATGTGCAGCATCCACTCGCGCCAGGGGATCACTGCGACCTCACCGGCGCGCCAGGCGGCGCAGCGCCGGGAAGACCGGGCTGTGCCGCACCGGGAGGTAGGCCGGCTGGGTCTTGCCGCGCAAGGTCATCAGGCCGTTGCCGGGGAAGACACCCACGCGCGGCAGGGCGTGCGGGCCGACGACCTCGCGGCTCTCCGGCAGCGACCACGAGTGCGCGTAGCCCGCGGCGGCCGCGGTGCGTCGTACGGTCTCGGAGTGCTTGCCGCGCGGGTAGGCCAGCTCGCCGACCGGCTCGTGCAGCACGTCCTCGAGGAACTCCCGGCTGCGCCGCAGGTCGGTGAGCAGGGTGTCCTCGTCGAGGTCGGGCAGCGTGTGGTGCGACCAGCTGTGCGAGGCGAAGCCGATGCCGTCGCGCTGCGCGGCGCGGACGTCGTCGAGGTCGAGCGTCTGCAGCTCCCACGGCGGCGGGGTGTCGACCCAGTCCACGGCCTGGCCCTCCTCGGTGAGGGTGGCCGCGACCAGGAAGACCGTCGCCGGCAGGCCGTGCCGTGCCAGCGCGGGGAAGACGTGGTCGCGCAGCTGGAGGAAGCCGTCGTCGAAGGTGAGGGCGACCATGCCGCGCGGCAGCCGACCGCGGCGGTCCATCGCCTGCACCGCCACGTCGAGGGGTACGACGTTGCGGGCCCGGGCCAGCCAGGCGCAGTGCTCGTCGAACGCCTCGGGGGTCACCGACAGCGGGGAGGTCCAGGTCGGGTCGACCGCGTGGTAGCACAGAACGCTCATCGCCCCTCCTCCAGTGCGTCGTAGATCTCGGCCATCCGCCGCAGGGTCGCGGCTTCGTCGTAGTGCAAGAGTGCCCGCTCGCGGCCCGCCTCACCCCACGAAGTTGAACGCTCCGGGTCGCGCAGCACCGAGCCCAGCGCCTCCGTCAGCGCTGGTACGTCGCGTGGTGGCACCACCCGCCCGGTGCGGCCGTCCTGCACCGCGACCGGGATGTCGCCGACGGAGCTCGCCACCACCGGCAGACCGCAGGCCATGGCCTCCAGCACGGTCAGCGGCATCGCCTCCCACCACGACGGCAGCGCGAACACGTCGCACGAAGCGTAGAGGGCCGGGAGTGCGTCGTGGGTGACTTCCCCCAGGAACCGCACGTGGGCTGCCTCACCGGCACGGACCGCGGCGTGCGCCTCGTCGCCCTCGTCGGGGACACCGCCGGCCAGCCACACCTCGTGCTCGACGCCCTGCTCCCGCAGCGCGGTGGACGCGGCCAGCAGGTCGAGCACCCCCTTGCGGGGCGTCAGCCCGCCCACGAACAGCACCCGCGGCACGTCGTGCGGGTCGCCCGCAGCGGGCGCGAACGTGCGCACGTCCACGCCGTTGGCGACCAGCTCGAGCCGGCTGGTCGGCACCCCGCACGCGGCCAGCGCGTCCAGCACCGTGTGCGAGACGGTCACCACGGTGTCGGCCGCCGCCACCGACCAGCGCGCGAGGCGACGCCGGCGGTCGCTGGTCAGCGTGCCGGGCAGCCGGCCCCCGTGCGCGTGCAGCACCGTGCGCGCCCCCCGGAGGCGTCCGGCGGCGAGCAGCAGCCCGGCCCGGATCCCGGTCACCGCGGGTGCCATCGCCGAGTGCACGTGCACGATGTCGCCGCGGCGTGCGGCGCCCAGCACGCGGCGTACGTCGGCGAGGGTCTTGGTGAGGTTGGCCCACGAGGTCGCACCGCCCTCGCGCAGCGAGGCGTCGGCGAGGTTGACCAGCACCATCTCCCGGCCCAGGGCTGGACCGGCCTGCGCGAGCATCGTGAGGTAGGTCGGGATGCCACCGCGCTCGGGGGCCCCACGACCGACCACCAGCACCCGACCCCTGCTCGTCGCGGACCTCGTCGCGGGCCTCATCGCGGGCCCCGGCGGGAGGTGAGGACGTGGACGGCGCGCGCGAGCGTCGGCCCGGGATCGGAGAGCCAGACGTCGGCGTGCACGGTGTGCCGCACGGGTGCGAGCGCGGCGAGCAGGCCGCGCGTGGACAGGTCGGAGGCGCGGTAGGCATCAAGCAGGCTGCGCAGGTCGCCCTCGATCCAGCGGTAGGTGTGGCCGCCGTGGGCCCGGAGCACCCGTCCCCCGGCGACGTCCTCGCCCGCACACAGCCGCACCAGCACGTCGGGCAGGTTGACCCCGGCGAAGGCGCTGAGCACCACCGAGCCGTAGACGCGGGGGTTGACGTCGATGACGGTGTCGCCGATCAGCTGGACCTGCCAGACGCCCTCGTGGTCGCGCACGATCTCGGTGGCGCGTTCCTCCAGCTCGAGGTCGGGCTCGGTGGTGACGGACTCGGTAGTGACGCCTGCGCGGCGGGGCCAGGTGCGGTCGTACTTCTGGTGCAGCGAGGCTCGCAGCCGGCCCTCGAACATCACCCCGCTCACCGCGTGCGGCTGACCCAGCAGCCAGCGCTGGGCGATCATCGGGTGCGGGTAGCCGGCAGCGACCGCCAGGTCGGCGGGGCCGTCGGCGCGCCAGACGATCAACGCGTCGGTGCCGCGCTTCTCGCTCGACTTCACCGCGACCGGGTAGTCCAGGTCGGACGCGGCCGCGACCAGCGCGTCGCCGTCGGAGAACGCCAGCTCCTCGGCGGGCGGGAAGCCGGCCGCCCGGGCGCGCCGGCCGACCTCCTCCTTGTCGATCAGGCAGGCACCGGGCAGGTCGAGCACGGCGACCGCCGCGTCGCTGGCCGGCAGCACGGCGGTGTAGCCACCGGCGGCGACGATGCGCGCGATCTCGTCCGGGTACGACGGGTCGTCGACCGTCGGAGCCGGGATCTGCCGGTCGCAGTGCCGCGACCAGCCGGCCGTGGAGTGCGGGGCGGAGACGGTCACGTGCACCTCGTGACCGGCCAGGGACAACGCACGCACGGCGCCGAGCTGGCTGTGCGACTGCCCGGAGGCACCCTCGCTCAGCAGCACCCGGTGACCGGTCGGCGCGGCACGCGGCAGCCGGCGGCTCATCGCGCGAACACCTCGCCGATGAGCTTGCGGTCGGTCACCAGCAGGGTGGCACCGGCCGCGACCACGGTGGCGAACCCCACGACGACGACCGCGAGCAGGTCCTCGCCCGGCACCCACCACATGACCAGTCCGCTGACCAGCCCGGCCACCGCGGCGACGACCAGCGCGGAGCGGATCGTCGACCCGACCTGCCGCCACGTGACGCCGGTCAGCCGGCAGATCTCGCGCTGGGTGATCACGGTGAACACCAGCGCGACCACGGCCTGGGCCCAACCCACGCCCTCGAGCCCCCAGCGGGAGCCGAGCACCAGCGCCGGCACCAGCACCACGAGGCGCCAGACGCCGAGCCACATGGCCAGCTCCGGACGGCCGACGGCCTTGAACAGGTCGGCGGCCCCGGCGGTCAACGACCGGAAGAGCGCGTAGATCGCGATCGCACGCATCACCGGGACGGCCGGGCCGAACTCCGGGCCGAAGAGCGCCGGCACCAGCAGCGGAGCGGTCACTGCGATCGAGACGCTGATGGTCAGGCCGTAGAGCGCCTGCACCCGCAGGCTCTGCAGCACCGCTCGGCGCAGCCGCGCCGGCTCGTCCTTGACCCGGGTGTAGAGCGGGTAGGCGATCTGGGAGAAGACCTGGAAGACGCTGACCACGACCAGCTCGGGGATCCGGAAGCCGACGAAGTAGGAGCCCAGTGCCACCGAGCCGAGCAGCCAGGCCACCACGAGGTAGTCGACGTTCTGCGCGGCTGTCGACAGCAGCCCGTTGAGCGAGGCCGGCACCCCGAAGCGCAGCAGCTGCCGCAGCTCGCCGCGGTCCAGCCAGTGCCGCGGCGATCCCGGCGCGCGGCCGAGCATCAGCCAGGAGACGAGCGCATAGCCGGCGGCGCCGACGATCTCGGCCCAGACCAGCGACCACACGCCGTACCCGGCGAGCGCGAGCACGATCGCGACGACGCCGCGACCCAGGCCGCGGGCCATCTCGCCCGGCAGCCGCCGGGAGAACTGCAGCTGCTTGCGAAGCACGGCGTCGGGCACCTGGCCGACCGCGGTGAGCACCAGCACCAGCGCGAGCACGGAGACCGGCGCGATCAGCTCGGGGTGTCCGGTCAGCCGCAGCACGACCGGCGCGACGATCACCCACAGCACCGCACTCGACAGCGACCCGAAGAGCGCGCCACCGAGCGCGGAGTCGGTGCGCCGGTCGTTGCGCGGCAGGTAGACGACGGCCTGGCTCATCCCCAGGTCGCAGATGATCCCGACGGCCACCACGATCGTCAGGGCCAGCGAGATGATGCCGTAGTCGGCAGGACCCAGCGCGCGCGCGAGCACGATCGTGGAGACCAGCAGCGTCAGCCGGGCCAGCACGAACGCCGTGGACTGCCAGACGAAGCCGCTGCGCGCGGTCGACGTCAGGGAGCCCTGCACCTCGCTGTCAGGTTGGTCCCCGGAGCTCTCGCTCACAGGTCGGTCCCGACCTCGGCGAGCAGCATCTCCAGGGTCAGCACCCGGCCGAGCATCGAGGCCGACACCTCACCGGACGCGACGCGGCGGGCACCCTCCTCGCTGAGGAGCGGCCGCACCCGCAGGTCCGAGAGGTCGACGGTGCCGTCGCCGACCAGTGAGTCGACGGCCGCGCGGTTGGCCTCGGCCTTGGGCCACTTGGAGGTCATCGGGAAGGGGAACCACGGGCGGCCGCTGATCCGCTCGGTGACCTTGTTGAGGCCCTTGCGTCCGAGGATGCCGTAGAAGGGGAGGTACTGCGCTGCCGTGCTGGGGCGCATCGGCACGGCGGGGCCGCCCCGGGTCGTCTCGATGGCCGCGACCTCCGGGTCGAGGCGGTGCATCACCTCGCGCATCAGCCGCATCCCGCCGCGCACGTGGTGGTTCATCGAGAAGGCCGCGCTGAAGATCGGCTCGAAGTAGTAGGGCAGCTGGGCGGTGATGTCGGGGTCGTCGGCCGCGCGGTAGGCGCCGAAGTGCGCGTTGCTCTTGTAGGCGTAGCAGGCGTCCAGCACCCGGGTGCGCGGCATGCCGTCGAAGCGGGCCGCGCGCCTTGCCAGCCGGAAGCGGAACGCCGACCGGGTCGCCTCGCGCGATCCGGGCGCGAGCAGCTCGAGCTGCCCGGGCTTGAGGGCGATCATG
The DNA here is from genome assembly GCA_963713035.1 of uncultured Actinomycetota bacterium. GTDB lineage: Bacteria > Actinomycetota > Actinomycetes > Propionibacteriales > Nocardioidaceae > Nocardioides_B. The sequence goes on from CAVQKB010000003.1 coordinate 22,107, forward strand.
TCGACCCAGCGGTCAAGGTTCGGCGGGCCCTCGCCGCGACCCGGGAAGGGCAGCTCGGTGTTCCAGGCGTAGAACTGCAGGTGCTCGCCGCCGCCGGCGCTGAGCAGCCGCGGGAACGACTGCGCCAGGATCTGGTGCCCCCAGCCGACCTGGCCGAGCTGGAGCACCTCGAGCCGCCCGTCGCCGGTGGCCAGGGCGTGCCGCACCTGGACGGGTGCGTCCGCTGGGAAGTCCTGCATCCCCAGCTCGCGCCACGGCCAGCCGCGCAGCTCGCTGATCTCGCGGGCCAGCTCGACGTCGGGGCCGCGCGAGTCGGGCCGGGTGTTGCCGGAGAACGGCACCCCCGCCTTCGCGGCCAGCAGCGCCAGCAGCCGGGAGTCGTAGCCGCCGGTGAGGTCCAGCCAGGTCTCCTGGTCGCCGATCCGGTCGCGCAGCGTGGCGACGCCGATCTCGATGAGGGTGTCTGCGGCCTGGTGCACGTCCATCGCGTCGATGGCCTCGTCGACCCGCGGCAGCCAGTAGGTCGACTCCTGCATCGCGTCGCGTCCGACCGTGACGACGTTGCCGGCCTCGACGCGCCGGGTGCCGTCCCAGTGCGTCTCTGTGCCGAACTGGTAGCCCGCGACGAGGAAGTTGCGGAAGGCGTCCGGCGAGGGTCGGGCGTGCAGGTGCTTGGCCAGCGTGAGCGCCGAGGTCGAGGCCAGCACCAGCCGGTCGGTCTCGGCGACGTACACCGGAGCGGAGGCGAACCGGTCGGTCGCCAGCAGCAGCACCCGGCGCTCCGCGTCGTACGACGCGATCGCGCACTGGCCGTCGACGCCCGGCAGGTCCCGGACCGAGACGGGCAGCGGCACCGGGCCGTGCGCGACTCCCTGCACGAGCGTCCAGCCCTGGTCGGAGGCGCGGACCGAGCAGCCGAAGCCGACGGCGACGGCGCGGTCGCCGACAGCCTCCTCGGACGCGGCGCCGGGCCGCAGGCCCGCGTAGAGGTCGGCGAGGGAGCGCACGGCCTCGCGCAGCTCGCCGTCGTGCGGGTCGTGGCCCGGACGCGCGGCCGCCGCGACGAAGCCGCTCACGCGCGACCCTCGCGCAGCTCGCGGACCAGTCCCTCCCAGAACCCGATGCCCCATCCCACGTGCATCGCCGCGAAGGCGGCCGGCAGGTGGCGACGCGCCTCGGGGTCCAGCTCGCCGCGGCCGGCGGTGAGCGACGCCGCGCTCAGCGCGAGGGCGTACGGCGACAGGGCCGCCGCGGCCAGGGCCGGACGACGGCGCACGAGCGAGGCGGCCGTCACCGCGACGGCATAGGCGACGAACGCTGGCGGCAGGGTGTGCCGCGGCTTGACGGAGTCGGGGTGGCGCAGCGCGACCTTCGCCTTGCCCTTGCCGTAGCGGCGGTACTGGTCGTAGAGGGCGCGCACACTCTGGCGGGACTCCCAGTCGATCACCAGACTGGGGTCGAAGAGGATCTTGTGCCCCGACGCCCGGATCCGGTGGTCGAACTCGAAGTCCTGGTTGGTCGTGAACTCCTCGCCCCAGCCACCGATCTCGCGGGCCAGCGCGACCGGGTAGGAGCCGAACGGCACGTGCTCGACCTCCTGGGCGGTGGTGCCGTAGTGGTAGACCGAGCCGCCCACGCCGAAGCGGGAGGCCATCGCCACGGCCACCGCCTTGCCGGCCGGGGTGCGGCCGATGCCGCGCTTGATGCCGCCGACCGCGCCCCAGTCGCCGGACTCGAGCAGCGCCACGGCGCGGGCGACGTAGTCGGCCGGCACGGCGGCGTGCGCGTCGACCCGGACCAGCCAGGGCGCCCGCGCGGCGGCCAGTGCGACGTTCATCGCGAACGGCACCGTCCGCTTCGGGTTGTCGAGCAGCTCGACCCGCGGGTCGTCCGCGGCGATCGCCCGGACGACGTCCTGGGTGCCGTCGTCGGAGCTGCCGTCGACCACGATGATCTGGAGGCGCCGCTCGGTCTGCGCCTGCAGCGAGGCCAGGCACGGGCCGATCGCGTCGCGCTCGTTGCGGGCCGGGACCACCACGGTCGCGACTTCTGGGCTCCCCGGAACCTGAACACCCACGAGCCGTGACCCTTCCCCTTCGGACGCTCCCCTGGATGGGAGGCGCAGCCGAGATCTCGAGGGATCGCTGCGTGTGCCGTACCCGGTGTTCGACGTTAGCAGAGCAGTGCCGGCCCGGGAGCACAATCCCCGAGCCGGCCTGCCCATGCAATCAGCGTGTGATCAGTCTGCCGTCAGCTGTGGTCAGCGGGTCCGCGACGGGTCGACCGCGTCGAACGTCGTGCCGATCCGCACGTTGTCGAAGTACGTCGTGCGACCGTGGCCGATGCTGGTGGTCTGGTACTGCCCGAGCCGCAGGAAGTGCTTGTTCGCGGCGACCGCGTTGAGGGTGGTGCTGGCACCCATGTAGGTGCCGTCGCGCCAGCACTCACGCAGGGCGTTGGTGCTCGTGGTCGACCAGCGGACGTGGCAGACGAAGTCCATCCACTTGTTCTGCACGATCGGGCCGAGGTCGATCTTGTCCAGGCCGGCGCCGTCCTTGTAGAAGCCCTGCTGGTTCTTGACGGTGTTGCGACGCAGGACCATGTGCGGCTCGGAGAAGCTCTTGTAGGCCTTGCCGTTGTCGTTGTTCATGTTCATGTCGCCGGAGAAGTTCAGCGAGCCGTTGTCGCCGAGCATCCGGAACGCCATCGGGTTGTGCCAGTCGCTGCCCGAGATGTTCTTCAGCAGGCCGCCGACGCTGGCCCAGTCGTTCTCGTAGTACATCGAGAAGCCGTAGTACTGGTCGACGCTGCCCTTGGCGTCCGGGGTCCAGGAGTACTTCGACTGCGCCTGCTCGCGCTGCTGGCCCGGGGACATCCAGATCTTCAGGGCCCGCTTGGAGTCCGCGGTGCGGGTGCGCTCGCCCGACAGCGACACCTTGTTGGCGCAGGACGTGTTGCCCATCTCCTCGACCGAGTAGTACTCGTCGGCCGCGCTGTCCGGGCCGTCGTCGGCACCGGTCTTGCAGTCCAGGCCGTTCGCGCCGTGCGGCACGCCGCCCCGCTCGAAGCTGCCGTCCCACAGGACGGTGCCCGCCGGGGCCGGGCTTGACCGGCGCGGGAGCCGTCGTGGTCGGGGCCGGAGCGGTCGTGGTCGGGGCCGGGAGCGGTCGTCGTCGGGGCCGGAGCGGTCGTCGTCGGGGCCGGAGCGGTCGTCGTCGGGGCCGGGACAGTCGTCGTCGGGGCGGGCGCGGTGGTCGTGGCGGGCTCGGGGCTCGTGGCCGGCTCGGTGGTCGTGACCTGCTCGGCGGTCGTGTCCGCCTTGCGCTTGTAGGCGACCGTCAGGGTCGGGGTGGCGTAGGTCTCGGAGGAGCGGACGCCCACCTTGTAGTGGCTGCTCTGCAGGCGCACGGCGTTGACGCCCTCGCCGACGAAGCTCGTCGAGAGGTCGAAGCAGGTGCGGCTTCCGGCCGCGAGGCTGTCGCTGACGCCGACCCGGACGCGACGCGGCGAGGGACGGTTGCGCCAGGTGGTGCGGCTCTCGTTCCAGCCGGTGGTCGGGGCGACCCACGCGGTCAGCCGCGAGGAGGAGCTGCGGGTCGGGGTCACGCACATCGTGGCCGCGGTGGGGGTCATGTCGGTGGGCAGCTCGACCCGCTCGAAGGACAGCAGGCCCTGGTTGGTGCCGGTGTTCACCTGGACGCTGGCGGCGCGGCCGAAGGCACGGCGCGGGCGGGACCGCTGCACGAAGGTGTCGCTGGTCGCCTCCACGGTGACCGATCCGGCCTGAGCTGCGGCCTGAGAGGCGGCCGGAGCTGCGACCTGGGTCTCGGTCTGGGATCCGGTTGCCGTCTCCGTCGCCGACGCGGTGCTCGCGGCGGAGACACTGAGGCCGGTCGCCGCCAGGGCGCCGACGAGCGAGAGGGTGAGCAGGCCCGAAAATGGGCGCGCAGAACCAGGGACACGGGACATGGTGGGATACCTCGGGGGAGAGCCGGTGCTTCTCGATCGAGAAGCTGGGGGAGGTATCGGCGCCGTACAAACCGGACATGAGGGTCATCTAGTCCTAAAGAGCCTCCGGAAAGTAAAATGTGTTAAACACCGACGACCCCCGGTCAGAAGACCGGGGGTCGTGGTAGGTGGACAGCTCGCGAGCGTGCCAAGCGAGGGGTCAGATCGTGACCGCGACCTCCGCCACCACGCCGCGCTGGGCGACGACGCGCTGGTCGACGGGCTCGGCCCGCGGAGCCAGCGTGCGCAGCGTCCACTCACCGGGTGCCGCGAAGAACCGGAAGTGGCCACTGGCTGAGGTCGGGACCTCGGCCGTGAACTCACCGGTGCGGTCCAGCAGCCGCACGTAGGCGTTGCCGACCGGCTCGGCCTGCCCGTCCGCCTGCGCTCGGGTGACGATGCCCTGGATGACCGACTCCTTGGCGACGTTCACGCCGTCGAGGGACAGCCCGCCGGTGGTCGCGCCGCACATCAGCGGCCGCCCTCAGCGGACCCGGGCTCGTCGCCCAGCGCGATCGGGACGCCGACCAGGGAGCCGTACTCGGTCCAGGACCCGTCGTAGTTCTTCACGTTGTCGCGCTCGAGGAGCTCGCTGAGCACGAACCAGGTCAGCGAGCTGCGCTCGCCGATGCGGCACAGCGCGATGGTGTCGCGGCTGTCGTCGATGCCGGCGTCCGCGTAGAGGGCGGTGAGCTCCTCGTTGGACTTGAAGGTGCCGTCGTCGTTGGCGTTCTTGCTCCACGGCACGTTGATGGAGGTCGGCACGTGGCCGGCCCGCTGCGCCTGCTCCTGCGGCAGGTGGGCCGGGGCGAGCAGCCGACCGGCGTACTCGTCGGGGCTGCGCACGTCGACGAGGTTCTGCACGCCGATCGCTGCGACGGCCTCGTCGCGGAAGGCGCGGATCGAGGTGTCCTGCTCCTGCGCGGTGTAGCTGGTTGCCTCCCGGGTGACCGTCTCGTCGGTCAGCTCGCGGGAGTCGAGCTCCCACTTCTTGCGCCCGCCGTCGAGGAGCTTGACGTCCTGGTGGCCGTAGAGCTTGAAGTACCAGAACGCGTAGGCCGCGAACCAGTTGTTGTTGCCGCCGTAGAGCACCACGGTCTGGTCGTTGCCGACACCCTTGGCCGAGAGCAGCGCCTCGAACGCCGCCTTGTCCACGAAGTCGCGGCGGACCTGGTCCTGGAGGTCGGTGGTCCAGTCGAGCTTGATGGCGCCTCGGATGTGGCCCTTGTCGTAGGCGGTGGTGTCCTCGTCGACCTCGACCAGGACGACCTGCGGGTCGTCGAGGTGCTCCTCGACCCAGTCGGCGTTCACGAGTGCGGTGTCGCGGCTCATGGTGTTCCTCTCCTCTGCCCGGGTGGCCCGGGCGGTTGGTGTGGGGGGATTAGGGTGTTCAGGCGGCGGGTGTCGCGCGCGGACCGCGCGCCCGGGAGATCAGCAGGTAGAGCTCGCAGCCCAGGCAGAGTCCGAAGGCGGCGTTGAGGATCGCGGCGGCCAGCGCGAAGCCGGTCGCGACCGAGCCGAGCAGGGTCAGTCCGCTGAGATAGCCGGCCAGGGCCAGGACGGTGAACCCAAGCCCGATCGCCTGCGCGAACCGCGGCGGCGCTGCGTCCTCGAGCTCCGCCGGCGGGCCGAGGCGGGGACGCACCAGCGTGCGGAACAGCCAGGAGTACGGCGTGTGCGTGATGCCGCGGCTCGCGCCGAGGGCGAACACGGCGGTCTGCGCCACCAGGAGGCCGACCGTGAGGGCGGAGGGGGCGGCGACCAGGGCCACCGCGAGCACGACGGCGGTGAGGGTGGCCACGAACCGCGGGCCGCGAGGGTCGATCTGCGCCCGGTCACCGGACCGGGTCGCGTTCGAGGCGGTGGATGTGCGAGACGTGCTGGACATGGCGGGCTCCTGGTGAGGGCGGGCTGAGCAGGCACGCCGGAGACCCCTCGAGCGAGGGTCCGGCGGTGAGTGTCCGGGACGGTCGACACGTGCGGTCGACGCAGCGAGCTGCGGAAGCAGGGTGATCCGGGACGGACCGTCAGCGCATTCGACAGAGCGCCGACCGCACGCGGCAGTGGTCCACTGCGCGTCGTCGGGTGAGCAAGGTCGAGGCCATGGGGCGACAGTACGCAGCCTCAGGCCCCGACGACACCGAGCGTCTCATGATCCGGATAGTGTATCCACATCGTGGACAGATCAACCGCGGCGGGACCGCACCTTGCGGGTCCACTCCACGGCCTGGCCGGCGCGTCCGCCACCGTCGGCGGCCTCGCGCATCCGGGTCCGCAGCGACAGCACGGACGAGGTGGCGACCCCCACCACGGGCCCCGAGGCTGCGAACAGGTCCAGCGCTCGCGGCAGATGGTTGGCGTAGCTGCTCTTGTAGCGCTCCTGACCGCGCATGAAGTCGTACTCCGTGGCGCCCTGCTCGAGGGCGTGCGCGATCGACTCGTCCATCGCCAGCTTGCCCGGGCTGAAGCGGTCCCAGCGGGGGTCGAAGCGCGGGTGCCACATCCGGTAGGCCGGACCGTCGACGAAGCAGAGCACGTAGGCCGCCAGCTCCCCCTCCAGCGACAGCGTGGTCAGGCACGCCGTCCCCAGGGCCACGTGCTGGGCGATCACGTTGCGGAAGAAGTCCCCCGACTCCGGCCGGTCGAGCGCGCAGGCCCGCTCGAGCGCCGCATCGCGACGGCGGAACACCCGCTCCACGGCGGGCAGCACGGCCGCGATGGCCTCGGCGTCGTAGAGGTGCTCGACCTGCGGCCGCAGCCCCTCGCGCACCATCCGGTTGCGGATCCGCGAGATGCCCTTGTGGTGACTGCTCGACACGTGCTGGCGCAGCACGTCGCCGGGCTCGGTGCGCAGCGTCGGCGAGACGTCGCCCGGGGCCAGCCGCGAGCGGCGCAGGTCGTCGAGCAGGTGCGGGGAGAGCGCGTCCTCGGCCGAGAGGTGCCGCAGGCTCAGCTGCCAGGCCCCCCGCTGCTCGTGCAGAGCCGCGGCGACGGTCTCGGAGAGCTCGCTGGCCGCGACGTCGTCGCGCGCGGGCAGCTTCATCGCGTCGCTCGGGCCGTGGCCGACGGCCACCACCTGGGTCAGGCCGCGCAGCCGCTTGGTGGCGAGCAGCGCGATGCCGTCGAGCTGGCCGTCGGGACGCTCGAGGCCGATCGTGAACGGATGGAAGCTGCGGTAGGAGTCCAGCCAGGCCTGCAGCCACGGCCGTCGTGCCGTCACCGGCGTCCCGGTCGTCTCGTGCAGCTCGTCGAGCCCGTCGGCGAGGTCGCGCAGGACGTCACGGTCGTGACGAATCCAGGTCCCCATGACGGGCAAATGTACGTGGTCGCGACATAGGGCGCACGAGGTCCGCGGCTTTCAGCCGAGCGTCCCCTCCAGCGTCGCCAGCACGGCCGCCTTGCTCGGCGCTCCGCTCGCGCGGGACATCTCCTGACCGCGCGCGTCCAGGATCAGCGTCGTCGGCGTGCGGACGATCCCGAGCCGTCGTACGACGTCGAGGTGGTGCTCCGCGTCGATCTCCACGTGCCGCACCCCCGGCACCAGCTCGGCGACCTCGCCGAGCACCCGGCGGGTGGCCCGGCAGGGCGCGCAGAACGCGGAGGAGAACTGCAGCAGCGTGAAGCGCTCGCCGGGCTCGTGCCCCAGCCCGTCCAGCGGCGAGGCGACCGCCGCCTGCGTCGCGTCGGCACCGACACTGTCCCGCACCGGGTGCGTGCCGCGGAAGCGGCCGTCGCGCGCGGCGCGGAACAGCCCGAAGGCGCACGCCAGCACGACGGCGACAACCAGCACCCAGGCTCCTTGGCTCATGGCAGGTCAACCGACCGGAGGGCCGCGGGATTCCCGGCGCGCTCAGCCACCGGCGAACGGCGGCAGCAGCTCGACGACGTCCCCCGGCGCGAGCGCCACCGTCGCCGGGTCGGAGGTCGCGACAGGACGGTCGCCGACCAGCACCGAGCAGACCGCGAGCACGTCGGCGAGCCGCGGCCGGTCGGCGTGCAGCCCCCGCACCGAAGCGAGCACGTCGGCGAGCGTCGCGTCCGCGGCGACCTCGACCTGGTCGTTGTCCACCCCGGCCGCGGCACGCGCCGCCGCCCAGTAGCGGACCGTGACGCTGCCCACCCCTGAGACGGGATCGGGAGCGGTGGGGGTCATGTTCGGTATCCTGCCTCATCGCGTGTCGCCGGTCCGCCCGGCCTCCGCGGCCCGCACAGCGGCTCAACGACGAGTCGGCGATCCCCCGACCGGGAGGTGCCCTATGAGCACCCTGCTGCTGTTGACGAGCACCACCCAGCCCTCCGCTGACGTGCTGCCCTCGCTCGCCCTGCTCCCCCACCAGGTGAAGATCCTGCCCGCCGAGGGCAGCGCGCTGCTCGAGGCGCCGGACGTCGACGTGGTCCTGGTCGACGGCCGCAAGGAGCTCGCGCACGCCCGTGACCTGTGCCGACTGATCCGCACCACCGGATCTGACTCCCCCGTGCTGCTGGTGGTCACCGAGGGCGGCCTCTCGGTCGTCGCGGCCGACTGGGGCATGGACGACGTGCTGCTGCACACCTGCGCCCCCGCCGAGCTCGAGGCCCGGCTCCGGCTGGCGGTCGGCCGGCTCGCCGCCCAGCGCAACGCCGACGACCCGGAGTCGCACGTGATCCGCTCCGGCGAGGTGACCGTCGACGACTCGATGTACACCGCGAAGCTCGGCGGCCGCCCGCTCGACCTGACCTTCAAGGAGTTCGAGCTGCTGAAGTACCTCGTGCAGCACCCGGGCCGGGTGTTCACCCGCGAGCAGCTGCTGCAGGAGGTCTGGGGCTACGACTACTTCGGCGGCACCCGCACCGTCGACGTGCACGTGCGCCGCCTGCGCGCCAAGCTCGGCCCCGACAACGAGACGCTGATCGGCACCGTGCGCAACGTCGGCTACCGGTTCGTGCTGCCGCCCAAGGAGCGCGCGGGTGACCGCGAGCACGCCTGATCCCCTGACCGTTTACCAGGGGATGCAGCGAATCTTTCGCTGACCACGGTGAAGTTCCCATGGGCAGCGACAGTTCTCCATGGGCAGCACGCCGTACGGCGCCCCTCGGCCACCGCACACGCCGCCCCCGGTCGTACGGCGCCTCACGGCCGCCGCACACGCCGCCACCGGTCGTACGGCGCGCTCAGACCGCCTCGGCCACCACGGACACCGGCGCCGGCGCGCGCTGCTCCGGGACGGACGCCCGCACGACCGGCAGCGTGGCCACCTCGGAGAGCGCCGGCACCGACGCCGGCACCGACGCCGGCGACGACTGCGGCGTGACCGCGAACGTCGACGCGGGGCGGCGGCGGACCGGCACGGCCAGGATCGGGGCCGGCGCGGGGCGACGCTGCGCGCTGCGCACGTCGCGCGGCAGGGTGTCCTCGATGCGGGCCAGCCAGAGCAGGAAGAACAGCCCGGCCACCGGGAAGAGCAGCGCCCCACCCAGCATCAGCATGTCGGTCATGGTCACCGCGAACCTCCCGTTCCGGCTGACTCTAGGGTGGCGAGGTGAGCCCAGCCAGCACCGTCACGCGAGTCCCACGAGTCAATTTCAGCCACACGGTCACCAACGACGTGCTCCGAATCGCCGCTGCGGCGACCTCGGCCGACGGCGTGACACCGCTCGACGAGGCCACGACGCTCGCGTTGCGGGCGCCGGCCGCCGAGACGACGGCGCTCTGGGTCGACGAGGCGCGCACCGGGTTCGCCTGGCTGCACGACGACGCCCTCGACCTCGTGGTGCACCCGTCCGCGCGCGGCCACGGGGTGGGGCGCGCGCTCGCCGCGGCGGCCGTCGCCTCCACCGAGGCGCCGCTCACCGCCTGGTCGCACGGTCAGCACCCGGCGGCAGCGGCCCTCGCCACGACGCTCGGCTTCCGGCGCGTCCGCGACCTGTGGGTGATGCGCCGGCCGTTGGCCGACCTGCCCGCGAGCGCCCCGGACGCCGACGGGATCGACGTACGCAGCTTCCGGGTGGGACACGACGAGGAGGCCTGGCTGGCGGTCAACGCCGAGGCCTTCGCCCACCACCCCGAGCAGGGCGCGACCACCCGCAGTGACCTGGAGGTCCGGTTCGGCGAGCCGTGGTTCGACCCGGCCGGCTTCCTGCTGGCCTGGCGCGGCGAGGAGCTCGTCGGCTTCCACTGGACCAAGGTGCACGGGCCGGCCACCGGCGAGCCGCCGTTCGGCGAGGTGTACGTCGTGGGGGTGTCGCCGCGCGCGCAGGGCGGCGGCCTCGGCAAGCGGCTGACGCTGGCCGGGCTGCACCACCTCGCCGGGCTCGGGCTGGACGAGGTCGTGCTCTACGTCGAGGGCGACAACGCGCCCGCGATCGCGGTCTACGAGCGGCTCGGCTTCCGGCACGACGCCCGCGACACCCACGTGCAGTACGCCAGCAGCTAGGTCCCGGCTACGCGGGCAGCGCGGCCTTCAGCAGGGCCGCGACCTCGGCGACGCAGGCCCGCGCGTCGCGCCCGACGCCCACCGCGTGCAGGAAGCCGTGGATCATCCCGGGGAAGCGCCGCAGCTCCACGGTGACACCGGCCGCGGCCAGCTTGCGGGCGTAGGCCTCGCCCTCGTCGCGCAACGGGTCGTAGCCGGCCGTCACCACCACCGCCGGCGCGAGGCCGTCGGGGACGTCGGCGTACAGCACGGAGACCTCGGGGTCGGTGCGATCCGTCGCCCCGAGGTAGTGCCGGTCCGCGAGGTCCATGAACTGCCGGGTCAGCACGAACCCCTCGTCGAACGCCGTCCGGCTCGCACTCGACCCGGTCATGTCGGTGGCCGGGTAGATCAGCAGCTGCATGTCGCAGCGCACGCCCTCGCGCGCGGCCCGGAGCGCGACCACGGCGCTGAGCATGCCGCCCGCGGAGTCGCCGCCCACCCCGATGCGCTGCGGGTCGGCGCCCAGCTCCGCCGCGTGCTGGACCGCCCACCGGTAGCCGGCCCAGGCGTCGTCGAGCCCGGCCGGGTAGGGGTGCTCGGGCGCCAGGCGGTACTCCAGCGACAGGATCAGGCAGCCCGACTCCTCCGCCAGGAACCGGCAGGCCGGGTCGTGGGTCTCGAGGTCGCCGTAGAGCATTCCGCCGCCGTGCAGGTAGACCAGCAGCGGAGGCGTGCCGCCCGCGTCGCGCGGCACGTAGAGCCGCGCCCGCACCGGGCCGCCCGGCGCCGGCACCCGCAGGTCGCGGGTCTCGCCGATCGGCCGCCGCACGCCGCCGACGACGATGCTCTCCCGGACGTACGTCGCGCGGCCGTCCGTCGCGATCGGGAGCGTCTCCATCCCCGGACGCCGCGACAGCTCGGACAGCCGGAGGATCAGCTGGGTGTCGGCCGAGAGCTCCTGGCCCTCACGCAGCACCGGGCGACCGGCCAGCCGCCGTACGACGGCGGGCGGGAGGGACAGCAGGGAACGCAGCAGCGCGTGCTCGAGACGCGGAAGGAGTTTCGCCACCGGGGCAACCTACCCGTTGGTAGTCGCACTGCTACCGGCTGCATGGCCCGTGGTGCGACGATGTGCTCATGAGCGCGGAGTCCCCCACGACCAGCACGTTGGCCACGCACGTCAGCGGTTCGTCCGAGGACGGCCCGAGCGACCTGCGCGCTGTCTCCTCCGAGCCCTTCGACATCGAGCCGCCCTACGAGATCGAGTCCGCGGACCTGGAGCCGGGCCGGTTCCTGGACCGCGAGGTGTCCTGGCTGCACTTCAACACCCGGGTGCTCGAGCTGGCCGAGGACCCCGCGCTGCCGCTGCTCGAGCGGGTCCGGTTCCTGGCGATCTTCGCCTCCAACCTCGACGAGTTCTTCATGGTGCGCGTCGCCGGCCTGAAGCGCCGGATCGCGGCCGGGGTCGCCGTACCCGCCGCCTCCGGGCTGATGCCGCGCGAGGTGCTGGAGCAGATCTGGAGCACCACCTCGGCGCTGCTGCAGCGCCAGGCCACCCTGTTCCGCGACGAGATCGTGCCCGCGCTGGGGAAGGAGAGCATCGAGCTGGTGCGCTGGCGCGACCTGAACCGCGACGAGCAGAAGGCCTGCAAGAAGCTCTTCAAGGAGCGGGTCTTCCCGGTGCTGACGCCGCTGGCCGTCGACCCGGCGCACCCCTTCCCCTACATCTCCGGGCTCTCGCTCAACCTGGCCGTGCTGGTGCGCAACCCCAAGACCGGCAAGGAGCACTTCGCCCGGGTCAAGGTGCCGCCGATCTTCGCCCGCTTCGTGCCCGTCGGCAACCAGCGGTTCGTGCCGCTCGAGGACGTCATCGGTGAGCACCTCAAGCGGCTGTTCCCCGGCATGGAGGTGCTCGGGGTGCACACCTTCCGGGTCACCCGCAACGAGGACCTCGAGGTCGAGGAGGACGACGCCGAGAACCTGCTCGCCGCCCTCGAGAAGGAGCTGCTGCGGCGCCGCTTCGGCCCGCCGGTCCGGCTCGAGGTCGAGGAGACCGTCGACGAGCACATCCTGGACCTGCTGGTCTCCGAGCTCGGGGTCTCCGCCGACGAGGTGATCCGGCTCCCCGGACCGCTGGACCTGCGCGGCCTCGGCGACATCGCCGACCTCGACCGCGCCGAGCTGAAGTTCCCCGCGTTCGTGCCCAGCACGCACTCCCAGCTCGCGGAGGTCGAGTCGGCCTCGCCGGTCGACGTGTTCAAGTCGCTGCAAGCGCAACGACGTGCTGCTGCACCACCCCTACGACTCGTTCTCCACCTCGGTGCAGCGCTTCATCGAGCAGGCCGCCGACGACCCGCACGTGCTCGCGATCAAGCAGACCCTCTACCGCACCTCGGGCGACTCCCCGATCATCGAGGCGCTCATCGACGCCGCCGACGCCGGCAAGCAGGTGCTGGTGCTCGTCGAGATCAAGGCGCGCTTCGACGAGCAGGCCAACATCAAGTGGGCCCGCAAGCTCGAGCACGCCGGCTGCCACGTCGTCTACGGCCTGGTCGGTCTCAAGACGCACTGCAAGCTCGCGATGGTGGTGCGCGACGAGCCTGAGGGCATCCGCCGCTACGTGCACATCGGCACCGGCAACTACAACCCCAAGACCGCGCGGCTCTACGAGGACTTCGGCCTGCTCACCAGCCACGAGGGCATCGGCGAGGACGTCGCCCACCTCTTCAACAACCTGTCCGGCTTCTCGCGCAACGCCTCCTACGAGAACCTCCTGGTCGCGCCCGACTCCGTCCGCGACGGCCTGGTCAGCCGGATCCGCAACGAGGTGATCAACCACCAGGCCGGCCAGCCCGCCCGGATCCGGATCAAGGCCAACTCGATCGTGGACGAGGCCGTCATCGACGAGCTCTACCGCGCCTCGATGGCCGGCGTCCCCGTCGACCTGCTGACCCGCGGCATCTGCGCCGCCCGCCCCGGCGTCCCCGGCCTGTCCGAGACGATGCGGGTCCGCTCGATCCTCGGCCGCTTCCTCGAGCACAGCCGGATCTTCTGGTTCGAGAACGGCGGCACCCCCTCGGCGTGGCTCGGGTCGGCCGACCTGATGCACCGCAACCTCGACCGCCGCGTCGAGTGCCTCGTCGAGCTCCCCGGCCAGGCGCAGATCGACGAGGTCGGCCGGCTGCTCGACCTCGCCTTCGACGACCGCACGTCGTCGTGGTGGCTGGAGTCCAGCGGCGCCTGGGTGCGCCACCACCTCGACGACGACGGTGAGCCGTTGCGCGACCTGCAGGAGCTGCTGATCGCGCAGAACCGCCGACGGCGCGCCGTACGACCTGCGGAGCGGGCGGCCCTCGAGCCGCCCCGCTGACCCTCGAACCGGGACGGGTCAGCAGGTCGCGAACAGGAGCGGGCCGCTGGACAGGTCCGAGAGCACCGCATCGCCGCGCGGCTTCAGGCGGAGTACGACGTCGGCGCCGTCGGCCTCGCCGGACGTGATCGAGAACCGCTCCGCGAACGACCCGCCCTGCCCGGGTGCGTCGCCGGAGGCGAGGTCGACGCGGGTCTGGAGGTTCGCCGAGGCCTGGTCGTCGCTCTCGAAGTGCAGGCCGACCGCCAGGGAGCGGTCGGCGCCCTGCGCCATCACGAACCCGGCGAGCGGGCTGGTCTTGCCCGCCTTGCGGACCAGGTCGTCCGCGACGCGCTGGTCCTCCTCGTCGGCCTGCCCCATGCTCAGGTCCTCGCAGACGAAGGTCGAGGTCCACTGCACGGCCGCGACCGGGTCGCCGACGACACCGGCGAGCGAGGCGACGCCGTCCTCGTCGGTGAGCGCGTCGGCGTCACCGCGGACCACCTCGGCCGCCGCGGACACGTAGGCCGCGTTGTCCGACATCAGCACCAGCCGCTCGTCCTCGAAGACCACGAGGTTCTGCTGCACCGGCGTCAGCTCGCCGTCGATGCCGGCGACCAGGTCCGCGCCGCCGACCCAGGTGCCGTCCTCGCGGTCCGGCTTCTCGTAGCCGAGCCGCACCAGCGCGCGCACGATCGCGGGCATGTCGGCGGACCGCTTCAGCTTGAGCACGTCGACCTGCCCCTTCGGGGACTGCCCGAACGCCTCCCACTGCGCGGTGAGCGGCGAGAAGCCGAACCGCCGTGCCAACGCGTACGTCGATCCGGCCAGCGCCGAGCCGCCGGTGAGGTCGCGGTCGTAGGCCCGCGTCGTGAACGCGTCGACCTCGCCCCGCGACGAGCGGGCGTCGAGGTCCTCGCCGCGGGCCTGCTCACGCACCGCGGCCCAGTCGGTGAAGGTCGTGCGCAACGTCGACTTCGGCAGCTGGGACAGCGCCTGCTCGTAGGTCGAGCGGGCACCGATCACCCGCCAGGTGACGACGCCCGACCACGAGGAGGACGACGAGCAGACCGGCGCCGTACACCACCCGTCGTGTCCGCACGTCTCACCGTCCCCGGTCACCAGTCCCCAACCCGTCGAGCAGGCCCTAACCTAGCCGTATGGTCCACGCACCGGTGACCCTGGCGGCCGGCGCCGTCGTGACCCGCAAGGGTCCGGAGGTGCTCCTCGTGCACCGGCCGAAGTACGACGACTGGTCGTTCCCCAAGGGCAAGCTCGACCCCGGGGAGCACGCGACCACCGCGGCGGTCCGCGAGGTCGCGGAGGAGACCGGGCTCGACATCCGGCTCGGCCCGCCGCTGCCCGACCAGCACTACCCGGTGGCCGCGGGCCCGAAGGTCGTGCACTACTGGTCCGGCCGGGTGGTCGGCGACGACGACGTCTCGACCTACGAGCCCAACGCCGAGATCGACGAGGTCGCCTGGGTGCCGCTGGACAAGGTCGCGCGCCGGCTGACCTACCGCTACGACCGCGACACGCTCGACGCACTTCCTGGCGGTGCGCAAGAAGTCGACGCCGCTGGTGGTGCTGCGCCACGGCAAGGCGGAGTCACGCAAGAAGTGGTCCGGCGACGACCGCGAGCGACCGCTCACGTCGCTGGGCGAGCTGCAGTCCGAGCAGGTGGTGCCGGTGCTCGGGGCGTACGGCGTCCGCCGGGTGCTCAGCTCGAGCAGCCGCCGGTGCTGGACGACCGTGGCGCCGTACGCCGACGTCGCCGACCTGGAGCTGGAGGTGAGCGCCGACCTGTCCCAGGAGGACGCCACCGAGCAGGGCGTCGAGCGGCACGTGCACCGGCTGCTGGAGGCCGCCGAGCCGGCCGTGCTGTGCACCCACCGGCCGGTGCTCGAGCACGTCTACGCCGCCCTCGGCCTCCGCACCCGGCGGCTGCCGAAGCTGGAGCCGGGCGGGATGCACGTGGTGCACCACCGGCGCGGCGAGATCGTCGCGGTCGAGACCCACCAGGCCTGAGCTCGCCCGGCGTTCGTGTGAGCGCCGTCTCACGTCCCGCTGACGGTCGACAACGCGGCGGCCACCGTTCACCTCGCGTTCACCCGACACCGAGGGTCGCTTCACCTCGTCTCCCTACGTTTCACGAGACCGAACCCATGTGTCTGCACATCGATCACAGGAGATCACGAAGTGAAGCGCACTTCTTTCCGTACCGCGGCCGCCCCGACGGTGGCCGCCCTGGCTCTCTCGATGAGCCTGGCCGCGTGCAGTGCCGGCAACGAGCAGCCCTCCTCCGCGAGCGGCTCCGCCAGCGACGGCCCCTCGCTCTCCGGCACCCTCAACGGCGCCGGCGCCAGCTCGCAGGAGGCGGCCCAGGCCGCCTGGCAGGCCGGCTTCCAGCAGGCCAACTCCGGCGCCACCGTCAACTACGACCCGGTGGGCTCCGGCGGCGGCCGTGAGCAGTTCCTGGCCGGCGGCGTGCTGTTCGCCGGCTCCGACTCCTACATGGACGACGAGGAGCTCGCCGCGTCGAAGGAGACCTGCGGCGGCACCGAGGCCTTCGAGGTCCCGGCCTACGTCAGCCCGATCGCCGTCGTCTACAACCTCGAGGGCGTCGACGACCTGCAGCTGTCCCCCGCGACCCTCGCCGGCCTCTTCAACGGCGACATCACCTCGTGGGACGACGCCGCGATCAAGCAGGACAACCCCGACGCCGACCTGCCGTCGACCAGCGTCACCCCGGTGCACCGCTCGGACGACTCCGGCACCCAGGACAACTTCACCCAGTACCTCTCCGCCGCCGCCGGCGAGGTCTGGACCGAGGACCCCGACGGCGTCTGGCCGCTGAAGTCCGGTGAGGGCGCCAACGGCACCTCCGGCGTCATCGAGTCGGTCAAGAACGGCAGCGGCTCGGTCGGGTTCGCCGACGAGAGCCAGGCCGGCGACCTGAGCATCGCCTCGATCAAGGTGGGCGAGGAGTACGTCGCCCCGTCGGCCGAGGGCGCCGCGACGACCGTCGACGTCTCCCCCCGCGTCGAGGGCCGCCCCGAGGGCGACATCGCCATCGACGTGGACCGCAAGACGACCGAGTCGGGTGCCTACCCGATCGTGCTGGTGTCCTACGTCATCGCGTGCTCGACGTACGACGACGCGAAGCAGGCCGACCTGGTCAAGGGCTACCTGTCCTACCTGGTCGGCGCCGACGGCCAGCAGGCCGCCGCCGACGCAGCCGGCTCCGCGCCCCTGTCGGACGAGCTCAGCAAGGAGGCCGTGACCCAGATCGAGACGATCTCGGCCGGCTGACCCACGTGAGACGCACACCGATCCCGGGGTCCGCACCTGCCAGGTGCCGGGCCCCGGCGTCGGTGCGGCAGGACCCGCACCACCCCTCGACCTGAAGGACGACCTTCGTGACAGCCTCGGCAACAGCGCCCCGGCCTCCCCAGGTCCGCCAGCGCCCCGGCGACCGGATCTTCGCCGGCGCCACCCGGATCGCGGGCTACGCGATCCTGCTCGTCCTCGCCGGCGTGACCGTCTTCCTCACGGTCGAGGGCATCCCGGCCTTCACCGCGGGGGCCGACGACCTGCCCGGCGCGACCAACTTCGTCGCCTACGTGTGGCCGCTGCTCTTCGGCACGCTGCTCGCCGCCGCGCTGGCCCTGGTGATCGCCACGCCGCTGTCGCTGGGCGTCGCGCTGGTGATCTCGCACTACGCGCCGCGCCGGCTGGCCACGACCCTGGGCTACGTGGTCGACCTGCTGGCCGCCGTACCCAGCGTCGTCTACGGCCTGTGGGGGCTGGCCTTCCTCGGCCCGCGGCTGTTCCCGCTCTACGACTGGCTCGCGCAGCACGTGGGCTGGTTCCCGCTGTTCGCCGGGCCCGCCTCCTCGACCGGCCGCACCATCCTGACCGCCGCGATCGTGCTCGCGATCATGGTGCTCCCGATCATCACCGCCATCACCCGCGAGATCTTCGCCCAGACGCCGTCCCTGCACCAGGAGGCCGCGCTGGCCCTCGGCGCGACGCGCTGGGAGATGATCCGGATGGCGGTGTTCCCCTACGCCCGCTCCGGGATCGTCTCCGCCGTGATGCTGGGCCTGGGTCGCGCGCTCGGCGAGACGATGGCCGTCGCGATGGTGCTCAGCGCCAGCGGCGTCGTCACCTTCAACCTGATCAGCACGACCAACCCCTCGACGATCGCGGCCAACATCGCGCTCAGCTTCCCCGAGGCCACCGGCCTGCGGGTCAACGCGCTGATCGCCAGCGGCCTGGTGCTCTTCGTGATCACCTTCGCCGTCAACTTCCTGGCGCGCAGCATCGTCACGCGACGTGAACGGCGGATGGCATGACCGCGCCCCTGCGCATGAAGACGGCCGTCTCCGACGGCGAGCCGCCGCGCGCCCCGGCCGCTCCCGAGGAGCCCCGCACCGACACCAACGGCCACCTGCGCCTGGAGCGGGCCCGGCTGCCGCGCTGGGCGCCGTGGCTGGTCGTCGCGCTCGCCGCGTCCGCGTCGGCGCTGGTCTCCCTGGCCCTGGGCTGGAGCCTCGTCGGCTGGCTGATCCTCGGCGTCGTGCTCTACGCGGTCGCGCTGCCGACCTGGTCGCGCATCGTCGAGAACGGCCGTGCGGCGACCGACCGGCTGATGACCACGCTGGTGTGGTCGTGCTTCGCCGTCGCGCTGGTGCCGCTGGTGGCACTGATGACCAAGGTCGTCGTCGAGGGCGTGCCGGTGCTGAGCGGCGAGTTCCTGACCTTCTCGATGCGCAACGTCGTCGGTGAGGGCGGAGGCATCTACCACGCGATCATGGGCACGCTCATGATCACGCTCGGGGCGACCGTCATCTCCGTCCCGGTCGGCGTGCTGGCCGCGATCTACCTCGTGGAGTACGGCGCCAACAACCGCACCGCGCGCACGATCACCTTCCTGGTCGACGTGATGACCGGCATCCCCTCGATCGTCGCGGGTCTCTTCGCCTACGCGCTCTTCGTGCTGTTCTTCGGCGAGGGCGTGCGGATGGGGCTCGGCGGCGCGGTCGCCCTGTCGCTGCTGATGATCCCGATCGTGGTCCGCTCCTGCGAGGAGATGCTCAAGCTGGTGCCGCTCGAGCTCCGGGAGGCGGCGTACGCCCTGGGCGTGCCGAAGTGGCGCACCATCGTCAAGGTCGTGCTGCCCACCGCGATGGCCGGCATCATCACCGGCATCACCCTGGCGATCGCCCGGGTGATCGGCGAGACCGCACCGCTGCTGATCATCGCCGGCTCCACCGACTCGCTGAACCTCAACCTGTTCTCCGAGCGGATGATGACGCTGCCGGTCTACATCTACTACTCCTACACCCAGCCCGGCGTCCCCGCGGAGTTCGGCCAGGAGCGCGCCTGGGGCGCCGCGCTCGTGCTGATCGCGATCGTGATGGCGCTCAACCTGCTGGCCCGCCTGCTGGGCCGGCTGTTCTCCCCCCAGACCGGGCGCTGACGCGCTCCCCGATCCCACCGAGGGAAAGACACACCATGGCCAAGAGCATCGACGTCTCCGACCTGGACATCCACTACGGCGACTTCCTCGCCGTCGAGGGCGTCTCGATGACCATCCCCGCCCGCTCCGTGACCGCCCTGATCGGGCCGTCCGGCTGCGGCAAGTCGACCTTCCTGCGCTCGCTGAACCGGATGCACGAGGTGATCCCGGGCGCGCGCGTCAGCGGCAAGATCGTGATCGACGGCCAGGACCTCTACGGCCCCGACATCGACCCGGTCGAGGTCCGCCGGCAGGTGGGCATGGTCTTCCAGCGGCCCAACCCGTTCCCGACGATGTCGATCTACGAGAACGTCCTGGCCGGGTCGCGGCTGAACGCCAAGAAGATCCCGAAGGCGAAGGCCGACGAGATCGTGGAGAAGTCGCTGCGCGGCGCGAACCTCTGGGCCGAGGTCAAGGACCGGCTCGGCAAGCCCGGGATGGGCCTGTCCGGCGGTCAGCAGCAGCGGCTGTGCATCGCGCGGGCGATCGCCGTCGAGCCGCAGGTGCTGCTGATGGACGAGCCCTGCTCGGCGCTCGACCCGATCTCGACCTCGGCGATCGAGGACCTGATCCACGAGCTCAAGAGCGACTACACGATCGTGATCGTCACCCACAACATGCAGCAGGCCGCCCGGGTCTCGGAGGACACCGCGTTCTTCAACCTCAGCGCCGCCGGCAAGCCGGGTCGCCTGGTGGAGATGAACCCGACCCGCAAGATCTTCAGCAACCCCGAGGAGTCGGCGACCGAGGCCTACATCTCGGGCCGGTTCGGCTGAGCCGAAAGATTTCCGACAAAACGCTCAGAACCGCGTCATGACCCCGTGGGTGGGGCGTCCTCTCTGCAGCAGGGGATGGATGAGGTGAGCGCAACGGGCCGGGGCCGCGAACAGCAGCCCCGGCCCGTTCGCACGTCCGGCCGCCTTCGCGGGCCGCGCGCGGCCACCCCGCGCCGTACGCCGGTTGTCGGCCGCCGTACGAGTGGACCGGGGCGGAGATGCCCCGCGGCGCTGTGCAGGTGGAGCTGCCCATGGAGAACTGTCACTCCCCACGGGAACTTCACCATGGGCAGCGAAAGATTCGCTGCATCCCCTGGTAAACGGTCAGGGGCTACGGCAGCTGGAAGACGAAGCGGCAGATCCAGTACGCCGTCGCCGCGACCAGGCCGGCCGCGGGGAAGGTCAGCACCCAGGCCGCGAGGATGGTGCGGGCCACACCCCAGCGCACGGCGGAGAGCCGCTTGGTGGCGCCGGCGCCCATCACCGACGAGGTGATGATGTGCGTGGTCGAGATCGGCGCCTCGAAGACGAAGGCCGTCGTGTAGAGCACCGAGGCGGCGACCGTCTCCGCGGCGAAGCCCCGAGCCGGGTCGAGGTGGATGATGCGCCGACCGAGGGTGCGCATGATCCGCCACCCACCGGCGTAGGTGCCGGCGGAGATCGCCGCGGCGGCCGCGACGATGACCCAGATCGGGAGGTCGTCGTCGGCGCCCACGAAGCCGCCAGTCAGCAGCGCCAGGAAGATCACGCCCATCGTCTTCTGGGCGTCCTGCAGGCCGTGACCGAGCGCCATCGCGGCGGCCGAGGCGGTCTGCGCGAGCCGGAAGCCGCGCTGGATCCGGTGCGGGTTGCGCCGCCGGAAGATCCACATGATGGCAACCATCACCAGGAACGCCAGCGTGAAGCCGACCAGCGGCGAGACGATCATCGGGATGACGACCTTCTTGACGATCACCGACCAGTGCACGACGCTCGCCGAGGCCAGGGCGGCGCCGACCAGACCGCCGATCAGGGCGTGCGAGGAGGACGACGGCAGCCCGAAGTACCACGTGATGAGGTTCCAGGAGATCGCGCCGAGCAGGCCGGCCATCACGATCACCAGGCCGTGCGTGGCCGAGCCTCCCGGCACGATCACGTCGCTGACGGTGCTGGCGACCTTCTGGCCGAGGAAGGCACCCACGAAGTTCATCACCGCGGCCAGGACCAGGGCGATCCGCGGCGTCAACGCGCGCGTCGACACCGAGGTGGCGATGGCGTTGGCCGCGTCGTGAAAACCGTTGGTGTAGTCGAAGCCGAGAGCGACGACGACGACCGCGATGACGATCGCGAGCTCCACGCTCAGGACTCCTTGACGGCGATCTGCTCGACGATGTTCGCCACGCGTTCGAAGCCGTCGACGGCGGCCTCGAGGGCGTCGACGACATCCTTGAGCTTGAGCACCTCGAGCGCTTCGTACTTGCCGCTGAACAGCTTGGCCAGGATCCGGCGGTAGCTCTTGTCGCCGAGGTTCTCGAGGCGGTTGATCTCGATCCAGTACTCCTCGAGACCCTTCATCGACTGCAGCTTGGGCAGCGACTCGGCGGTGAGCTCGGCGCAGCGCTGGATGACCTCGACCTGGTTGGCCAGCTCCTTGGGCAGCTTCACGACCTCGTAGAGCAGCGTCAGGTCGACGGCCTCCTCCATGAAGTCCATGACGTCGTCGAGACCGGAGGCCAGCGAGTAGATGTCCTCGCGGTCGAACGGCGTGACGAACGTGGAGTTCACCCGCCGGATGATGTCGTGGGTGGTTTCGTCGGCGGCGTGCTCGGCGTCGCGCATGCGCTGCGCGATCCCCTCACGGTCGTTGCCCTCACCGAGCATCTCGGCGAGCAGGGCGGCGCCGTCGACGAGGTGCCGGGCGGACTGGACGAACAGGTCGTAGAACGTGTTGTCGGCGGGACGGAACCGCAAAGCCACAGCGCACTCCTGGGGGACGAGATGGTGATCGGCTGCATCGGTCCCGGGCCAGCCGGGATGAGGAGCCCGCACAATGCTAGGGGCACCTGGGGCAAAGCACCCAACCGCACGTCTCGTCCGCGCGCGGCGGGAGCGTCCTCAGCGTCCGTGCAGGGGCTGGTAGGGGAAGGGCCGCGACGGCTCGGCGTCGCTGTCCACGCCGAGCAGGCGGTCGACCTCGGCCTGCGGGAGGGTGGCGTCGGACTCGCTCGCGGCGATGATCAGGTTGGTGGTCAGCTCGACCTCCGCGAGGAGCTCGGAGTCCTCGAGAGGGACGTTGAGCTGGTCGTCCATGACGCCGCTCCCTCCGTCTACCAACATCGTGCTCCCGGTGAGCCTATGGGGGTGAGCAGACCTGCGATCCGCTCCGTAGCACCCATTGTTCCGGACCCCGGAGTCCCTACCCATAGTCATTCTGGACAAACACAGAGGCCCCGCCGGTATCGGCGGGGCCCCTGTGGGTGCCTGAAGGGATCAGGCGTTTATCTCTGTTGAGACGAGGCTTGCACCTCGCTCACCCGAAGATCGGGTCAGAGGGCGCGAACGTTCTCCGCCTGCGGGCCCTTGGGACCCTGCGTGACGTCGAACTCGACCTTCTGGTTCTCGTCCAGGGACTTGTAGCCCTGGCTCTGAATGGCCGAGTAGTGCACGAAGACGTCGTCGCCGCCGTCCTCCTGCGCAATGAAGCCGAAACCCTTCTCGGCGTTGAACCACTTGACGGTGCCCTGAGCCATGCTCTTGTACTCCTACTGATGGGGCGTGGAACCGCCACCTCGGCGGCCCCGCGACAGATGCGGTGAAACGCCGAGCCCCCTCGAAAAGCATGTGTGCTCAACTAGAGAAAACGCCGATCGGATCACAAACTCCGCGGGCGTACCTGCTGGAACTTGCATCTGTTGCGTGACGAACCCTACCAACACCGGGCCGGAAAGCCGAGCCGAGCGCGACACGGGGGTGGCAGCAGGCTCAGATCAGCCGCGCATGACGCCCATCGGGGCATAGCGCAGACCGGGGAAGACCGACCCCGGAGTGCGCCCGGGGAAGCGCGAGGCGACCACCTCGCCCAGCACGTTGCGGTAGTCGGTGGTGACCTTCAGGTCGCCGTCGAGGAGCTTGCCGGCCCCGAGACCCGGCCAGCTCGCGTGGTAGCGACCGCCCTGCACGCCGCCGCCCATCAGCAGCATCGCGTTGCCCCAGCCGTGGTCGAGCCCGCGGTTGCCGTTCTCCTGCACCCGGCGCCCGAACTCGCTGATCGTTACCACGGTGACCCGGGAGCGCAGCTCGCCGAGGTCGCGCAGGAAGGCGTTCAGCGCGTTGGCGAAGCCGGTCGTCATCGCCTGCATGTCGCCGTAGGCCGTGGTGCCGTAGTCGCTGTGCATGTCCCAGGACCCGTAGTCGATCGTGACCACCTCGGTGCCGACGTCGCCCTTGATCAGCTTGGCGGTGTCCTTGAGGGCGGCCGACAGACCGGCGGCGGGCCAGGCGGTCGGGTAGCTCACGCTCGGCCGGTACGTCGCTCGCGCGAGTGGCGACAGCTCGCGGACCGTCGCGAGCGCCGACCGGCCGGCCACGCCCAGCGGACCGGGCGCCTGGTTCCAGGTGGTGCCGAGCTGGGCACGCCGACGGGCGGCGTACGTGCCGGACGCACCGGCGAGCTCGATCGCCGCGAGGTCGGAGGTGGCCAGCGCCGGCGCGGGGCCCACCAGGGAGGTCGGCGTGATCGGGTTGCCCAGGTTGACGGCCTCGGCGGGACGGCTGTCGGCGTCCAGGCCGATCATCCGGTTGACCCAGCCGCGGCGCACGCTGGAGGTCGGGTCGGCGTCCTCGACCTCCTCCATCGCCAGGAAGTGCGAGCGGTTCGGCACCTCCATGCCGACCGCGTGCACGGCTGCGAGCTCGCCGGCGGTGAACAGCCACTCCAGCGGCTTCATCGAGGGGTGCAGGCCGAACATCGCGTCCTTGGCGACCAGCGAGGCTGCTGGCAGCGCGATGGTCGGGCGGGCCGCGTAGTACCCGGGGTCGCCGTGCGGGACCACCAGGCCGAGGCCGTCGATGCCGCCGCGCATCGAGATCACGACGAGCACGTTGCTGTCGGTGGTCGCCCCGAACGACGTCTGCCGGAAGGCGTCACCGAAGGTCTGGGTCGCCACGACCGCGCCGGTCGTCGCGGCTGCGCGGGCCAGGAAGCTCCGGCGGGACAGTGCGGCGGCCCGCTCGAACTCCGTGCAGCAGCCGTCGTTCACGACCGGCGTGCCCGGGTCGGGGGTCGTCTGGGTCTGGGTCATCGCAGGTCCCTCAGCGGCACATGTGGTCGGGGGTGTCGAGCAGCGCGGTCGCCGCGCGCACGAACAGGTGGCGGGTCATCGGGTGCTTGCTGGTCACGATCTCGGCGGGGCGCCGACCGGTGGCCTGGCAGACGAGCAGCAGGTCCGCGCTGGTGGACCCGCGGCCCAGCAGCGAGCGGACCAGGTGGTCGACGTACTGGTCGAGCCGGATCCGTGACTGCGGCAGCCACGAGAGCGGCTTGCGGTAGGTGGCGCCCGACTTCGGGTAGTAGCCGCCGACGAAGAGCCAGTGCATCCGCCAGGAGGCGAGCATCCGGGCGGCCGAGGCCCACTCCGGGTTGGTCTCCGGCGCACCGTCGGGTCGCGGCCACTGGTAGAGCAGCATGCCGCGCGGGATCCACGCGATCGCGTTGGCGAAGGACGCCTTCACGGTCGGCTTCGAGGCGGACACCCCCAGCACCCGCGCGGTGCGCACCAGGTCGTCGTGCGGCGTGCTGACCTTCTGGCCGGCCGAGCCCAGGAACTCCGGGTGCGCGACCAGGGCCCGCAGGGTGGCCGCGATGTCGGTGCCGCTGTCGGTGAAGACGGTCGCCAGGTGGTTCACCAGCGCGTCGGAGGGCGCGTCGGAGACGAAGCGGACGGCGAGCCGGCGCGCGACGGTGCGGGCGGTGGCCGGGTGCCGGGCGAGGTACCTCAGGTAGCGCACGGTCAGCTCGGAGCCGTCCGCGGAGGCGTTCGCGTCGGTGAAGCCGAGCACCTGCACCGGGCCGGTCGTGTGCCGGCCGGTGTCGTAGGTCGCCTTCCAGTCGGCGCCGGCGCTGGTGGTCCAGCCCGACAGGATCCGCGCGGAGTCCTTGACCATGTCCTCGGTGTAGCCCGAGGTCCGGCCGACGGTGTGCAGCTCGAGCAGCTCACGGCCCTGGTTCTCGTTGGGCGCGTTGCGCACCGACTTGAAGTTGTCCAGGTAGAGCAGCATCGCCGGGTGCAGCGAGCACGCGAGGAGCAGGTCCTCGAACCGGCCCAGGGCGTGCTCGCGGATCGTCTGGTCGTAGTCCGAGCGCAGCTGCCAGCCGGTGACGCCGTTGGCCGGGATGTGCAGGTGGTTGGTCCAGAAGTCCACCATCGTCTCGTGGACCTCGCGGGTGGAGTAGATCCGGCGCAGCACCGTCCAGTTGCCCAGGTCGCGGGCGTACTCCCACGCGCCGTACGTGCCCGCGGAGTTCCGCGCCACCCGCTCCTGCGGGGAGTCGGACAGGCGCGGGAACCAGCCCAGCAGGCTGTCGGCCTTGGCCGACTCGGGCACCTCGCCCGGCGACAGCTGCCAGGCGAACCACTCCTGCGCGCCGCCCTGCTGCTTCAGCGCCGCGAACGAGCTCGGGCAGAACCCGGTGCCCATCCGGTTGAGGAAGTGCCGCTCGGTGGCGGTCGGGATCGCCGTACGCGGGTAGGGCACAGCGGTGTACGTCGTTGCCGTCGCGACGCGCGCGACCAGGCTCGCACCCGTCATCGTGGACCTCCCCAGATCTGTTGCCAGGAGGAGTCTCGGCACCGGCACGGCCCGACTTGACGGCACCGGCGGGCGGGCCGGGGTTCTTTACCCGAAGCCGGGGTGCTGCCTGCCTCCCGGGACTACGCTGGCGGACGACCGGCGCATCGAGGGCGACCCGGTCACCGGGCTGGAGGACGACGTGGCTGGTCGTCCTGGTGGGGGCACCTCAGAGTCGGGCAACAGCCGTAGTACGTCTTGGGGATCTGATGGACACACGCCGAACGGTGTCGGGGGTGGCGACCCTCGCCGTGGTGGCCGCCCTGGTGATCGGGGCCGGCATGCTCGTGCGGCTCAACCGGGGCGGCCCGGGGTCGACCGACCAGGTCGCCGCCTCCGCCCCTGGCGCGACCGTCGAGGGGCCGTCCCTCGACGACGCCGAGGTCACGCTCGACCAGGGCGCCGTCTCCCAGACCGCCCTGGCCACCTGCCAGGGCTCGCCGGACGCGACCATGCTGTTCTCCAGCCGACAGGCCACCGACACGACCCCCGCCGACGTGGTGGTGGTCCGAGACGCCGACGGCGAGGTGCGCCTGTGCGACGGCTTCGGCGGCGACGTCCCCGCCGAGTCGCCGCTTCCGGTCGCGACCGAGGCCGACCCCGTGGCGTTCCTCGCCAACGGCCGCTCGTCCTGGTCCTGCCAGGGCACCGACCGGGTGCTCGAACGGTTCCGGCAGTCGACCTGGCTCGCCGTGGCCCCGTCGGTGCACACCATCGGTGAGCGGATCTTCGTCGACGGCGTGCCCGGCCCGTGGTTCACCACCACCGCCAGCGGCGGCTACGCCCACCTCCAGGCCTGGCTGGTCGGCCCGCAGCCGGCGAGCACGACCTACGAGGTGGAGTACCGCGTCCTGGACGCCGACGGGAGCGTCGTACCCCAGCGGACCCTGCCCACCGACCGCGCGCCGCTGGCCGGCTGCACCGCGGAGGGCTCGGCCGAGATCGGCTGACTCCCGCTCGGATACTGTGTGCGGCGGTCGTGAGGACGCCTGCACGTGTCGTCCCGCGCGCGGGCCTCTAGCTCAACTGGCAGAGCAGCGGACTTTTAATCCGCGGGTTGTGGGTTCGATCCCCACGGGGCCCACCGATACGCCGAGCTATCGACATGACCTGCAACCGCGTGCCGACAGCCTCCGCCGGCTCTCGGGGGGACGGCCACCGCGACAGACGGACGCCCGGGGCGCAGTCCGCGCCACCTTGGCTACCTATAGGCTGTAGGCAATCCCCTACAGAGTGGAGCCTGTCGTGAGGGCCGGACTGACCGCCGACCGCCTCGTCGTGGCTGGCGCCGAGCTCGCCGACGCCGAAGGCTTCGATGCCGTCACCGTGTCTGCACTCGCGCGGCACTTCGACGTCAGGTCGGCCAGCATCTACTCGCACCTGGCGGGCTCCGACGACCTGCGCACCCGGATTGCCCTGCTCGCTCTCGCCGAGCTGGCGGACCGGGCGGTCCTGGCCGTGGCCGGTCGTTCGGGCCGCGACGCGCTCGTCGCCCTCGCCGACGTCTACCGCGACTACGCCTTCGCGCACCCAGGTCGTTACGCCGCCGCACAGCTGCGCATCGACCCCGAGACAGCAGCAGCCAGCGCCGGGCCGCGGCACGCCAGCATGGCGCGTGCGGTGCTGATCGGGTACGACGTGCCGGAGCCCGACCTCACGCACGCGGTGCGGCTCCTCGGCAGCGTGATCCGCGGCTTCGTCGACCTCGAGCTCGGCGGCGCCTTCGACCACAGCGAGCCCGACGCCGAGTCGTCGTGGCGCCGCTCGCTGGACGCCCTCGACACCCTGCTGCGCAACTGGGAGAACCGATGAACCCGCTCACACCCGAGGCGATCCGCGCGTCGTTCGTCAACTGCTCCCAGGGCGAGGCGAAGCGCGCAGTCCTGCCCGACCTCACCACGACGCCGTGGCCGGACCTGGACTTCCTCGGTTGGCCCGACCCGTCAGGCTCGCACCGCGCCTACCTCGTCCTCGAGCGCGAGGGCGTGCCGATCGGACTACTGCTGCGACAGACACCGGGCCTCGGGGATGCACGCAGCACCATGTGCCAGATCTGCATCACGCCGCACTCAGGCAGCTCGGTCGCCCTGACCGTCGCAGGCAAGTCGGGTGCGGCCGGCAGGAAGGGCGACTCGACCGGCATCTACATCTGTCGCGACCTCGCCTGCTCGCTCTACGTGCGCAACAAAAGGGTGTCCCGCGCAGCGGGCCTGCGAGAGACGCTCACCGTGGAAGCGTCGATCGCGCGGCTCCGCCACAACCTCGACCAGTTCGTCGACCGGGTGCTCGTTCCCTGACACCGTCCCTGAGCCTCGCGATCGTGAGGTGACGGAGAAGTGGGACAACTACTCGGCGTGGTTCCCGGTGAAGGCGACCGAGACGCCGAGGCCGATCATCGAGACACCGCCGACCGTCCCGAGCAGCCCGCCGCGCCGCGGGGAACGGCTGAGCCAGGTGCGCAGGCGGGCGGCGAGCAGCGCCCACACGGTGTCGGACGCGAGGGCGATCGACACGAGGATGACGCCGAGCAGAAAGACCTGCAGCCCGAACCGTCCCGCGCCCCGGTCGACGAACTGGGGCAGCACGGCGGCGACGAGGATGAACGACTTCGGGTTCGAGACACCTACGACGAACCCCTGGCGCAGAGACCTGCTCCACGAGATCGGTGCGGTCTCGGCTCCCTGCGCGTCGGCGCCGAAGTCGTGCCGGTGACGGATGGCCTGGATGCCGAGGTACACCAGGTACCCGGCGCCGATGGCCTTGATCACGACGAAAAGCACCTCGGATCGGGCCACCAGGGCGCCTAGGCCGACGGCGACCAGGACCACGAGCAACAGCAGACCACTGGCGTTGCCGACGACGCTCGCCATAGCCGTCCGACGGCCGTGCGCCATGGCGCGGCTGATGGCGAACACGACACTGGGTCCGGGGATGGCGATGATGATGGCGGCAGCGACCGCGAAGGCCAACGTCTGGTGCAGGCTGAGCATGGAGCAAACCTACGACAGCGTGGTCGTCCCCCGCGTTTTAACGCGAGCGCCCGTCTGGTGGCTCGACCGGCCGACATCCGCCGTACTGACGGTCGATTCGCGACATCCATCGACCCCTGTCAACATAGAGCCATGTCGAAGTCACTGCCCCCGGTGGCGGACGCCGAGGGGCCGGCCACGTTGCCGCTCCTCGACGACCGCGTGCTGTGCTGCACCCCGCTCGCCCACCAGCCGATGACCTCCGAGGTGGCCGCGCGGGTCGCGCCGATGCTCAAGGCCATCGCCGACCCGGTGCGGCTGCGGCTGCTCTCGCTCGTGCTGTCGCACGCGGGGCAGGAGGCCTGCGTGTGCGACCTGACGCCGCACTTCGACCTGTCCCAGCCGACGATCAGCCACCACCTCAAGGTGCTGTACGACGCCGGGCTGGTCGACCGCGAGAAGCGCGGCACCTGGGTGTTCTACCAGGCCCGCCCGCAGGCGATGGCCGGACTCGTCGGCCTCTTCGCTCCCCGGGAGGACGCGTGAGCGACCTGATCGCGGAGACCGGCACGCCCGGCGACGAGGACGTGCTGCACCGGCTCTCGGTCCTCGACCGCTTCCTGCCCGTCTGGATCGGCGTCGCCATGGTCGCCGGCATCCTGCTGGGTCGACTGGTGCCCGGCCTCGACGACGCGCTCGCCGCGGTGGAGGTCGGCTCGGTGTCGCTGCCGATCGCGGTCGGCCTGCTGGTGATGATGTACCCGGTGCTGGCCAAGGTCCGCTACGACGAGCTCGGGCACGTCACCCGCGACCGGCGCCTGCTGGGCGTCTCGATCCTGCTCAACTGGGTCCTCGGTCCGGCGCTGATGTTCGCCCTGGCGTGGCTGCTGCTGCCGGACCTGCCGGACTACCGCACCGGCCTGATCATCGTCGGGCTGGCGCGGTGCATCGCGATGGTGCTGATCTGGAACGACCTGGCCTGCGGTGACCGTGAGGCCGCCGCGATCCTGGTCGCCATCAACGCCGTCTTCCAGATCCTGGCGTTCGCGGTGCTCGGCTACTTCTACCTCCAGGTGCTGCCCGGCTGGCTCGGGCTGGAGCAGAACGCCCTGGACGTCTCCATGTGGGGCATCGCGAAGTCGGTGCTGATCTTCCTCGGCATCCCGCTCGTCGCCGGCTACCTGACCCGGGTGCTCGGCGAGCGTGCGAAGGGGCGCGACTGGTACGAGTCCCGGCTGCTGCCCCGCATCGGCCCGATGGCGCTGTACGGCCTGCTGTTCACGATCGTGATCCTGTTCGCCCTCCAGGGCGACACGATCACCAGCAAGCCGCTCGACGTGGCCCGGATCGCCGTACCCCTGCTGGTCTACTTCGCCCTGATGTGGGGCGGGTCGATGCTGCTGACCCGGCTGCTCGACTTCGACTACCAGCGGGCCACGGCGGTCTCGTTCACCGCGGCCGGCAACAACTTCGAGCTGGCGATCGCGGTCGCGATCGGTGTCTTCGGGGTGACCTCGGGCCAGGCCCTGGCGGGCGTCGTCGGGCCACTCATCGAGGTGCCCGCGCTCGTCGCGCTGGTCTACGTCAGCCTGTGGGCACGCCGCTTCTACCGCGAGCGCAACCCTGACCTGGCAGGAGACCCGCAGTGACCGCCCCGCCTCAGGTGGTCTTCGCCTGCGTCCGCAACGGTGGACGCTCGGTGATCGGCCGCGTGCTGACCGAGCACTACGCCGGGGGCCGGGTGGTCGCACTGTCGGCCGGCACGCAGCCCGGCGACCACATCCACCCCGAGGTCGCCCAGCTGCTCGAGAAGCTCGGCCTGGACACCTCGCGCGAGCAGCCCAAGCTCCTCACCCGCGAGACCATCGAGGCCAGCACGATGGCGATCACGCTCGGGTGCGGGGAGACCTGCCCCTACGTCCCCGGCGTGCGGTACGTCGACTGGCCGGTGGCCGACCCCGGCGGCCAGGACGAGGAGACCGTGCGCGGCATCGTCGCGGACCTCGACGCGCGTGTGCGCGGACTCCTCACCGAGCTGGTCCCCGACCTCGTCCTGCCGCCCTCGGTCCTCGACGGATCCTGATGCGCGAGGCAAGCAGCATGTCCTAGCTCTGCTGTGCCTCGTCGCCGTCGTGGCCCGGACCGTGCCCCGGGCCACGACGACCCTCGGGCCCGCCGTGCCTGCCGTGCTCGCGGCCGGTCTGGGTGCCGGTGACCGCGAAGTCCTTGCCCACCTGGACTCTCAGCCGCTCGCCGGCCTCGTTGGTCACGTGCGCCTCGTAGACGCCGTCGGAGTCGGTCTCGAGCCGCTCGACCGTGGCACCGGGGTACTTCGCCAGCACGGCCGCCCTCACCTTGTCGGCCGTCGCGCCGGTCAGCGGGGTCTCGGCCGGACGGTCCTGGCCGCGGCCGTACGCCGCAGGGCTCGCGGCGTCCGCGGCCCCCGTCACCGCCAGGGCGAACCCGGCGCCCAGACCGGACAGGACAAGGGCGCCAGCCGCCGTGGCCTTCGTCGC
The DNA here is from genome assembly GCA_963713035.1 of uncultured Actinomycetota bacterium. Lineage (GTDB taxonomy): Bacteria > Actinomycetota > Actinomycetes > Propionibacteriales > Nocardioidaceae > Nocardioides_B. Next base: position 53,470 of record CAVQKB010000003.1, read on the forward strand.
CGTGCTCTTCAACATGTCAGTGCTCCTCGGTGTCGGTGGATGGCCTTGAGGCCACTGCCCACTTCACGGCACGCACCGGTGATCGCGGTGTCAGGACGCTGTCACGGCGCTATGAATGCTGGACGCCGTCGTAGCCCGACGTGCACAACGCCGCCCACGGGGCTTGGCGGCCGACCGCACGGCTGTTGTGCACGTTGTCGTGCGCGGACCGGCGCGGGGCGGCGTGGATCTGCGGCAACGTTCCCGTAGGATTTGTCCCAGACCGACCCGAACCGTGCCTCCCCCGTCATGGTTCGGGTCGGTCGCTGTCTGCCGGGCGTCCGCAGCGCTCAGGCCAGCAGGGCCGCGACCGCCAGGACCGCTGGCACCGAGAGCACGGTCGTGACGAAGATCGTGTCGCGGGCCAGGACCTCGCCCCGGCCGTAGCGGGTGGCGTGCACGTAGATGTTCTGCGCCGTCGGCAGCGCCGAGATCACGGTCACCGCGAGCAGCGCCGTGTCGGTGAGGCCGAGGGCGTAGCGGGCCACCAGGTAGGCCGTCAGGGGCTGGACGACGAGCTTGAGGAACGTGAGGTAGCCGATCTCGGCGGCCGAGCTGCCGTGACCCGGGCGCGGCCCGAGACGCAGCGAGACGCCGTACGCCAGCAGCATGGCGGGCACCGCCATCCCGCCGACCAGCTCCAGCGGGTCGCGTACGGCGACCGGCAGCGTGGCCCCGGTGACGGCGAGCAGCACGCCGAGGATGGAGCCGAGCGTCAGCGGGTTGACGAGCGGGCGGGTGAGCGCGCGCCCGAGCGAGAAGCGGGCCGGCGAGTCGACGTGATCCAGGATGGTCAGCGCGATCGGCTGCAGCACGAGCAGCTGCATCAGCAGGGTGGGCGCGACCAGCGCCGCGTCCCCGAGGGCGTAGGCCGCGACCGGGAGGCCGAGGTTGCCGGCGTTGACGTAGCAGCCGCACATCGTCGCGATCACGGTGTCACCCGCGTTGCGCCGCCACACCAGCCGAGCGGTGACCGCGGCGAGCGACCCGGCAACCACCACGCCCGCGGCCGCGGCGACCAGGTTGCGCGACAGCACCTCGGCGACGTCGGCGTCGCCCACCACGGTGATCATCAGGGCCGGGCTGGCCACGAAGAAGGAGAGCCGGGAGAGCACCACCCGGGCGTCCATGTCGAGGACCCGCAGGTGCGCCAGCAGCGCGCCGAGGGCGATCACGGCGCCGATGGTGGCGAAGCCCGCCAGCACCCCCTGCACCCGAGCTCCTCCCGTTGCCTCCGGACCGCATCGTCTCAGGTGCTGTGGACTGCCAGACTTGCGGGCCACTCCCCCTGCCGCAGTCCCCCGGAGGTCCAGCAATGACAGGCGACGACGTCGTACGCGAGCGGAGCACCACCTGGCGGGACCCGCACATCACGGCGGACCGGGTCGGCCGCGACAGCGGCCTCGACCTGCTGCGCGCGGTCCAGGACGGGTCGCTGCCACCCGCTCCGATCGCCACCACCCTCGGCTTCGACCTCGACGTCGTGGAGGAGGGCCGTGTGGTCTTCTCGCTCCGCCCGGGCGAGCACCACTACAACCCGATCGGCTCCGTGCACGGCGGTGTCTACGCCACGCTGCTCGACTCGGCGACCGGTTGCGCCGTGCACAGCACGCTGCCCGTCGGCTTCGGCTACACCAGCATCGACCTGAACGTGAAGTTCCTGCGCGCGATCACCAGCGACACCGGCGTGGTGCTCGCCGAGGGCACCGTGACCCACCGTGGTCGTCGGATGGCGCTCGCCGAGGCCTCGCTCACCGATGGGCAGGGACGGCTGCTGGCGACCGCGACCAGCTCCTGCCTGGTGTTCGAGCTGCCGACCGGGTGAGGCGTCAGCCGAACATCCCGAGCACCCCGCGCGCGCGGTGGTCGGCCACGTGCAGCGCCGAGCTCAGCAGGGTGCTGCCCGGCAGGGGTACGGCGCGCACCGCTCGCTCCAGCCACGACGGGTGCACCCAGTCGGGGTCGCTGGACTCCGGCGCCGAGAGCCCGATCTCGTCGAGCGCGTTGCGCATCGCGGCCCGCAGCGGCACGGCGTCCTCGGGCATCAGCACCCGCGGGTCGAGGTGGTCCTCGCGGCACACCATGTCGTGGGCCAGGCTCTTCACCAGCGCCGCGACCGTCCAGTACGGCGCGGCCGTCACCAGTCCGGCCGCCAGCGCGGCCGCGCCCACCGGCGGTGCAAGCACCGGGACCTGGATCCGCCGCAGGCCGGCCACGTCGCAGTAGGTCGCGAGCAGCTCGGAGTAGGGCAGCACGTCCGGGCCGCCGAGGTCGACGTCGCCCTCGACGTCGCTGGTGACGGCGTCGGCCAGGCACCGGACCACGTCGTCGATGCCGACCGGCTGGATCAGCGACCGCAGCCACGACGGCACCGGCTGCAGCAGCAGCAGCGACCCGAGCTGGCGGATGATCTCGAACGACGTCGAGCCGGCCCCGATCACGACCCCGGCGCGCAGCGACAGGGTCGAGGCGGCGCTGGTGGCAAGCACCTCCTCGACCTCGAGGCGCGAGGCGATGTGCGGCGACAGCGCCGCGGGGTCGACGTCGGGGACCAGTCCGGAGAGGTAGACGATCCGCCGTACGCCGTGGTGGTCGGCAGCATCGGCGACGTGCTGGGCGGCCACCCGGTCGCGGTCGGTGAAGTCGCGCAGGTCCAGCGAGTGCACGAGGTAGACGATCGCGTCGACGCCCTGCACGGCCGCCAGCACGTCGCCGGCGGACATCGCGTCCATCTGCACCGACTCCACGTCGTCGCCCCAGGCGTAGCGCTCCGGCTGCGGCGTCCGCGACGAGGCCGCCACCACCTCGTGGCCGTCGGCGAGCAGGGCGGGGACGAGCCGGGAACCGACGTAGCCGGTGGCGCCGGCGACCAGGATGCGCACCCGCCCAGCATGTCAACCAGCCCCAACCCCCGCTCGTTGTAACGCGGGGTTATGGACGGTGGAGCAGGCGTATACGCCTGCTTCCGCGTCCATAACCCCGCGTTACAAGCGTCAGAGGAGGGGGGTGTCGTCCGCGGCGAGGAAGGTCGCGCCGGGCAGCCGGGCCCGCATCACGTCGACGGCGTCGGGGTTCTCGTCGACGAGCAGGTAGCGGCGGCCGAGCGCAGCGGCGACCGCGCCCGTCGTACCGCTGCCGGCGAAGAAGTCCAGCACCCAGTCCCCCGGCCGCGAGGACGGCAGCAGCACCCGGCGCAGCACGCCCTCGGGCTTCTGGGTCGGGTAGCCGGTCTTCTCCCGGCCGTTGGTCGGCACGATCGTGTGCCACCACACGTCGGTCGGCAGCTTGCCGCGCGCGGCCTTCACCGGCCCCACCAGGTCGGGCGCGAGGTAGGGCACCCGCTCGATCTGGTCCTGGTCGAAGAGATGCCCACCGGGGGTCTTCACGTAGACCAGGATCGTGTCGTGCTTGGCCGGCCAGCGGTCCTTGCGACGGCCGCCGAAGTCGTAGGCCCAGATGACCTCGTTGAGGAACGCGTCGCGCCCGAAGACGTCGTCGAGCAGCACCTTGGCGTAGTGCGCCTCGCGCCAGTCCAGGTGCACGAACAGCGTGCCGGAGGCGGTGAGCAGCCGGCGTGCGTGCTCGAGCCGGGGCCCGAGGAAGGCGGCGTAGTCGGCGAAGGTGTCCGGGTAGGACATCCGGCCGGTCTCCTCGGTGCGGTAGCGGCGGCCGCCGTAGCCGGTGCGGTCGCCCTCGTCGGTGCCGGCCGCCCGCGTCCGCAGCGTACGGCGGTCACGTCGGCCCCCCGTGTTGAACGGCGGGTCGATGTAGACGAGCTGGAAGGCGCCGTCGGGCAGCAGCGGGAGCACCTCGAGGTTGTCGCCCTGCACGACGGTGTCGGGCGTCGCGGCGTCGTACGGGTCGAACAGCGTCACGCGGTCATCCTGGCAGGCCGCAGTCGGCCAGGCCGGACAGGCCTCGCGTGGTCCGGGCCGGTGTGTTTCGATGACGCCGTGGGCATCGACTTCAACGCGTCGGGTCGCCCGACCCTCGGCGTCGAGTGGGAGTTCGCCCTCGTCGACGCCACGACCCGCGACCTGTCGAACACCGCGAGCGACCTGTTCGACGCCGTCCGCGAGTCCGTCGGCGAGCAGCCCCAGCTGCACCAGGAGCTGCTGCGCAACACCGTCGAGGTGGTCACCGGAGTCTGCGACACCGTCGAGGAGGCGATGGCCGACCTGGCCGGGACGCTGTCGCTCGTGCGTCCGGTCGCCAAGCGGCTCGGCGTCGACCTCTACTCCGCCGGCACCCACCCGTTCGCGCAGTGGTCCACCCAGCTGCTCACGCCCGGGCCGCGCTACGAGGAGCTCATCGAGCGCACCCAGTGGTGGGGCCGGCAGATGCTGATCTGGGGCCTGCACGTGCACGTCGGGGTGGGGCACCGCGACCAGGTGATCCCGATCGTCTCCTCGCTGCTCAACCACTTCCCGCACCTGCAGGCGCTGTCCGCGTCGTCGCCGATGTGGTCGGGCGACGACACCGGCTACGCCAGCACCCGGGCGATGATGTTCCAGCAGCTGCCGACGGCCGGGCTGCCGTTCCAGTTCGACACCTGGGCGGAGTACGAAGCCTTCGTCGACGACCACCTGCGCACCGGGGTGATCGACTACCTCAACGACATCCGCTGGGACGTGCGGCCCTCGCCGAACCTCGGCACCGTCGAGGTCCGGATCTGCGACGGCGTGCCGACCGTGCGGGAGCTCGCCGCGCTGACCGCGCTCACGCACTGCCTGGTCGTCGACCTCGCCGACCGCCTCGAGGCGGGCGAGACGCTGCCGACGATGCCGCCCTGGCACGTGCAGGAGAACAAGTGGCGGGCCGCCCGCTACGGGCTCGACGCCGAGATCATCGTGGACGCGGGTGGCCGTGAACGCCTGGTCACCGACGACCTGACCGACCTGCTGACCCGGCTCGAGCCCTTGGCGCGCCGCCTCGGCTGCGAGGCCGAGCTGCGCACCGTCGAGGAGATCCCGAGGCTCGGCGCCTCCTACCAGCGGCAGCGGGAGGTCGCCCGCCGGACGGGCCACGACCTGGTCGCCGTCGTCGACTCCGTGGTGCGCGAGCTCGACGCGTCGCTCGACGCCGGGCGCTAGTCGAGCACCCGGAACGACCGGGTGATGGTGGTGGCCCGTGGCAGCACCTGCGCGGGGTCGGACCCGGCGGCGGTGAAGGTCGTGAGGCCGTAGTTGCGCGGCTTGGCGCGGACCACGACGACCGCGAAGCGGAGCTCGGTGCCGGCCTTGTTGCGGGCGGTTCCGAAGAGCGAGCGGGCGGGCCGTCCGTCCACCCGGTCGCGGCGGGTGGCGGTCACCCGCACGTCGGGGTACGACGCGCGCATCCGGCGCACCAGCGTGCGGCCGGCGTCGCGGAGCGGACCACCCGAGGTGGGCCCGACCGTCACGACCAGACCACGCGAACGGTCGGTGAACCTGGCTCCGTCTCCGTCGCGCACGCGTCGCATGCCCGCAGGCACCCGCACCGCGAAGCCTCCGGCACGGGACACGAAGCGTCCGCCGTCGACCGTCTCGGCCACGGTCGGACTCGCCGCACCCGCCGCGCTCTCGGCGCTGGCGGGGGCGGGCTCCTGCCCGCGGTCCCAGATCGCCCACGCCAGGCCCGCGCCGGCCAGCAGGGCCACGACGCCGACGGCCAGCAGCGTGACGAGCCGGCGGTCCCGCACGGCGGTCGCTCAGACCCCGGTGAGGCCGGCGAGCCCGGTCACCCGGAGGCGTCGGCCGCCCACCAGGAGCGAGCCGCTGCCGAGGGCGAGCAGGCCCACGGCCAGCAGGCCCAGCCCGGGACCTCCGGTGTTCGGCAGCCCGCCCCGGGCTCCGGCGACCACGGCCGGGGCGCGGTTGGCCTCGGCGCCGCGGACGACGGCGTCGCCGTCGGCGCCCGCCACGACACCGGGCTCGCCGCCGTCGTTGTGCACCAGCGTCTCGGAGCGACCCACCAGCAGGCTGAACATCGGGACCTCGCCCATGCCGGGCAGCAGCGTGGGCAGTCCGAAGGTCTGCAGCCGCAGCGCCTCCTGCGCGTGACCGGCGATCCCGTCGCCGAGGTAGGTCTCGCCCTGGTCGCGGTAGACACACACCAGGCTGTCGCAGCCGACGGGGATCTCGTCCAGGAAGGCGGGGGCGCGGAGGTTGAGGATCTCGTCGTCGCCGGCGCCGACCAGCACCAGGCTGGAGTCGCGCGACGCCGAGCTGGTCGCGCCGCCGGAGTCGGACTCGCCCTCGGAGTGGACCGCGGCGACCTCCAGGGCGCAGGTCTCCCCGTCGTAGCCCAGGCAGGTGACGAGCAGACCGGTCTCGGAGGACGCCGTGGTGCGACCCGAGGCCTGGTCACGGTCGGCCCGCGAGCCGCTCTGGGCGACGCCGGCGCCGATCGGTCCGTCGCACTGCTGCGGCGTGGGGCCCTGCTGTCCTGAGCCCAGGCAGGCGACCAGCACGCCGGTGTTGCTCTCGGAGTGCGAGGTCGTGCCGTCGTCGGTCGCGTTGGCGTCGGCGTAGAGCAGGCCGAGGCAGATCTGGCCCTCGGACTCGTCGCAGCCGAGATCCGCCGGTCCGCTCTGGCTGTCGGACTGGTCACCCTCGGAGTCGGCGTCGGCGAAGATCAGCCGCTGGCCGCCCAGGGCCAGCAGGGTGGAGCTGGCCCGGGTGCTGTCGTCGTCGTCCACGTCGGAGCGGGTCCGGCCGGCGGTGAGCACGCTCTCGCCGCCCAGCTGGGCGTCGGCGAGCGTGCTGCCGCCGTGGTCGGGGGTGGTCGGGTCGACGACCTCGTTGCCGGGCGCCTCGTCCTGCGAGGAGGGGGCGGGCGGCGGGCTGGACGGACGCTGGGCGGTGCTGCGTCGCCCCCCGACGCCGCCGGTGACACCCTGCGCGGCCTTGCCCACCTGACGCTCGAGCTGGCCGGCCAGGTCACCGACCGGGTCGGCGCTGGCGGGACCGGCGGCGGTGAGCACGAGGGCCACGGCGACCCCGAGGGCGCCCACGGCGGCGGTGAACCGCACGCGGCGCGGCTGGCGGGCGCCCCGGGGGGTGCGCTCGGCGCGGGTCGGTCGACCGGAGCCGGGGGTGGTCGTGCTGTCCGCGCGCTGCCGCATGAGGTCTCCTTCTCGCCGCCACCCGGTCGCCGGGTGCCACTGCCTCAACGAGGCCACCCCGGCGGGGTTACGGCGGCGTGCCGACGCGCGCTCTGGGTACGACGGGTGCATGAGCGAGAACACGAACGAGCTTTCCGACCCCACGGACGCGAACGAGACCTACCACGACTACAGCGTGGACGACGAGGACCAGCCGCAGGGCGACGGCGACAGCCTGGTCAGCGACCGTGGCCTGGCCGAGCCCCTCGACGAGGGCTACTCACCCCCGGAGAAGTGGTCGGTGGCCGAGGGCTTCGGCAACACGCCCTACGAGGAGGAGATCGGCGAGACCCTCGACCAGCGCATCGCGCAGGAGGTGCCTGAGCCGGATCCCTACGCCCAGGCCGCCGCGGAGGCTGCCGACGAGGCCGCCGCCGTCGGTGAGGACGTCGGTGGTGAGGTCGGCAGCGAGCGCGCCGGCCGGCTCGTCGACGAGGACGAGGGCCTCGGGCCCGACCTGGAGAAGGACCTGGTCGCCGAGGACGTCGGCATCGACGGCGCGGGGTCGAGCGCCGAGGAGGCCGCCGTCCACGTCGTCGAGGAGTAGCTACCGGGCGGCGGCGGCATCCTCGTGGTGCACGCCGCGCTCGCCGGAGTCGGTGAGCCGGGCCTCCTCGGAGGCTCGCTCCTCGAGCTCCGCGCGGCGGGTCGCGTCGATCAGCGACCGGGTCGCCTCGTAGTCGCCGGGGCTGCTGACCAGGTCGGCGGCACCGCCGCGCAGCCGGTTGAGCGCGGCTCGCGCGAAGATCTGCTGCTCGGTCGAGGTGCGCTCGGACCGGCCCCGGCCCAGGAAGCTGATCGTCCAGTGCCCCAGGGCGCTGAGCCGGTTCTTGAAGCCGGTCATGTAGACCAGGTGCACCGCAAGCCACATCAGCCAGGCCACGAAGCCGGTCAGCCGGATCTTGCCGATCAGCACGACCGCGCGGAAGCGGGAGATCGTGGCCATGCTGCCCTTGTCGAAGTACTTGAAGGGCTTCTGCGGTGCCCCGCCGGCGACCCGCCCGGCGATCTCGTGGGCGACGTACTTCCCGCCCTGGATGGCGACCTGCGCGACCCCCGGCAGGTGGTCGAGGTTGATCATGTCGCCGACGACGAACACCTCGGGGTAGCCCGGCAGGGTCAGGTCGGGGTTGACGCTCACCCGGCCGGCCCGGTCGAGCGCGGCGCCGGACTGCTCGGCGAGGGTGCGCCCCAGCGGACTGGCCTGCACGCCGGCGGCCCACACCTTGGTGGTGGCCTCGATCCGTCGGGCGCCGCCGTCCTTGTCCGAGACGTCGATCCCCCACTCGTCGACGTCGGTCACCATCGCGCCGAGCTGGACCTCGACGCCCATCTTCTCCAAAGCGGTCTTGGTCTTCTCCCCGAGCTTGGCCCCGAACGGCGGCAGCACCTGCGGGGCGGCGTCGAGCAGGATCACCCGCGCCGTCCGGGTGTTGATCCGGCGGAAGTCGTGGCGCAGCGTGCGGTGCGCGAGCTCGGCGATCTGCCCGGCCATCTCGACCCCGGTCGGGCCGGCGCCGACGACCACGAAGGTCAGCAGCCGCTCGATCTCGGCCTCGTCGTCGGAGATCTCCGCGAGCTCGAAGGCGCCGAAGATCCGGCCGCGCAGCTCGAGCGCGTCGTCGATGGTCTTCATGCCCGGCGCGAACTCCGCGAACTGGTCGTTGCCGAAGTAGGACTGCCCGGCGCCGGCCGCGACGACCAGCGAGTCGTACGGCGTCACCGTGGTGCGGTTGAGCACCCGGGACGTCACCGTGCGTGCGTCCAGGTCGACGTCGGTGACCTCGCCGAGGATGACGCGGGCGTTCTTCTGGCCGGAGAGGATCTCGCGCGTGGGCGGGGCGATCTCGCCCTCGGACAGGATGCCGGTCGCCACCTGGTAGAGCAGCGGCTGGAAGAGGTGGTGCGTCGTCTTGGCGACCATGGTGATGTCGACGTCGGCACGACGCAGGGCCTTGGTCGTGAACAGTCCACCGAATCCCGAGCCGATCACGACCACCCGGTGCCGGGTGTCGCCGGCGTCGCCGGTGGAGTGCTGCGAGACGTTCGTCATGGTGACCTCTCCCCTGGTGTGCAGGGCTCTGGAGCTTCTGCTGGGCTCCATCTTCGACCCCTCACCCGGTCCCAACGCATCTCGGGTCCAGGACCTGCCGCGCCCTGGGCATGGTCTGGCTCACACTCCGCCAGGCAGGATGGCCCCGTGACCACGCACTTCGACCTGGCCGTGATCGGCACCGGGTCCGGCAACTCCATCGTCGACGAGCGGTTCGCGCACCAGCGCGTCGCGATCCTGGAGCGAGGGACGTTCGGCGGCACCTGCATCAACGTCGGCTGCATCCCCACCAAGATGTTCGTCTACCCCGCGGACCTGGCCTGGAGCGCGGCGCACGGCGCCCGGCTCGGCGTCGAGACCCGGTTCGAGGGCGTCCGCTGGCGCGAGGTCCGGGACCGGATCTTCCACCGGATCGACCCGATCTCCGCCGCGGGCCGGCACTGGCGGGCCGACGGCAGCGACAACGTCTCGCTCTTCGAGGGTCACGCGCGGTTCGTCGACGCCCACACGATCGACACCGGGACCGGGGAGAAGATCACCGCCGACCAGATCGTGGTCGCCGCCGGCTCGCGGGCCCTGGTGCCGCCGATCGACGGGCTCGAGGACGTCGGCTTCCACACCAGCGACACCGTGATGCGCCTCGACGAGCTGCCCCCGCGGCTGCTGATCCTCGGCGGCGGCTACGTGGCTGCGGAGTTCGCGCACGTCTTCTCCTCGTTCGGCAGCCAGGTCGTCATCGTGAACCGCTCCTCCGGGCTGCTGCGCGCCCAGGACGACGAGATCTCCGGCCGCTTCACCTCCCTGGCCGTGCAGCGCTGGGACGTGCGGCTCGACACCCTGGTCGAGCGCGTCGAGAGGTACGACGGCGGCATCCGTGCGCACCTGTCCGACGGCACCGCACTGGAGACCGACCTGATCCTCGTGGCCGTCGGGCGCCGCTCCAACGCCGACGGTCTCGACCTCGACCGGGCGGGGGTCGAGGTCGACGACGAGGGCGTGATCGTGGTCGACGCGCACCAGCGCACCACCGCCGACGGCATCTGGGCGCTCGGCGACGTCGCCAACCACTGGCAGCTCAAGCACGTGTCCAACCACGAGGCGCGCGTCGTGCAGCACAACCTGCTGCACCTCGACGACCCCGCCTCCTGGGTGAGCTCGCGCCGGGACGCCGTACCGTCCGCCGTCTTCACCCAGCCGCAGGTGGCCTCCGTCGGGCTGAGCGAGAAGCAGGCCCGCGACCGCGGGATCCAGCACGTCGTGGCCCGGCAGAGCTACGGCGATGCGGCCTACGGCTGGGCGATGGAGGACGACACGAGCTTCGCCAAGATCCTCGCTGCGCCGGACGGCAGGATCCTCGGTGCACACTTCATCGGCCCGCAGGCCTCCAACCTGATCCAGCCGATCGTGCAGGCGATGTCGTTCGGCCAGACCGCCCACGACGTCGCCCGCGGCCAGTACTGGATCCACCCGGCGCTCATGGAGGTCACCGAGAACCTCCTGCTCGCGCTGCCCGACCCGTCACGCCGGCTGAACCGCGTCGTCTAGCGCGGCTCGATCAGGACCTCGGCGATCGTGTCCAGCCGTGGGTGCAGGTGGTCGCCGTTCTCGACGACGCCGGTGTGCCAGCGCAGCAGCAGGCCGTCCTCCCGGTCCTCGAGCACGGCGATGTTGTTGTCGAACCACGGCCCGATGACGTTCTTCCAGCCGAAGGGGGCGTTCGGCACCTTGGCCGACCGCGCGACGACCTTGCCGATCGGACCGGCCACGGCGTAGGCGAGGGCCGCGGTGGCGAACCGCATCTTGCGCGGCAGCGGGTTGCGGATCGGTGAGCAGACCGCCTGGACGATCCGGCTGCTGCCGGCCCAGGTCTCGCGCTGCACCTCCGAGACGTAGGAGTGGTGCACGTCGCCGGACAGGAAGGTCACGGTGACGGGAGCCTTGCCCCGCTTGCCGTCCGCCACCTCGGTCACCATCGTGGCCACGGCCTGGAAGGCCTCCTGGAAGGCGCCCCAGTGCTCCAGGTCGACGGCCTGTCGCAGCTTCTCGCCCCACCGGGCGCCGCGCTCACCCCAGGCGCCCTTGCCGACGGCCTCGCTCCAGGCCTCGAGGTAGTGCAGTCCGGGCGGGAGCAGGAAGGGCAGGGAGGTGCCGATCAGCAGGTGCTTGACGTCGCCGCGCAGCTGCGCGTCGAGCCAGGCGGTCTCCTGGGGGTCGAGCAGCGAGCGCTCGTCGGGCGCCAGGACCCGCGCGGCGCGGGAGTCCACGACCACCAGCCGGGCGTCGGTGAGCTCGCGGGAGTAGCTCCAGCGGTAGGCCTCGGGGTCCTGGTTGGCCCGGTCGGCGAGGTCGTCGAGCGCGTCGCTGAGGTCGACCTCGTCGTCGCCGTCGTGCTGCATCACGCGCTGCCAGATCTCGTCCTTCGCCCGCTCGTCGTGCGACATGTTGCCCAGGTGCTGGTAGACCCAGTAGGACGCCAGGGCGGCGACGATCCGCTGCTGCCACCAGTCGGTCTTCTCCATCTCGGTCTTCCAGGCGTGCGAGGTGTTCCAGTCGTCGCGCACGTCGTGGTCGTCGAAGATCATCAGGCTGGGCAGCGTCGAGAGCAGCCAGCGGTTGAGCGGGTCGCTCCACGCGAGCGCGTAGAGGTGGGCGTACTCCTGGTAGTCCTTGAGCTCCTCGCCCGGAGGCTGCTCGATGTCGCGGCGCGACTCGATGAACTCCTGCATCGCCTCGGTGGTCTCGTCGGCGTAGACCTGGTCGCCGAGGAACAGCACCAGGTCGGGCCAGCGCACGTCGGAGTCGTCGGCCATCTTGAGCGCCAGGCTGCGCAGCGCGTCCACCCCGTGGGTCTTGTTGCCGCCCTCGTCGTGACCGACGCTGGTGCGGCACGACCCGAAGGCCATCCGCAGCGGCTTGCCCGGGCGCAGCGTCGCGATCACGCTGCCGGGGTAGTCGGCGCCCTCGCCCTCGGCGGGCGGCCAGACCCGGTGCCCGCCCAGCGACACGGAGTACGGCGTCACGGTGCCGGGTCCGAGGCCGTCGCACACGACGAGGGCGTAGTGGTGGTCGTGCACGCGGAACGTCGGGGTCTCCCAGTGGAGGTCGCCGGCGGTCACACCCACCCGGGTCTCGTCACGGGTCTCCACCCAGATGCAGGCGGAGGTCTCATCGACGTACCGGACCAGGGGACCGAGCCGGAGCGGGGGCGTGTCTGTCACGCCCCGTTTCTACACCTCACCACCCCGACCCCACCGGTCGGCCGGGGGTGAACCCGCGCGATCCGGGGTACACGACGGCGGACCGGAGGAGAGCGAACATGAACGTGGCCGCAGAGGCGCGCAAGGCCAGGACGAAGACCCGTCGGGCCGACACCAGCGACTGGATGGACCACGCGGTCCGGGTGGGGCTGATCTCCTACGGCGTGGTGCACCTGCTGATCGCCTGGCTGGCGCTGCGGCTGGCGTTCGGCGACGGCGGGGGCAGCGCCTCCAGCCAGGGCGCCCTCAAGCAGCTCGCCGGCAACACGCTCGGCCAGATCTCGCTGTTCGTCGTCGCCGTCGGCTTCCTCGCGCTCGTGGTCTGGCAGGTGCTCGAGGCCGTCTGGGGACACCACGACGAGGACGGCGGGAAGCGGACCTTCAAGCGGGTCGTGTCCGGCGGCAAGGCGGTCCTCTACGGCAGCCTGGCGCTCAGCGCCTTCCGGACCGCGTCGGGCTCGCAGAGCGGCAGCGGGGGCACCGACGGCATGACGAGCAAGCTGATGGGCATGCCCGGTGGGCCGCTGCTGGTCGGCGCGGTCGGTGTGGGCGTCCTCGTGGTCGCCGGCTTCCTGGCCCACCGGGGCTGGAAGGAGAAGTTCCGCAAGCGGCTCGACGGCTCGGGACAGAGCGGCAAGGACGGCAGCACCTACGTCGTCGTCGGCAAGATCGGCTACATCGCCAAGGGCATTGCGCTCGCGATCGTCGGCGTGCTGTTCCTCTACGCCGCGTTCACCCACGACCCGGACAAGTCCGCCGGTCTCGACCAGGCACTGAAGCAGGTCCTCGAGCAGCCGTTCGGGGCCCCGATGCTCGCCGCGCTCGCCCTCGGGTTCGGCTGCTACGGGCTGTTCTGCTTCGCCTGGGCCAAGCACCTCGATCGCTAGACCCGCCCACGGTCTCGGCGACTAGCCTTCGACGCATGCGACGGGTGACGGGCTTCCTGCGGGCGACGCCGTGCGCGACCCTGCTCGCCGTCCAGCTCGCCGGCGTGCTGCTCTACCCCTTCATGGAGGAGACGTACGTCGGCCGCGCGGCGTTCTCGCTCTTCGGGCTGCTCGTGCTCGCGCTGACCGTCATCGCGCTGCGTGCCACTCCCGCCCTGGCCTGGGTCGCCGGCCTCGTCGCCGTACCCGCCTCGCTGCTGCTGCTGATCTCGATCTTCACCGCCAACGGGGACCTCTACGTGTGGTCCGCGGGCTTCGAGATGGTGCTGTACTTCTACGCCGCCATCAGCATGGTGCGCTACATGCTCCACGACGAGAAGGTGACGACCGACGAGCTGTTCGCGATCCCGGCGGTGTTCACCCTGTTCGCCTGGGCCTTCGCCTATCTCTTCGTGGTCACCCAGGGTCTCGACCCCGGAGGTTTCAACCCCGAGGGCACGGGAAGTAGGACCTGGATGGACCTGCTGTTCCTGTCCTTCACCACGCTCTCGAGCACCGGCCTGTCGGACATCGTCCCGTTCTCCGGGCACGCCCGCAGCGTCGTGATGCTCGAGCAGCTGACCGGACTCTTCTACGTCGCGATGGTGGTGACCCGCTTGGTGGCTCTGCGCGGAGCCGCTCGCGCGGGCGGCCGGACCGCCCCGTGACCACGACCCTCGAGCTCGCCCCGGAACCGCACTCGGTGCGCGCCGCTCGGCTCTGGGTGGTCGACGCGTTGCGCGCGCTCGGTCGCGACGACCTCGCCGACGCCGCCGAGCTCGGGGTCTCCGAGCTCGTCACCAACGCGATCCTGCACGCCGACCCGCCGATCGTGGTCCGGGTGGGCGGCACCCCGGCCCACCCGCGCGTCGAGGTGCACGACACCTCCGCGGTCCCGCCCCGCCCGCGCGACATGAACGACGAGGAGCGGCTGCTCGCCACGGTCGGCCGCGGGCTGGGCATCGTGTCGATGTACTCCTCCACCTGGGGCGCCGAGGTCTCCCACCAGGGCAAGGTCGTGTGGTTCGAGCCGGTCGCGGAGCCCGAGCTGAGCGACGGGCCGCTGGACGCCCACGTCTTCGACTTCGACCAGACCGTCGCGTCCCGGCTGGCCGGCAGCGAGGACCCCGTGGAGCGGGTCACGATCCGGCTGCTCGGCTTCCCGCCGCAGCCCTTCGCGCGGTTCCGGCTCTGGTACGAGGAGCTGCGCCGCGAGCTGCGGCTGCTGGCGCTCACCCACGGCGGCGACTACCCGCTGGCGACCGAGCTGTCCGACCTCGCCTTCGAGGTGGAGCAGGAGCGCCGCCAGTCGCTCGGCGTCGAGGAGCTCGAGCGGGCGCTCGCCGCCGGCCTCGACCGCGTGGACCTGGAGTACGCCGTGCCGCTGTCCGCACCCGCGACGATGGCCCGGCTGCTCGAGCAGTTCGAGCAGGTGGACGCGTTCTGCCACGACCAGCGGCTGCTGACCGCCGAGCCGACCGGCCAGCTCCTCGCCCTGCGCACCTGGTACCTCACCGAGTTCGTCCGGCAGGGCCGCGGCGAGGCGCCCCTGCCCTGGCCCGGCTCCACCGCCGTCGAGGACCCGCTGACGTGAGCGCGCAGCGCCCCCTCCGACCGGCGGCGGTGGGGGCGGTCGCCCTCGGTGGGGCGATCGGCGCGCTGCTGCGCTGGGCGGTCACCTCCGCCGTCCCGCACGACGCGACCGGCTTCCCCTGGGCGACGTTCGCGGTCAACGTGTCGGGCAGCCTGCTGCTCGCCGTGCTGCCTGCCCTGCCCGTCGTACGCCGGCACGGGCTGCTCGCGCCCCTGCTCGGCGCCGGGCTCTGCGGTGGCTACACCACGCTGTCGGCGTACGCCGGGGACGCGCGGGTGCTGCTCGCCGCGGGGCAGACCGGCCTGGCCGCGACCTACGTCGTCGGCACCCTCGCGGCCTGCCTGCTGGCCGTCGCGCTCGCGGACCGGCTCGTCACGGCTCCTGCCCGGCGCCGGTTCGAAGCCCGCGGAGGCGTCCGGTGACCTGGCTGCTCGTCGCCGGCGGCGCCGCGGTCGGTGCGCCGCTGCGGTACGTCGCCGGGCAGCTGTTCGACGGGCGGCTCCCGCGCGGCACGATCGCGGTCAACTGGATCGGGTCGTTCCTGCTCGGCTGGTTCACCGGGCTCGGCCTCTCCGGGGAGACGCTGGCGCTGCTCGGCGCCGGCTTCTGCGGCGGCCTGACGACCTACTCGTCGTTCGCGGTGCAGACCCACGAGCGCGGCCCGGCGCTCGGCGCGGTGACCGTGCTGCTCACCCTGGTGCCGGCACTGCTGCTCGTCGCGCTCGGCTTCGTGCTGGGTGCCTGACCCGGCTCAGGCGTAGCCCAGCGCGTGCAGCCGGTCGTCGTCGATGCCGAAGTGGTGCGCGATCTCGTGCACGACGGTGATCCGGACCTCGTCGACGACCTCGGCCTCGTCCTCGCACATCCGCAGCGTCGGGTTGCGGAAGACCGTGATCCGGTCCGGGAGTCGCATCGTGTAGCCGGCGTCGCGCTCGGTCAGCGGGATCCCGTCGTACACCCCCAGCAGCTCGGGGTCGTCGGCCGGCGGCTCGTCCTCGACCAGCACCACGCAGTTGTCGATCAGCTCCGCCAGCTCGGCGGGCACGCCGTCGAGCGCCGTCGCCACCAGCTCCTCGAAGCGGTCCCGCGGCATCTCGATCACGGGGTCCATCCTCCCCGAACGGGCCAAGCGACGCTTTTGTGCGGTGCCGCGCCCCGCCCTATGCTGTGCCGCACCGTTCCGGGCTCGCCCGGCCCGGTGAGCAACAGGGCCCCCATCGTCTAGCGGCCCAGGACCCCGCCCTTTCACGGCGGTAGCACGGGTTCGAATCCCGTTGGGGGTGCTCGATTCGGAGCCACACGGGGTGATGGGTTAGCCTTTCTCCCGGCTCGTTGCGAGCAGCAGGACAGCACCACCACCAGGCCCCGTAGCGCAGTTGGTTAGCGCGCCGCCCTGTCACGGCGGAGGCCGCGGGTTCGAGTCCCGTCGGGGTCGCTCCACAAGTCGACACAGCTCGATCGCACGCCCCGGACCACGGTCCGGGGCGTTTCGCGTTCCCGAGGACCGGAGCGGGCCGTAGGGTCGTCACTCCCTCGACGGAAGGCCCCCATGGACGTCCTCATCACCGGCGGCGCCGGCTTCATCGGCAGCACCATCGCGTCGGCGGCGATCGACGCGGGCCACCGGCCGGTCATCGTGGACAACCTGGTCACCGGCCGCGCGGAGTTCGCCGCGGACCGGGCCTTCTACGAGGGCGACATCGCCGACCGCGACCTGATCGAGCGGATCCTCGACGAGAACCCCGCCATCGAGGCGGTGATCCACTGCGCGGCGCTGATCGTGGTCCCCGACTCCGTGGCCGACCCGATCGCCTACTACCGCGCCAACGTCACCAAGACCCTGGACCTCGTCGAGACGCTGGCGCAGCGCGGGATCACCCGACTCGTGTTCAGCAGCTCGGCCTCGATCTACCGGGCCGGGGCGGACTTCACCGTCGACGAGTCCTCCGAGCTCGCCCCGACCAGCCCCTACGCGCGCACCAAGGTCGTGGTGGAGGGCATGCTCGAGGACATCGCCGCCGCCACCGGGCTGCGGGTGCTGTCGCTGCGCTACTTCAACCCGATCGGCGCCGACCCGCAGCTGCGCACCGGCCTGCAGCTGCGGGCGCCCTCGCACGCGCTCGGCAAGCTGATCTCGGCGCGCGCCGACGGCGTGGCGTTCCAGGTGACCGGTGACGACTACGACACCGCTGACGGCTCCGGCATCCGCGACTACGTGCACGTCTGGGACCTCGCGCTGGCGCACGTCGCGGCACTGGAGCGCTTCGACGACGCCGTCGGTGCCGACGGCTACCGCGTGGTGAACCTCGGCACCGGCACCGGGACGACCGTGCTGGAGCTCGTCGCCGCCTTCGAGCGGGTCACCGGGGAGCCGCTGGCCGTCACCCGCGCTCCGCGTCGTCCCGGGGACCAGGTCGGCGCCTACACCCGCAGCGAGCTCGCCCACCAGCTGCTCGGCTGGCGGGCCGAGCGCACCCTCGAGGAGGGCATCGCGGACACCCTGACGTGGTTCGGCCGACGCGGAGAGCTGCTGCCCGACCTCGCGTGAGCCTTCGGCGACTCGCGTGACCCGGCACACACCCGTCACGGGAAGGTTGAAGGGTCAAGCCTTGTTCTCCTTCCATGACCGAGACCCTTCCGCTGTCCCTCGAGGCGCAGAACCTGCTGTTCCGCGACGCCCGCACCGCCAACGCGTTCACCGACGAGCCGGTGAGTGACGAGCAGGTCGCCGCGATCTACGACCTGGTCAAGTACGCCCCCACCGCGCTGAACAGCCAGCCGCTGCGCATCGTGCTGGTCCGCGACGGCGAGCCCCGCGCGCGCCTGCTCAAGCACATGGCCGACGGCAACCGGGACAAGACCGCGAACGCGCCGCTGGTCGCGGTCCTCGCGGCGGACACCGACTTCCACGAGCACCTGCCGCGGACCTTCCCGCACGCCCCGGGCATGAAGGACAACTTCGCCGACCCGGACGCCCGCGCGGAGATGGCGACGTTCAACGCCTCCCTGCAGATCGGCTACTTCCTGCTCGGTGTTCGCGCCGCAGGACTCGCCGCCGGCCCGATGGGCGGCTTCGACCGTGCCGGTCTCGACGAGGACCTGCTCGCGGGCACGACGCTGCGCTCGCTGCTCGTGGTCAACCTCGGCCACCCGGGCGAGAACGCCTGGCACGACCGGCTGCCGCGGCTCGAGCACGACGAGGTCATCTCCTTCGCCTGACCCAGGCTGCCGCCCCGCTCGCCCGATTCCGGCTCCGCGCATGCGCTGTTGTAGAGTTTCGCGCGCGTCATCTGTGGGGCAGGTAGCTCAGTTGGTACGAGCGTCCGCCTGAAAAGTGGAAGGTCGGCGGTTCGACCCCGCCCCTGCCCACCGATGGCAGAAGCCGCAGGTCCGGTCCGGGCCTGCGGCTTCGTCCTTCCTGCTGCGTCAGGCCGCGCGCCGTCGTACGGCGAGGGTGGCGGTCACCGCCAGCGGCCAGAGCGCCTCGGCCCCGGCCACCACCCGCTCCGCGAGGCCGAGCCGGTCGCCGCCACCGATCTCGAGACCGAGCCACCCCAGCGCCGCGAGCAGGCCGAGCGATCCCACGACCGCCGTACGACGTCCCGGCACGCCGGACAGGGCCGGCCACACCGCCAGCGCCACGAAGCTCGTCGTCGCCACCGGGAAGTGGCCGGATGACGGCTGGGGCAGCGCGGCCACCAGCACGGCCGTCACCCCACCAGCGGCCAGCACCCAGCGGCCCAGGGGACGGGCCTCGGTGAGCCCGAGCGCGGTCACGACGTGGGCACCCCCGAGCACCGCGATGCCGGCCCCCATCACCCACGGGTCGGTGGCGCCCTGCGCGGCCAGCGCGCTGATCGTCTCGCGGGTGGCGTCGAACTCGCCCGGCTGCCGGGCGGCGGCGAGCGTCCAGCCGCCGATCAGCGCGACGGGCGCGACGGCGGAGGAGACGAGCGCGTAGCGGCGCATCGGGGTCGCCCCTCCCGGATCGTGTGTGACGTGGCGCAGGTTCTCGGGCCGGAGAACCTGCCGTACGTCACAACCTACCGAGGTGGGGACCGGCGCCCGACGGGCCACGCGGCCCCACCCGTTCGGGTGGTTGTGGCACTGGGCCCTTGATATCCGCGCTCCCGGCGACGATGACCCCGGAGATGACCGACACGACCGCCACCGTCCTGCGCGACCGGGTCCTGCCCCGGGACGCCACGCGGGTGCGCCCGGCCTGGGTCCTGCTGGGCGTCGGCCTGCTGCTCGCCGGCTCGGTGTCGGTGGTGCGCGACGCAACCTACACCGGCATCGCGACGGCCGGGGCGTCGCTGGCCGCGATCGTCGCCATCGTCGTCGGGATCCGGCGGCACCGTCCCGCCCGCGTCCGGTTCTGGGCGCTGTGCGCCGCAGCCCTGAGCACCAGCGTGGTGGCCGGGGTCCTCACCAGCGTGCTGCCCCGCAGCGCCGGCACCGTGGTCCTGGTCGACAGCCTCTACCTGGCCGGCTACACCATGCTTGTGCTCGCCGGCCTGCTCACGCTGCCGGTCCGCGGCGCGGGCCGGGACTGGGCCGGCATCCTCGACGCACTCGCCCTCGCGGTCGCCGGGGCGACCCTGTTCTGGTACTACGCGATGTCGCCCGCGCTCGCCTCCTCGCTGTCCTTCCACACCACCGTCACCGCGATCATCTGGCCGATCTACGACCTGCTGCTCATCGTGGTCCTCAGCCGGTTGGCGACCTCGGGCGCGCCGCGGGAGTTCCCGTTCGTGATGGTCACACTCGCGCTGGCCTCCAGCGTGGTGACCGACTTCTGGTACGCCGCCACGGCCTCCGCCGGCGGATACGTCTGGGGCAGCGTCGCCGATGGCTTCTGGGTGATCCCGATGACAGCCCTGGGGGCGGCCGCCCTGCACCCGGCCATGAGCACCTTCGCCGTCCCGCTGACCGACCCGCCGCGACGGATCACCTGGCTGCGGGTCTTCCTGGTCGGGTTCGGTGCGTTCTCGGTGCCGATCGTGATCGCCACCCTCGCCCTGCGGCACGGGAACATCGAGGCCACCATGCCGCCGGTGCTGATCGGTTCGGCCCTGCTCGCCGTGACCGGGCTCGCCCGCACCGCGGAGATGGTCCGCCAGTCGCGCAACACCGCGGAGGAGGCGCAGGCGCTCACCGTGCAGCTGCGCGACGCGCTGTCCGAGCGGGAGCGGTTGCACGGCGAGCTGGAGCAGGCGGCGCTGTACGACGCCCTCACCGGCCTGGCCAACCGGCGCCTCTTCCAGCACCGGCTCGACAGCGTCCTCGACGGCGTCCTCGGCGGGGGCGACAGCTGCGCGGTGCTGTTCATCGACCTCGACGACTTCAAGAACATCAACGACTCCCTGGGCCACGAGGTGGGCGATCGGGCCCTGGCCGAGCTCGGCAGGCCGCATCGAAGCCCTGGTCGGGGTGGACGACCTGGTGGCTCGCATCGGCGGGGACGAGTTCGCGGTGCTGATGCCGGGCGCGACGCCCCGCGACGTACAGGACCTCGGGCAGCGGCTGCTCAGCGTGGTCGGCGAGCCGGTCGTGCTGGGCCGCACCAGCCTGCAGCTGAGCATCAGCATCGGGGCCGCCGACTCCTCCGACGCCAGCGACCGCGGCGACCTGCTGCGCAACGCCGACATCGCGATGTACGCCGCGAAGGGCGCCGGCAAGAACCAGCTGGCCGTCTTCGAGGACGAGATGCGCCGCACCCGCCTGGAGCGGCTGGAGCTGCACGCGGCACTGCAGCGGGCGCTGGACGAGGAAGAGCTGGAGATGGTCTACCAGCCGGTGGTCGACCTGCGCGACGGCTACGTCGACGGGGTCGAGGCGCTGGTGCGCTGGCACCGTCCCGACGGGCGGCCGATCCCGACCCAGGAGCTGATCGACCTCGCCGAGGAGACCGGCCTGATCCGCCAGCTGGGCCGGTGGGTGCTGGGCGAGGCCACCGAGCAGGCCCGGCGCTGGCAGGCCGACGGCCTCGGGCTCAACATCGGCGTCAACGTGTCCGCGACCCAGCTCGCCGACCCCTGGTTCATCGGCGCCGTACGCCGGGCGCTCGACACGCTCGGTCAGGACCAGACGCTGGTGATCGAGATGACCGAGTCCGCGCTGATCGGCGGCAATCCCCATGACCTCGAGGTGCTCCGCGAGCTGCGCCGGCTCGGCTGCCGCATCGCCATCGACGACTTCGGCACCGGCTTCTCGTCGCTGGCCTACCTCACCGAGCTGCCGGTGGACATCCTCAAGCTCGCGGCGCCGTTCGTCACCGGGATCGACGAGAGCCAGGACGGCGTCACGGTGGCGTCCGCGGTGCTCCAGCTCGGCCAGGCCCTCGGCTACCGGGTGGTCGCGGAGGGCATCGAGCGGCGCGCCGAGGCAGCAGCGCTGCAGCTGATCGGCTGCCACCTCGGCCAGGGCTTCCTCTTCGCCCGCCCCGCCTCGGCGGACGTGCTCCAGCCGTGGTTGGTGCAGCGCAACCGGCGACTGTCGCCGAACGCGTCGATCGACCCGCTGCGTGAGGCACCGGTCCCCCTGAGCCTCTGAGCGGTGGGCACGAGACACTGCTCACGGCGCCCGCCCCGCGTGCGCCCGTGCCGGCGTGGGTAGCACGCTGGAGTACGCACGTCTTGCAGTCCCCCAGGGAGGAACCCCCCATGCCGCAGACCGTCGACGCCCTCCTCACCCGAGGAGCCAGCGAGCCCTTCGAGCGAGGCACCATCGAGCGCCGCGACCCGCGCGCCCACGACGTGGTGATCGACATCGCCTACGCCGGCATCTGCCACTCCGACATCCACCAGGCCCGCGAGGAGTGGGGCTCGGCCCTGTTCCCGATGGTGCCCGGCCACGAGATCGCGGGCATCGTCAGCGCCGTCGGCGACGAGGTCACCCGCTACGCCGTCGGCGACCGGGTCGGCGTCGGCTGCTTCGTCGACTCCTGCCGTGAGTGTGACAGCTGCCAGGCCGGCGACGAGCAGTACTGCCTCAAGGGTGAGGTCGCGACGTACAACGGTCGGGAGTACGACGGCGAGCCGACCTTCGGCGGCTACAGCACCTCCGTGGTCGTCGACGAGAACTACGTGCTCGGCATCCCCGAAGGCGTCGAGCTCGACGTCGCGGCGCCGCTGCTGTGCGCCGGGATCACGCTCTACTCCCCCCTCAACCACTGGGGTGCCGGGCCGGGCACGTCGGTCGCCATCGTCGGGATGGGCGGCCTGGGCCACATGGGCGTCAAGATCGCGCACGCGATGGGCGCCGAGGTCACCGTGCTGAGCCAGACGCTGTCGAAGGAGGAGGACGGCAAGCGCTTCGGCGCCGACCACTACTACGCCACGAGCGACGAGAAGACCTTCGAGACCCTTGCGAACTCCTTCGACCTGATCATCAACACGGTCTCGGCGAACCTGCCGGTCGACGACTACCTCGGCCTGCTCCGGCTCGACGGCACGATGGTCAACGTCGGCATCCCCGAGAGCCCGGACACCTTCGCGGCCTCCGCGCTGGCCTCGATGCGCCGCAGCATGGCCGGCTCGAAGATCGGCGGCATTCGGGAGACCCAGGAGATGCTCGACTTCTGCGCCGAGCACGGTCTGGGCGCCGAGATCGAGAAGATCGGTGTGGACGAGGTCAACGGCGCCTACGACCGGGTCGTGAAGAGCGACGTGCGGTACCGCTTCGTGATCGACGTGGCGTCCTTCGACGCCGCCGCCGCCGCCCGCTGACCCGCCGCTGACCCCGCCGCTTGTAACGCGGGGTTATGGACGGTCAAGCAGGCGTAGAACGCTGGCAGACCGTCCATAACCCTGGCGAAGCACGCCGTCAGACCCGCCGACGCGCCCGTCGTACGACGAGCGTGGTGACGCCGCCGACCAGCGCGGACAGCGTCGCGCCCCAGGCCAGGTCGATCGGCACCAGCGAGGCCGGGAAGCCGTCGAGCACGGCGAGGTTGGTCAGGTCCCAGGTGGCGTAGGTGATCAGGCCGAAGAAGGCGCCGGCGCCGAAGGCCCACCGCAGGCTGTCGCGCTCGAGGGCGGGCAGCACCACGAAGAACACGATCCCCGCGACGAAGAGCAGGTAGAACGCGACCGCGGCCAGCGGCCGGGCCGGCTCGGCCAGCAGGTCCCCGAGCTCGCGCTGGTAGAGGTCGGCCGCGACCACCCCGAGCCAGACCAGGTCGACCGCCGTGAAGACCACGAGCCCCACGACGTAGGCGAGCAGACCGGTGCGCCAGGGGTTCGATGGGGGGCTCATCCCCCGATCCTGCCTGATTCGTCTGCGATCCCCTCCCGGGGCGAGCCCGCTGGATCGCAGACGAATCGGCGGGTGAGACGGGTGGCGGCCCCCGCCGCGAGCGCGACGAGCCGCTCCAGCGGGCCGCTCCGGCGGGCGAGCCGGTAGAGCGCGCCGAGGAGCAGCACCACCGCGAGGTGCTGGGCGTAGGTCCGCCCGCCCTCCTCGGGCAGCAGCTCGGGGGTGCGCAGCACCACGTGCAGCGTGTAGAGCGAGAGCGTCATCGCGCCGGCGCCGAAGACCACCGACGCGGTCCGCGGGACGGCCCGGCCCAGCGCCAGGCAGAGCCCGATCACGAGCAGGGCGGAGCCGATCGTGTGCGCCAGGTCGAACGGCGTCCCGGAGTGCGGCGCGCGGACGGCCAGCCACCACCAGCTGTCGGTCGGGGTGGTCCCGTAGAGACCCTCCTGCAGCACCGCGCGCACGGCTTCGGTCGGGACGTCCGGGCCGAACGTACGCCGCAGCGCGTCGCTCGCCGCCGGCCGGTCGACGAGCAGCGCGGAGGCGAGGACCGAGGCGGCGGCCAGCACCGCGCCGGCACCGGCCAGCCCGACCGCGGTGCTCCAGCGCCGCAGGTCCAGCCGTCCGACCGCCATCCCGGCGAGCAGGTAGGCCACCCACACGACCGCCGGGTAGTAGCCGGTGAAGGTGAGCTCGCTCAGCAGCTGGGCGGGGTGGGCGAGCGAGGCGAAGCTCGGGCTGTCGACCCCGCGCATCGGCAGCGCGGGCCGCAGCAGGTGCGACAGCACGGGTACGGCGACCAGCCAGGCCGCACTCAACGCGAACAGCGGACCGGCCCGCAGCCCGAGGAACGGCAGGCCCAGCAGGAACAGCACGCCGTAGTAGGTCAGGATCACCGCGATGTTGGTCTCGAGGCCGCCGAGGGCGAGCCCGACCAGCGCGATCAGGAGCGCGCGCGTCGCGAGGCCGGCACTCACCGCGACGCGGGCCCGCCCGCGCACCGGCACCTGGCGCCCGGACATCAGCGCGAGGCTGACCCCGGCCAGCACGGCGAACAGCGCCGAGGCCCGGCCACCCGCGACCTGGTGGGGCCAGGTGACGCCCCCGTCCTCCCCGACGGTGGCCAGCACGTGGGTGGCGATCATCCCGACGAGCGCGAGGCACCGGGCGACGTCGAGGCCCACCACCCGTCCGGGGGGGACGAGCGGCCCGGTGAACGGCAGGGGCCGTCGTACGTCGCGCCCGGTCAGTGTGCCGACAGGACGCACCAGACCGCCTTGCCGTGCTCGGTCGGGCGGGTGCCCCAGCGGTCGGCGAGCGCCGACACGATCTGCAGGCCGCGACCGTGCTCGTCGTCGTCCCCGGGGCGCAGCTTGCGCGGCTGGTAGACCGCCCGGTCGCGGATCTCGATGAGGACCTCGGCGCCCTCGAGGCGGGCGCGCAGGTCGACCGGCGGGCGACCGTAGCGGACCGCGTTGGTGACCAGCTCGCTGGTGACCAGGGCCGCGTCGCCGATCAGCAGCGCCGGCAGGCCACGCGCGCGGAGGTAGTCGATGACCAGGTGCCGCGCCTCACCGACGGCCTCGCCGACCGACTCCAACCGCCGGGACAGGCCCTCGTCGCCGACGGGTGGGTCGACCCGTGCCACCAGCACCGCGACGTCGTCGTCCGGCCCCTCGGGCAGCATGGCGGCCACGAGGTCCTCCGGGACGCCGTCGATCGGTCCGGTCAGGTCGGAGATCTCGCCGGCGAGCTTCTTGATGCCGAGCTCGAGGTCCTCCCCACGGCGCTCGACGAGCCCGTCGGTGTAGAGCACGACGCGGGCGTTGGAGACCAGCTCGACGTGGTGCTGCGTGAGGTTGAAGGGCCCGACGCCCAACGGGGGGTTCTCCGAGCCACCCACCGGCACCGCCTCGCCGCCCGGCAGCAGCACGATCGGCGGCAGGTGCCCGGCGTTGGCGAACCGCAGCACCCGGTCGGCCGGGTCGAACACGGCGTAGACGCAGGTGACGATCTGGTCCTCGCCGATCTCGCGGACCAGGCCGTCGAGGTACTCCAGCAGGTCGGCGGGCGGCAGGTCGAGCCGGGCGTAGGCACGCACCGCGGCGCGCAGCTGGCCCATCACGGCCGCCGCGCGGACACCTCGCCCCATCACGTCTCCCACGACGAGCGCGGTGCGTCCGCCGCCGAGCTCGATGACGTCGTACCAGTCGCCTCCGACCTGGGTGCCCTCGACGCCCGCCCGGTAGTAGGTCGCCACCTCGAGGTGGTCGAGGTCGAAGTCCTGCTGCGGCATCAGGCTGCGCTGGAGCTGGTCGGCGATGGAGTGCTCGCGCGCGGCGGCCTCGGCGTTGGCCGCAGCCAGGGCGAGCGCCTCCTCGGCGGCCCGCCGCTCGGTGATGTCCTGCACCGAGCCCCGCAGCGCCTCGGGTCGACCGTCGGGGCCGTGGGCGACCTCGCCGTGTACGGCGGCCAGCACCGTCGTGCCGTCCGGGCGCACGATCCGGCTCTCGTAGGACAGGGTCGTCTCGGCCTCGGCCAGAGCCTGACGCACCCACGCGCGGTCGTCCTCGTGGGTCAGCAGCGTCAACATCTCCTCGTAGGTCATCGAGGCGAGCTCGTCGCGGGTGCGACCGGCGATGCGCAGGCACTCCTCGGACAGCTCCACGCGCCCGGTCGCCAGGTCGATCTCCCAGCTGCCGACGCTCGCGAGCCGCTGCGCCTGGTCCATCAGGGCGCGGCTGCGCTCGAGCTGCCGGCGGGTGCGCCGGGCCCGGTCGAGCTCGAGGTTGGACCGGACCCGGGCGCGCAGCTCGCGGGCCGTGAACGGCTTGACCAGGTAGTCGTCGGCGCCGGCGTCGAGACCCTGGAGCGTCCCCTCCTCGCCGCCGCGGGCCGACAGCATCACCACCGGGATGCCGATCGTCCGCGGGTCGGCCTGCAGGGCGGCGAGCAGCCCGAAGCCGTCCATCCGCGGCATCATCACGTCGGTCAGCACCAGGTCGGGCGCGATCTCCTTCGCCAGGGCCAGTCCCTCGACGCCGTCGACGGCGGTGGACACGACGTAGTCCGAGGCGAGCAACCCCGCGACGTACTCCCGGATGTCGGCGTTGTCGTCGACGACCAGGATCCGGGGGGCGGTGCCGCGGACGGCGGGGGTGCTGCGCGGGGTCGTCGCCGGGTCCCCCGCCCAGTGCGTGGTCTCCGCGAGGAAGCCCTCGGCCACCGCCGCCGAAGCCGCGGGCGACCCGGACGGCTGCTGCGCGATCTGCTCGGGCCGGAGGTGGCTGCTGCCGAACGGCATCCGCACCGTGAACGTGGTGCCGGCGTTCAGCTCGCTGTCCACGTCCACGGTCCCGCCGTGCAGCGCCACCAGCTCGGAGACCAGAGCCAGCCCGATGCCGGAGCCCTCGTGGGTGCGCGAGCGGGCGCCGGCGACCCGGTGGAAGCGCTCGAACAGGTGCGGCAGCTCGGTGGGCGGGATGCCGGCGCCGGTGTCGCTCACCGAGATCCGGGCGCCGTCGGGTCCGCGGTCGACCCGCACCGTGATCGCGCCCTCGAAGGTGAACTTCAAGGCGTTCGAGAGCAGGTTGAGCACGACCTTGGCCCAGAGGTCACGATCGACGTACACCGGCTCCCCGAGCGGCTCGGTCTCCACGGTCAGGGCCAGCCCGAGCCGCGACGCGGCGGTGTCGAACATGCTGGCCAGCTCGCGGGTGTACTGCGCGAGGTCGACCGGCTCGAAGCTGGCCTCCACCCGGCCGGACTCCAGGCGCGAGAAGTCCAGCAGCATGTTGACGAGCTTGAGCAGTCGCTGGCCGTTGCGCGCGATCACCTCGACCCGGACGCGCTGGCCGTCCGGGAGCGGCTCGAAAGCGTCGGCGAGAGCGTCCTCCGCGGGCCCGAGCAGCAGCGTCAGCGGGGTACGGAACTCGTGGCTGACGTTGGTGAAGAAGTCGGTCTTCGCGCGGTCGAGCTCCGCGAGCGCCTCGGCCCGCTGCCGCTCGAACTCGTAGGCCCGGGCATCGGTCAGGCCCGCCGCGACCTGACCGGCGACGAGGTCGCAGAAGTCGCGGTAGCTCTCGTCGAACGGTCGGTAGCGGTTGAGCCCGAAGACCTGGAAGCCGTACGGCGCCGCGCCCGGGGTCGCCGCCAGGGGAACGGCCAGCGCTTTCACGGGGGGTTCGGGCCAGGCGCCGCGCGGCAGGTCGCCGTGGTCGACGAGGTGCTCGACGAGCACCGACTCGCCGGCGGCGAGGCGGCCGACGGGCCAGGGCGCGTCGAGCGCGTCGAGCGGGATCTCGGCCGGTGCGGCCGCCGACGGCTTGGACTCGAAGCCGGTGGAGCCGGCCAGCCGCGCGACGCCGGCTCCCTCGTCGTACAGGTAGACCAGCGTGAAGGGGATGTCCTCCCGGCTGCGGGCCAGCTGCCGGCAGGCCGCGCCCACCGCCTCGGCCACGGTCAGCTCGCTGGTGCTGCGGGTCCCGAGGTCGCTGAGGGTCTGCAGCCGCCGGTGACCGAGCACCTGCTCGGTGTCCTCGCTGACCACGCACAGCAGGCCCGCGACGATGCCGAAGTCGTCGAAGATCGGGCTGTAGGAGAAGGTGTGGTAGGTCTCCTCGGTATAGCCGCTGCGCTCCAGGAACAGCAGCATCTGCTCGTTCCACGAGGACTCGCCGCGGTTCATCACCTGGTCGACGAGCGGGCCGACGTCGTCCCAGATCTCCGACCAGACCTCGGCCGACGGGCGACCGAGCGCCCAGGGGTACTTGGTGCCGAGGGTGTCCTGCCGGTAGGCCTCGTTGCAGAAGAAGGTCAGCTCCGGACCCCAGCACATCCACATCGAGAACCGCGACGTGAGCACCAGGCGGACGACGGACTCCAGGCTGCGCGGCCACAGGTGCATCGGCCCGAGCGGCGTCCGCTCCCAGTCGACCTTCAGCAGCTCGGCGCCCAGCTCGCCGCTGCGGAGGAACATCTCCCGCACGCCCGCCCCCTCGCTCTCGGCGCCGTTCACGCCTGCGACTCCGAGGCGGACTCGTGGAGTGTAATGCGCGAGCGCGGGCCGCGACCGCAGGTCCGCCCACGAGCGAGCGGGGTAGTTTTGCGCCCATGACAGCAGCAGCGACCACGGCGACTTCGGGTCAGGGCTTCGGCATCGACTTCGGCGGCAGCGGCATCAAGGGCGCCCGGGTGGACCTGCGCACCGGTGAGTTCAGCGCCGAGCGGACCCGGATCGAGACGCCGAGCCCGGCCACGCCCGAGGCGGTCGCGGCGGTGGTGAAGCAGCTCGTCGAGCAGGCCGACGTGCCCGACGGCGCGCCCGTGGGTGTGACGGTTCCGGGCGTCGTACGCCGTGGCACGGTGCTGTCGGCCGCCAACATCGACAAAGCCTGGATCTTCACCGACGCCGACGCGCTGTTCACCTCCACGCTCAACCGACCCGTCCACGTCGTGAACGACGCCGACGCCGCTGGTTACGCGGAGGCGCGGTACGGCGCCGCCGCCGACCATCCCGGGCTGGTGATCGTCACGACGCTCGGCACCGGCATCGGGTCAGCGCTGGTCGTCGGCGGTCGGCTGGTGCCGAACACCGAGCTCGGCCACCTCGAGATCGACGGTCACGACGCGGAGAGCCGCGCCGCCAACAGCGTGCGGGAGAAGAAGGAGCTGTCCTGGGAGGAGTGGGCCGAGCGGCTCACGGTCTACTACCGGACCCTGGAGCGGCTCTTCACCCCCGACCTGTTCGTCGTCGGCGGCGGGGTCAGCAAGAAGGCCGAGAAGTACCTACCGCTGCTCGAGATCAGCACCGAGATCGTGCCGGCCACGCTCGGCAACCGGGCCGGCATCGTGGGCGCAGCGCTGCTCGCCGCCGAGGAGTAGCCGTCCCCCGTTGACCCGGGTCCCGTCCCCCGTTGACCCGGGTCCCGTCCCCCGTTGACCCGGGTCCCGTCCCCCGTTGACCCGGGTCCCGTCCCTACTCAAGGGGGCACGAGTGCCTACTCAACGGGGCACGAGTGCCTACTCAACGGGGCACGAGTGCCTACTCAACGGGGCACGAGCGCCTACTCAACGGGCGGGGTCCGGGTCGTCGGGGACCCAGACCAGCAGGTCGCCGGGCTGGCACTGCAGCTCGCGGCAGACGGCGTCGAGCGTGCCGAGGCGCACCGCCTTGGCCTTGCCGGTCTTGAGGATGGAGAGGTTCGGCACCGTGATCCCCACGCGGGCGGCGAGCTCCGAGAGGGTCATCCGGCGCTCGAGCAGCATCCGGTCGAGCTGGATCTCGATCGCCATCAGACGGTGAGCCTCCGCTCGTCCTCGATCTCGGCACCGTGCTTGAAGACCTCGGCGAGCACCAGGACCAAGGCGCCCAGGGCGAGGACCGCGAACGACGGCCCGCCGGGCTCCTGGTCGCCGAGCACGAGCGGCGCGGCACCGGCGCTCTCGGTGCCGATGTCGAAGGCCTTGGGGCTGAGGAACAGCCAGGCCAACGGCTGGGCGAACTGCCACCCCACGACGAGCCAGCCGATCACCCGCATCCGGCGGACCGCCTCCAGGGTGAAGGGCTCCCCCGCCACCGTGGTGCGCAGCAGCCGCCAGACCTGGAACAGCACCAGCGCCAGGACCGCGAGCCCGATGGCCGCCATGGCGAAGATCGAAACCATCAGCCCGCTCCAGCCGGGCTCCGCACCGAGCACCACCTCTCCGCTCAGGCGTACGTCGACAGGCTGCACCTCCGCGGCGTACTCCTGCACCCGCCCGTCGGCCTCCCGGCCCCGCAGGAAGCGGAAGGACGTCGTCCCGTTCGTCGGATCGCCGAACGCGCCGTCCTCGGTGAGTGTGAGAGCGGCGTTCACGCCCCACGTCGGGCTGAAGGAAATGACGCCGGCGCCAGGCACCCGGTAGTCGCCCCACCCGGTCGCGCCGGCGACGCCACCGGCGGCGACGAGACCCGCCGTGGCCGCGCTCAGCAGCCACGCGGCGAGCGCGACGAGGGTGGCCAGTCGGAGGAACCAGGAGCGAACCATCAGCATCTCCATCTCGAAACACATGAAAGACTTATCGAGAAACAGTATGACCATATTGATATTCGATATACAAGACCCCCGAATCAAACAGCGCTGAGTACGCGTACTCACCGCACCTGAGTGCGAGATCCCTGACGCCGACCCCACGCGCCGTGAGGTCATAGGGTCATGAACGCGACGAGCACCACCCCGCGCCCCCCGCGGTACGCCGACCCGCAGCGCTGCCCGGACTGCCGAGGCCCGATCACGACAGGCGTGGCGGCCTGCCCGACTTGCGGGCTGGTGCTGACCGGTGAGCTGCCGCAGCGGCTCTTCACCACCCTGCTCAGTGCCGACGAGCTGCTGGGTCGACTGCGCGACCTCAGCGCGAGCACCGCCGCCACCAGCCCTACCGGCGCCACGGCGGCGCCGTTCGACCCGCTGCCCCTGCCGGCACGCCCGGCCGAGGCTCCGCGGCGCAGCCGGCTCAGCGCGGCCACCGTGCCGCAGGTGCTGCTGGCGCTGGGCGGCGCGTGCGTCCTGGTCGCCGCGCTGGTGTTCCTCGCCGTCGCCTGGTCGGTCCTCGGAGTCGGCGGCCGTACCGTGGTCCTGGTCGCCCTCACGGTCGTCGCAGCATCGGTCGCGGCCGTGACGGCTCGCCGCGGGCTGCGGGGAGCCACCGAGTCGCTGGCCGTGGTCGCGGCCGGGCTGCTCACCCTCGACATCTTCGGGGCCCGCAACGCCGGCTGGCTCGGCGACGTGTCCGACGCCGGCTTCCTGGTCGCGCTCGGCTCGGTGCTCACCGCCACCGGCCTCGGCGCGGCGCTCGCCGCCCGTCGTACGGCGGTCCGCCGGCTGCTCGGTCTCGAGAGCATCGCCGCCCTCGGCGTGCTGCTCGCGACCGTCGGCGTGGGCAACGCGGCGTGGCTGCCGCGCTCGCCGATGCTGCTCGCCGCGACTCTGGTCGCGATCGGGTCCACCGCCCTGGCCCACCGGCTTGCGCTCCGGATCACCCTGGTCGGCGGCGGCATGGTCGCGGGCGGCGCCTGGCTGACGATGACGGGTGCGGCGCTCGGCCGGACCCTGGACGCCGAGACGTGGCGCGCGCTGTGGCTGGAGCTCGAGGTGTGGCCGCTGCTCGTCGCCGCCGCGCTGACGCTGGCGCCGGTGCTGCACCGCCGGGTCCCGCAGGCCGTCCGCGTGGGTCTCGCCGCGATCGGCCAGACGCTGCTGGTCACCGCCGCTCTCGCCCCGGCGCTCCTCCTCGCACCCACGACCGGGCTGCTGACCGGGGTCGGGGTGCTCGTCGCCGCCGCCCTGGCCACGCATCTGCTCCCGCGCTCGTGGGCCTATGTCTCGTCCCTGACGCAGGCGCTGGTCGGAGCCTCGCTCGGCGGCGTGGTGCTGCTGCAGTCAGCGGCAGCCCTCGGCCGGGTCGGCGAGACCGCGGCCGCGGCGTGGACGGGCCGGCCCTCCGGGACGCTGCGCTCCTCGGGCTCGCTGCTCGTGGGCCTGCCCGCCGCCTGGACGCTGCCGTTCACGGTGCTGGTGCTGCTGGCCACCGGCTGGACGCTGTGGGCTGCGAACGGTCGTCGGCGCGCGGTGGTCACCGAGCCGGTCGTCGTCGCCGCCGCGGCGGTCCTGGCGTTCGCGCTCCTCGGCGCGCTGGCCCTCTACCCCGTCCCGGTCTGGCTGCTGCTGGCCGCGACGCTCGTCGTGGCACTCACCTTCGCGGGCGCCTGGTGGGTGCTGGGCGTGCCCTCCGCGCTCGGCGCCGCGACCGCGCTGCTGGCCGGTGCCCTCGCGCTCTCCCTGTACGACGAGTGGCTGAGTGCCGCGGCCCTGACCGTCAGCCTGCTCGTGGCCACCACCGTCCACCTGCGTTCGCGCTCCGCCGAGGTGGCCGCCGTGGCCGGCGCGACGCTGGCCGCGCTGGTCGGCGCACTCGTGTGGACCACCGGCGCACTGCTCGACGGCGCCGGCAGCTGGGTGGCCGTGGCGGGTCTCGGTGTCCTGGGCGCGCTCGTGCTCGCCGCGCCGTACGCCCCGTCGTCGTGGTGGCGCACCCCCGGACTGGCGTTCGCGGTCGTCGGCCTCGAGGCCGGCGCCGCTGCCACCGCCGTGCCGCTGGCCCTCGCCGGGGTGGTCCTCGCTCCGGTGTCGCAGGAGGCGTCCTGGACGGCGGTCTACCTCACCGTGGGTGGCGCCGTGGTGAGCGCGATGTCGCTGCTGCGGGAGGACCGCCGGATGCTCGGCTGGATCGGCGGGCTGCTGCTGGCCGCGGCGAGCTGGGTCCGGTTGGCCGATCTCGGCGTCCAGGAGCCGGAGGCCTACACGCTGCCCTCTGCGCTCGCCCTGCTGCTGGTCGGCCTGTGGCACCTGCGCCGCCACGACCGGGCGAGCACCATGACCGCGCTCGCGCCCGGCCTCTCGCTCGCCCTGGTCCCGAGCCTGCTGTGGGTGCTCGTGGACCCGACCGGGCTGCGGGTGCTGCTGCTCGGGCTGGCCTGCCTGGGCCTGGTGCTGGCCGGGGCCCGGGTCGGCTGGACGGCTCCGATCGCGCTCGGTGCGGCCGTCGGCGCCCTGCTGGTGCTGCGCCTGGCAGCGCCATACGTCGGGGACGCGGTGCCGCGCTGGGTGCTGCTGGGCGCCGCGGGAGCCCTGCTGATCGTCGTCGGCGCCACCTGGGAGCGCCGGCTGCAGGAGGCCCGCCACGTCGTCGGCTACGTCCGCGCCCTCCGCTGATCTGACGGTGACCGGGCGGTGACCTGGTCCCTCCCGGACCGCACAGGGGACGGCCCGGGACAGCGAAACGGCCCCCGCACCACTGGTGCGGGGGCCGTCTTCACGGCCCTTGCCCGTTCCCCTCGCCGGCGTTCGCACGCCAACAGACCGGCCAAAAGCAGGTGATGCGACTCGGACTGACCTGGGAGGTGTCAGCCTTCGTCGCCGCGCCGCTGCTCGGGAAGCATCCCGGTCAGCAGGTCGCGCACTTCGGACTCGCGATAACGGCGATGTCCGCCGAGAGTCCGGATCGAGCTCAGCTTGCCTGCCTTGGCCCAGCGGGTGACCGTCTTCGGGTCGACCCGGAACATGGCCGCGACTTCTGCCGGCGTGAGCAACGGTTCGGACTCAGGTGGCCGCGTGTTCATAGCGGGCCTCCCTCACTGTTTGTTTCCCTCGTTGATGCCCGAGAGCCCGAGCACCCTGCCGCCGCATGACCCCTCACGAGCCACGACGACAGAGACAGCGTAAAGGGACGGTGAAACTATGACAATGGCTCATATGAGCCACCAACACCCCCGCTCTAGTCATTTCGGGCCACAGTGCCCGGACCCGGCTGGGAGGCACCATCCGGCCCCCATAGGCCAGAATATCGGGTCTGATCGGCTCAAAAACAGCATTCTCCCGATGGTCCTGCGCCGTCGCGTGACGCCGGTCACTACGCTGGGCGAGGACGGTCCACCACCCCCGGATCCGTCTCACTCCTTGGGACCACGACACCCCGTGGACCCCCGCACAGAGAGGTCACCACCGTGACCAGCACCCCGCACCCCCCGGCCGAGCCGACCCGGTCGCCGCGCTCCGGCGGCGTCTTCGACAGCGCTACGGGCCACGAGCAGGTGGTGTTCTGCCACGACGAGCAGACCGGCCTCCGCGCGATCATCGCGATCCACTCCACGGCCCTCGGCCCGGCTCTCGGCGGCACCCGCTTCCACGCCTACGCCAGCGAGCAGGACGCCCTCGAGGACGTCCTCGCCCTGGCCCGCGGCATGTCCTACAAGGCCGCCCTGGCCGGGCTCGACCTCGGCGGCGGCAAGGCCGTCATCATCGGCGACCCGGCCGAGCTCAAGACGGAGGCCCTGCTGCGGGCCTACGGCCGCTTCGTGCAGTCCCTGCACGGCCGCTACTACACCGCCTGCGACGTCGGCACCTCCAGCGAGGACATGGACCAGATCGCGCGCGCCTCCACGTTCGTCACCGGCCGCACCGTGGCGCACGGCGGCGCCGGTGACTCCTCCGTCCTCACCGCGTACGGCGTCCGCCAGGGCATGCGCGCAGCAGCCGAGGTCACCTGGGGCGCCCCGACGCTGGACGGTCGCACCGTCGGTGTCGCCGGCGTCGGCAAGGTCGGCCACCACCTGGTGCGTCACCTGGTCGAGGACGGCGCCAACGTCGTCGTGACCGACGTGGACCCGGCCGCGGTGGAGGCGGTCCGAGCGGCCCACCCCGGCGTCCGGTCCGTGGTCGACACCGACGCGCTGGTCGCGTGCGAGCTCGACGTCTACGCGCCGTGCGCCCTGGGCGGCGCGGTGACCGACGTCGTGGCCGAGCGGCTGTCCGCGCGCATCGTCTGTGGCGCCGCCAACAACCAGCTCGCCCACCCCGGTGTCGAGAAGCGGCTGCAGGACCGGGGCGTGCTCTACGCCCCCGACTACGTCGTCAACGCCGGCGGGCTGATCCAGGTCGCCGACGAGCTCGAGGGCTTCTCCTTCGACCGGGCCCGGCAGCGTGCCGAGCGGATCTACGACACGACGGCGCGGGTGTTCGCGCTCGCCGCAGCCGACGGCGTGCCGCCGGTGGTGGCGGCGGACCGGTTGGCCGAGCACCGCATGCGCGAGGTCGGACGAGCGCGCGGGATCTGGCTGGCCTGAGCGCCGTGCGGCCCGGGTCCGGGCAGGCCGGACCGAGCGGTCTCACGGTGCGGGTGGTGCCGGGAGGTGCTCAGTCGCGGCGAGAGGGCGAATAGTCCGCCCACTCGTCGTACTCGTCCCCCGCGCCGCCGGTGTCGGCAGTGTCGGAGGTGCTGTCGTCGGTCTTGTGTTCACCGCCATGCAGCTCTCGCGCCAACGCGCCGAAGTCCGTCTCGTGAGAGCGGTACTTCAGGTCGCGGGCGACCTTGGTCTGCTTGGCCTTCGCACGGCCGCGCCCCATAGGGTCGACCCCCTCGCACACTTGGCCGGAGTCACGTCTGACCACGCCTCGTCGCCGTGCTGCGCACGACGCCGGGGACAGTCCCACGCCCGTCCGGTCTCACCTGTAGATTCTCGTGCGGGCAACGGTACCCGGCCGGTGGCAATTCCCGCACATCCCCCTCGGAAAACCGCGGGGACAGCCCACTACCAGCCGGGGTGCTGGCCGCGCAGGACCGTCGACCCGGGGGTTCCGGCATCCCCGGCGGCGACCTCGCCGCAGACCCAGGCCCGCACGCCGTGCCCCTCGAGCAGTGCGATCGCCCGGTCGGCGTCGGCAGCGTCGGTCAGGGCCACCATCCCCACGCCGAGGTTCAAGGTGCGCTCCAGCGCGGACTGCTCGACCGAGCCGACCCGGCGCACCAGGTCGAAGATCGGCTGCGGCGTCCAGGTGGCCCGGTCCAGGGTCGCCACCACCCCGTCGGGCAGCACCCGCTCGAGGTTCGCCGCCAGCCCGCCGCCGGTGATGTGCGACATCGCGTGCGTGCGGGTCCCGCGGGCGAGGGCGAGGCAGGCCTTGGCGTAGATCTTGGTCGGCTCCAGCAGCTCCTCCCCCAGCGTGCGGCCGAGCTCGTCGACCTGCCGCTCGAGCTCCCAGCCGGCCTGCTGCAGCAGGACGTGGCGGACCAAGGAGTAGCCGTTGGAGTGCAGCCCGCTGGAGGCCATCGCGATCACGACGTCGCCGCTCTCGACCCGGCCGGGCCCGAGCAGGTCGGCGGCCTCGACGACCCCGGTGGTCGAGCCCGCGACGTCGTACTCGTCGGGTCCGAGCAGACCCGGGTGCTCGGCGGTCTCGCCTCCCGCCAACGCGCAGCCGGCCTGGACGCAGGCCTCGGCGATGCCCTGCACGATCGCCGCGACCCGCTCGGGGACCACCCGGCCGGTGGCGATGTAGTCGGTGAGGAACAGCGGCTCGGCCCCGCAGACCACGAGGTCGTCGACGAGCATCCCGACGAGGTCGAAGCCGATCGTGTGGTGGATGTCGAGCGCCTGCGCGATGGCGACCTTGGTGCCGACGCCGTCCGCGGACGTGGCCAGGATCGGGCGGTCCATCGACTTCAGCGCGCTGGCGTCGAAGAGACCGGCGAAGCCACCGATCCCGCCGAGCATCTCCGGGCGCCGGGCCTTCTCCACCCAGACCTTCATCAGCTCGACGGCCTTGTCGCCCGCCTCGATCGACACCCCGGCGGCCTCGTACGTCGCCCCGTCGGCCGACCCGGCGTCGCTGCCCGCCGTGCTCACGGGCGCTCCAACGCGTCGCCGGCACCGGCACCGGTGCCGCTCAACGAGGAGGCCAGACCGTCCCGGGGCTCGTCGAGCTGCGGGCCGCCGAACTCCAGCAGGTGCTTGCCGAGGTGCGCCGGATCGGGCAGCGCGATCGGGTAGACGCCGTCGAAGCAGGCCCGGCAGAGGTTGTCCATCGGCACCTCGGTCGACTCCACGAGCTGCTCGAGCGAGATGTAGCCGAGCGAGTCCGCGTCGATCGAGCGGCAGATCTCGTCGGAGGTCAGGCCGTTGGCGATCAGCTCGGCGCGGGTCGCGAAGTCGATGCCGTAGAAGCACGGCCACTTCACCGGCGGCGAGGAGATCCGCACGTGCACCTCCCGGGCCCCGGCCTCGCGCAGCATCCGCACCAGCGCGCGCTGGGTGTTGCCGCGCACGATCGAGTCGTCGACGACGACCAGGCGCTTGCCCTCGATCACGTCGCGCAGCGGGTTGAGCTTGAGCCGGATGCCGAGCTGGCGGATGGTCTGGGACGGCTGGATGAAGGTCCGTCCGACGTAGGAGTTCTTCACCAGCCCGGTGCCGTAGGGGATGCCGCTCTCCTCGGCGTAGCCGATCGCGGCCGGCGTACCCGACTCCGGAACCGGCATCACCAGGTCCGCCTCGGTCGGGAACTCCCGGGCCAGCCGACGGCCGATCTCGACGCGCACGCTGTGCACCCGACGGTCGTTCATCAAGGTGTCGGGCCGGGCCAGGTAGACGAACTCGAACAGGCAGTGCTTGGGCGCGGTCTCCGCGAAGCGCCGGGTGCGCAGGCCGTCCTCGTCGATCGCGACCATCTCGCCGGGCTCGATCTCGCGGATGAACGACGCCCCGACGATGTCGAGCGCGGCCGTCTCGGAGGCCACCACCCAGCCCCGCTCGAGACGACCGAGCACGAGCGGCCGGACCCCCTGGGGGTCGCGGGCGGCGTACAGGGTGTCCTCGTCCATCCAGACGAACGAGAAGGCGCCACGCAGCGTCGGCAGCACCTCGACGGCGTTCTCCTCGAGGCTGCGGTCGGGGTGGTGCGCGAGCAGGGCGGTGACCAGGCTGGTGTCGTTGGTGGCGGTCGGCGCGCCCTTGATCGGCAGGTCGAGCTCACCGAAGGCGCCGGCCAGCTCCGCGACCCGCTGCGCGAGCTCGGTGGTGTTGGTCAGGTTGCCGTTGTGCGCCAGCGCGATCGAGCCGGTCTCGGTGGGACGGAACGTCGGCTGCGCGTTGTGCCAGGTGCTCGCGCCGGTCGTGGAGTAGCGCGCGTGCCCGACGGCCAGGTGACCCTTGAGCGACTCCAGCGTCGACTCGTCGAAGACCTGTGAGACCAGGCCCATGTCCTTGAAGACCAGGATCTGGCGGCCGTTGCTGACCGCGATCCCGGCGGACTCCTGGCCGCGGTGCTGCAGCGCGTAGAGGCCGTAGTAGGTCAGCTTGGCGACGTCCTCACCGGGCGCCCAGACGCCGAACACGCCGCAGGCGTCCTGCGGGCCGACGTCCTGCGGGTCGAGCGCCGCGGTGAGCTTGCCGTCGCCCCGCTTGCCTCCGCGGGCCCGATGCGGGCCCGGGGACTGGCTGGCGGACGGGCTCTGCGGGCGGGGGCCGGACTCCGAAGCAGGCACGCGACGAGTGTACGGGCGCACGCCGGGACCGGCGAACCGGCGCTGCGACGGTCTCAGGCGTGGACGCCGGAGGCCTGCGCGAGGTTGTGCAGCAGCAGCGCCTCGGCCAAGCAGACCCGCTCGAACTCCGCGAGGTGCAGTCCCTCGTTGGCGCCGTGCGCGCGGGTGTCCGGGTCCTCCACGCCGGTGACCAGCACCGCGGCGTCGGGGTAGGCCTCGCGGAACGCCGCGATGAACGGGATCGACCCGCCGACGCCCATGTCCACCGGCTCGACGCCGTCCCAGGCGTCCCGGAAGGCGGCGCGCGCCGCGTCGTACGCCGGGCCGGTCGCGTCGATCTGGGTCGGCTCGCCGAGGTCCCCGGGGATCACGGTCAGCTGCGCGCCCCACGGCACGTGCTGCTCGAGGTGCGTGCGCAGGTGGCCCAGCGCCTGTCGGGCGTCGTCGCCGGGGGCGAGCCGCAGCGAGACCTTGGCCCGGACGAGGGGGATCAGGGTGTTGCTGGCGTCGGCCACCCGGGTCACGTCGAGGCCGATGGTGGCGATGGCGGGCTTGGTCCACAGCCGTTCCACGACCGAGCCGGTGCCGATCAGCTGCACGCCGTCGTGCAGACCGGACTCCGCCCGGATCCGGTCCATCGGGTAGTCCACGTCGGCCGCCGGGCCGGCGTGCAGGCCGGCGACCGCGACGTCTCCCGCGTCGTCGTGCAGGCTCGCGAGCAGCCGCACCATGGCGGTGACGGCGTCCGGGACGACGCCACCCCACATGCCCGAGTGCACGCCGTGGTCCAGCGTGCGGACCTCGACGACGCAGTCGACCAGGCCGCGCAGGCTCGTGGTCAGCGCCGGCTCGCCGATGTCCCAGTTGCCGCTGTCGGCGATCACGATGACGTCCGCGGCGAGCAGCGACTGGTAGGCCTCGAGGAACGCCTCCAGCGTCGGGGAGCCGACCTCCTCCTCGCCCTCGACGAGCACCGTCACCCCGACCGGCAGGTCCGTCGCCGTGGGCCCGGATCGCGGCGAGGTGCGCCGCGATGCCCGCCTTGTCGTCCGCTGCTCCCCGGCCGTAGAGCCGGTCCCCCCGCTCGGTCGGCTCGAAGGGCTCGCTGTCCCAGTCGGCGAGGTCGCCGGTGGGCTGCACGTCGTGGTGGGCGTAGAGCAGCACGGTCGGCGCGCCCGCCGGGGCCGGCCGACGAGCGACGACGGCCGGAGCCCCCTCGCCGACGCTGAGGATCTGCACGTCGTCGAACCCTTCGGCCCGGAACAGCGCCGCAGTGGCCTCCGCGGACCGCCGTACGTCCTCGGCCCGGGCCGGGTCGGCGCTGACCGACGGGATCCGGACCAGGTCGTCGAGGTCCTGGCGGACCGAGGGCAGCACGTCGCGCACGCGGGCGCGCAGGTCATCGGGGGTCAGGCTCATGGGGCCGATCGTAGGACCCGCTCAGGGGACGAGCGGCAGCAGCCCGGAGAGGTCCGAGCGCTCCCCGGAGGCGATCAGCCGGCCGGCGGCGTCCGCCTCGTGCCAGCCCAGGTCGCCGACCGCCAGTGCGATCCAGGTGGGCGCGTCGAGCTCGACCACGGCCGGCGGGGTGCCGCGGGTGTGGCGGGTGCCCGAGACCGCCTGCGCCACGGCGTACGGCGGGACCCGGATCTCCACCGCGCCGCCGGGGGCACGTTGCGCCAGCAGGGCGAGCAGGTGCTTGGTCAACGTGCGCAGGTCGCCGGAGTCGGCCTCGCCGGCGCGGAAGCGGGCCAGGGCGGGGGCGACGACCGCGGGGTCGGCGGGCCGGAGACGGACGGGCATGCGGCCCATTCTCCCCGGCTCGACCGGTCATCGCGGCGGGACCTGCCGCGGCGTGTCGCTCCGTAACGATCCGTGCGATTCCTGTTACGTTTGAGGGCTTTGGGACTAAAGTGACTCCGATTCGCCCGGAACCGAGAGCAGGAGTCCCCGATGCGCGCCCGTCCCACCCGATTCTTCCTGGCCCGCTTGGCCGCCACGGTCACGGCCGCGGCCACCGTCGCCGCCGGGCTCGTCGCGACCGCTCCCACCGCCTCCGCCGCGAGCGTGGTCACCCCCGGCGACTTCACCGGCTTCGGCTTCGACCAGTGCGTGGCCCCGACCCAGAAGGCGATGGACGCCTGGCTGCGGAGCTCGCCGTTCTGGGCGGTGGGCATCTACACCTCCGGGGCCTCGCGTGCCTGCACCAGCCAGCCGAACCTGACGCCGACCTGGGTCAGCACCCAGCTCGCGAACGGCTGGCGGCTGCTGCCGATCACCCTGGGCCCGCAGGCCTCCTGCACCACCCGGTCGCGCTACCTGCGGCAGGAGCGGATCAACCCGCGCACGACGGGTTCCTACGCCGCCGCCCGCGCCCAGGGCTCGCGCGAGGCCGACCGGGCGATCGACGCCGCGCAACGACTCGGGATCGGCGCCGGCAGCACGCTCTGGTACGACCTCGAGGCGTTCTCCACCTCCAACACCACCTGCCGTGAATCGGCGCTCAGCTTCCTGTCGTCGTGGACCGACCGGCTCCGGGCCCGCGACTACGTGTCGGGCGTCTACTCCAGCGCGGCCTCGGGCATCAAGATGCTGGACCAGGCCCGGGCCTACCGCCCCGGCGCCTACACGATGCCGGACCAGCTCTGGATCGCCGACTGGAACGGCCGGGCTGACGTGTTCTCCTCCTACCTCGGCAACGCCGGATGGATGCCGCACAAGCGGGTGCACCAGTACCGCGGCGGTCACAACGAGACCCACGGCGGCGTCACGATCAACATCGACAGCAACTGGCTCGACCTGGGCCGCGGCTCCCAGATCGCTGCGGAGCCGAAGCACTGCGGGGGCGCCGCCTCCTACAACCACGGCAGCTTCCCGACCCGTCGCGTCGGCAGCACCGGTGCGCACGTGAGCACGCTGCAGTGCCTGCTGCGCGCCAAGAAGGTCTACACCGGCGCGATCGACGGGATCTACGACGCCGAGCTCGGCGAGGCCGTCCGCTCCTACCGCGTCAGCCGGGGCCTGACCTCCACGAGCAGCACCGGTCCCGCGGGCTGGATGGCGATCCTGACCGACGGCGACACCCCGTTGCTGAAGTACGGCGCGGCCTCGACCGCCGTACGCCGCCTGCAGCGCGGGCTGAACGCTGCCGACTCCGCGAACCTCACCGTCACCGGGGTCTTCGAGGGCCGGACCACCGCCGCGGTGAAGCGCTACCAGAGCGCGCACGGCCTGCGAGCCACCGGCGTGGTGGAGTCGGCGATGTGGAGCAAGCTGCTCCGCGGCATCGCCTGAGCCGACCCGGCGCGTCGGCTGGCCCCCAACCCGCCGAGTCGGCGCGTTGGCTGGCCTCCAATCCGCCGAGTCGGCGCGTTGGCTGGCCTCCAATCCGCCGAGTCGGCGCGTTGGCTGGTCAGCAGACCAGCCGACGCGCCGGGTCGAGGGGTTTCGGACCAGCCGACGCGCCGGGTCGAGGGGTTTCGGACCAGCCGACGCGCCGGGTCAGCCGAGGGCGGCCGGCAACGTCGCGGACCACGCGGCCCGCAGCTCGGCCAACGGCAGCGTGAACTGCCCCTGCACATCGAGTACGGCGTCCGGGCCGGTGCCGTCGGTGACGCCGATCCGCGCGTGCGCGAACCCCCGGGCGCTGCACATGTCGGTGAACCGCACCTCCTCCGAGCGCGGCACCGCGACGATCGCCCGCGCGGCCGACTCGCTGAACAGAGCGACGAAGGGGTCGAGGTCGTCGGGCAGCCACACCCGGGCGCCCACGTCGTTGCGCAGGCACGACTCGACGAGGGCCTGCGCAAGGCCGCCGTCCGAGAGGTCGTGGGCGGCGTCGACGAGCCCGTC
This sequence comes from uncultured Actinomycetota bacterium, assembly GCA_963713035.1. Taxonomy (GTDB): domain Bacteria; phylum Actinomycetota; class Actinomycetes; order Propionibacteriales; family Nocardioidaceae; genus Nocardioides_B. The sequence continues at coordinate 95,453 of CAVQKB010000003.1, forward strand.
GCGCGAGGCGTTGATGAGGATGTCGGCCAGCTCGCGCTCGGCCGCGAGGTCCACCCGCGGGGGCAGCCCGCCGAGGTGGTCGTGCACGACGTGCGCCCACTCCGACCCGGCGAGCTCGTCGGCGGTGGTGCCGAGCAGGTAGACCTGCTGGCCCTCCTCGACGAACCCCGACGACGTACGGCGCTCGACGTCGTCGATGACGCCGAGGACCGCCACGACCGGCGTCGGCAGGATCGCGGTGTCGCCGGTCTGGTTGTAGAGGCTGACGTTGCCGCCGGTCACCGGGATGCCGAGCGCCTGACAGCCGTCGGCGAGCCCGCGGGTCGCCTCGGCGAACTGCCACATCACGTCCGGGTCCTCGGGGGAGCCGAAGTTGAGGCAGTCGCTCACGGCGAGGGGTCGGGCCCCCGAGGTGGCGACGTTGCGGTAGGACTCGGCCAGCGCCAGCTGCGCGCCGGCGTAGGGATCGAGCTTGGCGAACCGCCCGTTGCAGTCGGTCGACACCGCGACGCCCAGCCCGGAGTCGACGTCGACGCGCACCATCCCGGCGTCCTCGGGCTGCGCCAGGACGGTGTCGCCTCGCACGTAGCGGTCGTACTGGTCGGTGACCCACGACCGGTCGCAGAGGTTCGGCGAGGCGACCAGCCGCAGCAGCGTGTCGCGCAGCTCGTCGCCGGTCGACGGCCGCGCCAGGTCGCCGGTGTCGGCCTGCAGGGCGTCCTGCCAGCCGGGCCGCGCGAACGGCCGCTGGTACGTCGGTCCGTCGTGCGCCACCGACCGGGGCGGCACGTCGACGACGGTCTGGCCGCGCCACTCGATCGTGAGCCGGGCCGAGTCGTCGACCTCGCCGACGACCGTCGCCTCGACGTCCCACTTCTCGCAGATCTCCAGGAAGCGCGCAACGTGGGCGGGCTCGACGACCGCCATCATGCGTTCCTGGGACTCCGACATCAAGATCTCCTCGGGGGCGAGCGAGGAGTCGCGCAGCGGCACGCGGTCGAGCCAGACGTGCATGCCGCCGTCGCCCGCGGACGCCAGCTCGGACGTGGCGCAGGAGAGCCCGGCGCCCCCGAGGTCCTGGATGCCGACGACCAGGTCCTCCGCGAAGATCTCCAGCGTGCACTCGATCAGCAGCTTCTCCTGGAAGGGGTCGCCGACCTGCACGCTCGGACGCTTCGCCGGGCCGGTCGCCTCGAAGGTCTCCGACGCGAGCACGCTGACGCCGCCGATGCCGTCGCCGCCGGTGCGGGCGCCGTACAGCACGACCTGGTTGCCGGCGCCGGACGCCTTGGCGAGGTGCAGCTGCTCGTGGCGCATCACGCCGACGCACAGGGCGTTGACGAGCGGGTTGCCGGCATAGCTGGCGTCGAACACCACCTCGCCGCCGATGTTGGGCAGCCCCAGGCAGTTGCCGTAGCCGCCCACACCCGCGACGATCCCCGGCAGCACCCGGTGGGTGTCGCCGCGGCCGTCGCTGTCGAGCTGCCCGAACCGCAGGGAGTCCATGACGGCGACCGGCCGCGCGCCCATCGCGAGGATGTCGCGGACGATGCCGCCGACGCCGGTGGCCGCGCCCTGGTAGGGCTCGACGTACGACGGGTGGTTGTGCGACTCCACCTTGAAGGTCACGGCGTAGCCGTCGCCGATGTCGACGACGCCGGCGTTCTCGCCGATGCCCACCATCAGGTGCGCCCGCATCTCGTCGGTGACCTTCTCGCCGAACTGTCGCAGGTGCACCTTGGAGGACTTGTAGGAGCAGTGCTCGCTCCACATGACCGAGTACATCGCCAGCTCCGAGCTGGTCGGGCGGCGGCCGAGGATCTCGCGGATCTGGGCGTACTCGTCGGGCTTGAGACCGAGGTCGGCCCACGGCTGCTCACGGTCCGGGGTGCTGGTGGCTGACTCGACGGTGTCGAGGTGCGGACGCTGATCGGTCAACGCAGGGGACTCCAGATCCGGACGGTGGCGAGGGCGGGGCCAATCTAGCGCCCGCCGATGTCTTTACTTGCCGAGGACTTGGTGTGAGCGTGACCGCATGGACCGTCGCACCCTTCTCAAGGCCGGCCTCGTCGCTCCCGCAGCCACGATCGCCGGCGGCACGCTCGCCGCCTCCCCCACGCACGCCGCGCCCCGTCGTACGGCCACGCTCGCCAGCGGCCTCGAGATCCCCTGGGGCTGCGACTTCTTCCGGGACGGCAGCGCCCTGGTGACGCTACGCAACAGCGGCAAGATCGTCCGGGTGTCCCCGCGAGGCGGGCACCGGCTGGTCGGCACCGTCCCGGGCGTCTTCCACACCGGCGAGGGTGGGCTGATGGGCCTGGCCCTCTCGCCGAGCTTCTACGACGACCGGTGGGTCTACGTCATGCACACCACGACCACCGACAACCGCGTGGTCCGGATGCGGTACGCCGACGGCCGACTGTCCGCGCCGGAGCCGATCATCACCGGGATCCCGGCCGGTCGCACGCACAACGGAGGCGGTCTCCTCTTCAGTGGCGGCAGCCTGTTCGTGCTGACCGGCGACACCCGCGACACCAGCCTCGCGCAGAACCGTACGTCGCTGGCCGGCAAGATCCTGCGGCTCAAGCCCGACGGCAGCGCCCAGGACGGCAACCCGTTCATCGGCACCGCCGGCGACGACCGGATCTTCACCTTCGGCCACCGCAACCCCCAGGGCATTGCGGCCACGAGCACGGGGGCGCTGTGGGCCACCGAGCTCGGCGAGAACACCTGGGACGAGCTCAACGCGATCTCGCTCGGCAACGACTACGGCTGGCCGGCCTCCGAGGGCGGCGACGGCGCGGGCGGAGCGACCGACCCGTACTCGCGCTGGCATCCGGCGGACTGCTCCCCCAGCGGGATCGCCGTGGCGAGCGGTCGCGTCTGGATCGGTGCCCTGCGGGGCCAGTCCCTGTGGTCGGTCGACATCGTCGGGTCCGGCGCCGGGACGCGGCGGCGACACTTCCAGGGCACGTTCGGACGCATCCGGATGGTGCGGCGGGCCCCGGACGGGTCGCTGTGGATCGGCACCAGCAACAGCACCGACACGAGCCGCTACCGCGACCGGGTCTACCGGATCGCGCTCTGAGTCGGACGTCGAGGCGTCAGCCGACGAGCGCCTCGAGCAGCCGGAAGAAGCCGAGCCCGTCGGTGCCGGGACCGTAGCCGTCCTCGACGGCATGCTCGGGGTGCGGCATCAGACCGACCACGTTGCCGCGCTCGTTGCGGACCCCGGCGATGTCGCGCATCGAGCCGTTGGGGTTCGTGCCGAGGTAGCGCGCCACGACGCGACCGTCCGCCTCCAGCAGGTCGAGGGTCTCCTGGCTCGCGACGAAGCAACCCTCGCCGTTCTTGAGCGGGACCACGATCTCCTGACCCTCGTCGTACGACGACGTCCACGGGGTGCCCGTGCTCTCGATCCGGAGTCGCTGGTCGCGGCAGACGAACCTCTGGTGGTCGTTGCGCACCAGGGCGCCGGGCAGCAGGTGGGACTCGCAGAGGATCTGGAAGCCGTTGCAGATGCCAAGCACGGGCAGGCCCTGGCCGGCTCCGGCGACCACCTCGGTCATCAGCGGCGAGAAGCGTGAGATCGCGCCGCAGCGCAGGTAGTCGCCGTACGAGAAGCCTCCGGGCAGCACCACCGCATCGACCCCCTGCAGGTCGTGGTCGCGGTGCCACAGCGCGACGGCCTCGTGACCGGCCAGCCGCACCGCGCGCCGGGCGTCGACGTCGTCGAGCGAACCCGGGAACGTGACGACCCCGACCTTCACGAGACGTGCACCTCGAAGTCCTCGATGACCGGGTTGGACAGCAGCTTCTCGGCGATCTCGTGGATCTCGGCGAGCCGGGCGTCGGTCAGCTCGCCGTCGACCTCGAGCTCGAACCGCTTGCCCTGACGGACCTCGGTGATGCCCTCGAACCCCAGTCGCGGCAGGGCCCCGTGCACGGCCTTGCCCTGCGGGTCGAGGATCTCGTTCTTCAGCATGACGTCGACGACGACGCGGGGCACGGGGCCTCCTGGGACGGCTGTACGGCGGGGGGCGCGCCCAGTCTAAGGGGAGTCCGACCGGCTCTCGCGCGCTCACCCCTCGCGCCCTCACCCTCGGGGTTTCACCCCCGACGACCCGGAGACAATGGCGCCATGGGCTCCGCCGACGTCGTCCCTGACCCGCACGCCCCCCGCGGTTCACGGGAGTGGCGCGCCGCGCAGTCCGACGCCCCCCGTCCCCGCGAGCGGCCCCGGCGCGTGGTCGCGGCAGTCGCTGCGGCGGTGATCCTCACCGTGCTGACCGGAGTCGTCCCGCTCTGGGCGTTCCTCTCGGTCCGGATGGTGCCGGACGGGTCGTCGTTCACCGCGACGGTCACGGACCGGGGAGAGGCCGCGAAGTACCGCACCACCGACAACCGGGGCGGGACCATCCTGGAGTTCCGGCTCCCGGACGGACGGACCGGCAGCGTCTACGTCGGACGCCGTCTCAACGCCCCCGACCCCGGGGACCGGATCGAGGTCCACCGGGTCGACGGCGCCTGGGCCTCTCCGGAGCGCTATCCGCTTCCGGTCCTCCTCGGGGCCCTCGCGGGGCTGCTGTTCTGGCCGGCCGCGACCTGGGGCTGGCTGCGCCGCGCACGCCGACGGGCTCGCCCCGCGCGGACGTCGACCTGACGTTTCGCGACCCGCGACCTCGGGAAAACTCCGTACATGACCGTCACCCTCATCGTGGTCGTCCTCGTCGTCGTGTGCGTCGGCGCCGCGCTCGTGGCCTACACCAAGCGCGACACGTCGCTCGACGGCGAGACGGTCGAGCAGCGCCAGGAACGACAGCTGACCGACCGTCTCGAGCGCGGCTACCAGCAGGAGCGGGCCGAGCGCGACGAGACTCCGCCGACCCATGAGCCCGGTCGCTGACCGGTTTCGGAGCCGGCTCGCCGGGGAAGAACCGACAAGAACGTAGACATTTCGGGGGAGATCACGCGTGACCCATTTTGAAGTCGACCCGGACAGCCTGACCGCTGCCGGCGAGGTCGCTCGACGACAGGCCGACCACGTGGAGGCCACGGCGTCCTACATCGGGAGCGTGTGCTCCCGCTTCGACGCCTTCTCCGGGGTGCTGAGCCTGTTCCTCGGCAACTACCAGGAGACCGTCGAGACCGCCCAGCAGGGCATGACCGACTCCCGCAGGGTGGCCGACAAGGTCGAGCGGTGCTTCACGCAGTCGCGCGAGGCCTACCTCGACAGCGACCTCGCCGCCCACAAGATCTTCGAGAAGCTGTTCGGCGACGAGATGGCGCTGCCGCCGTACGTCGCGCCGGGGAGCGGAAGCACCGCGCCCGGCGGTCCCTACGCTCCCGCCGGCCAGCAGCCCGCCGACGGCGAGGAGACCGACCCGTTCTCGCTGCCCGGGCTGCCGCCGTACGTCGACAAGCCGCTCAACCGCGTGATCCCCGGCGACCCCAGCACGCTGCCACCCTGGATGGACCCGGGGCAGGCAGCCAAGGACGGGCTGCTCGAGACGATCCGCGACGAGCGCACGCGAGACGCCTACCGCGACTACCGCGAGGAAGGCATGACGCCAGCGGAGGCGCTCAGCCACGCACGGCGCAACCCCGACTCGGTCGCCGACGGCCACAACTACGACCGGATGATGGCCAACCAGCAGCAGGCCTACGACAACGCCTACGACGGCGCGATCGCCGACGGGCGGACGCCCGACGAGGCCCGCACCGCCGGCAACGACGCCGCCTCCGCACAGCACAGCGGCGATGCTCGCGACCACACCAACCGACAGGACATCCTGAACGGCGCCGGCACCTACAAGGGCGGCTACGACGAGGTGCGCAACACCATCGACAACGTCAACGACCTGGTCGAAGGTGCGCAGCAGCTCGACGAGACCGTGCACGACACCCAGGACTACAACGACTACGAGAACCAGCCCGAGGACGAGAGCGCTCAGGAGTGGGCCCGGTGACGATCAGCGAGCTGTACGACGCCAGCGCACCTGTGGGGGGTGGCGCACCCGACGGCGGCATGGGCGACTACATCGAGAGCCTGAAGAAGGACTGCGGCTTCCTGATCAGCAAGATCGACTGGGCTGTCGACATGGTCACCGGCTGGAGCCTGCTCGAGGCCCTCTTCAAGCCCATCGCGGGCGACTTCAACACGGTCGCGTCCATGCAGGCGGGCTGGGGCCAGGTCGGCACCGCCCTCGGGGGCGTCGGGGACAACTACCGTGGCGTCGCCGGTCAGCTGCCGGGGGTGTGGCAGGGCGAGGCGGCGAGGGCGGCCGACAACCGGCTCACCGACATCGCGGACATGCACGACGGTCAGCAGGAGGCCTCGGAGCACATCCAGGACCAGCTCGGTCACGTCATCGAAGTGGCGCAGGCGACCGCCGAGCTCGTCGCGGCGGCGGTCAACTTCATCAACGACGTGATCCAGGAGATCCTGCTCGACATGGCCGCCGGACCCCTGGGCTGGGCCAAGGGAGCAGTCACCGCTCCCGGCAAGGCGCGCAAGGTGGTCAACCTGATCCACCGCGGCCTCGAGGCGATCGAGAAGCTCACCCGTGCGGTGAAGGCGATCGTCACGGTCCTGAAGTACGTCAACGCCGGACTCTCCGCCGCCAACAGCGTGCTCAACTTCGGCAACGTCGCGGCCAGCGGCAACGCCGCCTCCCACATGAACGACACCAGCCAACAGGGCTTCTAGCGCCCCCAGATCCAGGAGCGACCCCCATGGCCGAGCAGGACCCGCGGCTGCGCGCCGCCCTCGCGCATGCCGACAAGGAGACGGCCGACGCCGTCTCCGCACTGCGCTCGATGACCGCCTCGATCCGCAAGGAGCACGAGGAGTTCAAGAAGGAGCGCGACAAGCGTGCCGCGGAGCGCGAGAAGGCTGCCCGCGAGGGCGAGCTCGGCCCCGACATGCAGCGCCTGCAGCAGCGCGTCGACCTGCACCAGACCAGCTGGGACGACGTGCTCGCGGGCCGCGATGACCACCCCAGCGCCGCACGGGCGCGCGCCCACGTGCGCGAGGGGCTGCGGAGCATCGGCGAGGAGGTCCAGCGGGACCCGGACTTCGTCGAGGAGGACCTCGAGGCCCGCGCGACCCAGGCGCGTGTCGAGGGTGAGCTGCGCGGCGGCGCCTGACCCGGGCCTCGTCTCTGGTTGACCCGGGTCTTGTCCCCCGTTGACCCGGGTCTTGTCCCCCGTTGACCCGGGTCTCGTCCCCCGTTGACCCGGGTCTCGTCCCCCGTTGAGCCGGGTCCCCCACACCGCGTCGCCCCGAACAGACCGGGATCCCGGTCGACACCAAGCCTCCGTCCGGGCGCAGTGCTCGCGAAGACTCCCGGGTCAACCAGGGACGGGACCCGGGTCAACCAGAGACAAGACCCGGGTCAACCAGAGACAAGACCCGGGTCAACCAGGGACGAGACCCGGGTCGACCAGGGACAAGACCCGGGTCAACAGGGGACAACGCCCGGGTCAGGGACGGCGGCGACGGACCAGCGCGCGACGGGTCAGCGGCCGGAGCACGAGCGCCAGCGCGGCCAGGCCGACGGCCAGCAGGCCCCACCACAGCGCTGCCTCGCGCGCCGGCGCGAGCGGGTCGGGCGTGGCGGAGATCGGCCGGATCTTGCTCTCGTCGCCCGGGTCCGGCGCGCTGCGCGCGCCCGGGAGCTCCGGACCCGCGCGGGTGGGGTCGATCGTCATCGTCAGGGCCTCGTAGGGCTGGATCAGTCCCCACCCCTGCTCGTCGTCGCGCTGCGAGAGCCGCGGCCGATCGGCGGAGGCCATGATCCGGTAGGCGATCTCGTCCGCCGACGCGCGGGGGTACTTCTCGCGCAGCTGGGCCGCCAGCCCGCTCACGAACCCTGCCGCCCAGCTCGTGAACGGGTGCTGGTCGCCGGCGAGGCAGTCGCCGTTGGCGTGGAAGCTGATCAGCACCTGCGCGCCCGGAGCGGACACGTCGTTGTGCGGACCGTGCACCGAGAAGTCGTCGACCGCGCCGTTGACGTCGGCTCCCGCCACCCCGATGACGTCCTCGGCCGCGGCCGGGAAGCGCAGCTCGTCGGTGCGGACTCCCTCCAGCTGGTTGCCGCCCGACGCCACGACCACCACGTCCTTGCGGTGCGCGTAGGCGGTCGCCGCCTTCAGCTCACCCAGGGCCGGATCCTTGGGGCCGGTGCTCATCGACACGTTGATGACGTCGGCGCCGTTGTCGACCGCCCACCGGATGCCCTGGGCGATCCGGCCGGTGTCCGGCGGGAAGGGCACGCTCTCGCCCGGTTGGGACGGTTCGTACTGGAAGACCCGTACCGGGAGGATCTTGGCTGCGGGCGCGGCGCCGATCAGCGACGACTTCTCCCCGAGGTACTGCGCGGCGATGATGCCGGCGATCGCCGTGCCGTGCCCGTAGGGGTCCTCGCGCCCGCTCGGGTCACCGCCGACGAAGGACTTGCCCGGCAGCACCACCCGCCGGCCCAGGTGCTGGTTGGCGGGATCGACCCCGGAGTCCACGACCGCGACCACGACACCGTCGCCGGTCGCCGTGCGCCAGCTCCGCGGGAACGCCAGCGAGGAGAGGTTGTACGACGGCTGGTCGATGAACTGCGTCTTGCCGATCTCGCACTTGTCGGACTCGGGCTGCTCGGATGCGTGCACGGGGCTCGCCAGGCCCGTCGACGACACCAGGACCGCGAGCACGCCGACGAGCCCGGCCCGCCATCGGGCGGTCACGACGACCCCGTCGCGAGCTGGCCGGCGGCGCGGGTGCTCAGGGTGGGCCCGTCGGAGAACAGCGCGAGCCACGCCTTGGGCACCGCGCGAGGCTTCACGTCTCCGTAGCCGAGCGCCGCCATCGCGGACTGCTCACCTCCCCGCGTGCCCAGGGCGTAGCGGGTCCCGGTCGAGTCGACCAGCACCGTCGTACCAGCACCGACCACGCCTCCGGTCGAGGAGCGGACCACCGCACCCAGGCCCGCACCCACGGTGCGGGTCATCGCCGACCCGCTGGCCTCGACGCCGTCGGCCGTCGCGGTCGCGAGCTCGGCGTAGCCGGCCGCGTCGTCGCCTGTGGTCAGACGGACACAGGGAGCGTCGGGTGCCGTGAACGGTGACACCTCGTCCTCGGGCCAGTCCCGCGGGAACACGTCCTGGCTGGCGCCGGTCACGGTGCGCAACCGGGTGACCTCGGTCGCGGCGAGCTCGAGCTCGGGGAACCGCGCACCGGGACCGCTGGAGCGGTAGACCTGGTAGGCGAAGGGGGTCAGCTCGAGCAGTCGGCCGCCCTTGACGAGCAGGTAGGGCCGGTCGCCGACCCGGAGCGGGGTGCCGACCCGGTCCAGCCTCGGCACGCCGGTGTCGACGCGGTCACCCTGACCAGGCACGTCGAACGGCTCCAGCGGCGACCCGACGTCGACGAGGTCCAGCCACTGCCCCGGGACGCGCTGCGGGGCCTCGGCGTCCAGGCCGAGGATGCGCAGCGTGGCACTGGTGTTGCCCCCCGCCGGCAGCGGGTAGCGGTAGCGCCCGCTGACCAGGAAGGACTGGCCCTCGGCCTGCACCCGGAACGCCTGGTCGGTGGCCGGCCGCGAGGTCGCGGCGTCGGCGACGCTGACCCGGATGCCGCCGCTGCGGTTGGTGCACGCCGTCCACCCGCTCGGCTCGAGGCGCGCCGCTTCGGGGAGGACGTCGGGGGCACCAGGGATGCCGATGGTCGGCCCCTGCTGCTCGGCCGCGATCTTGTCGTCGGGCACGAAGATGACCTCGAGTGGCCCGTTGGAGGACAGGATGAGGCGGGCCGAGGTGGTGTTGATGACGGGGTAGAGGGTGCCCTTGTAGCCCACGAAGCGCGAGCCGCTGGTCTTGCCGATGACGAGCTTGTTCTCACGCCAGTTGTCGGGCGTGGTCGGCTTCAGGAAGCCCGAGACCGCCGCGCCCGCGACGATCAGTCCGGCCAGCACGATGCCGCCGACGAGGGTGCGCCCGTAGCGCACCGGCTCCACCTCACGGCCGCCCGGCGCACCGCTGATGAACGCGGTGACGAGGCGGCGCCGGTTGAACGCGTGCGCCTCGACCAGGTCCTTCTTGCTCGACATGTCTCCCCAGTTCCCCTGTCGTGACCCGATGGGCCGGTGCGGACCGACCACGGCCGCCGGTGGCCCGGACCGCTGGTGCCGCCCCGGCCGATCCTACGGACGCGAGCGGTGGGGCCGCGGCACGCGTGCCACGACCCCACCTCTCATCGCTAGGTCGTTCGCGGGTCAGGCCCGGGCCTCAGGCCCGGTGCCGCGCGAGCTTGCGCGGACGGACCATCAGCCCACCCATCAGCACCAGGCCGAAGCCGAGCACCAGCAGGTTGAGCGACCCGGACGGTGCACCGGTGTCACCCAGACCGGTCCCGGCCGCAGAGCCGGACGTGGTGGTGGAGTCCGCCATCGCGAGCACGCCGCCGCAGACCGCGGAGTCACCGCAGGCGGTGGTGCCGAGCGCCTGGCCGCCGGACGTTGCGCCGGGCACCACACCCTCAGCGCTGCCGCCGGTCGTACCGGTGCTCTCGCCGCCACTCGTCCCGTCGCCGGTGTTGCCGCCGATCGGGCCCGTGCCGCCACCGCCGCCGATCGGACCCGTGCCGCCACCGCCGCCGATCGGACCCGTGCCGCCCCCGCCGCCGTTGTCCGTGTCGGCGACGCCATCGCAGTTCAGGTCCGTGGTGCCGGGTCCGCAGTCGATGGTGCCGTCGTCGTTGCAGTCGAAGTCGCCGGAGTCGACGCTGCACGTCGGCTCTGGCTCGGGGTCGGGGTCGGTGTCGCACAGCGGCAGCTGGCCGTTGCTGCCGAACTCGCAGAAGGGCTCGATCGGGCAGGCGTCGTTCGGGAAGTCGATCTGGTTGCAGGGGTTGCCGTTGTCGCCCCCGTCGCCCGGGTCTGCACAGTCCGGGTCGTCCGCGGGGACGCACGGCAGCGGCGGCAGGTCACCCTCGCCGCGGAGCTGGTCCTGGTTCGGCAGGAGCGCCGCGCGCGCCTGCGTCCGCTCAGCCGCCTTCTCCTCAGCAGCCTTCTCCGAGGCTGCCTTCTCTGCAGCCGCCTTCTCCGCAGCGGCCTTCTCCGCAGCCGCCTCGTCGGCCGCTGCCCGCTCCGCAGCGGCGGCACGGTCAGCCTTGACGTCGCGCAGGCAGTCAGCGAACGCGGCCTTGGCATCCTTGCTCTCGCACCGCTCCGGTGTCTTCTCGCCGTCGCCGAGGATCTTCTCGGTGAGCTCGCGACGCTCCGAGCCGCTCAGCCCGCTCGGCTTGTCGACCTTCGAGCCGTCCTTCTGATCGGACCCGCCGGCTCCGGCCTCCGCGGCGCCGACCACGGCACCCGCGTCCGACGTACCCTCCGCGGACACGGTGTCGGCCAGCGTGGGGGCCGAGAACCCCATCAGCAGCAATCCCCCGGTGAGCAGACCGACGGCGGCTGCTCTGCGACTGTTCCTCATTGTTCTCCGTTCCGTGGCCACCGCGGCAGCCCTTGTGTGCGACACGTGCGGTGCGTTTTCCCTGAATAGCCGGCTCCCCGACGAGCGAGAGTGTCCGGATTGTTCCCCGTGGCCCTACGACCCAACCGCGCTGACGAGGCCGGTTGCGAAGACGAGCAACGGAAGCATCGCCACGAGGGCGACGAGCTCGGCGACATCCCCCAGCCGGCCGCGTCGCACCGAGGGTGCCAACGGGACCAGCGTGAGGACGAGGAGTACGGCGGCCGCGACCGCCAGCACCAGCGCCAGGGCGACGTGCCACCTGGGCTGCAGCACGAGCACGCTGACCGCCACCGCCACCAGGCCGGCGACGCCGCACGCGAGTCCGGTGGCGACCTCCGAGCCGACGCGGTACTGCCGGGTGCGCAGCATCAGCACGCAGCTGGCGAAGGCCACGAGCAGGGCGCCGGTGACTCCGAGTCCGACCGCCAGCGGCGCCACGAGCACCAGCAGCAGGCCGACGGTGGTGGTGACCGCCAGCAGGATCTCGTGACCGAGCCGCGCATCCCGCCGTACGTCGCCGGCGTCGATCGGCGTCGGCTCGGCGACCAGGTCGGCGTGCGAGTGCGCCTGGTCCACGCGCGTGCCCGTCGAGCCCAGCGCGGCCCACGGCAGCGCGCTCCCGGTGAGCACCGCCACCACGAGCGCCACGACGTAGACGGGGGCGGCCTCGAAGGTCGAGACGACCAGGATCCCGCTGCAGGCGGCTGCGATCGCCCCGACCACCACGGCCGGCACCATGGCGGCCCGACGCTCGGCGAGCCCGAGCAGACCCACCAGCCCGGCGGCGAGGGCACCGGCTCCTGCCAGCGCCGTCGGGAGCTCGAGCACGGGCCCGGCCGGGGCGGCGGTCAGTCCGGCGACAGCGGCGTAGCCGACGCCCGCCCAGGCGAGCACCACGGCCGCCGCGTGCTCGCCGCGGACCCGGCCCAGCACGATCGCCGCGGCGACCAGGACCAGGGCGCCCACGCCGGCGGCCGACCCGGCCGCGACGTCGGGACGCTGCAGGCCCAGGGCGAGCGCACCGAGCCCGAGCAGCAGCGCGCCGGTCGTGAGGGCGGTACGTCGACCCGAGGCCGGGTCCCACGGACGCAGGTCGGACTCGACCGCGTCCGCCATCGCCTCGACGACGTCGTCGTAGACCCGCGGCGGCTCCTGGTCGACCCCGGAGACGATGGTCAGGACGCTGCCGTCCTCGACCCCCTGGAAGATCAGGCCGGTGTCACTGGTGAGGCCGCGGCCCTCCGACGTACGCAGCTCGTAGCCGGCGTAGGCCGTCTGCGCGTCGAGGGTGCCGAGGGCACGGCACAGCTCGGGCAGCAGCTCGGCCACCGGGATCGCCCCGGGCAGCGCGAGGTCCGCACGTCGCTCGCCGGCGACCACGCTCACCCGCACCAGGCCCGCACCAGCCACACCCGGCTGCGGGGTCTCGATCGCCTGGGTCCCCTGTGTCATCGCATCACGCCCGGCCCGGACTCGTCGTCGTCGAGCCAGGCGTCGTCGTCCTCGAAGACCATGGACCTGCGCTTGGCAGCACGCTCGTCCTCCTTGCTCCCCAGGGCTCCGCCGGCTCCTCCGCGACCGGAGCCCCCGGCCCCGTTGTTGGCGACCACGCCCTGGGGACCGCCGGTGCGAGCACCGGCCTGCATCCCGGCCGAGCGTGCTCCGCCCGCTGTGCCTCCGGCGCCTCCACGGCCCGCTGCGCCGGCCTCTCCGGACGCCGGTGCAGAGTAGCGGCCGGTCGCTCCGCGGGCTCCGGCACCCTGGCCGGCGCCACCCGCACCTGCGCCACCACTGCCGGGTGCGCCCATCACGCCGCCGCGCCCACCGGTCGCGCCGGTGGCGCCGTTACCCGTCCCGGGGGTGGTGCCCAGCACGCCGCCTCGACCGGAGACCGCGCCTCCGAGGGGGGTGCCACGAGCGGCACCGCCGATCGCGGACGAGGGCGTGGCGCCGGCGAGCCCACCGGACACGCCGCCGACGACTCCCTTGCCGAGGGCTCCTGCGGCACCGCCGCCGAGCCTCCCCGCCAGCGAGGAGCTGCCCCCTGCCGCACCGCGTAGCGCGCCGAGGGCACCGCCGGCGCCACCGAGGACCCCGGCGAGTCCGCCGGCCCCGCCGGCGAGGCCGCCCGCGGAGCCGCCGATGCCGGTCGGAGCCGCCCCGGCGCCGCCCGGGAGGCCTCCGGTGACGCCGGACACCACGCCGCCGACCGCGCCGTCCGCCGAGGCGTCGCCGCCGATGACCTGGATGCCGGATCCGCCGACGCCGTCGAGGACGGGGCGTCCGCCGTTGCCGCCGAGGGTCGGGCCGACGATGCCGCCCACGAGACCCGGTGTGCGGACGATCGTGCCGCCGTCGCCGGTGCCGTAGGGGCCGATCGGTCCGGTCGGCAGCGCGCCGCTGGGGCCGGGACCTCCGGTCGGGGCGTCACCAGTCTGGGTGCCGAACTGCTCGCTCTGGACCTCCGGCGCGACCAGGCTCAGGGCGCCGCTGGCCTCGCCCATGGCGGTGTCGAACTGCGCGTAGCCCTTGGCTGCGATCGCCTCCCGCTTCTTGTACGCCGCCTGGTAGGCGTCGTACTTGCCCTGGGCGGTGGGATCGACCTTGCCGTCGAGACCGGGGGTCGGCTCGGCGACCGGCGAGCCGAGCTCGACGGCCTGGACCCGGTCCCAGTCGGCCTTGGCCGCGTCGACGGCCTCGCTGGCCGCGGTCAGCGCGACCCCGGCGTCCTTCATCTGGTCACCGTTGGTCTGGACGGCGGTCGCCAGCGAGGTGAAGGCACCGGTGGCCGCGGTGGCGTCCTTGCCCTGCCAGTTGGACGCCAGGTCGGCGCCGGCCTTGCGCAACGCGGCAGCCACGTCGTCGAGCTGGCCGCCGGCCGTCGTCCAGGACGTCGCGGCGCCCTTGATCTGACCGGGCCGGCCCTGCTTGATCGGCTCGAACTTGGCCTCGTTGGGTCCTGCCATGTCACACCTCCACTGTCTGGTGCCGGGCGGTCACGCCCGGCTCCCCCGTCGGGAAACGATGAACGTCGTGGCAACGGCCGCCGCCAGCACGAGCGCACCCACCGGCCACACCCAGACCGGGAGACCGCTGTCCGCGGCGGGGGCCGCGTCGGCGTCGCCGCCCCCGTCGGACCCGTCGGACTGGCTGTCTGGCTGGGCGCTGCTCGACGAGGCGGCCGGCGACGAGGACACCGACGGGTCCTCGTCCTGGCTCGCCGGGTCCTGGTAGACGCTGTCCGGGAAGTCCTCGAGCGCGGCCTTGGGGCCCTTCAGCAGCGGGTTGACGTCGGGCCACCCCGCCGGGTCCTCGGCCAGCATCTCCTTGAGGTTGGGGATGCCGAAGCCGTAGTACCTGTCCCATCCGTACGACGTCCGCCCGGTGTTGTGGATCAGGTGCTGCACGAGCTGGTTGCCGGTGGCGTCGGGGTACTTCTCACGCACCAGCGCGACCATCCCGGAGACGATGGCGGCGGCCTGGGACGTGCCGTCGGTCGGCACCCCGGACTTCCACCGACCGTCGACCAGCCGCAGCACCGGGGTCTGGACGCCCGGGGCGGACACGACCACGAAGCGCGAGGTGATGTCGCGCAGGGGAGCGCCGGACCTGTTGGTGAGCGGGTTGCGCTTCCAGGCCTTCGCCTGGTCGTCGACCGCGTTGACGGCGACGAAGCCCGGGGTGCCCGCCGGATAGCCGACGCCGGACAGGGCGCCCGCTTCGTACTCGCCGGCGGAGGCCACCACCACCGCCTTGCCCGTGGTGGTCGCCTTGAGCAGCGCCTTCTCCAGGTAGCCGCCGCCGAACCCGGTGACCGAGAAGTTGAACACCGTCGCCCCGCGTCGGAGCGCGTCGTCGACCTGCCAGCCGGCGCGATAGCCGTCGCACCCGCTGAACCTCTCCGGCTCGGGGTCGACCGGCGAGGGGTTCATCCCGTAGAAGAGCACGCGGGAGTCGGGCGCGACGCCACCGATGCCCGCGCCGCCGGGGCCGGTGCCGCGCCCGTTGCCGACGATCAGCGAGGCCATGCTGGTGCCGTGCTCGCCCTCGTAGCGTCCGTTCGGCCTGACCTTGGTGCGGTCGCAGTAGGCGCGGAGCACGACGTCCTGGCCCTCCAGCTCGCGCGCTCCGCCGGCGAACTTGAAGTCCCACATCGCGACCGTCACGCCCTTGCCGGTGGCTTGCTTGTGGGCGTTGGCCACGCCGATGGCGTCGTACCACCAGCCCATCGGCTTCGGCGTGGCTGCGGTTGTGCCCCCCAGGACCGGCGCAGCGGCGCCGGGGTCGGCAGCGGCCGGCGCCGCCAGGGCCGGTGCCGCAAGGCACAGCAGCGCCGCCACCGCGCCCAGGGCGCGGAGGCGGACAGGTGTGCCCCACTGGGGCGACCGGGACATGGACAGCCTCAGACCCCGCCGAAGCCGCCGCTGGGACGGTTCTGCGGCGAAGGCGCGTCCGCACCGTTGCCTGCACCGTCGCCGGGGCCGCTCTGGTCGTCGAAGCCCTCGCTCCAGCCGGGGTCGGTGGGTGCTGCGGTTCCGGTGCCGTGCAGGTTGCTGCCCTGCTCGGCCAGGGCCTGCTCGTAGGCCTGCTGCGAGCTCAGAGACTGTCCCTCGCGCTCGGCGGTGAACTTCACCAGCGTCTCGTAGGCGGCCTCGTCGGTCGCCTTGTGCGCCGCCATCGCGGCCTTGATGCTCTCGGCGAACTCGTAGAGGTCGGCCCTGACCCCGTCGATCGTCTTGAGGAACACCTCCGCCGCGGCCCGGTGCTGGGTGGCGAACTTCTCGCCGGCCGGCAGACCGCTGAACGCGGCGGCGTCCAGGCTGATGACATCCTCGAACTTCGCCAGGGCCTCGGCGGTCGTGTCGCCCTCACCGTTGACCTTGTTCGCGATCGCCTCGACCTCGGTGATCGCGACCTGCACGACGTTGGACGCCTGCGTCAGCTGGGTGGTCGACATCCCGTCGACCAGGGCCCGGTCCATCAACATCTGCTTACCCCCATGTCTGCGCGGTCGGTGCCGCGGCACCGCGAGCCGGGTGCCTGGTGGCACCCGGCTCCGGTGACGATCGTGCGTGGATCTCCCTCGCGGCCGAGGCTCAGCCCCAGCGCGAGGTGTTGCTGTTCTCCGTCGACTGGTAGTCGCTGTTCGAGGTCGTCACGGCGGTGCCGATCTCGGCGAGCAGCACCTTCATGTCGGCCATCCCGGCGTCCCACTTGGCCTTCGCCTGCTGGTAGGCCGAGGACGCCGAACCGGTCCAGTCGGACCGGAGCGGAGCGAGCTCGGACTCGAGGGCGTCGAGCCGGCCCTCGATCTGGTTGGCGGAAGCCCGGATGTCCGCCGCGGCGGCGTCCAGACTGCCGAAGTTGACCTTCAGCTCTCCTGCGTTCATGTGTGTGGTTCCCCTGTTCGTGTTCTCTGCGGGTCTGAGCTCGGGCGAGGTGCGACGGCGTCAGCCGAGGCGGCCGGACAGCTTGCCGAACGTGGAGGACTGGGCCTCGTCGTTGGCGTTGTAGGTCTGCTCCGACTGGCGGAGGTTGGCCTCGAACTCGTTGAGCGCGGAGATGATCTTCTTCGCGTCCTCGTCCCAGCGGACCATCACCTGCTGGAACGCAGCCGACCCGGCTCCGCGCCACTGCGCGCCGATGCCGGACAGCTTGCCCCGCAGGGCGCTCAGCTGCTGGTCCAGGTCGCCCCGGGCGGACACCACCATCTGGGCGCCGCGGGTGAGTGCCTGGTCTTGCTTTGAAACTTCGCCGGCCATGCAGCCAGCCTCCTTTCGATCCCCCGCTCGAAGGTCGGCTTGCCGCCCCCGATCGAGATGTCTCCCCCGCGCCACTGCGACGCGCGGCTCGATGTGCGTCGGTGCAAACTACCTGAATCCAGGTTTCCCGCACCGGTCATGACGTAAACCCACGGACGGCGGCGACGAGGCCGGAGGCGAAGGGCAGTGCGGCGACCACCAGGACCACGCTGAGGGCCTCGACGACGTCGGCGACGCGCGCCCACCACACCGATCGCCATCCTCGTCCGAGCGACAGGGCGGTCGTGACGACGAGACCGCCGAGGACCGCGGCGCCCACGAAGACCGTCCAGGCCAGCGTGGAGCCGCCGTCGAGCAGCAGCATCGCGCCCAGCGACGCGGCGGTCCCCAAGGCCGCCAGCCGGAGCGCGAGCCGCGGCACGACGGAGCGGAACGACCGGGCGACCAGCGCGAGCGCGACCGCACCCAGCCCGACCAGGGCGAGCGAACCGTAGCCGCGAAGGTCCCGGTCGGCCGCGCGGACCAGGACCGGACCGGCCACGACGACCACGAGAGCGATGACCACCGTGCCGGCCGAGACCAGTCGCTGACCCCGGGTCACCACGGAGCGGACGCCCTCGGGCCGCACCATCGTGCGGCGCCGACCCGCTCGTGCCTGCTCGCGTGCCGACCAGGCCGTCACCGCCAGCCGGTCGAGGTCGAGCAGCGCCTCGTCGGGCACGTCGACGACGACGTACGGCAGCAGGCGCGCCGCGACGATCGCAGCGGCGTACGCGACCGCCAGCAGGGAGGTGGCGGCGGAACCGATCATCAGCAGCGTCGCCGCGAGCACCGCCAGGAACGCTCCGACCACGAGCCACACGTCGATGAGGTCGTCGTCCTCGTCGGCGAGGAAGGCCCGCGCGAGCGCCGCGAAGACCACCGCCGCAAGGGCGGCCACCGCGAGGCCGAGCAGCAGACCACCCGGTCCCGGTGTGTAGCCCAGCGCGAACCCGGCCGCCGCCCCGAACGCCGGGCTCGCGGCCGAACGGATCCGGGCACCGTCGCTCCTGCGGCCGCCGTAGGGGAACGCAGCGGCCACACCGGAGAGCAGCAGCAGGCCCAGGCACACGACCCGGACCCAGACGGGGACCGACCCGTCCGCGAACGCCAGGCCCAGGGCGGACCCCACCCCGCATGCGGACGCAACCGCGACCAGCACGGACCGCGCCCGACCGGACAGCAGGCCCGTGCCGGCTCCCGCTGCGGCCGCGGCGCTCCCACCGGCGGCGTGGTCGTCGGCCTGCGTGCCGTCGAGCGCCACCACCAGGACGTCGCCGTGGTCGACCTCGAGCTGCTCGATCGAACGCTCGGCCGCCAGCGGGCGGCCCGCCGAGGTGGTCAGCTCGGTGCCGGGCACCGCGACGTGCCCGGTCGCGAGGGAGTAGGCCTCCAGGATCGACGCCGCGTCCATCCAGAGCGGTACGGCGAGGTCGGCCTGACCGGCGGGCCCCACCACGCTCAGCCGGATCGTCGCGGCGGCGACGTGGCCCGCCGACTGTGCGCTCAACCCGTCCCCCTGTTCGTGCTGCCGCTGCGGCGCCGCTCGAACGTCCCCCCAGGGGGACCGCGCGGTTGAGCCGGTCACCTATCGGGCATTCTGGGCCCAGCACCTCCGAGGCGCCCTACTATTCTGCACGACCAGGGGCGTCCGAAACGTGCTGAGTCTCGAAACACCACACGTGCCTGGGGGCCGCACCGCGACACGCACCCACACGTCGACGGGGAGGTCGCCTACGTTGTCCACCACGCTGGGACGAGGACGCAAGCTCGAGCCTCCCCGGATGCCGAGCGGGCAGATCGTGCTGCAGGCACCTCCGGAGCTCGCACCGAACGAGGGCGCGGGCGGTGCGCTGATGATGGCGCTGCCGATGCTCGGCAGCGTCGGCTCGATCGTGTTCGTCGCCGCGTCGCCCGGAGCCGGCGGCAAGGGGTTCATCGCCGCAGGCATGTTCCTGGTGGCCACCCTGGGCTTCGTCGGGGTCCAGGTCGACCGGCAGCGCAAGCAGCGTTCCGCCAAGGTCGCCGGCGCCCGCCGGGAGTACCTCCAGTACCTCGCCGGGGTCCGCAAGGCGGTGCGTGAGGCCGCCGACCAGCAGCGCCGGGCGCTGCTGTGGAGCTTCCCGGCGCCGACCGCGCTGCCGGCGATCGCCGAGGACCGGTCCCGGTTGTGGGAACGCGGTCCGGACGGCGGCCAGTACCTCCAGGTGAGGTACGGCCTGACGCCTCAGGCGCTGGCGCTCGACCTGGTGCCGCCGGAGACAGCTCCGGTGGAGCAGCTCGACCCGGTCGCCGCCTCGGCGCTGCACCGGCTGCTCGTCGTACACCGGACCCAGCCCGACCTGCCGGCGGCGCTCGACCTGAACGCCTTCAGCCGGGTGGAGCTGACCGGCGAGGCCGCCCACGCGCGGTCGCTGGCCCGGGCGCTGGTCTGCTCCGCGGCGGCGTTCCACGCCCCCGACGACCTGGTCATCGCCGTGCTGGCCAGCGAGCAGACGCTCGCCGAGTGGGAGTGGCTCAAGTGGCTGCCGCACGCCCACAGCACCCGCGAGAGCGACGCCATCGGGGCCAGCCGGATGGTGAGCGACTCCGCCGACGACCTCGTGCAGATGCTGCCCGCGGACCTCGCCGACCGGCCGCGCTTCGGCGGTGACCAGCGCGGCGTCACCCCGCACGTGCTCCTGGTGGTGGACGGCGGGGTGCTGCCTCCCGGCAACCACCTGGTCCCAGACGAGGGGGCCCAGGGCCTGACCGTCCTGGACCTGCCGGAGCGCTGGGAGGAGCTCGACGACCCGACCCGGCTGCGGCTCACCATCGAGCCCCAGCTGCTGCCCGGCGGCCGGGCCGCCCTGACCGCGCTGCGGGTGCGCGAGGGTGCCTCGCGCGCCATCGGCGACCAGGTCGACCTGGCCACCGCCGAGGCCTTCGCCCGCCGGCTCGCCCCGCTGCACGTCAGCGAGGGCCCCGTCCGCGACGACTCCCTGTCCGGGACGCCCGAGCTGATGGACCTGCTCGCGCTGTCCGACGTCCGCTCGTTCGACCTCGAGGCGGCGTGGCAGCCCCGCCCGGCCCGCGACCGGCTGCGGGTGCCGGTGGGCATCGGGGACACCGGTGCGCCGGTCTACCTCGACATCAAGGAGTCCGCCCAGCAGGGCATGGGGCCGCACGGCCTGGTGATCGGCGCCACCGGCTCCGGCAAGTCGGAGTTCCTGCGCACGCTGGTCCTCGGTCTGGCCGTCACGCACTCCAGCGAGGTCCTCAACATGGTCCTCGTCGACTTCAAGGGCGGCGCGACCTTCGCCGGCCTCTCCGACCTGCCGCACGTGTCCGCGGTCATCACCAACCTGGAGAACGAGCTCACCCTGGTCGACCGCATGCAGGACGCGCTGTCCGGCGAGATGGTGCGCCGCCAGGAGCTGCTGCGCGAGGCCGGCAACTTCGCCTCGCTGCGCGACTACGAGAAGGCGCGGCTCGGCGGCGCCGACCTGGACCCGCTGCCCAGCCTGTTCGTCGTCGTCGACGAGTTCTCCGAGATGCTCTCGGCCAAGCCCGAGTTCATCGACCTCTTCGTGGCCATCGGTCGACTCGGCCGCTCGCTGGGCCTGCACCTGCTGCTCGCCTCGCAGCGCCTGGAGGAGGGCCGCCTGCGCGGCCTGGAGAGCCACCTGTCCTACCGCATCGGCCTGCGCACCTTCTCGGCCGCGGAGTCGCGCGGCGTGCTCGGCGTCCCGGACGCCTACGAGCTGCCGCCCGTCCCCGGCCTGGGCTACCTCAAGCCCGACCAGTCGACGCTGCTGAAGTTCAAGGCCGCCTACGTCTCCGGCCCGCCGCCACGTCGGTCCGGTGCAGCCGCTCGCCGCGCGGGCTCCCGTTCGCAGGCGATCCTGCCGTTCACCCTCGGCCACGTGCTGGCTCCGCGGGCGCAGGTCGACGACACCGTGGAGGAGGCCGCTCCGGCACCGCAAGAGGTCGCCGACAGCCGCTCGCTGCTCGACATCGCCGTGGACCGGATGCAGGAGCGGGGCGGCCCCGAAGCGCACAAGGTGTGGCTGCCGCCGCTCGACGAGCCCGACACGCTCGACAGCCTGATGCCCGACCTGGTCGAGGACCCCGAGCTCGGCCTGGTCTCCCCGATGTGGCGGGCCCGCGGCGGGCTGACCGTCCCGCTCGGCATCGTGGACCGGCCCCGGGAGCAGCGCCGCGACGTCATGCAGGTCAACCTGTCCGGCGCCGGCGGTCACGTCGCGGTCGTGGGTGGTCCCCGCAGCGGCAAGAGCACGCTGCTGCGCACCATCGTGTCCAGCCTCGCGCTCACGACCACGCCGCGGGAGTCGCAGTTCTACGTGCTGGACTTCGGGGGCGGCACGTTCGCCCCGATGACCGAGCTGCCGCACGTGTCCGGTGTGGCGACGCGCAGCGAGCCCGACGTCGTACGCCGGGTGTTCGCCGAGGTCTCCGGCATCGTCGACAAGCGCGAGCGCTACTTCCGCCAGCAGGGCATCGACTCCATCGAGACCTACCGGCAGCGGCGCGCGGAGGGGCGGGCCGACGACGGCTACGGCGACGTGTTCTTGATCGTCGACGGGTGGAGCACGCTGCGCGCGGACTTCGACGAGCTGGAGATCGACCTGCAGGCGCTGGCCCAGCGCGGCCTGACCTTCGGCCTGCACCTGCTCGCGGGCGCCGCCCGGTGGGCCGACTTCCGCGCCGCCACCCGCGACATGTTCGGCACCCGGCTCGAGCTCCGGCTCGGTGACCCGCTGGACTCCGAGATCGACCGCAAGGTCGCCCAGCTCGTGCCCGCGGGACGCCCCGGCCGCGGCCTGGTGCCCTCCAAGCTGCACTTCCTCGGCGCGCTCCCGCGCGTCGACGGCAACCCCGACGTGCACGGCGTCGGCGTCGGCGTCGAGGACCTGGTCCAGCGTTCGGCCAAGGCCTGGTCCGGCGACAGCGGACCCAAGCTGCGGCTGCTGCCGGAGCGGATCGAGCTGGCCCGGGTCCACGAGCTCGTCACGGCGCGGGCCTCGCAGGGCGGGGGATCGCTCGAGCAGGACCGGTCGGTCTACCTCGCGATCGACGAGCGGGACCTCGCTCCCGTGGGCCTCGACGTGGACCGCGAGCCGCACCTGCTGACCTTCGGCGACAGCCGTTCGGGGAAGAGCGCGCTGCTGCGCACCTACCTGCAGGAGATCATGCGCACCCGCACCGCGGCGCAGGCGCAGGTCGTCGTCGTGGACTACCGGCGCTCGCTGCTCGGCGAGGTCCCCGAGGACTACCAGCTGCACTACCTCACGAGCGCGACCCAGGCCGGCCCCGCGATCGCCGAGCTCGCGCAGTACCTCCAGGGGCGGCTGCCCGGACCGGACGTCACGCCGGACCAGCTGCGCAACCGCTCGTGGTGGACCGGCGCCGAGGTCTACGTCGTGATCGACGACTACGACCTGGTCGCCACGCAGTCCGGCTCACCCGTGCTGCCACTGGTGCCCCTGCTGGCCCAGGCGCGCGACGTCGGCCTGCACGTCGCGCTGGCCCGGCGTTCGGGCGGTGCGGCCCGGGCCCTCTACGAGCCCGTCATCCAGTCGCTGCGCGACCTCGCGATGCCCGGCCTGCTGCTCTCCGGCAGCCCCGACGAGGGCCCGCTCATCGGTACGGCGAAGCCGCGCCCGGCCATCGCGGGCCGCGGTCAGCTGATCACCCGCGACCGGGGCGTGGAGGTCGTGCACACCGCCTGGACCGACCCGCAGCTCTGACCCCCGCGATTCGTCTGCGATCTGGCGGGTCAGCCCCGCGGGGCGGTCGCAGACGAATCGGAGGGGGCGGGTCAGAAGGTGCGGCCGGTCAGCCGTTCGTAGGCCTCGACGTAGCGGGACCGCGTCCGCTCGACCACCTCGTCCGGAAGCGGCGGCGGGGGCTCCCCACCCGTCCGGTCCCAGCCGCTGACCTCGGACGTCAGCCAACCTCGCACGACGTCCTTGTCGAACGACGGCTGGGCCCGACCGGGGGACCACTGCTCGGCCGGCCAGAAGCGCGAGGAGTCGGGGGTGAGCACCTCGTCGGCGAGCACGACGGTGCCGTCGGAGCGAGCGCCGAACTCGAGCTTGGTGTCGGCCAGGATGATGCCGCGCTCACGGGCGATCCCCTCGGCGCGCGCGTAGAGCCGCATCGTCAGGTCGCGCAGCGTCGCCGCGGTCGCCGCGCCGACCGCAGTCTCGACGGCGTCGAAGGAGACGTTCTCGTCGTGGTCACCGAGGGCCGCCTTGGTGGCCGGGGTGAACAGCGGCTGCTCCAGCCGGCTGCCGTCCACGAGCCCGTCCGGCAGCGCGATGCCGCAGACCGCGCCGGTGTCGGCGTACTCCCGCAGCCCGGACCCGGTCAGGTAGCCCCGCGCCACGCACTCCACGGGGAACATCGCGAGCTCCTCGCACACGACCGCACGCCCCGCCACCTGCGCCGGCACGTCGGTCGAGAGCACGTGGTGCGGCACCAGGTCGGCGAGCCGGTCGAACCACCACAGCGACATCGCGGTGAGCACGGCGCCCTTGTCGGGGATCGGGGTGTCGAGCACGAAGTCGTAGGCCGAGATCCGGTCGCTGGCAACCATCAGCAGCCGGCCGTCACCCAGGCGGTAGAGGTCGCGCACCTTGCCCGAGTGGAGGTGCTCGGCGCCCTCGATCACCGGTGCGGACGGGATGCCGTGGGTGCCAACGCTCATGGCGCGATCGTACGACGGGCGGGTCGGGCGGACCGGGGGTGTCCCCGGTCCGCCCGCGGCTGCTCGTGCAGCCTCCGGCTACCTGCGCGGCTGGTGGTCGTGCGCCGGGTGCAGCTCACTGCGCTGCGCCTGACCGCCCCGGACCGGAGCGCTCCGTGCGCCCCGGCCCGGCCTGGTGGCGGTGGCGCCGTCGAGCGACTTCGTGCTGAAGGCGTACGTCGCCACGGCATGGGCCACGGCGTCGGACATCTCGTCGAGCGCCTTGGGGTTGACGTTGGTGAGGTCGTCACAGGCCTCGTGGTAGCAGTGGTCGTAGGCCACGCCCGCCGTGCCGCCGTACACCGCGGCCTGCTCGGCCGTCTTCACGCCCTCGGCGCCCGTGAACAGGCCCCCGGAGGCGATGCCCTGCTCGATGAACGGCCCGTAGTCGCTGCGCCCGCTGAACGCGGTCTCTTCGGAGGCGAGGCCCTGGCTGGCGAAGTAGTCGGCGAACTCCTTCTCGATCTGACCCGAGCCGGCCGGACCGGTCGCGGCTCCCTCGGCCTCGCCGAACCTCGAGTTGTCGCCGTCGTAGACGAACCGCACGTAGTTGGGCGAGCCGATCATGTCGAAGTTGAGGTAGAGCCGGATGTCCTTCAGCGCCTCGGGGTTGTTGCCGGCGAGGTCGCCGACGTAGTGCGTCGACCCCTTCAGCCCGAACTCCTCGGCACCCCACCACGCGAAGCGGATCCTGTTGCGGGGCTTGATCTTCTTGGCGGCGACCTGCTCGGCCACCTCCAGGATGGTCGCCGAGCCGCTGCCGTTGTCGTTGATGCCCTCGCCGTCGGCGACGCTGTCGAGGTGCGACCCCGCCATCACGACGTTGTCCGGGTTGCCGGTCCTGGTCTCGGCGAGGACGTTGTAGGT
The DNA here is from genome assembly GCA_963713035.1 of uncultured Actinomycetota bacterium. Taxonomy (GTDB): domain Bacteria; phylum Actinomycetota; class Actinomycetes; order Propionibacteriales; family Nocardioidaceae; genus Nocardioides_B. The sequence continues at coordinate 120,395 of CAVQKB010000003.1, forward strand.
CTCGCGCAGCTCCGACTCGGTGTCGGTGGTCAGCTCGACCCGCGTGCCACTCGGCACGGCGAGGTCCTGCCCGAGCGCGTAGCTGGCCCCCAGGGTCGGGATCTCGACCGGGTTGCCCAGGGTGCCGTTGACCTGCTCGGTCTCGCCGGCCGTGCCGCGGTTGAAGATGATCGCCGCGCCGGCACCGGCGTCGGCGGCGTTCTGCGCCTTGATGGCGAACGAGCAGGCGCCGCGCTGCATGAGGGCGACCGACCCGGTCGGGAAGCCGGCGAAGTCCCCGGCCTCGCAGCCGCTGGTCGAGGTGTCGCTCGGCGCGAGCGTCGTGTCGACCGGGACGACCTCACCCACCACGGAGCCGGAGGCGGAGTAGGTCATGGTGCTGAAGTCGGTGCCGTTGACGTAGGTCCGCGGCTCGGGGGAGACCTGCTTCAGCGTCGAGGCCGAGTGCTCCACGAAGAAGGGGAAGTCGAAGGCCTGGACCCGCGGCTGGTAGCCGGCGGCTCGGAGCTTCCGCACGACGTAGTCGCGCGATGCGGCGTAGCCGTCGGAGCCGGAGGCGCGGTTGCCGTCATGGGCGTCCGCGATCGCCTGCAGCGCCTGCAGGTGCTCGGTGATGCCGGCCGGCGTGACCGCCGTACGCAGCTTCTTGGAGGCGCTCTTGCCGCTGTCGGCGGTCGCCGGCGAGGCGCCGGTGACGGTGGTGGCGGCCACGAGTGCGAGGCCGGAGGCGAGGGCCGTGGCGGACAGCCAACGGCGTGTGCGGACGTGCGTGGGTGATCGCATGTGTGCTCCCGAGATGGAGTGTCGGCCCCGCCGATCGGCGAGGCTCGATGACAAACGTTCGTCGACCCAAGCACGGACCGGAACGTTCCGCAATGGGCTCCCCGGGGAGGCAGCGACCTACAGGATGGCGCCCGGGGCGTAGGACGCCGCCTCGGGATGCGCCGCCGCCACCGCGTCCACCCGGCGTACGACGGCCTGCACCTGCTCGCGCGCGGCGCCCGTGAACGTGATCGGGTCGGCGACCAGGGTGGCGAGCTGCGCCTCGGTGAGACCGAGCCGGTCATCGGCGGCGAGCCGCTCGAAGACGTCGTTGTCGGTCTGCCCCTGACGCATCGCGAGCGCGACGCCGACGGCCGCCTCCTTGATCGCCTCGTGCGCGACCTCCCGCCCGACGCCGTTGCGGACCGCGGCCATCAGCACCTTGGTGGTGGCCAGGAACGGCAGGTAGCGGTCGAGCTCGCGCTGGATGACCGCCGGGAAGGCGCCGAACTCGTCCAGCACGGTCAGGAAGGTCTGGAACAGCCCGTCGGTGGCGAAGAACGCATCGGGCAGGGCGATGCGACGCACGACCGAGCAGGAGACGTCGCCCTCGTTCCACTGGTCGCCGGCCAGCTCGCTGACCATGCTCAGGTGGCCACGCAGGATCACCGCGAGGCCGTTGACCCGCTCGCAGGAGCGGGTGTTCATCTTGTGCGGCATCGCCGACGAGCCGACCTGGCCCTCGGCGAACCCCTCGGTGACCAGCTCGATGCCGGCCATCAGCCGGATCGTGGTGGCGAGGTTGGCGGGGCCGGACACGACCTGGACGAGCGCGGAGACGACGTCGAAGTCCAGCGAGCGCGGGTAGACCTGGCCGACGCTGGTCAGCACGTGCTCGAAGCCGAGGTGGGAGGCCACCCGCTCCTCGAGGTCGGAGAGCTTGGCACTCGAGCCGTCCAGGAGGTCGAGCATGTCCTGGGCGGTGCCGACCGGGCCCTTGATGCCGCGCAGCGGGTAGCGGGCGACGAGGTCCTCGAGCCGGTCGAGCCCGACGAGCATCTCGTCGGCGACGGTGGCGAACCGCTTGCCGAGCGTGGTGGCCTGGGCGGCCACGTTGTGCGAGCGGCCGGCCATCACCCTGGCCTCGTGCTCCGTGGCGAGCCGCGCCAGCCGGGCCAGGGCCGCGACGACCCGGTCGCGCACGAGCAGCAGCGACGCCCGGATCTGCAGCTGCTCGACGTTCTCGGTCAGGTCGCGCGACGTCATCCCCTTGTGGATGTGCTCGTGCCCGGCGAGCGCGGAGAACTCCTCGATGCGCGCCTTCACGTCGTGGCGGGTGACCCGCTCGCGCGCCGCGATGGAGGCGAGGTCGACCTGCTCGACGACGGCCTCGTAGGCCTCGACCACCCCGTCGGGGACGTCGACGCCGAGGTCGCGCTGCGCCTTGAGCACGGCGATCCAGAGCTGTCGCTCCAGCACGATCTTGTGCTCGGGCGACCAGATCCGGACGAGGTCCTCGGCGGCGTAGCGCGTGGCCAGCACGTTGGGGACGGTCATGCTCACACTCCTGCGGCGATGTCGGTGCGGTGGTGGCTGCCGTCGATCCGGATCGCGTCGACCCCGGCGTAGGCCTTGGCGCGGGCGTCGGCGACGTCGGACCCGACGGCGGTGACGGCCAGGATCCGGCCGCCGGAGGTGACCAGGCCCTCCGCGCCGAGCTTGGTGCCGGCCTGGATCACGTCGACCCCGTCGAGGCGCTCGGCCTCGTCGAGACCGTGCACCGCGTCACCGGTGCGGGGCGGGGCGGGGTAGTCGTGGGCCGCGACCACCACGGCGACGGCCGCGCCCGGGGTCCACCGCAACGGCCCGACATCGGCCAGGCGCCCGTCGGCGGCGGCCTTGAGCAGCCCACCGAGCGGGGTCTCCAGCAGCGCCAGCAGGGGCTGCGTCTCGGGATCGCCGAAGCGGGCGTTGAACTCCACCACCTGGACGCCGCGCTTCGCGGTCAGCGCCAGCCCGGCGTAGAGCAGTCCTGCGAACGGCGTGCCCTGGCGGGCCAGCTCGTCGACGGTGGGCTGGAGCACCCGCTCGAGCACCTCGGCGACCAAGCCCTCGGGCGCCCAGGGCAGCGGCGTGTAGGCGCCCATGCCGCCGGTGTTCGGGCCGGCGTCGCCGTCGAGCGCCCGTTTGAAGTCCTGCGCCGGCAGCATCGGCACGACGGTGCTGCCGTCGGTGATGGCGAACAGCGACACCTCCGGGCCGTCGAGGTAGTCCTCGATCACGACGCTGCCGCAGTCCTGCGCGTGCGCGAGGGCCGCGTCGCGGTCCTCGGTGACGACGACGCCCTTGCCGGCGGCGAGCCCGTCGTCCTTGACGACGTACGGCGGGCCGAAGGCGTCGAGCGCCTCGGCGGCCTCCTCGGCGCTCGTGCACACCCGGGACATCGCGGTGGGGACGCCGGCGGCGGCCATCACCTCCTTGGCGAACGCCTTCGAGCCCTCGAGCCGCGCGGCCTGGGCGGACGGGCCGAAGCACGACAGCCCGGCCGCGCGTACGGCGTCCGCGACCCCCGCCACGAGCGGAGCCTCCGGTCCCACGACGACCAGGCCGGCGCCCAGCGACTCCGCCAGCGCCGCGACGGCCTGCCCGTCGAGCGGGTCGACGTCGTGCAGGGTCGCGATCGCGGCCATCCCGGGGTTGCCGGGGGCGGCGTGCACCTGCTCGACGCCGGGGTCGCGGGAGAGCGCGAGGGCCAGGGCGTGCTCACGCCCGCCGGTGCCGATGACCAGGACGGTGCCGACGCGATTCGTCTGCGACTGCTCCACGGGGTCCGCCCCTCAGACCGCAGACGAATCGCGCAGGACGATGGACTGCTCGCGTCCCGGGCCGACGCCGACGCCCCAGAACGGCGCGCCGGACATCTCCTCGAGCGCCCGGACGTAGGCCTGCGCGTTGGCGGGCAGCTCCTCGAAGGTGCGGCAGTGGGAGATGTCCTCCTGCCAGCCGTCGAAGTACTCGTAGATCGGCTTGGCGTGGTGGAACTCCGACTGCGTCATCGGCATCTCGTCGCTGCGCTGGCCGTCGACCTCGTAGGCCACGCAGACCGGGATCCGCTCCCAGTCGCCGAGCGTGTCGAGCTTGGTGAGGAAGAACTCCGTGAGCCCGTTGGTGCGCGCGGCGTAGCGCGCGACCACCGCGTCGTACCACCCGCAGCGGCGGGGTCGACCGGTGGTGACGCCGAACTCCGCCCCCACGGTCCGCAGCTTGTCGCCGTCGTCGTCGAGAAGCTCGGTGGGGAACGGGCCCGAGCCGACCCGGGTCGTGTAGGCCTTGATCACGCCGATCACGCGGTCGATCCGGGTCGGGCCGACGCCCGCGCCGGTGCACACGCCACCGGAGACCGGGCTGGAGCTGGTCACGAAGGGGTAGGTGCCGTGGTCGACGTCGAGCATGGTGGCCTGGGCGCCCTCGAACAGCACCGTCTCGCCGTCGTCGAGCGCCCGGTTGAGCAGCAGGCTGGTGTCGGCGACCATCGGGCGCAGCCGGTCGACGTAGGACAGCAGCTCCTCGACGACCTGGTCCGGCTCGATCGCGCGGCGGTTGTAGACCTTGGCCAGGATCTGGTTCTTCAGGTCCAGGGAGGCCTCGACCTTCTGGCGCAGGATGCTCTCGTCGAACAGGTCGGCGACCCGGATCCCGGTGCGGGAGATCTTGTCGGCGTACGCCGGTCCGATGCCGCGGCCCGTGGTGCCGATCAGGTTCTTGCCGAGGAACCGCTCGGTGACCTTGTCCAGGGTGGTGTGGTAGCTGGTGATCAGGTGCGCGTTGGCGGAGACCACCAGGCCCGGCACGTCGATCCCGCGCTTGGCGAAGATGTCGAGCTCGCCGAACAGCGCCGACGGGTCGACCACCACGCCGTTGGCGATCACCGGGATGCACCCGGGGGTCAGCACCCCGGACGGCAGCAGGTGGGTGTCGAACTTCTCGCCGTTCACGACGATGGTGTGCCCGGCGTTGTTGCCGCCCGACGTCCGCACGCAATAATCGATCGACGACCCCAGCAGGTCCGTCGCCTTGCCCTTGCCTTCGTCGCCCCACTGGGCTCCGAGGACCACGATCGCCGGCATCCGGCACCTCTCTACGACTCTGTGCCCGGCGGCGCCTCCACCACCCGGGAACGACCCGAGCCCCGGGTGCAACAGCACCGGGGGCTCTTGCGGCCCAACGTTAGCAGAGGGCTCGGCGCGCCCCGCCGGACCGAACGGCCTTCCGGCCGTGCCCGCGCCGGCGACTCGAAGCCGACCGCGACGGGCCCGCGCCGCTCGCGATAGCCTCCGCGTCGTGGACCCCCTCCTGCTGATCACCAATGCCGACGCGGGGAGTGCCGACCAGGAGAGCCTGGACCGCGCCCTGGCCGTGCTGCGCGCGGCCACCGACGTCGAAGTCGCCTCCACCTCGAACCCCGGCGAGCTGGACGGGGTCCTGCACCGCCGCGGCGGCCGTCCGGTCGTCGTCGCGGGCGGCGACGGCAGCCTGCACGCTGTGGTCTCCGCCCTGTACCGCCGCCACGAGCTCGCCGACAGCGTGCTCGCCCTGGTGCCGCTCGGGACCGGCAACGACTTCGCCCGCGGCGCCGGCATCCCGCTCGACCCGGAGCAGGCCGCCGCCGTCGTCGTCAACGGTGAGCAGCGTCCGGTCGACCTGATCGTGGACGGCCTCGGCGAGGTGGTGGTCAACAACGTGCACATCGGCGCGGGCGCGCAGGCCAGTCGCAACGCCACCAAGTACAAGAAGCTCTTCGGCCGGTTCGGCTACGTCCTCGGTGCCGCCAAGGCGGCGGTGAACCCGCCCTTCGTGCGCCTGCGCCTCGACGTCGACGACCACGAGATCGCCGACTTCGCGCACCCGATCCTGATGGTCGCCATCGGGAACGGCTCCCGGGTCGGCGGCGGGGCGGCGATCACCCCGGACGCCGATCCCGAGGACGGCAAGATGGACGTGATGGTGTCCTACGCGATCGGCCCGCTGGCCCGGTTCGGCTACGCGTGGAAGTTCTGGCGCGGCAAGCACCAGCACCGCGACGACGTGCTCTACGTCCGCGCGGAGCGGGTGAGCGTGTCCGGGCAGGACTTCTACTGCAGCGCCGACGGCGAGATCTACGGCCCCGAGCGCAACCGGAGCTGGCACATCGAGCCGGCGGCGTTCCAGATGCGGCTGCCCTGACCCGGTAGCCCGCGCCCGCTGGGCGGTCGTTCAGATCCAACCGCGGCGGGTGGCCTCCACGCCGGCCTGGAACCGCGACTCGACGCCGAGCTCCTCGAGCAGGGCGGCCACCCGCCGCCGTACGGTGCGCAGCGAGAGGCCCAGCGCCCGCGCGATCTGCTCGTCGCGAGCGCCCACGGCGAGCTGCTCGAGCAGCATCCGCCGGTCGTGCAGGGCGCGGTCGGAGGCGGTCGCGTCGAGCCCGGGCACCGGCAGCGCCCGGACCCAGAGCGACTCGAACAGGACGGCGAGCGCATGCACCACCGCGGGGGGGTAGAGCACCAGCACCTTCGACTCGGGGACGCCCGGAACCTCCTGGAGCAGGGCCCCGTCCGCGCCCAGGACGGCGAGCCGCATCGGCACGTCCGCCAGGATGCGCACCCGCTCCCCCGACGCCGCCCGGGCCCACAGCACCTGGGGGGCCTCCTCCAGCACGCGCGTCGGGTAGATCGCCCGAGCCCCCCGACCGGAGCGGACCATGGCGCTGAGCCAGGCGTCCAGCTCGGGGCGGAACGGGAGCTTCCACTGGTCGGGCCGCAGGAACAGCAGCTCCCCCCGACCTCCGGCCGTCATCCGGTTCAGCAGCTGCATCGTGTCGGAGACCGGAACCAGCTCGGTCCCGACGGGGTCGCCCCGGGTGACGCCGCCACGCAGGTAGGTCGCGTCCAGGTCGGGCAGCAGGTCGCGGACTGCGTCGAGCCGGGTCGCAGCGCTCTCCAGTCTCCGGGCACGCTCGTCGAGCAGCCGCGTCACCGCCTCCCGCGGGGGTCTGGCCACGGCGTGGTCGCCGCGACGCTCCACCAGACCGACGGTGACGAGGGTCCGCACCGCCCCGGCCACCACCGCCTCCGACAGCGCCAGCGCGCTCGCCAGCTCCGGCACCGTGCTGCTGCGACGCAGCACCTCGCGGTAGACGTCCTCGTGCTCGGGGGCGAGTCCGAGGACGTCGAGGGCGGTCATCCGATGCATGCTACTGGCACTTTGGTGCCAATGGCCACAAGTGGAAGCACAACGGGCTTGTGCAGATGGGACAGTCATCAGGTGGCTGGCCCTTGGGTCTCACGGGGGAACGACGAGGCCCGGGCCGGCCATCTTCACGCGAGGCGTCGGAATCGAAGCAGGGGACGATTCCGGCGCTTTTGCGTGCCCGCCCCTCCCCCTGCCCCCCGCCCGCTTGTAACGCGGGGTTATGGACGCTCAAGCAGGCGTATGACGCTGGCAAACCGTCGACGGGCCTGGCAAACCCCAGGACGGTTCGGTCCGCCGTACGACGCGCCGCTCAGCCGGCCGCGCGCCCGTAGCGTCGCTCGGTGTCGTCGTACTCGGCGCGCAGTCGTCGCTTCGTCCTGGCGCGCGCCGCGCCGAACAGGTCGTCCCAGACCACCCGGCTCACGCCGTGGCCGCCGTCGGCGCGGCGCATCATGTCCTCACGGCGCTTCTCGTCCCACACCACCTGCTCGGGCGGCTGGTCCGCGACGCCACCATGCTCGCGTCCGAGGTACTTCACCCGGCCGTCGAACTCGAAGAGGTGCCGACCGACGCGCAGGTCGGCGATGGCGAGCCGACTGCCCTCCCGCACCTCGTACTGCGTCTCCGGCACCCCGATGTCGAGCTCGAGGACGAGCAGGCGCAGCAGGGACTCGCCGGGACTGGCAGCGCCGCGGTCGGCGACGCGCGCTGCTTCGCGAGCCCGGTGGACGTGCGGCCAGAAGCGCATCCGACGCAGCGCTGCGTGCAGCTCGCCGCGGGTCGCGCCGAGGCGGAGCGCCGCGTCCATCGCCACCACGCCGTCCTCGAAGCCGTGCTCCCGGGCGACGTCGACAGCGGTCCGGGCCAGGCTGGTGCACCAGGTGCCGTCCACCTCGGCCAGGTCGGCCGGCCCGAGCCCGGCCAGGTGGTGCTTGACCCCGCCCTCGGTCCGGGAGCCGTGCACGCCGGGCCTGGTCAGGTGCACCAGGTCGCGCCAGCGGGGTCGCAGCGGCATCGCGTGCAGGGCTGCGGCCGCCGTGTGTGACACGACGGCCGGGCGGGTGCTGGTGAGCACGGCCGCCCGCACCCGCAGGGCGTACCGGCCGTCGTCGTCGAGGCGGTCCCACAGCCACCGCTCGGCGTAGCAGCCGCGCCGGACGATCACCCAGTCCCCGCCGTTGCCGGTCAAGGTCCGGAGCTCTCGCTCGGTGTAGCCGCTGGCGACCGCGTCCCGGCGGGTGATCACGCCGCCGGCGCGGACGGCCTTGGCCTCGAGGGCAGGTCGCATACCCGAAGGCTCGGACAGTTCCGCCCTCACCCCCGGGCGATCTCGCGCAGCTGTGGACGACCGGGCGAGGGCTCGGGCTGTGCACGAAAGTCGGTGCGTTCCCGGTGCGGCCTGCACTTTGCTAGGCGGACTGACGCTCTGCCAGTGTCATACGCCTGCTTCTGCGTCCATAACCCCGCGTTACAAGCGGCGCGGGCGGGGGGCGAGGCGGGTCAGGCGGGGGCGAGCAGGGCGTCGTACGCCGCAGGGCTGCTGTCGAGCAGGAAGTCGGCGCAGCGCTGCGCCTCGGGCGCCTCGCCGATCAGGTCGGCGGCGCGGGCCAGGGCGGCCAGCGCGCGCAGGAAGCCGCGGTTGGGCTCGTGCTCCCACGGCACCGGGCCGTGGCCCTTCCAGCCGCTGCGGCGCAGCTGGTCCAGGCTGCGGTGGTAGCCGACCCGGGCGTAGGCGTAGGCCGTGACCTCGGCCATCTGCCCCGAAACCTCGGCCTCGGCGACCTCGAGGCTCGCTGCGGACTCCAGGGCACGCTCGGCGAGCGTGGCCCATGCCAGCGGGGACTCGGGGTGCCGACGGACCACCTCGATCGCCGAGGCGCCACCGGTGAGCTCGGCGGCGGCCGGGTCCTCGGGCAGCTGGGTGGGGGGCGGGCCGGCCATCAGGTCCTGGAACTCCATGGCGCCATGCTCGCACGGGCCCGGGCAGCCGCCCGCGCTCGGTCAGCCGCTGACGCTGGTGCCCGTGCTGCGGAGGTTCTCGCAGGCCTCGACGACGCGGGCCGCCATCCCGGCCTCGCCGGCCTTGCCCCACGCCCGCGGGTCGTAGGCCTTCTTGTTGCCGACCTCGCCGTCGACCTTGAGCACGCCGTCGTAGTTGGCGAGCATGTGGCCCGCGACCGGGCGGGTGAAGGCGTACTGCGTGTCGGTGTCGACGTTCATCTTGATCACGCCGTAGTCGACGGCGGCGGCGATCTCCTCGGCCAGCGAGCCGGAGCCGCCGTGGAAGACCAGGTCGAACGGCTTGGAGCCGGCCGCGAGACCGAGCTTCTCGACGACCGCGTCCTGGGCCTGCTTGAGGATCTCCGGGCGCAGCTTGACGTTGCCGGGCTTGTAGACGCCGTGCACGTTGCCGAAGGTCAGCGCGGTCAGGTAGCGGCCGTGCTCGCCGGTGCCGAGCGCCTCGACGGTCGCCAAGCGCGTCCTCCGCGGTGCTGTAGAGCTTGTCGCCCGAGCCGCCCTCGACGCCGTCCTCCTCGCCGCCCACGACCCCGACCTCGATCTCGAGGACGATCTTGGCGGCCGCGGCCTTGGCCAGCAGCTCCTTGGCGATCTCGAGGTTCTCCTCGAGCGGTACGGCGGAGCCGTCCCACATGTGGCTCTGGAACAGCGGGTCCTGCCCGGCCTTCACGCGCTCGATGCTGATGTCGAGCAGCGGGCGGACGAAGCCGTCGAGCTTGTCCTTGGGGCAGTGGTCGGTGTGCAGCGCGATGTTGACGGGGTAGTTCTTCGCGACCTCGAGGGCGTAGGCGCCGAACGCCACCGAGCCGGCGACCATGTTCTTGATCGACGGGCCGGAGAGGTACTCCGCGCCGCCGGTCGAGACCTGGATGATGCCGTCGCTGCCGGCGTCGGAGAAGCCCTTCAGGGCGGCGTTGAGGGTCTGCGAGGAGCTGACGTTGATGGCCGGGTAGGCGAACGAGTCACGCTTGGCCTTGTCCAGCATCTCGGCGTAGACCTCGGGGGTGGCGATCGGCATCGTCGTTCTCCTAAAGGGGCAGTCGTCGGGCGAGCACCGTCACTCTAGGAGTGCGCGCGGCTACCCGCGAGTCACCGTCCCACCGGTGGACGGCGCAGCCACCAGCTCAAGCATGATCGACAGCGCGGGCTCAGCCCCGCCAGGACCCGTCCAGGTCGGCGTGCTGACGGACCCAGGCGTGCATCGCGATCGCGGCGGCCGCCGAGGCGTTGATCGAGCGGGTCGAGCCGAACTGCGCGATCGAGAAAGTGGCGTCGCACGCCGCCCGCGCCGGCTCGGACAGGCCCGGCCCCTCCTGCCCGAACAGCAGGCACACCTTCCGGGGCAGGTCCAGGCTCTCCAGCGGCAGCGACCCGGGCAGGTTGTCGACCCCCAGCAGGGTGACGCCGTCGGCGTGCAGGTGCGCGGCCAGCGAGGTGACGTCCGCGTGGTGCCGGACGTGCTGGTAGCGGTCGGTGACCATCGCACCTCGGCGGTTCCAGCGCCGGTTGCCCACGATGTGCACCTCGCGGGCCAGGAACGCGTTGGCGGTGCGCACGATCGTGCCGATGTTGAAGTCGTGCTGCCAGTTCTCGATGGCCACGTGGAAGTCGTGCCGTCTCGTGTCCAGGTCGGCGACGATCGCCTCCATCCGCCAGTAGCGGTACCGGTCCACCACGTTGCGCCGGTCGCCCTCGGCGAGCAGCTGCGCGTCGTACACCTCGGAGCCAGGCCCGGTGGGCCACTCCCCCGGCCACGGTCCGACGCCGACCTCGGCGGGGCCGTGCGGCATCGGGTCGTACGGCGCGCGCCGCTCGTCCTCGGACCCGCCCGGCTCCTGCTGCACGTCGAGAGCGTAGGCGTCAGCCAGGTGACGTTCAGGTCCGGCCTCTATCCTCAGGGGCGTGACCGCCCTCCCCCCGCTGCTGCTCGGCCTCGACTGGCTCGACCCCGAGGTCCTGCTGAACTCGATGGGCCCGTGGGCCTTCTGGGGGATGCTCGCGGTGATCTTCGCCGAGTGCGGCCTCTTCGCGATCCTGCCGGGCGACTCGCTGCTGTTCGTGACCGGCCTCTTCGTCGCCGGCGGCTGGGAGTACGCCCCCGGACTGGTGCCGACGCTGCTCGCGATCGTGACGGCTGCCTGGCTCGGCAACGTGTGCGGCTACGCGATCGGCTACCGGGTCGGGCCTGCTCTGTTCAAGCCGACGTCGCGGGTCTTCAAGCAGCAGTACGCCGACCAGGCGCACGAGTTCTTCGAGAAGTACGGCCCGGGCGCCATCATCCTGGCCCGCTTCGTGCCCATCGTGCGCACCTTCATCACGCTGATGGCCGGGGTGGGCCGGATGTCGCCGCGGATCTACCTGACCTACTCGGCGGTCGGCGCCGTGCTGTGGGGCGCGGGCATCACGCTGGCCGGCTACTGGCTGGGCCAGATCGACTTCATCAAGGAGCACATCGACCTGATCTCGCTGCTGATCGTGGCGGTCTCGGTGCTGCCGATGATCGCGCACTGGCTGGTGGAGCGCCGCAGCAGCCGTCGTACGGCGGCCGCGGACCCCGCAGCCGACTAGCCGCGGGCGGCGTCCAGCGCGGCCTTGGTGAGCACCGGGCGGATCTCGAGCCCGACGTCGGCGAGCGGGTCGGCCCCCTCGGGACTGCGGTCGATCGCGCACACGACCGTCTCCACGACGGCTCCGCGCTCCCGCAGCGCGAGCGTCGCGTCGCGGACGGCGCCGCCGGTGGTGATCACGTCCTCGACCAGGGTGATCCGCCGGCCGGACACGTCCGGACCCTCGGCGAGCTTGCAGGTGCCGTAGGTCTTGGCCTGCTTGCGCACGAACAGCGCGGGCAGCCCGGTGCGGGCGCTGAGCACCGTCGCGAGCGGGATGCCGCCGAGCTCGAGTCCCCCGAGCAGCTCGGTGCCCTCGGGGAGGAGCGGCGCCATCCGGGCCACGACCCGCGCGAGGAGGGCGGGGTCGGACTCGAAGAGGTACTTGTCGAAGTACTCCGTCGCCTGCTGACCCGAGCGGAGGGTGAACTCCCCCTGCAGCCGGCAGCACGCGTCGACATCACGGGCGAGGTCCTGGTCGGTCATGCCGGCCAGCCTAGAGAGGTCAGCGCTCCTCGGTGTCCACCAGGTGCGCGAAGGCGATCATCCGGTTGTCGGTGTGGAACAGCTCGGCGCAGGTGGTCAGGGTGAGCAGCCTCTGCCCCGGCCGCTGCAGCGGCTGGACGCCGCCCCGCGGGTTCTTGGGCAGCTTGTCGATCACCCAGACGTCCTCGAAGGTGACGATCAGGTCGTTGGGGTCGGTGTCCAGCTCGTAGGTGTAGTCGGTGGTCCGGGTCTGCACGATCACCTCGTCGCCGGGCCGCAGCTCGGGCATGTCGCGCAGCGGCTCGCCGTGGGTCACCCGGTGCGCGGCGATCGCGTAGTTGCCGACCCCGCCGGGTCGCGCACTGCCCTGGAAGTGGCCGAAGCCCTCGGCCAGGACCTGGTCGCTGATGCCCTTCTGCACCGGCATGACGTAGTTCTTGCCGAACTTCGGGATCCGGATCAGGGCGTCGGCGCCGTTGAGCTCGACGCCCTTCGCCGAGCCGTCCGCGCCGGCGTCCACGCTCCACGCCTCGCGCGTCTGCTCGACGATCTTGTCCTGCTTGCGCTGCGAGACGATGTTGGTGCCGAAGAACTGCCAGGCGACATAGGCGAGCACCCCGAGGCCGGCCAGAACGAGACCCAGGCCGATCCAGAACGTCGCGCCCCGTCCACGACGTGCGGGCGCGGGGGGACGTTCCAGGGTCTGCTGAGCCATGGGGCGATCATCCCCCATGGCCCCAGAGCGCCGCACCCGAACGTCGTACAGTCGCGGCATGGCTGCGAACGGACCGAGGCAGACGTACGTCACGAGCCCGCGGATGGCGCACCGGCTGCGGTCGATCCCCCCGACGATCTTCTCCGAGATGTCCGCGCTCGCCGTGCGCACCGGCAGCCTCAACCTGGGCCAGGGCTTCCCGGACGACGACGGTCCGGCGGCGGCCGTCGAGGTGGCCGTCGAGGCGCTGCGCGCCGGCCGCAACCAGTACCCACCCGGTCTCGGCATCCCCGAGCTGCGCCTCGCGATCGCCGAGCACCAGCGTCGGCACTACGGGATCGAGCTCGACCCCGACACCGAGGTGATCGTGACCGCCGGCGCGACCGAGGCGCTGGCCGCGGCGATCTTCGCGCTGGTCGACCCCGGCGACGAGGTGGTGGTGCTGGAGCCGTTCTACGACTCCTACGTCGCGTGCATCGAGATGGCCGGCGGCGTACGGCGTCCGGTGACCCTGTCGGCGCCGGACTTCCGGCTCGACGTCGCGGCGCTGCGCGCGGCCGTGACGGACGCGACGACCGCGATCCTGCTCAACAGCCCGCACAACCCGACGGGCACGGTGCTGACCCGCGAGGAGCTCGAGGCGGTCGCGGCGGTGGCCCGGGAGCACGACCTGGTGGTGGTCACCGACGAGGTCTACGAGCACCTGCTCTTCGACGGTCGCGAGCACATCCCGATCTGCACGCTGCCGGGCATGTGGGAGCGCACGGTGAGCGATCTCCAGCGCCGGCAAGACCTTCTCGTTCACGGGCTGGAAGGTCGGCTGGGTGACCGGGCCGCCGGAGCTGGTGCGGACCGTGATGGCCGCGAAGCAGTGGCTGACCTTCACCAACGCGGCTCCCCTGCAGCCGGCCGTCGCGCACGCGCTGAGCCAGGAGGCGGACTTCTACGCCGGTCTGGCGCGCGACCTGCAGGCCAAGCGCGACCTGCTCGTCGCGGGCCTGCGCACGCTCGACATGGACGTCTACGAGCCGGAGGCGACGTACTTCGTCACCACCGACGTGCGTCGCTACGGCCACCCGGACGGGATGGCCTTCTGCCTGGCCCTGCCCGAACGGGCCGGGGTGGTGGCGATCCCGTCGCAGATGTTCTACGACGACCAGGACGCCGGGCGGCACCAGGTGCGCTGGGCGTTCTGCAAGCGCGCCGACGTCGTCGAGGAGGGCGTCCGCCTGCTGCAGCAGGCGGACCTGCGGGCCTGACGGTCTACCAGACCGGCGGCTTCGGACCCCGGGGCTCCCGAGGGGCCGCCGGCTCGCGGGGCGCCCGACCGGAGAACCAGCCGTTGGCCGACGGCGTCAGCAGGAGTACGGCGACCGCGATCGTCGCCGCCAGGTGCGGCAGCGGGATCGGGAAGGCCGCCACGAGGGAGACCAGGGCCAGGAGCGCCGCGACCAGCGAGCTCACCACGAGCGCGATCCGGGCGGCGTCGGCCCGACGCTGCGCGGCGAGCGCGAGACCGATCGCGGCCAGGCACCACAGGATGCCGACGACCTGGACGACGAGGACGACGCGGAGCACCTCGTTGGCGGTGCCGCCGAGCACGCCCTCGGGGTCGGCCTGCTGGAGCTGGCGGAAGACGCCGTCCTTGTCGGCGAGGGCACGCACCATCGACCCGGCCAGGATCAGGGCCGTGGCCGTGCTGAAGACGAGGGTCAGCAGCACCGCGACGGTGACGGCGCGGGGGCGCGGACCGGTGGCGGCCGTCGGGGTGGCGGCCTGCGGGCGGGCCGGCGCCGTGGGCTGCCAGGACACGTAGCCCGGGTCGGGGTCGGCCGGGTGGGCGGGTCCCTCGATCCGGTCGTCGACGGCGGGGGGTGCCCAGGCGGACAGCTCCTGCGACGTCGGCGCGCTCGGCCCGGCCGGCGGCCCGGCCGGCGGCACGGCCGGCGGCTGCGGGGCGGGCGGCTGCGGGGCGGGCGGCTGCGGGGCGGGCGGCCCGAACACGTCGGGCTGGGGCGCGGAAGCCCCGCGACGGTCGGACTCGGGTGCCGGCTCGCAGCACCCGCCCGTCGAACCAGGCCCGTCCCTCGCGGGTCCAGAGCATCGTCGCGGCCGCGGCGACGAGCGCCGGCAGCACACCGACGAGCTGGCTCATCGAGAGCAGCAGCAGGAGCGCGGCCACGACGCTGAGGCCGAGCCGGGCGCCCCGGTGCCGCTGCAGGACGTACACCCCGAAGACGGCCCCCGCCGCGGCCAGCGCGCCAGCCAGCAGGACCACCCCCCGCAGCAGCCGCAGGGCGCCGTCGACGGAGAGGCCGAGCCCGTCGCCGGGCGGCGTCGCCAGGAAGTCGGTCACGTCCTTGCGCATGTCCGCCGAGCGCACCAGCTCCATGGCGTCGAAGAGGGAGACCACGAGGAGCAGGCACCCCGCGACCGACAGGATGCCCGCGAAGGTCACCTGGCGGGGTCGTTCCAGGGTCCCGGAGTCAGCCATGGCGCCATTCCACCACGGGCCCGACAACCCGCCGACCCGACCCGGCCTGGTGTGCGGGCGGTCCGTCGGGGAGGCTGAGAGCGCGCTGGGAGCACCCGACAGACCTGGAGGAAGGGGGGTGAAGCCCGTGGCCACGACCCGGCCCGACCCGCTCGCCTCCGGACCGCCGGTCGCGGCGGTGCTCGCCGTGGTCCGGTGCGCCCACCCCGGTCCGGCCGTCGTGGTCACCCTGGTCGCCGCCCTGCTGACCGCGGCCGCCGACCTCTCCCCCACCCGGGCGCTGACCGTGGTCGCGGCAGTGCTCACCAGCCAGCTGTCGATCGGCTGGTCCAACGACCTGCTCGACCGGGGGCGCGACGCGACCGTCCACCGACCCGACAAGCCGCTGGCCAACGGCGACGTCTCCGCGCGCGTGGTGCGCGCGCTCTGCGGTGCGGCGCTGGCCGCCACGGTGGTGCTGTCGCTGCTGCTGGGGCCGGCGGCCGGGCTGGCCAACCTCGTGTGCACGGCTGCCGGGTGGGCCTACAACCTCGGCGTGAAGGGCACGCGGTGGTCGTGGACGCCGTACGCCGTCGCGTTCGGGCTGCTGCCGGCCATCCCCACCCTGGCCGGAGACCCCGCCCTGTGGCCGCCCGCCTGGGGTCTCGGCGCCGGTGCCGCACTCGGCGTCGGCGCGCACCTCGTGAACGCGCTCCCGGACCTGGCCGACGACCGGGCGACCGGCGTCCTCGGCCTGCCGCAGCGGCTGGGCGCCCGCCGCGCGACGTACGCCGCGACGCTCGCGCTCGCGCTCGGCTCGGTCCTCGCGGTGCTCGGCCCGCCCGGCCGTCCCGGCGTGCTGGCCGGCGCCGCGGCCGTCCTGGTCGCCGGACTGGTCGTGGTGGCGCTGACCGGTCGGGGCCGGGTGCCGTTCCAGGCCGCGATGGGGATCGCGCTCGTCGACGTGCTGCTGCTGGTCACGCAGTGAGCGCCTGGGACCTGGTCGTCGTCGGGGCCGGACCGGCGGGCTCGACCGCCGCGCTCGCGGCCCTGCGGGCCGACCCGTCGCTGCGGGTGCTGCTGCTGGACCGGGCGGCCTTCCCGCGCGACAAGTCCTGCGGCGACGGCATCGCACCGCACGTCCTCGACGTCCTCGACGGCCTGGGAGCGGCCGACGTGCTCGACGGCTGGGAGCCCGTACGGCGCCTGCAGCTGGCACACGGGGACGAGTCGGTCGACCGGGAGATGGCGCGACCGGCGTGGGTGGTGCCGCGCGCGGTCCTCGACGCGCGGTTGGTGGAGCACGCCGTCGCGGCCGGGGCCGAGCTGCGTCAGCACCGGGTGCGCTCGGTCGTGCGGACCGGCGACGGCGTCGAGGTCGACGGCATCCCCGCCCGGGTGGTGCTCGGCGCGGACGGCGCGCACTCGCGGGTCCGGGCTGCCATCGGGCTGCCGCCGGCGAGGCGCCGGGCCCTGGCGCTGCGCGGCTACGCCCCCACCCCTGATGCCCGACGGGGCCGTCAGGTGATCGTGTTCGGCGAGCACCGGCAGCCGTCGTACGCCTGGTCCTTCGACCGCGGGGACGGGTGGAGCAACGTCGGCTACGGCGAGCTCCTCGGCCGGCACGCCCGGGGTCCGTCGCGGGCGCTGCTGCTCGACCGGCTCGAGGAGCTGCTGCCGGGGGCGGGCCACGGCGGCGAGCAGTGGCTCGGCCACCACCTGCCGCTCTCGGGATGGAGCTGGTCGCAGCCCGACGGGCCGGTGCTGCTGGCGGGCGACGCGGCCGGGCTGATCAACCCGATGACCGGGGAGGGGATCTACTACGCGGTGGCCACCGGCCGGGCCGCCGGTGAGGCCGCGGCGCGCTTCCCGGAGCGGGCGGGCGCAGCGCACCGCACCGCCGTGCGCGCCCTGCTGGCCCGCCACCTGCACCACACGACGGCGACCTCCCGGCTGTCGTCCGTGCCGGTCGTGGTCGAGGCCGGCCTGCGCGCGGCGGCCCGCGACCGCCGGGTCTTCGACGACCTGGTCGAGATCGGTCTCGGCCGGGGGCGGATCACCCCCCGGCTGGCCGTCGGTCTCGCCCGCGGCCTGGTCGGTGCCCGCGCCGGCGCCGGCCCCTCTGACAGCGCCGGCGCCCTGCCTGCTCGCCCCCCGTTCGCACCCGAGGAGTAGGAACGACACATGCAGATCCTGTCCGTGCGCGGCGCGCTGCCCCCGCACCGCTACCCCCAGGAGGAGATCACCTCCGCCTTCGCCGGGGTCATCGCCCAACGTTCCCTCGACGAGCGGCTGATGCGCCGGCTGCACGGGAACGCCGGCGTACGCCACCGGCACCTCGTGATGCCCCTGGAGGACTACGGCGCCCTCGACGACTTCGGGGCCGCCAACGACAAGTTCATCGAGGCGGCCGTCGAGCTCGGTGCACAGGCCCTGGTCGACGCCCTCAAGGCAGCCGACCTGACACCGGGCGACGTCGACCTGATCATCACCGCGACCGTGACCGGGCTCGCGGTGCCCTCGCTCGACGCCCGGATCGCCGGCGTCGTCGGGCTGCGTCCGGACGTGAAGCGGGTGCCGCTGGTCGGTCTCGGCTGCGTCGCCGGTGCGGCGGGAGTCGCCCGCCTGCACGACTACCTGGTCGGTCACCCGGGGCAGGTCGCGGTGCTGGTCTCGGCCGAGCTGTGCTCGCTGACCGTGCAGCGCGACGACGTCTCGGTGCCCAACCTCGTGGCCAGCGGCCTGTTCGGGGACGGCGCCGCCGCCGTCGTGGCCCGCGGCCTGGCCCCCGGGGAGCAGGTCGAGGCGGGCACCGGTCCGGTCGTGCTGGACTCTCGCAGCCGGCTCTACCCCGACTCCGAGCGCACGATGGGCTGGGACGTCACCAGCAACGGCCTGCGGATCGTGCTCGACGCCCAGGTGCCCGACATGGTGCGGCGCTACCTGCGCGAGGACGTCGACGGCTTCCTCGCCGACCACGGGCTGACCCGCGCCGACATCGAGTGGTGGGTCGCCCACCCCGGCGGACCCAAGGTTCTCGAGGCGATCCAGGACGCCCTCGAGGTGCCGCGGGACGCCGTCGAGCTGACCTGGGAGTCCCTCGCCGAGATCGGCAACCTGTCCTCGGCGTCGGTGCTGCACGTCTTCGAGGACACCCTGCGCGACCGGCCGCCGCGACCCGGCTCGTGGGGCGTGCTGCTCGCGATGGGTCCCGGCTTCTGCTCCGAGCTGGTGCTGCTGCAGGCCCCCTCCGCATGACCGGTCTGGTCGCCTTCACCGTGCTGGTGGTGGCCGTCGGGATCGAGCGGGTGGCCGAGCTCGTGGTCTCCCAGCGCAACGCCGCCGACGCCCTGGCGCGCGGCGGTCGCGAGAGCGGGCGGGGGCACTACCCCGCGATGGTGGTGCTGCACACCGGTCTGCTCGCCGGCGCCCTCGTCGAGGCGTGGGTGCGACGACCTGACGTGCCGCCGCTGCTCGCCTGGTCGATGACCGGTCTCGTGCTGGCGTCGCAGGCGCTGCGCTGGTGGTGCATCGCCACGCTCGGCCGCTCGTGGAACACCCGGGTGATCGTCGTACCCGGGGGCGAGCGGGTCACCTCCGGCCCCTACCGGTTGCTGCCGCACCCCAACTACGTCGCCGTCGTCGTCGAGGGGATCGCGCTGCCGCTGGTGCACGCCGCCTGGGTCACGGCCGTGGTCTTCACGGCGCTCAACGCCGTGCTGCTCTCGGTGCGGCTGCGCGTGGAGAACTCCGCGCTGCGCGACCTCGAGGTGGCGGCCTGATGCGCGACCTGGTCATCGCCGGCGGCGGCCCGGTGGGCCTGGCGACCGCGACGTACGCCGCTCGCCTGGGCCTCGACGTGGTCGTGCGCGAGCCCCGCACCGGCACCATCGACAAGGCCTGCGGCGAGGGCTTGATGCCCGGGGCGGTGGCAGCGCTGCGCGACCTCGGCATCGAGCCGGTCGGGCGCGAGCTTGTCGGCATCCGCTACGTGCACGAGGGCCGGCAGGCCCAGGCCGCCTTCGGGCACGGCAGCGGCCTCGGCGTCCGCCGTACGACGCTGCACGCCGCGCTGGCGCAGGGCGCCGCCGATGCCGGCGTGCACGTCGAGCACCGGGCGGTCGACGGGGTCGTGCAGCACGACGACCACGTCGTCGTCGACGGCGACCCGGCGCGTTGGCTGATCGCCGCTGACGGCCTGCACTCCCCCCTGCGCCGGCACCTGGGCCTGGACGCGCCGGTCCGCTCGTCGCGGCGGTTCGGGATGCGGGCCCACCTGCACACCGCCCCCTGGACGCCGTACGTCGAGGTGCACTGGGCGCCACACGCGGAGGCCTACCTCACGCCGGTGGCCGACGACCTCGTCGGCGTTGCGGTGCTGACATCCAGCCCGGCCGCACTGCCGGAGCTGCTCGACGGCTTCCCGGGGCTGGCCGAGCGCCTGGAGGGCCACGAGATCACCAAACCGCGCGGCGCCGGCCCGCTGCGGCAGCGCTCCCGCGCCCGCACCGCCGGGCGGGTGCTGCTGGTCGGCGACGCGGCCGGCTACGTCGACGCGCTGACCGGCGAGGGCATCGCGGTCGGACTGGCCCAGGGACGCGCGGCGGTCGACGCCGCGATCGCCGGGCACCCCGCTCGCTACGAGCGCGCGTGGCGCCGCCTGACCTGGAAGCACGACCTGCTCACCGGCGGCCTGCTCGCCGCGACCCGTCGCCCTGTGCTGCGGCAGCGACTCGTCCCGGCAGCCGCCGCGCTGCCGTGGCTGTTCACCGCCGCCGTCGACACCCTGGCGAGCCCGGCGTGAGCGCGCCCGTCGAGCAGGTCGTTCTGCTCGCCGAGGACGGCACCGCGCTCGGTGTCACCGACAAGGCCGGCGTGCACCACGCGGACACCCCGCTGCACCTGGCCCTCTCCTGCTACGTCTTCGACGCCGAGGGCCAGGTGCTGATCACCCAGCGTGCGCTGGGCAAACGCACCTTCCCGGGGGTGTGGACCAACAGCTTCTGCGGCCACCCCGGACCAGGCGAGGGCTTGTACGACGCCGTGCACCGCCGCGGCCTGCAGGAGGTCGGCCTGCGGCTGCACGACCTGCGGCTGGTGCTGCCCGGCTTCCGCTACCGGGCGGCGTCGGCCGAGGGGATCGTCGAGAACGAGATGTGCCCGGTGTTCGTGGCCCGCACCGACGACGCCGTGCACGTCGAGCCCGACGAGGTCGAGACCTTCGCCTGGCTGCCGTGGCGGGAGTTCCGCGCCGCCGTGCTCGACGGCAGCCGGGCGTTCAGCCCGTGGTGCGTCGAGCAGGTCGCGGCACTGCCGGACGACCCGTTCGGCGTCGTGGCCGATCCGGCGCGCGCTGCCGCCCGCTGCCCGCTGACCTCGCCGGCTTCGCCAGGCGCGTGGACGGTCTGCCAGCGTCGTACGCCTGCTTGGGCGTCGATAACCCCGCGTTACAAGCGGGGGGTCGCGGGGGTCAGGCGGACGCGGAGGCGGTGATCACCAGGCCCTCGCCGGCCGGGTCCACGTCGACGTGCACGGCGCTGCCGTCGGGCACCTCGCCGGAGAGCAGCAACCGGGCGAGCGGGTCGCCGATGGCGGTCTGGACGAGCCGGCGCAGCGGCCGGGCGCCGTAGGCCGGGTCGTAGCCGGTGCGCGCCAGCCACTCGTGCGCGGCCGGGGAGACCTCGACGGTGATCCGCCGCACCGCCAGCCGGCGGCCCAGCTGCGCCACCTGCAGGTCGACGATGTGCGTCAGCTCCTCCTGCGAGAGCGCGTCGAACAGCACGATCTCGTCGAGCCGGTTGAGGAACTCCGGCTTGAAGGACTGCCGGACCACGCCCATCACGGCGTCGCGCTTCGCGCTCTCCTCCATCGTCGGGTCGACCAGGAACGTCGAGCCCAGGTTGGAGGTCAAGATGAGCACCACGTTGCGGAAGTCGACCGTGCGGCCCTGCCCGTCGGTCAGCCGGCCGTCGTCGAGCACCTGCAGCAGGATGTCGAACACCTCGGGGTGCGCCTTCTCGACCTCGTCGAGCAGCACCACGCTGTAGGGACGCCGGCGGACCGCCTCGGTGAGCTGGCCGCCCTCGTCGTACCCGACGTAGCCGGGAGGTGCGCCGACCAGCCGGGAGACCGAGTGCTTCTCGCTGTACTCGCTCATGTCGATGCGCACGGTCGCGCGCTCGTCGTCGAACAGGAAGTCCGCGAGGGCCTTGGCCAGCTCGGTCTTGCCGACACCGGTGGGGCCGAGGAACAGGAACGACCCGGTCGGCCGGTCGGGGTCGGCGATCCCGGCCCGCGAGCGTCGTACGGCGTCCGAGACCGCGCCCACCGCGGCCCGCTGGCCGATCAGCCGCGCACCGATCACGTCCTCCATGCGCAGCAGCTTGGCGGTCTCGCCCTCCAGCAGCCGGCCGGTCGGGATGCCGGTCCAGGCCTCGACGACGTCGGCGATCTCCTGCGGGCCGACCTCCTCGCGCACCATCGGGTCGGTCACCTGCTGCTCGGCCTGCGAGGCCTCCTCGAGCCGGCGCTCGAGGGCGGGGATGTGCCCGTAGTTGATCTCGCTGGCCCCCTGCAGGTTGCCCTCGCGCAGCATCCGGTCGGCCTGCATGCGCAGCTCGTCGATCTCCTTGCGCAGCTCGCCGACGCCCTCGAGGGCGGCCTTCTCGCGGGCCCACCGGGTCTCCAGGCCGCGCAGCTCCTCCTCGCGGTCGGCCAGGTCGGCGCGCAGCTTCTCGAGGCGGGCGACCGACCCGGCGTCGGACTCGTTGGCGAGCGCGAGCTCCTCCATCTTCATCCGGTCGACCGAGCGTCGGAGCTGGTCGATCTCGAGCGGGGAGGACTCGATCTCCATCCGCAGCCGGGAGGCCGCCTCGTCGACCAGGTCGATCGCCTTGTCGGGCAGCTGGCGCCCGGTGATGTAGCGGTCGGAGAGCATCGCCGCCGCGACCAGGGCGCTGTCCTCGATCGTCACCCCGTGGTGGGCCTCGTACTTCTCCTTGAGGCCGCGCAGGATCGCGACGGTGTCCTCCACCGACGGCTCGCCGACGAAGATCTGCTGGAAGCGCCGCTCGAGGGCGGGGTCCTTCTCGATCCGCTCGCGGTACTCGTCGAGCGTGGTCGCGCCGATCATCCGGAGCTCGCCGCGGGCCAGCATCGGCTTGAGCATGTTGCCGGCGTCCATCGCGGAGTCGCCGCCGGCGCCCGCACCGACGACGGTGTGCAGCTCGTCGATGAAGGTGATGATCTGCCCCTCGGAGGCCTTGATCTCGGCGAGCACGGCCTTGAGCCGCTCCTCGAACTCGCCGCGGTACTTCGCGCCGGCGACCATCGCGCTGAGGTCCAGCGAGAGCACCTTGCGGTTCTTCAGCGAGTCCGGGACGTCGCCGTCGACGACGCGCTGTGCGAGTCCCTCGACGACGGCGGTCTTGCCGACGCCGGGCTCCCCGATCAGGACCGGGTTGTTCTTGGTGCGGCGGGAGAGCACCTGCACGACGCGCCGGATCTCCGAGTCGCGCCCGATGACCGGGTCGAGCTTGCCCTCCGCGGCGACGGCGGTGAGGTCGACGGCGTACTTCTCGAGCGCCTGGTAGGTCGACTCCGGGTCGGCGCTGGTGACCCGGCCGCTGCCGCGGACACTGGTGAGGGCACCGCGCAGCGCGTCGGCAGTGGCGCCGGCGTTGCGCAGCACGGTCGCGGCCGGGGAGTCGACGGTGGCGAGGGTGATCAGGAGGTGCTCGGTGGAGATGAACTCGTCCTTGGTCTCCGCGGCGACGTCGGCGGAGCGGGTCAGCACGGTGAGCGCGGCCCGCGAGTACGACGGGGCGCCGACCGAGGTGCCGCTGGCCGCGGGCAGCCGGCGGAGCTCGGCCTGCGCGCCGGCGGCGACGTCGGCGGGCTGGGCGCCGACGGCCTGCAGCAGCGGCGCGACCACGCCGCCGTGGGTGGTGCTGGTCGGCGCGAGCAGTGCGGCGAGCAGGTGCACCGCCTCGACCTGGGCGTGACCCGCTGCCGCGGCCTGCGCGATGGCGGCGTTGACCGCCTCGGTGGTCCGGGTGGTGAACTTCGATGCGTCCATGGCGTGCTCTCCGATTCGTCTGCGGTCCTGCGGGGTCCTCTCGCCGTGCGACCGCAGACGAATCGCGGCGAGAGCGGAATCTCAGGAGGGGCGGCCGCGTCGCCAGACGGTGACGGAGCCGGAGGACGTGCTGGGGCGCACGGCCGGCAGGTTGCGGCCGGGCGTCGGCGCGAGCGCCTTGCGCAGGGTCAGCTCGGCGACCGCGACCTGCTGCTCGAGCTCGGCGACCCGGTGCTGCAGCGCGTCGACCTGGTGCTCGAGCTGCAGGATCCGGCGGACCCCCTCGAGGCCGATCCCCGTGGAGGTGAGGTCGGCGACCTCGCGCAGCAGCTCGATGTCGCGCCAGGAGTAGCGGCGACCGCCACCGCCGGTGCGACCCGGGCTGACCAGCCCCATCCGGTCGTAGGACCGCAGCGTCTGGGGGTGCAGCCCGGTGAGCTCGGCGGCGACGCTGATCACGAAGACCGGCACCTCGGGGCCGGGCGGCGGTCCGCCCAGCGGTCCCGGCGTACGGCGCCCGCCGCTCATGACGCGCGGCCGCCGGAGCTGCGCTCGAAGAGGTTGGCGCGCAGGTCGGACCCACCGGTCGCGTCCCGGAACGCCTGCACCGCGGCGCGGGCCTGGTCGTCGAGGTGGGCGGGCACCTGCACCTCGACCGTCACCAGCAGGTCGCCGGTGGACCCGGCCGACGGGCCGTTGGTGCGGGTCACGCCTCGTCCGCGGACCCGGAACGCCCGGCCGTTGGGGGTCCCGGCGGGCAGCTTCAGCGTGACCGGGGCCCCGGAGAGTGTCGGCACCTTGATGTCCGCACCGAGCGCGGCCTCGTCGAAGGAGACCGGGACGGTGAGGGTGAGGTTGTCACCCTTGCGGCCGAACAACGGGTGCGGCGCGACCTTGACGGTGACGTAGAGGTCACCGGGCGGGCCGCCGCGCTCGCCGCTGGCGCCCTTGCCGCGCAACCGGATCCGCTGCCCGTCCTTGACGCCGGCCGGGATCCGCGCGGAGATGGTGCGGTTGGACAGGCCCCGCCCGGACCCCGAGCAGCTGGGGCACGGGTCGTCGACGACCAGGCCGCGACCCCGGCAGGCCGGGCAGGTCTCGTTCATCGTGAACGCGCCGCCCACCGATGCCGCACGCATGCCGACGCCGTCGCAGTCGGGACAGACCCGCGGCAGCGTGCCGGCCTTGGCGCCGGTGCCCGAGCAGTCCGGGCAGGGCGCGTCGGACGACAGCCGCAGCGCGACGGTGACGCCGTCGATGGAGTCGGCGAAGCCGATCGTGGCATCGGTCTCGAGGTCGGCACCCCGCCGTGGCGAGGCGGTCCGGGTGCGGGTGCCGCCGGTCGGGCCGCCGCCACCGAACATGCCGCCGAAGAGGTCGCCGAAACCGCCTCCGCCGGACGCCGTGCCGCCGCGACCCTGACCGAACAGGTCGTTGACGTCGAAGCCACCGCCCTGTCCGGCGCCGGCGAAGGGCCCGAAGCCGGTCCGCATGTCGTCGTACTGCTTGCGCTTCTCGGTGTCCCCCACGACGTCGTAGGCCTCGGCGACCGCCTTGAAGCGGTCCTCCGCGGCCCGGTCCCCCGGGTGGGAGTCCGGGTGGTTGTCACGCGCGAGCCTGCGGTAGGCCTTCTTGATGTCGCCCGCCGACGCGTCCTTGGCCACGCCGAGGACCTTGTAGAAGTCCTTGGTGGCCCAGTCCGAGCTGGTCATCCGTGCACCTCCTCTCCGTCACGTGCTGCATCGCGCTGGGTGGGGCTGGGTCCGGCTACTGCTGCGGCTCCGGGTCGACCACGGTCACCCGCGCCGGGCGGACGACCCGCTCGCCGATCTGGTAGCCGGCCGAGACGATGCTCTGGCAGGTCGTCGTGGTGACCTCCGCCGAGTGCGCGTGCATGAGCGCCTCGTGGAAGTTCGGGTCGAAGGCGTCGCCGGGCTGGCCGAACTTCACCAGCCCCTGCGAGGCGACGGCCCGGTCGAGGGCGTCCGCGACCGCCTTGAAGCCGCCCTCGAGCTCGCCGTGCTCACGGGCCCGGTCGATGTCGTCGAGGACCGGCAGCATCGCGGACAGCACCGAGTAGGTGGCGTTCTGCTTGACCAGCTCCCGGTCCCGGTCCACACGTCGCTTGTAGTTGACGTACTCCGCCTGCAGCCGCTTCAGGTCGTCGGTCAGTGCGCCGACCGACCGCTGGGCGGCCGCGAGCTCGGCGGCGAGGTCCTGCGAGTCGCCCTCGGCGGGGTCCGGCTGGTCCGCCGGTGCACCCGCGTCCTCGGACGCGACGTCCGTCGGCGCGCCGGAGGCGCCGTCGCCGGGGCCCTCGGTGTCGTGCCCTGGGGTCCCCGGGGCCCCCGGAGCCGCAGTGTCCTGCGGCTCCGGGGTCTGGGGGTCGGGGTGGGCGTCGCTCACTTGGCGTCACCCTCCTTCGGCGTCTCGTCGCCCGAGGAGTCGGTGTCCTCGTCGACGATCTCGGCGTCCACGACGTCGTCGTCGTTGTCACCCGTGCCGGTGGTGCCGCCCGCGGCGGCGGCGTCGGCCTCGCCCGCGGCGTACATCGCCGCGCCCATCTTCTGGCTGGACTCGTTGAGCTTGGCCAGGGCGGCCGCGATCGCGTCGGCGGAGCCGGTGTCGTCGTCGTCGCCCTCGGTCGGCTCGAGCGCCTTCTTCAGCGCGTCGAGGTCGGCCTGCACCTCGGTCTTGACCTCGTCGGGGATCTTGTCGCTGTTCTCGGTCAGGAACTTCTCCGTGGAGTAGGCGACGCCCTCCGCCTGGTTGCGGGTCTCGACGGCCTCCTTGCGGCGACGGTCCTCCTCGGCGTACTGCTCGGCGTCCTTGACCATCTTGTCGATGTCGTCCTTGGACAGCGCCGAGCCACCAGTGATGGTCATCGACTGCTCACGGCCGGTGCCGCGGTCCTTGGCGGACACGTGCACGATGCCGTTGGCGTCGATGTCGAAGGTGACCTCGATCTGCGGCAGGCCCCGGGGGCTGGGCGGCAGGCCGGTGAGCTCGAAGTTGCCGAGCGGCTGGTTCTGCGCGGCCATCTGGCGCTCGCCCTGGTAGACCTGGATCATCACCGACGGCTGGTTGTCGTCGGCCGTGGTGAAGACCTCGGAGCGCTTCGTGGGGATGGTGGTGTTGCGCTCGATGAGGCGCGTCATCACGCCGCCCTTGGTCTCGATGCCGAGGCTCAGCGGGGTGACGTCGAGGAGCAGCATGTCCTTGACCTCGCCCTTGAGGACGCCGGCCTGGAGTGCGGCGCCGACGGCGACGACCTCGTCGGGGTTGACGCCCTTGTTGGGCTCCTTGCCCCCGGTCAGCTCGGTGACCACCTCGGCCACGGCGGGCATCCGGGTGGAGCCGCCGACCAGGATCACGTGGTCGATCGCCGAGACGTCGACACCTGCGTCCTTGATGACCTGCTTGAACGGCGCCTTGGTGCGGTCGAGCAGGTCGGCGGTCATCCGCTGGAACTCGGCGCGGCTGATCTTCTCCTCGAAGTGCAGCGGGCCGGACTCCGAGTGGGTGATGTAGGGCAGGTGGATCGTCGTCTCGGAGGAGGAGGACAGCTCGATCTTGGCCTTCTCGGCCGCCTCCTGGAGGCGCTGGCGGGCGATCTTGTCGGCACCGAGGTCGACGCCGTTGTTGTCCTTGAACTTCTTGACCATCCACTCGACCAGCCGGGTGTCCCAGTCGTCGCCGCCGAGCAGGTTGTCACCCGAGGTCGCCTTGACCTCGACCACGCCCTCGCCGATCTCGAGCAGGGACACGTCGAAGGTGCCGCCACCGAGGTCGAAGACCAAGATGGTCTGGTCGGACTCCTTGTCCAGGCCGTAGGCCAGCGCCGCCGCGGTCGGCTCGTTGACGATCCGGCTGACGTTGAGGCCCGCGATCTCGCCGGCCTCCTTGGTGGCCTGGCGCTGGGCGTCGGAGAAGTACGCCGGGACCGTGATCACCGCGTCGGTGACGGTCTCCCCGAGGTAGGACTCAGCGTCGCGCTTGAGCTTCTGGAGCACGAACGCGGAGATCTGCTGCGGCGTGAACGACTTCTCGTCGATCTGCGTCTTCCAGTCGGTGCCCATGTGGCGCTTGACCGAGCGGATGGTGCGGTCGACGTTGGTGACGGCCTGCCGCTTGGCGACCTCACCGACGAGCACCTCGCCGTTCTTGGCGAAGGCGACGACGGACGGGGTGGTACGAGCGCCTTCGGCGTTCGCGATGACGGTGGGCTCTCCACCCTCCAGGACGGCGACGACGGAGTTCGTCGTACCGAGGTCGATTCCGACCGCACGAGCCATGGTGTGTACCTCCTGCTGTGTGGCGCCCGGGGTCCGGGTGCCGGTGGTGTGGTGCTCAGGTCTGGGGTGTCGCGCCGCCGCTGGGCGGCCGCTGCGGCAAGTATGTCAAACAAGTTGAGTCGACTCAACTCAACCTTCTGGACATAGGTCTCAACCCCGCCGCCGCGGGTCTTGTTCCCGCGACGTCGCCGTTCCCCGGCCCTCCGGTCAGCCGGCGTTCCGGGCCCCGGCGATCCGGGCCCCGGGCTGGTCCGGTCAGCCGACGGTGACCCGGACCGGGTTCGAGGACCGCCCCGACCCGAGGTCGGTGACCCGGAAGCGCTGGGTGCCGGAGCGCCCGGTGTAGACGTAGGTGTCGAAGAGACCGCCGCTGACCGACGTGGTCACCGGGAAGTCGGTCCAGGTGCCGCCCTCGCGGCGCTGCACCTGCAGCTGGGCGCCCTCGCCGCGCTGGTAGACGCCGCTGAGGTTGATCCGCTCGTTGGCGCTGACCTTCGCCGGGAAGGCCTGCAGGCTGATCGCGCGCGCCTTGCGCTTCGTGGTCGCCGTCGCCGACGGGGCGGCGTCCTCGGTCGGGTCCGCCTCCTCACCGCCCTCGGGGTCCGGGTAGCCGTCCGGCGTCGTCGTGGGCTCGCCGGACGGGATGTAGAGGCTGGGCGCCGCCGTGGCGGTCGGGCGGGCCTCATCGATGCCGGCGACGTTCGCGGCGCCGAGCGCGACCACGCTCACCACGCCTCCGATCACCAGGGCAACGGCCACCAGGGCGCCCGCTGCGAACAGCAGCTGCCGCGTCCACGGCGACTCGTCGTCCTCATCGCGCGCCATGCCCCCAAGCATGCCGAACCGCCCTCGGAACCGGTAACCCGGCCCGGGCCTCAGCCGGCGGGCGTGGTGGCGGTCGGCACGTTCTCCGGGAAGTGGCAGGCGACCTGGTGGTCGCCCTGGACGCCCGCGATCTGCAGCAGCGGCGGCTCCTCGGTCCGGCAGACCTCCTGCGCCTTCCAGCACCGGGTGTGGAACCGGCAGGCCGGCGGCGGGTTGATCGGGCTGGGCACGTCGCCCTCGAGCCGGATCCGGTCGCGCTCGTGGCGCCGGCGGGTGTCCGGGACGGGGACGGCCGACATCAGCGCGGTCGTGTAGGGGTGCATCGGCCGGGAGTACAACCCCTCCCGGTCCGCGATCTCGACCACCTTGCCGAGGTACATCACCGCCACCCGGTCCGACACGTGGCGCACCACGGACAGGTCGTGGGCGATGAAGACGTAGGTCAGGTCCAGCTCCTCCTGCAGGTCCTCGAGGAGGTTGACGACCTGCGCCTGGATGGAGACGTCGAGCGCCGAGACCGGCTCGTCGGCCACGATCAGCTTGGGCTTCAGCGCCAGCGTGCGGGCGATGCCGATGCGCTGCCGCTGGCCGCCGGAGAACTCGTGCGGGTAGCGGTTGTAGTGCTCGGGGTTGAGCCCGACCAGGGCCAGCACGTCCTGCACCGCCTTCTTCACGCCCCCCTCCGGCGTGACCCCCTGGAGGCGGTACGGCGCCCCGACGATCTTCCCGACGGTGTGCCGCGGGTTCAACGAGGAGTAGGGGTCCTGGAAGATCATCTGGATGTCGCGGCGCAGCGGACGCATCTGGCCCTCGCGCAGGTGGGTGATGTCGCGGCCCTCGAAGGTGATGGTGCCCGCGGTCGGCTCCTCGAGGCGGGTCAGCAGCCGGCCGGTGGTCGACTTGCCGCAGCCGGACTCGCCGACCAGCGCCAGGGTCTCGCCACGACGCACCGTGAAGTCCACCCCGTCGACGGCCTGGACCGCGGCGACCTGACGTTGCAGCGCGCCCTTGCGGATCGGGAAGTGCTTGACCAGCCCGCGGACGACGAGCAGGTCCTCCGGCTCGCGGCGGTCGCCGGAGCCCGTCGACGCGGACGACGCGGGGGTTGCGGTGGCAGACATGGGGCGGGTGCCTCTCTACAGCAGCGGCTGGATCTCGTCGCGCCAGATCTCCTGGCGCTGGGCGTGGGACAGGTGACAGGCCACG
This sequence comes from uncultured Actinomycetota bacterium, assembly GCA_963713035.1. Classification (GTDB taxonomy): domain Bacteria; phylum Actinomycetota; class Actinomycetes; order Propionibacteriales; family Nocardioidaceae; genus Nocardioides_B. The sequence goes on from CAVQKB010000003.1 coordinate 150,090, forward strand.
AAGTGGCCGCGCCCGGTGTCCACGAGCTCCGGGCGCTCCTGCTGCGCCAGGCCCCCGGTCTTGCTCTCGAACTGGCAGCGCGGGTTGAACGCGCAGCCCTGCGGCACGTTGATCAGGCTGGGCGGGGTGCCCTTGATCGGCAGCAGCCGCTCGGTGCGCTCGCGGTCGAAGCGCGGCATGGAGCCGAGCAGGCCCCAGGTGTAGGGGTGCTCCGGCTCGTTGAAGATGTGCTCCGCGGTGCCGTACTCCACCGAGCGGCCGGCGTACATCACCAAGATGTCGTCGGCGAGCTCGGCGACCACGCCGAGGTCGTGGGTGATGATGATGACCGCGGAGTTGAACTCCTTCTGCAGGTCCCGGATCAGGTCGAGGATCTGCGCCTGCACCGTCACGTCGAGGGCCGTGGTCGGCTCGTCGGCGATCAGGAGGTCCGGGTCGCACGACAGCGCCATCGCGATCATGGCGCGCTGCCGCATGCCGCCGGAGTACTGGTGCGGGTAGGCGTCGACCCGCCGGTGCGGCTCGGGGATGCCGACCCGGTCGAGCATGTCGATCGCGTGCGCGCGGGCCTTCTTCTTCGAGACGTCGTTGTGGATCCGGTAGGCCTCGATGATCTGGTTGCCGACGGTGTAGTAGGGGTGCATGGCCGACAGCGGGTCCTGGAAGATCATCGACATCCGCTTGCCGCGCATCTTGCGCACGTCCTCGCGCGAGGACGTGATGAGGTCGCGCCCGTCGAGCAGGATCTCCCCGCTGATCGTCGCGGTGCCGGCCTTGTGCAGCCCCATCACCGACATGCTCGTCACGCTCTTGCCGGAGCCGGACTCCCCCACGATGCCGAGCGTCTTGCCGCGGTCGACCTGGAAGGACAGCCCGTCGACCGACTTCACCAGACCGTCGTCGGTGGGGAAGTGCACGCGCAGGTCGCGCACGTCGAGGAAGGGGCTGCCCGAGGACGAGGGGCTGCGGCTCCCGTGCTCGATGGTCTGGCTCACTTGGACCTCACTCGCGGGTCGACGACGGCGTAGAGCAGGTCGACGACCAGGTTGGCCACGACGACGAAGAAGGCGGCCAGCAGGGTCACCCCGAGCACCTTCGGCAGGTCGTTGTTGGTGATCCCGTCGATGGCGTACTTGCCGAGCCCGTTGAGCGAGAACACCCGCTCGGTGAGGACCGCTCCACCGATCAGGAGCCCGAAGTCGAGGCCGAAGATCGTCACGATCGGCGTGAGCGCTCCGCGCAGCCCGTGCTTGATGACGACCCGGCGCTCCTTGAGGCCCTTGGCGCGCGCGGTGCGGACGTAGTCCTCGTTCATCGTGTCGAGCATGCCGGCACGGGTCATCCGGGCGTACTGCGCGGAGAACAGCAGCGCCAGCGTGATCCAGGGCAGCAGCAGCGCGTGCGCCCACTCGATCGGGTTCTCGGTGATCTTGGTGTAGGTGCCTCCGGGCACGAAGATCGGCCACTTGTAGGCGAACAGGGTCAGCCCCATGAGACCAGTCCAGAAGATCGGCATAGACACGCCGGCGAGCGCGATCGTCATCGCGGCGCGGTCGAAGAACGACCCGCGTCTCAGAGCCGAGAGCACGCCGGTGGCGACTCCCGTGACCACCCAGATCACGGCGGCTCCGATGGCCAGTGAGAACGTCACCGGCGCGCGGTCGAGGAGCTCGGGCCAGACCGGCTGCCGGGTGATGAACGAGTAGCCCAGGCACGGCGCCGGGCACTGCACCTTCTGGGAGCCCATGTCGAACTCGCCACCGGCCACGACGGTCTTCGCCCAGCCGGCGTACTGCTGGTAGAAGGGGTCGTAGAAGCCGAGCCGCTCGGCGGTGAGCTTGACGGTGTCGGCGGTGGCCGTGCGACCGACGTACCGGGTCGCCAGGGTCTCCGGGGTCGCGCCGGCCCAGCGTGGCACCAGGTAGAAGATCGAGAACGTGATGATGCTGACGAGCACCAGCAGCATGGCGGCTGCGACGAGCCGTCGGATGACGTAGGCGACCACAGTATTTCGGCGTCGGCGCCCGGCCGGGTCTCCCCGGCCGAGCGTCGTGCGCCTTCACTCCTCGGAGCTCGGGCTGTTCGTGGGTCGTGCTGGGAGCGGTCGTGCGGTGGGTGGCGCACCGCCCGGAGGCGGTGCGCCACCCCAGAACGTGGGCTACTTGACGCCCAGCTCCATGTAGTCGTACATGCCGTAGGAGTCGTTGACGAACACGTTCGTCAGGTTCTCGCTACGGAGCAGGACGCTCTTGGCGAAGACGCCCGGGTAGATGACGGCCTCCTCCATGACGCGCTTGTCGATCGCGGCCCAGTCGGACTCGCGCTTGGCCTGGTCGAGCTCGACCTGGGCCTCGTCGAGCATGGTGTCCACCTCGGGGATCCGGACGCTCGTGTTGGACGAGCCGCCGGTGTCCCGGATGACCCGGCTGTCCACGATCTGCGACAGGAAGCCGAAGCCGTCGTTCCAGTCGGCACCCCAGCCGTTGACGACCAGGCCGATGTTGTTCTTGACCACGAACGGCGGGTTGCCGGCGTAGGCCGAGAAGTAGTCGCCCTGCGGGTAGCCCTTCGGCGTGGCCTTGATCCCGACCTTGGCCAGCGCCTGCTGGAAGGCCTCGGCGGTCGCCTTCTCCTTCGGGCGCTCGCTGCGGTAGGAGATGTTGGTCTCGAAGCCGTCGGGCTGGCCGCACGCGTCGAGGGCCTCCTTGGCCTTGTCGACGTCGCCCTTGCCGTCCGGGGTCTCGTAGAGGTCGAACTCCTCGTAGCCCGGGATCTGCGGGGGCAGGATCGTCGTGGCCGGGTCGCCACCGGCGACGGGGCCGCCGTAGGCGGTCTGGTACGACGTGCGGTCCATGGCGTACTCGATGGCCTTGCGGCAGTCGATGTTGTCCAGGGGCTTCACCGTCGGGTTGATCGAGGTGTACCAGAGACGCGCGATGGTCGGGTTGTCGGTCTTCGCCTTCAGCGACGGGTCGTTGAGGACCCGGGCCAGCGCGGCCGGCTGCGCGCCGGTGCCCGCGATGTCGAGGTCGAGGTCGCCCGACAGGATCCGGTTGTCGATGTCGTCGGCGTTGACGTTGAGCGACACGTCGTACTCGTCCGGCAGCGCCTTGCGGTTCTCGTCGGTGCTCTCGTCCCACTGGTCGTTGCGGACCAGCTTGAAGGACTTGCCCGGCTGCAGGTCGGCGAACTTGTAGGGGCCGCTGGACACCACGCTGTCGCGGTACTGCGCGCCCTTGTCCTTGGCCTCCGGCACCGGCATCGTCTGGGTCAGCTGAGCCAGGTAGTCGAACCCGGCGAACGGCTGCTTCAGGTGGAAGATGATGGTCTGGTCGTCCGGGGTCTCGATGGCCGAGGAGAAGTCCACGCCCTTCGACTTGTAGGGGCCCTTGTAGTCCTCGGGGAAGTCCAGCATCGCGTCGAAGTAGGCCGGCCCGTTGGGGAAGGTCTCCTTGTCGATCGAGCGGGCGACCGCGTAGGCGACGTCCTTGGCGATGACGGGCGTGCCGTCTTCGTACTTGACGCCCTCCCGCAGCGTGTAGGTCCACGTCTTGCCGCCGTCGGTCGGCTTGCCGAGGTCCTCGGCCAGGTCGGGGACGAGCTCGTTGCTCGCGTCGCCCGGGGCGGCCTTGAACATCAGCAGCGAGCGACCGTAGAGGCGCGCGAAGTTCCAGGAGTAGCCGTAGTAGGTCTCGCCCGGGTCGAGGGTGTCCCAGTCGCCGGAGTTGGCGACCCGGATCGTGCCACCCTTCTTGTCGGACTCGTTGAAGATCTTCCCAACGGCCGCGTTGGCGGCGGCGGTGCCAGAACCGCTGTCGCCCCCGTCGCTCCCGTTGCCACTGTTACCCCCGCCGCCGCAGGCCGACAGGCCCAGTGCGGACACGGCTGTGAGGGCCGCGAAGGCCCTCCATCGCTTGCTTCTCATCGTGCGGTTACGCCCCTTCTTGAGGAGTGGTGGTGCGCTGTTTCATCGGGTGGATCGTCCTAGCGAGCTCGGGGATCGAGTGCGTCACGCAGCCCGTCCCCGAACAGATTGAAGGCCAGCACGGTGCTGAAGATGGCCAGGCCCGGCCACAGCATGAAGTGCGGGATCGTGTAGAAGTTCACGGCGTCCGAGAGCATGCCGCCCCAGGTCGGAGTCGGCGGCCGGACCCCGACACCCAGGAACGACAGCGCCGCCTCGAACAGGATGTTGGTCGGGATCAGCAGCGTCGAGTAGACGAGGATCGGCGCCATCAGGTTGGGCAGCATCTCGGTGACCAGGATGTAGGGCCGCCGGGCCCCCAGGCTGCGGGCCGCGTCGACGAACTCGCGCTCGCGCAGGGAGAGCGTCTGACCGCGGATGATGCGCCCGATGTAGGGCCAGTTGAAGAAGCCGATGATGAACACCAGCAGGCTGATCCGCAGCACGTTGCCCTCGAGGCCGAACGCCTTGTCGGGCACCACACCCGCCAGGGCGATGGCGAAGACCAGCAGCGGGAAGGCGAGGAAGATGTCCATCAGCCGGCTGATGACCGCATCGACCCAGCCGCCGAAGAAGCCGGCGACGGTGCCCATCACGGTGCCGATCACGACCGAGAGCAGCGTGGCCAGGAAGGCGATCAGCAGCGAGATCCGCGCGCCGTAGACGATCCGGCTGAAGATGTCGCGGCCGTTGACCGGCTCGACTCCCATCAGGTGGTCCCACGACTGGCCGCCCCGCGCGCCCTTGGGCAGACCGCCGGTGGCCGCGTCGATCAGGTCCTGGTGGAACTCGTTGGGCGGGTCACCGAGCAGCTTGACGATCAGCGGCGCGAAGATCGCGACCAGCACCAGGAAGATGAGGAAGCAGGCGCCGGCGAGGGCGATCTTGTCGCGCTTGAGGCGGCGCCACGCGATCTGGCCGAGCGAACGACCCTCGATGACCGGGCCCGAGCCGACCAGAGCGGACTCGGGGGCCGCACCGCTGGCACCCGGCTCGACTTCCAGGGGCGTGCTCACGCGTTCGGGCTCCTCAGCACAGGTCAGCCGCGGCTCCGAGCAGCGGTGCGGGCAGTCTCACGTCGTTCGGTGGGCGCACACGTGCACCGATAGGTCAACGTCGTCCCTGCGGCCGTCGGAGTCAAGCAACGCGGCCCCCGCGTTGCTCAATCGTGACGCGATGCGCCCCACCGGGACCCGGTGCGTCACACCGACGGGTCAGCGGACCAGGACCCGGGCCCCCCGCATCGGGACGCTGGTGATGTTGCGGACCTTGGGCCGGTCCTCCCCGTCCGCCGGCAGGTGCACGTCGTAGCGCAGCAGCACCTCGCGCAGCACCGCGACCCCCTCCATCAGCGAGAAGCCTGCGCCGATGCAGCGCCGGACCCCGCCCCCGAAGGGGATCCAGGTGAAGGCCTCGACCTCGCCCTCGAGGAACCGCTCGGGGCGGAACGCGTCGGCGTCGCGGTGGCTCTCCTCGCGGGCGTGCCCCAGCAGGATCGAGGGGCCGACGTTGGTCCCGCGCGGCAGCTCGTAGCCACCGATCCTCGCCGGCGCCATCAGGTGGCGGACGACCATCGGGATCACCGGGTGCAGCCGCATCGACTCCTTCAGGACGGCCTCGACGTAGTCGTCGTCACCGGACGCGGCGGCGTCCCTCGCCCTGCGCAGCTGCACCGGGTCGCGGCCGAGCTCGTAGAGCGCCCAGGACAGCGCGGTGGCCGTGGTCTCGTGACCGGCGAGGAGCAGCGTCACCAGCTGGTCGCGCAGCTCGGTGTCGGACAGGGCGTCGTCGCCCTCGACCTGCAGCAGCCGGGACAGCACGTCGGTGCGCTCGCCGAGGTCGGGGACCGTGCGACGCTCGGCGATCTCGGCGTACATCACCTCGTCGAGGGCGTACTGGTTCTCGACCGTCGCGCGCCACGGGTCGAACCGCTGCAGGAAGGGGTAGCCCCAGCCGAGCAGCACGACCGGGCTCACGTCGACGGTCTTGTTGACCAGCGGCCGCAGCCGGGCCAGTCGCTCCTCGTCGGTGACGCCGAAGACCACCCGCAGGATCACCTCGAGGGTGAGGTCGTTCATCGCGTCGAGCGAGCGGAACGCCACGCCGGGCGTCCAGCGGTCGACCTCCTCCTTCGCGAGCCGGGCGACGACCTCCTGGTAGCCGCGCAGCGCGGCGCCGTTGAACGCCGGCATCAGCAGCTTGCGGGCGCGCTTGTGCTCGGTGGAGTCCTGCAGCAGCAGTGAGTGCTCTCCCATGATCGGGCCGAGGATCGCGTTGCCCTTGCCGGCGTGGAAGACCTCCGGGTCGCCGGCGAAGATCTCCTTGGCCGCCTCGGGGCCGGTGAACAGGACCAGCGCCGACCCCTTCGGCATGATCCGCACGGTGAACGCGTCGCCGTACCTCGCGTGCATGGCGGGCACGAACTTGTGCCGGAAGCGGACCAGCGCGATGCTCTGCAGCAGCGTCGGCCACCGAGGGCCGGGCGGCAGGTCGCGCGAGGGGATCCGGGCGCCCCGCTCGGACCCCGCCCCGAAGGGCTTCATCTTCTCGAACCGGGCGGCGGTGGCGGAGCTCATCGTTCGGATACTACGAGTATGTGAACAACACGGCTAGGGGTGCGTCGCTCAGACCGGCACTCGACCCGCCCCCACCCGTGGCTCAGGCGTGCGCGTGCCTGACGAGAGCCGCGAGTGCATGTCCGACCGGCTCTCGCTCACACTCGACGGCCGCGCCGGAACGTCTCCCGCACGAGCGGGACGCCGGGCCGGTAGGCCAGGTGGAGGTAGGACGGGGCGTCGAGCACCGCAAGGTCGGCGTCAGCGCCCACGCCCAGGTGGCCCACGTCGGTGCGGCCGAGGGCACGGGCCCCGCCGGCGGTGGCGGCGGTCAGCGCCTCGGCGGGGGACATCCCCATCTCCCGCACCGCGAGCGCGATGCACAGTGGCATCGACGAGGTGAAGCTGGAGCCGGGGTTGCAGTCGCTGGCGATCGCGACGTGCACGCCGGCGTCGAGCAGCCGGCGGCCGTCCGGGTACGGCGACCGGGTGGAGAACTCCACGCCCGGCAGCAGCGTCGCCGTGGTGCCCGAGGACGCGAGCGCGTCGACGTCAGCGTCGTCGAGGTGGGTGCAGTGGTCGACGGCGACGAGGCCGAGCTCGCACGCGAGCAGCACGCCCGGCCCCGGACCGAGCTGGTTGGCGTGCAGCCGGCCGCGCAGACCGGCGGCCGCGCCGGCCGCGAGGATGGTCCGGGCCTGGTCGGCGTCGAAGGCGCCGCGCTCGCAGAACGCGTCGATCCATCGGGCGTGCGGCGCGCAGGCCTCGAGCATCGGGCCGGTCACCAGGTCGACGTACGACGCGGGGTCGTCGGCGTAGTCCGGCGGGACGACGTGCGCGCCCAGGAAGGTGGTCTCCTCGGTGGCCTGCCGGGCGATGGCGAGCGAGCGGGCCTCGTCGCGGACCGAGAGGCCGTAGCCGCTCTTCACCTCGACGGTGGTGGTGCCCTGGCGGCGCATCTCCTCGAGCAGCCGCGCCAGGTTGGCGGCGAGCTGCTCGTCGCTCGCGGCACGGGTGGCGGCGACGGTGGTGCGGATGCCGCCGGCCGAGTAGGGCGTCCCGGTCATCCGCGCCGCGAACTCCTCGGCCCGGTCGCCGGCGAACACCAGGTGGCTGTGCGAGTCGACGAAGCCCGGCACCACGGCACGGCCGCCGACGTCGTAGGCCGTGTCCGCGGCCGGCGCCTGCCGGGACGGGCCGACCCAGGCGACGCGACCGTCCTCGACGACCAGCGCGGCGTCGTGCAGCCGCCCCTCGGGCCCTTCGGTGGAGAGCTCGCCGATGTGGGTGAACGCGATGGTGGTCATGCGTGCATCCTCCGGACCGCGAGGTCGAGCTCTGCACCGACCCCGGCACGGTCGACGGTGACGTCGATCCCGTCGCGCAGCACGCGCACCACGTCGGCGCCGGAGGCGGCGAAGACGGCGGTCGCCTCGTCGGCGCTGCTGCCGGCGGTGCGGACCGAGGTGGTGTCGAGGGTGACCAGGTCGGCACGGGCCCCGACGGCGATCCGGCCGGCACCGTCGAACCCGAGCGAGCGATGCCCGTCGACCGTGGCAGCGGCCAGCAGCTCGTCGGCCGACCAGTGCCCGCGCTCCTGGGTGGCGAGCCGTTCGTGGAGCTCGACGGCACGCATCTCCTCGAACAGGTCGATCACGGCGTGGCTGTCGGACCCGAGCGTCAGCACCGCGCCCGCGGCCTGCAGGCCCCGGGACGGTCCGATGCCGTCGCCGAGGTCGCGCTCGGTGGTGGGGCAGAAGGAGGCGAAGCACCCCGCGTCACCCAGCAGGGCGATGTCGTCGTCGGTGAGGTGGGTGGCGTGCACGACCGTGGTGCGCGGACCGAGCGCGCCGGCCTCGGCCAGCAAGCGGGTGGGGGTCGTCGCGTAGGCCGCCCGGCAGGCGTCGTTCTCGGCGACCTGCTCCGAGAGGTGCACGTGCAGGGGTGCGTCGTGCGCCTCCGCCCATGCCACGACCGGCGCCAGGTGATCGCGCGGCACGGCGCGCACGGAGTGGATCGCTGCTCCGATGCGTACGTCGGCGGCCTCGAGGTGGGCGAGTCCGTCCACCCGCTCCGCCCAGGCGTCCCCGCTGCCGTCGCTGAACCTCTGCTGCACGCCCTGCGGCGAGGCACCGATCCCGGACGCGAGGTAGCAGGTGTCGAGCAGCGCGATCCGCAGGCCGGCCTCGCGCGCGGCCTCCACCAGCGCCTCCCCCATCGCGTTGCTCCGGTCGTACGGCGTCCCGTCGGCAGCGTGGTGCAGGTAGTGGAACTCCCCCACGGACGTGACGCCGACCGAGACCATCTCGCGGTAGGTGGCCCGCGCGAGGTCGAAGTAGGAGTCGGGCGTGAGGCGCGCGGCGACGCCGTACATCTGCTCGCGCCAGGTCCAGAACGTCCCGCGCTCGCGCTGCGTGCGCCCGCGCAGCGCCCGGTGGAAGGCATGGCTGTGGCAGTTCGCCAGACCGGGGATCGTCAGGCCGGGCAGGCGTTCCGCGCCGACGGAGGGGCCAGGACCGACCGAGGTGAACACACCGTCCTCGATCTCGACCCGGACGCCGTCGAGCACCGGACCGTCCCCGGTCCAGACCCGCTCCAGCCAGTAGGCGCTCATGCGAGGAGCCCGGCGAGGGTGTCGGCCAGCGCCTCGACCCCGAGGAGGCAGTCGGCGGTCTCGGCGTGCTCGTCCGGCGAGTGCGAGATGCCGGTCGGGTTGCGCACGAACAGCATCGCGGTCGGGATCCCTTGCCCGGACAGGATCCCTGCGTCGTGACCGGCCATCGTGGCGATCACCGGCCACCCGTGCGGTTGGGCGACCCGCTGCGCCAGGTCGGCGTCGAAGAGCACCGCGCCGGACACCGACTCGGGGGTGACCTGCAACGCGGTGCCGTCGCGTCCGGCGCGGTCCTGGCCCTGGCGCTCGACGTCGGCGAGCAGCCGGTCCAGCACCTCCGGTGTCTGCGCCCGGGCGTCCAGCCAGGCCGTCACGGCCGAGGGCACGGCATTGGTGCCGTTGGGCCGGACCTCGACCCGGCCGAAGGTCGCGCGCTGGCCCGCGAGCCGCGCCTGCTTGTTCGCGGCGAGCACCGTCATCGCGTAGGTCAGCATCGGGTCGCGGCGGTCCTCCATCCGGGTGGTGCCGGCGTGGTTCGCCTCCCCCGTGAAGTCGAAGCGGTAGCGCCCGTGCGGCCAGATCATCTCGCCGACGCCGACGGCCTGCTCCCGGTCCACGAGGTCGCGGCCCTGCTCGACGTGCAGCTCGACGAAGGTGCCGATCTCGCTCAGCAGGTCGGCGTCGCCGGTGCCGTCCAGGGCATCCTCCAGCGACACCCCGTCGCGGTCGGTCAACGTGCGGGCGGTGTCCCAGTCGGTGGCTCCGGTCGCGAGCCGGGAGCCCAGGCAGGCCAGGCCGAACCGCGACCCCTCCTCCTCCACGAACACCCCGATCCCCAGATCGCGTTGCGGGGCGACGCCGCGCTCCCGCAGGACGTCCACGGCGGCCAGCGCGCTCACGACGCCGAGCGGCCCGTCGTACGCACCTCCGTCGAGGACGGAGTCGAGGTGCGAGCCGGTTAGCAGCGCGTTGCCCCGCCGCTCCGAGCGCCACCAGGCCACGGTGTTGCCGAAGCGGTCCCGCTCGACGTCCAGCCCGCGCGCGGCGGCCTGCTCCAGGAACCAGGTGAGGCACTCCCGCTCGGCGGAGGCGAAGGGCTGCCGGAAGTAGCCGCCGCTGCGCGCCGACCGCCCGACCGGCGCGAGGTCGCGCCACATCCGCTCGAAGTCGTCAGCCATGATCGGCCCCATGGAGTTCCAGGACGTCGTACGCCGCCGCCGGATGATCCGCAGGTACGCCGACCGGGCGGTCGACCCGCGGGTGGTCGACCGGCTGCTGGCCAACGCCGTACGGGCGCCGAGCGCGGGCTTCACGCAGGGGTGGGCGTTCCTCGTGCTCGACACCCCGGCGGACGTGGGCCGCTTCTGGGCGTCGGCGACCCCGGCGGACGCCGCGGAGGAACCCGACGGCTGGCTGAGCGGCATGCGCACCGCGCCGGTGGTGATCGTGCCGCTGAGCAGCAAGGCGGCCTACCTCGACCGCTACAGCGAGCCGGACAAGGGGGGTACGGACCCCGACGAGCAGCGCTGGCCGGTGCCCTACTGGCACATCGACACCGGGATGGCCGCGATGCTGATCCTGCAGACGGCGGTCGACGAGGGCCTCGGCGCCTGCTTCTTCGGTGTACCGCGCGAGCAGATGGCCGGTCTTCGCGCGGAGTTCGGCGTGCCCGAGACGCACGTCCCGATCGGGGCGATCACGGTCGGCCATCGGGTCGAGGACACCGGCGCCGCCGGGTCGCCGGCGCGCCGCCCCCGCAGGCCGTTCGAGGAGGTCGTGCACCGCGGCGACTGGCATGCCCCCTAGTCCAGCCAGGTCCGCCGCCCTGGTCAATCCGCCGCACGTCGACGCTGTCTCGGATCCGAGACCCACCCCGCCCTTGTAACGCGGGGTTATGGACGCTCCAGCAGGCGTACGACGCTGGCAAACCGTCCATGCGCCTGGCAAAGCGAGGCCATGCGCATGCCCCGGCTGGGCTATGGCCCGGCCACGGTCACCGGCGGAGACTCGAGAGGTCGAGAGGTGCGGCCATGGACGTGACGGAGACGAAGACCCGCGGGGTGCCCGAGCAGCTGCAGCGCTGGCTGCCCCGCCGAAGAGCGACCGCCGAGCTCCCCGAGGGCGTCCGGCCGCGCCGGAAGCGCGACCTCGGAGTGTGCGTGACGCTGGTGCACCGGGCGTTCTTCGAGGGGCAGTTCCCCGGACACCGTCCCGACGAGCCCGCCGCGTGGCTGGCGGACGTGATCTCGGCCTTCGTCGCCGAGCGGGACGGCGAGATCGTCGGCCATGTCGCGGTGGCGTGCGCCGAGGTGCACGGCGAGACCGGCCTGCGCTGGCGGGAGATGACCGGGCACCCGGCTGAGGAGCTCGGCGTCGTGGGCCAGCTGTTCGTGCGGCCCAGGTTCCGCGGGCACGGCATCGGCACGGCGCTGGTGACCACCGCGATCGCCGACGCCCGCGCCCGCGGCCTGGTGCCGGTGCTCGAGGTCGTCACGCACGACCGAATCGCGCCGCCGCTGGCGCGCGGGCACGGATGGCGGCTGCGCAGCTCCGAGCCGTTCGCGGGTCGAGACGGCCTGTGGGTGCACCGGCTCGAGGCACTCCCCGAGCGCTGACGGTCGCCCTCGCGCGGGCGGGCCAGCCGACGCGCCGACTCGGCGGGTTTCCGGCCAGCCGACGCGCCGGCTCGGCCGGTTTGCGGCCAGCCGACGCGCCGACTCGGCGGGGACCGGTGGGTACCGTGCAGGGGAACGCCGGACCAGAGGGGTGCCATCGTGACCGAGGACCGCACGCAGCGGCAGCAGAGCCAGCGCGGCCGCTACGAGCGGCCGGAGCGCGACGACCGCACCGGCCGCAGCGCCGCCTCCGAGCGGGTCCGCGACCAGGCGCGCTGGGTCGACCTGCAGGTGCAGGAGGCGATGCGGCGCGGTGAGTTCGACGACCTGCCCGGCGCCGGCAAGCCGCTGGACCTGCCCGAGAGCCACGACCCCGACTGGTGGGTCAAGCGGCTCCTCGAGCGGGAGCAGATCACCGGCCTGGCGCCCGCCGCGATCGCGTTGCGGCGCGAGGACGCCGAGCTCGATGCGCTGCTCGACCGCGAGCCCACCCCCGACGCCGTACGGCGCACCGTGGAGGACTTCAACCGCCGCATCGTCGAGGCCCGTCGTCAGTTGAACGGCGGACCGCCCGTGGTGACGCCGACCCGCGACGTCGAGCAGCAGGTCACGGCATGGCAGCAGCGCCGCGAGGCGCGCCGTGCTGCGGCCCGGACGGCGGCCGCGGACGCCGTACCGGAGGACGGAGCGGGCGCGTCCCGTCGACCCAGCTGGTTCCGCCGCCCGCGCACTCGTTGAGTAGCCAGTTGTGCGCCGTTCAGTGGTCAGTTGTGCCCGGCAGGAGTGGCTACTCGATGGTGCACAACTGACTACTCAACGACGGGGGAGGCGTCAGGCCTCCTGCATCGGGATCCGCACGCCGCGCTCGGCGGCGGTCTCGATCGCGGTCTCGTAGCCCGCGTCGACGTGCCGGATCACGCCCATGCCCGGGTCGTTGGTCAGCACCCGCTCGATCTTCTGCGCGGCGAGGTCGGTGCCGTCGGCGACGGTGACCTGGCCGGCGTGGATCGAACGGCCCATGCCGACGCCGCCGCCGTGGTGGATGGAGACCCAGGTGGCGCCGGAGGCGGTGTTGACCAGCGCGTTGAGCAGCGGCCAGTCGGCGATGGCGTCGGAGCCGTCGAGCATCGACTCGGTCTCGCGGTAGGGCGAGGCGACGGAGCCGCTGTCGAGGTGGTCGCGGCCGATCGCGATCGGGCCCTTGAGCTCACCGGAGGCGACCATCTCGTTGAACTTCAGACCGGCGAGGTGGCGCTCGCCGTAGCCCAGCCAGCAGATCCGCGCCGGCAGGCCCTGGAAGTGCACCCGCTCGCCGGCCATGGTGATCCACTTGTGCAGCCGCTCGTTGTCGGGGAAGAGCTCGAGGATCGCCTTGTCGGTGGCGGCGATGTCGGCCGGGTCGCCCGACAGCGCAGCCCAGCGGAACGGGCCCTTGCCCTCGCAGAACAGCGGCCGGATGTAGGCCGGCACGAAGCCGGGGAACTCGAAGGCCCGGTCGTAGCCGCCCTTGCGGGCCTCGTCGCGGATCGAGTTGCCGTAGTCGAAGACCTCGGCGCCCCGGTCCTGGAACTCCACCATCGCGCGCACGTGCGCGGCCATCGCGGCCTGCGCCTCCTTGGTGAACCCGGCCGGGTCCGCCTCCCGGCGCGCGTCCCACTCCTCGAAGGGGACGCCGAGCGGCAGGTAGGCCAGCGGGTCGTGCGCGGAGGTCTGGTCGGTGACGATGTCGATCGGGGCGTCCTGCTCCAGCAGCGCCGGGACCAGCTCGGCGGCGTTGCCGAGCACGCCGATCGAGAGCGGGCGACGCTCGTCCCTCGCCGAGACCGCGAGCTCGAGGGCATGCGCCAGGGACGTCGCCTGCACGTCGAGGTAGCGGTGCTCGATGCGCCGCTTGATGCGCGCGTCGTCGCACTCGATGCAGATCACGACCCCGTCGTTCATGGTCACGGCCAACGGCTGCGCGCCGCCCATGCCGCCGAGGCCGGCGGTCAGCGTGATGGTGCCGGCGAGGGTGCCACCGAAAGACTTGTCGGCGACCGCCGCGAAGGTCTCGAAGGTGCCCTGCAGGATGCCCTGGGTGCCGATGTAGATCCACGAGCCAGCTGTCATCTGGCCGTACATCGTCAGGCCGAGGTGCTCCAGGCGCCGGAACTCCTCCCAGTTGGCCCAGTCGCCGACCAGGTTGGAGTTCGCGATCAGCACCCGCGGCGCCCACTCGTGGGTGCGCATCACGCCGACGGGCTTGCCGCTCTGCACGAGCAGGGTCTCGTCGGACTCGAGCGTGGTGAGCGCGCGGACGATCGCGTCGTACGCCTCCCACGTGCGCACGGCCTTGCCGGTGCCGCCGTAGACGACCAGGTCGTCGGGGCGCTCGGCGTTCTCCGGGTCGAGGTTGTTCATCAGCATCCGGAGCGGAGCCTCGGTCTGCCACGACTTCGCGGTCAGCTCGGGGCCGCGGGGGGCGCGGACGGTGCGGGGTCCAGCCTGGTTCTCGGTCATGCGAGTTCTCCCATCGTGTGCTCCACGGCGGCGACCAGCGCGCCGCTGCGTACGTCGTCGAAGGCGTGCTCGATCTCGGGGGCGAGGTAGCGGTCGGGGCCGGGACCCTCCACGTTGCGCCGCAGCAGCGCGACGGCGGCGGCGGTGGCCGGCGCCGGAGTCAGCGGGCCGCGCAGGTCGAGGGCGCGCGCGGCGGTGAGGTACTCCACCGCGACCACACGGGTCAGCCCGTCGACCGAGCGGCGGAGCTTGCGGGCGGCCGACCAGCCCATCGAGACGTGGTCCTCCTGCATCGCGCTGCTCGGGATCGAGTCGACGCTCGCCGGGTGCGCCAGGCGCTTGAGCTCGGAGACGATCGCGGCCTGGGTGTACTGCGCGATCATGTGGCCGGAGTCGACGCCGGGGTCGTCGGCCAGGAACGGCGGCAGGCCGTGGCTGCGGGTCCGGTCCAGGAACCGGTCCGTGCGGCGCTCGCTGATCGAGGCCACGTCGGCGGCGACGATCGCGAGGAAGTCGAGCACGTAGGCGACCGGCGCCCCGTGGAAGTTGCCGTTGGACTCGACCCGGCCGTCGTCGAGCACCACCGGGTTGTCGACGGCCGAGGCGAGCTCGCGGGCCGCCACGGTGGCGGCGTGCTCGACGGTGTCGCGCGCGGCGCCGTGCACCTGGGGCGAGCAGCGCAGCGAGTAGGCGTCCTGCACCCGGTTGCAGTCGGGGCCGCGGTGGCTGGCCACGATCGCGGAGTCGGCGAGCAGCCGCACCAGGTTGGCTGCGGAGGCCGCCTGGCCGGGATGCGGCCGCAGCGCCTGCAGGTCGGCGGCGAACACCCGGTCGGTGCCGAGCTGGCCCTCGACGCTCATCGCCGCGGTGACGTCGGCCGCCGCGCAGCAGCATCCGCAGGTCGGTGATCGCGAGCACCAGCATGCCGAGCATGCCGTCGGTGCCGTTGATCAGCGCCAGCCCCTCCTTGGCCTCCAGCTCGACCGGGGACAGGCCCGCCTCGCTGAGCGCGACGGCCGCGGGACGCCGTACGCCGTGGGCGTCGTGCACCTCGCCCTCGCCCATCAGCGCGAGTGCGCAGTGGGACAGGGGCGCGAGGTCCCCGGAGCAGCCCAGCGAGCCGTACTCGTGCACGACCGGGGTGATGCCGTGCGTGAGCATCCCGGCCATCGTCCGCGCGGTCTCGAGCCGGATGCCGGTGTGACCGGTCGCGAGCGTCGAGAGCCGCAGCAGCATCAGCGCCCGGACCACCTCGCGCTCGACCTCGGGGCCGCTGCCGGCTGCGTGCGAGCGCACCAGCGACTTCTGCAGCTGGGCGCGCATCTCGGTGGGGATGTGCCGGGTGGCCAGCGCGCCGAACCCCGTCGAGATGCCGTACGACGGGGTGGTGGCCGCCGCGAGCCGCTCGACGGACTCGCGGGCGCGGGTGATCGCGGCGACCGCGTCCGGGGCGAGCTCGACGCCCGCGCCGTGGCGCGCGACGGCCACCACGTCCTCGAAGCTGAGGGGTCCGACCCCGACGGCGACTGTCATGGGTCCATTCCAGCCGCGTCGCCCGCCACCCGCCATACCGTCGCAGGAGGTGCTGTCTCGGATCCGAGACCGCCCCTCCGAGGGTCAGCCCAGCTGGTTGCCGTAGTTCGGCAGCCGGTAGGCCCGCTCGTAGTTGCCGCCGACGAAGTCGGTGCTCCGGTTCCCGACGTTCGCGAGGATCGTGTAGCCCTCGTCGACGAAGGCCTGGCGGCACCGCTGCTTGCTGCTCGTCAGCGACTCCCCGGGCAGCCGCCCGCACACCCGCGCGTAGACGTAGCCCGCCTCGCGCAGCGAGCGCTTGATCGAGCGGAGCCGGTCGTAGCGGCGGCCGGTGTTGAACAGCACGGCGACGCCCTTGGTGTTGGCGTACGTCGCGAGCCGCAGCGTCGCCGGCACGGCCAGCCCCGGCGCGTAGTAGGTCTGCAGCGAGGTGTTGTCGATGTCGAGGTTGATGGCATACCGCACCGGGGTCCGCTGCGCCTCTGCGGGCGGGCGAGCCACCCGGTCGCGGAGCCAGATCCGCGAGCCGTACATCGCCGAGCCGGTGTCGGCCAGCCACTGGTCGCGGGTCGGCACCGCAGCCTGCGCGGGCGCGACCAGCAGCGAGGTCAACAGCGCAGATGTCAGCAGGGCGAGCAGGGTGGTCGCCAGCAGGCGAAGGGGCGGACGCATACCTCCAGTAGAACCGAACCGCGCTCCTGACGTGTTCGCTTTGCTGCAACACGGTAAAGATGGCGGTTGTCGGCGGCCGGGTGGAGCATCACCCCCATGACCGAGATATTGCTGCTCCACCACGTCCAGGGACTCACCGCCGGGATCCAATCCTTCGCCGAGACCCTGCGCGGGGCGGGACACACGGTGCACGTGCCCGACCTCCTCGACGGGCGCACGTTCGACGACCTCGACACCGGCATCGCCCACGCCCAGGAGGTGGGGTTCGGCACGCTGCTGGAGCGCGGCGAGGCAGCGGCGGCCGACCTGCCGGAGGAGCTGGTCTACCTCGGCATCTCGCTCGGCGTGATGCCCGCCCAGAAGCTCGCGCAGACCCGCGCCGGCGCCCTCGGTGCGCTGCTCCTGGAGTCGTGCATCGCGCCGGAGGAGTTCGGCAACGGGTGGCCCGCCGGCGTCCGGGTGCAGGTGCACGGGATGGACCAGGACCCGGTCTTCGCCGGCGAGGGCGATCTGGACGCAGCCAAGGCGCTGGTCGCCTCCACGCCCGGCGCCGAGCTCTTCGTCTATCCCGGCCGCCACCACCTATTCAGCGACAACAGCTTGGCGACGTACGACGAGGGGGCGACCGCCCTGCTCACTCAGCGGGTGCTGGCCTTCCTCGCCGAGCGGTGAACCGGCCTTGCCGCCACTAGGTTGACCACATGGGACAGGTGCCGGCGGCGACCCGGACGCTGCGGGTGCTGCGCTACCTGGCCGGGCAGCCCGACCCGGTCACCTTGGACCGGCTCGCGGACGAGGTCGGCCTGCCGCGCTCCACGGCCTACCACCTCGTCAACGCGATGATCGAGGAGGGCTTCGTCGTGCACCTGCCCGACGAGCACCGCTACGGTCTCGGCGTCGCGGCCTTCGAGGTGGGCAGCGGCTACGCCCGGCAGGAGCCGCTGCAGCGGATCGCCCGGCGGCACCTCGCCACGCTCGTGGACGCCGTGGGCCAGAGCGCCCACCTGGCCGTGCTGCACGGCCGCGACGTGCTCTACGTGCTCGAGGAGCGTGCGCCCGGCCGGCCGCCGCTGGTCAGCGACGTCGGGGTGCGGCTGCCCGCGCACCTGACGGCCAGCGGCCGAGCGGTGCTGGCGGCCCTGCCCGCGGCCCAGGTGCGTGCGCTCTACCCCGACCGCTCCGCCTTCGTGGACCGGCACGGTCTGGGCCCGGCGTCCCTGAGTGCGCTCCGCACCCTGCTGTCGGAGACCCGGCAGCGGGGCTGGGCCGCCGAGCACGGGCGAGGTGACCCCTGGGTTCGCCTCGGTGGCCGCCGCCGTCCTCGACCACAACGCACACCCCGTCGCCGGCGTGGCCGTCACCTACCCCGTCGACGCGGACGTCGACGAGGCGGCGCTGGCCTCGTCCGCCCGGCGCACCGCGGCCGTGCTCACCCGTCGGATCGGAGGTAGCCCGTCGCCGGTCTGAAACCTGCGCCGCGGGTAACCGATCGTGATAGTGCTCGTTGCACGAGGACAGGGCGCACGCGGCGGAGGGACAGACATGGCCGGACATGGGTTGGACGAGGACGCACGCGACCGCCGCAGCCGCAGGCGGGGGCGTGCCGCCTCCAGCCTGCTGGCGGCCGGGGCCCTGGTCCTGGCGACCCTGCTGGTGCCCGCCGGCCAGGCCGCTGTCGCGACCCCGCCGGTGGCCCTCGACCAGGGGCTGGCGAGGGCCACGACCACGACGACGCCGCCACCAAGAACGCCCTGTCCCGGGAGTCCGCGACCGCGCGAGACCGCAGACCCGACCACACCGATGCAGGCGGCGGTCGGCAACGCGGCCGTCGCGAAGCAGCGTCGTGAGCCCGATCCCCGAGCTCGTCCCGTTGGCCAAGGCGCCCGGCCGCCGGGCCGTGCCGCAGGACCGCTACGCGATGGCGTCGGGCTGCTACGCGCTCCGGTCGACCCGCACCGGCCGCTGGGTGCGCGCGGGCCGGCGACGGGTTCGCGGCGTTCGCCGGCTCCCGCACCGGTGGGACCCCGCTGCACTTCCGCGCCACCGACCTCGGCCGCTACCTGCTGTACGGCGACCGGTCGGACTTCGTGGCCCAGGACGACGAACCCGCTGACGGACCGGGTCGTGTCCGCCGACAGCCCGAGCAGCCGCGCCGACCTCGTCGTGCGGCGCCGAGGGTCGTCGTACACCTTCCAGGTGCTGGCCAGCGGGGACTACCTCACCACCGGACCCGGCGGGGCGATCACCACCTCCTCCACACCGGGCACCTTCGGCCTGCACACGACCACCGGCTGCGCGCGCGTGGCCCGAGGTCGAGACCAACGTCAGCGGCCGCACCTTCCGGGGCGTCTCGAAGATCCAGGAGGTGCGCGGCCTGGTCGACGCGCACACCCACGGCATGGCCTTCGAGTTCCTCGGCGGCGACGTGCACTGCGGCCGACCCTGGCACCCCTACGGCGTGACCGTCGCGCTCAAGGACTGCCCCGACCACTACGTCGCGAACGGTCGGGGCGCCGCGCTCGAGGACCTGCTCAACAGCGGCACCCCCGGCACCGGCCACGACCCGGTGGGCTGGCCGACGTTCAAGGACTGGCCGGCACCGCACTCGCTGACCCACGAGGGCACCTACTACAAGTGGATGGAGCGCTCCTGGCGCGGCGGCCTGCGGGTGTTCACGAACCTGCTGGTCGAGAACGGCAAGCTCTGCCAGGTCTACCCGATCAAGCACAACTCCTGCGACGACATGGACTCCATCCGCCTGCAGGCCAAGGACATGCGGCTCTTCGAGCGCTACATCGACGCGCAGTACGGCGGTCCGGGCAAGGGCTGGTACCGCATCGTCCGCGACCCCTACCAGGCGCGCCGGGTCATCAACGAGGGCAAGCTCGCGGTGGTCATGGGCATCGAGACCAGCGTGCTGTTCGGGTGCACCCAGAAGGCCGACGTCCCCGACCCCTCGTGCACCAAGGCGACCATCGACCGCCAGCTCGACGAGGTCCGTGCGATGGGCGTCTCGCAGATGGAGCTGGTCAACAAGTTCGACAACGCGCTCTCGGGCGTCGCCGGTGACGCCGGCCAGACCGGGGTCGCGGTGAACTCCGCCAACTTCCTCGAGACCGGCTCCTTCTGGGACATGCGACGGTGCCCGACGACGTACGCCCCGGAGGTGGAGGACCGCGAGCAGCTCGCCGCCCCCGACCCCAACCCGTTCGACGAGCGCGACGCGCTCTTCGGCGCCATCCAGGACCAGTACGGCGTGCGTCCGCCGGTCGCGCTCCCGCTCTACGGCTCGGCGCCGCACTGCAACAACCGCGGGCCTGACCGACCTCGGCGAGCACCTCATCCGCGGGATGGTGAAGCGCAAGATGCTCTTCGACCCCGACCACATGAGCGTCGTGGGGCGCCAGGCCTCCCTCGACCTGCTGGAGCGGCTGCGCTACCCCGGCGTCATGTCCAGCCACTCCTGGGCGACCCCGGACGCCTACCCCCGCATCTACCGGCTGGGCGGCTTCATCACGCCGTACGGCGGCGACAGCACCGGCTTCGTCGACAAGTGGCGGCGGCACCTCGCCTGGGCCGACCCGCGCTACTACTTCGGCTTCGGCTACGGCGCGGACATGAACGGTCTCGGCGCGCAGGGCGACCCCCGAGGTGCGGGCGTCGACAACCCGGTCACCTACCCCTTCACGGGCCTCGGCGGCGTCCGCGTGCACCAGCAGCGCAGCGGGTCGCGGGTCTACGACATCAACCGGGACGGGGTCGCGCACTACGGGCTCTACCCGGACTGGCTGCAGGACCTCCGCAAGGTGGCGGGCGCCCAGGGCAGCCAGATCGTCGACGACATGGGACGCGGGCCCGAGGCCTACCTGCAGACGTGGGAGCGAGCCCAGGGCGTGCGCAACGACTCCTGCCGCGACCCGCGCACGCTGCAGCGGGCGAGCCTGGTCCGGGGGCTGACGAAGGGCACCTCGGCCACCCGCGTGCTCCAGAAGGTCGGCCAGCCGCACACCCGGCTCGGCAGCCGCTTCGGCTACTGCGCGCGCTCGTCGTCGGGACGGACGGTGCGACTGACCGTGGTCTTCGGGCCCTCCGGCACCGTCCGGCGGGTGGTCCGGGGTTGAGCACCTGACACACCGGGCGAAGTTACTGCTAGGTAGGATCGTCGTCACAGCGCGCGGCGGTGCCGGTCCCGGCCGACGCCCCCTACGCTCGGACGACGCTCGCACCCGGTACCTCGCACAGGAGCCCCCATGCAGATCCTCGCCATCGTCGTGTCGCTGGCCTTCGCCGCCGTCGGCATCGCGCTGTTCGTCAAGGCGATCCGCGAGATCCTCGCGACGATCAAGATCGGCCAGCCGGCCGTCGGCCGCAGCGACGACAAGGCGGCCCGGTGGGTCACCATGCTCAAGGAGACGTTGGGCCACACGCGGATGCTGCAGTGGACCTGGATGGGCGCGGGCCACTGGTTCGTCTTCATCGGCTTCGGGCTGCTGTTCTTCACCCTGCTGACCGCCTTCGGCCAGCTGTTCGACCCGCACTTCGCGCTCCCGCTGATCGGTCACTTCCTGCTCTTCGAGTGGGCCTCCGAGCTCTTCACGGTCGGCATGCTGGTCGCGATCGTCGCCTTCCTCGTCTACCGCGCCACCCGTCCCAAGGAGCGCACCCGCGGAGCCAAGGGCCGGTTCTACGGCTCGACGATGTGGCAGGGCTACTTCGTCGAGGCGGTGATCCTCGGCGTAGGGCTGTGCATCGCGCTGCTCCGCGGGGCGGAGTACGCCATCTCCCGGTACTCCACCACCGACGGGGCCGAGCCGGCCTCGGTGCTGCACTTCCCGTTCTCGTTCTGGATCGGCGAGCTGATGAGCGGGATGTCGGAGTCGGCGCTCGCGAACTTCATCTACGTCGTCGCGATGCTCAAGATCGTGATCTCGTTCACCTGGATGATCGTGATCTCGCGCAACACCACGATGGGCGTGGCCTGGCACCGGTTCACGGCGTTCTTCAACATCTGGTTCAAGCGCAAGGCCGACGGCGGCACGGCACTCGGCGGCCTCCAGCCGATGATGGTCAACGGCGCCCCGATCGACTTCGAGAACATCGAGGAGCTCGACGAGGACGCCCCGATGGGCGTCGGCAAGGTCGAGGACTTCTCCTGGAAGGGCATCCTCGACTTCACGTCCTGCACCGAGTGTGGCCGCTGCCAGAGCCAGTGCCCGGCCTGGAACACCGAGAAGCCGCTGTCCCCCAAGCTGCTGATCACCGCTCTGCGCGACCACGCCTACGCCAAGGCGCCGTACCTCCAGGCCTCCGAGGACGACCGCGCCGGTCTGCTCGAGGGCAACGACACCCTCACCAAGGAGTCCGAGCGGCCGCTGGTCGGCGACACCGGTGACGACTGGTTCTACATGCCGGAGTCCGGCGCCGCGGTGATCGACCCCGAGGTGCTGTGGAACTGCACCTCCTGCGGTGCCTGCGTGCAGCAGTGCCCGGTCGACATCGAGCACGTCGACCACATCATCGACATGCGCCGCTACCAGGTGCTGATCGAGTCCAACTTCCCGGCCGAGCTCAACCAGCTCTTCAAGGGACTCGAGAACAAGGGCAACCCCTGGAACATGTCGCCCAACGCCCGCATGGACTGGGCGAAGGGCCTCGACTTCCCCGTCAAGCAGGTCGGCACCGACGTCGAGGACCTCGACGAGGTGGACTGGCTGTTCTGGGTCGGCTGCGCCGGCGCCTACGAGGACCGCGCCAAGAAGACCACCCGCGCGGTCGCCGAGCTGCTCGACCTGGCGGGGGTCTCCTTCGCCGTGCTCGGCAACGGCGAGACCTGCACCGGGGACCCGGCCCGACGCGCTGGCAACGAGTTCGTGTTCCAGCAGCTGGCGATGCAGAACGCCGAGGTGTTCAAGGAGACCAAGGTCAAGAAGGTCGTCTCCACCTGCGCACACTGCTTCAACACGCTCAAGAACGAGTACGCCGAGTTCGGCGTCGAGCTCGAGGTCGTGCACCACACCCAGCTGCTCAACCGGCTGGTCCGCGAGGGCCGGCTGACCCCGGTCGCTGCAGATGCGCAGGTCGCGAAGCGGTCGATCACCTACCACGACCCCTGCTACCTGGGTCGGCACAACCAGGTCTACTCGCCGCCGCGCGAGCTGCTCGCCGTCCTGCCCAACGCGGAGGTCGCCGAGATGCCGCGCAACAGCGAGCGGTCCTTCTGCTGCGGCGCCGGTGGCGCGCGGATGTGGATGGAGGAGAAGACCGGCGAGCGGATCAACCTCAACCGCACCACCGAGGCCGTCGGCACCGGTGCCGACCAGATCGCCGTCGGCTGCCCGTTCTGCCGGGTGATGCTCTCCGACGGGCTGACCTCGCTGCAGGCCGACGGCAAGGCCCGCGAGGAGGTCGAGGTCCTCGACGTCGCGCAGCTGCTGCTGGCGTCGGTGAAGCGGGCTCCCGAGCCGGTCGCCGCCCCGGTGGCTGAGACGCCCGCATCGGTCGCCGCCGCAGGGGGTACCACCACCGCTGTGACCACCGACGTAGAGACCAAGGCCGAGCCCGAGGCCGGCGACGTGACCCAGACCGAGAACACCGTCACCGACCCGCAGGACGTGGGCGCGGACGCAGCCGCGTCGAAGGTCGAGGACCCCGAGGTCGAGGCTGCCCAGCACGAGGCTGTCCAGCACTGCAGCACGACGCCGGGCCGGCCTCGACGCGCTCCGACTCCCCGACCGAGACGACCGAGGCACCGTCGGACAGCTCCCTGCCCACTGGTGGGGCGGCGGCCGACGACGCCCCGGAGCCCGCGACCGTGGAGCCGGACACCGAGCCCGGTAGCCAGCCCGGTAGCCAGCCCGGGTCTCCGGCCGGCGACCCGACGCCGGAGCGCGCCGACGGCGAGCCCGAGGTCGCAGGTGGCGACGACGACCCGGCGAGGAAGGCCGCGCAGGAGGACCAGCCGGCCGGCGAGCAGGAGCAGGGCAAGCTCTTCTGAGCGTGGACGCTGTCCCGCGACGCGCGACGTGCCGGTCCGGACGCGAGGACGCGTTCGGTCGCCGTACGGGCGACCTGCCCACGGAGAACTATCGCTTCCCACGGGAACATCACCGTGGGCAGCGACAGTTCTCCTGCATCCCCTGGTAAACGGACGGCGACTTGGACCCGCGGGCGAGGATGACCACGTGCCCGAGGGAGACAGCGTCCACAAGCTCGCGCGCCGGCTGGATGCGGCGCTCGTCGGCCGGCGTCTCACCCGCAGCGACCTGCGGGTGCCCCGGCTGGCCACGCGCGACCTGACCGGCCGCACCGTGCTCGAGAACGCCACGCACGGCAAGCACCTGCTCACCCGGCTCGACGGCGGTGTCACGCTGCACACGCACCTGCGGATGCAGGGGTCGTGGACCGTGACCGGTCCGGGCAAGCGGCTGCCGAGCCGGCTGATGGGCGACGTACGCGTGCTGCTCGAGACCGACGCCGGCCGCACGGCGTACGGCTTGGACCTGCCGGTCGTCGACCTGCTCGAGACCCTGCGGGAGAGCGACGTCATCGGGCACCTCGGTCCCGACCCGCTGCGCGCGGACTGGGACCTCGACGAGGCCGTACGGCGGCTCGCGGCCGACCCGGGGCGCCCGCTGGCCGCGGCCCTGCTCGACCAGCGCACCGTGGCCGGGCTCGGCAACCTGTGGGTCAACGAGCTCTGCTTCCTCACCGGTCACTCGCCCTGGACCCCCGTCGGCGAGGTCGACCTGCGCGCGCTGCTCCGGCTGGCCGCGCGGGCGCTGCGGCAGTCGGCGCTGGTGCCCGACGCCTACCAGGTGACCACGGGCAACACCCGTCGCGGTGAGCAGCACTGGGTCGCGGGCCGGCAGCGGCGCCCCTGCCTGCGCTGCGGGACGACCGTGCTGATGGTCGACGAGGTGCCGAACGACCCCGAGCAGCGGCGCACCTGGTGGTGCCCGTCCTGCCAGCCCGGGCCCGGCCCGGATCGCTGACCTCGGCTGCCTGCCAGGGCCGGCCATCCGGACGTACAGGTCGGCGTCTGCGGGAGGAGATCCGGCCGAGTCGCGCCCACCTGTACGTCCAGGTGGCCGCCGACCGATCAGCCGGCGGTCCGGCTCAGATGTCGGTTCGGTGGAAGTTCAGGTGCGAGCGCGACGGCGTCGGCCCCCGCTGGCCCTGGTAGCGCGAGCCGTACTTGGCCGAGCCGTAGGGGTGCTCCGAGGGCGACGACAGCCGGAAGAAGCACAGCTGGCCGATCTTCATCCCCGGCCACAGCTTGATCGGCAGCGTCGCCACGTTCGACAGCTCCAGCGTCACGTGCCCGGAGAACCCCGGGTCGATGAAGCCGGCGGTCGAGTGCGTGAGCAGCCCCAGCCGACCCAGCGACGACTTGCCCTCGAGCCGCGCGGCGACGTCGTCGGGCAGCGTGACCACCTCGTAGGTCGACCCCAGCACGAACTCGCCCGGGTGCAGGATGAACGGCTCGTCGCCGTCCGGCTCGACCTGCCGCGTGAGGTCGGGCTGGTCGGTCTGCGGGTCGATGTGGGGGTACCGGTGGTTCTCGAAGACCCGGAAGAACCGGTCCAAGCGGACGTCGACGCTGGACGGCTGGACCATCGCGGCGTCGAAGGGGTCGAGCGCGACGCGCTTGGCGTCGACCTCGGCGAGGATGTCGCGGTCGGAGAGCAGCACGCCCGTAACCTACCGGCCCCCCTCCGATTCGTCTGCGACTCGTCCGCGGCCGCGCCCCGCCAGACCGCAGACGAATCGCGGGGTCAGCGGTAGAACACCCGCAGCCGGGTGGTGCCGGTCCCGCGTCCGCCGTTGACCCAGACCTCCCGGCCGCGGGCCGTCGTGACCACCTGGTACGACGCCCTGTGGCGGTCGAGCCGGACCTTCTTGACCGTTGCACCGGACGGCAGCAGCGCGCCGATCGTCAGGCGCCAGCGTCGGTCCTGCCGCACGACGGTGTCGAGCCGCCGACCCTGGCGCACGGCCGACACTGCGACCTGTCCCCGACCGAGCCGGATCGCGCTGCCCGAGACCCGGGTCTGGCCGGACGGCACCTGGGGCACGACGCGCAGCGTGGCGCGACCCAGGTCGGGGGCGACGCCGAGCTGGTAGTGCACGACGGGCCACAGGACGCCGTACGCACCCCAGGCCTGGAGGGCCATGGAGCGCTCGGTGAACTTGCGCTCGATGTTGGCCTCGAAGTCCGGCGAGGGCGCGATCTCCGGCATCGCACCGGGCAGCTCCCAGATCGACGGGTCGAGCTGCACGCGCGCGTTGCCCGTCGTGTAGCGCTTCAGCTGGCTCGGGCCCATCCGTCCCAGTGCGGCCTCCGCGACCGCCATGATCGAGCTGTTCAGCGTGAAGACGGCCCGCTCGGCCGGCACCGTCGAGGTCGTGGAGTCACACCCGGCGCTGCCCGTGTGGAAGAGCCCGAGCTCGCCGGTGTAGCAGCTGCGCTCACGCTGGGCGACCAGCGTGCGGGCGTGGCCGAGCGGGGCGAGCGGACGGTCCGCCGAGCGGCCCGGCTTCTTGATCTGCGCCTCGACGGGCGTCACCCCGGTCCAGTGCCGCTGGAAGACCCGGGTGTTGTCCGGGTTCTCCAGCGAGTCGGCGTACTGCCGCGCGTCGCCGGGAGTCCACCAGGTCGCGTCGAAGCGGCGCTCCATGCCCTCGGCCTTGTCCGTGGCCCAGACGCGCGTGGCACGGTCGCCCTTGCTGGCAGCCAGGTCGGCGAGGTCGCGCAGGCCGCGGATCGTGTAGACGGTGTTGTCGAGCTTCTCCTCGCCCATGCCGTCGCGCTCGACGTTGCCGAGCCCCTCCGGCCAGCCGTCCCCGTCCTCGTCGAGCTCGCGGAAGACGTAGCGCATGTTGCGCACGGTGAAGTCATACATCTCGTCGCGGAAGCCGTCGTCGCCGGTCCACCGCCAGATCAGGGCGACCGCGCTGGGGAACTTCGAGGTCTCGTCGGTGTTGCCGGGGTCGTCGTTGGCCCCGAAGTAGACCTGCCCGTCGGGCGTCACCTCGTGGACGACCTTGCCGCTGTCCCCGTTCGCGACGAGCGAGACGTCGCGCAGCGCGCGCAGGTGGTCCTTGATCGGCTCGAACTGGCCGGCCGCGAGCGCGGCGTGGGCGGTGTACTCGCCGTCGGTGCCGAAGATCCACGGGTAGTCCGGCCAGCCGGCGCCGAACCACCGGGCCCGGGGGACGCTGCCCTGCACCGGCGGGTACTTCGTGCCGGCGTTGGTGACCCGGACCTGCAGGTCCCGTGCCTCCTGCACGGACTCGGCGAGGTTCTGCTTGCTCCACTCGACGCTCTGCTCGAGCAGCCGATCGCCCGGCAGGCTCACCCGGGTGCGCGCCCCGTCGGCCCGGCGGGCCGCCACCGTCGCGCGCAGGGTGGCAGCCGGTGCAGCCAGCACCCGGTCGAACGCCTGGCGTGCGGGAGCTACCCCCTCGTCGGAGCCGGCGACGGCGAACCACACCGTCCGACCGCCTGCGGGGACGTCGACGGTGTAGGTCAGCCGGCCGCCGGTGCCCTTGCCGTACGCCGTGTCGTCGCAGCGCTCCGGGGTCGGCGGGGTGTCCGGTCCGGAGGGGCCGCAGGTGACGGCGGGGTCCTGCGGACCGCGGAAGTCCGGGCCGAGGGTGGACGTCGTGGGCTGCAGGGACGAGCCGACGTAGGCGGCGTAGTCGTGCGCATCGGTGTTCTGCACCGGCGGCGAGCCCTGTTCGCGGAACTCCAGCGCCCCGCCGACGACCTTGCCGGTGTCCTGCAGGTTGTAGGTCGTCTGGCTGGGCGTCGTC
Source organism: uncultured Actinomycetota bacterium (assembly GCA_963713035.1). Lineage (GTDB taxonomy): Bacteria > Actinomycetota > Actinomycetes > Propionibacteriales > Nocardioidaceae > Nocardioides_B. The sequence continues at coordinate 177,357 of CAVQKB010000003.1, forward strand.
TCGCCCCAGGGGTAGGACTTCATCAGCTCGGAGTGAGCGTCCATCGTCAGCGGGACGGTGGTCGCGGCCCGGCTGGAGAGGCGCAGCCCGATCAGGCCGGCACGCACCCCGTCCGGCGCGATGTCGGTGCGGGTGATCCCGACCTGCTGCCCGCCGACCGTGACGGTGCCGAGGTCCATCCGCTGGTAGCCCCAGCCGTGGGTGTACGACGTCGCCGTCAGCCAGGCCGGCTGCCGCGCGCCGACGCCGAACCAGATGCCGTCGAGCAGCTTGATCGGCGGCGTCCAGAAGCCCCCCATCTCGCCGCGGGTGTGGAAGCCGGTGGCCGGGTAGCTGCCGTCCTCGGCGCCCATGGCGTAGAAGCGGTCGCCGACCACCAGGCTGCGGCGATCCCGAAGCCGGTCGGAGGTGGACAGCTCGGGGGCGCGGTAGGCCGAGGAGGCGGGGTCGACCCCGGAGTCCGGCGGCGGTGCCGGCTCGCCGGCGGCGGGCGGCCCGCCGGCCAGGGGCAGGAGCGCGGCGAGCAGGACGGCGAGCAACGGACGGCGGCGTGGGTGCACGGGAGCTCCGGGTCTCTCGGTGCCAGCCCGCCACCCGGCGTGTGACGGCTGCCACACAGGACATACCCGGCGTGCCCCGCTTGGCAAGACCAGCGACCGCCCGGAGTTTGCCCGACCGTCTGTCGCGGTAAGGGAGGACATGGAGTACCGCACCCTCGGGCGCAGCGGCATGGCCGTGTCCGCCCTGACCCTCGGCACGATGACCTTCGGCAACGAGACGGACGAAGCCGGCTCGCACGACCAGCTCGACACCTTCCTGGAGGCCGGCGGCAACCTCGTCGACACGGCCGACGTCTACACCCGAGGCGTCTCGGAGGAGATCGTCGGCCGCTGGCTGGCGAACCGGCCGGCGGAGGTGCGCGACCGGGCCGTGATCGCGACCAAGGGCCGCTTCCCGATGGGCGACGACGTCAACGACCTCGGGCTCTCACGCCGGCACCTGCAGCGCGCCCTCGACGCGTCGCTGACCCGTCTCGGGGTGGACGTCGTCGACCTCTACCAGGTGCACTCCTGGGACCCGATCACGCCGCTCGAGGAGACGCTCGAGACCCTCGACGGCTTCGTCAAGGCCGGCAAGGTCCGCTACATCGGCCTGTCGAACTACACCGGCTGGCAGGTGCAGAAGACGGTCGCGACCGCGGCGGCGCACCACTGGGAGGCGCCGGTGACGCTGCAGCCGCAGTACAACCTGCTGGTCCGCGAGCTGGAGTGGGAGATCGTGCCGTCCTGCCTGGACGCCGGGCTCGGGCTGCTGCCCTGGTCGCCGCTCGGCGGTGGCTGGCTGACCGGCAAGTACACCCAGGACCAGCGGCCCACCGGCGACACCCGGCTCGGGGACGACCCCGACCGCGGCGTCGAGGCCTACGACCGGCGCTCCAGCAAGCAGCGCACCTGGGACGTCGTGGACGCGGTCCGTCAGGTCGCCGACGCGCGCGGGGTCCCGATGGCCCAGGTCGCCCTGGCGTGGCTCAAGGACCGTCCCGCGGTCACCTCGGTCATCCTCGGTGCCCGCACGACCGAGCAGCTCACCGACAACCTCGGCGCCGCCGACCTGCACCTCGACGACGAGGAGACCGCCACCCTCGACGCGGCCAGCGACCCGGGTGCGGCCGACTACCCGTACGGCGGTCACGGCGTGCACCAGCGCGGCCGGACCATCGATCCGGCCGACTGGATCGCCAGCGCACCCTGATCACGACCCGCGGCGGGACCCGGTAGCATTCGGGTCGTCCCGTCGCGGGACCTGCGGATGTAGCTCAGTTGGTAGAGCGCGACCTTCCCAAGGTCGATGTCGCGAGTTCGAGTCTCGTCATCCGCTCCACGCTTGGACGCCCGTCCCGCCAGGGGGATGGATGCATTTCCCTGTCGCGCGCCGGTCCGATGCGGCATCCTGCAGGCGTGTACGTGCCAACCATCGTCGATCGACGCCGGACCGATCCCGACGCGCGACGAGCGGTCCGCCACGGCGTGCTTGTCGGCGCCTGGATCGGTGCGGGCCTGCTCGCGTTGCGGGCGGCGCTCTACTACATCCCCGGTGGCGGGGTCGGGATGGACTCGCACGCCTACTGGCTGGCCGGGCGCTCGGCACATCCCTACCGGGCCGCCCCCGAGCAGCTGGACGCGTTCTTGTACTCCCCCGTCTTCGCCCAGCTGGTGCACCCGCTGGCGCTGCTCCCGTGGCCGGTCTTCGCCGCCGCGTGGATCGCGCTCGAGGCCGGCTGCTTCGCCTGGCTGACCAAGGACCTCGCCTGGCCGTGGCGGATCCCGGTTCTCCTGGTCGCGGTGCCCGAGCTCCTGGTCGGCAACATCTACGGATACCTGGGACTCGCGCTCGCCCTGGGTCTGCGAGCCCCCTCGCTGTGGTCGGCGCCCCTGCTGACGAAGATCACGACCGGGCTGCCCGGCATGCTGTGGTTCGTCGTCCGGGCGCAGTGGGCCGACGTGCTGCGGCTGCTGGCGGTGACCGGGCTGCTCGTGACCGCGTCCTGGGCGCTCTCGCCCCACCTCTGGTCGGAGTGGCTGGGCTTCTTCGCGACCCACGGCCACGGCACCAGCCCGTGGTTCCTGCTCCGTCTCGGCGTCGCGCTCGGCCTGACAGTGGTGGCGGCGCGTCGCACCTGGACGGTCGCGCTGCCGTTCGCCGTCCTGCTGGCCGTGCCGACGTGGAGCGGCGAGAACAAGGACCTCGCCGTGCTGCTCGCCGCCGTTCCGCTGTACCTGCAGCAGTCGGGACGTCGTACGTCGTCGTAGCCCGACGTGCATGTTCCGCCCTACGGTGGGGCTGTGCCGGTCCCCGACTTCGTCCTGGCCCTGCGCCGCCACGTAGGCACGGCGGAGCTCTGGCTCCCGGGCGTCACGGCGGTGGTGCTGCGGCCGGGCGCCGACGACGTGGCCGAGGTGCTGCTGGTACGCCGCTCCGACACCGGCGAATGGGCCCCGGTCACCGGGATCGTCGACCCGGGCGAGGACCCGGGCGTCGCGGCACGACGCGAGGTCGCCGAGGAGGCCGGCGTGGTCGTGAGCGTCGACCGGCTCGCCTGGGTGCGGGCCCTGCCGCCCCAGGTGCACGTGAACGGCGACCGGGCGACCTACCTCGACCACACGTTCGCGTGCAGCTACGTCTCCGGCGAGGCGCACGTCGGCGACGACGAGTCGCTGGAGGTGCGCTGGTTTCCGGTCCACGGGCTGCCGCCGATGCGGGAGTCGCTCGCGGAGCGCATCGCCTGCGTGCTGGCCGACGAGCCGACCACGCGCTTCGTCTCCTAGCCCGCCTAGGCTGGTGGCCATGGCCAGTGACACCGGCCCGTTCCAGGGTTTCCCCGTGGCGGCGCTCGACTTCTACGACGACCTCGAGCTCGACAACACCAAGTCGTTCTGGGCCGCGCACAAGGACGTCTACGAGGCAGCGGTCAAGACGCCGATGGCCGCGCTCGTCGCCGCCCTCGAGCCTGACTTCGGCACCGCGAAGGTGTTCCGCCCCTATCGCGACGTCCGCTTCGCCAAGGACAAGACGCCGTACAAGACGCACCAGGGCGCGTTCGTGCCGTCCGGACCGGCGACCGGGTGGTACGTCCAGGTGGGCGCGCCGGGGGTCCGAGTCGGCGTGGGCTTCTACGACGCCAGCCCGGCCCGGCTCGCGGCGATCCGGACCGCGGTGGCAGAGGAGCGCCGGGGCGCCGAGCTGGAGCGGATCATCGGCCGGCTGCGCACCGCCGGTTGGGAGCTGGGGGGCGACACGCTCAAGACCTCGCCACGGGGGTACGCCGGCGACCACCCGCGGATCGACCTGCTGCGGCACCGGTCGATGACGCTCGGCCGGTCCTACGGCTTCGAGCCGGTCATCCACACCCCCGAGCTGCTGGACCGGGTGCGGGGCGACTGGCAGGCGGCGACCCCGTTCGTGCGCTGGGTGGCCGAGGCCACCGAGGGCGTGGACTAGGCGGGGCCGGCCTGCGCGAGCTCGGCGGCCAACCGGTCCCAGACGGTGTCGAGCTCCCCCGGCAGCCGGGCCTGAGGCGCGCCGGCGACGATCTCGCGCGCGAGGTCGCGGAGCTTGAGGTTGGTCAGCTGGGAGTAGCGACGCAGGAGCGTGAAGGCCCCGTCGTCGTCCAGCCCGTAGCGCATCATCAGGGCGCCCTTGGCCTGCTCGATCATCGGGCGGCTCTGCCCGAGCTGGCGCATCGCCTCGTCGACGTGACGCGACGTGGTGACCCGCACCGCCTCGGTGACGTCGGCGACGTAGCCGCTGATCCCGACCACCTCGCCGACCGGGCCCAGCTCACCGCCTCCGACGGTCAGCACCTGCCGTGCTGATCCGTCTGCGTCCAGCAACCGGTGCCAGAGGGTGAACTGCTCCCCGGTGGCGATGGCCTCCGCGAACATCGCCTCCACCGCAGCCCGGTCCTCGGGGTGCTGGTGGGCGATCACCAGCTCCAGGGTCGGTACGACGTCCCCCGGCGTGAAGCCGTGCAGCGCGAACATCGCGTCCGACCACGTCCAGGTCCCGGACGCGGTCGCGTAGTGGAAGGCTCCGGTCACCCCCGGGTTCGTCGTACTCACACACCAACCTCGACGGATCTGCTTGGCTGCTCGGCTCAACCGGAAGGATGCTAGTCCAGGCCCGGACGTGCACGGCGACCGGCCGAACGCTCGGTCGCCGATGCCTCAGTGTGGCTGCCAGGCGTCCTCGGACCGGGTGCGCGAGGTGACCGTCGTGGGCAGCTCGCGGTCCGCCAGCGCCTGGATGCTCACCGTCTCGAAGACGTCGCGCAGGCTGCTGCGAGCGGCGATCCAGACGTGCTGCAGCACCTCGGTCGACTCGTTGTAGGAGACCGCCTCGGGTCGCAGGCCGTAGACGCTGACCAGGGGCCCGTCGACGGCGCGGATCACGTCGGCGACGCTCACGGTCGATCCCGACCGCCCCAGTCGCCAGCCGCCGGCCTGGCCCCGCTGGCTCGCCACGATCCCGGCCCGGCGGAGGTCGGCCAGGATCGCCTGCAGGAAGCCGTGCGGGATGTCCTGGAGCCGACCGATCTCCTCGGCGCTGACCGGAGCGCCGTCGGAGCGGCCGGCCAGCTCGATCAGGGCCCGGAGGGCGTAGTCGGACTTGGCGGACACGCGCATGACACTGAGTCTGTCAGAGAACTAGACAAAGGCGACCCCGCGTCACACCAGGGCGACCGGCTGGTCGACCAGCTCGCGCTGGCGGGAGAGCCGTTCCTGGCCGACCGCCCAGGTGATCAGCGAGACCCAGGCGACGGCGAGGGTGCCGGCGACGACCAGCTCGACCGCCCCGTTGCCCCCGAGCGTCTTCACGATCGTGTCGGTGTTGGTGAGAATGATGACGCCACCGGCCGCGACGCCGAGGACGCGGGCCGGGAGGTGCTTGACCAGCCAGGCCGCGAACGGCGCCGCGATCACGCCGCCGGTGAGCAGCGCGAGTGCGATCTTCCAGGGGATGCCGGTGCTGCCGAGGGCGAGCAGGAAGCCCAGCGAGCCTCCGATGGCCACCACGAACTCCGAGGTGTCGATGGAGCCGACGACCTTGCGCGGCTCGAGGCGGCCGGAGGACAGCAGCGAGGTGGTGCCGACCGGCCCCCAGCCGCCGCCGCCGATGGAGTCCATCAGCCCGGCGACCAGGCCCAGCGGGGCCAGGAAGAAGGGCGACAGCCGACCCTTGAACGTCGGTCGGCGACCGCCGAGGAGCAGGAACCGCGCCACGACGTAGACGCCGAGGCAGAGCAGCAGGACCGCCACCCAGGGCTTGGCGGTGTCACCGGGGATGCTGGCCAGGAAGGTCGCGCCGGCGAAGGCGCCGATGCCGCCGGGGAGCGCGAGGATGCTCACGGTGCGCCAGTCGACGTTGCCGAGCTTGGTGTGCGAGATGCCGGAGACCAGGGTGGTCCCGAGCTCGGAGAAGTGCACGGCGGCGGAGGCCGCGGCCGGCGCGATGCCGGCGGCCAGCAGCAGCGTGGAGGACGTCACGCCGTAGGCCATGCCGAGGGAGCCGTCGACGAGCTGGGCGAGGGCCCCGACGATGCCGAGGACGAGGAGGTTGCGCATGGGTGCACCTGTCGTTCAGTGGTGGGTCGGCCCGGACGCCGCAGCGCCGAGCCGTCAGGGAGGAGGCAAGCCGAGTATGTCGACTAGTTCAGTAGAGTAGGAGCACTCTCAGAGCAAAGTCAACTGATTCGGTAGTGTTCGGCGCGTCGCCGCCGATGCGCTCTCAGCGGTGGGTGTCGTGCTCGTGACCGGCGTGCCGGACCGTCTCGAACTGGATCGTCGAGTGCTCGACGTTGAAGTCCTGGTCCAGGCACCCCTGCAGCTCGTCGAGCATCGCCGCGAGGTGCCCGTCGTGGAAGCAGGAGTCGTCCACGACCACGTGCGCGGTCAGCACCGGGAGCCCGGTCGCCACCTGGGTGGCATGCAGGTCGTGCACCTCGTGCACGTGGTCCACGCGCAGCAGGCGCTGGCGGACCTCGCCGAGGTCGAGGTCGCGCGGCACCGCCTCCATCAGCACGTCGACGCTCTCGGCCAGCAGCCGCACGGTGCGGGGCACGATCAGCAGCCCGATCACCAGCGAGGCGACCGCGTCCGCACGCATCCAGCCGGTCAGGGCGATCACGCCGGCAGCCACCAGCACCGCGACCGACCCCAGCGCGTCGTTGACGACCTCCAGGAAGGCGGCTCGCAGGTTGAGGTCGTGCGCCCGGGCGGACGCCAGCACCGCGATGCCGACCAGGTTGCCGGCCAGTCCCACGGCGCCGAAGACGAGCAGCCCGGACGAGGAGACGTCGGGCGGCTCGAGCAGGCGGCGGACTCCCTCGACGAGCACGAAGACACCGACGGCCAGCAGCACCGCGGCCTGGGCCGCTGCCGCGAGCACCTCCGCGCGGCGGTAGCCCCAGGTGCGCGCGTCGGTGGCCGGCCGGCGCGCGAGCACGGCCGCGCCGTACGCCAGCGCCAGGCCGGCGACGTCGGTCAGCATGTGTCCGGCGTCCGCGAGCAGCGCGAGGCTGCCGGTCAGGACCGCGCCGACGACCTCGACGACGAGCACGGTGCCGGTGAGGGCCAGCACCACGAGCAGCCGGCCTCGGTGGTCCGCGGGTGCGAGCCCGTGCGCGTGCCCCATGGGGCCGATCGTCCCACGAGCCTCCGCGCGCCTCTCAGGAAGTTCCCAGCGAAGGTCTGCACACTGCAAGCACCCCCGCTGGAGGAGCCACCATGCTCGACACCGTCTTCGGTCTTCCTGTCCACCCCCTGATCGTGCACGCCACGGTCGTGCTGGTGCCGCTGGCAGCGCTGTCCGTGCTGCTCTCGGCGCTGTGGCCACGCTTCCGAGCCTGGGCCGGATGGGGGCCCGCCGCGCTCTCGGTCGTCGCCCTGGCCCTGACGCCGCTGAGCACCTCCTCGGGTGAGGAGCTCGAGCACCGCCTCGGCCGCAACCAGCTCATCGAGGAGCACGCCCAGCTCGGCGACCTGCTGCTGTGGGCGGTCCTGCCCCTGGCCCTGCTCGCCGTCGCGACCTGGTGGCTGCGGCGGTCCGGCCGGCTCACCGACACCCGTCGTGGCCTCGGCGCCGTCCTGAAGGTGCTCTCGGTCCTCGCGGCGGTGGGCACCCTGGTGGTGGTCGCACTCATCGGTCACTCGGGCGCGAAGGCGGCATGGAGCGACGTCGGCTCCTCGGCGCCGCCGGTGTCCGCGACCCTCAGTCGCTGACGACCGCGGCCACGCGGACGTACAGGTCGGCCCGAAAAGCCGGTCACAGCGCTGCACAGCGCCGAGGTGTACGTCCGGATGGCCGCCTGGGAGATGTGATCTCCGCCCGACGTGCTTGCGCGTCGCTACTCGTCAGTAGGATACTGTGGTTACCGACGAGTAGCACCGCAGGCACCTGCCTGCCGGAGCGCGCCAACCACGAGTTCGAAGGTGGGTCTGTGAGCCACTACAAGAGCAACATCCGCGACATCGAGTTCAACCTGTTCGAGGTGCTCAACCGGGACGAGGTCCTGGGGAAGGGCATGTTCGAGGAGGTCGACGTCGACACGGCCCGGTCGATCCTCGGCGAGGTGGACCGGCTGGCCCGCGAGGACCTGGCCGCCTCCTTCGAGGACGCCGACCGCAACCCGCCGGTCTACGACCCCGACACCTGCTCGGTGACGATGCCCGAGTCGTTCAAGAAGAGCTACCGGGCCTGGATGGACGCCGAGTGGTTCCGCCTGGTCCTGGACCCCGACCTGGGCGGCCAGCCGGTGCCGAGCACGCTGGCCTGGTCGGTGGCCGAGATGGTGCTGGGCTCCAACCCCGCGGTGTGGATGTTCGCCTGCGGACCGGCGTTCGCCAACATCGTCTCGCGCAACGGCAACGACCGCGACAAGCGGATCGCCCAGCACATGGTCGACCGCCAGTGGGGCGCGACCATGGTGCTGACCGAGCCCGACGCCGGCTCCGACGTCGGCGCCGGGCGCGCCAAGGCCACGCTGGCCGAGGACGGCTCCTGGCACGTCGAGGGCGTGAAGCGCTTCATCACCTCGGGCGAGCACGACATGGCCGAGAACATCATCCACCTGGTCCTCGCCCGTCCCGTGGGCGTCGAGGGCAAGGGCGGGCCCGGCACCAAGGGCCTCTCGCTGTTCGTGGTGCCGAAGTTCGACTTCGACGTCGAGACCGGCGAGCTGACCGGCGAGCGCAACGGCGTCTACGTCACCAACGTCGAGAAGAAGATGGGCATCAAGGTCTCCACCACCTGCGAGGTGACCTTCGGCGAGCGGACCCCCGCCAAGGGGTACCTGCTCGGCGAGGTGCACGACGGCATCGCGCAGATGTTCCAGGTCATCGAGAACGCCCGGATGATGGTCGGCACCAAGGCCATCGCGACGCTCACCACCGGCTACCTCAACGCGCTCGACTACGCCAAGAGCCGGGTGCAGGGCCCCGACCTGACCCGGGCCTCGGACAAGACCGCCCCTCGCGTCACGATCACCCACCACCCCGACGTACGGCGCTCGCTGATGACGCAGAAGTCGTTCGCCGAGGGCATGCGGGCCCTGGTGCTCTACACGGCCTCGTGGCAGGACCGCAACCAGGTCGCGGCGCACCGGGGCGAGCGCGACGAGCTCGCCGAGCGCGTCAACGACCTGCTGCTGCCGATCGTCAAGGGCTACGGCTCGGAGCGCTCGTGGGTGCTGCTGGGCACCGAGTCGCTGCAGACGTTCGGCGGCTCGGGCTTCCTGCAGGACTACCCGGTCGAGCAGTACGTCCGCGACGCGAAGATCGACACCCTCTACGAGGGCACGACCGCGATCCAGGGCCAGGACCTGTTCTTCCGCAAGATCGTCAAGGACCAGGCGCAGGCGCTCGGTTTCCTCACCGGCGAGATCGAGGGCTTCCTGGCCAGCGAGGCCGGCAACGGCCGGCTCAAGGTGGAGCGCGGGCTGCTCGCGACCGCCCTCGAGGACACCCAGGCGATCGTCGGCACCATGGTCGACCACCTGATGTCGGCCGACCCCAGCGCCGAGCACGGCGACCTGCAGAACATCTACAAGGTCGGGCTGAACACCTCCCGGCTGCTGATGGTCCTCGGCGACCTGATCTGCGCGTGGTTGCTGCTGCGGCACGCCGAGGTGGCCCTGGAGAAGCTCGGCGGCGAGGTCAGCGCCAAGGACCGGACGTTCTACGAGGGCAAGGTCGCCGCAGCGAAGTTCTTCGCCGCCACCGTGCTGCCGAAGATCACCGCGGAGCGGGCCATCGCCGATGCGACCGACCTGTCGCTGATGGAGCTCGACGAGGCCGCCTTCTAGGTCCGCCGATCGCCACGACGGGCCGCTCGCTCCTCCGGGAGCGGGCGGCCCGTGCGCGGAGATCGAGCGCTTTGTCGCGACGCGCCTGATTGACACAGCGGTCCCAGGGGTATCTCTTGGTCACGAGGCGTATCACCGCGCCTCCCCGCGACCCCCGGGTCGCACCAACCCAGAGGAGTGAACATGGGCATCGGACTCGGCGTCGTCCTGGTGGTGATCGGCCTGATCCTGGTCCTCGGTGTCGTGCAGGTGCGACATCGGCTTCGTGGACGACGTGGCACTCGGGTGGATCCTGCTGCTCGTCGGCGCGCTGGCGATCGTGCTGGCCTTCGTGATGAACAACCAGCGGTCGCGGACCAAGCACGTGGAGGAGCGCCGCTACGACGGCCCCCCTCGCTGACCGTCAGCCAACGCACGACGAGGCGCCGGACCCCTGAGGGTCCGGCGCCTCGTGCGTTGGTAGGTGCGTCAGCGACCAGCGCGCTGCGGGCGGCCCTCGCCGCTGCGGTACGACGGCCGGCCACTGCGCTCACCCGAGGACGGACGACCGCCGGACCGGTAGCCCGGACGGCTGGCGCCGCCCGAGGGACGTGCACCGCCGGACCGGTAGCCCGGACGGCTGCTGCCGCCGGTCGGGCCGGCCGGCGCGGGCGGGACGCGTCGGGGCGACCTGCGCCCGAGTGCGCGAGCGCCTCCGCGGTCATCGGCCGGGGCGTGGTGCGGATGTCGTGGTGACGCGGCTCGACGCCGGCCTTGAACTGCATCCGCGCGACCTCGTCGAGCTGGCGCGGGGTGGTGATCGTGACGACCGTCCCGGACTCGCCGGCGCGCGCCGTACGACCGGAGCGGTGCAGGTAGGCCTTGGCGTCGGCCGGCACGTCGAAGTGCACGACCAGGCCGACGTTGTCGACGTGGATGCCGCGGGCGGCGACGTCGGTGGCGACGACGACCTTGGCCCTGCCGGAGGAGAACTTGTGCAGGTTGCGCTCGCGCACGCGCTGCGACAGGTTGCCGTGCAGGTCGACGGCCTCGATGCCGCCGGTGCCCAGCGCCTCGGCCAGCTCGGTCGCGCCCTCCCGGGTGCGGGTGAAGACGATCGCGCGGTCCTGGGCCTCGACCAGCGCGGTGACGGCGGCGAGCTTGTCGCGGAAGCCGCCGACGACCATCACGTGGTGCGCCATCGTCGTGACGGCGCCGCCGTTGGGGTCCAGCTCGTGCAGGCGCGGGTCGCGGAGGTGCTTGCGCACCAGGCGGTCGACGTCGCCGTCGAGGGTCGCGGACAGCAGCATCCGCTGGCCCTGCGCGGGGGTCTCCATGAGGAGCTTGTCGACGGCGGGGTAGAAGCCGAGGTCGCACAGGTGGTCGGCCTCGTCGAGCACGGTGACCTGCACGTCGTCGGTGCGCAGGTGACCCTTGTCCATCAGGTCCTGCAGGCGTCCGGGGGTCGCGACGACGATGTCGGCACCGGCGCGCAGCTGCTTGATCTGGCGGTCGTAGGGGGTGCCGCCGTAGACGGTGACGAGCTTGAGCCGCACGGCGTGCGCCAGCGGCTCGATCGAGCGGCGCACCTGGGTGGCCAGCTCGCGGGTCGGCACGATGATCAGGGCGCGCGGGTGCTTGGGCCGGCTGCGCTCGCCCTCGAGCTTGGCCAGGATCGGCAGGCCGAAGGCGAGGGTCTTGCCGGAGCCGGTCTGGGCGCGGCCGAGCACGTCGTGCCCGCCCATCGCGTCCGGGAGGACCGCGGCCTGGACCGGGGTCGGGGTGGTGATGTCCATGCGCGCCAGGGCGTCGACGACGCTCACGGGCAGGCCGAACTCGGTGAAGCTGGTGGGGCTGGTCAAGGAGAGGTCCTCAAGATGTCTCGGGCACGTCTCTACCCGGATGCCACGGCGTGGTCCGGCGAGCCTGCGAGACGCAAGTTCGAGCCCGAACACTGGTCCTGCGCGTCTGTCCGGCTCCCGGCCGGACCGCGCACCCATGGCGGGCACAAAAGAAGGTCGGCATCGCCGACCTTGGCTGACACCCACTCTACCGGCCGGGTCGAGGGCCCCCGACCAATCGGGACGAGACCTGCACCACGCGCCCCAGGAGGCTTGTCAGTGGCGCCTCAGTGGGCGGAGAGGGGGAGCACCAGGCGGGTCTCGCCGTCCGCGGTGATCCGCACCGGCACTCCCCAGTCCTGCTGGTGCATGTGGCAGGCCGCGCCCTCCCCGGCGTGGGTGTCGCACGACGCGGCGCGGGCGGCGACGTGCAGCACGCCGTCCCCGACGTGCGGGTCGAGGCTCAGCACACGCGTCAGGTCGGTGCCGCGACCGGCCCCGTCCCGAAGCAGCGCCGGCGGCGTGGCGGACACCACGAGCTGGGACGGCGGGCCGAAGCGGTCGTCGACCTTCTGGCCGGGCGGCGGGGTGAAGTCGACCACGAGCCGCACCTCGCCGGCCGCGACCTCGGTCACCGGTCGCTGCGTAGTGTGCGCGAAGCCGTTCGCTGCTGCGACACCGGTCAGCGGCACCCGGGTCAGCCGGTGGGCGGCCGACTCCACGACGAGCAGGTGGTCGCCGTCCACGACCGCGCCGCTCGGCTCCGCGAGGTCGGTCGCCAGCGTCGTCACGCGACCGTCCGAGAGCCGCCGTACGGCGCCGTTGTAGGTGTCGCACACCGCAATCGACCCGTCGGGCAGCACGGTCACGCCCAGCGGGTGCTGCAGCAGCGCCTCGTCGGCGGGGCCGTCGGTGAAGCCGAAGTCGAACAGTCCGGTGCCGACCGCCGTGCGCACCTCGCCGTCCTCGACGTAGCGCACGCTGGAGGTCTCGCTGTCCGCGATCCAGAGCCGGTCGCCCGCGGCGGCCAGGCCGCTGCTCTGCGCGAACCACGCGTCGGCGAGCGGTCCGTCGAGCAGGCCCTCGCTGGCGGTGCCGGCGACGACCTCGGTGTGCCGGGTGAGCGGGTCGTAGGTCCACAGCTGGTGCACGCCGGCCATCGCGACCCAGACGCGGTCCTGCCACCACGTCACGTCCCACGGGCTCGACAGCGTCTCCAGGCCGTGGTGCTGCATGTGCTGCTCGCCGGTGCCCGCCAGCGTCGTCACCCGGCCGTCCTCGAGGCACACCCCGCGCAGGGCGTGGTTGACGGTGTCGGCGACCACGACGTCGTAGCCGACCTCGGCCGCGACGGCCTCGGGGAGAAGACAGAGCCCGTTGGGCTCGTTGAAGCGGGGCGCCGGGCCGTCGACCAGACCGCGCTCACCCGTGCCGACGCGACGGACGACGGTCTCGGCGTCCGCGGCCAGCTCGACGAGCTGGTGGTGGCCGGCGTCCGCGACCAGGAACCCCCGGCCGGGCAGGGCGACCACCTTCGCCGGGAACGCCAGGTCCCCGGCCTGCACGGGCGGAGCGACGTAGGGCGAGTCGCCGGGCTGCAGCGTGCCTCGAGCCCGGTGCTCCTCCCGCAGCTCCACGACCAGGGCGTCGATGGCGTGCGCGTGCCCCTCACCGGCGTACTGCGCGACGACGTAGCCCTCCGGGTCGACGAGCACGAGCGTCGGCCACGCACGCGCCGTGTAGGCCTGCCAGGTGACCAGCTCCGGGTCGTCGAGGACCGGGTGGCGCACGTCGTACCGCTCGACCGCCGCGCGGAGGGCGTCCGGGTCGGCCTCGTGCACGAACTTCGGCGAGTGCACGCCGACGACGACGAGCTCGCCGTCGTACTTCTCCTCCACCGGCCGCAGCTCGTCCAGGACGTGCAGGCAGTTGATGCAGCAGAAGGCCCAGAAGTCGAGCAGCACGAAGCGGCCGCGCAGGTCGGCCAGCGCGAGGTCGCGCTCGGTGTTCAGCCAGCCGCGGCCGCGCAGCTCCGGGGCCCGTACCCGAGGTCGACGTCCGGTGGCACTCACACCCGTAGTCAACGCGACCGGTGCGGGTCGGCATTCCGCGGGTCGGCCGCCGGACGTCGCCGCCCGGTCGACCCGCTCGCCTAGGCTCGCGGGCATGACTCCCGAGGCCGCCCGACTGCAGAGGTACGTCGACACCTGGGCCGTCGCGGTCGACGACGTCCTGGCCCTGCTCCGCTCGCTCGACGCCGACGACTGGAGCCGGCCGACCGACTGCCCCGGCTGGGACGTGCGCGCGGTCGTGGCCCACCTCGCCCATCTCGAGGCGGCCACCGCCGGATGGCCGCAGCCGACGGTCGAGGTGCCGGAGGCCGAGCGCCTCACCTCCCCGATGAGCCGCTACACCGAGCAAGGACCGCTCGCCCGAGCCTCCTGGAGCGGGGAGGCCGTCCTCGACGAGCTGGAGGCCGCGGCCGCGGAGCGACTCGCAGCGCTGCGCGCCGATCCGCCGACCGACCCGGCCGGGGCGCCCCCGCACACCCCCGCGGGCATCCCCTGGCCCTGGGAGACGCTGCTGTCCAACCGCCCGTTCGACGTCTGGATCCACGAGCAGGACGTCCGCCGGGCCGTGGACCGTCCGGGTGGGTACGACGGCCCGCCGGCCGCGCACGCGGTCGAGGTGCTGGCGCGCAGCCTGCCCTTCGTGGTGGGCAAGCGCGTCGCCCCGCCGGCCGGCACCACGGTCGTGCTCCGGGTCACGGGACCGCAGGCCCTCGAGCGCGCGGTGCAGGTGGGCGACGACGGGCGGGCCGCGGAGCTCGACCCCGCACCCGCCGACCCCACGGTCGCGCTCACCCTGGACACCGAGACGTTCGTGGTCCTCGCCGCCGGACGCCGCCGGCTCGACCAGGTGAGCGTCGACATCGCCGGCGACCAGGCGCTCGGCGAGCAGGTGCTCGCCTCGCTCGCCATCACCCCGTGACCTCCTGGACCGTCGAGGACGTCCCCGACCTGACCGGTCGACGTGCCCTGGTCACCGGGGCCACCAGCGGCCTGGGCGCCGCCGTCGTCTCGGTGCTGGCCGCCCACGGCGCCGAGGTGCTGATGGCAGCGCGCAGCCCGCACCGACTCGCCACAGCGCTGGACGCCGTACGACGCGAGGTGGGCGGCGCGCGCGTGCACCCCCTCGTCGTGGACCTGGCCGACCTCGCCGCCGTACGACGGGCGGCCGACGAGGCCGCGGCGCACGGCCCGCTCCACCTGCTGGTCAACAACGCCGGCGTGATGGCCACACCCCCCACCCGGACCGTCGACGGGTTCGACCTGCAGCTGGCCACCAACCATCTCGGCCACTTCGCGCTGACCGGGCTGCTGCTGCCGCGGCTCGTCGAGTCGGGGGACGCGCGGGTCGTGGCGGTCTCCTCCCACGCGCACCGGCTCGCCCGGACCGCGCCGCTCGGCGACCCGAGGGTGCCGCCGCGCAGCCGCTACCGTCCGTGGTCGGCCTACGCGCAGTCCAAGCTCGCCAACCTGCTGTTCACCTTCGAGCTCGACCGCCGCGCCCGCGCGGCGGACCTGCCGTTGCGGGCGACGGCGGCGCACCCCGGCCTCGCCGCGACCGGGCTCGCGGCCTCCGCCCAGGGCGGACGCATCCTGGACGCCGTCTTCGCCGCGCTCGGTCAGCCGGCGGCCCTCGGCGCGCAGTCGCTGCTGATGGCCGCGACGGCCGACCTGCCCGGGTCGACGTACCTCGGTCCGGGCGGCACCGGCGAGGTCCGCGGACGGCCCCAGATCGTCGGGACCAGCCGGCTCGCGCGCGACCCGGAGGCGGCGCGGCGGCTGTGGGACGTCTCGCAGCGGGCCACCGGCGTCCGCTACCCCTGACGCGCCTGCGAAGGTGGACGCATGAAGGCGCTGCTCCTGGAGAACCTGCACCCGCTCGCCCCCACGCTCCTCGGGGAGGCCGGCGTCGAGGTGACGAGCCTGACCTCCGCGCTCGACGAGGATGAGCTGATCGAGGCGCTGGACGGGGTCGACCTGCTCGGCATCCGCTCCAAGACCGAGGTCACGGCCCGGGTGCTCGACGCCCGGCCCGACCTGCTGGCCATCGGCGCCTTCTGCATCGGCACGAACCAGATCGACCTGGCCCGGGCGACCGACCACGGCACCGCCGCCTTCAACGCACCGTTCTCGAACACCCGCTCCGTGGTCGAGCTCGCGATCGCCGACATCATCGCGATGGCGCGCCGCCTGACGGTGCGCGACAAGGCGCTGCACGAGGGGGTCTGGGACAAGTCCGCGACGGGCAGCCACGAGATCCGGGGCCGCAGCCTCGGCATCGTCGGCTACGGCAACATCGGCTCCCAGCTCTCGGTGGTCGCCGAGATGCTCGGCATGCAGGTCTCCTTCTACGACACCGACGACAAGCTCGCGCTCGGCAACGCCCGCCGCTGCTCATCGCTGGAGGAGCTGCTCGACAGCGTCGAGACGGTCACCCTGCACGTGGACGGCCGGCAGGGCAACGCCGGCATCTTCGGCGCCGAGCAGTTCGCCCGGATGCGGCCGCGCTCGCTGTTCCTGAACCTCTCGCGCGGGTTCGTCGTCGACTACGACGCCCTGCGCGACAGCGTCGTGTCCGGCCACCTCGCGGGTGCCGCCGTCGACGTCTTCCCCAGCGAGCCGAAGTCCCGGGGCGAGGCCTTCGCCTCACCGCTGCGCGGTCTGCCCAACGTCATCCTCACCCCGCACGTCGGTGGCTCGACCGAGGAGGCGCAGGAGGACATCGGACGGTTCGTGGGCGGCAAGCTGCGCGACTATGTCCGCACCGGCAGCACGTCGCTGTCCGTCAACCTGCCGACGCTGGTCCCCGACCGCGCCCGGCACGCCCAGCGGGTGGCGCACCTGCACAGCAACAGCCCCGGCGTGCTCGCCAAGGTCAACCAGGTGCTCGCCGAGCACCAGGTCAACATCGGCGGCCAGGTCCTCGCCACCCGCGGCCACACCGGCTACGTCGTCACCGACACCGACTCCGGGCTCTCGCCCGAGGTGCTCGCCGGGCTCCGTGCCATCGAGGAGACCGTGCGGCTGCGCGTCATCGACTGACCGACCTGTTGCGACCGGCCGTGTCCGATCGCGACGGGCTGGGTACGGTCGAGACATGAGTGACTACCAGACCGTGAACCCGGCCACCGGCGAGACCGTCAAGGAGTTCCCCACGCTCGACGCGCACGGCGTCGAGGAGGCGCTCACCCGCGCCCAGTCCGGCTTCGAGTCCTGGCGGCAGAGGGCGGTCGCCGACCGCGCCGCCGTGCTCACCCGGGTCTCGGAGATCTACGCCGAGCGCGCCGAGGAGCTGGCCTCGCTGATCGCGCTCGAGATGGGCAAGCCGGTCAAGCAGGGCCTGGGCGAGGTCAAGCTGTCCTCGATGATCTACGCCTACTACGCCGAGCAGGGCCCCGGTCTGCTCGAGGACGAGCAGCTTCCCGCCATGGGCGCCGAGCAGACCGTCGTACGCAAGCTCCCGGTGGGTGCGCTCCTCGGGATCATGCCGTGGAACTTCCCCTACTACCAGGTGGCCCGCTTCGCGGCGCCGAACCTCATGCTGGGCAACTCGATCATCCTCAAGCACGCGCCCAGCTGCCCCCAGTCCGCGCTGCTGATGGAGACGATCTTCGCCGAGGCCGGGCTGCCGGCGGACGCCTACGTCAACGTCTTCGCCACCAATGACCAGGTCGCCGACATGATCGCGGACCCGCGGGTCCAGGGCGTGTCCCTGACTGGCAGCGAGCGCGCCGGCGCGGCCGTCGCCGAGGTCGCGGGCCGCAACCTCAAGAAGGTCGTGCTGGAGCTGGGCGGCTCCGACGCCTTCATCGTGCTCGACACCGCCGACATGGACGCCACCGTGAAGTCGGCGACCCGCGGCCGGATGTCCAACACCGGGCAGGCCTGCAACGCCGCCAAGCGGTTCGTGGTGCTCGACGAGCACTACGACGAGTTCGTCGAGAAGCTCACCGCCTCGTTCGCCGCCATGGTGCCCGGCGACCCGCTGGACCCCAAGACCGCGATCGGCCCGCTGTCCTCGCAGTCCGCTGCCGACACCCTGCTCGAGCAGGTCGAGGCAGCCAAGGCCGAGGGCGCGACCGTGCTCACCGGCGGCGGCCGTGTCGACGGCCCCGGCGCCTACGTCGAGCCCACCCTGCTCGCCGACGTACGACCCGGCACCCGCGCCTTCACCGAGGAGCTCTTCGGGCCCGTGGGCGTCGTCTACCGCGTCGCGTCGGTCGACGAAGCCGTCGAGCTGGCCAACTCCTCGCCCTTCGGGCTGTCCGGCTCCGTGTGGAGCCCCGACCTCGACGCGGCGCGCGCGGTGGCCGACCGGCTGGAGGTCGGCATGGCCTTCGTCAACGAGCACGGCACCTCGCTGCCCGCGATGCCGTTCGGCGGCGTGAAGCGCAGCGGCTACGGCCGGGAGCTGGGCCCGTGGGGCATGGACGAGTTCGTCAACAAGAAGCTGGTGCGGGTCTCCCGCGGCTGAGGGGATGAGCGACGACGACCTGGAGCGGTTCGTCCGCGCCCAGGACAAGGGCGGCACCTACGCCATGGCGCTCGACGAGCTCCGCCGGGGCCGCAAGCAGACGCACTGGATGTGGTACGTCTTCCCGCAGGTCGAGGGTCTTGGCTCGAGCAGCATGGCGCAGCGCTATGCCATCGGGTCGCTCGCCCAGGCGCGGGCCTACCTCGCGCACCCGGTGCTCGGGCCCCGGCTGCGCGACTGCGTCGCGGTGCTGCGCGACCTCGGCGGCCACGATCCGGTGCAGGTCGTCGGCCTCGTCGACTCGCTCAAGCTGCGCTCGTCGATGACGCTGTTCGACCGGGCGGCCCCCGACGAGCCGGCCTTCGCGGCGCTGCTCGAGCAGTACTACGGCGGGCAGCGCGACCAGGCGACGCTGGACCGGCTCTAGCTCGGGGCTCCGGCGATGTTGACCATCCACTGCACGCCGAAGCGGTCGATGATCATCCCGAACCGGTCGCCCCACGGGGCCTTCTCCAGCGGCAGCGCGACCGTGCCACCCTCGGCCAGGCCGGCGAAGTAGCCGCTGAGCTCGGCCTCCTCCTCGGGGCCGCCGCTCAGCGAGACCGAGTGGTTGCTGGTCTCGGAGAAGGTCATCGAGCTCGGGGTGTCCGAGGCCATGATCGTGTAGCCGGCGGGCGTCTCGAGCTGCGCGTGCATGGTCTTGTCGGCCTCGGCCGGGTCCTCGCTGGCGTGCATGTCGCCGAACGTGCTGAGGGTGAGCTCGCCGCCGAACACGGAACGGTAGAACTCCATCGCCTCCTTGGCGTCGTCCTTGAAGCCGAGGTAGGGGTTGAGCCTGCTGGTCATCTGCGCCTCCAACGCTAGGTGTCCTCCGAGTGTGACCCACCCGCGACCCGGCGCGTCGGCTGGCCCAGAACCCGCCGACCCGGCGCGTCGGCTGGCCCAGAACCCGCCGACCCGGCGCGTCGGCTGGCCCGGAACCCGCCGACCCGGCGCGTCGGCTGGCCTGTGGACGACGTTCGGCACGGATCGGCCGGTTCGCAGCACGCTGGGGCATGGCCATGTTCGACGCCGCTCGCCTGCTGGACGAGCAGTTCCCCCTCCCCCTGGACCGACCCTTCAGCCGTCGTACGGCGCACGCCTGCGGGCTCACCCGATGGCAGCTCGAGCGCCTGGTGCGTGACGGATACCTGCGCCGGGTGCTGCGCGGCGTGTTCGTCGCCGGCCAGTGCCCCGACGACCTGGTGACCCGCGCGCGGGCACTCGCGCTCGTCGTACCGGACGCGGGAGTCATCGTCGACTGGACCGCGTGCTGGCTCTACACCGGCGTGCTCGACTTCGGGTCCCACCTGGAGGTGCCGCCGGTGTCCGTCTTCCTGCCGTCCGGCCACGGCCGGCTGCGCAACGGTCTCAGCGTCAGCGGCGAGCGACGGTTCGGCGGCGACGACGTGCACGACGTCGCCGGCCTGCGGGTGACCACGCCCGTGCGCACCGCGTGGGACCTGGGCAGACTCTCGCGCCGCGACCAGGCGCTGGCCGGGCTCGACTGCCTGCTTCGCACCGGCGAGTTCGAGCGGGCGGAGCTGCTGGACGGCATCGAACGGTTCCGTCGGCAGCGCGGTGTCGTCCAGCTGCGCGCCCTCGCGCCACTCGCGGACGGCCGCGCGGAGTCGCCGGGCGAGTCCGTGCTGCGGTTGCGCTGGCTCGATCTGCCGTCGCTGCCGCGGCCCGAGCCGCAGGTCCGGGTGTACGACGAGCGCGGCGTGGAGATCTACCGGGTCGACCTCGGCGTCCGTGAGCTGCTGTTCGGCATGGAGTACGACGGCGCCGAGCACCACACGGCACCCATCGACCGGGCGCACGACGTCCGGCGTCGCGAGGAGCTCGGGCGACGTTGGGGGTGGGACGTGCACGGGGTCAACCGGGCGAACGTCTTCGGCGCACGCCGAGACATCGAGGTGCAGCTGCATCGTCGGGTGGCGCAGGCACGCCGTACGCTGGGCCGGCGCAGGCCGGTCTGACCAGCCGACGCGCCGACTCGGCGGGTCTCAGGCCAGCCGACGCGCCGACTCAGCGTCAGGCGAGGCGGGCGCTGGCGGCCGCGACCAGGCCGGTGAAGAGCCCCGCGTCGGCCCGGGTCTCGGGGTGCCACTGCACGGCGACCAGGAACCGGTCGCCCTCGGCCTCCATCGCCTCGAGCGTGCCGTCGTCG
The DNA here is from genome assembly GCA_963713035.1 of uncultured Actinomycetota bacterium. GTDB lineage: Bacteria > Actinomycetota > Actinomycetes > Propionibacteriales > Nocardioidaceae > Nocardioides_B. The sequence continues at coordinate 197,791 of CAVQKB010000003.1, forward strand.
GCGTACGCCGAGGCGCGGTAGCCCGGGTGCTCGCGCACCGACTGGTGGTGGTGGCAGCCGACGACGGCCCGGTCGCCGACCAGCGTCCGCAGCCGGGTGCCCTCGATCGTGTCGACCTCGACGTCGCCGAAGGCGTCCGCACCCGGCGAGTGTCGCTCGTGCTCCACGACGTCCGGCAGGTGCTGCACCAGCGAGCCGCCGCGCTGGACTGCCATCACCTGCATGCCACGGCAGATCCCCAGCACCGGCAGGTCGCGCGCGTCGGCGGCGTCGAGCAGCGCGAGCTCCCAGGCGTCCCGTTCGGTGCGCCAGCTCACCGTGGCCGGGTCGGGCTCGGCGCCGTACCGGCCCGGGTCCACGTCGGCGCCTCCGGTCACCACGAGCCCGTCGAGCCGGGCCACCACGTCGTGCGCGGCGGCCGACTCCTGCACGGGGAGCAGCACCGGGGCGCCGCCCGAGCGCGCCACCGCCGCGGCGTACGTCGCGGGCAGGATGTCGGCCGGCTGGTCCCAGACGCCCCAGCGTGCCTGCTCGCGGTAGGTCGAGAGCCCGATCAGTGCGCGCACGGCGTCACAGCGGGGTGACGTAGGCAGCCGAGATGCCGCCGTCGACCAGGAACGTGTTGGCGGTGATGAAGCTCGACTCGTCGGACGCCAGGAACAGCACGGCGTTGGCGATCTCCTCCGGCTCGGCGAAGCGACCCATCGGCACGTGCACCAGCCGCCGCTGCGCACGCTCCGCGTCCGAGGCGAAGAGCTCCTGCAGCAGCGGGGTGTTCACCGGTCCGGGGCACAGCGCGTTGACGCGGACGCCCTCGCGCGCGAACTGGACGCCGAGCTCGCGCGACATCGACAGCACGCCGCCCTTGGAGGCGGAGTAGGAGATCTGCGAGGTGGCCGCGCCCATGAGTGCGACGAACGACGCGGTGTTGATGATCGAGCCGCGCTGCTGCTCGATCATGTAGGGCAGCGCAGCCTTGCAGCACAGGTAGACGCTGGTCAGGTTGACGTCCTGCACCCGCTTCCACGCCTCCAGGTCGGTGTCCAGGATCGAGTCGTCCTCGGGCGGCGCGATCCCGGCGTTGTTGAAGGCAATGTCCACCGAGCCGTAGGTGTCCTTGGCGGTCTTGAACAGCGCGTCGACGTCGGTCTTGTCGGTGACGTCGCAGTGCACGAAGAGCCCGGCGAGGTCCTCCACGATCTCCTCGCCGCGCTTGTTGTCCAAATCGCCGATGACGATCTGGGCGCCCTCCTCGGCGAAGCGCTTCACGGTGGCCAGGCCGATGCCTGAGCACCCGCCGGTGACCACGGCCACCTTGCCGTCGAGTCGTCCTGCCATGGCTGCTCTCTCCTTGCTGCATGCGGATTCGTCTGCGATCGCCCCGTGGGGAGGCCCCGCAGGATCGCAGACGAATCGGGGTGGGGGGGTGGGGTGGGGTGGGTCAGTGGGCGATGAAGACGTTCTTCTCCTCGGTGAACGCGTGCGGCGCGTCAGGGCCGAGCTCGCGGCCGAGGCCGGACTGCTTGAAGCCGCCGAACGGCGTCCAGTAGCGGACCGCGGAGTGCGAGTTGACCGAGAGGTTGCCGGCCTCGATGCCGCGTGCGACGCGCAGCGCGCGGCCGACGTCGCCGGTGAAGATCGAGCCGGACAGGCCGTACTCCGAGTCGTTGGCCTTGGCGACCGCGTCGGCCTCGTCGTCGAACGGCAGCACCGCGACCACCGGGCCGAACACCTCCTCGCGCCAGATCCGCTGCTCGGTCGACTCCGCGAGCACGACGGTCGGCGGGATCCAGAAGCCCGGCCCGTCCGGCGCGGGACCGGTGAACGCGACGTCCACCTCGTCGACGTACCCCTGCACGGCCTGCTGCTGCTTCGCGGAGATCAGCGGCCCCATCTCGCTGGCGCGGTCGGCGGGGTCGAGCACCTTCATCTGCTCGACGGAGTGCTGCAGCAGGCTGAGGAACTCGTCGTACGCCGAGCGCTCGACGAGGATCCGCGAGCGTGCGCAGCAGTCTTGTCCCGCGTTGTCGAAGACGGCGTACGGCGCCGAGGCGGCCGCCGCACGCAGGTCGGCGTCGGCGAACACCACGTTGGCGCTCTTGCCGCCCAGCTCGAGGGTGCAGCGCTTGACCTGGTCGGCGCAGCCGGCCATCACCTTCTTGCCCACGGCCGTGGAGCCGGTGAAGGCCACCTTGCGTACCAGCGGGTGGGTCACGAAGCGTTCGCCGACCACTGAGCCCTGGCCGGGGATGATCGTCAGCACACCCTCGGGGAGGCCGGCCTCGAGGGCCAGCTCCCCGATCCGGATCGCGGTCAGGGGGGTGAGCTCGGCCGGCTTGATGACCACGCAGTTGCCGGCGGCCAGCGCAGGGGCCATGCCCCAGGCCAGGATCGGCATCGGGAAGTTCCAGGGCACGATGATGCCGACCACGCCGAGCGGCTCGTGGAAGGTGACGTCGATGCCGCCCGGCACCGGGATCTGCCGCCCGAACAGCCGCTCCGGCGTCGCGGAGTAGTAGTTCAGGCAGTCGCGGACGTTGCCGGCCTCCCAGATGGCGTTGCCCCAGGTGTGACCCGCGTTGCGGACCTCGATCTCGGCGAGCTCCTCGACGTGCGCGTCGACCACGGAGGCGAAGCGGCGCAGCAGCGTCGCGCGCTCGCCCGGCGGCATCGCGCGCCAGGCCGGGAAGGCGGCGTGTGCCCGCTCGACCAGGGCGTCGGTCTCCTCGACGGAGGCCAGCGGCACGTCGGTGACCGGCTGCTCGGTCGCCGGGTTGATCACCGTGAAGGTGGACACGCGTTACATCCTCTCGAAGCCGCGGCGACGCTCCCAGTCGGTGACTGTCGCCTCGAAGGCGGCGAGCTCGACGTCGGCCATGTTGGTGTAGTGGTCGACGACCTCGTCGCCCAGCACCGACCGCGCCACCTCCGAGGTGGTGAAGGCGTCCCGGGCGGCGCGCAGGCTGCGCGGCACCTTGGGCTTGTCGGACGTGTAGGCGTTGCCGGTCGTCTCGGGCTCCAGCTCCAGCTCGTGCTCGATGCCGTGCAGCCCGCCCGCCAGCATGGCAGCCAGGGCAAGGTAGGGATTCACGTCCCCTCCCGGAAGCCGGTTCTCCATGCGGGCCGAGGGCCCGCTGCCGACCAGCCGCACCGCGCAGGTGCGGTTGTCCAGACCCCAGGCGACGGCGGTCGGGGCGAAGGAACCGTCGGCGAACCGCTTGTAGGAGTTGACGTTCGGGGCGTAGAGCAGGGTGAAGTCGGCCATCGTGGCCAGCACGCCGGCGACGAAGTGGTCGTAGAGCGGCGTGCGCCCGTCCTCGTCCCAGAAGACCGTCGAGTCGTCCTTCCCGCGCAGCGACAGGTGGATGTGGCAGGAGTTGCCCTCGCGCTCGTCCCACTTGGCCATGAACGTCAGCGACTTGCCGTGCGCCGACGCGATCTCCTTGGCCGCGGTCTTGTAGACCGAGTGGTTGTCGGCGGTGACCAGCGCCTCGTCGTACAGGAAGCCGATCTCGTGCTGGCCGAAGTTGCACTCGCCCTTGGCGCCCTCGACCACCATGCCCGCGGCGTGCATGGAGTTCCGGATGTCACGCAGCAGCGGCTCGACGCGGGTGGTGCCGACGATGGAGTAGTCGACGTTGTACTGGTTGCTGGGCGTCAGGTCGCGGTAGCCGGCGTTCCACGCGGCCTCATAGGTGTCGTCGAAGAGGATGAACTCCAGCTCGGTCCCGGCGAGGGCGACGTAGCCGGCCTCGGACGCGCGGGCGAGCTGCTTCTTGAGGATCGTGCGCGGCGAGGGCTCGACGGGCGCGTGGTCGGCCAGCACCAGGTCGCACTGCACCATCGCCGTGGCGGGCAGGTGCGGCAGCAGCCGGATGGTGTCGTAGTCGAGGACGAACTCCATGTCCCCGTAGCCCTTCTCCCACGAGGTCATCGCGTAGCCGTCGACGGTGTTCATGTCCACGTCGACGCCCAGCAGGTAGTTGCATCCTTCGGCGCCCTGGTCGATCACGACGTCGACGAAGAACTGCGCGTGCAGCCGCTTGCCCTGCAGACGACCCTGCATGTCGGTGAAGGCGATCACGACGGTGTCGATCTCGCCGCGGGCGATCCGCTCCTTGAGGTCGTCGAGCGACAGCAGGCGCGGGTTGCGGGTGGGCAGGCTCATCGGTTCTCCATCTCCTGGGGGTGAGGTGTCAGAGGGTCGTTCATGCGAGCAGCCCACGGAGCAGGGCGGCGGTGTCGTCGCAGTGGCTCTCCATGATGCGGCGGGCCTTGGTCGTCTCGCCCTTGAGCACGGCGGACAGGATCGCCCGGTGCTGCGCGGCCGAGTGGTCGATGTTGACCTCGAGCACCGGGATCGCGACGAGCATGTCGTGCAGGTCCGCCTGCACCACGGCCACGGACTGCACGGTGAGCGGCGACTCGGTGACGGTCGCCAGCGCGAGGTGGAAGCGCGAGTCGGCCTGGCGGTGCTCGGCCGGGTCGGTGGCGCCGGCGACCTCGTCGTGCGAGGTGACCAGCAGGTCCCGCTGCTCGCCGCTCAACGAGCGGGACGCGGCGATGTGGCAGGCGCCCGGCTCGACGACCCGCCGGAAGACCAGCGTGTCGTGCAGCTCCTCGCGCCGCGGCAGCAGCCGTCGGGCCAGCCGGGGAGACGGCGTGGTCGGCCGGTGGCTCACCACGGTGCCACCCCCGCGCCCGCGGGTCGTGCTCACGAAGTCGGCCGAGCGCAGCGCTGCGATCGCCTCGCGCAACGTCGCCCGGGAGACTCCCATCCGCTCGGCCAGCTCTCGCTCGGGAGGCAGCGCGCTGCCGCGGGGGTAGACGCCCAGCCGGATCGCGGTCGCCAGCTGCTCCACGCATCCCTCGAAGGCGTGGTGCCCGCGCACCGCGCGCAGCACCGTGTCACTCAGCTCCATGCTGGGGTTCGCCGACACCGCGCCAGTCTCGTGACATCGCCCCGACCCGTCAATGGTTTGACTTCAAACCTTTTCCGTCCGGTGTATTGACGCCCGGATGGCCCCGCATCAGACTCAGCCCTATCTGCTGACCGACGAAGGACGGACGAGATGGCGCGCTCGCGAGTGGACTACCAGGACGTCGGCGACGACTACCACAGCCAACGCACGCTCCGCCGAGGCGCCGCAGGCTGGATCCTGCTGGCAGGTCTCGGTGTCAGCTACGTCATCTCCGGCGACTTCGCCGGCTGGAACTTCGGCCTCGACGAGGGCGGCTGGGGCGGACTGCTGATCGCCACGGTGCTGATGGGCGTGATGTACACCTGCATGGTCTTCGGCCTGGCCGAGATGTCGTCGGCCCTGCCCGTCGCCGGCGCCGGCTACGGCTTCGCCCGCCGCGCCCTCGGACCGGTCGGCGGCTTCGCCACCGGCATGGCCGTCCTGATCGAGTACGCCGTCGCGCCGGCCGCCATCGCGGTGTTCATCGGCGGCTACGTCGAGGCCCTGGGCCTCTTCGGGCTGACCAACGGCTGGCTGGTCTACGCGATCGCCTACGCCGTCTTCATCGGCGTGCACCTGTACGGCGTCGGCGAGGCGCTCAAGCTGATGTTCGGCATCACCGCGATCGCCGTCGTCGCCCTGATCGCCGCCGTGATCGGCCTCGCTCCCAAGTTCTCCACCGGCAAGCTCCTCGACATCGACCCCGACGGATCGATGATGTCGAGCAGCTTCCTGCCCTACGGCATCGCCGGTGCCGTGTCCGCGCTGGTCTACGGCATCTGGTTCTTCCTCGCCGTGGAGGGTGTGCCGCTCGCGGCCGAGGAGACCAGCGACCCCAAGCGCGACATGCCGCGGGGCATCATCGTGGCGATGGGGCTGCTGCTCGTCTTCGCGGCGCTGATGCTCTTCGTGGTGCCGGGCTCTGCCGGGTCCGAGACGATCCGCACGTCCGACAACCCGCTGCCCGAGGCGATCCGCGCGGTCTACGGCAGCAACTCGCTGCTCGCCGACTTCGTCAACTACGCCGGGCTGGCCGGTCTCGTCGCCAGTTTCTTCTCGATCATCTACGCCTACTCCCGGCAGCTCTTCGCGCTCTCCCGCGCCGGCTACCTGCCCAAGGCGCTGTCGCTCACCAGCAAGCGCAACACCCCGTGGGTCGCGCTGATCGTCCCGGGCACGATCGGCTTCCTGCTGGCCGGGCTGACCAAGAACGGGGCGCTGCTGATCAACATCGCGGTGTTCGGCGCGACGGTCTCCTACGTCCTGCTGAACCTCAGCCACATCATGCTGCGGCGCCGCGAGCCCGACCTCGAGCGGGCCTACCGCACGCCCGGCGGCGTGGTCACGACGGGCATCGCCCTGGTGCTCAGCGTGGTCGCGGTCATCGCCACCTTCTTCGTCGACATCCTGGCGGCGGGGATCACCGCGGGAGTCTTCGTCGCCGCACTCGCCTACTTCTGGTTCTACAGCCGGCACCACCTGGTGGCCTCAGCGCCCGAGGAGGAGTTCGCGCAGATCAGCGAGGCGGAGTCGCAGCTGCACTGAGTCGTCCGGGGCACTGCGCTCGTGGCTAGGCTGGGCCGGTGCCCGACCTGCGACCCCTGCGTGACACCGACGTTGCCGACGTGCTGGCCCTGAACGAGCGCGACGTGGTCAAGCTCGCCCCGATGGACGAGGCCCGGCTGCTTGAGATCCGCTCGCTCGCCGACCGCTTCGACGTCCTCGACGTCGAGGGCGCGTTCGCCGGCTTCGTGGTCACCTTCGGGCCGGGTTCGAGCTACGACTCGGCGAAGTACGCCTGGTTCACGCGCCGCCACGACGACTTCTACTACCTCGACCGGATCGCCCTGCACGAGGACTTCCGCCGGCGCGGCCTCGGCGGATTCGTGTACGACGAGCTCGAGCGGGTCGCGGCGCCGTACGGCCGGATGTGCCTGGAGGTCAACGTCGAGCCGCCCAACCCGGCCTCGCTCGCGTTCCACGCCGGCCGAGGCTACGAGGAGGTCGGCCGCATCGGCGACGACACCTCCACGGTCTCCATGATGGAGAAGATGCTGTGAGCCTCCCGCCGGACGAGGTCGCGCGCCGTTCGGCGGAGGCGATGTGGTCCGGCGACGCGGCCAGCCAGGGTCTCGGGATCTCGCTCGACGAGGTCGGTCCGGGCCGCGCGACGCTGTCGATGACGGTGCGCGCGGACATGGTCAACGGGCACGCCATCGGGCACGGCGGCTTCACGTTCTCGCTGGCCGACTCGGCCTTCGCGTTCGCCTGCAACTCCTACAACCGCTCCACGGTGGCGGCCGGGTGCGAGATCCGGTTCCTCGCGCCAACGCGGCTCGGCGACGTGCTCGTCGCGACCGCCCAGGAGCGCTCGCGGTCCGCGCGCGACGGTGTGTACGACGTGCAGGTGCACCGCGGGGAGGTGCTGGTCGCCGTGCTCGTCGGCCACAGCAGGGAGATCCGCGGCACGCTCTTCGAGGAGGACGCATGATCCCGTCGTACGACCTGGCCACCCTGCGCACCACCCAGCTCGAGCGGCTCCGCACGACCCTGGAGCGGGTCTACGCCCACGTGCCGCACTACCGCCGGGCCTTCGACGAGGCAGGGGTGCGTCCGGAGTCGCTGGAGTCCTTGGCGGACCTGGCGCGTTTCCCGTTCACCGCCAAGGAGGACCTGCGCCAGAACTACCCCTTCGGCATGTTCGCGGTGCCCCGGTCCGAGGTGCGCCGCGTGCACGCCTCCTCCGGCACGACGGGTCGACCGACCGTCGTGGGCTACACCCGCGACGACCTCGACATGTGGGCGGAGGTGATGGCGCGCTCCATCCACGCGGCCGGCGGGCGCGCCGGCGACCTCGTCCACGTCGCCTACGGCTACGGCCTGTTCACCGGCGGGCTCGGCGCGCACTACGGCGCCGAGCGCCTGGGCTGCACGGTGGTGCCGGTGTCCGGGGGCATGACGCCGCGCCAGGTGCAGCTGATCGTCGACTTCGAGCCGCGCGTGATCATGGTGACCCCGTCGTACTTCCTGGCGATCCTCGACGAGATGGAGGCCCAGGGCGTCGACCCGCGGTCTACAGCGCTGGAGATCGGCATCTTCGGGGCCGAGCCGTGGACCGACGAGATGCGGCACGAGGTGCAGCGACGCAGCGGCATCCGGGCGGTCGACATCTACGGCCTGTCCGAGGTGATCGGGCCGGGGGTCTCGCAGGAGGCGGTCGAGACCCAGGACGGGCTGCACGTGTGGGAGGACCACTTCTACCCCGAGGTCGTCGACCCGGTGACGCGTGAGGTGCTGCCCGACGGCGAGGAGGGCGAGCTGGTGCTCACCTCCCTGACCAAGCAGGCGATGCCGGTGGTCCGCTACCGCACCCGTGACCTGACCCGGCTGCTGCCCGGCACCGCCCACCCGCCCTTCCGGCGGATGGCCAAGGTCACCGGCCGCACCGACGACATGATGATCGTGCGCGGCGTCAACGTCTTCCCGACCCAGGTCGAGGAGCAGATCCTCAAGATCGAGGGTCTGACCCCGCACTACCTCTGCGTGCTGACCCGGCCGGGCAACCTCGACGAGCTGACGGTGCAGGTCGAGGCGCACACCGCCGACAGCGACCGCGAGACCCTCGGTCGCACGCTGGCCCGGCACGTCAAGGACGTCATCGGGACCAGTGTGCGGGTCGAGGTGCTCGCGCCGCACGCCCTCGAGCGGTCGCTGGGCAAGGCGAAGCGGATCGACGACCGCCGATGAGCACCGAGCGGCTGTCGGCGACCGAGCTGATCGACCTGGTGCTGGACGAGGGGTCCTTCCGCTCCTGGGACACGCCTCCGGTGCGCGGGCCGGTCTCTCCGGAGTACGCCGCCGAGCTGGCCGCCGCGGCGCAGCGGACCGGGCTGGACGAGTCCGTGGTCAGCGGCGAGGGCCTCATGCGAGGACGACGGGTGGCCGTCGTGGCGTGCGAGTTCGGCTTCCTCGCCGGCAGCATCGGGGTGGCGTCGGCCGAGCGCCTCACCAGCGCCGTCGAGCGGGCCACGGCCGAGCGGCTGCCGCTGCTGGCCGCACCGGTCTCCGGCGGCACCCGGATGCAGGAGGGCACCCTGGCGTTCGTGCAGATGGTGAAGATCTCCTCGGCGATCGCCGCGCACAAGAAGGCCGGTCTGCCCTACCTCGTGTACCTGCGCCACCCCACCACCGGTGGCGTGATGGCCTCGTGGGGCTCCCTTGGTCACGTCACCGTCGCCGAGCCGGGGGCGCTCATCGGGTTCCTGGGCCCGCGCGTCTACGAGGCGCTCTACGAGAAGTCGTTCCCCGAGGGGGTTCAGACCTCGGAGAACCTCTACCTGCACGGCCTGATCGACGGCGTCGTCCCGCACCACGAGGTCGCCGACGTCCTCGACCGGGCGCTGACCGTGCTCACCGCCCGCAAGTCCGTGCTGGTCGACGTACCCGACCCGGCGGAGGACGAGGTCGACGACGTCGACACCTGGGACTCGATCACGCGGTCACGGCGACCCGAGCGCCCCGGCGTACGACGGCTGCTGCGCTACGCCGCCACCGACGTCGTCCCGCTCAACGGCACCGGCCAGGGTGAGTCCGACCCGGGGCTGCTGATCGCGCTCGCCCGCTTCGGGGGCTCGCCGTGCATCTTCCTGGGCCAGGACCGTCGCGGCCAGACGGCGGCCCACCCGCTCGGTCCGGGCGCGCTGCGGGAGGGCCGGCGCGGCATGCGGCTCGCCGCCGAGCTGCACCTGCCGCTGATGACCGTGATCGACACCCCGGGCGCTGCGCTCAGCGTCGAAGCCGAGGAGGGCGGGCTCGCCGGCGAGATCGCCCGCTGCCTGGCCGACCTGGTGACCCTGGACGCGCCGACGCTGTGCCTGATGCTCGGCGAGGGCACCGGCGGCGGAGCGCTCGCCCTGCTCCCGGCCGACCGGGTCATCGCCGCGCAGCACGCCTGGCTGTCTCCCCTGCCCCCGGAGGGCGCGTCGGCCATCGTGCACCGCGACCTCGACCACGCACCGGAGATGGCGCGTGCCCAGGGGGTGCGGTCCCTGGACCTCCAGCGGGTCGGCATCGTGGACCGGATCGTGGCGGAGCGCCCGGATGCCGCCGATGAGCCGGAGGAGTTCTGCGCGCGGCTCTCCGATGTCCTGCGCTTCGAGCTGGCAGCCCTGATGCAGCGCGACTCCGCCACCGTGACCGCCGACCGGGCCGCGCGCTACCGGGCACTCGGCCGGCTCTGAGCGCGTCGATCTTGATGGGTCGGTATCGGTCGGCCGACCGGGCTGACTGAAGGACCCCCGCGACTTTTCTTGGTATTTGCCGCTTTTCTGAAAGCACACGCCTCTCATCCGCCCCATCCGCACCAACGGTCTAGACACTCTTCTCCCCCGAACGGACAGCGGATCACCGCGAACCGGTGGCCCTGGCCTTTCGAGACGGAATGTCTCGGATGTCCGAATAAGGTGTGTACAACGCATTCATCGCTCCGGGGCCGGAGCACTACCCACAGGGACACGCCATGAACACCATCGTCAAGGGTTCACTCGCCGGCGCCACCGGCATCGCACTGCTGATGGGCGGCTTCGGCACCTACGCGCTGTGGTCGGACTCCGAGACCACCGGCAGCAGCCAGGTCACCGCCGGCGAGCTCGACATCGCCGCCAACACCGCGACCTGGGCCGACGCCTCGACCGACGCCGCCACCACCACGTGGACCCCCGGCACCGACCTGGTGGTCCCGGGCGACGTCATCAAGCGCACCCAGACCTTCACGATCAAGGGCACCGGCAAGAACCTCAAGGGCAACGTGGCCCTCTCGCAGGGCGCGGTCACCAAGACCGCCTACGGCACCTACATGACCGTCGGCGTCGACGTCACCTCCAACAACGCCAGCGTGACCCGCAGCGGCACGACGAACAACTACAACTTCACCGCGCCGTTCGGCAGTGCCACGCTGACCGCGGTCGTGACCTACACGTTCGACTCGACCACCCCCAACCAGGTCGCGCAGAACGCCACCGCGTCGCTGGCCGACTCCACCTTCACCATCTCGCAGACCCGATGACGGCACTGAGCCCCAAGGAAGGACCCGCTCGCGCGCCTAGCGCGTGATGCCACCAGCCCCGTGAAGCTCCGGACCGCCCCCGCCGCCCTCGTGGTCGGCGCTCTCCTCGTCGGGGGCGCCACCACGGGGACGACGCTCGCGCTGTGGCGGCAGAGCGCGACGGCGGCGAGCAGCAGCGTCACGGGTGGGACCGTGGCCCTCACCGGCTCGGACGGCACGACGACCGCCGGCATCGCGCTGGGTACGGCGTCGGGCATCCCCCTGAGCACGAGCACCACACCAGGCGCCTCCGTCCTGGTCGCCACGAGCCTGCGCCATGCAACGCCGGCGACCTCGAAGAACATGCGGATGTCGGTGCTGCTCGACGACGTCGACGTCGCCACCAACGCCAACCTCGCCAGTGCTCTCCAGGTGGCTGCCTCCGCAAGGACGGGCGCGACCTGTCCCGCCACCACCACGGCGGCCTGGCAGGACGTCGGCGCCGTGGCCTTCACCTCCGTCCGGCTGGCCAGTGCGCTCGACCGGCAGGCGGCCGCGCCGATCTGCCTCTACGTCCGGATGAAGGCCGGCGCCGCGGTGACGTCCTACGGACAGAGCGGCTCGCTCACCTTCGCCTTCCGCGGCCAGCAGGAGCGGCCGTGAAGCGGGCGATGCTGGTCCTCCTGCTCGGCCTGGCCTGCTTCCTGGCCCCGATGACGGCGGCCTACGCCCTCTGGACCGCATCCGCCACCGGCACCATGACCGTCTCCACGGCGTCCGCGCCCGTCACCACGGCGCCGACGCTCTCCTGCGTGAGCTCGCCGGCGGCCGGCACCTACCGGATGAGCTTCACCAACGCCACCCACGCCACGTCGTACACCGTCTACCGGTCCACCACGACGAACGTGACGGCCTCCTACGCCTCGCTGGCGTCCAACGCCACCTCGCCGTACACCACGACCGCGGCCCCGAGCGGGTCCACCTACTTCTACCGGGTCAAGGGCGTGAACAGCCTCGGCGAAGGCCCGTTCAGCAACACCCTGCGCGTGGTGCGCAGCAGCAACGGCGCCACCACGTCCTGCACGGTCGTGACGCCATGACACGCGAGCCCGCGAAGACACGCGAGCCCGCGAAGCGGCGGCGATGGACCAACGTCGTGAGCACTGTGCTCTCGGTGCTGCTGATGCTGAGCGTCGTCACCGCGGCCCTGGCCCTGATCGTGGTGCCGAAGCTGAACGACGCCCGTCCGCTGACCGTGCTCACCGGCTCGATGTCGCCGACCTATCCCCCCGGCGACGTGGTCATCGTCCGCGAGGTCGACGCTGACCGTCTCCGGGTCGGCCAGGTGATCACGTTCCAGTCCCGCCCGGAGGAGGCGTCCGTGACCACCCACCGGATCGTGGGGGTGCAGCAGACGAACGACGGACCGCGCTACGTCACTCGGGGCGACGCCAACGGCGCCAACGACCCCGAGCCGATCCGGCCGGAGCAGGTGCGCGGCGCGGTCTGGTACGCCGTCCCGAAGGTCGGCTACCTCGGCACCTGGGCGTCCGGCGGCACCCTCCGGCTGGCCATCGACGTCGGCGCGGCAGCGCTGGTGCTGTACGGCGGCGCGCTGGTCGCCCGGGGGCTGATCGAGCGCAGGAAGCGTGGGCGGGCGACCGGGTGAGGCGACTCCTGACCGCCGCGCTGTGCGCGGTGGCGCTCGGGCTCGCCACGCCCGGTCTCGCCCTCGCGGGCAGCCCGGGCCCCGTCGGCAGCCTGCAGGTGCGCGCCCCGGGTGAGGCGGCTTGGTCCGACCACCTGGGACGACCGCTGTTCGTCTCACCCGGTCTGCTGGTGCCGACCGACCGGGTGCGTGGCGGCTTCGAGCTCCGCAACGACTCCCCCGCCGCGGCGCGGGCCTCGCTCGCTGTGGTCAGCCGGGGACCGGTCAACGACCTCACCCGCTCGCTGACGGTGGGCACCGATCTCGGCGGACGACGGTCGACGCGGTCGTTGACCCTGGCGCAGCAGGGCACCTGCCGCACGCTGGTCACCGGTCCGACGATCCGTCCCGGCGGCGACCAGGCGGTCGAGGTCTCCCTGGACTTCCCCGACGTCCCCGGCCGGACCGCCACCGAGCTGCGGGCCGAGCTGGCGGTTGTGATCCGGCTGAGCGAGGTGGGGGCCGCCGGCACGGTCGACATCTGCGGCGTCCAGGCCGAGGCGTCCGCCTGCCGGTCCGACGTGGCTGTGGTCCCGCTGCTGGGCCGGGGGGCGCAGGACGCCTGCTCGCGGGTCCGGGCGGCCGGGAACGACGGCTCGCTGGCATCGACGGCCGACTCGCGAACGCTCCGAACCCTTGTGCTCGTGGGGGCGATGCTCTTCGGGGGCGGCGCCTGGCTGGCCTACCGGACGGTGCTCCCGGACGTCGTACCCGACCGGTCGGGTCAGCGCCGTGGGCGGAACCGACGCGGGCCCGGATAGCCCTCGAGCCCCGACATCGACCGGAACGTCTCGGGCTGGGTGTCGGCCAGGTGCGCCCGCGCGCGGTAGCGGTAGCGCCAGACCTGGAGGGCGCCCCCGACCCAGAAGGGGTACTGCACGCACATCGCGATCCGGTAGGCGCCCGCGCCGTAGTTGGTCGAGGTCCCCGGCGACACCGCGTCGAGCACCAGTCCGATGCCGAGGACCGCGAGCAGCGACGCGGTGAAGCCGCCGACGTTGACGATGCCGCTGGCCTGCCCCAAGCGCGACGCCGGCGCGAACGTGCGCGCCAGGTCGAACCCGATCATCGACCCCGGACCGCCGAGCCCGGTCGTCACCACCAAGACGCACAGCAGCCAGAACGGGGCGTCGCCCGGGAGCAGCAGCACCACCGTCCAGGTCGTCGACATCGCGGCGATGATCGCGAGCACGATCGTCGAGCGCTGCCAGGGGTGCCGGCTGATGTAGCCGCCGATCAGGGGGCCACCGAGGATGAAGACGACGACCAGGAGGGTGAGCAGCAGCCCCGCCTCGGCCTCGGTGCGGTGCTCGGCGTGCACGAAGAACGGGAAGCCCCACAGCAGGCCCATCACGTTGGAGGCGAACTGCGTGGTGAAGTGCGACCACAGCCCGAGCCGGGTGCCCGGGTCGACCCAGGCCAGCCGCAGGTCCCGGCCGACGGTCCGCACGTCCTTGCGACTGCGGGCGGTCGGCGCCCCGGGCGGCACGTCGCGCACGACCAGGACGGTGAGCAGCCCGAGGACGACGCCGACCAGCGCGCTGGCCACGAACGTCGCGGTCCAGCCGTACGACGCCAGCGCCCGACTCAGCGGGATCGCGGCGAGGAGCGCGCCGGACTGGCCGATCATCGCGGTGAAGGCGGTGATGACCGGGCTGCGCAGCGGCGGGAACCACGACGCGATCAGCCGCAGCACGCTGATGAACACCATCGCGTCGCCCATGCCCACGAAGACCCGGGCGGCCAGCGCGCCGGCGTAGGTCCCGGTGAACGCGAAGCCGAGCTGGGCCAACGTCATGAACACCGCCCCGGCGACCAGCAGCCGTTGCGGACCGAAGCGGTCGAGCAGCACGCCGACCGGGATCTGCATCGCCGCGTAGACAAGCAGCTGCAGCACCGTGAACGTGGAGAGCTGGGAGGCGGTGACCTCGAAGCGCTCGGCGGCCACGAGACCGGCGACGCCGAGCGACGAGCGGTGGAAGATCGCCAGGAAGTACACCGCGACGGCGGTCAGCCAGACGACGTAGGCCCGACGGCCGCCGTACCGCCAGGTCGGCTCGTCGGCCACCGTCACGTCGTGGACTCGCGGGCGAGCGCGATCGACCACTGCAGGTGGTCGTTGACCGCCGCGCAGAACGCCTCCTCGTCGCTGCCGCGCAGGGTGGTCAGGATCCGCTCGTGCTCCTCGATCGCGGCCTGCATCCGGTCGGCGCGACCCCGCACCATCACCGACGTGAACAGGGTCTGCCGCTCGCGCAGGGTGCGGTAGACGTCGGACAGCACCCGGTTGTCGGCGGCGTCCACGATCAGCTCGTGGAAGATACGGTCCGAGGCCGTGAAGCCGGCGGTGTCCCGCTCGCGCGCGTTGCGCACCATCGCGGCGTGCGCCTGCTCGACCTGCGGGAGCAGGGTGTCGCGGTGCGCGAAGGACCGGCGCGCGGTGTGGTTCTCCACGAGCACCCGGGCCTCCAGCACGTCCTCGACGTCGTGCATCGTGAACGTGTTGACGACGGCTCCGCGACCCGGCGTGAGGGTCAGCAGCCCCTCGACGTGCAGCCGCAGCAGCGCCACCCGCACCGGCGTGCGGGACAGCCCGATCTCGTTGGCCAGCGCAGCCTCGGTGATGACGGCGCCGGCCGGGTAGACGGCGCTGAGGATCGCCCACTTGGCGAACTCGTAGGCCCGCGTGCTGGCCGAGACGGCCGGCGGCGCCGGGGGGCGGCCGGGGGCCGGCAGAGGGGAGGTGCTCATCGCCCCTCCATGGTAGGAGCAGCGGCGGAGTCCTGCGGTGTCTCGGACAAACCGGGCGGCACGCTCAGAACAGCAGGGCCGAGGCCGGGTCCTCCAGGATGGCCGCGACGTCGGCCAGGAAGCGCGAGCCCTTCTCGCCGTCCACCAGTCGGTGGTCGAACGACAGCGCGAGCGTGGTGATCTGCCGGACCTTGATCTTGCCCCGGTGGACCCACGGCTGCGGCCGCACGGCGCCGAAGCACAGGATCGCGGACTCGCCCGGGTTGATGATCGGGGTGCCCGCGTCGACCCCGAAGACGCCCACGTTGGTGATCGTGAAGGTGCCGCCGCTCATCTCCGCGGGCTGGGTCCGGCCCTCCCGCGCCGTACGTGCCAGGTCGTTGATCGCCGCGCCCAGCTCGGGAAGGCTCAGGGTGTCGGCGTCCTTGACGTTCGGCACCACCAGGCCGCGAGGGGTGGCCGCGGCGATGCCGAGGTTGACGGCCGACTTGAAGACCACCTCGCCGGCGGCCTCGTCCCAGGTGGCGTTGACCTCCTCGGTGCGTCGGGCCGCCAGGCAGACCGCCTTGGCCACCACGAGCAGCGGGGAGACCCGGACGTCGCGGAAGTCGCGGTGCGCGCGCAGCCGCTCCACCAGCTTCATGGTCCGGGTGACGTCGATCGTGATCCACTCGGTGACGTGCGGCGCCGTGAACGCGGAGTCGACCATGGCCTGGGCCATCATCTTGCGCACGCCCTTGATCGGCTCGCGCCGGTCGCCCGCCGCCCGGTCCCGCGACCTGTCAGGCGCTGACGTCGTCGGGGCGCCGTCAGCGCCTGACAGCTCGGTGGCGGCCTGGACGTCCGCGCGGGTGATGGTGCCGTCGGGTCCGCTCGGCGCCAGCGTGCGCAGGTCGACGCCGAGGTCCTTGGCCAGCTTGCGGACGGGCGGCTTGGCGAGCACGCGCAGCTCGCTGCCCGGCGCCTCGTGGCTGGCCGACCCACTGGCTGACCCACTGGCCGACCCACTGGCCGACCCACCGGCCGGCACTGCGGGCACCGGCGGCTCCTCGGCCGGGGTCACCTCGGTCGGCGAGGCGACACCCTGCCCGAAGGCCCCCTGCAGCTGCAGCTGGGCGGCGGCGCCGGCGTCGGTCGCCGGCTTCGCCCCGCCGCGACGCGGACGGCGCTGGGCCGAGGCGGTGCGCGGGCCGTAGCCGACGAGCGTCTGATTCTCCCCGCCCCCCGTAGCGGCCGGGTTGGACAGGTCGATGGCGCTCGAGGGTGCCGGGGCGGCCGGCTCCTCGGCGGCCGCGGGGGCCGCCTTCTCCCCGATCGTGATGATCGGTGTGCCGACCGCGACCGTCTCGCCCTCGGGGACGTGCAGCGCCTGCACGGTGCCGGCGTACGGCGAGGGCAGCTCGACCAGCGACTTGGCGGTCTCGATCTCGACCACGATGTCGTTGACCTTGAGGACGTCGCCGACCTGCACCTTCCAGGTCACGATCTCGGCCTCGGTGAGGCCCTCGCCCACGTCGGGCAGCTTGAAGTCAGGCACGGCGGTCTCCTAGTAGGCGAGCGAGCGGTCCACGGCGTCGAGGACCCGGTCGAGGTCCGGGAGCCACTCCTCCTCGATCCGGCTGGGCGGGTACGGCGTGTCGAAGCCGCCCACGCGCAGCACCGGCGCCTCGAGGGAGAAGAAGCAGTGCTCGGAGATCCGCGCCGACACCTCCGAGCCCATGCCGAGGTTCACATGGGCCTCGTGGGCGACCACGACGCGGCCGGTTTTGCGCACCGAGGCGTAGACCGGTCCCATGTCGAGCGGCGAGAGCGTGCGCAGGTCGATCACCTCGATGCTCTTGCCCTCCGTGGCCGCGGCCTCGGCGGACGCCAGGCAGGTCTTCACCATCGGGCCGTAGCCGAGCAGCGTGAGGTCGGTGCCCTCGCGGACCACCCGGCTGGAGAACAGCGGCTCGGGCGTCATGGTCTCGTCGAGCTCCGCCTTGTCGGCGTGGTACTGCCGCTTGGGCTCGAGGAAGATCACCGGGTCGTCGCACGCGATGGCCTGCTGGATCATCCAGTAGCCGTCGACCGGGTTGGAGCAGGTGACCACCTTGAGGCCGGGCGTGTGCGCGAACTGCGCCTCCGGGCTCTCGCTGTGGTGCTCGACCGCGCCGATGCCGCCGCCGAAGGGGATCCGCACGACGATGGGCATCGTGACCTTGCCCTGGCTGCGGAAGTGGATCTTCGCGACCTGGCTGACGATCTGGTCGTAGGCCGGGTAGACGAACCCGTCGAACTGGATCTCGCAGACCGGCCGGTAGCCGCGCATCGCCATCCCGACCGCGGTGCCCAGGATCCCGGACTCCGCGAGCGGGGAGTCGATGACGCGGTCCTCGCCGAAGTCCTTCTGCAGCCCGTCGGTGATCCGGAAGACGCCGCCGAGCTTGCCGACGTCCTCTCCCATGATCAGGACCTTGGGGTCGTCCTCCATCGCCCGGCGCAGGCCGGCGTTGAGGCCCTTGGCCAGGGTGATCCGCGTCATCGGTGGGCTCCGCTCGGGGTCTCGAAGGAGTCGAGGTAGGCCGCGTAGCCGGCCTTCTGCTCGACGAGCTCGGGCGAGCCTTCGGCGTAGACGTGGTCGAAGACGTCGAGCGGGTGCGGCTCGGGCAGCGTCTTGCAGCCCTCCCGCAGGTGCTCGCCGAGCCGCTCGGCCTCGTCGTCGATACCGTCGAAGAAACCCTGGTCGGCGACGCCGTTGCGCGTCAGGTAGGCCTTGACCCGCTGGATCGGGTCCTTGAGCTTCCAGGTCTCGAGGTCCTCCGAGAGCCGGTAGCGGGTGGGGTCGTCGGTGGTGGTGTGCGCGCCCATCCGATAGGTGTAGGCCTCGACCAGCGTGGGGCCCTGGCCGTCCCGGGCGCGCTGGAGGGCGGCCTGCGAGACGGCGTACGTCGCGAGCACGTCGTTGCCGTCGACGCGGACGCCGGGGAAGCCGAAGCCGAGGGCGCGCTGGTAGAGCGGGATCCGGGTCTGACGCTCGATCGGCTCCGAGATCGCCCACTGGTTGTTCTGGCAGAAGAAGACGACCGGAGCGTTGTAGGAGGCGGCGAAGATGAACGCCTCGTTGACGTCGCCCTGGCTGCTCGCGCCGTCGCCGAAGTAGGCCACCACGGCCGCGTCCCGGTCGGGGTCGCCGGTGCCGACGACGCCGTCGCGCTGCAGGCCCATCGCGTAGCCGGTGGCGTGCAGGGTCTGTGCGCCGATCACGATCGTGTAGAGCGCGAAGTTGCCCTCGTTGGGGTCCCAGCCGCCCTGGTCCACGCCTCGGAACAGGCCGAGCAGCCGGAGCGGGTCGATGTCGCGGCACCAGGCCACGCCGTGCTCGCGGTAGGTCGGGAACGCGAAGTCCTGCGGACGGAGCGCGCGGCCGGAGCCGATCTGCGCGGCCTCCTGGCCGAGCAGCTGCGCCCAGATGCCGAGCTCGCCGTGCCGCTGCAGCGCGGTCGCCTCGGTGTCGATGCGACGGGTCAGCATCATGTCGCGGTAGAAGCCCTTGATCAGCTCGTCGCCGGCCGCGCCGCGGTCGAAGGCGAAGTCGTCGTGCTCGACGCGCTCGCCCTCGGGGGTCAGCAGCTGGACGAGGTCGGGGCCGCCGTCGGCCGGGCGCGGGCCGTAGACCTCACCGAGGTCGGGGCTCTGCGGGCTGTGGTCGCTCAACGGGGCACTCCTTCGTGTCGTCGGCGGGCGGGGTCTCCGCTGCCGGCAGCTGCTGTGAAGGCGCACGACGCGGGGCGGGCCACCCGACACACGCGCGGGGTGGTGCTCGCGTTCGTGCGGTCCGCAGCGTGATCTCTCACACCGGTCGTACTGTGACCGGTGCCACACCGGTCCACGTGGTCAAACCGTACCGGGCCGCTCCGGGGGGTGCCTAATCGACGTGCGGTCGGCCCCCGACCGCCGAGGTCGGTCGGGCGTCGCGCTGCCCGACGGCTAGGTTGAGGCCATGAATGACCGCATCGTGACCGCCAGCACCCACGTCGACGCACCGCCCGCTGTGGTGTTCGCGATCGTCGCCGATCCGCGCCAGCACGCCCGCATCGACGGCTCCGGCTCCGTCCGCGGGGCCATCAGCGGCCCGGAGCGGCTCTCCGCCAAGGGGGACACGTTCGGTGTGGACATGAAGCTGTTCGGGCTGCCCTACAAGATCCGCAACAAGGTCGTGGAGTACGACGCCGACCGCCGGATCGCGTGGCGGCACTTCGGGGCGCACCGCTGGCGCTACGAGCTCGAGCCCGCCGAGGGCGGCGGCACCCAGGTCACCGAGACCTGGGACGCCTCGCGCTACAAGCCGCCGTTCTTCACCGCGCTGCGGCTCGCCGGCTTCCCCGAGCGCAACCGCCGGGGCATCACCGAGACGCTCGTGCGTCTGAAGCAGGCCGCGGAGGCCGACGCTCGCTGAACGGCCTGATCGGGCTCAGCGGCGCAGCGAGGCGGCGACGGCGAGGAAGACGTCGTTGCCGGCGGGTTCGCCGATGCTGATCCGGGCGCCCTCGCCGGCGAAGGGCCGCACCATGATCGCGGCCTCCTCGGCCGCGGCGACCAGCTCCGAGGTGCGCTCGCCGAGCCCCAGCCACACGAAGTTGCCCTGCGCGTCCGGGACGTCCCAGCCCTGCTCGCGCAGCGCGGCCACCACCCGGGTCCGCTCCGCGACGATGCCTTCGACCCGGTCGAGCAGCTCGGCCTCGCGCTCCAGGGAGGCGACGGCGGCGGCCTGTGCGACCGCCGAGACGCCGAACGGCAGCGCACAGGCGCGTACGGCGGCCGCGATCGCTGCGGGGGCGACGGCGTAGCCGACCCGGAAGCCGGCCAGCCCGTAGGCCTTGGCGAAGGTGCGCATCGCGACCACGTTGTCGCGACCGCGGTAGAGGTCGACGCCGTCGAAGACGTCCTCGTCGCGCACGAACTCGCGGTACGCCTCGTCGAGCACGACGACCACGTGCGTGGGCACCCGGTCGAGGAACGCCTCGAGCTCGGCCCGTCGCACGGACGGCCCGGTGGGGTTGTTGGGGCTGCACACGATGACGACCTTGGTGCGGTCGGTGATCGCCTCGGCCATCGCGTCCAGGTCGTGCCGGTGGTCGGCGGTGAGCGGGACCCGGACCGACCGCGCACCGGTGACCGCCACGGCGATCGGGTAGGCCTCGAAGGACCGCCAGGCGTAGACCACCTCGTCGCCGTCCGAGCAGAACGCCTGCAGCAGGTGGTAGAGCACAGCCACCGACCCGGTCCCGGCGGCCAGGTCGCCGGTCGGGACGTCGAGCTTGGCTGCCAGGGCCTCGTAGAGCGCCGTGCAGCCCATGTCGGGGTAGCGGTTCATCCGGCCGGCCGCCTCGACCGCCGCCTCCAGGACACCGGGCAGGGGCGGGTTCGGGTTCTCGTTCGAGGACAGCTTGTAGGAGCTCACCCCGGCACGGGGGACGGGCGGCTTGCCCGGGACGTAGGCCGGGATGTCGCGGATCGCGGCGCGCACCTGCGGGGTCGGGTCAGTCATGGGCGAGACGATAGCCCTCCGCCCACGACCCGGGCCGACAGGAGCGTCGCCCACTGACACCCCTTACGATTGCTGGTCATGCGCACCCGCAGTCCGGCCGTCGGCCTCGTCCTCGTCGCGGCCGGGGCACTGCTGTTCATCCAGAACGCCGGGGTGTCTCGCGTGGCGCTGCGGGGGGGCATCGATCCCACCGCCCTGACGACGCTGCGGGTCACCGGCACCTTCCTGCTGCTGCTCGTGCTCGCGGCCCTCGTCCGGCCCAGCGCGCTCCGACCGCCGCGGGGCCGACTCGGCCTGCTGCTCGTGGTGCACGGCCTGGTCGGGGTGGCCGCGCTGCAGTGGACCTACTTCGTCGCGATCGACCGACTGCCCGTCGGGATGGCGCTGCTGCTGGAGTACCAGGCGCCGATCCTGGTCGCGCTCTGGGCGCGCTACGTGCAGCACGAGCAGGTCCGCAACCGGATGTGGGGCGGTCTGGCGCTGGCGTGGGGCGGCCTCGCCGCGGCGACCGGCATCTGGCGCGGCCTGGACCTCGACGTCGTCGGGATCGTGGCCGGACTGGGTGCGGCGGTCTGCTTCGCGACGTACTTCCTGGTCGGCGAGCACGGTGTGGACCGGCTCGACCCGTGGCGGGTGATCCTCTGGTCCTTCCTCTACGCCACGATCGGGCTCAACCTCGTGGCCCCGGTGACCGGCATGCGCTGGGACCTGGTCGGTGAGCAGGTCAGCCTGCTCGGTCGGCTCTCCGGGACGGCCGCACCCCTGTGGCTGGTGCTGGGGTGGATCGTGGTGGTCGGGACCGTCGCGCCCTTCGCGCTGGCACTGCTCGCCCTGCGGCACCTGTCGGCCACCACCGTGACGATGGTCGCGATGCTCGAGCCGATCGGGGTCAGCGCGCTGGGCTGGATCTGGTTCGCCGAGAGCCTCGACGCGGTCGCGCTGACCGGAGGGCTCGCCGTCGTGGCCGGGATCGTGCTGGCGCAGACCGCCCGACGGGCACCGGTCCTCGTCGAGCCGCCGCACCTGGCCTGACGGCGCCAGCTGGATCGTCCACCTGGCGAGACAAATCGGACCATTCGGACGAGGCGCCGAACGTCGACCTGCAGCACCCTGGAGGTACGGCGGCCTCCTCACCGGGGGGCACGAGGAGCGTCACCGCAGCACCCGGCCGGATCTGGGGGTCCGGTCGGGTCGCTGACCGGGGGACGCACCACCGGGGGGCGTGGGGCCCGCATGCTGGCGGCATGCGGGCCGCCGCGCCGCCGCTCGGGAGGCACAGGTCCGCCTGGCAGGATCACGGTCGTGAGCTTCCTGGTCCGCGTCGTCGCCAACGCCCTCGCCCTCGCGGTCGCCGCCTGGCTGCTGCCCGGGATCGCGGTGGCCGGTCCCGGAGCGCAGTCGGGCGGTGAGCGGGCCGTGACGCTGCTGGTGGTGGCCGCCCTCTTCGGCGTGGTCAACGCCCTGGTCCGACCGGTCGTGAAGTTCCTGTCCTTCCCGCTCATCGTGCTCACGCTGGGGCTGCTGATCTTCGTGATCAACGCGCTGATGCTGCTGCTGACGCACTGGCTCGCCGACCAGCTCGGGCTGGGCTTCCAGGTCGACGGCTTCTGGACGGCGCTGGTCGGGGCCCTGGTGATCAGCCTCGTCACCTGGGCGATCGAGCTGGTCCTGCCCCACGACCGCTGATTGACCGCTGGGTGACCGCTGGGTGACCGCTGATCGCCGCTCCTGGGCGGTCCGGACAGGAACCTGCAAACTCCGACACGTTCGTCCTTGTCGTGCAAGACTGCGGAGGCGAACGAGCACGCCTAGGACCTCTCGGACCTGCACCGCTCAGCAGCGGAACCCCTCCTTCCCCCTGGAGCCGAGATGATCAGCCTCTCCCGCGGACCCGTGCCGCCCTGTGCCGTCACCGTCGTGGACGTCGTACGCGACCACCTCGTCGTACCGGGTCTCGGCTGAGGGCCGCCCAGGGGGACGAGTGACCGACGTGCGCACGACACCCGAGCAACGCAGCCAGGACCTGGACTGGCGGGCGATGATCGCGCGTGCCCTCACCGGTGAGGGCGTGGTCACGCACTTCCAGCCGGTCGTCGACCTGAACCGCGGGAGCGTGGTCGGCTACGAGGCGCTCACCCGCTTCCAGGGCTACCCGGTCTCCAGCCCGGACCAGTGGTTCCAGGCCGCCCGACGGCTCAACCGCGGCCCCGCCCTCGAGGCACTCGCGCTGCGGTGCGCCTTCGCGGCCCGCGACGACCTGCCCCCCAACTGCTTCCTGGCCGTCAACGTCGGCCCGGACGTCCTGGACCACCCCCAGGTGCTCGACGTGTGGGCCGGCCAGGCCGACCTCACCGGCATCGTGATCGAGCTGACCGAGCACGCCCGCATCGACTCCTACGTCCTGCTCGAGCCGGCGCTCAACCGGCTCCGCGCCGCCGGCGCGCTGATCGCCATCGACGACGCCGGCGCCGGCTACGCAGGCCTGCAGCACCTGATCGGCCTGCGTCCGCACATCATCAAGCTGGACCGCACCCTGATCTCCGGCGTGGACCGCGACGAGACCAAGCGGGCGCTGATCGAGATGATCGGCACCTTCGCGAGCCGGATCGACGCCTGGGTGCTGGCCGAGGGCATCGAGCACCTCGGCGAGCTGGACGCGGTCATCGGGCTCGACGTACCCCTCGGTCAGGGCTACCTGCTCGGGTCGCCCGGCCCGCAGTGGCCGGGGCTGGACCGGCGCGGCAGTGCGCTGCTGCGGCACCAGCTGCCGCGACCCTCCGACTTCACGCTGCGCCGGATCCTCGAGCGCACCACGACCGTGCAGAACGAGCACGACGCCGCCGGCGCCTTCAGCGACGACGCCGTCGACCTCGTCGTGATGCTGGACCGCCGCCAACGACCCGTCGCGCTGATGGACTCCGACGGCCTGGTGCACTCCGCGCTCGATCCGGGCATGCGCGTCAACATCGACACCGACGTCGTCGAGGCGGCGGACCGGGCGATCACCCGGCCGGCCCGCCAGCGGTTCCGCCCGCTGCTCTGCGTCGACGGCGCCGGGGTCTACCTCGGGGTGGTCCGGATGGAGCGCGTGCTGTCCTACCTGACCTCGCACGACAGCACCGTGCGCACTCCCCCCGCCTGAGCGGGTCGCGCCGTGGCCGGTCGTTTACCGCAACGCGCCGGGCGCGAACGGCAGCGGGGGCTCCCGCGCGTGTCAGGATGCCCCGACGGAACCGGGCGATACCGCTCGCGGGCACCTGGGACGAGGAGACGCGCATGACCGACGCACCAGGCGTTCGGGATGCCCGGCTGCCCACGTTGCCGACGCAGAGCACCCGCCCGCTGGACCCCGCGGTGGACTGGGAGTCGCTGCTCCCGCGAGCGCTGGACGGCGAGGGCTTCGGCGTCGCCTTCCAGCCGATCGTCGACCTGGTCAACGGCAGTGTCGTCGGCTACGAGGCGCTCGCCCGGTTCGAGGGCTATCCGGTGGACGACCCGCTGGCGTGGTTCGACGCCGCCCACCGGCTCGGCCGCGGCCACGAGCTGCAGAGCCTCGCGCTGCGTACGGCGCTGATGGCGCGGGTCGCGATGCCGACCGACACCTTCCTCTCGGTCAACGTCGGGCCCGAGGTCATCGGCCATCCCGACATCGACGCCGTGTGGGCCGACCACCCCGACCTCGCCGGCGTCGTGGTCGAGCTCACCGAGCACCAGCGGGTCGAGTCCTACTCCGACCTGCGGCACCGGCTCGCCCCGCTGCGCGAGGCGGGTGCGCTGATCGCGCTGGACGACGCGGGCGCCGGCTACGCCGGGCTGCGGCACATCGTCGGCCTGCGACCCCAGGTCGTCAAGCTCGACCGGTCGCTGATCGCGGGGGTGCACCTCGACGAGACCAAGCGCGCCCTGATCGAGATGATCGGGTCCTTCGCGGTCCGCATCAAGGCCGAGGTGCTCGCGGAGGGCGTGGAGCTCGGGCCCGAGCTGGAGACGATCCTCTCGCTCGGCGTGACGCTCGGCCAGGGCTTCCTGCTCGCCCGGCCGGGTGGACCGTGGGGTGAGGTGGACGCCGTCACCACGCAGCAGATCCGGTCGCAGGCCCCGTTGCGCCGCGGGACGTTGCGCGACCTGGTCGAGCAGCCGATCGTCGTACGCGACCACGACAGCGCCCGCACCGCCTTCGGTGCGGCCGAGTCCGGACGCGAGCCGCGCCCCATCGTCTTCGTGGACGGCGATACGCGCCCGGTGGCGACCGTCGACTCCGACGGCATCCACAGCGCGGCCGACGTCAACCAGCACCTGGCCGTGGCGATGCCGATCTCGGCGGCCGCCCGCAGGGCCGTGGGCCGGATCCCCTCCCAGCGCTTCCGCCCGGTGATGTGCGTCGACGACGACGGCCGGCTGGTGGGGGTGGTCCGGGTGGAGCGGATCGTGGACTACCTCGCCGGCGCAACCACCTCGGGCGACCGCGGTCGCGACGGCGTACGACGGGCGTCCTGAGCTCTCAGCGGCGGCTCAGGCGCGGATGACACAGTGGAGCCCGTGACCCCCGCAGCCCAGCCCTCGCCGCGTGTCCTCGTCGTCGACGACGACCGGGCGGTGCGGGAGTCGCTGCGGCGGTCGCTGGAGTTCAACGGGTACGCCGTCAGCCTGGCGTGCGACGGCGCCGAGGCTCTCGCCGCGATCGCGGGCAGCGCCCCCGACGCCCTGGTCATCGACGTGATGATGCCGCGCCTCGACGGCATCGAGACCACCCGTGCGCTGCGCAGCGCCGGCAACGACCTGCCGATCCTGGTCCTGACGGCGCGCGACTCCGTCGGCGACCGGGTCGAGGGCCTCGACGCCGGGGCCGACGACTACCTCACCAAGCCGTTCGCCCTCGACGAGCTGCTCGCCCGGTTGCGGGCGCTGCTGCGCCGCGCCCACGCCCCCGCCGACGACGACGGCCTCGACGAGGACGTGCTGACCTTCGCCGACCTGTCGCTCAACCCGGCCACCCGCGAGGTCCTCCGCGGCGACCGCGCGATCGAGCTGACCCGCACGGAGTTCACGCTGCTCGAGATGTTCCTGCGCCGGCCCCGCCGGGTGCTGGACCGGTCCTTCATCCTCGAGGAGGTCTGGGGCTACGACTTCCCGACCACCGCGAACAGCCTCGAGGTGTACGTCGGCTACCTGCGCCGCAAGACCGAGGCGGAGGGGGAGCCCCGGCTGCTCCACACCGTGCGCGGCGTCGGCTACGTGCTGAAGTCATGAGGGCGTGATCCACGTGGCGCAGGGAGGGCGAGGACGGCTGCGGCTGCCGCGTCGGCTGCAGTACCGCGGCTCGCTGGCCCGCCGGCTGATCCTGCTGACGACGTTCGCGGTCGCCATGTCGGTCGCCCTGGTCGCCCTGGCGGCGTACGTCACCGTCCGGCACCAGCTGCAGTCCTCGATGGACGACTCGCTGCACCGGCGGGCCTACCTGCTGGCGCGCTACGAGCCCAGCGAGTACACCCTGTCCAGCCTGCCGCCCTGGGTGATGGGCGCGACCGAGACCCGGTTCGGCTACATCACCTCCGACGGGCTCGTGGTCACCACCAAGGCGCCGGAGGAGGGCTCCTTCGAGCCCGGCCGGCCCGAGGTCGCGGTGGCCCGCGGCGAGTCCGACTGGTCGAGTCGCACGGTCCGCTCCGGCGGCACCACCTACCGGCTGGCCGCGGCGCCCACCGACACCGACGGCATCGCCGTGGTCATCGCGCAGTCCCTGGAGGCCAACGACCGCACGCTGGACAAGCTCGGCCTGGTGATGCTGATCTTCGGCGCGCTCGGCGTGCTCGCCGCGACCGCGGCCGGCTGGGGCGTCGCCCGCAACGGGCTGCGGCCGGTCCGACGGCTCACCGAGGCGGCCGAGGAGATCGCCCGCACCGAGAAGCTTGACCCGATCGAGGTGGAGGGCAACGACGAGATCGCCCGGATGGCCACCGCCTTCAACGCGATGCTCACCGCCCTGTCCGCCTCCAGCGCGCGTCAGCGTCAGCTCGTCGCCGACGCCGGCCACGAGCTGCGCACACCGCTGACGTCGCTGCGGACCAACCTCGACCTGCTCACCCAGGCCGACCGCGAGGGCGGGCTGTCCTCCGAGGCGCGCGCGGAGCTGCTCGACGACGTGCGGTTCCAGATCGAGGAGCTCACCACCCTCATCGGCGACCTCACCGAGCTGGCGCGCGAGGAGGCGGCCCGGATCTCGCTCGAGCCGGTCGACCTTGCCGAGGTCGTGGACCGCACCGTGCAGCGGGTGCGGCGCCGGGCGCCGGGCCTGGAGTACGACGTGAGCACCGAGGCCTGGTGGGTCATCGGCGACTCGGCCGCCCTGGAGCGCGCGGTCACCAACCTGCTCGACAACTGCGCCAAGTGGAGCCCGCCCCTGGGCACCGTCACGGTGCGGCTCGTCGACGGCACGCTGCTGGTCGCCGACCAGGGCCACGGGATCGCCGAGCACGACCTGCCGCACGTCTTCGACCGCTTCTACCGCTCTGCCGAGTCGCGCACCCTGCCCGGCTCGGGGCTCGGTCTGGCGATCGTCCGCCAGGTCGCGGACCGGCACGGCGGCTCCGTGCGCGCCGGCAACGCCGCCGACAGCGATGGCGGCGGCGCGGCGTTCTGGTTCACGGTGCCCGGCTCGCGCCAGGAGCCGGACCGCGAGAACTCGGGCAGGTCCCAGGGCTCTCTCAGTCGCGGTTCAGCCGGGCACGACACCCTGGAGGTATGACCGATCACGACCGTGACCTGAGCAGCAGCGACGACACCCAGCGCCTCCCCGAGCCTCCCAGCCCGGGCTCCTCGCACCGCTACGGCTCGGGGAACACCGAGCACCACCAGTTCGCCTTCGGCCAGCCACCGGTCGACGCCGGGCGCCCGGGCCCGTCCCCCCGGACGGCCCGCGCCCGTCCCGGTGCCGGCACGGTGGCCGCCCTGCTGACCGGGGCGCTCCTCGTCGGCGGGATCGGGGGCCTCGCGGGAGCCGCCGGCTTCGAGGCGTACAACGCCGACAGCGGCTCCGGCCCCGGCTCCTCGTCGTCGGCCACCGGCTCCCCGGTCGTCGACCGCGGCGACCCGACTCCCGCAGCCGACTCCCCGGAGGGCGTGGCGCGGCGCGTGCTGCCGTCGGTGGTGAAGATCAACGTGAGCACCGGGCAGGAGTCCGGCTCCGGCTCCGGTGTCGTGATCAGCTCCGACGGGGAGATCCTCACCAACAACCACGTGGTCGCCATCGCCGGCCAGGGCGGCCGGATCTCGGTCAGCTTCAGCGACGGCACCGCCAAGACCGCGACCGTCGTGGGCACCGACCCGCTGACCGACCTGGCGGTGATCAAGGCCCAGGACGTCTCCGGCCTCACCCCCGCCACGATCGGCAAGTCCGGACAGGTCGACGTCGGCGAGGCCGTCGTCGCGATCGGCTCCCCCTTCGGCCTCGAGGCCACGGTCACCAGCGGCATCGTGAGCGCGCTGAACCGTCCCGTGTCCGTGGGCGCTGCCGACCGCTCCGGCCAGAGCAGCCAGGACACGACGTACCCCGCGATCCAGACCGACGCCGCGATCAACCCCGGCAACTCCGGCGGTCCGCTGGTCGACATGTCCGGCGACGTGATCGGGGTCAACTCCTCGATCCGCACCGCCTCCTCGGGTGCGCAGGGCCAGGGCGGCTCCATCGGCCTCGGGTTCGCGATCCCCATCGACCAGGCCTGGCCGGTCGTGCAGCAGCTGCGCGCCGGCGAGACCCCGACGCACGCCCGGATCGGCGTCAGCGTCACCAACGCCTCCAGCGACGACGGTCTGCTCACCGGCGCGGGCGTGGAGGCGGTCAACCCGGACTCCGCCGGCGACCGGGCCGGGCTCGAGCGCGGCGACGTGATCACCAAGGTCGACGACGACGTGATCACCGGCTCCGAGGCGCTGATCGCCACGATCCGGGGGCACCGTCCCGGCGACGAGGTCACCTTGACGATCGTCCGCAGCGAGAAGCCTCAGCAGGTGACGGTGACGCTGGACAGTGACGAGGGCTCCGCCAGCTCGTAGCCCCACCCGCCCCCCGATTACCTGGGTACCCTGGTAAACGGTCGCTGCCCATGGAGAACTTCCCGTGGGAAGCGACCGTTCTCCATGGGAAGCGCGAGCCTCACCCCTCGACAGCGTGCCGCAGCCGGTCGGCCTTCCAGCGCGTCTCCGCCCACTCCTCGCGTACGTCGCTGCGCACCGTGATCCCGCCGCCGGTGCCGTACTCGTAGCGCCATCCGTCGTCGGCGTCTCGCGTCGCGACGAGCGAGCGGATCACGACGCCGAGGTCAGCGCGGCCGTCGGCGCCGATCCATCCGAACGCCCCGGCGTACACGCCGCGCGCCGTGCCCTCGACCGCCTCGATGATCTGCATCGTGCGCAGCTTCGGCGCACCGGTCATCGACCCCGCCGGGAACAGCGCGCGCAGCGCCTCGACCGTGCCGATCCCGTCGCGCAGCCGGCCGCGCACGGTCGAGACGAGCTGGTGCACAGTGGCGTAGGACTCCACCTCCATCAGCGCCGGAACGGTGACGGTGCCGGGCTCGCAGACCGTCGAGAGGTCGTTGCGCAGCAGGTCGACGATCATCAGGTTCTCGGCCCGGCACTTGGGGTCGCCGGCCAGCAGCCGCCGCTGCGCCTCGTCGTCGTCCGGGTCGTCGCCGCGGGGCGTGGTGCCCTTGATGGGCTTGGTCTCCAGCCACCGCTCGCGATCCAGCGTCGCGAACCGCTCCGGACTGCTGCTGAGCAGGTGGGTGCCGTGGTGCTGCAGGAAGCCTGCGTACGGCGCCGGGTTGGCCTCGCGCAGCCGCAGGTAGGCGGTCACCGGGTCGACCGGGCCGGAGAACGCCTCGCGGTAGGTCAGGTTGACCTCGTAGGAGTTGCCGGCGTGCAGCTGGCGCTGCACCTCCTCGAACGCCGCCGCGTAGTCGGCCGGCGGGTCCTGCCGCGGCGCCGAGGCGCCCCGGGGCCGGGCCCCCTGCTCCGACGGCGGATGCTGCACGAACACCGCGTCGCGCGTGCGCATCCACACCGCGTCCGGCGCCCGGCCGCCGGGGGTCGCGGGCAGGTCGGGCCGCGCCGCGTAGCCGAGGTAGCCGACCCAGTGCACGCTGGGATCGCCGTTATCGTGCGCGACGTGCTCGCCCAGCACCGTGAACACGTCGTCGCCCACCACCTCCGCCGTGCCGCCCTGGTGCCGGGTGACCGCGCGGGCCTGCGCGTCGTACGTCAGCGAGACGTCGTCGTCGTCCAGGAAGCCCAGGATCGAGCGGCGGCCCGACCACTCCCGGGCCCCACCGCCGTCGAGCCAGAACATCCGGTCGAACGACGCCGCGAGCCGCCGGAACGTCGCGACGGGGTCGAGGCTCATGCCGCCCCCAGGAAGTTCGCGACCAGCGGCGCCCCGTGCTCGGTCAGCACCGACTCCGGGTGGAACTGCACGCCCTGCACGGGCAGCGACGTGTGCCGCACCCCCATCACGACCGGCCCGTCGGGGCCGTCGCACCAGGCCGTCGCCACGAGCGCCGGCGGCAGGGACAGCGCCGCGAGCGAGTGGTAGCGGACCGCCTCGAACGGCGACGGCAGGCTCGCGAAGACACCGGTCCCGTCATGGGTCACCGAGGCGACCTCGCCATGGGCCGGCGCGACCCGGTCGACGTGACCGCCGTACGCGTGCACCAGGCCCTGCAGCCCGAGGCACACACCGAGCACCGGCACGCCGAGCTCGAACACCGCCCGGCCCAGCGCGAAGTCGCGGGGGTCGTCGGGTCGGCCGGGGCCGGGTGAGAGCACGACGTGGGTGAAGCCGGCGAGGTCGCGGACGGACACCTCGTCATGCTCCACGACCGTCGGCAGCGAACCGGTCACGGCCGCTACGAGGTGCACGAGGTTCCAGGTGTACGAGTCGTGGTGGTCCACCACCACGACCCGCGCCGGGCTCACGACAGCAGCTCGAGGACCAGGTCGTGGATCAGGTCGTAGCCGTGCTCGGTCAGGATCGACTCGGCATGGAACTGGATGCCACGGTAGTGCGGACCTCGCACCAGGTGCACGTCGCCGGTCTCCGGGTCCGCCGCGACGCTCACGCCGTCGGGCAGCTGGCCGTCGGGCCGGGCGACGAAGGTGTTGTAGAACCCGACGTTCTCCTCGCCGTGCGAGTCCGATGCACCGGCGAGATCGACCCTCGACTGGGTGCCCTGGAAGACGATGTCCTTGTAGGCAAGGGGAATCCCGAGTCGGTCGCACAGCACCTGGTGGCCCAGGCACACCGCGAGGAACGGCTGCTCGTCACGCAGCAGGCCCTCGATCGTGGTCCGGAACGCAGCGATCTTGGGGTGGCCGCCGTCGCGCGGATCTCCAGGCCCCGGGCCGACGACGACCAGGTCGTAGCCGTCGACCGCCTCCGGCGTGACATCCTCGTGCCGCACCACCGAGGAGGTCATGCCCATCACCGCGAGCACGTGGCGCAGCATGTTGACGAAGTCGTCCTCGCCGTCGACGATGACCACCGTCTTGCCCTTGAGCTCGACCGCCGGCGGCGACCCGCCCTGGTCGGTCAGCCAGAACCTCGACAGGCGTTGGTTGCGGGAGCCGAGGGCGATCACGACGTCCTCGTCGCGCGTAAGCTCGTCGACGCCGCTGGAGGCCGCCGGGGCCGCCTGCTCCACGAGCCCGAAGGCGGACAGGATGCCGCCGGCCTTGGCGTGCGTCTCGGCCACCTCGTACGCCGCCACCGAGTCGCGCACGAGCGTCGCGCCGGCGGTCACCTTGAGCCGGCCGTCGAGGTCGACGTCAGCCGTGCGGATCACGATCGGCGAGTCCGCCGTCGCCCGACCCGAGCCGTCGCGGCCCAGCAGCGCGAGCGCGGACCCGTAGTACCCGCGGCCCTCGGTCTCGTACTTCGCGATCAGCCGGCAGGCGTTCTCGACCGGTGAGCCGGTGACAGTCGCGGCGTACATCGTGTCGCGCAGCACCTCGCGGACGTCGCGGTCGGTGCGGCCGGCGAGGAGGTACTCCGTGTGCACCAGGTGCGTCATGGGCTTGAGGAACGGGCCGAGCACCTGGCCGCCCTCGTGACAGATGTCGCACATCATCTTGAGCTCCTCGTCGACGACCATGAAGAGCTCGTAGATCTCCTTCTCGTCGGCGAGGAACTCCAGCAGCCGCTCCTTGCGCTGGTGAGGATCGCGCAGGCCCTTGAGCCGGAAGGTGCCGCTGATCGGGTTCATCCGCACGTCACCGCCGTGCACCGAGACGTGCCGCTCGGGGCTCGCGCCGACGAGGTAGCGGTCGCCGGTGAAGAAGCAGAACGTCCAGTAGGCGCCGCGCTCGCGCTCGAGCAGCCGCCCGAAGACGGTCAGCGCGCGGGCGGCGTCCCAGTCCTCGACCTGCGCGCGGTAGTGCCGCCCGACGACGAGGTTGGCGCCCTGGCCGTTGCCGATCTCGTCCTTGATGATCGCGTCCACCACGACGCCGTACTCCTCGTCGGTGGTGTCGAACCCCCCGCGGTCGGTGAAGCCGAGCTCCTCGCGCGGCAGCGCGGCGAGCAGCTCGTCGAGGGGTACCTCCAGCTCGAGGTCGATCTCGACGACCGTCAGCGGGGCCCCGTCGTCGTGCGCCTCGAAGCCGCGCTCCCGGACCTGCCGGAACGGCACGGCGAGCAGCCGGTCGAACCGACGGCCGTCCTCGGGCAGGCCCTCCTCGAGGGGTACGTCGGTCAGGCTGGCCACCTCGCTGCGGCGGCCGCCGACCAGGGTGACCGTCGCGGAGTCGCGCAGCCGGATTGCGGCCCAGGCCTCGTGCCCGCGCATCGCGTCGAGCGCAGCAGGGGCGGCCAGGGCAGCCAGGGGCGCGGGACTCATGCGCGCGAGCCTAATCGCCGCCCACCCGGCGCGTCGGCCGACCCCAAACCCCTCGACCCGGCGCGTCGGCTGGTCCAGAACCCGCCGAGTCGGCGCGTCGGCTGGGCCAGAACCCCTCGACCCGGCGCGTCGGCTGGTCCAGAACCCCTCGACCCGGCGCGTCGGCGGGTCAGAGGCCAGCAGACGCGCCGACTCGGCGGGTCAGAGGCCAGCAGACGCGCCGACTCGGCGGGTTCAACCCAGCAGACGCGCCGACTCGGCGGGTTGGAGGCCAGCAGACGCGCCGACTCGGCGGGTCGGCGGTCGGTCAGGTGGTGACGGTGACCATCCGCTGGGTCGCGCGGGTGAGCACGACGTAGAGCGTCGCGCGGCCGGTGGCGGACTCCGCCTCGATCTCGTCGGGGGCGACGACCACGATGCCGTCGAACTCCAGGCCCTTGGTCTCCAGGCCGGTCAGCACCGCGACCCGCGCGGTGCTGCCGCCGGCGGCGGCGCCGGCCAGGTGCGTCCAGCCGTCGAGCCACCCCTGCACCTGCTCCCGCCGGGCGAAGGGTACGACGATCCCGACCGTCCCCTCGACGGCCGAGGCCAGCTCGGTCACGGCGTCGTGGACGCCCTCGCGCAGGTCGACGACGGTCCGCTGCTCCGGCGGCACCCCGGTCTCGCGCACGGCGTCGGGCAGGTCGGCGTCGAGGCCCACGCGCTCGGCGTAGGCGGCCGCGAACTGGTAGATCTCCTTGCTGTTGCGGTAGTTCGTGGACAGGTGGAACTCGTGCCGGGCCTTGTCGCCCAGCGCCTCCTCGCGGGCGCGGCCCGACTCCGCGGGCACCGGCCACGAGGACTGCGCCGGGTCGCCGACGACAGTCCAGGTGGCGGTGCGGCCGCGGCGTCCGACCATCCGCCACTGCATCGGGGTAAGGTCCTGCGCCTCGTCGACGAGCACGTGGGCGTAGCCGTCGTCCTCGGTGCGCACCGTCGTGCGAGGACCGGTCTGCACCCGGTCGGCGACGGTGGTGAGCTCGGGGACGTTCTCGTCGAAGAGCTCGGCCACCGGGTCGAGCTCGAGGTCGCGGTCCTGCGCGGGCCGCTCGGGCACGTCGCCGAGCTCGTAGCGCAGCTCGTCGAGGAGCGCGATGTCCTCCACGGACCAGTCGTCGGGCGTGACGCGGTACTCCGCCGGCTCGCGCACCGGCCCCCACGACTTCGACAGCAGCGCCTGCTCGTCCACGCTCAGCACGTCCTGCGCGACGCGGGCGAGCACGTCGGGGTCGCGCAGCCAGCCCAGCACCTCCGTGGCGTCCAGGGCCGGCCACCAGGACAGCACGAAGTCCACGAACGACGCGGTGCCCAGCAGCACGTCGTTGAACTCGTCGCGGCCCCGTTCGCGACCCCGCTCGCCGCGCACCTGGCGCCACATCGCGTCGAGCAGCGCCGACGCGACGCGAGGGACCTGCCGGTTGCGGCGGCCCTGGGACAGCAACGTCCGACGCACCCGGGCGAGCTCGCGCGGGCCGAGGACGAGGTTGTCGTCGCGGTAGAACACCCGCAGCTCCTGCGGACCGTCGGGCACCGCCTGCCGCGCCGTACGCCGCATCAGCTCGGCCATCCGGTCGGTGCCCTTCACGTCGGCCACCGCGGGCTCGTCGTGCCGGAAGGAGCGCAGGCCGTCGACGACCTCGCCGAGCGAGCGCAGCGCCACCGCTGTCTCCCCGAGGGAGGGCAGCACCCGCTCGATGTAGCGCATGAACACGCCGGAGGGGCCGACCACCAGCACGCCACCGCGTTCGTACTTCGCGCGGTCGGTGTAGAGCAGGTAGGCCGCGCGGTGCAGCGCCACCACCGTCTTGCCGGTGCCTGGTCCGCCGCTGATCGTGACGACGCCCTTGCCGGGCGCCCGGATCGCCTGGTCCTGCTCGGCCTGGATGGTGGCCACGATGGAGTGCATGGTGCGGTCGCGGGCCCGGGACAGCTGCGCCATCAGGGCGCCCTCGCCGACGATCGGCAGGTCCTCGGCGGCCGGCGCCTCCGGGTCGAGCAGGTCGTCCTCGACCGCGACGACCTTGGCTCCGGCACAGCGCAGCACCCGCCGTCGTACGACGCCCTGGGGGTCCGCCGCCGTGGCCTGGTAGAACACTGCCGCCGCGGGGGCGCGCCAGTCGATCAGCAGGGTGTCGCGCTGCTCGTCCCGCAGCCCGATGCGGCCGATGTAGCGGGCCGCCTCCGTCTCCCGGCTCAGGTCGAGCCGGCCGAAGACCAGGCCCTCGTGCGCGGCGTTGAGGGTGGCGATCCGCTTGGCCGCCTGGAACACCATCGCGTCCCGCTCGACGAGTCCGCCCTCGTGTCCCAGCGAGGCCCGGCCGTAGCCCTCCTTGGCCAGCGCCTGGGCGTTCTGCGTGGACCGCTCGAGCTGGTCGTAGACGGTGTCCACGAACGACTGCTCGTGCGCGATCTCGCGCTCCGCCAGACCGTCCCGCTCGCCGGCGGGGGTGGCGCTCTGCGTCTCTACGGTCAAGCTGTGCTCCTGGATGCGGTCAGAGCAGTGGTGGGCCGGCTCGGGGTGCCCGTCGGCAAGGAGAGAACTCTACCCCTGGGCGCGCGGGGCCGGTCCTACTCGGGCCAGGTGTAGAGCGCGAAGCCGATCCGGCTGGTGCCGGTCGGCGCGGTGTGCCGGATCGTCACCAGGTGGGTGCGGCCCTTGGACAGCATCAGGCCGGAACGCAGCGTCCCCGCGGGGACGCTCTCCACCGCGTCGCCGTCGACGCTGACCGTCATGGTCCCGGTGGCGCCGCGACTGGTGGCCCACACGATCGTCGCGGGCCGCTGCTGGGGCGCGACCGCGACGCGCAACAGCCCGCGGCCCTTCGGCGACTCCTCGCTGCGGGCGTACTCGTAGTCGACGCCCTGCTGCTCGTTGGTCAGCGCGAGCGGGTAGTCGAGCAGGGGCGGAGGCGGGTCCACCATCGGCAGCTCGTTGGGCGGGCTGGGGTCGGGTACGACGGGTCCGGAGCCACGGGTGCCAGGGGGCGGCAGGAGCACCACGGCCGCGAGGAGCGCGACCGCGCCCACCACCCCGGCCACCGTCCGCTGCACGGACCGGCGACGTCCCAGGACGCCGGCCCGCCGGTCGACGCCGGCGAGTCGCTCCCGCAGTGGGACGGACTCCAGCTGCTCGGTGTGCGCGGTCAGCGACGCCCGCAGCTCCTCGGTCGTCGCCTCCCCGGGGTCGGGCCCGACGCCGAGGGTGGCGAGCGCCCTGGCGGTCTGGAGCCGCACCGTGGCCACCGAGCACCCGAGCAGGTCGGCGGCGTCCTCCTCGGAGAGCTCGTCGACCACCCGCAGCACCACGAGCGCGCGCTGCCTGCGGGTGAGCGCGGCCAGCGGCGCGTCGGGGGCCGGCCGCGGGGCCCGGCGCCACCAGGTCGCCTGCCGGCTCACCAGCATCCGCCGCACCGACGGCTCGGGCTGGTCCTCGAGGTGCCGCCAGCCGATCCACGTGCGTGCGAGCGCGTCGCGCAGGAGCTCCTCGGCGCGGTCGGCGTCGCCGATGAGGAGGTCGGCCAGCCCGAGCAGCCGGTCGGAGCACACGAGGACGAAGTCCTCGAAGTCGCTGCGGGCTCGGGCCCTGCTGGTCACGTGCTGCTCCGGTCGGTGAGTGTGCCGCGGCGCGGGACGGCGCCCTCTCCAGCATGGACCACGCGGTCACACCGGAGCGGGAAAGCGGTTGCGTCCCCCGGGGTCGCGGGCTGCATGCTGGACCCCATGCCCGGTCCGCTCCACGCCCCCACGGCGCCCCGGCTGCGCGAGCACCTGCCGCTCGCCGTCGGTGCCGTCGCGCTGGTCACGCTGGCGGCGTTCGCCGACCGGGCGGTGGGTACGGCGTTGCCGAGCGTCGTGCGCGACTTCGACGCGGTGTCGGCGTTCGGAGTCATCAACGCCGCGCCGGCCGCCAGCTTCCTGCTGATGCTGTCGTTCGCCGGCTCGTGGGCGGACCGGCGCGGCCCGCGGGGGCCGTTGCGCGTGGGCGTCGTGGTGTTCGCCCTGGCCCAGACGCTGGTCGCGCTCGCGCCGCGGGTGGAGGTGGTCGTCGCCGGACGCGTCCTGAGCGGGGTCGCCGAGGCCCTTCTGGACGTCTCGCTGATGGTGGTGGTGGCGCGGGTGCTGCCGGAGGCGCTGCGCCCGCGGATGTTCTCGCTCCTGTCGGCCGCGTGGGTGCTGCCGTCGGTGTTCGGGCCCGTGGTGACCGGGGTGGTGACCGAGCAGGTCGGGTGGCGCTGGGTGTTCGTGGTGATGGCGCTCCTGGTCTGGCCGATGTGGCTGCTGCTGCGCCGGTCCGCAGGAACGAAGATGGTCGGCCCAGTCGCCGGCACAGTCGCCGGCACCGCTCAGGGTGGTGGGTCGAGGGCGCTGCCGTCGGTGGTCGCGGCGGCGGCGCTGTTCGGGCTCACGCTCGCCGGTGAGCAGCTGGGACGCCGGCCGGTGGGAGCGGCCGTCGCGGCAGCGGTCTGCGCAGTGGTGCTGGTGGCGGCGGCGGTGCGGCTGCTGCCGCCCGGCACCTTCCGCCTGGCCCGCGGGCTGCCGGCGCTGGTCGCCTCGCGGGGCCTGGTGAGCGCGTCGTTCGGCGGCGTCAGCGCGTTCCTCCCGCTGCTGCTCACGCTCGTGCACGGCTTCCGGCCGGTGACCGCCGGCATCGGCCTGACGGTCACCGGACTGGCGTGGGCGTTCGGCTCCTGGGTCCAGGGCCACGACCTGCCGTGGCCGCGGGAGCAGGTGCTCCGGGCGGGCAGCGCGCTGCTGGCGCTCGGCCTCGCCGGGACGACGCTCCTGGCGTGGCCGCACGTCCCGGTGTGGATCGGCCTGCTGGGCTGGACGGTCGCGGGGGTCGGCATCGGTGTGACGGCGTCCACGTCGTCGGTGCTGGTGCTCGGCATGTCCGCCCCCGCGGAGCAGGGCCGCAACCACGGTTCGGTGCAGGTCGCGATGTCGTCCGGCCTGGCGGTCGCGTTCGCGGTGGGTGGCGCGCTCGTAGCGGTGGGCGCCCCGACGCCCGGGACGTCGTCGTTCGGGCCGCTGCTCGTCGGGGCCGCCGTCGTCGCGACGCTGGCAGCGCTGATCACCGGCCGGGTGCAGCGCTGACCGTGCGGGGCTACTTCCTGCGCTGCAGGAACGCCACCATCGCCTCGCGCGCCTCCTCGGAGCCGAACAGGCGCGCCGAGAGCCTCGCGAGGTCGGGGCCGTGCTCGTCGATGCGCGCGACCAGGGGGCGACCGAGCAGGAGCTTGGTCTCCCGCAGCCCCTGCGGGGTGCCCTGGGCCAGCTGCGCGCAGATCTCCGCCACCTCGGCGTCGAGCGCGTCCTCGGCGACGGCGCGGGTGACCAGTCCCATCCGCTCGGCGTCCTGCCCGGTGAACGTCCGGCCGGTGAGGAAGGTCAGCGCGGCGGCGCGGTCGGTCATCCGCGGCAGCACGGTCAGCGAGATCGCCGCCGGCGTCAGGCCGAGCCGGACCTCGGTGAAGGCGTAGGTGGCGTCGGCCGCGCTGATCGCGATGTCGCAGGCCGCGACGATGCCGAGGCCGCCCGCGCGGACGTTGCCGTGCACCCGCGCGACGACCGGCTTCGGCAGGGTGACGATCCGGCGCTGGAGGTCGACCAGCACGCCCGCGGCCTGCTCCATGCCCTCGCCGCTCGCCTCGGACAGGTCGGCGCCGCTGCAGAACGTGCGGCCCTCGGCGCGGAGCAGCACGACCTTGACGTCCGCGTCGCCCTCGGCGCGCTCGAGCCCGTCGTACAGCTCCTGCACGAGCCGGCGCGACAGCGCGTTGCGGTTGGGCTGGCTGTCGAGCACCAGCGTCGCGACCTGGTCCTCGACCCGGTAGTGCACGAGTGCGTCGGTCATGCGGCTCCTCAGTAGGACTTGGGCAGGCCGAGCGAGTGCATCCCCACGAAGTTCAGGATCATCTCGCGACTGACCGGGGCGATCCGGCCGGCGCGGGCCGCGACGAGCAGGCCGGCGACGCCGTACTCCTGGGTGATGCCGTTGCCTCCGTGCGACTGTACGGCGCGGTCGGCGGCGTCGCAGGCCGCCTCGGCCGCGGCGTACTTGGCCATGTTGGCGGCCTCTCCCGCGCCGGCGTCGTCGCCGGCGTCGTAGAGCGCGGCGGCCTTCTGGGTCATCAGCCGGGCCAGCTCGATCTCGATCTTCGACTGCGCCAGCGGGTGCGCGAGGCCCTGGTGGGTGCCGATCGGGGCGCCGAAGACCTCGCGCTGCTTGACGTAGGCGACCGCCTTGTCGAGGGCGTAGCGGGCCAGCCCGGTCGAGAACGCCGCCGCCATGATCCGCTCCGGGTTGAGCCCGGCGAACAGCTGCACCAGACCGGCGTCCTCGTCGCCGACCAGCGCGTCGGCGGGCAGCACCACGTCGTCGATGAACACCGAGAACTGCTGCTCGGGGCTGACGATCTCCATCGGGATCGGGGTGTAGTCGAAGCCCGGGGCGTCCGTCGGGACGACGAACAGGCACGGCTTGAGGCGGCCGCTCCGGGCGTCCTCGGCGCGCGCCACGACGAGCACGTGGCGGGCCTCGTCGACCCCGGAGATGTAGACCTTGCTGCCCTTCAGCACCCACCCGCCGTCGTCGCCGCGCCGAGCGGTCGTGGTGATGTTGTGCGAGTTGGTGCCCGCATCCGGCTCGGTGATCGCGAACGCCATCGTCTCGGTGCCGTCGGCGATCCCGGGCAGCCAGCGCTGCTTCTGCTCCTCGGTGCCGAACCGGCTGATCACGGTGCCGCAGATCGCCGGGCTGACCACCATCATCAGCAGCGGACAGCCCTGCGCGGCAAGCTCCTCGCACACCGCGGCCACGTCGCCGATGCCGCCGCCTCCGCCGCCGTACTCCTCGGGGATGTTGACGCCGAGGTAGCCGTGCCGGCCGATCTCCAGCCACAGCTCGGTGGTCTTGCCGCCGCTGCGCGCCTGCCGGGTGAAGTACTCCCGGCCGTAGCCGCCGGCGAGCTTGGCGACCGCTGCGCGCAGGGCGCGGCGCTCCCCGGTCTCGGTGAACGTGGCGTCAGTCATCTGCTGCTCCTTCTCGGGTGGTCGAGCTCGAGGCGACCACGGCCAGCACCGCTCCCGCGGCGACCTGGGATCCCTCGGAGACCGGGAGGTCGGTGACCACGCCGTCGTGCGGCGCGGTGATGGTGTGCTGCATCTTCATCGCCTCGAGCACCAGCACCGGGTCGCCGGCGGCGACCTGGCTGCCCTGCTGGACGGCGAGGCGTACGACGGAGCCCGGCATCGGCGCGAGCAGGGAGCCGCCGGCCACCTGGTCGGCGGGGTCCACGAAGCGCGGCACCCGGAGCAGGACGACGTGCCCGAGCGAGCTCTCCACGTCGACCCGGTCGCCCACGACGTGCACGGTGAACCGGCGGTGCACCGCGTTGTCAGGCGCTGACGTCGCCAGGACGACGTCACCGCCTGACAGGTGGGCGGTGAGGTCGCCGGCGCGACAACCGTCGCGGCCGCCGTACCACTCGGCGACGACCTCCTCGCCCTCGTGGCTGAACACGGTGCGCTGCGGCGCCGAGACGACGTTGCGCCAGCCCGCCGGGATGCGCTGCTGTACGGCGCGGCGCGCGCCGGCCCGGTCGGCGAGGTGGACCGCCGCGGCGAACGCCGACTGGCGCAGGACCTCCTCGTCGAGCGCGGGCGGCCGCAGCGCGGCGAGGTCGTGACGCTCCAGGAAGTCGGTGCCGAGGCGGCCGTCGACGAAGTCCTCGTGGCGGAGCACCTCGACGAGCAGGTCGCGGTTGGTCGCGATGCCGTGGATCTCGGCGCGCCGGAGCACGGCCGCCAGCCGCCGTACGGCCTCGCGGCGGGTCGGCGCCCAGGCGACCACCTTCGCGATCATCGCGTCGTAGTGCGTGCCGACCTCGTCGCCCGCGCCGAAGCCGGCATCCACCCGCACGCCGTAGGTCGCCGACCCCGGCGGGGCGAAGGCGAGGTCCCCGCCGAGCTCGAACCGGGTGAGCCGCCCGCTCTGCGGCTGCCACGCGTGGCCCGGGTCCTCGGCGTAGAGCCGCGCCTCGACCGCGTGCCCGCGGGGCTCGACGTGGATCGTCTCCGCGACGCCCTCGGCCGCGCGGATCTGCAGCGCGACCAGGTCGAGGCCGGTGACGCACTCGGTCACGGGGTGCTCGACCTGCAGCCGGGTGTTGGTCTCCAAGAAGAAGAACCGCTGGCCCGCCTCGTCGTAGAGGAACTCCACCGTGCCCGCGCCGACGTAGCCGATCGCCTCCGCGGCGCTGCGGGCCGCGGCGTGCAGGGCCGCCCGGACCTCGTCGGGCAGGCCGGGCGCGGGAGCCTCCTCGACCACCTTCTGGTGGCGTCGCTGCACCGAGCAGTCGCGGTCGCCGAGCACGCTGATCCGGGCCCGCGCGTCGCCCCAGACCTGCACCTCGACGTGCCGACCGCGCTCGACGTAGGGCTCGCAGAAGACGGTCGGGTCGCCGAACGCCGACGCGGCCTCCGCGGCCGCCTGCTCGACGGCCGTCTCGACCTCGGCCAGCACGCGGACGACACGCATGCCGCGGCCACCGCCCCCTGCGGACGCCTTCACCAGCAGGGGGAGGTCGTCCTCGGTGACGTCCGCGGGCGACAGCTCCGGCAGCACCGGCACCCCCGCCTCGGCCATCAGCCGCTTCGCCTCGACCTTCGACCCCATCTGCTCGATCGACTCCGGCGGGGGCCCGACCCAGATGAGCCCGGCGTCGAGGACCTGCCGCGCGAAGGCGGCGCTCTCGGAGAGGAAGCCGTAGCCCGGGTGGACCGCGTCCGCGCCGGTGCGCAGCGCCGCGGCGACGACCAGGTCGCCACGCAGGTAGGTCTCGCTCGGCGCGTCGCCGGGGAGCCGCACCGCGACGTCGGCCTCGCGCACGAACGGCAGTCCGGCGTCCGCGTCGGAGTGCACCGCGACCGTCTCGATGCCGAGGTCGCGGCAGGTCGCGAACACCCGTCGGGCGATCTCGCCGCGGTTAGCGACGAGCAGGCGGTGGATCGTGGTCATCGCGCTCACATCCTGAAGACGCCGAAGCGGTCGGTGCCCTCGATGGGGGCGTTCTCGATCACGGACAGGCAGATGCCGAGCACGGTGCGGGTGTCGCGCGGGTCGATCACGCCGTCGTCGTAGACCATCCCGGACAGGAAGAAGGGCAGGCTCTGCTCCTCCACGGACTGCTCGACGAACGCCCGCATGCCGGCGTCGGCCTCCTCGTCGTACGGCTCGCCCTTCGCCTCGGACGCCGCGCGCGCGACGATCGAGAGCACGCCGGCGAGCTGGGCGGGGCCCATCACGGCGGACTTCGCGGAGGGCCAGGTGAACAGGAACCGCGGGTCGAACGCGCGGCCGCACATGCCGTAGTTGCCGGCGCCGTAGGACGCGCCCATCATGATCGAGAGGTGCGGGACGGTGCTGTTGCTGACCGCGTTGATCATCTGCGCGCCGTGCTTGATGATCCCGCCCTGCTCGTACTCCGACCCGACCATGTAGCCGGTGGTGTTGTGCAGGAACAGCAGGGGTACGTCGATCCGGTTGGCCAGCTGGATGAACTGCGCCGCCTTCTGGGACTCCTGCGAGAACAGCACGCCCTGCGCGTTGGCCAGCACGCCGATCGGCCTCCCGTGCAGCCGCGCCCAACCGGTGACCAGGGAAGGGCCGTAGAGCGGCTTGAACTCGTCGAAGGCCACGGCGTTGTCGGGCGAGACGCCGTCGCAGATCCGGGCGATCACCTCGCGGGGGTCGAACGGCTCCTTGAGGTCCTCGGGGATCAGGTCGAGCAGCTCCTCGACGTCGGCGTCCGGCTCGGCATACCCCCGATTCGTCTGCGATCCGGCGGGCCCGCGCCGTGGAGGGATCGCAGACGAATCGCGGTTGAGGCGCGCCACGATCCGCCTCCCGATCCGGATCGCGTCGCGTTCGTCGACGGCGAGGTAGTCGGCCAACCCGGAGGTGCGCGCGTGCATCTCGGCGCCGCCGAGCGACTCGTCGTCGGACTCCTCGCCGGTGGCCATCTTGACCAGG
This sequence comes from uncultured Actinomycetota bacterium, assembly GCA_963713035.1. Lineage (GTDB taxonomy): Bacteria > Actinomycetota > Actinomycetes > Propionibacteriales > Nocardioidaceae > Nocardioides_B. The sequence goes on from CAVQKB010000003.1 coordinate 240,747, forward strand.
GGCGGACCGCCCAGGAACACCTTGGCCTGCTCCTTGACCATCACGACGTAGTCGCTCATGCCGGGCACGTAGGCCCCGCCCGCGGTGCTGTTGCCGAAGACCAGCGCCACGGTCGGCCGGCCCTCGGCGCTGGCCTGCGTGATGCCACGGAACAGCGCGCCGCCCGGGATGAAGATCTCCTTCTGGGTGGGCAGGTCGGCGCCGCCGGACTCGACGAGGTTGACCGTCGGAAGCCGGTTCTCCCGGGCGATCTGCGCCGCGCGGAACAGCTTCTTCACCGTCCACGGGTTGCTCGCCCCGCCGCGCACCGTCGGGTCGTTGGCGATCACCAGGCACTCGACGCCCTCGATCACACCGATGCCGGTGACCACGGCCGCCCCCACGGCGAAGTCGGAGCCCCAGCCGGCCAGCGGCGACAGCTCCAGGAAGGCCGAGCCCTCGTCGACCAGCAGCTCGATCCGCTCGCGGGCCAGCAGCCTGCCGCGCCGGTGGTGCCGGTCGACGTACTTCGGTCCGCCACCGGCCACCGCCGTGGCGTGCTCGGCGTCGAGCGCCTCGATCTTCGCGAGCATGGCGGCGCGGCGGCTCATGCGCCGTACCCCAGCAGCCTGGCGGTCAAGTCGTCCAGCACCTCGGTCGCTCCTCCTCCGATGCCCAGGATCCGCGCGTCGCGGTAGTGCCGCTCCACCTCGGTCCCGTGCAGGTATCCGGTGCCGCCGTGCAGCTGCACCGCCTGGTCGCAGACGTACGACGCCGCGTCGACGCCGAGCGCCTTGGCGTGCAGGGCCTGCACCAGGACGTCCTCCCCCGCGACGTACCGGCTCGCGACGCCGCGGGTGTAGGCCCGCGCCACGTCCACGCGCCGGTGCATCGCGACGAGCCGGTGACGCACCACCTGGTTGCCGATCAGGGGCCGCCCGAAGGTCTCCCGGTCGCGGGCGTGCGCCACGGTCAGGTCGAGGGAGCGGGAGGCGATGCCGTAGCCGTGCGCGGCCAGCGCGAGACGCTCGACCACGAAGGCCGTCGCGATCTGCGCGAACCCGGAGCCCTCCTCGCCGACCAGGTTGGCTACCGGGACCCGGGCGTCCGCGAACCCGAGCTCGGCGGTGTCCGAGCAGTGCCAGCCCAGCTTGGCCAGGGACCGGTCCACGGTGAAGCCGGGTGTGCCCTTCTCGACCACGAGCAGGCTCAGGCCGGCGTGGCCGGGACCGCCCGTGCGCACCGCCGCGGTCACGAAGTCGGCGCGCACGCCCGAGGTGATGAAGGTCTTGGCGCCGTTGACGACGTAGTGGTCCCCGTCGCGGACGGCGGTCGTGCGCAGGGCTGCCACGTCGGAGCCGCCGCCCGGCTCGGTGATCGCCAGCGCCCCGATCGTCGCGCCCGCCAGCGTCGGCCGCACGAACCGGTCGACCAGGTCGGCGTCGCCCGAAGCCACGACGTGCGGCAGCGCGATGCCGCTGGTGAAGAGGGCGGCGAGCAGGCCGGAGGACGCACCCGCGTCGGTGCACGCCTCCGACACGGCCAACGCGTCGAGGAACGTCCCGCCGGAGCCGCCGAGCTCCTCGGGCACCCCGAGCCCGAGCAGCCCAAGCGCGGCGGCCTTGACGTGCAGGTCGCGCGGCACCTCGCCGGCGTCCTCCCAGGCCTGCAGGTGCGGAACGACCTCGCGGCGCACGAAGGCCCGCGCGGTCTCCTGCAGCGCCCGGCGCTCCTCGGTCAGGAAGCTCACAGCAGGTCCTGCGGGACGTCGACGTGCCGGGACCGCAGCCACTCCCCGACCGCCTTGGCCTGCGGGTCGAACCGGCCCGAGGCCGCGACCCCCTCGCCCAGCAGCCCGGGCAGCAGCACGTTGACCGCGCCCAGGTTGGGCAGCGGGTGCACGGTGACGTCGAGGCCGGCCGCCTCCGGGAGCAGGTCCCGGACCCGGTCGGCGGTCAGGTGGTCCAGCAGCCACGTGGCCCGGTCCGGGCGACCGTCGCGGGCCCAGACACCCACGTTGGCGTCGCCACCCTTGTCGCCGCTGCGGGCGTGCGCGACGGTGCCCAGGGGCACGCGGGTGGTCGCGCGGTGCGGGCTCGTCGCCGTGACCGCAGGCGGCCGGCGCGCGTCCGGTCCCGCTGTCGCGGGTGCGAGGTCCGCCGGGGCGTCCACGTCCAGCACCGTGCCGTCGCCGAGCACCACCTGCTCGTGCACCGCCGAGCGGGCGACGTACGCCGCGCGGTAGACGCCGTACGGGGTGGCGGGGGCGGGCGGACCGGTCAGCGTGAAGCCGGGGTAGGACGCGAGCGCGAGCTCCACCAGCGGCGCGGTGAACGCCCGCCCGACCTTGGCGGCGTCGGCGTCGCGCACGACGACGCGGAGCCGGCAGGACGCGACCTCCTCGGTGTCGGCGTCCTCGTGGTCGGTGCGCGCGAGCGTCCACTCCACGGTGGTGGGCGGTCCGCCCGGCGAGGCCGCGAGGGCGGCGGTCACCTGCGCGCGCACCCAGGCCGCCTTGTCCTCGATGTCGAGGCCGACCAGCACCAGCTCGGCCTGGTTGCGCGAGCCGCCCAGCTCGTTGACGCAGACCTTCAGCGTCTCCGGCGGCGCGGAGCCGCGCACGTCGCTGATCCGGACCCGGTCCGGCCCGACCGGGGCCAGGGCGACGGTGTCGAGGTGTGCGGTGACGTCGGGACCGAGGTAGCGCGCGGACTGGATCTCATAGACCAGCTGCGCGGTGACGGTGTCCACCGAGACCGATCCTCCGGTGCCGTCGTGCTTGGTGACCACGCACGACCCGTCCGCGGATAGCTCGACCAACGGGAACCCGAGCGGCCGAGAGTCGGGCGAGAAGCCGGAGAAGTTGCCGCCGGTGGCCTGCGCGCCGCACTCGATGACGTGTCCGGCGACCACGGCGCCGGCCAGCTCGTCGTACGACGTGCGGGTCCAGCCGAAGTGCGCCACCGCGGGACCGACCACCAGGGAGGCGTCGGTGACCCGACCGGTGACGACCACGTCGGCACCCGCGGACAGCGCGGCCGCGATGCCGAACCCGCCGAGGTAGGCGTTGGCGGTGAGGGCGCCGTCGAAGCCGAGGGCGCGCACGTCGTCGCCCTGCACGTGCGCGACGTGCGCGTCGAGGCCGAGCCCGGCGACGACCTCGCGCAGCCGGGCGGCGAGGCCGGCCGGGTTGAGCCCGCCGGCGTTGGCCACCAGCCGCACCCCACGCTCCAGCGCGAGCCCGAGGCAGTCCTCGGCCTGGCGCACGAAGGTGCGGGCGTAGCCGAGCGTGGGGTCCGCGAGCTGGTCGCGGCCCAGGATCAGCAGGGTGAGCTCGGCGAGGTAGTCGCCGGTGAGCACGTCGAGCTCGCCGCCCTCGAGCATCTCGCGCATCGCGGACAGCCGGTCGCCGTAGAAGCCGGAGCAGTTGCCGACCCGTAGCACCTCGCTCATCGGGGGGTCCGGCCGTCGCCGCTCGGTCCGGCGAAGGCCTGCGCGAGGTCCAGCCAGGCGTTCGCGTCCTCACCGACCGCGACCAGGTCCGTGTCGTCGCGGTGCACCCGCTGGGTGACCAGCAGGGCGAAGTCGTGGGCCGAGCCGGTCACGCGCTGCGCCGCGTCGGCCGGGCCGTGCTCCACGACCTCGCCGCCGGGCAGCGTCAGCGCCAGGTGGAACTCCTCGTCGGGCGCCGGCAGACCGCGGTTGCCGAAGGCGAAGTCGCGGGTGCGCACGCCGAGGTGCACCACGTGCCGCACGCGGTCGTGCGCGGGCAGCTCGACGCCCAGCGCCGCGGCCACGTCCCGGCCGTGCGCCCAGGTCTCCATGAACCGGGCGGTGGCCATCGACGTGGCGCTCATCGGCGGTCCGTACCACGGCAGCCGGGTGCCCTCGGGCAGGTCCCGCAGGGCCGCGGCGAGGGCGGCGCGCGCCGTACGCCATCGGGCGAGCAGCGCGGCGGGGGGCGACGCCGCGCCGCGGGCGGCCTGGGCGTCGACGAAGCCGTCGGGGTCGGCGAGCGCCTCCCGGACGCCCGCGTCCCACGCCGCCCGGTCGGTGGCCGCGGCCAGGGCCATCTCGTCGGTCCAGGCCAGGTGCGCCACCTGGTGGGCGACGTCCCATCCGCGGGCGGGCGTCGGCACCCGCCAGCCCTCGTCGTCCAGGGTGACGACCAGGTCCTCGAGCTGGTCGCCCTCGGCCTGGAGGTCGGCCAGCACCGCGTCGAGCCGGCTCACGTCCCCTCCCCCTCCGATTCGTCTGCGATCGGGAGGGTCGGCGCCGTGGAGGGATCGCAGACGAATCGGGGGTCGGCGTCCAGGACCCGCGCCCACTCGTCCAGGATCCGCCGGCGCCGAGCGGCGTCGTCGGTCAGCGTCGCGGCCAGCCCGAGCCCGCGCACCAGGTCGAGGGTGGCCTGCACCAGCTCGCGCACGCCCGGCTGCGACTCGTCGACCCCGAGCAGGTCGACGGTCCAGCGGTGCGTCTCGCGGCCGATCCGCTGCTCGAGCGGGCCGACGGCGGCACGCAGCGAGGCGTCGGTGCGCGCGGCGACCCAGAGCTCGAGGGCGGCGCTGAAGACCGGGCCGGTGAAGTGGCGCGCGAGCACGTCGAGCACCGCGCGGGTGTGGTGCGCGCCGCGCGGGAGGTCAGCCGCCGCCGCGCTGAGCTCGGCCCCGCGCGCGGCGCTGAGGTGCTCCACGGCGGCGAGCACCAGCGCGTCCTTGGTCGGGAAGTGGTGCAGCTGCGCCCCGCGGCTGACCCCGGCGCGCTGGGAGACCAGCGTGGTCGACGTACCGCTCCAGCCGACCTCCACCAGGCACTCCACGCAGGCGTCGAGCAGGCGCAGCCGCATCGCGCGGGTGCGCTCCTCCTGGGGAACGCGGCTGGTCGCGGTGGGCACGCGGTCATCGTGCGCGCCCACAAACAAACAGTCAAGCCTGACTCTGTCTCGGATGGGACGATGGCGCCATGCTGCGCACGGCGACGCCCGACGACCTCGTCGCCCTCACCGACCTCGAGCGGGAGGCCAACCTGGTCGGCCTGCGGCACGTCTTCCCGCCGGAGGAGTTCCCCTTCCCCGACGACGACGTCCTCGCGCGCTGGGCGCTGGTGCTCGAGGATCCCGACGCCGTCGTCCTGGTGCGCGACCGGGCCGGCACCGACGGCGCGATCGACCTGCTCGCCGCCTACGACCTGCACTCGCTGCGGCACCTCGCGGTGCACCCCGACGCCTGGGGCCAGGGGCTGGCCACGCGGGCCATCGGCGTGGTGCTGGAGGAGATGGCGCGGCGGGGCAGCACGAACGCCGACCTCTGGTGCCTCGAGCGCAACCACCGCGCCCGCCGGCTCTACGAGCGCCTCGGCTGGCAGGCCACCTCCGACCGCCAGGACGCGGTCTGGCCGCCCCATCCCGTCGAGATGCGCTACACCCGACCGATCGCGACGAGCCGATGACCGACCCCGCCCCGACGTACGTCGCCAGCGGCACGACCCAGGGACGGTGGGTGCTCGTCGCGGCGGTGCTCGGCTCCGGCATGGCCCTGCTCGACGGCACCGTGGTCAACATCGCGCTGCGCAACATCGGCGCCGACCTCGACGCCTCGATCGCCCAGCTGCAGTGGGTGCTCAACGCCTACCTGCTCGCGCTCGCCTCCCTGATCCTGGTGGGCGGCTCGCTGGGCGACCACCTCGGTCGTCGTCGGGTGTTCGTGGTCGGGGTGACCTGGTTCGCGGTCGCCTCGGCCGTCTGCGGTCTCGCCCAGACACCGGACCAGCTCATCGTCGCGCGGCTGCTGCAGGGCATCGGGGCGGCGCTGCTCACGCCCGGCAGCCTGGCCATGATCTCCGGCTCCTTCCGGCCGGCCGACCGCGGACGGGTGATCGGGCAGTGGGCCGGGCTCGGCGGCATCGCGGCCGCCATCGGCCCGTTCCTGGGCGGCGTGATCGTCGCGAACGTCAGCTGGCGCTGGATCTTCCTGATCAACGTGCCGGTCGCGGTCGCCGTGGTCCTGGTCGCCGTGCGGCACGTGCCGGAGTCGCGCGACCCGGAGGCGGCGCGTCACTTCGACGTGCTGGGGGCGTCGCTCGGCGCCCTCGGACTGGGCGGCGTCACCTTCGCGCTGATCGAGTCCTCGACGGCGCCGCCCGGCTGGGTGGTCACCGCCGCCGTGGTGGGCGGCCTCGCGATGGTGCTGTTCGTGCTGCTCGAGCGCCGCATCGCCGACCCGCTGGTGCCGATGCGGCTGTTCGCGTCCCGGACCTTCTCGGTGGCCAACCTGCTGACCCTGCTGGTCTACGGCGCCCTCGGCGCGATGCTGTTCTTCCTGGTGCTGCAGCTGCAGATCGTGACCGGGTGGTCCCCGTTGGCGGCCGGGCTTGCGACCCTGCCCCTGACCCTGGTGATGCTCGCGCTGTCGTCCCGGTCGGGGGCGCTGGCCGCCCGGATCGGCCCACGGCTGCCGTTGACGGTGGGACCGCTGCTGTGCGGGGCCGGCACCTTGCTGCTGCGCGAGGTCGGTGTGGACACCGGCTACTGGACCGGGGTGCTGCCGGGGATGCTGGTGTTCTCCCTCGGGTTGGTGCTGCTCGTCGCACCGCTGACCTCGAGCGTGCTCGCGGCGGCACCGGACCGCTCCGCCGGCATCGCGAGCGGCATCAACAACGCGGTGGCCCGGACCGGCTCGCTGCTCGCGGTCTCCGCGCTCCCGGCGCTGGTGGGGATCGCGGGCGCGGACTACCAGGACCCGGCGGTGTTCGGGGCGGGCTACGCCCAGGCGCAGCTGGTGTGTGCGGTGCTGCTGCTCGGCGGTGCCGTGGTCGCCGGCTTCGGGCTGCGCGGCACCCGTGTGGACGCCTAGCGAGGCGACGACTTGACCGATACAGACACGGCCTCTACTGTAGCGGTATAGATCGCAGCACCCGCTTCCAAGGAGTTCCCCATGCAGACCCTGCTCCCCCTCGACGTCGCACGCAGCGCCGTCGCCTCCCAGTTCACCGTCTCCGCCGACGAGACGACCCGGGCCCCGTCCGGCGCGCCCCGCCTGCGTGTCCGCTCCACGCGGACCCGCCTCGCCCGGGCCCTGCACCACCTCGGCGACACGGTCGCCCCGCGTCCGACCGGCGCGTGCCGCACCGCCCACTGACCCCTCGCTCGGGGAGTCGAAAGCTCGTCGCCGTGCCGTCCAGCGTGCGCCGCACCACTGGCTACGCTGGCGGCATGGCACGAGTGACCCTGCAGACGATCGCCGACCAGGTCGGGGTCAGCAGGATGACGGTCTCCAACGCCTTCTCCCGCCCCGACCAGCTCTCCGAGGCGCTGCGGACGACGATCCTCGACGCCGCCACGAAGCTCGGGTACGTCGGCCCCGACCCCGCCGCACGCGCCCTGGCCCGCGGCACCAGCGGCGCGATCGGCATCCTGCTCACCTCGTCGCTGCGCTACGCCTTCGACGACGACGTCGCGACCGGGTTCCTCGGCGCCATCGCCGGCGAGGTCGCGCCGACCGGCCTGGCCCTCACCCTGCTCTCCTCGGTCCCCGTCGGCGACATGATCCCGGCGCGCGACGTGCCGATGGACGCCGCCCTGGTCTACTCCTGCGACCCCTCGATGGAGGCCGCCGAGTGGCTGATCCGCCGGGGTCTCCCCGTCGTGTTCGTCGACCAGGACCCCGCCCCCGGCATCACCTCGGTCAACGTCGACGACCGCGGGGGTGCGCGCGACGCCGCGCAGCACCTGGTCGACCTGGGACACACCCGGATCGCCGTACTCACCGCCGGCATGGGCGGGTCGGGCGGCCCGGTGAGCGACCCGGTCGCGGACGCCGACGCCTCGAAGTACGTCTCCCGCGCGCGGCTGCTCGGCTACCTCGACGCCCTCACGCCCGCGGGCATCGCGCCCGTCGTGCACCGGCAGGAGCACGGCGAGGACGAGCAGTCCTACCGGGTCGCGCTCGAGCTGCTCCGCGGCGACGACCGGCCCACGGCGGTGCTCTGCTTCTCCGACGTGATCGCCAGCGGCGTCGTCCGCGCCGCGCACGAGCTCGGCCTCGACGTCCCCACCGACCTGTCCGTCGTCGGCTTCGACGACAGCCCGCTGGCCCGCCGGCTGCGGCCGCAGCTGACCACCGTGCGGCAGGACATCGCGGAGAAGGGCAAGAGGTCCGCGGCCGAGCTCACCCGGGTGATGGCGGCCAAGGCGGCCGGCACCAAGCCGCGGGCCCGGCACATCGTGCTGCCCACCGAGCTGGTCGTGCGCGACAGCACCGCACCGCCGCGCTGAGCGCCGTTGTCAGGCGGTGACGTCGCCCTGGCGACGTGAGCGCCTGACAAGTCGGCGCAGGGGGGAGACCGGCGCGTGCCCGGCCCGTTGCCGCGACGCCCGTCGCTCCCGCTCCAGCTCGGCGAGGTAGAGGTGGAAGTCCACCTGGATGGTGTGCCGCTTGGAGGCGACGTAGCGCTTCTGGACCACCTCGTCGTAGATCCGGACCTGCCGCCGCATCTCGTCGTACGACGGCAGGGCGCCCTCGCCGGTGACCAGGTCGGCGACCCACGTGGCCTGCGCCTCCGCGAGCGGCATCACGGCACCGAGGGGCTGCACCAGCCCGACGAAGAAGAGGCCGGGGTGGTCGGGGTCGACCACGCGGCGGTAGAGGTCGACGTGGTTGTCGCGGGCCGGGACGACCCGCTCGTCGAGGAACGGGAAGGTCACCTTGTAGCCGGTCGCGTAGACCACGACGTCCACCTCGGCCGCGGTGCCGTCGACGAAGAACACCTTCGCGCCCTCGAAGCGGTCCACGTTGGGCTTGACGGTGAGGTCGCCGTGCCCCAACCGGGTCAGCAGGTCCTGGGAGACGGTCGGGTGCGCGTGCAGCACCGCGTGGTCGGGCTTCGGCAGGCCGTAGTCGGTGACTCGGCCCTGGGTCACCCGGACCAGTGCGCCCATCACCGCCGACTGCACCGCCAGCGGCGCCCGCGCCAGCACCGAGTCGTTGAGGCGGTCGGTCGGACGGCCGAAGGCGTACTTCGGCAGGATCCACGCCCCACGGCGCATGGCGAGGTAGGTCTCGTCGGCGACGCGTGAGGACTCCACGGCGATATCCGTGGCGGAGTTGCCGATGCCGAGCACCAGCACCCGCTTGCCGGCCAGCAGCTCCGGCGTGCGGTAGTAGTGCGCGTGCACCTGCACACCCGGGAACTCCTCGGCCCCCGGGAACGACGGCTCCGGCCAGCGGGGGTCCCAGTGGTGACCGTTGGCCACGACGACGTGCCGGTAGCGGCGCACCTCGGGCTCGCCGACGTCGCCGTACTCGTCGCGGGCGCGGGTCGTCACGTCGTACCCGCTGGTGCCGCCGTTGACCGGCTCGACCTTCACCACCTCGGTGCGGAACGAGATCGCGTCCCGGAAGCCGAAGTGGTCGACGTAGGAGTCGAAGTAGGCGGCGATCTGCCAGTGGCTGGGGTAGTCCGGCAGCTCCGACGGCATCGGGAAGTGGCGGTACTCCATCATCTGGCGCGAGGTGTTGATGTGCAGCGAGCGGTAGGCCGAGGACATCCCGTTGTCGTTGTCGTAGCGCCAGTTGCCGCCCACCTGGCTGCCGACCTCGAAGCAGTCAAAGGGGACGCCGCGGGTGTGCAGGACCTGGGCGGCCGCGATGCCGGACGAGCCCGCTCCGATGACGCACACCCCGTTGTCCATCGGGCCACTGTGCCAGAACTCGTCTCGCCCTGGGGAGGGTGATCGTCCGGCGGCTAGGGTGCCCCCGTGCCCTTCCCGTCACCGCCCTGGCAGCTGTCCGCCCGGGCGTGGCTGTCACTGTTCGCCGTGCGCGACCCGGGGGGTCGAGCCGACCGGCCGGCGGGCCTGTACGGCGCCGCGTTCGTCGACTACGTCGAGCCGGGCGTGCTGAGCTACCACGAGCTGCTCGTGGCCCGGCTGCTGCGAGACGGCCGGGCGCCCCGGGTCCGGGTCACCGACATCTGGGTGGACTCGCCGGCCTCCCGTGACGGCGGCCGGTCGCTGTGGGCGATCCCCAAGGAGCTTGCCGAGCTGCCGCTGCGCCACGCGTCGTACGGGCCCGTCGAGCGGACCTCGTTCGGCGGTGTCGCCGAGGGGCAGCACCTGGCCACCGCCACCTTCACGGCGCTGCCGGGAGCGGCCCTGGTGCGGGCGCCGTTCGCGATGACGCTGTCGCAGGAGCGGGCCGGCTCGCCCGACCCGGTCTGCACGCCGTTCGGCGGGCGCGGCCGCTCGCTGCCCTGCCGGGGCCGCTGGACCTTCGACCCGAACGGCCCGCTGGGCTTCCTGCACGGCCGGCGGCCGGTGCTGTCGCTGCACCTGCGCGACGTCGACCTGCGCTTCGGCTGACCCCCGCCTCCCCCCGCTTGTCACGCGGGGTTATGGACGCTCCAGCAGGCGTACGACGCTGGCAGACCGTCCACCGGCCTGCGTCAGCTGGACGCCTCGTCGTCCGGCGGCAGCTGGTCGTCGGACGCCCTGCGGGCGGAGTCGCGGATCTCGAACAGCTCGGTGGCCAGACCGCCCACGGCCCGCGCCACGTCGCGCACGGCCGTGGTCACGATGCCGGTCACCGCGCCCACGGCCGTCGCGGCCGCCTCGACGCCGTCCTGCAGCGCGTCCTTGCGGATCTCGCCCCGGCTCAGCTTGTCCTTCACGACGCCATCCTCATGCGGCCAGTCCCATCCCGCCAGTCTCAGGCAGCCAGTCTCAGGCAGCCTTGGCGACCTCGGCAACCGGGGCCGCGGCCGCAGCCTTCTTGGGCGGCAGCGCGAGGCGGCAGATCTTCGCGGCCACGCTGCCGAGCTGCTTGAGCAGCGGCCCGGTGTTGTAGGGCAGCTCGTAGCGCTCGCAGATGTCGCGGATCTCCGGGGCGATCTCGGGGTAGCGGCGCGCCGGGATGTCGGGGAACAGGTGGTGCTCGATCTGGAAGGACAGGTTGCCGCTCATCAGGTGCAGCAGCCGGGAGCCGGTGATGTTGGCCGAGCCGAGCAGCTGGCGGTAGTACCACAGCCCGCGGCTCTCGTCCTCGGTCTCCTCCTCGCTGAAGGTCGCGACGCCGGCCGGGAAGTGACCGCAGAAGATGATGTTGAACGCCCACACGTTGCGCACCAGGTTGGCGGTCGCGTTGCCCGCGAGCGTCAGCGGGAACAGCGGTCCGGTCAGCGCCGGGAACAGCACGTAGTCCTTGAGCGCCTGCTGCTTGACCTTGCGCATGATGCCGGCGTGCAGCGCCTTGTTCTCCTCCAGCTTCCTGGTGCCCGCGACGAGGTTCTCCACCTCGAGGTCGTGCATCGCGACCCCCCACTCGAAGAACAGCATCAGCAGCACGGCGTACACCGGGTTGCCGAGGTAGTAGGGGTGCCACGGCTGGTCCTCGTCCATCCGCAGGATCCCGTAGCCGATGTCGCGGTCCTTGCCGAGGATGTTGGTGTAGGTGTGGTGGATGTAGTTGTGGGAGTACTTCCACTGCTCGCTCGGGCAGACGTTGTCCCACTCGTACATCCGGGAGTTCAGGCCCGGGTCGCCCATCCAGTCGTACTGGCCGTGCATCACGTTGTGCCCGATCTCCATGTTGTCGAGGATCTTCGACACCGAGAGCGAGGCGACGGCGAGCGGCCAGGCCGGCGGCAGGTAGAACAGGGCGCGCCCGGCGACCTCGAAGGCGCGCTGCGCCTTGACGACGCCGCGGATGTAGTCGGCGTCCTCCTCGCCGAGCTGGGACAGGACCCGCTGGCGGATCTCGTCCATCTCGGCACCGAAGGCCTCGAGCTGTTCGGGGGTGAGGGTGATCTTGTCCATGGTGCTCTCGCTTCCCGATTCGTCTGCGATCTGGCGGGTCCTGCCCGCGGGGCGGTCGCAGACGAATCGACGGTGGGGGGTGGTCAGAGGTCGACGGCGCAGTCGCCGACGGGCTGGCTGACGCAGATCCGGATGTCCTCGTCGGGCAGCGCGGACTCCGCGCCGGTGACGACGTTGCGGACGGTGCCCTGCGTCTTGCGCGCGGTGCAGCTGAAGCAGATGCCCATCCGGCAGCCGTACGTCGGGCGCAGGCCGAGCGCCTCGGCCTGCTCGAGCAACGTCGCACCGGTGTTGTCGGCGGTCCGGCCGGCGCGCGCGAACCGCACGGCGCCCTCGGCGTCGCCGGGGTCCGACCTGAGCGTGGAGGTCTTGAAGTACTCCACGTGCAGCCGGTCGGCGCAGCCGCGGGCGTCGTACAGCGCCGAGACAGCCTCGACGAGACCCGCGGGGCCGCAGGCGTAGGTGAGCGTGTCGGCGTACTTCGGGGCGAGCGCGCGGAGCTGGAGCTCGCTGAAGCGCTTCTCCCCGGTGCGGGTGTGTACGACGGTCAGGTCGACGTTCGCCCGCTCGGCGAGCTCGTCGAGCTCCGCGGCGAAGATCGTCTCCTCCGGCGTCCGCGCGTAGTGCACGAAGGTGATCCGGCCCTCGTAGCGGCGGTCGACCAGCGAGCGCAGCATCGACATCAGCGGCGTGATGCCCGAGCCGCCGGAGATCATCAGCAGCCGCCGCGGCAGCAGCGACAGCGCGGGCAGGACGAAGTCGCCCTCGGCCTGCGAGAGGTGCAGGACGGTCCCGATGCCCGCGCGGCGGGCCAGGGCCTTGGAGACGATGCCGTCGTCGTGGTGGCGGACGGTGATGGTGAAGGTGGGGTCGTCGCGCAGCTTGCGCGCCAGCTCCGAGGAGCTGATCGAGAAGCACCGGGTGTGCCGGGCGCCGTCGATCTCGATGCCGACCTGGACGTGCTGGCCGGCGGCGAAGCCGTTCCAGGTGTTCGTGGGGTGCAGCGTGAGCGTGGTGACGTCCTGGGTCTCACGGGTCACCCGGACCACGCGGGCGCGGACCTCGTGGGCGGCCCACAGCGGGTTCACCAGCTCCAGGTAGCGGTCGACTCCGTGCGGCGAGGTGAGCGCGGCGACAGCGGGCGACCGGAGAAGGGTCTGGGTGAGGCTCATGGTGTTCGGTCCTTTCAGTGAACGACCGTGCACTCAAAACGATAGACGGCATACCCCCGGTATGGTCAAGCCCCCCGTGGGCGTGACCTCGCCCACGCCGGGCAGGCCGCCGAGCAGGCCCGGGTCAGCGCACACGTGTCACCTTCCGGCCGCGCGTCGGGGCGGTAGCCTCGGGGCCGTGGGCACCCCGCAGGAGTCACCGGCGAGCCGGCAGGAGCGCAAGGAGCGCACCCGCCGGGCGATCCTGGACGCCGCGCTTGCGATCGCCGACGAGGAGAGCCTCGCGACGGTGTCCCTGCGCCAGGTGACCCGGGCCGTCGGGATCGTGCCGACCGCGTTCTACCGGCACTTCGGCTCCCTCGACGAGCTGGGCCTGGCGCTGGTCGACCAGTCGTTCGCCTCGCTGCGCGAGATGCTGCGCGACGTACGGCGTTCGAGCAGCGAGCTGAGGGGAGCGATCAGCGGCTCGGTCGCGGTGCTCGTCTCGCACGTGCACCAGCGCCGGCAGCACTTCCGGTTCATCGCCCGCGAGCGCACCGGCGGCCCGCCCGTCGTCCGCGACGCGATCCGGCACCAGCTCGAGCTGATCGAGCGCGAGCTCGCCACCGACCTGGCCCGGCTGCCCGGGACGGAGACCTGGTCCTCCGACGACCTGCGGATCATGGCCAACCTGATCGTGACCGCGATGGTGTCGACGGCGGAGGCGATCGTCGCCGCGCCCCCGGGTCGACCGGAGGTCGAGCGCGAGGTGGTGCGGACCGCCGAGCAGCAGCTGCGGATGATCATGGTGGGCGCGATGAACTGGCGGTCCCGGCCCTAGCGAACGCTCAGGGGTTCTGCCACAGCCCGATCAGGTTGCCCTCGGAGTCCTTGAGGTAGGCCGAGAAGCCCATCTCCCCGACCGGGGTCTTCGCCTCGACGGTCGAGCCGCCGTGGGCCTCGAGCGGCCTCGAGGGTGGCGTCGATGTCGTCCACACCGATCACGATCACCGGGGCGGTGACGTCGCCGCCGCGCCGGAGCATGCCGCCGTTGATGAACCCCGGCTCCTGCGGCCCGCCGCCCTGCGGGGCGGTCGGTCCCGTCGTCACCATGACGTAGGACATCTCCGGCATCGGCTGCAGGTCCCAGGCGAAGACCTCGCCGTAGAACGACGACGCTCGCGCCTGGTCGTCGAAGGGGACCTCGAAGTGCACCACACGTCCGCTCATGGCCCCAGGCTGTCCCGCACGGGCAGGGAACGCAAGGGCCGCCGTCAGCCCATGAACCTCCGGGCCACCGGGAGCGGGAGGTGCTTGAGCGCGAAGCCGAGCGGCACCCACGGCCACGGCGGCACGTGCGCGTGCGCCTTCTCCTTCTCGACCGCCTCGACGATCGCGGCGACACCCTTCTCGGTGGAGACCATGAACGGCGCGCTCGTGACCTTCTCGTTCATCTCCGAGCGGATGTAGCCGGGATAGATCACCGTCACGGCGATCGGGGTGCCCAGCACGTCGGCACGGACGCCCTCGGCGAGGTGCGCGACGCCCGCCTTGGTGGCGGCATAGGTGGTGATGGTCTTCGGCATCCCGCGCATCGCCGACATCGAGGAGATCATCACCAGGTGGCCGGCGTCCTGCGCGCGGAACACCTCGAGCGCGGCCTCGGTCTGGGCGAGCGCGCCGACGAAGTTGGTCATCGCGGTCTCCCGGTTGGCCACGAAGCCACCGGTGCCGAGCGGGGCGCCCTTGCCGAGGCCGGCGTTGATCGACCACGCGGTCGAGGGTGCCGAAGTCGGCGGCGAAGGCCCGGAACACCTCGAAGACCCGGTCGTGGTCGTTGACGTCGAGCGCGCGGATCTCGACCCGCCGGTCGGGGTGCTGGGCCAGCAGCGAGGTCCGCAACGTCTCGAGCCGGTCGGTGCGGCGCGCGCAGAGCGCGAGGTCGTGGCCGCGGGCGGCGAACTGGCGAGCCATCTCCTCGCCCAGGCCGCTGCTCGCTCCGGTGATCAGGATGGACTGGCGCATCGGGGTTCCCTCGGGTCGGCGGGTCAGCGGTAGGTGAGCAGGGCGGGGTCGCCGCCCTCGAGGTGGCTGTGGTCGTTGAAGCCGATCAGGTGGGTGCCGCGTCGTCCGGCGAGCACCTTGGTCACCGAGGAGTTCACCACGACCTTCGACAGCCGCGCCCAGGCCGGCAGGCCGCCGTCGACCAGCGTCGCGGCGACCCAGGAGACCGGGCCCCCCGAGGTGAACACCACCGCGGTCTCCCGCGGGCCGAGCCGGTCGAGCGTCCGGGCGAAGGCGTCCTCGACGCGTCCCCGGAAGTCCGGGAAGCTCTCGGCGTAGTCGTCGTCGTGCTGCCCCGACGACCAGCGGTCGATGGTCGCCTCGAAGCGCCGAGCGCGCTCCTCGAGGGACTCGCCGTCGATGCCCTCGAAGGCCGCCGGGCCGGCCGGCGGTGCTCAGGTGGTCGAACTCGTCCCACCCGGCGTCCTCCTCGACGGCCCCGGTCCAGCCGGCCCCGTCGACGGCTGCCTCGGCGGTCTGGCGGTGCCGCTTCATCGAGCCGCGCAGCAGCAGGTCGGGGCGTACGCCGCGCGCAGCCAGCGCCGTACCGACCAGGCGGGACTGCTCGTGCCCGGTCGAGGAGAGCAGGTCGTAGTCGTCGGACCCGAAGGACGCCTGGCCGTGCCGGACCAGGAGCAGCAGGCTCACGAGCCCGATCAGTCGTTCGCAACGCTTCTCGAGCAGCTGCACCATCGGCAGGAAGCGGGCGTAGGCCTCGTTGCGGGTCTGGCCGTGGTGGTAGCGGTAGTAGATCTGCTGCGCGATCGCCCCGAGCCGGAACAGCCCGAACACCTCGTAGAACCGCCACTGCTCGGGCGTCACCGAGTAGCCCATCCGCTGGGCGTAGTGCGCGACCATCTCGGCCCGCGTGAGCATGCCCGGCAGGTGCGAGGGCTGGCGGCGCAGCGCGAGGAATTCGGCGTCGTCGTCGGCCTGGATCCAGTAGGCCAGGGCGCCGCCGAGGTCCATCAGCGGGTCGCCGAGCGTGGCCATCTCCCAGTCCAGGACGCCGACGACCCGCACCGGACCCTCGGTCGCCAGCACGACGTTGTCCAGCCGGAAGTCGTTGTGGATCACGGTCGTCGCGACGTCGTCGGGCCGGTGCTCCTCGAGCCAGCCCATCACGGTCTCGTAGTCGCCGACGTTGTCGGTGCGGGCCTTGCGGAACCGCTCGGACCAGCCGCCGACCTGGCGCGCGACGTAGCCGGCGCCCTTGCCGAGGTCGTCGAGCCCGGCCTGTGCCGGGTCGACCTGGTGCAGCTCGACGAGCACGTCGAGGAAGTCGCGGCACAGCCGGCCGGCCGCCTCCTCGTCGAGGGACAGGCCGTCGGGCAGCTCGCGCCGCAGGATGGTGCCGTCGATCTTGTCCATGACGTAGAAGTCCGACCCGATCACCTCGGGGTCCTCGCAGAACGCGACCATCCCCGGGACGTAGGGGAACACCGGCGCGAGCGCGGACTGGATGCGGTGCTCGCGCCCCATGTCGTGGGCGCTCCTGGCCTTCTGGCCGGCCGGCGGACGGCGCAGGATGAGGTCGCGGGACGGGTAGCGCAGCAGGTAGGTCAGGTTGGAGGCGCCCCCGGGGAACTGCTGCACCTCCGGGGTGCCCTCGGGCACGTCGTCGCCGTGCTCGCGCAGCCAGGCCGCGACCGCCTCGACGTCGAAGGCGTCCTCGTCGCGGACGGCGGTCGTGGGGTCGCTCATGCGTGCTCCTCGCTGGGCTGTGCGGCCGGTGCGGCCGAGCGTTGGGCCGTCCGCGCCGCCAGGGCGCGCATCTGGACGTCGTACGCCTCGCGGTCGCCGAGCTTGAGGGCGTACGCCGCCCGCGCGGGCTCGTCCGGGACGACCACGTCGAGGCCGCGGTCGAGGCCGTCGAGCACCGCGACCGCGATGTCGTCCGCGCTGATCGGGGACGTCTCGACCAGCCGCGACAGCTGGGCGGCGAGGTCGGTGTCCTGGCCGCGCAAGGAGTCCATCAGGTTGGTCCTGAAGTACGACGGGCAGACGACCGTGCACCCGACGCCGTACGGCGCGAGCTCGTGCGACAGCGTCTCGCTGAACGCCACGACGGCGGCCTTGACGGCGTTGTAGGACCCCATGCCGGGCGGGTGCACGAGACCGGCGAGCGAGGCGGTGTTGACGATCCGGCCCGAGCGCTGGGCCTTGAGCATCGGGACGAACGTCCGGGTGCCGCGGACCACGCCGAAGAGGTTGACGTCGAAGATCCACTGCCAGTCCTCGAGCGAGCACAGCTCGACGCGGCCGCCGCCGGCGACCCCGGCGTTGTTGACCAGCAGGTCCAGGCCGCCCCACTCCTGCTCCACCCAGGCGCGGGTCGCGGCCCAGTCGTCCTCGGAGGTGACGTCGAGCCGGCGCTGCACCACCACAGAGTTGTCAGGCGGTGACGTCGTCAGGGCGACGTCAGCGCCTGACAACTCGGCGGCGGGAGTGGTGACGTCGCAGGACAGCACCTGGTCCCCCCGTGCGGCGAAGCGGGCCACCAGCGCGGCGCCGAGGCCGGAGGCGCCGCCGGTCACCAGGACCCTCATGCGTGCTTGGCCAGCTCGAGGCGGGCGATCACGCCGCGGTGCACCTCGTCGGGGCCGTCGGCCATCCGCAGCGACCGGGCGCTGACCCAGGCCGCGGCCAGCGGCAGCTCCTCGTCGAAGCCCGCCGCGCCGTGCAGCTGCATCGCCATGTCCACCACCGACTGGGCCATCGCAGGCACCGCGACCTTGATCTGGCTGACCTCGGCCAGCGCGCCCTGCGCGCCGACGGTGTCCAGCTTCCAGGCGGCGTGCAGGACCAGCAGGCGGGCCGAGTCGATAGCGATCCGGGCGTCGGCGATCCGCTCCGCGTTGCCGCCGAGCTTGGCGAGCGGCCGACCGAACGCGGTGCGTGCGGAGGCCCGTCGTACGGCGAGCTCGAGGGCCATCTCGGCCAACCCGACCAGCCGCATGCAGTGGTGGACACGTCCCGGGCCGAGCCGACCCTGGGCGATCTCGAACGCCCGGCCGGGACCCAGGATGACGTTGCTCAGCGGCACCCGCACGTCGCTGAACGACACGATGCCGTGGCCGTGCGGCTCGTCGTGCATGCCCATCACCGACAGCATCCGCTCGACGCGCACGCCCGGGGCGTCGCGCGGCACGAGCACCATCGTGTGCCGGGACTTGCGGTCGGCCTCCGGGTCGGTGAGGCCCATGAACACGAAGATCTTGCAGTCCGGGTGACCGACGCCGGTGGACCACCACTTGCGACCGTTGATCACGACCTCGTCCCCCTCGACAACGGCCGTCGCGGCCATGTTGGTCGCGTCGGAGGAGGCCACGTCGGGCTCGGTCATCGTGAAGGCGCTGCGGATCCGGGCCTCGAGGAGCGGCTCGAGCCAGGTGGCGCGCTGCTCGTCGGTGCCGTACTTCAGCAGCACCTCCATGTTGCCGGTGTCGGGGGCGTTGCAGTTGAAGACGTGCGGCGCGAGCGCGGAGCGACCGGTCAGCTCGGCGATCGGCGCGTAGTCGAGGTTGCTCAGGCCCTCTCCTCCGTCGGTGCCGAAGCGCTCGGCGTAGGGGCCGGCGTGGTCGCGGGGCAGGAAGAGGTTCCACAGCCCCTCCGCGCGCGCCTTCTGCTGCAGCTCGGCGATCACCGGCAGCGGCGTCCACACGTCCCCGGAGCCCTCGCGCAGGGCGCGCAGCTCGCGGTGGTAGTCGGCCTCGATCGGGTCGATCTCGGTCCGGACGAAGGCCTGCACCCGGGCGGTGAGGTCGGCGGCGCGGGGCGAGGGGGAGAAGTCCATGGCCTCGACCCTAGAACCTCGATGAGCAGAGGTCGCCACCCCGATCGTGAGGTGACTCGTTAGGGTGCGTCTGAGGGCTCGGCCGGGGGCCACACCACGAGGACACACGGGAGACATCCGATGAAGAAGACCCTGACCGCCGGCGTGCTCGCCGTCCTGGCACTCACCACCACCGCCTGCGGCAGCAACGAGGACGAGGCGGCCTCCAAGGCCATCGCCGACTCGATCATGAAGGAGCAGAAGTCCAGCGAGTCCGCGGACCAGTTCCTCGACATGAAGCAGAAGGACGCCGACTGCATCGGCGACGGGCTGGTCGACAAGATCGGCACCGAGAAGCTGCAGAAGTACGGCCTGCTCACCAAGGACAACAAGGCCAAGGACAACGTCACCGACGTGAAGATGTCCGAGGGTGACGCGAAGTCCGCCACCGACGTGCTCTTCGGGTGCACCGATGTCGAGGGCATGATGAAGACGGCGATGGAGGAGAGCGGCGACGTCCCCGACGAGATGAAGGACTGCGTCACCAAGGTGCTCACCGAGGAGAACCTGCGCACCATGTTCACGCAGATCTTCAACGGCAAGCAGGAGGAGGCGCAGAAGACCCTCGTGCAGCCGATGATGAAGTGCGCCGTCGGTAGCCAGGGTCAGTAGGGCACCATCGCCAGCCAGAAGGGCCCCGACGCGGTCGTCGTCGGCAGCGGGCCGAACGGTCTCGTCGCGGCCAACCTGCTCGCCGACGCCGGCTGGGACGTGCTGGTCCTGGAGGCGCAGCCGACGTACGGCGGCGCCGTCCGCAGCGCGAGCGACGTGCACCCGGACTACGTGCACGACACGTTCAGCTCGTTCTACCCGCTCGCGCTGATCTCCCCGGCCATGCAGGCGATGGACCTGGAGTCGCACGGCCTGACCTGGTCGCACGCGCCCTCGGTCGTCGGCACGCCCTTCGCCGACGGCCGCTGGGCGCTGCTGCACCGCGACCGCGACCTGACCGCCGCCGGGCTCGACGAGCACACCCCCGGCGACGGCGAGGCATGGCTGCGGCTCTGCGCGCTGTGGGACCGGCTCGGCGAGCCGATGGTCGACGCCCTGATGAGCCCGTTCCCCCCGCTGCAGCGCGGGGCGCGCACGCTCGCGGCCCTGCCGGGGCGCGGCGGGCTCGGCTTCCTGCGCACCGCGATCGGCTCGTCCGCGGCCATGGTGCGCCGGGAGTTCCGCGGCGAGGCCGCGCGGATGCTGCTCGCGGGCAACGCCGCCCACGGCGACGCGTCCCTGACCTCACCCGGGTCGGGCGTCTACGGCCTGCTGCTGGCCATGACCGCGCAGGTGCACGGCTACCCGGTGCCCCAGGGGGGCGCGGGCGCGCTGGCCGACGCGCTGGTACGCCGGCTCGAGTCGCGCGGCGGGCGGGTGCAGTGCGGGGTGCGCGTGCGCCAGGTCGTGGTGCAGGACGGTCGAGCGGTCGCCGTACGCACCGAGGACGGGGAGGTCGTCACGGCTCGCCGGGCGGTGCTCGCCGACGTCCCCGCACCGGCGCTGTACGGCGGCCTGGTCGCGTGGGACGACCTGCCGGGACGGACCCGCACGCTGATGAAGCTGTTCCGGTGGGACCCCGGCACGGTGAAGGTGGACTGGGCGCTGGACGGGCCGGTGCCGTGGACCGCGCCACCGAGCGCCGCCCCCGGGACGGTGCACGTCAGCGAGTCCGTCGAGGAGGTGCTCACCTGGCAGCGCGAGATGGACGCGGGCGCCGTACCCTCGCGCCCGTTCCTGCTCGTCGGGCAGATGGCGGCCGCCGACCCCACCCGCGCTCCGCAGGGCGCCGAGTCGTTGTGGGCCTACACCCACGTGCCGCAGCAGACCACCTCCGACGCCGGCGACGGCACGATCACCGGAGACTGGAGCCACGACGACGCGGAGCGGTTCGCCGACCGGATGCAGGACCGGCTGGCGGCCTACGCCCCCGACCTGGCCAATCGCATCGTCGCGCGTCGGGTCCTCGGGCCACGCGACCTGCAGGAGCGCAACGAGAGCCTGGAGAACGGCGCGCTCAACGGCGGCACCGCGGCCCTGAGCCAGCAGCTCTTCCTGCGACCGGTCCCGGGGCTCGGGCGGGCCGAGACACCCGTGCGCGACCTCTACCTGGCCTCGTCGTCGGCGCACCCCGGCGGCGGCGTGCACGGTGCCTGCGGTGCCAACGCGGCCCACGCCGCGCTGCGCCACGACTCCTAGGACGCGACGGTCGCGACCACCCGGGCGCGCACGTCCGGCCGCGCCCACGACCCCGAGGTGCGGGCGAGCTTGACCCCGGACCACAGCAGGAAGGGCACGGCGAGTGCAGGCGCCACCCACCACGGACCGGTCGCCGCGGTGTTGAACAGCAGCCCGGTGAAGGTCGTGCTCAGGGCCAGGCGGGCCGAGTAGCCCACCATCACCAGCGGCGGCGCCGGGGTCGCCCGCGAGCTGCGCAGGTCGACCGCGAACGGCCGGCGCACCGACCAGCGCAGGGCAGTGGCGACGACCTGCACCGTGACGACGACGGTCGCGCACACCACCGCCACCAGCTGCGAGAGCGTCGGCAGCCCCGCGCGGACCGAGGCCAGCAGCAGGGTGACGACGGTGGCGACGAGCAGGATCTCGGCCAGCACCACGGCGCGGGCCGCGAAGGTCAGCCGTGCCGACACCGGCAGGCTGTCGCGCCACAGGGCGCCCCGGCCGTCGAGGCACCAGGCGTTCACGCCGAACAGCAGCGCCCCGCCGGAGGCGACCAGGCCGGGGAAGATGCCCAGCATGTCCCAGGTCAGACCGCCGCCGACCGCGACCAGGCCCGGGAAGAGCGCGAGGACGGCGAGACCGCGTCGCATCGGCACCGAGCGCCAGATGCCGGCCCGGTCGATCCGCGCCACCGCCTGCAGGTCCGAGCCGGGGTGCGCCTTGAGGACGTGGTGCGAGGACTCCACCCGCAGCTCGTCGCGGGGAGCGCGGCGGGCGACCCGGCCGTTGAGCCAGGCCCCGACCGCCACGGCCAGGGACGCCAGGGCCGTGAGCTGGAAGACGACCCGCAGCCACTCCGTCCAGCGCGCCTCCTTCCCGTCGACCACCCCGAGGGCGATCGCGAGCGTGGGGCTGCTGTCCAGCAGGCCGGTCAGCCGGTCCGTGCCGACCACCACGAAACCGAGCAGCGCCAGCGCGACCGCGAGGCTCCGCACGACCAGACGCCCCTGCGGGCCCCGGCGCAGCCACTCCACGACCCAGGCGAGCAGCTGGGCCATCGCGGTGGCCGCAACCAGCCAGACGAGCACCGGCACCAGGGCCGCGAGCAGCGTGACGCGCGCGCCGACGGCGTACGACGTCAGGCCGATCACCGCCCAGCTCTGCAGCAGCCAGGCGATGTTGAGCGGCGCCATCAGCAGCGCACCGAGGTGGTCGGTGGTGGGACTGACCGGGAACGCCACGGCGCTCTCGCGGGGCAGCAGCTCGCGACCGCCGCCCGACGAGGCCGCCGACACGATCGCGATCACCAGCACGCCGACGAACGCCGAGGGCAGCAGGATGAAGGCATCGGCGCGGGTGAGCTGCGCGGACTCCGGCATCGTCGCCGGCACCAGGGCCGCCAGCACCGTGAGCCCGGCGAGCACCGTCAGCGCGATCGGCGCTGCGCGGCGCGACCGACCCCGCAGCCCGGACAGCCGGAAGGCCAGCAGCGGCGGCAGGTCGGCCACCGCGCGGCGTACCTCCCGGATGGGGGAGGGCGCCGAGAACCGCCGTCGCCGGGGCCGGTGCAGCGGCGCGCTAGTCGAGGAGGGCGCGGTAGACACCGGCCCCCTCCTCGCCACTGAGCTCCTCGGCGGTCACCGCAGCCACCGCGGCCCCGCCCCGCAGCACCATCGCGTGCTGGCAGGCCTGGATCGCGATCTCGCGCAGGTGGGTGGAGACCAGCACCGCGGAGCCGTCGACGCGGGCGGCCGCGATCACCTCCAGCGTGGCCTCGACCCCCAGCGGGTCGACGCCGTCGAAAGGCTCGTCGAGCAGCAGCACGCGCGGACGGTGGAAGGCCGCCAGGATCACCGACATCCGGCGCCCCATGCCGTGGCTGAACCCGGACGTGACGCGGTGCGCCGCGCCGAGCAGGTCGAAACGGTCCAGCAGCCGCTCGGCCCGGTCCTCCCAGCCGTCCGGCAGCCGCCGCAGCCGGGCCGCGAGCTGCAGGTGCTCCCACGGCGTCGCCCGCGGCACCAGGCCGCCGACGTCCGGGCAGTAGCCGGTGACCCGCTTGACCTGCAGGAGGTGGGTGCGTACGTCGATCCCGTCGACCAGCACGCGTCCGTCGGTCATCGGCACCACGCCGGCCAGGACCCGCATCGTCGTGGACTTGCCGGCGCCGTTGCGGCCCAGCAGCGCGGTCGCGGTGCCGTGCGGCACGGTCAGGTCGATCCCGCGCACCGCCTCGACGTCTCCGAACCGGACCCGCAGGCCGGAGATCTCGACCGCCGGCCGACCGGGCTGGGCTGTGCTGGCCTCGAGCGGGGCGGGTGCGGTCTGGTCGAGCTGCTCGGCCTGGGCGAGCTGCTCGGCCTGGGCGAGCTGCTCGGCCCGGGCGAGGGGGTCGGCGGGCCCGGCGGGCGCGGCCTGGCGCGACGGGGTCGCCGCGGAGGGCGGACGGTGCGGCGGGGCGGTCACCGGGCCCATTGTTCCGTGCCGGACCAGCCACCGGGTCCGGAACGTCCAGGTTCGCGGCGTTCATGCTCGGCGCGGTGAGGCGCGCGGGCGCCGTACGCCGTCACTGCCCCAGGGAATCTTTCCCTTCCCACGGGAACTTCACCGTGGGCAGCGAAAGATTCGCTGCATCCCCTGGTAATCAGTCGGGGAAGCGCGCCCCACGCTCGGCGAGGTCGACCAGGTAGGCCGGCGGCTCGAAGCGCTCGCCGTAGGCCGCAGCGAGCTCGCGGGCGCGGGCGACGAAGCCGGGCAGGCCGGTGGTGCCCGCCCCGGCGGTGCCGGCGGGGCCCTCGTAGCCCTGCATGTACTGCACGGCGCCCCCGTAGAGCGGCGGGAAGCCGATCCCCATGATCGAGCCGATGTTGGCGGCGGCCGCGGACTCGATGACGCCCTCCTCGAAGCAGCGCGCCGTCTCGAGCGCCATCCGGAACAGGTAGCGCTGGGAGATGTCGACCAGCGGCACGTCGGCGTCGGGCTGGGTGAAGTGCTCGCGCAGTCCGGGCCACAGGCGCTTCGTGCCGCCCTCGCCGGCGGCGGGGTAGTCGTAGAAGCCGGCACCGGCGGCCTTGCCCCGCCGGTCGAACTCGTCGACCATCCGGTCGATCGTGTCGGTGCCGGGCTGCGGGGTGAGCTCGATGCCGTCGCGGGCGGCGGCGTCCTCGGTGGCCTTGCGGATCAGCCGGGTCAGGGTCAGCGAGACCTCGTCGAGCATCGCCAGCGGCGGCGCCGGGAAGCCGGCCATCGTGGCGGCCCGCTCGATCGTCTGCGGGTCGACCCCCTCGCCGAGCAGGCCGGCCGCCTCGGTGAGGAGCGTGCCGTAGGTCCGCGAGGTGTAGAAGCCACGGCTGTCATTGACCACGATCGGCGTCTTCTTGATCTGCTGCACGACGTCGATGGCACGCGCGACCGTCTCCGGCGAGGTCTTCTCGCCCCGGATGATCTCGACGAGCGGCATCTTGTCGACCGGGGAGAAGAAGTGCATGCCGACGAAGTCCTCGGGCCGGCTCACCGCGCCCGCGAGCTCGGTGATCGGCAGCGTCGAGGTGTTCGAGGCGAGCAGCGCGTCGGGGTTCACGACGTCCTGCACCTCGCCGTAGACCTTGGCCTTCAGCGAGGGGTCCTCGAAGACGGCCTCGATCACGCAGTCGCAGCCGGCCAGGCCGGCCGGGTCGGCGGTGGGCGTAATCCGCGCCAGGATCTCCTCCTTGCGCTCCTCGCTCATCTTGCCGCGGGCGATCTGCTTGTCCAGGACGGCCGCGGAGTAGGCCCTGCCCTTCTCGGCCGCCTCGACCGTGACGTCCTTGAGCACCACGTCGATGCCGGCGCGGGCGGCGGAGTAGGCGATGCCGGCGCCCATCATCCCGGCGCCGAGCACGCCGAGCCTCGTGGCGGTGAACTTCTCGACGCCCTCGGGCCGCAGCGAGCCGGAGTTGATCGCCTGCAGGTCGAAGAAGAACGCCTGGATCATGTTCGTGGAGTTCTGCCCGACCAGCAGCCGGGTCAGGTAGCGCGACTCGATCCGGGTGGCGGTCTCGAAGTCCACCTGCGCGCCCTCCACGGCCGCGGAGAGGATCGCGCGCGGCGCCGGGTAGTCGGCGCCCTTGGTCTGCTTGCGCAGGTTCGCCGGGAAGGCCGGCAGGAAGGCGGCCAGCTTGGGGTGGCTCGGGGTGCCCCCGGGCATCCGGTAGCCCGGGCGGTCCCAGGGCTGTAGGGCGGACTCCGGGTCGTCGCGGTGCGCGAGGACCCACGCCTTCGCGGTCGCGACGAGCTCGGCGCGGTCGTTCACCAGCTCGTCGACGAGGCCCTTCTCCAGAGCCTGGGCCGGCCGAAACCGGGTGCCGGTGAGCAGCACGCCCATCAGCGCGTCGGTGATGCCGAGCATCCGCACCATGCGCGTGACGCCCCCGCCCCCGGGCAGCAGGCCGAGCGTGACCTCGGGCAGGCCGAGCTCGGTGCGCGGGTCGTCGTAGGCGATCCGGTGGTGGCAGGCCAGCGCGATCTCGAACCCGCCGCCGAGCGCCGCACCGTTGATCGCGGCCACGACCGGGCGGCCCAGCGTCTCGAGCCTGCGCAGGTCGGCCTTGATGCCCTCGACCTCGGCGAACAGCACCGGAGCGTCGTCCGGCCCGGCCGCGATCATCCGCTTCAGGTCGCCGCCGGCGAAGAAGGTCCTCTTGGCGCTGGTGACGACCACGCCGGTGACCGACTCCCGCTCGGCCGTCAGCCGGTCCACCGCAGCCCGCATGCCGTCGCGGTAGGCCTCGTTCATGGTGTTCGCGCCGGCGGCGGGGTTGTCGAGCGTCAGGGTGACGACGCCGTCCTCGTCGCGGTCGTAGCGGACGGCGGACTGCTGCCGGGTCTGGGTCTCGGGCTGGGTGTCGGTCACGTGGTGCTCCTGGTGTGGATTCGTCTGCGATCCAGCGGGTGGTCGCCGTACGGCGTCCGCAGACGAATCGGGGCGGGGGGAAGGGGGCGGACGGGTCAGACGCGCTCGACGACGGTGGCGATGCCCATCCCGCCGCCGACGCACAGCGTGGCCAGGCCGTAGCGCAGGTCACGGCGCTCGAGCTCGTCGATCAGCGTGCCGAGGATCATCGCCCCGGTCGCGCCGAGCGGGTGCCCCATCGCGATCGCGCCGCCGTTGACGTTGACCTTCTCGTGCGGCAGGTCCAGGTCGCGCATGAACCGCATCGCGACCGCGGCGAAGGCCTCGTTGATCTCGTAGAGGTCGATGTCCTCCGGGTCGAGCCCCGCCTTGGCCAGCGCCTTGCGCGACGCCGGGGCGGGACCGGTCAGCATGATCGTCGGGTCGGCGCCCGAGACCGCCGCGGCGAGGATGCGCGCCCGGGGCGTGAGGCCGAGGTCGTGGCCGACCTGCTCGGTCCCGATCGCGACGATCGCTGCACCGTCGACGATCCCGCTGGAGTTGCCGGCGTGGTGGACGTGGTCGATCTCCTCGACCCAGTGGTACTTCTCCAGCGCCACCGAGTCGAAGCCGCCCTGGTCGCCGATCGCGGCGAACGACGGCTTCAGGCCCGCGAGGCTCTCGACCGTCGTGCCGGGGCGGATGAACTCGTCGCGCTCCAGCACCGTCACGCCGTTGAAGTCGCGCACCGGGATGACCGAGCGGTCGAAGTAGCCGTTGGCCTGGGCCTTGGCCGCCCGCGCCTGCGACTCGGTCGCGAAGCCGTCGACGTCCTCGCGCGAGAAGCCCTCCAGCGTGGCGATCAGGTCGGCGCCGATGCCCTGCGGGACGAACGACGTGTCCAGTGCCGTGCGGGGGTCCATCGCCCAGGCGCCACCGTCGGAGCCCATCGCGACCCGCGACATCGACTCCACGCCGCCGGCCAGGACCAGGTCCTCGAAGCCCGACCGCACCCGGGCCGCGGCCTGGTTGACCGCCTCGAGACCGGAGGCGCAGAAGCGGTTCAGCTGCACGCCGGCGACGGTCTCGGGGTAGCCCGCGGCCAGCGCGGCCGCCTTGGCGATGTCGCCGCCCTGGTCGCCGATCGGGCTCACGACGCCGAGCACCACGTCGTCCACGCGGTCCGGGTCCAGGCCGGGGTTGCGCGTCCTGACCTCGTCGAGAAGGCCCACGACCAGGTCGATCGGCTTCACCTCGTGGAGCGCGCCGTTGGCCTTGCCCTTCCCCCGCGGCGTGCGGATGGCGTCGTACACGAAGGCTTGCGGCTGCTCGGCCATGACGGTGTCCAGACTGTCGGGGACGGGGCTGTGCACCGATTGTGACACTGCTGCTGTTAGCGTCGTCAACCAGTGTGACGCGTCTCCCCCTCCTCCTGCCTCCCCCCTGCCCGCCTCTGCCCCGAGGGACCGATGACCGACCGCTCCTCCCGCGGGACCAAGCCCGCCGACCGCGACCCGCTCGCCGGGGTCCCGGCCGAGCCGATGACGCTCGACGACCTCACCCGCCGTACCGGCGTGAGCGTGCGGAACATCCGCTTCTACACCACCAAGGGCCTGGTGCCGCCGCCGATCCGGCGCGGCCGCTCGGGGTACTACGGCAGCGACCACGTGGCCCGGCTCGAGCTGGTGCGTGAGCTGCAGGCGCACGGCTTCACGCTGTCGGCGATCGAGAAGTACGTCGCCCGCATCCCGGTCGACGCCAGCCCCGAGACCATCGCGCTGCACCGGACGCTGCTGGCACCGTGGATGGCCGAGCTGCCCGAGACCCTGTCACGGCGCGAGCTGGACCGGCGCGCGGGCCGCACGCTGTCCGACGAGGACCTGGACACCCTCAACGCGCTCGGCATCGTCTTCCCCACCAAGCAGGGCAAGTACCAGGTCGCGATCGCGCACCTGTCCGTCGGCGTCGCGCTGCTCGACCTCGGCATGCCGCTCGACGCGGCCCTCGCGGCGCAGGACATCTTCACCGAGCACGGCCGGCAGGTCGCGCACGAGCTGACCGAGCTGTTCCGCACCCAGGTGTGGCCGGCCTACCAGGAGGGCGGCTCCTCCCCCGAGCAGCTGCGCGAGGTCGTCGAGCGGTTCAAGCCGGTGACGGTCGCGGCGCTGGTGACGGCGTACGAGTCCGCCGTCAACGAGACCCAGCGCGCGACGATCACGCGCCGTACGCGCTAGTCCCTCCCGAGGCCGTCAGGCCTGGGTCGCGGCGCCCGACGCGATCAGCGCGTCGACGTCCGCGACGCCCCACGCCGCGAGCGCCTCGCGGGTGTCGCCGCCGGCCACGCTCGGCCCGGTCGTGAGCGTCGCCGCGGTGCGCGAGAACCGCGGGGCGGGTGCCGGCTGGAGGAGGCCGTCGCGCTCGACGTAGGTGCCCCGCGCCTGCAGGTGCGGGTGCCGGGCGGCCTCGGTGAGCGGCAGCACCGGCGCGACACAGGCGTCGGTGCCGGCGAAGACCTCGGTCCACTCGGCCTGGGTGCGCTCCTTGAACCGGGCGGTCAGCCGCTCCCGCAGCAGCGGCCACTGCGCGAGGTCGTCGCGGTCGGGTGCGTCCTCCAGCCCGAGTCGCTCGACCAGGACGGCGTAGAACTGCGGCTCCAGCGGGCCGACCGACATGTGCCGGCCGTCGGCGGTCTCGTAGAGGTCGTAGTACGGCGCCGCTCCGTCGAGCAGGCCGCTCGCCCGCCGTTCGTGGGCCGTCCCACCGGCGAGCATGCTCGCGAACATCGCCGACAGGTGGGCGGTGCCGTCCACGATCGCCGCGTCCACGACCTGCCCCTCGCCGCTGGCCCGCGACTCCAGCAGGGCGGCGAGGAGGCCGATCACGAGGTACGTCGATCCGCCACCGAAGTCACCGAGCAGGTTCGTGGGGAAGTGCGGACGGTCGACGTCCTGGCCGAGGCCGTGCAACGCCCCGGCGATCGAGACGTAGTTCAGGTCGTGCCCCGCGGTGTGCGCGAGCGGGCCGTCCTGGCCCCAGCCGGTCATCCGGCCATAGACCAGCCGCGGGTTGCGTGCCAGGCACACCTCGGGGCCCAGGCCGAGCCGTTCCATCACTCCGGGACGCATGCCCTCGATCAGCGCGTCCGCGCCGGCGACCAGGTCGAGCACCGCGGCCACGGCGGCCGGGGCCTTGAGGTCGAGCGCGACGCTGGGCCGGCCGCGGGAGAGCAGGTCGCTGCCGCGCGGACCCGGGCTGGTGGCCCCGCCCGGCCGCTCGACCCGGATCACGTCCGCACCCAGGTCGGCCAGCAGGGTCGCGGCGTGCGGGCCGGGGCCGAGTCCGGCGATCTCGACGACCCGGACGCCGCGCAGCGGCCCGGTGCCCTGTCCGAGTGCGTAGCCCATGGCCGCGATCATGGCAGCACCACCGCCGGCCTCGCCACGACCACCCGGACCAGCCAATCTTGACTCATTCCAGAAACTGCGGGAGGGTGGCAGGGTGCCCACCGCCGCCGAGCTCGAGCAGACGATCCGCGGGGCGAGCCTGCGCGTGACCCGTCCCCGGGTCTCGGTGCTGGCCGCGGTGCACGACCACCCGCACGCCGACACCGACTCGATCATCGGCGCCGTGCGCGCGGACCTCGGCGAGGTCTCGCACCAGGCGGTCTACGACGTCCTGCGCGCCCTGACCGGCGCCGGCCTGCTGCGCCGGATCCAGCCCTCGGGCTCGGTCTCGCGCTACGAGGCGCGCCTGGCCGACAACCACCACCACCTCGTGTGCCGCACCTGCGGGGTGATCGTCGACGTCGACTGCGCGGTGGGCGAGCCGCCCTGCCTGACCACCTCCGACGACCACGGCTTCGCGATCGACGAGGCCGAGGTCGTCTTCTGGGGCCAGTGCCCCACCTGTTCCAGCCCGAGCCCCTGACCTGCCCGTCCCCCCGGAAGGAAGAACATGCACGAGCACCACGATGCCGTCGTCGGCGAGATGAACGAGGAGTCCGGCGAGCCCCGCGCCAGCCAGTGCCCGGTCGCGCACGACCGCGCGCCGCACCCCACCCAGGGGGGTGGCAACCGCGGCTGGTGGCCGGACCGCCTGAACCTCAAGATCCTCGCCAAGAACCCGGCCGTCGCGAACCCGCTCGGCGACGCCTTCGACTACCCGGCCGCCTTCGAGACCCTCGACCTGGCCGCGGTCAAGCAGGACATCGAGCAGGTGCTGACCACCTCGCAGGACTGGTGGCCCGCCGACTTCGGTCACTACGGCCCGTTCATGGTCCGGATGGCCTGGCACAGCGCCGGCACCTACCGGATCCACGACGGCCGCGGTGGCGCCGGCGCCGGGCAGCAGCGGTTCGCCCCGCTGAACTCCTGGCCCGACAACGGCAACCTGGACAAGGCGCGCCGACTGCTGTGGCCGGTCAAGAAGAAGTACGGCCGCAATCTGTCCTGGGCCGACCTGATCGTGCTCACCGGCAACGTCGCCCTGGAGTCGATGGGCTTCGAGACCTTCGGCTACGCCGGTGGCCGTGAGGACGTGTGGGAGCCGGACGAGGACGTCTACTGGGGTCCGGAGACCACCTGGCTCGGCGACGAGCGCTACACCGGGGAGCGCGACCTGGAGAACCCGCTGGCCGCCGTCCAGATGGGCCTGATCTACGTCAACCCCGAGGGCCCCAACGGCAACCCCGACCCGGTCGCCGCCGCCCGCGACATCCGCGAGACCTTCGGCCGGATGGCGATGAACGACGAGGAGACCGTCGCGCTGATCGCCGGCGGCCACACCTTCGGCAAGACCCACGGCGCGGCCGACCCCGAGGAGTACGTCGGTCCCGAGCCCGAGGGCGCCGGCCTCGAGGAGATGGGCCTGGGCTGGAGCAACTCCTTCGGCACCGGCCACGGTGAGGACACCATCACCAGCGGGCTCGAGGTCACCTGGACCACGACCCCGACCCAGTGGGGCAACGACTTCTTCGACCACCTGTTCGGCTTCGAGTGGGAGCTCACCAAGAGCCCCGCGGGCGCGCACCAGTGGCAGCCCCAGGGCGGCGCCGGCGCGGGCACGGTGCCCGGACCGGCCGCGGACTCCGCGCGCCGGGTGCCCACCATGCTGACCACCGACCTGGCGCTGCGCTTCGACCCGATCTACGAGCCGATCTCGCGGCGCTTCCACGAGCACCCCGAGGAGTTCGCCAACGCGTTCGCGCGGGCCTGGTTCAAGCTGACCCACCGCGACATGGGACCGGTCGCCCGCTACCGCGGACCCGAGATTCCGCAGGAGACGCTGCTGTGGCAGGACCCGGTCCCGGCCGTCAGCCACGACCTGGTCGGCGACGCCGAGGTGGCCGAGCTCAAGCAGGCCGTCCTCGACGCCGGCCTGAGCGTGTCCGCGCTGGTGAAGGTCGCCTGGGCGTCCGCCTCGACGTTCCGCGGCAGCGACAAGCGCGGCGGCGCCAACGGTGCCCGCATCCGTCTCGAGCCGCAGAGTGGCTGGGCGGTCAACGACCCCGACGAGCTGGCCACCGTGCTGCGCACCCTGGAGGGGGTGCGGGAGACGTTCAACGCCGACGGCGCCCAGATCTCGCTGGCCGACCTGATCGTGCTGGCCGGCTCGGCCGGCGTCGAGCAGGCCGCTCGCGCGGGTGGGTACGACGTCACGGTGCCGTTCACGCCGGGCCGCACCGACGCCTCGCAGGAGCAGACGGACGTCGAGGCCTTCGCGGCTCTCGAGCCGACCGTCGACGGTTTCCGCAACCACCTGGGCAAGGGCCACCGCCTGCCGACCGAGTACCTCCTGGTCGACCGGGCCAACCTGCTGACGCTGAGCGCACCCGAGATGACCGTGCTCGTCGGCGGCCTGCGGGTGCTGGGCGCCAACACCGGGGGTTCCTCGCTCGGGGTCCTCACCGAGCGTCCGGGCACGCTGAGCAACGACTTCTTCGTCCACCTGCTCGACCTGGGCACGACGTGGAAGGCGACCGACGACACGCAGGAGACCTTCGAGGCCCGCAACAGTGCCGGCGAGGTCCTCTGGACCGGCAGCCGCGCCGACCTGGTCTTCGGCTCCAACTCCGAGCTGCGCGCGCTGGCCGAGGTCTACGCCAGCGACGACGCGCACGAGAAGTTCGTGCAGGACTTCGTCGCGGCGTGGGTCAAGGTCATGGAGCTCGACCGGTTCGACATCGCCTGACGTCGTACCACTCGAGGGGCCCGGTCGCGCACGCGGCCGGGCCCCTCGTGCGTCTCCCCTCCCGGTTCCGTGACCGACGTCCCTGTGCAACTCGTTGCATAGGGACGGCTGGTACGGCACAGTGGGGGTCATGGCCCTGGAGCACGCGATCTTGGTGTCGCTCTCCGAGCGACCCGCCTCCGGCCTGGACCTGACCCGTCGCTTCGACCGGTCGATCGGCTTCTTCTGGCGCGCCACCCACCAGCAGATCTACCGGGTCCTTGCGCGGATGGAGGCGGACGGCTGGGTGCGCGGCCGCGCGGTGACCCAGCACGGCCGCGCCGACAAGAAGGTCTACGCCGTGTCTGCTGCGGGACGGCGTGAGCTGACCCGGTGGCTGGCCGCGCCGGCCCCGCTGGAGCAGTTCCGCAGCGAGGTCGCGGTCCGCCTCCGCGGCGCGTCGTACGGCGACCGCGCGGTCGTCCTGGCCCAGGTGGCCGAGCACCGCGCGGAGCACGCGACGCGGCTGGCGCACTACGAGGGCCTCGCGGCCCGCGACTTCCCCGACCCGTCCGCCCTGGACGAGCACGACCTCGACGTCTACCTGGTGCTGCGCGGCGGGATCCGCCTGGAGCGCTTCTGGGTGGACTGGCTCAGCGAGTACCTCGACACCCACGCAGGAGTGCGCACATGACCCCGACCCCAGCCAACCCGGCCAACCCGGCCAGCCCGACGCCCGCGCCCTACCCGCACCTGCTCGCGCCGATCACCCTGGGCCCGCTCACGCTGCGCAACCGGGTGGTGATGGGGTCGATGCACACCGGCCTGGAGGACCGCGCCAAGCACCTGCCCGAGCTGGCGGCCTACTTCGCCGAGCGGGCGCGCGGCGGCGCCGGGCTGATGGTCACCGGCGGCTACTCCCCCAACGTGCGCGGCTGGCTGCTGCCGCTGGGCTCGATGATGACCCGCCGCAGGCACGCCGACGCGCACCGCCAGGTCACCGACGCGGTGCACGCGGAGGGCGGCGCGATCGTGCTGCAGCTGCTGCACGCCGGTCGCTACGGCTACACCCCGCTCAACGTCTCCGCCTCCGCGACCAAGTCGCCGATCACCCCGTTCAAGGCGTCCGCACTGTCGGGGCGGGGCGTCGAGCGCACCCTGGACGACTTCGTGAGGTCGGCGCAGCTGGCCCGTCGGGCCGGCTACGACGGCGTCGAGGTGATGGGCTCCGAGGGCTACCTGATCAACCAGTTCCTCGCGCCGCACACCAACCGGCGCACGGACGCGTGGGGCGGCTCGCCGGAGGCCCGGATGCGGTTCCCCACCGAGGTGGTCGGCCGGATCCGGCAGGCGCTCGGCGAGGACTTCGTGGTGATGTACCGGATGTCGCTGCTCGACCTGATCCCCGACGGCCAGACCTGGGACGAGACCGTCGAGCTCGCCCACCGCATCGAGGCCGCCGGCGCCTCGGTCATCAACACCGGCATCGGCTGGCACGAGGCCCGGGTGCCCACCATCCTCACCCAGGTGCCGCGCGCCGCCTGGGCCTCGACCACCGCCCGGCTGCGGCCCGAGGTGGGCATCCCGGTGTGCGCCTCGAACCGGATCAACACCCCCGAGGTGGCCGAGGAGATCCTCGCCTCCGGCGGCGCCGACCTGGTCTCGATGGCCCGACCCTTCCTGGCCGACCCGGACTTCGTGAACAAGGCCGCCGCGGGGCGTGCCGACGAGATCAACACCTGCATCGGCTGCAACCAGGCCTGCCTGGACCACACCTTCGCGAACCAGCGGGCCTCGTGCCTGGTCAACCCGCGCGCCTGCCACGAGACCACGCTGGTGCTCTCCCCCACCCGGCGCGCGCGCACCGTCGCCGTCGTCGGCGCGGGGCCGGCCGGGCTCGCCACCGCGGTGGCCACCGCCGAGCGCGGGCACGACGTGACGCTCTTCGAGGCCGCGACCGCCGTCGGCGGCCAGTTCCGGCTGGCGATGGCGATTCCGGGCAAGGAGGAGTTCGCCTCCACGCTGCGCTACTACACCCGGCGGCTCGAGGTGCTCGGCGTCTCCGTGCGGCTGTCCACCTCGCCGTCGGCGGCCGACCTCGCGTCGTACGACGAGGTGGTGGTGGCCACGGGCGTCACGCCCCGGACGGTGGACTTCGCAGGGTCCGACCACCCCAGCGTCGTGTCCTACAGCGACGTGCTCTCGGGGCGGGTCGTCGCGGGCGCGCGCGTCGCCGTCGTGGGCGCCGGCGGCATCGGCGTCGACGTCAGCCACTTCCTGTCCTCCGACCTCGAGGAGTCGCTCGAGGAGTGGCTCGCGCACTGGGGCGTCGGCGACCCCGCCCTGCACGCCGGCGGGGTCACGGAGAAGAAGCCGCGCACGTCGCCGCGCGAGGTCTACCTGCTCCAGCGCAAGACCACCGGCATCGGGCGGGGGCTGGGCAAGACCTCCGGCTGGGCGCACCGGGCGGTGCTCAAGGACGCCGGCGTCGTCCAGGTGCCGGGCGTGACCTACGACCGGGTCGACGACGACGGCCTGCACGTCACGCTGGCCGACGGGTCGACCAGGACGTTCGCGGTCGACCACGTCGTGGTGTGCGCGGGCCAGGAGTCGGTGCGGTCGCTCTACGACGAGCTGATCGCAGCGGGTGCTTCCGCGCACCTGGTCGGGGGCGCCGACGTCGCGGCCGAGCTGGACGCGAAGCGCGCCATCAAGCAGGCGACCGAGCTCGCCGCCACCCTCTGAGCGGTTCTCCGGCCGCTACGGCCGGCGGCGGACCGCCACGATCAGCAGGGCGACCCCAAGGCCGGCGACCAGGGGACCCACGATCGCCCAGAGGTCCACCCCCGTCATCGGGCTGCCCTTCAGGTAGCCCAGTCCCTGGAGCGTCCAGACCGCGCCCGCCACCAGCATCAGCACGGCCAGGGAGATCGTCACGGTGCGCTTCATGCGGGCGAGCCTAGTCAGCCGGCCCCAACCCTCGGGTGCGGCATGTCAAGCGCGACATGCCGACAGCAGGTGATTTTCTCGGCGCGGACCTCAGGTCGGGACCGATGCCTGCCGATGCAACAGACGGCACATCCGTCCCACCCCGGGAGCAGCACGTCCATGACCCAGTCCACCCCCCGCCTTCTCCGTCTCCTCGGGCTGACGGTCGCCTTCCTGCTGCTGCCGAGCGCGGCGTTCGCTGCGCTGCCCGTCGAGGGCTACGCCAGCTATGCGCCGCAGAACACCTGCAGCCCTGATGCCAAGCCCGGCACCACGAAGCTCGCGGCCTGGCTGCAGAGGACCTACCCCGGCACCGGCTCGATGGGCATCTCCCGCTCCTGCCGGGACGGCGGCGTGTCCGAGCACAAGGAGGGTCGCGCGTTCGACTGGGCGGCCGACGTGAACTCCGCCCGGGACCGGGAAGCGGTCGCCGACTTCCTCGCCCGCGCCTTCGCCACGGACGCGGACGGCAACACGCACGCACTGGCCCGGCGGATGGGCATCATGTACCTGATCTGGAACGACCGCATCTACTCCAGCTACTACGGGTTCAAGGCGCGTCCCTACTCCACGTGCGCCGTGGTCACGAGCTGCTCCGCGACCGCCCGGCACCGCAACCACGTGCACCTCTCGCTGAGCCGCGCCGGCGGCAACGGCACCACCAGCTGGTACACCGGCGGCTCCGTGGTCCCGCCGCCCGTCGTGGTCCCGCCGCCCGTCGTGACTCCGCCGGCTCCCGCGACGCCGCCCGCCCCGGTGACGCCCGCTCCCGCGTCGCCGCCCGCCCCCGCGACGCCAACGGCCCCCGGCACCCCGCCCACGGTGACCGACGGCGCGTCGACGACCGCTGCCGCCCCGCGCGTCCGGCTGCGCCCCGGCGGCGTGCTCGACGCGCAGCGGACGCCGTACGCAGCGCTCAGCGTGCCGACGACCGGCGCCGCCACGGCGACGCCGTTCAAGCTCAGGCGCGGCGTCACCTACAAGGTCACCGCCGCCGGCCTCTACGGCTACGGCGGTCCGGCCGAGGTCGCGGACGCGTCGTGCAGCTGGACCGGATCCGGGTGGTCGCCCACCCCCGCGGCCGACGTCGTCCGCGCGCGCGGCTCGCTGAACCTCCTCGTCAACGGGACAGCCGTGGCGACGACGTGCCGAGACAGCCACGTCTACACCAGGCTCGTCACGCCGAAGCGGACCGGACGCCTGACTCTCCGGGTCGCCAACACCGCAGCGGACAGCCCAGCCCACAGCACCGGCGGCCTGACGGTGCTCGTCTCCCGGCGCTACGCGAACGTGCAGCGCGGCCTGCCGACCTACCCTGCTGCCTCGCCCGCGCCAGCCCTCGCCGCAGCTCGGTCCGCCGCGCCGCTGAGCACCGAGACCGTCGCCGTACCCGCGAGCAGCACCGGCGTGCTCACGGTCGGCAGCCTCACCCGGGGCGTCCGCTACCGGGTCGCCGTCAGCGGCACGACCGGGCTCGGCGGCGGCGTGCGGAGCGACGGCCGCTGCCTGGCCCTTCCCGCGGCGGCCGGCTCGACCTGGCACCCGCAGGCCTCGCTCGACCGTCGCACACCTGGCGCCGCGCACGGCCGGCTGTACGTCGACGGCGTCCCCTTCGCGGGGGCGCCGGCCACCGGCTCGGACGTGTGCGCGGTCCGCAACCACGTCACCGAGATGACCGCCGCCCGCACCGGACGGCTCCAGCTCGCGGTGTGGGACCCCTACAGCCGCGGCGACGACACCGGCCGGCTGAGCGTGACGGTCACCAAGCTCGCCGCCCGCGGCTGACCGGCTACCCGCCGGGTCGCTCCGCCTCGGCCTGCTGGGCCGCGATCACGTCGCGGTACCAGCGGTAGGAGTCCTTGGGGGTGCGCCGCTGCGTCTCGTAGTCGACGTGCACCAGCCCGAAGCGCTTGGTGTAGCCCTCCGCCCACTCGAAGTTGTCCAGCAGGGACCAGGTGTAGTAGCCGCGGACGTCGACGCCCTGCTCCACCGCCTGCGCGACGGCACGCAGGTGCGCGTCGAGGTAGGCGACCCGGTCCGGGTCGTGCACCCCGCCGTCCGCGTCGACCCCGTCGTCGTAGGCACAGCCGTTCTCGGTGATGAAGACCGGCGGCAGCCGCTCGCCGTACCGCTCCTTGAGCCAGACCAGCTGCTCGCGCAGACCGTCGGGGACCACCGGCCAGTCGAAGTGGGTGCGGGGGTAGCCCTCGATCTCGACCACCTTGAACGGCGCGCCCGTCAGCGCCGGGCCGGGGGCCGCGGGGATCGGCGAGTCCGGGTCGGCCACGCGGGTGGGGTTGTAGTAGTTCAGCCCGTAGAAGTCGGTCGGCACGCAGATCGCCCGCAGGTCGTCCTCGACGGGGCCGGGCATCAGCTCGGCGATGCCGTCGGGATAGGTGCCGAGCAGCACCGGGTCGGAGAACATGCGGTTCCAGATGACGTCGTAGAAGTCGGCGGCGGCCACGTCGGCCGGGGCGTCGCTGGCCGGCCAGATCGGCGCGTGGTTGTTGGCGATCCCGACGCTGCGCGCCCCGGTGGCCCGGACCGCGACGACGGCACGGGCGTGCGCCAGCAGCAGGTGGTGCGCCACGGGCAGGGCGTCGAACATCAACGCCTGGCCCGGGGCGTGGATGCCGAGGGCGTGGCCGAGCATCGTGACCACGTTGGGCTCGTTGATCGTCGCCCAGTGCTCGACCCGGTCTCCCAGCTTGAGCGCGACGAGCGTGGCGTACTCCGCGAAGCGCTCCACCGTGTCCCGGTTGAGCCAGCCGCCGGCGTCCTGCAACGGCTGCGGCAGGTCCCAGTGGAACAGCGTGACCATCGGCGCGACGCCCGCCTCGAGCAGCGAGTCGAGGAGGCGGTCGTAGAAGGCCAGGCCCTCGCGGTTCGCGCGGCCGGACCCGGCCGGCTGCACACGCGGCCAGGCGACCGAGAGCCGGTAGCCCCCGATGCCGAGGCCCCGCATCAGGCCGACGTCCTCGACGTAGCGGTGGTAGTGGTCGCAGGCCACCGCGCCGCTGCTGGCGTCCGCGACGGCGCCGGGCTGGGCGCTGAACGTGTCCCACACGCTCGGACCGCGCCCGCCCTCGGCGGCGGCGCCCTCGATCTGGTACGCCGCGGTGCTCGCGCCGAATCGGAAACCGTCCGGGAGCCGAGGCAGGCCGACGCTGTCGCTTGTCATGGCCTCTACCCTGGCAGAACCCCGCACGTAGACCGTTCGGGCCATGCCGGCGCCCTGGACGGGCACCCCTCACGCCCGATCGTGCCGAAACCACCGACCGCCCCACAGCCGGACGAACACGGCGCCGATGACAGGGGTAGCCGGTCATCGGACGGGGCACCACCGGACCGATTCGACGAGGAGCGGAGGTGAGCGGCGTGCAGCCAGCGGGGGAAGACATGCGGATCCGGAGCCTGGCCCACCTCGCGCGCGCCCTCGGCCGCTCCGAGACGCTCTCCCGGCTGATCGAGATCGCCGCCGAGGAGGCTCGCGTCGCGATCGACGCCGCGAGCGTGTCGGTCAGCCGGCTCATCCCGGGCAGCCTCACCATCCGCACCGTCATCAACGTCGGCGACCTCGGGCCTGCAGAGACCCGCTGGCCCGAGGACGAGACCTACGAGATGCACGAGTTCGCGAACCTCGAGCTGGTCCTCGACGAGCTGCAGACCTGGACCGCCGACGTCACCGAGCCGAGCAGCCAACCCGCCGAGGCGGAGCTGCTCCGCTCGCTCGGCAAGGGATCCTCGATCGGCGCCCCGATCGTGGTGGACGGCCAGCTCTGGGGAGAGTTCTACGCGACCCGGCACGTCGACCAGGTGGCGTTCGACCGCAACGACGAGTCCTACCTCGAGGCGCTCATCGCGATCCTCGGCGGTGCGATCTCCCGCTCGCTGCGCGAGGAGTCGCTCGAGCAGCTGGCCTACCAGGACCCGTTGACCGCGCTCCCCAACCGTCGCGCCCTCGACGAGCACGCCACCCGGCTCTTCGACGTCCCCGCCGGGACCACCCGCGAGGTCACCGTCGTCGCCGTCGACATCAACCGGCTCAAGGAGGTCAACGACACCCAGGGGCACGTGGCCGGCGACCAGCTGATCCAATCCGTGGGCCGCGCCCTGGTCGCCGCCTTCAACAGGCTTCCCGGCAGCCTCGTGGCGCGGGTCGGCGGCGACGAGTTCACCGTCATCGTCAGCGGCCAGGACCCCAGCCTGGTGGTCTCGATCTCCGACACGCTGTGCCAGCGCACCTGGCAGTTCGGGCAGGGCGCCGGCATCTCCTGCGGCGCCGCGACGGCCGTGCTGTCCTCCACGTCCGGCCCCGACCCCTCCGTGCTGTTCGCCGCGGCCGACCGTGCGCAGTACGTCGCCAAGCACGGCCGGCTCTCATGCACCGTGATGTCGGAGGACTTCGGGCCCCCGACGTGATCGACGTACGACGGGGCGCGGAGCGGTTCACCACGACCGCCGAGGACCGGACCACCCGGCACTCGTTCTCCTTCGGGGCGCACTACGACCCGGCCAACCTGGGTTTCGCCTCCCTGGTCGCGCACAACGACGACCTGGTCGCCCCCGGCGGCGGCTACGGTCCGCACCCGCACTCCGACCTCGAGATCGTCACCTGGGTGCTCGACGGCGCGCTGCGGCACGAGGACTCCGCGGGCACGGCCGGGGTGGTCGTGCCGGGGCAGGTGCAGCGGCTCAGCGCCGGCAGCGGGGTGCGGCACCGCGAGCACGCGTCGACCGACGTGGACGGCCCGACCCGGTTCGTGCAGATGTGGCTGCGTCCGGACACGGCCGGCCTGCCGCCGTCGTACGCCTCGGGGGAGGTGCCCTCCGGGCCGCTGGTGGCCGTGGCGTCCGGGGACCCGGCCGTCGACGCGGCGGTGCGGGTGGTCGCCGCGGGAGCGGTCCTGTGGGTGGTCCGGCCCGGGTCGGCGACGGTCCTCCTGCCCGACGCGCCCGCCGCGCACCTGTTCGTGGCGCGCGGGTCCGTGACGCTCGAGGGTGCGGGCCCCCTCGGTCCCGGCGACGCGGTCCGGCTGGTCGGCGACGCGGTCCCGCGGTCGGTCCCGGCGACGCGGTCCGGCTGGTCGGTGACGGCGGTCGAGAGGTGAGCGGCCCCGGCGAGCTGCTGGTGTGGACCTTCACCACCCCGCCCCCCACTCGTTGAGTAGGCAGTTGTGCCCCGTTGAGTGGGCGCTCGTGCCCCGTTCAATAGGCGCTCGCGCCCCGTTGACTGGTCAGTTGCGTCCCGAGCCGAGCACGCCTGCCCACTCAACGGGGCACGAGTGCCTACTGAACGGAGCACGCCTGCCCACTCAACGGGGCGCGAGTGCCTACTCAACGGGGGGTGGGAGCGAGCACCCGCAGCGCGGCCGGGCGTACGGCGACCGTCATCGGCAACGGCGCGAGACGTTCACCGTCGCCGTACGCCGTGACCGGCCGGCGACTCGAGATCCGCACCTCGACGCCCCGCATCGTCACGACGTCGTCCAGCTCGACGTGCGAGCCGTCGTAGAGCCGCGGCATCGAGCGGATCAGCCGCAGCCGGGAGGCGGCGCGGATGATGACGACGTCGAGCAGGCCGTCGGTCAGCGAGGCCGTCGGGGCGATATGCATGCCGGCGCCGTAGTAGCCGGAGTTGGCCACGACGACCGTGTAGGCATCCTCGGTGAAGCGCTCGCCGTCGACCTCGACGACGAACGCCGTCGGCGCGAACGACAGCACCGAGCGGACCGCGGCGTAGGGGTACTGCAGCCGACGCGGGACCCGGTGGCTCCGGTCGACGATCTCGGAGGCCAGCGAGTCGACGCCCGCGTAGACGCTGCCGAGCACCACCCGCCGGCCGGCCGCCACCACGTCGACCTGCAGCGGGGTCGCCTCGAGCAGCACCCGGGCGACCTCCTCCGGCTCCCGGGGCACCCCGAGCATCCGGGCGAAGTCGTTGCCGCGGCCCGCGGGCACGATGCCGAGCAGCCCGCCGGCGTCGAGCACGGCCTCCGCGACCGAGGACAGCATGCCGTCGCCTCCGACCGCGACCACGATGTCGCCCCGGGCGGCCGCCTCGTGGGCCGTGCGTGCGCACGACACGCTGCCCGTGCTGTGCGTGACCTCGACGCTCTCGCCGGCATCGCGCAGCAACCGGGCCACCTCGACCGCGGCGCCCGCCGCCGTCCCCGACCCGGCGGCCGGGTTGACCAGGAACCGGTAGTTCCGACTCACGGGATCAGCACCCCCGGGTTGAGCACGCCGGCCGGATCGACGGCCTGCTTGAGCCCCCGCAGCATCGCCACCCCGACCGGTCCGATCTCGCGGGCCAGCCACGGCTTGTGGTCGCGGCCGACCGCGTGGTGGTGGGTGATCGTGGCGCCGGCGGCGAGGATCGCGTCGGATGCCGCGGTCTTGGCCGCCGACCACTGTGCGAGGGCGTCCTCGACCGACGACCCGGCCTGCTTGGCCGCGACGGTGAAGTAGAGCGAGGCGCCGCTCTCGTAGACGTGCGACACGTGGCAGAGCACCAGCACCGGGTCCCCGAGCGCGCCGGTCAGCGCCTCGGTGACGTCGTCCTTGAGGGCGTGCAGTCGCGACCAGAACGTCGCGGTCTCGAGAGTCTCGACGAGCACCCCGACGTCGAGCATCGAGTCGCGCAGGTAGGGCCCGGCGAAGCGTCCCGCCTCCCATGCCCGGCCGACCTCCTCCCCGAGCGGCTCCCCGCCGAGCTCCGCGAGCCGTGCCGTCACCGCCGTACGGCGTCCCTCGACCTGCGCGGCAGTGCCCTCGAAGCCCGCGAGCAGCAGGCAGCCGCCGGTCGAG
This sequence comes from uncultured Actinomycetota bacterium, assembly GCA_963713035.1. GTDB lineage: Bacteria > Actinomycetota > Actinomycetes > Propionibacteriales > Nocardioidaceae > Nocardioides_B. Next base: position 282,596 of record CAVQKB010000003.1, read on the forward strand.
GCAGCGCCGACCTCGTCGGGCCGGGCCAGGTTGATGGCCGTCTCGTTCTCGTCGGAGAGCCGCAGCACGGTCGGCGCGAGGCCGCTCTGGGCCAGGGTGCGCAGCGCCGTCGCGCCGGACTCGAACGAGGCGAACCGCCACCCGTCGTAGGCCGTGCGCACCGGGACCGGCCGGACCCGTACGGTCACCGCGGTGATCACCCCGAAGGCGCCCTCGGAGCCGAGCACCAGCTCGCGCAGGTCGGGGCCGGCCGCGCTGGCCGGGGCGCTGCCGAGCTCGAGGGTGCCGAGCGGGGTCGCCACCCGGAGGCCGAGGACGAGCGCGTCGAAGCGTCCGTAGCCGCTGGAGGCCTGGCCGCTGGAGCGGGTGGCGGCGAAACCGCCGAGGGAGGCGTACTCGAAGGACTGCGGGAAGTGCCCGAGCGTCAGCCCGTGCTCGCCGAGCAGGGCCTCCGCCTCGGGGCCGAGCAGGCCGGCCTCGAGCTCGGCGGTGCCGGACTCGACGTCGACGTGGAGCAGCCGGTCGAGTCGGCGCAGGTCGAGCGCGACCACGCCGGCATAGCCGTCCCGGTCCGGGACCAGGCCGCCGACGACCGACGTCCCGCCACCGAACGGCACCAGCGCCACCCGGTGATCGCCGCACCACGTCACCAGCCGGGCGACCTGGTCGTGGTCGGCGGGCCGGACGACCGCGTCCGGGGCGTCGGCACCGTCACCGGCCCGCATCCGGAGCAGGTCGGGCGTCGACTTGCCACGGGTGTGCCGGACCCGGGTCTCGTGGTCGGTGAGCACGTGCTCGCCGCCGACCAGATCGCACAGGGCGGCCAGCAGGTCGGGGCCCAGGGTCGGTGCGGCGAGCCGAACCTCGTCGAGGGGCACCGTGATCCGGTCCTGCGCCGGACCGAAGGCCAGCTCGACCAGCCCGCGGGTGGCCTCGGGCAGCGGGGCGGCCCGGTCCGGGTCGCCCCAGCGGGACCAGTGCATCGGTTGGCTCACGTGTTACAGTGTGACACATGACGTCACATCGTCACAACAGTGACCTCGGCGAAGCGGACGAGCGGGTCCTCGACGCCGCCCGCGCGAGCATCGTCGACGTCGGGTGGCGGCGCAGCACGCTGACCGACGTGGCTCGTCGGGCCGGCGTCTCGCGGATGACGATCTACCGGCGTTGGCCGGACATGCAGACCCTGTTCGCGGACCTGATGACGCGCGAGTTCGTGACCCTGGCCGACCGGTTCGCGCTCGGCGACGCCTCCTCGTCCCGCAGCCTGATCGCCGACGGGGTCGCCGGCACGGTGGCCGCACTGCGCGACAACACCCTGTTCGCCAAGGTCGTGGAGGTGGATCCCGAGCTGCTGCTGCCCTACCTGTTCCAGCGGCGGGGTCGCAGCCAGGACGCGCTGCTCTCGCTGCTGGTCGTCGCAGTGGAGACGGGCCAGGCCGAGGGCTCGGTGCGGCCGGGCGACCCGGAGGTGGTCGCCCGTGGGGTGCTGCTGGCCGCGCACGGCTTCGCCTTCTCGGCCGCCACGATGGCCGACGCCGGAGGCGTGGAGACGCTGGACGCCGAGCTGCGGCGCCTGGTCGACGCCTACCTCGCATGAGCGCCCTGCTGACGGCAGCGCGCCGCGCGCGCGAGCTCGACGAGGCCACCGACGGTCGCGTGGTCGACGTGCTCGTCGTCGGCCTGGGCGTGACCGGCGCCGGCGTCGCCCTCGATGCGGCCTCCCGCGGCCTGTCGGTCGTGGCGGTGGACGCGCACGACGTCGCCTTCGGTACGTCGCGGTGGAGCTCCAAGCTCGTGCACGGCGGGCTGCGCTACCTCGCCAACGGCCAGGTCGGCGTGGCCCGCGAGAGCGCCGTCGAGCGCGGCATCCTGATGACCCGCACCGCCCCCCACCTCACTCGCGCCCTGCCGATGCTGCTGCCTCTGCTGCCGACGGTCTCGCCCGGCCAGGGCCACGTCACGCACGCCGGCCTCCTCGCGGGCGACCTGCTGCGCGCCGGTGCCCGGACCTCGCGCGACGTGCTGCCCCGACCCCGCCGGCTCACCCGCACCGAGACGCTGGCCCTGGCGCCGGGACTGCGCACCGAAGGCCTTCGAGGCGGCCTGCTCTCGTGGGACGGTCAGCTCGAGGACGACGCCCGGCTGGTGCTCGGCCTGGCGCGCACCGCGGCGTCGTACGGTGCCCGGGTGCTGACCCGCACGCGGGTCCTGGAGCTGTCCGGCTCCGGCGCCTCGGTCCGCGACGAGCTCACCGGCAGCAACGCGACGATCCGTGCGCGGACCGTCGTCAACGCCGCCGGCGTCTGGGCGGGCGGCCTGGTCGACGGCATCCGCCTGCGCCCGTCCCGCGGCACCCACCTGGTGCTGCGGCGCGCGACCCTGCCCGGGGACGTGGCGGTGATGGCGCCCGTGCCGCAGCAGAGCAACCGCTTCGTCTTCGCCCTGCCGCAGCCCGACGGTCTGGTCCACGTCGGGCTCACCGACGAGCCGGTGTCCGGCGCGGTGCCCGACGTCGCGACGCCCTCGGCGGCCGAGATCGGCTTCCTGCTCGACGTGATCGGCGCCGCCCTCGCCGCGCCGCTGCCGCACTCCGCCGTCGTCGGGGCCTACGCGGGGCTCCGGCCGCTGCTGGACCTCGGGTCCGGTCCGCACGGGTCGACGGCCGACCTGTCGCGACGGCACGCGGTCCTCACCTCCGACGACGGCGTCGTCACGGTCGTCGGCGGCAAGCTCACGACCTACCGCCGGATGGCGCAGGACGCCCTGGACCGGGCGCTGACACGCACCCCACTGTCAGCCGGTCCCTGCCGCACCCACGACCTGCCGCTCGTCGGCGCGGCCCCGCGCGCCACGCTGGCCGCGCTGGACGCCCCGGCCCGCCTGGTGCGTCGGCACGGCACCGAGGCGCCCGCCGTGCTCGCCCTGGCCCGTGCGCAGGGCTGGTCCGAGGCGGAGGCCCTCGCACCGGTGGCCGACGGCGTGCCGACCACGCGTGCCGAGCTGCTCTGGGGCGTCCACGCCGAGGGCGCCCTCGACCTCGACGACCTGCTGGACCGGCGCACCCGCATCGGTCTGGTGCCTGCCGACCGCGCGGCCGCCGAGCCGGCCGCCCGCGAGCTGCTCCTCGGCTGACCTCCGGCGTTCTCGCGCCGGTCACCAGCCGCGTCAGGTCAGACCGGGAGCCCGAGCCCCTCGACCACCTCGGCACCGGGGAGGTCGGCCAGCCGGGCGCCGGGGACGACGATCTTGGAGCGGCGGATCCCGCTGCCGAGCAGCGCCCACGGCACCTCGAGGCACGCGGCGTCGACGAGCACCCGCCAGCCCTGGGCGACCGGGAGTCCGAACGGCGTGATGCCGCCGTGCTCCATCCCGGTCTCCTGCACCGCTCGGTCCATCGGCAGGAACGACGCCTTGCGGACGTCGAGCGTGCGCTTGACCAGGTTGTTGACGTCGGCGCGGGTGTCGGCGCGGACCACGCACGCGGCGACCCGCTCCTCCCCGGCACGACGGCCGGCCACCACGACGCAGTTCGCGGACGCCTCCAGCGGGACGTCGTACGCCGCGCTGAAGGCGGCCGTGTCCGCGAGCTCCGGGTCGATCTCGGCGACGCTCACCTCGGCGGCGTGCGGCCAGCCGGCAAGCAGCGCGGCGACTGGGGCGCCGAGCAGCTCGGGGTGGTCGGCCGCGGGTCGCAGCGTCAGGCTGCCGAGGGTGGGGACGTCCATGCGGGAACGCTAGCCGGTCACCGGTTCAGCACTGGCCGACGCCGTCAACCGCGGCTGAGCACCGCCGCCGGGTCGACGACGAGTCCCGGGTCCACGAGCGCACCGAGCCGCAGCCCCTCGCGCACCAGGCGGGGTCCGTCCTCGACGTCGGCCACCAGGCAGGTCACGTTGTCCACCCCGCCGGCGGCCAGCGCGAGCTCGACAAGCCGGTCCACGACGGCGTCCTGGTCCGGCTCGGCGAGGCACTCCGCGATCGTCTCGTCGCGCAGCAGGTCGGTGAGGCCGTCGGAGCACACCAGCAGCCGGTCCGCGACCTGCAGGTCGAGCAGCGTCAGGTCCGGGTCGGCGGGCGACGTACCGTCCAGCGCCTGCAGCACGACGTTCTTGCGCGGGTGGGAGCGGGCGTCGTCGGGGGTGATCACCTCCGCGTCGACCAGGGTCTGGACGTAGGTCTGGTCGTGGGTCAGCCGACTCAGCTCACCGTCGCGCAGCAGGTAGGCGCGCGAGTCGCCCACGTGCGCGAGGGCGCAGCGCTCGTCGGTGAGCAGCAGGGCGGTGAGCGTGGTGCCCATCCCCGCCCGGGACGGGTCCTGCTCGGCCCCGGCCCGCAGCTGCTCGTGCGCCATCGCCACGGCCCGCTTGAGCAGGTCGAGCGGCTCGTCGCGATCCGCCGCGCCGGCCATCGCCGAGACGACGTACGCCGTGGTCGCCGACGCGACCTCGCCGGCCGCGGCGCCGCCGACGCCGTCCGCGACGAGCTGGAGGTACGGCCCGGCGAACCCGGCGTCCTCGTTGTGCTCGCGGACCAGGCCCGGATGGCTCCGTCCGTTGGATGCGAACCGCAACACGGCGACTCCCTGCTGATGACTGGTGCGGGCCGACCGCGAGCCGGCCGAGGTGGCCGCCCCATCGGGCAATGTTGGACAAGCCTGCCACTCGCGCCTGACAAATGCCTGACAACGCACCTCGAGATCACTAGCGTGAGGCGCGGGGGTGGTGCTCGGCCCTCACCTTTCGCAGGAATCGAGGAACCCATGAGCGACCCGACCCAGAACCCGCCGCAGGAGCCCGGTCAGCCCGGCAGCGAGGGGTACTCCGCACCTCCTCCGCCGCCGCCCCAGGCGCCGCAGCCCGGCGGCTACCAGCAGCCCGGCCCGCCGCCGGCCGGCTACGGACAGCCCCCGGGTCAGCAGCCCGGTCAGCCCGGTCAGCCGCAGGGTGGCTACCCGCCGGCACCCGGCTACGGCACCGCGCCGGCCACCGGGGGCGTCGGCCAGCCGGCCGACCTCCTGATGCGCTTCCTGGCGCGCCTGATCGACTTCATCCTCGTCGGCATCGTCAACGCGATCATCACCGCGATCCTGATCGTCGGGATCCTCGGCATGAACGCCGGCGGCTTCGGGATGAGCACGGGCGGCGGTTTGATCGCCGGCATCGTGAGCTCGGTCGTGACCGCGGCGCTCTACCTCGCCTACTTCGGCCTGCTGGAGTCGAAGAACGGCCAGACGCTCGGGAAGCTCGCGCTCAAGCTGCAGACCCAGGGCCCCGACGGCCGGCCTCCCTCGATGGAGCAGGCGGTCAAGCGCAACATCTGGGTGGCCTTCGGCCTGCTGGGCATCGTGCCGATCGTCGGCGGCCTGATCGGCTCGCTCGCCTCGCTCGCGGCGGTCATCGCGATCGCGGTCACGATCAACAGCTCGCCGACCAAGCAGGGCTGGCACGACAACTTCGCCGGCGGCACGAAGGTGATCAAGATCGGCTGACGCCGCCACCCGTCGTACGACGCGCCGCCCTCCGCGAGCTCTTCTGCTCGCCGGGGGCGGTGCGACGTTTACCAGGGGATGCAGCGAATCTTTCGCTGCCCACGGGAATATCACCATGGGAAGCGAAAGATTCGCTGCATCCCCTGGTAATCAGTCAGCAGCCCGCAAGAAGCGCTCCAGGACCGGGCCGGCCGTCTGCGAGCCGGACTCCCCGACGTCGACGAAGACCGCCACGGCCAGGTCGCCGTGCACGGCGATCATCCACGCGTGCGTCTGGAGCGGCTCCTTCGCGCCGAACTCGGCGGTGCCGGTCTTGGCCAGCACCGGGGCACCCGGCAGGTCGGCGAGGAAGGACCCGCTGCCCTGCGTGACGACGCCCCGCATCAGGCCGCGCAGCTGCTCGGCCTCTCCGGAGGTGAGGGGCTGCTTCGGGGGGTTCTCGTCGGTCGGCTGGTCGGTGAGCAGCGTGGGTACGACGGTCACGCCCTTCGCGATGGAGGCGGCGACGGCGGCCATCGCGAGCGGGGAGGCGGTGACGCGACCCTGCCCGATGAGGCTGGCGGCGTGCCCCGTCTCGGAGCCGGCCTCCTCGTCGGTGGCCGGCACCTCGCCGAAGTACGCCGGCAGCCCGAGGTCGTGGTCGATCCCGAGGCCGAGCGAGGCGGCGGCTGCGGCGAGGTCGGGCTGCGGCGCGTCGTCGCGGGCGTTGATGAAGGCGGTGTTGCACGAGTTCGCGACGGCGGTGCTCAGCGGGATCCGCCCGATGCCGGACGCGGGGTAGTCGTCGTAGTTCTTGAAGGACTTGCCGTCCACGACCGTGGTCGCCGGACAGCTCAGCGCGGACGCCGGGGTTAGCCCGGACCGCAGCAGCGCCAGGCTGGTCACCACCTTGAAGGTCGAGCCCGGGGCGTAGCGGCCCACGGTCGCCGTCGAGTTGCCGCCGCCCCCCGCACCGCTCGCCGCCGCCAGCACGTCGCCGGTCGACGGGCGGATCGCGACGAGCGCGCTGGCCGGCCGCACGTCGGCGAGCGCCGCCTCGGCCTGCCCCTGCAGCCGCTGGTCCAGGGTGGTCTGGAGGGGCTGCCCGGGGGTCGGCTCGACCGCGAACACCTCGTCGCCGTCGCCGTCGCCGCCGGCCACCTCGACCTGCACTCCCGGCGTGCCGCGCAGCCGCTCGTCGTACCTCGCCTCGAGCCCGGACAGCCCGGCCTCGTCGCCGGCCTCGTAGTCGCCGTTGGACTCCTCCACCATCTCCGCGGTGACGGGGCCGACGGTGCCGAGGATCGGGCGCGCGAACTCCCGGGTCGGGGCGAGCGGCAGCGCGTCCGGTACGACGCCGACGCCGTCCAGGTCCGCGAGGCCCCCGGCGAGCACCGGCTCGGCGTCCGCCTCGCGCAGCACGATCGCCTCGACGAACGCCTTGGCGCCCGCCTTGCGCACCTGCGCGACGTACGGCGCCACGTCGAGGCCGGCCGCCCGTGCCACCCGTCGCGCCGCCGCGGCGGCGGCGGGTGCGTCGACCTGCGACTTGTCCACCCCGAGGCGTACGACGGGGCGCTCGGTGACCAGCGTCGCGCCGGCGGCGCCGAGGATGTCGCCACGGTCGGCGGCGACCGTGCTCAGGGAGAGCCGCTCGCCCTCGTCGAGGTCGGGGTGCACCAGGGACGGGTCGAGGCCGACCGACCAGTCCGGACCGGTGTCGCTGTCGCGCGGCCGCAGGGTCGCGGTGGTCTCGTAGGTCCAGGGCTCGGTGCTGCCGGCCAGCTTCCACACGTAGGACAGCGTCGCCGTCGCGGGGCCGTCGTCGCTCTCCTCGACCCGGCCCACCGTGACCTTCGGCGTCGAGGCGCCCAGTCCCTCGATGGCCTCGGCGTAGGTCGTCTCAGCCTGCGCGGCGGTGCCCCCGCTCCAGGCCAGGCCGGTGAGCTTCTCGCTGCTCAGTGCGGCGGCGAGGTCGTCGGCCGCATCCTGCGCGCTCTGCCCGCGGTCGAGCAGGCTGCACCCGCTGACACCGGTCGCGAGTGCGAGCAACGAACCGGTCAGCAGCTGCTCTGCGTGTCCTCACGCCCCGATCGCATCACGTGCCGAGGGAGCGGTCAAAGCGACCGAGCACGCACCGGACCGATGATTCCCGGGGCCCGGTGCGGTCGGTATCCCCGACGGCCCGATCCCCCTAGGCTGGCGGGCGTCGTGGCACGGGAGACGAGGAGACGACGATGACGATCTCGACCCAGGACGGCATGGCCCCGACGGAGGTCGCGTCGGCGGTGGCCGGTGAGCAGGACTTCGAGCAGGCGGCCGACCCCTACCGTCGCGAGCTGCTCGCGCACTGCTACCGGATGACCGGATCGGTGCACGACGCCGAGGACCTGGTGCAGGACACCTACCTGCGCGCTTGGCGGGCCTTCCACTCCTTCGAGGGCCGATCGTCGGTGCGCACCTGGCTCTACCGGATCGCCACCAACGTCTGCCTCTCCGCGCTCGAGGGGAAGGACCGCCGGCCGCTGCCGACCGGACTGGGTGCCCCGTCGCTCGACGCCGCGGCGCCCCTCGTCGCCGACGGTGAGGTGCCGTGGCTCGAGCCGATCCCCGACGCGGTGCTCGACCACGGCAGCGCGTCGGACCCGCTTACCGCGGTCACCGACCGCGAGACCATCCGGCTCGCCTTCGTCGCCGCCCTCCAGCACCTTCCGGCCCGGCAGCGCGCGGTGCTGATCCTGCGCGACGTGCTGCGCTGGAAGGCCGCCGAGGTCGCCGAGGCGATGGAGACCACGACCGCGTCGGTCAACAGTGCGCTCCAGCGCGCGCACGCCACGCTGGAGAAGGCGAACCTCTCCCGGGACACGGTCGGCGAGCCCACCGCGGCCCAGCAGCGGATGCTCGAGCGCTACGTGCAGGCGTTCTGGGACAAGGACATCGAGGCGATCGTCTCGATGCTCACCCGGGACGCGATCTGGGAGATGCCGCCGTTCCTCGGTTGGTACCAGGGTGCGGAGAACATCGGCCGTCTCATCGACGGCGCCTGCCCGGGCGGCCGGCACGACATGCGGCTGCTCCCGACGCGGGCCAACGGGCAGCCGGCCTTCGGCCTCTACATGCGCACCCCCGAGGGCGATTTCCGTCCCTTCCAGCTGCAGGTGCTCACGATCGGGCCGTCGGGTGTCGAGCACGTGGGGGCGTTCTTCGCCGAGTCGCTCTTCGAGCGGTTCGGCCTCCCCGACTCGCTGCCGCCGGACCCGAGGGCGCAGCTGCCGGCGGACCTCGCTCCGGCATCCGCCTGACGACGCCATGACCACCGCCTCCTCGGGGGCGTTCTCGCCTCGCCCCCCCGTCCTCGCCGGAGCCGAGCTGCTCGAGCGCGCCGTGGCCTACACCCGGGGCTCCCTGCAGCTCGCGGCCACGGCCGACCTGCACGTCCGCACGCCGTGTCGCGACTGGGACCTGCAGGGACTGCTCGAGCACCTGGACGACTCGCTGGCCGCGTTCACCGAGGCCGCCGAGATCGGCTCGGTCGACCTGCTGCCGGGGCAGGATCAGCCGCCCACGACCCACCTGGTCGACCGGCTCCAGGGCCGGGTGGGCACCCTGCTCGCCGCCTGGTCCCGACACCCCGGGGACGGCGACGTCGCCGTGGCCGACCTGGACCTGCGCGCGGACCTGCTCGGGGCGGCCGGCGCGCTGGAGATCGCGGTGCACGGCTGGGACGTCGCCCGGGCCTGCGGCGCGGACCGTCTCCCGCCTCCCGCGCTGGCGACGGACCTGCTTGCCGTGGTGCCCCTGTTCGTGCAGGACGCCGACCGCCCCGACAGGTTCGCCGAGCGGGTCGCCGTACCCGGTCACGCGCCGGCGGGCACCCGGCTGCTCGCCGCCGTGGGCCGGGCCGTCCCGTAGGCCGCGACGGCGCTGACGACCGCGCCCGAGCGCTACTTCGGGATGGCTTCGCGAGCGGCGGACGTCGCCTCAGCGGTGCGGTCGAGGAAGGTCGCGATCAGGTCGAGCTGCTCCTCGGTGTAGTCCGCCATCACCGGTCCCAGGAACCGGCCGAGCCGACCGAACATCCGGCCGCCGACGTCGAGGGCGTGGTCGGTCAGCTCGACGACGACCGAGCGGCGGTCGGTCGTGTGCGGCACCCGCCGCACGTGGCCGAGCCGCTCGAGGCGGTCCAGCATCGCCGAGGTCGCCGGGGCGCTCAGCTGCAGCGCCTCGCTGAGCCGACCCGGCGTGATCGGCTGATCGCCGTGCCGGGCGTCCATCACGACGGCCAACCCGGTCAGGTCGGTGCGGTGCATCTCGTTCTCGCGGCCGGCCGCGCCGATGTAGAGCTCGATCTCGTTGCCGAAGGTCCGCATGCTGCGCACCACACGGGCGTGGACCGGGTCCTCCGCCGGGCTCGCTGGCGTCGTGGCGGTCGGCATCTCCGTAGTTTACTCTTTCGAGGGTGGAATCATTCGATCCTGGAACTAACCGGTTGCTGCGGCCCCTGGCCGCGCTGGCGGACCGCCGGGCCAAGTGGGTCGTGGTGACCGTCGCCCTGGTGCTGTCGCTGCTGGCCCTCGGTCTCGTCGCCGCCGCGCAGGCCACCTCGGACCGGACCGCGACCCTGCCCGACGACGCTGAGTCCACCCTCGCGCTGCGGGCGCAGGCCGAGCTGCCGGCCGCCAGGTACGTGCCGGCGCTGGCGGTCTTCGACCGTGACGGCGAGGCGCTGACCGCGGACGACCGTACGGCGGTCGCGGACGCCGTACGCACGCTGACGCCGGAGGCGGCCCGGGGACAACAGGTGTTCCCGTCGTTCGCCGAGGACGGCGAGGCGGCGCTCGTCGGCATCCCGCTCTCGACCGACCTGTCCGAGAGCGAGCAGCGCGACGCCGTCAGCCGGATCCGCTCGCTGGTCGACCGCGAGGACCTGCCGTCCGGGCTCGAGGTCAGCGTCACCGGTGCTCCCGCGTTCCAGACCGACCTCTCCGCGATCTTCGACGGCGCCAACATCAAGCTGCTCGCCACCACGGCGGGGGTGGTCGCCCTGCTGCTGCTGCTGACCTACCGCAGCCCGTGGCTCTGGCTGGTGCCGTTGACCGTCGTCGGCGTCGCCGACCAGGTCGCCACCAAGGTGGTCTCCCTCGCGGTCTCCGTCTTCGACTTCCGCATCGACGAGTCGACGATCGGGATCACGTCGGTGCTGGTGTTCGGTGCCGGCACCAACTACGCCCTGCTGCTCATCGCCCGCTACCGCGAGGAGCTCCGCGTCGCCGAGGACCGGCACCAGGCAATGCGGGTCGCGGTCACCCAGGCGGCGCCGGCGATCCTGGCCAGCTCCTCGACGGTGATCCTGGCCCTGCTGTCGCTCAGCTTCGCGGTCTCCCCGACCAACCGCGGTCTGGGCTACTCCGCCGCTCTTGGCATCGCCACCGCCGTCCTCTACGCCCTCATCGTGCTTCCCGCCGCGCTGCTCGTCTTCGGCCGCGGGCTGTTCTGGCCCTTCGTGCCGCGGCCGGGTCAGGACGAGCCCACCCGCACCGGCTTCTGGTCGAAGGTCGGGGCCTTCGTGACCGGGCGGCCGGTCCCCGTCGCGATCGCCAGCGTGCTGGTGCTCGGGATCCTCGGCGCGGGCTTCTCCGGCCTCCGGCTCGGGCTGTCGCAGAACGAGCAGTTCCGCGTGGAGCCGGAGTCCGTGGCCGGCCAGAAGGTCCTGCAGCAGCACTTCCCGGCCGGCTCGTCCGAGCCGACCAGCGTGATCACCACGCCCGAACGGGTCGAGGCCGTGACAGCGGCCGCGAAGCAGGTCGACGGCGTCGACTCGGTGCGGCCCTCCGGTGAGACCGACGAGCGTGCGGGCCTCAGCGTGGTGCTCGCCGCCAACCCGCAGTCCGAGCGCAGCGGGGCGATCGTCGAGGATCTCCGCGCCGCGGTCCAGGACGCTGACCCCGAGGCGCTGGTCGGTGGTGCCGACGCCCAGGCCCTCGACGAGAAGGCGGCCGCGACCCACGACCAGCTCGTGATCATCCCGATCATCCTGGTCATCGTGCTCGTGGTGCTGCTCCTCCTGCTGCGGTCGGTGGTGGCCGCCGTCGTCCTGGTGCTGACCGTCGTGGCGACCTTCGGGGCCAGCATGGGCGCGGGCTGGTTCGCGTTCTCGCACTGGTTCGGCTTCCCGGCGATGGACCTCGGGGTGCCGCTGCTGAGCTTCCTGTTCCTGGTGGCCCTCGGCGTGGACTACAACATCTTCCTGGCCACCCGGGCGCGCGAGGAGGCCGCGAAGACGGACACCCGCACCGCCATCGCCACCGCGCTCGCGGTGACCGGAGGCGTGATCACCAGCGCCGGCATCCTGCTCGCCGCGGTCTTCACCGTGCTCGGCGTGCTGCCCCTGATCACCCTGACCCAGATCGGCATCATCGTCGGCTTCGGCGTCCTGCTCGACACCCTGCTCGTGCGCAGCGTCCTCGTGCCCGCGTTGGTGTCCCTGCTCGGCGACCGCTTCTGGTGGCCCGGCGACCCGCGCGCGAGCGCCCCCACCCACCGAGTTATCAGGCGTTGACGTCGTCCGGGCGACGTGAGCGCCTGACAAGTCCGCGGGGGGCGGAAACCCTGCGGGGGGCGGAGCCGAACGCCAGGACGCCGTCGTCGACCGCGGACCGCCGCAGGGTCACCAGGTCGCGGACGTAGTTCATCCGCAGCCGCCACGGCGGCCTGGACCCCTGCTTGGGCAGCAGGTGCAGGGAGCGCTGCACGTAGCCGGAGGCGAAGTCCATGAACGGCCGCTCCTCGATGCCGTCGGGGCGCACCGGCACCACGACGTCGTAGCCGTGCTCGTCGAGATGGTCGAGCAGCCGGCAGACGTACTCGCTCACCAGGTCGGCCTTCAAGGTCCACGACGCGTTGGTGTAGCCGATCACGTAGGCGAAGTTGGGCACCCCGGACAGCATCATTGCCTTGTAGGTCAAGGTGTCCGGCAGGTCCACGGGCTCGCCGTCCACGACCAGCTCGATGCCCCCGAAGGCCAGCAGCGCCAGCCCCGTCGCACCCACCACGACATCGGCGTCGAGCTCGCGCCCGGACCGCAGTCGCACCCCTGTGGAGGTGAACCGGTCGACGTGGTCGGTGACCATCTCGACGGCGCCGCTCCGGATCGCCGCGAACAGGTCGCCGTCGGGGACGAAGCACAGCCGCTGGTCCCACGGGTCGTAGGCGGGCCCGAAGTGGGTGTCGACGTCGAAGTCGTCGGGCAGCTGCGCCGCGACCTCCTTGCGCAGCAGGCGCTTGGCGAGTGCCGGACGGGCCCGGCAGAGCTGGTAGAAGGCGGTCGTGACCGCGACGTTCTTCCACCGGGTCACGGCGTAGGCGTGCCGGGCGGGCAGGTGCCGGCGCAGCCGCTCGGCGACCGCGTCGACGGCCGGCAGCGTCAGCACGTAGGACGGCGAGCGCTGCAGCATCGTCACGTGCGCGGCCTCGCGCGCGAGCTCCGGCACCAGTGTCACCGCGGTCGCGCCGCTTCCGATCACCACGACCCGCTTGCCCTGCCAGGACAGCGACTCCGGCCAGTGCTGCGGGTGCACGAAGTCGCCGGTGAAGTCCTCGAGTCCCGCGAACTCCGGCTGGTGCCCTGCGTCGTAGGAGTAGTAGCCGCTCGCGCACCACAGGAAGCCGCAGGTGTACGTCGTCCGGCCCGCGTCGGTCGCCACCTCGACGGTCCACGTCGCCGCCTCGCTCGACCAGGACGCCTGGACCACCCGGTGGCCGTAGCGGACCTGCTCGTCGACCCCGTGCTCCGCGGCCGTCTCCCGCACGTAGCGCAGGATCGAGGGCCCGTCCGCGATCGACCGCTGCTCGGTCCACGGCTTGAACCGGTATCCGAGCGTGAACATGTCGCTGTCGGAGCGGATCCCGGGGTAGCGGAACAGGTCCCAGGTGCCGCCGATGGCGTCGCGTGCCTCGAGGACGAGGTACGACGTGCCGGACCGTCGCTGTTCGAGGTGGCAGGCGGCGCCGATGCCGGACAGGCCGGCGCCGACGAGCAGGACGTCCACGTGCACCGGCGAGCCGGCCTCGCTGCTGCTGCCCGGGTTCACGGCCCCACCCGGGAGAACAGCTCGTCAAGCACCGTCGGACCGGCGACCCGCAGCGCGTTGTGCTCGAGCGCGTCGGTCTCCCAGGTCCGCAGGCCCGGCACCAGCGCCGCGGTCTCACGCGAGTAGGTGGCGTCGACGTACGCGTCGTGGGTGTAGATCGCGGCGGCGGCCGGTACGTCGCACGCGGCCAGCGCCGCCTCGTCGTACAGCCGCGGCCACGCACGGTTCGCGAGCAGGTCGGCGGCGTCGCGCAGCGGGGCCAGGGCCGCGTCGTCCTCGAACGTCCAGCGGAAGACGTGCTCCCCGAAGAACAGCGTCGGGTCCTCGCGGAAGTCGTCGGGCATCGTGCGCTCGGCCGCCCAGCGGGTCGACCCGCCATCGGCATAGCAGGCCTCCTGCAGCAGGGCGTAGATCGGGTCGCGGGCGTGGAACGGCATCGCCGCGGCCAGGTCGTGACGGAACATCCGCGAGCCGGGGTCGAGCTCGAGCAGGTAGTGCAGCCGTTCCGCGCCGTCGCTCATCCCCAGGACGTTGCCGACGGACCGCAACCGACGCGAGGTGACCGCCTCACCGTGCGGCAGCAGCAGCTCGCCCGCGTCGGCCCGCTCGTGCAGGGCGCGCACGCGCGCGAGGTCGTCGGGGTAGCGGGCGTAGAAGGCCCGGTTGCGCTCGCGCATGGTGGCGTACGTCGCGGCGTACACGTCGTCGATCGGGCGTCCGACCGGGGGAACGCCACCGGTCAGGTAGGCGGAGCGCAGGGCCGCGGGTGCCGCGGAGAGGTAGCGCAGCGTGCAGAAGCCGCCGAAGGACTGCCCGAGCACGCTCCACCGGTCGACCCCGAGGTGCTCGCGCAGCACCTCCAGGTCGGCGACGATCGCGTCCGCGCGGAAGAGGGCGAGGTAGTCGGCCTGCTGCTGCGAGGTCCAGCCCACCAGCGAGTCGATCGGCGTCGAGCGACCGGTGCCGCGGCCGTCGACCATCAGCACCCGGAAGTGCCGCAGCGCGCGGTCCAGCCAGGAGGGGTGCGTCGGTCGCCGGGTCGGCCGGAAGGCCTCGTGACCCGGACCGCCCTGCAGGAACACCAGCAGCGGCCGGTCGCGGCCTCCGGGATCGGCGACCTCGCGGGCGAAGAGCGTGAGCTGTGACCCGTCGGGGTGGTCGTGGTCCAGCGGCACGGAGACCTCGTGCTCGGTGAGGACGAGGTCTCCGGTGTCGTAGGTCGCGGGGCTCATCCCCCGATCCAACCAGGGTCGGTGCTGGCGAGGAGCAGCAGTCGCGACCTGCGGCGCCCGTCCCGCACGTCCCGCAGACCTCATCCGTCACGCCTGTCCACTCCAGGTCTCGACCAGGCCGGCAATTGCGGAACTCGGGTCGAGCAGGCGTGCCGCGCGAGATAGCCTCAGCCGGTGAAATGGACCTCGGGCATGACGGCAGCGGCGACCGCCGCCGTCTTCGTGACGCTCGTCGCGGTCGGAGTCGGCTACGTGGTCAACGCCGACGACCCTGCCGCACGGATCACGTCCGCGAGCCCGACCGAGCGGTCCGCTGCGGCGGCCAAGCGGGCCCCGGCCGACACGGCCCCGACGACGGGCGCCCCGACCACCGCGGCACCGGGCCCCGACGTCCCCGGCTTCCCGGTCACCATCAGCGCGAGCCCGACCCCGCGCGCGAGCCCGACCAAGGTCACCCGCACACCGAAGCCGAAGCCGACCGTTGCCCCCGAGCCGCCCCCGGTCCTGGACTTCACGATCAGCTCCTTCAACGTGCTCGGCAGCAGCCACACGAGCGGCTCCGGCAAGCGTCCCGGGATGGCGTCCGGACGCACCCGGGCCGCCCGGGCCGCGAACCTGATCCGGCGACACGGCTCCGACGTCGTCGGCTTCCAGGAGCTGCAGCGCGACCAGCTCGCCACCCTGGCCCGCCAGACCAACCTGGACTTCTGGCCCGGCTTCGCCGGCAGCGCACGCGACAGCGAGAACTCCGTCGGCTGGCGCAGCGACCTCTGGATCCCGGTCGAGCGCAACACCATCGCCATCCCCTACTTCAACGGCCACACCCGCGCGATGCCGTACGTCCGGCTGAAGAGCCGCACCACCGGGCTCGAGGCGTGGTTCGCCAACTTCCACAACCCGGCCGACACCAGCCGCTACCGGGGCCAGCAGCGGTTCCGCAACCGGGCGACCCAGCTCGAGGTCAACCTCGCCAACCGGCTGATCCGCGAGACCGGTCTGCCGGTCTTCATCACCGGTGACATGAACGAGCGCGAGGAGTACCTCTGCGCGATGACGCGCGGGGCGCCCATGCTGCCTGCCCGGGGCGGCGGCGCGGACGGCTGCCGCGGCGCCAACCCCCGCGCGGTCGACTGGATCTTCGGCTCCCAGGACGTGGACTTCCTCGGGTACTACGAGGACCGCAGCCGGCTCGTCGACATGACGACCGACCACCCGGTGGTGGTGGCGCGGGCTCGCATCACCGGCTCGGCCGACGACGCACCCGCGGACGCCGACAACTGACGGGCGAGCCCTGGTCGACCGCGCTGGTGGCTGCCACCGCCGCGCACGCGGCGTTCCAGCTGACGGTCTCGGCCCTGGTCTACCCCGCCCTGGCCGCGACCCCGGCCGAGCAGTGGTCCGGGGTGCATGCCGCCCACTCGCGTCGGATCACCCCGGTGGTCGGCGTCGTCTACCTGGCGGTCGTGGTGGCGTGCGTGGGTGCCCTGGTGCAGGCGCTGAGCGCAGCGGTGGTGGTCGCCGTCGCCCTGTCCGCCGTGGCCCTGCTGGTCACCGCGACCCTGGCGGCCCCGCTGCACGGCCGGCTCGGGTCCGGGCGGCGCACGGACCTCGTCCGCCGGCTGCTCGTGGTGGACCGGGTGCGGACGGCGGCTGCCGTCGGCGCCCTGCTGGCAGCCCTGCTCGCCTGATCCGGCACCGACCCGACGGGTCAGGCCTCCATCTCGCCGTCGTCGGCGTTCGGGTCGTTGAAGGGGCCCAGGTCGTCGTCGGTCTCGTGGTCGCTGTACTGCCCCGTGGTGACGTCGAAGTCCCGGTCGCTGTTGTCGACCTCGGCGTTCTCCGGTCGGTTGTCCGGGTCGAGGCGCTCCTCCCGCTCGTCCTCGATCTTCTTCTTCTCCTCCTCCGACAGGTCGGCCTCGCCGGCGGAGCCGACGCTGCCGGTCGATCCCCCGTCGTCGCTGCCGTCGTCGCTGCCGTCGTCGCTGCCACTGTCGCCGGCATCGGCGCGCTCGTCGCGGTCCTCGGCGCTCTCCGTGGCGGAGGTGTCGGTGTCGGTGTCGGTGTCGGTGTCGTCGCTCATCCGGGTCTCCCGTGGGCTCGTGGTGTGACAGCGGTCACCGTGTTCCTTTCCCCGCTCCGCCCGGCTCTACGCGTCCCGACGTCGGCCACGTGCCGCGCTCAGGCCAGGAACGCCACGAGTGCGGCGGTCGTCGCCTCCGGTGCTTCCTCGGGAGGGAAGTGCCCGGAGTCCAGCGCTTGGCCCGCGACGTCGCCGGCGTAGGACGACCACACGTCGAGCACGTCGTACCGGCTGCCGACGAAGCCGTGCGCGCCCCACAGCACCAGCAGCGGGACGTCGACCTTCACGCCGGCCTGGGCGTCCACCTCGTCGTGCACGAGGTCGATGCCGGCCGCAGCCCGGTAGTCCTCACAGCTGGCGGCGATCGTCCGCGGGTCGGAGAAGCAGCGGACGTACTCCTCCAGCGCCTTCTCGTCGAAGTGGGCGGACGGCGCAGACCACTGCGCGAGCTTGCGGCGCAGGTACCACTCCGGGTCGGCGCCGATCATCCGTTCCGGAAGGTCGGCAGGCTGCGCCAGGAAGAACCAGTGGTAGTAGCCGAGGGCGGTCGTCTGGTCGACGGTGCCGAACATGTGCCGCGTCGGGACGATGTCGATCACGGCCGCCCGCGTGATCCGCTCCCGGTGGTCCAGGCACATCCGGTGCGCGACCCGGGCCCCGCGGTCGTGGCCGACCACCGCGAAGGAGTCGAAGCCGAGCGCCCGCATCAGACCCACCTGGTCGTCGGCCATGGCCCGCTTGGAGTACGCCGCGTGGTCGGCCCCACCCGGGGGCTTGGCGGACTCGCCGTAGCCGCGCAGGTCGGCCGCGACCACGGTGTGCGACTCGGCCAGTGCCGGCGCGACCCGGTGCCACATCACGTGCGTCTGCGGGTAGCCGTGCAGCAGCAGCAGCGGCGGACCCTGCCCCCCGACGCGCGCGTGGATGCGCACCCCGTCGACATCGACGTGCGTGCTCTCGAACCGCTGGAGTCCCTCGATCACGAGACCTGCCTACCACCCGAGCGGAAGACCTGTTCGTCATCCGTCGTGATCGTGCGGAACAGGCCGGTACCGTCTGTCCTTGTGCCCCGCGTCCGCAGTGCAACCGCCACCGGGTTGGTGCGCGACGCCGCGGCGGGGCTGGTCGCGCTGATGCTGACCCTCGGTTGCACGGTGCTGATGGTGGGCGCCGCGTCGGTTCCCTCGAGCATGTCGGGGATGGCCGGGATGAGCGGGGCGACGGCCTCGCCCTCGTCTGCCGTCGCAGTGACGCTCGCCGTCGATGCAGCGGCGGACACCGGCCCGCGGCTCGAGGCGCCCTGTGCGGACGGCTGCGCAACCGCGACCACGGCGGTGTGCTCCCTGGCTGCGGGCGGGGTCGCCGTCACCGTGCTCGCCCTTCTGCTGGGCTCGCGCCGATCCACCTTCCTCGGCCGGCTCGCCCGCGCGCGTCGTACGAACCGCGGTAGGCGACCGCGGTGGTCGCTACAGTCCTGGGCCGTTCACCGCCTCGCCTGTCCAGGGCTGCTGAGGGTCTGACGGGTTGCTCGGAGCTCACCCTCCGAGCCAGCCTCCGCCGCGGCCGCGTCCCTGCACGCCCGCCGCCGACCGGCGCCCCCCGCGCTGGTCCTCGACCCTCCCTCGAAGAGAATCGACATCCTCATGGACATGACCATGCAGTCCGCCATCCCCGGCTGGCTCACCCCCGTCGCGTGGACCTACCTCGCCCTCTCCCTGCTCAGCACGGCCGTCATCGCCGGTGACATCTACCTGGGCCGTCGCCGCCACGTCCGCATCGCCTCCGAGCTGGTGTGGATCAGCACCGGGCTGTACCTCGGCCCGTTCGCCATTCCCGCCTACCTGCGCCGAGGCCGCACCACGACGACGTCCCGGACGACCGCGCTCGCCGACGCCCCGCAGGGGACCGCTGACCCGGCCGTGGCGGTGCTGCCCGGGGGCGGCGCGTCCGCGGTGGCCCACCTCGTCGCCGTCCCGTTCGTCGCCGGTGTCGGCTGGAGCATCGCCGGTGTCGCGATGTGGCCGATGATCCTCGTGATCGCCCTGCTCGTCACCGTCATCCTGGCCGTCTTCGAGCGCACCTCGGGCGGTATCACCGCACCGGGTCACGCGCACCGCGTCTCGCTCGGTGCCGCCATCGGCGTCGCCCTGGTCACCCTCGTGGCGTTCGACGTCGGCATGGTCGGGTGGATGCTCCTGCTGCACGTCAACAACGCCATGCCCCCGGTCACCGCGGGCACGTTCTGGTTCCTCATGCAGATCGGCGTGATCATCGGTCTCGTCACCGGCTACCCCGCCGTGGCGTGGCTGCTCCGCCGCAACCGGGAGGTCGTGCCGGCCTGAGGGGTCGACCGCGTCGACAGCGACCGGCGGACGACGGGTGCTCTACGCCCTGGGCGTGGCGCGAGGGCTGGTGAGCTGTTGAACGACCGCCCGTCGTTCCTGCGCGGTGTGAGAGTGCATGAGGAGGCCCTCGACGACGAAGGCGCCGATCCGGGTCATCGCGGCCAGGTCGGCTTCGGCCACACCGACCCCGCGGAACCCCTCGGCCATGATCGCGTCCATCAGGTCGTGAAAATCGGTGTGCCAGGCCTCGATCGAGGGCGAGCCCGCCGCTCTGGCGTGCACGACGGTGACGAGCCGGCGGTACTGCTCGAGCTGGTCGACCGCCCACAGCACCTGGTCGACCCACGGCGCTTCGGCCTGCCCGGAAGCCGCCTCCAGCGCCGTCTCGAGGACGTGGTCGAGAACGCCGACGAGGAGCGCGTCCTTGTCCGTGAAGTACCAGTAGATCGTGTTCGTCGTGACGCCGGCGCCTGCTGCGACCGTGGCCATGGAGGTGTGGTCGTAACCGACACCGGTGAACAGCTCGGTCGCGGCGGCGACGATCTCGCCGCGCTTCTCCTCGCGGTCCTGGGGTCGACGGTTGCGAGGCATGCGTCACCTTATCTTGACTGGAGTTCAAGAGCCGGGTCACCCTGTCTTGCATGCCACTCAAGAGCCACATCAGGAGCCACCGTGTCCACCTCGTCTGACGTCCCCTTCACCGACTCGGAGGAGACGTTCCTCTCCACTGGTACCGCCTGCGCGGCGCGCGTCTACCGACCGGTGACACCTCCGTCCGGCGTGGACGTCCCCCGGCCGGTCATCGTGATGGGGCACGGGTTCGGCGGGGTGCGGGCGCTGCGTCTCTACGCCTACGCCGAGCACTTCGTCGCCGCCGGCTACCTGGTCGTGGTGTTCGACTACCGCGGGTTCGGGGAGAGCGACGGCAGCCCTCGGCAGCTGCTCGACGTGAGCATGCAGCTGCAGGACTGGCGAGCCGCGCTGCACTTCGCCCGCGAGCTCCCGGGCACCGACCCGGAGCGGATCGTCGCCTGGGGCACGTCGTTCGGGGGTGGGCATGTCATCTCCCTGGCGGGACGCGGGGAGCGGCTCGCCGCGATCATCGCGCAGGTGCCCCACGTCAGCGGTCCCGCGGCGGTACGGGCGACAGGCCTCCTCCCGGTCCTGCGCCTGGTGCGGCCGGCGGTGCTCGACCAGGTCGCAGCCTGGCTCCGACGACCCCCGGTGTACGTCGACGCCGTGGGCGACCGCGGCACGACCGCCATCATGACGAGCCCGGACGCCGTACCGGGCCTCGCACGCCAGGTCGAGGCATCGGGCCTCGTCGCCGATGACTACCCCGACTACGTCGCCGCCCGGATCGCTCTCACGATCGGTCGCTACTCACCCGCCAGGCACGCAGGTCGCGTCACCTGCCCGGCCCTCGTGCAGATCGCTGCTCGAGACGCCGTCACGCCACGCCGGGTAGCCGAGCGAGCCGCCGCCGCCATGCGGCAGCCGACGGTCCACGTCTACGACTGCGGGCACTTCGACCCCTACGTGCCACCGCACTTCGACCAGGTCGTGTCCGACCAGCTGGCATTCCTGCGTGCGCAGGTCCCCGTCGCGGGCTGAGGTGAAGTCAGCGGGCCGGGCCGCTGATCGGCAGGAGCGGAGGTCTCCGCCGACCGACGCTGCCGACGTCGCTGGGTCTGCAACATCCGTGACCTCAACCGAGATGAGCGTGCAACACCGTGGGTCGCGAATCTAAAAACGCAACACGCGGATCGCGGCAGATCCGGACGTTTGCTTCAGCCAGACGCCACCGCTCGTGCGCAACGGAAACGGGTCGCGACGGAGTGCCCGCTAATGATCACCTAGTCACCCGCACTCCTCACTCGGCAAGGCAGTGAGGACACGTCGGACAACCTGCGCGATGTCCACAACAGAGAGAGCCAGATGAACGACGACAACTACGGGGCACTTCCCGACGTGTACGAATGGCTGATCCCCGACGCCAAACTGACTCCTCAAGGCGCAGTCGCGGCAGTCGAAGACTTTGTGCACGCCCTCCCCGTCAACACACGCGTCCTCGACTGCGCATGCGGGACCGGACAACTTGCCGTCGGGCTCGCCGACCTCGGCATGAACGTCGTCGCAGCAGACGCCAGCCCGGGGATGATCCGCAGAACGCAAGAACTCGCTGCCGAACATGGCGTCTCGATGCAGACCCTTCACGCCCGCTGGGACGAGTTGCCCGACCACCTCGATGCCTCATCGTTCGACATGATCTTCTGTGTGGGCAACTCCCTCGGACACGCCGAAGGTGCCTCGGGACGCTCAGCCGCACTCGCCGCGATGGCGCGGCTCTTGAAGCCGGGCGGACGCCTTGTGCTCACCTCACGTGACTGGGAGCACGTGCGTGCCAGCGGATCACGCTTCGACATCAGCGACCGACTCATTCGCCGACAGGGGCGCGACGCATTGCTCATGTACCGATGGGAGATCGAACAGCAGTGGGAGCAGGAGCACCACTTGGAAATCACGGTCGCGCAACTCGAATCAGACGGGAACGTCCGAACTCGCTCAGAGCGCCTGTCCATCTGGCCGTTCCGATACGAGGAACTCGTGGAGCAACTCCGCAGGGTCGACCTCAAGGTGGAGGCCACTATCCCTACTGCCAACTTCGACGGCTACACGCTGGTCGCGGGCAAGTAACTGATTGCAGCAGTGCATGTTCGTACGGGCCTGTCGCGTGGCCACATCCGCTCATCGGCATGAGCGGATGTCTGCGCGGACCGGCGAACACACCCCAATCTGAGAACATGTCAGATTGGACCGTTCAATTCAGATTCGCCGATCGTCGGCACCCGGGCGCTCAGCCGTGCGCCATGTCCACGAAGCGGGAGTAGTGACCCTGGAAGGCCACGGTCAGGTCGCGGGTCGGTCCGTTGCGGTGCTTGGCCACGATCACGTCGGCCTCACCCGGACGGGTCGACTCCCGCTCGTAGACGTCCTCGCGGTGCAGCAGGATCACCATGTCGGCGTCCTGCTCGATCGAGCCGGACTCACGCAGGTCGGAGACCATCGGTCGCTTGTCGGCGCGCTGCTCGGCCCCTCGGTTGAGCTGCGAGAGCGCGACGACAGGGATCTCGAGCTCCTTGGCGAGCAGCTTGATCTGCCGGGAGAACTCCGAGACCTCGAGCTGACGGGACTCGACCTTCTTGCCCGACGTCATCAGCTGGAGGTAGTCGATGACGATCAGCCGCAGGCCGTGACGCTGCTTGAGCCGGCGGGCCTTGGCCCGGATCTCCATCATCGTCATGTTGGGCGAGTCGTCGATGAACAGCGGGGCCGAGGACACCTCGCCCATCTTGCGGGCCAGCCGGGTCCAGTCGTCGTCGGTCATGTTGCCGTTGCGCAGGTGGTTGAGCGGGATCTTGGCCTCGGCCGAGAGCAGCCGCATGGTGATCTCGTTGCGGGTCATCTCCAGGGAGAAGATCACGCTGCACATGTTGTGGTGGATCGCTGCGGAGCGGCAGAAGTCCAGGCCGAGCGTGGACTTGCCCATCGCGGGACGGGCCGCCACGATCACCATCTGCCCCGGGTGCAGCCCGTTGGTGAGCTCATCGAGGTCGGCGAAGCCCGTCGGCACGCCGATCATCACGCCGTCGCGGTTGTTGATCGCCTCGATCTCGTCGAGGGCGCCCTCCATGATGTCCGAGAGCGGGGCGTAGTCCTCGGAGGTCCGCTTGTCCGTGACGCCGTAGACCTCCGCCTGGGCGCGGTCGACGACCTCGTCGACCTGGCCCTCACCGGCGTAGCCCATCTGGGCGATCCGGGTGCCGGCGTCGACGAGACGCCGCAGGATCGCCTTCTCGCGCACGATCTCGGCGTAGTAGCCGGCGTTGGCGGCGATCGGCACCCCGGCCGACAGCGTGTGGAGGTAGGGCGCGCCGCCCACCCGGACCAGCTCGCCGCGGCGCTGCAGCTCGGCCGTCACCGTGATCGGGTCGACCGGCTCGCCGCGACCGTAGAGGTCCACGACCGCGTCGAAGATCGTCTCGTGCACGGGGCGGTAGAAGTCGGTGCCGCGGACCGCCTCGATGACGTCGGCGATCGCGTCCTTGGACAGCAGCATCGCGCCCAGCACACTCTGCTCGGCGTCGTTGTCCTGCGGCGGCGTCCGGTCGCCCCGACCACCCCCGCCGCCCGTCGCGGGCGTCGCCGCGTCACCGAGAGCGGCCCAGTCCTCGCCGGGGTGCGGCGGCTCGCCGTCGGCCCATCCGCTGGCAGGCGCGATGCTCACGGGCCACAACTCCGATCGACGAGGGGTGCGCAAGGACCGTCGCAGCGACCACCGACAGAAACCTGTCGGCGCTGGTTCCGCACCACCGCGCAGGGTGACGCTACGGCCGCGGTGGCCCGAGTGGAAGTCCGTCGTCCACAGGACCCTGGGGATAACGTGGCGGTCTGTGTGGAACACGCTGCCGCGCATGTGCACAGCCTGTGTGCGCACCTGTGGAGAGCGGCCGGCCATGCCTCGCTGAAATCCCTCTGACCTGCGACGTTGCCTTCCGAGCCCTGTGGATGAAACAAAACTCGGAGATTCCTGCCGATCCCCGGGTGGTCCGACGCCCCGGGGCTTCCGGAGCGGCCCGGTGACCAGTCTTACCGGGTGGTCCTCCCCAGGAAAGGACTAGTTACACACAACTACCCAGGTCTGATGCTGTCACGATCAGATGCCGACTCTGTCTCTTACCTCCGCTAGGCTCCACCCATGCCCTCCGGTGCCCCTGCCGCCTCCCATCCGGCTCCGGGGGACGGACGCCGACACGACCGGGAGATCCTGCGGCTGGCCGTCCCGGCGTTCCTGGCGCTGGTCGCCGAGCCACTCTTCCTGCTGAGCGACGCCGCCATCATCGGCCACCTCGGCACCCCCGAGCTCGCTGGGCTCGGGATCGCCGGTGCCGTGGTGCAGACCGTCGTCGGGCTGTGTGTCTTCCTGGCCTACGGCACCACCGCCTCGGTCGCCCGCCGGGTCGGAGCCGGGGACCTGCGCGGCGCCCTCGCGCAGGGCATCGACGGCATCTGGCTGGCGATCCTGATCGGGACCTTCGCCACGGCCGCGGGCCTGCCCCTCGCCGGCTGGCTCGTCGGCCTGTTCGGGGCGGGCGGCCGCGTCGACGTCGAGGCGACGACCTACCTGCGCTGGGCGTTCCTGGGAGTGACACCGCTGCTGGTGATGCTGGCGGCCACCGGAGTGCTCCGCGGACTGCAGGACACCCGCACACCGCTGGTGGTCGCGGTCGGCGGCAACGTGCTCAACATCGTGCTGAACGTCGTCCTGGTCTACGGGCTCGACCTGGGCATCGCCGGCTCGGCGATCGGCACCGACCTCGCCCAGGTCGCCTCCGCGGCGGTGCTGGTGGCCGTCGTCGTCCGAGGCACCCGCCGGACCGGGGCGCCGATGCGGCCGCACCTGGCCGGCATCCGTCGGGCCGCGCACGCCGGGATCGCGCTGGTCGTCCGCACCCTGACGCTCCGGGCGTCGCTGCTGGTCATGACCTACGCCGCCGCGGCCCTCGGCGCCACCACGGTGGCGACCCATCAGCTCGCGATGACGCTGTGGACGTTCCAGGCCTTCGCCCTCGACGCGGTGGCGATCGCCGCTCAGGCGATCACCGGCCGCTACCTCGGCGCCGGCGACGTGCCCGGCACCCGGGCGGTCACCTCCCGGATGGTCCGGTGGGGTGTGCTTGGCGGGCTGGTCAGCGGCGTCCTGCTCGCCACCGCGGCCCCGGTGCTCGGCCGGCTGTTCACCGAGGACCAGGCGGTGCGCGACCTGCTGGTGCCGGTGCTGCTCGTCGCGGCGCTGTTCGCCCCGGTGGCAGGGGTCGTGTTCGTCCTTGACGGTGTCCTGATCGGTGCCGGCGACGGCCGCTACCTGGCGTGGGGCGGGGTCCTCGTCCTCGCGGTGTTCGCGCCTCTTGCCCTCGTCACCGCGCGGGCGGGCGGCGAGCTGCCCTGGCTGTGGCTCGTCTTCGGCGTGGGGTTCATGGGCAGCCGAGCCGGCGTGCTGCTGCACCGCGCGCGCGGCACCCGGTGGATGGTCACCGGCGCGCCTACCGATCAGGGGGCCCGGCCCCCGCCGTTGGGCTCGTCGTAGATCGCCCAGGTGCTGGAGGACCGCTGCCTCTTCATGAAGTTCCAGTTCGAGGAGTACTGCGAGAACGCACCCCGGTCCTCCACCCGCAAGGTGACCTCGTCGGCCTTGATGCCACGATCGGAGAAGTTGTTGGAACCGGTCCACACCACCCAGCTGGACCGGTCGCCGGCGATGTTGCCCGAGGCGGCGAACATCTTCTGGTGGCTGTACTTCACGGCCACCTGCTGCCGGGCGTTGGAGAACAGCACCCGGCGGATGACCATCCGCGATCCGGTGCCCTTCTTCAGGCTGGTGTAGGTGCCCTTGCCCATGAAGCTGTAGAGGATCCGGACGTAGCAGCCCTGGTTGTACATCTGCCGCACACGGGAGGCCAGCCACTTGCCGCGGGTGCCGTGCCAGGCGTGCATGTTGATGTAGACGACCGAGCGACCGTTGATGCCGGCCCCGCCGGTGGCGCCGGTGCACGAGACGCTCCGCAGCGCGCGCATGGTCAGGTCGCTGGAGGAGGTGGCCGAACGGTAGGGGTAGAAGTAGCCGGAGTACTTGCCGCCGGCCGCACTGAACGTCAGGGGACCCGAGGCCTTCTCCTGCCGGACCATCTTGTCGAAGACCGACTCGAACTGGTCGAACAGCGACTCCTGGCCGTTGACCCCGTAGAGGTCGTTGGCCTGCACGCTGACCGCGTTGCTGGTCATGTTGGAGGAGCCGACGATGACGGTGTGGTCCGGAGTCCCGCCCTTGCCGTCGAACATGAAGAACTTGGAGTGCAGCACGCCGGTCCCGCGGCAGCCGTAGGAGCACCGCACCCCGAAGCTGCGAGCGCTGCGGTCGCGGCCGAGACCCTCCGCGATGATCCCGAAGCTGCGCGAGGTCTGCTCGTTGAGGTGGTTGTTCATCAGGAGCCGGACCGACACGCAGCGCTTGTGCGCCCGGACGAGCGCGTCCGCGAAGGCCTTGTCGGCGATGGAGTAGAGCGAGATGCGGATGCGTCCCGGCGCCAGCCTGACGTCGTTCGAGCATCCGTAGCGGTCGAAGCCCTCGCCGGTGTAGGGAGCGTCGGAGCCCGGCATGGGCGGCACCTCGTAGCCGGGAGTGCCGTCGATCGCGTCGATGATGCGGTTGAGGTTCTTGCGTCGCACCGAGGTGGTCTTGCTGTACTGATTGTTGAAGGAGGCACCGCCGTAGGTCTGGTCGGCGGTGGTCAGCTTCCACTTCTTGATCTCGTCGGGGGTCGGCGGAACGGGCGGCTCGACGGGCGGCTCGGGGTCGGTGGGCACCGTGCCCGTGTCGCTGGTCAGCTGCTGCGGCGCCTTCTGGGGCGTGCCCTCCGTGGAGTCGGGGCCGCTGGCACCCGGGTCGGCCGGCGTCTCCTCGGCGCCGGCGGGCGCGCTGGTCTCGGGCGACACAGTCGTCGACTCCCCGGCCGACCCGTCGGCGCCGTCGCCGGTGCCGGTGCCGAGGGCGAACGCACCACTCGGCGCGATCAGCGCGCCGGTGAGCAGGAGCGCGAGGGACACCAGCACGGAGACCAGTGCGGACAGGACAGAACGGACCAGCACGCGCATCGAACGCAACCCCTAGAGATCGGACCGGGCATCCACCCGGACCGTTACGAAACCACCCATCCGCATCCAAGCACCCCGCGACGACTCCCGCAGACGATTGCGGCAAATAAGTAAAGAGACGTTGGTTACCTCGGTCTCCTAGGCTTCCTCGGGTGACTCCCCTGCAGAAGGTCGCCATGGGACTGGTGATCGTCGTCCTGCGTGCGCCCTTCGGCGGGTTCGACGCGCTCGCCGACCCGATCGGCTGGGGGCTGGTGGCCGCCGGTCTGCTGCCTCTGCGCGGGCGGCTGCCCTTCGGCGGGTCGGTCCTCGCGGCCGCCGCGGTCGCCGGCGTCGTGTCGGTGCCGCTCTGGCTGCCGGTCGTCGACGACCTCCTGGACGCGAGCGGCCAGTGGGCCGTCAGCCTGCCGCAGACCCTGTGCTGCCTGATGCTGTGCGCGTCGTTGACCGCCGTGGTGAGCGGGCCTCGCCGGCGCTGGTTCAGCGCACTGCGCTGGCTGTTCGGCGTGGTCGCCCTCGGCCCCGTCCTGGTGTACGGCGGCCACGTCGACGCGCTCGCCACCCCGCTGGCCGTCCTCGCGGTGCTGGCCAACGTCGCGCTCATCTACCAGCTGTTCGCGGTCAGCACGCGACCCGAGCTCCAAGGACCCCGCACCGGACCGTCCAGCGGGCCGCCCAGCGGACCGTCCGGCGACCCGCCCGGTTTCGACCTCTGGACGGACCAGAGCCCCAGCCGGTGACCGGCTGGGGCTCTGGACTGGCTGCCGACCGGGTCGGCACCCGACGGATCAGGTGAAGCGGGCGATCAGGCGGGGACCACGTTGAGGTTGACCGTGGCGTCCACGTCGTCGTGCACCTTCACGGTCACCTGGTGCGTGCCCAGGGACTTGATCGGGTTGCCGACGATGATCTTGCGCTTGTCGACCGGGGCACCCGCCTCGGCGATGGCACCGGCGATGTCGCCGACGGTCACCGCACCGAACAGACGGCCACCCTCACCGGCGCGAACCGGGACGCTGATCGTCGTGCTCTCCAGCTGGGTCTTGATCTCCTTGGCGTGGTCGAGGTCGCGGACCTCACGGCTGGAGCGCGCCGCCTTGATCGAGTCGACGGTGCGCTCGCCGCCCTTGGTCCAGCGGATCGCGAAACCACGCGGGATCAGGAAGTTGCGGCCGTAGCCGTCCTTCACCTCGACGATGTCGCCGGGGGCACCGAGGCCACCGACCTCCTGGGTCAGGATGAGCTTCATATCTCTCAGCCTCCTCAGCGAGCCGTCGACGTGTAGGGCAGCAGGGCTACCTCACGGGCGTTCTTGACGGCAGTGGCCACGTCGCGCTGGTGCTGGACGCAGTTGCCGGTCACCCGCCGCGCGCGGATCTTGCCACGGTCGGAGATGAACTTGCGCAGGAGAGTGGTGTCCTTGTAGTCGACGTAGGACGTCTTCTCCTTGCAGAACTGGCAAACCTTCTTCTTCGGCTTGCGGAGTACTGGCTTGGCCATTGTGGTGCTTCCTTTCGTGAAGCCCGGCTGGCGCCGGAATGGTCAGAGGTGGATGTGTGGAAGGGAGTGGCCGCGAGCGGCCACCCGTGATGGATCAGAAGGGGGGCTCCTCCGAGCTGCCGCCACCGACACCCGGGGTGGCCCAGGGGTCGTTCTGGCTGCTGCCCTGGTTGCCCGAGCCGCCGCCCTGCTGGCCGCCCCAGGAGCCGCCGCCCTGCGAGGCGCCACCCTGGGGGGCGCCGCCACCGGACTGGCCGCCCTGGTTGCTGGAGCCGCCGCCCTGGGAGCCGCTGTTGCTGGCCCACGGGTCGTCGCTCCCGCCGGAGGCGAAGCCGCCACCCTGACCGCCGCCGGAGCGGCTGGTCTTGGTGACCTTGGCCGTGGCCATCTTCAGGCTCGGCCCGACCTCCTCGACGTCGATCTCGAAGACGGTGCGCTTCTCACCCTCGCGGGTCTCGTAGGAGCGCGCCTTGAGACGACCGGAGACGATCACCCGCATGCCCCGCTGCAGCGACTCCGCGGCGTTCTCGGCCGCCTGGCGCCACACGGAGCAGTTGAGGAACAGGGTCTCCTGGTCCTTCCAGTCGTTGGTCTGGCGGTCGAACGTCCGCGGCGTGGAGGCCACGGTGAAGTTCGCGACCGCCGCCCCGGAGGGGGTGAAGCGGAGCTCGGGGTCAGCGGTGAGGTTGCCGACCACGGTGATCGGGGTTTCGCCTGCCATGTCAGGCCTCCAGTCGGGTGAGACGTCGAACGACGGTTCGGTGCAGCGAGGACCGGGGGAATCGGCCGGATAGATCCGGGACGGTGCGTCCGTCCTGATCGTGGGTCAGGCAGAGACCGGTCAGTGGACGTCGGGCCGGAGCACCTTGGTGCGCAGCACCGACTCGTTCAGCGTGAGCTGACGGTCGAGCTCCTTCACCGTGGCCGGCTCGGCGCTCAGGGTGACGACGGCGTAGATGCCCTCGACCTTCTTGTCGATCTCGTAGGCCAGCCGACGGCGGCCCCAGACATCGACGTTCTCCACGTTGCCGCCGTCCTGACGGACGACGTTGAGGTAGGTGTCGAGCGAGGGTGCGACGGTGCGCTCCTCGAGATCGGGATCGAGGATGACCATCACTTCATAGGCACGCATGAATGTCTGCCTCCTTCGGACTCAGGCGGCCACGGCGTCTCCGTGGCAGGAGGGCGATGCGTTCCGCCGTACCTCGCATCGGTGACGCGGGGGCCGGCGTGTCAACGGCCCGACGCCCGCTTGGTCCGGGGAGTCGAGCCGATCGACGAGGGTCAGGTTATCAGCGGGGAGGGACGGTCCCGAAATCGTCGTCCACAGGGGCATGATGCTGCCCGCATTGCGGTACCGGCCGGTCCCGCCGCCCCGTCCCAGGAGGACCCCGTGAGCACCACCCCCGAGCAGCAGAAGGTCCACGACCTGATCAAGGACACCCGGATCGCGATGTTGACCAGCGTCGACCCCGACGGCCGGCTGGTCAGCAAGCCGATGGCAACCCAGGAGGTGGAGTTCGACGGCGACGTCTGGTTCGTCGCCGAGCGCGACTCCCACAAGGCGCGCAACATCGAGGCCCGTCCTCAGGTCAACGTCGCCTACGCCGGCAAGGGCTCCTGGGTCTCGCTGTCCGGCCGCGCGTCGGTCGTCGACGACCGGGCCAAGCTGGAGGAGTTCTGGAACACCTTCACCGACGCGTGGATGGAGGGCGGACCGGACAACCCGAACAACATCCTGATCCGGGTCGAGGCCGACTCCGCGGAGTACTGGGACACCCCCGGCGGCAAGGTCGTGCAGGTGGCGAACCTCGTCAAGGCCAAGGTCACCGGTGAGCGCTACGAGGGCGACAACGAGCGCGTCGACCTCTGACGCCCTGCGGCCGGCGGGCGGTCGTCGGCCGAGCCGTAGGGTGAGCAGCATGCCTGGCTTGATCATCGGTGCCCACGTCGACCAGACCGACCCGATCGCGGAGGCCACGGCACGCGGCGCCGACCTCGTGCAGTTCTTCCTGGGCGACCCGCAGGGCTACCGGGGACCGGAGATCAGGTACGCCGGCGGCGCCGAGGCCCTGCGCGCCGACGCCGAGGCCGCGGGGATCGACCTCTACGTGCACGCGCCCTACATCGTCAACGTCGCGACCACCAACAACCGGATCCGGATCCCGTCGCGCAAGCTGCTGCAGCAGCACGTCGACGCCGCGGCGTCGATCGGCGCCAAGGGCCTGATCGTGCACGGCGGTCACGTCGGCAAGGACGACGACCCCGAGAAGGGGTTCGACAACTGGCGCAAGGCCGTCGAGGCGACCGACCTCGCACTGCCGCTCCTGATCGAGAACACCGCCGGCGGCACCAACGCGATGACCCGCTACCTCGAGCGGATCGGCCGGGTGTGGGACGCCATCTCGACCGCCGAGGGCTTCGACCGGGTCGGCTTCTGCCTCGACACCTGCCACGCCCACGCCGGCGGCAACGACCTGTCCACGGTGGTGGCAGACGTCGTGGCCATCACCGGCCGGATCGACCTGGTGCACTGCAACGACAGCCGGGACACCTTCGACTCCGGCGCCGACCGGCACGCCAACTTCGGGCAGGGCCGGATCGCCCCGGACGACCTGGCCGCGATCGTCCGCGACGCCGGCGCGCCCGTCGTGTGCGAGACACCCGGTGGACCGGCCGAGCACGTCGCCGACTTCGACTTCCTGCGCTCCCGGGTGTGACCGGGCCGCTGTCTCGGCGAGGCGTCCTGGCCACCGGGGGTGCAGGGCTCGCCGCACTGCTCGCGGCCTGCGGCTCCGCGCCGGCTCCGAGGTCTACGCCGTCCGGCCCCGTCTCGTCCGGCCCCATCTCGTCCGGCCCCGTCCCGTCCGGCCCACCGGCGGAGCAGCGGGTGCGCTACGGCTCCGGGCCCGCGCAGTACGCGGACCTGTACCTGCCCCGCGCGGGTGACGCCGTACGCGGCACCGTCGTGGTGATCCATGGCGGGTTCTGGCGCAGCGGCTACGACCTGACCCTCGGCGCCGCGACCAGTGCCGACCTGGCCGGGCGCGGGTTCGTCGCCTGGAACGTGGAGTACCGACGGCTCGGCGACGGCGGCGGCTGGCCCGGCACCTTCGAGGACGTCGCAGCCGCCCTCGACCACCTCGCCGAGCTCGACCTGCCGTACGGCGCCCGCGACCACGTCGTCGCGCTGGGGCACTCCGCGGGCGGCCACCTCGCGGCCTGGACCGCCTCCCGCGACGGTTCCACCCCCGGCGGCGCCCCCCGGGTGCGACCGACCGCCGTGGTGCCCCAGGCGGGCGTGCTGGACCTGCGCGCCGCGGCGGCGCAGGGACTGGGCGGCTCGGTGGTCGCCGAGCTGATGGGCGGGCCGCCGTCCTCGGTGCCGCGACGCTACGCCCTCGGCGACCCGGTCGAGCGCTTGCCGGTGGGGGTCCCGGTGCGCTGCGTGCACGGCACGGACGACACGACCGTGCCGATCACGCAGAGCCGGTCCTACGTCGAGTCGGCGCGTCGGTCGGGGGACGACGCCGAGCTGGTCGAGGTGCCCGGCGACCACTTCGCCCTGATCGACCCCTCGACACCCGCCTGGCAGCGGATCGTCGAGGTCCTCACCGACCTGACCGCCGCAGCGCCCCGTTAGTCTCGGCCGCGTGACCCACCCCCTGACCGTGCGCACGATCACGCCCGAGCAGCACCTCGAACACCTCCGGCAGGTCGTGGCGGCCGGGGGCGCCGCGAGCTTCCTGCAGACCCCGGCGTGGGGCGAGGTGAAGGCCGAGTGGAAGCGGGAGTCGATCGGCTTCTTCCACGGCGGCGACCTGGTCGGCGTCGGTCTCGTGCTCTACCGCCAGCTGCCCAAGGTGAAGCGCTACCTGGCCTACCTGCCGGAGGGTCCGGTGATCGACTGGGCCGCCGAGGACCTGCGCGCCTGGCTCGACCCGATGGTGCACCACCTGCGGAAGGCCGGCGCTTTCGGCGTCCGGATGGGCCCGCCGGTCGTCATGCGCCGGTGGGACGCCGCCGCGGTGAAGCAGGGCGTGGCCGACGACGCCGTACGACGGCTCGGCGAGGTGCCGCCGACGGAGCGCTCGCAGGACGGGGCGCGCGTGGTGTCCCAGCTCCAGGAGCTCGGATGGCGGGCGCAGGCCGTCGAGGGCGGCTTCGCGGCCGGCCAGCCGCAGTACAACTTCGCGATCCCGCTGCGGCACCCCGACGGCACCCAGCGGACCGAGGACGAGGTCCTCGCCGGGATGAACCAGCAGTGGCGCCGCAACATCAAGAAGTCCGCCAAGGCCGGTGTCGAGGTCAGCCACGGCGACCCGTCGCCCGACAGCGGCGACCTGGAGGCCTTCCACACCCTCTACGTGCACACCGCGGAGCGGGACCACTTCACCCCGCGGCCGTTGGGCTACTTCCGCACCATGTTCCGGGCGCTGCTCGCCGAGGAGCCGGACCGGATCAGGCTCTACCTGGCCCGGCACGAGGGCGACCTGGTCGCGGCGACCGTCTGGGTCCGGGTCGGCTCGCACACCTGGTACTCCTACGGCGCCTCCTCGACCGACAAGCGGGAGGTCCGCGGCTCCAACGCCGCACAGTGGGCGATGATCTCGGACTCGCTGAAGGCCGGGGCCGCGGTCTACGACCTGCGCGGCATCACCGACACCCTCGACCCGGACGACTCCCACGTCGGCCTGATCCAGTTCAAGGTCGGCACCGGCGGGGAGGCCGTGGAGTACGCCGGCGAGTGGGACCTCCCGCTCAACCGGGTGATCTACCGGGCGTTCTCGGTCTACATGAGCAGGAGGTGACGGCATGCCACTGACGCTGTACGTCGACGGGGACCGCTGGCGCGCGCACCTGCACCGGGTCCGCGACGCCCACCCCGGCATCGTCCCGGTCGTGAAGGGCAACGGCTACGGCTTCGGGATCGAGCGCCTCGGCGCGACCGCGGCCATGCTCGGCCTCGACACCGTCGCAGTCGGCACCTACGCCGAGGTCACCACGGTCGCGGCCGCGTTCGGCGGGTCGGTGATGGTGCTGACCCCCTGGCGCCCCTTCGAGCACACCGCGGTCTTCGAGCCGCACGTCGTGCACACCGTCGGCCGGCTCGAGGACCTGCGCGCGCTGGGCGCCCGCGAGGCCAGGCCCCGCGTGGTCCTGGAGCGGCTGACCTCGATGCGCCGGCACGGCTTCTCCGCGCGCGACCTGCGCGAGGCGGCCGGCCTGCTCGACGGGGTGGCGCTCGAGGGTGTGGCGCTGCACCTGCCGATCTCCAGGGGCTCGCACCTGACCGAGGTCACCCGGCTGATGACCGACGTGGTCGCCGCCGGGCTGCCCACCCGCCGGGTGTACGTCTCGCACCTCAGCGACGAGGAGCTCGGCTCGCTGCGGCAGTCCTACCCGGAGTACGAGTTCCGCCCCCGGGTCGGCACGTCGCTGTGGCTCGGCGACCGGTCCGCGCTGTCGGTGCGGTCCACCGTGCTCGACGTGCACCCGGTGGAGCGCGGCGACGTCTACGGCTACCGCAGCCGGACGGCGCCCGCCGCCGGCACCATCCTGGTCGTGGCCGGCGGCACCGCCCACGGGATCGGGCTCGAGGCCCCGACCGGGGGCGCCACCCTCAAGGACCGGGCCGCCCGGATCGCCAAGGGTGGGCTGGACGCGGCCGGGTTCGTGCGCTCCCCGTTCACGATCGACGGCAAGCACCGGCTGTTCGCCGAGCCGCCGCACATGCAGGCCTCGATGCTGTTCCTGTCCTCGGGCGTCGAGGTGCCCGCGGTCGGCGACGAGGTCGACGTGCGGGTCCGCTTCACCGCCACGAGCTTCGACCGGACGGCGATCAGCTAGCGCCCCCAGGCCCCGGTCAACGCCGCTGGAGGTCCAGGACCACCTTGACGTCGTCGTCGCGGTCCTCGAACGCGTCGGCGAAGTCCTCGAGCGGGACCCGGCGGCTGATCATCGCGCCCAACCAGTCCAGGTCGGCACGACCGAGCGCCTCGGCGGCCTGCGCGTAGTGCCGCAGGTTGGCGTTCACCGAGCCGACCACGACGTCGTTCTCGAGCACCAGCGACCGGTTCAGCTCGCCGCCATCGACCGCCAGGGTGCGACCGCTCGAGGAGACACCGGTGAGCACGGTGATGCCGTAGTCGGCGGTGCCGCCGAGCGCGTCGAACACCACCCGCGGCACCCCGGTCGCCTCGACGACCACATCCGGCTTCAGGTCGGCCGCGACCGTCGCGACGTCGTCGTGGTGGTAGGTGGCGCCGAGCTCGCGCACCAGCCGTGGCTTCGGTCCGTCCCGCACCAGGTCGAGCACGTGCACGTCGAGCCCGCGCTGCACCCCGAGCAGGGCCGCCAGCAGCCCGATCGGCCCGGCGCCGGTGACCAGCACCCGCTGCGGCTCGAACCACGCCCGGGCGCCGATCCGCTCGACCTGCTCCCAGGCCTTCGCCACGACGGTGGTGGGCTCCATCAGCACCCCGACGTCGCCGAGCCGCCCATCGAGCACGACGGCGTAGTCCGGCTCGACGGTCCACTGCTCGCTGGCGTAGCCGTCGAGCTGCTTGATCCCGCGCTCGGTGTAGCCGCCGTTGCGGCACATGTCGAACTCGCCGTGCGCGCACGCCCCGCACGGCACCGGGTCGGGCCGTCGCACCACGCCGGCGACCAGGTCGCCCTCGGCGAAGCCGGACCCGGCGGGCGCCGTACGCACCCGTCCGAAGGACTCGTGCCCGATCACCAGGCGCTCGTGTCCCGGCGGCGCCCAGCCGTAGTCGCCACGGGCGATCTCGTGGTCGGTGCCGCAGACCCCGACCGCGATGGCGTCGACGAGCAGCTCTCCGGCCGCCGGGGTCGGATCGGCGACCTCGGACACCGCCAGGCTGCCGGGCTGCCGGGGGACGGTCGTCAGGGCGCGCATGACGGTGTCCTACCCCGCATCGTCGCCCTTCAGACGGGAGCCGGTCAGGGGACGGGAGCCGGTCAGACGGGAGCCGGCACCGCGCTGGGCTCGGCGGGGTCGTCGGTGAGCCCGTCGGCACGGACCGGGTCGTGGTGGGGGAGCAGGATGTCGCGCACCACGACGGCCGCGAGGTAGAGCTCGACCGCCACCCGGACCCCGATCGCCAGCCAGTAGAACCGGTCGGGCGCGCCACTGGTGGCCGACGCGGTCCAGCCGCCGAGGTAGAGCCACACGGCTCCGAAGTAGAAGACCTCCCCGGCCGTCCAGATCAGCACGTCGCGCCAGCGCGGGCGCGCCAGGACCACCAGCGGCAGCAGCCACAGGACGTACTGCGGCGAGTAGACCTTGTTCACGACCAGGAAGCCGGTGAGGATCAGCAGCGCGAGCTGCGGGATCCGTGGGGTGAGACGGGCGCGCAGGCCGAGCACGAGGACCGCGACGCACACCGACCCGAAGAACGCCAGCGACACCCGGTTGATCAGCGCCGGGCTCACGGCGTGGCCGGCCTGCTGCCACACCAGCCACAGCGACCCGAGGTCGGCGCCCCGCTCGTCGTTGAAGGACCAGAACACCTTCCAGCTGTCGAACGCCAGCAGCATCGCAGGCAGGTTCACCAGCAGCCAGGCGACGGCGGCCGCGACGGTCGCGGCGAGCACCGCGGGCACCCGCCCCCGTCGGAGGCCGACGACCAGCAGGGCCCCGAGCAGGAAGAGCGGGTAGAGCTTGGCGGCGGTGCCCAGCCCGATCAGCACCCCGGACAGCACCGGGCGTCCGCGCGACCACGCCCACAGCGCCCCGGCGACCGCGGCGACCGCCAGCAGGTCCCAGTTGACCAGCCCGGTAAGCACCAGGGCCGGCGAGGCGGCGAAGAGCGCCGCGTCCCACGGTCGCCGCCGGTGCACCCCGGCCAGGAACCAGGCCGCGAGCAGCGCGAACGGCAGCAGCAGCACGGCGGTGACCTTGAAGTAGAGCCCCGACTCCGCGGCCACGCCGGGCGCCCCGTAGATCGAGGACTCGTCGAGGTCCGCGCGGGAGCGTGCGTCATAGCTGTCGCTGAGCGCGTGCGTCACCAGCGCGGCGCCGTACGCGAAGTAGCCGGTGAGCACGGGGTACTCCAGCACCGGGTAGCGACCGTCGGTGTCCTGGAAGGGCAGGTAGCCGCCGGCGAAGCCACGTCCGGTGTAGAGGTAGGGCACGTCGGAGTAGCACATCGCGGCGTAGCGGGTGGTGCTCCCGGCCCAGTTGTCCTGCACGCACGGGGTCTTCTGCACCATCGCCAGCACGCACGCGACGGCCGCGAGCGCGAGCACCACCCGGACCGGGCTCCACCACGGGTGCGGCCGGGCATGCCGTCCCGGGGGGCCGCCGACGCCCTCGCTGGCCGACGCGACGAGCGGGTCGGTGCGGGACGGGGCGACGACGCGGTCGGGCACCTCGCCGCGGTCCGCGAGGGCGACGGGTTCGTCGTCCGGGCTACCCCCCACCGCCACCGCCGGCGTTGCCGCTCGGACCGCCCCCGGTCGGGGACGGCGCGACCGTCAAGGACGGCGACCGCGTGGGGCTCTGCGTCTGCGACGGTTGCTGGGTCGGCGAGGGGGTCGGCGTCACGGTCCGGGTCTGGCGCCGGCTCGGGCCGGCGGGTCCGGGTGGGCCGCGGCGACGACGGCGCCTGGGTCTTGCGTCGGGGTCGGCGTCGCGGTCGGCTGCTCCGCGCTCTTCTTGTTGGTCGCCTCGACGTTCGCCGGCGGCGGGAAGTCCTCGACGTCGGCACCCTCGAGCGCCGCCCGCATCACGGCCGTCCAGGTCTTCGTGGGGTACTCCGCGCCGAAGTACGGAACGAGGTAGCCGGGCTCGCAGACCTTGCCGGTCGGCTTGACGCAGTTGAGGTTGTCGTTGCCGTCGCCGCGGGCGTACATGACCGCCGTGGCCAGCTGGGGGGTGTAGCCCACGAACCACGACGACGAGACGTTGCCGTCGCTGTTGGTGGCGGTGCCGGTCTTGCCGGCGGCCGGACGGCCCAGCGCCTGCGCGTTGCGGCCGGTGCCGTTCTTGACCACCTGCTGGAGCGCGTAGCTCACGTCGCGGTCGATGTCCTCGGGCAGGGCGCGCCGGGACTTCTGCTTCACCTTGTAGCGGCTCTTGCCGTCGGCGTCGGCCACCTGAGCCACGGTGTACCAGGCCTTCGCCTTGCCACCGTCGGCGATGGTGGCGTAGGCGTTGGCCATGTCGATGGCGCTGATCGTCGCCGACCCGAGGGCGATGCCCGCCGTCGGCTCGAGGTCGCGGACCGTCTTCGGGATCCCCAGGGCCCGCGCCATCTCGAGCACCTTCTGCGGCCCGTCGTCCATCTGGAAGGTGAGGTCGATGTAGGCGGTGTTCACCGACTCCTCGGTGGCCTTCGTGAGCGGGATCGCGGCGCCGTAGTCGTTGCCGTCGCCCGGACCCTCGTTGACGACCTTGGTGCCGTCGGGGAACTCGTAGGGCGAGTTGCCCTCGAAGGTGCTCTTCAGCGAGAAGCCGTCCTTGATGCCGGCCGCGAGCGCGAACGGCTTGAAGGCCGAGCCCGGCTGGCTGCCGCTGGCGGCCCAGTTGAGCTGGCTGTCGAGGTAGTCCTGGCCGCCGTACATGCCGCGCAGGGCGCCGTTCGCCGGGTCGACCGAGGCGACGGCGACGTGCAGCTTCTTGAGACCCTTGGGCTTCTGCGCCTTGACGGCGTCCTCCGCCGCGCGCATCGCCTTGCGCGTGAAGGTGGTGGTCACCCGGAGCCCGCCGCCGCTGATCTCCTGGTCGTCGAAGCCCTCCCGGATCAGCTCCTTCTTCACCAGCGCCATCATGTGGCCCTTCTGGCCTCCGAAGCGGTCCTCGGTGCGGATCTTCGGGAACTTCGGCAGCGACCGCTTGGCGCGGTCGGCCTCCTCGGTCGTGATGTCGCCTGCGGTGGCCATCCCGGACAGGACGTACTGGTAGCGGCCGAGCAGCCGCTCCTGGGCCGCCTTGCCGTTGGCGGGGTCGAGGGCGCTCGGGGAGTTCAGCACCGAGGCCAGCACGGCACCCTCGGCCGCGGTGAGGTCCTTGACGTCCTTGTCGAAGTAGGCCTGGGCCGCGGCCTGGATGCCGTAGGCGCCGCGTCCGAAGTAGATGGTGTTGAGGTAGCCCTGCAGGATCTCGTCCTTGGACTGGGTGCGCTGCAGCTTCAGGGAGACGAACGCCTCCTTGACCTTGCGGGTCAGGGTCCGCTCCTGGGAGAGGTAGAAGACCTTGACGTACTGCTGGGTGATCGTCGAGGCGCCCTGGGTGGCGTTGCCGCGCGCGTTGCTGAAGGCGGCGCGCAGGATGCCCTTCGGGTCGATGCCGCGGTTGGTGTAGAAGGTGCGGTCCTCCGCGGCGATCACCGCGTCCTGCACATTCTTCGGCACGTCGGAGAGCGCGACGCTGGTGCGGTTCTGGTCCGCGAACCGGCCGATCTCGGTCTTGCCGTCGGAGTAGTAGACGAACGTCGTCTGGGTCTGGAAGTCCTCGTTCGGGTCCGGGATGTTGGTCGCGGTGTAGCCGTAGGCGACCGCCGCGGCACCGAGCAGGAAGAGCCCGAGCAGCCCGATCAGGGCCCACCGCAGCAGCCGGCGGAACAGGCTCCGGGGCGGCTTGCCACCCGTGCCAGCCTTGCGCCCACCCTTGCCGCCCGCGCCGCCGGCGCCCCCCGCCTTGCTGCTCGGAGCACTCTTCTTGCCGCCGGACGCCTTGCGGGAGGCCGGACGAGACGTGCTCGAGGAACCGGTCGCCTTGCGGCTGCCGGCCGACGAGCCGGGCTTGCGCTGAGCACTCACAACTAAGCGCCCTTCCGTGGTCGCGGGTGGACGGGGGACCCCAGGAGGTCGCGCTCAGGATAGGGGCAGACCCCCACGACCCGGGCAAGACCCGGGCCCGGAGCACGCCCGGACCGCCGCGATGACGGCTTCGATATATCGATGCGATATGTTTGGGCGATACGAACCCCCGATACCTCGACCTGATCAGGAGCACCCGTGGCGCGCAGAGGCGAGACCCTCGAGCTCGCAGTCCTCGGACTGCTGCACGGGTCGCCCATGCACGGCTACGAGCTGCGCAAGCAGGTCAACGGGGTGCTGGGCTGGGGTCGGCTGCTGTCCTACGGCTCGCTCTACCCGGCCCTGAAGAAGATGCTCAAGACCGGCTGGATCGCCGAGCACGTCTCGGCGCCCGAGCCGGGCGCGACCAGCCGACGGCACCGGATCGTCTACGAGCTGACTCCCGAAGGGGACGCCCAGTTCGCCCACCTGATGGCCGACGTCGGCCCGTCCGCGTGGGAGGACGACAACTTCGACGTCCGCTTCGCGTTCTTCAGCCGCACCGACATCGGCGCTCGCCTGCGGATCCTGGAGGGCCGGCGCAGCCGCCTCCAGGAGCGCCTCGACCGGGTGCAGCACCAGCTCGAGGTCACCGAGAAGCAGATGGACCGCTACGCCATGGAGCTGCAGCGGCACGGCGTCGAGTCGGTGGAGCGCGAGGTCCGCTGGCTCTCGGAGCTGATCAACGCCGAACGTCGCGAGGACGACTCCCACGTCCTCGACGCTGCACCGCCGCCTCGCACCGAGGCCCCCCAGATCCCCTGAACCGCACCAGCACCAGCTCCACCACCAGCAGCACCGACAGAAGCAACCACCGCAAGACACATCTGACACCGAGGAGAAGCCCGATGGGTTCGGTACGCGTAGCAATCGTCGGAGTGGGCAACTGCGCCACCTCCCTGATCCAGGGCGTGGAGTACTACCGCAACGCCGACCCCGACGGGTCGGTTCCCGGTCTCATGCACGTCAAGTTCGGCGACTACCACGTCGGCGACGTCGAGTTCGTCGCCGCCTTCGACGTGGACGCCAAGAAGGTCGGCTTCGACCTGTCCGAGGCGATCAACAACTCCGAGAACAACACGATCAAGATCGCCGACGTGCCGCCCCTCGGCGTCACCGTCCAGCGTGGCCCGACGTACGACGGTCTGGGCAAGTACTACCGGATGACGATCGACGAGTCCGACGCCGAGCCCGTGGACGTCGTCGCGGCGCTGCGCGAGGCCAAGGTCGACGTCCTCGTCTCCT
Organism: uncultured Actinomycetota bacterium; assembly: GCA_963713035.1. GTDB lineage: Bacteria > Actinomycetota > Actinomycetes > Propionibacteriales > Nocardioidaceae > Nocardioides_B. Next base: position 323,098 of record CAVQKB010000003.1, read on the forward strand.
ACCTGCCGGTGGGCTCCGAGGAGGCCGACAAGTTCTACGCCCAGTGCGCGATCGACGCCGGCGTCGGCTTCGTCAACGCGCTCCCGGTGTTCATCGCCTCCGACCCGGTCTGGGCCAAGAAGTTCGCGGACGCCGGCGTCCCGATCGTCGGCGACGACATCAAGTCGCAGGTCGGCGCGACCATCACCCACCGGGTGCTCGCGAAGCTCTTCGAGGACCGCGGCGTCACGCTGGACCGCACCTTCCAGCTCAACGTCGGTGGCAACATGGACTTCAAGAACATGCTCGAGCGTGAGCGTCTGGAGTCCAAGAAGATCTCCAAGACCCAGGCCGTGACCTCCAACATCGACCACGACCTCGGCGCCCGCAACGTGCACATCGGCCCGTCCGACTACGTGCAGTGGCTCGACGACCGCAAGTGGGCCTACGTCCGGCTCGAGGGTCGCGCGTTCGGCGACGTGCCGCTGAACATGGAGTACAAGCTCGAGGTCTGGGACTCCCCGAACAGCGCCGGCATCATCATCGACGCGCTCCGCGCCTGCAAGATCGCGATGGACCGTGGCCTCGGCGGCCCGATCGACTCGGCCTCGACGTACCTGATGAAGTCCCCGCCCGTGCAGCTGCCCGACGACCAGGGTCGCGCCGGTGTCGAGGCGTTCATCCGCGGCGACGTCCCCCGCTGAGCCGAGCGTCCCCTGATTACCAGGGGATGCAGCGAATCTTTCGCTCCCCACGGGAACCTTCCCGTGGGGAGCGACAGGTTTCCATGGGAAGTACGACGCCTCGTCGGCGCCGCGCTCCGAGCAGCCCCGACGTCCACACCGCGAGAGGATCAGCGCGTGACCGCCCGATGACGCCCTCGCCATCTGCTGTGACGACCCCGGCGACGACCCTGGCGACGGCGGCCCCGTGACGGCGCTGCGCCACCTCGTGCACCTGCTGCGCGGGACGTGGTTCCGCCGCCTGTTCGCGGTCCGGTTCGCCAGCCAGTTCACCGACGGCGTCTTCCAGGTGGCACTCGCCTCCTACGTCGTGTTCGCGCCCGAGCGCGCACCCTCGCCCGGAGCGATCGCCGCGGGGCTGGCCCTGGTGCTGCTGCCGTTTAGCGTGCTCGGACCCTTCGTGGGTGTTCTCCTGGACCGGTGGTCGCGCCGCCAGGTGCTGGCCTGGTCGAACTTCGTCCGGGTCGGACTGGTCGGGCTGCTCGCGGTCGCGGTGCGCGCCGACGTGCACGGCGCGGGCCTGTTCGTGCTGATCCTGGCCTCCCTCTCGGTCAACCGCTTCCTGCTCGCCGGCCTGTCCGCCTCCCTGCCGCACGTCGTCGACGAAGCCGACCTGATCACCGCCAACGCGCTGACGCCGACGGCCGGCACGCTGGCGTTCCTCACCGGACTGGCGAGCGGCACCGGCGCTCGCGCAGTGTGGGGGGCGCTGGGTGTCGACAGCGACCTCGGCGTGCTGCTGCTCGCGATGACGCTGTACGGCGTCGCCGGCTCGCTCGCACTCCGGATCCCGCGCGACCTGCTCGGTCCCGACGTGGCCGTCGCACGACCCGCCGTACGCGACGCCGTACGCACCGTGGTCCGTGGCCTCGTCGACGGTCTGCAGCACCTCGCGCAGCGTCGCGAGGCGGCGTACGGCCTGACCGCCATCGGCGCGCACCGCTTCTTCTACGGCATCTCGACGGTGTCGCTGATCCTGCTGTACCGCAACTACTTCCACAGCCCGGACGAGGTCGACGCGGCGTTCAACGGCCTGTCGGTGGCGGTGCTGGTCAGCGGGCTCGGCTTCGTGACCGCGGCGTTCCTGACGCCGATCGTGACCGAGCGGATCGCGCGGCGCACCTGGGTGCTCGGCCTGCTCGGCGCGGCCGCGGTGACCCAGGTGCTGCCGGGCGCGCTGTACACCGTGCCCGCGCTGCTGGTGGCGGCGTTCGTGCTGGGCCTGGCCAGCCAGGGCATCAAGATCGTGGTGGACACCCTCGTGCAGACCCACGTCGACGATGCGTTCCGCGGGCGGGTGTTCTCGCTGTACGACGTGATCTTCAACGTCGCGTTCGTGGCCGCCGCCGTGGTCGGCGCCGTCGTACTCCCCGAGGACGGCAAGTCCTACGTGGTCCTGTCGGCGATCTCGCTGGGCTACCTGGTCACGGCGTTCTGGTACGCCCGCGTGACCCGGGCCCTGGTGCGGGCCTGACGTACGGCGCGGCGCGGCGGTAGCGTCGCGGCATGGCCGCCGACGAGCACGAGCGGGTCGTGGTGGAGCAGCTCGACGACCTGCGCGCCTGGCTGCGGGCGCACCACGCGGATCGTCGCGGGGCGTGGCTGATCCTGTGGAAGAAGGGACACGGACCGGCCGTGTCTTGGGCGGAGCTGGTGCCGGAGCTGCTGGCCTGGGGTTGGGTCGACACCCGGGGCAAGCGGGTCGACGACGACCGGACCTCGCTGCTCGTGACGCCTCGTACGTCGGGGAGCGGCTGGTCGCGGATCAACAAGGAGCACGTGACCCGGCTGGTCGGCTCGGGCCGGATGCAGCCGTCCGGCCAGGTGGTGGTCGACCGGGCCGTGGCCGACGGCTCCTGGTCGGCGCTGGACGACGTCGAGAACCTCGTCGAGCCGCCCGAGCTGAGCGCTGCTCTCGACGCGGTGCCCGCCGCACGCGAGCACTACGCCGGGTTCCCCCGGTCGGCGAAGCGGGCGATCCTCGACTGGCTGCACCAGGCCAAGCGCGCTGAGACCCGTGAACGCCGCGTCGCCCTCATCGTCGCCGAGGCCGCCCAGGGCCGCCGCGCCAACGAGCGTCCCTAGCCTCAGTTGCCGCCGAGCAGGTCGCCGATGAGGCCGCCGCCCCCGCCACTGTTCTGACCCTGCGTGATCGGTGCCCACTCCGACGGCTGGACGACGACGAAGCCGGGTCCGTGGAAGGCGTACTGGAAGGCCTCCCCCGAGCCACCGCGCAGCAGCGACTTGAAGTTCATCGACGACACCACCTGCGGCGCCAGGTGCGAGGACCAGGCGACGGCGGCCTGCACGTCGACGTACGTCGGCTGCTGGGAGCAGTCGAGGACCACCGGGTGGCCCACCGTGCACAGGGCCGCGGTGCCGGTGCCGGAGACCGTGGTGTTGAACAGGCCGCCCGCCATCATCCCGGCCCCCTTGACCCGGTTGATGTCCCACTGCAGCGACGCGTCGAAGGCCAGCAGGTTGCGGCCGTTGACGCTGATGCCGTCGCCGGCGAGCTGCACCAGGTAGACGTAGCCGGCCTCGTTGGCGAAGAACACCTCGCCCTGCCCGGACACCCGCATCAGCGGCATGTCCTCGCTGGTGACCATCTTCTTCAGCAGCTTGCCGACGCTGCCGGCCTTCTCGTGGTCGAAGCGGACCTGCCCCTGGAACGCCACCATCGCGCCCTTGACGGCCAGCACGTCGTCGCCGAGCGCGACCCGGAGCAGCTGGGAGTTCTGGAGGGCGAAGCGGTCGCCCTGCACCTCGTGGTTGGACTGGGCGAAGAGCTCACTGCGCATGCCCCGAGGGTAGCGACGTCGACGGACGGCCGCCGTACGACGCGGGGCGGACGCCGTACGACGCGGGGCGAGGGTGCGTGGGCTGCCCATGGAGAACTGTCGCTGCCCCTGGGAAGTTCACCGTGGTCAGCGAAAGATTCGCTGCATCCCCTGGTAAACGGTCAACGGCCAACGGCCAGCGGTCAGCGCGCGGCCCACCAGGCGCGCAGGGCGGCCTCGGCCTGCTCCGGCGTCTGCGGGCCCTCGTCCATCCGGAGCTCGAGCAGGAACGCGTAGGCCTGGCCAACCTCGCGGCCGGGACCGATGCCCAGGATCTCCATGATCTGGTTGCCGTCGAGGGAGGGCCGGATCGAGGCCAGCTCCTCCTCCTCGGCGAGTCGGGCGATCCGCTCCTCGAGGTCGTCGTAGGTGCGGCGGAGGCGGTCGGCCTTGCGGCGGTTGCGGGTGGTGCAGTCCGCGCGGGTGAGCACGTGCAGGCGTTCGAGCTGGCCGCCGGCGTCGCGGACGTAGCGGCGTACCGCGCTGTCGGTCCACTCCCCCGAGCCGTAGCCGTGGAAGCGCAGGTGCAGCTCGACGAGCTCGGCGACGGCGTCGATGGTGTCGTTGGCGAAGCGCAGCGCCTTCATCCGCTTGCGGGTCAGCTTCGCGCCCACCACGTCGTGGTGGTGGAAGGTGACGGTGCCGTCGTCCTGGAAGCGGCGGGTGCGGGGCTTGCCGACGTCGTGCATCAGCGCCGCGAAGCGGGACACGAAGTCCGGCCCCCCACCGGGCAGCCGGTCCTCGAGGTCGATGCTCTGCTCGAGCACGGTCAGCGTGTGCTCGTAGACGTCCTTGTGGCGATGGTGCTCGTCGCGCTCGAGCGCCAGCGCGGGCAGCTCGGGCAGCACCCGTTCCGCGAGGCCGGTCTCGACGAGCAGCCGGAGGCCCTGACGCGGGTGCGGCGCCGTCACCAGCTTGACGAGCTCGTCGCGGACCCGCTCCGCGGAGACGATCTCGATCCGCTCGGCCATCTCGGTCATCGCCCGGACCACGTCAGGGTCGACGGTGAAGCCGAGCTGGGCGGCGAAGCGCGCGGCCCGCATCATCCGCAGCGGGTCGTCGGAGAAGGAGGCCTCGGGGGTGCCGGGGGTGCGCAGCACGCCGCGAGCCAGGTCGACCATGCCGTCGTAGGGGTCCTCGAACACCCGGCCGGGCAGGGTCACCGCCATCGCGTTGACCGTGAAGTCGCGCCGGCCCAGGTCGTCGGCCAGCGTGTCGCCGTACGCCACCGCCGGCTTGCGGGAGTCGCTCGCGTAGGCCTCGGTGCGGTACGTCGTCACCTCGATCTGCCACGGCCCCTTGCGGGCGCCGATCGTGCCGAACGCCTTGCCGAGGTCCCACACCGCGTCGGCCCAGCCGGCCAGCAGCCGCTCGGTCACGTCCGGGTGCGCCGACGTGGTCAGGTCGAGGTCGTGGTGCAGCCGGCCCAGCATGGCGTCGCGGACCGGGCCACCGACCAGCGCGAGCTGCTCACCGGCCGCGGTGAACAGCGCGCCGAGCTCGTCGACCACCGGTGCGATCCGGAGCAGCTCGCGCACCGCGTTGTCCTGGGCCTCGCGCAGGTTCGCCGGCGCGGCGCCCGCGGGGACGGCGCGATTAGCCGGGCTCGCCGGACTCGAGGGGGGCGGGGTGGACACGGCCGACGACTCTACCGGTGGCGCACCGGTCCCTCGGCCACGACCACTAGCCTGGCCCGTGTGACCCGTCCCCGTCCGCGTCGTGCTGCGGGCCGCCTGCTGGCGGCCCTGGCAATGACGGCGGCGATGACGGCGGCGGTGGTGGCCGGTCCAGTAGTCGGTCCGGTGGTAGGGCCGGTGGCCAGCCCGACGGGCACGGCGGCGGCCGCTGCCGCGGAGGGCGACGAGGGCGACCCGCTGGCGGTCAGCATCGACACCCTCACCCCCGGCACCGTCCCGGCCAGGGCCCGCGGACGGGTCACCGTCACCGGCGTGGTCACCAACACCTCGCAGGAGCCCTGGGACGACCTGCGCGTCTACCTGCTCACCGGGTCGACCCCGATCACGACCCGAGCCGGCCTCGCCGAGGCCGCCGACACCGAGGCGGCCTCCGAGATCGGGGAGCGGATCGCCACGGCCGGGCTCTACGACCTCGTCGGCGACCTCGGCCCCGGTGAGTCCACGGCCTACCGGCTCTCGGTGCGCCGGGAGGACCTCGGCATCGGCACGGAGCCGGGCGTCTACTGGCTGGGCGTGCACGTGCTGGGCGCCGAGCAAGGTGCCCGCGACCTGGTCGCCGACGGCCGCAACCGGACGTTCCTGCCGCTGGTGCCGCCCGACCTGGTCCGGCAGGGCGTGGACACCCGGCTGGCGCTCGTCGTCTCGCTGCGCGCCGACGTACGCCGGGCGGCGGCGGGCCGGCTGCTGCGGCTGCCCGGCTGGCAGCGGTCGCTGGACGTCGCGGGACGTCTGGACCGGGTGCTGCAGCTCAGCGGCCGCACCGACGCCCCGCTGACCTGGTTGCTCGACCCCGCCGTGCTCGACGCCGCCGAGTCCGTGGCCCGGGACAACCCCCCGCTCGACACCGCCTCGACCCGCGGCACCGCCGCCTCCCCGACCCCGGCGCCCACCAGCCCGTCCGCCTCGGAGTCCACGGGCAGCGACGACCAGGTCGACCCCGGCGCCGAGTCCGACCCCACCCCGGAGGCGCAGGCCGCCCGGCGGTGGCTCGACGAGCTGCGCCGGCAGGCACCGCAGCACACCGTCCTCGGGCTGCCCTACGCCGACCTCGACGTCGCCTCCGCCCTGGGCCGATCCCTGGGCCGATCCCCGGGCCGCACCACCGACCGGCCCACGGTCGGCCCGGACGGCGTCTTCGCCGACGCCACCGCCCTCACCGCCCTCACCCTGCCGACCTACGGCGTCGAAGCCGCCCGCCCCGTCGTGGCGCCCGCCACCGGGCTGCTCCCCCGCTCCGCCCTGCGCCGGGTGCCGGGCGACACCCCGGTGCTGCTCTCCACCGACGCCTACCCCGACCGCGAACCCGGCGCCGGTCCGGTCGTACGCCGCGAGGACCGGGCTCCGGTGGCCCTCGCGGTCGCGACCGCCGGCGGTCCGCAGCCCGGCGAGCGCTTCGACGCCCTCGCGGTGCGGCAGCGGGTGCTGGCCGATGCGGCCCTGCACGCCCTGTCCGAGCAGCGCGCCGAGCCGCTGGTCGTCTCGCTGCCGCCGTACTGGGAGCCGGGCGAACGCTGGCAGGAGGCGGACTTCTTCGACGGCCTGGACCAGTCCTGGCTGACCCGGGTCGACCTGCCCTCGGTGGTGGCCACCGCGCCGCAGTCGCCGACGGGTGCCGCGGACCGCCCGACGCCCTCCGACGAGAGCGCCGACGACGAGAGCGCCACCGACGAGAGCGCCACCGACGAGCAGGTGACCGGGGAGCCCCCCACCGTGGGCGCCCTGCGCTACCCCCGCGCCGACGCCCGCGCCCGGGTCCCGCTGGCCAACCTGCGGGCCAGCCGCGACGTCGTCGAGGTGGGCCGGGTCTTCGCCCGGCTGCTCACCGACAACGACACCGTCGACGACCAGCTGCGCCGGGCCGCACTGCTCGCGTCCTCGACCCCCGCGCGTCAGAACCCCGCGCGGCGTCGTGCGCAGACGCAGGCGACCGGCTCCTACGTGCGCTCGCAGATGCAGCAGGTCCGGGTCGAGGGCCCGGACTTCGTGATGATGTCCGGCGAGCGCGGCGGCATCTCGGTCACCCTGGTCAACGACCTGGACCGGCGGGTCACCGTCGGGGTGAGCGCCGAGGCGCGCGGGCCGGGACTGAAGCTCACCCCGCCCCGGTCGGTCACCCTGGGGCCGGGCCAGCGCAGCGCGGTGCGGATCGACGCGGCGGCCGACGACATCGGCGTGCACGCCGTGACCGTCCAAGCCGTCACCTCCGCCGGCGCCCCGATCGGCAGCCTCACCCAGCTGAGCGTGCGCACCAGCCAGGTCGGCACGGTCATCTGGGTCATCCTGGCCGTCGGCGGCGCAGTGCTGTTCGCGGCGATCGGCTTCCGGCTGGTCCGTCAGGTCCGGCGCCGCCGCCGCACCCACGGTCCGCTGCTCCCCGGGTCCGACTCCCCGGCGGAGTCCGCAGCCGACTCCTCGGCGGAGTCCTCGGCCGACTCCTCGGCGGAGTCCTCGGCCGACTCCTCGGCGGAGTCCTCGGCCGACTCCTCGGCCGGTGGGACGGCGGTCGCGGACGTCGCGGACCCTTCCGGCCCGCACCGCCCCGCCGACCGGCCCGGTCGCGAGATCGACGTATGAGCCGCTCCCCCGGGTCTGGCGACACCCCCGACGAGGGCGGCGACGACAGCGGCGGCACGGACAGCACGGACGCAGGGATCCTGTCCTCCAGCGCCGTGATGGCCGCGGGCACCGTGGTCTCCCGGATGAGCGGCTTCGTGCGCAACGCGCTGCTCGCGGCCGCGCTCGGCACCCAGCTGCACGCCGACGTGTTCACGATCGCCAACACGGTCCCGAACATGCTCTACATCCTGCTCGCCGGCGGCGTCTTCAACGCCGTGCTGGTGCCGCAGCTGGTGCGGGCGATGAAGAACGACCCCGACCAGGGCGAGGGCTACACCAACCGCATCATCACCCTGGCCGCCCTGTTCCTGGCCGGCGTCACGGCTGTCCTGGTGATTGCGGCCCCCGCGCTGATGCGGCTCTTCCTCGACGGCAGCTTCTTCAGTCCCGAGCTGGCCGTGCAGCGGGAGTCGGTGATCGACTTCGCGCGCTACTGCCTGCCGCAGGTCTTCTTCTACGGGATGTACGTCCTGGTCGGCCAGGTGCTCAACGCGCGCGGCAGCTTCGGGCCGATGATGTGGGCGCCGATCGCGAACAACGTCATCTCGGTCGGCGTCCTCGCGGTCTACCTGTGGTCCTTCGGCCCGGTCCGCGACCTGTGCGGCGCCGGCCCGACCGACGCCGCCGCGATCTCCGGGCCCGGCTCGGCCGTCGGTGGCTACACCACGTCGCAGGAGCTGCTGCTCGGGCTCGGCTCGACCGCCGGCATCGCGATCCAGCTGCTGGTGCTGGTGCCGTTCCTGCGACGGGCCGGCTTCAGGTTCCGTCCGCGGTTCGACTTCCGCGGCACCGGGCTGGGGCACACCCTGCGCCTGGGCGTCTGGACCGTGGCGTTCGTGATCGTCAACCAGATCGCCTACACGGTCGTGGTCCGGATCGCCTCGTCGGGCACCGCGGACGCGGTGACGCAGGCGTGCGGCGGAGCGGCCGGCGACAACGGCACCGGCTACACGATCTACTCCAACGCCTTCCTGCTCACGATGGTGCCGCACTCGATCGCGACGGTCTCCCTGGCGACCGCGATGCTGCCCCGGCTGTCGGCCTTCGCCGCGGACGCCGACCTGCGCGGCGTGGCCCGCAGCGTGGCCTCGACCCTGCGCACGGCCTACTGCCTGATCGTCCCGTTCGCGCTGCTGCTGCCCGTGATCGCGGTCGACCTGAGCAACGTGATGATCGGCTACGGCGCCGCGCGCTCGAGCATCCGTGACTTCGCGGTGGCCCTGGCGCTGTTCGCCCCCGGGCTGGTCTTCTTCACCACGCACTACCTGATGCTGCGCGGCTTCTACGCCCTCGAACGCACCCGCACCGTGTTCTGGGTGCAGTGCGTGATCGCCGCGACGAACATCGCCCTGGCGGTGCTGCTGACCCGGTCGGTGTCCCCGTCGGGCACCGCGCCCGGTCTCGTGCTGGCCTACGCCGGCGCCTACCTGGTCGGCGCGGTCGGCTCCTACTCCCTGCTCCGCCGGATCCTCGGCGGTCTGGACACCCCGCGGCTGCTGCGCTTCCTGGTGCGGCTCCTGCTCGCCGCCGGGCTCGCCGCGCTGGCCGCCTGGGGCGTCCGGTACGGCGCCGACGTGCTGTGGCCGGTGGGAGAGGTCCGGCCCGGCGCGAGCGGCGGCAAGGTCCGCGCCCTGGTGGTGCTCGGGGGGACCGGGCTCGTCGACGTGCTGGTCTACCTGGTGCTCGCCCGGCTGCTCCGGATCGAGGAGGTCACCGGGATGCTGCGCCTGGTCACCTCCCGCCTTCGACGCTGAGCCGGACACCGACCGCCGTACCATGGGCCGCCGGGGCGGCGACACCACCAGATCGTGCTCCAGGGGCAGAGAGGGAGGGCCGTGAGCGACGCAGCGTTCGGACCGGGGACCGTCCTGGCGGGACGGTTCAAGCTCGAGGACCTGCTCGACGACACCGAGGGGGCCCGCTTCTGGCGTGCCACCGACCAGATCCTCGCCCGCAGCGTCGCCGTGCACGTCCTCGCCAACTCCGACCCGCGCGCCGCCTCGATGCTCACCGCCGCCCGCACCTCCGCCCTGGTCAGCGACGGCCACCTGCTGCGGGTGCTCGACGCCGCCGAGGAGGAGGGCGTCGTCTACGTCGTCAACGAGTGGGGCTCCGGGATCTCGCTCGACCGGCTGCTCGCCGACGGCCTGCTGTCCCCCCGCCGGGCGGCCTGGGTGGTCAAGGAGGTGGCCGAGGCGATCTCGACCGCGCACCGCAACGGGGTCGCCCACGGCCGGCTGCTGCCCGAGAACGTCCTGGTCACCGAGGCCGGCTCGGTCAAGCTGATCGGCTTCGTCGTCGATGCCGTGCTGCGCGGCCGGGAGCAGCGTCGGGTCACCGGCGGCGACCCGGTCAGCGCCCACGAGGGCGACGTGCTCAACCTGGCCGGCCTGCTCTACGCGTCGCTCGTCGGCCGCTGGCCGGGCACCGAGGGCTCGACGCTGCCGCCGGCGCCCGCCGAGCACGGCCACCCGCTGCGCCCCCGTCGGGTGCGCGCCGGGGTGCCGCGCCCGCTCGACGCGATCTGCGACCGGGTCCTCAACGCCGAGGCGCACGAGGCGAACTCGGTGCCGATCATGACCGCGCACGAGATCTACGCCGCGCTCAGCGACTACATCGGCGACCCCGCCGGTGCCGCCCTCGGCGTCCTGGAACCGACCGCGATGCTGGAGCACGACGACCTCTCCGACCTCGGCTCGCTGCCCGGTCTTGCCGACCTCGCGACCGGCGGGTCCGCCGCGTCAGCGGCCGCGCAGACCGGGGACGCCACCCCGCCCGGTGACGCGGGACCTCCCACCCAGCTGCACCCCGCTCCCGGCCACGGCAGCGACGCCGACACCGGCGAGCTCGGGGCGACCGGCGAGCTCGGGGCGACCGGCGCGATGCCGGTCACCGACGCGGAGCCCACGGTGGCCGTGGCCCCGCAGGAGACGGCCCCGACCCCGGCCCCGGCCTCGGCCTCGGACCCCGAGGCCACCCAGGCCGGTGTCCCGTCGTTCTTCGGTGCGCCCGGGTCGGCCTGGGCGCGCGAGGACGACCACCCGCCGCGTCCCGCGCCCCCCGCCTCCGGACCCCCGGCCCCGGCATCGACACCGGCCCCGACCCAGCGACCGCTGTACGCCGACGACGCGGCCGCCCAGGCGCGCACCGCCGCGGAGGCGCCCGCCGAGTCCACCTCGGGCCAAGGACGCTCGAGGCTGCGCGACACCGGCTCGTTCCTCGGCGGCTTCGTGGGCACCGGCGGCTTCGACGACGCCCGCCCCGACCCCCGCAGCACGGGTCCCGGCAACGGCCCGGTGCCCTCGCACTGGGGTCCCGACGAGAGCCCCGACGAGGACTCCGCCGCCCGCCGTGCCGCCTGGGGGTCCCCCGGTGTCGAGCAGGCGCCCGGTCGCAGCTGGCTGCGTCTCGCGGCGGTGATCGCGGGGGTCGTCGTGGTGGTGCTCGCGATCGTCTTCGCGGTCAACCTGGGCGGATCCGAGGACGGCGCCGAGCCCGGCGCGGGCGGCTCCCCGAGCGCGGAGACCTCCTCGGCCGCGCCCGCACCGCAACGCGTCGACATCGCCGACGTCGCGGACTTCGACCCGGAGGGCGACCCTCCGGAGGAGAACCCCGACCTGGTCCCGCTGGCCGTCGACGGCAAGCCCGGCACCGCCTGGCAGACCCTGACCTACCGCGGCAACCCGCAGCTCGGCGGGCTCAAGAGCGGAGTCGGCCTGCTCCTCGACCTCGGCCAGCCCACCGACGTCAGCAGCGTCCGACTCGCCCTGCTGGGCAGCGGTACCTCGGTGGAGCTGCTGGCCGCCCCCGCCGGCGCGGGTGGCTCGTCCGCCCCGACCGGCACCGACGGTCTCGAGACGGTGGCGTCGGTCAAGGACGCCGGCACCCGCGCGAACCTCTCCCCCGACGCGCCGGTCAAGACCCGGTGGCTGGTGGTCTGGCTGACCAAGGTGCCGGCGGTCCCCGGCGGGTTCCAGGGCAAGATCGCGGAGATCACCGTCCGGTCATGAGCGGGACGCCGTACGACGCGGGGCCGGACGACCGCGCCCTGCTGCGGGCCCACGTCGCAGGCGACCCGGACGCCTTCGGCACGCTGTTCGGACGCCACCGGGACCGGCTCTGGGCGGTCGCGCTGCGCACCACCGGCGATCCGGAGGACGCAGCCGACGCGCTCCAGGAGGCGATGATCGCCGCGTTCCGGCGCGCCGGCTCCTTCCGTGGCGACGCGGCGGTCACCACCTGGCTGCACCGGATCGTGGTCAACGCCTGCCTGGACCGGCTGCGCCGCCGCAAGGTGCGCCGGGCCGACCCCCTGCCCGACGACCTGGACGAGCACCCCGGGACGCTCGCCGACGGGGCGCGGGTGCTCGACCCCGCCGACCTGCTGGTCGACCGGGAACGCCGCGCGCGGGTGCTCGCGGCCCTCGACACGCTGCCGCCCGACCAGCGGGCGGCCCTGGTGCTCGTGGACATGGAGGGCTACCGGGTCGAGGAGGTGGCCGCGATCCTGGACTGCGCGCCCGGCACGGTGAAGAGCCGCTGCTCACGCGGACGCGCCCGGCTGCTGCCGCTGCTCGCCGACCAGCGGAACCCACCGGTGGGGCCGCGCGTCCCACCCACGGAGGGTGCCGAGGCGGCAGCGCGCCCGGACCGCACCCGAGGAGGTGAACGACCGTGACACCCGAGCAGGAGGAGCAGGTGCGCCGCGCCTTGGCGGCCACCGCCGAGGGAGAGGGCGAGCCGCCGCTGCCGAGCGCGGTCGGCGCCCAGCTCGACGCGCTGCTGGGCGACCTCGCACGCGCCCGCACCGACCACCCGGCGCCGGCCGCGGCGGCGCAGAGCCCCGACGCGTCCGGCAGCGGGACCCGGGACGACCTCGCCGCTCGCCGGCAGCGGCGGTGGCCGCAGGTCCTGGTCGCGGCCGCCGCCGTGGCGGTGATCGCGCTGGCCGGAGGCGCCGTGGCGACCGGCGGCTACGGGCTCGCGGGCTCCTCGGGCGACGCCATGAGCAGCAGCGACAGCGAGGCGGCCGGTGGCACCGCGGACAGGTCCGCACCCGACCCGGCGCCCGACCCGGCTGCAGGCGACGCGGACGGATCCGCCCCGGAGGCCCTGTCCTCCGCGACCGGCCCCTACCAGCTGCGCACCGCGACCCTGCGCGCCGACCTGCGGCGGGTGGCCCGCGCGACGGCGCCACCGCGGTCCGCCGACGACCTGGCGGCCCCGGACAGCGCGGCCGGCTGCGCCCGCCCGTCGGTGGGCACGGGACGCACCCTGGTCGATGTCCTGCTGGACGGGGCGACGGCCAGCCTGGTGCTCGACGACCGCCCCGGGCCGGACGGGACGCGTGCGGCGCGGATCTACTCCTGTGACGACCCGATCCAGCCGCTGAGCGTGACCACGATCCGCTGACCGGCCCCGCGGGAATGTCCGACCCCTAGGATTCGTTCCCATGCACGGACCGCCGTACGGCGAGACCACCCCCGCGACACCCGGAAGAGGCACTTGCAACCGATGACCAGCACCAGCGAGACCATCCGCAACCTGATCATCGTCGGGTCCGGCCCGGCGGGCTACACCGCAGCCGTGTACGCCGCGCGCGCGAACCTCGAGCCGCTCGTCTTCGAGGGCTCGGTGACCGCCGGCGGTGCGCTGATGAACACCACCGAGGTGGAGAACTTCCCGGGCTTCCGGGACGGCATCATGGGCCCGCAGCTGATGGACGAGATGCGTGCGCAGGCCGAGCGCTTCGGCGCCGAGCTGATCTCCGACGACATCACCGCGATGGACCTCACCGGAGACGTCAAGGTGGTGACCGACGGCGTCGGCACCGAGCACCGGGCCCGTGCGGTCGTGCTGGCCACCGGCTCCGGCTACCGCAAGCTCGGGCTGCCCGACGAGGACCGGCTCTCGGGCCACGGCGTCTCGTGGTGCGCGACCTGCGACGGCTTCTTCTTCCGCGACCAGCACATCGCGGTCGTCGGGGGCGGCGACTCCGCGGTGGAGGAGGCGACGTTCCTGTCCCGCTTCGGCAGCAAGGTCACGCTGATCGTGCGCCGCGACGAGATGCGCGCCTCCAAGATCATGCAGGAGCGCGCCCTGGCCGACCCCAAGATCGAGTTTGCCTGGAACTCCGCCGTCCAGGCCATCCACGGAGCCGACAAGCTCACCGGCGTCACCTTGGTCGACACCGTCACCGGGGACACCCGCGAGCTCGACGCCACCGGCCTGTTCATCGCCATCGGTCACGACCCCCGCTCGGAGCTGCTCGGCGGCCAGGTCGACCTCGACGACAACGGCTACGTGCTCGTGGACCACCCGGCGACCCAGACGAACCTGCCCGGGGTGTTCGCCTGCGGCGACCTGGTCGACCACCACTACCGGCAGGCCATCACCGCAGCCGGCACCGGCTGCGCGGCCGCGCTCGACGCCGAGCGCTTCCTGGCCGCCCTGGACCACGAGGCCTCGACCGCCGGCGACGCCGCCGCGACCGTGGCCGCCATCGAGCGCCAGCAGGCCGTCGAGGTCTGAGCGGTCCCCGCCGGAGCCAGACCGGACGCGAGGGGAAGAAATGTCCCCGCCCTCGTGTTCACTAGGCACTGACCGAGCACCGGCACCCGCCGGGACTCCACCCCCATACGTCTCGTAGAGGAGCCCTTCGTGGCACAGATGAGCGCAGTCACCGACGCCGACTTCGACACCTCGGTGCTGAAGGCCGACAAGCCCGTCCTGGTGGACTTCTGGGCGGAGTGGTGTGGCCCGTGCCGCCAGGTCGACCCGATCCTCAAGGAGATCGCCGCCGAGCACGGCGACAAGCTCGACTTCGTGAAGATGAACGTCGACGAGAACCCCGTCACCCCGGCGTCCTACCGGGTCACCGGCATCCCGACCCTCAACGTCTTCCACAAGGGCGAGCTGGTCAAGCAGATCGTCGGCGCCAAGCCCAAGGCGGCGCTGCTCAAGGAGCTGGCCGACTTCATCGGCTGAGCACCGGTCCCCGGACGACCTCCGAGCCGACCTGTCCCCCTTCCGGGGTGGACAGGTCGGCTCCGTCGTTGCCGGACCGACCTTGGAGATTCCGGACCTGTCTGTTTGGGTGGGCGTCTCGGGCCGGCCGCCAGAGTCCCCCGCCGAGTCCCCCGCCCCAGCCCCCAGCCGACGACCCCGGAAGGAGCCCCGCGTGAGCGACACCGCCTCGAGGCCCGGGTCGAGCCCGGAGCCCGGCACCGACACGACCGCGCCGCCCGCCTTCCGCCTCGGTGACCGTGGCCGTCCCGTCGGCGACATCCGCACCCGGCTCTCCGCGCTCGGGCTGACGCCCGACGCCCCACATCCGGACCGCCACGACGACGAGGTCTTCGAGGAGACCCTCGACCGGGCCGTGCGGGAGTTCCAGCAGCAGCGGGGGCTCACCGTCGACGGCGTCGTCGGGCCGGGGACGTTCCGGGTGCTCGAGGAGGCCGGCTGGCGGCTCGGCGACCGGGTCCTGGTGCACGCGCCCGGCAACCTGCTTGCGGGCGACGACGTGTTCGCCCTGCAGCACCGGCTGCTCGACCTCGGCTTCGCGGTCGGCAAGGTCGACGGGCGCTTCGGCGCCCAGACCGAGCACGCGCTGCGTGAGTTCCAGCGCAACGTCGGCGTGCCCGCCGACGGCACGGCCGGTCCTGCCACGCTCAAGGCGCTGTCGCGGCTGTCCCCGATCGTGCGCGGCGGCAACCCCAACGCGATGCGGGCCGAGGAGCGGATCCGCCGCGACGGCCCGCACCTGACCGGCAAGATCGTCGCGATCGACCCCTGCGTGGGCCCGACGTCCGACCCCGAGGTCCGGCTGCGGGCCGACGCGATCAGCTGCGACCTGGCGCGCCGCATCGAGGGTCGGCTCGTCGCCACCGGGGTGCAGGCCTTCCTGACCAACACCGGCGGTGCCACCGACAGCACCGAGGTGGAGCGGGCGGAGTTCGCCAACCGCACCGAGGCGCACCTGACCGTCTCCCTGCAGGTCGACGCCTCCGACAACCCCGACGCCGCCGGCGTCTCGACGTACTTCTACGGCTCCGAGGCCAAGGGCGTCTCCTCCACGGTCGGCGAACGCTTCGCCGGGCTGGTGCAGCGCGAGATCGTCGCCCGCACCGACCTGGCCGACCTGCGCTCGCACCCCAAGACCTGGGACCTGCTGCTGCGCACCCGGATGCCGGCCGTACGCATCGACGTCGGCTACCTCACCAACGCGGGGGACGCCGCCCGGCTGGCCGACCCGGCCTTCCGCGACGTCGTCGCCGAGGCGGTCGTGGTCGCGGTGCAGCGGGTCTACCTCGGCCCGGACTCCGACACCCAGACCGGGGTGCTGCGGCTCTCCGAGCTGCGCGAGGCGTTCCGCAACGGCGCGGGACGCTAGTCGCGCTCGCGCCGCACCGCGCGGGGCGCCGGGTCGGTGACCGGGTGCCGCGCCGGACGCACGGCGCCGAGCAGCCGCTCCAGCGCGCTCTCCACCTCGTCGCGCCAGGTCACGGCCGCGCGCAGGTCCAGCCGCATCCGGGGGTAGCGGGGGTGCGCCCGGTGGGTCTTGAACCCGACGCGGAGCAGGTAGTCGGCCGGCAGCACGCAGGTCCGGTCGCCGCGCTCGCCACCCGTCCAGCCGTCCTTGTCGGGGGCATGGGTGTCGCCGAACGCCTCGAGCGCCCGGATGTCGCCGCGCTTGACCAGGTCCTTCACGACGTTCTGCATCAGCACCCGGCCGAGGCCGCCGCCGGCGTACGCCGGGTCGACGCACACCGTGGCGAGCAGCACGGAGTCCTCGCTGACCGGTGCGGTCGGGAAGGCGTCGGCCCCCGGGAGGGCGGACGGCGGCGCGTAGAGCACGTAGCCGACCGGCTGGCCGTCGACGTAGGCCACCCGGCCGCACGATCCCCAGTCCAGCAGCACGCTGGAGACCCAGGACTCCTTCTCGCACCGGCCGCTGCCGGCGTCGTCGGCACGCTGCCGGCGCACCGCGTCGAGCTCCCAGAAGACGCAGGAGCGGCAGCCCAGGGACAGGTCGTCGAGGTTGTCCAGGGTGAGCCGGGCGATCCGCCTCGACATCAGGGCGTCCCCTCGCGGTGAGCGACCATGTCTCGACCCCTTCCTCCACGGCGGAGGTGCATGCCTCATCCTAGGAGACATGAGCGTGCCCGTCCCCTCCTCCCGCAGCACCCGGCTCGACAGCTACGTCGACCGGTACGCCGCCCGGACCCAGGGGATGACCGCCTCGGAGATCCGGGCGCTGTTCTCGGTGGCCAGCCGGCCCGAGGTGGTGTCGCTGGCCGGCGGCATGCCGAACATCTCCGGGCTGCCCCTCGACGTGGTCGGCGAGGCGATCGAGGACCTGGTCCGGACCCGCGGCACCGTCGCGATGCAGTACGGCTCCGGCCAGGGCGACCCGCACCTGCGCGACCAGATCTGCGACGTGATGCGTCTCGAGGGCATCGACGCCCATCCCGACGACGTGGTGGTCACGGTGGGCTCGCAGCAGGCGGTCGACCTGGTGACCCGGATCTTCTGCGACCCGGGCGACGTCGTGATCTGCGAGGCCCCGTCGTACGTCGGCGCGCTCGGCGTCTTCAAGGCCTACCAGTGCGACGTGGTCCACGTGGAGATGGACGAGCACGGCCTGGTGCCCTCCGCGCTGCGCGAGGCCATCGCGCACGTGCAGGCCGCGGGCCGCCGGATCAAGTTCGTCTACACGATCCCGAACTACCACAACCCCGCCGGAGTCACGCTGTCCGCGCAACGGCGCCCGGAGATCCTGGAGATCTGCCGCGCGGCCGACGTGCTGGTGCTCGAGGACAACCCCTACGGCCTGCTCGGCTTCGACGAGGAGCCGCACCGGGCGCTGCGCGCCGACGAGGCCGACGGCGTGATCTACCTCGGGTCGTTCTCCAAGACGTTCGCGCCGGGCTTCCGGGTCGGCTGGGCACTCGCCCCGCACGCCGTCCGCGAGAAGCTCGTCCTCGCCCAGGAGTCCGCGACGCTGTGCCCACCGTCGTTCTCCCAGCTGGCGGTGTCGGCCTACCTCGACAACCACGACTGGATCGGCCAGATCAAGCAGTTCCGCGAGATGTACCGCGAGCGACGCGACGCGATGGTCGAGGCGCTCGACGACATGATGCCGGCGGCCGCGCGCTGGAACGTCCCGAACGGCGGCTTCTACGTCTGGCTGACGCTTCCCCCCGGGCTGGACGCCAAGGCGATGCTGCCGCGCGCCGTCACGTCGCGGGTGGCTTTCGTGCCGGGCACCGCCTTCTTCGCCGACGGCTTCGGCGCGCAGAGCATGCGGCTGTCCTACTGCTACCCGACGCCGGAGCGGATCCGCGAGGGCGTACGCCGGCTGGTCGGCGTGATCGAGGAGGAGCTCGAGCTGCGGCACACCTTCGGCACCGACGTGCACCCGGCCGCGGCCCGCGAGCTGCGCAGCGGCTACGACGGACCGACGAGCGACCTGACGTGAGCCGAGGAGCAGACGTGACCCCGACAGACCCCGCCACCCCCCTCCGGGTCGTGGTGCTCGCCGGAGGGCTGTCGCACGAGCGCGACGTGTCGCTGCGGTCCGGGCGCCGGATCGCGGAGGCGCTGCGCGAGACCGGCATCGAGGTCGACGTCCGCGACGTCGACGCCGGCCTGCTGCCCATGCTGCGCGACGACCGGCCCGGCTGCGTGGTGCCGCTGCTGCACGGCGAGACCGGTGAGGACGGCGCGGTGCGCGAGGTCCTCGAGCTGGTCGCCATCCCCTACGTCGGCTCGCAGCCGTCGGCCTGCCGGTCCGCGTTCGACAAGCCGGTCGCGAAGGCCGTCGTCGCCCGCGCGGGCATCCACACCCCGCCGAGCGTGACGCTGCCGCACGAGACCTTCCGCGAGCTCGGCGCCGCGGCGGTCATGGACGCGATCGTGGCCTCGCTCGGGCTGCCGCTGATCGTCAAGCCGGCCCGCGGCGGCTCCGCCCTGGGCTGTACGGCGGTCCGCAGCGCCGACGCCCTCGCCGGGGCGATGGTCGACGCCTATGCCTACGGCGACACCGCCCTCGTGGAGCGCCTCGTGGAGGGCGACGAGGTCGCCGTACCCGTCGTGGACACCGGCACCGGCGCGCACACCCTGCCGGTCGTGTCGATCAAGCCCGACGGCGGCGTCTACGACTACAGCGCGCGCTACACCGCCGGCAGCACGGAGTTCGAGGTGCCGGCCAAGCTGTCCGACGAGCTCGCCGCCGAGTGCGCGCGGGTCGCGCTGCTCGCCCACGAGGTGCTCGGGCTGCGCGACCTGTCCCGCTCCGACCTGATCGTGGACGCGGAGGGCACGGTGTGGTTCCTGGAGGTCAACGTGGCGCCCGGCCTCACCGAGACCTCGACGGTGCCGCTGGCGGTCACCGCGGCCGGGCTGGACCTCGGCGAGCTCGCGGCCGACCTGGTCCGGGCGGCGGTCGCGCGGGGCTAGGCTGCGCAACGTGCGCGACATCACCTACCCCCCGATCATCGTCACGGCGAAGCTCGGCTTCCGGGTCCTGGACTTCCGCTTCTCGCTGAGCGGGACCGAGCACGTGCCGCGCACCGGTGGCGCGCTGATCGCCTTCAACCACATCTCCTACGTCGACTTCGTCCTCGGCGGCTACGCCGCGCAGCCCTCGAAGCGGTTGATCCGGTTCATGGCCAAGCGGGAGCTGTTCGACCACCGGCTGGCCGGGCCGCTGATGCGTTCGCTGCACCACATCTCGGTGGACCGGGGCGACGGGCTGGACTCCTACAACGAGGCGGTCCGCTACCTGCAGGAGGGGCAGGTCGTCGGCATCTTCCCCGAGGCCACGATCTCGCGGTCCTTCGAGCTCAAGGAGTTCAAGACCGGTGCCGCCCGGATCGCCGCGGCGGCCGGGGTGCCCCTGGTGCCCGCCGTGCTGTGGGGCACGCAGCGGATCAAGACCAAGGACCACCCGCAGGACTTCTCCCGCGGCAAGACCATCTCGATCGCCGTGGGTGCTCCCCTGCACCCCGCGGGCGACGACCCGGCGGGCGACACCCGCGCCCTCAAGGACTCGATGGCCGCGCTGCTCGACGCCACGATCCGCGCCTACCCCGCGGACGAGCAGCCGCCCGGTTCCTGGTGGCTGCCCGCGTCGTACGGCGGCAGCGCGCCGACCCCGGAGGAGGCGCTGCGGCTCGACGCCGACGAGAAGCGCGCCCGGGCCGCGGCCCGCAAGGCCAAGCGCGAGGCCAAGCGGAAGTAGCGCTCAGGCGTCCTCCCGGTGGTGCGAGGTGCTCAGCTCCCGCAACCGGTCCAGGTCGACGCTGTCGCCCGGCGCGGCCGCCACCCGCACGGGGGTGACCGCGGTCAGCGTCGAGGTGCGGGTGCCGCCCTCGAGCAGCGCCCGCTCACCCAGGATCGCACCCGGTCCGACCTCGGCGAGCACGGTGCCGTCCACCTCCACCGCCAGCACGCCGTCGAGCAGCAGGTAGAGCTCGTCACCGGGGTCGCCCTGCCGGGTGAGGGTCGCGCCCTGCCTTAGCCGGCGCACCTGCGGCACGTGACCCCCGCGCATGATGTCGTTCGACAGCTGCCGCTCCAGCTCGGACTCCACCGCCACCACCAGCGCCGGGGTGTCGTGGGCGCCCCAGGGCGTGGCGTCGCCGAAGGCCTCGGTCATCCAGGTGTTCTCGTCGGTCAACCCGCTCTTCAGCGCGAGCCGCCCGTCGGCGCCGTACACCCAGTGCCGCGGGAAGGTGCTGGCCCCCGCGAGGCGTACGTCGTGGGAGCCGTCCGCGCGCAGGGTGAGGGCCAACGTGGTCCACACGATCGGGGCGGTCCACTGCACGAAGGGCCGCCGGGAGACCCGGCGCGGCAGGGGCAGCGCCGTCCGCCCGCCGACGGTCTGCAGGAACGTCACCGACGAACCGTCGTGCACCGGCTCCGGGCGGATCGTGGGCAGCTTGACGGCCGCGAAGGTGGCGCCGAGCTTGGCGACCCGCACCGTCGTGGCCCCCATCACGAGCCCGGAGTGGTCGTGCACGCCCGCGGCGACGATGGCGCCGTCCTCCACCTCCGCCCAGGCGCTCAGCACGTTGCCGAAGCGGAACCGGTCGTCGCGGCACAGCGCATGCACCCCGTGCGGCACCTCGACCACGTCGGGCAGGGGGTCGTCCCAGTGGGTCACCCCTAGCTCAAAGCCGCGACGCACCGCGCTCCACACCGACTCCGACGGGATCCATGACAGCGACGTGGCGCTGGCTTCCACCCGGTTGCCCATGTCCGCTCCTCCACGCGACCTCGCACGTCCCCCGTGACGCTGTCCATCTTGGTCCTCGACGGACGGGGAGGGAAGCAAAATGTTCCCCACCGCGTCCGCCGACGACTTACGGTGAACGGATGACGACACCGGGGGGTGACGATCTCGCGGCACTGGAGCACGCGATCGACACGCTGGAGGCGCAGCGGCCGCTGCTCGGTGACGCGGTCGTCGACACCGCCCTGGTGCCGCTCCAGGAGCGCCGCTCGCTGCTGCGCCGGCAGGTCGCCACCGAGCAGCGCAAGCTGGTCACGGTCGTCTTCGCCGACCTGGTCTCCTTCACCGACCTGTCCGGGCGACTGGACCCGGAGGACACCCGCAACATCGTCGACGCCTACTTCGGTCGCTGGCGCGCGGCCATCGAGGCGCACGGCGGCGTGGTCGAGAAGTTCATCGGGGACGCGGTGATGGCCGTCTTCGGGCTGCGCCAGTCCTGGGAGGACGACGCGCAGCGGGCGGTCCGCGCGGCGCTCGCGATGGTGGCCGACCTCGCCGATCTGAACGTCGAGATGCACCGCAGGTACGGCGTCACGCTGCGGATGCGCGTCGGCATCGACACCGGTGACGTGGTGGTGAGCGCGCTGGCCAACCGGTTGGGCGACGAGCCCACCGACGGCGACTTCATCGCGGTCGGCCCGAGCGTCAACCGGGCGGCCCGCCTCGAGGCCGCAGCGCCTCCCGACCGGATCCTGGTCTCGGCCCAGACCCAGCGGCACCTGCGCAACCGGTTCAGCATGCAGCGCATCGACGGGCTCGAGCTCAAGGGTTTCGAGGGGCCGGTGACCGGCTACCTCGCCGTCTCCGAGCGCCCGCACGGCTTCCGGCTGGACCGCTCGGGCGGCGTCGAGGGCGTGGAGACGAGCACCGTCGGCCGCGAGGTCGAGCTGCGCTTCCTGCAGGAGCGGCTGGAGGACGTCCTCGACGAGGGCCGCTGGCGGGTCGTCACGGTCGTCGGCGACGCCGGCGTCGGGAAGTCGCGGCTGCTGCTCGACTTCGACGCCTGGCTGGGCGAGCTCGAGACCCAGGTCTACTGGTTCCGGGGCCGGGCCTCGCCCGCCGACCACAGCCGCGCCCACTCCCTGCTGCGCGACGTGCTCGGCGCCCGGATGGGGATCAGCGACAGCGACGACGCCCCCGAGCTTCGCGCCAAGCTCGAGGCCGGCTTCGCCCGCTCGTACGACGGAACCGGCAACGGGCCCACCACCGGGCCGACTAACGGGCCCACCAACGGACCACCGAGCGGGGACGGCGACGACCCGCAGCGCGCCGTGGTCGCCGCGCACCTCGTGGGCGGCTGGCTGGGGTTCGACCTGGGCTTCGACCTCGACGATGCACCCACCTGGATGCCCCGTGACCCGCAGGCGCTGCGCGACGCCGGCACCCGCGAGCTGTCGGACTACTTCGCCCGGCTCGCGCGGATGCATCCGGTGGTCGTGCTGCTCGAGGACCTGCACTGGGCCGACGACGGCTCGCTGCGCTGGCTCGACCAGGCCGACCAGGTGCTCCGCGACGTGCCGGTGCTGGTGGTCGCCACCTCGCGCCCCTCACTGCTCGAGCAGCGGCCGCGCTGGTCCGAGGGACTGCTGCACCACGTGCGACTCTTCCTCGACCCGCTCTCGCGGCGACAGAGCCGCCGGCTGCTGCGCCAGATCCTCCGGTACGTCGACGACCCGCCCGACTCGCTCGTCGACCTGGTGATCGAGTCCGCCGACGGCAACCCGTTCTACATCGAGGAGCTGGTCACCTGGCTGATCGATGCCGGTGTCGTGGTCAAGGGCACGCCCCGGTGGCACGTCGTCGAGGAGCTGGTCGGCACGGTCGTCGTACCCTCCACGCTCCGCGGCGTCCTGCAGGCTCGCCTCGACGCGCTCACCGCGCCCGAACGGGCGCTGCTGCAACGCGCCTCGGTGGTGGGCCGGGTGTTCTGGGACGAGGCGGTGCAGCGGCTCGCGCCGCGGCCGGCGGCGACCGAGGAGACGCTCGACGACCTGCGACGCCGCGAGCTGGTCTTCGAGCGGGAGGAGTCGGTCTTCGACTCCGCACGCGAGTTCCTCTTCAAGCACGCGCTGCTGCGCGACGTCGCCTACGACGGCGTGCTCCGGGCGCACCGGGAGCGCTACCACCGTCTCGCCGGCGACTGGCTGGCCGAGGTGAGCGCGCGCAGCGGGCGTGAGGAGGAGTACGCCGCCCTGATCGCTGAGCACTTCGACCGGGCCCACGAGCCGCAGGCGGCACGGTGGTACTTCCGGGCCGGGCGCCAGGCGGCGGCGGTCTACGCCCTCGACGAGGCCACCCGGCTGCTGGCGCGGGCCCTCGATCTGGAGGAGGACCCGGTGCGCCGCTTCGAGGTGCTGCTGCTGCGCGAGTCGGTGCTGGACCGGTGCGGCGACCGCGAGGCCCAGCGCCAGGACCTGAGCGAGATGGAACGCCTCGACGGCCGGCTCGGCCCCGACCCCGCGCGGCGGTTCGCCCTGCAGCTGGCCCGCTCCCGCCTCGCGTTCGCGGTCAGCGACTACGACGAGGCCGAGCAGTGGGCCGACGCGGCGCTGGTCACCGCGACCGAGGGCGCGCTGCCGGCCGAGGAGGCGGAGGCGCAGCTGTGGCGTGGCAAGTCGCTGACCTGGCGCGAGGACCAGCTGGCCGCCGCCGACAGCCTGTCCCGGGCGCTCGAGGGCGGGCGGACGCACGGGACCGCGCAGCAGGTCGCCGAGTCGCTGCGCTACCTCTCGATCCTGGCCAACAACGAGGGCCGCTACCCCGACGCCTTCGAGCTCTCCTCCCAGGCGGCCGCGTCGTTCCGTTCGGTCGGTGACCTGGAGGGCGAGGCGCTGGCGCTGTCACAGGGCTCGAGCACCCTCTACCTGATGGGGCGGCTCGCGGAGGCCCGCGCGACGCTGGAGCGGACCCTGGAGATCTTCCAGCGCTCCGGGCACCGCTACCGGGTCGCGGTCGTGCTCGGGAACCTCGCCTCGATCGCGCTCAGCGAGGGCCGGCTCTCCCAGGCCCTGACCTGGGCGCTCGAGGCGGTGGAGGAGACGCGCGTGCTGGCCGACCGGGAGGCGACCGCCACCGATCTCGTGGTGCTGAGCATGATCGCCACCGAGCTCGGCTGGTGGGAGCAGGGCGAGCGCTACAGCGCGGAGGCACTCGAGATCGGCCGCGAGCTCGTTTCCGCGGGCATCGAGTCGGACGCCTGGACCCGGCTGTGCGTGCTCCGGCTCCAGCAGGGCGACCTGGAGGGCGCTCGCGTGGCGTCGCGCGAGGCGTTGGCCTGCTCCGAGCAGGTCGCCTCCCCGATGGACCGGGCGCACGCCCTGCTGGGCGAGGGGTACGCCACCTTCGAGTGCGGCGACCTCGCTGCGGCCGACGCCGCCTTCCGGTGCGCCGCCGAGGTCTTCGGTGAGCTCGACGTGGCCATCGGGCGCCGGGAGGCGCTGGCCGGTCAGGCCAGGACCGCCCTGGCGCAGGGCGATGCCGCGGGCGCCGTACGCCTGCTGGAGGAGGTGCTGCCGCACCTCGGCCGGTCCGGCCTGGACGGCACCGTCCGGCTGGCCGCGATGCTGGAGAACTGCTGGCGGGTGGTCGCCGAGGCCGGGGACCCCCGCGCCGCCGACACCCTGCGAGCGGGTCAGGCCTACCTGCGCGGCACCGCGGACCTGATCACCGACCCCGAGCAGCGCGCCGGCTTCCTGGCTGTCCCGGTCAACGCCGCCCTGCTCGCCGCCCGCCCCGAGCCCGCCCCGCCGACCGACTGACCCACCGACCGGCTTGGAGGCTGACCGACCGACCGACCAGTCGCAGTCGACACATCGACCTGTCGCTCTATCGCTCTATCGCTTTGTCGACTTTCCCGATTCGTCTGCGATCCAGCGGGGTCGCGTCACAGCCCGTCCGCAGACGAATCGGGGGTGGACGGGCGAGTCCGGGTCGTGTGGCCAGGATCGATCAGCCCGACGATCCGCTCCAGGTCGGGCAGTGAGGCGAACTCCACGGTGATCTTGCCCTTGCGCTTGCCCAGGTCGACCTTGACCCGCGTCTCCAGGCGGTCCGAGAGCGCGGAGGCCAGGTCGGCGAGCGCCGGTGCGGTGGGGCGGCTGCGGCGTACGGTCGAGGGCTGGTCGGTGCCGAGGTCACCCACCGCCACGATCTCCTCCAGCCCGCGCACCGAGATGCCCTCGGCGATCACGCGGGCGGCGAGCCGGTCCTGCGTCTCGGGCTGCTCCACCCCGAGCAGGGCGCGGGCGTGGCCCGCCGACAGCACCCCGGCAGCCACCCGGCGCTGCACGGCCGGGGAGAGCTTGAGCAGCCGCATCGTGTTGCTGATCTGCGGACGGCTGCGACCGATCCGGTTGGCCAGCTCCTCGTGCGTGCAGCCGAAGTCGTCGAGCAGCTGCTGGTAGGCGGCCGCCTCCTCGAGCGGGTTGAGCTGCGAGCGGTGCAGGTTCTCCAGCAGCGCATCGCGCAGCAGTACGTCGTCCCCGGTCTCCCGGACGATCGCGGGGATGGTGTCGAAGCCGGCCTCCTGGGTGGCACGCCACCGGCGCTCGCCCATGATCAGCTCGTAGCCGCCGGACCCGTCCTCGCGCACCACGACCGGTTGCAGCAACCCGATCTCGCGCACGGAGTGCACCAGCTCGGCCATCGCGTCCTCGTCGAAGACCTGCCTCGGCTGGCGCGGGTTGGGTCGGATGGCGCCCACCGGGAGCTCGGCGAAGTAGGCGCCCGCGACCGGGGCGAGCTCGGAGTCGGCGCCCGCTGGGCGGTCAGCCGCCGATGCCTCGTCAGTGACCGGACCCGGCGTCGGGCCCGGTGTCGAAGTGGCCGTCGGGGTGGCCGTCGGGGTGGCGGAGGACGCGTCGAGATCGTCCGAGACCAGCTCGTCCGCCTTCGGGGCACCACCGATCCCGTCCGGACGCACCTCGGCCGGCTCCTCGACCCGGACCGGCGCGGTCGGGATCAGGGAGCCGAGGCCTCGGCCGAGACCGCGTCGCTGCGGCGGCTTCTGCGTCATCGCTGCTCTCCTTCGTGGGTGCCGGGTGCGGCGCGCTCGGCCAGCTCGCGGGCCGCCTCGAGGTAGCTCAGCGCCCCGGTCGAGGACGGGTCGTAGGTGATGACGGTCTGCCCGTAGGACGGGGCCTCGGAGATCCGCACGGAGCGCGGGATCGCCGTCCTGAGTACCTGGGGTCCGAAGTGGGTCCGAACCTCGTCGGCGACACCGGCGGAGAGCCGGGTGCGGGCGTCGTACATGGTGAGCATGATCGTCGAGACCACCAGGCCGGGGTTCAGATGTGTCTTGACCATCTCCACGGTCTCGATCAGCTGGCCGAGCCCTTCCAGGGCGTAGTACTCCGCCTGGATCGGGATCAGCATCTCGTCACCGGCCACGAGCGCGTTCAGCGTCAGCAGCCCCAGCGACGGCGGGCAGTCGATGAGCACGTAGTCGATCCGGTCCGGCCCGGTGCCGAACACCTGGGGATGCGCCCGGATCGCCGTGCGCAGGCGTCCCTCCCGCGCGACCAGGCTGACCAGCTCGATCTCCGCACCGGCGAGGTCGATCGTCGCGGGCACCACGAACAGGCCGGGGATCTCCTCGCTCTCCTGGGCGATGTCGACCAGCGCCGCCCCCTCGACGACGGCCTCGTAGGTCGAGGGCGTGCCTCGGTGGTGCGGGATGTTCAGCGCGGTCGAGGCATTGCCCTGCGGGTCCAGGTCGACCACCAGGACCCGCAGACCGTGCTGCGCGAGCGCTGCCGCCATGTTGACGGTCGTCGTGGTCTTGCCCACGCCACCCTTCTGGTTCGCCACCACCATCACCCGGGTGCGGGCCGGGCGCGGCAACGGCACGGAGGTACGACGATGCTGACGCTGACGCAACTCCTGCTCGACCGAGCGCGCCAGCGGGGTGGAGTCGTCATCGGCGATCGCCGCGTCGGCCAGCTCACCGGCGGTCCGGACGGTCGTTCCGGGCGCAGGGTGTGGGCCGAACCGCGATGCGTCGGTGGAGGCATCTGTGGGGGCGGGCGATGGCGTCAGCGTCGATGCCGGTGCCGGTTCTGGCGGGGTTTCACGTGAAACAGTCTCGGGCGTTTCACGTGAAACAACGGACGCGGCACCCTGGGGACCGCCCTGTGGATCCTGTGGGTGTCCCGACGTGCCCGGCCAACCCAAGGCTGCTGCACCAGCGACCTGCTGCGGTGAGCCCGCCTTCGACTCCGGCCAGCCCAACCCGGCCCGCACGGTCAGCGGCTCCCGCATCGGTGAATCGTGCATCGTCGAACCATCGCTCGTCACCGTCGACCCCTTCTTTTCTGCTTCGCTCGGGCGGACGTCGTCGGTCGGGCGGGGTCGGCCCCCGCAGCCGCGCCGGACCCGGTCTGCCAACCTAGCCGGGACGGCCGGGTCGCGCCCACCCGCAGCGCCGTGGTCGGTGGATCGACCAGATCCGCCCCCAGCGTCAACACCTCCACCGCCCCGGCCTCGTGGGCCCGCAGTTCCGACGCCGCAGCGGCGATCTCGTCGTGCACACCCGCCCCCTTCATCGCCAGGAGCATGCCGCCCGGGCGCACCAGCGGCATCGACCAGTCCAGCAGCCTGCCCAACGGCGCAACCGCGCGGGACGTCACCACGTCGTAGTCCACGGTGCCGTGCATGTCTTCCGCCCGCGCCCGGACCACCCGCACGTTGTCCAACTCCAATTGCGCGGCGACCTCGTCCAAGTACGTGGTACGGCGCAGCAGCGGCTCCAGCAGCGTGAGCTCCAGGTCGGGGCGCACGATGGCAAGCACCACCCCAGGCAAGCCGGCCCCCGACCCGACGTCGCAGACCTGTGATCCCTGCGGGATCGCCTCCGCCAGCACCGCGCAGTTCATCAGGTGCCGCTCCCACAGTCGGGGTGCCTCGCGGGGGCCGATCAGGCCGCGCTCCACCCCGACGGTCGCCAGGCTTGTTGCGAATCGTTCCGCGAGGCCGAGCCGGGATGCGAACACCCCCCGCGCCGACGTGGGCGCGGGGGGTGTTTCACGTGAAACAGCGTCGTCGGTCACGAGGCGGGCAGCACCACGACGTAGCGCCGCGGCTCGGTGCCCTCGGACTCCGAACCCAGGCCAGCCGCCGCAACGGCGTCGTGCACGACCTTGCGCTCGAACGGCGTCATCGGGTCCAGCGGCTTGCGCTCGCCCGATGCCTGCACCTCTGCGACGGCCTCGGCCGCCAGCTTCTCGAGCCGGGTGCGCTTGTCCGCCCGGAACCCACCGATGTCGAGCATCAGGCGGGAACGTTCGCCGGTCTCCCGGTAGACAGCCAGACGCGTCAGCTCCTGCAGCGCCTCCAGCACCTCGCCGTCACGGCCCACCAGCGTGCCGAGATCACCACCGACGATGCTGACCGACGCGCGGTCCCCCTCGACGTCCATGTCCAGGTCACCGTCCAGGTCGGCGATGTCCAGCAGCTCCTCGAGGTAGTCGGCCGCGATCTCGCCCTCGTTCTCGAGGTCGTCGAAGGAGTCCTCGCCCCCCGCGTCCTGCGAGGCGTCGTCCTGCGAAGCGTCCTCGGCCGCAGCGTCGTCGGCTGAATCGTCGTCGGCCGACACCTCGTCGGGGGCGACGTCAGGCTGGTCGGCCGGGGCCTCAGCAGCGGGAGCCCGCTCCGCGGTGAACGTGGGCTCGGCGGGCGCCGGGGTGCCCTCGGTGTCGGTGGTGTTCTGGTCGGTCACTGGAACTCCTGTTCGTGAAGCGGCTCGGGGCGGGATGGGCGGGCTCAGGCGCTGGTGCGCCCTGGCTCCTCGCCCTGGTCGTCGGGACGGTCGGACTCGCTGCTGCCGGTGCCGTCCGGCGAGCCAGGCGCCCCGCCGGCCTGACCGGCGCCGGGCTGTCCGGCGGCGGGCGGTCGGCCGGCACCCGGCGGGCGTCCGGTGGCGGGCGGACCCTGCTTCCTGCGCTGACTGCGGGTCTGCTTCTTCGGCTGCTGCCGCTTGGGTGCCTCGGGCGGCACGTCCTCGCCGGCCGGCTTCTCCGGCGCGAGGGGGGTGCTGGGATCCGGCAGTCCCTTGCGCTTGCGCTTGGCGGCCTCGCGCTCCAGCTTCGCCGTCGCCGCGGGCGTGCCGGGGGCGGGGTTGTTGCGGATGACGTAGAACTGCTGGCCCATGGTCCAGAGGTTCGAGGTGGTCCAGTAGAAGAGCACGCCGATCGGGAAGGCGATGCCGCCCACGGCGAAGACGACCGGCAGGACGTAGAGCAGCATCTTCTGCTGCTGGGCGTAGGGGCCGGTCATCGCGTCCGCCGGCATGTTCTTGCTCATCAGCTGACGCTGCGTGAGGAAGGTGGTGGCCGTCATCGCCACCACCAGGATGGCGGCGAGGATTCGCACGCCGGTCTGGTCGGTGGAGGTGAAGGTCTCCGAGATCCGGGCTCCGAACAGGGTCGCGTCCCGGAACTGCTCGTTGAGCGTGACGGTCATGACGCCACGCGGCTGCTCCGGATTCTTCACCGCCTGGTCGATCAGCCGGAACAGCGAGAGGAAGATCGGCATCTGCAGCAGGATCGGGAGGCAGGACGCGAACGGGTTCGTCCCGGTGTCCTTGTAGAGCGCCATCGTCTCCTGGGCGAGGCGCTCCCGGTCGTGGCCGTACTTCTTCTGCAGCTCCTTGACCTTGGGCTGGAGCAGCTGCATGTTGCGGCTGGACTTGATCTGCTTGACGAACAACGGAATCAGGGCCGCCCGGATCACCAAGGTCAGGCCGATGATCGAGAGCACCCACGCCGCACCGGACGCCGGCCCGAAGAGGTCGCCGAACAGGCGGTGGAACGCCAGCAGGACGAACGAGGTGAGGTAGTACAGCGGCGTCATGATGAAGCCGCCGAGATCACCGAAGAACGAGAACACTCAGGCTCCTTGCGTCGGACGCGGGTGCGACATGTCGTGAGGAACCGGGTCGTACCCACCCGGGGTCCAGGGGTGGCAGCGACCGAGCCGTCGGACGGCCAGCCAGCTGCCGCGCAGGCTGCCGTGGACGGTGACCGCCTCCAGCGCGTACGCCGAGCAGGTGGGGTGGTAGCGGCACACCTGCCCGTAGAGCGGGCTGATCGCGAACCGGTAGGCACGCAGCAGGCCGATCAACAGGTACTTCACGACGACACCTCGTCCCTTCGGTGCGGACCCGCAGTTGAACGTTCGGCGACCGGTGCATCGTTCCCAGCGCTGCGAGGACGCTGCAGCCGGATAAGCGCCCGGTCGAGGTCGCCCGCCAGGTCGACGGAATCCGCGGTCGCCGCCGCCGGCAGCGCGCGGATCACCAGCGCGGCAGCAGCAGGGAGCGATCCCAGCCGTTCCCGAGCCAGTGGACGCAGGCGGCGCTTCACCCGGTTGCGGTGTACGGCGTTGCCGACGGCCTTGCCGACCACCAGACCCACCGTCGGGGGAGCCGGGGGCCCCGGAGAGACGTCGCGCGCGGACGGGTCGTGCGGAACCAGCAGGTGCACCACCAGGGTGCGGGTGCCGGCTCGACGACCCTGTCGGATCGCGGCCGCGAACCCGGCTGAACCGGTCAGCCGGTGCTGCCGCTCAAGCACGGGGTGCGGGGCGCACGTCTACTCAGACGGCGAGCTTGTTGCGGCCCTTGCGGCGACGCGCGGACAGGATGCCGCGGCCCGCGCGGGTGCGCATCCGCAGGCGGAAACCGTGCACCTTGTGACGACGACGGTTGTTCGGCTGGTACGTACGCTTGCTCACGAGGGGTCTCCGGACGGTGAGGCGGTTGGGACGCTGGGGTGGCACCCGGTGTGGCCCCACCTGGCGGCAGGCTGGACCGGTCCGGCCGCGGATGCTCAACCGGTGCCGCCCACCCACGACAGAGCCGCGGACATGAGGTACCGGTCGAGCACCGGCGCGAGGCCGGATCACACGTTGGTGCGACCGCCCAACGGTACGCGGTACGCGGAACACGGGTCAAACCGGCAGCCTGTGGACAACCGCTTGATACCCCCAGCCCCGGCTTGTTAGCGTGCGGCGTCCGGCCGTGCCGCCCAGACCGCCCCTCGTCGCTCGTCCCGCGGACGATGCTGCGGGTCACCTCTTCGCGGACTGCCCGCTGACCTGGACTTTTGTGGGGGCGACGGCAGGGACCTGGGACTCTCCGAGCCGACGGGCCACCCGCCGGGCAACATGCACAACCTGTGGACAAACGTGTGGACCGGTGCTAACCGGCGTCTGCGGTCCAGCATCATCGGGCGCCCACCGGCACCCGACCCCAGGCCCTCGGGCCCGATCCGACCCAGGCCCTTGGGCCCAATCCGAATGGAGTGGGGACCCCCACCGTGAACGACACCGCACCGGACCCGACCCGCCTGCACACCCTCTGGCGCCAGCTGGTCGACGACCTGCCGCCCAACCAGAAGGCCTGGCTCGCTGCGAGCAGCCCGGTCACGCTGCACGAGAGCACGGCGATCATCGCGGTCGCCGACGACTTCACCCGCGGTCAGCTCGAGGGCCGGCTGCGCACCCGGCTCGAGGACGCGCTCGCCGCGGCGTTCGGCCGGTCCATCCGGATCGCGGTCACGGTGGACCCCGAGCTCGACGGCGGCCTGGCGCAGGGCACCGGCTCGCCCGAGGGCCGAGCCGCGGACGGGGCGCCGTACGAGGGGATCAGCGAGTACGGCGGCTCGCCCGATGCCCCGACCCCCGGACCGGACCGGGGCGCGACCGGCTCTGGCCTCGACGGGGACGACATCCACGATCCGCACGTGTCGCTGAATCAATATCTCGACATGTCGACAAATCCACTCGACCGCCCGACGTCCGCCTCGTCGCCGTCGGGGAGCGTCCTGGAGACCCGGCTGAACCCGAAGTACATCTTCGAGACGTTCGTGATCGGTTCGTCCAACCGGTTCGCCCATGCGGCGGCCGTCGCGGTCGCCGAGGCGCCGGGCAAGGCCTACAACCCGCTGCTGATCTACGGCGACTCCGGTCTGGGCAAGACCCACCTGCTGCACGCGATCGGGCACTACGTCCGCAGCCTCTTCGCCGGCGCCCGGGTCCGCTACGTGAGCTCGGAGGAGTTCACCAACGAGTTCATCAACGCGATCCGCGACGACCGCCAGGACCGCTTCAAGCGGCGCTACCGCGACGTCGACGTGCTCCTGATCGACGACATCCAGTTCCTCGAGGGCAAGATCCAGACCCAGGAGGAGTTCTTCCACACGTTCAACACGCTGCACAACGCGAACAAGCAGATCGTGATCACCTCCGACCGGGCGCCCAAGCGGCTCGAGGCGCTCGAGGACCGGCTCCGCAACCGGTTCGAGTGGGGCCTGATCACCGACGTGCAGCCGCCCGACCTCGAGACCCGGATCGCGATCCTGCGCAAGAAGGCCGCCACCGAGCGGATGACGGCCCCGCCGGACGTGCTGGAGTTCATCGCCTCCAAGATCCAGACCAACATCCGCGAGCTGGAGGGAGCGCTGATCCGGGTCACCGCCTTCGCCAGCCTCAACCGGCAGCCCGTCGACCTCACGCTGGCCGAGATCGTGCTCAAGGACCTGATCCCCGAGGGTGGCGAGCCGGAGATCACCGCGGCGCTGATCATCGCCCAGACCGCCGCCTACTTCGGCCTGTCGATCGAGGACCTGTGCGGCCCGAGCCGCAGCCGGGTCCTGGTCACCGGTCGGCAGATCTCGATGTACCTCTGCCGCGAGCTCACCGAGCTCTCGCTGCCCAAGATCGGCCAGCAGTTCGGCGGCCGGGACCACACCACGGTGATGCACGCCGACAAGAAGATCCGGCAGCTGCTCGCCGAGCGGCGCTCGGTCTACAACCAGGTCACCGAGCTCACCAACCGGATCAAGCAGCAGGCCCGCCAGGTCTAGCGGCCCTCCCGGGCCTGGGGACCGCGCTGTGCAACCGTGTCGTTTCGCTGTGCACAGCCTGTGGACAAACCAGGTGCCGTCCCGGACGGTCGGTGCTCCGTGCACAGCCGGGGACGGTTGACCCCTCCGTCGTACACAGGGGGACGGTACGGCCAAACCCGGCCTGACCTGCAGCGGAACAGGTTATCCACAGTATCCACCGCACCTGTTAACACTACTGACCTCTATCTGATCCGGATCTTCGAGAACGCCACCCCCTGCACCCACCTGGGGACAACTGCGCAAGGCCCTCCCGCAGGGCCGCCATCCGGAACCACACAAACTCGACACCCTCTGCCACACCGTCGATGGCCGTGGCAGGATGCACACCCCGGAACACCGCTGCCCCACTCGCGGGTCGCAGCCATGGAGGAGCCAAGTGAAGTTCACCGTCGAACGCGACGTGCTCGCGGACGCCGTCGCGTGGGCGGCCCGCAGCCTGCCCGTCCGCCCCAGCGTCCCGGTGCTGGCCGGCCTGCTGATCGAGACCGTCGAGGGGTCCGACGGGCTGCAGCTCTCGACCTTCGACTACGAGACCTCCGCCCGGGCCACGCTGCCGGCCTCGGTGCAGGACGAGGGCCGCGCCCTGGTGTCGGGTCGGCTGCTCGCCGACATCTGCCGCAGCCTGCCTAACAAGCCCGTCGAGATGACGATCGAGGGCGCCAAGGTGTCGCTGATCTGCGGCTCGGCCCGGTTCAGCCTGCAGACCATGCCCGTCGACGAGTACCCCAGCCTGCCCGACATGCCTCAGGCGACCGGCACCGTGCGCAGCGACCTGTTCGCGCACGCCGTCGCCCAGGCGGTCACCGCCGCGGGCCGCGACGACATGCTCCCGGTGCTGACCGGCGTCCGGATCGAGATCGAGGGGTCGGCCATCGCGCTGCTGGCGACCGACCGGTTCCGGCTCTCGCTGCGCGAGCTGGCGTGGGACCCGGGGGCCACCGATGTGTCGGCCGCCGCGCTGGTCCCCGCCAAGGTGCTGGCCGACACCGCCAAGTCGCTGACTTCGGGCACCGAGGTGACGATCGCGCTGGCGTCCTCCGGCGCGGGTGAGGGCATCATCGGTTTCGAGGGTGCGGCCGGTGGCGGCGTACGCCGGACCACGACCCGGCTGCTCGACGGCGAGTTCCCGAAGGTGCGCACGCTGTTCCCCTCCGAGCACGCGACGGTGGCACGGGTCGACCGCGCCACGCTGGTCGAGTCGGTCAAGCGGGTCTCGCTGGTCGCGGAGCGCAACACCGCGGTCCAGCTGGCCTTCTCCCAGGGCGCGCTCACGCTCGACGCAGGCAGCGGGGACGAGGCGCTGGCCACCGAGCAGATCGACGCCACGGTCACCGGTGAGGACATCACGACCGGCTTCAACCCGCAGTTCCTGCTCGACGGGCTGACCGCGATCGAGGCCCCGGTGGTCGAGCTGGCCTTCACGCAGGCGTCGAAGCCCGCCGTGATGTCCGGCGTCGACGGCCCCGACGGCGACGTCGACACCGACTTCCGCTACCTGCTGATGCCGCGTCGCCTGCTCTCCTGAGCACGGACGGCCCCGGCGCTCACGCGCGGACTCACGAACCTCAGCCACGGAAAGGGAGCGGTATGGAACTCGGTCTCATCGGTCTGGGCAAGATGGGCGGCAACATGCGCGAGCGTCTGAAGCGCGCGGGCCACACGGTGGTCGGCTACGACCGCAACCCCGAGGTCAGCGATGCCGACAGCATCGAGGACATGGTCGGCCAGCTGTCGTCGCCGCGCGTGGTCTGGGTGATGGTGCCGGCCGGTGGCCCCACCCAGGAGACCATCACCACCCTGCGGGACCTGCTCAGCGAGGGCGATGTCGTCGTGGACGGCGGCAACTCCCGCTGGACCGACGACAAGGCGCACGCCGAGCAGCTCGCCGAGAAGGGCATCGGCTTCGTCGATTGCGGCGTCTCCGGCGGGGTCTGGGGGCTGGAGAACGGCTACGCGCTGATGGCGGGCGGCGACCCGGCGCACATCGAGATCGTGCAGCCGATCTTCGACGCCCTCAAGCCCGAGGGCGAGTTCGGCTGGGTGCACGCCGGCAGCAAGGTCGGCGCCGGGCACTTCTCCAAGATGGTGCACAACGGCATCGAGTACGCCGTGATGCAGGCCTACGCCGAGGGCTGGGAGCTGCTGCAGGCGGTGGACGAGGTCGACAACGTCACCGAGGTGTTCCGCTCGTGGCGTGAGGGAACCGTGATCCGCTCGTGGCTGCTCGACCTGCTGGTTGCGGCCCTCGACGACGACGACAAGCTCGAGCAGATCAGCGGCTACGCCGAGGACTCGGGCGAGGGCCGGTGGACCGTCGAGGCCGGCATCGACAACGCGGTCGCCACCCCGGCGATCACCGCGGCGCTCTACGCCCGCTTCGTCTCGCGTCAGGACGACAGCCCGGCGATGAAGGCGGTCGCCGCGATGCGCAACCAGTTCGGCGGGCACGCGACGCACACGGTCGCCCCGCCCGGTGGTGACAAGAGCGGCGACCAGGCCTGATCCGATCCCACCCGAGGACCCCGTGCACGTCTCGCACCTCACGCTGTACGACTTCCGCTCCTACTCGGAGGCCGACGTCGCGCTCGGTCCAGGGGTGACGGCGTTCGTCGGGCTCAACGGGCAGGGCAAGACCAACCTGGTCGAAGCGGTGGACTACATCGCCCGGCTGTCCTCGCACCGGGTCGCCGGCGACGCTCCCCTGGTGCGGCTGGGGGCCGAGCAGGCGGTGATCCGCACGGCGGTCGTGCGGGACGGTCGCGAGGCGGTCCTGGAGATCGCCATCAACCCCGGCAAGGCCAACCGCGCGCGGGTGAACCGATCCCCGCTGCCGCGGGCCCGCGAGCTGCTGGGGCTGGTACGGACCGTGCTGTTCTCCCCCGAGGACCTCGCCCTGGTCAAGGGCGACCCCGCCGACCGTCGTCGCTTCCTCGACGACCTCCTCGTCCAGCGCGCTCCTCGGTACGCCGGGGTGCGCGCGGACTACGACCGGGTGCTCAAGCAGCGCAACTCGCTGCTGAAGACCGCCGGCATCGCCCGGCGTCAGGGTCGCAGCGGCGACTCGGCGCTGTCCACGCTCGGGGTCTGGGACACCCACCTGGCCAGCACCGGGGCCGAGCTGCTCGGCGCTCGGCTGGCGCTGGTGGAGGACCTGCGCCCCTATGTCGCGGGTGCCTACGAGGCGGTGGCCCAGGGGGCGACCCGCAACGACGCGACGATGACCTACAAGCCGTCGTTCGAGCTGCCGGAGCTCGACCTCGTGCAGCCCGACCGCGAGGTGCTGGCGGCCGCGCTGATCGCCGAGGTGGAGCGGCGCCGCGACGACGAGATCGACCGGGGGGTCAGCCTGGTCGGTCCGCACCGCGACGACCTGACCCTGATGATCGGGCCGCTGCCGGTGAAGGGCTACGCCTCGCACGGGGAGTCCTGGTCGATGGCGCTGGCGCTCCGTCTGGCCTCCTACGACCTGCTCCGCGCAGGCGGCGACGACCCGATCCTGATCCTCGACGACGTCTTCGCCGAGCTCGACTCCGAGCGCCGCGAGCGGCTGGCCGACCTGGTCGCAGGCGCGGAGCAGGTGCTGGTGACCGCGGCGGTCGCCGACGACGTACCCGCGGCTCTCGCAGGGGTCCGCATCGACGTGGTCGACGGCAAGGTGCTGCCCCATGGCTGAGCCGCCGCCCGAGTCGCCCCCCGAGCCGCCCGCTGAGCAGCCGCCGGAGCAGCCGCACGACGACTCCGGGCTCGACCTCGCCCGCAGCGTCGCCCGCGCCCTGGCGCGCCCCGGCCTCCGCCGGCGGTCGACGACCGCGAGGAAGGGGACCGGTTCCCGGCCCTACGCCCGCCGGACCGATCCGCAGGCTTCGGGCGCCCATCCCGACGAGCGCGATCCACAGCTGCTCGACTCCACGATCGGCCGCTTGGTCTCGGAGCAGGGCTGGGGCACCGACGTGCGGGTGCACGGCGTCTTCGCCCGCTGGGACGCGATCGTCGGCCGCGAGGTCGCCCAGCACTGTCTTCCGGAGGCCTTCGACGACGGCAAGCTGCGGGTGCGCACCGACTCCACGGCCTGGGCCACCCAGATGAAGCTGCTGGCGCCGACCGTGGTGCGGCGGCTCAACGAGGAGCTCGGCGACGGCACCGTGCTGGTCATCGACGTCCAGGGTCCGGTGGGTCCGAGCTGGAAGCGCGGCCTGCGGTCGGTGCGCGACGGTCGCGGTCCACGTGACACCTACGGGTGAGCCGATCTGAGGGCCCCGGGCCGGTATAGGGACTAGACGATGCCCCTGCGCAGCCGTCCTGACCGCCCTGTGAGGCCCAGAACCCGTGGTTTTCCTCGGCTGGTGGGCAGGTCCTGGGGATGACACCCCCGGATCCGGGCCTCTGCGGGGTATAGTGGGTGGTTGGTCGTCCTCCGTTCCGGAGCCGGCCATCGTCATGTGAGTGCAGACCTGAAGAGGATGGCTTGTGGCTGATCAGATGCCCGCCGACAGTTCCCCTGACAGCAGCGACGACAGCCCACCGAACCCCTCAGCCGACACCGACCACTCCCCGGAGTCCGTCGCCGAGACGGCCGCCGCACTGGCGCCGATCGGCGAGGGTCACGCCGTCGAGGAGGGCAAGTACGACGCCTCCGCGATCCAGGTGCTCGAGGGGCTCGAGGCCGTCCGCAAGCGCCCGGGCATGTACATCGGCTCGACCGGCGAGCGCGGCCTGCACCACCTGGTGTGGGAGGTGGTCGACAACTCCGTCGACGAGTCGCTGGCCGGCTACTGCACGCGCATCGTGGTCACGCTGCTGGCCGACGGCGGCGTCCGGGTCGAGGACGACGGCCGCGGCATCCCCACCGACATCCACCCGGTGGAGGGCATCCCGGCCGTCACGATGGCGCTGACGATGCTGCACGCCGGCGGCAAGTTCGGCGGCGGCGGCTACAAGGTGTCCGGCGGACTGCACGGCGTGGGCGTCTCCGTGGTCAACGCGTTGAGCGCGCGGGTGCAGGTCGACGTGCGCAACCGCGGCTACCACTGGCGCCAGTCCTTCAGCATCGGGGAGCCCGACGGGCCGCTCGAGCAGCTGGAGGAGAGCGACCGGACCGGCACCACCATCACGTTCTGGGCCAACCCCGACATCTTCGAGACCACGACCTACTCCCTCGAGACGATCACCAACCGGATCCGCGAGATGGCCTTCCTCAACAAGGGCCTCGAGATCGTCGTCCGCGACGAGCGGCCCGAGACGGTCGAGCTCGACGCGGCCCTGGCGGCTGAGGCGCGCGTCGGCGCGGTCGACGCCGAGGGTGCCGCCGCCGTCGTCGAGCCGAGCGACGACGAGGTCGCCCACAGCGACTCCGAGGGCGGTGTGGTCGAGCGGCGCTTCTGCTTCGACCGCGGCCTGGTCGACTACGTCGAGCACCTCAACCGTTCCAAGGTGCAGGCGCACCCGAGCATCATCGACTTCGCGGCCGAGCTCACCGAGTCGGGCATGAGCCTGGAGATCGCGATGCAGTGGACCGGCGCCTACACCGAGTCGGTGCACACCTTCGCCAACACCATCAACACCCACGAGGGCGGCACCCACGAGGAGGGCTTCCGCTCCGCGCTCACCGGCCTGGTCAACAACTGGGGCCAGGAGTGGAACCTCATCAAGAAGAGCGAGGACCGGGTCTCCGGCGACGACGTGCGCGAGGGCCTGACCGCGATCATCTCGATCAAGCTCGGCGAGCCGCAGTTCGAGGGCCAGACCAAGACCAAGCTCGGCAACACCGAGGCCAAGGGCTTCGTGCAGCGCGTGGTCAACGAGCAGCTGGGCGACTGGTTCGCCAAGAACCCGGCCGAGGGCCGCGACATCGTGCGCAAGGCGCAGGCCGCGGCCTACGCCCGGGTCGCGGCGCGCAAGGCGCGCGAGCTGGCGCGCAGCCGCAAGGGCATCCTCGGCGGCGGCGGCCTGCCCGGCAAGCTGGCCGACTGCCAGTCGACCAACCCCGAGGAGTGCGAGATCTTCATCGTGGAGGGCGACTCCGCGGGCGGGTCGGCCAAGGGCGGCCGTGATCCGCGGGTGCAGGCGATCCTCCCGATCCGCGGCAAGATCCTCAACGTCGAGAAGGCCCGCCTGGACAAGGTGCTGGCCAACAACGAGGTGCAGGCGATCATCGCCGCCCTCGGCACCGGCATCCAGGAGGAGTTCGACCTCGACAAGGTCCGCTACCACAAGATCGTGATGATGGCCGACGCGGACGTCGACGGCCACCACATCCGGACCCTGCTGCTGACCCTGCTGTTCCGGTTCATGAAGCCGCTGATCGAGGCGGGCTACGTCTACCTCGCCCAGCCGCCGCTCTACCGGCTGCGGTGGAACAAGCCGGCCGAGCACGAGTTCGTCTACTCCGACGCGGAGCGCGACGCGCTGACCCGGGTCGGCATCGAGGCCGGCAAGCGGCTGCCCAAGGACAACCCGGTGCAGCGCTACAAGGGTCTCGGCGAGATGAACCCCGACGAGCTGTGGGACACCACGCTCGACCCCGACAACCGGCTGCTGCTCCAGGTCACCCTGGAGGACGCCGCCCAGGCCGACGAGATGTTCACGGTGCTGATGGGCGAAGACGTCGAGCAGCGACGCTCCTTCATCCAGCGCAACGCCAAAGACGTCCGCTTCCTCGACATCTGAGCGCCGCGGCGCCTGCACCTCACGACGCTCACAGGACGCTCACAGAGAGTGACACATGACTGACAACCAGACCGGCGGCGGCGCGATCGTCCCCAGCGGTGGGCGGATCGAGCCCATCGAGCTCCAGGTCGAGATGCAGCGCTCCTACATCGACTACGCCATGACGGTGATCGTCGGGCGCGCGCTGCCTGACGTCCGGGACGGCCTCAAGCCGGTGCACCGCCGCGTCCTCTACGCCATGTACGACGGCGGCTACCGTCCCGACCGCGGCTTCTCCAAGTGCGCGCGCGTCGTGGGCGAGGTGATGGGTCAGTACCACCCGCACGGCGACTCCGCGATCTACGACACCCTGGTGCGGCTCGCGCAGCCCTGGGTGATGCGCCACCCGCTGGTCGACAGCCAGGGCAACTTCGGCTCGCCGGGCAACGACCCCGCCGCCGCGATGCGCTACACCGAGTCCAAGATGGCGCCGCTCGCGATGGAGATGGTGCGCGACATCGACAAGGACACCGTCGACTTCACGCCCAACTACGACGGTCGCTCCGAGGAGCCGGCCATCCTGCCGGCCCGCTTCCCCAACCTGCTCACCAACGGCTCCGCGGGCATCGCGGTGGGGATGGCCACCAACATCCCGCCGCACAACCTGCGGGAGCTCAACGACGGGGTGCAGTGGGCGCTGGAGCACCCCGACGCCACCCGTGAGGAGCTCCTCGAGGCCCTGCTCGAGCGGATCAAGGGCCCCGACTTCCCGACCCACGGCCTGATCGTGGGCCGGCAGGGCATCGAGCAGGCCTACCGCACCGGTCGTGGCTCGGTCACGATGCGCGCGGTGGTCGAGATCGAGGAGGACGCCAAGGGGCGCACCGTGCTCGCGATCACCGAGCTGCCCTACCAGGTCAACCCCGACAACCTGGCGCTGAAGATCGCCGAGCTCGCGGACTCCGGCCGGGTGCAGGGAATCGCCGACGTCCTGGACAACTCCTCGGCCCGCACGGGCCAGCGGCTGATCGTGGTGCTCAAGCGCGACGCGGTCGCCCGGGTGGTGCTCAACAACCTCTACAAGCACACCGAGCTGCAGTCGAACTTCGCCGCCAACATGCTGGCGCTGGTCGACGGGGTGCCGCGCACGCTGACGCTCGACCAGTTCATCTCGCACTGGATCACCCACCAGGTCGAGGTCATCCAGCGCCGGACGCGCTATCTGCTCCGCGAGGCCGAGAAGCGGGCCCACGTGCTGCGTGGCCTGGTCAAGGCGCTCGACATGCTTGACGAGGTCATCGCGCTGATCCGGCGCAGCCCGGAGGTCGAGGACGCCCGCACCGGCCTGATGGCGCTGCTGGAGATCGACGAGATCCAGGCCACCGCGATCCTCGACATGCAGCTGCGCCGGCTGGCCGCCCTCGAGCGGCAGAAGATCATCGACGAGCTGGCGAAGATCGAGGTGGAGATCGCCGACCTCGAGGACATCCTGGCCAACGAGAGCCGTCAGCGGCGCATCGTCGCCGACGAGCTGGGCGAGATCGTCGACAAGTTCGGCAACGACCGTCGCAGCCGGTTCATCCCTGCGGACGGCGACCTCTCGATGGAGGACCTGATCCCCGACGAGGAGCTGGTCGTCACCATCACGCGCGGGGGCTACGCCAAGCGCACCAACGCCGCGCTCTACCGGACCCAGCGGCGGGGCGGCAAGGGCGTGCGCGGCGCGACGCTGCGCGGTGACGACGTGGTCGAGCACTTCATGGCCACCAGCAACCACCACTGGCTGCTGTTCTTCACCACCGCCGGCCGGGTCTACCGAACCAAGGCCTACAACCTCCCCGAGGCGTCCCGGGACGCCAAGGGCGGTCACGTCGCCGGGCTGCTGTCCTTCCAGCCGGACGAGAGCATCGCCCAGGTGCTGGCCATCCGCGACTACGAGCAGGCGCCGTACCTCGTCCTCGCGACCCGCAGCGGCCTGGTCAAGAAGACCCGGCTGGGCGACTACAACAGCCCGCGGCAGGCCGGGGTGATCGCGATCAACTTCCGCGAGTCCGCCGGCGACCAGCGCGAGGACGAGCTGATCGGGGCCGAGCTGGTCAACAGCGACGACGACATCCTGCTCGTCTCGCGCAAGGGCCAGTCGATCCGGTTCCGCGCCGACGACAGCCAGCTGCGCCCGATGGGCCGGGCCACCAGCGGCGTGACGGGGATGAAGTTCCGCGAGGGCGACGAGCTGCTCTCGATGTCGGTGATCCGGGCCGAGCAGATCGCGGCCGAGGAGGCCGCCGAGCAGTCCGCGGAGTCCGCGGGCCGGTCCACCGCCCCGGGTGACCTGCCCGACGTGGTCGAGCAGTACGTCTTCACGCTCACCGACGGCGGCTTCGCCAAGCGCACCCGCATCTCGGAGTACCGCCTGCAGTCGCGTGGCGGCCTCGGCACCAAGGCCATGAAGCAGGACGACGAGCGGGGCAACCTGGTCGGCGCCTTCATCGTGGTCGAGGGCGACGAGGTGCTGGCCATCAAGCAGTCCGCCAGGTCACCCGCAGCGCGGTCGACGAGCACCTGCGTCCCACCGGGCGCGACACCAAGGGCGTGAAGTTCGTGGGGGTCACCCCGGGTGACGGCGTCGCCGTGGTGGCGCGCAGCGTGGAACGGGCCCCGGAGATCGAGGAGGCGGTCGAGGCCGCCGAGCTCGCCGAAGGCGGCACCGGCCCCGACACGGCGGACGGGTCGGGCCGCACCGGGGTCGACGGTGCCACCTCGGATGCGACAATCGGGGGCGAGGCGACCGGCGATCCGGTCACCACCGACGATGCCTCCCGCGGGGAGACCGAGGAGTCCTGATGGCCGACCGCCGTGCCGACGAGCAGCCGCTTCCCCGCGCCGCTCCCTGTCCGGCCCCGCGCACGCGGCCGACCCGGCGGAGTCGTCGGCGAAGCCGCCGATGTCGCAGCGGGTGGCCGCAGCCGTGTCGGCGGCCGGCACCGCGGTGCAGTCCGCTGCGTCGACCGGGTCCAGAGTCCGGTCCGGCAGCAAGCCCGGTGCGGCCAGGGCACCGGCACCAACACCGCCGCAAGTCCGCCGGCAGGTCCGGCACCGGTCGCGGTAGGTCGTCCGGGTCGACCTCGGACCGGACGACGCCGGCCGTGACCGGCACCCGTCGAACCCCTCGGCTCGTGCCGCGGGACCCGCCGGGCTCGACTGCGTCTGGTGCACCTCGACCCGTGGTCGGTGATGAAGACGTCGTTCCTGCTCTCCATCGCCTTCGGCATCGTCAGTGTGGTCGCGGTGGCCGTGTCTGGTCGGTGCTCGGCGCCGCCGGCGTCTGGGACTCGATCAACTCCACCGTCACCGACGTGCTGGGCGGTGAGTCCACGCAGACCTTCGACATCGAGAACTACGTCGGCACCAGCCGGGTGCTCGGCTTCACGATGATCGTGGCGGTGGTGGACGTCGTGCTGATCACGGCCGTCGCGACCCTCGCCGCGTTCCTCTACAACCTCGCGGCGGCACTGCTCGGCGGCCTCGAGGTCACTCTGGCCGAGGACGAGCGCTGAGCCGTCGCGAGGACCGGTCGCCCGGTTTGGGCGGCGCTCCCGCGATGCGGTAATCTCTCCCGTCGGCCCGGCTTCCCGGGCCGATGCGATGCGGGCCTATAGCTCAGACGGTTAGAGCGCTTCCCTGATAAGGAAGAGGTCAGAGGTTCAAGTCCTCTTAGGCCCACCCACACCGGTCGAACGCGGCGACTAGGCCGCGACGACGCGGTCCCGCCCGCCGCGCTTGGCGGCGTAGAGCAGGCGTCGGCGGCCGAGAGCAGCGCCTCACGGTCCTCGGCGTCGTCGGGCGCACCGGCCAGACCGATGCTCGCGGTGACCGGCACCCCGTCGGTGACCTCGTCCCAGTCGTAGACCGCGATCTCGCTGCGCAGCACCTCGAGGCGCTTGAGGCCCTCCTCGCGTCCGACGCCGGGGAGCAGCACCAGGAACTCCTCGCCGCCCATCCGCGCGGCCAGGCCGCCCTCGACCTGCTCGGCGGACGCCTGCAGCAGCACGGCGATCCGGCGCAGCACCTCGTCGCCGACGGCGTGCGAGCGGGTGTCGTTGATCCGCTTGAAGTGGTCGAGGTCGACCAGCCCGAGCGTGACGGGGGTGCGATGGTCCGCGAGGTCGCCGAGCAGCTCCTGCAGGCGGGCGTCGAGGTGCCGCCGGTTGTGCAGCCCGGTCAGGGGGTCGCGCACCGACAGCTCCCGGAAGTAGTCGCTGCTGCGCCGCGCCTCGGTGGCCTCGAAGATCGCGTTCAGGGTCCCGCGCGGCTGTCTCGCTCCACCGCGCGCATCTGCACGTCGGCGCGGTGGAAGTCACGCAGCGTCTCGAAGGCGTCCTGGTAGGAGCCGACGGCGGCGTAGAGCTCGGCCTGCTCGTCATCGTGGCGATCGAGCAGCCGTGCAGACGGTACTGCTCCGACAGCTGCGCCGCGCGGCTCAGGTGCCGCTGCGCGGTCTCGACGTCCCCGCTGCGCCGGCACACCTCGGCCAGCGCCAGCAGCGCCATCACCAGCCCGTCGCAGTCCTCGCCGTTGTCGGGTG
>CAVQKB010000004.1:0-207532 GCA_963713035.1 uncultured Actinomycetota bacterium
GTACGTCGCCATGACCCGCGGCCGCCACAGCAACACCGCCCACCTCGTCGCCGAGTCCCTCGAGGACGCCCGGAAGCAGTGGGTCGATGTCTTCAGCCGCGACCGCGCGGACCT
This sequence comes from uncultured Actinomycetota bacterium, assembly GCA_963713035.1. GTDB lineage: Bacteria > Actinomycetota > Actinomycetes > Propionibacteriales > Nocardioidaceae > Nocardioides_B. The sequence continues at coordinate 115 of CAVQKB010000004.1, forward strand.
GGGCCCCGCCCACGCCCGACAGCTCGCCGTCGACGCGATCGACCGGTACGGCGCGGCCGCCGTAGCGCCTCCAACGCCACGACTCCCGGTCCCGGAGTACCGGCCGCCCATCTCACGGCCCTCCGGAATCGGCCTCTGACAAGCGGGTGCAGCCAACGACTTAGGGAACGCCGTTGACCTGCACGAACGCAACGTTCCCCCTCGCGTTCCCCTCCGTTGTTACCGCATTCCGGTAACGCCCCTCGCCCACGCTGATCGGCGTGAATCAACACCTTCACAAGTCCGCGGGGAAACGACTTAGGGATACCTGTTGACCTGCGGAAACACAGGTCCCCTGGCAGGTATCCCCCTCAGGTTCCCCCGATTCCGGGGAACCTGCCGCCCCATGCTGATCAACGCGTACAGGTCGTTCGCGACGACAACCGGCGAGGAGCACCCGATGAGTTCTTGAACTTTCGGACGGGCGCCGCCTGACCTGCGAAAACGCCTCCTGACAGGGGCGCCCGTCCCGAGGACGGGCGGGGCCAGGACGGGCGCGAATTGGTGCCCCCCAGCGCGCACCGTAGGACGCGTACCTCTCGACGACAGACACCCACCCATCACGACCGGCGACGAACGTCGCCGGGAACCCACCCACAAGGAGGCCGCCATGACCGCACAACCCAACGCCCCACGACCCCGCCAGAACCCCGGCGACGACATGCTCACCCTCCAGGAAGCCTGCCGCTTCCTCCGGATCCCCGAAGGGACCCTGCGCTACTGGCGCCACCTCGGCGCCGGACCCCGCAGCTTCAAGGTCGGCCGCCACGTCCGCTACTGGCGAGCCGACCTCGTCCTCTGGCTCACCGAGCAGACCAACCGTCCCCAGAACCACCACTGACACCCGTCCGCTGTCGGATCCCAGAGAGACGATGGAGCGATCCTGGAAGGAGCATCACCATGGCGGGAAACATCGCCAAGCGAGCCAACGGCAAGTGGCGGGCGCGGTACCGCGACGAGGCCGGCAAGGAGCACTCGCGGCACTTCGATCGCAAGATCGACGCCCAGCAGTGGCTGGACCAGGTCACCTCGGCGGTGGTCACCGGCACGTACGCCGATCCCAAGGCCGGACGGATCACGTTCGCGGCGTTCTTCGGCGAGTGGTCGGCCCGCCAGGTCTGGGCACCCGGCACCGTGCTCGCGATGTCGCTGGCGGCCAGATCGGTGCCGTTCGCGGGGAAGCCGATGAAGCAGGTCCGGCGCTCGGACGTCGAGACCTGGATCAAGCAGATGGACGCCGCCGGGCTCGCCCCCGGCACGATCAAGACGCGGTACGTCAACGTCAGGTCGGTGTTCCGCGCCGCCGTGAAGGACCGGGTGATCGGCTCCGACCCGACCGACGGCGTACGCCTCCCCCGCGGCCGTCGCGCGGACGTGGCCATGTCGATCCCCACTCCGGAGGAGGTCGGGCAGCTCATGGCCGTGGCCGACGAGCGGTTCCAGCCGTTCATCGCCCTCTGCGCGTTCGCCGGCCTGCGGCTGGGTGAGGCCGCCGGGGTCCAGCTCGGCGACGTCGACTTCCTCCGCAAGTCGCTCAAGGTCTCCCGCCAGGTCCAGCGCGTCAACGGCGGGGCGATCGACGTACGGGCGCCGAAGTACGGCTCAGAGCGCGTCGTCTACCTCGCCGACAGCCTCGTCAACGTGCTCGCCGAGCACGTCGCCGCTCACGGCACCACCGGCAAGGATCGGTGGCTCTTCGCCGGGGAGGGCGACGACCCGCCGCACCAGAACACCGTCGGCTACTGGTGGCGCAAGACGCTGCGCGACGCCGGCCTGTCCGGCATCAAGCTCCACGACCTGCGGCACTTCTACGCCTCCGGCCTCATCGCCGCCGGGTGCGACGTCGTGACCGTCCAGCGCTCGCTCGGCCACGCGAAGGCGACGACGACCCTCAACACCTACGCCCACCTCTGGCCGACCGCCGAGGACCGCACGAGGAAGGCAGCGGAGTCGATCATGTCCGCGTCGCTGGGAGCGAAGAATAACGAGAGTGCTCTCAGACCTGGCCGGTGACTACAGATGGCGAGTCCGAGTTCGGCGGGATGGCGACCACCCGTCGGCCGGAGAGACCTGGTGGGATCCGAGGAGGCGACGTCACACCAGAATGACGGGACCTAGGGGCGCCAGCCAATGGCCCCCGTCGGGCGGATCGACCTCCCCCTCGATGCGGTGCGGGATGCCTCGCGGACTTGCGCCGGAAGTGGTCGCTCACCAATAGATCCCAACGAACTCGACCTCGAGGACGTTCTCTGGGCCGGCCTCAGGCGAACTACCTGTGGCGGCGGGCAATGCGTGTCGCACCGCGGTCTCGGCCAGCGTCCAAGCGTCTTGTCGCATTCGACCCTCTGCATCATGATCACGTTCAAGCCCAGGGAAAAAGGCGTGCAGCTCATCCAGCCCTCGGGCAAGCGCCGATAGCTGCTCCTCGAAGTCGGCTTCATTAGGAGTCCCCACAGCCGACCCAAACGCGGCAGTTTGGCGATAATCGAGCTCGACGTCGTAGTGGGCAGCGAAGCTTCCCAACAGGACTCCAGCGGAGACCTCAGCGGTAGTGCCGGCCGAGGGACCTGACGAACCTGACATAGCTTGTGGCAGGTTGTCGATAACCGCTTGCAGACCAGCACCTAAGCCGGGGACTGCCTTCTCGAACGCTTGCACCATCTTGATCGGCGACCACTCTGACCGGAGCGCCGGCGTGCTGATCCTGGCGAGCACGTCGTATTCCAGGTCGGCGTGCGACACCCGTCATGGTGTCTTTCCAGTAGCGGTCGATCTCCGTGACTCCGACGACCCGAAGGGGCGAGGCGGTCAACTGCAGCACAGGCAGCTCTCGGGCGAGCGCGACGTTTTCGACGATCCAGAGCTCGTCCTGGTGCGTCACGAGGCTGTGTCGTGCTGCAACACCCCTCGATTGGGACGAGGTCAGTCATGAGTTGTCGAAGGGACGAGGCGGCCTCGAGTCCGAGTTGCGTCGAAGTGTCCATGCCACCGGTAAGACTCGGATGCTTCTCAAGCAAATTACCGATCTCCTGGACCGACGTGGTTATTGCAAACACAGGGTGGGCACTTAGCGCGATCGGCAGCTCGGGAAGATCTCCGCGCCTCAGACTAGAAACTCGGACGGCACGCTGCGCGCTCTGCAACGTGGAGAGCACGTCCGACTCCGCCCTGCTTGGGCAAGACCGGATTTCTGTGACGTGTCTGAGATGTTGTGCGTGGCGGACGGGTCGCCGATACCAGGAGACCAGCGACTGGGAGACCCATTGCCATACGCGCGATGCAAGACGGCGAAGAGACTCTGCACGTTGAATCGGCGCTGAATCTCTAGTGCCGTGGTGTCGGCACTGGAAAATGAGGCGTTCACTCCTGCTCGTGCGAGCACCGGGGTCCCGACTTCCGCAGTCGTGCCCCACTCCGAGCCAGATTCGGCGGACACAGTCTCTGAGATAGCTGACGCCGGCGGGCTGTCGGGGGACGACGTGAGGCTGTAGACGCTCACCTCGTTCCAGATAGACGAACTCACGTAGCGTGGGCAGCGGGGATGACGGCCGAGCGACCTGATCCCTTCTGTCTTCATCGGCCGTATCCCTGCGCCGCTTCCGAAGCTTCACGATGCGCTCCTGGTCAGCTGCCGGCGACGCACGATTCCGTCATGAAGGCGCCGGACTGCGACGCGGCAATCCAACTCGAGGAGACTCGTGCGACCCTCTGCGTGGGCAAACTGTCGAGCCTCACTCCACATGCCGCGAAGGTCGGCGCTGCACCACTGATCCGTCAGGCTGGCGAGTTCAAAGAAATCGATGTCGACCGCGGCGCTCGTGGGTTTGGTTGCTTTGAGGATTGCCTCGCGCGCATCTAGATCCGGCAAGGGGAAATCGATTCGGCGGTCGAACCGGCCAGTACGAAGGAGCGTCGGGTCGAGAGCGTCGGGCCGGTTCGTGGCGCCCACGACGAGGGTTCGCCGGGCCTTGAAGCCATCCATCACGGTCAAGAACTGAGTGATCAACTTGTTGGACACTTCATGGGAAGTGTTCGATCGCGCCGTTGCGACACTGTCGATTTCGTCAAAGAAGACAATCGCGCGGTCACAACTCTCAGCCTCATCCAACGGTTGCGCGGAGAGTGTCCTCGCTCTCGTTGATCCACTTGCTGCGCAATCTCCGGCCCGCGCACCTGGAAGAAGACTGCCTCCGCCTCGTTCGACATCGCACGTGCAAGCATCGTCTTGCCCGTCCCCGACTCCCCCGCCAGAAGGATGCCGCGCACCGGAAGAATGCCGTCCCTTTTGAGCTCCTCCGCATTCTTTAGCTGGTCGATGATCTGACGCAGTTCGGTGATCTGGTCGTCGAGACCTGCGATGTCGTCGAATGTCTCGGTAACATCCCCTGGCTCGACTCGAAAACGGGAATGGATCATCGTCGCGGCGGGTGGATCATCGCGATATCTGACTGGCTGCTCATGGAGCTTCTTTCAGTACTCCGGCAGGGACGATTTCAACAGTCGACCATTCTTTCCAGTCGATGACGCCTGCGTGAGGCAGCCACACGATGGAGTGTTCGGTCTCAATCAGTGACCGCGTTTCCTCAACCCGCCGCACTACTCCGACGCCATTCTGGTGCGGCGGCAAGAGTCCGCCTGGAGCCTCGATGAACGTGTTCCCCGGAGACAAGGACAACCAAGCCCACCGAGACCTAGGCCCGCTATCGCGGTTGAGCGGTCCGAAGCCGCCGCTGGCGTAGCGAAACCATAGTGGTTCACGCTCGACGTGCAGAACAACCCCCGTCGCAAGCGATCCCGAGTCCTGCACACTCGGGAAGAGCCTCGCGAGAGGGCGCGTCTGAAAACGAAAAGTCCTCCATCACCAGAATGGTCGATCCGACGGCCACGGCTGGACCGGAGTCCGGGCTGAGAAAGCCAGCGTTGCCGCTGGCGTAACGTACCCACAAGACATCGTGCTCGTCATCGACGAGCGCGACCGTGGCTAGGGCGCCCATCATTCCCGGAACACCCTGGCCGCGCCTTGTGCGGTAGCGCTCCTCGAAACCTGGTCATGGCGATCTCCCCGTTGCCACGGTGGCCCAGTGGCCCCATGCCCGCCACACCATAGTCAGTCCCTCCGACGCTCGGGCATCGGCGGTGCGAGGTTGACCAGAAGGGTCTGCTGCGCGGTTCGATGACAGTCCGGGAGCGTCCATCCGCCGCGCGTGTGCGCTGGCGATACGGGGACGCTAATCAGCCCTAGTAGGTCCAATCTGGCGGAGTCTCGTAGAGCGCTCCCCAGCCCTTCGCCCCTTCAGACGGCAACCCGGCGGGCGGTCCGGGGGCAGCATAGAGGTGCTCCCCGATGCCCTCGCCCTCAGCGCGAAGGGCGAGCCCAAGCACCAGCCGGATGCCGTCTCCCGCCAGTACATGACCTCACGCCCGTCAGCCCGCACCTGCTGCTTGATCCCGTGCGTCACGGGAAGCCCTCGCTTCGCAAAGTCGTCGGTGTCGTAAACCCCGCCCACTAGGTCGGTGCGGAAGCGTCCTTGTTGGCGGTACCACCCCAGCGCGGAGGTCCCTACGAGCCGGAGAGCTCGCGAGTCTCGGAGAACTCCCGGTCATCGACCTGGCGTCCGCACGTGTCGAGGTTCTGACTCCCAGCGTTTTTGGCCTGCCGTTCCGCCCTGCGGACCTGCACGACGTCGCGCGCTCTCGGCAGCGCCCACTCGACGAGAGCGTCGAGGACCGACCAGGTCTTGGCCGAGTTCACGCGGGTGTCGTAGGCGAGTTCCCTGCCGTGGAGCACGCCGTGCCGCGAGAGGCTTCCCTCAGTTTGCGTCTCCTTTACGTCCTGTCCGTAGGTAGCCTGGAGCGCAGCCAGACACGCCTCGATGCTGATCAGCTGCTTGGGGTCCACCACGTCAGCCTTCTGAGCTCCCTTCGTGAAGAACTTCTTGCCACCCGTCACGTCGATGACGATGCCCTCCAGGTGCGCCTGAAGCAGTGGGATCGACGCGTCGTATCGACCCGCTAGGTGATGGTCCCGTGCCAGCCCGAGGAGCCGGGCGCGCTCCCGGAACAGCCGGTGGAGCTCGGGGTCGTTGGCACTCATGACGCCGACGCGATCGCAGATCCGCTTCAAACGCCAGGCCCCATGGCCCTCCCACTGGTCCGCCAGAATGTCGTCCGCCTCCGCTTCCCGTCCCGCCTGAACCTCCCGGACTGCGTCACGGACGGCTTGCGTGTCCATTGTCATCACGGACCACCCCCGCGGCCCGAGTACCCGGACGGCAGCCTCGATCCCTTCAACGGTCTTGCGATACTCCGCGCCCACACCGGCAAGCCGGCCCCACGACTCGCCCACGTCTACCCCAATGCGGCGCAGGAAGTCCGGGACGTCAGGGCCGCCGTGGACCGCAGCGTTGATCAGGGAGCGGTTCTCGCCGGTCGGATCAACGGCGCGCCACACCTGCTCGCGGATGCTCTGACCGTCTGTCGACACGCGCTCATCCTCGCAGCGAGCCTTCGCCAAGTCCTACTCACCCGGCGCGTGCAACAGCCGCGATGTGCGCTCACGAGGTGCGTCATATCACCGCCAAAGAGTCACGTCACGGGCGGGTCAACTGGCAGCACTCGGGGTCCGGAGATCTGGCCCTCCGAACGGCCAGATCGAGCCCATCACGCTAAATTTCTTGCGGACTCTGTGCGGACTGGGAGGGGTCACACCCCCTCTGACCTGCGCAAACGCGCCGATTCACACGTTGAAGCGGAACTCCACCACGTCCCCGTCGGCCATCACGTAGTCCTTGCCCTCCATGCGGACCTTGCCGGCCGACTTCGCGGCCGCCATCGAGCCCGCGGCGACCAGGTCGTCGTACGACACGATCTCGGCCTTGATGAAGCCGCGCTGGAAGTCGGTGTGGATCACACCGGCGGCCTCGGGGGCCGTCGCCCCCTGGGGGATCGTCCAGGCACGCGACTCCTTGGGGCCGGCGGTGAGGTAGGTCTGCAGGCCGAGGGTGTCGAAGCCGACCCGGGCCAGGACGTCGAGGCCGGGCTCGTCGATGCCCATCTCCTCGAGCATCGCGCGGGCCTCGTCGTCGTCGCCGAGCTCGACGAGCTCGGACTCGAACTTGGCGTCGAGGAAGATCGCCTCGGACGGCGCGACGAGGTCGCGCATCCTCTGCTTGAGCTCCTCGTCGGCCAGCTCGTCGGCGTCGCAGTTGAAGACGTAGATGTAGGGCTTCGCGGTGAGCAGCGACAGCTCGCGCACGAGAGTGCGGTCGATCTTCGTGGCGATGATCGGGGTGCCCGCCTCGAGGTGCTCCTTGGCCTCGCGCGCCGCCTCGAGGAAGGCGACGTTCTCCTTCTTCATCCGCGACTCCTTCTCCAGCCGCGGGATCGCCTTGTCGACCGTCTGCAGGTCGGCCAGGATCATCTCGGTCTGGATGGTGGAGATGTCGTTGGCGGGGTTGACCTCGCCGTCGACGTGGGTGACGTCGTCGTCGCGGAACACCCGCGTCACCTGGCAGATCGCGGCCGACTCCCGGATGTGGGAGAGGAACTTGTTGCCGAGCCCCTCCCCCTCCGAGGCGCCGCGCACGATCCCGGCGATGTCCACGAACTCCACGGTCGCCGGCAGCTGCTTGGCGGAGCCGAAGAGCTTGGCCAGCTCCGCGAGCCGGGGCTCGGGCACGCCGACGACGCCGATGTTGGGCTCGATCGTCGCGAACGGGTAGTTCGCCGCGAGCACGTCGTTCTTGGTCAGAGCGTTGAAGAGGGTCGACTTGCCGGCGTTCGGCAGTCCCACGATTCCGATGGTGAGGGCCACGGGCGGCGAGTCTACGGTCGCGGACCCGCCCGCTCCCAATCGTGCGCCCTGGCCTTCCTAGACTGACCGGATGCGCCTGGCCACCTGGAACGTCAACTCCGTCCGCTCCCGGATCGAGCGGGTCGAGGCCTTCGTGCAGCGGCACGAGATCGACGTACTGCTGCTGCAGGAGACCAAGGCCCGCGACGACCAGTGGCCGCTGATGGGCCTGCAGGCCCTCGGGTACGACGTCGCCACCCTGGGCCACAACCAGTGGAACGGCGTCGCCGTCGTGTCCCGCGTCGGCATCGAGGACGTGCGCCACGGCTTCGACGGCATGCCGTTGTACGGCGATCCCGAGGCCGCCGAGGCGAGGGCGATCGGCGCGACGTGCGCGGGGGTGGACGTGTGGTCGCTCTACGTCCCCAACGGTCGCAAGGTCGACGACCCGCACTACCACTACAAGCTCGCCTGGCTGGCCGCGCTGCGCGACGCGGCGCACACGTGGCTGGCGCAGGACGCGGGTCGGCCCGTGGTGCTCGCCGGCGACTGGAACATCGCCCCGCTCGACGAGGATGTCTTCGACATGGCGCAGTTCGCGACGAGCACCCACGTGACCCCGCGGGAGCGCGCGGCCTTCCAGGCGGTGCTCGACGCGGGCTTCACCGAGGTCGTGCGCCCGCACACGCCGGGTCCGGACGTCTACACCTACTGGGACTACTACCGGCAGCGCTTCGAGCGCAACCGCGGCCTGCGGATCGACTTCGTGCTCGGCTCCGACGCGGTCGCGCAGCGGGTCACGGGGGCGTGGATCGACCGCGACGAGCGGGCCGGCACCGGGGCCAGCGACCACGCACCCGTGATCGTCGACCTGGCCTGAGACGTTTGCGCCGGGACGACGCGGGCACAGCGACGCAATGAGCACCGGCAACGCCGACCCCGATCCGAGCGACTCCACGGGCCTCGATGCCGGCGGCGGCGTGCCGCCCGGCGAGACCCCGCCCGACTCCGCCAGCGTGCCCGACGGTCACGCCGACCAGGGCTCGGGACGCCGCACGGCAGGACCGTGGCTGGCCGTCGGGTTGGTGGTCCTGATCGTGCTCTCGATCGTGCTGTTCTTCCTGGCGCGGGCCGGCGCCCTGCTCGGCTAGCCCCGGGGGATCCTGGCGCCGACACACGCCCTTCGACGCGCTGCTCCCCCAAACTGTCGGCGGCGCACGCCATCCTCGAGCCATGGACATCGGTACGACGCTCTCCCTGCTGACCGTGCTGCTCGTCGGAGCAGGGCTCGGCCTGCTCGTGGGCGTGCTGTGGGCAGGGGCCCGCGCGGCGCGCGCCAGCGTCGCCGACCCGACGACGCTGCGCGCGGTCGAGTCCCGCGCCGCCGAGGCCGCCGTCGTGCGTGAGAGCCTCGACCGGCTGCACGACCAGCTGCGTGACATGGCGCAGCACGGCGTCTCCTGGCAGAGCCAGCTCAAGCAGCAGGTCGAGGAGGTCCGCCACTCCACCGACACCCTGCGCCGCGAGACCTCCTCGTTGTCGACGGCGCTGCGCCGGCCGCAGGTCCGGGGCCGCTGGGGCGAGCTGCACCTGCGCCGGGTGGTCGAGATCGCCGGGCTGGTGGAGCGCTGCGACTTCACCGAGCAGGCCACGACGCGCACCGAGGACGGCCTGCTGCGCCCCGACCTGGTGGTCCACCTGGCCGGCGGCAAGCAGGTCGTCGTCGACTCCAAGGTCCCGCTCGACGCCTTCCTGGACGCGTGCGCCGTCGAGCCCGGTGACGCCGGCGACGACGACGAGCGGCTCGCGCACCTGCGCCGGCACGCCCGCCAGCTGCGCACCCACGTGGACTCCCTGAGCAGCAAGGGCTACTGGCGGGCGCTGCCGGCGACGCCGGAGTTCGTGGTGCTCTTCGTGCCCGGTGAGTCGTTCCTGTCGGCCGCGCTGGAGGTCGAGCCCGGACTCATCGAGTACGCCGCCGACCGGCAGGTCGTGCTGGCGACACCGACGACGCTCATCGCGCTGCTCCGCACGGTCTCCTTCGCGTGGACCCAGCAGGTGCTCGCCGACAAGGCGAGCGAGATCCACAGCCTCGGTCGCGACCTCTACGACCGGATCGCCACCATGAGCGGCCACCTCGACCGGGTCGGGCGCTCGCTGACCGGTGCGGTCAGCGCCTACAACCGCGCGATCGGCTCGCTGGAGAACAGAGTCCTGGTCACGGCTCGACGCTTCGAGGAGCTGCAGGTCGGCAGCGGCGACCTGGACTCTCCCGCCCCGGTCGTCGACGCACCCCGGCCGCTGACCGCGAGCGAGCTGCTCGAGACGGTGGCCGAGCCTCGTCCCGAGCTGCCGGAGCTGGACGGGCCCGACGGGCTCGACGGGCGGGCGCCGCGTGACCAGCCCGTTCGGCGCGTCGCCACGTGACCTGGGACACAGCGGCCTACGGTGCAGGGGTGAGCACGCCTGCGCCTCACCCCAAGACCCTCTGGGAAGAAGGCCGTCACCCCGGCCGACTGGTCACCGGCGCGTCCGCCGCCGCGCTGCTCGTGCTGACGCTGCTCGACCTGGCGATCTTCGGCACGCTCAACCTGTTCTTCGACGCGGCCTTCGTGGTCGTCTGCGTCGTCGCCGCACTGACCGTGCGTCCGCGCGACTTCTTCGCGATCGGGGTGCTGCCGCCGCTGCTGATGGCCGGCACGGCGTCCCTGCTCGCGATCGTGGCCCGATCGGCGGTCGCCGACCCGCGGGACGGCTTCCTGCAGGCGGTCGTCTCGGGTCTGGCCCATCACGCCGGCGCGCTCGTCGTGGGCTACGCCCTGACACTGGGCATCCTTGCGCTGCGCCAGGTCGCGACTCGACACGCCGGCACGATCCGCACCCGATCCCCCCGCATCCCCTCGCAGCGTCGCGCTTCCCAGGAGCGCGCCCCGCACTAGAGCGTGGCGCTCTCAGCCCTGGCGGGCCGCCCGCATGTCGCGACGCAGCTCCGGGGGCAGCGCGAAGATCAGCGACTCCTCGGCCGTGTGCACCGCCTCGGCGTCGGGATAGCCGCGCTCGCTCAGCAGCGCGAGCACGCCGTCGACCAGGTCCTCCGGCACGGAGGCACCCGAGGTCACGCTGACCCGGTCCACCCCCTCGAACCACGCCTCGTCGATCTCGCTGACGTCGTCGACCCGGTAGGCGGCCTTGGCGCCGGCCTCGAGGGCGACCTCGACCAGGCGCACGGAGTTGGAGGAGTTGGCCGAGCCCACGACGATGACCAGGTCGGCGCGCTGCGCGATCTCCTTGATCGCCATCTGCCGGTTCTGGGTGGCGTAGCAGATGTCGTCCGACGGCGGGTCGAGCAGCAGCGGGAACCGCGCCCGGATCGCGTCCACGATCGTCATCGTCTCGTCGACCGACAGCGTGGTCTGGGACAGCCAGGAGACCTTGGCCGGGTCGCGGACCTCGATCGTCGCCACGTCCTCGGGGGTCTGCACGAGCTGGATGTGCTCGGGGGCCTCACCGGCCGTGCCCTCGACCTCCTCGTGGCCCTCGTGACCGATCAGCAGGATGTCGTAGTCGTCCTTGGCGAACCGCCGGGCCTCGTGGTGCACCTTGGTGACCAGCGGGCAGGTGGCGTCGATCGTCTTGAGTGAGCGCTCCTCGGACTGCCGGTGCACCTCGGGCGAGACACCGTGGGCGGAGAACACCACGGTCGCACCTTCGGGGACCTCGGCGATCTCCTCGACGAAGACCGCGCCCCGCGACTCGAGGTCGGCCACGACGTGCTTGTTGTGCACGATCTGCTTGCGGACGTAGACGGGGGCGCCGTACAGGTCGAGCGCCTGCTCGACGGTGATCACCGCCCGATCGACGCCGGCGCAGTAGCCGCGCGGAGCCGCGAGCAGCACGGCGCGATCGGCCGCCTCGGGGTCGAGGACAGGCGGTATCCCCAGATCCATGCTCATGGGTCCATCGTAGGAGGTTGGGCCTAGGCTCCTCAGGTGGCACTGGACACCTCCCCCGAGCAGCCGGCACCGGTGCGCCAGGTCGCCAACGCCATCTCCGGCTGGATCGACCGGCTCGGCGCTATCTGGGTCGAGGGCCAGGTCGCCCAGTTCAACCGCCGCCAGGGCATGAACACCGTCTTCCTGACCCTGCGCGACACGGTGGCCGACATCTCGATCCCGGTGACCTGCTCACGTCAGGTCTTCGACTCCCTCAACCCCCCGATGGTCGAGGGGGCGTCCGTGGTGATCCATGCCCGGCCGTCGTTCTACGCCAACCGCGGCACGCTCTCGCTCTACGCCCGCGACATCCGGATGGTCGGCCTCGGCGAGCTGCTGGCGCGGATCGAGCGCCGGCGGCAGCTGCTCGCCGCCGAGGGCCTCTTCGCGCCCGAGCGCAAGCGCCGGCTCCCGTTCCTGCCCGGCACGGTCGGTCTCGTCACCGCCCCGAACAGTGCTGCGGAGCGCGACGTGCTGGAGAACGCGCGGCGTCGCTGGCCGGCGGTCCGGTTCGCGGTGCGCTACGCGGCCATGCAGGGCACCAGCTCGGCGGCCGAGGTGATGGAGGCGCTGACGCGGCTCGACCGTGACGACGACGTCGACGTGATCGTCATCGCGCGGGGTGGCGGATCGGTCGAGGACCTGCTGCCGTTCTCCGACGAGGGTCTGCTGCGCGCCGTGTCCGCGGCGCGCACGCCGGTGGTCTCCGCGATCGGCCACGAGCCGGACAGCCCGCTGCTCGACCTGGTCGCCGACGTGCGTGCCTCCACCCCGACGGACGCCGCCAAGCTCGTCGTGCCCGACGTGCGCGAGGAGGCCCTGCGCGTGCACGCGCTGCGCGACCGCGGCCGTCAGCTGCTCGGCGCCTGGCTGGCGCGTGAGCAGCACGGCCTCGACCAGGTGCGCGCGCGACCGGCGCTCGCCGACCCGCGCAGCGGGCTCGAGGACCGCTCCCGGGACGTCGCCGCGCTGCGCGACCGGGCCCGTCGCACCCTGCACCACCAGCTCGACCGGGCCGGCAACGACCTGGGACACCAGCTGGCCCGGGTGCGCAGCCTCTCGCCGCTGGCCACGCTGGAGCGCGGCTACGCCGTCCTGCAGGACGCCGACGGCCACGTGGTGACCAGCATCGACGCCGCACCGGTCGGCGCCGCCCTGCAGGTGCGGGTGCCCGACGGCCGGGTCGACGTCGAGGTCACCGGCACCCACCCCGCCCCCCGCACCCCCTCGAGCACCGACCCGACCGAGAGCGAGACGCCGTGACCAAGCAGCAGAGCGAGACCGTGGGCCCGCCCCGGCCCAGCTACGAGGAGGCCCGCGAGGAGCTCGTCGACGTGGTGCGCAGCCTGGAGTCCGGCGGCACCGACCTCGAGGAGTCGCTGGCGCTGTGGGAGCGCGGCGAGCAGCTCGCGAAGATCTGCCAGGAGTGGCTCGACGGCGCCAAGCAGCGCCTCGACGCCGCCCTCGCGGACGAGCAGGGCGGCTAGCGCAGGCTCGCCGTGTAGGACAGCAGGTCGGACTTCGCGACATCGCTGCCGACCACCAGTGTGGTCGTGCTGCCCTCGCGGCGGACCAGGGCGAGGTCGCCGCCGGAGTCGGTGTACGTCGTCCACGGTGACCCGGCGACGTCGACCTCGCCACCACGACGCGCCTGCGGATCGACGTACTCCTCGACCATGCTGCGCACCGACCGGTCGCTCTGCTCGAGCCCGACGTAGTTCTCGTCGTCGGTGAGCACCCCGAGGTGCCAGGCCTGCTTCGGCAGCGGGGTGAAGCGGACCGACGTCGAGCGCCAGCCGGTCGGCAGCGTCTCAGGTGCGACGAGGTCGAAGTCGGCCGCCGCCCGCGCAGCGGGGAGGTCGGCTCGGTAGTCGACCACCCGCACCGCGCTGTCTGGGTTGTCGGAGAAGATGCTGCGGAAGGCGACCCAGCCCACAAGGAGGGCGACCAGCACCACCATCGCGCCGATCAGCCCACCAAAGGACCGCTGGTAGCGCCCTGCCTGTCCACTCACGCCACCCATCCTGTCAAGAGGTCGCAACGACAGCCGCCCGGCCAACGTCAAGCCGATGGCGCAGATGCGGCTACCGACTCGCCATAACGGCGCAGATGCGGAACACTGCCAGCGTGCCGTCCTACCGAGTTGCCGAAGCCGCCGAGCTGCTGGGCGTGAGCAACGACACCCTGCGGCGCTGGATCGAGGCCGACCGGGTGGCGGCCACCCCGGGTGAGGACGGACGCACCCGGATCGCCGGGTCGGATCTCGCAGTCCTCGCCAAGCGCCTCGCTGAGGCGGGCCCGGACGCGACGACGCGCGTCAGCCGAGCGCACGCCGTCAGTGCGCGCAACCGGCTGCGCGGCATCGTCACGGCCGTGAAGAAGGACGCCGTCATGGCCCAGGTCGAGCTGGTGTGCGGGCCCTACCGCCTGGTGTCGCTGATGAGCTCCGAGGCCGCCGACGAGCTCGGGCTCGAACCGGGCGTCGCCGCCATCGCCTCCGTCAAGTCGACCAACGTGATCGTGGAGCTGCCGTGAACGCCCTGTCCCGCACCGGCCTGCTGGCCGCCGCCGCACTGCTCTCCGCGTCCGCCCTGGCGGGCTGCGGATCCGACGACAGTGACGGCGCCGGGTCCGGCGCAGGTGGGGGCGATGGGGTCGGCACCCTGACGGTGCTCGCCGCGGCGTCCCTGACCGAGACGTTCACGGCGCTGGCCGAGGACTTCGAGGCCGACCATCCCGGTGTCGACGTGCGGCTGTCGTTCGACTCCAGCGCCACGCTGGCCGAACAGGTGACCCAGGGCGCTCCCGCCGACGTGCTCGCCACCGCCGACGAGGCCACCATGGCGACCGTGGTGGACGCGGACGGCATCGCGGGCGAGCCGGACGTCTTCGCCACCAACCACCTGGTGCTGGCGGTGCCGCGCGGCAACCCGGCCGGCATCTCCTCGCTGGCGGACCTGACGAAGCCGGGCGTGAAGCTCGTGGTCTGCGTCGACACCGCGCCGTGCGGCAAGCTCGCCGCGAAGGTGCTGGCCTCCAGCGGTACGGCGGCCGAGCCGGTCAGCGAGGAGGTCGACGTGAAGGCCGTGCTCAGCAAGGTCGAGCTGGACGAGGCCGACGCCGGTCTGGTCTACGCCTCCGACGTGGCGACCGCCGACGGCAAGGTCGAGCAGGTGGACCTGCCCACCACCGACGACAACCTCAACCGCTACCCGATCGCGGCGTTGAGCGAGGCCCGGGAGCCGGCCCTGGCCAAGGACTGGGTTGCCCTCGTGCTGTCCGAGGCGGGGCGCAGCGCTCTCGCGGACGCCGGCTTCGGGACGCCGTGAGCCGCACCACGGGGCTCGGTCGGGCACCGGCACGGTTGCTCGTCCCGGCCGGGCTGGCCGGTGTCTTCCTGCTGCTGCCGATGGCCGCCCTGCTCGCACGGACGCCGTGGGGCGACTTCCTCAGCCAGCTGACCGAGCCCGCGATCCTGGACGCGCTGCGGTTGTCCCTCGTGACCTCGCTGGCGGCGATCGTCGTCGTCGCGATCGTCGGCGTGCCGCTGGCCTGGGTGCTGGCGCGCGTGGACTTCCCCGGCCGGTCCGTCGTGCGGGCGCTGGTGATCATCCCGTTGGTGCTGCCCCCGGTCGTCGGCGGCGTCGCGCTGCTGTCGGCCTTCGGTCGCCAGGGGCTGGTCGGCGCCCCGCTGCGCGACGCCTTCGGCGTCACGCTGCCCTACACGACGACCGCGGTGGTGATCGCCCACGCGTTCGTCGCGCTGCCGTTCTTCGTGCTCAGCGTCGAGGGCGCCCTGCGCGCCACCAACCGTGAGTTCGACGTGGTGGCCGCCACCCTGGGCGCCAGCCGGTGGACGACGTTCCGCTCGGTCTCGTTGCCGCTGGCCGGACCGGGGCTGCTCGCCGGCCTGGTGCTGGGGTGGGCGCGGGCGCTCGGGGAGTTCGGGGCGACGATCACCTTCGCCGGCAACTTCGCAGGCACCACCCGGACCATGCCGAGCGCGATCTACACCGCCCTGCAGTCCGACCCCGACGCGGCCATCGTGCTGAGCGTCATCTTGATGATCCTCTCGGTGGCGGTGCTGGCACTGCTGCGTGAGCGGTGGTTCGACCCGGCCGTGCAGGGCTCGGTGCGCCGGTGAGCACGGTGAGCACGGTGAGCGCCGAGCCGGGGCTGCGGGCCCGCCTCGTGGTGCGGCGTGACGGCTACGTCCTCGACGTGGCGCTGACGGCACAGCCCGGCGACGTGGTCGCGGTCGTCGGGCCCAACGGCGCCGGCAAGTCCACGCTGCTGCGAGCCCTGGCCGGCATCCAGGCCATGGACGAAGGCAGCCTGGTGTGCGACGGCGTGGTCTGGGACGAGCCCGGCGCCCGGCCGGTCGAGGCACGGCACCGCAAGGTGGGCATGGTCTTCCAGCAGGACCTGCTCTTCCCGCACCTGAGCGCGCTGCGCAACGTCGCCTTCGGTGCCCGGGCGCGCGGCCTGGGCCGCCACGACGCGGAGGAGCAGGCGCGCGCATGGATGGAGCGGCTCGGCGTCGGCGAGCTGGCCGAACGCCGTCCCGCCCAGCTGTCCGGCGGTCAGGCGCAGCGGGTCTCGATCGCGCGGGCGCTGGCCACCGAGCCTCGCCTGCTGCTGCTCGACGAGCCGCTCTCCTCCCTCGACGTCGGGGTCGCGATGGGGCTGCGCCTCGAGCTGAGCCGGCACCTCGCGGCGTACGACGGGGTGGCGGTCCTGGTCACCCACGACGCCCTCGACGCGATGACGCTGGCCAACCGGGTGCTCGTCCTCGACGACGGCGCGGTGGCCCAGGAGGGCACGCCGGCGGAGGTGGCGCAGCGACCCCGCACCGACCACGTCGCCCGGCTGGTCGGGCTCAACGTGCTGCGCGGGCGCAGCAGCGGCACGACGGTCCGGCTACCGGACGGCACGGCGCTGGTCACGGCGACGCCGGCGAACGGCGAGGTCGACGCCTGCTTCAGCCCGGCGGCGGTCACCCTCGCGGTCACCGAGCCGAGCGGGTCGGCGCGGAACAAGTGGCTCGGGACGGTCACCTCCGTGGCTCCGCACGGCTCGGCGGTCCGGGTGCACCTGGACGCCGCGACCGGGTTGATCGCCGACGTCACCCCGACCTCGGCGGCCCAGCTCGCCGTCGCGCCCGGAGGACAGATGTGGGCCACCGTGAAGGCCACCGAGATCGCGGTCTACGGGGGCGCGTGAGAGCGCTCCCCCGCTAGGGTGTCCGGCATGCCCCAGGACCCCGAGCAGACGCCCCCGGTCACCCTGCCCTCCGACCTGCACGCCGCCCACGAGGCGCCGGATCGCAACCTGGCCCTGGAGCTGGTCAGGGTCACCGAGGCGGCCGCGATGGCCGCCGGTCGCTGGGTCGGCCGAGGCGACAAGAACGGCGCCGACGGCGTCGCGGTCAACGCGATGCGGGCCCTGATCTCGACCGTCGGCATGCGCGGCACCGTGGTGATCGGCGAGGGCGAGAAGGACAACGCGCCGATGCTCTTCAACGGCGAGGAGGTGGGCGACGGCAGCGGGGCCGAGTGCGACGTCGCCGTCGACCCGATCGACGGCACCACCCTGGCCGCCAAGGGCATGAGCAACGCGATCGCCGTGATGGCGGTCGCCCCCCGCGGGTCGATGTACGACCCCTCGGCGGTCTTCTACATGGAGAAGCTCGTCACCGGCCCGGAGGCCGCCGACGTCGTCGACATCCGCCTCCCGGTCGCCGAGAACATCCACCAGGTCGCCAAGGCCAAGGGCAGCACCCCTGAGGACGTCACCGTCGTGATCCTCGACCGCCCCCGCCACGAGGACCTCGTCGACGAGATCCGCGCCACCGGCGCGCGGATCAAGTTCATCTCCGACGGCGACGTCGCCGGCGCCATCATGGCCGCGCGGGCCGAGACCGGCATCGACCTGCTGCTCGGCATCGGCGGCACCCCCGAGGGCATCATCACCGCCTGTGCGATGAAGTGCCTGGACGGCGTCATCCAGGGACGGCTGTGGCCCAAGGACGACGAGGAGCGGCAGCGGGCGCTGGACGCGGGCCATGACCTCGACCCCGACCACATCCTCACCACCGACGACCTGGTGACCGGCGACGACGTCTTCTTCGTCGCGACCGGGATCACCGACGGCGAGCTGATGCGCGGCGTGCGCTACCGCGCCGGCGGCGCCAGCACGCACTCGCTGGTGATGCGCTCGCGCAGCGGCACGATCCGGTCCATCCACTCCGACCACAAGCTGCAGAAGCTCAAGGCCTACGCGGCCGTCGACTTCCAGCACTGAGACGAGGCAGCATGAGCAACTCCCCCTTCGTGGTGGTCGGCGAGTCGCTGGTCGACATCGTGGTCCCGGTCGACGGTGCGCGCGAGAAGGCCGTCGGCGGCTCCTGCCTCAACGTCGCCGTCGGGCTGGCCCGGCTCGACCTGCCCACCCTGCTGGTCACCCAGGTCGGTGACGACGCCCTCGGGCGGCTGGTGGTCGAGCACGTCCACGCCAGCGATGTCGACCTGGCCGACGGCTCCGTGACGCCGGGGCGTACGACGTCCACGGCGACGGCGCACCTCGACGAGCAGCGGGCCGCGACCTACGACTTCGACCTGGTGTGGGACCTGCCGTCCCAGACGCTGCCGGACGACGTACGCGGGGTGCACGTGGGCAGCCTCGGGGCGACCCTGCAGCCCGGACGCGCCTCGGTCCTCGCCCTCGTGCGGGCCGCCGCCGAGGACGACGTCTTCGTCAGCTACGACCCCAACATCCGCCCGTTCTTCCTCGACGACGTGGAGCAGGCCTGGGCCGAGGTGCTCGAGATCGGCGCCCACACCCAGCTGCTGAAGCTCTCCGACGAGGACCTGCGGCTGCTGCGTCCCGACGAGGACGTCGAGGCCTCGTGCCGCGCGCTGCTCGCCGGCGAGCGCACCGAGCTGGTCGTGCTGACCCGGGGCCCCGAGGGTGCGATGGCGTTCGCCGAGGGCGTCGCGGTCTCGGTGCCGGCGCCGCCGACGCAGCTGGTCGACACGGTGGGGGCGGGCGACTCCTTCATGGCCGCGATGATCGCCCTGCTCGACGAGTGGGGGGTGCTCACCGGCGGTGCCGGCGCGCTGGCCGCGCTCGACGACTCCCGGGTGGAGCTGCTGGTGCGTGGCGCCGCCACGGCCGCGGCGGTGACCTGCTCCCGCCGCGGGGCTAACCCGCCGACGCGTCCGGAACTGCCACCAACCTGGCCGGCCGGCTGACCCTGCGCTCCCGCTTGCTGCGAGCCTCCCGCTGGGCGTCGAGCGCGCCCGCCACGATGTCGAGGACCCCGGGGTCGAAGGCCATCCCGAGATGGCTGGTGGCGACCTCGACCGTCCGCGCCTGCGGGTCGAGGCAGCTGCGCCAGTCGATCACCCCGTCGCGCCGGGAGAACACCGAGGTGAACGACAGCCCGCGAGCCAGCGGCACCCGGGCCTGCTCCCAGGAGGTGCGCGCGCACTCACCGGAGGTGCAGTCCGCGCCCATCACCCGCCCCAGGCCGGCGCGCTGCAGCCGGACCATCAGGGCGAGGTCCCACAGCAGCAGCTTGTGCGCGGCACCGGGTGCCAGGATCGGGCTGCCGAGGGTCACGATGCCCTCGACGAGGTCGGGGCGCCGACCGGCGAGGCCGCGGGCCATCAGGCCGCCGAGGCTGTGGCCGACGACGGTCACCTTGCGGCCACGCTTGAGCGCGATCGCCTCGAGACGCCGCTCGAGCTGCTCGGAGGCCTCCATCGTGCAGCCGATGTTGGCGTGCATGGTGGAGCGGTAGGTGCGGTAGCCCTGAGAGCGCAGGTGCCGCGCCATCAGGGTCAGGCTGCCGTCCCCCGCCATGAAGCCCGGGACCAGCACCACCGGGTCGCCGGCGTGCTCGGGCGTGCGGGTGACCCACGACGTCTCGCGCCGGCGCAGCCGGTCCTGGGCGTTGCGCCGCACGTAGCGGACCGCCTCGTTCATGACACTGCTCTCGCGGGCGATCGCTCGCAGCCCGGACGGCCCGGCGTAGCCGGGCGGGCACAGGAACGACCCCAGTGGCGAGTCCATGGTGTGACGGTAGCCACATCAAACCGAAAGTATGCAGCAGAACATCGGTTCGTTACTTTTCGGACCAAACCCGAGGCCCGATATACTGACCGGTAACCGATGTGAGAGGACGGGTCTCATGCCCCGCCAGCGCCCAGCCCCCGCGACTACGCCCGCCGACCGTGCCACCCCGACGGTCTCCGAGGAGAGCTTCGCGCCGCTGTCCGACGGCCTGGAGATCTGCTACCAGACGTTCGGCGACCCGGCCGACGAGCCGCTGCTCCTGGTGATGGGTCTCGGCGGCCCGATGACCTGGTGGGACCCGACCTTCTGCACGCTGCTGGCGCAGCACGGCTTCTTCGTGATCCGCTACGACAACCGCGACGTCGGCCGCTCCAGCCGGGTCAAGAGCCGCCGGATCGCCCGGAGCGAGCTGCTGCGCGGCTTCGTGGGCCGCGGCAAGCGACCGCCGTACACCCTCGACGACATGGCCCGGGACGGCTTCGGGCTGCTCGACCACCTCGGCCTCGAGTCCGCGCACGTGGTCGGCGTCTCCATGGGCGGCATGATCGTGCAGTCGATGGCGGTCCTGGCGCCGGCGAAGGTCCGGTCGATGACCTCGATCATGTCCACCACCGGACGCCGCTCCGTGGGCTGGCAGGACCCCCGCCTGCTCCCCCGCCTGCTCGAGCGCACCGGTCGCACCCGCGAGGCCTACGTCGCGAGCTCGGAGAGCTTCTGGCGGCTGATCGGCTCGCCGGCCTACCCCGACACCCGGGAGGCCGTGGTCGCCCGGGCCGAGGAGACCTTCGACCGCGGCGTCAGCCCCGTGGGTGTGCTGCGGCAGATGCTCGCGATCCTCAACCAGCCCGACCGGTCACGCCAGCTGCGTGAGGTCTCCGTGCCGACCCTGGTCATCCACGGGACCGCGGACAAGATGGTGCACGTCTCCGGCGGCCGGGCCACCTCCCACGCCGTACCCGGCTCGGAGCTGCTGCTGATCCCGGGCATGGGGCACGACATCCCCGTCCAGCTGCACGACACCTTCGTGGAGGCGATCCGGCGCGTCGCCGACCGCGCCGCGGCCTGACCGTTTACCAGGGGATGCAGCGAATCTTTCGCTGCCCACGGTGAAGTTCCCAGGGGCAGCGACAGTTCTCCATGGGAAGCAGCAGCGCTCAGCCCTGCGCGGCAGAGGTCTTCTTGGCAGCTGTTTTCTTGGTGGCGGTCTTCTTCGCGGCACTTGGGCGCCTTCTTCGCGGGCGCCTTCTTCGCGGGCGCCTTCTTCGCGGGCGCCTTCTTCGCGCCGCCCCCGCCCGACGAGCCGGACCCCGGCACCATGGCCAGCATCTCGGCCATCGCCTCCTGCAGGTAGCCGATCAGGTTCCACACGTCCGGCACCATCTCGCGGCAGGCGATCAGCCCGAAGTCCAGGTTGCCGTCGTAGGAGAACAGCGTGATGTTCAGCCCGCCGGTCATGTCGGTCACGGCCGAGACGGGGTAGATCCCCTCGACCCTGGCTCCCGCGATGTACAGCGGCAGCTGCGGGCCGGGGACGTTGCTGACGAACAGGTTGAACAGCACGCCCGGCACGGTCGCGAGCTTGAACAACGCCCGCGCCGCCAGCCCGGACAGCGCGGTGGGCACGAGGGCGGAGAGGTCCTGCAGCAACGAGGCGGGTACGGCGTCGAAGGCCCGCTTCGCGTCCGTCATCGACTCCCGCATCAGCGTCATCCGCGTCGCGGCGTCCGGCTCGTGGGTGGGCAGCTCGGCGAGCATGACCGAGACCTGGTTGCCGTTCGACCCGGCTTGGTCGTCGCTGCGGATCGAGACGGGTACGGCGGCCACCAGCGGCACCCGCGGAAGGGCGTCGTGGTCGAGCAGCCACCGACGCAGTGCCGTCGTGGTCAGCGCCATCACCACGTCGTTGACGGTCATCTCGAAGTGGTTCTTGACGATCTTCACCTCGGCGAGCGGCAGCGAGCCGTAGGCGAAGCGGCGGTGCGCGGTGATGGTGCCGTTGAGGGGCGTGCGCGGCGCCTTCAGCGACCGGTCGTCGACGTCGTGGCGGGGCTCGCCGAGCGCGCGGCCGACGAGCCCGGCCGCCTCGCTCACCAGGCGGGTGCCGGGGAAGTTGGCAGCGCCGGGCAGCTGGTCGACGTACCGCAGCGACTTGGGGACGGTCCGCAGCACCTCGACCGGGTTGACCGCCATCTGGCGGGCCCCGCGCCGCACCAGGTTGGCGTACGACGGCATCCGGCGTGGCACGAAGGGCCGGTCCTCCGGCTCGACCTCGCGAGGCTCGACCGTGATGTCCATGATCGTCTCGAGGATCTCGGCACCGGAGACGCCGTCGATCGCGGCGTGGTGGATCTTGCTGTAGAACGCCACCTTGCCGTCCTCGAGGCCGGTGATGACGTAGGCCTCCCACAGCGGCCGGCTGCGGTCGAGCTGGCGCGCGTGGATCCGGGCGACCTGCTCGCCGAGCTGGGCGGCCGTACCGGGGGCCGGCAGCGCCAGCTCCCGCAGGTGGAACTCGATGTCGAAGTGCGGGTCGTCGACCCAGTAGGGACGACCGAGCCCCAGCGGCACCTCGACCAGACGCTGCCGAAGCGGCGCTGCGAGGTGCAGCCGGGGCTCGAAGACAGCGCGGACGGAATCGAGGTTCCACTGCCCGTCGGGTGCCGTGGCCGGGTCGAGGACGATGAGGCTGCCGACGTGCCCCACCGTCGTCGGTGACTCGACGTTGAGGAACTGGGCGTCGAGGGCAGTCAGCTGTCGCATGTCGTCAGTGTGGCCGAGGCGTCAAGCGCGTCAGTCGGAGAGACGCTCCCCGCTGTCGGTGTCGAACACGTGGACGTGCTCCGGGTCGGTGGTGACGTGCAGCGTCTCGCCCTTGCGGTGGCTGCGACGGGCGTCGATCCGGATGATGACGTTGTCCGGGGTGCCCTCCGCACCGCTCGTGCCGTAGACGAACCCGTCCGCGCCGAGCTCCTCGACGACGGTCACCTTGACCGGGATGCCCTCGCCCTCCTCGACCAGGCGCCAGTTCTCCGGGCGTACGCCGACGGTGATGTCGCCGCTGCCCTTCGCGGCCGCCTCACGGGGGATCGGCACCTCGATCTCGCCGAGCCGGGCGTGCCCGTCGACGTTGTGGGCGCGCAGCAGGTTCATCGCGGGCGAGCCGATGAAGCCGGCGACGAAGAGGTTCTTCGGCTTGTCGTAGAGGTTCAGGGGGGTGTCGACCTGCTGGAGAAGACCGTCCTTGAGCACCGCGACCCGGTCGCCCATCGTCATGGCCTCGACCTGGTCGTGGGTGACGTAGACGGTGGTGACGCCGAGACGCTGCTGGAGCGCGGCGATCTGGGTGCGGGTCGAGACGCGCAGCTTGGCGTCGAGGTTCGACAGCGGCTCGTCCATGCAGAACACCTGCGGCTGGCGGACGATCGCCCGGCCCATGGCCACGCGCTGACGCTGACCGCCGGAGAGCGCCTTGGGCTTGCGCTCGAGGTAGTCGGTGAGGTCGAGGAGCTCGGCGGCCTGCTTGACGCGCGCCATCCGCTCCTCCTTCTCGACCTTCGCCATCTTCAGCGAGAACGCCATGTTGTCGGCGACGGTCATGTGCGGGTAGAGCGCGTAGTTCTGGAACACCATCGCGATGTCCCGCTCCTTGGGCGGCAGGTGGGTGACGTCGCGGTCACCGATGAAGATCTTGCCGTTGGTGACCTCTTCGAGGCCGGCGAGCATCCGCAGGCTCGTGGACTTGCCACAGCCGGAGGGGCCGACCAGGACGAGGAACTCGCCGTCCTCGATCTCGAGGCTGAGGTCGCTCACCGCGGGCTTGTCGGCGCCGGCGTAGAGGCGCTCCGCGTGGTCGTACGTGATGGAAGCCATGACGTGTCAATCCCTTCACCGGCAGGTACGTGCCGGACGATCCGTCGTAAAGGTGGGGTGGTGCTGCCAGGTGTGGCGCCGCTCACACTACCGGTACCGGCGCCCAGGGCAAGGTCGCTCAGTCCGCGACGACGAGTACGGCGTCCGCGTCCGTCCCCACGCGCACCGGCGCGTTCGTCGCCAGCCGAGCAGCCACCGTCGAGGGCACCTGGGCCACCACGACCTCGTCGGGGCGCTCGTCGAGGCGCAGCTGCACCCGTGAGAACGGTCCGAGGAATGCCACGGCGAGCACCCGCGCGTTGGCCTGCTGGTCGGCGCCGGCCTCCGCGACCGTGACCGCTTCGGGACGCACCAGCGCGTGCCCGTCGCCGTCGCGGACCGAGCCCTCGAGCAGTTCGACGCGCTGCCCGAGCACGTCGGCCTGACCGTCCCGGACCCGGGTCGGGACCCGGTTGGACAGGCCGACGAACTCGGCGACGAAACGCGTGGAGGGCCGGGCGTAGAGCTCGGTGGGCGGCGCGATCTGGTCGAGCCGGCCGGACTTCATCACGCCGACGCGGTCGGCGACCGCGAGCGCCTCCTCCTGGTCGTGGGTGACGAACAGGGTCGTCGTACCGACGTCGAGCTGGACGCGGCGGATCTCGTCGCGCAGCTGCACCCGGACCTTGGCGTCGAGCGCGGAGAGCGGCTCGTCGAGCAGCAGCACCGCGGGCTCGACGGCCAGCGCTCGGGCGAGGGCGACGCGCTGCTGCTGACCGCCGGAGAGCTGGTGGGCGAAGCGGTCGGCGAAGGGGGCCAGCCCGACCAGGTCGAGCATGTCGTCCGAGCGCTGGCGGCGACGAGCCTTGTCCTGCCCGCGCAGGCGCAGCCCGAAGGCGACGTTGTCTCGCACGGTCATGTGCGGGAAGAGGCTGTAGGCCTGGAAGACCATCCCCATGTCGCGCTTGTTGGCCGGCACCCGTGAGATGTCCTCGCCACCGACGCGGACCTCGCCGGAGTCGGCTCGGTCGAGACCGGCCAGGATCCGCAGCGCGGTCGTCTTGCCGCAGCCGGAGGGGCCGAGCAGCACCACCATCTCGCCGGGTGCGAGGTCGAGCGACAGGCCGTCGAGCGCGTGCAGGCTGCCGTAGCTGCGGTGCAGGTCGACCAGGGAGACGCCGACACCACGGTCGCCGGGGTCGCTGGAGTCGTGCGTCACGGCGGCGCTCATGTCAGGGCCTCTTTCGAGCTCTTGGTGCGGCGTCCGACCATGGACAGCAGCAGCAGCAGGACGGACGTGAAGATCAGCGAGGCCAACGAGGCCGCGACCGAGGTGGCCGCGTCGCTCTTGCCGAGCAGCCCGATGACGTAGGGCAGCGTCTCGAAGTTGAGCAGCGACGCGAAGGTGAACTCGCCCAGGACCAGGGCGATCGAGACGAAGGCCGCCGAGGTGACCCCGGGCCAGATGTTGGGCAGCACGATCCGGGTGATGACCGTGGTCCACCCGGCGCCCAGCGAGCGCGCCGCCTCCGCGAGGGTGACCACGTTGATGGAGGCCAGCGCGCCGTCGAGCGAGCGGTAGGCGTAGGGCAGCACCAGCACGACGTAGGCGAAGGTCAACGTCAGCGCGGAGTCGCCGAGCAGGTAGGTGACCCACGCGTAGACGTTGGAGATGCCGACCACGATCACCAGCGGCGGGATGGTCAGCGGCAGCAGGCAGAGGAACTCCACCAGCTTGGAGGCGCCGGGCACCCGCAGCCGCACCCAGATCATCGTGGGGGTGAGCAGCACCAGCATCAGCACCGTGGTGAACAGGGCCAGCAGCAACGAGGTGATGATGGCAGCGCGCAGCTGCTCGTCCTGCACGAGGTTGGCCCAGGCCTGACCGGTGCGGTCGGTGCTGCCGGTGACGCGGGTGCTGAAGTCGAGCATCGAGACGAGGGGTACGGCGAAGAACAGCGCGAACGCCACCAGGGAGGCCCACCGCACGCCCTTCCACAGCGGCGTCTCGCGTGTCATCGCAACCACCTCGAGGTGCGACGTACCAGCAGGCTGTAGGCGGTCATCAGCAGCGCCACCACCACGATCATCTCGAAGGCGAGCGCGAAGCCGAGGTTCTGCCGCCCGAGCATCACCTCGCTGGTCAGCGCGGTGCGGATGAACAGCGGCACGATCGGGTTGCCCTGGCTGATCAGCAGCGCAGCCGTCGCGTAGGCCGCGAACGCGTTGGCGAACAGCAGCAGCGTCGCGCCCAGGAACGCCGGGAACAGCAGCGGTCCGGCGACCCGGCGCCAGTACTGCCAGGTGCTGGCCCCCAGGTTGACCGCGGCCTCGCGCCACTGCGGCCGGACACCGTCGAGGGCGGGCAGGAAGACGATCACCATCAGCGGGATCTGGAAGTAGCTGTAGACCAGGATCAGGCCCGGCAGCGCGAACAGCCAGCCGTCGCCGTACAGGTCGAGGCCGAGGTAGTCGCGGGCCGCCAGGGTGAGCACCCCGCTGAAGCCCAGGGTGGCGATGAAGGCGAAGGCCAGGGGCACGCCGCCGAACTGCGCGAGCACACCGCTGACCGCCGTGACGACCCGGCGCAGCAGGCTCCGGGCCGGGCGGGTGACCACCAGGTAGGCGAGGTAGGCGCCGAAGATCGCGCCGATGATCGCGCTGGAGGCGGAGAGCACCAGGCTCTTCCACAGCACGGTCAGGGCGGCGGGCTCGAACAGCGCCGTGATGTTGTCGAGGGTGAAGCCGCCCTCGTCGCCCTGGAAGGCGCCCACGACCACCGTGACCGTGGGCACCACCAGGAAGACCAGCAGGAACAGCAGGAACGGCAGCAGCGCCGCCCAGGGCGTGACCTTGGCGACTCTGCTGCCGGTCCGGTCGGCCACGGTCAGCCGACGACCTTCGCCCACTCCGCGGAGAGGACCTCGGCGGCCTTCTCGGTCTGCTCCACGGTCGGCGTCACCGAGGTGCCGCTGACCGGGGGCAGGGCGTCGTACGCCTCCTTGTCGATGGTGCCGGCCTTCTCCATCGCGTCGGCGCGGACCGGGCGGGCACCGCCACCGAGCCAGAGGTTCTGGCCCTCGTCGCTGTACAGGAACTCCTGCCAGAGCCGGGCCGCCGCCGGGTGCGGGCGCGTCGGTGCTGATCGCCTGGTAGTAGTAACCGGCGACCACGGCGTCGTCGGGGACGACGACCTTCCAGGTGTCGAGCTTGGCGCTCTCGGCGGCGTTGAGGTAGTCCCAGTCGATGACCACCGGCGTCTGGCCAGACTCGATCGTGGCCGGCGTCGGGTCGACCGGGATGAAGTTGCCGGCCTTCTTGAGGTCGGAGAAGTAGTCGACGCCGGGCGCGATGTCGTCGGCCGACCCGCCGTTGCCGAGCGCGGCCATCATCACGCCGCTGAAGGCGGCGCCGGCCTGGGTCGGGTCGCCGTTGAGCGCGACCTTGCCCTTGAACTCCGAGCCGAGCAGGTCATCGAGGCCGGTGACGTCGGGCACCTTGCTCGAGTCGTAGCCGATCGACATGTAGCCCCCGTAGTCGTTGACCCAGGTGCCGTCGGCGTCCTTGAAGTCCGCGGGGATGTCGTCCCAGGTCGCGACCTTGTACGGCGCGAACAGGTCGGTGTTGGCCAGCGCGACGGACTGGCCGAGGTCGAAGACGTCGGGGGCACGCTTGGTGCCCTTGAGCGACTTCGCGGCGTTGATCTCGTCCTGACTCGCGGCGTCGGGCTGGGCGGAGTTGACCTTGATGTCGTACTTCTCGCCGAAGGCCTTGATCATGTTGCCGTAGTTGGCCCAGTCCGGCGGCAGCGCGATCACGTTGAGCTCGCCCTCCTCCTCGGCGGCCTTGACCAGGGCGTCCATGCCGCCGAGGTCTTCGGCCGAGGTCGCCTCGGCGGCGTCCTTGCCCCCGGACCCGGATCCGGACGACGAGTCGTCCGCGGGTGGTGCGCACGCGGCGAGCGCCATCACGCTCACTGCCGCCACCACGCTGATACGCAAGGATCTTCTGGCCATCTGGCACCTCCGGCTGGTCGAGACACACGAACACGTCACGCGCACACGGGCGGCCACGTCTCGTCAGCGACGCCGACGAGCCCCCGCGGCAGCCGACCGTATGTTCGCAACGTAGCCGAACTTCGGCGCTGCCCTGCGGTGACGCGACGGCGAACTTCGTGAGTCGTGGGCACCAATCGCTCGTGCCAGGACGAATCGATCAGGTCAGCCGGCTGCCGAGCCGCTTGCGGAGCGTCTCTCCCGGCGGGCCCTTGCGCTGCACGTGCACCGATCCCATCAGGGCGATCCCCCGGAGCCGCACGACCGGCGAGTCCGCGCCGAGCTCGGCGGGCACCCGCGGCCGGGACTCGGAGTACTCCCCCATCACCCCGACGCCCTCGACGACCACCGCCGTCGTCGCGTTGACGATGACCTTGATCTCGCCCATGACCGCAGACGCGTTGATCACCAGCTCGCGACGTACGAGCACCGCCTCTCGGAGGTCCAGGGTCACGCCGCCCATCAGCGTGAACGCGGTGTGCGAGTCGCCGGGCTGCCAGACACCCACCCGCTTGACGTCGGACAGGATGGAGACCGAGCTCGCGTGGTCGGCCGCCGGCACCGGCAGTCCGGCCGGCCGCGACACCGACGGGTCCATGTTCGCCGGGGTCGGCGGGTGCACGCTGCCCGCCACCGGCAGGTCCACCGTGATCGGGACGAGCTCACCGTAGGTCTTGGCCTGGTAGGTCGCCTCCAGCCGCTGGTCGAGCTCGTGGAGGTCGATCCGCCCCTCGCCGGCGGCGTGCCGTAGCACCTCCGCGACCCGGTGCCGGTCCTCGTCGGAGATCCGCATCGAGAACGCGTCCGATCGCGACACCGGCGCGTGCTGTCCCCCATCGGGCCCGTGGCCGGCCCCCTGCTGCTCCATGCCGTTCACCCTAACCACGCGCCCGCCCCCGCCGCCGCCGATTCGTCTGCGATCTAGAGGGTCGCACCCACGGTGTGATCGCAGACGAATGCTGGGTAGCGTCGGGGCATGACCACACGCGACGGCTTCCGGACCGAGCACGACAGCATGGGCGAGGTCGAGGTGCCCCAGGACGCCCTGTGGCGCGCGCAGACCCAGCGGGCGGTCGAGAACTTCCCGA
Source organism: uncultured Actinomycetota bacterium (assembly GCA_963713035.1). Taxonomy (GTDB): domain Bacteria; phylum Actinomycetota; class Actinomycetes; order Propionibacteriales; family Nocardioidaceae; genus Nocardioides_B. Next base: position 29,009 of record CAVQKB010000004.1, read on the forward strand.
TCAGCGGCACCCGCCTCGAGGACGAGCACGTCAAGGCCATCGCCCAGGTCAAGGCGGCCGCCGCGAAGGTCAACGCCGACCTCGGGGTCATCACCCAGGAGCAGGCCGACGCGATCCGCACCGCCGCCGCGGCGATCATCGCCGGCGATCACCTCGAGCACTTCCCGATCGACGTCTTCCAGACCGGCTCGGGCACGTCGTCGAACATGAACATGAACGAGGTGCTCGCCTCCCTCGCGCAGCGCGCCGGGACCGACGTACACCCCAACGACCACGTCAACGCCAGCCAGTCCAGCAACGACACGTTCCCCACCTCGATCCACGTCGCGGCGACCGCGGCCACGGTCAACGACCTGGTGCCAGCGCTGGAGCACCTCGCCGAGGTCCTCGAGGGCAAGGCCACGGAGTTCGCCGACGTGGTGAAGTCCGGTCGCACGCACCTGATGGACGCGACTCCGGTGATGCTGGGCCAGGAGCTCGGGGGGTACGCCGCGGCCATGCGTCTCGGCGTCGAGCGGCTGCAGGCCGCGCTCCCCCGCGTGGCCGAGCTCCCCCTGGGAGGTACGGCGGTCGGCACCGGCATCAACACGCCGCAGGGCTTCGCGGCCAAGGTGATCGCCGAGATCGCCGACGCCACCGGCCTGCCGTTCACCGAGGCCCGCAACCACTTCGAGGCGCAGGGGGCCCGCGACGCGCTCGTCGAGCTGTCCGGCCAGCTCAAGACCGTCGCCGTCGGCCTCACCAAGATCTGCAACGACCTGCGCTGGATGGCGTCGGGGCCGCGCACCGGCCTGGCCGAGATCAACCTGCCCGACCTCCAGCCGGGTTCGAGCATCATGCCCGGCAAGGTCAACCCGGTGCTGCCCGAGGCGACGCTGATGGTGTGCGCGCAGGTGATCGGCAACGACGCCGCCGTGACCGTGGCCGGCGCCTCCGGCAGCTTCGAGCTCAACGTGATGATGCCGGTGATGGCGCGCAACCTGCTGGAGTCGGTGCGCCTGCTCTCCACCAGCAGCCGGCTGCTGGCCGACCGCTGCATCGCGGGCATCACCGCCAACGTCGACCGGATGCGGACCTACGCGGAGTCCTCGCCGTCGGTGGTGACGCCGTTGAACAAGTACATCGGCTACGAGAACGCGGCGAAGGTCGCCAAGACCGCGCTCGCGGAGGAGAAGACCATCCGCGAGGTGGTCGTCGAGCAGGGGTACGTCGAGCGCGGAGACCTCACCGAGGCCCAGCTCGACGAGGCGCTGGACGTGGCCTCGATGACCCACCCGTGAGGGTCAGTACCAGCCGTTGCCCTGCTTGAAGCCCCACGCGCTGCACGGGGTGCCGTAGCGGTCCGCGATGTAGCCCAGGCCCCACCTGATCTGGGTCACCGGGTTGGTCGCCCAGTCGGCGCCGGCCGAGGACATCTTCGAGCCGGGCAGTGCCTGCGGGATGCCGTAGGCCGACGAGGACGGGTTGTCGGCGTTGACCCGCCAGCCGCTCTCGCTGTTGTAGAGGGAGTCGAGGCAGGAGAACTGGTCGCTGCCGAAGCCGAACTTCGGGAGCATCGCCCGGGCGATGGTGCGCGGGTCCTGGTCGGAGAGGTCCTCCGTCGCGGTGACCTGGCCGCCGGAGTCCTGGCTGAGCGTCCTGGCCTTGACGGCGTCGACCGACGTACGGCGGTCGGAGCGCGAGAACGCACGCGCACGGTCGAGGTCCTCGGCCGAGGTGGCGGCGGTGGCGGGGCTCGCAGGGCCGGTGCCCGTGGGGGCCGACGACGCGAGGGACGCCGACACGGCGGTGCTGGCGTCGTTCGCGGTCACGGCGACGCCGGAGGAGACTGCGATGCCGGTGGCGGCCAGCGCGACGCCGGAGTACACGACGGACCGGCGCAGTCCGCGCTTCAGGGCGGGCTCGGGAGCGGATCCGCGGTGCTTCGGAGCGTGCTCGACACGACGGGGCACAGGGGGACTCACAGACGTCGACGACTCGGGGGCGGCGCTGGGTGCGGACCCCCCGTGCTCATCACGACACCGCAGCGCAGTCACCTACCCTCCACACTTCGCCTGGGTTGCGCAAACCGAGCTGCGGCGTGTCGGGGATGACCCCGCACACACCGGAGGACAGGAGTGCACCCGTGTGGCTGATGGGACCAGAGTGATGAATGAGTCGGCTCAGGACCGTTGCAGCCACGCGGACGAGTCAGTCGGCAGTCCGCCGTCCACCAGGTCCGTGGTGGCCAGCAGGACGTCGTAGCCGGCCGGCAGCACGAGGTGCTCGGCGCTCACGTTGACCACGCACGCGAAGCCGGGCTCCCGGGTGAATCCCAGCGCACCCGGGGGCAGCTCCAGCCACTCCAGCGCCCCGTCCCCGAGGGCGTCGGTCTCCCGTCGCAGCCGGAGCGCCGTCCGGTAGAGCTCGAGCATCGAGTCCGGGTCGCCGGTCTGCGCCTCGACGGTCAGCGGCGCCCAGTCGTCCGGCTGCGGCAGCCAGGGCTGCTGGGCCCGGTCGCCGAAGCCGTACGGCGGCTCCGACCCGGACCACGGCACCGGCACCCGGCAGCCGTCCCGCCCCCGGTCGGTGTGCCCGGACCGCTCCCACGTCGGGTCCTCGAGCAGGTCCTCGGGGAGGTCCTCGACCTCGGGCAGCCCGAGCTCCTCGCCCTGGTAGACGTAGGCGCCTCCGGGCAGCCCGAGGGTCAGCAGCACCGCCGCCCGCGCTCGCCGGCGTCCTACCTCGAGGTCGGCCGGCAGCGCCGCCAGGTCCCGGATGCTGCGCACGGAGTCGTCCTGCTCCCGGGCGTAGCGCGACACGTGTCGCATCACGTCGTGGTTCGAGAGCACCCAGGTGGCCGGCGCCCCGACGGCGCCCTGCTCCCGGATCGTCTCGTCGATCACGTGCCGAAGTCGCGTCGCGTCCCACGGCGAGATCAGGTAGCCGAAGTTGAATGCCGTGTGCAGCTCGTCGGGGCGCAGGTAGCGGGCCAACCGCTCCGGCTCGTCCACCCAGGCCTCGGCGACGAACACCTTGGGGTCGTCGTAGGAGTCGGCCACTAGCCGCCACTGCCGGTAGATCTCGTGCACCTCGTCGCGGTCCCAGAACGGGTGCGGCTGCCAGGGTGCGCGCTGCAGGACGCCGTCGACCTCGACCGGTGTGCGCGGCCACTCCAGGTCGGGGGCGTCGGGCAGGCCCGGCTCCTTGATCAGGGAGTGCGCGACGTCGATCCGGAAGCCGTCGACACCGCGGTCGAACCAGAAGCGCAGCGTCTGCTCGAAGTCGGCGGCGACGTCGGGGTGCTCCCAGTTGAGGTCCGGCTGCTCGGGGGCGAACAGGTGCAGGAACCACTCGCCCGGCGAACCGTCCGCCTCGACGACGCGCTCCCAGGCCGAGCCACCGAACACGCTCTGCCACGCGTTGGGTGGCTCGTCGCCGCTCGGCCCGCGCCCGGGACGGAAGACGTAGCGCTCCCGCGCGGCCGACCCGGGACCGGCTGCCACTGCCTCGACGAACCAGGGGTGGGCGTCGGAGGAGTGGTTGGGCACGATGTCGAGCAGCACCCGGAGGCCGGCGTCGTGCGCCTCGACCACGAGGGCCTCGGCGTCCGCAAGGGTGCCGAAGCGCGGTTCGACGTCGCGGTAGTCCGAGACGTCGTAGCCGGCGTCGGCCATCGGCGAGGGGTACCACGGGTTGATCCACACCGCGTCGACGCCGAGGTCGACCAGATGACGAAGACGGGAGCGGATCCCGGCGATGTCGCCGAGTCCGTCCCCGTCTCCGTCCGCGAAGCTGCGGATGTAGATCTGGTAGATGACCGCGTCACGCCACCAGTCCTGGTGCACGACTGCTACTTGACTCCGCCTGCGGTCAGACCGCTGACGATGCGGCGCTGGAAGAGCAGCACCATGAAGATCAACGGCACGGTCAGGATCACACCGGCCGCCATCTGGGAACCGACCGGGATGTCGCGTCCGGTCTTGCCCTGGAACTGCGAGATCGCCACGACCGCGGTGAAGAAGTCGGACTTGTTCGTCATCGTCAAGGCGATGATGAACTCGTTCCACGCAGCCACGAAGGCGATGATCGCCGTCGTGAAGACGCCGGGCGCGGCCAGCGGGATGATGATCTTGCGGAACGCCTGCCACGGCGTGCACCCGTCCACCATCGCGGCTTGCTCGAGCTCCTGCGGCATCTGCCGGAAGAACGCGGTCAGGTTCCACACCGACAGCGGGAGGGCGAACGACATGCTCGGCAGGATCAGTGCCTGGTAGGTGTTGATCCAGCCGATGTCGGTGAAGATCTTCAGCAGCGGGACCACCAGGGCGATGCCCGGGAACATCGAGGTCGCGATGATGGCCGACAGGGCGAGGTTCTTGCCCCGGAACTCCAACCGGGCCAGGGCGTAGGCCGCGAACACGCCGATGATCAGCACCGCCACGGTCGTGACTCCGGCGACCAGGATGGAGTTGAACAGCGCCCGCGCGAAGTTGTTCACCGGGTCGAACACCGCGGTGTAGTTCTGCATCGACGGCGGGGACGGCACCGGCGACTGCTCGAAGACCTCGGCGGACTTGCGCAGGCTGGACACGACCATCCAGTAGAACGGCGCCAGGCAGTAGATGATGATCAGCCCGATGCCGACGTAGACCGCGATGGACTTCGCCCGCTCGGCCGCGGGAGAGGTGCCCCGCTTCTCCGAGCTGGACGCCGGCAGCTGTGTCTGGGAAGAGGACCCCGGCTGGTCGGCCTGGGTCGTCGCTTCGGTGCTCACGGCATGTCTCCCTTCGAGGTGCTGCGGCCCACCTTGGACCTGCGCTGGCCCTTGACCTTCTTCTTCTTCGGACCGGCCGCGTCACCGATGACGTCTGCCCCGAGCAGCTTGATGAAGGCGTAGGCCAGCAGCACGAGGTACAGGAACAGCAGCACGGCGTACGCCGCCGCTGGTCCGTATCTGGTGTTGACGCTCTCCTGCTGCGCGAGGATCGAGAGCGTCTCGACGCTCTTCTTGCCCTTCCCGATCAGTACGAACGGCAGGTCGAACATCGCGAGCGTCTGCAGCATGCGGAACAGCACCGCCACCAGCAGCGCCGGCTTCACCAGGGGCAGCGTGATGTGCCGGAAGGAGTTCCACGGGCTGGAGCCGTCGATCTTGGCGGCCTCGTAGACCTCCTCGGGAATGACCTGGAGTCCGGCGAGGACGAGGAGGCCGATGAACGGCGCCGTCTTCCAGGTGTCGGCGATGATGACCGCCAGCTGGGCCTGGATGCCGTCGGTCGACCACAGCACCTGGGTGCCGAGCAGGTTGTTGGCCACGCCGTTGGCGTTGAAGATCCACTTCCACAGCACCGCGGAGACCACGGTGGGGATCGCCCACGGGATCAGGATGCTGGCCCGGATCAGTGCGCGGCCGGCGAAGGCGCGGTTCATGATCAGCGCCATCGCGACGCCGATGACGGTCTCGATGATCACACAGACGAAGGTGAACATCGAGGTGACGTAGAAGGCGTTCCAGAAGCGGTCGGCGCTCGCTCCGCTGAAGATCGCGGTGTAGTTCTTGATGCCGTTGAACTGGTCACCCTCGGTGACGAAGCCGTTCGCGTCGAGTCCTCCCGAGGAGTAGAAGGACTGCCGGATGCCGATCAGGATCGGCAGACCGATGACGAGGACGAGGACCAGGAAGGTCGGCGAGAGCATGATCGCCGCCAAGCGCCCCTGACCCTCGTCGGGGGACTTCCATTCCTTCTGCTTCTTGGGGCGTCTTGACCCCGCCTGCGCGGGTGCAGCAACAGCCATGATTCCTCCTTGCCCCCGACCGGCGGGGCGGACGGACCCGTTGCGGACCCGTCCACCCCGCCGTCAGCGGCGTTCGATCGAGAAGTGAGCCGGCTACTTGCCGGCGATCTCCTCGAGCTGGGACTGCAGACCCTTGAGCGCGTCAGCCGAGCTCTTCGTGCCGGTCAGGGCCGCGTAGGCGGCGTCCTGGATGGCCGTGGAGGCGTCGCCGTAGCGCACGACCCTCGGCCGCGGGACGGCGTTGTCGATCGAGTCCTTCAGCACCGGCAGGTAGGGGAACTTCTCCACCAGAGCCGGGTCCTCGTACAGGGAGGCCAGGGTCGGAGCCTGCGAGGCGAGCTCGAGGTTCTTCTTCTGACGCTCTTCGCTGGTCATGAACTTGATGAACTCCAGTGCGGTCTTCTTGTTCTTGGAGTACGTCGAGATGCCGAAGTTGTGACCACCGAGGCTGGAGGAGCCGGGGCCGTCCTTGCCGGGCAGCGGGGCGACCTCGAACTTGCCCTTCACCTTCGTGCCCTCGTCACCGTTGGCCAGGTTGTACTGGTAGGGCCACTGACGCTGGAACATCAGCTTGCCCTCCTGGAAGGCCATCCGGCCCTCTTCCTCCTTGTAGGTGATCGCCTCCTTGGGGATGTAGTCCTCCTTGAAGCCGTTCACCAGGAAGTCGAGGCCCTCGATCGCCTCGGGGGTGTCGACGTCCGGCTTGCCGGAGTCGTCGGTCACCACGCCGCCGGCGCCGTTGATCACCTCGGAGGCGTTCACCGTGAGGCCTTCGTACTTCTCGAACTGGCCTGCGTAGCAGCCCACGTCCTTGCCCTTCGGCATTGCCTGGACCTTGGCGCAGATGTCGATCATCTCCTGCCAGGTCTCCGGCGGAGCGTCGAACCCGGCGGCCTTCAGCAGGTCGGTGCGGTAGTAGAGCATGCCGCCGTCCGACGTCGACGGGGCGACGTACATCTTGTCCTGGTACTTCGTCGTCTCGACGACGGGCGCCAGCATCTTGTCGAGCTCGAACTCGTCCTCGGGCAGCGGGATCAGCACCCGGTTGGCCGCGAACTCCGAGGTCCACACGACGTCGGTCGAGAGGACGTCGTAGGCGTCGGACTTGGTCTGCGCGTTCTGCAGCATCTTCTCGCGCTGGGAGTCGGCGTCCTGCGGCAGCTCGATGAGCCGCGCCTTCTCGTCCGGGTGGTCCTTGTTCCAGTCGTCGAGGACGCCCTGGACGAAGCCCGAGGTGTCCTTGCCCTGGACCAGGGTGATCGGGCCGGTGCCCTCGATCGCCGAGGCGTCGGAGGACGAGTCGTCGCCCCCACCCCCACAGGCTGCTGTTCCAAAGAATGTCGTGGCGACCAATCCTGCCACCAAAGCCTTGCGCCGCATGTGCGGTTCCCTTCGCTCGTGTCGGGTGCGCCAGGCGACGGGCATGTGACTGGGGCCACATCGTCTGAACAGGCTGTTTCTATCGCGCGTGCGGCGCGCTGTCCACGGTCGCTCGCGTGGCGTGGACGATTCGCAGCCGTTGAGCCCTTTTCGTGATTGGAACGAGACAATCGGACTCGATCGGGCACGAAGCAACACGCCAAACACAGACTGAGCCGCCGCTAGAGCACCACGTGCTCGAGCATCTCGGTCACGAGAGCCGCGATCGGCGAGCGCTCGGAGCGGGTCAGCGTCACGTGCGCGAACAGCGGGTGCCCCTTGAGCTTCTCGACCACCGCGACCACGCCGTCGTGCCGCCCCACCCGCAGGTTGTCGCGCTGCGCCACGTCGTGGGTCAGCACCACCTTGGAGTTGGCGCCGATCCGCGACAGCACCGTGAGGAGCACGTTGCGCTCCAGCGACTGCGCCTCGTCCACGATGACGAACGCGTCGTGCAGCGAGCGGCCGCGGATGTGGGTCAGCGGCAGCACCTCGAGCATCCCGCGGTCGAGGACCTCCTCGACGACGTCCGGCGTGGTGAGCGCGCCGAGGGTGTCGAAGACAGCCTGTCCCCACGGCGACATCTTCTCGTTCTCGTTGCCCGGCAGGTAGCCGAGCTCCTGGCCGCCGACGGCGTAGAGCGGGCGGAAGACGACCACCTTCTTGTGCTGACGACGCTCCATCACCGCCTCCAGGCCTGCGCACAGCGCCATCGCCGACTTGCCGGTGCCGGCCCGGCCGCCCAGGGACACGATCCCGACCTCGGGGTCGAGCAGCAGCTCCAGCGCGATCCGCTGCTCCGCCGAGCGGCCGTGCACCCCGAAGGCGTCACGGTCACCGCGCACCAGGTGCACGCGCTTGTCGGCCTTCACCCGGCCCAACGCGCTGCCACGCTCGGAGAGCAGCACCAGCCCGGTGTGGCAGGGCAGCTCGCGCGCCTCCTCGAGGTCGAGCACCCCGTCGTCGTACAGCTCGTCGAGCTCGGCGCCCGGCACCTCCAGCTCGGCCATGCCGGTCCAGCCGGACTCGACCGCCAGCTCAGCCAGGTACTCCTGCGCGTCGAGACCCACCGCCGAGGCCTTGATCCGCATCGGCAGGTCCTTGGAGACGAGCGTGACCTCGTAGCCCTCCTCGGCGAGGTTGTTGGCCACGGCGAGGATCCGTGAGTCGTTGTCGCCCAACCGGAAGCCGGAGGGCAGCGAGGTGGGGTCGGTGTGGTTGAGCTCGACCCGGATCGTGCCGCCGGACGCACCGACCGGGACCGGCTCGTCCAGCCGGCCGTGCAGCACCCGCAGCTCGTCCAGGCTGCGCAGCGCCGCCCGGGCGAAGTAGCCGAGCTCGGGATGGTTGCGCTTGCCCTCCAGCTCGGTGATCACCACGACCGGCAGCACGACCTCGTGCTCGTCGAAGCGGCCCAGCGCCCCCGGGTCGGCGAGCAGGACGCTCGTGTCGAGCACGTAGGTCCGCGTGCCCGGTCGCGGTGCCGACGGGCGAGCGGCCCGGCGCCGGGTGGTGGTCGCGCTGGCGGGCGACGCGCTCTCGGACGAGGTGGAGCTCTTGCTTGCAGCCACGATGACCCCTCGCGGACCGACACGCGCACTCGCGTCCGGTCCTGTTAGATCTCTCTGACGGACCGGGACCGAGCCCAGGCGTCCGAGTGCGGACGTCCGAATCTCTGGTGTCGAGCTTGATCGCGATCTCTCACGAGTGGGCCTCCCGAGACGCCTGGCTTCCCCACCTGGCGTCCCGAAGAACGTAAGCCTGCGCCGACGCCGATCCGGGACGACACGCCAGCGGGTCGCCTGACGGCTCGGTTAAGAAAGCGGGCTCAGGCCCCGAAGCGTCGGTTGCGCTCGGCGTAGGCACGCACCGCACGCAGGAAGTCCACCCGGCGGAAGTCGGGCCAGTAGGCTTCGCAGAAGTAGAACTCGCTCTGGGCGCTCTGCCACAGCAGGAAGCCGCCGAGCCGCTGCTCGCCCGAGGTGCGGATCACCAGGTCGGGGTCGGGCTGTCCGCGGGTGTAGAGGTGCTCGGCGATGTGCTCCACGTCGATCACCCCGGCGAGCTCCTCGAGCGTGGTGCCCTTGCCCGCGTGCTCGGTCAGCAGGGAGCGTACGGCGTCCGCGATCTCGCGACGCCCGCCGTAGCCGACCGCGATGTTGACCAGCAGACCGTCGACGTCACGCGTCGACTCCGCCGCCTCCTTGAGCCGCTCGGCCACCGGCGCGGGCAGCAGGTCGAGAGCGCCCACCGGGTGCAGCCGCCACCGCCGCTGCTCCGCGAGGGTCTCCACCGCGTCGCCGATGATGCCCAGCAGCGGCTCGAGCTCGCCCGGAGGGCGGTTGAGGTTGTCGGTCGAAAGCAGCCACAGCGTGACCACCTCGACGCCGATCTCCTCGCACCAGCCCAGCAGCGGCTCGATGTTCGCAGCACCGGCCCGGTGGCCCTGGGCGGAGTCGGCGCCGACCGCCTTGGCCCAGCGACGGTTGCCGTCGAGCATGACGCCGACGTGCTTGGGCAACCGGTCGGCCGGGAGACGACGTACGACCCGTGCCTCGTAGGCCGGGTAGAGCACCCGTCGTACGCCTCGTCTCCAGTCCGCCACGGTGACCAACCTTACTCAGCCGCGGGGTCCCGGCGCGTGGACCGCGCCGCTACCGTTTCCCTATGAGCCCTCGCACCAGACGCCTCGTCGAGGCGACGACCGGAGCCACCGAGCGTTTCGGTGACTCCGTGCGCGACATGCTGGACGAGGTCAAGCCCCACCTGCGCGGCTGGCTGCACGCCGTCTCGGCGCCCCTGACCCTCGCCGCCGGCATCGTGCTGGTCGTCCTCTCCCCCAACACCACGACGAGGGTCGGCTCGGCCGTCTTCGCGACCTCTGCGCTGATCCTCTTCACGGTGTCCGGGGTCTACCACCGCGGCACCTGGAGTCCGCGGGCGTGGCTGTTCCTGCGGCGCTTCGACCACGCCAACATCTTCTTGCTGATCGCCGGCTCCTACACGCCGTTCACCCTCTTGCTGCTGCAGGGCTCCGACCGGGTCCTGCTGCTCAGCGTGGTGTGGACCGGTGCGATCGCGGGTGTGCTGTTCCGGGTGTTCTGGAACGACGCGCCTCGCTGGCTCTACACCCCGATCTACGTCGCGCTCGGCTGGATGGCGGTCTTCTTCTTCCCGCAGTTCGTCGACAACAGCAGCACCGCCGTCATCGTGCTGCTCGCCGTCGGCGGCCTGCTGTACACGCTCGGCGGCCTGGTCTACGGGCTCAAGCGCCCCGACCCGTTCCCGCGCTGGTTCGGCTTCCACGAGGTGTTCCACACGCTGACGATCGCGGCCTTCGTGTCGCACTACATCGGCGTCTCGATCGCCACCTACTCCCTGCGCTGACCTGTTGACCCGGGTCTTGTCTCCCCTTGACCCGGGTCTTGTCTCCCGTTGACCCGGGTCTTGTCTCCCCTTGACCCGGGTCATGTCTCCCCTTGACCCGGGTCTTGTCTCCCCTTGACCCGGTCTTGTCGCCATCGAGTCCGGTCAATTGGCGACTAACCCCGGGTCGACCGGAGACAAGACCCGGGTCAACAAGAGATGGGGCCCGACTCGAGTGGGGACGAGACCCGGGTCAACGGGGTCAGTGGAGCAGGGCGGCGAGGGCGGCGGGGTCGGTGACCGGGCGGTCGCAGACCATCCCGCGGCAGACGTAGGCGGCCGGCGACTGGTCTCACGAGGCCGCGGCCGGCCAGCAGGGGCACCGAGGCCGCGCCCTGTCCCTGCTCGTGGGCTCGCCGACCACCACCACCAGACCGGGTGAGGACGACCGCGCACAACCCGCTCGAGGGCGTCGCGCTCCGGGCCGGGCGGCCCGACGACGGCCACCTCGAGCGGACCGGCGAGCGCGGCTTCGGCGGCGGCGAGCGACCAGCCGGCGAATCGCGGCACCCGCTCGGCCAGCGGCCGGACACGGCGCAGGCCGGCCTCGGCCGCGTCCCGATGGCGTCCCGAGCCGGTCAGCGCGGCATAGCTGAGCAGCGCGTGCAGGAGCGCGCTGTGTCCTGACGGGCTGGCGTTGTCGCTCGGGTCGGTCGGTCGTACGACGAGCTGCTCGGCGTCCTGCGCCGTGTCGAAGTAGCCGCCCTCACCGTCGCCGAACATCGTCAGCGCCTGGTCCAGCAGGGTCTCGGCGGTGCGCAGCCAGGCCGCGTCGCCGGTGGCCGACAGCAGCGCCAGCAGGCCGTCGGCGACGCACGCGTAGTCCTCGAGCACACCCGCGTGCCGTCCGACGCGACCGTCGCGCGACACCCGTCGCAGCGACCGCCCGTCGAGGTGGTGGTCGACCAGCAGCCGGGCGATGTCGATCGCCGCATCGACGTAGCGCGGCTCGCCCAGGATGGTGCCGGCCTCAGCAAGGGACCGGACCGCCAGCCCGTTCCAGGCCGCGACCACCTTGTCGTCGCGGGCCGGTCGCACCCGCTCCGCCCGGGCGGCCAGCAGCCGGCGCCGTACCGACTCCCAGCGCTCGGCGTCGTCGGGGTCCTGGCGCAGCTGCAGCGTCGAGGCGCCGTGCTCGAACGTGCCCGCCTCGGTGACCGAGAGCAGGGAGGCCGCCCACGCGCCGTCGGAGGAGCCGAGCACGTCCACGAGCTCGCCCGGCGTCCAGGCGTAGAACTTGCCCTCCACGCCCTCGCTGTCGGCGTCGAGCGCGGACGCCAGCCCGCCCTCCTCGGTGAGCAGCTCCGAGAGCATCCAGTCGGCCGTCTCCCGGGCGACCCGGGCGCCGAGCGGATCGCCGCTCTGCCGCCACCAGCGCGCGTAGACGCCGAGCAGCTGGGCGTTGTCGTAGAGCATCTTCTCGAAGTGCGGCACCACCCACCCGCGGTCGACGCTGTAGCGCGCGAACCCGCCGGCGAGCTGGTCGTACATCCCCCCTCGAGCCATCGCGTGCAGCGTCGAGCCCGCCATGTTCGCGGCCCGCGTCGAGTCGGTGCGCGCCGCGTGCCGGAGCAGGAACTCCAGGACCATCGACGGCGGGAACTTCGGGGAGCCGCCGAAGCCACCGTTGGTGCCGTCGAAGTCGGCGGCGAGCTTGGTCACCGCGCCGGCGAGCACCTCGGCGTCGACCGGCTCGGCCCCGACGGGAAGCCCGGTGCTGTGCAGGTGACCGGCGACGTCGCCGGCGACCTTGGTGACCTCGTCGCGGCGGTTGTGCCACGCGTCCGACAGCGCCTCGAGCACCTGGCGGAACGCCGGCTGCCCGTGCCGCGGCTTGTCGGGGAAGTAGGTGCCTGCGAAGAACGGCCGCCCCTCGTGGTCGAGCAGCACGGTCATCGGCCAGCCGCCCTGACCGGTCATCGCGGTGGTCGCCTGCATGTAGACGGCGTCCACGTCGGGGCGCTCCTCGCGGTCCACCTTGACGTTGACGAAGCGCTCGTTCATGTACGTCGCGGTGTCGGCGTCCTCGAACGACTCGTGCGCCATGACGTGGCACCAGTGGCACGCGGCGTACCCGACCGACAGCAGCACCGGGACGTCGCGCTTGCGTGCTTCGGCGAAGGCCTCGGGCGACCACTCCCACCAGTCCACCGGGTTGTCGGCGTGCTGGAGGAGGTACGGCGAGGTGGCGTCGCGCAGCCGGTTGGTCATTCCCTCACCGTGGCACATCGGACAACCCCGCCCCGCGGGCCCGTCAGAACCAGGCGTCCTCGACATCGAGGTGGGTGCGCTCGAGCCGCTCGAGCAGGTCGAGCTGCGGACCTGTGCGCGGCAGCTCGGTGCGGATGAACCACCGCGCGGCGGCGCGTTTGCCCCGGTGCAGGTCGGAGTCGCCCTCGGCCGCCAGCGCCTGGTCGAGCCAGAGCCACGCGACGACGACGTGGCCGACCGCCTCGAGGTAGGTCGAGGAGTTCGCCAGGCTGAGCGTCACGTCGCCGGCCGACCAGATCGTCCGGGTCACCACGACCAGCCGGTCGACCGCGGCCCGGACGCACGCCGCGTCGTCGGCGAGGTCCCCGCCTCGCTCGACCGCGCGCGCCACGGTCGCGAGCATCCGCCCGACGAGCAGCTCGAACCCGGCGCCGTCGTCCATCACGACCTTGCGCCCGAGCAGGTCGAGTCCCTGGATGCCGTGCGTGCCCTCGTGGATCGGGTTCAGCCGGTTGTCGCGGTAGTGCTGCTCGACGTCGAACTCCCGGGTGTAGCCGTAGCCGCCGTGCACCTGGATCGCCAGGTCGTTGGCGGCCAGGCACCACTGGGAGGGCCAGGACTTCGCGACGGGTGTGAGCACCTCGAGCAGCCGGTGGGCATCACGCGCGTCGGCCGGGTCGGTCGCCGTGGTCTCCTCGTCGACCAGCCGGGCGGCGTAGAGCACGAGCGCGACGCCACCTTCGACGTAGGCCTTCATCGAGAGCAGCATCCGGCGTACGTCGGCGTGCTCGATGATCGGCACGGGAGGGGCAGACGGGTCCTTGCCCGCGACCGGTCGGCCCTGCGTGCGGATGCGGGCGTAGTCGAGTGCCTTGAGGTAGCCGGTGTAGCCGAGGGCGGCGGCGCCGGCTCCGACCCCGATGCGGGCCTCGTTCATCATGTGGAACATCAGTGCCAGGCCGCGGTGCTGCTCGCCGACCAGGTAGCCGACGGCTCCGGCCCGGCCCCCCGGCGTGTGCTCGCCGTCGCCGAAGCCGAGCAGCGTGTTCGTCGTGCCACGCCAGCCCATCTTGTGGTTCAGGCCGACGAGGGCCACGTCGTTGCGCTCGCCCACCGCGCCGTCCTCGCCCACCAGGTGCTTGGGCACCAGGAACAGCGAGATGCCCTTGGTGCCGGCGGGCGCACCGACCGTGCGGGCCAGGACCAGGTGCACGATGTTCTCGCTGAGCTCGTGGTCGCCGCCGGAGATCCACATCTTGGCGCCGCGCAGGCGGAAGGTGCCGTCGTCCTGTGGCTCGGCGGTGGTCGTGACATCGGCCAGCGACGACCCGGCCTGCGGCTCGGACAGGCACATGGTGCCGAAGAAGCGACCCTCGAGCATCGGCCGCACGTAGCGCTCGACCTGCTCCTCGCTGCCGTGCGCGACCAGCAGATGTGCGTTGGCCTGGGTCAGGAACGGGTAGCCCGCCGTGCCGCAGTTGGCGGCCTGGAACCACGTCGACACCGCGGTCGCCACGACGGTCGGCAGCTGCATCCCGCCGAGCCCCTCGTCGAAGGTCGCCGCGACGATGCCGCTGCGGGCGTAGACCTGCAGGGCCTCCGCGACCTCCGGGTGCATCACCACGCGCCCGTCCACGACGCACGGCTCCTCCGTGTCGTTGCGCTTGTTGTGCGTGGCGAAGTGCCGGGTCGCGATCTGCTCGGCCAGCTCGAGGACGGCGTCGATCGTCTCGCGGGAGTGCTCGGCGTAGCGGTCCCGAGCGGTCAACGCGGTGACGTCGAGCCATTCGTGCAGCAGGAAGGCCAGGTCGTGCCGGGACATCACCGAGGAGGGCATGGACCCATCATGACGGGCCTACCAGCGCCGGAAGCCGCCCTCGGTGCTGAGCACCTGGCCCACGATCCACCGGGCCTCGTCGCTGACCAGCCAGGCGATCAGCCGGGCCGGGTCGTCGGGCTCGCCGAACCGCCCGGACGGGAAGTGCGCCAGCAGCTCGGGCAGCCGCTCGGTGCGGTCGCTGGTCTCGGCGTCGAGGTAGCCGGTGTTGACCGGGCCGGGGTTCACCGTGTTCAGCAGGATGTTGCGGTCGACCAGGTCGTCGGCGACCGACTGCGTGACCCCGGCCAGTCCGGCCTTCGAGGTGGCGTAGGCGATCTCGCCGGACATCGGTCCGAGCTGCTGGCCCGAGGTCATCCACACCACGCGCCCGCCGTCGCGACCGTCGTGCTGGAGCGCGAAGGCCCGGGTCGCCAGGATCGTGGCGCGGGCGTTGACCTGCCAGTGGCCGTCGAGCATCGCCGCGGTCTGCTCGAGGATCGGCGCGTCCCCGCCGCTGCGCGCGTGGTTGCAGACCAGGATGTCGAGGTGCCCGAGCTCGGCGGCCGCGTGGGCGATCAGCTCGTCAGCCGCCTCCGCGCGGCCCAGGTCGAGGCTGACGTCGCTCAGCCGGGCCCCGTCCACGAGGCCGTCGCGCAACGGGGCGAGGACCTCCTCGACGTCATCGGCACCCCACGGCTGGTCGGCGTCGTGCGGCGACCAGTGCTGCACGCAGACGCTGGCCCCCATCGACACCAGGCGCGCGGCGATGGCGAAGCCGATGCCCTTGCGGCGGCCCACACCGGTGACCACGGCGGCTCGTCCGGACAGCGGAAGGTTGCTCACAGGCGCCGAGGCTAGCGGCGTACGGCGGGTGGGGCCACCGGATTGGACGCAGGGCCCTCGTCGACGTGCGCGGCGTCGCGGATCTCCCCGACCAGCTCCTCGAGGACGTCCTCGAGCGTGATCACCCCGAGCACCTCACCGTCCTCGGCGACGATCCGCCCCATGTGCGAGCCACGGTCGCGAAGCGTGGCCAGGGCCGCGTGCAGC
This sequence comes from uncultured Actinomycetota bacterium, assembly GCA_963713035.1. Taxonomy (GTDB): domain Bacteria; phylum Actinomycetota; class Actinomycetes; order Propionibacteriales; family Nocardioidaceae; genus Nocardioides_B. Next base: position 44,712 of record CAVQKB010000004.1, read on the forward strand.
GGCTCGTCGGGGCCGACCGTCGCGAGTCGTCGCACCCACTTGTCGGGGACGGGTCGCGACTGTCGCTCGGGGTCGACGTCGAGCACGTCCTTGACGTGCAGGTAGCCGGCGAGCTCGTCGCTGGCGACCACCGGGAAGCGGGAGAATCCCGTGGCGCGGCAGGCCTCCTCGACCTCGGCCACCGTCGCTCCGCGCGGCACGGTGGCGAGCTCGCCGATCGGGAGGAGGACCGCGCGCACGGTCCGCTCGGTGAAGCCGAGGGCGCCGGCGAGCCGGTCGTACTCCGCGTGCGCCATCAGGCCCTCGCCGTGCGACTCGTCGATGATCGCGGCCACCTCGTCGTGGGTGTAGGACGACTCCACCTCGTCGCGCGGGGTCACCTTCATGAGTCTCAGCACGGCGTTGGCGACCGCGTTCAGGGTGAACACCACCGGCTTGAGCACGGTGACCACCAGCACGAGTGGCGGGCCGAGGAGCAGGGCAGCCCGCTCAGGCCCGGCGAGCGCGATGTTCTTGGGCACCATCTCGCCGAGGACGACGTGCAGGGCGACCACGACGGTGAGGGCGATCGCGAACGCCACCGGGTGCACCAGCATCTCGGGCATACCGAGCGCCTCGAAGCCGGGCTCGATCAGGTGCGCCACCGCAGGCTCGCCGACGGCACCGAGGCCGAGCGAGCAGATCGTGATGCCGAGCTGGGCGCCCGCCATCATCAGCGAGATGTCCTGCATGGCGCCGAGGGTGATCCGGGCCGCGCGCGACCCTTCGGCCGCCTGCGGCTCGATCCGGGTGCGGCGCGCGGAGATCAGCGCGAACTCCGCCCCCACGAAGAACGCGTTGAGGGCGAGCAGCACCACCGCCAGCAGGAGAGCGGCGCCGTCACCCACGGGACACCTCGTCCACCGTCATGCCGACGCGGTCGATCCGCTGGCCCTCCATGCGATGCACGGTCAGCGTCGCCGCGTGGCGGTGCGGCGTGCCGTCGTCGCCGAACACCGGTGCCAGCGCAACCGTCACCGCGTCACCGGCGACCGGGATCCGGCCGAGCAGCCGCAGCACCAGACCGGCGACGGTGCGGTAGTCCTGGTGCGGTGGCAGGGCCACGCCCGTGCGGGCCTGCACCTCGTCGGGGCGCAGCAGTCCGGACAGCGACCAGGACCCGTCGCGGAGACGACGGGCCTCGGCGTGCAGCCGGTCGTGCTCGTCGGCGATGTCGCCCACGATCTCCTCGACCACGTCCTCGATCGTCACGACGCCGGCGGTGCCGCCGTACTCGTCGGCGACGACGGCGAGGTGGAACCCCTGCCCGCGCAGCTGGCGCAGCAGCGGGTCGAGCGGCAACGTCCACGGAACGGTGGCAGCGGGCACCATCAACGACCGGACCCGCTCCTGGCTTCGACGAGCAGCCGCGACGTCGACCACGCTCTTCACGTGCACGCCGCCGATCACGTCGTCCGAGCCGCGCTCCACGACCGGGAAGCGGGAGTGGCCGGTGGTGTCGGCCAGGCCGATGAGGTCGGCGACCGTCGCTGTCGCGTCGATGGCCGACATCTGCACGCGAGGGGTCATGATCTCGCCGGCGACCCGGCCGCTGAAGGCGACCGACCGCTGCACCAGGGTGGCGGTGCTCTGGTCCAGGGTGCCGTCGGCAGCGGAGCGCCGCGCCAAGGACGAGAGCTCCGCCGGACTGCGCGCGGAGCGCAGCTCCTCCTGCGGCTCGATCCCGAGCCGGCGCACCAGCATGTTGGCCGTGCCGTTGAGGAGCCTGATCGGCACCGCCATCGAGCGGGTGAAGCCGCGCATCACCAGCTGGGTGCCCTTGGCGGTGCGCAGCGGCGTCGCGATGGCGAGGTTCTTCGGGACCAGCTCGCCGATGACCATCGTGGCGGCGGTGGCCAGCACCAGCCCGATCGCCAGCGAGACGCCCGGGACCGCCTCGGCGGGGACGCCCAGCCCCTGGAGCGGTGTGCGCACCAGCGACGCGATGGCCGGCTCGGCGAGGAAGCCGATGGCCAGGTTGGTCACCGTGATCCCGACCTGCGCACCGGACAGCTGGGTCGACAGGCTGCGCAGCGCCCGCTGCACGCCCTCGGCGGCCTTGTCCCCGGCGGCGGCCTGGGTGTCGACCGCGGACCGGTCCACGGCGACGAAGGCGAACTCCGCGGCGACGAACACCCCGCAGGCGAGCATCAGCGCCCCGGCGGCGGCGAGCAGCAACCACTCCATCAGCCGTGCGTCCCTCTGTCCCTGCTCGACGTTCCTGCTCGACGTTCCCTCCACGAAGGATAGGACCCGCCGGGAAGAGTTCGGGCCGGACGTGTGTTGGGCACAGTGAACAGACGATCGACACCCCCAAGGACAAGGACCCGATAACCGTGGCAACGACCGTGCTGACCGCTGACGCGTTCGAGAAGACCGTCGCCGAGAACGACATCGTGCTCGTGGACTTCTGGGCCGAGTGGTGCGGCCCGTGCCGCCAGTTCGGACCGACGTACGAGAAGGCCTCCGAGACCCACTCCGACATCGTGTTCGCCAAGGTGGACACCGAGGCCGAGCAGAGCCTGGCCGCAGCGGCCAACATCACCTCCATCCCCACGCTGATGGCCTTCCGTGAGGGCGTCCTGGTCTTCTCGCAGCCCGGCGCGCTTCCGGCCCCGGCGCTCGACGAGCTGATCGGCGCCGTCCGTGGGCTCGACATGGCCGAGGTCCACCAGGCCGTCGCAGCCCAGCAGCAGCAGTCGAGCGACCACCAGTAGCCTGCGGCTCATGGATGCACGCGCCTGGGACGAGCGGTACGCCGCCAGCGACCTCGTCTGGTCCTCCACCCCGAACCAGTTCGTGGCCGCCGAGCTCGAGAGCGTGCTGCCCGGCCGGGCGCTCGACCTCGCGACCGGCGAGGGCCGCAACGCCCTCTGGCTGGCCGACCGCGGCTGGCAGGTGACCGCCGTCGACTTCTCGCAGGCCGGTCTGGACAAGGGCCGCGAGCTGCAGACACGCTTCGAGAAGGTGTTGCACGTCGACTGGGTGCAGGCCGACGTGCTCGCGCTCGACGAGGACGACATCGGCGCCGAGCCCTACGACCTGGCGTTGCTGGCCTACCTGCAGCTGCGCGAGGACGAGCGCCGGACCGCCGTACGACGGGCGTTCGCGTCCCTGCGCGTCGGCGGCCGGTTGCTGCTCGTCGCGCACGACAGCACCAACCTCACCGAGGGGACGGGCGGCCCGCGGGACCCGTCCGTGCTGTTCACGGCCGAGGAGGTGCTCGGCGACCTCGACGGCGAGCGCTTCGAGGTGCTGCGCGCCGAGCGGGTGCCTCGGGTGGTGGCAACGGCCGAGCCGTCCCACACCCACGAGGGCGACGCGTCAGCTACGGCGTACGACGCGCTGGTCCACCTGGAGCGGACCGGCTAGGACCCGTCGGACGGCGGTGTGCGCGGGGCCGGCTCCTGCTCCTCGAAGTCGACCTTCCGCAGGTGCTTGCGCAGGCTCAGCCACAGCAGGAACACCGCGAACGCCAGCGCGAGGAACACCCCGAAGCCCAGCCAACCGGGCTTCACGTCCTCCGGGTCGGGGCCCTTCTCAATGGCGGCCGACACGACCAGCACGGCGATGGCGAGGGTGTTCATCGCACCAGTGTGTCAACCCGGTCGCGGATCCCGGCGAAGAGGTCGTCCTCGGGGGTCGGTGCCTCCACCATGCTGCGCACCAGCTCGTAGTCCTCGGTGGGCCAGGCCTCCTGGTGCACCTCCAGCGGACACGCGAACCAGGCTCCCTCGGGGTCGATCTGGGTGGCGTGCGCCAGCAGGGCGCGGTCCCGCACCGGGAAGTACTCCGCGCACGGGATCCGGGTGGTGATCCGGGCGTCGTGCGCCGGGTCCGGCTCCCACTCCTTGAGGCGCTCGGCGTAGGGCGACTCGAGGCCGCGCGCGACCATGGCGTCGCTGAGCGCCTGCGTGCGGGCCCGGTGAAAGGAGTGGTGGTAGTAGAGCTTGAGCGGCTGCCACGGCTCGCCGGCGTCGGGGTAGCGCTCCGCGTCGCCGGCCGCCTCGAAGGCCGCCACGCTGACCTGGTGGCACATGACGTGGTCGGGGTGCGGGTAGCCGCCGTTCTCGTCGTAGGTCGTCACCACGTGCGGCTTGAACGAGCGGATCAGCCGGACCAGCGGCTCGGCGGCCTCCTCGACCGGGATCAGGCCGAAGCAGCCCTCCGGCAGCGGCGGCTTGGGGTCCCCCTCGGGCCAGCCGGAGTCGACGAAGCCCAGCCAGTCCTGGGTGACGCCGAGGATCGCGCGGGCGGCGTCCATCTCCTCGCGCCGGACCTGGGCCATGTTCTCGAGGATCTCGGGCCGGTCCATCGCGGGGTTGAGGATCGAGCCGCGCTCGCCGCCGGTGCAGGTGACGACGTGCACGTCGACCCCCTCGGCGACGTACTTCGCCGTGCTGGCCGCGCCCTTGCTCGACTCGTCGTCAGGGTGGGCATGGACGTGCAGGAGGCGCAGGCGGTCGGTCACGCCCCCAATCCTAGGATGGAGCGGTGACCGCCCCCTCCCCCGCTCTGGCCGATCGGTACGGCGCCCCTCGGCGGGGCCGCCGGCCGCTCGTCGTCGGGGGCGTCGTGCTGCTGGGGGCGGCAGCGCTCGCGTGGCTGGCCTGGGTGGTGCTGTTCCACGGACGGCCGCAGGTGACCTCCGAGCTCGTCGGCTTCGACGTCGCCGGACAGCACGCCGCCTCGGCGCAGTACACCGTGACGCGTCGCGAGGCCGACGTCTCGGCCACCTGCCTGCTGCGCGCCTACGCCGCCGACCACACCGTGGTGGGCGAGCTGACCGTCCCCGTCACCGGCGACCGGACCACCTCCACCGTGCGCAGCACGGTCCGCACCGAGCGCGAGGCGACCTCGGTCCAGCTGGTCGGCTGCACGGCCCCGGGGCAGAGGCAGTCGCGCTGAGCGGCGCACGATTGGGGCCGCGTGGGCGGCGTTGGTAGACTCCACCACTTGCCTGAAAACGACCGGGACCCACTGACTCGCAGTGTCCGCCCGGCCCGACCAGCACCAGGAGCACCCCACCGTGACGCAGTCCACTGAGCAAGAGATCTGGCTGACCCAGGAGGCTTTCGACAAGCTCCAGGGCGAGCTGGACAACCTGCGCGGCCCGGTGCGCACCGAGATCATCGCCAAGATCAGCGCCGCGCGCGACGAGGGCGACCTCAAGGAGAACGGCGGCTACCACGCCGCCCGTGAGGAGCAGGGCAAGACCGAGGCCCGCATCCGCCAGCTCGAGGACATGCTCCGTCGTGCGCACGTCGGCGAGACCCCGGCCGACGACGGCGTCGTCGAGCCCGGGATGAAGGTGACCTACAAGTTCGTCGGCGACGCCGACGACGAGGCCGAGGAGTTCCTGCTCGGCGCCCGCGAGATGGAGGACACCACCGAGGGCCTGCGGGTCTACTCGCCGCAGTCCCCGCTCGGCTCGGCCATCATCGGCGCCAAGAAGGGCGAGACGGTCTCCTACAAGGCGCCGAACGGCACGCTGCTCGAGGTCGAGATCCTCGACGCCGTCCCCTACGGCGGCTGACCCGCCGCTACTGGGTGAGCGGGTAGCCGCACTCCCGCAGCCGGGTCAGCACCCGCTCGGCGTGCTCCACCCCGCGGGTCTCGACCTGCAGCTGCACCTCGACCTCGTCGAGGTGCAGGGACGCCGACGTGCGCTCGTGCACGACGTCGAGCACGTTGGCCTCGACGGAGGCCAGCTCGTTGAGCAGCCGCGCCAGGCCGCCGGGCGTGTCCGGGATCCGGGCACGGAAGTAGAGGTAGCGGCCGGCTGAGGCCAGCCCGTGCCGGATCACCCGCATCATCAGGAGCGGGTCGACGTTGCCGCCGGAGAGCACGGCCACCGCCGGCGTCCGGAAGGTGTCGGGCGAGTCGAGCACCGCCGCCACGGCCGCAGCGCCGGCCGGCTCGACGACCAGCTTGGCCCGCTCGAGCAGCATCAGCAGCGCCCGCGACAGGCTCTCCTCGCTGACCGTGACGATCTCGTCGACGTAGCGCTGGATGGCCTCGAAGGGCACCTCCCCCGGACAGCCGACCGCGATCCCGTCGGCCATCGTGGCCATGGACGCGAGCGGCACCGGGACGCCCCGCTCCAGGGACGTGGGGTAGGCCGCCGCCTTCTCCGCCTGGACGCCGATGATCCGCACCTGGGGACGGAGCGCCTTGATCGCCGTGGCGATGCCGGCGAGGAAGCCGCCGCCCCCGCACGGCACGAGCAGGGTCTCCAGGTCGGGTCGCTGCTCGAGGATCTCCAGGCCGCAGGTGCCCTGGCCGGCGACGATGTCGAAGTGGTCGAACGGGTGGATCAGCACCGCTCCGGTCTCGGCGGAGAAGGCCCGGGCCGCGACCAGGGCCTCGTCGATGCTGTGTCCGTGGAAGCGGACGTCGGCGCCGTACCCGCGGGTGGCCTTCTCCTTGGGGATCGGCGCCCCCTCGGGCATGAAGACGGTGGCGTGGATGCCGAGCATCTGGGCGGCGAGCGCCACCCCCTGCGCGTGGTTGCCGGCACTGGCCGCCACCACACCGGCGGCCTGCTCCTCGGGGGACAGCCGCGACATCCGCAGGTAGGCACCGCGGATCTTGAACGACCCGGTGCGTTGGAGGTTCTCGGCCTTGATGTCGACCGGCCCCCCGGCCAGGGCCGAGAGCCAGCGCGACTCCTCCATCGGCGTGTAGACCGAGACGCCGTCGAGCGCGCGCCGGGCCTCCTCGATGTCGGCCAGCCCGGGGATCTCCACCATGGCGCTCACCCTAGGAGGTCGCGACGTGGTACGGATCACGCGGGGCCCCTCGGTTATTTAGATGCATGGCCCACGCAACGAGTTGTATGGTTGAGCCATGCAATCTTCTCCTCCGGAGACGGCCGAGGACGCGCTCCTGGGCCTGATGATGGCGCTCGGCCGTCGGTTGCGGCAGCGGCAGCCGGACGACGTGCTGGACTACTCCGCCTTCCCGCTGCTGAAGCTGCTCGCCCATCAGGGGCCGATGCGGTCCTCGGCGCTCGCCCAGGCGCTCGGCCTGGACGCCTCCACGGTCAGCCGGCACGTCCGTCAGCTCGAGGACCGCGGCCTGCTCGAGCGCACCGGCGACCCCGACGACGGGCGCGCCAGCCGGGTCGCCGTCTCCGAGCAGGGCCGAGCCGGTCTCGCGCAGGGCTTCGAGACCCGGCGCCGGCTGCTCGCCAGCGCCCTGCACGGCTGGACCGACGAGGAGCGCGCGACGCTGCGCTCCCTCCTGGACCGGCTCGCGACCGACCTCCTCACCGACTCGACCCCCCACGCCCCGACGAACCCGCAGGAGAACCAGCCGTGACCCCCGACTCCAACGGCTACCTCAGCCACAAGCAGATCCTGGTGGTGATGGGCGGCCTGATGACGGGCATGTTCCTCGCCGCCCTCGACCAGAGCATCGTCGGGACGGCACTGCCCCGGATCACCTCCGACCTCGGCGGCCTGGACAAGCTGTCCTGGGTCGTCACGGCCTACATGCTGACCGCCACCGCCTCCACGCCGCTGTGGGGCAAGATCTCGGACCTGTACGGTCGGCGGCTGCTGTTCCAGATCGCGATCGTGACGTTCGTGGCCGGCTCCCTGCTCGCCGGCTTCTCGCAGAACATCGAGCAGCTGATCGGCTTCCGCGCCGTCCAGGGTCTCGGCGGCGGTGGCCTGATGTCGCTCGCCCTCGCGGTGATCGGCGACATCATCCCGCCGCGGGAGCGCGGTCGCTACCAGGGCTACTTCGCCGCGGTGTTCGGTACGTCGTCCGTGCTCGGCCCGGTGCTGGGGGGCTTCTTCGCCGACGGCCCCGGCTGGCAGTGGATCTTCTACATCAACGTCCCGATCGGCCTGGTGGCGCTGGTCGTCACGTCCGCGGCGCTCAAGATGCCGCACGTGCGTCGCGACCACTCGATCGACTACCTCGGCGCCGCCCTGGTGGTCGGCTCGGTCTCCTCGTTCCTGCTCTACACCGCCTGGGCCGGCCCGGACCTCGGCTGGGGCTCCGGCACCGGCGTCGCCCTGCTGGTCGCCGGCGTCGTGCTCGCCGTCGCGTTCGTGCTCGTCGAGCGTCGGGCCACCGAGCCGATCATCCCGATGCGGCTGTTCGGCAACTCGATCTTCTCCATCGCGAACCTCTTCGGCTTCCTGATCGGCATCGCGATGTTCGGCTCGATGATCTTCATCCCGCTGTACCTGCAGGTCGTCGACGGCATGAGCCCGACCAGGTCCGGCCTGGCGATGCTGCCGATGGTGGTCGGCATCTTCTCGACGTCGATCACCGCAGGCCGGCTGATGAGCCGCAACGGGAAGTACAAGATCTACCCGATCCTCGGCGCCTCGGTCGTGATCGTGGCGCTGGTCATGCTCTCGCAGCTGACCGCCACCTCGCCCTACTGGTACGCCGGGCTGTCGATGTACGTCCTCGGGACCGGGCTCGGCTTCACGATGCAGATCCTGATCACGGTCGTGCAGAACTCCGTGGACCGCTCCGACATCGGGGTCGCCACCAGCTCGGTGACGTTCTTCCGGCAGATGGGCGGGTCGTTCGGCACGGCGCTCTTCGGCGCGATCCTGTCGAGCCGCCTCGTGGTGCATCTCGCCGATGCGATGAAGCAGGCGCCGGCCGGCGCCGCGACCGGCGGGCTCGACGACGTCGCCAACAACGTGCAGGCCATCCGAGCGTTGCCCGAGCCTGTGCAGAGCCTGGTGACCGGCGCGTTCAGCTCAGCGCTGCACGACGTGTTCCTGTCCGCCGTACCCCTGGTGGCGATCGCGCTGGGCGTGGCGTTCTTCCTCAAGGAGAAGCCGCTCGGCACCCGGGACGCCCCGCCCGCCTCCGAGGAGGAGTCCGAGGTCGTCGTCGCGCACTGAGCGCGGCTAGGTCTCGTCGCCCGTCACCGCGGCGTCCTGGGCCGGCTCCACCTCTCGGGCCGAGTCCGAGAGGTGGAGCACCACCGCGTTCAGGGCCGCGACGAGCGGTACGGCGACCAGGGCACCGGCGATCCCGGCCATCAGCACGCCCGCCGCGATCGCGACGATCACGCCGAGCGGGTGCAGGGACACGAAGCGTCCGAGCAGGAACGGCTGCAGCACGTGCGCCTCGATCTGCTGCACCGCGATGACGCCTCCGAGCATGATCAGGGCCACGACCGGGCCCTGGTCGACCAGGGCGACCAGCACCGCGACCGAGCCCGAGATCGTGGCGCCGATCATCGGGACGAAGGCGCCCAGGAAGACCAGCACGCCGATCGCGAAGACGAAGGGCACCCGGAGCACCGCGGCGACGACCATGATGCCGATCGCGTCGGTCGCCGCGACCAGCACGGTCGCCCGGACGAACTGGGTCAGCGACTGCCACGCGATCCGGCCCGAGGAGTCGGCCCGCTCACGTGAGGCGCGCGGAAAGATCCGCACCACCCAGGACCAGATCCGGTTGCCGTCGGCGAGGAAGAAGTAGGTGCTGAACAAGATGATGAAGAAGCCGGCGACGATGTGGCCGATCGTGGTGCCGACCTCGGAGATGCGCGCGACGATCTGCTCGTTGCTCGAGGCGACGGCGTCCTGGGCCGACTGGAGGTAGTCGTTGATCTGGCTCTCGCTCGCGTTCAGCGGCCCGGTCTTGAGCCAGGTGCGGATCTGCTCGAGCCCGGTCACCACCTGCTCGGACAGGTTGCTGGCACCCGCCGCGACCTGCTGACCGGCGAAGGTCAGCAGCAGCCCGACGGTCGCGAAGGTGCCGATCACCACGAGGATCGAGGCCACTCCCCGGGGGAAGCGCGCCCGGACCAGCAGGTTGACCAGCGGCACCACCAGCGCGGTCAGCAGCAGCGAGATCACGACGGGCATCACCAGCACGCTGAACTTCGCGATGCCGAGGGTGACGACGTAGCCCGCCCCGACGATCACCAGGAAGCGCCACCCCCACGCCGCCGCGAGGTCCACGCCGTAGGGCACCTGGGCCCGCGAGTAGTTGGACTCACCGGCCCGGATGCTGGGGGGCTCGGGACGGCGCTGCTCGCGCATCGTCTGCCACTGGGTCGCGAACCGCTCCGCGAAGCGTTCGTCGGACTTGCGTCGCTGGCTGCTCCGCACGTTGGACAGCCCGCGCGTCATCCTGCTCCCGACTCCCATGCCGCCAGGCTACGGCCCGGGTCCTTCGGTGGTGCCGCGGGCTCAGCGCAGTCGGGCCAGGAGGGCGTGGGCTGCGTCCGGGTAGCGCTCGGCGAGCAGCCCGGCCGGCGCCAGCACGTAGTCGTGGTCGACCACCACGCGCGGCGCGCTGGGCAGCTGCCAACCACCCGGCACCTCGCCGGTCACCGCACCGAGCACCCGCGTCGCGACGCCCGGGTCCTGGTGCCGCAGCACCCCGCCGGACCCGACGAGCAGGTCGACCTCCCGCAGGTCCTTGCCACTGCGCTCCACCACCCGACCCGCCGCGTCGAACAGCACCTGGGAGCGGCCCGCGTGCCGGCGCAGCGCGACGCCGACAGCAGCCCGGGCGATGGTCTCGTCGTCGGCTCGGTCACCCTCGGTCCCCGGGAGGTACGACGGCTGCCGGCGCCGTACGTCGGCCGCGGCGCGCAGCGCAGGGGCGTCGTCCAGCAGACCGGCCGTCACGCCCTCCTGGACCGTCGCCACGGCGCTCCACCGCATCCCGAGGTCGCCCTCGACGGTGCGGCTCACGGGCACGGTGGCGACCACCTCGCGGGCCAGGCCGGCGTCCTCGGCGTCGACCTCGACCACGGAGTGCACGTCCGTGGTGGCGCCGCCGACGTCGACCACCACGACGTCCCCGGCACCCGGGTGCTCCGCGTCGAGACCGTGTGCCAGCAGCTCGACTGCGCTCAGCACGACGTCGGGCGTCGCCCCCCGGACCATCTCGGTGAAGGCGGTGCCGGAGGAGAGGTGCTTGCCGCCGATCACGTGCCGCAGGAACATCTCGCGGATCGCGGCTCGGGCGGAGCCGGGTGCGAGCACGCCGATCTGCGGCACCACGTTGTCGGCCAGCACGTGCGGCGTTCCCGGCCGCCTCGAGGAGAGCGGACACCTCGGCCCGGGCGTCGACGTTGCCGGCCACCACGACCGGCGTGCGCCAGCGCGCCCGGGCCAGCGTCGTCGCCGAGGCCAGCAGCACCTCGGCGTTGCCGCCGTCGGTCCCTCCGACGAGCAGCAGGACGTCGGGCTCGGTGGCGCGCAGGTCGCGCAGGGCGTCGCGCGTCATCGCACCGCTGGCGACGTGCACGACGCGGCCGCCGCTGGACAGCGCGACCCGGCGACCGGCCTCGGCGGTGACGAGGGCCTCGTTGCCGACGACCGCGACCCGCAGGCCGCCGCCGGCCGACGAGCAGGCCAGCACCTCGACGTCCTCCCGGATCCCGAGTCGCTCGCGGATGGCGTGCCACCCGTCGAGCACGTCGGTGTCGACCGTGGTGCGGTGGTCCGCGGACGCGACCAGCTCACCGGTGTCGACGTCGACCAGGGCGGCCTTGGTGAAGGTGGAGCCGAAGTCCACGCAGGCGACGAGCACCTCAGCCGGCGAGTGCCTGGTCGAGGTCGGCGAGCAGGTCGTCGGCCGTCTCGATGCCCACCGAGAGCCGGACCAGGTCGGGCGGCACCTCGAGGTCCGTGCCGGCGACCGACGCGTGCGTCATCCGGCCCGGGTGCTCGATCAGCGACTCGATGCCGCCCAGCGACTCCGCGAGCGTGAACACCTCGGTGCGCGCGCAGGCGTCGAGGGCGGCCTGCTCCCCCGCCTCGACCCGGAACGACACGATCCCCCCGAAGCGCTTCATCTGCCGGGCCGCGACGGCGTGACCCGGGTGCTCCTCGAGGCCGGGATAGATCACCTGCGCGACCTGCGGGTGCTCGGCCAGGAACGCCACGACCTTCTCGGCGTTGTCGCAGTGCCGGTCCATCCGCACCGCGAGCGTCTTGAGGCCTCGCAGCGTCAGCCACGCGTCGAACGGCCCCGCGACCGCGCCGATGGAGTTCTGGTGGAAGGCGACCTGCTCGGACAGCTCGAGGTCGCGCACCACGAGCGCGCCGCCGACGACGTCGGAGTGGCCGCCGACGTACTTCGTGGTCGAGTGCACGACCACGTCGGCACCCAGGGTGAGCGGCTGCTGGAGGTACGGCGAGGCGAACGTGTTGTCCACGACGAGCAGCGCCCCGGCGTCGTGGGCGACCGCCGCGAGCGCCTCGATGTCACCGATGTTCAGCAGCGGGTTGGTCGGCGTCTCCACCCAGACCAGCTGGGTCTCACCCGGACGGATCGCCGCCTTGACGGCGTCCACGTCGGACACCGGCGCCGCGGTGTGCGCGAGCCCCCACGGGCCCTCGACCTTGGCGAAGAGACGGTAGGTGCCGCCGTACGCGTCGTCGGGGATGACCACGTGGTCGCCCGGCCGGCACAGCGCCTGCAGCAGCGTGTGCTCCGCCGCGAGGCCGCTGGCGAAGGCGAAGGCGCGCTCCCCCTCCTCCAGCGCGGCGAGGTTGCCCTCGAGCGCCGTACGCGTCGGGTTCGCGGAGCGGGAGTACTCGTAGCCGCCGCGCAGCCCACCCACGCCGTCCTGCTTGTAGGTGCTCGTCGCGTAGATCGGCGGGATCACGGCGCCGGTGGTCGGGTCGGGCTCGTAGCCGGCGTGGATCGCGCGCGTCTCGAAGCCGCTCTTCTGGACCTGCTCGCTCATGACGTGGACCCTATCGCCGGGAAGGATCCACCCGTCCGGCGCGTTGTATGCCACGAACCACCCGTAGGACGACGACGAGGAGTGCCCTGTGCTGTTCAACCGCCGCAAGCTGGAGATCCCGACCCCCGACCAGTCCCTCCGGGGCCGCGCCGAGCAGTGGTTCGCGATCGCCGACCGGCACCGCGTGCTGGACGCGCCGGTCGTGACCGACGAGACGAACATCCCCGCAGGCCACGAGGTCGCGGTGTTCGGCCTGGGCTGCTTCTGGGGTGCCGAGGAGATCTACTGGCAGATGCCGGGCGTCTGGTCGACGTCCGTCGGGTACGCCGGCGGCTCGACCCCGCACCCGTCGTACGAGGAGGTGTGCTCGGGACAGACCGGTCACACCGAGGCCGTGCGGGTGGTCTTCGACCCGGCGCGGGTGTCTTACGCCGACCTGGTCAAGGCGTTCTTCGAGTTCCACGACCCCACCCAGGGCATGCGGCAGGGCAACGACATCGGCACGCAGTACCGCTCCGCGATCTACACCGTGGGCGCCGAGCAGCGCGAGACCGCGCTCCGGCTGCGCTCGGCCTACGAGCCGGAAATCATGAAGCGCGGTTACGGCGCGATCACCACCGAGGTCAAGCCGGCCCCGACGTACTACTACGCCGAGGACGTGCACCAGCAGTACCTCGCCAAGAACCCGCACGGCTACCGCTGCCACTCCAACACCGGCGTGCCGTTCCCGGCCGGCGTCTGATCTCCCTCCTGATCGGCCGGCACCACCACCGCGACCGGCAGTCGGACCGGCCGGGCCGGGACTGAGTCGGTCCCGCCCTCGAGTGCCGGTCCGCGTGGTGGGGTCGCGTCGGGATGCTCTACCTCCCGCCGGGCAGCTGGTAGGCCTTCCCGTCGAGGGCGTGCGTGCGCTCGATGCCCAGAGCGCGCATGACGGTCGGCATGATGTCGACCGAACGGACCTCGCCCTTCAGGTCGGTGGAGCCGATGCCGCCGCCCGCGAAGACGATCGGGATCTGCTGCGTCCGGCGCTGGATCCCACCGTGGTCGCCCTTGACGGAGTACGTCGTGTCGTCGAGCAGCGTGCCGATCACGTCGGCGCCGTTCGGTGCGGCGGTGGAGTTGAGCAGGTCCTGCGCGTGCTTCGCGAACCATGCACGCTCCGGTCCGCTCATGGCGTTGGAGCGCACCGGCGTGGCACGCCGGAAGCGGGAGCCGTCCCGGACCCAGACCGCCGAGACTCCCGGCATGTCCTTCATCGCCTTGACGGCCTCGGCGACCCGCGCCGGTGACTGGTCCTGGAGCCAGGCACGCAGCATCGAGTCGGAGTAGGACATCGCGACGTTCCCGGTGTCCACCAAGGGCTTCAGGGAAGGCTGCGGGTCGAGGTAGGTGCCGTTCTCGAGGTCGCCGTAGTACCAGTTGTAGTAGCCCTGGTTGGCCTTGTCGACGCCGTAGAAGTTGCGCCCGGGGACGGAGCCGTGGTCCGCGGTGAGCACGACCAGGGTGTTGTCCAGCTCGCCGCTGCTGCGCAGGTGGTCGACGATCTTGCCCACCTGCTGGTCGGCGACCGCTGCTGCGTTGGCCAGGTGGGTCTGGGGGTCGTCGCCTCCCTCGTCGTCGATGCCGCCCCACATGTGTGCGGCCTTGTCGACGCCGGGCAGCGTCACGAACACCCCGCTCCAGTCCTCGTTGCGCATGGTGTCGATCGCGGCGTCAGCCGCCCAGACGTCGCTGCCCTGGTGCTCCGGGTCGTTGCCGGCGGTGTAGCGATCACCGTCGAGCGGGTAGAGCCACGCCGGCTGCTGTCCGGTGTCGTACTTCTTAGAGGACGCGGAGTCGACGTAGTAGCGACCGCACACAGGGGCGGCGAGATAGCTGGCGACGTTGACCCCGGTCGGACCGCGCCAGTTCTTCACCCCGTCACCGTCACAGTCGTAGCTGCGGCCCGAGAACGTCACAATGGAGTCGGCCGCGGCTCCACCGGCCCCGCTGCCACCGCCGAGCCCCCACGCGGCGTACCCCTTCGGGCTGATGGCAACCACCTTCGACCCCGGTCGCTTCGCGTGCAGGTAGGTCGCCAGGCTCGGGTAGCCGGCGTGGTCCTGCACCGCGAAGAACTGGTCCTTGGTCCAGTCGCTGGTCAGCCACATGTCGCTCTCGTCGTCACCCTGCCCGGCGAGCACCTGGTCGACGTCGCGGTAGCCCTCGTCCGTCCAGCCCATGTTCTTCGGCAGGGCGCCGTGCGTGAGGACGTTGTGCGTCACCACCGTCACCGAGCCGAGATGCCCGAGGTAGCCCTTCGGGGAGTCGGCCCCGTCGCGCATCAGCGTCTGCACGTTGCGCATGCCGTACTTCTGCACGATCTCGCGCGAGAGCGCGTCGACGACGATCACGACGACCTTGTCCGGCTTCGCGGGACCGGGCTTCGGCTTGCCGGCCGTCGCGGCGGGTGCGCCCGCCAGGAGCGCGGTCGAGGCCGCTGCAGCCAGGGCGATGGCGGGGGCGATGACGCGGTGCGCTCTACGCATGTTTTCTCCAGATCAGAAGGAATCCGCGGAACCTAGCACCGGCTGCACCGAACCGGACAGACCCAGAAGCACCAGTGGTTCTGGCACGATCGGCCCGGTGCGCACCGACCTCCGGACCCGATGGGGTCGTGCGATCGATCCGGAGCACGTGCTGGGCGAGCATCCCCGCCCGCAGCTCGTGCGCAGCAGCCACCTGTCGCTGAACGGACGGTGGCGCTACGTGATCTCCCCCGCCAGCGATTCGGTGCCGACGCGCGACGACGGCATCATCCTCGTGCCCTTCTCCCCCGAGGCGTGCTTGTCCGGGGTGAGCCGCCAGCTGCAGCCGCACGAGCGCCTCACCTACCGCCGTCGGGTCGAGCTGCCCGACGGCTTCGCGGTCCCCGGCGGACGGCTCCTGCTGCACTTCGGCGCCGTCGACCAGACGTGCACGGTGTGGGTGGACGACGTGCAGGTGGGAGCGAACGTCGGCGGCTACCTGCCCTTCACGCTCGACGTGACCGACGCCCTGCGTCCCGGCGGCAGCGAGCTGCGGGTCGACGTACGCGACGCGTCGGAGGGGGCCGGGCACGCCAGCGGCAAGCAGCGGCTGCGCCGCGGCGGCATCTGGTACACCGCGCAGTCAGGGATCTGGCAGACGGTGTGGCTCGAGGCGGTGCCCGGGTCGTACGTCGAGCGGCTGGACCTGGTGCCGCTGCTCGAGGAGTCGGCGGTCGAGGTCACCGTGCACGCGTCCGGCCACGGGGAGGCGAGGGTGACGCTGGACGGGCGGACGTCGACGGTTCCGGTGGGTGTCCCGACCCGGCTGAGCGTGCGCGACGTGCGCCCGTGGACGCCCGACGACCCGTTCCTGTACGACGTCGAGGTGGTGCTCGGCGACGACCGCGTGACGTCGTACGTCGGGATGCGGTCGTTCGGCGTGGGACCGGACGCGCACGGGGTGCCGCGGCTGCTGCTCAACGGCGAGCCGTTCCTCCCCGTCGGCGTTCTCGACCAGGGCTACTGGCCCGACGGGCTCCTCACCGCTCCCTCCGACGAGGCGATGGTGCACGACATCGAGACGATGAGGTCGCTCGGTTTCACCTTGCTGCGCAAGCACATCAAGATCGAGCCGCTGCGGTGGTACCACCACTGCGACCGGCTCGGGATGCTCGTGTGGCAGGACTTCGTCAACGGCGGCGGGCGCTACCGGACCGCCGCCGTGACCTGGCCCGGCCGCCGTCTCGCCGGCCCGCTGCGACGGCTCGACGACCGGCGGTGGGCAGGTGTCCTGGGGCGCGGCGCCGGCCGCGAGCTGTTCGAGGACGAGTGGCGCCGTACCGTCGCGCTGCTGCGCAACGTGCCGTCGATCGCCGGCTGGGTGCCGTTCAACGAGGGCTGGGGACAGTTCTCCGCCGCGCGCATCGCCGCCGAGGTGCGCGCCCTCGATCCGACGCGCGTCGTCGACCATGCCAGTGGCTGGCACGACCAGGGCGCCGGAGACGTCCGCTCGCTGCACGTCTACGGCCGCCCGTTCCGGCTGCCACGCCGACGCGACGGTCGTCCCGTGGTGCTGTCGGAGTACGGCGGACACGACCTGCGGGTCGAGGGCCACGTGTACGACGACCGGACCGACTTCGGCTACGGGCACGAGGACTCTCCCGCATCCCTGGCCGCGTCGTTCGCCCGGTTGCACGAGGACCTCGCGCGGCTGGTGAGCGCCGGCCTCAGCGGCACGGTCTACACCCAGCTGTCCGACGTCGAGGACGAGCTCAACGGACTGCTGACCTACGACCGCGAGGTGCTCAAGATCGACGCGCGCGTCGTGCAGCAGGCGCTGCGGTCGCTCCGCGACCGCCTGCCGCCCCCGCCCCCGCCCCCGCGCCCGTTGAGTAGGCACTCGCGCCCCGTTGAGTAGGCACTCGCGCCCCGTTGAGTAGGCACTCGCGCCCCGCGTCGGCAAGCTACGCCGCCAGCCGCTTCGCCCGGAATAACCAGGGACAAGACCCGGGTCAACCAGAGACAAGACCCGGGTCAACCAGGGACAAGACCCGGGTCAACCAGGGACAAGACCCGGGTCGACGCGGCGCGCCGGCGCGGACCTTTGTGTGGCCTGGCAGGATCGCGCCATGTCGCTCGAGCCCGCGCACCGTGCACTCACCAGCCAGGAGCTGCGCGCCGCGTTCCGGCTCACCGGCCTCACCCCGGAGCAGGTCGAACAGGACCTCGGCCTGGGCGCTGCCGAGCTCGACGCGACCTTCGACCTGGCTCCGGAGGCAGACCCGGCCGCGGTGTGGGCGCTGCGCGACTACCTCGACCGCGCCCTGGAGCAGAGCGGGGGTGCGCCGCAGCCCTACACCTACCTGACCGAGGACCTGCGCGAGGAAGGTCGGAACCGCGAGGCACCCGGGGTCCCCGCAGTGACTCAGCGTCGTAGACGTCCGGGATGCCGTCGTGCGTCCTCGTCGACCGACTCGGCGAGGTAGATGCGCCGGTAGACGCGGTCGCGCTTCTTCATCACGACCGCGGCAAGGAGGGCGGACAGCAGCGACCCGACGAGGATCCCGACCTTGACGTGCTCGTCGGTCGTGCTGCCGGCGCCGAACGCCAGGTCGCCGATCAGCAGCGACACCGTGAACCCGATCCCGCCCAGCAGCCCGAGCCCCAGCACGTCCCACCAGCGACAGCTCGTCGTCGAGGCTGGCCCGGGTGAACCGCGCCAGCACGTAGGTGGTCGCCAGGATGCCCACGGGCTTGCCGATCACGAGGCCCGCGACGATGCCCAGCGCGACCGGATCGGTCAAGGACTCGCCCAGCCCGCTGAACCCGCCGATGGTGACCCCGGCGGCGAAGAATGCGAAGACAGGCACCGCGAACCCGGCCGACAGCGGACGCAGCAGGTGCTCGAAGTGCTCGGCGAGGCCCGGACCCGCCTCCGGGCCACCGGCCGCGGCGCGACCGGATCACCGGGACGGTGAAGCCGAGCAGCACACCGGCCACGGTCGCGTGCACGCCGGACTCGTGCACGAGAGCCCAGGTCGTCAGGGCGAGCGGCAGCAGCAGCCACCAGGAGCGCACCCGCTTCTGCACCAGCAGCGCGAAGAGCCCCAGCGGCACCAGCGCCGCGGCGAGCGGCAGCAGGTGCAGCTCGGAGGTGTAGACGACCGCGATGATCGTGACCGCGATCAGGTCGTCGACGACCGCCAACGTCAGCAGGAAGGTGCGCAGCGCCGCCGGCAGGTGCGTGCTGATGATCGCCAGGACCGCGACGGCGAAGGCGATGTCGGTGGCGGTCGGGATCGCCCAGCCGCGCAGTGCCTCTCCCCCGGTGGAGATGTTCACTGCCACGTAGACGAGGGCGGGCACGATGACGCCGCCCAGCGCGGCGACGATCGGCAGGGCGGCACGCGCGGGGTCTCGCAGGTCGCCTGCGACGAACTCCCTCTTGAGCTCCAGCCCGACCACGAAGAAGAAGATGGCCAGCAACCCGTCGGCCGCCCAGGTGCCCAGCGACAGGTCGAGGTGCAGCGCCGACGGCCCGATGGTGAAGTCGCGCAGCTCGTCGTAGGTGACCGCCCACGGCGAGTTGGCCCACACCAGTGCGATGGCCGCGCCGAGGACGAGCAGCGCACCGCCGACGGTCTCCTGCCGGAGGACGTCCGAGATACGACTGGTCTCGGCCCACGAGCCGCGGCCGAAGAACGGGCGAGGTGTCTTGTTCACGCGAAGTGCTCCTGAGGGGTCGACGACGTCATGCCGACCAGACTTCCCGGCGCACCAGCGACCATCCTACGGGGACCCGACGAGCGGCAGCACCATCACGTGCAGCCCGACGTAGCCGTGTTCGGGGTGGTCGAAGGCCTCCGGCACCGTGCCCACGATCGTGAAGCCCAGGCTCTGCCACAGCCGCACCGCCACCTCGTTGGTCTCCACGACGGCGTTGAACTGGATCGCGCGGAACCCTCGGGCCCGATGCCACGCGACCATCTCCTCGGCCAGCGCCCGCCCGACGCCGAGCCCGCGCGCCTCGGGCGCGACCATGAAGCTCGCCGTGCCGACGTGCGCGCCCGGACCGTCGCGGTTGGGTCCCATCTTCGAGCTGCCCAGCACGACGCCGTCCACGACCGCCACGGCCGTGCGCGATGGGGCTGCGACCATCCAGAGCGTCCGGCCCTGCTCGTACGTCGTCTCCGGGTCGTAGGCGTAGGTCGCGCCCGCCTGCACGGTCGCGGCGAAGAACGGCCACACCGCGTCCCAGTCCTCCGCTCGCGCGTCCCGGATCTCCACCTCAGACATCCTCGGGTCGCCGATCGGTGAGGCAGTACTCGCGGCCGCCCGGGTCCCTGAGCACCGTCCACTGCGCCGTCATGGCGACAGGGTAGTGACGACGTCCCAGCCGATCCGCACGATGAAGGCGCTGACCACGAGCACGAAGAAGACCCGCACGAAGCTGCTGCCCCGCGACACCGCGGTGCGGGCTCCGACATAGCTGCCGACCAGGTTGCAGACACCGACGACCAGGCCGATCTTCCACATCACCGCTCCCTGGGCAGCGAAGACCCCCAACGCCGCGACATTGGTCGCCCAGTTGGCGATGCGGGCCTTGGCGGAGGCCTCCAGGAAGTTGTAGCCGAGCAGCCCGACGAGCGTGAACACGAAGAACGACCCGGTGCCCGGCCCGAGCGCGCCGTCGTAGAAGCCGATCACCAGCCCGGCCAGGACCGCCGCGGTCGTGTGCTGACGTCCGGTGAACCGCAGCACGGTGGCCGAGCCCAGGTCGGGCTTGAACAGGACGTAGGCGCCGACGGTGATGAGGGCCACCAGGATGATCGGGTTGAACGCCGACTTCGGCAGGTACGACGCCGCGACCGCCCCGAAGGCCGAGCCGATGAACGCGACGATCATCAGCGGCACGAACGTGTGCGGATCGGGACGCACCCGTCGGTAGTACGTCACCGAGCTGATCGAGGTGCCGAAGGTGCCGGCGAGCTTGTTCGTCGCGAGGATCTGCACCGGCGCCGCGCCCGGGAAGGCGACCACCAGGGACGGCAGCAGGACCAGACCACCGCCTCCGACGACGGCGTCGACGAACCCGGCGAACAGACCGGCGAGCGCCAGCAGCGCGTAGGTCCACAGCGACGGGTCGTCCACCCGTCGACCCTAAGGGCCGGCCAGCGCTCCCCCGCCGGTCAGGGCCCCGCTCCTAGGATCTGCCCATGCCACCCCAGCGGATCGTGTCCCTGCTGCCCTCCACCACCGAGATCCTCTTCGACCTCGGTGCGGGCGACCAGGTGGTCGGCGTGACGTTCGAGTGCGACCACCCGGCCGCGGCCCGCAGCCGCACGATCGTGTCGACCAGCGCGATGCCCGAGGGTCTGGCTCCGCAGGAGATCGACGCGTTCGTGACGCGGGCGGTCCAAGCCGGCGAGGACCTCTACCACCTCGACGAGGGCGCCCTGGCCGGCCTCGACGCCGACCTCGTCGTCACCCAGGACCTGTGCGCGGTGTGCGCCGTCGACGTGTCCGTGGTCGACGACGCGCTCGCCCACCTGGGCTGCACCGCCGAGGTCCTCACCATCGACCCGCACACCCTCGAGGAGGTGCTCGCCTCCGTCGCGACGCTCGGCGCGGCGACCGGTCGCGAGGAGCAGGCCGCCGTTCTCGTGGCCCGCCTGCGGGCCCGCCTCGACGACGTCGTACGACGGGTGGCCGGTCGGACTCGGCCGCGCGTGCTGGTGCTCGAGTGGACCGACCCGGCGTTCGCGCCGGGCCACTGGGTCCCGGAGATGGTGGACGTGGCCGGTGGGGAGTCCGTGCTGGGCGTCCCCGGTGCACGGTCCTACCGGGTCGGCTGGGACGAGGTCGCCGCCTCGCGACCGGACGTCGTCGTGTGCGCACCGTGCGGCTTCGGGCTGGAGGCCTCCCGCGAGCTGGCCGTGCAGGCGCTGCCCCACCTGCCCGGCGGCATCCCGGTGTGGGCCGTCGACGCCAACGCGTCGTTCGCCCGGCCCGGACCCCGGCTGGTCGACGGGGTCGAGGCGCTCGCGGGGATCCTGCACCCCGACGTCGTCGAGCCGTCGACGATCGCCGTGCAGGTGCGCTAGCGCGCCGCCAGGTAGGACAGCAGGTCCTGCCGGGTGACGACGCCGATCGGCTTGCCGTCCTCCTGGATGAGCAGGGCGTCGGCCTGCTCCAGCCGCGCCACCGCCTCGCCGACGGGCTCGTGGGAGCCGACCGTCGGCAGCGGCGGGTCCATGTGGGTCTCGACGGCGTCGATCAGCTTGGCGTGGCCGGAGTAGAGCGCGTCGAGCAGCGCTCGCTCGGAGACGCTGCCGGCGACCTCGGCCGCGACGATCGGCGGCTCGGCGCGGACGACGGGCATCTGCGAGACGCCGTACTCCTGGAGGATGTGCACCGCCTCGGCGATGGTCTCGCTGGGGTGCGTGTGCACGAGGTCGGGCAGCCGGCCGCTCTTGCCGCGCAGCACCTGCCCGACCGTCTGCTCGTCGGTCGCGGGCAGGAAGCCGTACTGCCCGAGCCACTCGTCGTTGAAGACCTTGCCGAGGTAGCCCCGGCCGGAGTCGGGCAGCAGCACCACGATCACGGCGTTCTCCCCTTCGGGGGTGCCGTCCAGCTCGTGCGCGATCCGGAGCGCCCCCACCGTGGCCATCCCGCAGGATCCTCCGACCAGCAGCGCCTCCTCGCGAGCCAGGCGGCGGGTCATCGCGAAGGAGTCGGCGTCGGAGACCTCGATGATCCGGTCGGCCACGTCGCGGTCGTAGGCCTCGGGCCAGAAGTCCTCGCCCACCCCCTCGACGAGGTAGGGGCGGCCGCTGCCGCCGGAGTAGACCGAGCCCGCCGGGTCGGCGCCGATCACCTGCACGTCGGGGTTCTGGTCCTTGAGGAAGCGCCCGGTGCCGCTGATCGTCCCGCCCGTGCCCACGCCGGCGACGAAGTGCGTGACCCGGCCCTCGGTCTGCGCCCAGATCTCCGGGCCGGTGGTCTCGTAGTGGGAGCGCGGGTTGTGCGGGTTGGCGTACTGGTTGGGCTTCCAGGCACCGTCGATCTCGCGCACCAGGCGGTCCGAGACGTTGTAGTAGGAGTCCGGGTGCTCCGGCGCGAGCGCCGTCGGGCACACGACCACCTCGGCGCCGTAGGCCTTGAGCACGTTGCGCTTGTCCTCGCTGACCTTGTCGGGGCAGACGAAGACGCAGTGGTAGCCCTTCTGCTGGGCGACCATGGCCAGCCCGACCCCGGTGTTCCCCGACGTCGGCTCGACGATGGTGCCGCCGGGCTTGAGCTCGCCGGACTGCTCGGCGGCCTCGATCATCCGGGTGGCGATCCGGTCCTTCACCGACCCGCCCGGGTTGAGGTACTCGATCTTGGCCAGCACCAACGGCGAAGCGCCGTCGGTCACCCGGCCGAGCTTGAGCAGCGGGGTGTTGCCGATCAGGTCGATGAGCGAGTTCACGTACTGCACCTCGGCAGTCTAGAGCCCGCCGCTACCATCGGTCCGTGGGGAAGGCTGGGGTGGCTCGGAAGTTGGTGGCTGCCGCCGCCTACGGAGGCGGCGGCCTCTCCGTCGTGGCCGGATCCCTGTACGGCGTGCTGCGGGCCGAGGCTCAGATCGCCCGCAAGGCGATCGGCAACGCCGAGGGCGAGCCGCCCGACTCGACCGGCTGGTACGGCACCGGGCGCGGCGGTCCCCCGCTCAAGGTGGTCCTCCTCGGGGACTCGTCAGCGGCGGGCTACGGCGTGGACCACGTGCAGCAGACGCCGGGGGCGCACCTCGCCTCCGGACTCGCCGAGGGTGCCGACCGACGCGTCTACCTCCGCTCCTTCGCGAAGGTCGGGGCGCAGACACGCGACCTCGCCGAGCAGATCGACCGGGCGTTGAGCGTCGGGCCGGAGGTCGCACTGATCCTGGTCGGCGGCAACGACATCACCCACACCCGGCTGATCTCGGAGTCCGTGCGCGAGCTGAGCGCCGCCGTACGCCGGCTGCGGGAGGCCGGTGCCGAGGTCGTCGTGGGCACCTGTCCCGACCTGGGCACCATCGAGCCGATCCCGCCCCCGCTGAAGCAGATCGCGCGGCTGTGGTCCCGCAAGCTGGCTGCGGCGCAGGCCGTGGCAGTCGTCGAGAACGGCGGCCGGACGGTGTCGCTGGCGACCGTCCTGGGACCGGAGTTCGCCGCCACCCCGGCGTTGCTGTTCGGACCGGACCGCTTCCACCCGTCGGCCGCCGGCTACTCGTCACTGGCCGCCGTGCTGCTGCCCTCGGCCCTCGCCGCAGTCGGCGTGATCCCCTTCGAGGACCTGGTGCCCGAGGCGGTGCGCGGCGAGGCGATCCTGCCGATCACCCAGGCCGCCGCCGAGGCGGCCCGCACGGTCGGCATGGAGCTCGACGGCACCGAGGTGGCCGGCTCGAGCCGCGGCACCCGCGGCCGCTGGGTGCAGCTGCGCCGCCGTCGGCGTCAGCCCGAGTCCGAGGTCGAGAAGCCGCAGCAGCACGCCTGAGCCCACCCCGATGCGGGACAGGGCAAGCGCAACGCCCCCGGCCTTGGGAGACCCGGGGGCGTTGCGCTGGTGCGGGGTGGTGCGGCTGGGCGATCAGTCGCCGCGCAGGATCGCCATGATCCGGAGCAGCTCGATGTAGATCCAGATGATCGTCACGGTCAGGCCGAAGGCCGCCCGCCACGACTCGCGCTCGGGCAGTCCGGCCTCGATGCCGCGCTCGACGAAGTCGAAGTCGAGGATCAGCATCAGGACGCCGAGTCCCAGGCCGATGACGCTGGAGATCAGTCCCATGCCGCCGAAGCCGTTGAACCCGAACGACGACCCGAAGAACCCCAGCAGGAGGTCGAGCATCGACACGGCGACGAAGCCGATCATGGCGCCGACGACCCACTTGCGGAAGGTCGGCGTGACCCGGATGTTGAAGAACTTGTACGCCGCGAGGGTGCCGCCGACGGCGGCCATCGTGCCGAGCACGGCACCGACCACGAGGCCGTCACCGAACATCGACTCCAGCAGCTTGCTGAAGGCACCGATGAAGACACCCTCGAGCGCGGCGTAGGCGAGCACCAGCGCGGGGCTCACGACCCGCTTGAACGAGTTGACCATCGCGAGGGCGAAGCCGCCGAACGCGCCCAGCATGACCAGCGCGTAGAGGCCGCCGGCGGTCTCCTCACCCGGGGTCGGGGTCAGCACCCAGGTCGCCGCGGCGACCAGGATCGTGACGCCCAGGGTCATCGCGGTCTTCTGCACGACCGAGTCGATCGACATCCGCTGACCGGAGCCGTCGCCGCCACCGAGGCGGGGGTCGTGGGTCGGGGGGACCTGCTGGCCGTAGGGCTGGTCGTAGGTCGAGACACGCTGGGCCGACGAACCGGCCGCGGGGTAGCTCATGCCACTCGCGGCGCCCTGCCGGCCGTTGAAGCCCTCCGCGCGGCGGAAGACGGGGTTGCTGCTCTGCATGTGGTCCCCTCCTAGGGAGGCCTGCGGCGCCCGCTCTGGACGCCTGGGGTGGATCGCACGTTCATCGTACGATCCCGCTCATCAAGAGAACGTGCCCGGGCGCGGTGATGTTCCCCTGAATTGTCGCAATCGCCTGCGCGACCAGGGCTCACCGCAGCGGGTGTCCCCGAGCGTGCCCCCGCTGGGACTCGAACCCAGACTGAGAGGTTTTTAAGACCTCTGCCTCTGCCGTTGGGCTACGGGGGCCCGGCGGTCATGGTTTCACGCTCGCTGCCGCCTGCGAGGTCGGCGGCTCGCTGGAGCACGGCGTCCAGCATCGGCTCGGTCAGGGTGCCGGTGAAGGTGTTCTGCTGCGAGGGGTGGTAGCTGCCGAGCAGCAGCACCTCTCCCCCGTCCGGCGCCGTCAGCGCCACCGCGGCGCCGTGCCCGAAGCGTGGCTTGGGCCGAGGGACGTCGTACCCCAGCGTGCGGAAGGTGCGCAGGCCGGCGTCCCAGGCATAGCCGCCGAGGCAGACGACCACCCGCAGCGACGCCGTGACCAGCGCGACCTCACGCACCAGCCACGGAGCACAGGTGTCGCGCTCGTCGATGCTCGGCTTGTTGTCGGGGGGCGCACAGCGGACGGCCGCGACCATCCGGGTGTCGATCAGCCGCTGACCGTCCCCCGCGTGCACCGAGGTCTCCTGCGCGGCGAGGCCGACCCGGTGCAGGGACGCGAACAGCCAGTCGCCCGAGCGGTCGCCGGTGAAGATCCGCCCGGTGCGGTTGCCGCCGTGGGCCGCCGGGGCCAGGCCGACGACCAGCACCCGGGGCGCCGTGGAGCCCCAGCCGGCGATGGGGCGTCCCCAGTAGGGCTCGGAGGCGTACGACGCCCGCTTGGCCGCGGCCACGTCCTCGCGCCAGGTCACCAGCCGGTCGCACGCGGAACAGACGGAGACGGCCGCGGTCAGCTCGGCGAGGTCGGCGTCCGCAGCCAGTCGGACCACGTCGGACGGCGTGCGGGCGATCGGTGTCTTCGGTGTCGCCGGGTCACCCGGCCAGCCCGTGCCCGGGGGTACGGGGGAGTCGAAGGACGCGCCCGTGACGGGGTGCGCGGCGGGACGGGGCACGCCCGTCATCCTGGCACGGTGGGTTCGGGGCTGCCGCCGGCGCCTGTACGAACGTGCTCTCGTGACGCCGGCGGCCCGTGGGGCCTGCTGCTAGACCCGTTGGTCTCGTGCCTCCCGAGTCTCAGCGGCGGCGCAGCCAGACCAGCCCGGCGACGAGCGCGACCGCCGCCACGACGGCACCGACGACCTCGGGACGTGGTGTGCCGGTGTCGGTGGTCGCGGAGCTCGTGACGTCGGCGACCTTGGCCTTCGCCTGGGTCTTGATGTCGAGCTTGGCGTGCAGCGCCTCGACCGTCTCGGCGAGGTGGGCACGGGTCAGCTCCATGTCGGCGCGGATCGCGTCCGGGTCGCTCGGCGAGGCTGACATGTCGAAGCGGTACCCAGCCTCCGCGGCGTCAACCCCGCAGGCCCTCAGACCAGCGACCAGGCGATCCCGTCGAGGATGTCGGCGTCGGAGACCAGCAGCTCGCCCGCCCCCGACCGTCGCAGCACCTGCTCGAGGATCAGCGCACCCGCGCCGATCACGTCCGAGCGCCCTGCGGTCACCCCGAGGTCCTCCCGCTCGCTGACCGTCATCGCGAGCACCCGCGCCGTCAGCTCGCTCACCTGCGTGAAGGGGAAGCGGGCACCGTGCACCCGCGACCGGTCCCACACCTCGAGCCCCTGCAGGATCGAGGCGAGCGTGGTCACCGTGCCCGCGACGCCGACCAGCGTGCGCGCGTCGCCGACGTGGACGCCGTACGACGGCAGGGTGTCGAGCTCGTCGGAGACGAACGCCGTGGCCGCCTCGACCTCCGCGGCGGTCGGCGGGTCGGAGGGCATCAGCCGCTCGGTGACCCGCACCGACCCGATGTCGAGGGAGTGCGCGGCTCGGACGTGTCCGTGGGCGTCGCCCAGGATCACCTCGGTGGAGCCGCCGCCGATGTCCAGCACCGCGATCGGTGCCGCCACGTCACGCAGCTCCCGGGTGGCGCCGTCGTAGGAGAGCCGGGCCTCCTCGTCGCCGCTGACCACCTCGGGCTCGACCCCGAGCCGCTGCGCGATGCCTCGCCGGAAGACGTCGGCGTTGCTCGCGTCGCGGGCGGCCGAGGTCGCCACGAAGCGCAGCGCGTCGACGCCCTGCGCCTGCACGATGGCGGCGTACTCCTCCGCGGCTGCGAAGACCCGGGTCAGGGCCTCGTCGGCCAGCCGACCGGTGCGGTCGACATCCTGGCCCAGCCGCACGATCCGCATCTCGCGGACCAGGGAGGTCTGGGTGCCGTCGGCCGGGTCGAGGTCGGCGACCAGCAGCTTGATGGTGTTGGTGCCGCAGTCGACGGCGGCGACGCGGGTCACTCGGCGGGTTCGGCCGGACGGGCGCAGGGCCCGGCGCGCCAGAAGTCGCCGAGCAGGTCGAGGACCTCGTCGCCGAGCGGGTTGACGCCGCGGCCCTGCGCGAGGGCCTGGCCGGCGAGCACGTGCAGGCACTTGACCCGCGTCGGCATGCCGCCCGCGGAGACGCCGGCGATCTCGGGCACCTGCGCGATGCCCTCGCGGTAGGCCAGGTAGGCCTCGTGCGCCCGCGCATAGGCGGCGGCGAGGTCGGGGTCGGCGGTGAGCCGGTCCGACATCTCCTTCATCAACCCGGACGCCTCGAGGGTGCCGATCAGCGAGGCCGCCCGGGGGCAGGTCAGGTAGAAGGTGGTGGGGAAAGGAGTGCCGTCGTCGAGCCGCGGCTCGGTGGCGACCACGTCCGGGTTGCCGCAGGGACACCGGTGCCCGATCGCGTGGATCGAGCGGGGGGCGCGGCCGAGCTGGGCCTCGATGACGGCCGCGTCGTCGTTGTGCACCGACATGGCTAGTCTCGGCGATCGCTCTGGGGTGCGCGGATCCGCGACACCGGCGGGGGCGCGTCCGTGGTCTCGCTCTCCGGCCGGCCCGCCTCCACGACGCTCCCCCAGGTCGACTGCCACCACAGCGGTCGGTTGGACTCGGTGACGGCCTCCGGGTCCGAGAGGCTGTCCTGGTGGCCCAGCGGGTTGCCGTCGGTGCCGATCACCTGGAAGCCCGTCTCCCCGGGCAGCACCCAGCCGAACCGCTGGTGCGCGATCGAGCGGACGTAGGCGGGGTCCTTCCAGCGCTTCTTCTCGCGCTCCAGGCCGCTGATGTTGGTCTCCGACGACGCGATCTCGGCCCGCAGGTCCGAGATGTGCCGTCGCTGGTCGAGGTAGGCCCGCAGGCTCGAGGCGTAGGAGACCATCAGCACGGCGAGCACCAGCACGAGCACGGCGGCCCGGCTGGTGAAGCGGGCCCGCGGCGCACCCGGAGCGGCAGCCGGCGCGGTGCGCTGCCGTGGCATGCCCGGACGTGCCCCCGGTCGGGTGGAGGACTGCCGAGACGCCGTCCGTCGGGTCGGTCGACCGCCAGCGCGGGGACCGGGTCCCGCGCTGCGGCTGCGGGGGTCCCGCCCCCGACCCGACGGACGGCTCTGCGTCATCCGGTGCTAGCCCTCCGACCCGAAGCGCGGGAAGGCGCCCCGACCGGCGTAGCGAGCCGCATCGTCGAGCTCCTCCTCGATGCGGAGCAGCTGGTTGTACTTCGCGACGCGCTCGGAGCGGGCCGGTGCACCGGTCTTGATCTGGCCGCAGTTCGTGGCCACGGCGAGGTCGGCGATCGTGGTGTCCTCGGTCTCGCCCGAGCGGTGGCTCATCATGCAGCGGAAGCCGGAGCGGTGCGCGAGGTCGACGGAGTCGAGGGTCTCGGTGAGAGACCCGATCTGGTTGACCTTGACCAGCAGGGCGTTGGCCGACTGCTCCTTGATGCCGCGTCCCAGCCGCTCCACG
Organism: uncultured Actinomycetota bacterium; assembly: GCA_963713035.1. Classification (GTDB taxonomy): domain Bacteria; phylum Actinomycetota; class Actinomycetes; order Propionibacteriales; family Nocardioidaceae; genus Nocardioides_B. The sequence goes on from CAVQKB010000004.1 coordinate 73,366, forward strand.
TTGGTGACGAACAGGTCGTCGCCGACGAGCTGCAGCTTGGCGCCGAGCTCGGCGGTCATCGACGCCCAGCCCTCCCAGTCCTCCTCGTCGAGCGGGTCCTCGATGGAGACGATGGGGTACGACGCGGCGAGGTCGGCGTAGTAGGCCTGCATCTCGGCCGAGGTCTTGGTCGCGCCCTCGAAGGTGTAGCCGCCGTCCTCGAAGAACTCCGACGCGGCGACGTCGAGCGCGAAGACGATGTCGCGACCGACCGTCAGCCCGGTCTTCTCCACCGCGACCGTGATCAGGTCCAGCGCCTCCCGGTTGTTGGGCAGGTCGGGGGCGAAGCCGCCCTCGTCGCCCAGCCCGGTGGCCAGGCCCTTCTCCTTGAGCACGGACTTGAGGGCGTGGTAGACGCTGGTGCCCTGCTCGAGGGCCTCGCGGAAGGTCGCGGCACCGATCGGCGCGATCATGAACTCCTGCACGTCCACGCCGGTGTCGGCGTGGGAGCCGCCGTTGAGGATGTTCATCATCGGGACCGGCAGCAGGTGTGCGTTGGGGCCGCCGACGTAGCGGAACAGCGGCAGGTCGGCGGAGTCGGCGGCGGCGCGCGCCGTGGCCAGCGAGACGCCGAGGATCGCGTTGGCACCGAGCGTGGCCTTGTTGGGGGTGCCGTCGAGCTCGAGCAGCCGAGCGTCGACGAGCCGCTGCTCGGATGCCTCGAAGCCGAGCAGCTCCGGACCGATCGTGTCGAGGATGGCGTCGACGGCCTTGCGCACGCCCTTGCCGCCGTAGCGCGTGCCGCCGTCGCGGAGCTCAACCGCCTCGAAGGCGCCGGTGGACGCACCGGACGGGACCGCTGCGCGGCCGATGGTGCCGTCGTCGAGGGCGACCTCGACCTCGACGGTGGGGTTGCCGCGCGAGTCCAGGATCTCGCGCGCGCCGACAGCCTCGATGGACGCCACGATGACGCTCCTGATGGGTCGTAGGGACAGGGCGCTCCCACCCTAGCGGCGGAGGCGGCCCGATCCGGGAGGGCACGCCCTCGGTCGGATGCTGGACCGGACCCGCCCGGGGGACGCACACTCGGGCGATGAGCGCTACTCCCCCGCCGACTGAGATCGTGGCCCAGGTAACCCGCACCTTCGACCTCGTCGGCGACGACTACGACCAGAGCGGGGTGGCGTTCTTCGCGCCCATCGCCGAGCGGCTCCTGGACCTCCTCGCCCCCCAGCCCGGTGAGTCCGTGCTGGACGTCGGGTGCGGCCGCGGCGCGGTGACCGTGCCGGCCGCGACCGCGGTGGGCCCCACCGGTCACGTGACGGCCGTCGACGTGTCCTCGGTGATGGTCGGGCACACCCGCGCCGCCGTCGCCGGCCGCGACCACGTGGAGGTCCGGCTCGGCGACGCGACCGCGCTCGACGTACCCGAGGAGGCGTACGACGTGGTGGCGTCGTCACTCGTGCTGTTCTTCCTGCCGGATCCGGCGGCCGCACTGCCCGGCTGGCTGCGCCGGCTGCGACCCGGTGGTCGGCTCGGCGTCACCACCTTCGGGACGCACGACGACGTGTGGCGGGCGGTCGACGCGCTCTTCGCTCCTTACCTGCCGGCCGCCCTGCAGGACCCGCGCACCCGCGGGATCGACAGTCCGTTCGCCAGCGACGCCGGGGTGGAGGCGATGGTGCGCGACGCCGGGGGCCGCGAGGTCCACACCGTGCGCGAGCCCCTCCCGGTCGTCTTCGACGACGCCGAGCACTGGCGCGCGTGGACGATGAGCACCGGTCAGCGAATGTTCTGGGGGTTCGTGCCCGAGGACGAGCGCGAACCGCTCTTCGAGCGGGCGGCTGCGCTGCTGGAGCAGGCCCGCGACGGTGGACGCATCGTGCTGCACCAGGAGGTCCGGCACACGCTGGCGACCGCCTGAGCCCGTCTGGCACGCTCGTGCCATGGCAGGTCTCTTCTCGCGTCTGCGGCGCCGGACGTCCGCACCGTCGCTCGACCCCGGCCGCGCCGATCTCGTGGTGGTCGCGTCCTGCTTCGACGACGCCGAGGCCGCGTCCGTCGCACTGGAGCGGGCCCGGACCACGGCGCCGGTGTGGGACGCCGATGCCCCGGCCGTGCTGCGGCACCACCTGGTGATCCCGGCCGACGCGGCCGACGACGCGGTGGCCGTGGCCGCGCAGGACGGCTACGCACCGGTCGAGTCGATCGCCCCCGCGAATCTCGTGCTGCAGCGGGTCCAGGTCCTCGACGCGCTGCACTGCTCGCAGGAGAGCTCGCGGATGGCCGGTCTCGCGCAGCGGCGCGACGGCCGGGTGCTGGGCTGGGACGCCCTGCAGCCGGGCTAGGACGCCTGCGACCCGGAGCCCTCGGCCGCGCGCACGGCAGCCTGCAGCCGGCGTACCGCCTCGCGCAGCGCCTGCTCGGCGTCCTCGCCCTGCGCACGCGCCTCGACGACGAGGGCGAGCAGCCGGTCGCCCCACGTGTCACCAGGAGTCGGCGTGACGCCGATCCGCGCGGACCGCCCGACCACCTTGTCGGCCAGCGCCAGTGCGGGCAGGCCGGTCGGGACGCCGTCGAGCACCGAGGCACGGCCCTTCTCCGCGGCCTTGAGCGCCTCCCAGTTGCGGTCGACCTCGGCCGCGTCGGCGACCTCGAGCCCGGCGAAGACGTGCGGGTGCCGGTGCACGAGCTTGTCGACGATGCCGGCGGCCACGTCGTCGATCGTGAAGCCGTCCTCGCCCGCCTCCTCGGCGACCCGGGCGTGGAACAGGACCTGCAGCAGCAGGTCGCCGAGCTCTTCACGCAGGTGGGTGTAGTCCGGCTCCTCCTCCTCGAGCCCGTCGAGCGCCTCGAGGGTCTCGTAGGTCTCCTCGAGCAGGTAGGGCGCCAGCGACCGGTGCGTCTGCTCCCGGTCCCAGGGGCACTCCCGACGCAGCCGGTCCATCACGGTCACCAGGTCGAGAAGTCGCGCGCCCGGGACGTCGTAGGAGCCGTGCAGCATCTCCACCTCGACCGCCTGCACGGCCTCCCCCGCCTCCATGAGGTACGACGCCAGCTCCGTGGGCAGCCGGTCGGCCTCGGCGTCGTCGGTCAGGAAGACCACGTCGTGCTCGCGCGCGGCGGCCAGCAGGTCGACGACGGTGACCGCGGGCAGCACCTCCACGACGTGGCCGGCGGCGCCGACCGCGCGCGCCAGCGGAAGGTCGGCCGACGACGCGACCCGGCGGCCGGCGCTCGCCAGCGTGGTCCACGCGGACCACGACAGCAGCCCCGGCGCGACGCGGGGGCTGGTGAGCAGGACTACGAGGCGCACTTCTGCGAGGCCGGGAGCGAGGAGACCCAGCTCGTCGAGGGGGTCGCCTTCTCGCCGTCGACCGCACTGTCGGACTGCGCGACCGAGAGCGAGCCGGTGGCGGCGCGCAGGGCTCCCTGCGCGTAGACGCCGTAGCGCGGGTCGACCTCGATGTCGACGTTCTTGTCCGCCCAGGCGCTCTGCAGCTGGGTGCCCGTCGAGAGCGCCTGCTCCTCGGTCGGCTCCGGCACGCCCTGGGACGCCAGCTCGGCGCGGCCGATCTCGGTCAGGGCGAGGCGAGCCTCGGCGACCTCGCGCAGGGTCTCGCGGAAGGCCGTGCGGTCCTGCTCCGAGAGGCCCTGCAGCCCCTGGTCGCTGCTGGCGAGCAGCGCGGACACCTGCTCCTGGTCGGCTTGCACCCCTTCGGACTCAGCGTAGGCGCGGGTCACGGCGGAGCTGATCAGCACGTCGAGCGCACCCTGGCGAGCGGCGCGCGTCGCGAGGTCCTGACCCTGCCCCTGGCCACCGGTGCCCTGCGCGGCGCACAGCGCGGTCGCGACCTCGTCGACGCGGGTGTCGTCGATCGACTCGTCCCCGACGACGGCGGCCGACCCGGGGTGGCCCGTGCAGCCGGCCAGCACCAGGCCGGCGACGGCGAGCGCGGCACCCCGGAGCACACGGGAGGAACGGGTGCGGGTGACAGGTCCGGTCACGGCGTCAGGTCTCCTGAGGGACGGGTGGGGTGCGGCTGGTGGGCAGGTGGGTCCGGTGGTCAGCGAGCCGGGTCGATGACCGTGTCGATCACCTCGCGGGCCCAGGTCAGCAGCGCCTCGTCGCGCAGCGGCTGCCCCCCGACCACGGCGCTCGACGGGCGAGGCACCAGCATCGTACGCACCTGGGGCTTGAGAATGCTTCCGGGGTGGAGCCGGTTGAGCCGCACCGTCATCGAGTCGGGCAGCTCCACCGGGGCGAAGCGGACGTTCTTCCCGGCGATCGTCACGTCCGTCAGTCCCGCCTGGCGTGCGCGACCGCGGAAGCGGGCGACCTGCAGCAGGCTGGCGACCGGCGCCGGCGGCTCGCCGTAGCGGTCGCGCAGCTCCTCGCGGATCTGGTCGACGTCCTCGTCGGCGCGCACCTCGGCGAGCCGCTTGTACATCTCCAGACGCAACCGCTCGCTCGGGACGTAGTCGTGCGGCAGGTGCGCGTCGATCGGCAGCTCGATCTTGACCTCGGCCTGCTGGTGCTCCGTCCCGTCACCGCGGAACTCCGAGACCGCCTCGCCCACGAGCCGGACGTAGAGGTCGAAGCCGACGTCGGCGATGTGGCCGGACTGCTCGCCCCCGAGCAGGTTGCCGGCGCCGCGGATCTCGAGGTCCTTCATCGCGATCGCCATGCCGCCGCCGAGGTCGGAGTGCTGGGCCAGGGTCGCCAGCCGTTCGTGGGCGGTCTCGGTCATCGGCTTGTCGGCCGGGTAGAGGAAGTAGGCGTAGGCCCGCTCCCGGCCCCGACCCACCCGGCCACGCAGCTGGTGCAGCTGCGAGAGGCCCAGGGTGTCGGCCCGCTCGATCACCATCGTGTTGGCGTTGGACACGTCGAGCCCGGACTCCACGATCGTCGTGCACACCAGCACGTCGAAGCGCTTCTCCCAGAAGTCGACCATCACCTGCTCGAGCTGGTGCTCCCCCATCTGCCCGTGCGCCGTGGCCACCCGGGCCTCGGGGACCAGCTGCTTGATCCGCGCCGCGGCCTTCTCGATGGACTGCACCCGGTTGTGGATGAAGAACACCTGTCCCTCGCGCAGCAGCTCGCGACGCAGCGCGGCGATCACCTGGCGGTCCTCGTAGGCGCCCACGTAGGTCAGCACGGGGTGCCGCTCCTCGGGCGGGGTGGTGATCGTGGACATCTCCCGGATGCCGGTGATCGCCATCTCCAGGGTGCGTGGGATCGGCGTCGCGGACATCGACAGCACGTCGACGCTGGTGCGCAGCCGCTTCATCTGCTCCTTGTGCTCGACCCCGAAGCGCTGCTCCTCGTCGACCACGATCAGCCCGAGGTTCTTCACCTTGATGTCCGGGTTGAGCAGGCGGTGCGTGCCGATGACGATATCGACGGTGCCCTCGCGCAGACCTTCGATGACCTCGGCCGCCTCCTTGTCGGTCTGAAACCGCGAGAGCCCCTTGAGGATCACCGGGAAGCCGGACATCCGCTCGCTGAACGTCGAGAAGTGCTGCTGCACCAGCAGCGTGGTCGGCACCAGCACCACGACCTGCTTGCCGTCCTGCACAGCCTTGAAGGCGGCGCGCACGGCGATCTCGGTCTTGCCGTAGCCGACGTCGCCGCAGACCAGCCGGTCCATCGGGACCTGCAGCTCCATGTCGTGCTTGACCTCGTCGACCGTCGAGAGCTGGTCGGGGGTCTCCACGAACGGGAAGGCGTCCTCGAGCTCGCGCTGCCACGGGCTGTCGGGTCCGAACGCGTGCCCCTTGGTGGCCTGCCGGGCGGCGTACAGCTTGATGAGCTCGGCCGCGATCTGCTTGACCGCCTTGCGGGCGCGCCCCTTGCGCTTGGCCCAGTCGGCGCCGCCGAGCCGGTCCAGCGAGGGCTGCTCGCCACCGACGTAGCGGGTCACCTGGTCGAGCTGGTCGGTGGGCACGTAGAGCCGGTCGGCGGGCTGGTTGCGCTTCGAGGCGCCGTACTCCAGGACGAGGTACTCCCGGGTGGCGCCCTGCACCTCGCGCTGCTTCATCTCCAGGTAGCGGCCGACGCCGTGCTGCTCGTGCACGACGTAGTCGCCGGCCTTGAGCTCGAGCGGGTCGATCTGCTTCTTGCGGCGCGCGGGCATCTTGCGCATGTCCTTGGTGGACGCGCGCTGACCGGACAGGTCGTCGCCGGTGAGCACCGCGAGGCACAGCTGCTCCTCGACGAAGCCGTGCTCCAGCGAACCGCACGTGACGTGCACGATCCCGGCCTCGGGCTCCACGTCGACCGACTCCGAGAAGCGCACCGGCACGTCGTGCTCGCGCAGCACCTCCACCATCCGCTGCGCCGGGCCGTGGCCCTCCTGCACGACGACGACGCGGCTGCGGGTCGAGAGCCACGCCTTCATGTCCTTGATCGCGCGCTCCATGTCGCCGCGGTAGGCGTCGACGCTGCGGAACGGCAGCGACCGCGACTCCACCGCCCCGGCCTCGGCGTCCACGCCGGAGGAGACGATCTCGCCGAGCACGTCGCGCAGCGGCCCGCCGCCCAGTCCGTCCTCGGGGGTGTCGATGCCGAACGGCGACAGGCTCCACCAGGGCTTGCCCTGCGCGAGCGTGTGGGCCCGCACCTCGGCCAGCGAGCGGTACGACGCGGCGCCGAGGTCGATCGGAGCCTGGCCACCGCCGGCCGCCGCGGCCCAGGAGGCCCCGAGGAACTCCTCGCTGGTCGCGACCAGGTCATGGGCACGGGAGCGGGCCCGCTCGGGGTCGAGCAGCAGCACGTGGGTGTCGGCGGGCAGCAGGTCGACGAGCAGCTCCATCTCCTCGACCAGCACCGGCGAGAGGGACTCCATGCCCTCGACAGCGTGGCCGTCGGCGAGCTTCTCGGTGAGCTCGGCCAGCTGCGGGTGGCGCAGGCCCAGCTGCCGGGCGCGCTCGCGGACGTCATCGGTGAGCAGCAGCTCGCGGCACGGCGGGGCCCACAGCCGCTCCACGGGCTCGAGCGTGCGCTGGTCGGCGACGGCGAACGACCGGATCTCCTCGACCTCGTCACCCCAGAACTCCACCCGCAGCGGGTGCTCCTCGGTGGGCGGGAAGACGTCGACGATGCCCCCGCGGACGGCGAACTCGCCGCGCTTCTCGACCAGATCCACGCGGGCGTAGGCGGCACCGGCGAGACGACGGACGACCACGTCGAGCTCGACCTCGTCACCGACCTCGAGCTCGACCGGCTCGAGGTCGGCCAGCCCCTTGACCTGCGGCTGCAGCAGGGAGCGGACCGGCGCCACGACCACCCGCAGCGGACCGTTGCTGGCGTCGGTGCCCGGGTGCCGCAGCCGACGCAGTACGGCGAGCCGACGCCCGACCGTGTCGCTGCGGGGCGAGAGGCGCTCGTGCGGCAGCGTCTCCCAGGAGGGGTAGTAGGCCAGCAGCGAGGGATCGACCAGGCCGGACAGCGAGGTGACCAGGTCCTCGGCCTCGCGTGCGGTCGCGGCCACCGCGAGCACGGTGCGGCCGGCGTCGACCAGCCCCTTGACCAGGAACGGGCGCAGCGCGGCGGGCGCGGTCAGGTCGAGCGCCGGGACGGCCCCGTCGCGGGCGTCCTCCAGCGCGGCGGCCAGCGTCTTGTCCTGGAGGACGAGGTCGGCCAGGCCGGTGAGGTGCGGGGTGGTGCCCAACGGGTGTGTGCTCCCTGCAGGTGACGGGTGGTACGCGGGGTGGAGTCTACGAGGCCTGACGACAGGTCGGCCGGGTCGGTCGGCAGGCTCGTCGATCAGCGGCTGCGGGCCACGGCACAGTCGGTCGTGCCGACCAGGGGCAGCGCCTTCGGACTCACCACGATCCCGAAGGGCACGTCGGTGCAAGTGACCTCGTCGAGGCGTCCGGCCGCCCGCTCGGCGTAGAGCAGCGCGGCTCGCTTCGCACCGCTGACCCGCAGCCGACGCAGCACCGGGGTCGTCGTGCCGGACGCCTGCACCCCCACCTGTCCGCCGCGGAACGTCGACCCGGTGACCAACGGGCTCGCGGCGTCGAGGACGGCCACCCCGGCAGCGTTGTCGCGGAAGGTGCCGCCCCGCACCGCGCCGCTGCTGCGGCCGGTGAAGCAGATGCCGCACTGGCCGTTGCGCTCGAAGCGGGTCGAGCGGATGCTCACCCGGTGCCGGCCCGTCAGCAGCACGCCGGCGCCGCTGTTGTCGAGCAGCTCCGAGCCGGTCATCTCCAGCGTCGTGCCCCGGCCACCCTCGTTGCCGTCGCGGCCCGACATCAGGACGCCGGCTCCTCCGCTGCTGGCCTCGCCGGACTTCTCGCTGCGGGCACCCGTGACGCGGACGCCGGTCAGCACCACCGAGGAGGTCGGCCCCCCGATCAGGCCGTTGGCCGCCCGCCGGCCCGTGTGCCGCAGGGTGAGGTCGGCCAGCTCGACGCGGCCGTCGGTCAGCACCAGCACGGCTACCTCCCCCGCGTCGGAGGCCAGGGTGGTGCGGCCCCGTCCGGCTCCGCGCAGCGTGACGCCCTGCAGCAGCACCAGCGACGAGTCCAGGCGGTAGCGGCCCGGGGCGAGCGTCACCGTCGACCCAGGCCCCAGCTCGGACAGCACCGTCGGCAGGTCGTCGTCAGGGCCGGCGTCCACGGAGGTGGCGCTCTCCTGGGCCCGTCCGGCCAGGGACGCCTTCAGCCGCAGCAGCACCGTCTGCGCCAGGGGTCCGCGCGCAGTCACGTCCCCGAGCCGCGCCTGCAGGTCGCGCTGGTAGGTCGCCACGTCGCAGTCGCGCTGCTGCAGCACGTCCCGGGTCTGGGACAGCGCGTTGCGCAGGCCGGTGTCGCCGCCCTGCGGGCCCACCGACGGGCTCGCCGTCGGGCTGGACGCAGGTCCAGACGTGGGGCCGGAGACGGCGGTGCCGTAGCCGTCGACGTACTGCTGGACCGCGCGGACCACGAGATCGGGGACGTCGGTGCACGCCTCCGCGGCAGCGCTCGGGTCTGCGCCCGAGGCGTCCGGGGACGACGCGCCCGACCCGGCCTGCTGCGGGGTCGACGCGTCGCAGCCACCGAGGCCGAGCGCCGTGGCCACGACGAGGGCGACGAACAGCCCGGGTCTCCCGAGAGGTCGGATCACGCGCCCAGCATAGGGAGCCGCGGCCCTCCTCGTGCACGACCCAGCAACGTCGCCACAGTCAGGCCCGCCAGCACCAGGAGCCACCAGGGTGGCCCGGTCGGCGCGACCGGACCGGGTGGGTCCACCCCGGCGAACGGCATCGTCCATCCGGACGCGGAGAGCGTCAGGATGCTCCCGGCGGCGACCGCCCCCAGGCCGGTCGCCACCGTGCTGTCCTGCACCGGGCCGACCAGCATCGGGCCGACCTGCACCGGGCCGACCAGCACCGGGCCGACCTGCACCGGCGCGCCGGCCGGGCCGGGGACCGCTCCTCCGAGCGTCAGGCCCGACTCGCTCGGCCTGGGAGCGAGGGCAGGATCCGCGCCCGGCGCGGGGAGCCGAGCCGGCGCGACGGCCAAGTGCATCAGGCGCCGACCGGGGCGCAGCACCGGGGCCATCGGTCCCCGGGCGTCCGTGTGCTCCAGCCCCAGGACGTGGCCGAGCTCGTGCACCAGCACCGTGACCAGGTCCATCCGTCGCGGGGCGACCGTGGAGCCCGTCGACCAGCCCCAGCCGGCGGCGTCGCGGTCCACCCGCACCGTGGCTCCGCTGGTCTCGGCCAGCGTGCGGCCGGCCAGTCTGGTCAGCACCACGTGGGCGCCCGCCAGCGTGGTGGCGTCGGCGCCGCGACCGGTCCAGTAGCCGCGGGCGATGGCGAGGGCGCCGCGCAGGTCGCGCACCGAAACCGACGGGGCGGCCCCGCGGTGCTCGGCGGCAGCGAGCATCCGCCGCGGCTTCGCGTCGTCGTTGAGGATCGTGAGTGTCGCCGCGGCCGTCTCGAGGGTGGCCATGGTCGGGGTCGACAGGGCCAGCTTGACGGTCTCGTGAGCCTCGTAGGTCCGGTCTCCGCGCACCACGACCGGCACGTAGGCCACGGTCTGACCCGGCGCGAAGGTCAGCGTCAGCACCGTCCAGGTGGTGCTCACGTCGGCGGAGTTCGCGGTCCCGCCCGCCACGCGGCGCACCTCCACCGTCACGGCGTACGGCGCTGCGACCGACAGCCGCACCGGGACCTGCACGACCCGGGAGCCGGAGCGACCCTCGGAGACCTTGATGCTGTCGATGGTCAGGCTCGGGTCGTCGTCGAGGATCGTGACCTCGCCGTCGGCCCTGCCCAGGGCTCCGCCGACGACCGAGGTCAGCTGCACTCCGAAGGTCTCGGACGGCTCCAGCTCACGGTCGCCGAGCACCTGCACGGTGATCGCCGCGCTGGTGACTCCGGCAGCGAAGGTCAGCACGCCGCTGGCGGCGACGAAGTCGCGACGGGTCACGGTCGCGGTACCGTCGACCAGCGTCCAGGTGACCGTCACCGGGCTGCCCGGCGCCGGCGCCGAGCTCAGCGTCACGGTGATGGTCAGCGAGCGGGGGCCGGAGTGGCCCTCGACGACGCTCGCGTCGCCCACGTCGACCACCGGCAGCGAGGCAGGCGCGTCCAGGGCACCCGCGGTGCTCCAGCGGGCCTGCAGCTGCGGGGCCAGGAACATCGCGTCGCTGACGCGGGTCGCGGTGTCCCGGGGCCCGGCCGGGAAGGTCGGGGCCTGGCCGGTGCTGCCGTACCACTCCTGGAACCACTGCTTGTCGGTCGCGACGACCAGCCCGATCTCACCGAACGGCTCGCCGCGGCGCGGGTCCCCGACGGCGCCGAGGCCCCGGTCGGCGCCCTGGCTGTGCGCGAGCGCCATCAGGAACTCGTTCAGCGACGGCGACCCGAGGCGGACGATCGTCGGGCCGGAGTTCGAGGCGAACGGCACCAGGTAGACGTTGATCGCGTTGTTCCAGTCGATGAGCCGGTCCCCGCCGGTGTTGGCGATCAGGATGTCGCGGCCCGCACCGCCGATGACGCGGTCCTGGTAGGTCGCGTGGCTGTCGGCGCGGTCGTTGAGCCCGCCGTTGGTGCCCTTGTCGTCGTCGGCGTCCAGCAGGTCGTTGCCCTGGCCGCCCCACAGGGTGTCGCGGCCGGTGCCGCCGACGAGCCAGTCGTTGCCGTTGTCACCGAACAGGACGTCGCTGCCGTCGTCGAAGACGCCGGCGTAGGCACCTTCGGTGGCGGCCCCCTCGGTCGCGTCGTTGTTCAGGAACCACTGCCGGGTGGCGCCGGCGCTCTTGTCGAGCGTGCCGTTGGCGTTGAGCATGATCCGCCTGCGCGGGTCGCGCTCGTCGTAGAGCGCGAACCGGCCGGTGGTGGCGTCGTAGCCGAGCAGGGTCCCGTCGTTGAACGGGCGGTACCAGTCGGTGCGGACGATCGAGCCGGTGTACGACGGGGCGTAGGACAGCGGCAGCGCCTCGGCGCCGGAGATCGCGTCGTCGCCCGCACCGCCGTGCAGGAAGTCGGAGTCGAGACCGCCGAAGATCACGTCGTTGCTGTACGACGGACGTCCACCCGTGGCGCTCTCGCCGGCGGGGTCGAGCGAGAAGGCCGTCAGACGGACCGACTTGGTCAGCCAGCCCCGCGGGAACACGACGCTCTCCTGCCCGCCGCCCGGCGTGCGGATGACGCTCTGCTGGTTGACCGCGAGCAGCCCGTTGAGCGGCTCCGTCGACCCGTTGCGGCTGGTCAGGATCCGACCGTCGTCGCCCAGGATGCCGTCGACGCCCGCCCCGCCGGAGATCCAGTCGTGACCCCAGCCGCCGACCAGGTCGTCGTCGCCCGCGTCGCCGTAGACGACGTCGTTGCCGCCGCCCGCGTAGACGGTGTCGTCCCCGGCCTCGCCGTGCACCAGGTCGCTGCCCCACACGTCGCGCACCATCTGGCCCCAGGTCGCGGCCTGCAGCGGCGTGAGACCGCCGAACAGCTCGGGGTGCAGCGCCGGGCCGCCCTCGGTGTAGTCCAGCAGGGTGACCGCGCGCGGCAGCAGCCGGACCGGCTCGCCGTAGGTGTCGTAGGTGTAGGTGACGAGACCGGTGACCACGCCGTTCACGCCGACCAGGCGGAGGATGTTGCCGTTGTCGCCGACGATCGTGTCGGAGTCTGCGGCGTGCCCCGGGGTGCGGTCGTTGCGGCCGATCGCCGTGCCGGCGCCGCCGAAGATCACGTCGCTGCGGTCCGGACGCATCGCCATCGAGGTCAGGCCGAAGAGGCTGGAGCTGCCGCCGACGATGTCGTCGCGGCCCAGGCCGCCGAAGATGGTGTCGCTGCCCCCGCCGCCCTCGATGTAGTCGTCGCCGTCGGTGGACGCCTCGAAGCTCGCCACCACGGCGAGCACTCCGTTGAGGTCGGTGGAGGCCCCGACCACCTTGCCGCCGCGACGGAAGTCGATCGAGCCGTCGCCCTGGATCACGTCGTCGCCGAGCTGGCCGAAGATCACGTCGTCGCCCGCGCCGCCGGCGAGGTAGTCGTTGCCGAACCGGTCGGTGCCCGTGGTCTCCGTGGCCAGGTCGTGGTCGTGGTCGACCAGCGTGAGCACGAAGTCCATCCAGGACGCCGACCCGCGGGGGTCGAGCTGCGAGGTGCCGGTGACGAGTGCGTTGCCGCGGGCGTCGTACGTCGTGGTGCCGCTCAGCACACGGAAGCGCGGGTTGGCGTAGGTGCCGTAGGTGGTGGACCGGTCGAGCAGGACGTTGTCTCCGAAGACCAGGTCCTTGCCCGCTCCACCGTCGATCGCGTCGCCTCGGGTGCCGCCGACCAGCACGTCGTCGCCGTCCTGGCCGTAGATCGCGTCGGCGCCGCCGATCGCGTTGTCGGTGACGGCGAGGTAGACCACCCGGAACTCGCCCGCGCGGACCTCCATCCGCACCGTGCCGTGGTCGCCGACGACGTAGTCGTCGCCGCTGCCGGCGCGGATCACGTCGCCGGACGCGCCGCCGAGGATCACGTCGCTGCCGCTGCCGGTGGTGATGACGTCGCCGCCGCCGACTGTCGGGGCGAGGGTCTCCAGCACCCGGATCACGCGGTTGAGGAACGGCGAGATGCGCTGCATCGTCACGGTGAGCTGGGCGTTGTCGCCCGCCACCAGGTTGCGTCCGTCGCCCCCGTCGATGGTGTCGGCCCCGGCTCCGCCGATCACGATGTCGTCGCCCCTGCCGGTGACGATGGTGTCGTCGCCGCCGAGGGCGGTGTCGAGGCTGGTGACCGAGTCCACCGTGGTCGGGTCGCCGTCGCGCAGCACGTAGTCCACGAACCCGTGGTCGCCGAGCACGATGTCGCCGACGGTGTCGTCGCGGTCGGTGGTGATGGAGTCGCTGCCTGCACCGCCGATGACGACGTCGGCGCCGCTGCCGGCGTGCAGGACGTCCGGACCGCCGACCGTCGGGTCGACGGTGATGACCAGCCCGACGAGGAAGCCGTCGGTGTCGCTGGCCCGGTCGGGGCCGCCGCCGTAGCCGGCCAGGCCCACCGCCAGGTCCTCGAGGGCCAGGAGCTGGCTCGCGGTCAGGACCGTGCCGCCGAGCCAGGGCGTGGTGATGGTGGCCGGGTCGAACCAGAGCACGCGGCCGCGGTCGCCCAGGATGACGTCGTTGCCGCTGCCACCCTTGATGGTGTCGGCGTCCTGGCCGCCGAAGATCACCAGCGGAAGGCTGGAGCCCGAGCCGTCCACGAAGTCGGCGTCGGAGTGCATGAGCTGCGGTCCGTCGAAGCGCTCCACGAGCGTGGACGCGGTCCAGGACACGGTGCCGAGCGCGGACATCGTCGGCGTGTAGTGGGTGATCGCGACCGTGAGCACGTCGCCGACAGCCGGGGTGAACAGCAGCTTGACCAGGTTGAGGTCGTGGTCGAGGTAGTAGCGCGACGGGTCGACCACGTTGCCGTTGAGCCGGACCACCACGGTGTCGGCGGGCTGCGGCTCGTCGCCCGGGTCGAGGTTCGTGCGCAGGTCCAGGACGTCCTGGTAGTTGCCCTGGGTGTTCAGGACGAACGCACCGTCGACGAGCTTGTCCAGCGTGAGCGTGACGCGGTCGTCGCCCAAGCCGGTGCTGAGCCAGGTGGTGGTGCGCTGCCCCGGCAGGGTGCGCCTCATCGCGGCGTCGACCCTGATCGTGTCGTTGCCGAAGCCGGTCCAGATCCGGATGCCCTGGTAGTTGACTCCTGCGGAGCGACCCGCGGCGAAGTCGCCACCCACGGCGCTGTAGGTGAGGGATCCGACTGCGAGCCCGACCACGAAGATCTCGGCGGCCCGGTCGACCTCGGCGTCGCGCGCGCTCGCGGCTGCGGCACTGCGCGTGATCAGGACGTCGCGGTCGCCGGTCCGGGCGCCCTCGTCGCTGATCAGCAGCACCTGGTGGTGACCCGGTCCGGCGGCGATGTTGAGGGTGCCGAGCAGGTCGTCCAGTGTGCCGGTGAGGAAGTCGGGACGACCGTCGAGCGCCACGTCGGCCTTGGACGAGACGTAGATCCGGTCGTCGCCGGCGCCGGTCGCCAGGTTGGTGTGCGCGGTGGTGCCCTGCACGTTCATCACGTCGTGGCCGCTGCCGAGCAGGATGTCGAGGACGTTGTCGGCCTCGAGCCCGGCGTAGGTGATGCCGTCCACGCGCAGTCGGTCGGTCGCCGCCCCGCCCGTGCCGAGGGCCGCCAGCACCGGGGTGGTCGCCGCGGCGAGCTCACCGCGGAAGCCGATGAGGTAGACCGGCCCGACCTTCCAGACGAAGACGCTGTCGGCGCAGCGCGTCTGTCCGCCGGTGCCGCACGAGGACGCGTTCGGGAACAGCAGGGCGTAGAGCGCGTCGTGCACGGTCTGCGTGCTCGCGTCGGCCGCCAGCGTCACCCGACCGACCCCGGCCAGACCGATCGTGAACGATGTGGCCCCCGGGCGCGGCTGCACGGAGTAGAGGCGGTCGACGCCGGCGCGGGCGACCATGCCGAGCCCGGTGAGGCTGGTCTGGGTCAGCCGGCCCAGGGTGCTGCCGGTGTTGGCGGCGTCGTCCACGACCACACGGTCGCGGCCGGCTCCCCCGTCGACGGCGAGCTGGGCGAGCAGCTCGTTGACCCGGTGACCGGCGGTCCCGATGGTGACCGTGTCGTCGCCGGCGCCACCCGGACCAGCGTGTGTCCGTCCAGGGTGCGGATGGTCAGGGTGTCGTTGCCGGCGCCCAGGTCGAGGGTGGTGGTCCCCCGGTGGGTGGTCTCGACGGTGAAGCGGTCGTCCCCGTAGCCGAGCAGGATGCTGAGGTCCTCGAAGCTGCCGTAGGTGATCCCACCCGGGAACAGCCGACCTGCCACGTAGCGGTCGGGCGTCATGCCGAGGCCCGTGATCCGGCTGGAGGTCAGCTGGCCGACGTCGTTCTGCGGGCCGTCCTCGTTGTGGACGATCAGGCGGTCGACCTGCTTGGCCTCGACGGCCTCGCCCTCGGGCGTGTCGATCGGGTCCGGGTGGCCGGAGTCCTCGCCGGGCAGCATCCAGGGCAGGTAGCCGTCGAGCGCCAGGTTGAGACCGGAGATGTGGTCGTCGCCGCCGTCGACGTACAGCGGGCCCTGGATCGAGGTGACCCGGCGGGCCTGGGGTGCGAACTCCTGGATGACGCCGCCGTCGACGATCCCGTCGGCGATGGCGGTGAGCGTGACCGTGACCGGGATCCACCAGTTGGTCGCGTCGAAGGTGACCGAGCTCTGGCTCAACGTCACCTGCTGACGGGTGCAGCCGGCGCCGGGGTTGCAGGTGTACTCGATGCCGTCCGCGGTGACCTTGCCGGTGGCGGAGACCTGCGGGGTGAGGTTGACGACCACCGTCGTGGTGGGGGCCTTGGTCAGCCGGACGGTGATGGTGTCGGTGCGGCCGCCCTCGACGAGCCGGGTCGTTCCGTCGGACTCCTCGATCAGGACGCCCGCGGTGTCGTTGTCGCCCACGTTCACCACGACGGTGGGCACGACCACTCCGGGGATCTCGAGGACCGCGACCGAGCTGCCCACTCCCATCGCCCCGAGGCCTGAGGTCTGCCAGGCCTCGAGGACCGTGAGGGTGGTCGCGGTGTTGGAGGCGACCGTGCGGTACTGCCCGCCGCCCGTGACCCCGTCGACGATCCGGACCAGCGAGCCGGACAGACCGCCACCGGTGGTCGGCAGCGCGGGACCGCTCAGGGTGAGCGTCCTGCCACCGTCGGTGATCTTGGTGACCGTGCCACCGACGAGCCCGTTGGTGACCGGAGGGACGAAGCCGGTGATGACGTAGCGGTCACCGGTCGCGACGACGCCGTCGAAGTCGGCGTCCGCCACCACGATGTCGCCGGTGGTGGCCCAGACGTGGCGGACCTCGCCGGCGGCACGTCCTGAGGTCATCCGGATCAGGTAGCCGCGGACGTTGGCCGTGCCGAGCTTGCCGGCCTCGACGACGAACTCGTCGGCCCGTCCGGTCTGCCGCGACCACGCCGCTCCACTCGTCGGCGGTGAAGTCACGGTCGTCGTGATGTAGCCGGCGTGGAAGCCCTCGACCACCGTGTCGTCGATGGCACGGACCTCGACGTCGACGGCGCCCCAGCCGGCGGCGGTGAAGGTGAGGGCCAGCGTGCTGGACCAGTCGCCCGCACCGACCCGGAACTGGAGCTGCCGGTCGCCGTCCAGGGTCAGCGTGGTGGTGCTGGTGGGCTGGCGGGTAGCTCGACCCGGTAGGTGCGGCGCTTCTTGACCGCGGCTGGGTCGGTGTCGGCGTTGGCGTCTCCCTCGACGACCACCAGCCCGGCGCTGGGCTCGGTCACGATGACGTCGGCACCGTCGTCGTCCAGGGTGCGGACCAGCAGGTTGGCGACCTGGAGACCGGCGTAGTCGCCCGTGGACACGACCCGGGTCTGGATCGGCGTCCAGGTCTCGCCCTCGGCCCCGTCGTCGTCGATGGCGCGGACCTGGACGGTGCGAGCGGTGTCCCAGTTGGCCGCGGTGAAGGCGATCGTCACCGCGAAGTCCCAGCGCCCACCGTCGAGCGACAGCTCGATCGCACGGTTCCGGGACACCTTGGTGGGGTCCTCCGGCGGAGCGTTGACGGTCAGGGTGACGGTCTCTCCCGGCCGCGGCTGCTTGGACAGCTTGACGGTGTACGTCGCGGGGACGCCCGCGCCGGCGCGCTCGCGCACGGTGACGCCGCCGCTCGGCGGGTCGAAGACGATCGCCGGGGCGTCCGCGTCCACGATCTCCGCGGCGATGCCGTCGACCGGGATGCCCCTCCACCGGGTGTCGCTGCTCTCCACCCCGGAGAACACCAGCCCGCTGTGCCCGAGCAGGTCGTCGGCGACGACGGCCGGAGCCCGTCCTGCGACCTCGATCTTGTCGCTGCCGAGCCCGCCGAAGATGTAGGTCTCGACGAGCGGGTTGGTCGACTGCACGTAGATCTCGTCGTCGCCCTGCATCGTCTCGAGCATCAGCCGCTCGATGTTCACGAAGCCCACGTAGCGGCCGGCGCCGTACACACCGTTCTTGGTGACGACGAAGGCGTCCTTGACCTCGGTGCCGACCACGATGACCGTGTCGTAGCCGCTGCCGCCGTCGATCTGCACCGGGGCGTTGATGACGTACTGCGTCAGGTCGCGCCCCTCACCGGTGTCGACGGTGGTCTTGTCGGACTGCAGCGAGGCGGGGTCGGACTGCGCAGGAAGGTGCGGACGATGAACGTGTCGTCCCCGCGTCCCCGTTGAGCTGCAGGGTGGCGACGTTGCGGAACACCTCGACGAGTCGTTGCCCGAGCCGCCGTTCACCGTGGCCGGGTAGGAGACGCCGCGGGTCAGGTAGCCGCGGGTGGTGAGCACGAAGTCGGTCAACGGGACCGCCACGGCGAGGGCGCCACCCGGGGCCACCGGGGTGAACAGCTGACCGATGCGGAAGACGTCGTTGCCCTCGTCGCCGTTGACGGTGACCGTGGTCGAGGTGTCGTCCAAGGCGAAGGCGTCGTCGCCGCCGAGTCCGTTGACGATGACGCCACCGTTGACGCCCTCGTCGTAGTGCACCAGCTCGGCGTCGAAGAAGAGGCCGCGGCTGTCCCGGTCGGAGAGGTTGGCGATCAGGTTCTTGCGGAGCAGGAAGGTGTCACCCGAGGCGCTGCCGCTGACGACGAGGAGGTTGACGTCGGTGCCCACCACTTCGCTAATCGATCGATGTCGATGTCGCTTGACTGTCTGAGGTGCGAGGTGCCACCTGTCTGGCCGTCGGCGTTGACGACGTTCCAGGGTGTAGACGAGGTAGCGGTCGCTGCCGGTGGCCGCCGTCGCAGCTTCGAGGGCGCCCGCCGAGGCCGTTGGGCTCGTTGGGAACGCTGTAGCCGTTGACGACCAGCCAGTCGTCACCCGCCTGGGTGTCGACGACGGTGGGCGCCGCCCGTGCTCTCCAGGAACGACCCGGTCGTCGCCCGCCCCGGTGGATGACGGTGCTCGGTCCGGTGAGGGTCGAGTCGACGACCAGGACGTCGTTGCCGGAGCCGAGGCCCAGCGGTGAAGACGTCGAAGCCGGCGTAGGTCGACCAGGCCGTCGGTCGAGTCCTGGACGGTGGTGACGAGGGTGCTTGCCGGACTGCGGGGGTGAGGCCGAGCGCGACGGTTGACCGCCATCGTGAGCTCGGCTGCCCCAGCCGGCGGCACCGGCCAGTGCGCCGATGAACCGGATCGTCCAGCTGCCGCCGGCCTTCCAGACCATCACGTTGCCGACGCCGACCGTGGTGAGGGCCTCCAGCGCTGCGGTGACCTTGGCCGCGGTCGCGTCGAAGTCCAGCTCCCGCGTGGTCTAGCCGGCCGACGGTGATGGTGAAGCGACCGGTCTTGGCGCCGCTCGACCGTCACGGTCTGGATCCGGTCTGGGCCTTGACGAGTCGATGGAGCCGTTCAGGGTCCATCCCCAGGCCGGACAGCGTGACTCTGGTCAGCAGGCCGATGACCCGTGCGGTGTCGCCGGTGCCGACGACCGTCGAGGGTGTCGGACCGGGGCCGCCGACGAGCGTGAGCAGAGCCGCGATCGCCGAGCAGCGAGGACGACCGGACGTCGGGGTGCCGACCCGGACGGTGTCGTTGCCGTAGCCCAGGTCGATGTCGGTGGGGCCGGACACGGTCTGCCAGAAGGACCGTGTCGTTGCCGCGTTGCCGGTGGTGATGCTGGTCGGTGATGCCGGGCCGGCGATGGTGCTGAGGACGGTGAGGGTGTCGTTGCCGGTGCCGAGGTCCAGCCGCAGCGCTCGAACGCGAGGTAGTCGACACCGGAGAAGGTATCCAGACCGGTCGACCTTGATGTGGGTGAGCGTGCCGGTGTTGTCGTCGGCGTCGCCGGTGTCGTCGAGCCACACGAAGTCGGTGCCGTCGCCGCCGACCAGGGTCAGGCGGTGGTCGATGTCGTCGAGGATCCGCCGCTGTTGACGACGCCACCCCGCCCCCGGTGCCGAAGGCAGCGCCCGGGTGCCGACCGCGATGTGTCGTTGCCGAGCCCGGTGTGGATGTCGTGGGCGACCAGGTGCGGCGGACCAGGACCCGGTTGTCGCCGGCGAAGGTCTCCACGTGGACGCCCTCGAGGGTGTCGTGCCGGATGCTCGAGGCCTCCGCGCCCTGCTCGGAGGAGGCGATCGCGCCGTCCGTGCCAGCCGTGTCGATCTGGACCGTCTCGCTGTTGCTGGTGCCCTGGGTCCAGAGCACGTCGGTGCCGTGCCGCCATGGAGGGTCAGTCGCTGGGCGATCGTCGCGGCGGTCGCGGAGTCAGGCCGCGTGGACCCCCGGGTCGAGACGACGAACGTGTCGTTGCCGGCCTCGCCGGACAGGATCGCCGCGCCGGTCCAGCCGGCGACCTCGTAGGCCAGGACGCCGACGGCAAGCCTGCCGTCACCGTCGCCGATGAGGAAGGTGTTGCCCGACGAGCCGCCCGGTGAGCTCGGCGTTCTCGAAGATCCCCCCGAGCCGCTCCACCACTCCGGAGGCGAAGTCGGTGCCCGGGGCCGCCGACCGCACGGTGCCGACGACGAACCAGTCGTCGGAGAGGAAGAAGTCGCGGTCGAAGGTCTCGACCAGCGTGTCGTTGCCGCGCGGCGTCGCTGAACACGTCGGTGCCCTCGCCGCCGGTGACGCGATCGTCGCCGGTGCCACCGTCGATGACGTCGTCGAAGCGGCTGCCGATGAGGCGGTCGTTGCCGGCACCGCCCTCGAGCGTCAGGGCGGCGCGATCGACTGTCAGACCCGAGGCGTCGATGACGTCGTCTCCGGCGAGTCCCGCGACGGTGACGGCGTCGCGCTCCGAGCGCAGGGACTGCGCCACGTCCACGTGGTAGGCGAGGACGTCGAAGGCCTTCGTCGTCGCGTTGTACTGGCGCCGGGTGACGCGCAGGGCCGGCAGCGAGTCGATGCCCTGGTCGACCGCGTCCACGAGCGTGAAGCCGTCGCGGTTCGCGGTGCCCTCGATGGTCAGGGAGTCGGCGGCGCGGTCGTCGGAGTAGCGGATGTCGGGCACGATCATGGTCTGGCCGCTGCCCGGCGCCGTCTCGACGGTCTTGGTGCCGTTGTTGGTGGCCAACCGACCGAAGCGCACGTTGACGTACTTCACGCCGGCACCGGCCAGGTCGCCGAGGCGGAACGAGTCCGCACCGGCGCCGCCGTCGAGGGTGAGGGCCTCGAAGCCGGTCAGGTCCAGCGTCGTCGCGGACGAGGTGGTCCACACCAGGGACAGTGCGTTGGCCCCGGCGGAGGTCACCTTCACGTTGTCGTTGGCGCTGCCGAAGCTGAGCATCAGCCAGTCGCCGTAGCCCTTGTTGACCGACGTCGAGCTGTCCGCGCCCGCCACCCGGTCGCCGACCTCGTCGTCGAGGCCGTCGCCCCGGACGACCAGCCCGTCGCCCTGCTGCCCGTCGAGGGTGACCAGCACGAGGTTGCTTCCGGCGCCGCCCTGGTAGACCTTGGCCCGACCCTGGAGCACGTCGTTGCCGCTGCCGCCGAGCAGCACGTCCGTGACCGTGTTGCCGTAGAGCTTGTCGTCGCCCGCGCCGCCCTTGAGGGTCGCCGTACCGGTCCCGGTGTGGATCAGGAAGTCGTTGCCGGCGCCACCCTCGAGCGTGCCCGAGCCGACGGTCGACAGGTAGTCGTCGCCCCCGCCGCCCCTGATCACGCTGGCCAGGTTGCTGCCCGCGAAGGTGATGACGTCGTTGCCCTCGCCGCCGTCGATCTCGACCGGGAGCAGGACGTCGTCGCGGATGATGACGGTGTCGTTGCCGTCGCCGAAGTCGCCGAGGACCTTGGTGACGTTGTCGTAGGTCGTGCTGCGACCGAAGGCCGTGACCTTGATGGAGCCCCGGTCGCGTCGCCGCCGACCTGCTCGATGACGTAGGTCTCCGACGTCTCGGCCTGGCCGATGTTGCGGCGCGTCGCGCAGGGTCGAGCGAGCCGACGTTGAGCTTCAGCTCGCCGCCGTTCCACCCGCGGTTGCCGTTGGTGCCGTCGCTGCCGAGGAGATCGGCTTGGGGATCCGCAGGTAGCCGACGGTGAAGGTCGCGTCGCCACCGATGGAGAACAGGCCGAAGTCGACCTCGACCCGGACGGTCAGCCGGATCGGGACCTCGCCGTCGGCGTTGCCGTCCTTGGTGTCCAGCACGAAGCGGAAGCCGACGTCGATGCCGCCCAGGCTGATGCCGAAGGCGCGGACGCTGACCGAGGCGCTGCCGCTGAGCTCGAAGCGGTAGGTGCCGATGTCGGCCCCGTGTCGCGGTACTGCGAGATGACCCGGATGTCGAAGTCGCCGCGGAGGCCGAAGTCGTCGGACCCGAGGGTGAGCCGCCCGTTGAGGCCGATGTTGAAGTTGCCCTTCGGAGTCCAGGGTCACGTCGCCGCTAAGGGTGGCCAGGCCGAAGAAGCTCATCCGGGCGCGCGGCCTTGAGCTGCCAGAAGCCCTTGCTCACGGTGAAGGTGAGCCGGGCATCCATCGTGAAGACCTTGAGCACCGAGAGCTTGCCGGTCACGTCGAGCGTGAAGGTGTTGGCGGCGATCCCCAGCCGCGCGGAGCCGGTCGTGTTGATCGCGATGGTGCCGTCGGCCTGGATCTCGAAGATGTCCCCGCCGCCGCCGGCGTGCACCGACAGCAGCAGCGCGAAGCCGTCGGCGTAGACCCCGGCGCCGCCCTTGGCGCCGAAGCTGATCCCGCCGATGCTGAAGCCGATGTCGAACTTGAGCTCCAGACCGCCGGGACCGACGCGGATCTCGACCGAGCCGGTGCCGCTGACCGCCTTGAGGTCGATGCCGCCGGAGATGCGGACCAGGAAGCCCGGGTCGACCGCCGAGCTGCCCAGGACGACGGTGCTGCCGCTGGTGTTCACCGCCAGCACGACGGAGACGCCGCCACCGAGGCCGAAGCCCTGGAACGCGGTCTCGACCTTCAGTTCGACCTCGACCCGGGCGACCAGACCGGAGGCGTCGATCCGGAAGCCGCTGTTGGTGATCGTGACGTCGCCCAGCGGGGCGAGGGCGAGCTTCCCGTTGACGATCAGCTCGATGGCCGGGTTGGCGCCCCCCAGCTCGATGCGGAAGTCGACCGAGCCCTTGATGGTGACGAGGTCGCGGACCACGAGGTCACCGAACATGGTGAGCTTGAAGCCGGCGACGACGCCGATCTGCTGGTCGACCACCTTGAGGTTGCCGGCGGCGTCCCGGACGAAGCCGTTGAAGACCCGCTCGAGTCGCGGGCGACCTCGAAGGTCTGGATGGTCCGGACGTTGGTGAAGGTGTTCAGCTCGAGCAGGAACTGGCCGTTGAGCTTGACACCGGGGATGGTGTTGCTGCCCAGGGTGAGCTGGATGCGACCGACGACACCGGTCTTGGACGGGTCGACCACGTTGACGAAGGCGGCCAGGTTGATCGTGCCGGTGAGGGCTCCGAGCAGCGGGACCTTGGCGCCGACCAGGCCGTCGATCTTGAAGTAGCCGCCGAAGGTCGGGTCGACCGCGCGGGTGATCCCGATGTAGCCGTTCAGGGTGATCACGCCGCCGATGAGGATCTCGGCCTTGATGACCGCCTTGACGTAGACCTCGCCGTGGCCGGTGCAGCCGGGTTGCGCTTGCCGTCGAGCCCCGGGGCGGAGCCGTAGATCGTCAGCTCCGTCGGCTCACCCGGGTCGAAGCTTGTCGAGGAACTCGTCGGGGATGGTGAAGGTGACGTCCCGCAGGGTGGTGTTGAACATCAGCGTCGTGCTGCCGGTCGCGCTGAACAGCGTCCCGAGACCGGGGAGGCCGATGCCGCCACCCTGGCTCACCGTCATGCTGCCGGCGACGCCACGGTCGTTGATCACGATGAGCGCCGTGGACCGAGCCGTAGGTCAGCTGGCGTCCCCGACGCCGAAGGACAGGGACGGCGTTGGCGTACATCTGCAGGCGGAACGTGGGTGGAGGCCTCGATGCTGAGCAGGAAGTCGCCCTTGAGCAGCAGCAGGTCGGTCGTGCTGCCCGGGGGCCGCAGCCGCGCCGTGCCGGTCAGGGCGATGGAGAAGCTGTTGGCCGCCGAGCGTGTAGACGGTCACCTTGTCGGTGCCACCGGCTCCGAGGCCACGCAGTGCGATGGTCTCGGTCTGCACCACGCCGGTGGTGTTGATCCGCAGCTCGCCGAGGACGATCGAGGTGGATGCCGTACTGCTGCAGCGAGGCGAAGTCGGTCTGCAGGCTCGCGACGCCCCAGAAGCCGGGCTTGGCGCCGTTGGCCGCAGGAGGTGTTCAGCACGAAGCGGCCCGAGGTGGCGCCGACGGTGCCGAGGCGGAAGATCTTGAGCTGGCCGTTGAAGGTCAGCGTGAACACGCCACGCGGGTCGATCTCGAAGGTGACGTCGGCCGACAGGTCGACGAGCGGCTCCGGACACGAAGGGCGCGTAGAGCTGGAGGCCGCCGGAGATCTCGATGAAGAAGGCCTGGGCCGGCTCGATCAGGGTCAGCGTGTCCACGCTGCCGGTGCCGAGGTTGCTGTCGGTGTCGGCCCACGAGCCCGCCTT
The DNA here is from genome assembly GCA_963713035.1 of uncultured Actinomycetota bacterium. Taxonomy (GTDB): domain Bacteria; phylum Actinomycetota; class Actinomycetes; order Propionibacteriales; family Nocardioidaceae; genus Nocardioides_B. Next base: position 97,338 of record CAVQKB010000004.1, read on the forward strand.
CACGGTCACCGTCATGGTGCCCGCAGTCACGTCGTCACCGGTGAGCAGGTAGCGGAAGGTGGTGCCGTCGACCCGAAGACCGAGCCGTTGAGGGCGTCGGTGATCGCGGTGAGGCCGCCGGAACCGGCGCCGGCCAGGACCAGCTCGTCCCCGTTGACGGTGGCACATGTCCAGCTTCGCGCCGCCGACCGGCGTGTAGCTCAGGTCGATCCAGGTCCGCTTGGCGAAGGCGGCGGTCGTCGTGTCCTCGACGGTCGGCCGGTTGACGTGTTGTCGGTCGGGCCGGCCGGGACCGGGTTGTTGACCTTGACGGCGGTGCCTGACGAGTCGGTCCAGCTGTTGTCGATCCAGCTGAATCCGAGGCCGCCGCCGGTCCAGCCGAGGAAGAAGTAGCGGTAGGTGTCGGAGACCTGGACGGTGTCGACGCCGCTCGACCTTGACGGTCTTGGAGAGCCGCATCGGGGCGCCGAGCACGACGATCCGGTCGCCCTTGGAGCTGGTCAGGGTGAACTCGAGGCCCTGGTCGAGGATGCTCGCCGCGTCCATGCCGGGCTTGAACGTGATGTCGACCCAGCCGCGGCTGTTGATGTCCACGCGGCTGACGGTGGTGTTCTTGCGCCGGGTTGGAGAGGCCGCTCGTCGGGGCAGCGACCGAGAAGCGCTCGGTCTCGGCCTGGTTGGCGGCGCCGCTGGTGTCGCGGAAGGAGCCGGCGACGATCGTCAGCGTGTAGGCGCCGGCGGCGAGCTGGCCGGTGAAGCTGTAGCGCCAGAAGTCGGTGCTGCCGACCCGGACCGGGGCACCGAGGGCGATGACGGTGCCGCCGGGGCCGCGCAGCACGAGCTCGTCGCCGTTGATCGACGAGGCGTCGACGGCGTAGCCGGAGGTCGGGGAGAACCGGACCTCGAGGTAGCGGCGGCCGTTGATCCAGTCGCGACCCACGGTGGTGCCGTTGGCCGCGGTCACGGTGCAGGGTCTCGCCGGCGTCGCAGCCGGCGGAGCGCCGGACCAGGTCGGCCGTCGTGCCGGTGGCGGTGAAGCTCTGGACGTCGTCCCAGCCGGCCGGCGGGCCGCGGGCCGTTCGGAGGAAGTTGGTGAAGGTGAAGGTGACGGTGATCTCGCCCGGGGCGAAGTCGCCGGCCAGCAGGTAGCGGTAGGTGCCGTTGCCCAGGTCCATACCGGGAAGTGCTGGCCGCGAACGCCGCCGCGCCCGCGCCGCCGAGCTTGAACTCGTCGCCGTTGATCGCCCCGAGCGCCAGCGCAAGGAGGGCGTGTAGGTGACGTCGAGGTAGGTCTGCTTGGTGGCCGGGACGTTCACGCTCGAGGGTCTGGCCGCCGAAGGTGGTCGCCGCCGTGGTCGCATCGTCGGAGACGGTGAAGCTGGCCGAGGGTGCCGCCCGTCAGCGTCGGCGTCGAGGCGTGAGCCGTGGGTCGTGGCGCGGTGGAGCCGGCGCGGGCGACCAGGACGGACGTGAACTGCAGACCGGTGCCGATCCGCGCACGGGGCACGCCCGGCGTCTGCAGCGTCACGACCCAGCGGCCGTCCGAGAGCTGGATGCCCGGCAAGAGGACGTCGGGTCGACATCGGCGAACGACCGACCAGCTCGAGCACGGAGGCGGGGTCCAGGGTCCAGCCGGTCTGCCCGGTCGCTCCGGCCGCGAAGGTCACCACCAGGACGTTGTGGTGTCTTGAGGTGGATCGTGTAGCTGCGCGGTGGCCAGGACGGGGCGCCCTTGAACGACCAGGTGCCCGGCAGGAAGGTGAGCGAGACCGTGCCGGACGAGCGGCGAAGTTGCCCAGCAGCCAGTAGCGGAAGGTCACGTCCCCGACGGGCAGACGGGACGCCGCTGGGCAGGATGCAGGTCGGTGCCTTGGTGCCGTCGAGCAGGACCGTGCCGAGCTTGTCCCCGGAGAGCACGAACTCCGGCGCGAGGTCGCGGATCGAGCGGAGGTCGACCACCCGACCGGTGGGCACCTTGAAGGTGACGTCGATCCAGCCTCGGCCGTTGAGCACGTTGATGTCGATGCTGCTGCCGCGGCCCGGGTCGGTCACGGTCGCCGTACCGGCGGTGACGGAGAAGGACAGGTCCAGCGGCGTTGCCGACTCCGGCGCCGCCGTTGACCGGCAACGTTGGCGAAGGCACCCGCAACGATCTGGATCCGGGCCACGCCGGCCTGGATCCGTCGGTCGTCGAGCAGATAGCGCAGTCGGCTGGAGCCGGTGAGGCGCATCGCCGCTGCCAGGAGCTGGTCGGGCAGGCGCTCTCCATGCCCTGGTCGCGCCGGGAGAGCGACCACGATCACCGGTGACGCCGTCGAGGGTGTAGTAGGCGCCGAGTACGACGTGCCACCTTCCGTGTAGCTCACCGAGCCGGTCTGCAGCTCCACGACCCGCGGGCCCGCAGCCGAGGTCACCGTCACCAGTGCCACCGGCTTGGCGACGAAGGTGCGGGCGGTGCTGCCGGCCGCGGTGCGGGTGCCTCCGGTGTTCATCGAGAACAACGGCGAGCTCTTGCGCTTCAGCAGGGCCAGCCAGTCGACCGTCGCGCCGGGCGCGCGCCTGGAACGCGATGTCGACGTAGTGCTTGCCGTTGACGAGAGCAGCCTTGCTCAGCAGCGTCGACGTCGATGCTGCCGCCATTGCCGACCGGGGCGACACGGTGCCGGTCGGGGCGGGGAGGCGCCGGTGCCGGTCGACTCGGTGGGGACCGTGAAGGTGACCTGCTGGCCGGAGGCGTCGCGGAAGCCCATCTTGATCTTGCCGTAGAGCGTCAGCACCCGGACCTGGTCGGGAATGTCGGCGAGGAACAGGATCGTGACGTTGCCCGAGGAGACCTTCGACAGGTCGGCGTACAGCCGCCCGGAGATCGAGAGGTTGTTGCCGGCGAAGTTCAGCGAGCCCTTGATCAGGAACTTGCCGTCGGTCGAGATCTTGACCGGGACCTGGCCGTTGAAGACCTGCTCGGAGGTGTAGATCGAGAAGATCTGGGCCGAGCCGGTGATCACCATCGGGGAGGTGAACGCGGCCAGGAACCCGTCGCTCGGGGTGCCTCGGCGATCGCCCTGGCCTGGTTGGCGACCTGCGGCTGCAGCGAGTCCAGCCACTCGTCGGCCGTCATGGTGGTCGGCAGCTCGAAGGCGCTGCCCCGCAGCGCGAACGGGTCGTCGATGGAGGGCAGGCTCTTGAAGAACTCGACGCCGGCCGAGAAGTCGTTGATGGTGAGACCCGAGTTGGGCTCGAGCAGGATGCCGCCGGGGATCTCGACGTTGATGAAGACGCTCCAGCGGGCCGAGCTCGGAGAGGCCGAGGCGGATGGTGAAGCCGGCCATGCCGGCCATCGAGAAGCCGCCCTGCAGGCCCAGGTAGAAGACCCGCTTGAACACCGGGGTGGTCCGGTCGAAGGTGCCGATCAGGGTCTAGTCCGTTGTCGAGCTTGAGGATGCCGCCGATCAGGCCGGCGTTGATCTCGCCGCCGAACATCTTGCCCTTCACGGTGACGCCGAGCGCGTCGATGCCGATGACCGGGAACTCGCCCGCGGCCAGCAGGGACGGCTGGATCCGGATGCCCTCGACCGAGCCGGTGAACGCAGCCCTACACGCCCTTGATGCCGGTCACGCTGGCCGAGAGCACCAGCACGAAGTCCTCGGGGTTGTTCTCCGGGTCCTTGCCGGTGGGCCACTCGACACCGATCGAGTCGATCCGGACCGGCAGGAACGCCGGCCACTTGAACGAGTCCCCGGTCGCGGAGCCGACGTGAGGTAGATCCCGAAGCCGGCCTTGGCCTTGAACGAGCCGTTGCCCAGGAAGCCGAAGTTGCGGGCCTCGCCGGTGAGGTCCAGCGGGCCCGACCTTCACGCGGGCGGAGACTTGATGAACTCGATCAGGAACGCGTCGGCCGAGGCGCCGGTGTCGAGTCGCACGCCGACGGCCGACAGGGTCAGGAAGCTGCCCAGGGTGACCTCGAGGGTGTCGACGTCGAGCTTGAAGGCCTGCACCGGGCCCTGGTCGAAGGTGAGCGTGACCGCAGCGCCTCGTCGTTGTCCGAGCCGTCGGCGAACTTGTCGTCCGCCGTCAGCCGGTCGGTGACCGAGGCCGTGAACGACTTGCCCGGGAAGAGCGTCGCGCCGCCGGTGGCGACGTAGATGGCTCCGGTGAACCCGGCCGTGGGCTTGCTGAAGTCGACGGTCAGGCCCTGCACGCCGACCCGCAGGTCCTTGAGCCGCAGGATGCCGAAGAGGTCGATGTCCTTGTCGGTCTCCCCCGCGCTGGTCTTCAGCCCGTTCGCGGCGCCCGGCGCGAGGCCGTAGGCCAGCTCGGCGGTGCCGAGGCTGAAGCCGTTCTGCCGGATGACCAGGCCCGGCATGATGCCGGTGCCCAGTGTCGCGTCCTCAGCCGCGTCGACGTTCTTCTTCGGCCGGGATCGTAGGGGCGGATCCGCCCGGTGAGTCCGAGCTTGGGGAAGGTGATGTCCGCGCTGGCGATCCGGAGCAGCTCCTGGGTGCCGTCGTCCTTGGCGGGAGCCGGGTCGTAGTTGAAGACCACGCCCTGGGCGGTGAGGGTCGCGACGTCGGGGATGACGGCCTCGAGGGAGGCGATCCGCAGGCCCCACTTGCCGGTGGGCTCGATCCGCACGTTGCCGCTGAGCAGGCCGAGGGCGTCGACGGCCAGGTCGAAGGTGCCCTGGACGCCGAGCAGGTCGACGGTGACACCGGAGCCGGTCTGAGCGCCCGTCGTCCCGGTGCCGTCGGCCTTGCGCCCGAAGTCGAGGGAGGCCCGGTTGACCCCCAGCGCGATGGTCAGCACCAGCAGGCCGTCGGCGAAGCCGACGTCGGCGATCCCGACCGTGGGGTCCTGCAACGTCAGCGGACCGAGGTTCATCCCGCCGCCGGAAGAGCCGGCGCCCGGCGTCGCGGGGTCGAGCGTGAACGTCTGGGTGAGTCCGGGGATGTTCTTGCCGGTGGTGTCCAGCACGTTGCTGGTGGCCAACGCGGTCGTCCACGCCGGGTCGGCGGCGCTGCCCAGGAACTGCACCGTGATGGATCCGGTCTTGAACAGGTCGACGCTGTTCTTGGTGTCCCGGTCCTTGAAGAAGTAGCGGTAGGTGACCACCTGGGCGTCCGCGGCGCGTCCGCTGATCAGCAGCGGCATCCCGACCAGGACGGGCGCGCCGGCGGCGTCGAGCAGCACGTCGGCCAGGCCGGTGCCGGTGAGCTTGAACTCCGCCGCCGCGTCCTCGATCGAGGACTTCCTGATCGCCGAGCCGTCCAGGCTGGTGAACGTCACGTCGAGGTAGCGACGGGCGTTGAGCGAGGCGGCGGTGAGCCGTTCGCCGTTGAGGGGGCTGGCCAGCGCGGCGACCGGGCCCGGCTTCGCCTCGGCCGTCGGCACCAGGTAGAACTGCTCGACCTCCGCCAGGCTGCCGATGTTGTTGTTGTCGCTGAAACCGCCGGCCAGGAACCGGATCTCGACGACACCGGCGCTCGGCAGGGTCCCGGACCAGGCGTACTCCCAGGTGTTGATGCCGGCGACCTTCACCGGCGTGCCCAGGACCAGGTTGGTCTTGACGCCGTTGGCCCACACCTCGAACTCGGCGTCCGGGTCGACGATGCTCGAGTCCTTGATGCCCCCGGGGTTGCGGGTGGTGAACGTGACCCGGAAGACACCCCCGCCGGCCGTCGTGCGGACCTGGCCCAGGGTGCGGATCTGGCCGTTGAGGGGTGCGGCCAGGTCAGCGGTGGGAGGAAGCAGCGGCGCGGTGGCGGGGGTGCCCGGGGACACGGCCAGGAGGCCGCTCGTGACCCCTGGGAAGAGCGAGAAGCTGTCGACCTTGAAGCCGGCGAGCCGGAAGCCGGTCGTCGGGGAGATCGTGAACGCGGCGTAGCCCTTCAGGTTGACCACGGTGGTGCTCTGGACCTTGACGGTGACGTCGGCGCCGACGATCGCCAGGTCGAGCGTGCCGTTGGGCTGCCGGGTGACGATCAGCGTGCCGCCGATGTCGAGGACGCCGGCGACGCCGAACTTGGTGATGGTCGCGCGCAGCTCGTAGGTCTGCTTGGCGACCGTGACCCCGGTGGAGACCACCACGTCGGCGTTGGTGGTGTTGACCTGGAAGGCGACGAGCCGGCGAGCGCCAGCCCGTCGAGGCCCAGCAGGGCGATCGATCCGGTGACCCGCAGCGCGAAACCGGTCGTGCCCTTCTGGAAGTCGATGGTGGCGTTCTTGATCAGCACACCGACCGCGTCGGGGTTGTCGGCGCCGTCCTTCTTCGACGGTCCGCGTCCGACGAACACCTCGAGGTTGGAGCCGTGGAAGCTGCCGTCGTTGCCGATCGCGAAGTCGCCGCGGATCTCCAGCAGGTCACCGAAGTCGAAGGTCGAGGTCGCGCACAAGGAAGGCGACGTACGGCGGGGTGGCGTTCGCCGCGGCCGGCAGGTCCAGGGTGACCAGGGTGCCGTTGACGTCGACGGTCTCCTTGACGGTCTTGATCCCGGTGTTGACCGCGATGCCGAGGCTGGCGCCGAGAGCGAACGAGGAGGTGCACCGCTGACGGAGCCGGTCAGCATCATGGCGACGCCCGCGGGAGTGATGAGGATCAGCCCTTCGGCGCCGGTGACTCCGGGGTCGGACCCGACCTTGGTGATCGAGCCCTTCGCGATCGCGATGCGGGTGACGGTGCCGTCGGCGTCGACCCCGGTGCCACCGACCTTGCCGTCCGGCCGAGCGTGGTGGCGCGCTCGAAGAAGAGGTCGGCGCGGAGTGCGACACCGCCGATGGTGATCTGGGTGTCGAAGGCGGTGGCCCGGAGGAACGGACCGGCCGGGAGGTTGAGGACGACGGGGGCGCCGTCGAGGCCGACCGTTCCTTGACCGTGGCGCGCTGGTTGTTGATCTCCACGGTGAGCTTGGAGCTGAAGCTACCGCCGATCTTCGCCTTGAGCGGGTCGGTCAGGGCGACGGTGCCGGTGATCTTGCCGGCCAGCCCACCGGGTGCCAGAAGCAGCAGCCCGCTGCCGTTGTTGACCGTGACCCCGAGATTGGCGGCGACGTCGCCGAGGAACAGGCTGACCGAGCTGAAGGCGATCCGGATCACCTTGGTGCCTGCGGCCGTGGTCACCTGCTCGAAGGCGAAGATCCCCTGGATCGTCTGGCCCATCACGGTCATGGTCGCGAGTGCGCCAGATGCGCCGGCCTGGACCCGGAAGTAGCCGGCCGGGAGCACGTCGGTGCCGACCGTGACCGGCTGCGTCCCGGTGTTCATCCGGAAGGACACGGAGGGGACGCCGAGGAGAAGTCCGAGCTGAACCCGGCCGCCACGGCGATGGAGGCGGTGAGGCTCTCAGCAACCCCGGTGCGGGTGACGAGCAGGTCGCCGGTGAGCCCGACCGTGAGGAAGGTCTGGGTCTCCGCTGCCGAGCTCTAGCTTCATGCCGGTCAGGCTGAGCCGGATGTCCGACCCGGTCCTGCTCACCACGAAGGCACCGGTCAGTCGCTGTCCGGCGACCTGGAGCATGAGGCGGTACCGCGCACCGTGAAGGTCGGCGTGGTGCCGGTGGTGTCGAGCGTCAGCGTGAAGGCGCCGGAGACGACGACGCCGGGCACGTCGAAGGCGACCGTGGCCGCGATGTCGCCGCGGACGCCCTTGCCCGCGATGGTCAGCTCGCGGTGTCCGTCGGTGACCAGCACCACCGGCCGGTCGCCGGCCCCGAGGCGCAGGGTCGCGTTGGCGAAGCGGAGGACGGTCTTCTTCGAGGTTCCGGCGCCGCTCTGCTCCACCTCGAGGTCGGTGCAGCAGTGGCCTCCCAGGTCGACCGCCACCCCGGTGGCGGCCACCTTGAGGTAGCCGGGGCCCTTGGGCAGGTCGAGGGCCAGCGTCTCGCCTCCGACGACGAACTGCTGGTGGACGGCGACGTTGCGCTGGTTGATCTCCAGCACGGCGCTGCCGATCGAGGCCGCGGTGTGGTCGACCCGAGGTAGAGACCTGCGGACCCGGTGACCCGCCCGGCGAAGCCGCCGGTGCTCAGCAGCAGCAGCGCGCTGCCGTTGCTCAGCCGCACGCCGGTGTTGTTGACGGCGTCACCGAGGAACAGCTCCACCCGGGCGACGGCCAGCTTCAGGACGGTGGCGTCGTCGAGCGTGCCCAGCCGCCCGTCGGCTCCCGCGGTCCGCGCCTGCTCCAGGGAGAAGACGCCTGCGAGCCGCTGGCCGGCGACGGTGATCGAGAAGGGCTTGGCCGTCGTTCCGATCTGGATGCGCAGGAACGGGCCGGCCGGCAGGTCGAGGCCGAGCGCGCTGTCCCGGACGGGGAGGCCGGTGTTGTTGATCTCGACGCTGAAGGCGATCCCCGCGGGGTCACCGATGCTGATCACGTCCGTGAGCGCTGCGGGGAACCGGAAGGTCACGGTGGCGGAGAACGATGCCGCCACCCCGGCCGACGTCAGCAGCAGCGAGCCGCTGCCGGTCAGCAGCACGCCTGCGTCGTCGGCAGTCGTCGCCGTGTCGGCGCCGGCGCCGACGAAGGCGCTCAGGTTGGCGATCGCCAGCGTGACCTTGCGAGTGGTCCCGATGCCGGTCTGCACGAACGTGAAGTCTCCGCTGATTTTCTGGCCGGCGACGACCAGGCTCATGCCCGAGCCGGACACCGCCACGCCGGGGGCGACCGGTGCACCTCCGCCGTACGTGACGCCCTCGATGGTGAGCTCCGGCACGGCCGCGGCGGCGGTGCCGGTGTTCACGGCCAGCGCCAGCGGTCCGCTGAGCTCGAGGCCGGGCACGGAGAGCGCGATGGTGCCGGAGATCCGGCCGACCACGGACTTGGTCACCGCCGTCCCGGCACCGGTGGTCAGGATGGCCAGTACGCCGTGGCCCTTGGTCAGGGTGAGGATCGGGGTCGACCCGCCGAGTGTGAGTGACAGGTTGTTGACCGCCAGCACGAGGCCCTGTGAGGACTGCTGGAACGCGACGTCCGCCGTCATCGTCTGACCGCCGATGGTCACCGTGACCCCCGTGGCGGCCACCTGGACGAAGGGACCCGCGGGAAGATCGAGCGCGACGACGAAGTCGCCGAGGGTCACCGTCTCCTTGACGGGACCGGCGACCCGGTCGAGGGAGAGCGCGAGCTGCCGTCGAGGCGGACGCTGTCGGGCAGCAGACCCGTGAGGTTCACCGTGCCGACGACCCGGGCGGCGAGGCCGCCGGGCAGCACGACGAGAAGGCCGGAGACACCGCTGAGCAGGTCGGGCCCGGTCGCGGTCAGCTTGACGGTCGCCCCCGAGACGGCGAGCACCGTGCGCTTCGCGCCGGTCGAGCCGGCCGCCTGCTCGACCGCGAAGGCGCCGCTGACGGTGGCCTCGCCGACCGTCAGCACCAGGCCGGTGCCCTGCAGGCGGAAGTAGGGGCCGGCGGGCAGGTAGGTGGAGCCCGGGAGCTGGACCGGACGGGCGCCGGAGTTGATCAGCAGGCTGAGGGTGCCCTTCAGCGTGGCGCCACCGACGCTCAGCGGAGCGGAGGAGCCGAGCGTCAGCGCGCCGGCGAGCCCGTCGGCTGACGCGACCAGGCTGCCGCTGAAGGCGATCGTGCCGATGCCGCTGAGGACGACCGACCCGTTGGCGACCGTGACCGTGAAAGTCCGGCTGCCGTCGACGGCAGTGGACTGGACGAGGGTGAGGTCCGCCTCGATCTGCTGCTCTCCGATGCTCAGCACGACCTTCGTGCCGGCGATCGCGAAGTACCTGCCCGCCGGGACGTCCAGCACGGTCGTGGCGACGGACACCGGGGCGGCATAGCCGCCCTCGGCCCTGCCCGCGGCCCAGGAGGGCATCCCGGATCCCGAGGAGGTGACGAGGTCGTTGCGGCCGTCGCTGTTGACGTCGCCGTAGACGAATCGCGAGGGTGCGCCGGCCTCCGACGTGGCGGTGGCGAAGCGACTGCCGGTGGCGGTGCTGGCGATCGTGGTGTTGAGGGAGGTGGTGCGCCCGGTGGCGGTCCCGGCCACCAGGTCCAGCCAGCCGTCGCCGTTCACGTCTGCCAGGGCCACCGTGCCGACCGTCCCGGAGATGGTGGTGCCGACCGCCGGGCCGAACCAGGCGGACGTCGCGCTGCCGGTGCCGCGGAACAGCTGCACGCCCGTTCCGGCCAGGACCAGGTCCAGCTTGCCGTCCTTGTCGACGTCTCCGAGCGCGATCGCGGACACGGTGCTGGTCCCCGTCGGTCCGTCAACAGGTGTGTCGAAGCCGGTCCAGACGTTGGACCCGTCGACCGCGGCCTTGTTCAGCACGACCTTGGCCACGTCCCCGACCAGGACGACGGCGTCGAGGTAGCCGTCGCCGTCGATCCGCGCCCAGCGCGATCGCGAGTGCACTGCCCGGCAGGGTGCTGCTTGGCGCGCTTGGTGAAGGTGGCGCCGCTTCCGTCGCCCAGCCAGATCTCGGTGTCGGTCTTGGCCCGGCCGATCACCAGGTCGGCGGTGCCGTTGTTGTCGACGTCTCCGACGGCCAGGGCGGTGATCGCCATGGAGCCGGTGCCCGCGGTGCCTGCGATGACGTAGGCGGGCAGGGTGTCGAACGGGTCGCCCTCGCCGTCCGCGAGGAAGATGACCACGCCATTCTCCGCGCCGACCAGCAGGTCAGCGCGGCCGTCGCCGTTGACGTCGGCGAGGGTGAGTGCGGAGGTGGTGGCGGGCGCGATCCCGACCGTCAGGGTCGAGGTGACCCGGCCGCCGCCGGTGGCGGTGTTGATCGCTAGCGAGAAGGTGCCGGACAGGCTCGCGCCGGGGATCTTCAGCGAGACGGTGCCTGCGATGGTGCCGGCGAGTCCGGCGTTGCCGAGCAGGAACATGCCTTGACCAGCGGTGAGGGAGACGATCGGGGTGGTGCCGTCGCCGAAGGCGGCGGTCACGTTGCGGAACGCGACCCGGGTGACCGCGATGCCGTTGGAGGTGGCCTTCTCGAAGGCCACGTCGCCGGTGAGGCTCTGGCCGTTGAAGGCGATCTTGACGCCGGTGGCCTCGAACCGGACGTAGGGGCCGGCCGGGAGGTTGAGGCTGATGGTCTGGTCGCCCACCTGCACCCGGTCGACGACGGCCCGGGTCCCGGAGTTGATCGCCACCCCGAAGGTGCCGGTGAGCAGGAAGTCGGTGGGGAGGCCCACGAGGGTCACCGTGCCCGACACGCGACCGGCCAGACCCTGCGGGGTGACCATGAAGGCCGCGGTGCCACCGTCGATGCGGATGCCGGAGGTGATGGCGCCGGGGAGCGCCCCGGAGCCGGTGTCGGGGGTGCCGACGGAGATCGAGACGGCGGTGGCGCCGACCCGGATCACCTTGGTGGGGAGGGTGCCCGGGGGCGCGTTGGCGCCGACGGGCAGGGTCTGCTGCTCGAAGCCGAAGATGCCGCGCACCTGCTGGCCTGCGATCGTCAGCGCGGCCGGCGCGCTGGACGACCCGACGCTCACGCGCAGGGTGCCCGCCGGGATCTGGTTGCCGCCCGCACTGCCGGCGATGCTCGTGGTGTTCAGCAGCACCAGACCGTCCGGCAGGGTGAGGTCGAGGCCGGGCAGGTTGAGGTCCACCGACGCCGACATCGAGGCGATCAGGCCACTGCTGCCGAGCGTGATCTCGCCCGACTTGATGGTGACGACGACCGGGAACGTGGTGCCGGACCGTTCGCCGAGGTTCAGGACCACCTTGTCGGCTGGGTCGTTGCGCACGGCCTCGCCGAGCTTGATGGTGGTCGTCGCGGCCGGGCCAGTGCCCGGTCCCTTCGCCAGCCCGAAGGCGCCGGTGAGCTCCATCCCGTTGAACGCGAGGGTGACGGCGGCCGCGGTGATGGTGATGGCGTTCCCAAGGACGACCAGGTGCATCTCGCCGGAGAAGGAGACCCCGTCGATCCCGATCACGGCGACCGTGCCGAACACGTCCATGTCATGGGTCGAGTTGCCGCTGACGGTGCCCCGGGTGACCGTGATGAGGATGCCCTTGGCGTCCGGGTTGGGGACGTCGGGCTTGAGCTCGCGCGGACCCTGGCCGATGAAGACCAGCCCGGAGGCGGTGGTGCCGGTGAGGCCGCCGGAGATCTCGATGAAGTCGCCGAGGCGCAGGGTGCCCTTGCCGGAGACAGCGATGAACGGCTTGTTGGCGGCGCTGGCCTTCTCGGTGGCGGTGAAGACGATCGGGATGACCGTGCCCCCGACCTCGACGGCCTCGTCGACGGGTCCGGTGGTGCCGTTGAAGCGCACCGCCGCGCTGGCGTCGGCGGAGGCAGGACCGGCGTCGACCTGGAGCTTGCCGGAGAAGCTGCCGGCGGCACCTGCGGCCGTCATCACGAACGCACCCGTGACCTGGTTGATCGTGAGCGACTTGGTGGTGTCGTCGGGATCGCCGAAGCTGACGCTGCCGCTGGAGATGCCGACGACCGTGCTCTGCAGCGGCACCTGCCGCAGCAGGGCGCTGGTGGTGACCACGTCGAGGTCGGTGTCGGTGTCGACGTTGACCACGGCCAGGGCCGTCGCCGCGGTGGCGCCGAGGACCTTGGCGGCGGTGAAGGTGCCGGCGTCGTTGCGGTGCCACTGGCTGCCGGTGGTGGTGCCGAGCACGACGTCGAGGTCGCCGTCGCCGTCGAGGTCGGCGAGCGAGACGTTGCGGCCCGCGGGGGTGCCGCTGCCGATCGCGGTCAGGGGAGGAGCAGGGCCCAGGTGGTCTTGCCCGTGCTGTCGGTGGTGAGCCCCTTGTTGAGCAGCAGCAGCGCCGGGCCACCGTCGACCGCGGCCACCAGGTCGGCGAAGCCGTCGCCGTTGACGTCGCCGACCGCCAGGGCGCGGATCTTGGAGGCGGTGAAGGTGCTGTCGGCCGTTGCGGCAAACACGGTCGCGAGACCGTTGTTGCGGAACAGCTTGTGGGTCGTGGCGTCCGCGCCGTCGGCGGCGACGAACAGGTCGGGCTTGCCGTTGCCGTCGACGTCGAGCAGGGCGAGCGCGGCGACGTTCTTGGCGTCGGACAGCGTGGTGAGCGCGGCGGACCCGAAGCCGTCCCAGGTGCGCGGCTTGGTCATGGATCGGTCGGAGCTGTTAAGCCTGGTTGGCGTAGACCCCGGTGCCGGTGGCGGTGCCGATCACGAGGTCGGCGAGGCCGTCGCCGGTGACGTCGCCGACCGTGACCGCCTTGGCCCCGGTGGTGGTGATGCTCATGACGCCGGTGCCGGTCTTGTCCGTCGAGAGACCGTTCCAGGTCGGGCGCTGGTGCTCGCCGTTCCAGGCCGCGCCGGTACGCGGAGGTTGCGCAGCACCTGGGTGGTGGTGGCCGTGGTGACCACCACGTCGAGGTAGCCGTCGGTGTCCAGGTCGGCCAGCGCCAGTCCGAGCACGGGCCCGGCGACGGTCGGCACGGTCGCGGCCGTGGTCCAGGAGATGACGTTGCGGGCGCTGTCGGTCGCCTGGCCGAGGTAGACCGCGTAGCCGCTCGTGCCGCCGACGACCAGGTCGATGCGGCCGTCCTTGTTGAGGTCGGCAGCGAGCATGGCGGTGGGCGTCGGGGTCAGCGTGAGCGTCTCCGGCGCGAACCCGGGGCGGGTGCTCTGCTGCACGGTGAAGCTGCCCGCGAAGGTCACGCCGGCGACGGTGAGGGATCCGTTGTCCAGGGTGACCCGGAAGAAGGGGCCGGCCGGGAAGACGACGTTGCTCGGGCCGACCGCGACGGTCGCCGCCTTGGTGCTGGTGTTGACCTGCAGCCCGAGGCTTCCGCTGTTGACGGTCACGCCGGGCAGGGTGAACACGCCGGTGAGGTTGGTGGCCGTGAAGGTCGCGGCCACGCCCTGCTGGGTGATCCGGATCCCGCCGGTGGAGCCGTTGCTGGCCTTGATGTCGACGAAGGAGCCGAGCTTGAGGGTGAGGTCCGGTGACGAAGACCGACAACGTGCGCGGGCCGGTGCCGGTCACCTTCACCGTGATGGTGCCGCCGAGCCCTGGCCGCCGATGACCAGCCGCGCGCCGGAGGCGGTGAGCAGGACGCCGTTCGCGTGACGGACTCGTGACCCTGCGTGTACCTCACCGTCTTCGACCGGCCGTGGTGTTGACCGCACGTCGAGGCGGTGGTCCGAACGCGACACCGGGCACGTCGACCACGACGGTGCCGGTGAGCACGCCGTACACCCCGGCGCTGGTCGTGCTGAAGGCGCCGTCGATGTCGGTGGCCCGGACCAGCGGCGTGCCGGAGCCGTCGGCGAAGACCAGCTCGCCGTCCGTGAGGCCGAGCGGACACCGTGCCGTCGCCCGCCTGGAGAAGCTGATCCGCGCCGCGGACAGCCGCTGCCGGGCGACCTCGAGCACCACGCCGGTGCCGGTCGCCGAGACCTTGGGGCCGCTGGTGGCAGCGGAGTCGAGGGCGGCCGCGAGCGTGCCGGTGAGGGTGACCTGCGGGACGGTGAGGGTGACGGTGCCCGACACGCTGCCGACGACCACCACGGGGCTGCCGGCGGCGACGGCCTTGGTGACGATCAGGTCGGCGGTGCCGCCGCTGAGCGTCAGGACGGTGGGGTCCCGTCACCGAGCAGCAGCCGCACGCGGGCGGCCGTCACGTGCATCCCGGCCGCGGTGCGCTCGACGGCCACGTCGCCGGTCAGGACCTGGCCGGCCGCCTGGATGGTGACGGCGGTGCCGACCACCTTGAGGTAGGGAAGGCCGGCAGGTCGAGCTCACGATGCCCACCCCCGCGGGCAGCGTGGTGCGGACCGCCTGGCCCGTGGTGTTCACGCTGAGCGCGAAGGAACCGGCGAGCGAGAGGCGGGCGAGGCGGTGAAGCTGAGGTCGGCGGCGAACGTGCCGGCCAGCCCGGCCGAGGTCAGCAGCGGCCGCCCGAGCCGCGGAAACGGTCACCGCAACCCCAGCAGGACCAGGTCGCGTTCGCCACGCCCAGCCCGCACGACTTTGCCGTACCGATGGCGGTCTGCTTCAGCGTGAACAAGCCGCGCAGCTGCTGGCCGAGGACGTCGAGAACCATGCCCGGCCCGGTGACCCTGAGGTCGCGCGGCGCCGGTGGTGTCGACGACAGGGCGAGGTAGCCCGGCGAGGGGGCGCCAGGAGAGAACCGGCGCACTGAGGGCGACGCTGACGCGGATGTCGGCGGTGAGGCCGGCGAGGAGGGGACCAGGACCGCGGTCGTGCCGTCGACCTGGGTGACCGTGGCGCCCGCCCCCTCCGCCCAGCGCGAGGACCAGGTTCGGCCCTCGAGCCGCACCGTAACGCGCCGGCGGCGTCGACGCTGCGGGTGGTCGAGGTCGCCGCGCAGGGTCTGGCCGAGGACCTGCAGGTCCAGGCCGGTGCGGTTGAACAACGAGGGTCGGGTTGGCGTCCAGGGCGAGCGTGACGGGCGTGCCGGTTCGTCGTCGAGGGTCTGCGCGACGGGGCGCCGGTGGTGTTGACGCGCACGGTCAGGGTCCGGCGATGGAGACCTGAGGCACCGTGAGGGCCAGGTGCCGCCATAAGTCCGGCCAGGCCGGTCGGGGTGAGCAAGCAGCGCGGTGCCGCCGGTGAGCGAGACCACGCCGCCGAGGTCGAGCGAGACGTTGCTCGCGCTGACCCGGACCTGGGGCTGCGGCGTGTCGCCGGGGGTGGTCACCCGGTCGAAGGCGAAGTCGGCCGAGATCGTCTGGCCGGCGCCCCGAGCACGAGCCCGGCGGCCTCGAAGCCCACGTAGGCCCCGGCGGGCAGCGAGAGGGACAGGGGGGCGCGGACGGTGACCGTGGTGGGGACCGCCGCGAAAGTGGTGTTGACGGCCAGGCCCAGGGTGCCGCGGGCCGAATCCCGGCGGGCAGCTCGGGGCGATGGTGCCGCCGAGCCGGCCGGCCACGCCCGCGGCGATGACGACCAGGGCGCCGGCACCGTGGGTCAGGCGCACGCCGTAGGCGCCGACGTGACCGCGAAGGCAACCTTGGCCAGACCGATGGCGGTGACCGTGGTGCCGTCGGCTGCGGCCGTCCGCTGCACGGTCACCCGACCGCTGAGCCTGGCCGGCGAGGGTCAGGGTGGTGGCCGTCGACCCGCAGGAACGGCCCGGCCGCGACCTGCAGGGTCTGGGTGGTCCCCCCGACGACCACCGGGCGGTCGACCGCGGTGCCGGTGGTATTCACCAGCACCGACAGTGCCGCCGAACGTGACGCCCGGGGCGGTGACCAGAGGTCGGCGGAGATCCGGCCGGCGACACCGGTGCCGGTGACGACCAGCAGGCCGGACCCGTTGGTCATGGGGACCGCGCCGCCGAGCGACAGCGAGGTGCGCGCGAGGCCGAGCACCAGGTCGCCGGCCGGCCGGTCCAGGACCAGGTCGGTGGTCAACGTCTGTCCCAGGACGCTGACGGGGCGTCGGTCAGCGAGAAGCTCGTCACCCGGGCGCCGGTCGCGAAGACGACCGGGACCGCGGTGCCGGTGCTGCCCGGGACCGTCAGCGTCCGGTCGACCGCGCCGCCCGTCGTGTTGACGCGGACGGCCGCCGTACCGGTGATGGTGGCGCCGTTGCCGCCCAGCACGGTAACGGTGCCGGAGGCGACCATGGCGTAGTCGGTGCCGACCTTGACCAAGCCGATCCGGGCGTCGGTGAGCAGGACGCCGACGGCCAGCGGGTTGGTCCCCCCGGTGCCCAGCGTGGCCGGGCCGCGGCCGAGGAAGATCCGCAGGCCCTCGCCGGCGAA
This sequence comes from uncultured Actinomycetota bacterium, assembly GCA_963713035.1. Taxonomy (GTDB): domain Bacteria; phylum Actinomycetota; class Actinomycetes; order Propionibacteriales; family Nocardioidaceae; genus Nocardioides_B. Next base: position 114,010 of record CAVQKB010000004.1, read on the forward strand.
GGTGCCGTTGCTGAAGGTCACGTTGCCCTCGATGGTGACGAAGCCGCCGATGTCGATGGACAGGCCGGACAGCGACACCTCGAAGACGTCGGTGGCGGCGGTGGGCGCGGCGAAGGTGATCGCGATGGTCTGGCCGCCGAGCTCGATCGTGGTGTCGACCGCCTTGCCGGTGGTGTTGACCCGGACCAGCACCCGGCCGCCGACCTGGACGGAGCCGGCGGCCCGGCGAGCGTGCCGGAGAAGTAGCCCGCGACGCCGTCGGCGGTGATCACGAAGCCACCCTCGCCACCGGTCAGGGAGGCGCCGTCGCCGTCGACGGTGACCGCGGCGGTGACCTGGGTGAAGGCGAGCCGGGTCTGGCCGGCGGCGGTGCGGTCGAAGGCGAAGTTGCCGCTCAGCGTCTGGCCCCCGCGCAGCTTGAGCGCGGCACCGACGACGGACACCGCGACCGCGCCGTTGCCGAAGGACAGGCGGATGGAGGTGCCGGTGAGGCTGATGCCGTCGGGCAGCGCGAAGACGACGCCGGTCAGCGTGAAGCTGCCGGTGAGGCCGGTGGCGCCGGCGACGACGTCGCCGGAGGCGTTGGCCACGGTCAGCGCGTCGGGATGGTCAGGAAGGTCGTGGAGTCGGTGTTGCTGAAGGCACGGCCAGGACGGAGCGCCGGCGCTGGTGCGGGTGGAGGTGAGGCGCAGGTCGGTGGTGACCTCGAGGCCGCCCACGGTGACGCTGAGGCCGGTGCCGGCCACCTGGACCACACCGGACGGCGACCGAGAGCGGCGAGCTTGGTGGCGTCCACGGTGAGGCCGGGAACCCGGACGGCGAGGCCGCCGGTGACCGCGAGGCTGATCAGGGCGCCGGTCGCGGAGACCTGATGGTGGCGTGCCGTCGGTGACGGTGACCAGCCCGCCGGCGATCGAGAGGTCGGCGCCTTGCACCGTACGGTGGTGCCGGTCGAGGTCTTGGTGATCGTGACGTTGCCGGCGAAGGTCTGGCCGAAGACGTCGATCCGGAGGTCGTCGCCGATGAACGCGACGGTGCCGCTGCCGGGGTCGAAGACCAGCGCGAGCGTCGCCGATCAGGCCCAGGCCCGGGACGGTGACGGCGAGCGAGCCGGACAGCGAGCCGGCGTACGACGAGGTGGTGCCGCCGCTGACGACCAGGGTGCCGGCGCCGTCGGTCAGCTGGACCCCGGGCAGCGAGAAGGAGGCGTTGGTGACGCGTCACGGTCAGCTGCAGCCGCACCGGCGGCGTCGAGCGAACCGCTCGACCACCAGGTCGGCGGCGATGCTCTGGCCGGCGACGGTGAGGCGTGGCGCCGGTGGCGGAGACCCGCACGTGCTGGGCGGCCGTGTCGAGCTCGACGCTGAGCGGCGCCGGCGAGCCTGAGCCCGGAGGCGGGCGACGGTGCGAGCGTGGCGGCGAAGGACCCGGTGATGCCCGTGGCGCCGATGGCGAGGTCGCCGTCACCGTCGGTCAGGGTGAGCAGCGCCGGCGCCCAGGACGACCGACACGTTCGTCAGGACGAGGCGGGTCGCGCGACGCCGCCCGACGAGGGTGCGGCGTGAAGAGACCGACCCGCCGTGACGGTGGCGCCGCCGACGGTCAGGGTGACGTCGTGCCGGCGACGCGGACGGTCGGCGTGGCCGAGGTGGTGTCGACCAGCAGCTCGAGGCCGCCGGTGAGGGTCAGACCCGGGACGGTGAGCGCCACCGTGCCGCTGAAGGTGTCGACGGCCGTGCCGGTGTCGCTGCCGTCCGCCATCGTCACGCCGGCTGCGGAGAAGCGGAAGGTGCCGGAAGCCTCGGTGACCGCGAGGACGTCGTTGCCGCCGGCCGTGAGGGTGAGACCGGCGTGCGCGAGCTCGACCAGGATGCCGCTGCCGGTGTCCACGGTGATGGCGACGTCGCCGGAGATCCGCTGGCCGAGCGACCGCGAGCACGACGCCGGTGGCGGTGACCCGTGCGCCCTGGTTGTCACCGAGCCTGACGTCGACCTCGGCGGTCGAGCCGGGGAAGGTCAGGGTCCGGTCGACGGCGCGTGCCGGTGTTGGCGCTGAGGGCAACGGTGCCGGTGAGGGTGACGTCAGGGAAGCCGATGAGCGAGACGGTGCCGCGGGCGACGACGGCGTAGGAGAAGCCGCCCGTGACCGCGGTGCGGACCAGGCCGATCGTGGCGCCGTCGAGCAGGACGCCGCGGGCGACCGGATTGCGCTCACCGTTGTCGAGGGTGAGCGGGCCATCGCCCAGGAAGACGGTAAGCCCGGTTCCCGCGAAGGTGCTGACCCCGCCGACGGTCGTCCAGACGATGTTGCCCTCGATGGTGACCGGCCCGAAGGTCAGCGCGCCGCTGAGGGCGACCTTGAAGAGCTCGGTCTCGGCGGCACCGAAGACGATGTGCATCGTCTCCCCGTCGAGGTCGAAGGTCTGGTCGACGGCGGCCCTGGTGGTGTTGAGCCGGACGCTGCCGGTGACCGTGCCCGCGGGGGTGACGATCGTGGCGCCGAAGTAGCCCGCGACACCGGTCGTGGTGGCGTCGGCCGTACGCAGCACGACCAGAGCGCCGGAGCCCTTGGTGACCGACGGCGTGGTCTCGGAGCCGATCCAGGCGCTGACGTCGCTGAGCGCGACGGTCACGGTGCTGCCGTCGACCTGGAGGCCGAAGGTGCCGGCGATCTTGCCGAGCCCGGCCAGCGTGGCTGGCGTCGTCCCGGGCACGACCACGACCAGCCGGACCGTCGTGCCGCCGACCGTGCTCAGGTCGAGGGTGACGGCGGCGTCGGCCAGCGAGAGCAGGTCGGGCACCGCGACGGTCGCCTTTGCCTCCATGCGGCCGACGACCCCGGCCGCGGAGACGATGAGGTCGAGCGACCCCTGGGTGAGGGAGGCGATCCCCGAAGCGAAGGTCATCGTGACGTCGGTGGCGGTCACGTGGGTGACGCCGGTGGAGCGGGCGACCGTGAAGACGCCGCTGAGGCTCTGGCCGTCGAGGCTCACCGTGCCGAGCGACCCGGTGCGGCCGAAGACGACGGTGGTGCGGGTGACGGAGAGCGGACCGCTGATGCTCAGGGCGCCCAGCGTCGCGGTGACGTTGGTGGCGGAGAGGGCCACCACTGGCGCGGAAGATCCGGTGACCGTGACCGTGCCGGCGACGCCGCTGACCGAGACGACGTCCCCGACTGACGCCGATCCGTTGGCGACGGTGAGGGTGAGCACGTCGGACGCCAGGGTCACCGTCACATCGCCGGAGGCCCGGACGGCGCCGAGGCCGAGGGTCAGGCCGAGGCCCTTGACCTCGGTGGTGCCCGCGGTGAACACACCGGCGGAGCGGGTGGCGGTGGTCGTGACGGACAGCGTGCCCGTGGCCGTGATGCCGTCGAAGCCCACGAGCGAGGCGGTGCCGGCGCTGGTCAGGGTGAAGCCGGTGCGGCTGACGACGAGGCTCAGGCTGCCGTCGGTGAGCCGCACCTGGGCGGTGGTTCCGACCGAGGCGGTGACGCCGGCGGCCGTGATCGTCACGACCGCGTCGTCGCCGGTGCCGGTGACGGCGACGGACAGGTCGCCGCGCAGGGTGACGCCGCCGGGGGCCGTGATCGAGATGCCGGCGCCGGCGAGGCGGACGGTCTGCGCGGCCACCGTGACGCCGCCGAGGTCGAGGGCGTTGGACGTCGGGTTGTAGTCGGCGGAGACCGTGCCGACGAAGGTCGAGGCTGCTGACGCCCACGACCGCCGCGTCGGCTCCGGTGAGGCGGAAGGCGACCGCGCCACCGGGCAGGACCCGCAGCGCGAGCGACCCGCCGGTGACCGCGACCCCGATGTCGTCGGCGGTGTCCGTGGTGCCGCGGGTGTCGCCCAGGAACAGGCCGAGCCCGGTGCCGGTGACGGTCAGGACGCCGTCGGCGCGTCCGACCGTGAGGCTGCCGCTGATCGTGCCGACCGGCGTGACGAGGCGGGCGTCCGTGGCGCTGAGCGAGAAGGTGCCGAGCCGGCTGTCGACCGTGAGGGTGCCACGACCGGTCAGCGTGACCCCTGTGACGGCGTCGGGCAGGCGGAGCGCGACGGTGCCGCTGCCGGCGTACGAGCCGTCGCCCCGCAGAGTCAGCGTGCCGGTGTCGCTGCCGGAGGTCACCGTGATCGTCACGATGCGGGTGGCGCCCGTACCCGACGCGCTGATCGCGACCGAGCCGGACAGCGAGAGCAGCCCGTCGATCGAGAGGGTCGCGGTGCCGGAGCCCGTGCTGAAGGAGTACGACGGGGTGGTGGCGGTCGTGTCGACGGCGAGGGCGAAGGACGACGCGCTCACGGTCAGCCCCGGCACGCCGGAGAGCGCGATGCTGCCGGTGGCGGAGCCGACCACTCCTGCGTCGGTGACCGTGAAGCTGCCGCCCGTGCTGGTCAGCGTGACGGTCGCGGCTCCGGCCGACAGCGTCGCGGAGAGCGCGGTCCAGGTCAGCGTGCGACCTGTGGTGGCAGCGGGCTCGAGGACGAACGACCCGGACAGGGTGCCGAACCCGCCGACCGTGACCGCCCCGGTCAGCGCGAGCCGGGCGAGCACCACGCTGCCGGACGCGGCGGTGATCGTGCCGGTGCCCGAGGTGACGGCGAGGGTGGCGCCACCGAGGTCCAGCGAACCGGTCAGGGCGGAGACTCCGAGCGACACCTGGGCGCCGGCGAGCGTGGCGGCGTAGGTCGCGGTCAGGGTGCCGAGCGTGCCGAGGGCGAGCGTGCCGGTGCCGGACACCCGGAAGACCTTGGCGAGCGGGTCGGTGGTGTCCACGGTGACCGCGAAGCCGGTGCCCGTGAACGAGACACCCGTGACGCCCGTCAGCGCGACGGACCCGGTCGCGCTGCCGACCACCGTGCCGTCGGCCACGGTGAAGGCGCCGTCGGTGCTGGTGACCGTCAGCTTGGTGGCGGTGGTGCCGAGGCTCGCGACCAGCGCGGTCCACGTCATCGTCGTGACGCCTGCCGACTGCGTGAGCGAGAGCGACCCGGCCAGCGCGCCGAGCCCGGCGACGTCGACCGTGCCGGTCACGTTGACCGCGTCGAGCGACACGGCGGAGCCGCTCACCGTCAACGCACCACTCAGGGTAGTGACCGACACGCTGGCTCCTCCCAGCGCCAGCGTGCCGGTCAGTCCCGAGGCGGTGAGGGCGAGGGTGTCGCCCGACCGAGTGAGGGTGAAGCCCCCGGACAGCGACCCGAGGGTGCCCATCTGCAGGGTGATGGCGCCGGTACCCGTCAGCGATCCGGTCTCGGTGGCGGCGATCGTCTGCGCGCCGTCGGCGAGGGTCATCGTGACGGCCCCCCCGGTCTCGTTGTAGGCCAGCCGCCAGGTGCCGCCGCTGACCGAGACGCCACTGCCGACGCCGGCCAGGCTGACGGTGCCGCTGGCAACGAACGCCACGACCGGGTCGGCGGTGCCGGTGCGTCGCAGCACCAGCCCGATCGAGCCGGAGAGAACCGCGCGGGCGCCGGTGGCGGAGCCGACGGTCGCCGTGACGCCGGACGCGGTGAAGGTGACCTGGCGGGTGGTCGTGCCGTCGTGGGTCGAGGTCAGCGTCAGGCTGCCGGCGGCGACGCTCACCAGGTCACCGAGTGTCAGTGCGGCGCCGGAGAGCCCGATGGTCAGGTTGCCGCGGTCGGCCGCGCTGTTGCTCAGTACGTAGCTGATCGACGGGCTCGTGGCCGTGAGCACGCCGGGGATGCCGACGGAGGCGGCGGTGACGGTGACCGTGCCGGTGAAGGTCGTCTTGTTCGTGCCGACGCCCATGTTCGACAGCGTGATGGTCGGGTTGACCACGAGGACCACGCCGCCGACGGTGTAGGTGCCGGTCTTGGTCACGGTCACCGACGTCGGCGTGGTGCCCGCCGCGACGTCCGCGAGCAGCTGCGCGATGGTGGCGAGCAGGTCGGGGTCGTCGGTGGCCACGACGTAGGCGCTGAAGTGCGGCAGGTCGGCCGACACGGTGCGGCCCGAGGCGGCCGAGTCGATCTGCTCGGTGCGACCGGACGGGTCGACGTACCAGATGCTCGAGCCGGCCGGGGCGCTGGTGAGCGAGACGCTCAACCGGGGCGCCGTCACGAAGGTGTGGATCTCCTCGCCCGTGACCGCGTCGTAGGCGAACAGGTCGAACACGTCGGAGACGGTGATCAGGCCGGTCACGGCCCGGCGCTGGGCGGTGACGAGGATCCAGGCGTCGGCGGGCAGCGAGCCCGGCGCGAACGTGAGGGTCACGGCGCCGAGGCGGACGGTGCCACCGGTGGCGGCGGAGACGAGGACGGCGCCTGCAGGCGGCGAGAAGGCCGGCTTCTGCGGGACCAGGACGAGGGTGGTGCGGCCGTCCGAGGTGGTGCTGGTGGTGCGGCTGACGGTGTTCAGGGCCAGGGAGCCCGGGGTGGAGACGAGGGCGGAGAAGCGCTCCTCGACCGGTGGCCCGCGGCCCGCCCGGACCAGCACGTCGCCGGCGGCGTGCGTCTCGCGGGAGATCGCGGCACGCACGGCGGCGGTGGCCAGGTTGAGCGCGGCGGACGGTCCGGTGGACCCGGCGGAACCGCCGGCCCCGGTGCCGGCCTGGGCGACCGAGACGACAGTGGACTGGGCGGGCAGGCTCAGCGCGCCCAGGATGCTGGCGGGCACGCCCTCGGGGATCTCGGCACCGACATTGACCAGGGCCAGCGTCAGGGCGACGGACCGGACAGGGCCACCTGCGGTGGCGGGCAGGGTGCCGAGGCCGGTGCTCGGCAGGCCCGCGGCAGTGGCGATGGCATCCACCAGGGTGCGGGCGGCCGCGAGCACGTCGCCGACCACGACCGTGGGCCCGCCGGCCACCGGGGCGGTGCGGCTCACGGAGGTCGAGGTGCCGGTGGCCGCGATGGTCGCCGACCCACCGACGGCCAGGCCGCGGTCGCTGCGAGCGAGCACGTCGTGGCGGGAGAGGGTCAGCGCCAGCAGGGCGGCGGACGAGCGGGCGACCGCCCGCTGGTCGGCGGTGAGCCGGAGGTCGCCGGAGAGCCCCAGCACTCCCCCGGCCTCGAGGACCGAGCGGGTGGTGACCACGGCCAGCGTGACCGCCGCGCCGGAGGCGTTTCCGGTGCTGCTCGAGGAGGAGCTGTCGCCGGCGCTGCTCGCGACCCGCAGGCTGCGCACCCCGACCAGGTCGGATCCTTCGCCGAGGCGGCTGTCGGTGGTGTGGTCGACGGCGAGCACGGCCAGCGACGGGGCCGGACCGCCGGCCTTGACGTCCGCGTCGTTGCGCGAGGTGGCGGAGAACGAGAGGTCGGTGGGGTCGAGCGCGGTCAGCCGGGTGGCCGCGGTGAGACGTGCGGCGGTGACGATCCGGGCCAGCCCGACGGCCAGGGCCCCCGTGCTTCCGGCCCCGGACCGAGCCTCGACGGCGGTGCTGGAACCGGTCGTGGTCGCGTCCACCGCGAGGCCCGGCACATCCAGGTCGAGGAGGCCGGCGAGGAAGGCGCGGACAGCCTGGTCGGTCTGGGCGATCGCCACGGCGGCGCCGGGACCACCGGAGCGGCCGGTGTCCGCGAGGACGTCGACGACGGATCCGCCGTCCGCGCTGACCGTGGAGCCGATCGCGGTGCGGACGGCGAGGCTGCGGCCGGCGGCGCCGAGCAGCGACTCGGTCAGGGCGACCAGCCGGACGAAGCCGAGCGCCGCGGCGACGGGCACGACGCCGGCCGTCGTCAGCGCGGTGCCGCCGGTCAGCTCGGCGGGGGTGACGTCGTTGCGGACCGCGCCGTTGGCGCTACCGGTGGACCGGACCAGGACGCGGCCGGTGGCCTTGGACCGGACCTCGAGCTGGGCGGCGTCGATGCGGCCGCTCGGGTCGACGACGGCGCGGGTGGTGCGGGCGAGCCGGACCCGGCCGATGCCGGCCCCGCCACGGGCACCGGCGGCGTCCGCGGTGACCGTGGCGTCGGTGTGGTTCAGGGCGCGGACCGCGACCTGACCCCCGGCCTGCACCGAGCTGTGCCCGGTGAGGATCGCGATCGCCGTGCTGGTGAGGTCGAGGGCCGCAGTGGCGGCGTCGCGGGCCGGGTCGGTGTGCAGCGCGGTGGCGATCGCCTCGGCGACGCCCACCATGGTGGAGGCCGCGGAAAGGGTCACGCCTCCGGCTGCAACGAGGTGGGAGTCGGTGACCTGAACGGTCGCGGACGACGATCCGGTGACAGCGGCGTGCGGACCGACGACGGCGACGTTCGCCGACGACTCGGCCGACAGCACCAGGGTGCCGCCCCGAAGCGTGGCACCGGTGACGGAGACGGAGGCACTGGCGTCGGAGCGGCCGCCGCTGGCGGAGTCGCTCGCCTGCAGCACGAGGTCGCCGGTGCCGGTGTCCACGCTGGTGCCAGGGGTGACGACGATGTTGCGGGCCTTGAGGACCAGGTCGCCGTCGTGGCCGGTCCAGCGGAGCTGTCCGGTGACGGTGAGGGATCCGCCGGTCGCCTCGAGCAGCCCCGCGATCAGCGGGGCGCCGAGCGACAGCACCGCCCGCGAGAGCAGGCTGCTGACAAGCAGTCGACCGGTCAGGTCGTCGCCGGTCAGCACGAGCTGCTGACCGCGGACGGTGACCGAGCGTGGCTTCAGGTCGAGGAAGGACTCGATGTTCGAGGTGCGGATCTGGACGCCACCGCGGATCAGGACCAGGTTGCCGTCGGCGTCGGTGGCGTACGACGAGTCGGCCTCGCCCGATGCCACCGCGACCGCGTCGTGGCCCGCGCCACCGTCGACGTCGACGACCACGTCGTCGGCGCCACCGGTCAGGTCGACGGTCACGTCGTCGTCACCGGCACCACCGCGGACCGAGAGCAGCGAGATGCCCGTCAGGTCGACCGAGGTGCTGGTGCCGTTGGCGGCCGTGAAGGTCAGGACCCGGGAACCGTCGGTGTAGCGCAGGGTGCCGCGCAGCCGCTGGCCTTCGGGGATGCGCAGGGTGGCGACTCCACCCGAGACGACCCAGGAGGCGCCGCCGGCGGACTCGCCGCGACCGTCGCCGCTCTGCACGTCACCCCGGGGGGCTGCGCCGTTGCCGGCTTGGGTCGTGCCGTTGCCGGTCTCGGTGCCGGTCGCACCGTGGTCGCCGGCAGGGGCGGTGGTCCCGGTGTTCGGGGCGGTCGCGGGCTGCTGGGCAGGGTCGGTGGCCGGGGCTGCGTCGGTCGGGGTGGTCGCGTCCTCCGCGGCTGCGGGCTTCTCGGGCTCCGGCGCGGCTGGCAGGTCAGCGGAGGCGACGGACCGGGTCTCGCCGGCCGCCAGGGTCTCGGCCATCAGCCCGGAGCCGGTGTGCTCGAGACCGAGGGTGTGGCCGATCTCGTGACGCACGACGGTCAGCAGGTCCATGTGCGGGCCGGGACCGCCGATGACGTCCCAGCCCCAACCGGCGGCGTCGTCGTCGATGGTGATCGAGCTGCCACCGCTCTGACCGAGGCTCAGTCCGCCGAGGTCGGCGACTCCGGCGGAGATCGCCCCGACGTCGGCGCCGCGGGCGGCCCACTCGGACTTGGCCTGCGCTACGGCGGCGGCCAGCTGGCCCTCGCCCAGGGTGTCGCCCGTGGAGCTGGGTGTCTCCGGGGCTGCGGAGGCGGTCATCGCCTGCGTGCCGGTGCCCGTGCCGGTGCCGGTCCCGGTCCCGGTCCCGGTGCCGGCACCGGTGCCCGACGTGGGGCCGCTGCCCGACACCGGGCCGGTGCCGCCGGAGCCGGTGTCGTCGAGCGGGCAGGAGATCGAGGCCTGCTGGCCGTTGGTGCCGCCGACCGTCTTGCAGCTGCTCGTCGAGAGCGCCTTGGCGAGCGCCTCGAGGGCCTCGCGCAACCGACGGTTCGCCTCTGCCTGGGCGGCGAGCGCGCGACGGCGCGCCATCAAGACGTTGGCCTGCTGGAGCTGGCGCTGCTGCGCCTGCAGCGCGATTCCGCGCTCCTGGGGGGACATGGTCTTGCTGGCCTGGAGGGCCTGAGTGTTGTCCAGCTGGGCCTGCTGCTGGGCGCGCTGCAGGACCTGGGCCCGTTGCATCGAGCGGAGCTGCCGCTGCTGGGCAGCCAGCAGCTCGGCGAGCCGCTTGCGTGCCTGTTGACGCGAGCCGGCGACGACCACGAGCGGCTCATCCCGCAGCAGCGGCTCGACGGCGTCGGAGCCGGCGGCGGGATCCGAGGCGGGCGCGGGGGCCGTGCGGGAGGTCGGCGCGGAGGGGACGGCGGCGTCGGCCGGAGCTGCGACGGTGACCAGCAACCCGGCCATCATGCTGAACGCGGCCATCAGCGCGGTGGTGCTGCGGGCACGACGAGAACGCAGCCAGGCGTGCACGGCTGTCGCCGCGACGCTGAGCGCGCGCAATCTCATGAAATCCCCGGAATCGATGCCGTGGCAGGTCCCCAACCATCCGCTGCTCCATCGGCTCGTCGATCCTTCCGTGGCGGGCGCTGGCGCAACATGACCCAAAAGGGTCAGATTCCACTATTCAGGTGCTACGTCGGAGGCCGACTGTGACTAGGTCTTCGCGCGTGGAATGACTACCTACTCGTGGGTTCGACTATTTTCTCGTCATGGCCGCGCCGCAGAAGTCACCCGCCGTCGAGCTCGAGATCGACGACCGCGTCGTCCGGGTGAGCAACCCCGACCGGGTCTACTTCCCGGCCCGCGGCGAGACCAAGCTGGACCTCGCGCACTACTACCTGGCCGTCGGCGCGGGGATCGTCAACGCGCTGCGCGAGCGGCCCTGCATGCTGCACCGGTTCCCCACCGGGGTCGGCGGCGACAAGGTCCACCAGAAGCGCCTCCCGCACGGTGCGCCGCCCTGGATGGAGACGGTGCGGGTGCACTTCCCGCGGTGGAACCGGACCGCCGACGAGCTGTGCGTCAGCGAGGTCGCGCACGTGATCTGGGCGGTCCAGATGTCCACGGTGGAGTTCCACCCCTGGAACAGCCGACGGGCCGACACGGAGCGCCCCGACGAGTGGCGCATCGACCTCGACCCGGGCGATGAGTGCGACTACGCGACGGTCCGGCGGGTGAGCCACGTGGTGCACGAGGTGCTCGACGAGCTCGGGGCGACCGGGTTCCCCAAGACCTCCGGCGGGTCCGGCCTGCACGTCTACGTGCGGATCCCGCCGGAGCACGGCTTCCCCGACGTACGGCGGGCCGCACTGGCGTTCGCGCGCGAGGTGGAGCGTCGTACGGACGACGTGACGACCACCTGGTGGCGCAAGGACCGCGATCCCACGAAGCTGTTCGTGGACTACAACCAGAACGCCCGGGACCACACGATCGCGGCCGCCTACTCCGTCCGCGGGAACCCGGAGGCGACCGTGTCGACGCCCCTGCGCTGGAACGAGATCGACGACGCCGAGCCGCACGACTTCACCATCGCCACGGTGCCGCAGCGGTTCGCCGAGCTCGGGGACCTGCACGCCGGCATCGACGAGGAGGTCTTCGACCTCGCTCCCCTGCTGGACTGGGCGGCCCGGGACGAGCGCGCCGGCGCCACGGTGCCGGACCTCCCCGTTGAGTAGGCACTCGCGCCCCGTTGAGTAGGCACTCGCGCCCCGTTCAATAGGCACTCGTGCCCCGTTCAGTAGGCACTCGTGCCCCGGCACCCGGCAGTCGGGGTGTGTAGAGGTCAGATCGCGAGATGTCCCTTGTGGGTAACGGGATCCGCTCTACCGAGTGTCGGTGACCTACGCTAGAATCGAACACATGTTCGACACCTCTTGGGTTGCTGACCTCGACGCCGACACGGCGTGCGAAGCGGTCCGCGCAACCCAGGACAGGTTGCGAGAACAGGAGTGGCGCGAGCTGGTGCTGGCCGCGCACTGGGCCGACCTGCACCCCGCCCCGTTGACCTACGACCCCCACGACTCACACGAGCCCGTCAGCCCCTGCACGCACGCGGGGCGGCGGGGGCGGAGCGGTCGGTGCGGGCCGGGGGCGAGGGCACCCCGCAGATCACCGAGTTCGCGTGCGCCGAGCTGGGCCTGCTGATGGGCGTCGGCCCACTCACCGCACAGTCCCTGGTGCGGGACGCGGTCGACCTGCGCCACCGCCACCCGGCCCTGTGGACCCTGCTCGGCTCCGGCAACGGCCGCGTGTGGAAAGCCCGCCAGGTCGCCAGACTCACCCACGCCGCACGCCTCTCACGTGACCAGGCCCGGTTCGTGGACGCCGCCACCACCCCCTACCTCGACGCGTTGAGCTGGTCGGCGTTCACCAACCTGGTCGAGGCCAAGATCATCGAGGCCGACCCCGCCGCCGCCGAAGCCCGCCGACTCGCGGTCGAGCTGGACCGGTTCGTGCGCACCGGCCGCTCCAGCGAACACGGCATCACCACCCTGGTCGCCCGCGCCAACGCCGGCGAGATCATCTACTTCACCGCCGTCTGCGACCGGATCGCCGCCATCCTGCACCTCGAGGGCGACACCGACCCGGTCGAGGTCCGCCGCTCCAAAGCACTCGCGATCCTCGCCAACCCCGTCCGCGCCCTGCACCTGCTCGCCCGCCACACCACCAGCGAACCCCACCCCGACGACCCCGACCGCACCCCCCTCAACACCGACCCCGCCACCCACGACACCCAGATCGACCCCGCCACCCTCGACCTGTCCGCCCTCGACCCGGAGCGGTTCCGGCCACGAGCGGTGCTGCAACGTCCGGATCAGTGAGCACGCCCTGACCGGCCGGTCCGGTGTCGCCTACGTCGAGGGACTGGGCTGCCTCACCATCCCCGGCCTGCGCAACCTGCTGGGCCACCACCACGTCACCGTCAGACCAGTGCTGGACCGACAAGGCCAAGTCCCCGTCGAGGCCTACGAAGTCCCCGCCGCGATGCGCGAAGCACTCCGCCTGACCCGCCCCACCAGCGTGTTCCCCTGGACCCGCACCGACCACCCCGACCTCGACCACACCCACCCCTACACACCCGGTGCAGGCAAACAGACCCGGATCGGCAACCTCGGCCCCCTGGACCGTCACGGACACCGCATCAAGACCCACGGCCACGGCTGGATCCACCACCAACCCACCCCCGGCACCTACCTATGGCGCACCCCCCACGGCTACTGGTACCGCGTCGACAACGACGGCACCCACCCCCTCGGACGCGACCCCGACCTCACCGCCTACAACCCCGCCCCGATCGTCATCGAGAGGGCGCCGGCACCCGCGGTCCTGGACTACGTCCCTGCGCGGTGAACCCGTTCGGCAGCGCTACGACACGCGCCGTCGTACGGCGGCCAGCACTGCCGTGCGTCCCTCGCCCCAGCTGCCGGTGAGCGTGCCGAGCCACGGCTCGGCCAGCTCGGCGCCGACCAGCCGGACCACCTCGATCTCGACCTCGTCGACGGCGGGCACCGGGCTGCCGGGCACGCCGCTGCCCGCGACCGTCACGGTCGGGGGGCGCACCTCGCGGGTCCCGTCGGGGTGTTCGAGGACCTGCTCGACCTCGGTGCCCCCGTTCAGCACCGCCTCCACCAGCGCGACGACGTAGACCGGGTCGGCCGGACCGTCGTAGACCCACCGGCGACCGAGCACGGAGTGGTCGAGGGCGCCGACCAGGTGCTCGTCCGCACCCTCCAGCGGGGCGCCGCGGTAGGTCACCGGCACGTGCAGCAGCCGACCGTCGGCGGAGCGGAGCAGGAAGCTCTCCAGGCCCACCTCGCCGGCCGGGTCGTCGAAACGGTAGGCGCCGACCTGCTCGAGCCGCTCCACGTCGCCGGCCCAGTCCTGCGTGGGCAACCAGGCGGCGAGCAGGTCGAGCTTCGGCGGGTCGAGGGTCGCCGCGTAGAGAAGGGCCATGGCGCGCCGACCCTAGGCCGCGACGTGCAGGCCGTGGCCGGCGAGCAGCGCCCGCAGCCGGTCGAGCCCGTCGGTGTGCACCCAGGTCTCGGCGCGCAGCCCGACCGAGCGGGCCGCCTCCACGTTGGCGCTGTTGTCGTCGAGGAACAGCACCTCCCCCGCTGGTACGTCGATCCGCTGCACGATCGCGGTGAAGTAGCCCGGATCCGGCTTCGCGACCCCCAAGGCGTGGCTGTAGAACGCGGTCCCGAACAGCGCGTCGTAGTCGAACAGCTCCTGCATGCGCGCCGCGCGGGCGACGTCCTGGTTGCTGGCCAGGTGCACCTCGACGCCGGTCTCGCGCACGGCCTCGACGATCTCCCGGGCGCCCGGCACCGGTTCGATCGCGAGCCAGGCCGCCACCACCTCGTCGTACGCCTCGGCGAGGCCCCAGCGATCGAGCAGCGCGGGCAGCACGTCGAGCCACCGCTCCTGCCCGGCCAACGACGGACGCTCGGTGGCCAGCGCATCGGCGAGGAAGCCCGGCACGTCGGCGACCCGGCCCTCGACGGCCGGACGCATCGACTCCTCGGCGCCGCCGGGGACCTGCTGCAGGACACCGTCGGCGTCGAAGAGCACCGCGCGGACGGCGCCGCTCACGCGACGCCGGCCTGGGCGATGTGGTCGAGGATGGTGTCGGCGAGCTCGGGTCGGCACACGATCAGGTCCGGGAGCAGCACGTCCTGCTGGTTGTAGAGCAGCGGGGAGCCGTCGATCCGGCAGGTGTGCAGTCCGGCCGCGCGGGCGACGGCGACCGGCGCGGCGGAGTCCCACTCGTACTGGCCGCCGGAGTGCACGTAGGCGTCGGCGACGTCCCGGACGACGGCGATCACCTTGGCGCCGGCCGAGCCCATCGGCACCAGCTCGGCCCCGAGCGCGGCCGCGAGCCCCTCGACGAAGGCCGGCGGCCGGGTCCGACTGACCACGATCCGCGGCCGCTCGGCGGTGCGCGGGGGAACCTGGGGCGGCTCGGCGGTGCTGAACGTCGTGCCGAGCCCGGGCTGGGCGACCGCACCCGCCACCAGGTCGCCGGTGGCCCCGCCCCCGGTGCCGCCGCCGTCGCGCTGCCAGAGCGCCACGTGGACCGCCCAGTCGTCGCGCGGTGGCTCGGAGAACTCCCGGGTGCCGTCGAGGGGGTCGATGATCCAGACCCGGTCGGCGTCGAGCCGGTGGGTGGCCTCGATGCTGGCGCGGCTCTCCTCGGAGAGCACGTCGTCGTCGGGCCGGTAGGCGGCGCAGAGCGCCATCAGCAGGTCGTGCGCCTCGGCGTCACCGGCGTCCTTGAGCGCCTTGCCCTCGAGGCCGCGCCGGCGTACCTCGTTCAGCCGTTCGCCGGCCACCGTCGCGGCCCACGTCGCGAAGACGTGGTCGTCGCGCCGGGCGGCCTCGGGCGGCGTGGGCAGGTCGGCACTGGCGGCGCGGGAGTCGGTCACCTGGGTCAAACTACCCAGCGCTCAGCTGTTGAACTCGCTCTGGGTGCGCTCGAGCCCTGCGGTGAGCAGCGACTCGACCGCGTCCGCGGCCCGGTCCACCTGGAACGGCACGATCTTCCGCTCGCTCGGTGTGTACGGCGACAGCACGAAGTCGGCCGTCTCCTGCCGACCCGGCGGCCGGCCGATCCCGACCCGCACCCGGTAGAACTCCCCCGAGCCGAGCGAGGCCCGCATCGAGCGCAGGCCGTTGTGGCCGTTGTCCCCGCCGCCGAGCTTGATCCGCAACGTGTCGAACGGCAGGTCGAGCTCGTCGTGCACGGCGATCACCTGCTCGACCGGCACCTTGTAGAACTGCGCCAGCGCCGAGACCGGTCCCCCGGTCTCGTTCATGTAGCTGCGGGCACGGGCCAGCACGATCCGCGGCGCCGGGACGCCGGGTACGGCGCTGGGCAGCCGCCCCTCGACGACGTCGGCACGCCCGGTCTTGTGGGAGCGCCAGGACCCACCGACGCGGCTCTTCAGCTCGTCGGTGACCTGGTAGCCCACGTTGTGACGGTGCGCGGAGTAGGCGGGACCGGGGTTCCCCAGGCCCACGACCAGCCAGACAGGCTCGCTCATGGACGCCTCACTCGGACCCGGGTCCGGACCTTCGACGTCGGCGTCACTCGTTGCCGGACGACTCGCCCTCGGCCGAGCCCTCGGAGTCGGCGGAGGACTCCCCGTCGGCGGCCTCAGCAGCCTCCTCGTCGGACTCGTCGCGCTCGATGCCGACCTCGGCCTCGGCCTCGGCCAGCTCGGACTCGACCTCCTCGGCGGTCGGGGCGTGGGTCACGTTGACGATCAGCAGGTCGTCCTCGGCCAGCACGGTGGAGCCGCTGGGCACCTGGAGGTCCTTGGCGGTGATCTGGTCGCCGACCTTGAGACCCTGGATCGAGACCTCGATGAAGTCCGGGATGTGGGTCGCCTCGGCCTCGATCGAGACCACGCTGGTCTCGGTCACGATGAGGGCGTCGGGGGTGGGGTCGCCGACGAGGTGCACGGGGATGTCCACGGTGACCTTCTCGCCCTTGCGGACGATGATCAGGTCGAGGTGCTCGAGGAAGCCCTTGATCGGGTCGCGCTGGATCTGCTTGGGCAGCGCGAGCTGCTCCTTGCCGTCGACGGTGATCGTCAGCAGGGCGTTCGCGCCGCCGTACTTGAGCGCCAGCATGGTGTCGTGGCCGGGCAGGGTGATGTGGACCGGGTCCGTGCCGTGGCCGTACAGCACGGCGGGCACCTTGGCGGCACGACGGATGCGGCGGGCCGCGCCCTTGCCGAACTCGGTGCGCGACTCGGCCTGGATGTGGGACTGGGTGCTGTCGGCGCTCTTCGCCACGGGGGTCACTCCTCGATCTGGTCTGCGTCAGGTGGTGCCGCGCACACGGCAGGTGCTGTGCGCGCCTTGTCTTGGTGGCTGCGCCGAGGGGAGGGTGCACCGCGAGACGCGGGCACGGGCAGCGGTCCGAGCAGGACCACGCCGAGCCACCGCGTCGATCACGGAGCGGAGACGAACTCCCTCGCCGAGGCAACTTGCCGATTCTAGCCGCGGCACCCGGCCAGCGCTAATCGCAGCCGCAGGCGGAGCTACTGGGCGTGGCCGTCGAACAGGCTGGTGACCGAGCCGTCCTCGAAGACCTCGCGGATCGCCCGGCTGATCAGCGGCGCGATCGAGAGCACGGTGAGCTTGTCGAAGTGCCGGTCGTCGGGGATCGGCAGCGTGTCGGTGACCACGACCTCGGTGGCCGAGCAGTTCTTCAACCGGTCGACGGCGGGGTCGGACAGGATCGCGTGCGTCGCGGCGATGACGACGCCGGCCGCTCCGTCGTTCATCAGCGCCTCCGTGGCCTTCACGATCGTGCCGCCGGTGTCGATCATGTCGTCGACCAGCACGCAGATCCGCCCCGCCACCTCGCCGACGACCCGGTTGGCCACCGACTCGTTGGGCCGGTTGACGTCGCGGCTCTTGTGGATGAAGGCCAGCGGCGCGCCGTCGAGCCGGCTCGACCACTGCTCGGCGACCTTGATCCGCCCGGCGTCCGGGGAGACCACCGCGAGCTGCTCGTGGCCGTACTTCGCCTTCACGTGCTCGGACAGGATCGGCAGCGCCATCAGGTGGTCGACCGGGCCGTCGAAGAAGCCCTGGATCTGGGCGGTGTGCAGGTCGACCGCGATCAGCCGGTCGGCGCCCGCGGTCTTGAAGAGGTCGGCCATCAGCCGGGCCGAGATCGGCTCGCGACCACGGTGCTTCTTGTCCTGGCGGGCGTAGCCGTAGAACGGCATGACGACCGTGATGCGCTTGGCCGAGGCCCGCTTGAGGGCGTCGACCATGATCAGGTGCTCCATGATCCACTCGTTGACCGGAGCGGTGTGGCTCTGGATCACGAAGGCGTCGGAGCCGCGCACGGACTCCTCGAAGCGCACGTAGATCTCGCTGTTGGCGAACTCGTAGGCCGAGGTCGGCACGAGTCCGCTGCCGAGCAGCCGGGCGACCTCCGCGGCCAGCTCGGGGTGTGCCCGTCCGCTGAAGACCATCAGGTTCTTCTCGGTGGTCCGTTTCAGTCCGCTCACAGCGTGGCTCTCCTGGTCCGGCACAGTTGGGGGCTAGGCCGAGTGTGACCCAGAGGGACCGTCGGGAGCCAACCCGGGGCCGTCCGGGTGCGATGTTCCACGGTCCCGTCCGCTGCCGGCCTGCTCCGCGGCCTCGGCCATCGGGGTGCCCGGACGCTTGCGGACGGTCCAGTCCGCGATCTCCCGCTGCGGGCCGGCCGACACGGCGAGGGCGCCGGGCGGCACGTCGCGTCGTACGACGGTGCCGGCTCCCGTGGCCGCCCCGTCGCCGATCTCGACGGGCGCCACGAACGTGTTGTTCGAGGCGGTGCGGACCTGGGCGCCGATCGTCGTGCGGTGCTTGGCGATCCCGTCGTAGTTGGCGAAGATCGTGCCGGCGCCGATGTTGGTGCCCTCGCCGATCGTCGCGTCGCCGACGTAGGACAGGTGCGGCACCTTGGCGCCCGCGCCGATCTGGGCGTTCTTCGTCTCGACGAAGCCACCGATCTTGCCGCCGGCCCCGAGCTCGGTGCCCGGCCGGAGGTAGGAGAACGGCCCGACGGTCGCCCCCGCCCCGACCACGGCGAGCTCGCCGTGGGTGCGTACGACGTGGGCCCCGACCCCGACCTCGACGTCCTTGAGCGTGCAGTCCGGCCCGATCACGGCGTCCTCGGCCACCGCGCACGCGCCGAGCAGCTGCACGCCCGGCAGGATCGTGACGTCCTGCTCCAGGGTCACGTCGGCGTCGATCCAGGTGGTGGAGGGGTCGAGGATCGTGACGCCGTCGCGCATCCACCCGTCCAGGATCCGGCGGTTGAGCTCGGCGGCGAGGCCGGCGAGCTGGGCCCGGTCGTTGGCGCCCTCGGTCTGCATGACGTCGTCGATGCGGTGCGCCCCGACGCCGCGGCCCTCGCGGTGGGCGATCGCGACCACGTCGGTGAGGTAGTACTCGCCCTTGGCGTTGTCGTTGGTGATCCGGCTCAGCGCGTCGGCCAGGAAGGCGCCGTCGAAGGCGAAGATGCCGCTGTTGATCTCGCGGACCGCGGCCTGCTCCGGCGAGGCGTCCTTCTGCTCGACGATGCCGACGACGTCGTCGGCGGTGTTCCGGACGATCCGGCCGTAGCCGAAGGGGTCGGGCACCTCGGCGGTGAGCACGGTGACCGCACGCCGTTCGGCGCCGTGCGTCTCCACGAGCCCGCTCAGCGTCTCGCCCTGCATCAGCGGGGTGTCGCCGGCCATCACCACGACAACCCCGTCCGTCGTACCGGAGGCCTGGCGCAGCGCGTCGAGGGCCACCCGGACCGCGTGGCCGGTGCCCTCCTGCGTCTCCTGCACCGCCAGCAGAGCGGTCGGCACCTGCTCGAGGATGTGCGGCCCGACCTGCTCCCGACTGTGCCCCACGACCGCGACGAGGTGCTGCGGCTCGACGTGCAGCGCGGCGGTCAGGACGTGGCCGATCATGCTGCGCCCGCACACCGGGTGCAGCACCTTCATCGTCTTGGACTTCATCCGGGTGCCGCTTCCGGCGGCCAGCACCACGACGGCGGCGGGGCGTTGGGTCACGCGCTCTCCTCGGTGTGCGAGACGGTGCTCAGTGGCTCCCCGGGTAGGAGTCGAACCTACGTCGCTTTATCCGCATTCAAAGTGCGGCGGGCCCTGCCGACAGACCAACCGGGGATCGTTCGGGTGGACGGTGCGACAGCCTACTTCGCGGTGCTCACCCGGCGGCGCGGGCCGCCATCCGGGCCTTCAGGGCGTCGCGCTTGTCCTCGAAGCGCAGCGCCTGCTTCTCCAGCTCGGCCATGAAGTCGGCCAGCTCCTGGCGAGCGGCCTCGCCCTCGGCGTCGAGGCCCTCGATCTCGAACACCTTCCAGTAGCGCAGCACCGGCGCGACCACGTCGTCGCGGTGCTGACGGATGTCGTAGACGCCGGCGATCGCCATCTCGACGGCCTTGCGCTGGAAGCCGGCGATGTCGGTGCCGGGCATCGCGAAGGTGGTCACCACGTCGGCGATGGCGCGCATCGTCTGGCTGGGGTCGAGCTCGAGGGCGGCGCCGAGCAGGTTGCGGTAGAAGACCATGTGGAGGTTCTCGTCCGCCGCGACCCGCGCGAGCAGCTGGTCGCCGACGGCGTCCCCGGTGATCTTGCCGGTGTTGCGGTGCGAGACCCGGGTGGCCAGCTCCTGGAAGGAGACGTAGGCCAGCGACCGGATCATGTCGTCGTGCTGGGCGGTGTAGCCCACGGACATGTGGTCCATCCGCAGCCGCTCGAGCAGGACCGGGTCGACCGCGCGCGAGGTCAGCAGGTAGTCGCGGATCGCGATGCCGTGCCGTCCCTCCTCAGCGGTCCACCGGTGCACCCAGTCGCCCCAGGCGGCCTCGCGCCCGAACAGCGTGGCGATCTCGTGGTGGTAGCTGGGCAGGTTGTCCTCGGTGAGCAGGTTGACGATCAGCGCGGACCGCGCCACGTCGGACATCTGCGAGTCCGAGACGTCCCAGGCGTCGCCGTTCAGCGGACCGTCGTAGTTGCGACCGTCCGACCACGGGACGTACTCATGTGGGAACCACTCCTTGGCCACCGTGAGGTGCCGGTTGAGGTTCTCCTCGACGACGGGCTCGAGCTCCAGCAGCAGCTGGGTCTGGCTCAGCGGTCCACTCATGGTGTCTCCCTCTCGTTGCTCCCCTCCTGCACGGTAGCCCGCTGCACGCAGTCCGCGGCAGGGCCCGGTCACAGACTGACCAGGAGTTCCACCCGGTTGCCGTGCCCGTCGCGCGCATGCAGCCGCACGAACCCCGGGAACGTCGCCGCCTCCGTGCGGTCCACCTCGAACCCCAACCCCTCGAGGCCTTGCGGCTGGGACGAAGGGCTCCTCGACACCGATGTGCACCTCGACGCGCTCGTCCCCGTCACGGTCATCGTCCTCGGAACGGAACCAGCAGCCGGGCGAAGTGTCTTGACGTCAAGAGACATCGCCTGCGGGCTGATCTCTCGATGTCAAGAATCTCGACGGGTACGCTCAGCCGTATGCGAGACGAGGTGGACCGGCTGGTCGAGGCGTGGCAGCGCGAGCGCGCCGACCTCGACCTGCGTCCGATGGAGGTCCTCTCCCGGGTCACCCGGCTCGGCCACCACCTCGACCGGGCCCGTCGGCAGGCGTTCACCGAGCACGGCGTGGAGTCCTGGGAGTTCGACGTGCTGGCCGCGCTGCGACGTGCCGGGCCGCCGTACGAGCTGTCGCCGGGACGGCTGATCAAGGAGACGCTGGTGACCAGCGGCACCATGACCAACCGTGTAGACCGGCTCGCCGCCCGCGGCCTGGTCGAGCGGTTGCCCGATCCGCACGACCGACGCGGCGTGCTGGTCCGGCTCACACCGGCCGGACGTCGTACGGTCGACGGCGCGCTCGACGCCCTGCTGAGCCGAGAGCGCGACCTGCTCGGTGGTCTGGACGCGGCCGACCAGCGGGCGCTCGCCGGACTGCTGCGCACCCTGACCGCCCCCTTCGAGAGGGAACGACCGTGAGAGACATCTGGCTGCGGTTCCTGTCCGGACCCGACATCGACTCCCTTGCCCTGTCCCGCACCGAGATCGTCGACGCCGTCGAGGCGGTGGTCGCTGCCCACGGCCGGGGCGAGACGGTCTTCGAGCCGCGGATGCACCTTGTCCCCGACAACGGCGGGATCGGCCACTTCAACGTGCTGCGTGGCCACGTCTCCACGCTCGGCGAGCGCGGCATCAGCGGCGTCAAGGTGGTCGGGGACTTCGTGCCCAACTACGAGCAGGGCCTGCCCAGCGAGCTGGCGATGGCCACCCTGTTCGACCCGACCAACGGCGTGCCGCTCTCGGTGATGGACGCCACCTTCATCACCGAGGCGCGCACCGGCGCAATGACCGCGGTCGGTGCCCGTCACCTCGCGCGTGCGGACGCCCGGGTCCTGGGTCACGCCGGCGCCCGCGGCACCGCCTTCTCCAACGTCACCATGCTCGACGCGCTCTTCGACCTCGACGAGATCCGGGTCACCAGCCGGCGCGAGGAGTCGCGCGAGGCGTTCGGCGAGGAGCTGCGCGCGGTCACCGACACCCCGGTGCGCGTGGTGTCCACCGTCGAGGAGGCCTTCGACGACGCCGACATCCTCGTCGAGGCGACGCGGCTGACCGAGCCCGCGCCGCTGCTGCGCACCTCCTCGGTGAAGCCCGGTGCGTTCGTGGTGCCCTACGGCACGGTCAGCGCCGTCGAGGACGACCTGCTCGAGGTGATGGACAAGGTGGTCGTCGACGACTGGCGCGAGGCGCGCTCGGGGCGGTTCGGCGCGCTGCGCCGACAGGTCGACAGCGGTGCGTTGAGCGAGCAGTCGCTGTACGCCGAGCTCGGCCAGATCGTCTCGGGTCAACGACCCGGACGCGAGCGCGACGACGAGCGGATCCTGCTCTGGCACCGCGGCCTCTCGATCCTCGACGTGGCCGTCGCCCACCTGGTGCTGCGGCGGGCCGAGGAAGCCGACGTCGGCACCATGCTGCGCTACCGATGAACGTCGGGACACCGCGCGACCTCGACGCCGCCGCCATCGTCGCAGTGGCCGACGGCGAGCCGGTGCGGCTAGCACCCGGCCTGCTCACGTCGCTCACACACGCGCGCGAGGCGACCGTCCGCGCGCTCGCCGAGGCCGGCCCCGTGTACGGCGTCTCGACCGGCATGGGTTTGCAGTCACACCTGGCGGTGGGCACGGCCGACCGACCCGCCTACCAGAACGACCTGATGCTCGCGCGGTCCGTGGGCGGGCCGCCGTGGCTGGAGCGGCGCACCGTCCGCGCCGTGATCGCGACCCGCCTCCGCACCCTGCTCGAGCCCGAGGTCGGTGTGACCCCGGCGCTCGCCGAGGCCCTCGTGGCCCTCCTCGACGCCGACGTCGTCCCGGCGATTCCGGCCACGGGCAACGGCGCTGCCGGCGAGATCATCCCGCTGGCCCACCTCGGCGCCTTCCTCACCGGGCACGGCGTCGACGTCGCGGGTCGCGGCGTGCGCGACGCCGGCCCGGCGCCGTACACGTTCGCGGCGAAGGAGGGCGTCGCCTTCCTCCAGGGGGTGCCCGTCGCCACCGCCCGTGCGGTGCTGCTAGCGACGGAGACCCGGCTCCTGACCGAGCAGTCCCTCGTCGCCGCCGCGGCGAGCGTGACGGTGGTCCGCGCGCCGCGCGACCCGCACGACGCTCGGCTGGCCCGTGGCGACGACGACCTCGCGCAGGTGCTCGCCGTCCTGCGGGACCTGACCGGCGAGGAGGACGCACCCCGGATGCTGCAGGCGCCCGTGTCGTTCCGCGTCGTCGGGCACACCGCCGCCGCCCTGGTGCGCGCGAGCCGACACCTCCAGGGGGCGGCCGACCGCGCCCTGGTCGCGGTGAGCACCTCCCCCGCACTGGTCGACGGACGCTTCCTGGGCACCGCCGGCTTCGACGGATTCGACCTCGCCTCCGCCCTCGACGGCACCCGGCTCGCGGTGCTGCACGCCGCCGAGGTCGGCGTGGCGCGGCTGCACCGGCTGCTCGACCCGCGCGTCACGGGCCTGCCCGCGCAGCTCTCCGCCGAGCCCGGTCGCCAGGCCGGCCTGGTCGCCGTACACAAGCGCGCGAGCGCGCGCGTCCACGCCGCCCGACGCACCTCGGCCCCCGCCTCGTTGGGAGCGGCCGAGACCTCGCTCGGCCAGGAGGACGTGCAGTCCTACGGCCTCGAGGCCGCCGAGGCGTTGCACGACGCGCTCGATGTGCTGCGCGACGTGGTCGCCTGCGAGCTGCTCGCCCACCACCAGGCCCGGCTGCTCGACAGTGGCCTGCCGACGGGGTCCGATCGCCTGGAAACGGTGTTGCGTCAGGGATTCGAGGGTCTGCAACGCAACGCTAACGATCGGCCGTTCGGACTTGAGATAGCCGCGATCGGGCATGGATTGGGGTTAGGTTGGGCACACGGACTGCTCACGCGTGAGGGTCGGGGCCCCTAAGCACCGAGGACCGGAGAGCTCGATGATCACGTTCGACGCAGTGACCAAGGCTTTTCCCGGCGGTAACGTCGCGGTGGACAACCTCTCCCTGGAGCTGCCGACCGGCCAGATCACCGTGTTCGTCGGTCCGTCCGGCTGCGGCAAGACCACCAGCCTGCGGATGATCAACCGCACCATCGAGCCGACGTCCGGGACGATCGCCATCGACGGCGAGGACGTGACGACCCAGGACGCCGCCATGCTGCGCCGCAAGATCGGCTACGTCATCCAGCACGCCGGGCTCTTCCCGCACCGCACGATCGTCGACAACATCGCGACCGTCCCGCTCCTGAACGGCGTCAACAAGAAGCAGGCGCGCGAGGAGGCCCTCGAGCTGCTCACCCGGGTCGGCCTCGACGAGTCGATGGCTCGCCGCTACCCCGCCCAGCTCTCCGGTGGCCAGCAGCAGCGAGTCGGCGTGGCCCGCGCCCTGGCGGCCGACCCGCCGGTGATGCTGATGGACGAGCCCTTCAGCGCCGTCGACCCGATCGTGCGCGACGGGTTGCAGAACGAGTTCCTGCGTCTCCAGGCGGAGTTCGGCAAGACCATCGCGTTCGTGACCCACGACATCGACGAGGCGATCAAGCTGGGCGACCGGGTCGCGATCCTGCGCGAGGGCGGTCACCTCGCCCAGGTCGGCTCCCCGCAGGACCTGCTCGACAACCCCGCCGACGAGTTCGTCGCGGACTTCGTCGGTCGGGACCGTGGCTTCCGCGGCCTGTCGTTCGTCAGTGCCGGTGGCATCGAGGTCGAGCCAGTCTCGGCGTACGTCGACCGGGGCGACGGACCACGGCTGGTGCTCGATGCCGACGGCCGCCCGCTGGGCTGGGACGTGCGCGGCTCCGGCGAGCCCGAGCCGCTGCCTGCGCCGTACACCGCGGAGGACAACCTCCGTCTGGTCACCGACCTCGCGATCACCTCTCCGGCCGGCGCCGCCGTCCGCGTGACCAAGGACGGCGTCGCCGACGGCGTCGTGGCGCACGAGGCGATCGCCCGCCACCTGACGGCGCTGCGCCGCGAGTCCGAGCGGTGAGGCGATGATCGACTACGTCGGCAACAACCGCGCCACGATCCTCGAGGCGCTCGGCCAGCACATCTGGCTCGCGCTGCTGCCGGTGGTCCTGGGCGCCCTGATCGCGGTCCCGATCGGCTATGCCGCCGTACGCTACCCCCGGCTCTACCAGCCGATCGTCAACGCGGGCGGGGTGCTCTACTCGATCCCGTCGCTGGCCCTGTTCGTCATCATCCCGACGATCCTCGGCACCGGCGTCCTCTCCCCTCTCAACATCGTGGTGGCGCTGACCATCTACACGCTGGCGCTGATGACCCGCACCGTCGCCGACGCCCTCACCTCCGTGCAGGGGGAGACCACCGCGGCCGCCACGGCGCTCGGCTACCGGCCGCTGGCGCAGCTGATCGGCGTCGAGCTGCCGATGGCGCTGCCGGTGATGCTCGCCGGCCTCCGGGTCGCGACGGTCGCCAACATCAGCCTGGTCAGCGTCGGTGCGATCGTCGGGGTCGGCGGACTCGGCGCACTGTTCACGCGCGGCCTGCAGCTCGGCTTCATCGAGCCGATCGTCGTCGGCATCGTGCTGTCGGTGCTGCTCGCCGCAATCAGCGACATCGCGATCGTGCTCGCGCAGCGATGGGCCACGCCGTGGGCCCGGGTCGGGGCACGCTGATGGCACCGGTCGACATGGTGGTCCCGCGGATCAACTACTTCACCTACCTCCTCGACGGCTCGCACTGGACCTTCGGCGCCCGGGGCTCGCTGCCCGAGCTGCTCCTGCAGCACGTCGGCTACACGCTGGTGACGCTGCTGATCAGCGCCGCGATCGCGCTCCCCATCGGACTGTTCATCGGACACACCAACCGAGGTGCCTTCCTGGCGATCAACATCGGCAACGCCGGCCGGTCGCTGCCGACCTTCGGCCTGCTCAGCCTGATGGTCACGCTCGTCGGCATCGGCACGCTTCCCGTGCTGGTCGCCCTCGTCGTCCTGGCGGTCCCCCCGATCCTCGCCGCCACCTACGCCGGCATCCGCTCCGTCGAGCCCGCCGCCGTGCAGGCAGCGGTCGGGATGGGCATGAAGCCGATGCAGGTGCTGTTCAAGGCCGAGGTGCCGATGGCGCTGCCGCTGATCATCTCCGGCCTGCGGAGCGCGATGCTCCAGGTCTGCGCCACCGCCACCGTCGCGGCCTACGTCGGCCTCGGCGGCCTGGGGCGGCTGCTCATCGACGGCCTGAGCACCAACCGCTACGACAAGGTCTTCGCCGGCGCCCTGCTCGTCGCCCTCCTCGCGATCGCGCTCGACCTGGCCGGTGCCGGGGCCGAGCGCGTCGTGGTCTCACCCGGCGTCCGCACCCGCGGTCGCCGTACCTCCCGTGGTTCTCGACCCGTCAGCACGGCCGGCGCCAAGACCGGCTGAGCACACCCATCCCGCAAGTACGAAAGGTCATGCCCATGCCCAAGTCCAGGAAGCTCGTGGCACTCGCCGCCATGGTGGCGGCCGTCCTGCCGCTGAGCGCGTGTGGAGGTGACCCGACCGCCGGTGGCGGCACCGGGGGCGGCTCCTCCGACACCATCACCATCGGATCGGCGAACTTCCCCGAGAACGAGCTGCTCGCCGAGATCTACGCGCAGGCCCTCGAGGCCAAGGACGTCAAGGTCAACCGCAAGTTCAACATCGGCGCGCGCGAGCTCTACCTCAAGGCGCTCGGCGACGGCTCGATCGACATGATCCCGGAGTACAACGGCGCGCTGCTCGCCGCGCTCTCGGAAGGGGGCGTCCCGGAGGACGTCACCACCCCCGAGGAGGTGTACGACGCGCTGCAGGACGTGCTGCCCGAGGGCACCGAGACCACGACGCAGTCGGCAGCCGAGGACAAGGACACGCTGACCGTGACCTCCGAGACCGCCGAGAAGTACTCCCTCGCAACCATCGAGGACCTCAAGCCGGTCGCGGGCGAGCTCGAGCTCGGCGGCGGCCCGGAGTTCGCGGAGCGCTTTCAGGGCATCATCGGCCTGGAGAAGCTGTACGGCCTGAAGTTCAAGGGCTACAAGCCGCTCGACCCCGGCGGCCCGCTCACCAAGGCGGCGCTGAAGAAGGGTGACGTCCAGGTCGCCAACATCTTCTCCACCGACTCGGTGATCGAGACCGACAACCTGGTCGTCCTCGAGGACACCAAGAACCTCTTCCTCGCGCAGAACATCGTGCCGCTGATCCAGTCCGACAAGGTCAAGGGCGACGTCAAGGACACCCTCGACGAGGTGTCGGCCGCCCTCACCACCGAGAACCTCACGGAGTACCTCGCGATGGTCCAGGTGGACAAGAAGGACTCGAAGACCGTGGCCAAGGAGTTCCTCGCCAACGAGCTCTGAGCCCTCCGGCCCAGCTCGCAGCACCCCGCAGCACCCGCAGCACCCGCAGCACCCCCGCAGCACTGGAGCGCGTCGGCCCACCCGGGTCGGCGCGCTCCTGCCGTTTTCTCGTTGAGTGGTCAGTTGTGCCCCGTTCAGTGGTCAGTTGTGCATCCGCAGGGTGCGGAGATGACCCACCCGCGGGTGCACAACTGCCTACTCGACGGGGCACGACTGCCTACTCAACGAGTCAGCCGAGCAGGTCGGCGGCTTCGAGCCACTCCTCCTCGAGCGCGTCCTTCTGCGCAGCCAGCTCCCGCAGGCGTACGTCGACCGCGGCGAGTCGTTCGTAGTCCGCGGCGTGCTCCACCATCTCGTCGTGCAGGGACGTCTCCTGCGCCGCCAGCTTGGCCAGCTGCTTCTCGACGCGCGCGACGGTCTTGCGCGCCTCACGCAGCCGAGCCGGATTCGTCTGCGACGTACCCGCGGCGGCGCCCCTCCCGATCGCAGACGAATCGGGGAGGGAGGAGAGGGAGCGGGCGCGGCGCTCGAGGTACTCCTCGACCCCGCGGGGCAGCATCGCGATCGAGCCGTCGCCCATCAGCGCCCACGTGGAGTCGGTGACCCGCTCGAGGAAGTAGCGGTCGTGCGAGACGACGACCAGCGTGCCGGGCCAGCCGTCGAGGAAGTCCTCCAGGACGTTCAGCGTCTCGATGTCGAGGTCGTTGGTGGGCTCGTCGAGCAGCAGCACGTTGGGCTCGGACAGCAGCAGCCGGAGCAGCTGGAAGCGTCGCCGCTCACCTCCGGAGAGGTCGCCGATCCGGGCGGTGAGCCGGTCGCCGGTGAAGCCGAACCGCTCCAGCATCGACGACGCGGTGATCTCGCCGCCCTCGACCCGGGTGATCCGCTGCACGGACTCGACCGAGTCCAGCACCCGCACGGTGGGGTCCAGGTCGTCGAGCGCCTGCGTCAGGTGCTCGAGCGCGACGGTCCGACCGGTCCGCACCCGGCCGGCAACCGGTTGCAGGTCGCCGGCGAGCAGCTGGAGCACGGAGGTCTTGCCGGCGCCGTTCACGCCGACCAGCCCCACCCGGTCGCCGGGCCCGAGCCGCCAGGTGGCGCTCTTGAGCAGCGTGCGATCGCCCCGGACCAGGTCGGCGTCCTCGACGTCGAGCACGTCCTTGCCGAGCCGCTGGCTCGCGAAGCGCTGCAGCTCGAGACGGTCGCGCGGCGGCGGCACGTCCTCGATCAGGGTGTTGGCGGCCTCGATCCGGAACTTCGGCTTGGCGGTGCGGGCCGGGGCGCCGCGACGCAGCCAGGCCAGCTCCTTGCGGACCAGGTTCTGCCGACGGGTCTCCGAGGAGGCGGCCTGGCGCTGCCGCTCGGCCTTGGCCAGCACGAACGCCGCGTAGCCACCCTCGTAGACGTCGACGACGCCGTCGTGCACCTCCCAGGTCTGGGTGGACACGGCGTCGAGGAACCAGCGGTCGTGGGTGACCACGACCAGGGCGGAACCGCGGGCGGCCGAGGAGAGGTGCTGGGCCAGCCAGGCCACGGCCTCCACGTCGAGGTGGTTGGTCGGCTCGTCCAGGACGATCAGGTCGTGCTCGTCGAGCAGCAGCCGCGCCAGCGCCGAGCGTCGGCGCTCGCCGCCGGAGAGCCCGTCGACGGTGCGGTCCAGCGAGACCCCGGCGAGCAGCACCTCGACGACCTCGCGGGTGGTCGGGTCCGCGGCCCACTCGTGGTCCGCCTTGCCCTGCAGCACCACAGTGCGGACGGTCGCGGAGGGGTCGAGGTCGTCTCCTTGCGAGAGGAAGCCGAGGTGCAGGCCGCGGTTGGTCGACACCCGGCCCTCGTCGGGCTCCTCCAGCCCGGCGAGCACCTTGAGCAAGGTGGTCTTGCCGTCCCCGTTGCGGCCCACGACGCCGATCCGCTCCCCCGCGCCGACGCCGAGGCTGACGGCGGAGAGCAGCGGCCGGACGCCGTACGCCTTGGAGACGCGCTCGAGGTTCACCAGGTTCGCGACGGCCACGTCAGTCCCCTCTCACGATGCGGGCGCCGGCCACCGGGCCGGGCGCGAAGGACACCGGGCCGAGGTCGGCGGCGTTGAGGGCGCCGGCAACGTGGACGGCGTGCGAGCGGCCCTCGCACAGGAACAGGCAGGTCGGGCCGGAGCCGGACAGGATCGCCCCGGCAGCGGACTCGACCCGCCCACGCTCGAGCGCGTGCGACAGCTCAGGACGCAGCCGCAGCGCCGCCGGCTGGAGGTCGTTGACCAGGGCGGCACCGAGCCGGTCGACGTCGTGGTTCAGCAGCGCCGCGATCAGCTCGTCGGGGATCTCGGGGTCCTCGACCACGACCCCGCGGTGCAGCGCGTCGAACTCGCGGTAGACCGCGGGTGTCGACAGGCCGAGGGGCGACTCCAGGACGACCCACCAGTACTCCCCGCGCGTCATCACCGGGGTCACCACCTCGCCCCGGCTGGAGCCGATGGCCGTGCCGCCGTCGAGCAGGAAGGGTACGTCGCTGCCCAGCTCCGCAGCGAGCTCGTGCAGCTGTTCGCGGGGGGTGTCGAGCCCCCACAGGTGGTCGCACGCGACGAGGGTGGCCGCGGCGTCGGCGCTGCCGCCCGCCATGCCCCCCGCGACCGGGATGCCCTTGTCGATGGTGATGTCGACGCCCCGCTCGATGCCGTGGTGCGCGGCCAGCAACCGAGCCGCCCGCGCCGCGATGTTGGTGTGGTCGGTCGGCACGTCCGTGAGGTCGAGCCCGTCGTGGCCCTGCACCGTGACGCTCGTGTCGTCGGCATCGGACACGACGAGGTGGTCGTAGAGGCCGATCGCCTGGTAGACGGTCGCGAGCGCGTGGAAGCCGTCCTCGCGAGCCGGTCCGACACCGAGCGAGAGGTTGATCTTGGCGGGCACGCTGACCTGCACCGTCACGACCGGGCCAACCCCTCGGCCACCCGGGCGAACGTGTGCACGTCGAGCATCTCCCCGCGGGTGGTGGGGTCGACACCGGCGTGCGCCAGCGCGGCCTCGGCCCGCGCGGCCGAACCCGCCAGCTCCTTCAGCGTGCCGCGTAAGGTCTTGCGGCGGTGCGCGAAAGCCGCGTCGACCACCCGGAAGACCTCCTCCCGGGTGACGTCGACCGCGGGCGGCTCCCGGTGGGTCCAGGCGACCAGGCCGGAGTCGACGTTGGGCGCCGGCCAGAAGACGTTGCGGCCGACGGAGCCCGCCTTGCGGACGTCGGCGAACCAGGCCGCCTTGACCGACGGCACCCCGTAGGTGCGCGACCCGGGCGGGGCGGCGAGCCGGTCCGCGACCTCCGCCTGGACCATCACCAGGCCGGAGCGCAGGGACGGCAGCAGCGCCAGCAGGTGCAGCAGCACCGGGACGGACACGTTGTAGGGCAGGTTCGCGACCAGCGCGGTCGGCGGCGGTCCCGGCAGGTCGGTGATCCGCAGGGCGTCCGCGGCGACCACCTCGAGCCGATCCGCCTGGTCCGGTGCGTACGACGCCACGGTGGCCGGCAACGCGGCGGCGAGGACCGGGTCCAGCTCGACCGCCACCACCCGTCGTACCGTCTCCAGGAGGCCGAGCGTCAGCGAGCCGAGACCGGGACCGACCTCGAGCACGACGTCGTCGGCACCCACGCCGGAGGTGCGCACGATCCGCCGGACCGTGTTGGCGTCGATGACGAAGTTCTGCCCGCGCTGCTTGGTGGGGCGCAGCGCCAGACCGGCCGCGAGCGAGCGCACCTCTGCCGGTCCGAGAAGCCTCGGACCGGCAGAGGTCGGGTCCGGGTCGCTCACGAGGGCGACCCTATCGCCGTGCTGGGGAGCCGGATCAGGCGCGCTGACCGCACACCGGCCAGGCGCCGTAGCCGCCCTCGGCGGCGCGGACGCGCTCGGCGACCGCGATCTGTGCCGCGCGGCTGTTCTGGTGCGGCATGCCGGACCCGCCGTAGGCGCGCCAGGTGGACGGGCTGAACTGCAGGCCGCCGTAGTAGCCGTTCCCGGTGTTCGCCGCCCAGTTGCCCCCGGACTCGCACTCCGCGATCCGGTCCCATGCGGAGCTGCCGCTCGCGTAGTTCGTGGTCGCCACCGGGGCCTTGGTGCCGACCTTGACGATCGCGTTCACCGGAGCGCGCACGACGCGCGACTGGAGGACCTTGCGGTCGGCGCGGTCGCCGTTCTCGAAGGTGATCCGGTAGAGGACGGAGCGGGCGCCGGCCCGGCCGGGACGGACCGTCTTGGTCGTGCCCTCGCGCATGCTGTCGTCCTCGCGCCGGACGGTGTCGAACCCGACGCCCTGGGTGTCGCGACGCTCGACGACCCGGATCTTGGTCAGGGTCAGGGAGTCGCCATCCTCGAGGCGGCTGCCCAGTCCGGGCTTGATCTTGTCGTTGCCGTCCGCCTTCACGCCGAGCTCACGCAGGGCGTCGGCGACGGTGAGCGCGGTGACGGTGGTCTTCCGCTTCTTCTCGTCCGCGAGCTTCACGGTGATGTTCTTGGGGGTCACGACCGCGAGGTCCATGCCGCTGCGCCCGATGCTCGCACTGCGGCTGACCGAGACCGAGGCCCCGGAGACGCGGAGACCGATCTGGTCGAGGGCGGAGGCGACGTCGGTGGCGGTGACCCAGTAGCGATCGGTGTCCCCGTCGACCTCGACGTCGAGCGGGCGGCCGAAGCGGACGGCCACGTTGCTGCCGTCGCTGATCGAGGAGCCGGCGCTGGGTGAGACCACGTCGTGCTCGCCGATCCGCACGCCCTCGGCCTCGAGGACGGCGGCGACGTCGTCGCCGAAGGTCTGGACCTGCTGGGTCTTGCCGTCGAGCGAGAGGGTGACGGTCTTCGACATCACGGCGTAGCCAGCGGTGGTGGCCGCGACCGCGAGGACGACGACGCCGGCCAGGACGGCCAGTGCTGCCTTGCTCTTCGTGAGTAGCGCGACTGTGCTTCGCACGGTTCTCCCATGTTCGTGAGACCCGGGCCGCGGCGGCGACGCTCCCGGCGCACCCGTCCGGTCAGGAGACCGAGGCGGTGCGTGCCCGGACGAGTTGGTGCGTCGGGCCTGTTTGCGGGGCGTCACCCGAGATGCATCCGCTCCCGGCCAACAAGCACATGACCATACGGACCGCCGTGCCAGGCACCAAATAGTCTGTCCGGATCTGCGCCGAATGTGGCTTTCAACGTGGGGCAGGTCACGCCGAGGCTGCCGATCCCCGCCGGCTGTCCAGACCGACCTCGTGCTACCAGCGGCCGCCGAAGGCGGCGTCGGTGTTGGCGTCGACCGCCGCGCACAGCGTCGCGAGGTCGTCACCACGGGTCTGGGCCATCGCGCGCATCGTCACCGGCACGAGGTACGACGCATTCGGCCGTCCCCGGTAGGGCGTCGGGGTGAGGTACGGCGCGTCCGTCTCGACCAGGACCCGGTCCCGGGGGGTCACCCGCAGCGCCTCGCGCAGCGGCTCGGCGTTCTTGAAGGTCACGGTCCCGGCGAAGGACAGCCACGCGCCTCGGTCCAGGCACGCGCGGGCGAAGGCGGCGTCGCCGGAGAAGCAGTGCATGACGAACCGGTCCGGCACCCCCTCCTCGTCGAGGATCCGGAGCACGTCGTCGTGGGCGTCGCGGTCGTGGATCACCAGCGTCCGGTCCAGCCGCTTGGCCAGGTCGATGTGCGCACGGAACGACCGGTGCTGGGCCGGGCGGCCGTCCTCGCCGGTGCGGAAGTAGTCCAGCCCGGTCTCGCCCACCGCCCGCACCCGGGTCGACGACGCCGCGAGCGCGGCGATCTCCTCGAGGGCCGCGTCGAGCCGCCCCTCGGCCTCGAGCCGGGGAGCCTCGTTGGGGTGCAGGGCGACGCCGGCGACCAGGGCGTCGTACGACGTCGCGGCCTCGACCGCCCAGCGCGCACCGGGCAGGTCGCAGCCGATCTGCACGATCCGGGTGACGCCGACGGCGGCCGCCGCGGCCAGCGCCTCCTCCGTCGGCAGCCAGGCGCCGTCCGGACCGTCGGCGATGTCGAGGTGGCAGTGGTTGTCGACGACCGGGTGCGGCAGCGGCTCCGGAGCGGGCGGACGCTCCCGGTCTCGACCCGTTTCCTTTCCGGAGTCGCGGCTTCGCGTGGGGCCGCTCACGACTTGTGCACCGCGTCGTAGACCTCCCGCTTGGGCAGACCCACCCGGCGGGCCACCTCGCGGATCGCGTCCTTGCGCTGCGTGCCCATCGACTCCTCCTCCGCCACCAGCGCCGCGAGCGACGCCGGATCCGTGGGTACGTCGACGAGGTCGGTGCTCGCGCCCTCGACGACGATCGTGACCTCGCCGCGGACACCGTCGGCCGCCCAGGCGGCGAGCTCGGCCAGCCCGGCCCGTCGTACCTCCTCGTGGGTCTTGGTCAGCTCCCGGCACACCGCGCCCCGGCGCGCCCCACCGAAGGCCTCGGCCATCGCCAGCAGCGCGGCCTCGGTGCGGTGCGGTGCCTCGAAGAAGACCAGGGTGCGGGGCTCGTCGCGCAGCGAGGACAGGCGTCGCCCGCGCTCGCCCGCCTTGCGGGGCAGGAAGCCCTCGAAGCAGAAGCGGTCGACCGGCAGCCCGGACACGGCCAGCGCGGTCAGCACCGCCGACGGACCCGGGACCGCGGTGATCGCCAGGTCCCGCTCCACGCAGGCCGCGACGAGCCGGTAGCCGGGGTCGGACACCGATGGCATCCCGGCGTCGGTCACCAACACCACCCGGTCACCGGCCTCGACGGCGTCCACGAGCTGCGGGGTGCGGGCCGCCTCGTTGCCCTCGAAGTAGGACACCACCCGTCCGGTGATCGTCACGCCCAGCTCGGTGGTGAGCCGTCGCAGCCGACGGGTGTCCTCCGCGGCGACCACGTCGGCGCCCGCCAGCTCCTCGGCCAGCCGCGGCGGCGCATCGGCCGCCCGGCCGATCGGCGTGGCGGCGAGCACGAGACAGCCGGTGCGGCCGTCAGGAGGTGAGGTCACGAACCCGATCCTCCCCTACCTCGCCGGGACCGGCGGGCCGGGTCCGTACAGTTGCCGGGTGACGTCCGTGCAGCAGCCCGACCGCCTCACGGGCGACCGGGCCACCCGACGCACGGTGTCGCTCTCGCACACCTCCGACGACCGGCCGGTGCCCAGCGCCCGACGCCGACTGGTGCCGCTGCTGCGCGGCGACGACCGCGTGACCGCCTGGGGAGCGACGATCGCGATCACGCTGCTGGCGCTGTTCCTGCGGCTGTGGAACCTGGGTCGCGCCAAGGCGTTCCTCTTCGACGAGACCTACTACGCCAAGGACGCCTGGTCCCTGGGGCACCACGGCTACGTCACCAACTACGTGGGGGACGCCAACGAGAAGATCCTCGCCGGCGACCTGGACGGCCTGTTCGCCCGCGGCCCGAGCATGGTGGTCCACCCCGAGGTCGGCAAGTGGTTGATCGCGCTCGGCGAGCACGCCTTCGGGATGGACCCCTTCGGATGGCGCGTCGCGTCGGCGGTGGTCGGGTCGTTGATGGTGCTGGTGATGATCCGGCTCGCCCGCCGGGTCACCGGCTCCACGCTGCTGGGCTGCGTGGCGGGACTGCTGATGACCTTCGACGGCCTGCAGCTCGTGCTGTCCCGGCTGGCCCTGCTGGACATCTTCCTGGCCTTCTTCCTGCTCTGCGCCGTCGCGTGCCTGGTCGCGGACCGGGACTGGGGTCGGCTGCGGATGGCCCGGCTGGTGCCCGCCGGCGGCGCGCTCCCGAGCAATGCCTGGGGACCGGTTCGCGGACTGCTGTGGCGGCCCTGGCTGCTGGCCGCCGGCGTGTTCTTCGGCCTCGCGTGCGGCACGAAGTGGAACGCGGTGTTCCCGATGGCGGCGTTCGGGGTGCTGGTGTGGCTGTGGGGCGCGGGGGCCCGCCGATCGCTCGGCGTTCGGTGGCCGCGGCTGAAGGCGGCGCTCGCCGACGGCCTGCCGGCCTTCGGCTACCTCGTCGTGGTCGGTCTCGTGGTGTACGTCGCGACCTGGACCGGCTGGCTGCTGCACGCCGACGTCTACGAGAAGGCGCTGTCCGATACGCAGTACGGCGCCTCCTGGGGCGGCTACCTGAAGACCGATGCGCACGGCTTCGTCCCCGAGCTCCTCCAGTCACTGCGCTCGCTGTGGAACTACCACCAGGACGTCTACACCTTCCACACCCGGTTCCTCAACGACGCGACCCACTCCTACCAGTCCACGCCTCAGGGCTGGCTGCTGCTGAACCGTCCCGTCGGGGTGCAGGCCGACCTGGGCATCAAGCCCGGCGACCAGGGCTGCACCGCGCCGTCCGACAGCACGTGCCTGCGACAGACGCTGCTGCTCGGCACCCCCGCGCTGTGGTGGGGCGGGGTGCTGGCGCTGCTGTACTCGCTCTACGCCTGGGTCGCCCGGCGCGACTGGCGCTTCGGGCTCGCGATCGTCGGGGTGCTGGCCACCTGGCTGCCCTGGGTCCGCTACGACGACCGGCCGATCTTCTCCTACTACGCGATCGCGATCCTGCCCTTCACGATCCTCGCCCTGGTGCTCTGCCTCGGCACCCTGGTCGGCGGCCCCGAGGCCACCGAGCGTCGCCGCACGTGGGGTACGGCGGTCGCCGGCGCCTTCGTCGTGCTGGTGATCGTCAACTTCGCCTGGTTCTGGCCGATCTACACCGGCGGTCTCCTGACCACGCCCGACTGGCTGGACCGGGTCTGGTTCAAGCGCTGGATCTGACCTGGTCGGAAATCAGCCAATATCGGTGTTCGCTTGCGCTACCCCACCCGGGCGGGAAGTCTGGACGGGTGTCGCCCGGGGACCTGTCAGCCGCCGACGCGGACGCAGCCGTCCGACGGGCCGCAGCCGCCGTGCTCGTCGAGCACGCCCCCGCGGTGATCGGTCACGTCGGGCCGGACGGGGCCCTGATCGGGGTCTGCGGTGGGCTCCTGGACACGCTGGGCTACCAGTCCGAGGACTGGGTCGGCCGGCGGCTCACGGAGATGATCGCCCACCCCGACCTGGATCGCCTGGTGGAGACGGGTCTCGCGGGGCTCCCTGCCGCAGAGGTGGTGCTGCTCGAGGGTAGCTCGTGGCGGGTGGTGGTGGCGCCGCTGCACGTCGATGGTGCGGTCGCCGGCGCCCTCGTGGTGATGACCTTCTCGGAGCTGGTGGAGGTGCACCACAGCCTCACCGCGACGGAACGCCTCACGGAGCAGTTCACCGCCCTGGTCGAGCTCTCCAACGACTTCATCGCCCTGGCCGAGCTCGACGGCACCGTCACCTTCGTCAACCGCGCGGGCCGCGCGCTGGTCGGGCTGGACACCGATGAGGAGGCCCTGGGCCGACCCACCGACGACTACTTCACCCCCGCCGGCCATGCGAAGTCCCGCGAGATCGAGGACTCCGTCCTCGCCCAGGGCTGGTGGGCCGGCGAGAGCGAGCTGCGGCACTTCGGCACCGGCGAGTCGATCCCGGTCTCGGTCAACTCGTTCCTGGTCACCAAGGACGGCCAACCGCTCGCGCTGGCGACGGTGCAGCGCGACCTGCGCTCCCGGATCCGGACCGAGCAGGCGTTGGCCCTGCGCTCGCACGAGCACCGTGCCATCGCCGACCTGGCCCAGATGGCCCTGACCCGTCCGGTGCCCGACGTCCTCGACGAGGCGATGCGGCAGATGACGGCGCGCCACCCCGGCCTCGTCTCGATCGTCTTCCGGCTCGTCGTGGCCGACCAGACCCTGCAGGCCGTTGCCACCTCGGACGAGACCCTCGACACCTTCACCGTCCCGCTCTCCGCCGGCACGCCCATGGGGCGGGCACTGGCCGAGGGGACTCCGCTGGTCAGCTCCGACCTCAGCCAGGACGAGCGCTTCCAGGGCTTCACGGGCCGCCGAGGCATCCGGGGCGCGCTCGTGGTGCCGGTGCCCGGGTCGCACGGCCCCTGGGGCACCGTGGGGCTGGGCGCTCGGGAGCCCCGGGACTGGACCGACGACGACCTCACCTTCGTGCAAGCGATCGCCACCACGATCGGTGCCGCCCTGCGACGCACCGAGCTGGAGTCCGCGCTCGCCCACCAGGCCCTGCACGACCCGCTGACCGGGCTCCCCAACCGGGCCCTGGTCCGGGACCGCATCGAGCACGCCCTGCGCCGATCCGCCAGACAAGGCACGATGCTGGCGGTGCTCCTGCTCGACCTGGACGACTTCAAGGCCGTCAACGACTCCCTGGGTCACATCAGCGGGGACGAGCTGCTCAGCGAGCTCGCCCTGCGCTTCGAGTCGGTCATCCGCGAGGGCGACACCGTGGCCCGGCAGGGCGGTGACGAGTTCGTCGTGCTGTGCGAGGACGTGCGGAGCGAGGACGACGTGGCGTTCGTGGCCGAGGCACTGCTCGAGGCGTGCGCCGACGGGGTCGTCGTCGGGGAGCAGAAGCTGGCCCTCTCGGCCAGTGTCGGCGTGGCGCTCGCCCTCTCCGGTGAGGCGAGCACCACCTCGCTGCTCAGCGAGGCCGACATCGCGATGTACCGCGCGAAGCGCGACCGCAAGGGCAGCTACCGCATCTTCGACGAGGCGATGCGCGGCGACGCCCTGAGCCGGATGAACGTTTCGGGTGAGCTGCGTGCGGCCCTGCGGGCCGACGAGCTCACCGTCGCCTTCCAGCCCATCGTCGACCTGCGGACCGGTCGGATCGTCGCCATGGAGGCGCTGGCCCGGTGGACTGACCGGGACGGCCGGCCGGTCCCGCCGGACGTGTTCGTCCCGATCGCCGAGGAGACCGGGCTGATCGGCGAGATCGGTGCGTGCGTGCTGCGTCAGGCCGCGACGTACGCCGCCTCCTGGCAGCAACACGGTCCCATCGGCATCCGGGTGAACGCCTCGGCCCACGAGCTGCGCCACCACGGCTTCCACACGCAGGTCGTGGAGACGCTCGACGCGGCCGGGCTGCCCCCGGAGCTGCTGGGCATCGAGATCACCGAGTCGGTGCTGGTCGAGGAGGACAAGAACACCGAGGACACCCTCAACCGGCTGCGGGACTCGGGCGTGACGCTCCTGATCGACGACTTCGGCACCGGCTACAGCTCGCTGAGCTACCTGCAGCGGTTCCCGGTGGTCGACGTGCTCAAGATCGACCGGTCCTTCCTGGGCGAGGGCACCCGCGGTGAGGCCGTCGTGAAGGCCGTCGTGGGACTCGGTCTGGCCTTCGACCTGCAGGTGTGCGCCGAGGGCGTCGAGACCGACGAGCAGCACCGCCGGGTCACCGAGCTCGGCTGCGACCTCGCCCAGGGCTACCACTTCGGACGGCCCGTCCCCGGCCCGGAGGCGCTGGAGCTGGTCGCCCGCTGGCAGGACCGGCCGGTCCCCTAACCCGCTGCTCCGGCGGAGTCCAGCACCAGCGCGACGAGCGCCACGTCGTCCTCCGGTCCCTCCGGCACCAGGCGGGCGAGCACCTGCCCGACCAGCTCGTCGACCGGAAGGCCGCGAGCATCCCGGACCACGGCGAGCAGTCGGTCGAGGCCGACCGTGAGGTTCTCCCCGCGCCGCTCCACCAGACCGTCGCTGAAGAGCAGCAACGTCGCCCCGGGCTCCAGGTCGACCGCGTGCGTCGTCCGCAGCTCCCGGTCGTCGAGCCCGAGCAGCAGGTCGTGACTGTCGAGCAACGTCGCGGTGCCGTCGGCGGCTACGACGACCGCCGGTGGATGGCCGGCGTTGGAGTAGCGCAGCCGGCTCCACCCGGTGACGGGGTCGCGGAGCAGCTGCGCCACGATCGCGGTCGCGATGGTGTCGATGCCCAGGCCCGCCATCGCCGCCGAGACCCGGCTCAGCACACCGGCCGGGTCCTCCCCGGTGGAGTAGGCGATCCCCCGCGTCAGGGAGCGGAGCTGTCCCATCGCGGCCGCCGCGGCGGTGTCGTGGCCGATCACGTCGCCGACGACGAGCATCACCGAGCCGTCCGGCTGCTGGAAGGCGTCGTACCAGTCGCCTCCCACCTGCGCCGCTTGAGCAGCCGGCGTGTAGCGCACGGCGATGCGCATGCCCTCCGGCTGGGACGGCTCGGTCAGCATCGCCCGCTGCAGCTGCTCGGACATCTCGCGGATCCGGCTGTAGGAGCGGGCGTTGTCCAGCGCGGCACCGGCCCGCCAGGCGATCTCCTTCGCCGTGGCGAGCTCGGCGGCCGTCATGGGCGGCCGCTGGCCATCGCGAGCCAGGGTGAGCAGGCCGATCACGCCCTCGGAGCCGACAAGTGGCAGCACCACGACGGACTCCAGACCCAGGGCGGTCAGCGCCTCCACCGCCTCGGGTGCCCGCAGGGTCCTCACCGCGTAGTCGAAGCCGCCGCGCTCCAGCACGAACGGCTCCCCCGACGCCAGCGCGGCCAGCGAGCCTTGCAGCTGTGTGCGTCCCGCGAACCGGTGCCGGGCGAAGGTCCGGGTCTGGGCCCGCAGCTCGGGGTCGCGGTGCCAGCACTCCACGTCCTCGACGGCGCCGGACGCGGTGACCAGGCTGACCACGGACCAGTCCGCCAGTCCCGGCACCGTCAGACGCGCCACCGTGCGGACGGCGTCCTCGATCTCGAGGGAGTCCACCAGCACCCGACCCACCTGCGCGACGAGGCTGAGCAGCGACAGGCTGGTCGCCGCCTCCTGCTCCGCGGCCCGCTGCTCGGTCACGTCCGAGGCGGCACCGATGATCCGGACGACCGCGCCGTGCTCGTCGAGCAGGGGGCGTCCCACCGCGGAGATCCAGCGCTGCTCCCCTCCGGGCAGCTGCACCCGGAAGGCCTCGGCGTAGGGCGCCCGACCGGCGATCGTCTCCTCGAGTGCCAGGGTGACGCGCGGCAGGTCGTCGGGATGCAGGCGCTTGTTGAAGCCGTCGATGGTGCTTGCGAACTCGTGGGGCTCGTAGCCGAACATGCGCACCACCCGGTCGTCCCAGGACAGCTCGCCGCTGGCCAGGTCCCAGTCCCAGCTGCCCACCCCGGCGGCCTCCATCGCGAGGTCGAGCCTGGCCGAGGCCGTCTGGTGCTCGGTCGACAGCGCCACCCGCTCCAGCTCGGCGACCACGGCGCCACCCAGCTCCTCGAGGACGACGACGTCCCCGTCCTCCCAGGCGCGTGCCGCGCCGTCGTACGCACAGAGGGACCCGATCACGTGACCCGCCTCGTTGCGCAGGGGAACCCCGAGGTAGGAGCCGACGTTGCCGGAGGCGACGGGAGGAAGCCGGTTGACTCGCGGGTCCACCGACGCATCGGACAGCACGAGCGGCTCCCCGGTCCGTGCGGTGACCGTGCACAACGAGTCCGCGCGCGGCGAGGGCCGGGCAGTGGCATCGGGGGCCAGGCCCGCGCCGGCGGCAACGTGCTGGACGTCGGTGAGCAGCGAGATCTGGGCGGCGCGGGTGCCGAGCAGCCGGGCGGCGAGCGCACTGAGCCGGTCGAGCGTGGTGTTGCCGGGCAGGGCGGGGACCAGTCGGTGGGCGGCCGCGATGCGGTCGGCGTCGTCCAGGTTCACGGGATCGACCAGGTCCAAGGGGTCAACCGGCCGGCCCACCTCCGTCGGCTCGTCCTCCGCCACTGTCCTGCTCCCTCGTCGAGACCCGGTGTCCGGGACCACCCACCGGCACGAGCGGCGAGGGCGTCGAAGCATGGCGGCATGCCCGGCCATGCTCGGAGATCCTCTCAGCCGCACCGGGACGGTCCAGACGAATCAGGCCCGTCCGGGGTCGCTGACGCACAAACCACCCACGTGGCACTGCGCCGGTAGTCACTTCAGGCGATGCGCGCCTGTCCGGTCGGGGGGGTCCGGGGGTCCGCTCTCACAGCAGGTCTGCGAGCCCCGGCGCCCGGTTGCCTGGTCGGGGGCGATCACCAGGGCTGCGGCACAGACGTCGGGGTCGGTCAGGGACGGCAGCAGGCCGAGGCTGGGATGACACGACCGGCGGCTGAAAAGCGGCACCGGGGTCTGGGGCATCGATGTGCGAACGGGCGGTTGACACGATCATGTCAACCGGCCTGCTCCCACCGTACGCCCCCACGTGCCGCAGCACCGGCGGTGACTAGACACCGCGGACCGCGCGGACCGGGGACATGCCCGGCCCCGTGTGAGAGTGGTCGACAACCAAGGGAGTCCCTGTGGACCAGCTCACCATCGGCGTCATCGGTCGATCACGCAAGGAGAACGAGCACCGGCTTCCCCTGCACCCGCTGCATCTGCACCGGATCGAGCCGGCCCTGCGCGAGCGGATGCTTCTCGAGCGGAGGTACGGCGAGCGCTTCGGCTTCAGCGACGACCAGCTCGCCCCGCTCGTGGGCGGCGTCGTGACGCGCGAGCAGCTGGTGGCCGAGTCCGACGTGGTGCTGCTGGCCAAGCCGACCCACTCCGACGTGCAGGAGCTGCGTGACGGCCAGGTGCTCTGGGGGTGGCCGCACTGCGTGCAGGACCCCGCCCTGACCCAGCTGGCCATCGACAAGCGGCTCACCCTGGTCGCGTTCGAGGCGATGAACCACTGGACCGCGGACGGCGCCTTCAGCCTGCACGTTCTGCACAAGAACAACGAGCTCGCGGGCTACGCCTCGGTGCTGCACGCGTTGAGCCTGCGCGGCTCCACCGGGGACTACGGACGAAGACTGTCCGCGGTGGTGATCGGCTTCGGCGCCACCGCCCGCGGAGCGGTCACGGCGCTCAGCGCGCTGGGGGTGGGCCGCGTCGACGTCCTGACCCACCGCGGCGTCGCCGCGGTCGCGTCCCCGATCCACTCCGCGCGGATCGTGCACTTCGACGACGGCGTGAGCGACGTACGGCGCAGCGACGTGTTCACCGAGGGTGGGCAGGAGCCGCTCGCGGGGTTCCTCGCCACGCACGACATCATCGTCAACTGCGTGCTGCAGGCGCCCAGTCGACCGCTGATGTTCCTCGACGAGGAGGACCTGCCGACGCTGGCGCCCGGGACCCTCGTCGTCGACGTCTCCTGCGACGAAGGCATGGGCTTCGGCTGGGCCCGGCCCACGACGTTCGAGGAGCCGATGTTCACCGTGGGCGAGGGCGTGCACTACTACGGCGTCGACCACAGCCCGTCGTACCTCTGGAACTCCGCGACCTGGGAGGTCAGCGAGGCGCTGCTCCCCCACCTGCCGACCATCCTCGGCGGCTCCGCGGCCTGGGAGGCGGACGAGACGATACGCAGGGCGATCGAGATCCACGAGGGCGTCGTGCGCAACCCGGAGATCCTGCGGTTCCAGGACCGGGCGACGACCTTCCCCCACGCGCGGGCGCCCGCTCGGGTGGGCTGAGGGGCTAGCCCGCGTGCAGGGCTGCTCGCAGCATCGCGGCGGCCACCTGCGCGTCGACCTGGAGCAGCGCGGCGGCCTCGGCGTAGGT
The DNA here is from genome assembly GCA_963713035.1 of uncultured Actinomycetota bacterium. GTDB lineage: Bacteria > Actinomycetota > Actinomycetes > Propionibacteriales > Nocardioidaceae > Nocardioides_B. The sequence goes on from CAVQKB010000004.1 coordinate 156,629, forward strand.
GTGGTCGCCGTACATCGTCAGGGCCAGCAGGGCGACGGCGCAGGGAGCCGGTTGCCCTGGGGAGCAGGCGAGATAGACGAGCCGGGCCAGGTCGTGGCAGGGCCGTGAACCCGGTGCGACGTCCCGGCGACCGGCGAACGCGTCGTGGAACGCCGACGAGACCGCTGCCTCCGCCTGCACGGTGTCACCGCACAGCGTGTGGGCGAGTCGGAACAGCGCGGCGCCGTGCCGGTCGTACGCATCACCGGCCGCGCTGCATCCGGTGGGCGTCTCGAAGGACATGCGACTTTCCGGTCGTGTGGGTCACCGGGGTCCGGGGCGACGAGGGGCGCCGCGACGGCCACGGCTGCTGGTCCCACGGTAGCGGACCCGTCTGGCCCTCAGGCCAGGGAGAGGAAGAGCTTCTCCATCTTCTTGACGTCGACGCTGTCAGTGCCCTCGCCGTTGGCGAGACACTGCTGCAGGCCGGTGGCGACGACTGCGAATCCGGCTCGGTCCAGCGCCCGAGAGACGGCGGCGAGCTGGGTGACGACGTCCTCGCAGTCTTGACCCTCCTCCATCATGCGCAGCACGCCGGCGAGCTGTCCCTGGGCGCGCTTGATCCGGTTGATAGCCGGCGCGATGTCGCGAGGGTCGAGCTCCACTAGCTCGTCCCGTCCAGCGCGGCGAAGGCTGCTCCCAGACGCTTCTTCGCGTCGGTGGCGATGGCATGCAGGGCCTCGTTGTCCGCGAGCCCCATCATGGCGTCCGGGTCGAACGCCTCGACCACGGTCGTGGACGCGTCCAGCGACCGGACGACGACGTTGCACGGCAGCACCGCCGCGATGGAGGGCTCCGCCTGCACGGCCTCGTAGGCCAGCGCGGGGCGGCAGGCCCCCAGGATGACCTGCGGCTCGATGTCGACGTCGAGCTTCTCCTTGAGGGTCGCCTTGAGGTCGATCTCGGTCAGCACCCCGAAGCCCTGCTCACCGAGGGCTGCGCGCACCGCCTCCACCGCCGCGGGGTAGGCCTGGTCCAGGGTCGTCGTGATCGTGTAGCCGCTCATGCGTTGCTCCTCCGCTGGTCGTTGTGGTGTGGTCCTCACCATACCCCCCCGGGTGTATTTGCCTCTGCCTGACATACCCCCTACGGTATAGATCGAAGCATTCGAACCCCACGGAAGGACACTCCCCATGGACGACCTGGCGAAACCCGAGATCGATCTCGAGGAGTTCGCTGCCGCCCGGGAGAACGGTGTCCTGGTGGACGTCCGGGAACCCCGCGAGTACCACGCCGGGCACATCCCCGGCGCCGTCCTCATGCCGATGAGCCAGCTGGCCAACCGCCTGGACGAGATCGACAAGACCTCACCGGTGTTCGTCACGTGCGCCTCGGGGAACCGCAGCCGTGCGATGACCGACCTGCTTCGAGCCACCGGCTTCGACGCGCGCTCCCTCACCGGCGGCACCGGGGCGTGGGAACGCTCGGGCCGCCCCCTACAAGGAGGACTCGTATGAACCTGACCATCGTCCCCATCGAGACCCCGTCCCTGGGCGACCGCAGCTACGTCGTCCACGACGGCGAGGTTGCCTTCGTCGTCGACCCGCAGCGTGACATCGACCGGGTCCTGGCCATCCTCGACGAGCACGCCGTCCGGCTGACCGACGTCTTCGAGACGCACCTGCACAACGACTACCTCACCGGTGGTCTGGCGCTCGCCCACCGCACCGGCGCGGCGTACCACGTCAACGCCGAGGACGACGTCGCCTACGAGCGGACCCCGATCCGCGACGGGCAGGTCGTCGAGGTCGGGTCCCGGATGCGGGTGACGGCCATCGCCACCCCCGGACACACCTTCACCCACCTCTCCTACGCGCTGAGCGAGGCCGGCTCCGCCGGGACCGATGCCTCCTCGGCCGTGTTCTCCGGAGGGTCGCTGCTCTTCGGTGCGACCGGGCGGCCGGACCTCCTCGGTGAGGAGAACGCCGACAAGCTCGCCCGCCACCAGCACGCCTCGGCGCAACGGCTGGTCGATCTGCTCCCTGCCGACGCGGACGTCCTTCCCACGCACGGGTTCGGGTCGTTCTGCGCGGCTACCCAGTCGGAGTCGACCGCCTCGACCATCGGTCAGGAGAAGGAGTCGAACCCGGTCCTGACCAAGGACGAGGAGACCTACGTCCGCGAGCTGCTCGACGGGCTGGGCGCCTGGCCGGCCTACTACGCCCACATGATGCCGGCCAACGCCGAGGGCCCCTCCGAGCCGGACCTGTCCCCGCCCGCCACCGCCGACGCCACCGAGCTGCGGCGCCGTATCGAGGCGGGAGAGTGGGTCATCGACCTGCGCAACCGCACCGTCTTCGCGGCCGGTCACGCTCCGGGCACCCTGAACTTCGGGATCGAGGGCCCCTTCGCCACCTACCTCGGCTGGTTGATCTCCTGGGGCACCCCGGTGACGCTGCTCGGTGAGACTCCGGACGACGTCGCCGAGGCACAGCGCGAGCTGGTGCGGATCGGCATCGACCGGCCCGTCGCCCAGGCCACCGGTGGCCCCGAGGACTGGGCCGACCGCGAGCTGGCGAGCTTCCCGACCGCCACGTTCGCCGACCTCGAGCAGGTCCGGCACCACCGCGAGGTCGTGATCCTCGACGTCCGTCGGGCGGACGAGTACGACGACGCCCGGATCGCGGGCGCGCACAACATCCCGATCCACGAGCTGCCCGGACGGGTCGGCGAGGTGCCGGCCGGCGAGGTCTGGGTGCACTGCGCCTCCGGCTACCGTGCCGGCGTGGCTGCCTCCCTGCTCGACGCCGGCGGCCGCACGCCCGTCGCCATCGACGACTCCTTCGAGAACGCCGAGACGGCCGGCCTCCACCTGGTCGGTCCCGACGCCTGATGCTCGACATCGTCCTCGCAGTCGTCGCCGGCGCGTTCATCGGGCTCAGTCTCGGTGCGCTCGGCGGCGGCGGATCGATCCTGGCGGTCCCGGTGCTGGTCTACGCCCTCGGGCAGAGCCCGGCGCAGGCGACCACCGGATCCCTGGTCGTGGTCGGCGTCACCGCCCTGATCAGCGCCCTGACCGCCTACCGCGCCGGCAACGTGATGCTCGGTCGCGGGGTGACCTTCGGCCTGGTCGCGATCGGAGGCGCAGCGCTCGGCGCCAAGGCCTCGGCGCTGGTGTCCGAACCGGTGCTGCTGGCCGCCTTCGCGGCGCTCATGCTCGTGGTGGGCGTGATCATGGCGGTGCGTCAGGTCCGCGCTCGCCGCAGCAGCGGGGAGGGTGACAGCGCCGCGGAGGACGCGACGTCCACCTCGAGCCGGCACAGCCTGGACGACCCGATCATCACCTTCAGCCCGACCTTCGCCTGCCAGTGCCCCCGCGCGCTCAAGGTGCTCGTCGCCGCCACGGTCGTCGGACTGCTCACCGGGTTCCTCGGCGTCGGCGGCGGGTTCCTCGTCGTCCCCGCACTGCTCGTCGCCCTGGCGCTGCCCATGCAGTACGCCGTGGGCACCTCGCTGGTCGTCATCACCCTGACCAGCGCGGCCGCGCTCGCCGTCCGGGCCGGGGTCGGCGTGGCGCCCGACTGGGGGCTGGTGCTCGTGCTGGCCCTCGCCTCCGCCGTCGGCGGGTTCCTCGGCGCCCGGGTCGCGGCCCGGACCGACACCCGCCGGCTCTCGGTCGCGTTCACGGTCCTCGTGCTCGCCGTCGCGGTCTACACCGCTGTCCGCGCTGTGCCCGCTCTGTTCTGAGCGTCGACACTCCGCGCTCGCCCCCCACGTCTCCGTCCTGCTCCGTCCTGCTCCGTCCTGCCTCCACCCCTTGCCATCAACGAAAAGAGATACGTCATGTCGTCGACGGCAACCCGCCGCCACGTTGCAACACCCACCGTTCCACCCCTCGGGTTCCGACCGGGCCCGCTGGGCCGGCTCGGCGTCTGGGTCACCGACCACGCGCGCGTGACCACGGTCGTGTGGCTGCTGGTGATCGTCGGCCTGGGAGCCTTCGCCCCCAAGGTCGAGTCCGAGCTCTCCGGTGCCGGCTGGCAGGCCAACGGCTCCGAATCCGTCACCGCGCGTGAGCTCGCCCAAGAGCACTTCGGCGGCAACGCCAGCACCGCTATCCAGGTGGTGGTGCACTCCACCGACGGTCCCGTCACCAAAGGTGAGGGCAAGCAGATCCTCGCCGAGGCGACGGCCATGCTCGGCGAGGACTCCCGGATCGCCGACGTCGTCCAGCCCCAGCCCGGTGCGACGCTGAGTGAGGACGGCACCACCGCCGTGCTGCTCGCCGGCGCCGACGCGGACCCCAACGAGATGGTCCGGGTCGCCGACGACCTCAAGGCGCCGCTGCAGGACCTGGCCCGCGACGGCGTCGAGGTCAACCCGACCGGCGCCTCGCTGCTGTGGTCGGACTTCAACGAGGCCAACCTCGACGCGATGCTGAAGTCGGAGATGCTGTCCTGGCCGGTGACGCTCGCGATCCTGGTGCTGGCGTTCGGTGCGCTGGTCGCAGCCGGACTCCCGCTGATCCTCACCCTGGCGGGCCTCGTCGCCTCGGCCGGCTCGCTGGTGCTGATCAACCAGTTCGTCCCGGTCTCCATCTGGGCGATGAACTTCGCGATGATGTTCGCGCTCGCCCTGGGCATCGACTACGCCCTGTTCATCGTGGTCCGCTACCGGGCCGCCCGCGCTCGAGCGGGAAGTGACGCACGCAAGGCCATCGCCGAGACCATGGACACTGCAGGCAAGGCGGTGCTCCTCTCCGGCGCCACCGTGCTGATCTCGCTGTCCGCGGTGATGCTGGTCCCCTCACCCTCGTTCCGGTCCATGGCCGGCGGCATCATGCTCTCGGTCCTGTTCGTCCTGGGCGCCACCCTCACCCTGCTGCCACTGGTGCTGGCCAAGCTGGACCACCGCATCAACAAGCTGTCGCTGCCGTGGTCGCGCACCGGGGAGCACCGCTCCTCCGCCTTCGGCGCCTGGGGCGAGCGGCTGTGGAAGCGGCCGCTGGTCTGGGGCCTGGCGTCCCTGGTCGTGCTCCTCGCGCTCGCTGCTCCGATCCTGGGTCTCAAGACCGCGATGCCCTCCATCAAGGTCCTTCCCGACGACGCCTCGGCGAGGGTCGGCTACGACCTGGTCCAGGAGAGCTTCGGCGAAGGCGCCCCCGGCACCCTGACGATCGTCGTCGACAAGAGCGAGGCCGAGACGGCCGTCGCGACCCTGTCGGACGACTCCGGGATCAGTGGGGCGATGCCGGCGATGCCGGCCTCCGACGGGTCCGACTACGCCCTGATCTCGGCCGTCCCCACCGTGGACCCCTCGGACCCGGCCCTGGGCGACACCGTCGACCGGCTGCGCGCCGACCTGCCCTCCTCGGCCGTCGTGGGGGGTGCCGCGATCGAGAACCTCGACCTGAAGACCCAGCTCGACGACTCCACCCCGCTCGTGATCGGCGTGATCCTGGCCCTGGGGTTCCTGCTGCTGCTGGTGGCCCTGCAGGCGCCGTTGATCGCCCTGCTGGGCACGCTGGCCAGCCTGCTCTCGACCGCTGCGGCGTTCGGGGTTGCCCGGCTGGTCTTCCAGGAGGGCATCGGCTCGGACCTGCTCGGCTTCGAGTCGCAGGGCTTCCTCGACGCCTGGGCTCCGGTGTTCTTCTTTGCGATGATCTTCGCGATCGCCATGGACTACACCGTGTTCCTGCTGGCCTCCGCCAAGGAGCACTACGAGAGCTCGCACGACCCGAAGGAGGCGATGGTGGGATCCCTGGCCCACTCCGGCCGCGTGATCTTCGCTGCCGGCGCCGTCATGGTCGCGGTCTTCTTCACCTTCGCGCTCTCCGGCCCGCTGCCCCCCAAGGAGATGGGCATCGTGCTCGGCGTGGCCGTCCTGCTGGACGCCTTCCTGGTGCGGCTGGTGCTGCTCCCGGTCATGCTCCGCCTCACCGGACGCGCAGCGTGGTACAGCCCGGCCTGGCTGACCCGGATCCTGCCCGACATCCGTTTCTCGCACAGCTAACCCACAAGAAGGAGAACCATCATGTGCAGACAAGTCACCTGCAAGAAGTGCGGTCAGACCACCTGGGCCGGATGCGGCCAGCACGTCGACCAGGTCATGGCCGGCGTCCCGAAGTCGCAACGCTGCCCCGGACACTCCGAGGAGCCCAGCAACGGCTTCCTGTCCAAGCTCTTCGGTCGACGCTGACCACCACCCGGCCCCGGACCTTCTGGTCCGGGGCCGGCTGCGTCAGGCGAGCGCCCGCGCGAGGTCCGGGAGCGAGCGGACCGTGACGCTCGGCGCGGTGAAGTGCTGCGGGTAGCGGCCGCCTGCGCGACTGACCCAGGCCGTCGACAGCCCGGCGCGAGCCGCGCCGTCGATGTCCCACGGGTGGACGGCCACCAGCATGGCATCCGCCGCCGAGACGTCGCACTCGGCCAGTGCGTAGTCGTAGGAGCGCCGCGCGGGCTTCCAGACCCCGGCGTCCTCCACCGAGAGCAGTCGGTCGAGGAGGTGCCGGACCCCGGCGCGCTCCAGGAGCGTGTCGGCGACCTGCGCGGACCCGTTGCTGAGGGTGACGAGCCGGATCCCGAGGTCGGCCAGCGCGGCCAGCCCCTCGGGGACGTCGCGATGCACGTCCAGGTCGGCGAAGCCGGCCAGCACGTGCTGCACGGCCTCCTCGAGGCTCCGACCCAGGTCCGCGCCGTCGAGCCTCAGCCGCAGCTGCTCTGCTGCCAGCCGGGCGAACGGCTCGGCCACCCCGGCGACGGTCAGGGCGAACCCGTCCCGCAGCAGCTCGGCGAACCACGTCTGGGCCAGGTGTGCGGGGGCCCCGACGTCCTCGAACCGCCGCGCCAGCGGTGACATGTCGGAGAGTGTCTCGTTGACGTCGAAGACCATGAGCGTCGGCCGCTTCGGGCTCTCCGGTGCGTTTCGAGGTTCCTGCACGTCGTTCCTCCTTGGTTGTCGGCTCCAGCGAACCGTGCTCGAAGGTCAGGGGCGTCGGGCGAAGAAGTTGAGCGCGGTGAACGACAGCACGACCTCGTCGTCCTGGTTCAGTCCCTCGACGGCGGAGTGCACCAGCCCGCGGTCCGGCTTGGAGCGCGAGGCGCGTGCGCCCGCGACCGTGACGCGCAGGCGAAGGCTGTCGCCCGGTCGCACCGGCCGCGGCCAGCGGAGCTCGTCGAGACCCGGTGAGGCCAGGCTGGCCACCGACGAGATGTAGTGGTCGACGAACAGACGCATGCACACGGCGATGGTGTGCACGCCGCTGGCGATCAGCCCGTCGAAGGGCCCGGTGCCCGCCCAGGCCGGGTCCGTGTGGATCAGCTGCGGGTCGTAGAGCCGTGCGAAGTCGACGATCTCCGTCTCGCTGACGCTCACGTGCCCGAACTCGTAGACCGACCCGGGCACGTAGTCCTCGAACCAGCGGTCGTCGATGGGGGCCGGCAGGTCCGTCTCGCCGAGCAGCCTGCTCATGACTCGGCGATCCGCTTGATGGCGGCGAGCGTCCGAGGGATGCCGTCCAGAGCCTGGCGGGTCCGGTCGGCGATCTGCTCACGCGCCTGGTCGCCGTACTTCTCCTCGAACATGGCGATCCCTCCCGGGAGGAACTCCCAGGACTCGGTGAGCGTGGTCCCGTTCTCCGTGGGCGAGAGGGTGAACCCCCAACGCACGAAGCTGCCGCCCACCACCCAGGCGAACTCGCGGCCTCGATCGGCCACCACCACCTGCGACCTGGTCTCCCAGGTCCGGTCCCCCAGCACGTTGCGACCGGTGAACCAGGCTCCGGCCTGACCGGCCTCGGCGTCGTCGTCCCACCAGCACGTCGTGCAGACAGGGCTCCACTCACCGGTGCGCGCGATGTCGGAGACCAGGTCGTAGAGCCGGTGCACGGAGGCCTGGACGACGACGGACTCCTGGTGGGTCCGGGTGCTCTCCTCGTTGCTCATCGGGCCACCTTCACAGATCGGGTCACGTGTGCTGCCGTCGGCTGCCACCGTGCCAGTCCTCCTGCTGGCCGACCGTGTCGGCGTCGAGGCCGAGCCCGGCCAGCTGGGGCAGCTCACGCAGGCTGCGCTTGAGCTCGGCGAAGCCCGGGAAGCGGGCCAGCCCGACCACGTGGTCCCACAGCTCCACTGCTGCGTCCTCGCTGGGAAGCCGGCTGATCACCGGCCCGAAGAAGGCGACCCCGTCCGGCGGCTCGAAGTGGATGATCGGCGTGCCGACGTCCTTGCCCGTCAGGGCGAGCGCCCGCTCGGTCTCCTCCTGGATCTCCTTGTCCCACGACTCGTCGTCCAGAGCGTCCGCCAGGTCGGGTGGGAGACCCGCCTCGGCCAGGATCGGCTCCACGAACGCCCGCGTCCCGCGACGTTCGGGCTCGTCGCCCTGAGAGTCGGGGTCGACTGCGGTGTCGAAGATGTGCGCCCCGAGCGCGGCGTACAGCGGTGCCATCGCGTCCCGGCCGTGCTCCGCGCGCGCTCGGGCAGCCACCCGCAGGAGCCGGAGTCCCGCGGTGTGGCCGGCTTCGTACTCCGGCGGGAACTGCGCGTCGTAGTCGACCTCGGCGTTGATCAGGCGGAGCGAGATGAACCGCCAGTCCACGGTGTAGTCCCGCTGCGCCTGGACCTGCCGCACCCACTTGCTCGTCATCCAGGCGAAGGGGCAGACCGGGTCGAAGTAGAAGTCGATGTCGGCATCCATGCCTGCACCCTAGGTCGGGCTTCCTCAGCCTTCACGCTGGAGCAGCACGGCGGTGAACTGCTGCGTCGCACCCCACGGGGTCTGGTGGTCCTCGCCGCTGGTGGAGAGCAGTCGGTATCCCGGGAACTCGGCCACCAGCTCGTCGTGGGTGTAGCGCACGATCGGCAGTCCGCTGCAGGTCGTCGGACCGTCAGGTCCGAACGTGGCGACCACGACGTAGCCGGACGGCTGGATGCACCGGTCGAGGGACGCCCGGTAGTCGTCGCGCTCGTCCAGCTCGGTGAGGAAGTGGAACACCGCACGGTCGTGCCAGAGGGCGAAGCGCCGGCCCGGGTGGAAGTCCAGGACGTCGGCGACATCGAGCACCACGTGCTGGCCCTGCTCACCGATCCGCTCGCGCACGGTGGCGAGGGCGGTCGCCGACAGGTCGATGGCGGTCAGGTCGGTGTAGCCGCGGTCGACGAGGTGGTCGACCAGCGTCGACCAGCCGGCACCCACGTCGATGATGGGCGCGCTCGTTGCCACGCCCGTCTCGTCGACGAGGCCCAGGGACAGCTCGGGGACGGATTGCCACCACGAGACGCCGTCGACCTCCTTGCTGTCGTGCACCCCCTCCCAGAACGAGCTTCGTGACTCAGCGTCTTCGGGGCGGGAAGCAGTGGCGGACATGGGACGACGATACGACAGCACCGATCGGCGCCGGGCGCTCTCGTCATCGCGGCGGCGGCACGGGGCATAGTGGGGACATGGTGGTCGACGTGCTCGTGGAGACGACGATCGACCGCGCCCCCGCGGTGGTCTCTGCCTTCGCCGGCGATCCGACGCGTGCGCCCCAGTGGTACGCCAACATCCGCACGGTCACCTGGCAGACACCACCTCCGGCCGCCGTCGGGTCACGTATGGAGTTCGAGGCACGCTTCCTCGGGCGGCGGCTCGTCTACACCTACGAGATCGTCGAGCTCGTGGCGGGCGAGCGCCTCACGATGCGTACTGCAGACGGTCCGTTCCCGATGGAGACGACCTACACCTGGGAGGCGTCGGGGTCCGGCACGCGGATGACCCTGCGCAACCGGGGCGAGCCCAGCGGCTTCGCGCGGGTCACGGCCTCGGTCATGGAGCGTGCCATCCGCCGCGCCACCACCGCCGACCTCGCCCGCCTGCGAGACCTGCTGATGACCATGCACTGAACAGACCGGCCTATGGTGGACAGATGACAGAGTCGCTGCCGCACGCCCCCGGGGACGAAGCAGGGCCTCTCGGCCCGGTCGCACGCCTGATCGACGGTGGGGACATGGACTGCGGCAGTGGACTTCTGCTGCTCATCACGCGAGCCATGCGTCGGCTCTCCCCCGGAGACCTCCTCGCCATCCGCAGCGCCGAACCGAGCGTCGTGACGGACCTGCCGGTCTGGGCCGAGCTCGTCGGGCACGACGTGGCCGACGAGGTCGCCGAGACCCCCGCTGGTCCGTGGTGGTTCGCGGTGCGCAAGGCCGGCGCCCTGGCGGGTCCGAGCACCGTGTTCAGCCTCGGGAGCAAGACCCCGGTCGGGCACCGGCTCTGGGCCTACACGAACTTCGACTGCAACCTCGCCTGCCTCTACTGCTGCGCCGAGTCCTCCCCGAAGGCCGACTCCCGACGGCTCGATCCCGTGGTGGCCAAGGGAATCTTCGACGAGTTCGCCGCGCAAGGTGGGCGGGAGCTCTTCCTGACGGGCGGCGAGCCCTTCATGCACCCCGAGCTCGGGGAGCTGGTCGAGGCGGGGGCGGGCCTGGAGCGCACCATCTTGACCAACGCGATGGTCTTCGGTCGCGGTCGCCGCCGGGAGACGCTGGAGTCCCTGGACCGCTCGGTGGTGATGCAGGTCAGCCTGGACTCCGCCACCCCTGAGCTGCACGACAAGCAGCGCGGCGCCGGGTCCTGGGCCCGGGCGCTGGACGGCATCGGTCTGGCCAAGTCGCTCGGCTTCCGGGTGCGCGTCGCCGCCACGATGTACGACGAGGACCCGGTCGGCGTCGCAGCCCTGCACGAGCGGCTCACCGCTGAGGGCATCGCCGAGGAGGACCGCGTGATCCGCCCGGTGGCCCAGGAGGGCTTCGCCGACACCGGCATCCACGTCTCGCTCGACACGCTCGAGCCGGAGCCCACGATCACCGCCGACGGCGCCTGGTGGCATCCCGTCGCGGTGACGAACCCGCACATGCGCATCGCAGACGCCCCCCTCTCGGTCGAGGAGATCTTCGGAGTCGTGCGCGACACCCTCGCCGTCCAGGGAGCCGCCGCCGCGTCGGGTCGCGAGGTGTTCCGCTGTGCCTGACCTGAAGCCGATGGACCGCGGACGCACCGCGCTCGCCTGGTTGCTGGCACCCGCCACCGACGAGGTCCCGCGCTCGCACGCCGTGGGCGCCGCGTCGCTGCGCCTCCTGCTCGGACTGATGTGGCTCTACAACGTCTCGTGGAAGCGCGCGCCCGACTTCGGGCAGGACGCCGAGAACGGCCTGTTCAAGTTCACGTCCTACGCCGTGAGCCACCCGGTCTTCCCGCCGTACAGCTGGGTCGTCGAGCACCTGGTCCTCCCGGTGTTCACCCCCTTCGGGTGGATGGTGCTCCTCGCCGAGACGACGTTGGCGGTGCTGCTGCTGACCGGTGCCTGGGTGCGCCTGGCCGCGGCGCTCGGCATCGCGCAGTCGGTCGCGATCGCCCTGTCGGTCGCCTACGCACCCCATGAATGGCCGTGGTCCTACTGGCTGATGATCGGGGCCCACGTCGCGATCCTGCTGAGCTCGGCGGGTCGGGTGCTTGCGGTGGACCGGACCCGAGCCGCGCTGCCGCGCACCCACACCCTCGGTCTGGTCTGGGGCGTCCTGGGCATCCTCGTGGGGCTCTACAGCGTGCTCCGGTCCTTCGGTGACCCCCTGGCGGCTCGCGGCCCCGGCCTGGTCTCGAGCGACCTCTCGGTCAGCCTCGGCCAGTACAACCTCGTCGGCGGGCTCGTCCTGCTCCTCGCGGGAGGCCTCCTGGTCGTCGCGGCCCGCGGTGGGCCCCGGCCGCTGGCCTGGGGAGCCGCTGCTCTGGCCGGGCTCGCCGGGCTGTCCCTGCACGCCCAGCTCGGCTTCTCCGACCCGATCCTCGGCGGCACCCCGACGTCGGCCGCCTTCTACTTCTGCGTGGCGGTGGTCGGATCCTTCCTGGGCATGTCAGCTTCTCGCGGTGTCGGGTCTGCCGACCGTCACCGCAGCGTCCGCTGAACCCCGACACCAGGAGTAACCGTGCTCACCCCCTCTCGACGCTCCTTCCTGCTCGGCACCGCCGGGTTGCTGGCCCTCAACGCCTGTGGCGGCGAGGACTCGGCCGGCCCCGCCAAGGCAGCCCCCGTGCTGGGCCTGTCGGCCATCCCGGACCAGGACCCCGAGCTGCTCAACCGCCTCTACCCGGTGCTGGCGGACCGCTTCGCCGCGGATACCGACCTGAAGGTGGAGTACAAGCCGGTCACCGACTACACCGCCGTGGTGCGCGCCTTCGAGGTCGGCGACATCTACCTCGCCTGGATGGGTGGTCTGACCGGCGTGCAGGGCCGAGCCCGGGTGCCCGGGGCCACCGCGATCGCTCAGCGCGACATCGACGCGGACTTCCACAGCCTGTTCATCGCCACCAAGAAGTCGGGCCTTCAGCCCTTCCAGGACGAGTCCGGGCTCGTGGACCTGGCCGGCCACACCCTCACCTACGGCAGCGAGACCTCGACGTCGGGGCGTCTGATGCCGCAGTACTTCATGGCGCAGGGGGGTCTGGACCCCGCTGACCTGAAGGGGTCACCTGGGTTCTCCGGCTCCCACGACGCCACCATCGAGGCTGTCGCCTCGGGGAGCTTCGAGGTCGGAGCGGTCAACGAGCAGGTGTGGAAGGCCACCCAGGACGCCGGCGAGGTCGACCTCGGCAACGTCGTCGTCCTGTGGCGCAGCCCCGGCTACGCGGACTACCACTGGCTCGTGCGTCCCGACGTGGACAAGGTCTTCGGTGCCGGCACGACGCAGAAGATCACCGACCTGCTGCTCGGCCTCGACGCGGCCACACCGGACGACCAGGCGATCCTCGAGCTCTTCGGAGCCGAGAAGTTCGTGCCGACCGAGAACTCCAACTACGACCAGATCGAGGCGGTCGCCCGCGAACAGGGCCTGTTGACGTGAGCCACCCGCCCGTCGTCCGGTTGCGTGGTGTGGCATGCCGGTTCGGTCAGCATCAAGCGCTGTGCGGGATCGACCTCACCGTGCACGCCGGGGAGCGGGTGGCCGTGCTGGGCGCCAGCGGTGCGGGCAAGAGCACCCTGCTCTCGTTGCTGAACGGGTCGGTGCGTCCCAGCGAGGGGACCATCGAGGTGTTCGGTCAGGACCTGGGCGGCCTCGCACCCAGTCGGCTGCGGGCGCTGCAACGGCGCATTGGCACCGTCTCGCAGCGCCTGGACCTGATCGAGCAGGTCCGAGTGCTGCACAACGTGAACGCAGGGCGACTCGGCGCCTGGAGCCTGCAGCGCGCCATCGGGTCCCTGGTGTGGCCCCGCCCGGACGCCCAGATCACGTCGGCGCTGCGGCGCGTCGGCATGGAGTGGGCGCTGCACGAGCGCACCGAGCGCCTGTCCGGCGGCGAACGGCAGCGGGTCGCGGTCGCGCGGCTGCTCGTCCAGGCACCCGACCTGATCCTCGCCGACGAGCCGGTCTCCAGCCTCGACCCGACCCGGGCCGCCGAGACACTGGAGCTGCTGCGTGCCCCGGCTGAGCAGGCGACGCTCGTGGTCAGCCTGCACCAGCCCGAGCTCGCGCGCGAGCACTGCACCCGGGCCGTCGGCCTGCGTGAGGGAGGCGTGGTCTTCGACGTACCCGTCGCCGAGCTCACCGATGCCCTGCTGTCCGATCTCTACGCGCTGACATGAGTCAGCTGCTGGACCGGGACCCACCCGCGCGTGAGCTGCCGGCGCGGACTGCACCAAGGCGGGTGACGGGTCGCCGCGTCCAGCTCCGCCGCCTGATCGGGCTCCTGATCGTCGTCCTCCCCGTGGTGTGGTCGGTCCATCGAGCCGTCCCTGCAGGCGCTGATGTGGTCAACCGCGGCGGGCTCCCCCTGCTGGGTGACCTGTTGACCCACGCCCTCACGCCCTCGCTCGACCCCGCCTTCCTCGGACTGGTGGTTGACGCCGCGGGCGTCACCCTGGCCTTCGCGGCCCTGGGCACGGCCGGTGCCCTGCTCATCGGCCTCCTGGGTGGGCTGGTCCTCAGTGACGTGGCCTGGTCCCACCGTCCCCCCTGGCCCGTCCGGGTCCTGCGGCTGGCCATGCGAGCGCTGCTGGTGGCCACGCGGTCCATCCACGAGCTGATCTGGGCGCTGCTGTTCGTCAGCGTCCTGGGTCTGGACCCCCTCGTCGCGGTGCTGGCCATCGCGCTGCCGTTCGGCGCCCAGACTGCTCAGGTGTTCGGCGAGACCCTCGATGCCGTCCCGTCCGGACCGATCCGTTCCCTGCGCAACGCCGGCGCCCGCCCGACCGCCGTGCTCGCCTACGCCCTGGTGCCCCAGGCCGCACCGTTGCTGCTCTCCTACTCCTTCTACCGCTTCGAGTGCGCGGTCCGGTCGACGGTGCTCCTCGGCGTGGTGGGCGTCGGCGGTCTGGGCCAGGAGCTCGTCGTCAGCCTGCAGTCACGCAACTGGGACGAGGTCTGGACGGTGGTGGGCGCCGTGCTCGTGCTGTCGGCCCTGGTCGACCTGTGGAGCACCCGGCTCCGTGGCGACATGGCCGTCGCGAGCTGCTCGGAGTGGGCCGTAGGACCCGCAAGTCACGACGATGCCGACAGCGACGACGAGAAGGTGCGTCCGGGCGGCGGGCCCGGACGATCCCGCTGGGCCCGAGCCTCCGCGCTCGTCCTCGTGCCCGGCGTCGTGGTGGCCTGGCTCGCCTCGGACGTCACCCTCGGTGGGCTGACCAGTCCCCGCACCCGCCAGCTGACGGCCGGGCTGCTGGCTGACCTGTGGCCTCCCCAGCTTCCCGACGGTGGCGTGCCGGTGCTCGGCGGCTCGGTGCTCGACACGGTGGCGATGGCGATCCTGGCCATGCTCGTCGCCGTCGTCGTCACCGTCGTGGTCGGGCCGTGGGCGGTCAGCGCCCGCGGAAGCGTCTCCGACCATCGCTCGCCCGTCGCCGCACGGGTCGCCCGCTCCGTGGGCTGGTGGACCGCCCGCGCTGTCCTGCTGGTGCTGCGCTCGATCCCCCCGACGGTGTGGGCGGTCATCGCCCTGCTCGTGCTGTTCCCCGGCATCCTCCCGGGGGCGCTCGCGCTCGGCCTCTACACCGGAGGGATCCTGGGCCGTCTGGTGGCCGAGGCCTGGGAGAGCGTGGACACCCGGGCGCGGGACGGTCTGCGGAACACCGGCGTCCGGCGCAGCGTGACCACGCTGGTGGCGACGGTCCCACCATCGAGCCAGCAGCTGGTGACCTACACGCTGTACAGGTTCGAGATCTGCGTGCGCGAGACCGCGGTCGTCGGGATCGTCGGCGCCGCCGGACTCGGGCGACTGCTGGCCGAGAACCTCGCGGCCTTCCGGTTCCCGGTCGTCACCACGCTGCTCCTCGCGTCGTTCGCCGTCAGTGCGACGACCGAGGTCGTCGGTCGACGTCTCCGCCGAGCGATCCGGCCGTGACACCGGAACGGGCGCGACGACGCCCGCCCACGACCACGGCGACCAGGACCGCGCCGACGAGCAACCAGCCCACCGGACCTACCGTCTGCACGGCGGTCACGAGGGCGCGCTGGAGGCCGGCGGCGGCCGCGATGACAGGGTCGTCGAGCCCTCCTCCGGCGAGCACCCGCAGCTCCCACCAGCCGTAGTAGGCGACGTACAGGCCCGCCAGGAGCAGCAGCGCACCGCTGAGCCGTGGCACCCAGGCGCCGGCCCGCCGGATCCGTCGCACCAGGGAGTCGTTGGCGAGGGCCACCGCCACGGCCACCGCACCGACCACCAGGCCCATGCCCACGGCGTAGGTGAGGAACAGCGCGACTCCCACCGCCACCGAGTCGGTGCGGAAGGCGGCGACCACGACCGCGAGGAAGGGTGCGATGGTGCAGGTCAGCGAGGCAAGGGCGTAGCCCGCACCGAAGCCTGTCATCGAGGCGAACGACCGGGTCAGCGGACGCGGGCTGCGACTGCGCCTCCCGGGCAGGCGGGGAACGGGGATGCTCCGTCCGGAGAGCAGCACCGCTCCCACCACCACCAGCATCAGTCCGAGGACCACCGTGAACCACGGCAGGTGCTCCTGCAGCCCCGAGGCGACCGGTGCCAGGGCGAGCCCGAAGACCGCGAAGACGCCGGTGAAGCCCAGCGTCATGGCTGCGGTCAAGGACAGTGCGCGACCCACGGCGTGCACCCGGGTAGGTGAGTCGTCCCCGACGATCAGCAGCGAGAGGTACGCCGGGAGCAGGGCGAAGCCACACGGGTTGACGGCGGCGAGCAGACCCGCCCCCAGGGCGAGCGCGAGCAGGCCGTCGGGCACGTCAGCCGGCCAGGTCGGACACCATGTCCGCCAGCTCGGCGTCGCTGAGGTAGCCCTCGGACACCACCTCGCTGTCGGCGTCGAGCACGACGTAGGTGCTCTGCTCCACGACTCCGAAGTGTCGCCACACGGTGCCGTCCGGGTCGAGCAGGTGCGGCATGTCGGCGGGGACGTCGGCCGCGAAGCCCGCGATCGCGGGTGCCTTGTCCAGGCTGCCGACGCCCACGACGTTCACGCGATCGCCGTACTTCTCGACGAGCGAGGAGACGCCACCGATCTGACCGCGGCAGGTCGAGCACCACGGGGCCCAGAACCACAGCACCGCAGGCTTGCCGGACAGGCTCGCGCCCTCGAAGGCGTCGCCGCCGACCGTGTCCGCCGAGAAGTCCAGGTTCTGTGAGGCGCTCCGGTCAGAGACGCTGCCGGTGCCCGCCGAGGTCGACGCTGCCGTCCCGCCGCCGCAGGCGGCCAGCACGACCGCGAGAAGAGGCACGACGATCAGGCTCTGGAGAAGCGAACGCGGGGGCATCATTCGACTGTAACCGCGGGGTGTCTGGCGCCGACCGTCCCCGACGGGCTCGCCGTGCCGGGGCTCCGGTCGGCGCGGTCGTCCGGGACGACCCAGAGGCCCTCGGGGCCGGGTAGGGACACCCCCACCCGGGCGCCCGGCGAGAGCACGGTGCCCGGCCGGGTCTCGACGTCCACCCTCAGGTCTCCCCCCGCGGTCCGGTCCAGCTCGACGACCGCCACCTGGCGTGGGCCGGACCGACGCAGCCGGACGACCCGGCCACGCAGTGGCGCGCCCGCGTCGTCCGGCTCGAGCGACAGCTGCTCCTGACGGACCAGCAGGACAGCCGGACCCTCCTCCTGGGCTGCCGCTGGGAGGGCGAAGGATCCGAGGTCCGAGTGGTGCAGTCCCGCTCGGGCCCGGCCCGGCAGCTCGTTGAACCCGCCGACGAGCCGGGCGACCGCGAGGGTCGTGGGGGTCGTGTAGAGCGACGAGACGGTGCCGAACTGTTCGACCGTGCCCTCGACGAGCACGGCGACGCGATCGGCCAGCCCGGCCTCGTCCAGGTCGTGCGTCACCATCACGATGGTGGGGTCGAGGGCCCCGCGCACCTCGGCCAGCAGCTCGTGCATGGATCTGCGCAGGCCGGTGTCCAGGGCGCTGAAGGGCTCGTCCAGCAGCATCACGCGCCTCTCGGCGGCGAGCGCACGGGCCAGGGCGACCCGTTGCTCCTGGCCACCGGAGAGCGCTCGGGGTCTCCGGGCGGCGAGCTCCCCCAGCTGGACCAGGTCGAGGTACCGCCGGGCGGCGGCGCGGCTCTGCGCACGGCTGCGGCCGCGGAGCCGGTCGGCGAAGGCGACGTTGTCCAGCACGCTCAGATGCGGGAAGAGGTGCGGCTTCTGGAACATGACGGTGAGGTCGCGCCGTTCCGGGGGCACGCCGAGGACGCTGCTCCCGTCGAGCAGCACGTCGCCCGACTCCGGGCGCTCCAGTCCGGCCGCCACCCTGAGCAGGGTGGTCTTGCCCGATCCGGAGGGGCCGAGCACGGCGACCAGCTCACCGTCCCGGGCCTCCAGGTCGACCTGCGCCAGGGTCGGGTGCTCGGCGCCCGGGTGCCGATGGGTGATCGAGGACAGTCGGAGCACGGCGCTCATGCGGGGCCCGCCTTCCTGCGGCGTGACGCCGCGTAGGTGAAGACCGCCACCGCGACCAGCGGCGGCAGGCTGGCGGAGACGGCCAGGGCCGAGGTGAGGGCGTCGTTGCCGGATCCGCCCGCGGCGGACCCGATCAGCATCGGTGCGGTGACGATCTGGCCGCCGCCGATCAGCAGGGTGACGGCGTAGTCGCTCCACCCCACCAGGAAGGCAAGGCCGGTCGCGGTGACCAGGCCGGTGGACGCCGCCGGCAGCGTGACCCGGCGCAGGGCGCCCCGGGCGCTGGCCCCCAGCACCCTGGCCTGCTCCTCCAGCGCGGGATCGAGGGCGAGGTAGGTGGCTCGCATGGTGAACGTGGTGTACGGCAGCGCGAACACGCTCAGGACGACCACCACCGCGACCTCCTCCGGCAGTCCCAGCCGCAGGACGACGACGTCGAGACCCATCGCCACGGCGATGGGCGCCAGGACCACCGGTGCGAGCAGCACGAGTGAGGGTCCAGCAGGCCTGCGCAGCAACCGCCATCCCAACGCCCGTCCCGCCATCACCCCCAGGGGCGTCGCGATCAGGGCGACCGCCAGCCCCAGGAGACCCGACCGGACCAGGGCTGCGACCGCACCGGCGTCCAGCGCGTCCTGCCAGCCGCGGAGTCCGAACGACTGGGGCAACGGGGCCGCTCCCGACCAGCGTGCAGCGACGGCCCACAGCGCCAGGGGGGTCAGCGGGATGACCAGCCAGAGGGCCACCAGGGCCGAGGCGGTCCGGCCGGGCCTCATCTCTCGGCCCCGAGTCGCCGTACGAGCGGGAGGCCGACGAGGGCCACGCCCAGGGCCAGCACCGTCGCGACCACGGCCGTCGCCGCCGCCTGCGGTCGAGCGGTGACGTCGATGTCGGTGAACAGCCGGTAGGCCATCACGGGCAGCGCGTCCGGGTAGGCGCGGCCCAGCAGACGCGCGACCTCGTAGGTGCCGAGCGAGTAGACGAAGACGATCAGCGAGGACGACGCGAGAGCCGGTGCCGACAGGGGCAGCAGGACCCGCCTCCACTGCGCTCGAGGCGATGCGCCGAGGACGGCCGCGACCTCGCACAGGTCGTCGTACCGTCGACCGACGGACGCGACCACGACGAGGGCCACGAACGCGGACTCCTTCCAAGCCAGCTCGAACACCGTCGCCCAGGGCCAGCGGCCTCCCACGAGCTCGGGCCAGGCCGTCGCGGAGATCCCCGACCACCGCTGCGCGAGCCCGACATCGGAGAGGAGCAGTCCGGTCGCGGCCGCACCGACCAGGTGCGGCACCGTCAGCACCGCGACGGCCAGGAGGACGACGAGGCGGGTGCCGCGGCCGGTCCGTACGACGACGGTCGCGATGCCGAGGCCGATGGCGGCGGCCAGCAGGGCCGCGGTGAGCGAGATCAGCAGCGACTCCTGCACGGCAGCTCGCAGGTCCCCGGCCAGCGTGGTGAACCCGTCGGCGCTCAGGTGCGGCTGCCCCACGAGGGGGAGCAGCCCGAGACTCGTCGCCACGACGGTGACGAGCGACGTACCGGTCACCACCACGACGAGGAGCACCGCCGGTGCGACCAGGCGTGCCCCGCGGTGTCCGGCGACGCGGAGGGCGCCGGCCCCGGTCGGGCTCGGGTCGAGGGTCACGACCCCGAACCGAGCACGGCGCGACGCCAGCCCTCGTCGAGTCGCGGCACCCAGGACGAGGAGAGCTCGGGGTTGGCGCTGCGGGAGAGCACGTCGTAGGGCGGAACCACGTCCGAGGCCGGGAGCTCCTCGAACCGGGCCCGGTCGGTCGGGCTCAGCAGGTCGGTGTCGAGCACCGTGAACTGTCCCCAGGTCGCGGGATCGGCCTTGAGGGCCTGCTGGGCGGGCGAGAGTGCCAGGTCGGCCACCACCATCGCCCCCTCCGGGTCACCGGCCGCGGCGGGGATGGCCAGGAAGCTGGCGTTCCCGATCGTCCCCTCCGTCAGCGGGAGCACGCGCGTGGTCTTCGGGAAGGTGCCGTCGGCGACGAGCTGGGTCAACGTCGCCGGTCCGTAGGTCATGGTCAGGTCGACCTCGCCGTCGGCGTAGAGCCGGTCCAGGGCCACCGAGTCGCGGGGATAGGTGCGTCCCTGTCGCCACAGCGAGGGCGCCACGTCGGACAGGGCCTTCCAGAGCGGAGGCGTCACCCGGTCGAACGCGCGCTGGTCGAACTGGGCGGGGATCGAGTCGGCACCTCCCACGGTGCTGTAGAGCGCCTCACGGACGAACACGGACCCGGTGAAGTCGGGCGGCGCGGGATAGGTGAACCGTCCGGGGTGCGCCTCGGCCCAGCGCAGGACGCCCGCCATCGACGTCGGCGGGTCGGCGACCCGCGCCGCGTCGTAGACCAGGGTGAACTGCGCCTTGTGCCACGGCGCCTCGCAACCGTCGACCGCTGTCCCGAAGTCCTCGGTGACCAGAGCGTCGTCGGGATCCACGAACTGCATGTTCGGCAGTCGGGAGGACCAGCCGCAGCGCCAGGCGTCGACCTGCTTGCCGGTCGCGAAGTTGTCGCCGTTGACCCACACGAGGTCGACGACGCCGTCCTCGGTGCCGGCCTGCCGCTCGGACAGGATGCGGCTCATGGCGTCCTTGGTGTCGGCCACCGGCACCCGGCGCAACGTCACCCCGAGCTCGGCCGCAGCGGGCGCGAGCACGTCGTCGACGTAGGCATTGCCCTGCCGGTCACCGCCGTACATCCAGAGATCCACCGTCTGACCCGCGGCCTCCTCGGAGATCTGCTTCCACGTCGCACCCTCGGTCGTGGAGCCGGCCGGCGCGGCCGGGGCGGCACAGGCAGAAGCGGCCAACGCGAGCAACGCGGTGAGGAGGAGCGGACGGGCAAGGCGCGGGTGCATCGGACCTCCGGGACAGGGTGCGGGTCACCTCGGGAACACTTCGAGGTGCTCGGGGACTTCCCGATGCAGCACGTCCACTCCCCCACCACGTCAGGACCCTCCATGAGCCGAGCTGCCCTCCTCAAGGCGGGCGCGTTGGTCCTGCTGCTGAGCGCCGCCCTCGCGGTGACCCTCACCCTCGGGACGCCCGACATCACCGCGATGCGGTCACAGGTCGAGCAGGCCGGCTGGTGGGGACCAGCCCTGTACTTCGTCTTCTACGTCGGGCTGTCGGTCATCCCCTGCCCCAAGGCGCTGCTCACCGCGGCCGGCGGCGCGCTCTTCGGGCTGTGGGTCGGGGCCGGACTGGCCCTGGCCGCTGCCCTAGTCGGTGCTGTCGCGTCCTTCGGCGCCGGAAGGTTCCTCGGTCGTGAGGCGGTCGACCGGCTGATCGGCGGCCGGCTGGCGCGCGTCGACGCGCTGCTGAGCAACCACGGCCTGTCGGCCGTTCTCGTGGTGCGCCTGGTCCCGCTCGTCCCCTTCATCGCGATCAACTACGCCTCCGGGCTGCTGAGCGTGCGGCTGCGTCACTTCGTGCTGGGCAGCGCGCTCGGGATGGTGCCCGGCAGCCTCGCCTACGCCGCACTGGGGGCCTACGGCACCAACCCCTGGGGCCTGGCCGCCGCGGGCTCCGCCCTGGTCGTGCTCGTCGTCGGCGGAGGCTGGTGGGCGCGGCGGCTGGACCCCCACCGCGCAGCACCTGCGGGTGAGGCCCGCGCCGATGCTTGACGCACCGGTCCGTCGTGCGCTCGACGGACCCCTGACCGGCCTGACCCGGTTCGTCGACCGCCCCGTCGTGAGCCCGGACCGGCTCACCCTGCTCGGGCTGGGAACGGGACTCGCCAGCGCCGTCGCCGCTGGGGGGCAGCTGTGGTGGTGGGCCCTGGGCCTGTGGCTGTTCTCCCGCGTGGTGGACGGGCTGGACGGGTCGCTGGCGCGTCGACGGGCCCCGGGCGGGGTGCCCCGAGCGGGGGCCGGAGGCTTCCTGGACATCACTGCCGACTTCACGGTCTACGGCGCGACCGTGGTCGGCGTCGCCATCGGCGCCACCCGCCAGTACGACGCGAGCTGGCTGCCCTTCCTCCTGGTGCTGCTGGCCTACTACGTCAACGGCACGGCGTTCCTGGCGTTCTCGTCCATCGCCGAGCGGACCGGACGTCAACGCGAGGACGGTCGCTCACTCAGCTTCCTCGGGGGTCTCGCCGAAGGCACCGAGACCATCGCCGTGCACTCGCTGTGGCTCGTCGTCCCTGCGCACGCCGGCGTCATCGCCACCGTGTGGGCTGCCGTGGTGGGGGTCAGCGCGGTCCAGCGCATCGTCGCCGGCTTCCGCGACCTCTCATGACCCCGAGCCCCGGCTGACCCATCGCCTGCGGACCGCCGCCAGCGCTCCCAGGGCGCGCACCGTGGCGGGGCGCTCCAGCTGGGCCTGGACGTCGGAGATCGCAGCGTTCCACGGCCCGTCGT
This sequence comes from uncultured Actinomycetota bacterium, assembly GCA_963713035.1. GTDB lineage: Bacteria > Actinomycetota > Actinomycetes > Propionibacteriales > Nocardioidaceae > Nocardioides_B. The sequence goes on from CAVQKB010000004.1 coordinate 178,887, forward strand.
TGTAGGTGGGGTAGGCGTGGGTGACTCCGGCGAGATCGCGGGTCGTCAGTCCCCGGGTGATCGCCAGGACCAGCTCCCCCAGGGTCTCTCCGGCGCGCGGCCCGACCACCGTGGCACCCAGGACCCGGCCACGCCTGTCGACGACCAGCCGGGTGAACCCGCCGCACGCACCCTCGGCGGCGGCGCGGTCCACGTGCGCGTGGGACCAGTCGATCGTGCGCAGTCCCTGCGGGACCCGGTCGGTCCCCACCCCGACCGCCGCGACCTCGGGATCGGTGAAGGTGACCCGGGGTATCGCGCTCACGTCGACGTGGCGGCGTACGCCCAGCAGCGCGTTGGAGGCAGCCAGGCTCGCGTGCACGCCCGCCGTGTGGGTGAACTGGGGGTGGCCGGTGAGGTCCCCGGCCGCCCAGATGCGGGGATTGGTGGTGCGGAGAAGGTCGTCCACCGTGACGAAGCCGCGGTCGTCGAGCTCGACTCCTGCGGCCTGCAGGCCGATGCCACCGGTGCGCGGCGCTCGGCCGACTGCGACCAGGAGGCGCGAGAAGGGCACCTGCTGCCCGCTGTCGAGGTGGAGCACCCCGGCGCGGGAGCCGGTGGGCTCGACCCGCGCGACGCCCGAGCCGATGTGCAGGCGGACCCCGTCGGCCTCGAGGGCACGTCCGAGCTCCGCCGCCGCCCGCGAGTCCTCGCGCGGCAGGATCCGCGGGGCACCTTCGACGACCGAGACCCGGCTGCCGAGGCGGGCGAAGGCCTGCCCCAGCTCGCAGCCGATGCTGCCGCCACCGAGGATCACCAGCTCCTCGGGCAGCTCGTCCAAGTCCCAGACGGTGTCGCTCGTCAGGTGGTCGACCTCGCCCAGCCCGGGGATGGGCGGAACCGCGGGCGAGGCGCCGGTCGCGACGAGGGCCTGGCGGAAGCGCAGACGTGTCCCGTCGACCTCGGCCTCGTCGGGACCCACGAACCGAGCCGTTCCCGTCCGCACCGACACCCCGGCGGCCTCCAGCGCCTCGATCGAGTCGATGGGCGCGATGTGCTGGATCGTCGCGCGCACGTGGTCCATCACCCGCCCGAAGTCGACCGACACCTCCGCGACCACGACGCCGAGGCGGTGGCCCGCCCGCGCGGTCGCGGCAACCCCCGCCGCGGCGAGCAGCGCCTTCGAGGGGACACAGCCGGTCCAGAGGCAGTCACCTCCGGTGCGCTCCCGCTCGACGAGCAGGACCCTGGCGCCCAGGCGTGCGGCAGTCTTCGCACCGACGATGCCGGCTGTCCCTCCGCCCACCACCACGAGGTCCCAGGGCTCATCCAGCTCGCCGCTCACCGGTCGTTCCCGTCGTCTCCGTCGTCTCCGTCGTCTCCGTCGTCTCCGTCGTCGAGGGTGCGCAGGAAGTCCCGGACGCGGCTCACCGACCGGGGGTCGACCGTCGTCCCGCCGGACCACACGGAGAGGGCCCGGTGCAGAGCCCGGTGCTCGGCGACCACCTGGGTGCACCTCTCGCACGCCGCGAGGTGCTCCTCGAGCCGAGCGACCTCCCCGGGCGTCAGCGGAGCCGCCGGGTCGGCGTCGAGGTACCGCTGGACGCGGCGGGCGGACCAGTGGCAGGTCAGCATCTGGCGCAGTGTCCCGGTCATGGCAGGTCCTCTCGGGTGACGGCGGCGGAGCGGAGCTGCCTGCGCACGCGGTCGCGCGCCCGGCTGAGTCGTGACATCACCGTGCCGACGGGCACCCCCATGACGGAGGCTGCCTCGGCATAGCTGAGGTCGTGCACGTCCACGAGGACGAGGGCGGCCCGGAAGCGTGGGTCGAGCCCTCGCACGGCTGCGTCCAGATCGGCGTGCAGCTGCTCGTCCATGAAGCTGTCCTCGGCACTCGGCAGCTCGGACTTGCCGAACGCCGGGCGGGCCGACCGAATGAGCTCCCAGTCGCCGATCGTCCCGGGTCGGCGGCGCCGGTGCAGGTTGGCGTTGGTGTTGCGCAGGATGGTCAGCAGCCAGGCCCGAGGATGACGGCCGTCGAACCGGTCGATCGCCCGGTAGGCACGGAGGAGCGTCTCCTGGACGAGATCCTCGGCATCCGCCTGGTTCGAGGCGAGGGAGCGCGCCACCCGGAGCAGCACCACGATCTCGGGCTCGACGACCTCCTGGAACGACGCCTTGCGGCTCGCGTCACCCGCGGGACGGACCTCGGTCATAACGGCACCACCTGGACGGGAGGACGAGGGCATCTCGCTCGCGGACGCCCGACCTGCCTGTGTGGATCTGACACCTGTGGCTGCTCCAGTGCTCGGCTCAGCGAACCGACCCGACCGGCCAACCCGGGTCATCAGCGTCTCATGGCGCATGAGCCGCTTCTCACAGCGACGGAGCCTCGGGAAGGTCGAGCTCGGTGCCCACCAGGTGGTTGTAGTAGTTCGTGAAGAGGTTGAGCGTCACGTGGACGCTGAGCTCGGTGAGCTCGGTGTCGGACCACCCGGCGTCCAGTGCGCTGTCCCACGAGGCGTCGGCCACGGTCCCCTTGTCCGAGGTCATCTCCCGCGCGAGGGTGAGCAGGGTCGCCAGCTTGTCGTCGAACCCGACGTCGTCTCGGCGGACTCCGATCATCTCGTCCCGGGTCAGGCCGGCGGCCTTCCCGCCGGCGGTGTGCGCCGCCTGGCAGTAGCCGCACTCGTCGACGTTCGCGACGGCAAGCGCGATGGCCTCACGGGTGCGGCCGTCGAAGCTCCCGTGCTCGGCGATCACCTGCTGCAGGGCGAGGTAGGACTGCAGCACGACCGGGGAGTGCGCCATCCCACCGTGGATGTTGAGGACCTTGCCGAACTTGGACTCCAGGCTCTGGAGGCCGGCGCGGCTGTCCTCGGGCGCGGACTCGACGGTGTGCACGGGGATGCGGGGCATGGTGGTGTCCTCTGTTGTCTCGGGTTGCGTCCTACCTCTGCTAAACCCGCCGGGGCCGACGCCCCATTCCAGAGGTTCGCTCAGGTGCTGTGGCTCCTGAGCCAGGCTCGATCGATGGACCTCTTCAGGCGCAGTGCAGCCGCGCCGTACCACCACCACCGTCCGCGCGCAGCGAGCCCGACGCCGTCGCCGAGATCGAGGATCGCCAGGGCACGACGCTGGGGGACGTACGTCGGCAGGTCCTCCCCCCGCGCCCGGGCCAGCAGGCTGTGGAGCAGCACCGGCCCCTGACGCACACCGTGCACACCGATCCGGGGCAGCGGCGCGGGGAGGAAGTGCGCGCAGTCGCCCACCGCGTAGATGTCATCGCGGTCGACGTGCTGGAGGGTGGCCCGGACAGGCACCCCCTGCGCGTCCCCGAGGCCGAGGTCGGCGATCAGCGGCGGGGCCGCCAGTCCGGTGGCGAGCAGGGCGACGTCATGGGGCATCTCGGAGCCGTCGGCACACACCAGCCGTCGCTCGCCCACGTCGCGCACGACGCATCCGGTGCGCACCACGACATCCCGCCGCGCGAGCAGCCGCCCGACCCGTCTGCGGGCGCCATGCGGCAGGTCCGCACCGATGTGGGGACCGGACTCGACCACCTGGACCGCGACGACGTCTTGCCGGACCGCCAGGTGCGCTGCCAGCTCCAGACCGGACGCGCCACCTCCGACCACCGTGACCCTCGCACCCGGTCGGTCGTGCTCCGCGAGCCGGGCATCGAGGTCGGCGAGCCCGCTCAGCGGCTTCACCCTCAGCACCGACGGGTGCACCTGCATGTCGTTGGGTGCCACCACGCTGCCGATGTTCAGCGACAGCACGTCGTAGGGCAGTCGCGCGCCGTCGGACGTGGTCCCGAGCCGCGCGTCGGGGTCGAGCGAGGCCAGCGTGCCCTCGTGGAACTCCACGCCGACCGCGCCGGCGAGCGCTCGTACGTCGATCCGGCCGGCGTCGCGGGGCAGCGCACCAGCGGCCGTCGCCGACGCGACACCGCTGTAGTCGAAGTAGCGGGGCGCGACCAGGTGCACGCGATAGCCGGCCACGGCCAGCTCCGCGGCGTGCTGCAGGACGTGGAGGTGCGCGTGCCCGGCGCCCGCCAGCAGCAGGGTCGTCTCAGGCATCCGCCGACTCGAGGTGAGTGCTGAGCAGGCCGATGAACTCGTCCGCCATGCCGAGCTGCCGCTGCAACCGCTCGCGGCGGGCGCAGGCCTCGTCCAAGGTGGCGGCCAGCCGCTGCCGAGCCTCGACCGTCGGCGTGCCGTGCAGGGTCTCGAGGTGTCGCATGACCTCCACCATCTGCTCGAGGGTGAAGCCCAGGGGCTTCATGCGCCGGATGACCATCAGCCGCTCGAGGTCGTCCTCGGTGTAGAGCCGGAAGCCGCCGTCGCTGCGCCCGGAGGGTCGCAGCAACCCGATCTCGTCGTAGTGCCGCAGCGTCCGCAGCGACAGGTCGGTGCGCAGCGCGATCTCCCCGATCTGCATCGACCGCGGCGCCGCGCGCTCGTCGTCCACAGTGCTTCCTCTCACGTCGTCCGCGTTCGACCCTACCCTCACGTAACGGTAGGGTCGTGCCCAGACTCGTCGTCGGCACGCGCCCGTCCGCACGTCGGAACGCGCCGCCCGTCCACCAGCCCGGACCCGCTGGTTCGCGTCCCCCGGGGACCGAAGAAGCCGACGTACGCCCCTCGAACGGAGCCCCCCTGCCATGAGCAACGCCGCCACGCCGCCTCGCACCGACCACCGGCCGGAGCCCGTGCCGCTCGAACCCTCCGTCCGCAACGCCTTCCGGTCCCCGCGGATGCTGCGCACCGAGGTGCTGGCGGGCCTCGTCGTCGCCCTCGCGCTCATCCCGGAGGCCATCGCCTTCTCGATCATCGCCGGCGTCGACCCCCGGGTCGGGCTGTTCGCCTCGTTCACGATGGCGGTCTCGATCGCCTTCCTCGGCGGTCGTCCCGCGATGATCTCGGCGGCCACCGGCGCGATCGCCCTCGTCATCGCCCCCGTCATGCGCGACTACGGCTACGACTACCTGATCGCCACGGTGCTGCTGGGCGGCGTGCTGCAGGTGGTCCTGGGGCTGGCCGGGGTCGCCAAGCTGATGCGGTTCATCCCGCGCTCGGTGATGGTCGGGTTCGTGAACGCCCTGGCCATCTTGATCTTCCTGGCTCAGGTGCCGCACATGATCTCCGTGCCGTTCCTGGTGTACCCGATGATCGCGGTCGGCATCCTGGTGATGGTCGCACTCCCCCGCGTCACCACGGTCGTGCCGGCGCCACTGGTGGCGATCGTCGCGCTGACCGGCTTCACGGTCCTGGCAGCGCTGACGGTCCCCGACGTGGGCGACGAGGGCGAGCTGCCCGACTCGCTGCCCTCCCTGTTCTGGCCGGACGTGCCGCTGAACCTCGACACGCTCAAGATCATCGCGCCCTTCGCGCTGGCCATGGCCCTGGTGGGTCTGCTGGAGTCGCTGCTCACCGCCAAGCTCGTCGACGACGTGACCGACACCCACTCCTACAAGACGCGTGAGGCCTGGGGCCAGGGCGTCGCGAACGTGATCACCGGCTTCTTCGGGGGCATGGGCGGCTGCGCCATGATCGGGCAGACCATGATCAACGTGAAGGCCTCCGGCGCCCGCACCCGGATCTCCACCTTCCTGGCGGGCGTCTTCCTGCTGATCCTGGTCGTGGGGTTCGGCGACATCGTCGCCATCATCCCGATGGCTGCCCTGGTCGCGGTCATGATCATGGTCGCGGTCGGCACCTTCGACTGGCACTCCGTCCAGCCCGCGACCCTGCGCAGGATGCCGAAGTCGGAGACCAGCGTCATGCTCGCCACCGTGGCGCTCACGGTCGCCACCCAGAACCTCGCCATCGGGGTCGCCGTGGGGGTGCTGGTCGCGATGACCCTCTTCGCCCGGCGCGTCGCGCACCTGACCGAGACCCACCGCGAGCTCGTCACGGACCGGAACGGCCGGGTCACCGCGCTCTACCGTGTCACCGGCGAGCTGTTCTTCGCCTCCAGCAACGACCTCTACACCCAGTTCGAGTACGCCGACGACCCGGACACCGTGGTGATCGACCTGACCGCGTCCCACATCTGGGACGCCTCCACCGTCGCCTCGCTGGACGCCATCACCACGAAGTACCAGCGCAAGGGCAAGAGCGTCGAGATCGTCGGCCTCAACGAGGCCAGTGCCGAGCGTCACGGACGCCTGACCGGGCAGCTCTCCAGCTGACGGAGGCGTCGACCTCGGCCGGTCAGCTCCTCTCGATGTCGTCGTCGGCGACCGCGCGGGTGTCGGGGTGGCCGAGGACGGCCCGGCCGGCCTCCAGCCGGGCGATGGGGACCCGGAAGGGCGAGCAGGAGACGTAGTCGAGGCCCACACGGTGGAAGAAGTGGATCGACTCGGGGTCGCCCCCGTGCTCGCCGCAGACTCCGGTCTTGAGATCGGGCCGGGTCCCGCGTCCCTCGCGGGTGGCGATGTCGACCAACCGGCCCACCCCGTCGACATCGAGGCTCTCGAAGGGCGACACGGTGAAGACGCCCTTGTCGAGGTAGGCGGCGAAGAACGCCGCCTCGACGTCGTCGCGGGAGAACCCCCAGGTCGTCTGCGTGAGGTCGTTGGTGCCGAACGAGAAGAAGTCGGCGACCTCCGCGACGCGGAAGGCGGTCAGGGCCGCCCGCGGCAGCTCGATCATGGTGCCGACCGGGATGCGCAGGTCGACGCCCTCGGCGGCGGCGACCTCGGCGAGGATCGCGTCCGCCTCGTCGCGGATCAGGTGCAGCTCCATCACGGAGCCCACCAACGGGATCATGATCTCGGGGATCGGGTCGCCGCCCGCCTTGACCCGCTGCGCGGCCGCTTGCGCGATCGCGCGGACCTGCAGGGCGAAGAGACCCGGGATGGTCAGGCCCAGACGCACACCGCGGAGCCCGAGCATCGGGTTGGACTCGTGGAGCCGCTCCACGGCCGCGAGGAGGCGTACGTCGGACTCGTCGACCTCCCCGGCCGCCTCGGCCAGCGCGACCTTGACCATCAGGTCGGCCCGGTCCGGCAGGAACTCGTGCAGGGGCGGGTCGAGCAGCCGGATCGTCGTCGGCATCCCGTCCATCGAGGCCAGCAGGTCGACGAAGTCCTGGGTCTGGGCGGGCACCAGCGCCGCCAGCGCGGCATCGCGATCCGCGGCGTTGTCGGCGAGGATCACGCTCTCGATCAGCGCGCGCCGCTCCCCGAGGAACATGTGCTCGGTGCGGCACAGGCCGATGCCCTCGGCGCCCATGCGACGAGCACGTTCGGCGTCCGCGGCGTTGTCGGCGTTGGCCCGGACCCGCATCCGTCGTACGTCGTCGGCGTGGCGCAGCACCCGGTCGACGGCGCGCACCAGGTCGGCGGTGCCCTCGTCGCCCGCCGACTCACCGTCGGCGGCCGACGCGGACAACGTGGCGAGGGCGCTGTCGAGACCCTCCTCCAGCAGCAGCACCACCGGGGACGGCACGACGGGCAGCTCGCCGATGAACACCTCGCCGGTGCTGCCGTCGATGGAGAGCAGGTCGCCCTCGCGGATGGTGAGCTCGCCGGCGTGCGCCACCCGCGCCGCAGCGTCCACCTCCAGCGACTCGGCGCCGCATACGGCGGTCTTGCCCATGCCGCGGGCCACCACCGCCGCGTGCGAGGTCTTGCCACCGCGACTGGTCAGGATCCCCGCCGCGGCGATCATGCCCTCGAGATCTTCGGGGTTGGTCTCCTTGCGCACCAGCACCACGCGCTCACCGCGGGCCTGGGCGGCGACGGCGGCGGCCGAGTCGAAGACCACGGTGCCGACGGCGGCCCCCGGAGAGGCGGCCATGCCACGGGTGAGCAGGCTCCGCTCTGCCGTGCTGTCGAACTGCGGGAACATCAGCTGGGCGAGCTGGGCGCCCGAGACCCGCTCGAGGGCCTCGTCCATGGTGATCAGCTGCTCGTCGACGAGCTGGGTGGCGATCCGGAACGCTGCGGCGGCGGTGCGCTTGCCGACCCGGGTCTGCAGCATCCAGAGCTTGCCCCGCTCGACGGTGAACTCGATGTCGCACAGGTCGCGGTAGTGCGTCTCCAGCCGCCGCATGATCTTGCGCAGCTGCTGGTAGCTCTCCGGGTCGACGCCGGCGAAGTCGTCGAGGGACAGCGTGTTGCGGATGCCGGAGACGACGTCCTCACCCTGGGCGTTGACCAGGTAGTCGCCGTACACCCCCGGCATGCCGGTTGCGGGGTCGCGGGTGAAGCAGACCCCGGTGCCGGAGGTAGCTCCCAGGTTCCCGAAGACCATGGTGCAGACGTTGACGGCCGTCCCCAGGTCGTGCGGGATGCGCTCACGACGCCGGTACAGCTTGGCCCGGTCGGTGTTCCAGGAGTCGAAGACGGACTTGGTGGCGAGGTCGAGCTGGTGACGCGGGTCCTGGGGGAAGTCCCGGCCGGTGTGCTCGCGCACGATCGCCTTGAACTCCTCGACGAGCGCCTGGAGGTGCTCCGCCTCGAGCTCCACGTCGGTCTTGACCCCGTGCCGCTCCTTGGCCGCGTCGAGCGCGCTCGCGAACGCCTCCCCGTCGATCCCCAGGACGGTCTTGCCGAACATCTGGATCAGCCGCCGGTAGGAGTCCCAAGCGAACCGCTCGTCGCCCGACTCCTCGGCCAGCCCGAGGACCGAGTGGTCGTTCAGGCCGACGTTGAGCACCGTCTCCATCATGCCGGGCATGGAGTACTTCGCACCCGAGCGCACGCTCACCAGCAGCGGGTCCACCGAGTCCCCCAGCCGACGGCCGACCTCGTCCTCGAGCCGGCGCAGCGCCATGGTGACCTGCACCCGCAGCTGGTCGGGCTGCCGTCCCTGCTCGAGGTAGTGACGGCAGGCCTCGGTGGTGATCGTGAAGCCCGGCGGCACCGGCAGACCCAGTCGGGTCATCTCTGCAAGGTTGGCCCCCTTCCCACCGAGCAGGTCCTTCTGGTCCTTGTCGCCCTCGCTGAAGGCGAACACGAACGTGGTCACGGGGTTCGAAGCGCTCACGGCCGCGAGACCTGGAACTCTCCGAGCTCGGACCACTCACTGCCGGGCACCTCGAAGTTCACGATCCGGGGGGTCTCGGCGAGGTACTCCGGAAGGGTCTGCTGCGCCTGCTTGAAGTGGTCCGCCCCGACGTGCGCCGCGCCGGCGTCGCCGTCCCGGAACGCCTCCACCACGACGTACTCCGTGGGGTCCTCCAGGCTGCGCGACCAGTCGAACCACAGGCAGCCCTCCTCCGCGCGCGTCGCCTCGGTGAAGGCCCGTGAGATCTCGGGCCACTGGTCGGCGTGCTCGGGCAGGACACGGAACTTGGCGGTGATGAAGATCAAGACTGCTCCTCGGTTCGGGTCGATCGGTCGGGTGCTGCTCGGGTGCTGGCCCCGCTGCTCTCTGCTCAGGCCGGCGCGACGGTGTCCGCGGTGCTGCTCTGTCGACCGCTGCCGTCCACGGCGGACTGGATCCGGGCGCCCAGCAGGGCAGAGGCCAGGCCGAGGACGGCGCCGATCACCAGGGCCAGCACGGTACCGGTGAGGTCGAACGAGGTGCCGAAGAAGACCGCCGTCCCGGCGAAGGCGCCCGGGATGAAGGACAGCACCGACCAGGCCGCCTGCACGCACAGGATGAAGCCGACCACCGTCACGGCCAGCGCCAGCACCAGCGTGGAGCCGTTGACCTGGAGGACCAGGCTGATGACGTAGCCCCAGGCCACGCCCGCGAGGTTGGCCGCCAGTCCCTTGCGCAGCCCTTCGGTCCCGCCGCCCGCGGCGAAGAAGCAGGCCCACGCGATGAACGCGACCCACGTGATCAGGGCCAGCTCGACGCTGACGTAGGTCCACACCCCGGCGAGCACGCCGACGGAGATGCCGATTCCCAGTAGTGACTTCATGGTCGTGCTCCTTCTAGGGGGTGAGGATCGCGCGGCCGCGGATGCGCCCCGCGTCGAGGTCGTCGATGGCGGACTGGAAGTCGTCCAGGGCGTACTTCGCGGTGTGCAGCTTCACGTCGCCGCGGGCGGCGAGCACCATCAGGTCGCAGAGGTCGTTGTAGGAGCCGACCAGGTTGCCGATGAAGTTGATCTCGGTGGACACGATGTCGATGGTCGGGACGTCGATGTTCTCGCCGTACCCGACGACGTGGTAGTCGCCGGCCCGGCGCAGCATCCGCACGCCCTCGGCGGTGGCGCCCCCCTCGCCGACGAAGTCGACGAGGACCTCGGCGCCGTGGCCACCGGTGAGCTCCAGCACCTCCTCGACGTGGTTGCCTTCGGCCACGACACCGTGGTCGGCACCGATCGAGAGCGCCAGCTTGACCGCGTCGGCGTTGCGGTCGACGACGATGATCTCCGCGGCGGTCATCGCCTTCAGCACCTGGATGCCGATGTGGCCGAGGCCACCGGCGCCGATCACGACGCACCGGTCCCGCGGCTGCAGCCGGCGGGCGGCCTTGGCGGCTGCGTGGTACGCCGTGAGGCCGGCGTCCGCGAGTGCAGCGATGTCGGCCGGCTCGAGGGAGTCGTCGATGCGGACCACGCTGCGCGCAGAGGTCTTGAGGTACTCCGCGTAGCCACCGTGGGTGTCGATCCCCGGGAACTGGCTCTGCTCGCAGTGCACGTCGTCGCCCGAGCGGCACGCGCGGCACAGCCCGCAGGTGATGAGCGGGTGCACGATCACCTTGTCGCCCTCCGCCACGTTCGTGACGGCGCTGCCGACGGCCTGCACCCACCCGGCGTTCTCGTGCCCGATCGTGTAGGGCAGGGCGACGTTGGACTTCTCGGCCCACTGGCCCTCGAGGATGTGCAGGTCGGTCCGGCACACGCCCGCGCCGCCGATCTTGACGATGACGTCGAAGGGCCCGGTGACCTCGGGGGCCGGGACCTCGGTCATCTCGAGGTTCTGGTGGTAGCCGACGACCTGGACGGCTCGCATGGTGCTCATGAGTGGTTCTCCTTGAGGTCGGTGAGGGGGATGAAGGTCCGGTCCGGGCCCACCTCGTCCCCGTCGGGTCGGTCGGTCTGGTCGGCGCCCGAGCCGGGGTAGCGGGTGCGCAGGAGACCGCGGCAGAAGTGGGCGTTGCCGTCGATGGAGATGCGCTGCGAGCGAGCCATCCGCAGCCGCAGCGGGACCTCGTCGGGGGCGTAGCTCCGGCCCTCGTGGTCCACCAGCACGACCGCGTCGGGGTCCGAGGCCAGACCCAGCGCCTCGCGGCGTCGGAGCAGGGCGGTGGTCGTGGCACCCTCGGGGAGGTCGCGCAGCCGCACCGTCCCGACCTGCTTCTCGTCCAGGTCGGGGTTGGCCCGCAGCAGGGCCGTCAGCGAGCGTTCGGATGCCGCCGTGTGCGCCTTGCGACGGAATGTCGTCCGGAGCTCCTCGAGGTCCCTCTCCGCCTCGTGGCCGAAGGTGCCTCGGTAGCCCAGGTCGGCGGCCAGCCCTCGGTTGATCAGGTCGGAGTCGTGGTGGTCGTCGAGCTCCACGACCACCCGGGTGACGTCCGGCAGCGCCGTCAGCGCGTCCTTGGCGTCGGACGTCATCAGGTAGGCGAAGTTCGGCGAGCAGAACGACGTGGGCAGACGGAGGTGCACCTCGACGGCGCCGTCGTCGGTGATCGTGAGGCTGCGGACGAAGCCCAGGTCGGTGATCGGCTCGTCGAGCTCCGGATCCAGGACGACGTCGAGCGCGCGGCGTACGTCGACCTCCTGGAGGCGGACTCGGCTTGGTGCGTCGGTGACGGTCATGTCAGGCCGACGCCATCTCGGCGGCCTGGTCGGCACCCCGCGGTCCGACGTCGGGCTCGCCGGCATCGGCGATCTGCAGCTCGGCGGGCACGTCGATGTCGTACATCTTCGCGGCGTTCAGGCCGAGGATCTTCTTCTTCTGGTCGGTCGTGAGCGGGGCGTACTCCGTGAGGTCCTCGGGGATCTGGAAGTCCACGAACTTCTCGATCAGCCAGCGCGGGGTCCAGATCGCGTAGTCGCTGGAGAACTGGATGCGGTCCTCGCCGATCCAGTAGAGCAGCTCGCCGAGGATCTGCGCGAAGTAGCGGGGACGGGTGTGGATGAACGGCATCGCGACCGCCAGGCCGGCGTGCACGTTGGGCTCCTGGGTCGCGATCCAGCAGAAGTCCTCCAGCCGCGGCAGGCCGCAGTGCTCCACGACGAAGTTCAGGTCGGTGAACTCCGAGGCGACGTGGTCGACGTCGGCGACGTCGAAGGCGTCGCGGTCCAGCGGCCGGATCGTCGGGCCCTTGTGGACGTGGATGTTGGTGATGCCCAGCTCGCGGCAGGCCTCGAAGTAGCGCAGGGCCCACGGGTCGTCCAGCTTCCAGCCGCGGGAGTCGCCGTGCCACTCCGCGGTGTAGAGCTTCACGCCCTTCAGGCCGAACCGCTCGGCGTCGGCGTGCAGCTGCTCCAGGCCACGCTCGCCGTTGCGGGGGTCGAAGTTGTGGTTGTAGGTCAGCTTGTCCGGGTGCGCCTTGGCGAGGGCCGAGGCCTCCTCCGACTGGCCGAAGCCATTGTTGTAGAACTCGTGCAGGTAGGCCGGCTGGAAGATCGCGTGGTCGACGTACCCGTCGGTGAAGAGGTCCTTCATCAGCCGCTCGCCGCCCTGGTAGAGGTAGTCCTCGTAGGACCAGACCTCCGACTCGGGGCTCAGGTTGCGGTGGTAGTCGTAGAAGCAGTCGATGAACTGCTTGCCGTGGATGTTGCGCTGGTTCTCCGGTCGCGCGTCCCACAGGGCGACGTGGGCGTCGACGATGAAGTAGTTCTGGCCATCCTTGGTGTACATGCTTGCGATCTCCGTCTCCGGTGACTGTCGTCACTCTTGGACGGAACCTAAGCCGGAATATCGGGTTCGCAAGGCGTCGCACCGTCTCAATTTGCGACAGCACGCATGGACGCCCCCCACCGGTGCGGTTGTAACGTGGGTCACACACTTTGGAGACCCATGAGTGACGGACAACCCACCCAGCGTGCCCTGATGCACGGCTCCCTCAGCCTGTCTGCGGGGAGCGTTCCCCTCTCCGAACGCGTGCTCGCGTCCTGGCAGCGCAGCGAGGACTACGGCGTCTCGCTGGAGGGCGTCGACCCGGTGTTCGCGGGCACCTTCGACCAGGAGTCGCTGTTCTACGAGTGCGGTCGCGCCGTGCTCTCCGGACTGCACGAGACGCTCGCCAACGAGCCGATCAGCCTGATGCTGACCGACAGCCGGGGCCTGGTGCTGAACCGGCTGAGCGGCGACAGCTCGCTGCTGCGCGCCCTCGACGCCGTGCACCTGGCCCCGGGGTTCGGCTTCTCCGAGCACGAGGTCGGGACCAACGGCCTCGGCCTCGCCCTGGCGGACCGGGTGCCGGTCGTCGTGCACGCCGAGCAGCACTACAGCGTGAGCCTGTGCGGCTACACCTGTGCCGCCGTCCCCGTGCTCGATCCCCTGACCGGCCGGCTGGAGGGGGCGATCAACCTGACGACCTGGTCGCGGTCCTCCAGCGACCTGCTGCTCGCGCTCGCCCAGTCCGCCGCGGGCAACACGGCTGCCCTGATGCTCGCCCGGTCGCGGGGTCGCACGACGCGTCCGCAGCCGCGGGGCGAGGTGTTCCGGGTCGGGACGGCCAAGCTCGGGCCCGGTGCCAGCTCGCTGACCTCGCTGTCGGCCGGCTGGACCGACGCGCTCGACGAGGCCGCGGAGGCCCTGCGCGCCGGTCGGGTCGTGGCGGCGGTCGGCGAGCCCGGGTCGGGCCGGGCCACCCTCGCGTCGCAGGCCCAGCGCCGGATCCATCCACGCGATCGGGTCCTGTGCGCCAGCTCCCCGGCCCCGCACGACGTCGAGGCCTGGCTGGCCCTCTGGACCCCCGAACTGGGCAAGGCCCGGACCGGGGCGATCATCTGCGACGTCGACACCCTGCCGCAGTGGGGCGCCCAGCGGCTGCGCGACATCATCGACCACGAGCTGGCGACGGACGGCGACGGCGGGCGAGCGAACTCCGTGACGCTGACCGCGCAGGACTTCGGTGAGATCCCGCAGGTCCTGGCCACGCTGGTCGAGACGGTCGTGCAGGTCCCGGCTCTCCGGGACCGTCCCGAGGACGTGCTGCCGTTGGCGCGGCACGCCGCCCACAGTGCCCGCGGGCGTGACCTCGCCTTCACCCCCGCCGCGGAGCGGGCCCTGCAGGCATGCGCGTGGCCTCGCAACGTCGACCAGCTGGTGCAGGTGATCCGAGCGGCGGCGCAGCGCACCGACACCATCGACGTACGCCACCTGCCGGCCGACGTGCTCGGCGAGCCCGGCCGACGGCTGACTCGGCTCGAGTCGATCGAGCGCGAGGAGATCGTGCGGGCGCTGAGCCGGCCCGGCGCCACCGTGCAGGACGCCGCGAACCACCTCGGGGTCAGCCGGGCCACGATCTACCGCAAGCTGTCGCAGTACGACGTCCGCATCCCCGGACGGCAGCGCAAGCGGACCGGCTGACCCGCTTCGCTCAGTGGTGTCGGGAGCGGTGGGCCCGCAGGACGTCCAGGCCGAAGTCGGACGTGGGGTCGCGCCAGACCGAGTGCGCGTGGTTGGCGCCCCGCTGGGTGTTGTCCCACTCGATCAGCAGCCGCGGACCCTGCACCCGGTAGTAGTGCGGCGCACCGGGATCCGTCGGCCCCGCCCACGCGACGTGGACGTCGTCGAGGGCGGCCTCGTCGTAGTCCGGCAGCGGGGAGATGCCCTCCGGGACCCGGTCGAAGTAGGTCCCCAGCAGGGCTCGGAGCAAGCCGCGCTGCGCGGCGTCGAGCTCGCGTCCGGGTACGCCGCGGGGCTGCTCGGTGTACTCCACGGCCGCGTGGTCGTGCTCGGTGAAACCGGCCGCGTCGTCGATGGCGTCACTGAGCCGCTGCAGCTTCTCCTGCTCGCCGTCGTCGGGGAACCGCTCGTCGCGCCAGATGGCGGCCAGGGGCATCACCCGGTCCCCGGCAGAGACGACGGTCCGGTTCGCCGTGACGAAGTCCGAGGGTGCCTTCGGCAGCAGCACCGCCCGGGCCGCGAGCTCCGGCGACAGGGAGCAGACCAGCTCTCGGGCCAGGTCCTCGACGCGCGCGAGGGGACGGTTGACCGCTCCGCCCAGCAGCGGGGAGGACGCAGGGTCGGCACCCATGAAGCACGGGGTGGAGGAGACCAGCTCACCGTCGACCACCAGGTTGTTCAGCGAGACGTGGTGCCCTCCGAATCTCCAGCCCCACGGGCGCTCTCCCCCGGGCTCGCCGAACACCCGCAGGTAGTACAGGCCGGGGTCGCGTCCGCGCTCCCGGTCGAAGCGCGTCACGAAACCCTCGGCCTGGTCGAGCACGTTCTCCAAGCCCATCGTGGTCGCCACGGTGACGTAGCCGGCCGTCGAGAGACCCGTCGCGACCAGGCGCATGGCCGCTCGCTGCTGGGCGGGCCGCTGCTGGTGCATCGTGAGTCCGCCGTGGTCGGTGGGCGTGTAGAACCACCGCCGGCGCTCGCTGTCGTCTGCCCCCTCGACCGGGACCGCGCCCCGGGCGACGTCGGCCTGGGAGGCGTCGAGACTCCCCAGCCAGGAGGCGGCCGCCTCCGCCATCGCGCGTGCCACCTCGCGGCGTACCGACTGCCCTGTCTTGATTGTCATGCCCGCAAGATAGTGCGCCCGCAGCTCTGGCGCAGCGCTATCTCCGTGCTCTACCGTCCACTTTCCACCTACCCCTCACCTCCGGGAGACGCCGTGCCCACACCGACCGATGACCGACGCGACCTGCTCACCGTGATCGCCTTCATGAAGGCCGCCCCCGGCAAGGAGGACGAGCTGCGCCGCGAGCTGGAGGCCCTCATCGAGCCCACCAGCCAGGAGGACGGCTTCGTCAACTACGACCTGCACGAGAACGTCGAGGTTCCCGGCTCCTTCTTCTTCTACGAGAACTGGGAGTCCGCCGAGAAGCTCGACGCGCACCTCGCCACTCCGCACCTCGTGCGCTTCGCCGAGATCATGGGCGACCTGCTCGACGAGGACGGCCTGAGCATCAACCGGCTCCGGCGCATCGCCTGAGCGGAGGGCCTGCGCCGGCGTTGGCTGGTGGAGGCCGCGGTAGCGGGCACTGCGAGGCTCCCGTGCCGCTCGCGCACACGGTCACACTCGGCCCGGTTCGTACGTCTGTGGGGTGACCAGCGCAGACGGAGGGGTGGAGACCGTGGAGCAGACGGTGATGTTCGAGGCCGAACGGCCGCGGTTGGTCAGGATCGCGAGCCGAGTCCTCGGCGACCATGCCGAGGCCCAGGACGTCGTGCAGCAGGCGTGGCTGCGCCTCCACGCCACCGACGCCGAGATCGACAGCCTGCCGGCCTGGCTGACCACGGTCACCACGCGGCTGTGCCTGGACCGGCTGCGCTCACGGACCCCAATGCCTGTCGACGACCTCGAGCCCCTGGACCGCGTCAACGATCCTGCCGACGACGTCGCGCTCGCCGACACCGTCGGCCTCGCCCTGCATATCGTGCTCGATCGGCTCACCCCGCGAGAGCGCGTCGCGTTTGTGCTCCACGACAGCTTCGGCTTCGAGTTCCCGACGATCGCCGCGCTTCTCGACACCTCGCCGGCGGCCGCGCGAAAGCTGGCCTCACGGGCCCGGGCCAAGGTCGGCCAGCCCCATCCCGAGGACCGCCTGGCCGCATGGGAAGTGGTCGACGACTTCATGGCCGCGGCCAGGAACGGCGACTTCGACCGGCTGCTACGTCGGCTGGCACCCGACGCCAGCCTGACCGCGGACAGCGCCGCCGTACTGGCCGGCACGCCGCAACACGTCGAAGGCCGGGAGGAGGTGGCGAGGTTCTTCAACGGGAGCGCCAAGGCCGCGGTCCCGGTGTTCCTCGGTAACCGGCCAGGTAGCGCCTGGTTTCACCTCGGCGCGGTCAAGGTCGTCTTCGACTTCACCATCACAGACGGTCTCGTGCGCACCATCACCTTCCGCGCCGCGCCCGACGCGCTTGCGCAGGTCGTGCGCCGCGACGGCGACCAGCGGCGCAGCTGACTCGGTCACGTCCTGCCGGTGGCGCTCGTCACCACGTCAAAGATCACCACTCAGAGGAGACACCTATGAAGACCATGACCTGCCGAGCCCTGGGAGGGCCCTGCGAGCTTGAGCACCACGGGGAGAGCGCCGACGACGTCATCAAGGCCCAGGACCGCCACCTCAAGGAGGCGGAGCAGGCCGGCGACTCGACACACCAGGAGGCTCGCGACGCCATGAAGAGCCGCTGGAGGCACCCCAAGAAGTCGATGGACTGGTACCGCGACACGAAACAGTCCTTCGACGCCCTTCCCCACGACTGAGGATGCGCCCTCGTAGCAGGGAGATCCACTCCAGCGGCTCGACACGCCACTCAACTTCGGCGAGCTCTGTTCGTCCGAGCGGTGGCTGGTGCGCTGCGTGGATCCTCCGGCCAGGCGTGCTTGGGATAGCGCCCGCGCAGGTCGGCGCGCACGCCCGGGTAGCCGTTGTCCCAGAAGGACTCCAGGTCTGCGGTGACGGCGGCCGGGCGTCGCGCCGGGGAGAGCAGGTGCAACAGGAGCGGGACCCTGCCGCCGGCGAGGACCGGTGCTGCGGTCCAGCCGAAGACCTCTTGCAGTCGTACGGCGAGCACCGGCTGATCCTGGGAGTAGTCGATCCGCACGCTCGACCCACTGGGGACCTCGACGCGCTCAGGGGCCAAGTCGTCGAGCCTGCCCGCCTCCGGCCACGGCACCATCCCCCGCAGGGCGGCAGTCACGTCGATACGACGAAGATCCTGGGCCGAGCGGACCCGTGCCAGCTGCGGCCCGAGCCAGGAGTCGAGGTGCTGTGTCAGTGCTGCGTCGCTGACGTCGGGCCACGGGTCACCGAGCGCGCGGTGCAGGAAGTCGAGGCGCGCGCGCAGCGCCGTGGCCGCATCCGTCCAGGCGAGCAGTGTGATCCCCTCGCTCGCGACCGCCGTCCGGATCGCGTCGCTCACGGCCTGCCCGGGTGGGTCGCTGAGCGGGGTCGAGCTGAGCTCGATCGCGCCCAGCAACGTCCGTCGGCGTGCCAGCACCCGCCCACTGGTCCAGGTGACCTCGTCCACCTCGGTCCACAGCGATCCCGCGGCCTCCAGCGCGAGGTCTTCGGTGAGCGGGGCCGCCGCGCGGATCCGGGCCTCCCGTTGCCCGGGCTGTCGCTGTGCGTCACCGACCGCGAGCCACTCCAGTCCGGCCAGCGGCCCCGGGGCGCGCGAGTCGAACGCTGCGCCTGTCCCGGACGCCATCAGGTAGCTCGACGTATCGGAGCGCTTGCGTGCTATCCGGTCGGGATGCGCCAGGGCCAGCAACAGACCCACCGCCACGTCATCGGTGAGTGCTCGGGCGTGACCCGACGTCCCTCTCGGTTCGCCGGTGGCGCCTTGCGTCGCCACGACCGCCTCCAGCCGGGCGACCTGGTCGCGCCAGGGTCCTGCGCGCTGGTCAGCGCGCAGCGACCGGAGCGCAGCGACCAGGTCTGCGCCGGGGGCGCGAACGTCGTCGCTCAGCATGGCGACTACCTCTGAGGCCCGCTTGGCCCCGACGAGACCAGCTCCGTCGATGAGAGCACGCGCCAGCCTGGGATCGGCCGGCACCCCCGCGATCACCCGGCCTCGCGGGGTGGCTCTCCCGTCCTCGGTCATCGCACCCAGCCCCACCAGCACCTCCTTCGCCGCCGACAGTGCGTGCGCCGGCGGCTGGTCGAGCAGCGCCATGTCGTGGACGTCGTGGCTGCCCCAGCACGCCACCTCCAAGGCGAAGGTCGTCAGATCGGCGGTCGCGATCTCGGGCTCCGGGTGAGCGGCCAGGTGCGTGTGCTCCGCCTCGGACCAGCAACGCAGCACGGTCCCCGGTCTCAGCCGTCCGGCCCGTCCCGCCCGTTGCTCGGCCGCCGCACGGCTCACCGCGACGGTCACCAGGGAACCCAGTCCGCGACGGTGATCGGTGCGCGGCTCGCGCGAGAATCCGGCATCCACCACGACGCGTACGCCTGGCACCGTCAGCGACGACTCGGCGACCGCGGTCGAGACGATCACTCGTCGAGAGGGGCCCTCGCTGAGCGCACGATCTTGCTCGGCGCCGGACAGACGGCCGTGCAGGGCGTGCACGGCCGCGTCCACGCCGGCAAGGCGACGTACGGTCGCCTCGACCTCCGCGACACCCGGCACGAAGACCAAGACGTCCCCTGCGTGCCCGACGAGCGCACGACGTACGGTCGCTGCGACATGGTCGTGAAACGCCGGGGTGATTCCCCGGTCGTCGGTGCGGCGCACCCCCGCAGGCGGCGGACACCAGACCGATTGCACATGGTGCAGGGCGCCCGGGACGCGGATCACCGGAGCGCCCACGACCTCGCCGGAGCCATCGGGGGCGGCGCCTCGGCCGAGCAGGGCGGCCGTCCGTTCGGCCTCGATGGTGGCCGACATCGCCACCAGGCACAGGTCCTCACGCAGGTTGGCCCGGACGTCGATGAGCAGCGCCAAGGTCAGGTCGGCGTCGAGGTGGCGCTCGTGCACTTCGTCGAGCACGACCGCCCCGACTCCGGCCAGCTCGGGATCGTGCTGGATCCGCCGGAGCAGCAGACCGGTCGTGACGATCTCGACGCGAGTACGTCGGCTACTGCGTCGATCCCCGCGCACGGCGTACCCGACTGTCTTGCCCACCGGTTCGCCGAGCAGATGTGCCAGCCGGCGGGCAGCAGCGCGGGCTGCGATGCGGCTGGGCTGCGTGACCACGACCCGTCCGGCGACGACCCCGGCGACCGCTGGTGGGACCAAGGTCGTCTTGCCGGTGCCCGGCGGTGCGTGGACCACCGCCACTCCGCGAGTGTGAAGCGCCTCGACGAGCGGGGCCAGGCCCGCAGTGACTGGGAGGTCGGGCGGCGCCGCAAGCAGGTTGCGCAGCGGGTCGGACACTCTGGCAGTGTGCCTGACGCGCGCACTTGGCTTGACCCAAGGCGGCGTGCAGCGCTCTTGGGATACTCGGCTCCATGGTCACCTTGCTGCGACGGACTCCGACCGAGCGCGAGCGCTGGGCCGACGAGGTGCTGGACCGGCTCAGCCCTGTCATGACTGCGCTGGGCGTCCTCTTCCTGCTCGTCGTCCTCGGCGAGAGCGTCGCCCGCGAGGGGACCTTGGTGGCGGTGGCACTCACGGTGCTGGGATGGGGGCTGTGGCTGGTCTTCGTGATCGAGTTCGTGGCACGCCTGGTGGTGGCCCCGGACACAGGCCGCTTCCTGCGCCGCAACTGGTGGCAGGTGCTCTTCCTGGTCCTGCCGTTCCTACGCGTCTTGCGGGTGGTGCGGGCGGCCAGGTTCCTGCGGACCGGCCGCGTCCTCTCCTCCGCCGTCCGGTCCTCCCGATCGGCCCACCAGGTGCTGGGAGGCCGGATCGGGTGGCTGGGCGTGGTCTGGGCGATCACCGTGATGGGGAGCAGCCAGCTGCTCTTCCAGTTCTCCGAATACACCCAGTACGCGGACGCCCTACATGCCACCGCGCTGGCGACCATCACCGGCGAGCCGCTGGGACAGCCCGACGGCTTCGCCCGCGCCCTGGAGGTGGCGCTCGCCGTGTTCTCGGTCGTCGTGTTCGCCACGCTCGCCGGCAGCCTGGGGGCCTTCTTCCTCGAGCGCCGGGAAACCGAGCACGCCACGGCCTCGGCGGTGGAGCGGGAAGCAACAACACGCTGAGCCGTAGTTCCACGGCGGATTGGGTCGGCCATCGGGCAGTATCCACCCGCACGCGGTCAGCCGACGGGCTTCAGCCCGTGTCGCCGAGCCGCTCGACGCTCGCTCTTCGCGGCGTACATCGCGGCATCGGCCTCGGCCAGTGCGGCGGGAAAACCACGTAGGACGCTGATCGGTGCCCACCCGACGGAGCCGGCGACCCCGGCCACATCCAGCTCGCCGTAGAGGCGGCGCACGAAGAACTCGGCCATGGTCTCGGTGCAGTTGACCAGGAGGAGGCCGAACTCGTCCCCGCCCAGGCGCGCGACCACGTCGCTGTCGCGGACGGTGGCGCGCAGCACGGCTCCCGCCCGACGGATGTAGTCGTCACCGGCGTCGTGGCCCTGCTCGTCGTTGATGACCTTGAGCATGTCCAGGTCGATCATGGCAACCACCGTCGGGTCGCCCATCCTGGCGAAGCGCTCGCTGTGGTGGTCCACCAGCCGTTCCCATGCCCGGCGGTTGCCCAAGCCCGTCAGGACATCGGTCTCGGCGTCCCGCCGGGCAGCGGCCACCTCCTCGGCCGTCACGTCTCGCTCCCGGTTCGCAGCCAGGACCATCGTCAGCAGTTGGCCCAACAGTTGCAGCACCGGACCTGCGGCCGCGAACGCCGGGTCATCTGTGCGGACCTCCGGGTCGATACCGCAGATCGCACCGAACAGCGTTCCGTCCGGCTCACTCACCACCGCCCCGGCGTAGGACCCGATCGGGGCGGCAGCGTTGACGCCGGCCGCGGCGTACACCGGGACGGCCTGCGCGTCCGGGGCCACAGCCGGCGCGGTCCCGGCAGCCATGTGGATGCAGAAGCTGTCCTCCCACGGATGGGACTGCCCCTGGACCAGGCCGTAGCCGTTGTCGGCGTCGAGGTACAAGTAGGTCTGCCGGTCGTTCTCGACCCGGGTCACTGACCAGAACGCCAGCGGAAGGGCCTCGCGCAGGTAGCGCAGAACGGCGAGCGCTGCCTCGTCGAAGGACATCGCCGGAGAGAGCATCGGCACGCTGAGCATCAAGTGATCCTTCTGCTGGGGGACAGACCCGTCCACTGATGTATCGACGCCGGAAACACCGACCTTGAGCACGACCTCCGCTGCCACTCGTTCTGCGGGAAGCCGAGATCGATTCCTACGTGACTCGCCTGCGACCTCGGGCGAAAGGGGGGCGGCCACCACCCCTGGGAGCCGGAGGATCGGACTCAACTATTGAGCGGCGCTTTTCTGCCTGCGGTCCCAGGAAGCGGCGCGATAGTCCTCGAGTTTTCGTACTACGTCGGTGGCTGCGCTTTGGCTGACCGGCTGGTCGTCCAGCGTGGTGAACCATTCCAGAAGGCGCCGGCCAGAGATGAAGTCGATCCCGTTGACGTTGGCGCCGACCGGTACGCCGTGGTGGGCGGCGCCCCACAGCACGACGACCGGGGTTACCCGAAGCGGGTTGATCTCGGCGCGGTGGCGCGCCCCCCGCTCGCTCTTGAGGAGGGTTCGTGCCAGGGCCTCGGCGCGTATTTGTGCTTTCGCGGCCGCCTTGGCCATGTCGATGGTGTCGCTGGCGTTGTTACGCCATTTGGAGTCGATAGCGACCAGGCCGCCGTTCTTGGTGACGACGAGGTGATCGAGGTCGCCGGCTTGGAGGTTGATGCTGTCGACCCAGCCCCAGATCAGTCGCTTGCGTTTCGCGCGTTGGAGCTCGCTGCGAGTGTTCTCCTCGCCCCAGGCGCCTCGTAGGTGCCAGATGGCTTGGCCGTCGTTGGCGAGGAAGGCTGCGTGCAGGAGGTGTAGGTAGGCGGCGACCAGTGTGGCCTGGACGACCCCTAGTAGCCACCAGGTGAATGCGGTCGGGGTCAGGACGACGGTAAACAAGAAGAGCTCGAGGCCCATGAGCCCCACCACACCGGTGGTGAGCACGGCAATGAGTAGGACGTTCCTCCTGGCCCACTGGACCAGATGGCGCCGGAACTCGCGTCGCGAAACGGCCGGTACTTCGTCATCTGCAGTCCCCCTGGCGTGGCTCGTCAGCGCAAAGGTAGCCCGACAATCCGTCCGCGGACGGGGTGCTTGCGAACTCTGGCGTACCTATGAGAGGCAGGCTGGGTCGACGTCTGTCGGGCGTCAGTGGCGCGGCGCGGAGCGGGCAGTGCGACGGAGTCGCGGATCAGACGCCGGCGTCGAGGGCGTTGGTGATCGCGGCGTGGCGTAGCGAGTGGGGGCTGATGTGGCGGGGGATGGCGGAGGTCTTTGCGATTCGGATGACCATCCGGTAGACGTCGCGGCGGTCGACGGGCTTGCCGGAGATTGGCCGCAGGATGAGTGGGCCAGTGGTGCGTTGTCCACGGCACGCCTCCAGCACTCGCAGGACCGGAACCGTGAGTGGCATTGTGGCGGGCTTGTTGCCCTTCCCGACCAGGTGGAGGACGGTGATGGTCTGAGCGATCTGGAGGAACCGGATCAGCTCGAGTCGGTCTAACCCTTGTGTGCGGGACTCATCGTGGTGGAGCTTCGGGAGTCGTGCGTAGACGGCCGGGTCGGAGACGATCAATCCGACGATGTGTGCGAACCGGAAGAAGCCACGCACGGCGTGCATCATCGTCACGACCGAGGAGTCCATCAGTCCACTCTCGCGGAGCTGTCGGATGTAGAGCTCGACGTGCGCACGCTGGATCCCGACCAACAGGTCGAGAGCATTGGCCTGGCACCAGGAGAACCAGCGGCGCAGCTGGAAGGCATACAGCGCGTGGGTGTGACCGGAGTACCGCGCCAAATAGGAGACCGCGGCGAGCTGCGCGGGCGACATGGCATCAGGCTGAAACGGAAGAATCGTCGTGCTGGACATGCGGAGTCACCTGGCGATGGAAGGCTGAGCCCCACAGCGGATCGCCACACGAGCAGTGAGGCACTTGCTCAGACGCTAGAACCGCCTGGCGCTGGAGTTCCCGGCTCGCGGCGGAAGGAGGCGCATCATTCGCCGGCGCTTGCGCTCCCCCGCTTCAACGGTCCTGCTCGGCCAGTCAGGCCACCCGAGGGCTCTGAGGACGGACCCATCACTGGCGTCTGTGGCTTCGAACAGCCATCAGGGATCAAAACGACTCAAGAAGGCAAGCTCATGTGGGACACCGCCCAGACCAATGACGTGCATCTCTCGCACGACATGCGGTGCGCGCGATGCGGGCATGACCTCCATACCTTCCTTGTATGCGGCACCCACTGCGCCTGCGCTCCCGCTCCTATGCCCGGGGCATAGGCACTTGCCCCAGGCAGCGCATGCACGGTTTCTTCGCGATTCGGGCGCTCGCTTGTAGATCGGTCATCGCCTGCGGTTGCAGACGCGACGGCAACAGGGAAGCGGATCTGGGCAGCTACGTGCGTCCGGCAGGCGGCGTTAGGACGCAGTTCAACCCGTTCCGAATGACGATCCGGCTAGGGCGACAAGCGTCCTCGTCGGCCGGGCAGCGCGACCGACCTCAACTGGTGCTGTCAAGGATCAGTCGGGTCGCCTCATGCGGTGCGTCCCATTGTGGAAAGTGGCCACACCGCTCGAACCAGTGCAGCACCGCGTCCGGAAACAGTTCCGCCGCACGTGCGGCCTGCCTCGGCACGGTCACCAGGTCACGACGACCCCAACCGATCGTGACCCGGCCGGGCACAGTGCCGGCCGGCGCACCCTGCTGCTTGGGCCCCTTGGTCAGGGCGTCCAAGGCCGCGCCAGTCGACGGCGACTCAGCCAGCCCGCGCACATCCGGCAGCACGGTCTCGCACGAGAGTGCCCAGGGCCGCGCCGACAACTGCGCCAACAGCAGCGTCCTTCCCACCGGGTTGCCCAGCAGTGCTGGCAGCGTGCCTCGCAGCGCCCGGACCAGAGCGATCGATGGCCGAAGCGTGGCCCCGAAGACGGCGAGCTCGCGGTCGCTCCAGAAACCACCCGGGTCCAACGCCACGGTGTCGCCTCCGACGCCTCGCCGTGCAAGCTCAAGCACCATTCGGCCACCCATCGACTGGCCGACCGTCGACACCCCGTCCAGACCCTGTTCGCGGATGAACTCTGCGACGGAGTCGGTCAGGGTGGCGATCGAGACCTCGCCGGTCAAAGGAGGCGACTCGCCGAAACCCGGCAGGTCGACGGCGATGACCTCACGGCTCTCGGCCAGCTCGTCGATGATCGGGGACCAGGATCGCCATCCAGCGCCCAGACCGTGCACGAGCAACAAGGGCCTGCCGCTTCCGCGGCGCGCATGGTTCAACGTCATTTCTTGAACGCTAGCCCACGCGCAAATCTGTGCATCGCCATCGCCACCGCAAGCCGATCCGCAACGAGACACACTCATCCACACACTCCACCGCTGCTAGATCCGAACGTTTGAATGCGACCGACACTGAGCGCCCTGACTTGCCGGTCCATGCAGACCGGGCTGCGTCGGCTGTTTGGCGCGCGCCGACACGCGACGGAGTGACATATCCCGGTCCAACAGCGGGCATGAGGTGCGCATTGTCGAGGATGTGCGGGTCATACACTCCGTCGGTGACTCGAGGCGCGTGGGACCAGGAAGCAGGGACTTTCCGTCGTCCTGAGCCGGCACGTGTTGTGGGCCATGGAGGATGTCGCGTGCCGGGTCTGATGGAGGCTCTCATTCCACGGAAGGATGAGAGTCATGGCAGCACCGAGGAAGTACCCCGAGGAGCTTCGGGAGCGAGCGATCAGGATGGCGGTCGATCTGCGGCGTGACCCTGCGACGAGGAGCGGTGCTCTTCGTCGGGTCGGTGAGCAGCTGGGCATCAACCCCGAGACGCTGCGGAACTGGGTCTCCCAGGCCGAGGTCGATCAGGGCCACCGTCCCGGCGTGACCACAGCTGAGGCCCAGCGCATCGCTCAACTCGAGCGTGAGAACAAAGAGTTGCGACGGGCCAATGAGATCTTGCGGACGGCGTCGGCGTTTTTCGCCGCGGCGGAGCTCGACCGCAAGCTGAAGTGAGTACCGCGGTGTTGGTCGACTACATCGACGCGCATCGTGAGCGGTTCGGGGTCGAGCCGATCTGTGAGGTCCTGAGCAAGGCTGGGACCAAGATCGCCCCGAGCAGCTACTACGCCGCCAAGACCAGGCCACCCTCGGCACGCACGATCAGTGATGGCCAGCGGGTGGAAGCGATCCGGGCGGTGCATCGAGAGAACTACGGCGTCTACGGGGTGCGGAAGATGCACGCCGAGCTCAACCGGCGTGGGCACCGGATCGCGCGGTGCACCGTGCACCGGTTGATGCGCGCCCAGGGGCTGCGCGGGATCAGCCGAGCCAAGGGACCGCGCACCACGATCCCTGGCAGCGGGCCCGACTCACGTCCGGACCTACTCGACCGCGACTTCAAGGCGCCCGCGCCCAACCGGGTCTGGGTCGCTGACATCACCTACTGCCGGACCTTCGCCGGATGGGTCTACGCAGCCTTCGTCATCGACGTGTACTCCCGCCGCGTGGTCGGGTGGCAGCTCTCGAAGAGCCTGCGTACTGACCTCGCGTTGGACGCACTGGAGATGGGGCTGTGGACCCGAACCCACGCCGGCCAGGACACCACCGGGGTGATCGCACACTCCGACAAGGGCGTCCAATACCTCGCCGTGCGCTACACCCAACGACTCGCCGAGGCCGGCGCTGTTGCCTCAGTCGGGTCCACCGGCGACAGCTATGACAATGCCCTGGCCGAGGCGTTCAACTCGCTGTTCAAGGCCGAACTGGTCCGCAACAAAGGCCCCTGGAAGAGCATCGACGACCTCGAGATCGCGGTCGCTGAATACATCGACTGGTTCAACCACCGACGGCTCCACGGCGAGATCGGACTTGTCCCCCCGGTCGAGTTCGAGGACGAGCACTACCGGCACAATCCCGCACCGACTACCGTCGACGCGTCAGTTCCGAGCCTCTACTGAACCCGGCACGCGACAGACCACGTTGCGGTCGAGAGCGGTGGCGACGCGGGCGGGTCTGTTGATGCGGTTGCGCGCGCCATACCCTTCTTCAAGTCGAAAGATGACCGATTGGTGGCCAGCGACAAGCCCTGATCGTCACGATGCGTGGGTAAGGCGCAGACCGCTGCGGGCTCGGCCGGGAACGCCGCGATGCCGCGGCCGACGCACCAGGACTCCCAGCACCCGGAGGGAACGCGCAGACGGTGCGGGTGGTGTCGGCGCAGGCTGCGGTCATTGCCGCCTTGATCCGCACTGTGTCGTCGGAAGAGCGCCCGGCTCACGGCGAGAAGTGCGCCGACTGTTCATGCAGTCTCCCTGGCTAAGGGATGACGGGCACTGTCCCTGGCCTGCACGTTTGGTGGAGCTGAGGGTGTCGGGGTTCACGACATAGTTGGCAGCTGTCCCGCGACATGGTTGGCACCTAACGCGGAGGTGCGACATGTCACTGGCGGAGCTCGTCATCATCTCGGTCACGGTCGAAGGACGCACCAAGAGCGAGGTCGCCCGCGACTACAAGATCTCCCGCTACTGGGTCCAACAACTGATCCATCGCTACGAGACCGAGGGCGAGGCCGCCTTCACACCCCGATCACGCCGCCCGCATCACAACCCCCGCGCGATCGGCCTCGATCTGGAGGACCGGATCGTGCGACTCCGCAAGGAGCTCTCCAAGCAGGGCCTGGACGCCGGCGCGGAGACCATCCGCAGCCACCTCCAGACCGAACTGGCAGCCGGGAACGGTGCCGGTGACGCTGTTGGCCGGGTGCCGGCGGTCTCGACGATCTGGCGGGTACTGACCCGCCGAGGGTTCGTCACCCCACAACCCCGCAAACGACCCAAGGGCGCCGGCACCCGGTTCGAGGCCGATCTCCCCAACGAACGCTGGCAGGCCGACACCACCCACTGGCACCTCGCCGACGGCACCGGCGTGGAGATCCACAACATCCTCGATGACCACTCCCGCTACGCCCTGCGCAGCAAAGCCCGACCCAGCACCACCGGCCCCGACGTCCTGGCCGACTTCCGGGCCACATTCCGCACCCACGGCATCCCCCGCTCGGTGCTCACCGACAACGGTGCGGTCTACACCGGCAAACCCCGCCACGGCGGACGCGTCGCCCTCGAGATCGAACTCGACCTGCTCGGCGTCCGGCTGCACCACTCCCGGCCCTACCACCCACAGACCCAAGGCAAGGTCGAGCGCTTCCACCAGACCCAGAAGAAATGGCTCCGCGCACAACCACCCCCAACCGACCTCGCCGCTCTGCAACGCCAGCTCGACCGGTTCCAGCGCTACTACAACACCATCCGGCCACACCGCGCCCTCGCCCGCCGCACCCCCGCCCAGGCCTACGCCGCCCGCACCAAAGCACTCCCCGCCAAACCCTCCATCGCGGCGCACTACCGGGTCCGACGCGACAAAGCCGACCCCTCCGGCACCATCACCATCCGCTACGACAGCCGCCTGCGACACATCGGCCTGGGCCGCGAACACCACGGCAAACGCGTCCTGGCCCTGATCGCCGACCAGTACATCCGCGTCGTCGACCAAGAAGCCGGCGAACTCCTACGCGAACTCACCATCGACCCCACCAAGGACTACCAGCCCCTCGGACGCAAACCAGGACCCCAAAAGAAGCCCTGAAATGCAACGATGTCCCGCGACACCTGTCAACGGTGTCGCGGGACATCACATTTGGTGGAGCTGAGGGGATTCGAACCCCTGACCTTCTCATTGCGAGAGAGCCTGCTCCATTCCTCGGAGATTCTCGGCGAATCTCAAGGAAACACCCGCTGACCTGTGTCTATCGCCGCCGTCGATGTCGTTCCTAGCGTTGACAGTACCCCGCAAGCTCGGGTGATCTCGGAGTTCCTCTGACTGAAAGTGGAGCATAAATGGCGACGCCCGCCCACGCTGCGCCCTGCGGCCTCGCCGTCACTCACCCCGCTGCATTGGCGGCGGAGTGACGCAGGTGCGCCGTCCCGGAAGCGGA
>CAVQKB010000005.1:0-1975790 GCA_963713035.1 uncultured Actinomycetota bacterium
TGTCTGCCACTACTGGTCCCAAGCGCCGAAGCAGGCTTCGGATCAGACACGCGGCGCCGACGCCACCGACCGCGCCCATCGCCAGCAGGGACTTGGCGTGCTGACCAGTGACCGGTTCGTCGACAAGTCTGTGGCCGAGGGTCGGGCGACGTTGCTGGACGAGGGCACCTACCTGCGCTCGAATTCGACGATGCACCGGATCCTTGGGGCCCACGCTGTTGCCGGGGAGCGCTTCGCCTAGGCCACGCCTCCGGCCAGGACCAAGCCCAAGTTGTTGCCAACTGAGCCCGGGCATGTCTGGTCGTGGGACATCACCGAGTTACGAGGCCCAACCGCGGCCTCAGACCTATTCTCGGGTTCGCTCAGGAAGGCGTACCCTCTATTGACAGGTCCGGCACGCTCTCGGTTGCCGGCACGACCGTCTAAATAGGAGTGTCCGTTGGCACTAGCGCAGCGGCAACAGACCTTCTTGCCTGCTTCCGGAGCGCCGACCCGTGGGCACGCACTAGTCGGTACTCTCGCGGTTGCATGGCTGCTATTCGGCGGACGCTGGGCGGCTACATTCGTGCACCCCCCTTCTTTATCACTGACATGCTACTTGCTTTGGGTATTTTCCATTGGGTGGCGTCTCGAAAGACCCATGAACGGGCCCCCGTCCGGTCCCGTTCAGGAGTTCACCCAATGCTAGTCGCCTATTTTCTTTACGCTTTCGCAAGATTCGCACTCGGTGGTAACTACGGCCTCGACGCAATACGTGACGCAACGCCCTACCTCTACGCCGCGGTTGGAATCGTAGTTGGAGTCGCTATGAGGTCGGCCGATGATGCCGACAAGCGCCGAACGATCCGTATCCTTCTCATTGCGCTGGCGCTGCGGACGGGTTGGGTGTTCATCGTGATTGTGGCTTGGCCCCAACTGCCGCAATCCATGCCAATGGTTGCTCCAACCCAAGGTATTACACTCTTCAAGCCCCGTAGCGATCTCGAGGCCGCAGTGGTGGCCATCTTCGGAGCGTGGATGCTCTTGCGTCTCATCTCCGGGAGAACTCATCGCCTCCTCACCTTTGCGGCGGCAACGGTCGCTTGGGTAACAGTTGTTAGTACTGAATCCCGCGCCGCCGTTCTTGGGGCAGGACTCATTGCCGTGGTTACTGGCTATGCGGCTATTCGCTCAACTAGTATCGGCAAGAGCAAACAACTTGCAGCTATGATGGCGGCGCCAGTTGTCTTGATCGGCGTCGTCACACTACTTCCGATGACCACAGTCGGGCAGTCTCTTGCAGGCACATTCGGCATTTCCACTACTGATGCGGGCGCTGCTGCTCAAGGGACGACCAAAGCGCGGGAGCGCACCTGGCGATACTTGCTTGACTACAGTAACGACACGACACCAAGATTCTTTGTAGGCGTGGGATTTGGGCCTAACTATATGGCAGAAACTGCTGCTCTTAACCTATTGACCAACGCTGACGGGCGAGATCTCGAAAGGAGTCCTCGGGCGCCGCACAATTACCTCCTGAACACACTTGTCCGGGAAGGGCTCGTGGGCTTTATGATATTGGGCGGGCTCTTGATTTCCATCTTCCGAAGGGTCGTTACAGTAGCCAGTGACCTTGCAACAGACCCGCTCTTGTTTCTCGCAACCATGATGTGCGTGGGGCTGATAATTCCCGCCACATTCGGAGTGATTTTGGAGTCGCCCTTTGGCGCAATCCCATTTTTCTGGGGCGCGGGGATCCTGTTGTCCTACCCGCCGTCTGTAAAACAGCGCAAGCGAAGGTCGGCTGAATCGGTGGAGGACCGTTCGTCGATGGCGCTTGCATAGGCGCGAGTTGTGACGCGCTCGTGAATCCCCGGGTTATGGTGTGTCCTGGGGCTGCCTCAAATTGTTCGACCCTCACCCGCTCTGCAGATTAGGTCCCAGATTTGGTACAACCGCAAGCGTCGGCACGGCCAGCTGGGGTGGCCCAAGCAGTTGAGGTTCGAACGCAACCGCATCATCTTCGCCTTGGTATGAGAATCCAAGCAATGTCGACTACGTGGAACGCGGGACAAACCAAAATCTCCGGACTCGCGAGGGGACTCAGTTTCGCGTGGTTGAACTGCGCAGCCGGAACGATCAGCTCCCGTAGGATCTATCGTTGTGCGAGTACTGCTTGAGGCGTTTAGTTGCCGGGATGGGCGCGGGAGCGAGCCCGGACAGGGCTGGGGGTGGGCCGTGGGGCTCGCCCAGCACGGGCATGAGGTCACCGTCCTGACGCAGAGCAAAAATCGATCCGCGCACGACACCGCCCTCTCCCGGCTTGATGTCAACACCACCGGGCGCCTGCGATTTGTCTACCCGGAGCCGGGATCGTGGTCTCAGCTAACAGGTCCCGCTGCCAAGAAGTCTCAGTACATCGCCTGGTCCCGCGCTGCCTTGCGCGTGGCGCGAACGATGCAGGCGTCCGAGCCCTTCGACGTAGCGCACCACGTCACCTTCTCGACGGCCTTGCTGGGTTCATCGCTGTGGAGGCTCGAGATCCCATTCATCTTCGGTCCGTTGGGGGGAGGTCAGTGGGCACCCGCCGAGGCCGAGCGCTACTTCACAGCGTCCCAGTGGCGACGGGAGCGTCTTCGGACGCTACTGGTGAGGACCGCCCATCTGAATCCGTTAGCGGCCACGGCGCTTCGCCGCGCCAACTGCGTCGCGGTAACGAACCGGGCCACCGAGCGGCTGGCGCACAAGTCCGGAGCGCCACGCATCATCCTGATGCCGGATACGGCTATCGCATCAAGCTTGGTAGCCGAACGTCCTCGGGCTGTCGCGGGACGCCGGCTTCTCTGGGTTGGCAGTGACCGTGCGAGGAAGGGTCTGCGCCTGGCGCTGGAGGCACTCGTCGAGGCGCGCAAGGAACTGGATGTCACATTGACAGTGTTGGGGCCGCGCCAGTCCGTCGTACAAGGCATCGCTGCGTCGCTGCACGTTTCGGAACATGTTCATGCGCCGGGCAGGGTCTCGTTGGATGCGGTGACGGACGCCTACCTCCAGCACGATGCTTTGCTGTTCACCAGCCTGAGGGAGTCCCTCGGTGGTCAACTCGTCGAAGCTTGCGGCGCAGGACTGCCAGTGGTCGGACTCAACCTGCACGGACTTGCGGACCTGCTTCCGGCGCAGGCGACCCGTCGAGTGGACGTGGGAGGCAACGCGGCCGAGGGTCTTGGCAGCGCATGCGCGACCCTTCTGCAGGACCGGGACAGTTATGAGTCGGCCAGCCGCGCGGCTCTGGCATGGGCTGCCCAACAGACTTGGCCGGCACGCGTCGATGAGATGACGCGGATCTATCGCTCTTCCGGGGCATCATAGAGTTCCGGAGGACGAGTAAGGGTCCGCCGCAGGACCCCGAATAGAATGGAATGTCATGCCACAGGTCATAGACCATCTGGCACGCCGCCGAATCGCAGGCGTCAACGCGCTGGCTGTCGGGTCGGCTGCGGAGGCCGCGCTGACCCTCTGTGACCTGGCGGTGACTCGCAAGGGAAACCGCGGACGACACGTACACCTCGTCAACGCCTACTGTCTGGCTCTTGCGGATCAGCACAGCGAATACAAGGACCTGCTGAGCGACGGTGCTCTCAATTTTCCGGACGGTAAGCCCCTGTCGTGGATCTCACGCCTACGTCGAGACGATCCCCCGCTGCGGCAGGTGCGAGGTCCGCGCCTCTTCCTGGACACCTGTGACGTCGGTAGGCAAGTGGGGCTGCGGCACTACCTGCTCGGTGGCAGCGACGAGGTGCTGGCCACTGTGGTGCGCAGGCTGAATGAGCGGTATCCCGGGATCGACATCGTGGGGCAGGTGAGCCCGCCGTTCCGTGCGCTGACGTCGGCGGAACAGGGCGCCCAGGACGAAGCCATCCGCGAGTCCGGAGCACACATCGTGTGGGTGGCGCTGGGGACGCCCAAGCAGGACCTAGTGACCAAGCGGCTCGCCGACGCCATACCGGTCGTTGCCGTGGCGGTCGGGGCCGCCTTCGACTTCACGGCCGGTCGCGTGGCTGTCGCGCCGGAGTGGATGCGGATCATGGGGCTCGAATGGTTCTTCCGGCTGTGTTCCGAACCTGGGCGTCTGTGGCGACGTTACCTTCTCGGCAACCCTCGATTCCTTCTCGCCGCTGGACGAGACCTGCTGCGCCAGAGATCGGGCGGTTGAGTGAAGGCACTGCTGGTAAGCCAACTTCCCCCTCCGTTTCACGGATCAACCGTGATGACTCGCGTACTTTTGGAGGAGTTGCGGGCTGGCGGTTGGGAGGTCGAGATCGTCGAGCGCACCTTTAGTCGGAACATCTCAAGCGTGGGCCGGTTTGCCTGGCTTAAGGTAGTCAAGGCACTCGTGTTCTGGGCACGCGTCAAGGTGCGGACGAAGCGCTCCGATTGCGATGTGGTCGTCTACTTCGGCACCACGCGGCCCTTCTCGTTCATTGTCGACTTCGTCAGCACCGAACTGCTCCGGAGCACACGCACACCTGTGGTCAACTATGTCCACACGGTCGGCTACGACGCCCTAGCTGCCCGCGGGCGGCTATGGCGTGGGCTCGTGAGACGACACCTGACATGCTTCCAGGAGACCGTGGTACTGACGGAGTCGCTGCGTGCCGACATCGAGGCCTTTGTGCCCTTGGCTCGGATGTCCGTGATTGGCAACGCCGTTTCGACGCCTCCCGCCGTTGACCCAACGACGCAGTCATCGAACGGTCGCAAGAAGGTCGCCTATTTGTCGAACCTCCTTGCTGAGAAGGGGGCAGACGTTTTCACCGACGTGGCCATCAGTTTGTCGCAAGCACGCACCGACGTCGACTTCGCCCTGGCGGGGGCCGTCAGTGATCAGGCGTTCGCGGCAGAACAGGTTCGAAAGGTGAAGGCGGCCGGGCTCGAGGATCGCGTCCGCTTCTGCGGCCCGGTCTTTGGGGATCGGAAGTGGGAGTTCTTGGCCGAGGCGGATCTTCTCCTGTTTCCGACCACCTACCGCTACGAGGCGCAACCGTTGGTAATTCTCGAGGCACTGAGTGTCGGCACGCCTGTGGTCTCCTCCCGCATCGGGGGAATCACGACCACCCTTAGGGATGGCGAGACCGGAGTCTTGATCGATGCCACGGACCGCCGCCGCACTGAAATCGAGGTGGCGGCCTTGCTGGACGACGAGCCACGGCTCCAAGCGATGTCGCTTGCGGCGCTGAAGGATGCGGCCGACAGATTCTCACGTCACGCCTATCGTGAGGCCTGGTCCCAGGTCCTATGCAAGGTGGTGCGGTGACGAGGCGGGGACTTGGTCTGCGCGTCCTTGTGGGTGGACCGGACGGCACCGGGAAGAGCACAGTCCTGCGGGCGTTCATCCAGCAAGTGGAGCGACCGCCAGCCGGCCTGCGGCTCCGGCACGTGCACTTTGACCCACGACGAGTCGTCTCGCGTGACGCCTTGGCGGACACTGTGGTCCCGCGCCCACATGACAGTAAGCCACGGCGGATCGGTCAACTGGCCTCGGTGGTCCGGCGCGGTCTCCTCTATGTATCTGCGACCCGGAGTGGTTCTCTCAGACGTGAGGGAGCCGATGTTGTCGTGCAGGAACGGGGCTGGTACGACCAACTGGTGGATCCCCGGCGCTATCGCCTAAGCATTGCCGGTGCCCGAGCGGTCCGATTGCTGGGGTTTTGCGGTCCTCGCTACGACCTTGTCGTGCGGCTAGTGGGCGACCCGACCGCGATCGCCGCTCGCAAACCGGAGCTTGAACCCCACGAGTTACGGCGTCAGCTGGTTGCCTGGCAGTCGCTCGCGTCGAGGGTCGGGCACGACGGGGTGGAGATCGACACGACCATCGCGGGGGTTCAGGACTGTGCCAGCACCCTTCTCGATGCAGTCGTCCTGGCGCGGTCCGCCAGGCTTGAGGGGAGCATGCGTCCC
Organism: uncultured Actinomycetota bacterium; assembly: GCA_963713035.1. Classification (GTDB taxonomy): domain Bacteria; phylum Actinomycetota; class Actinomycetes; order Propionibacteriales; family Nocardioidaceae; genus Nocardioides_B. Next base: position 5,935 of record CAVQKB010000005.1, read on the forward strand.
ATCTGGGCATACCCGCGACGGTTGGCAGCGCATGCGTCCGCTGACGGAGGGGCCGCCGCAAAACAACTCTACAACCCGGCGACGCTTGTCGGGAGAGCACGTCGTCACTTAGCGTTCACGTCGTCCCCTAGGCCACGTGGCTGGGGTGGAGCGTCTCCGCGACCGTTTGAGGCAAGCCTAGCGGCCGAAGTGGTTGCGCGGTTGCTCGTCCCCGCGGACGCGATGGCCGTCATCCGCTCAAGGGACAGGGAACGCGCCGTGGTGTGTGTGCGCCGAGAGGGTGTCACACGCGAGTTCATAAAGGTGGCGTGGGGCGCTGATCGGGCCTCCTTGGCGGCCGAGGCGGCGGTGCTGCAAAGACTGTGCGGGCAAGTCACTTTCGCCGTCCCCCCGGTACTGGACGTAACCGAGGAGCCCGATTGGTCGGCCTTGCGCACGGGGGCCTTGAGCGCACATTCAGTGACGGCGACCTCTTTCGACCCGGAGCACGTCCTCGCCCTCGTCCTCGAGTTGGCGTCCGTTCACGACGGGGCGGGAGTGACGCACGGCGACTTTCGGCTATGGAACGTCCTGCAGGACGATGCCGGCCTCTGCGTCCTGGACTGGGAGCATGCGCGGCCCTTTGAGGTGGGAACAGACTTGCTCGACCTTCTCGAAAGCGTGGTGGCTGCGGGCCGCTCCGGTCGCCGACGGTTGGAGACGTCGGGGTTGGCTAGTTGCCTTTTAGTGCGGTACGCCGAGCGGCTCGGTGTCGAGGCATCTCCGATCCTGGCCGAGGCACGGCGCCGCAACATCCCGGGAGTCGGCACGTGACGGCCGTGCTTCGTGGGAGGAGGTGACATGGGGACGACATCGATGCAGGTCGTGGAAGAGGTCTTGAGCGAACTAGCACGCATGGGGGCCAGCTTCGCAGTCTTGCACGGCGCCCATGAGCTAGAAGCGGAGCATGTGGTGTCCGACCTGGATCTGATGGTCGATGGCTCAATTACAGGCCTCACCCGCGATCTCGCCGCCTCGCTGCGGGGGCGCGGTGTCCGGTTGATCTTCGTGTGGTTTAGCGACTTGGGGACGCTCAACACCTTTTGGTGGTCCGATGAAGTAGGCGGCGGCTGCCAGGTAGACCTACTACATGATCCGCGCGGGCGCAACCGGTTCGGTTTCAGGACGCAAGCGGCCCAGGCATCGGTGGCAACCGATCCTTGGCCGCCACGCTTGGACGAGAGGGGTCGACACACGTACCTGCTCGCGAAGCGGCTGGGTAAGGGGCAGGCGGCGGATCTTTCACGGCTCAGGTCCTCGGGTGTGCTCCCGAGGCGTGAACTGCTCGCAAGGAGGACCCGTGTGGGGCTGCGTATCGCCTCCACGGACTGGGCGATTGTGCTGAACGGGGCCGCGACCAACGTCTGGTCGCGAGTGGCGCGTTTGCCGGAACGTGTCCGGCATCGTCAGGGGGTGGAGATCCGTCTCGCGCGCACGGGTAATGAGGGCCAACTGCTTCGGGGGCTCAGCCTAGTCCTCCCACGTGTGCGTCTAAGTGCCGGGCGGTCAAGAGGTGTGGACAGGCTGAGGACGTCCTTGCTTCCGGAGGTCGTGGTGCGCCTTGAGTCGGATCCCGACCCGACACGCGTGGCGCGCGCACTAGACTCCCTGACGGAGTTCGCGCAGGCGCGCATCGCGAGATAGGACGTGACGAAGCGATGACTAAGACCATGCACATCGACAGCCTGGAGCGGTTGCAAGCGCAGATCTACGACATGCTCAGCGTTGTCTCGTCCATCCTCGATGGTCGTGGCGTCGCGCACTACTTGGCCGCCGGCACCGCACTCGGCTCCGTCCGTCACCAGGATCTGATCCCATCGGGACACCGACGTCGACCTCCTGGTCTCGGTGAATGATTACGCTTGTGCCCTGGAGTCGCTCGAGCGTGACTTACCACGCAATACGTCATCACCCATCCCCGTGGTGACCGAGGCTACGAACTCCTCTTCGGACGCGTCTACATCTCACGGGGGTGCCCCACGCACTTGCGCATGTGGACCTCTTCCCCTTAGTCGGCACCTTCCGTAGCCGTCGCGCGCAGTTGGTCCATCTGAGGGCGAGTCGGGCCGTGCGTCATGCCTGGTTCGTGACGCGGAGGCTGCGTGCGGGACGTGTCGCGCGCCTGGGCAAGCCGGCTCGGATCGTAGGTCGAGTGCTTGCATCGGCGATTCCCAGTGTGATCTTCATCCAGGTATTCCAGATTCTCGGGCGCCTCGTGCCCTTGCGCCGGGCAAGTGTCGCCACGAACCTGGCGGCGGGCTACATGACGAGGGAGTGCGTTCGAGGCGCCCTCTACGATTCGAGCGAACCGGGGAGGATTCGTGAACTAGAATTCCCGTTGCCCTCCCCGCCGAGGAATATCTGACTCAGGTCTACGGTGACTTCCGACGCCTGCCGAGTCAAGCCGAGCAGCAGGCAGAACTGGAGCGGGTCCGCCAGGTAATTCTGCCAGGGCTTGAGGGCGTGCGTCTCCGATTGGGTGGATCCTCGCGCTCGAGCTAGACGGTCCCGGTTATGAGCCGGAGTTGATCATCCCAGCGCCGACGGTGACGCCCGACGCCTCGTCGATCAGGATGAACGAGCCCGTGGTGCGGTTCTTGGAGTAGGGGTCGCACAGCAGCGGCACGGCAGTGCGCAGCTGGACGCGGCCGATCTCGTTGAGTCCCAGCTCGCCGGTCTCCTTGTCGCGGTGCAGCGAGTTCACGTCGAGGCGATACTGCACGTCCTTGACCAGGGCCCGCGCGGTGCGGGTGGTGTGCTTGATCAGCAGCTTCTGGCGGGGCCGCAGCGGCTGGTTGGTCATCCAGCAGATCATCGCGTCGATGTCCTGGCTCGGCTGCGGAGCGTTCTGCGGGCGGCACAGCATGTCGCCGCGCGAGACGTCGACGTCGTCCTCGAGACGGACGGTGACCGACATCGGCGGGAAGGCCTCGGAGATCTCCTGGTCGAAGAGGTCGATGCCGGCGATCTTGCTCGTCATCCCCGATGGCAGCACCAGGACGTCGTCGCCGGGCTTGAGCACGCCGCCGGCGACCTGGCCGCCGTAGCCGCGGTAGTCGTGGAACTCGTCCGACTTCGGCCGGATGACGTATTGCACCGGGAAGCGGGTGTCGACGAGGTCGCGGTCGGAGGCCACGTGGACGTTCTCCAGGTGGTGCATCAGCGACTGACCGTCATACCAGTCCATGTGCTCCGAGCGGTTCACCACGTTGTCGCCCTTGAGCGCCGAGATCGGGATGACCTCGAGGTCGGGGATCGACAGCTTGGTGGCGAAGGAGGTGAACTCCTGGTGGATCCGGTCGAAGACCTTCTCGTCGTAGTCGACGAGGTCCATCTTGTTGACCGCGAGCACGAGGTGGGGGACCCGCAGCAGCGACAGGATCACGGCATGCCGACGGGACTGCTCGGTCAGTCCGTGGCGGGCGTCGACGAGCACGAGGCCCAGGTCGGCGGTGGAGGCTCCGGTGACCATGTTGCGGGTGTACTGCACGTGGCCCGGCGTGTCCGCGATGATGAACTTGCGCTTCGGGGTCGCGAAGTAGCGGTAGGCCACGTCGATCGTGATGCCCTGCTCGCGCTCGGAGCGCAGGCCGTCGGTGAGCAGCGCGAGGTCGGTGTAGTCGTAGCCGCGCGACTTCGAGGTCGCCTCGACCGACTCCAGCTGGTCCTCGAAGATGCCCTTCGCGTCCAGCAGCAGCCGACCGATCAGGGTCGACTTGCCGTCGTCGACGGAGCCGGCGGTGGCGAAGCGGAGCAGGTCCATCTGGCGCATCGCCTCGGGGACCGCGTCGGTGCTCGTCATCAGAAGTAGCCTTCCTTCTTGCGGTCTTCCATGGCGGCCTCGGAGAAGCGGTCGTCGCCACGGGTGGCGCCTCGCTCGGTGACCCGGGCGACGGCGATCTCCTCGATGATCTCGGCCACCGTGGAGGCCTCCGACTCCACGCAACCGGTGAGCGTCAGGTCGCCGACGGTGCGGAAGCGGACGGTGCGCTCCTCGACGGTCTCGTTCTTCTTCAGCGGGTTGAAGTCGCTCTCGGAGAGCAGCATGCCGTCGCGCAGGAAGACGTTGCGCTGGTGGGAGAAGTAGATCGAGGGGATCTCGATCTCCTCCTGCCCGATGTAGTGCCAGATGTCGAGCTCGGTCCAGTTGGACAGCGGGAAGATCCGCATGTGCTCGCCGCCGTGGATCTTGCCGTTGTAGAGCGACCACAGCTCGGGCCGCTGGTTCTTCGGGTCCCACTGGCCGAAGTCGTCGCGGTGGGAGTAGACGCGCTCCTTGGCCCGGGCCTTCTCCTCGTCGCGTCGGCCGCCACCGAAGGCGGCGGTGAAGCCCTCCTCCTCGATGACGTTGAGCAGGGTGCCGATCTGCATGCGGTTGCGCGAGGTCTTGCCGTCGTCGACGACCACGCCGTTGGCGATCGCCTCCTCGACCGAGGCCACGACCATCCGGACGCCGAGCCGGTTGACCCAGTTGTCCCGGGTCGCCAGGACCTCGGGGAAGTCGTAGCCGGTGTCGACCTGCAGCATCGGGAAGGGGATCTTGGCCGGGTAGAAGGCCTTCTCGGCCAGCCGGAGCATGACGATGGAGTCCTTGCCGCCGGAGAACATCAGCACCGGCTTCTCGAACTCCGCCGCGACCTCGCGGAAGATGTGGATCGACTCCGCCTCCAGCTCGTCGAGCTGGCTCAGGCGGTAGTCCGCATGCGTCGTGGACATCGGTAGGGTGGGCCTTCCGTCGGGAGCAAGCGTCATCGTAGCGAGCCCACCACGTCTAGAGTGTCGCCGGTGCGCATCTCAGTCTTCGGTTGTGGCTATCTCGGAGCCGTTCATTCCGCCTGTATGGCGCAGCTGGGCCATGAGGTCGTCGGCATCGACGTGGTCGAGGCGCAGGTCGCGCTGCTATCAGCGGGGCAGGCGCCCTTCTTCGAGCCGGGCCTGCCCGAGATCCTCGGCAGCGCCGGCGCCACCGGTCGGCTGACGTTCACGACCGACGCGGCGCGGTCAGCAGGCTGCGACGTGCACTTCATCTGCGTCGGCACGCCGCAGAAGCAGGGTGAGAACGGCGCCGATCTCCGCTATGTCTTCGCGGCCCTCGAGGACGTGCTGCCGCACGTCCGGCCAGGCGACGTGGTCGTCGGCAAGTCGACCGTCCCCGTCGGCACGGCCGAGGCGATGGCGGAGCGGTTGGCGCAGGTGCAGCCGGAGGCCACCCTGCTCTGGAACCCGGAGTTCCTCCGCGAAGGCAAGGCGGTCGAGGACACGCTGACCCCGGACCGTTTCGTCTACGGCGTCCCTGACTCCGACGCCGGCGCGGCCGCCTCTGCCAAGCTCGACGAGGTCTACGCGACGGCGCTCGGCCGCCGGCACCCCGCGCCTGGTGACTGACCTGGCCACCGCGCAGCTGGTCAAGGCGGCGGCCAACTCCTTCCTGGCCACCAAGATCTCCTTCATCAACGCGATGGCCGAGCTGTGCGAGGCCACCGGTGCCGACGTCACGGCACTCGCCGACGCGATCGGCATGGACGACCGCATCGGTCGCAAGTTCCTCAACGCCGGCCTCGGGTTCGGGGGCGGTTGCCTGCCGAAGGACATCCGGGCCTTCATGGCCCGCGCCGGTGAGCTCGGCGCCGACCAGGCGCTGACCTTCCTCCGCGAGGTCGACGCCATCAACATGCGCCGGCGGGTCCGGATGGTCGACCTGGCCCGCGAGTCCCTCGGCGGCTCGATCGTCGGCCGGCGGATCGGCGTGCTGGGTGCCGCCTTCAAGCCCGACAGCGACGACGTCCGGGACTCGCCCGCGCTCAGCGTCGCGGCCCAGATGCAGCTGCAGGGCGCCCTGGTCACCGTCACCGACCCGCGGGCCATCGACAACGCGCAGCAGAAGTGGCCGGACCTCGCGCTTCGCCACGACCGTCGAGGAGACCGTCCGGGACGCCGAGCTGGTGCTGGTGCTGACCGAGTGGCAGGAGTACGTCGCGATCGACCCCGACGAGCTCGCACCGCTCGTCGCACGACCGGCGCATCCTGGACGGTCGCAACTGCCTCGACCCGCAGCGCTGGCGCGCCGCCGGCTGGAGCTATCGCGCGCTGGGCCGTCCGTAGGCCGTCGGCTTGCTGCGCATCCAGGTGCGGTGCTCCTTCTATAGTCGTGCCCGACCACACACGAGGGGGAAGTCGTCCGATGACCAAGACCGCACTGATCACCGGCATCACCGGCCAGGACGGGTCCTACCTGGCCGAGCTGCTGCTGGGCAAGGGCTACGAGGTGCACGGCCTGATCCGGCGAGCGTCGACCTTCAACACCTCGCGCATCGACCACCTCTACCAGGATCCGCACGACCCGGACGCCCGGCTCTTCCTGCACTACGGCGACCTCTCCGACGGCGCGCGCCTGGTCACGCTGATGCACGAGATCGACCCCGACGAGGTCTACAACCTCGCGGCGCAGTCGCACGTGCGGGTCAGCTTCGACGAGCCCGAGCACACCGGCGACACCACCGGCATCGGCGCCATGCGGCTGCTCGAGGCGGTCCGGCAGGCCGGCGTGAAGTGCCGCTACTACCAGGCGTCGAGCTCGGAGATGTTCGGCGCGACGCCGCCTCCGCAGGACGAGTCCACGCCGTTCTACCCGCGCTCGCCCTACGGCGCCGCCAAGGTCTACGCCTACTGGGTGACCCGCAACTACCGCGAGGGCTACGGCATGTTCGCGGTCAACGGCATCCTGTTCAACCACGAGTCGCCCCGCCGCGGCGAGACCTTCGTGACCCGCAAGGTCACCCGCGCGGTCGCGCGGATCCAGGCCGGCCTCGACGACTACGTCTACATGGGCAACCTCGACGCCGTCCGCGACTGGGGCTACGCCCCGGAGTACGTCGAGGGCATGTGGCGGATGCTGCAGGCCGACAAGCCCGACGACTTCGTGCTGGCCACCGGTGGCAACTTCACCGTCCGCGACTTCGTGACCACCGCGTTCGAGCACGCCGGCCTCGACTGGGAGAAGCACGTCCGCTTCGACGAGCGCTACCTGCGGCCGACCGAGGTCGACGCCTTGGTCGGCGACGCCGGCAAGGCCGAGCGTGAGCTGGGCTGGAAGGCGCAGGTCGACACCGGCGCAGCTCGCCCGGATCATGGTCGACGCCGACATCGAGGCGCTCAAGCACGAGGGCAAGGCGTGGATCGACCAGCCGGCGCTCGACGGGTGGCCGCAGCACGACGAGCTCGGATGACCGGGCCGCTGGAGCGGTCGGCCACGACGTACGTCGCCGGCCACCGCGGACTGGTGGGCTCGGCGATCTGGCGCAAGCTGGAGGCCGAGGGGTTCACCGACCTGGTCGGCCGCGACGTCCTCCGAGCTCGACCTGCAAGGACCGCGACGCCGTCTTCGCGTTCTTCGCCGAGACCCGCCCGCGCTACGTCGTGCTGGCCGCGGCCAAGGTCGGCGGGCATCCTGGCCAACAGCACCTACCCGGTCGACTTCCTCAGCGAGAACCTGCAGATCCAGGTCAACGTCATGGACGCCGCCCTGGCCCACGGCGTCGAGCGGCTGCTCTTCCTCGGCTCGTCGTGCATCTACCCCAAGCTCGCGCCGCAGCCGATCCGCGAGGACTCGCTGCTCACCGGCCACCTCGAGCCGACCAACGACGCCTACGCGATCGCCAAGATCGCGGGCATCCTCCAGGTGCAGGCCGTCCGCCGGCAGCACGGCCTGCCGTGGATCTCGGCGATGCCGACCAACCTCTACGGGCCCGGCGACAACTTCTCGCCGCGAGGGCTCGCACGTGCTGCCCGCCCTGATCCGCCGCTACGACGAGGCGGCGCGCGACGGGCGCCGACGTCGGTCACCAACTGGGGGACCGGCACGCCGCGTCGCGAGTTCCTGCACGTCGACGACATGGCCGACGCCTGCCTGCACCTGCTGGAGCACTACGACGGGCCCGAGCAGGTCAACGTCGGCACCGGCAAGGACACCACGATCAGGGAGATCGCCGAGACGATCGCCGACGTCGTCGGCTTCGAGGGCGAGACCGAGTGGGACACCAGCAAGCCCGACGGCACGCCGCAGAAGCTGCTCGACGTCAGCAAGCTCGCCGAGGCCGGCTGGACGGCGAGGATCGGGCTGCGCGAGGGTCTGGAGTCGACGGTGGCGTGGTACCGCGAGCACGTGGGCGACCTGCGGGAGTAGTCAGGTGCGGGGCGTGCGCGCGATCGCGAGGCGGCCACGGCCCTCGAAGCGTGCGCGTCCGTCCGACCACGGGACGAAGACCGACTCCCCCGCGCGCAGGTGCTCGGTGGCCGCGTCGGTCGAGACCGTGACCTCGCCCTCCAGGCACAGCGCGATCATCGGCCGTACGTCGTCGGTGGCGGGCGAGTCGCGGTCGAGCTCCAGCAGCAGCAGCTCGAACTCGTCGACCGGCGGGCTCAGGGCCACGCCCCGCGCGTCGTCGAGTCGTGCGTGCCCTCCCAGTGCGGCGGCGGGATCGGGGTGAAGTTGGTGACCTCGAGCAGCTCGGGGATGTCGACGTGCTTGGGGGTCAGGCCGGCGCGCAGCACGTTGTCGGAGGCCGCCATCACCTCCACGCCGAAGCCCGAGGTGTAGGCGTGGATCACGCCGGCGTCGAGGAACATCGCGTCGCCGGCCGCCAGCACCACGTGGTTCAGCAGCAGCGTCACCAGCACCCCGGCGTCGCGGGGGTAGCGGTCGACCAGCGCCTGCGTCTGCTCGAGCACCCGCACGCTCTCGCGCTCGACGTGGGAGGCCGGCACGTCCGGCGGACGGCGCCGGCTCCTGGGTGCGTGCGACTCGGCAGCGGCGCGGGCGGCGGCATCTCGCAGCTCCGCGAGGTCCGCGGCGAGCGCGTCGCCGGAGCGCGACAGCAGGTCGGTCACGACGTCGCGCAGGGTCTGGAACGGGCGTCCGGGTGTCGTCGAGCCGCTCGGCGACCTCGTCGAGCCACGGGCAGGCCGAAGCGGCGCAGGATCGTCGCGGTCTGCGTCAGGTCGCGGAAGCCCGCCATGCCCTCGAAGCGGGTCAGCGCGTAGATCAGCTCGGGCTTGTGGGAGGCGTCCTGGTAGGTGCGCTCCGGGGCGTCGAGCGGCGATGCCGGCGGCGTTCTGCTCCGCGAAGCGGATCCGGGCCCGCTCGCTGGTCGGGTGCACCTGCAGCGACAGCGGCTCGGCGGCGGCCAGCAGCTTCATCAGGAACGGCAGCCGGCCCTCGAAGGCCGCCGCCGTGCCCGGCGCCGAGCAACCCCTCGGGGTCGGCGGAGATCAGGTCGTCGAGCCGGCGCCCGTCCTCGGTGCACGACGGGTCGGCGGGGTGCGCGCCGAGCCACATCTCCGCGCGCGGCTCGTCGGTGACGGGCAGGCCGCACAGCCGCGCGATGTGGGTCGTGGAGCCCCAGGCGTAGGGCCGGATCGGGTTGGTCAGTCGATACATCGAGGCGGCGCGGCCCTAGGACGCCGTGCCGCCGCTGTCCGAGCGCACCAGCTGGGCGCGCCGCTTCAGCGGCTCCCACCAGTCGCGCCGGGAGCGGTACCACTCGACGGTGTCGGCCAGGCCCTGCTCGAAGTCGACCTGCGGCTCGTAGCCCAGCTCGGTGCGGATCTTGCCGATGTCGACGGAGTAGCGCAGGTCGTGGCCGAGCCGGTCGGTCACCCGCTGCACGCGGTCCCAGTCGGTGCCGGTGGCCTCGAGCAGCCGGCCGGTCAGGTCCTTGTTGGTCAGCTCGGTGCCGCCGCCGATGTTGTAGACCTCGCCGGGCCGCCCGCCGGTGAGGACGAGGTGGATGCCGCGGCAGTGGTCGTCGACGTGCAGCCAGTCGCGGATGTTGCTGCCCTCGCCGTACAACGGGACCGAGTGCCCGTCGATCAGGTTGGTCACGAACAGCGGGACGACCTTCTCGGGGAACTGGTAGGGCCCGTAGTTGTTGGAGCAGCGGGTCACGCACACCGGCAGGCCGTGGGTGCGGAAGTAGGCGCGGGCCAGCAGGTCGGAGGAGGCCTTGGAGGCGGAGTACGGCGAGTTGGGCTCGAGCGGCCGCTCCTCGTCCCAGGAGCCCTCGTCGATCGAGCCGTAGACCTCGTCGGTGGAGACGTGCACGAACTTGTCGATGCCGTGCGTCAGGGCCGCCTCCAGCAGCGTCTGGGTGCCGACCACGTTGGTCATCACGAAGTCGGCCGCGCCCATGATCGAGCGGTCCACGTGGGACTCGGCCGCGAAGTGCACCACGGCGTCGACCTGCTGCATCAGCTCGCCGACCAGGTGACGGTCGAGGATGTCGCCCTCGACGAAGCGCAGCCGCTTGTCGTCGGCGACCGGGTCGAGGTTGGCGAGGTTGCCGGCGTAGGTCAGCTTGTCCAGGACCACGACCTCGTCGGGCTCGTCGCCGCCCCACGCTCCCGTCAGGACCGACCGGACGTAGTGGGAGCCGATGAAGCCCGCGCCGCCCGTCACGAGTGTCCTCATGGTGCGGCAGACTAGCCGACATGCGAGAGGCGGCAGCCACGTGACGGGAGGGACTGCGCATCTGCGTGATCGGCCTGAACTACCAGCCCGAGCGCACCGGCATCGCGCCCTACACGACCGGGATGGTGGCCGGGACTCCGCGCCGCGGGTCACGACGTGCACGTCGTGACGGCCTACCCGCACTACCCGCAGTGGGCGGTGCCGCCCTCCGGGGAGCGTCGGCGGTTGCGGTCGGGCGACGAGGGCACCCGGCGGGTCAGGCACTACGTGCCGGCGCAACCGAGCGGGGTGCGTCGGCTGCTCGCGGAGCTGTCCTTCGGGCTGCGGGCGGCGACGGTGTCGTGGAGGCGCCCCGACGTGGTCGTGTGCGTCAGCCCGGCACTGTTCAGCTCCACCGTGGTGGCGCTGCGGGCGCGGCTGGCCCGCCGGCGACCGGCCCTCGCCATGGTCGTGCAGGACCTCTACTCACGCGGCGTGCAGGAGACCGGGACCGGGGCCTCTCGGCTCGTGTCGGTGATGGGACTCCTCGAAGGCCGGACCATGCGCCTGTTCGACGGGGTGAGCGTGATCCACGACCGCTTCCGCGCCAAGGTGGTCGAGAGCTTCTCTCTGCGACCGGACCGCGTCACGACCATCAGGAACTGGACCCACGTGCACGCGGCCCCCACCTTCGACACCTCTGCCTTCCGTGAGCGGATGGGCTGGGCGGCCGACGAGTGCGTGGTGCTGCACGCGGGCGCGATGGGTCTCAAGCAGGACCTCGGCAACGTGGTGGAAGCAGCGCGCTTCGCCGACCGTGAGCAGGCTTCGGTGCGGTTCGTGCTGCTGGGTGGCGGCAGCCAGCGCGCCTCGCTGGAGGAGCAGGCCGAGGGAGTGTCGAGCGTGCAGTTCCTGTCGAGCCTCGATGACGACGACTTCGCCAAGGCACTCGCCGCCGCCGACGTGCTCCTGGTCAACGAACGCCCGGGGGTTGCGGACATGGCGGTCCCCAGCAAGCTGACCTCCTACTTCGTCGCAGGCCGGCCCGTCGTGGCGGCCACCGAGCCGCACAGCGCGACGGCCGAGGAGGTGCGCGCGGCCGGTGCCGGCGTGCAGGTGCGGCCGGGCGATCCTGCGGCGTTGTTGCGCGCCGTGCGGGACGTGCATGCCACGGACGCCAGCGTGATGGCCGCGGCCGGGCGCAGCTATGCGCAAACCGTGCTGTCAGCGGCTGCTGCCGCGGAAGCGTACGACGAGTGGGTGCGCGACCTGGCGCGTCGGCCTCGGCGCGACGCCGACGCGGACCGCCGTACGGCACACTGACCGGCATGCGAGGGATCATCCTGGCCGGCGGAAGCGGCACGCGGCTGCACCCGATCACCATGGGCGTCAGCAAGCAGCTCGTCCCGGTCTACGACAAGCCGATGATCTACTACCCCCTCACCACGCTGATGCTCGCCGGCATCCGCGACATCCTGGTGATCACCACCCCGCACGACCTGCCGCAGTTCGAGCGGCTGCTCGGCGACGGGTCGCAGTACGGCGTCAGCATCACCTTCGCGCAGCAGCCCGCACCCGAGGGTCTCGCGCAGGCGTTCACGATCGGCGCCGACTTCATCGGGGGCGACAAGTCCGCGCTGGTGCTCGGCGACAACCTCTTCTACGGCCCCGGCTTCGGTCGCAAGCTGCGCCGCTTCGAGGACGTCGACGGCGCGGCGGTGTTCGCCTACTGGGTGGCCGACCCGACGGCGTACGGCGTGGTGGAGTTCGACGAGAGCGGCACCGCGCTGTCGCTGGAGGAGAAGCCCGCCCGGCCGCGCAGCAGCTTCGCGATCCCGGGGCTCTACTTCTACGACAACGACGTCGTCGCGATCGCGCGGGACCTCAAGCCCTCCGCGCGCGGGGAGTACGAGATCACCGACGTCAACCGCACCTATCTCGAGCAGGGCCGGCTCGGGGTCGAGGTCCTCGAGCGGGGCTTCGCCTGGCTCGACACCGGCACCTTCGACTCGTTGATCGACGCCACCAACTTCATCCAGACCGTCGAGCACCGCCAGGGCCTGAAGATCGGGTGTCCCGAGGAGGTCGCCTGGCGGCAGGGCTTCCTGACCGACGACGAGCTGCGGCAGCGCGGCGAGGCGCTGGCCAAGTCGGGCTACGGCGCCTATCTCCTGGAGCTGCTCGAGCGATCGAACACAGGTTCGAAAACGGTCTAGACCGATCGGCTTTCCTGTCGGTGGTCTGCGGTTGGCTGAGGTCATGTCAGCCCAGGTGGTGTCGTACGACGAGCACCCGGCCGTCGCGGCCGCGGAGGCCGCCCGCCGCGCGGTCGAGCGGGCCGCGTCGATGCCTCGGGCCACCTGGGGCGTCGACGCCCTGACCGACACCCTGGTGCAGCTGGCGGCGCTGGAGTCGCAGACGGCGGCGTTGCGACTCAGCGTGCTGGCCGAGCTCGACCGCCGCAAGGTCGCGGTGGGGCTCGGCGCGACCGGCACCGACGCCTGGGCGGCGCGGCTGACCGGCGAGACCCGCCGCTTCGTGGCCACCGAGCTGTGGCTGGCCCAGCGCCTCGAGGAGACCTACGCCGCCACCCAGGCTGCCCTCGAGGGCGGCCGGATCACCGAGGCGCAGGCCAAGGTGATCGTGCGGGCCGGTGACACCGTGCCGTCCGAGGTCAGTCCCGAGCAGCTGCGTCTCGCTGAGGAGGCCCTGGTGGCCAGGGCGGTTGCGGGTGCCGACGCGCAGGCGCTGCGGCGATTCGCCCGTCGGATGCTCGATGTGATCTCGCGTGCGGCCGCCGACCGGCACGAGGCAGACCAGCTCACCCGCGAGGAGCAGCGAGCCGAGCTGCAGACCTACCTGACCCTGGCCGACAACGAGGACGGCACCGTCTCCGGCCGCTTCACGATCCCGGCGCTGCACGGCGCGATGCTGCGCGCCGCGCTGGAGCACCTCACCGGGCCGCGACGGCTGGCGCACAACCGGGCCGGCGAGCTCGTGCACGACGACTCCCTCTCGACCAGTCACCGGCGGCGACAACCTCAGCTGGTCGGAGAAGCTCGGGCTGGGCTTCACCGAGCTCATCGAGCACCTGCCCACCGAGGCCTCGGGCGGCTTCAGCAAGGTCGGCGCCACCGTGCTGGTCCACCTCGACCTCGCCCACCTGCTCGACGGTCTCGGCGCCGCCCGGCTGGACGCCGGCGACCGGATCTCGGCGGGGGAGGCGCGCCGGCTGGCGTGCGGCGCGGGCATCGTGCCCGTGGTGCTGGGCGGTGCCTCCGCGCCGCTCGACCTCGGCGTCACCCGGCGGCTGCACAGCGCTGCGCAACGGCGGGCGCTGTCGGTGCTCCACGAGACGTGTGCAGCCGAGGGCTGCGAGCGACCGTTCGCCTGGTGCGACGTGCACCACCGGCAGCCGTGGAGCCAGGGTGGTCCGACCGACCTCGCCAACGGCGTGCCGCTGTGCGGCTTCCACCACCGGCGGGCGCACGACGGACGGTTCCGGGTCGACGGGCTCGCGAGCGGGGAGATCAAGTTCCGGCGGTTGCGGACGTGAGGCGCTCAGGCCTGCAGCACGCCCGGGGCCGCTTCGGCCCAGCGCTGCTCCCAGTCGCCGATCGGCTCGATGCCGAGGCGGTGCAGGGCGTCGTGACCGAGCACCGAGTAGGCCGGGCGGGGGGCCGGTCGGGGGAAGGCCGCGCTCGTCGTGGGCTGCACGACCGACGACTCCAGGCCGGCGGCGACCACGACCTCGCGGGCAAAGTCGAACCACGTGCACTGCCCGGCCGATGTGGCGTGATAGCTGCCGGCGGGGGCATCGGCGCGCACCAGGCGCACGATCAGGTCGGCGACGTCGCGGGTCCAGGTGGGCTGGCCGACCTGGTCGTCCACGACGTCGACCTGGCTGCGCTCGCGGGCCAGGCGGGCGATCGTGGTGGGGAAGCAGGCGCCGTGGGCGCCGTACAACCAGGCGGTGCGGACCACCAGGTGCGCCTCGGGCAGCTCCTCGCGGACCGCCTGCTCGCCGGCCGCCTTGGTGCGGCCGTAGGCCGAGGCCGGAGCGACCTCGGCGTCCTCGGCGTAGGGCGAGGTGGCGGCGCCGTCGAAGACGTAGTCCGTGCTGACCTGCACCAGCCGGGCGCCGTGCTCCTTGGCCGCGCGCGCGAGGAGCCGTGGGGCATCGCCGTTGACGGCCAGCGCCTCGGCCTCGTGCTCCTCGGCGTCGTCCACGGCGGTCCAGGCGGCCGCGTTGACGATCACGTCGTGACCGGCGACGGCGGCGGCCACCGCCTCGGCGTCGGTCACGTCCAGCGTCGACCGGTCCGCGGCGGTGACGTCCTCACCGAGGTGCGTCAGCAGCTGCACCAGGTCGGTGCCGAGCATGCCGTTCGAGCCGGTCACGAGCCAGCGCACGAGTGGTCCGATCGTCGGGGGCAGGAGGAGTCCGTAGCCTACCTACGTGCAGATCCGAGAGCTGTCGATCAGCGGTGCCTTCGAGATGACCCCGCAGGTGCACGGCGACAGCCGCGGCGCCTTCCTGGAGTGGTTCCGCGCCGACCGGTTCCGCGAGGCGACCGGCCACGACCTCACGCTCGCGCAGGCCAACTGCTCGGTGTCTGCGGCCGGCACGCTGCGCGGCGTGCACTACGCGCAAGTGCCGCCCGGGCAGGCGAAGTACGTCACCTGCGCCTCCGGCGCGATGGTCGACGTCGTGGTCGACCTGCGGGTCGGCTCCCCGACCTACGGTGCGTGGGAGGCGGTGCCGCTCGACGACGTGCAGCGCAACGCGGTCTACCTCGGCGAGGGCCTCGGGCACGGCTTCATGGCGCTGGCCGACCACACCGTCGTGCAGTACCTCTGCTCCACCGGCTACGACCCCGACCGGGAGCACGGCGTGCACCCGCTCGACGAGACGCTTGCGATCGACTGGCCGACCGTCGACCGCGACGGGGCGCCGCTGGAGCGGCTGCTCTCCGCCAAGGACGCCGCGGCCCCGACGCTCGCCGAGATGGAGAGCAGCGGGCTGCTGCCCCGGTGGGACGAGACCCAGCGCTACGTCGCCTCGCTCAACCGTGCCTGACGGCCAGCACCGCCAGCCACAGCGTGCCCATGCCCATGATCGCCAGCACGGCGATCTGGATCCCCTCCAGCACCGGCCGCAACCGCATCTCGCGACGCCGCCACCAGCGTCGAGCTTTTCCCCATGTCCCCATACCGACTGAAATTAGAGGCTGATTCGGTCTTTGGTCCACGAAAATCGGCTCGCAGGATCAAGGTTTTGCCTACCCGAACGGCCCGGTAGCGGGCCTATTCGGGCGAAGGGGACGAACGAGGCGCTTCGGAGTCTGTGGTCGTCGAGTCCTCCGGGTCCCGCCAGGCCGCCGCGTTGTTGTCGAAGGCCGGCAGACCCCGGCTCTGCCGGATGAAGCCCCACGCCAACGGGCCCAGCAGCAGCAGCCCGGCGCCGGTGATGCCGACCACCTGCGGCGGAACGCCCAGCATGGTGAGGCCGGTCAGGCTGAGCACGATCACGATGCCGCGGCGGATCACCGACTGCGAGACCCAGTTGGCGAGCCGGGCCCCCAGGAAGGTGCCGGGCGAGCCACCCACGATCAGCGGGATCAGCACCGACCAGTCCACGCCGCTGACCAGCATGTGACTGATCGCGGCCGACATCACCAGCGGCACCGCCTGCACCAGGTCGGTGCCGACCAGGCGCACCGCCGAGAGCGTCGGGTAGAGCAGCAGCAGCGCCACCATGATCAGGGAGCCGGACCCGACCGAGGTGATTCCCACCAGCAGGCCGCCGAGCGCGCCCACCAGCAGCGTGGGGATGGGTCGCAGCGTGGGGTCGTCCTGCGCCAGGGTGTTGCCGCCGGTGACGTAGCGCAGCTGGAGGTACATCCGCAGCGCGTAGGTGCCGGCGGTGAACAGCAGCGCCACCCCGAGCGCCTGCTTCAGGAAGCTCTCCTGCGCCTCCACGTTGCCGACCGCCTTGACGATGAAGGCGCCGGCGAAGGCGGTCGGGACGGAGGCGATCGTCAGCAGCCCGGCGAGCCGAAGGTTGGGGCGGCCCACCCGCCAGTGCACGGCAGCACCGACCGACTTGTTGACCGATGCGGCCACCAGGTCGTTGGCCACCGCGACGGACGGGTTGACGCCCAGGAAGATCAGCGCCGGCGTCATCAGCGCCCCGCCGCCCATGCCGGTCAGGCCGACCACGATGCCGACGCCGAAGCTGACGACCAGCACCGCGAGCGCGCTGAGGGTGAGGAGATCGTTCATGTCGGGTCCTTCGGGAGATAGCCGGCCTCGTCCAAGGCGGTGAGCACGTCGTCCAGGGCGTCCTCGATGCTGCGGCCGGTGGTGTCGACCCGGATCGCGGCGTCGGTCGGCTCCTCGTAGGGCGAGGAGATGCCGGTGAACTCCGGGATCTCGCCGCGCCGGGCCTTGGCGTAGAGGCCCTTGCGGTCCCGGCGCTCGCACTCCTCCAGCGGGGTCGCGACGTGGATCAGCACGAAGGCGCCGCGCGCCTCCTCGACCATCGCGCGGACCTGTCGGCGGGTCTGGTCGAAGGGCGCGATCGGGCTGCACAGGGCGATCCCGCCGTGCCGGCTGATCTCCGCGGCCACCCAGCCGATCCGGCGGATGTTGGTCTCGCGGTCGGCCTTGGAGAACGACAGCCCGGCCGAGAGGTGGCGGCGCACCACGTCGCCGTCCAGCGTCGTGACGCTCCGCTCGCCGCGCTCCAGGATCACGTCGTGCAGCGCCCGGGCCAGCGTGGACTTGCCGCTGCCGGACAGACCGGTGAAGAACAGCACCAGGCCCTGCTCGTCCGGTGCCGGCAGGTCGGCGTCCACGATCGCGGCGACGTCGTCGGGCAGGTCGCCCTCGCCCGGGACGCCGAGCACGTCACCGGGCGCGTAGGCGGCCACCACCCGCTGTCCGAGCCGGTGGTCGGCCTCCGCGTCGCCGCGTGAGGCGAGCGGGACGGCGACGACCTGGGCGTCCGGCAGGCTCGCGGCTGCGGCGAGCGCGGCGCGGAGCACCGCCGTGGGTGAGAGAGGTGCGGTCGTGCCGGTGCCGACGAGGGCGAGCAGCACGAGCGGCCGACCGGACGCCGTACGCCGCAGCAGGTCGAGGTCCGCGGTGGTGAGCGGCCCGGCCACCGGCACGGTCATCGCCTCGGGATGACGCTCGGCCACCTCGGTAGGGGAGAGGTAGAGCCGCCGGAAGGCGCCGAACTCGTGGTGCGCCAGGTGCTCCACCGGTCCGCTGATCCCGGTGGCTTCCCCGGCGTCGTACGTCGTCTCGATGGTGACCCGGGCCAGGGGCAGACCTTCAGGGTCCACCAGCTCGAGACGGCCGGCGTCCTGCGCGGCGGCGGCGACCTCGGTCGGCACCGTCAGCGTCACCAGACCGCCGGGACCCTCGAAGCCGGCCAGGCCGAGGACGCCGTGCCGGAGCAGCTCGAGGTCGTCCAGCTCGCGCGGGCTCGGACAGTGCTGGGGGAGGGGGAGGGGCTCAGGCACGAGGGACATCGTGCCGCACGTAGGGTCGCGGCCATGCCTGCACCGGTCGTCGTCGCCGAGATCGTCCGCTCGGGGTTCGTGGAGGGCCACCACTACGGCTCCGTCGTCGCGCTGGCCGCCGACGGCAGCGTGGACTGGTCGGTCGGGGACGTCGAGCACGCGATCCTGCCCCGCTCCTGCAACAAGCCGCTGCAGGCCGTGGGCATGCTGCGCGCGGGCCTGGACCTCGACGGCGAGCTGCTCGCGCTCGCCTCGGCGTCGCACTCCGGGGAGGACTTCCACCTCGACGGCGTCCGCCGGATCCTCGCCTCCGTCGGGCTGGAGGAGAGCGCGCTGCAGACCCCGGTCGACTACCCGGTCGACGAGCAGGTCCGCGAGGACTACCTGAGAGCCGGCGGTCAGCGCTCGTCGATCGCGATGAACTGCTCCGGCAAGCACGCCGCGATGCTGGCCACCTGCGTCGCCAACGGCTGGGATCTCGCGACCTACCTGGATCCCGCCCACCCACTCCAGGTCGCGCTGGCGGAGACCTTCGCGGACCTGACCGGCGAGCCGGTGCAGCACGTCGCGACCGACGGCTGCGGCGCCCCGCTCCTCTCCGCGTCGCTGACCGGGCTCGCGCGGGGCTTCCGGGCGCTCGCCACCGCGACCGACGGCCCGGAGAAACGGGTGGCCGACGCGATCCGGGCCCACCCGGAGTGGACCTCGGGCACCCGGCGCGACGAGGCGGCGCTGCTGCGGGCGATGCCGGGCGCGATCGGCAAGGCCGGGGCCGAGTCCTGCTACGCCGTGGCGCTCGCCGACGGCCGCGCCGTGGCGCTGAAGACCGACGACGGGGCGCCGCGCGTGCGCCCGGTGCTGATGGCGGAAGCGCTGCGCCGTCTCGGCATGTGGGACGATCCGGCGGTGGACGGAGCTGCGATCAAGGCCACTGGGACGCACGAGCTGCTAGGCGGCGGGCGTCCCGTGGGGGAGATCCGGGCCATCTTCTGAAGCTCGGTTCGTAGCCCGAACGGACTAGGACGGCTTGGCCTCTCTGGAACGACCTGAGGCGTGGCGGCCTCTCCTGGCGGTCGGGTCGGACCTGTCCGTGCGCCGAGCGATTTCCTCCGTTTGACCTGCATGTTTCCGTTGAATGAAGTTTCCTGCCGTGCTAGCGCCAGCCCGAGATGGTTGTTACGGTACGAACTCGTCTTCAACTACATCTCGGGTGCTGTTATCGATCCGCACCGCTACTGGGCCGGGGGGCTTCTGCACATGTTCACCCACACTCTTCGACACCTCGCTGCCGCGACGCTGCTCGGCGGCGCGCTCGTCGTCACGCCGCTGATGGCGCAGACCGCGACCGCGGGCCCGGCCGGCTGCGAAGCTACGAGCTGCCGGGCACGTCCAACACCGCGGTCACCATCCAGAACAACGGGTCCTTCCGCGTCGGCGAGGACTTCACCGTCACCGCGAACGTCACGGTGACCGGTCCGAACAACCAGACCGCTCCCGCCACCGGTGGCTCGGTGAAGTTCAGCTACGCCGGCCAGTCGGTCACCGACAACACCGTCGTCAACGGTCAGGCGACCGCGACCTTCACGGCCAGCACCGAGACCCCGGTCTCGGCGGTCTACTCCGGTGTCTGCGTCGCCGGCTCGGCCGGCGTGGCCGGCTCCACCGGCTCCAGCACCCCCGACATCCTCGGTGTCGAGGGTGAGGGCGACGGTGACGGCAACGGCAACAACGGCGACAACGGCGGCAACGGCGGCGTGGGCGGCACCTCCGGTGGCATCAGCGGCGCGGACTCCGGCCTCGGTGGCACCGGCATGGATGCACCCAGACCGAGCTCTACGGTCTCCTCGGTCTGGGCCTCGTCGCCGTCGGCGGCATGACCCTGATGGTGCACCGCCGCCGCGTGCAGGTCTGAGCATCGACTCTGATCGGCAACGCTTGAACACCCGCGTCCCCTGGCCCCTGTGACGCGCCCCAACAGCACTGCACGAGGACTCCGATGGGCGATCCTGCTCATCGGAGTCGTCGTCGTCGTGCTGGTCGGCTACACCGGCTACCAGGCCCTGCAGGCCCGGCAGTCGCTGCGGCAGGTCGCGGCTGAGTTCGACGCCCTCAGCCAGCAGGTGACCGACGGTGACACCGCGACGGCCCGGCGGACGCTCGTGCAGGCGCAGCGGTCCGCGGCCGACGCGGAGAGCCAGACCGACGGCCCCGGCTGGTGGCTTTCGGCGCACCTGCCTGTGATCGGGCCCAACGTCGCGGCCGTGCAGACCGTCGCCCAGGTTGCGGACTCGCTGTCCTCCGACGTGCTGCCCGACGTCATCGACGCCAGTGAGCTGCTGACCCCGGCGAAGCTGCAGCCGTCGAAGGGCCGCATCGACCTCGACCCGCTGCGACAGGCCGAGCCCTCGGTGGTGCGGGCGGCCAGCCGGCTGCACACCCAGTTCGAGCAGGTCGACGCGATCGACGTCAGCCGGCTCGCGCCCCAGATCGCCGCACCGGTGGAGCAGCTGCGTGACAAGGTCGGGCGCGCCGACGGGCTCGCCGACCGGGCTTCTCGTGGCGTCCGGCTGCTGCCGCCGATGCTCGGCGGCGAGGGTCGGCGGACCTATCTGTTCATGTTCCAGAACAACGCCGAGATCCGCGCGGGCGGCGGCATCCCAGGCGCGTTCGCCACGATCACGGCCGAACGACGGCAAGGTGAAGCTGGTCCGCCAGGACACCGCGTCGGGCATCCGGGACGGCTACGACTCGCCTCCGACCCCGCTCACCGCGGACGAGCGCGAGGCGTTCAGCGAGACGATGGGCACCTTCCCGCAGAACGTCACCTTCACCCCCGACTTCCCGCGCTCGGCCGAGCTGATCAGCGGGATGTACCGCGCGAGCGCCGGCACCGCGGTCGACGGCGTGGTGTCCGTGGACCCGGTGGCGCTGTCCTACCTGCTGCGCGGCACCGGGCCGATCGACACGGCCGGCGGCCGCACTCTCGACGCGCAGAACGTGGTGGCGGCTCTGCTGAGCAAGGTCTACGCCGAGTTTCCCGATGACGAGCGGCAGAACGACTACTTCCGCAACGTGGCTCGCACGGTCTTCGACGAGGTCGTCGCCGGCGGCGGCGACCCGCGGACCCTGCTGGAGAACCTGATCGAGGGCGTCTCCGAGCGGCGGATCCAGGTCTGGTCGCGCCGGCCCGCCGAGCAGCAGCTCATCGCCCCGACCGCGCTGGGCGGCTCCTTGCCAGCGCCGTCGAAGACCACGCCGCAGCTCGGGGTCTACTTCAACTCCTCGCGCCCGAGCAAGCTGGAGTACTACCTCGACTACGACGTCTCGGTCGCGCAGAACTCCTGCCAGGTCCGGCAACAGGACCTGACGCTCAGCGTCAAGATGCGCTCGCGCGTCCCTCGGGACGTCGCCGGCCTGCCTGACTACGTCGCCGGGAAGTACAAGGGGTTCAAGCGCGGCACGATGTTCTTCACGGTCTTCGTGTTCGTCCCCGACGGCAGCGAGGTCAAGTCGCTGACCACCGGTGGTGAGAAGGACCCGTTCACCGTCCGCGAGCTCTACGGCCGCAGCTACGTCGTCCGCACCGTGGCGCTGGCGCAGGGCAAGAGCAGCACGCTCCAGGTGCGGCTGCTGGCGCCCCAGGGGCTGACCAGGACGCCCGAGCTGCGCGTCACCCCCGGGGTCCGCAGCGACGGCGTGGGCGAGATCGAGCCCGCTGCCTGCTCCAGTTCGCAGGGCTGACCAGCGTAAACATGAGGTAAACAAGGCACACTGTGCCTCGTCTCACGTCGCTCTGGTTTGCATCTGCTAGCAAGAGTTAGCACTATGGGGACATGCCCAGGTTGAAGGACACCGTCGAGTCACTCGGCGACTACCTCCGCGAGCAGCGGCTCTCCGCGAAGCTCTCGTTGCGTCAGCTCGCCGAGCAGACGGGCGTGTCCAACCCCTACCTGAGCCAGATCGAGCGTGGACTGCGCAAGCCGTCCGCCGAGGTGCTCCAGCAGCTCGCCAAGGCGCTGCGGATCTCCGCGGAGACGCTCTACGTGCGCGCCGGGATCCTCAACCTCGAGGACAGCGAGGTGCGGTCGGTCGAGCTGGCCGTGCTCGCCGACACCGGCCTCACCGAGCGGCAGAAGCAGTCCCTGCTCGACGTGTACGCGTCGTTCCGGGCGTCCAACGCGGCGACCGGCACGACCCCGAAGACATCCAGCCGGACGGCGGACGAGCCGACCGGCACCCACCCAGGAGGAAACTGACATGGCACGCACGAACCAGTACAAGGTCGACCCGACCCGCCCGTTCTACGCCGTCGTCGGCGGCGTCGACGCCGCCGTCGCCTACGCCCGCACCGGCCTGACCGACGTGCAGACCCGCGTCGCCAAGGTCGACTTCGAGCCGAAGGCGCTCGCCGAGTCCGGCCGCACCGTCGTGGTGTCCCGCGTCGACGAGCTGCAGAAGGAGGCCAAGGCCCTCCCGAAGCGCGTCGAGGCCAAGATCGACGAGTACGTCGCCGAGCTCGGCGGCACCGTCGAGGACCTCAACAAGCAGTACGCCGACCTGGCGGCCCGCGGCCGCGACCTGGTCGCCCGGATCCGTCGCCAGCAGGCCACCCAGGACCTCAAGGCCGCGAGCAGCACCACCAAGGCCAAGGCCAAGACCACCGGCACCCAGACCAAGAAGGCGGCCGGCACGGCCACCACCGCGGTCAAGAAGACCTCCAGCACGGCGAAGTCGTCGGCCAAGGCCACCGGCACGTCGGCCAAGAAGACCGCCGACGCGGCCGGCAAGGCCACCGTCGCCGCCGCGGAGAAGACCGGCAACTGACCTGCAGCCACCTGCAGCGACCTGCAGACGCGGCATCCACGACGGCCCTCGACCTCCCGGTCGGGGGCCGTCGCGCGCCCCGTCGGGGGGAGCGCCGCGGCGGGTAGTCTGGGCCGATGCTCGCCGTCTTCCAGGTGCAGAACCTCCTGATGTCCGTCGCCACCCTGGCGCTGTTCGCCTTCCAGGCCTGGGCCTTCGTCGACGCGGTGTCGCGGCGCCCGGACGTCTTCGTGGCCGCCGACAAGCTCACCAAGCCCACCTGGCTGATCATCTTGGGCCTCGCGCTCGCGGCGCACATGCTCATCTGGCACCCCTTCAGCTTCCTGAACCTCCTCGGGGCCGTCGCGGCGATCGTCTACCTCGTCGACGCCCGCCCGGCGATGAAGGAGCTCACCCCCCGGCGCTAGCGCGTCGCCGTAACCCCTGACGCCCTCGCACCGTTGCCCCTATCGTGGGGCCGGTTGGCGGCTCGATGCCGGGACTGAGGGAAGGGGGACGACATGGCGGTCACCGATGACGAGCGGCGCCTCCCTCCGTCGCGCCCCACCGACCGGGAGCGCATCCGGGGCGACATCCGGCTGATCCTGGCCATCACCGCTGTGCTCGACATGATGGCGATCGTCGCGGCGACGATCCTGGCCTGGGACCTCCGCCTCAACATCGACTTCCTGATGATGGACGAGATCGGGCTCGACCCGCTCATCGCTGAAGCGGTGCCGTGGATCCTCGGGCTGTGGCTGGTGCTGCTCGCCACCCAGGGCGCCTACTCCTCACGGCACTTCGGTGCCGGCCCGGAGGAGTTCCGCACCGTGGCGATCGCGTCGTTCGTGATGGTCGGCACCCTCTGCTCGGTCTGCTACCTGCTTCACATCCCGCTGTCGCGGGGGTTCGTGCTGCTCACCTTCCTGGTCGGCACGCCCCTCCTGCTGATCGAGCGCTACGTGGTGCGCCAGGTCGTGCACCGGATGCGCATGGGCGGCCGACTGCTGCACCGGGTGATCGCCGTCGGCGGCCCCTCGGGCATCAGCGAGGTCTACGACGCGCTGCGCCGCGCGCAGTACGTCGGCTACGGCATCGTCGGCGCCTGCATCCCCGACGGCGTCGCCGACGAGCCGTCCCGCTTCCCGGTGCCGATCCTGGGCAACGTGCGCGAGACCCGCCAGCTCTGCGACGAGGTCGGTGCCGACACCGTGCTGGTCGCCCGCGGCGGCTACGGCACCGCCAAGGACCTGCGCCAGATCGCCTGGGACCTCGAGGGCTCCAGCATCGACCTGGTGGTCGTGCCCAGCCTGACCGACGTGGCCGGTCCGCGCATCCACATGCGCCCGGTGGCCGGCCTGCCGCTGCTGCACGTCGAGCCGCCCCAGACCGGTGAGGCCGGCGGCCTGGCCAAGCGGTTGTTCGACGTGGTCCTCGCCGGGCTGGCGCTGCTGCTGCTCTCGCCGCTGCTGCTGCTGGTCGCCGCGATCGTGAAGTTCCAGGACGGCGGGCCGGTGTTCTTCCGGCAGTCCCGGGTCGGACGCGAGGGCGAGCTCTTCAAGATGCTGAAGTTCCGGTCCATGGTCGTCGACGCCGAGGCCCAGCTCGCGGAGCTGCGGGCGCGCAACGAGTTCGAGGGCGGGGTGCTGTTCAAGATGAAGCAGGACCCCCGGATCACCCGGGTCGGCGGCTTCCTGCGGCGCTACTCGATCGACGAGGTCCCGCAGCTGGTCAACGTCCTCAAGGGCGAGATGAGCCTGGTGGGCCCGCGCCCCCCGCTGTCGTCCGAGGTGGACTCCTACGCCAACGACGTGCACCGCCGGCTGCTCGTCCGCCCCGGCATCACCGGCCTGTGGCAGGTCTCCGGCCGCTCCGGCCTGAGCTGGGAGGAGTCGGTGCGGCTCGACCTGTACTACGTCGACAACTGGTCGATGATGACCGACCTGGTGATCCTCACCAAGACGGTCCGCGCCGTGCTCAGGCGCGACGGCGCCTACTAGCGTTTGGAGGACGCTCCGCGCGGGAACCTCCGGCCATGGTCCGACTGCGCACGGTGACGCCCGGCTCGAAGGGCGGCTGGACCCGGCGCCGCGCCGGCAAGGGCTTCAGCTATCGCGATGCCGAGGGCAACCGGCTCGGGGAGGCCGACGTCGCCCGGATCAAGAGCCTGGTGATCCCGCCGGCCTGGCGGGACGTCTGGATCTGCCCGCTGCCGCACGGCCACATCCAGGCCGTCGGCATCGACGCGGCCGGCCGCAAGCAGTACCTCTACCACCCGGACTGGCGCACCAAGCGCGACTCCGAGAAGTTCCAGCGGGTCACCAAGATCGCCGCCGAGCTGACCAAGACCCGGGCCTCGGTCGCCGAGCACCTCGCCCTGGAGGGGATGCCGCTCGAGCGCGCCGCCGCGACCGCCGTACGCCTGCTGGACCTCGGCTACTTCCGGATCGGCTCCGACGCCTACACCGACGACAACGGCAGCTTCGGGCTGACCACGTTGGAGCGGCGCCACGTCACCCGCCGCGGCGACAAGCTGATCTTCTGCTTCGTCGGCAAGTCCGGGGTGGAGCACTGCATCGAGATCAACGACCCGATGTCGGTGGCCGCCGTGGAGACGATGCGGCGGCGGCGCAGCAAGGACCAGCGGCTGATGGCCTACCGGGAGATCAAGCGGTGGGCGGCCCTCGACGCCACCCGGGTCAACGAGTACCTCCGCACCTGCACCGGCGGCGACATGACCGCGAAGGACTTCCGCACCTGGCACGCCACCGTCCTCGCGGCGGCCGCACTGGCCGAGAGCTCTGAGCCCGGCACCACCCCGGCCTCGCGCAAGCGCGCGATCCGCGCCGCGATGGTCGAGGTCTCGGAGTACCTCGGCAACACCCCGACGATCGCCCGCTCCTCCTACGTCGACCCGCGGGTCATCGACCGCTACGAAGGGGGTACGACGATCGCGGCCGCCGTACGCCGCCGCTACAAGACGCCCGACGAGCGGCAGGCCGCCCTGGAGCGGGCCGTGCTGAAGATGCTGCGGTCCTAGACCTTTCGATACCCGACGTCGCATCTAGTCCGGTTTAGGGCTGCACGTGACACCTTCGTGCTATGTGCCCCTGTCTGTTCAGGTATTAGCGTGCGAAGCGGGACATCAGGTGCGAGGGGGCTCGCGCCTCTCCCTCTACCATCCCGGACGACTCGGCCCGGGAGAATGGGTCAGCCATGAGCATCCAGTGGCGCGCCTTCGCGCGCCCGATCACCGCCGCCGTCACCGTCCTGGTCGTCTCCCTGAGCCTGAGCGGTCCCGCTCTGGCCGATCCGGGGAACGGCAAGGGCCAGGGCCAGCAGGACACCACGAACACGTCGACGTCGTCCGAGAACGACGCGTCCTCCTCGCCGGGGAAGTCCGCGGCCGCGCCGGGCAAGAGCTCGTCGTCGTCGGGCAAGGCGCCCAGCAAG
Organism: uncultured Actinomycetota bacterium; assembly: GCA_963713035.1. Lineage (GTDB taxonomy): Bacteria > Actinomycetota > Actinomycetes > Propionibacteriales > Nocardioidaceae > Nocardioides_B. The sequence goes on from CAVQKB010000005.1 coordinate 32,206, forward strand.
CCGGCGGCCAACAAGCCGGCGCCGAAGAAGTCCGGCTCGCAGGCGGGCTCGCACGGCACGTCCGGCACCGCCGGCACGTCGGGCGACGTCACCAAGCCGCAGCCGCCGAGCAACGCCGACAAGAACAAGGGCGGCGCCAACGGCGACCAGTGCTCGGGCGCGTCGAAGGGCTACTTCTGCTCGACCAGGGACGGCTCGGCGTCCGGCAACGGCAACGGCGACGGCTCGGCGAAGGGCAAGCCGTGCGCGGGCTGCGTCGGCAAGGCGGACAACAAGAACCCGCCCGGCCAGAGCGCCAACGACCACAACAACGGCTACGAGTGCGACAACAACAACGGCATCGGCAAGACCAACCCGGCGCACACCGGGTGCCAGCCGACGCCGGAGAACCCGCCCGCCGGGTGCACGCCGCCCGCCGGTCAGACCGACTGCAGTCCGCCGGAGGAGTGCACGCCGCCAGCCGGTGAGGACGACTGCGTGCCACCGGTCTGCGTGCCGGGTGGGGGAGCGGGCAACGAGGAGTGCACCCCGGCGGTCTGCCTACCGCCGCAGGGCCAGTCCGCGTGCCGCCCGCCGACGGTGCTCGGGGTCGAGGGCTCGGTGCGGCCGCCGCAGGTGAAGGGTGTCGAGGCAGTCGCCCCGGCCGCCGCGGCAGCAGCACCGGCAGCGGGGCTGCCCTCGACCGGAGCACCGGCCGGGATGCAGCTGCTCCTGCTGCTGGGGGGTGGGCTGATCGCCGCGGGGGCGGCGACGCTCATGGTGCAGCGACGGGGAACCGGGCGGTAGCCCGAAGATCCGGATGGACGGTCAGCGCGGAGCCATCCGCAACGCGCCGTCCATCCGGATCACCTCGCCGTTGAGGTAGTCGTGCTCGAGGATCATCATCGCCAGCCGGGCGAACTCCTCGGGGCGCGCCAGCCGCTGCGGGAACGGCACACCCTGCGCGAGGCCGGCACGGAACTCCTCCGAGACGGTCGCCAGCATCGGCGTCTCCACGATGCCGGGGGCGATCGTCACGACCCGGATGCCGTGCTGGGCCAGGTCCCGCGCGGCGGGCAGGGTGAGGCCGACGATGCCGCCCTTCGACGAGGCGTACGCCGCCTGGCCGACCTGCCCGTCGTACGCCGCGATGGAGGCGGTGTTGACCACCACACCGCGCTGTCCTTGCGCATCGGGCTCGGTCGCCGCGATCGCCTCGGCGGCCAGCGCCAGCACGTTGAAGGAGCCGATCAGGTTGATCTGCACGACGCGGGCGTAGAGCTCGAGGTCGTGCACGCCCTGGCGGCCCAGGATCCGGGCGGAGGGCCCAATGCCCGCGCAGTTGACGACCGTGCGCAGCGGGCCGGCCTCGGCGGCCCGCGTCACCGCGGCCTGCACCTGACTCGGCTCGGTGACGTCGGTGACGACGTACTCCACGCCGTCGACGGAGTCGGCCCCCTCGATGCTGCTCGCGAGGTCGAGCGCGAAGACCCGGGCGCCCTGTGCTGACAGGGCTCTCGCGGTCGCGGCACCCAGGCCGGAGGCCCCGCCGGTGACGATCGCGGAGGTGTGGTCGACCTGCATTCAGCTCTCCTGTGTCCGGGGGGCGGTGGTGATCGTGGCCGGGACGCCCTTCGCGAGCGCACGGCCGATCACCATCCGCTGGATCTGGTTGGTGCCCTCGAAGATCTGCATCACCTTGGCCTCGCGCATGTAGCGCTCGACCGGGAAGTCGCGGGTGTAGCCGTAGCCACCGAGCACCTGGACGGCGTCCGTGGTCACCCTCATCGCGTTGTCGGTGGCGACCAGCTTGGCGACCGAGGCCTGGGTGCTGAACGGCAGCCCCTGGTCCTTGAGCCGGGCGGCCGCGAGGTACGTCGCCCGGCTGGTGACGACGGCGGCCTCCATGTCGGCGAGCAGGAAGCCCAGCCCCTGGTGGTCGATGATCCGGGCGCCGAACGTCTCGCGGTCCTTGGCGTAGGCCACCGCGTGGTCCAGCGCCCCCTGCGCGAGGCCGGTCGCGACCGCCGCGATCCCGAGCCGGCCGGCGTCGAGGCCGGACAGCGCGATCTTCAGGCCGTCGCCCTCGGCGCCCAGCAGCCGGTCGCCGGACACCCGGACTCCCTCGAAGCGGACGGTCGCGGTGGCGCTGCCGGTCAGGCCCATCTTGCGCTCGGGCGGGTCGGCGCTCAGCCCCTCGGCGTCGGCGGGGACCAGGAAGCAGGAGATCCCGTTGCGGTCGTCCCCGGTGCGCGCCATCACCTTGTAGAAGTCGGCGTGCCCCCCGTGGGTCACCCACGCCTTGGTGCCGTCAAGGACGTAGTCGTCGCCGTCGCGTCGCGCCCGGGTGCGCATCGCCGCCGGGTCGGAGCCGGCATGCGCCTCGGACAGGCAGTAGGCCCCGAGCAGCTCACCGCCCAGCATCGCGGGCAGCAGTGCCTGCTTCTGCTCCTCGGTGCCGCGGGTGACCAGGCCGAAGCAGCTCAGCGCGTGCACGCTCGTGCCGACGCCGACGCTGGCCCACACCCGGGCGATCTCCTCGAGCACCTGCAGGTAGACCTCGTAGGGCTGGCCGCCGCCGCCGTACGCCTCGGGATAGGGCAGCCCGAGGATGCCCGTGCGGCCGAGCAGCCGGAACACCTCGCGCGGGAAGGTCTCGCTCTCCTCCGCCTCCGTGACGAGCGGGAGCAGCTCCTTGTCGGCGAGCTCGCGGACCAGACGGATCAGGTCGGCGGCCTCGTCGGAGGGCAGGACACGACTGGCTGGCACAGGGGGCACTCTCGCTGTCTCGACGGGGAGGAACGAGACGACATTACTCGGCGTGCGGAGGGGCACTGGACCGCCGGACCTGCAGGGTCGGCGTGACCTCGTGCCGTCGCGGTTCGGTCCGTCCGGCGATCCTCTCCAGGAGCATCGTGGCACCGCGATCGGCGCCCATCTCGCGGCCGGACTGGTCCATCGAGGTGAGGGACAGGGCAGGATGGGCTGCGAGCCGGGTGTTGTCGTAGCCGGCGACCGAGACGTCGTGGGCGGTGAGGCCGAGCTGCTGCGATCGCGGCCAGCGCGCCGATGGCGAGCTCGTCATGGGCGGCGAAGATGGCCGTCGGGCGGTCCGGTCGGGCTGATCAGCGCGTGCGGTCGTCTCTGGGCGCCGCCTCGACCGGCGGCTGCGGGCGACCTCGATGAAGGACGCCAGACCGGCTGCCTGCATGCAGTCCAGGTAGGTCTGCAGCCGCAGCGCGTGCGGGGTGCCGGTGCCGGGCGCCGTGACGACCTCGCTCTCGGTGAGGTGCGCGATCCGCCGGTGGCCGAGGACCAGGAGGTGCTGCATCACGGCTGTCGGGCCCCGTCGACGTCGTCGTCGACCACGATGTCGTAGTGGCGGGCTGACGTCGTGACGCCCGAGCAGCACGAGCGGGATACGCTCGGCGAGCCGCTCGAGCCAGGCGGCCTCGACGAGCGGGGAGATGGCCACGATGCCGTCGACCTGGCGGTTGGCGAGGGTGTCGATGGCGCCGTACTCCGGTCCGTCGGCCGGCGAGACGATGAGCTGGTACGGCGTCCCCCTGAGGGCGTCCTTGGCGCCGTCGATGATCTGGGTCAGGAACTGGTTGCCGAGGTGCGGGATCTCGAGGCCGAGGCGTGTGGCTGGAGCCGCGCATCGCCCGCGCTGCGGGACTCGGGCGGTAGTTGAGCCGCTCGATCGCCGCGTTGACCCGCTCCCGCATGCCGGGGCTCACACCCGGCGGCATCGCGGATCACCTTCGAGACGGCCGCGCGGGACACCCCTGCCGCGGCGGCGACGTCCATGATCGTGACCTGCCGACGACGCGCGCTCTCCACTGACACGGAGTCGAGTGTAGATCGTTCTTCGTCTCCTCGGTCGGTCTGTACGGAAAGCCTTGTGGCGTTGTGGTCCAGACCGGGTCTTGAAACGTTGAAACAAGAGGGTTGTCAGCGACGCCGGAGATCGGTCTACGGTGAGGTCCATCACACGTGGAGAACGATCTACGTCCACCAGCTGTTCGGAGGAACTCGGATGCGAAATCACACCAGACGGCTCAGGTTGCTGTCCCTGACCGGCGTGGCGGTCGGGGCTCTGGCCCTGGCCGGCTGCAGCGCTGGAGACCTGCGGGGAGGGGACGGCGGCGGCGACAGCAAGACGCTCACCTTCCTCGTCGACAACGGAGAGGCGAGACGTCGCGCAACGGCGGAAGGCCTGGCCAAGGGTTTCGAGGCGGCGAACGAGGGCGTCACGGTCAAGATCGAGACACGGCCGCAGGGCGCCGAGGGCGACAACGTCGTCAAGACGCGGCTCTCGACCGGCGACATGACGGACGTGTTCATGTACAACACCGGGTCGCTCTTCCAGGCCATCGACCCGGAGAAGAACCTCCGCCCGCTGGACCGACGAGCGTCGACGTCGGAAGCCTCGAGGACACGTTCGTGCAACACCGTGAACGATCGGCGAGGACGCCTACGGCACACCGTTTGGGCACCGCGCATGGGCGGCGGGGTCCTCTACAACCGCAAGGTCTTCGACAAGGCTCGGCCTCGAGCGTCCCGCGGACCTGGGACGAGTTCATGGCGAACAACGCCAAGATCAAGGCCGCCGGCGTCGCACCCGGTCGATCCAGACCTACCAGGACACCTGGACCTCCCAGCTGTTCGTGCTCGGCGACTTCCACAACGTCGCGGCCGCCGAGCCGGGCTGGGCCGAGAAGTACACCAAGAACCAGGTGAAGTACTCCGACCAGCCCGCCGTGGAGGGCTTCGAGCACCTCCAGGAGGTGCAGAAGGCGGGCTACCTGAACAAGAACTTCGCCTCGGCCAACCTCAGCGACGGGCTCGACATGCTGGCCACGGGCGAGGGGCGCAGTACCCGATCCTGACCTCGGTCGCTCGCCGACATCGTCACGGCGAACCCGGACAAGGCGAAGGACATCGGCTTCTTCGCGCTGCCCGGCGACGACGCGTCGAAGAACGGGATGACCGTCTGGCCCGGCCTGGCCGGCGTCTACGTCCCGCAAGTCGACCGAGGGCGACAAGCTCGAAGCTGGCCCAGGAGTTCCAGGCGTACGTCGCGACGCAGGCAGCCTGCGACGCCCAGACCGAAGGCCGTGCCCCGACCGGTCCGTACCTCGTCAAGGGCTGCGAGCTGCCCGAGCGACCTGCCGCCCGCCGTCGCTGACATCCAGCAGTACTTCGACGACGGCAAGCGCCACCCCGGCGCTCGAGTTCCTCTCGCCCGGTCAAGGGCCCCGCCCTCGAGCAGATCTGCGTCGAGGTCGGCTCCGGCATCACGACCGCCGCGAAGGGCGCCGCGCTCTACGACGAGGACGTCAAGAAGCAGGCCCAGCAGCTCAACCTGCCCGGCTGGTCCTGACCGACCCCGTCCGAGCGGTCGCAGGCGACCGCCGGACGGCACCCACTACCGAGAGGTGAGTCATGTCCCACGCGACTACCACGCCGTCCGGCCACAGGTCCGCCAGGGATCAGCTGGCGCCGCGAAGGCGCCGCGCAGGAAGCGCCCTACCCGCTCTGGTTCTTCGCACCGGCCGCGCTGATCTTCACGGTCTTCTTCCTGTGCCGACCGTCGTGTCGTTCTACTTCAGCCTCACCCGCTGGACGCTGTTCGACTCGACGTTCATCGGCCTGGAGAACTTCCGCAACTTCGTCAGCGAGCCCGCACTGGTCAAGGGCCTCGTCAACACCTTCATCTACGCAGTGCTGACCTCGGGGCTCAAGGTGGTGCTCGGGCATGGCGCTGGCGATGCTCCTGACCCGCCAGATCATCGCCCGCGGTTACCTCCGGTCAGTCGTGTTCTTCCCGGTCCTGGTCAGCACCATCGGCGTCGGCCTGACCTTCCAGGTCCTGATGGACCCGACCGACGGGCTGATCAACCAGGCCCTCGGCTGGGTCGGGATCTCCGGCCCCGCCTGGCTCGTGGACCCGCACTGGGCGCTGCTCTCCGTGGCGCTGACCGACGTCTGGAAGGGCGTCGGGCTGGCCACCCTGATCTACATCGCCGGCATCACTGGCATCCCCACGAGTACTACGAGGCGGCGAGGAGCGACGGGGCCAGCGAGTGGCACATCTTCCGGCACATCATCCTGCCGCTGTCGTTCCCGGCCACCGCGACCGTCATCCTGCTGTCCCTGATCGGCGGTCTGCGCTCCTTCGACCTGATCTGGGCGATGACCGGAGGAGGGCCGGGCTTCACCTCCGACGTGGTCGGCTCGGTGATCTACAAGCAGTACCAGGCCGGCTTCTACGGGCTCTCCACGGCCGGCAACGTCGTCCTGTTCGTCATCGTGACGGCGATCATCTTCCCGCTGTCGCGGTTCCTCAACAGCCGCGAGGTGCAGCAATGAGATCACTCCGCTCGCTCGCGCGTCAGCGGCATCGCCATCGTCGCTGACCGGGGTCGTCTTCGTGGTCCCGTTCGCTTTCATCGTCCTGCAGGCGGTCAAGACCCGGCAGGAGTCGCGCGACCTCAGCTTCGCCTGGCCGACCTCCTTCCCGATCCTGGACAACATCAGGCAGGTGTTCGAGGCGCGCGACTACATGCTCGTGGTGGCCTTCATCAACAGCACTGTCCTGACCGTCGCCAGCGTCACGCTGATGGTGGTCATGGGCGCGATGGTGGCCTACGTCCTCCAGCGGCGGCGAGCCGGTGGAACACCGTGGTGAACATGTGCGTGCTGATGGGGCTGATCATCCCGCCGGCCGTCGTCCCCACGGTCTGGGTGCTGCAGCGGGTCGGTCTGTTCAAGACGATGTCCGGGATGATCCTGATCGAGGTCGCCTTCGGTCTCGCCTTCACCGTGCTGCTGTTCCGGGCGTTCATCGGGACCATCCCCCGGGACCTCGACGAGGCCGCGCTGATCGACGGCGCCGGACCCGTCCGGCTGTTCTTCCGGGTGATCTTCCCGCTGCTGCGGCCGGTGATCGTCACCGTGATCGTGGTGCAGTCGGTGTTCGTGTTCAACGACTTCCAGAACCCGCTGTACTTCTTCCCCGGCGACGACAACGCCACCGTGCAGCTCACCCTCTACAACTTCCAGAGCCAGTTCACGACGCAGTACAACCTGCTGTTCATGAACATCCTGCTGATCACGGTCCCGCCGCTTCATCGCCTACATGATCTTCCAGCGGCAGATCGTCGCCGGCATGACCTCGGGCGCCGTCAAGGGCTAGGCAGATCCGTCTTCTGTCCCCCGGGTCTCTGCCCCCGTCCCACCCGATTCACCCAGGAGAGACGATGCCAGTGCACTGGTCCGCCACGATGATCAGCCCGCCGAGGACCTCGCCGGAGCGCCCTTGTTGCGCAAGGAGATCGAGCTCGAGAGCGGCCACGGCGACGTCGATCGCCGCCGACCTGCACGTCAGCGCCTGCGGCATCTTCACGGCCACGCTCGACGGGCAGCCGGTCGCCGACGACGTCCTGAGCCCGGGATGGACGAGCTACGAGTGGCGGCTGCGCTACCGGACGTACGACGTCACCCGGCTGCTCGCGGAGGGGTCCGTCCTCGGTCTCGCGCTGGGCAACGGCTGGTACCGCGGTCGGCTCGCGTGGAGCGCGGACCGCGTGCGCTGTACGGCGACCGGCTCGGCGCCATCGCCCAGCTGGAGATCACCTTCGCTGACGGCCACCGTCAGCTCGTCGTCACCGACGACACCTGGCGGCCGGTCCGTCGGCGGTCCTGGCCAACGACCTGTACGACGGCCAGACCATCGACGCCCGGCTCGTCGACGACTCGTGGACTGCGCCCCGGTGCCGCGCGCCGAGGGCTGGGGCGGCGTCGAGGTGCTCGACTTCGACCACGGCCTCCTCGCGCCGTACGTCGGCCCCGTCGTGACGCCGCCAGGAGAGCTGGACGCCGGTCGCGGATCTGGACCATCCCCACCGGCCGGACCCTCGTCGACTTCGGCCAGAACCTCGTCGGCTGGCTCCGCGTCGCGCGTGCACGGCGAGGCGGGCCACGTCGTCACCCTGCGCCACGCCGAGGTCCTGGAGCACGGCGAGCTCGGCATCCGCCCGCTGCGCACCGCCGAGGCGACCGACCGGTTCGTCCTGAGCGGCGGCGACGACGTCTTCGAGCCCACGCTGACCTTCCACGGCTTCCGCTACGTCGAGGTCGACGGGCTGGCCGGGCGACCTCGACCGCCGGTGCCCTCGCAGGCCGTCGTCGTCCACTCCGACCTGCGGCGCACCGGCACCTTCGAGTGCTCCGACGCGCTGCTCAACCAGCTGCACCGCAACGTCGTGTGGGGCCTGCGCGGCAACTTCCTCGACGTCCCCACCGACTGCCCGCAGCGCGACGAGCGGCTCGGGCTGGACCGGCGACATCGCGGTGTTCGCCCCGACGGCGGCGTTCCTCTACGACGTGCGAGGGCTTCCTGCGCGACTGGCTGCGCGACCTCGAGCTCGAGCAGCAGGCGGCCGACGGCATGGTGCCGTTCGTCGTCCCCGACGTGCTCAAGTACGTCCCGGCACCCGGTCGAGTTCGCCGACCCCGACTCGACCGCGATCTGGAGCGACGCGGCGGTCTGGGTGCCGTGGGCGCTCTGGCAGGCGTACGGCGACCTCGACGTGCTCGCCGCGCCAGTACGCCTCGATGGCCGCGCACGTGCGCCGCGTCGAGTCGCTGCTCTCGCCGACCGGGCTGTGGGACGCGAGCTTCCAGTTCGGGGACTGGCTCGACCCGCAGCGCGCCGCCGGACGCACCCGTCGAGGCCAAGGCCGACAACGGAGTGGTCGCCACCGCGTGCCTGTACCGCAGCGCGCGCCTGGTCGCCGAGAGCCGCCGTCCTCCTCGGCCAGGACCAGGACGCTGCCGACTTCTCACGCGCTCGCCGACCAGACCCGCGAGCGCGTTCCACCAGCACTACGTCGGCGGACGACGGCGACGATCCGGAGCGACGCCGTCACCGCCTACGCGCTGGCGATCGTCTTCGGCCTGCTCGACGGCGAGCTGCGCCGACCGCGCCGGCGACCGGCTCGCCGAGCCTGGTCGCCGAGGCGGCTACCACATCGCCACCGGGTTCGCCGGCACGCCCTACGTCTGCTGACGCGCTGACGCTCACCGGGTCACGTCGACGAGGCCTACCGGCTGCTCCTCGAGCGGACCTGCCCGTCCTGGCTCTACCCGGTGACGATGGGCGCCACCACGATCTGGGAGCGGTGGGACTCGATGCTCCCGGACGGCAGCCATCAACCCGGGCGAGATGACCAGCTTCAACCACTACGCCCTGGGCGCGGTGGCGGACTGGATGCACCGCACCGTCGCCGGCATCGCGCCGGTCGAGCCGGGCTATGCCACCGTGCTGGTCGCGCCCCGACCCGGCGGCGACCTGACCTGGGCAAGGTCCACGCTGCGCACCCGGCGAGGGCAGGTGGCTGTGGCCTGGCACGTCGAGGACACGGCGATGCACCTGCAGGTGACGGTGCCGCCGGGCGCGGCGGCGGTCGTGCGGCTGCCGGACGGGCAGGAGTCACGCGTCGGTCCGGGCGAGCACGCGTTCCGCTCGGCCCTCGACTGACACCTCCCCCATCGGCGGCCGGCTCAGCGACGTCGGGTGGAGGCCCGGGGGATCAGCGCGGGCGTGAACAGGATCTGCTGGTGCTCGTGGTCCGGGTTGCGCGCCTCGTCGAGCAGCAGCTCACCCGCCGTACGTCCGAGCTGGCGGCGGGGCTGCCGCACCGAGGTCAGGGGTACGGCGGCAGCGGCCGCGAACACGATGTCGTCGTAGCCGACGATCGCCAGGTCCCCGGGACCTCGAGGCCGAGGGCGACGCACTGCTGCAGCAGGCCGAGCGCCAGCAGGTCGTTGGCGCACATCGCCGCGGTCGGGCGGGCGGCTGCGGGCAGGCCGGCAGATCTGCTCCCCGGCGGCCCGGCCCTCGGCCGACGGTGAGGGCGACGGTGTCGATGACCACCAGGTCCTCGGGCGGGCGCCCGGCAGCGGCCAGCGCCGCCAGAGCGCCCTCGCGTCGGTCGCGCACCTGCCCGATGCTCGACGGGCCGCCGACGAAGGCGATCCGCTGGTGGCCCGCCCTCGAGCAGGTGGTCGGCCGGCGAGCCGTCCGCCGAAGATGGTCGTCGACCGCCACCGAGCAGTGCGTGCCGCCGCTGCGGGTCCGGTCCACGATCACCACCGGGGTGCCGCGGGCGGTGATGTCGTCGAGCGTGGGGGAGTCCGGGTCGACGGGCGTGATCAGCACCCCCTGCACGCGCTGCTCCTGCAACCGGTTGAGGTAGGCCAGCTCCCGGTCGGGGCGGTTGTCGCTGTTGCAGAGGAACAGCGAGAGGTCTGCCTCGGCGGCGGTGTCCTCGACACCCTGGGCGACGTCGGTGAAGAACGGGTTCGTCGCGTCCAGCATCACGTAGCCGAGCGTGTGGCTGCTGCCCGCTCGGAGCTGGCGGGCGCCACTCGTTGCGGACGAACCCGAGCTCGGCCATGGCGCGCTCGACCCGGACCCGGGTGGCGTCGCTCACCCGGTCGGGACGGTTCAGGACGTTCGAGACCGTGCCGAGCGAGACGCCGGCGACGGCCGCCACGTCCTTGACACTCGGCGCCGGGTTCGCACGGGGCCCCACCAGTCACCTCCTTCCGGTTGTTGAATCGTGACCTGCTCCGTGAACCATAGCCGGGTTTCTCGGCGCAGTGCCATTGACGGATGTGGGCCCGGTCACATACGTGTCGGCGGCAGCAGTTGAAACCTTTCAATCGGAGAAGGCGGTGGAATCGTGGCCCCCACGTCCGACGACGTCATGCTCGAGCTGCGTGCGCGTCACCAAGTCGTTCGGCCCCGTCGCCGCGCTGCGCAGCGGCAGCATCCGCGGTGACCCGCGGCTCGATCCACGCGCTGGTCGGCGAGAACGGTGCCGGCAAGTCCACCCTGGTCAAGATCGTGGCCGGCGTGCACCGGCGCGACTCCGGCGAGATCCTGCTCGGCGGCGCACGCGTCGACTTCTCCTCGACGGCCGCGTCCAAGGCGCTGGGGATCGCGGTGATCTACCAGGAGCCCACGCTGTTCCCCGACCTGTCGGTCACCGAGAACATCTTCATGGGCCGGCAGCCGCTGACCTCCGGGCGGCGCGTCGACCGGGCGGCGATGCACACCGAGGCCGAGGCGCTCTTCGCCCGGCTCGGGGTGCACATCGACCCGACGGCGTCCGGCCGCTCGGCCTGTCCATCGCCGACCAGCAGATCATCGAGATCGCCAAGGCGATCTCGCTCGACGCCCAGGTCCTGATCATGGACGAGCCCACCGCTGCGCTGAGCGGCGTCGAGGTCGACCGGCTGTTCGCGGTGGCCCGCAGCCTGCGCGACGAGGGCCGCGGCCTGGTGTTCATCTCCCACCGCTTCGACGAGGTCTTCGCCCTCTGCGACACCGTCACCGTGATGCGCGACGGCGACTACATCGCCACGCGCCGCATCGACGGAGACCACGGTCGACGAGATCGTGTCCCTGATGGTCGGCCGCGAGGTCGAGGAGCTGTTCCCCAAGACCCCCGCCACCGTCGGTGAGTCGTCCTCGCGTCGAGGGCCTGACCTCGGCCGGCGTCTTCCACGACGTCACCTTCGAGGTCCGCGCCGGCGAGATCGTGGGTCTGGCCGGTCTCGTCGGCGCCGGCCGCAGCGAGATCGCCCGTGCGGTCTTCGGCGTCGACCCGCTACGACGACGGGCACGCGTCCTGATGGACGGCCGGCGGGTCGCCCCGCACAACCCGCGCGCCGCCATCCGCCCGGGAATGGCGTTCGTCCCCGAGGACCGACGCAAGCAGGGCCTGGTCACCGAGGCGTCGGTCGGCCCGCAACGTCGCCGGCGTGATCCGCGGCGGACTGGCCCGCGCCGGCATCCTGACCGAGCGGCGCCGAGAGCCGGGCGGCCGGCCCGTGGGCCGGCCGGCTCGAGGTCAAGACCAGCGCGCTGGACATGACCGCGGCCACGATGAGCGGCGGCAACCAGCAGAAGGTCGTGCATCGCCAAGTGGCTGGCGACGCGACCCCACGCTGCTGATCATCGACGAGCCGACCCGTGGCATCGACGTCGGCACCAAGGCCGAGGTGCACCGGCTGCTCTCCGAGCTCGCCGGCGAGGGCCTCGCCATCCTGATGATCTCCTCCGAGCTGCCCGAGGTGCTCGGCATGGCCGACCGGGTCCTCGTGCGTGTGCGAGGGCCGGCTCACCGCCGACCTGCCCCGCGACGAGGCCACCCCGGAGAACGTCATGCGCGCCGCGACCCGGCCCCTGGAGGCACAGCGATGAGTCACGACCGTCGACACCCGCCGACCTCGAGCGCCTGGTCGAGCCGAGCCGGCAGCCTCGGGCCGGCGCTCGGCGACAACGTGCTCCGATCCCGCGAGCTCTCGCATCCTCCTGGTGCTGCTGGCCGTGATCGCGGCGGCGACGATCAAGACCCCGAGCTTCCTGTTCAGCAACAACGGCTGGCGCGACCTGCTGCTCACCCCGTCGATCCTGCTGCTGCTCGCCGTCGGACAGGCGGTGGTGATCATCACCCGCAACGTCGACCTGTCGGTCGGCTCGGTGCTCGGCGCTCACGGCCTACCTCACCGGGCGGTTGTTCCTCGACGCACCCGGCATCCCGATCGTCGTCGTGGTCGCTGCCGGCGATCGTCGTCGGCGGCCTGCTCGGGCCTGGTGAACGGGCTGCTGGTCGCCTTCGGCAGGGTGCCGGCCTGGTGATCACCCTGGGCACGCTCTACATCTTCCGCGGTGTCGGTCCTCACCTGGGCCGGCAGCGACCGCATCAACGCCTCGGACATGCCCCGCGAGCTTCCTCGACCTCGGCACCAAGACATCCTCGCGATCCCGGTGCTGTTCATCGTCGCCGTCGTCGGTCGCTGGCCGGCGTCGGCTACTACCTCCACACGGCGCGCGGCGGCCGCGAGATGTACGCCATCGGCTCCGACCCGGACGCGGCCGTGCTCTACGGCCTCAACGTCCGGCGGCGGCTGCTCGCCGCGTTCGTGCTCAGCGGGGCACTGGCCGGGTCTGGCCGGCGTCCTCTACACCGCGCGCTACGGCACGGTCAGCTCGGGCGCCGGCACCGGCATCGAGCTGGAGGCGGTCGCCGCCGTCGTCATCGGCGGCGTCGCGATCTTCGGCGGCAGCGGCACCGTCGTGGGGCGCGGCGATCGGCGCTGTGCTCCTGGTACACCATCAACCGCGCGCTCCCGATCCTGGGCATCCCCGACTTCTGGCAGCGGGCCGTCGTCGGCGTGCTGATCATCGGCGCGATCGTCCTCGACCGGGTCCTCGGCCGCGCGGCCGGCCCGCAAGCTGCATCGAGGCGAGGGACGAGCCGTGACCCGACGACCGTCATGCCGACCCACTCCCGAGACCGCTGTGGCGGCGACTGCTGCTGACCCGCGAGACGGCGGTCATCGCCCTGCTCGTGGTCGTCGTCGTCTACTCGCTGGCGCAACGTCGCGCAACTTCGACGGCCCGCTCACGCTGACCTACCTGCTCCTCGACATCGCGCCGATCCTGCTGATCGCGCTGCCGATGACGCTGGTCATCATCACCGGCGAGATCGACCTGTCGGTGGCCAGCGTGGTCGGGCCTGGCAGCGTCGCTGGTCGGCGTCCTCGTCGAGCACGGGCTGGTCGATCCCGGTGGCCGGCGCTGCGTCGCGCTGCTCGTCGGCGCTGGTCTGCGGTGCCCTCAACGGCTTCCTCGTCGCCTACGTCGGGCTGCCCGTCGCTCGCGGTCACCATCGGCACGCTGGCCCTCTTCCGCGGGCTCGCCGTCGGCCTGCTCGGCACCAAGGCGATCACCGACTTCCCCGAGCGGTGGACCGACCTCGCCAAGGCGAAGATCGGCGAGCACCAGCATCCCGCTGATCATCGTCCCGTTCGTCGTGCTGGCCGATCGTCGTTCGCGCTGCTGCTGCACTTCTCCTCGTTCGGCCGCGGCGTCTACGACGATCGGGCTGAACACGGAGGCCGCGCACTTCACCGGCGTCGACGTCGAGCGCACCAAGTTCATCGCTGTTCGTCGCTGAGCGGAGTGGTCTCCGCCTTCGCCGGCATCTACTACACACTCCGGTTCGGCAGCGCCCGCGGCGACAACGCGACCGGGCTCGAGCTGCAGGTCATCGCGGCCGTGCTCCTCGGCGGCGTCTCGATCTTCGGCGGCCGCGGCCGCCTGCACGGCGTCCTCGCCGGTGTCCTCCTGATCGGCGTGCTCTCCAGCGCGCTGCGCCTCGAGGGCGTCACGGTCAACGTCATCAACATCATCATCGGGCTGCTGCTCGTGCTCTCGGTGATGTCCACCAGCCTCCTGGCGTGGCCCTCGCGACCGCGCCCGCCACGGCGGAGCACCGACGCGCAGCCACCGCCCACTCACACGCACGCCGGCTCGCCATGCGTCGGCAACTCACGGAAGGTAGCACATGAAGTCGTGAAGTCTCGCAAGCGGCGCCTCCGCGTTCGTGGCGCTGGCCGCTCACGCGCAGCCCTCGTCGCTCTCCGCGCTGCGGCGGCAGCGACGGCTCCGGCGCCAGCGGCGGCGGCGGATGCGGCGGCGAGCGACGACCTGTCGATCACTTCCTGCCCAAGAACCTCGGCAACCCCTACTTCGACACCAGCGACAAGGGCGGCAAGAAGGCCGTCGCGGAGTTCGGCGGCAAGTTCGAGGAGGTCGGCCCCGCACGAGGCGACCCCCGACGCCCAGGTGCAGTACATCAACACCGCCGCCCAGCAGGGCGTCGAGCGCGCTCGTCGTCTCCGCCAACGACCCGAAGGCGATCTGCGACGCCCTCAACGAGGCCGCGAAGCCGGCACCAAGGTCGTCACGTTCGACTCCGACACCGACCCGCGAGTGCCGCGACCTGTTCATCAACCAGGCCGACGCCGAGGGCATCGCCAAGGCCAGGTCGACCTGATCGCCGAGCAGATCGGCGACGCCGGCGAGATCGCGATCCTGTCGGCCAGCCGCGAACGCGACCAACCAGAACGCCTGGATCGAGCTGATGAAGGAGCGAGCTCGCAGCCAACTACCCGAAGATCAAGCTCGTCGACACGGTCTACGGCAACGACGACGACCAGACGTCGTTCGACAAGACCGCGGCGCTGCTGCAGCCACCCGAACCTCAAGGGCATCATCTCGCCCACCACGGTCGGCATCGCCGCCGCGGCGCGCTACCTGTCCGACCTCGGACTACAAGGGCAAGGTCGCGCTGACCGGTCTCGGCACCCCGAACCAGATGCGCAAGTACGTCAAGGACGGCACCGTCACGGCGTTCGCGCTGTGGAACCCCGCCGACCTCGGCTACCTCGCGGCCTACGCCGCGAAGGCCCTGGTCGACGGCGACATCACCGGCGAGGAGGGCGACAAGTTCAAGGCCGGCGAGCTCGGCGAGTACACCGTCGGCGCCGACGACACCGTCGCTGCTCGGCGACCCGTTCGTCTTCGACAAGTCGACAACATCGACAAGTTCGACTTCTGAGTCGACCGCTCCCGGCCGGTGCGCCGACCGACTGCGTCGGCGCCCCGGCCGACCACCCACGCACCGGCCAGGAGGGAGACCTCGATGCCGCGCTACTGCTTCCAGCTCCAGGTCCGCCCCGACCGGATCGAGGAGTACGTCGACCGGCACCGCGCGGTGTGGCCGGACGATGCTCGACGCCCTGCACGACGACCGGCTGGCGCAACTACTCGCTGTTCCTGCGCGACGGACGGTCTGCTGGTCGGCTACGTCGAGGCCGACGACCTCGACGCGGCCCAGGCCGCGATGGCGCCGCACCGAGGTCAACACCCGATGGCAGTCCGAGATGGCGCGAGTTCTTCACCGGCATCGACGGCCGCCCACCCGACGAGGGCTTCCTGCTGCTGACCGAGGTGTTCCACCTCGAGGACCAGCTCGCAGGCCCCGACACCAGCACGACACGACGAGAGACATGACATGACGAGCTTCGCAGAGATCAGCGGACCAGCTGGACGGACTGGCCATCGAGGTGCCCTCCTGGGCCTACGGCAACTCCGGCACCCGGTTCAAGGTCTTCGGCAGCCCCGGGCACGCCGCGCACCGTCGAGGAGAAGATCGCCGACGCGGCCACCGTGCACCGGTTCACCGGGCTCGCGCCGACCGTGGCGCTGCACATCCCCTGGGACCTGGTCGACGACTACGACGGCGCTCGCGCGCGTACGCCGAGGACCTCGGCGTCGGCCTCGGCACCGTCAACTCCAACACCTTCCAGGACGACGACTACAAGCTCGGGCAGCCTCACCCACGCCGACCCGACGGTCCGCCGCAAGGCCGATCGACCACAACCTCGAGTGCCTCGAGGTGATGGACCGGACCGGGTCGCGCGACCTGAAGATCTGGCTGGCCGACGGCACGAACTACCCGGGCCAGGGCGACATGCGGGCCCGGCAGGACTGGCTGGCCGAGAGCCTCGCGACGATCTACGCGAGCTGTCCGACGACCAGCGGCTGGTGCTGGAGTACAAGTTCTTCGAGCCGGCGTTCTACCACACCGACGTCCCGGACTGGGGCACGTCGTACGTCCACGTGGCCGCGCTGGGCGACCAAGGCTATCGTGTGCCTGGACACCGGTCACCACGCGCCGGGCACGAACATCGAGTTCATCGTCGATGCAGCTGCTGCGGCTGGGGAAGCTCGGCTCGTTCGACTTCAACAGCCGGTTCTACGCCGACGACGACCTGATCGTCGGGGCGGCCGACCCCTTCCAGCTCTTCCGGATCATGGTCGAGGTGGTCCGGGGCGGCGGCTACGGCCCTGGACAGCGACGTCGCGCTGATGCTCGACCAGTGCCACAACATCGAGAGGAAGATCCCCGGCCAGATCCGGTCGGTGCTCAACGTGCAGGAGATGACGGCGCGCGCGCTGCTGCTCGACGCCGACGCGCTCGCCGCGGCCCGAGCGGCGGGCGACGTGCTGCGTGGCGAACGAGATCTACATGGACGCGTTCTACACCGACGTACGACGCGACCTCGCCGACTGGCGCGAGAGCCGGGACCTGCCGGCGGACCCGATGCGGGCCTACCTCGCCAGCGGCTACCAGGAACAGATCGAGGCGGACCGCGTGGGCGGCGCCCAGGCAGGATGGAACTGACGTGAGTGACCCGACGACACCCCGCCGAGCTGATCGCGCGGTCGAACCGCCTCGGGCGCGGACCCGCAAGAACACCAACTACGCCGGTGGCAACACCTCCGCGAAGGGCACGGTCACCGACCCGGTCACCTCGCGAGCCGACCGAGCTGCTGTGGGTCAAGGGCTCCGGCGGCGACCTCGGCACGCTGACCGAGGGCGGTCTCGCCGTGCTGCGCCTCGACCGGCTGCGCGCTCTGGTCGACGTCTACCCGGGCGTCGACCGCGAGGACGAGATGGTCGCGGCGTTCGACTACTGCCTGCACGGCAATGGCGGCGCGGCGCCGTCGATCGACACCGCGATGCACGGCTCGTCGACGCCGCCGCACATCGACCACCTGCACCCCGACTCCGGGATCGCGCTGGCCACGGCGGCGGACGGCGAGGCGCTCACCAAGGAGTGCTTCGGCGACCGGGTCGCGTGGGTGCGACTGGCGCCGACCGGGCTTCCAGCTCGGGCTCGACATCGCCGAGGTGAAGCGCGCCAACCCGCAGGCCATCGGCGTGGTCCTCGGCGGCCACGGCATCACCGCCTGGGGCGACACGTCGGAGGAGTGCGAGGCCCACTCGCTCGAGATCATCCGCACCGCCGAGGCCTTCCTCGCCGAGCACGGCAAGGCCGAGCCCTTCGGCGCCGTCGTCCCCGGCTTCGAGGCGCTGCCGGTCGCGGACGAGCGCGGCCAAGGCGGCCGCCCTGGCCCCGGTGATCCGCGGGCTGGCGTCCACCGACGCCCCGCAGCTCGGCCACTACACCGACAGCGACGCGGTGCTGGAGTTCCTGGCCCGCGAGCGGCTCGCGCCGCTCGCCGAGCTCGGCACCTCGTGCCCCGACCACTTCCTGCGCACCAAGGTGCGCCCGCTGGTCGTCGACCTGCCCGCCACGGCCTCCGTCGAGGACACCGTGCTCCGGCTGCGTGAGCTGCACGTCGCCTACCGCGAGGAGTACGCCGCCTACTACGACCGCAACAAGGTCGACGGACAGCCCGCCGATGCGCGGCGCCGACCCGGCGATCGTGCTCGTGCCCGGCGTCGGGATGTTCTCCTTCGGCAAGGACAAGCAGACCGCCCGGGTGGCCGGCGAGTTCTACGTCAACGCGATCAACGTGATGCGCGGGGCCGAGGCCGTCTCGACCTACGCACCCGATCGACGAGAGCGAGAAGTTCCGCATCGAGTACTGGTCGCTCGAGGAGGCCAAGCTCCAGCGGATGCCGAAGCCGAAGCCGCTCGCCGGCCGGGTCGCGCTCGTCACCGGCGCCGGCTCCGGCATCGGCAAGGCGATCGCCGAGCGGCTCGCCGCCGAGGGCGCCTGCGTCGTCGTCGCCGACCTCGACGAGGCCGGCGCGACCGCCGTCGCCGAGGGCATCGGCACCACGGACCGGGCGATCGCCGTCGTCGCGAACGTCACCGACGCGGACGCCGTGCAGGCTGCGGTCGACGCCGCGGCGCTGGCCTTCGGCGGCGTGGACCTCGTGGTCAACAACGCCGGGCTGTCGATCAGCAAGCCGCTGCTCGAGACCACCGAGAAGGACTGGGACCTCCAGCACGACGTGATGGCCAAGGGCTCCTTCCTCGTCTCGCGGGCGGCGGCCAAGGCGATGGTGGACCAGCAGATGGGCGGTGACATCGTCTACATCTCCTCGAAGAACTCGGTCTTCGCCGGGCCCGAACAACGTCGCCTACGGCGCGGCCAAGGCCGACCAGGCCCACCAGGTGCGGCTGCTCGCCGCCGAGCTCGGGCGAGCACGGCATCCGGGTCAACGGCGTCAACCCCGACGGCGTCGTGCGCGGCTCCGGGCATCTTCGCCAAGGGCTGGGGCGCCCAGCGCGCCGCGGTCTACGGCGTGGACGAGAAGGACCTGGGCGAGTTCTACGCCCAGCGCACGATCCTCAAGCGCGAGGTGCTGCCCGAGCACGTCGCCGCCGCGGTCTTCGCGCTCGCGGGCGGCGACCTCACCCACACCACGGGCCTGCACGTCCCCGTCGACGCCGGCGTCGCGGCCGGGTTCCTGCGCTGAGCGCGATGACCTCGGGACCTTCGCCTCGCCGCCGTCGACCTCGGTGCGACGAGCGGCCGCGTCATGGTGGGCGACGGTCGGTCCCGGGGTGCTCGACGCTCGAGGAGGTGCACCGCTTCGCAACGGGCCGGTGCGGCCGAGGACGGCAGCCTGCACTGGGACATCGGCGGCCTGCACAGGGAGGTGCTCGCCGGGCCTGCGGGCGGCTGGGCCGGTCGACGCGGTCGGCATCGACGCGTGGGCGGTCGACTACGGGCTGCTCGACGCCCACGGGTCGGCTGCTCGGGGATCCCGTTCTGCTACCGCGACAGCCGCACGGACGGAGTGGCCGACCGGGTCGCTCGCGCAGGTCGGCGCCGAGGAGCTCTACGCCACGACCGGCCTGCAGCAGCTGCCGTTCAACACGATCTACCAGCTCGCGGCGGAGCCCTCACTCGACGACGTCGCCGCCATGCTGCTCGTCCCGGACCTGCTCGGCCTTCTGGCTCACCGGCGCGGTCGGGGCGGAGGCCACGAACGCCTCCACCACCCAGCTGTACGACGTCCGGGCCCGGGCCTGGGCGACCGGGTCTCGCCGGCGAGGTCGACGTACCGGCGGGGATCCTGCCCGCCGCTGCGGGAGCCCGGCGACGTCATCGGGCGGCTGCTGCCGGAGGTCGCCGACGCGACGGGCTGGCCGGGACGACCCCGGTGGTCGCGGTCGGCTCGCACGACACGGCCTCCGCGGTCGTCGGGGTGCCGTTCGCGGACCCGCGCCGGGCGGCGTACATCTCCTCGGGCACCTGGTCCCTCGTCGGGCGTCGAGCTCGACGAGCCGGTGTTCACCGAGGAGGCCCGGCTGGCGAACTTCACCAACGAGGGCGGGCGTGGACGCCACGATCCGCTTCCTGCGCAACGTGACGGGCCTGTGGGTGCTCGGCGAGACGATGCGCACGTGGGGCACCGATGATCTTGTCGACCTGCTCGCCGAGGCCGCGGCCGCGCCCGCTTTCGGGCCGATGGTCGACGTGGACGCGCCCGCATTCCTTCCGCCCGGGGACATGCCGGCCCGGATCGTTGAGGCCTGCGAGGCGACCGGTCAGACCCCCCCGGCACCCGTGGGGAGGTCGTGCGCTGCATCCTGGAGAGCCTCGCCCTGGCCTACCGACGCAACGTCCGGCTGGCAGGCGACGCTGAGCGGTATCCGGTCGACGTGGTGCACGTCGTCGGCGGCGGGGCTCGCAACGAGCTGCTCTGCCGGCTGACCGCTGATGCGTGCGGGGTGCCCGTGCTGGCGGGCCCGGTCGAGGCGACGGCCCTCGGCAACGTGCTGGTGCAGGCGCGCACCCTCGGTGCCGATCTGCCCGATCTGGCCGCGATGCGGGCGCTGGTGGCGGCGACCCACAGACTGGACGCGCTACGAGCCGCAGGGGCGACTCCCGGTGGACCGCGGCCGAGGCCCGCCTTCCGGCCCGCCCCCCGGCGGGCTACGTTGCTCGGACGACGTCGGACTCGGACGACCAGGTGGGAGGGTGACGTGCGGGTAGCGCTGATGGTGACCTGCATCAACGACGCGATGTTCCCGGACGCGGGCAAGGCGGTCGTGCGGCTGCTGCGCCGGCTCGGCGTCGACGTCGAGTTCCCGGCCGCGCAGGCCTGCTGCGGGCAGCCGATGGTCAACACCGGCTACCTCGACGAGGCGGTGCCGGTGGTGCGCAACTTCGTGGACGCCTTCGCAGGCTTCGACGCCATCGTGACGCCGTCCGGATCGTGCGCCGGCTCGGCCCGTCACCAGCACGCGATCGTGGGGCGTCGCTCGGGAGATGCCGCGCTGCAGTCCGAGATCGCGTCGTTGTCGCCCAAGGTCTACGAGCTTTCGGAGTTCCTCGTCGACGTGCTCGGGGTGGTGGACGTGGGGGCGTCGTTCCCGCACACGGTGACCTACCACCCGACCTGCCACTCGCTGCGGATGCTCGGGGTCGGTGACCGCCCCACCCGGCTGCTGCAGGCGGTGCGCGGGCTGCGGCTGGTCGAGCTGCCGGGAGCCGAGGAGTGCTGCGGCTTCGGCGGGACGTTCGCGGTGAAGAACGCCGACACCTCGGTGGCGATGGGGTCTGACAAGGCGCGCAAGGTGGTCGGCACGGGAGCCGAGGTGCTGGTGGCCGGCGACTCGTCGTGCCTGATGCACGTCGGCGGGCTGCTGTCGCGGCAGCGGGCCGGGGTGCGCACCATGCACCTGGCCGAGGTCCTCGCCGCGACCGAGGGCTCGTCCGGCGAGGGCGCCCACCCGGTCGACTCGGTCGCGGGGTCCGACGCATGAGCGCGACCTTCGTCGGGATGCCGGCGTTCCCCGAGGCAGCGCGGGCGGCGCTCGCCGACACCCAGCTGCGCGCCAACCTGGCGCACGCGACGTCCACGATCCGGGCCAAGCGGCTCAAGGTGGTCGCCGAGGTCGACGCCTGGGAGCAGCTCCGGGTCGCCGGCGCCGCGATCAAGGACCAGGTGCTGCTGAACCTCGACGACCACCTGCTGCGTCTCGAGGAGACCCTGAGCGCCAACGGCGCGGTGGTGCACTGGGCGCGTGATGCCGAGGAGGCCTGCCGGATCGTCGCGGAGGTCGCTCGCAGCCACGGCGTCGACGAGGTCGTCAAGGTGAAGTCGATGGCGACCGCCGAGATCGAGCTCAACGAGCACCTGGCCGCCCAGGGGATCGCGGCCTGGGAGACCGACCTCGCCGAGCTCATCGTGCAGCTCGGCGACGACCTGCCCAGCCACATCCTGGTGCCGGCCATCCACCGCAACCGCGCCGAGATCCGCGAGATCTTCCGAACCCGGATGGCGTCCGCGGGCCGACCCGCCCCCGAGGACCTGACCGACGACCCGCCCCGTCTCGCCGAGGCCGCCCGGTTGCACCTGCGGGAGAAGTTCCTGCGCGCCAAGGTCGGCGTCTCCGGCGCGAACTTCGCGATCGCCGAAACCGGCACCCTGGTCGTCGTCGAGTCCGAGGGCAACGGCCGGATGTGCCTGACGCTGCCCGAGGTGCTGGTCAGCGTCGTCGGGATCGAGAAGGTGCTGCCCTCGTGGTCGGACCTCGAGGTGTTCCTCCAGCTGCTGCCGCGCTCCTCGACCGGGGAGCGGATGAACCCCTACACCTCCACCTGGTCCGGCGTGGCTCCCGGAGACGGGCCGCAGGAGGTGCACGTCGTGCTCCTCGACAACGGCCGCACCCGGGCGCTCGCCGACGAGGTCGGCCGCCAGGCGCTGCGCTGCATCCGCTGCTCGGCCTGCCTGAACGTCTGCCCGGTCTACGAGCGCACCGGCGGCCACGCCTACGGCTCGGTCTACCCCGGCCCGATCGGCGCGATCCTCAACCCGCTGCTGCGCGGGGTCGGCGACGACGAGCAGGTCGACTCGCTGCCCTACGCCTCCTCGCTGTGCGGCGCCTGCTTCGAGGCCTGCCCGGTGCGCATCGACATCCCCTCGGTGCTCGTCGACCTGCGGGCCCAGGTGGTCGACGCCCACCGGCCCTCGCGCAAGCCCGAGGCCCTCGCGATGAGGGCCACCGCGGCCGCCTTCACCAGCGGCGGACGATTGGGCGCTGCCGAGCGGCTGTCCGGCGTGGCCGGTCGGCTGCTGGGTCTGCTGCCGAGCGTCCGGCCCGCACCGGGCGGCCGCTCCGTGCTGTCCCGGTTGCCGTTCGCGAGCGGGTGGACCGGTGCCCGCGACCTGCCGGTGCCGCCGGCCGAGTCGTTCCGGGCCTGGTGGAAGCGCACCGACGGCGGCCGGACGGAGGACGACGCATGACCAGCGCCCGCGACCAGATCCTCGGCGACGTACGGCGTGCGATCGCCTCCGCACGCGGCGACGTCCAGATCCTGCGCGACTACCGTCCGACCGAGACACGCAGCCGCGAGGAGCTGCTCGACCTGTTCGTCGAGCGGGTCACCGACTACCAGGCCGTCGTCGTGCGCTGCGCCGCCGACGAGGTCGAGGCGCGGATCGCCGACGCCCTGCCCTCGGGTGCCAGGGCCGTCGTCCCCGACGGGCTCGCGTGGACGGTGCCGGACGCCGTACGCGACGAGGGTCGAGGGCAGGGGCTGAGCGCCCTGGAGCTCGACGACCTCGACGCCGTCGTCACCGGGGCCACCGTGGGCGTCGCGACCACCGGCACGATCGTGCTCTCGCACGGACCGGGCGAAGGGCGTCGCGCGGTCACCCTGGTGCCCGACCTGCACGTCTGCGTCATCCGCGCGGACCAGGTCGTCGCCGACGTACCCGACGCCGTCGCGCTCCTCGACCCGGCGCGACCGACCACCTGGATCAGCGGGCCGTCGGCGACCAGCGACATCGAGCTCAACCGGGTCGAGGGCGTGCACGGCCCGCGCACCCTGCACGTCATCCTCTGCGACTGAACTCGCGCGGCCGCCCGGCAACTCGACCGGCCGGTGGTACATGCAAAGGCGGACCGGGGGTAATCCACCCCTGAACCGCTGAAGCAGCCCGGCGTCCACCTGGGAGTCACGCATGGGGGCGTGAGGGAGCAGAAGGCCATACCTGTGACGACTATGCACGCCGTGAGACCGGTGCGCCGCCCGCTGCGCGTGGTGGAGATCGCCGACTCGCGGTTCCCGATCAGCGAGCCGTTCGCCGGCGGCATGCAGTCGCTGACCTGGCACCTGATCGAGGGTCTGCGGGAGCGGGGAGTCGCGCTCGAGGTCTTCGCCGGGCCGGGGTCGGACCCGCGTCTGGGAGCGACCATCCTGCCGACCGAGACCGCCGTGCTCAGCGACGCGGCGCGCCGCGACGTGTCGATGGTTCCCGAGGAGTGGCTCCAGGCGCACCACGCCTACCTGCAGATGATGCTCGCCCTGTCCCGCCGCCGCGACGTCGACGTGGTGCACAACAACAGCCTGCACCACCTGCCGATCGCGATGGCCGACGCGCTGCGGGCGCCACTTCTGACCACCCTGCACACGCCGCCGACCCCCTGGCTCGAGCCCGCCGTGCGGCTGGCCCCGCCGACCGCCGGGTTCGTCGCGGTCAGCCAGCACACGGCACGCGCCTGGTCGCACGTCGCCGACCCGCACGTGATCCCCAACGGCGTCGACACCCGGCGCTGGCCGGTCGGAGAGGGTGGCCCGGACCTGGTGTGGGTCGGCCGGATGACGCCCGAGAAGGCCCCGCACCTCGCGCTCGACATCGCCCGGGCCGCCGGGCGACGGATCCGGCTGGCCGGTCCGGTCAGCGACCCGGCCTACTGGCGCGCCGAGGTGGAGCCCCGGCTCGGCGACCACGCCGTGCACGTCGGTCACCTGGCGCAGCGGGACCTGGCCGCCCTGGTCGGTGCGAGTGCCCTGTGCCTGGTGACCCCGGTCTGGGACGAGCCCTACGGCCTGGTCGCCGCCGAGGCGCTGGCCTGCGGCACTCCCGTGCTGGCCTTCGCGCGGGGCGGCGTCCCCGAGGTCGTCGACGACTCCTGCGCCCGGCTGGTGCTCGGCGGGGACGTGGCGGCGGCGGCGGACGCCGTACCGGTCGCAGCGGGGCTGTCCCGCGCCGCCGCCCGCCACCACGCCCTCACGCACTGCTCGCTCGACCGGATGGTCGACGCCTACCTCGCGCTGCTCGACGGGGTGCGGACGGTCGCGGCGTGATCGGCTGGTACGTCCACCACCAGGGCCTGGGCCACCTACACCGGTTGGAGTCGGTGCTGCCGCACCTGCAAGAGCCGGTGACGGTGCTGAGCTCCCTGCCGCGGCCCGCGGCGTGGGCCGGCGCCTGGGTGCAGCTGGACCGTGACGACACCGCCGTCTCCCCCCACGACGTCGCGGCGCACGGCGTCCTGCACTGGACGCCGTTGCACGACCCCGGCCTGGCCCGTCGTACGGCGCAGGTGACCGCCTGGCTCGCCGACGCCGCGCCGAGGCTGGTGGTCGTCGACGTGTCCGTCGAGATCACGCTGCTCGTCCGGCTCGCGGGCGTGCCGGTGGCGGTCGTCGCGCAGCCGGGCGACCGCACCGACCGCGCCCACCGCACCGCCTACGACCTGGCCGAGACGCTGGTCGCGCCGTGGCCCGAGGCGGTCCCGCTGACGTGGCCCGCCGCCTGGCTGGCTAAGACCGTGCACTGCGGGTCGATCGGCGGGTTCGACGGGCTGGCCCACCCACCCCGCTCGCCCCGTCCGCCGGGAGCGTCCCGGCACGGGCTGCTGCTGTGGGGCAGCGGCGGCACCGGGCTGACCGAGTCCGCCGTCCGCGACCTGCAGGCAAGCACCCCCGGCTGGACCTGGACGGTCGCCGGCGGCAGCAGCCGCCTCGGCCGCGACGAGCTGTGGCGAGCGCTCTGCGGCGCCGACGCCGTCGTCACGCACGCCGGGCAGAACGCCGTGGCCGAGGTCGCGGCGGCGCGCGCCCCGGCCGTGGTCATCGCCGACCCACGGCCCTTCGACGAGCAGCACGCGACCGCCCTCGCCGTCGCCAGTCTCGGCCTCGCGGTCGGCCGGCCGGACTGGCCCGAGCCGTCGCGCTGGCCGCAGCTGCTGGACGAGGCCGTGCGCCTCGGCGGGTCCGGCTGGGCGCGGTGGTCGTACGGCGACGGGGCGGCCCGCGCTGCCCGCGCCGTGGACGACACGGTCCGGCGGGTCACGCACGCATGACGCGCCTCGTGGTCGTCACGGTCGCGCACGGGCGCCACGAGCACCTGGCGGCGCAGCACGTCTCCCTCGCGTCCGACCCGCCGGAGCACGTGGTCGTGGTGGCGATGGGCGACCCGCTGGTGCGCGACGTGGTGGCCGCGGGTCCGCTGGCGTCGCGGTCGACGGTGCTGGACCTGCCGAGCGGGCCCCGGCTGCCCTTGGCCAGGGCCCGCAACGTCGGCGTCGCCGCGGCGTTGGAGCTCGGCGATCTGGTCGTGCTCCTCGACGTGGACTGCCTGGCGTCGCCCGGGCTGCTGGCGTCGTACGCCTCGGCGGCGGCGGGGCACCGCGGCCTGCTGTGCGGACCGGTCGCCTACCTGGAGCGCGACCACCCCCTGGCCGACCTGGCCTCGGCGGCCCCGCACCCGGCCCGGCCCGCGCCGCCGGCCGGCGTGGTCGAGCGAGCGACCGACCTGCGGCTGTTCTGGTCGCTGTCCTTCGCCGTCGACGCCTCGACCTGGGCGGCGGTCGGCGGCTTCGACGAGGGGTACGAGGGCTACGGCGGCGAAGACACCGACTTCGGGCAGCGCGCGGCGGCGGCGAACGTGCCGATGTGGTGGGTCGGCGGTGCGACGGCCTACCACCAGTGGCACCCGGTCTCCTCCCCGCCGGTCGAGCACCTGCACGACGTGGTGCGCAACGCCAACCGGTTCCACGAGCGGTGGGGCTGGTTCCCGATGGAGGGCTGGCTGTCCGCCTTCGAGGCGGATGGGCTGGCCACCCGCGACGGCGACCGCTGGGTCGTGACGGGCTGAGCCGCGGACTTTCGGGTACGGCCGTCTCATGAGCGAGAAGAAGCTGAGCAAGGGCGACCGGGTCGAGTGGGACAGCCACGGCGGCACCGCCGTGGGCGAGGTCAAGGACACGATCGCCAGCGAGACCGAGGCCGGTGGCCGCAAGGTCAAGGCCTCGCCTGACGAGCCGCAGTACCTCGTCGAGAGCGAGAAGAGCGGCGGCACCGCGGTGCACAAGCCGGATGCGCTGCGCAAGAAGAAGGGCTGACCGGCCGCGTGAAGTCCACCCAGATCCGGCTCGCCCAGCGCCCCGTCGGGGAGCCCGCCGACGACACCTACGAGATCGTCGAGCACGACCTGCCGGCCCTGTCCGAGGGCCAGGTGCTGCTGCGGGTCGTCTACCTCTCGCTCGACCCCTACATGCGCGGCCGGATGAGCGACGCGAAGTCCTACGCCGCGCCGGTCGGGATCGGCGAGGTGATGGTCGGCGGGACGGTCTGCGTCGTGCAGGAGTCGCGCCACCCGTCGTACGACGTGGGCGACTGGGTCCTGTCCTACTCCGGCTGGCAGACCCACGACATCTCCGACGGTCGTGGCCTGCGCACGCTCGACCCCTCCGTCGTACCCGTCTCGACAGCGCTCGGCGTCCTCGGCATGCCCGGCTTCACGGCGTACGCGGGTCTGCTCGAGATCGGCCGCCCGCAGCCCGGGGAGACCGTCGTCGTCGCGGCGGCGACCGGCCCGGTCGGCTCGGCCGTCGGCCAGATCGCCCGCCTCAAGGGCGCTCGCGCGGTCGGCATCGCGGGCGGCCCCGAGAAGCGGCAGGCGCTGCTCGGCGACTTCGGCTTCGACGTCGCCCTCGACCACCGCTCGCCGGACTTCAAGGCCGAGCTCGCCGCCGCCGTGCCCGACGGCGTCGACGTCTACTTCGAGAACGTCGGAGGACCGGTCGCGCGTGAGGTGTTCGCCAAGCTGAACCTCTACGCACGGGTGCCGGTGTGCGGGCTGGTCGCCGACTACAACGCGACCTCCGCGCCCGAGGGTCCCGACCGGCTGCCCGGCCTGATGCGGCGGGTGCTGACCCAGAGCCTGACGATCCGCGGCTTCATCCAGAGCGAGTTCACCGCGTCGCACGGCCGCGACTTCGTGCGCGACATGTCGCAGTGGGTCGCCGACGGGTCCGTGCGCTACCGCGAGGACGTCGTCGACGGACTGGAGAACGCGCCGGAGGCGTTCCGGGGCCTGCTGGCCGGCCGCAACTTCGGGAAGTCGATCATCCGCGTCTCCGAGTGAGCCGTCGGACATGCACTCGCGGCACCTCCGGTCGGTCGCTCCCCGCGGCCGGCCGTGACGGTGGCTGCGTGTGCATGTCGGAGCGCACCTGTGGACAGCCCGCCGCACGGATCTGAGGACTCCGCCAGCATGGACGGGTGCGAGCGGACGTGGCGTTGCAGCGGTTGGGAGGGGTGGCCGACACCGGCACCCTCCTGACCCTGACGTCGAGGTCGCGGCTCCAGCGCGCGCGGCTCAGCGGGGACGTCGTGCGCGACCAGCGCGGCCGCTACTCGCTTCCGGGCGTCGACGAGGCCCTGCGGCGGGCCAACGCCCTGACGGCCGTGCTGGTCGAGGACAGCGCTGCGCAGTATCACGGCTGGGAGATGAAGCACCGTCCTCCGAGCCCCTGCCTGGCGGTGCCGCGCACGCGCAAGGTCGCGCCCGAGCGTCGGCGCGGCGTCCGGGTGCGGTGGATCGACCTGCCGGCCGAGGACGTCTCGCGCGCCGCCACCGTGCCGGGCGAGACGGTGGTCAGGTGCGCGGCGCGCATGCCCTTCGACGAGGCCCTGGCGATCGCCGACTCGGCGCTGCGGCATCTCGACGTGGGGGTGGCGGAGCTGACCCGTCGTGCCGAGGCGATGCCGGAGCGCCATCGAGCCCGGTGCCTGCGCGTGGTCGCTGCCGCGGACGGCCGCGCCGCCAACCCGTTCGAGTCGGTCCTGCGCGCCATCGCCCTCGACGTCGCGGGGTTGTCGGTGGAGCCGCAGGTGCCCATCGAGCGGATCGGACGACCGGACCTCGTCGACGGCTGGACCGTCGTCCGGTTCTCCTGGGAGCACGTGATGTTCGAGCCGGACTACGTGCGACGCGTGCTCGTGGCGCTGGTGCACCCTGCGGTCGGACATGCACTCGACGACCTCGACGTCCGCCGCCCCGCCTGACCCCGGCGTCCGGGCGTGCGAGTGCAGGTCCGAGCGCATGCGCGGACTGACGGGTCCGGCGTTTCGGCCCGTTCTGGTGGGGCAGGGTTCGGGCAACTTCGGGACGCGAGGAGACACCCATGAGCACGACGCAGCAGGAGACCGAGCCGCACAGGCTCCCGGTGAGGACGCTCATCGCGGCCAGCGTCGGCAATGCGGTGGAGTGGTACGACTGGACGGTCTACGCGACGTTCTCGATCTACTTCGCCACCCAGATCTTCCCGTCCGGCAACGAGTCCGCGGCCTTCATCGGCACCTTCGCGACCTACGCTCTGGCCTTCTTCTTCCGTCCCCTCGGCGGCATGCTGCTCGGCCGGTTCGCCGACCTGCGTGGGCGCAAAGCGGCGATGCTGCTGACGATCACGCTGATGGCGGGCGGGTCGATGGTCATCGCGTTCCTTCCGACGTTCGGCCAGGTGGGCTGGCTCGCGCCGGCACTGCTGCTGCTGGCCCGGATCGCGCAGGGGATGTCGCTGGGCGGCGAGGTCTCCAACGCCTCGGCCTACCTCGCCGAGATCGCGCCTCCTGAGCGCCGCGGTCGCTACTCGTCGTTCTTCTACATCTCGACCGGCTCCGCCGTGCTGATCGCCTCGGTGCTCGGCGCCCTGCTCGCCGACAGCCTCAGCGACGACCAGCTCAACAGCTATGGATGGCGGATCCCGTTCGTGGTCGGCGGGCTGCTCGGCCTGGTCGGGCTCTGGCTGCGCAAGGACATGTCGGAGACCGAGCAGTTCGAGGAGAACAAGGCCAAGGCGCAGGCGATCAAGAACCCGCTGATGATGACCCTGCGCGAGCACCCGCGCGCGGTGGCCCAGCTGATCGGCTTCACGCTGCTCAACACGCTGTGCTACTACACGTTCTTCTCGGCGATGACGCCCTTCGCCGTGAAGCAGCAGGGCATCGACGACAGCACGGTGTTCATCGCGCTGTCGATCGGGACCGCGCTCTTCGTGGTCCTGCAGTACCCCTTCGGGTGGACCGCCGACCGCTTCGGCCGCAAGCCGCAGCTGCTGGTGTGGTCGGCGCTGATCGCGGTGCTCGTCGTGCCGCTGTCGACGCTGGTGCGTCCCGGGGCGGGCTTCGGCTCGATGCTCGTGGTGTTCTGCGTCGGCCTCGGGCTCTACGCGATGATGGCCTCCATCGCGCCGGCGATCATGTCCGAGCTCTTTCCGACCGAGCTGCGCGGCCTGGGCATCGGCGCCTGGTACAACCTCACCGTCGCGATCTTCGGCGGCACCGCGCCGCTGGTGATCCAGACGCTCGGCGACGCCGGGCACAGCAACTACTTCTTCTTCTACGTCGCCGGTGGTGCCGTGATCGCGTTCCTCTCGATCCTCACGCTGCCCGAGACCAAGAACTCCGTGCTGAAGTGAGCCAGGCCATCGATCTGCTCATCGAGCTGGTGCGGGCGGACACCGTCGCGGCCCGTGAGGGCGACCTCGCGCGCCGCTGCGCCGGGCTGCTCGAGGAGGCCGGGCTGAGCGGCGATCTGGTTGACTTCGAGCCCGGTCGCGAGCAGTACGTCGCCCGCGTCGGCGGTGACACGCCGCTCACGTTCACCGGCCACCTCGACACCGTTCCGGCCACCCCGTCGGACTGGGCGGTCGACCCGTGGGCGGCCGAGCCCGACGGCGACCGGCTCGTCGGTCGCGGCACCAGCGACATGAAGTCCGGGGTGGCCGCGCTGGTGGTCGCCATCGCCGAGCACGCCCGGCGACGTCACGACTGCCGCGGCGTCCAGGTCGTGCTCACCTCAGGGGAGGAGACCGGCTGCACGGGCGCGCTGACGATCCCCTCGGCCGCGCTTGCCGGCGGCGGGCCGCTCGTGGTGGCCGAGCCCACGCAGAACCGCCTCGTCCCCGGGCACAAGGGCGCGCACTGGATGCGGATCTCGGCCCAAGGCAAGGCCGCGCACGGCTCCGCCCCGGAGCTCGGTGACAACGCCGCGGTGAAGGTGGCCCGCGCGGCCGTCGCGCTGCACGACCACACCGGCTGGCCGACCGACGACCGGTTCGGCCCCGTCACCGCCAACGTCGGCGTGCTGCGCGGCGGTGTGCAGACCAACGTCGTTCCCGACGCGGGGGAGCTGTCCCTCGACATCCGCGCCGTGCCGTCCTTCGCGGGCGACGACGTGCGCGCCCTGGTGCGCGAGATCGTCGGGGACGCCGTACGCGTCGAGGACGCGGTGGTCCTGCCGCCCGTCGACACCGACCTGTCCGACGACTTCGTCGCCCTGGTGGGCAGCGCGCTGGCCGACGTCGGGCTGGACGGCGGTCCCGCCGACCCGGCGCGCTACTTCACCGACGCCTCGGCCCTGATCCCGCTGCTCGGCGGTGCGGTCCCGACC
Source organism: uncultured Actinomycetota bacterium (assembly GCA_963713035.1). Lineage (GTDB taxonomy): Bacteria > Actinomycetota > Actinomycetes > Propionibacteriales > Nocardioidaceae > Nocardioides_B. The sequence goes on from CAVQKB010000005.1 coordinate 63,357, forward strand.
GTCATCCTCGGTCCGGGCGAGCCCGACCAGTGCCACGTCGCCGACGAGTGGTGCTCGCTGGCCCGGGTCGACGAGGCGGTCGAGGTCTACGCCGCGCTGCTGCGGCGCTGGTGTGGCGGCCCGCCTACGGTGGGGGGATGACCCTTCTCGACGACCTCGCGGCCGCCGTTCCCGCGGACCGGATGCTGACCGACGCCGACCAGACCGCCTCCTACGCGCACGACGAGGCCGAGTGGGCGCCGTACGTCGTCCCCGCGGTCGTAGTCCGCCCGCGCACCGCCGAGGAGGTGCAGGCCGTGGTCCGGGTCTGCCTCGAGCACCGGGCGCCGATCGTCTCCCGCGGCGCCGGGACCGGCCTGTCGGGCGGGGCCAACGCGGTCGACGGCTGCGTGGTGATCTCGCTGGAGAAGATGGACGCGATCGTCGAGATCGACGCCGACGAGCGGCTGGCCGTCGTGCAACCGGGAGTCGTCAACGACCACCTGCGGGCGGCGTGCGCGGCCGAGGGCCTGTGGTACCCGCCCGACCCCGCCAGCTCGCCCTGGTCCACCATCGGCGGCAACGTGGCCACCAACGCGGGTGGGCTCTGCTGCGTGAAGTACGGCGTCACCCGCGACTACGTGCTCGAGATCCAGCTCGTCAACGGGCTCGGCGAGCTGGTGCGGGTCGGTCGCCGTACGGCGAAGGGGGTCGCGGGCTACGACCTGGCCTCCTTGATCGTCGGCTCGGAGGGCACGCTCGGCGTCGTCACCGAGGTCACCGTGCGGCTGCGACCGCTGCGGGAGCCGGAGCGCACGATCGCGGGGTACTTCGACTCGGTGGTCGACGCGGGACGGGCGGTGGCCGCGGTGACGGCCGCCGGCCTCACGCCGTCGGCGCTCGAGCTGGTGGACCGCACCTGCCTCGAGGCCGTCGACCGGTGGAAGAACATGGGGCTCTCGGTCGAGGCCGACGTGGTCCTGCTCGGCCGGGTGGACACGCCCGGCGTGGTCGGCGACCAGGAGGCCGAGAAGATGCTGGCCTGCTTCGAGGAGGCCGGTGCGACCTGGGCGACGGTGTCGACCGACCAGGAGGAGGCCGATGCGCTGTTCGCGGCGCGGCGGCTGGCCTACCCGGCGCTCGAGCGACTCGGCCCGGTGCTCACCGAGGACGTCTGCGTGCCGCGCGGGAAGGTGGCGGAGATGCTCGGCCGGGTGCAGGAGATCGCGCTCCGGCACGACACCGTGATCGCCAACATCGCGCACGCCGGTGACGGCAACCTGCATCCGCTGCTGATCACCCCGGCCGGGGACGACGCCGCTCGGGCCCGCGCGGAGCTCGCGTTCGACGAGATCCTGGACGCCTGCCTCGAGCTCGGGGGGACGGTGACCGGGGAGCACGGCGTCGGGCTGCTGAAGATGGACGGTCTGGTGTCCGAAGTTTCGCCGGCCGTGCTGGAGATGCACCGCGCGGTGAAGCGGGCGCTGGACCCGCACGGCCTGATGAACCCGGGCAAGGTCGTCACCACCTGATCCGAGGGAATGCCTGACCGGGCATGATGGTTGGGGTTGGCAATGTCTTCCTCCGCCACCGCACGCGACGCGCGACGGGTCTCGATCCTGGTGGGCCTGCTGTTCGGGCTCGCTGGGATGGGCAGCTCGTCAGCCGCGATCGCACTGCCGATCATCGGACGCGACCTCGACGTCAGCACCGGGGTGAGCGCCTGGGCGATCAGCCTCTACGCGCTGATGCTCGCGGTCGCGACCGCGGTCTACGGCCGGGTCTCCGACCTGGTCGGCGTGCGGCGGCCGCTGATCTTCGGGGTCGGCCTGATGACGCTCGGGGCGCTCGCCGGAGCACTGGCCCCGGACTTCGGCGTGCTCTTGGCCGCCCGGATCCTGCAGGGCGCCGGGGCCGCCGCCGTCCCGACGCTCGGCGTGGCGATCGTGACGGTCCGCTACACCGGACGGCTCCGCGCCACCGCGCTCGGCCGGGTCGCCGGCGTCGCGGCGGCCGTGAGCTGCCTCGGCCCGCTGGCCGGCGGTGCCGTCGAGGGGCTGCTGGGCTGGCGTGCCGTGATCGCGCTGCCGATGCTCGGCCTGCTGCTGATCCCGCTGCTCTGGCGCTCGCTGCCCACCGAGGGCAGCGGTGCCCGGCTCGACCTGCTCGGCGCCGCCCTCGTGGCCGGCACCGCCGCCGGAGTCGTGCTCCTCGTGCAGTCGCCCTCGACCGGACCTGTCGTCGCGGCCGTCGGGGCCGCCCTCGTCGTGCTCGGCACTCCCGCGGTCGCGCTGTGGGTCCGGCGCCGTCCGCACGGCTTCCTGCCGCTCGCCGTGATCCGCAACCCGGCCGTGGTGCGGAGCGCGCTGGCCGCGTCCGCCGTGCCCGCCGCCTGGTTCGCGCTGCTGATCGCCGTCCCGGTCGTGCTCGTCGCCCGCGGCTGGGAGCCCTGGCAGGTCGGGGTCGCGCTGCTGCCGAGCGCCGTCACCGGGTTGCTCGCGCCCCGGGTCGCCGGCCCGCTGCTGAACCGGATCGGCCCGGCCCTGTCGCTCGCCCTCGCCGCCGGGATCGCGTCGGTGGCCCTGCTGGTCTCCGCCCTCGGTGCGACGTCGGGGTCCGCCGTACTGCTCGTGACCGCGGTCGTCGCTGTCACGCTGGCCTTCGGCCTCGGCCAGCCTGCGCTGATGAAGGCGGTCGGGGACGCGGTCGCGGAGGACGTGCGCGGCGTCGCGCTCGGCGTGGCCACCTTGTTCTTCCTGGTCGGCGGTGGCGTCGGCTCCGCCGTCGTCGGTGGGCTCGGCGACGTGCTCGGCATGCCGTCGGCACTGCTGCTCCTGGCCGCGCTACCGGTGCTCGGCCTGGTCGCGCTCGCGCCCCAGCTGCGGGCGCCGCTCGTCGACGCCGACTGAGCGGCCACGGAGACGTACAGGTCGGGCGCTCTAGCGCCGTCGAAGCCGGCAACGGCGCGAGGTGTACGTCCGGGTGGCCTGTGGACGACGACCGACGCCGTGGCGACGTTTCGACCAGGCTGGACCGGTGGACGTGGTGGATGCCCTGACGTGGCGCGGAGGCGTGGCTGAAGCGCAGGTGCTGTGGCAGCTGACGTCGCGCCGCCAGGTGCGCACGGCCCTCGAGCGAGGGGTCGTGGTGCGGTCCGGCCGCGGCCGCTACGCGCTTCCCGACGCCGACGAGGCGCGTCGCGCCGCGGCCCGCGTCGCCGGCTTCGCCTCCCACCTCAGCGCCGCGCAGCTCAACGGGTGGGAGCTCAAGCACCGTCCGGCACGGCCCACCGTGACCGTTCCCCGCGGTCGCAAGCTCGACCCGGCGAGGTGTGCGGGCATCGACGTCCGTTGGCGCTCGTTGGACGACGACGATGTCTGGCACGACCGCACCCGTGCGGGTCGGACGGTGATGGACTGTGCGCGCGACCTGCCGTTCGACGAGGCGCTCACGGTGGCCGACTCCGCCCTGCGGCACGGCAACGTCACGACCGACCAGCTGCGGCGTCTGGCGGAGCGTTCGCCCCGCGTCGGACGGCCGAGCTGCCTGCGGGTGGCCGGGCACGGGTCGGGACTGGCGGCCAACCCGTTCGAGTCGGTACTGAGGGCCATCGCGTTGGAGGTGCCGGGGCTGTGCCTGGAGCCGCAGGTGGTCATCGCCGAGGACGGGTTCGTCGGCCGGCCCGACCTGGTGGACCGCGAGCTGCGGATCGTCGTGGAGGCGGACTCCTTCGAGTTCCACGGCAGGCGGTCCGCGCTGCACCGGGACTGCGAGCGCTACAACGCACTGGTGCTACGCGGCTGGCTCGTGCTGCGGTTCAGCTGGGAGCACGTCATGCTGCACCCGGCCTATGTGCGCGAGTGCCTGGAGCAGGCCGTGAGGTCGCGGCCACGCGGACGTACAGGTCGGCGTCTCGCGCGGCGCGCAGCGCTGTAGAGCGGCGAGGTGTACGTCCGGCTGGCCGGTCCGTCGCCGCGATAGCCTGCCCGGGCAGTGCACCGGTCGTGCGCGGCACCCGGACAGGACCGGCCCGACGGGCCCGAGGAGGACGGCACCTTCGTGAGCACCCTGGGTCGGGCGCGTCGCCAGCTCGCCGGCGGCACCCTGCTCGTCGCCGTCGGACTGGGTCTGATGGGCGTGGGCACGGTGCTGACGATGGCGCTGACGGCACGCAGCCTGCCGGCGGCGGACTACGCGGCGTTCGCCGTGTGGTGGACCGTCGCCACCGTCCTGGGCACCAGCTTCGGCGTCTTCGAGGCCTACCTCGCCCGGCTGGTCGTGGCCGACCGCGTCGCCGGCCGACCCGTCGCCCCGGTGGTCGGCGTGCTGACCTGGCGCGTGATCGTCGTCGTCGTGGCGCTCGCCGTCGGAGTCTGGGCCGCCTCACCGACGCTGTCGCGGCTGCTGTTCGACGACCACCTCGGCGCCGCGCTGCTGCTGCCGCTGTTCACCGCGCTTGCCGCGGCTCAGGCGATCCAACGTGGGGTGATGACCGGCCACCAGGACTTCCGGGCGGTCGCCGCCCAGCTCTCCTGCGACGGCGTTGTGCGGGTGCTGCTGGCAGGGGCCGTGGTGGCCGCCGGTGTCGACAGCGTCGTGTCGCTCGCCCTGGTCTGCTGCGCGGCCTCTGCGTCGAGCCTGGTCGTCGGCGGGCTGCTCTGCCCCCCGTGGGCCGCACGTCCCCGGGGCGGCCGCGAGGTGGCGACGCGCCCCCTGCTCTACCTGCTGGCCGGGTCGGTCGGCCCGCTGCTCGCCAACAACGGCTCGGTCCCGTGGCTGGCGGGCACCGGCGCGGTCGACGTCTACACGCTGGGCGCCTTCGCCGGGGCCGTGACGCTGAGCCGCATTCCCGCCCAGTTCGTCAGCGCGGTGTTCTCTCCGTTGCTCACCCAGCTCGCCCAGACCGTCGAGTCGGGCGACCGGGACACGTTCACCCGGTTGCGACGCACCGCCGCGTCGGTGGCGGTGGTGCTCGGGATCGGGTACGTCGCGGCGTTCGCGTTGCTCGGGCCGTGGCTGATCCGGGTCTACCTAGGACCGGGATACGACCTCGCGACGCCGTACCTCGCGGTGCTTGCCGCCGCCAGCAGCCTGATGTTCGTGGCGGTCGTCTCGCAGGCCGGGCTGGCCGCCCTCAACCGCTGGCCGCGGATCGGGGTGGCGTGGATCCTCGGCACGGTCGGCTTCGTCGTCGTGCTGCTGCTGCCGGGCGACCAGCTGTGGCGTGCATCGACCGCCCCGCTGGTCGGCGTGCTCACCGCCTTGCTGGCGCTGACGGTGCTGAGCTGGGGCGCGTGGGAGCTGCGGACGTCCGGGGGCGGCGTGCGTGAGCCGCCCCGGGCCTGATCAGCCCTTGCGGGCCCGAGCGGCGCTGCGGCCGCGCTGGCCGGCGTCGAGCACGAGCTTGCGGATCCGGGCGGTGTCGGGGGTGACCTCGACGCACTCGTCCTCGCGGCAGAACTCCAGGCACTGCTCGAGGGAGAGCTTCCGCGGCGGGATCAGCTTCTCGAAGTTGTCCGAGGTCGCCGAGCGGATGTTGGTCTGCTTCTTCTCCTTGGTGATGTTGACGTCCATGTCGTCCTCGCGGGAGTTCTCGCCGACGATCATGCCCTCGTAGACCTCGGTGGTCGGCTCGATGAACATGATCCCGCGCTCCTGCAGGTTGGTCATGGCGTACGCCGTGGCGGCACCCGACCGGTCGGCGACGAGCGAGCCCGACGCACGCGAGCGGATCTCGCCGGCCCACGGCTCGTAGCCCTCGAAGACGTGGTGCGCGATGCCGGTGCCGCGGGTGTCGGTGAGGAACTCGGTCCGGAAGCCGATCAGGCCGCGGGCCGGGACCAGGAACTCCATCCGCACCCAGCCGGTGCCGTGGTTGGTCATCTGCTCCATGCGGCCCTTGCGGACCGCGAGCAGCTGGGTGATCGTGCCGAGGTACTCCTCCGGTGCGTCGATGGTCAGGCGCTCCACGGGCTCGTGGCGCTTGCCGTCGATCTCGCGCGTGACCACCTGCGGCTTGCCGACCGTGAGCTCGAAGCCCTCGCGTCGCATCTGCTCGACCAGGATCGCCAGGGCGAGCTCGCCTCGGCCCTGGACCTCCCAGGCGTCGGGCCGCTCGGTCGGGAGCACCTTGATCGACACGTTGCCGACGAGCTCGGCGTCCAGTCGGTCCTTGACCAGGCGCGCGGTGACCTTGGTGTTCTTGGTCGGGCCGCGGCCGGCGAGGGGGGAGGTGTTGGTGCCGATCGTCATCGAGATGGCGGGCTCGTCGACGGTGATCAGCGGCAGCGCTACCGGGTTCTCCGGGTCGGCCAGGGTCTCGCCGATCATGATCTCCGGGATGCCGGCGATCGCGACGATGTCGCCAGGACCGGCGGACTGGCCGGGCTTGCGCTCCAGCGCCTCCGTGACGAGCAGCTCGGTGATCTTCACGCGGGTCGTGGTGCCGTCGCGCTTCATCCAGGCGACCTGCTGGCCCTTGTTCAGCGTGCCCTGCTGGACCCGCACGAGCGCGAGGCGGCCAAGGAACGGCGAGCTGTCGAGGTTGGTGACGTGCGCCTGCAGCGGTGCGCCCTCGTCGTACATCGGTGCCGGGATGGTGTCGATGATCGTCTTGAACAGCGGCTCGAGGTTCTCGCTGTCCGGCAGGGAGCCGTTCTCGGGCATGTTGGTGCTCGCGCGGCCGGCCTTGGCGGAGGCGTAGACGACGGGGAAGTCGAGCGCGTCCTGGCTGTGGGAGTCGTCGAGCAGGTCCATGAACAGCTCGTAGGTCTCGTCGACGACCTCGGCGATCCGGGAGTCGGGCCGGTCCACCTTGTTCACGACCAGTACGACGGGCAGGTCGGCGTTGAGCGCCTTGCGGAGCACGAAGCGGGTCTGGGGGAGCGGGCCCTCGGAGGCGTCGACGAGCAGCACGATGCCGTCGACCATGGAGAGCCCTCGCTCGACCTCGCCACCGAAGTCGGCGTGGCCCGGGGTGTCGATGATGTTGATCGTCATCGCGCCGCCGTCGACGCCTGCGGCGGCCTCGCCGGTGTAGCGGATCGCGGTGTTCTTCGCGAGGATCGTGATGCCCTTCTCGCGCTCGAGGTCACCGGAGTCCATGGCCCGCTCGTCGACGTGCTGGTGCTCGCCGAACGCACCGCCCTGCCAGAGCATCTTGTCGACCAGGGTGGTCTTGCCGTGGTCGACGTGCGCGACGATCGCGACGTTGCGGAGGTCGGAGCGGGAGACAGGCATGACTGAACGGTGTCGCTTTCGTCGAGGGGTCCGGATCTCGTCATGCGCGACGACCGGTCACGGTCGGGATGACGTCCGCGGACGAGTCTACCGGGGGAGGCCGCCTACCACGGCATCGGTGAGTGCCACCCGTCGTGTGGGCCGGCTCACGCAGCCCGCTGGCTCAGCCGGCTCACGCAGCCCGCCGGGTCCAGCCGGCTCAGTCGAGCGAGGCGTCGAGCGCGGCCTCGACGTGCAGCGTCGTGCACGGGAACACCGGGATGTTGGCGTCGGCCTGCTTGACCAGCAGCTCGAGCTCGGTGCAGCCGAGGATCACGCCCTGCGCGCCGGCGTCCCACAGGTCGTCGACGACGCCGACGATGCGGTCGCGGGAGGAGTCGAGGACCTTCCCGTGCACCAGCTCGCCGTAGATGATCTCGTTGATCCCGGCGTGGCTCGAGGTGTCGGGTACGACGACCGTGAGGTCGTGCGAGGCGAGCCGCTCGATGAAGAACGGCTCCTCCATCGTGAACGACGTGCCGACCAGCCCGACCGTGCTCAGCCCCCGGGCCTTGACGGCTGAGGCGACGACGTCGGCGAGGTGCAGGAACGGCAGGTCGACCGCGTCGGCGACCTGGTCGGCCACCTTGTGGAAGGCGGTCGTGCACATCAGCAGCACGTCGGCGCCGGCGGCCTCGAGGCCCTTCGCCGCGGTCGCCAGCAGGGTGGCGACGTCGTCCCAGCGGCCGGCCCGCTGCAGCTCGGTGAGCTCGGCGAAGTCGACGCTGGCCATGACCGTGCGGGCGGAGTGCAGTCCGCCCAGCCGCTGCTCGACGCCGAGGTTCAGCAGCTTGTAGTACTGCAGGCTGCTCTCCCAGCTCATGCCGCCCACGAGTCCGATGCTCAACACGGGAGGGAGTCTGTCACAGGGCCCGTTGCTTCTGTCGGTGCTCTCGCATAGACCTGGGTGCATGACCTCGTGCTCCTTCGTGCCCCCGTTCCTGCTCGAGCGGATCGCCTCCCTCCGCTCGGAGGACCCGGTGGGCGCGTGCTCCGCGCGCACCCTGCGGGTGGACGCCTCGATGCGGCACCGGCGCCGGGTGACCGGCGCGCTCCCGCTGGACGCCGCCGACGGCGCCTTCGCCGTGCACGACGCTCACCACGGCACGGTTCTGCCCGGCGACCTGGTCCGCGCCGCGGGCGACCCGGAGTCCGGTGACGTCGCCGTCGACGAGGCCTACCTCGGTGTCGAGGCGTCGCTGGCGCTGTTCTCCGAGGTCTACGGCCGCGACTCGTTCGACGGTCGCGGAGCGCCCGTGGTCGTGACCGTGCACTACGAGCGCGACTACGACAACGCCTTCTGGGACGGCACCCAGCTGGTCTTCGGCGACGGTGACGGCACCGTCTTCGACCGGTTCACCAAGCCCGTCGACGTGCTTGCCCACGAGCTCGCGCACGCGGTCGTCCAGTACACCGCCGACCTGACCTACGAGGGCCAGTCCGGCGCGCTCAACGAGTCGGTGGCCGACGTGTTCGGGTCGTGCCTCAAGCAGCGGCTGCTCGGTGAGAGCGTGGAGGAGGCTGACTGGCTGATCGGGGAGGGCATCTTCCTGCCCGCGATCCAGGGCCGGGCGCTGCGCTCGATGAGCGAGCCCGGCACCGCCTACGACGACCCGGCGCTCGGCCGGGACCCGCAGGTCGCGACGATGGCCGACTACGTCGACACCGACGAGGACAACGGCGGTGTGCACACCAACTCCGGCATCCCCAACAAGGCGTTCCACCTCGCCGCCGTCGCGATGGGCGGGCACTCCTGGGACGGCGCCGGCCGGGTCTGGTACGCCGCGCTCACCTCCGGGATCTCCGCCGACATCGACTTCGCCGGCTTCGCCGCCGCGACGGTGAGCGCGGCCGAGGCCGTCTCGTCCGAGGCCGCCACCGCCGTGCGCTCCGCGTGGGAGCAGGTCGGCGTCGGCGGCGCCACCCCCGCCCCGGCCCCGGCCCCCGTCGGCGAGCGGATGGTGACCGTGACGCGCTCGGGCGGCTTCGCCGGCATCACGCAGCGCGGCGAGGCGCGCCTCGGGGACGACCCGCTGACCCCGGAGCTGGAGACGCTGCTGGACCGCATCGACTTCCGGGCGGTGGCGCCCACCCGGCCCTCCCCGGACCGCTTCGTCTACACGTTCCGCGTCGACGGGCAGGACGTCGTCGTCGGGGAGCGCGATCTCACCCCCGAGCTGCAGCGGCTCGCCTCCCTGCTGATCTCCCCGCCCCCGCCTGCGCCGCCTCGTTGAGTGGTCAGGCGTGCTCCGTCGAGTGGTCACTTGTGCCCCGTTCACTGGGCAGTCGTGCCCCGGCGGGCGGCGCTCAGGGCGTCCCGGACCTCGCCCGTCCACCGCTCGATCGCGGCCGGGGTGAAGTCGTCCCGGGTGACCACGATGACGGTCCACCCGTGCTCGCGCAGCCAGGTCCGGCGCGCGAGGTCGTGAGCACGTTGCTCGGCCGACTCGTGAAACTGCCGGCCGTCGTACTCGATGGCGATCCGGTGCTTGGGGTAGGCCAGGTCCAGGCGGAACAGGTCGCGTCCCTCGTGTCGCACCCAGCACTGGAGCTCGGGCACGGGCAGCCCGGCGTCGACCATCACCAGCCGGGTCCACGACTCACCGGGTGACTCGGCGCGCGCGTCCGCCAGGGCCACGAGCCGCCGGGCCTGGACGACACCGCGGCGCCGGAAGTAGCGCACCAGCCCCCCACGCAGCTGCGAGCGGGTCACGTCGTGGTGACGCATGAAGGCGTCCAGCGCGGCCAGGGCGTCGCGCGAGGACAGGGAGCAGGCCAGGTCGAGCGCGGTCCGCAGCGGTGTGGTCACGCTGACATCGCCGACCCGCATCACGTCCTCGGGCGACAGGTCGCGGACCCCCGGCCTGCATCCGGTACGGCGGGGGCGGCTGCACCCGCGCAACGCCGACGTCTCGAGCGGCGGCAGGATCTCGAGCTCGTAGAAGTCGAAGGTGTCCACGCCGTGCAGCCACGCCGCCGTCCGGTCGCACACCACGACGAACGGGCGCAGCACCAACGCCGCGGAGGCCGCCCTGATCGCGGTCGTGTCCGGGACGACGCCGGCGACGTAGACCCCGCGCAGGACTCGGCGCACCTCGCCCGCGTCGAGCAGCTGGTCGAGCCGCTTGCGCGAGATCCCCGTGGCTCGGGCCATGGCCGGGGTGAACGGGGTCGTGGGGACGGCGATCGAGGTGCGCATGCCGGCCACGCTGACCGCTGCGCGCGGGGACGCGCGCGGTCGCCGTACGACCTGGGGAGGGTGGGCGGTTCCGCGCGGCTGTGGACGAAAACCGGCCAGCCGGCCACGCGCCCGTCACTAGGGGGCACAAGTGCCTACTCGACGGGGCACGAGCGCCTACTCAACGGGGCACAAGTGACCACTCAACGAGAAAGACGAGGGGGGACGCGGTGCACCTTGTGCTGCGCTGCCTGCGCGCGCGGGCGGATCACGAGCTCGTCGATGTTCACGTGGGAGGGGCGGGTCACCATCCAGGTGATCGCGTCGGCCACGTCGTCGGCGGTGAGCGGCTCGGCCACCCCGTCGTACACCGCGTCGGCCTTGGCCTGGTCGCCGTCGAAGCGGACCAGGGCGAACTCGTCGGTCTTCACCATGCCCGGCGCGATCTCGCAGACCCGGACCGGCTGGTCCCACAGCTCGAGGCGCAGCGTCTCGCTGACCACCTGGGTGCCGTGCTTGGCGGCGGTGTAGCCGGCGCCGCCCTCGTAGGCGATCCGGCCCGCGGTCGACCCGACGTTGAGGATCACCCCGGCGCCGCTGGCGACCAGCGCCGGGAGGAGGGCCCGGGTGACCTGCATCAGGCCGATCACGTTGACCTCGTACATCGCGCGCCAGTCGTCGCTGGACGCCTCGGCGACCGGGGACGCCCCGAAGGCGCCGCCGGCGTTGTTGACCAGTACGTCGAGGGTGTCGCCGACCTGCTCGGCGAGGGCCCGCACGGACTCCTCGGAGGTGACGTCGCAGACGACCGCGGTCCCCCCGAGCTCGTCGGCCAGCGCCTGCACCCGGTCGGGGCGGCGGGCCGCGCAGAAGACGTGGAAGCCCTCGGCGGCGAGGTGGCGGGCGGTCGCGGCGCCGATGCCGCTGCTCGCCCCGGTCACGACGGCGGTGCGTGTGGTCATGCCTCCATCTAAGCGCGCCGCCCCCGGGAGGAACCGGTGCACACCTGACAACACGTGCGCGACACGGCACACTCGCCTGATGAACACGACCCGTGCCGGCTCCCTCGCGGCTGTGTTCGGCGGCCTGGTCTGGCTCGGCGCGGCGATCCTCGCTGGGGACGGCGACGTCGCGGGGCCGGCCCTGGGCGTCGGTCTCGTGGGCTTCCTGGTCGCGTTCGCGGCGCTCGGCTACTCACTGGTCGACCACGCCCCCGGGTGGCTGCGCGCGGTGGTCAGCGTGGCCACCCCTGCCCTGGCCCTCACGGTGTGGACCGCGTTCAGCGACGCCTTCGCCGAGGACCGGCTCCCGGTCCTGGTCGCCGGGCTGCTCGGGCTGGTCGTCGCGCTGCCGCTCCTGCTGCGCGACCGTCGCCGCGCCCAGCGGAGCGCGGCCGACGGGCGCACGCGGCCGGTCCACGGCCGCCGCGCGGCGCGCTGACGGGCAGTGCGCGACCCATCGGGCGACATCGCCCGGAATAGGTGTGACTTTCCGGCGGTTGGGGGACCTGGAGGTGTGCCACCGTTGAACCCTGAGCCACTCGCTGGGCCGAGCCTGCGCACCCGCCACGGGCGGGTCGCGATGATCAGCGTCCACACGTCCCCGCTCGACCAACCGGGCACCGGCGACGCGGGCGGCATGAACGTCTACGTCGTCGAGCTGGCCAAGCGCCTCGCGGCCCGCGACCTGGGCGTGGAGATCTACACGCGCGCGACCTCCAGCGCGCTCCCCCCGACCGTCGAGGCCTTCCCCGGCGTGGTCGTGCACCACGTCCCGGCCGGCCCCTTCGAGGGCCTGCCCAAGGGGGAGCTGCCCGGTCAGCTGTGCGTCTTCGCCCGCGAGGTGCTGCGCGCCGAGGCACGCCACGACCAGGGCTGGTACGACGTCGTGCACTCGCACTACTGGCTCTCCGGCCAGGTCGGCGCCCTGGTCCGCGACCGGTGGAGCGTGCCGCTGGTGCACTCGATGCACACCATGGCCAAGGTCAAGAACGCCTCGCTCGCGCTAGGCGACACCCCCGAGCCGAGCGCCCGCGTGATCGGGGAGGAGCAGGTCGTCGACGCCGCCGACATGCTGATCGCCAACACCGACATCGAGGCCAAGCAGCTGCTCGAGCTGTACGACGCCGACCCGGCCCGCGTGGAGGTCGTGCACCCCGGCGTGGACCTCGACGTCTTCCGGCCCGCGACGCACGCACGGCGCCGACTCGGCATCGCGCCCGACGCGGTGGTGCTGATGTTCGCCGGGCGCATCCAGCCGCTGAAGGCGCCGGACGTCCTGCTGCACGCCGTACGCCTGCTGCTCGACCGCGACCCCGCACTGCGCGACCGCCTGGTCGTCCCGGTCGTCGGCGGGCCGTCCGGCAGCGGTCTGGAGCACCCGGAGTCGCTCGCGCAGCTCGCCGACGCGCTCGGCATCGCCGACGTGGTCCGCTTCGTGCCGCCGGTCGCGCAGTCCGTGCTGGCCGACTGGTACGCCGCCGCCACGCTGGTCTGCGTGCCGTCCTACAACGAGTCCTTCGGGCTGGTCGCCGTGGAGGCGCAGGCCGCCGGTACGCCGGTCGTCGCGGCTGCCGTGGGCGGACTGACCACCGTCGTGCGCGACGGCGTCTCCGGTCTCCTCGTCGAGGGGCACGACCCGATGGACTACGCCCGCGCCATGCGGCGCATCGTCGACGCCCCGGCCCTGCGAGACGAGCTCGCCGCCGGCGCCGTGCGCCAGGCGGCGGACTTCGCCTGGGAGCGCACCGCCGACCGCACCCTCGAGGTCTACCGGGCCGCGACCCGCTCGATGCGCCTGGACCTGGCGGAGACCCGCGCGTGACCGACCGCCGGCAGGCGATCGAGACCGTGCGCGCGACGCTGGGCGACTCCGACCTGTCCTGGCAGGAGATCGCCGAGGGTCGCTTCACCGTGGACCTTCCCGGCGAGCGGAAGCTGCAGACGCCGTGCCGGCTCGACGTCGGCGAGCACGCGTTCGGGGTGCACGCCTTCGTGGCCCGGCAACCCGACGAGAACCACGAGCGGGTCTACCGGTGGCTGCTGGAGAAGAACCTGAAGATGTTCGGGGTGTCCTTCGCCGTCGATGCCGTGGGCGACATCTACCTCGACGGACGGCTGCCGCTGGCCGTCGTCACGGCCGACGAGATCGACCGGCTGCTCGGGGCGGTGCTGACCTACGCCGACGAGTCGTTCAACACGATCCTCGAGCTCGGCTTCGCCACGTCGATCCGCAAGGAGTGGGAGTGGCGCACCAGCCGCGGCGAGTCGACCAAGAACCTCGAGGCGTTCCGGGGCTGGCTCGAGAAGGGCTGAGCAGTCACCCGGGGACCCCGGCCGCGGCGGCCCGCGAGCGACCACGGGTGCGCGGCCGGCGGCGGGCCAGGGCCACGCCCAGCAGGCACAGCGCCCCGCCGACGTACGCCATCGTGGGCGGCACCTCCGCGAGCAGCAGCCAGCTGAGCAGCACCGTGATCGGCGGCACCAGGTAGGTCGTCACCCCGAGGTTGCCGGCGCTCATGTGCGAGAGCGCGAACGCGAACGTCGAGAACGCCACCGCGGTCGGGAACAGCCCGAGGTAGAGCACCCAGAGCAGGTCCGTCGTGCTCGCGGCCGCGACGTCGCCGACGAGCTGGCCGGCGAACGGCAGGCAGGCCGCGAGGCCCACCGTGCAGGCGATCCAGGTCACCTGGATCCCGGAGAGCCGCGACACCAGCGGCTTCTGGATGATCAGGCTGACGGCGTACGCCGCGGCGGAGACCAGGCACAGCAGGACGCCGAGCGGGTCGCGGTCGCCGGCCCCGGACGTGGACGTCGCGATCACCACGACCCCGCCGAACGCGACGAGCAGCCCCACGCCGAGGGCGGGGGTGGCCCGCTCCTTGAGGAAGACCGCGGCAAGGACGGCGACGAGCACCGGCGAGAGCTGGATCAGCATCGCAGCGGTGCCGGCATCGACGCGTCGCTCGCCGGCGTTGAGCGCGACGTTGTAGACGCCGAACCACAGCACGCCGATGGTGACCAGGCCGGGCCAGTCGCGACGCCGGGGCGGCTGCCAGCCGCGCAGCGCGACCAGCACGCCGAGGGCCAGCGACCCCACCGCCAGCCGGCCCAGCGACAGCGCGCCGGGCGTGAACGAGTCGCCCAGGTGCCGGATCGCGACGAAGGCGGACGCCCAGAGCAGCAGGGTCAGGGCGATCGCCGCGATCGGCAGGAGACTCGGACGGGACGTGGTCATGGCGCAACGCTAGAGGCACCCGACCGGACGCTCGTCAGGTCTCCAGCTTGTAGCCCAGGCCGCGCACGGTGACCAGGTAGCTCGGCGTCGCCGGGTCGGTCTCGATCTTGGCGCGCAGCCGCTTGACGTGCACGTCGAGGGTCTTGGTGTCGCCGACGTAGTCCGAGCCCCACACCCGGTCGATGAGCTGCCCGCGGGTGAGCACCCGGCCGGGGTTGCGCAGGAACATCTCGAGCAGCTCGAACTCCTTGAGCGGCAGCTTGGTGTCGGTGCCGTTGACGGTCACCACGTGCCGCTCGACGTCCATCCGGACCGGGCCCGACTCGAGGGTCGCCGGGGCCAGCTCGACGTCGGCGCCGCGGCGCAGCACCGCGCGGATCCGGGCCACCAGCTCGCGCGGCGAGTAGGGCTTGGTGACGTAGTCGTCGGCTCCCAGCTCGAGGCCGACCACCTTGTCCACCTCGGCGTCCTTGGCGCTGACCATGATGATCGGGACCGTCGAGGTCTGCCGGATCTGGCGGCACACCTCGGTGCCGGGCAGACCGGGCAGCATCAGGTCGAGCAGCACGATGTCGGCGCCGGTCTTGTCGAACTCGGTCAGCGCGTCCGGCCCGGTCGCCGCCACGGAGACGTCGAAGCCCTCCTTGCGCAGCATGTAGGCGAGCGCGTCGCTGTAGCTCTCCTCGTCCTCGACCACGAGCACTCGGGTCACGGGGTTGCCTCCTGGGCGGGCTGGGGCGTCAACGACGTCGACGCCTCGCGGGTGGGTGCGGAGCCGGTGTCGGAGAGCCGCCGCGGCAGCGACAGGGTGAACGTCGACCCCTGTCCCTCCACGGACCAGACCCGGATCTCGCCGCCGTGCGAGGCGGCGACGTGCTTGACGATCGAGAGGCCCAGGCCGGTGCCGCCGGTGGAGCGGTGCCGGGCGGGATCGACCCGGTAGAAGCGCTCGAAGATCCGGTCGATCTCCTGCGGCGGGATGCCGATCCCCTGGTCGGTGACCGTCAGGTCGACCATCAGCTCGTTGGTCCGGGCGGCCACCACGACGCGGCTGTGGCTGGGGGAGTAGGCCACCGCGTTGGCGACCAGGTTGCCCAGCGCCAGGGAGACCTCGTCGCCGTTGCCCAGGATGTGCAGGCCGCGCTCGCCGTTGTGCACCACCGTGATGCCGCGGCTCTGGGCGTCGATCGTGGACTGGTCGATGGAGCGGGCGACGGCGGCGTCGACGTCGACGGACTGCGGGTCCTCGAGCGGGTCGTCGCCCTGGAGCCGGGACAGCTCGATGATCTGCTGCACCAGCCGGGAGAGGCGCGCGCTCTCCTTCTGCATCCGTCCCGCGAACCGGGTCACCGCCTCCGGGTCGTCGGCGGCCTCCTCGACGGCCTCGGCGAGCAGGTTGAGCGCGCCGACCGGGGTCTTGAGCTCGTGGGAGACGTTGGCCACGAAGTCCCTGCGGATCGCCTCGACCCGGCGCTCGCGGGTGCGGTCCTCGACCAGGGCGAGCACCAGCCGGCTGCTCAGCGGCGCCACGCGCGCGGTGACGTGCAGGGGAGCGACCGCGTGCCCGCGGTGCACGACCAGCTCGGTCTCGCGGATCTGGCCGTCCCGGCGCACCTGCCGGACCAGGTCGGCGAGCTCCTCGACGGCGACCCGGTTGCCGCGCACCAGCCCGAAGGCATAGGCCGGCGCGGAGGCCTTGAGCACCTCGTCCTGCTCGTCGACGACCAGTGCGGAGGACCGCAGCACGCTCAGCACGGACGCGACCGCGGGAGGTACGGCGGGCTCCTCGGGCGCCTCGTGCCGGTGCAGCTGCGCCTCGCTGACGCGCCAGGCGAAGATCACGCCCGCCCCGAGCACCGCGCCGATGAGCGCGAACACGAGGGCCTGCGTCGTACTGTCCACGTCCCGATCGTACGCACGCCGACACCGCCCGTTCGTCCGGCCGACGACGGCTGACCTGCGCTTTCGGCGACTGTTCACCTTGCGTTCACGCCCTGTCGTCGTCGGGTCGCCGGGGCTTCACCTGCGGCTCCTAGCGTTCACCGCATGCGCGATGCCTACTTCGACCAGCTCGACACGATCGTGGACGACCTGGTCGCCATGACCTACGAGGTCCAGACGGCCGTCTCCCGTGCCACCGTGGCGCTGCTGACGGCGGACGCCGAGATCGCCGAGCAGGTCATCTCCGACGACGCCGCCATCGACGCTGCCCGCGAGCGCATCGAGCGCAAGTCCTTCGACCTGCTGGCCCTGCAGCAGCCGGTCGCCAGCGACCTGCGCACGATCGTCGCCGGCCTGCGGATGGTCGCCGACCTCGAGCGGATGGGCGACCTGTCGGTGCACGTCGCCAAGGTCGCCCGGCTGCGGGTGCCGCAGGTCGCGGTGCCGCACGAGATCGTCCCCACGATCGAGCGGATGGCCACGGTCGCGGAGAAGATGGTCGGCACCGTCGCCGGCATCATCGACCAGCGCGACGTCGACGGGGCGATCCGGCTCGAGGAGGACGACGAGGAGATGGACCAGCTGCGTCGTTCCTCGTTCCAGGTCATGCTCGACGACTCCTGGCCGCACGGCGTGGAGCCGGCCGTCGACATCGCCCTGCTCGGCCGCTACTACGAGCGGATCGCCGACCATGCGGTCTCGTTGGCCCGCCGGGTCGTCTACCTGGTCACCGGCGAGACGCTGACCGCCGTCGACCACCTGTAGGCGGCTCGCTCAGCGGCCCTGGTTGGCCACTGCGGCGATCGCGTCCTTCGCGGCCTCCGGGTCGAGGTACTCCCCGCCGCGCTGCGTGGGCCGCAGGTGCTCGTCGAGCCGGTAGACCAGCGGGATGCCGGTCGGGATGTTGAGCCCGACGACGGCCTCCTCGGACATGCCGTCGAGGTGCTTGACGAGCGCGCGCAGCGAGTTGCCGTGCGCCGCGACGCAGACGGTCCGCCCGGCCCGCAGGTCGGGCACGATCGCGTCGTACCAGTAGGGCAGCATGCGGTCGACGACGTCGGCCAGGCACTCGGTGCGCGGCACGATCTCGTCGGCGAGGTCGGCATAGCGGGCGTCCCCGGTCTGCGCCCACTCGTCGTCGTCCTCGATGCGCGGCGGCGGGGTGTCGTAGGAGCGGCGCCAGAGCATGAACTGCTCCTCGCCGTACTCCTCGAGGGTGGCCTTCTTGTCCTTGCCCTGCAGGGCGCCGTAGTGCCGCTCGTTGAGCCGCCACGAGCGCTTCACCGGGATCCAGTGCCGGTCGGCAGCGTCCAGTGCGAGCTGCGCGGTCGAGATCGCGCGCCGCAGCACCGAGGTGTGCAGTACGTCGGGCAGCACACCGGCTTCGGCGATCAGGGAGCCGCCGCGCGCGGCCTCCTCGCGGCCCTTCTCGGTCAACGCCACGTCCACCCATCCGGTGAACAGGTTCTTGGCGTTCCACTCGCTCTCGCCGTGCCGCAGCAGCACCAGGGTGTAGGTCATGGCGACCACCCTAGGACGTCAGGAGCCGGGCGCCAGTGGTACGTCGGCGTAGGCCGGGTCGTCGGCGCTGACCACCGGGACGTCGAGCGTGACCGCGGAGCCCCGGTCGAAGGAGAACGTCACCTCGACGAAGTTGCCGGGGGCGACCCGCTTGCCGGTGGCGAAGTTGGTGCCGTCCTCGGCCAGGTTGAGCAGCCCGTCGGCCGGGATGGTCGTCTCGCCGCCGGCCCGCACCTCGAGGTCGGCGTCGCGACCCGCGCCGGCGATGCCCTTGAGCTGGTCGTCCTCGACCTGGTCGTTGTTGACCAGGGTGGCCACGACGGTGCCGCTGCCGGAGCCCTCGGAGACGATCAGGGCGTTGAGCACGTCGACCTGGCCCGAACGGTCGTCCACCCCGACGGCCGGGTTGTAGACCTGGTCGGTCTGCGCCCCGAAGCTCACCCCGCACGACGAGAGCGCGGGCGCGGCGAGGACGGCGGCTGCTGCGGCGATGCTGCGACGAACGTTCACGACTCGGTCCTCGGGTCTGGCGGGCGGCAGGCGGATCGCGCAGCAGTCTAGTGGGACGGACCGCCGCTACTGGCGCAGGCCGACGGTGAAGGCGGTGACGACCATCCCCAGGGCGGCCGCCGCGGTCAGCGCGACGGCGATCCAGAGCAGCCGGGCCGCCCCGGTCCGCAACGCGATCCGCAGCGGCAGGTGCCGCACTCCCGTCTCGTTGTCCCCGACCAGGCCCGGCAGCACGTCCAGGACGTGCAGCGCGACGCCGAGGAGCGCGGCCAGCAGCGTCATCGCGATCGTCGGGGGCCCGCCGTGCAGGCCGCCGCCGAGACCGCCGTACGACAGGAAGGCGGGGAGCAGGCCGAAGCTCACCGCCCAGGGCAGCGGGGAGAGCGGGGTGCGCACGAGCACGAGGTGGTAGAGCCACAGGCTCAGCACGGAGGCGAGGTAGGCCAGGCCGGCGGCGGTGCCGTTGGCCATCGAGAGCGGCACCAGCAGCAGCACGGCGCAGGCGGTGGCGAAGGTGACGGTCCCGGGCTCCACCCAGCCCATCGCGACCGGCCGGTCGGCGCGCCCGGCCCGGCGGTCGCGCTCACGGTCCACGACGGCTCCCACCCAGCCCACCGTCGCCGAGCCGGTCAGCACCGTGCCCGCGACCAGCAGGCACTCCAGGCCGGTCCGGCCGGAGAGCGCGGCAGCGGCTGCCAGAGCCGCGGCGGCCGCCGTCGACCGCACCGGACGGGCCGCGAGCAGCAGCGAGAGCGCCGGTCCGCGCTGCGTGGTGAACCTCATGCGTCGCAGTATCGACCAGGAGCCCCGGGGACCACCGCAATTCGACCGGATCCGCCCCGCCGAACCCCTCGGACCGGGCCCTCAGGACCCGGCGCAGGCACATGAATCCGCACTGTGTCAAGCCCTGATTCGGCCTCTGACCTGCACAAACGCGGATCGGCCCGGTCCGGGGACGTGTTAGACTGGTCACCTAGGAAGGGGTACTTAGCACATGACATTTACCGTCGGCGAAACGGTTGTTTACCCAAATCACGGCGCAGCGGTCATCGAGGACATCGAGACGCGGCAGATCAAGGGCGAGGACCGGGAATACCTCGTCCTTCGCATCGTCGCACAGCAGGATCTCGTCGTTCGAGTTCCCGCCTGCAACCTCGACCTGGTCGGGGTGCGCGACGTGGTGGACAAGGAAGGGCTGGACCGGGTCTTCGACGTGCTGCGCGCAGCGCACACCGAGGAGCCCACGAACTGGTCCCGCCGCTACAAGGCGAACCTCGAGAAGCTGCACTCCGGTGACGTCATGAAGGTGGCCGAGGTCGTGCGCGACCTGTGGCGCCGCGAGCGTGACCGGGGCCTCTCGGCCGGCGAGAAGCGGATGCTGGCCAAGGCACGCCAGATCCTGGTCTCCGAGCTGGCACTCGCGGAGCACACCAACGAGGACAAGGCAGAGACGATCCTCGACGAGGTGCTCGCCTCCTAGAGGCAAGCACCCCAGCACGACCCAGCGACAACCAGCAGCCCCCGGCACCGCGTGCCGGGGGCTGCTGCGTTCCACGTCTCCTGCTGGAGCCGGCGCCCCCGGGCCGTCGCCCAACGCTCAGCAGGGCACAGTGGGGTCCATGGATCTCCGTGACCTGCCGACCGATGCCGCCGTGAACTCCGCGGACGACAGCTGGGACGGCGAGGGTCGTACGACGGTCGGCCTGGTCCCCCTCGGTGGGCGAGGCTCGCTGCCGTTCCTGCTGCTGCACGGGGAGTCGCTCGTGGCGGCGGCGTCCTGGGCGCTCGGCGACACCGGCGCCCGGCTGCTGGACCTCGGCACCACGTGGGAGGCCGTGGCGGCGATGCAGGCCGACCTGGTGGTGCACGACCCGCTGTGCCCCGGCACGCCGGCGGCGTTCCTGCGCGCGGTCCTCGAGGAGGCGGTGCGGCACGGCGAGGTCGCGGTCGGGGTCCGGCCGGTCACCGACACGGTTCGGACCGTCGCGGGCGGCTCGGCCGCGGGCCCTTCCGGGGAGCAGGCGCAGCGCCTGGGGGAGACCGTCGAGCGCTCCGAGCTGGTGGCGGTCACCTCACCCGTCGTGGTGCCGGCCGACGTGCTGGCCGGCCTGGAGGCCCCGCCGTCGTCGAGCGGAGACCTCGGCGAGATCGGCGACCTGGCCGACGTGGTGGCCTGGCTCGCCGAGCGGGTCCCGGTGCGGCACGTGGCCGCTCCCGCCACCTCGCGGCGGGTGGTGGACGCCTCGGACGTGCAGCTGCTCGAGGCGCTCTCGGACCAGGACTCCTAGCCGCCGACCGCTCGTGCGGGCAGCAGCCGGGCCGCGACCGGAAGGTCCTCAGGGAAGGTGACCTTGAGGTTCGTGGCCGGTGCGGGCACCCCGACGACCGGCAGGCCCGCGTAGGCCGCGAAGCAGCTCGAGGTGTCGGTGCCGGTGAAGCCGTCGGACGCGGCGCGGGCGTAGGCCTCGAGCAGGGGCCCGGCCCGGAACGCCTGCGGGGTCTGCACGCCGACCAGCCCGGCGACGTGTCGCCCGGACTCCCGGTGCAGCAGGCCGGGCTGCGGACGGACGGGTACGGCGCCCCCGTGCGCGAGCGCCGCGTCCACGACCCGGTCGAACAGGGCGGCGTCGGCCAGCGGGCGGGCCGCGTCGTGCACCACCACGACCTCGACCTTGCCGTCGGCGACCTTCTCCCGCAGCGGCGCGAACCCCCGCGCCTCCGAGTCGTGCCGGGTCGGCCCCCCGGTCACGAGCAGCACCTCGCGGTCGGGCGGGAGGTGGGCCTCGACGACGTGGCCCACGGCCTCCAGGTCGGCCTCGCGCGCCACGACGACGACGTGGTCGACGTACGCCAGGGACAGCAGGGTGCGCAGCGACCAGGCCAGGACGGGCACGCCGGCCAGCGGGAGCAGCACCTTGTTGACCTCGGCGCCGACGCGCGCGCCGGAGCCGGCGGCCGGGAGCACGACGGCGGTGCGGGGGTGGGACACGGCCAGAACCTACCGGCCGGCGTCGCCCCTCGGGCGCCCGAAGGGTTTTCCTGCCGGTAACACGAGGAAACGCAGCCACAACGTCCGGTTCCTACGGTCGGGAGGTGACCGTCCCGACCGATGCCGTCCCGCCGACCGGCGGCACGGGCTGGACGGCGGTCTGCGAGGTCGAGAAGCTCCCGGCCGACCGCGGTGTGACCGCCCTGGTCAAGGGGCACGCGATCGCGGTCTTCCGGACCGAGGACGGGCAGGTCTACGCGATCGGCAACCACGACCCGTTCAGCCGGGTGACCGTGCTCGGCCGGGGGATCATGGGGTGGCGCGGCGACGCGCCCTTCGTGGCCTCCACCGAGGGCCGCCAAGCATTCGACCTGCGCAACGGCGTCTGCCTGGACGCCCCGTCCGTCAGCGTGCCGTGCTACGCCGTCCGGATCCTCGACGGGGTCGTGCACGTCGGCCCCCGGGTGCAGCCGTAAGGCCGTCCCGAAGCGTGCCTCCGCTCAGCGGAGCGTGGGGACCACCAGGGCCGTCGCGATCGCCGCCACGCCCTCGCCGCGGCCGGTGAGACCCAGGCCGTCGGTGGTGGTGGCCGCGACCGAGACCGGTGCGCCGGCAGCCGCGGACAGGGCCGTCTCCGCCTCCGCCCGGCGCGGGCCGATCCGAGGGCGTTGACCGATGACCTGCACCGCGACGTTGCCGATCTCGAAGCCCGCGTCGCGGACCCGTCGCGCGGCCTCCGCGAGCAGGGCGACGCCGCTGGCCCCCGCCCACTGCGGCTCGGCGGTGCCGAAGTTGCTGCCGACGTCACCGAGACCGGCCGCCGAGAACAGGGCGTCGCAGCAGGCGTGCGCGGCCACGTCGCCGTCGGAGTGCCCGGCCAGTCCCTGCGGCTCGTCGGGGAAGTGCAGCCCCGCCACGTGCATGGGTACGGCGTCCGCCAGCGCGTGCACGTCGGTGCCGATGCCCGTGCGGGGGAGTGGTGTCACGGGCCGCATCATGCCGCATCGGAGTCCGGGCGCCCATCCGTTCAGGGTGGCTGCGCGAACATGGAGACGTGAGCGACGAACACCCGGACGGCACCTCCGACGACCCCTCGAGGACCCGACGGAGGGCGGGGTCGGCTGGCTGTCGCGGGGGCCGTCGCCGGTCTCGCGGGGGTGGCGGCGAGCCATGCCCTGACCGCGGTGCTGCAGGCGCGCGCGACCCCGGTGCAGGTGGTCGCCGAGAAGGTCATCGGGCTCACGCCCGGTCCGGTCGCCGAGGCGCTGATCTCCCTCGTCGGCCGCAACGACAAGCCGATCCTCATCGCCGGGGTGACGATCGTCATCGCCGCGCTCGGCGCGCTGGCGGGGGTGCTGAGCGCGAGGCGCAAGGTGCTCGGCCACCTGGTCTTCTGGGCGATGGCCGCCGTCGCCCTGCTCGCCGCGCTGAACAGCCCCGGCTTCACCCCGATCGCGCTGCTCCCACTGGCTGTCGGCGTGATCGTCTGGGTGGTGACGCTCGACTTCCTGACCGGGGCCGCCGGGCCGCGGGCCGGGGACCGGCCGCGCACCCACGCCGCCGGACCCCGACGCGACCCCGGCGGCGACCCGTCGCGTCGGCGCTTCCTGCTCAGCGCCGGGGGCGTCGCCGTGGGCGCGCTCGTCGTCGCCGGAAGCAGCCGCTTGCTGGGCCGGGCCCGTCGCTCGGTCGAGACCGCCCGGGCCCTGGTGCGACTGCCCGCCAGCCGCGGCACCGTGCCGGAGGGGGCCGACCTCGCCCTGGCCGGGCTCGCGCCGTGGCGCAGCCCCAACTCCGACTTCTACCGGATCGACACCGCGCTGGTGGTGCCGACGGTCGACCCCGACGACTGGACGCTGCGCATCCACGGACTGGTCGACCGGGAGATCGAGATCTCCTACCGCGAGCTGATCGGCCGGAAGCTGACGGAGGACTGGGTGACGCTCTGCTGCGTCTCCAACGAGGTCGGCGGCGACCTGATCGGCAACGCGTGGTGGAGCGGCGTCCGGGTCGCCGACCTGCTCGAGGAGGCCGGCGTGCAGGCCGGTGCCGACGCCGTCAAGCAGACCTCCGAGGACGGCTGGACCTGCGGCACCCCGATCGAGGCGCTCCGCGACGACCGCAACGCGATGCTCGCGGTGGCGATGAACGGTGAGCCGCTGCCCGTCGAGCACGGCTTCCCGGTCCGGATGGTCGTGCCCGGGCTCTACGGCTTCGTGTCCGCCACCAAGTGGGTGGTCGACCTCGAGGTGACCCGCTTCGATGACTTCTCGGCCTTCTGGACCGACCGCGGCTGGTCGGCGAGGGGCCCGGTGCGCACGCAGTCACGGGTCGAGGTGCCCC
The DNA here is from genome assembly GCA_963713035.1 of uncultured Actinomycetota bacterium. GTDB lineage: Bacteria > Actinomycetota > Actinomycetes > Propionibacteriales > Nocardioidaceae > Nocardioides_B. Next base: position 87,332 of record CAVQKB010000005.1, read on the forward strand.
GCGACGGCGGCAGCGTGAAGAAGGGATCGGTCCGCGTCGGCGGCCATGCCTGGGCGCAGCACACCGGGGTCGAGAAGGTGGAGTTCCGTCTCGACGGCGACGCCTGGCAGGACGCCGAGCTCGGCCGGGTGCCCGGCAACGACACCTGGGTGCAGTGGTCCGGCGCCGTCGACGTGGCCGACGGCTCGCACACGCTCGCGGTCCGCGCCACCGACCGGTCCGGCTACACCCAGACGTCGGTCAAGCGCGACGTCGTGCCCAACGGGGCGACCGGCTGGCACACCGTGTCCTTCGACGCCGGCTGAGTCACCAGTTGGGCTCGGCCGGGCACGCGGGATCGGGCAGGCGTACGTCGTCCGGCTGCACGACGTACACGACGCCGCCGGAGGACCCCAGCCAGGCCTGCTCGAACTGGTAGCGGTCGAACACCACGCGCACGTCGTCGTTGCTCGGACACTGGTGGGAGGCCGGGTCGTTGCAGATCACGTCACCGTCGCGGGTGAAGCCGACCACCGCGAGCAGGTGGCCGTCGGTGTCGTAGCCCGCACCGTGCAGGGTGTCCGCGGTGAACGCGACGCTGGCCACCAGCGGGAGCCCGGCGACGAGGAACCGCTCGGCCTCGGTCAGCGACCGCAGCCGGGTGACGAAGGACCGCACCCCCGGCCGAGCCGCGAAGGCGGTGTTGAACGCCCAGTTGCCCGCCCCGTGGTAGCCGTGGTCGAAGACCCGCCGAGCCGCCAGCACCACGAAGGGCTGCGGGACGGACGCTTCGACCCAGGCATGGTCGGCCGGCTCGGGGAGCCGGTCGTGGAAGGCGAGCAGCATCGCCACCGAGGTGGGCGAGCACCAGCTCCGCCCGCCTTGGTCCCACTGCCGGTGGTCCCCCCGGTCCAGCTGCTGGGAGAAGGCCGGGACGGCCAGCTCCACGCCCCACGCCTCGCCGCCGGGCGAGGCCTCGCCCGGCGCGTCGCCCGGCACCTGCGAGGCCATCAGGCAGGCCAGCCGCAGCCGGGGCCGCGACCCGCTCCCACGGGGGCGGGCCAGGGTCACCCGCAGCTGCGCGGAGGACCACGCCGCCTCCCCGACGGCGTCGAGCACGTCGATGCTGACCTGCGTGGCGGCGTCGCCCTGGCCGGGCACCGACGTCGGATGGATCGTGTCGTCGTCGTCAGCCCAGTTGGCGACCGTGAACCACGGTGACCAGGCTCGCGCGGCCCCGACACCCACCGCCGTGCGGACCTCGACCCGCAGCCACCCGTCCCCCGGGGTGGTGGCGTTCCACGAGGGCAGCACGGTGGTGGCCGCGAAGCCCGGCTCGACCTCCGGTGAGGTCCAGGCGGCCCACTCGTACGACGTCGGGCCCACCGCCGTACCGGTGGCGTGGGGGTCGGCGTAGGTCAGCGACCCGGCCGGTTCGCCGAACGTCAGCTCGCCGTCCTCGACGACCGTGCCCCGGTGCGTGCCCAGCGCGAGGTCCGCACCGGACCACGTGGTCAGCAGGACGTGGCGGGGCGGTGCGGCGACCGACGGGCCCCCACCCACGCGCGCACGGCGCATCGTCGCTTCCTCCCATCGAGAACGCCGGTGACCTGCGCCGATACGATAGCCCCGTGACGATCAGGCTCTACGACACCGCGACGCGCGAGATCCGCGACTTCGCCCCGCTGCGCGCGGGGCACGTCGGGATCTACCTGTGCGGGCTCACGGTGCAGTCCGAGCCGCATGTCGGCCACGTCCGCTCGGCGGTGAACTTCGACGTGCTGCGCCGCTGGCTCACCGCACGCGACTACGACGTCACGTTCATCCGCAACATCACCGACATCGACGACAAGATCCTCATCAAGTCCGCCGAGCAGGGGCGTGCCTGGTACAACCTGGCCTACGCGATGAAGCGGGAGCTCGACGCCGCCTACGACGCGCTCAACGTGCTGCCGCCGACCTACGAGCCCTCCGCCACCGGCCACATCCCCGAGATGGTCGAGCTGATCGAGCTGCTGATCTCCCGGGGGCACGCCTATCCGGCCGAGGACGGGTCCGGTGACGTGTACTTCGACGTGCGGTCCTGGCCGGCGTACGGCGAGCTGACCCACCAGGGGATCGACGACATGGAGGCCGCGACCGACGCCGACCCGCGCGGCAAGCGCGAGCCGCGCGACTTCGCGCTCTGGAAGGGCCAGAAGGACGGCGAGCCCGACACCGCCGCCTGGCCCTCGCCGTGGGGACGCGGCCGGCCGGGCTGGCACATCGAGTGCTCGGCGATGGCGCTGAAGTACCTCGGTGCCGACTTCGACATCCACGGCGGCGGCGTCGACCTGCGCTTCCCGCACCACGAGAACGAGCAGGCGCAGTCCCGTGCTGCCGGCTTCGGCTTCGCGTCGCACTGGATGCACAACGCGTGGATCACCACCGCCGGGGAGAAGATGAGCAAGTCGCTCGGCAACTCCCTCGTCGTGCCATCGGTGCTCGAACGGGTGCGCGCGATCGACCTGCGGTTCTACATGGTCGCCGCGCACTACCGCTCCCACGTGGAGTTCTCCTTCGAGGCCCTCGACGAGGCCGCGGCGGGCTTCGCCCGCGTCGAGTCCTTCCTGACCCGGGCCGCGGCCGTGATCGGGGAGGTCCCGATCGGCACGCGGTGCGCGGACTTCGAGGCCGCGATGGACGACGACTTCGGCACTCCGGCGGCCGTCGCCGCGATCTTCGAGGTCACCCGCGAGGGCAACAAGCTGCTCGCCGACGGGGACAGCCCCGCGTTGCGCGGCGCCGCCTCCTCGGTGCGCGCCATGCTCGCCGTGCTCGGCGTCGACCCGCTCGACCCGTCCTGGTCGCGCGGCGACGCCGGCGCCTCGTCGACCAAGCAGGCCGCCGCGATCGACGTGCTCGTCGGAGCGCTGCTGGAGCAGCGCGCCGAGGCGCGCGCTGCCAAGGACTTCGCCACCGCCGATGCGATCCGGGACCGGCTGAAGGCCGCCGGGATCGAGCTCGAGGACACCGCGCAGGGCCCCACGTGGTCGCTGTGAAGCACGATCCGACTGCAGCAACCGAAGGAATCTGATGGCTGGCAACTCCTCACGCCGTGGGGCGATCAAGAAGACCGGCAAGGGCAACCCCACCGCCGGGTCCGGCGGCCGCGTCAAGCGCGGTCTCGAGGGGCGCGGCCCGACCCCCAAGGCCAAGGACCGGCCCAATCACGTCGCCTTCAAGAAGACCAAGCGGGCCGAGAAGTCCTCGAGCACCCGGCCGCGCAAGGCCAAGCAGAGCGGCGAGGCCGAGTGGATCGCCGGGCGCAACTCGGTCGTCGAGGCGCTGCGCGCGGCGATGCCGGTGACCGCGGTGTACGTCGCGGAGGGCGCCGAGCGTGACGGGCGGCTCCGCGAGGCGTTCCGCACCGCGGCCGATCGCGGCATCTCGCTGATGGAGGTCACCCGCAACGAGCTCGACCGGCTGACCGACGGAGCCGTGCACCAGGGCCTGGCGGCGCGGGTGCCAGCCTATGTGTACGCCCACCCCGACGACCTGCTCGACCGGGCCGCCGAGCTCGGCGAGCCGCCGCTGATCGTCGCCCTCGACTCGGTGACCGACCCCCGCAACCTCGGAGCCGTCGTCCGGTCGGCCGCCGGCTTCGGGGCGCACGGCGTCGTCGTCCCCGAGCGCCGCTCGGCCGGCATGACCGCCTCGGCCTGGAAGACCTCCGCCGGCGCGGCCGCGCGGGTCCCGGTCGCGCACGCGACCAACCTGGTGCGGCAGCTGAAGGCCTACCAGGAGGCCGGGCTGATGGTCGTCGGCCTCGCCGCCGACGGCGACGTCTCGCTGCCGGACCTCGACCTCGCCGCCGGCCCCCTCGTCGTGGTGGTCGGCTCCGAGGGCGGCGGCCTCTCGCGGCTGGTCGCCGAGACCTGCGACCAGCTGGTGAGCATCCCGATGGTCAACAGCCTGGAGTCCCTGAACGCCGGGGTCGCGGCGTCCGTGACGCTCTACGCGATCGCCCAGGCCCGCGCCTGACCGTTGACCCGGGTCTTGTCCCTGGTTGACCCGGGTCTTGTCTCCGGTCGAGCCGGGTCCTGTCTCGGGTCGAGCCGGGTCTTGTCCACAGTCCCCGTAGGGGGACGGCTGTCCACAGTCGGCGAAGGTGCGGCCCCGCGACGGCGTCTACGCGCGGACGGTCGTCGCATGACAACCTCGCTGCCCCACGGACCGTTCACCTCAGCCGCCGCGCTCGAGTGCGGAGTGACGGCCCGCGTGCTCGACCGGCTGGTGCGGGACCTCGTGGTCCGGCGCGTGATGCGCAACGTCTACCAGCGCTACGACGAACCGGACACCATCGAGCACCGTGTCGCCGCTGCCCGGCTCGTGGTCACGCCCGCCAGCGTGCTGTGCGACCGGACAGCGGCCTGGCTGCACGGCGTCGACATCTTCGACTACCGCGAGCTCGAGATCCTCCCCCCGGTCGAGACCGTCGTCCTGCGGGGTCGTTCGCGTATCGAACGTCCCGAGTGTCGCGGCGGGGAACGTGACCTGGCGCCGTACGACGTGATGCGGATCGGCGGCATCCCGGTCACGACACCGTTGCGCACGGCGCTCGACCTCGGGTGCCTGCTGCCACGCGGGGACGGGCTCGCGGCGCTCGACATGTTCATGCGGCTGCACGGCGTCACCCGTGGCGAGCTCATGGCCTCGCTGCCCCGGTATCGGCGCCGACGGGGTGTCGTACGGCTGCGGCCGCTCGTCATGCTCGCCGACCCGCGGTCGGAGTCACCCGCCGAGAGTTGGCTGCGGCTCGTGCTGCACGACGAGGGTTTCCCGCCGCCTGAGCCGCAGCACTGGGTTGTGCATGAGGGCGTCGCCCTCTTCCGTCTGGACTTCGCCTACCCCAAGCACCGGATCGCCGTCGAGTACGACGGAGAGTGGCATCGCCGCACGGAGGGCCAGCGGGAGGCGGATCGACGTCGCCGGCAGTGGTTGCGCGACCACGGATGGACGGTGGTCGTCGTCCAGGTCGGCGAGCTGTCTCCTGCGGGTCGGCAGCGGTGGGTCGGGGAGCTGCGCGATGCGCTTGCCGCTCGCTGAGTGGGCGAGCCACGGGTCAACGGAGGACGAGCCACGGGTCAACGGGGGACGAGCCACGGGTCAACGGGGGACGGGACCCGGGTCAACGGAGGACGGGTCACGGCTCAACGGGGGACGAGTCACGGCTCGAGGGCCTCGACCTCGTCGAGCTCCTCCCCGGTCGAGAGCAGATCGGAATCGGCGGGGGCCGCGATCGCCTCCTCGGGGCGCTGGGAGAGCACCGTGTCGATGTAGGACTGCGCGGCGTCGATCGTGTGCACGGGCCGACCGGTCTGTTCCGAGAGGAACCACCGGTGCTCGAGGATCTCGTGGAACACCTCGGCGGGCTCGAGCCTGCCGCGCAGGGCGTGCGGCACCATGGCGGTGATCGGCTCGTAGACCGTGGTCAGCCACCGGTGCGACACGATCGAGCGGGACTCGCCGCCGAGGTCGTGATGCGCCGTGAACGACGCCAGGTCGTTGAGCAGCCGGCGGGCCTGGTTGTCCTCGACATCCAGCCCGGTCAGCCGCTGCAGCTCGCGCGCGTGGTGGTTGGCCTCCACCACCTTGGGCTGCACCTGCACGGTCGCGCCGTCCCAGTCCGTCACGATGTCGAGCTCGTCGACGTCGAAGCCGAGCTCGTTGAGACGTTCGATCCGCTGCTCGATGCGCCACATGTCGTCGGTGGTGAACTGCTCCGTCTCCGTGAGCTCGCGCCACAGGCCGTCGTACCGCTGCTCGACCCGCTCCACGATGTCGTCGGCCTCGAAGTCCTCGCCGAGCAGCCCGCCGGCCTGCAGGTCGAGCAGCTCACCGTAGATGTTGGTCAGGGCCACCTCGAGGTCGTGCATCCGCTGGCCCTCGGACAGCACCTCGTGCAGCTCCCCGGTCTCGGCGTCGACCAGGTAGGCCGCGAACTCCCCGGCGCTGCGGCGGAACAGCACGTTGGACAGCGACACATCACCCCAGAAGAAGCCGGCCAGGTGCAGCCGCACGAGGAGTACGACGAGCGCGTCGACGATCTTGGACAGACTCTCCTGGGGGAGGCCGTGGCTGAACAGCGACCGGTAGGGCAACGAGTACTGCAGGTGTCGGGTCACCAGCGCCGGCTCGACGAACTCTCCGTCGTCGGACTCGCGGCCGCTCACAACACCGACCGGCTCCACGGCCGGCAGCCCGAGACGGCGGAGGTCGCGCAGCAGCCGGTACTCGCGGAAGGCCCACAGCTCGCGGGTCTGCTTGACGGCGTAGACGTCGTGGCCGAGCCGGACGATCCGCACGATGTGGCGGGAGATGCCGCGAGGGAGTGGGACGACGACGTCGTCTCCCCACTCGTCGAGCGAGAGCCGCCAGGGCAACGTGACGAGGGCGGGGTTGGGCTTGGTCGCGACGATCCGGAGCGCCATGCCAGACAGCCTAGGGGGCGCAGAGGCCTAGATCCCCGGGAGACGGCACGGGCCGGTCGACGTACGAACGTCGCTGCGTGAGGACGTCGCCGAGTCGACCGGCCCAGTGTCGGTGTGGTGTCAGGTCAGTGCTTGAAGGCGTCCTTGACCTTCTCGCCGGCCTGCTTGAGGTCGGCCTTGCCCTGGTCCTTCTTGCCCTCGGCCTGCAGGTCGTCGTTGCCCGTAGTGTCGCCGAGCATCTCCTTGCCCTTGCCGAGCATGCCCTCGCCCTTGTTCGCTGCCTTGTCGTCGGTACCCATATCGAATCCTCCTTGGCTGAACAGATGTGTCCTGGTGTTACCCGACACGGCCCCGATGATGCAGGTCACACCCGACGTCGTGTCGATCCCTCGATAGGTGGCATCTCCTACGATGGGCGCCGCGCCGCTTTAGCTCAGCTGGTAGAGCACTCGCCTTGTAAGCGAAAGGTCGTCAGTTCGAACCTGACAAGCGGCTCCATCCCTCGACCGTCAGCCCGGGTCGGGCTCGTCGCCGTCGAGGTCCTTGGGGTCCACCCCGTAGCGCAGCAGGTGCTCCTCGTCGCGAGGCAGCTCCAGCTCGTCCGGAAGGTCCTGCTCCGCCTCGTCCGCGCGAGCGGAGTCGCCCCGCTTCCGCATGAACGAGACGACCTGCTGCTTGCTCACCATCGTGACCTCCAGGGTTCGGGGACATACCTCGTCGGCATGCGCGTGCACCGGACGGGTACCCCGCACCAAACGGCTCGAACGTAGCCGCGAGGAGGCCCCCATGTTCCGCCGATCGACCCGCTCCGCCGACGAGTCTGCGCGCACCGATGACCCCATGCGCCGCGACGGCGCGCTCGACACCCGTGACGGCGTACGGCACGACACCCGCCACGACACCCCCCAGACGAACACCGCGACGTCCACCGCGACGGGACCGTCGACCCCGCGGTCGCGCAGGAGGCGCGCAAGGAGCGCTTCGGTGGCCTGAACGCCGGGGCCGCCTTCTTCGGCTGGTTGGTGGCGATCGCGGTCAGCGTGCTGCTGACCGGCATCGCCGGCGCGATCGCGGCCGCGATCGGCAGCAACGCGCAGGTGACGCAGGCCGACGCGACCGCCAATGCGGGCGACATCGGCCTGGTCGCGGCGATCGTGCTGCTCGTGGTGCTGATGATCGGCTACTACTGCGGCGGGTACGTCGCCGGCCGGATGTCGCGCTTCTCCGGCACCAGCCAGGGTCTCGGCGTGTGGCTCACCGGCTTCGTCGTCACCCTCCTGATGATCGTGCTCGGCGCGATCTTCGGCCAGCAGTACGACATCCTGTCGCGGGTCAACCTGCCCCGTCTGCCGGTGTCCTCGGACTCGCTCACGACCGGGGGCATCATCGCCGCGATCGTGGTGCTGGCCGGCACGCTGCTGGCCGCGCTGCTCGGCGGCTCGGTCGGCACGCACTACCACCGGCGCGTGGACAGGGCCGGCTGGAACGCCTGACCCTCAGCGCACCTGTTCGGCGGAGAACTCCATCGCCGGGTCGGCCATCGCGTGCTGCGTCTGCACGATGCGCAGCTCGCGGTCGCCAGCCTCCGCGGTCGCCGCCACCACGGCGAAGACCGAGGACGTGGTGCGCGCGAGCGCCGTGGGCAGGTCCTGTCCCTCGAGCAGGTTCGCCAGGAACACCGCCGCCGTCAGGTCGCCGGCCCCGTTGGGGGCGATCGACAGCCGCGGCGTCCGCGTCCGCCATGCCCCGGCTGTGGAGACCGCCACCAGGTCGAGTGCGTCGTCGGGTGTGTCCTCGGTGAGCACGCTCGTCACCAGCACCGTCCCGGGTCCCTGGTCGCGTACGACGTCCGCCGCATCCAGCACCTCGTCAAGGGTCCGCGTCTCGCGTCCGGAGAGGTAGTCGAGCTCGAAGTGGTTGGGTGTCACCACGTCCGCGGCCGGCACCACCCGCTCACGCATGAACTCCGGGATGCCCGGCCGCACGAACATGCCGCGCCCGACATCACCCATCACCGGGTCGCAGCAGTAGACCGCGTCCGGGTTGGCCGCCTTCACCCGCGCGACCGCATCCAGCACCACGGCTCCGACGTCCTCGGCGCCCTGGTAGCCCGAGAGCACCGCCTCGCACTGCGCGAACGCACCTCGGTCCTCCACGCCCGCGATGACCTCGGCGACGTCGTGCGCGCTGAGCAGCGGCCCGCGCCAGGCGCCGTACCCGGTGTGGTTGGAGAAGTGGACCGTCATGACCGGCCAGACCTCGCGGCCGAGTCGCTGCAGCGGAAACACGGCTGCACTGTTGCCCGCGTGCCCGTAGGCGACCAGGGACTGGATCGACAAGATTCCCATGGGGGCCATCCTGCCGCGCCGGGCTTGTGACCGTTTACCAGGGGATGCAGCGAATCTTTCGCTTCCCATGGAGATATCACCGTGGGCAGCGAAAGATTCGCTGCATCCCCTGGTAATCAGTAGGCGCCGCACGGTCGCCGCGGGGCCGCGACAGCGGACGACCGAGGCGATGCGGCCGGTGTGGGCGAACCTGCGCGGCGACCGTCCCGCCCCGCCTAGGCTGGACGTATGACGCGATGGCTGGACGAGGACGAGCAGCGGGCATGGCTGCGCCTTGCCGGCGTCGTACTCAAGCTCTCCCCGGCCCTGGACTCCCAGTTGCAGCGCGACTCCGAGCTCACCCACTTCGACTACCTGTGCCTCGCGATGCTCTCCGAGAGCGACGACCGCAGGCTCCCGATGAGTGCGCTCGCCGCCCGGGTCAACGCGAGCCTGTCGCGGCTCTCGCACGTGGTGAGCAAGCTGGAGCGACGAGGCTTCGTCGCGCGGGCGCCGTCGCCGAACAGCCGTCGGGTGACGCTCGCCGAGCTGACCGACGCGGGCTGGCAGGCGCTCGTCGCGGCGGCTCCGGGGCACGTGGAGACCGTCCGTTCGCTGGTCTTCGAGGACCTGCCACCTGAGGACGTCGCTGCCCTCGAGCGGATCGCCGGGCACATCGTGGACCGGATCGAGAGCTCCCGGCTCGACTCCACCTGCTGACCCGATCGGCGCCGTACGGCGCACCCGGTCACCGTCGTCGGCTCAGGGCAGTCGCCAGTCCACCGGAGTGCCGCCCTGCTTCTCGAGCAGCGCGTCGACGCGGCTGAACGGCTTGGAGCCGAAGAACCCGCGCCGCGCCGACAGCGGGCTCGGGTGCGCCGACTCCACCCAGGGGATCGGCGCGAGCAGAGGCTTCAGCGACTGCGCGTCGCGGCCCCAGAGGACCGCGGCGAGCGGGCCACCGCGTCGGGCGAGCGCGCTGATGGCCTGCTCGGTGACCTGCTCCCATCCCTTGCCGCGGTGCGAGGCGGGTACCCCGGGGCGGACGGTCAGCACGCGGTTGAGCAGCATCACGCCGTGCTCGGACCACGGTCGTAGGTCGCCGTTAGTGGGGTGGGGGCAGCCGAGGTCGGCGGTGAGCTCGGTGAAGATGTTGACCAGGCTGCGCGGGAGGGGCCGGGTGTCGTGCGCCACGGAGAACGAGAGCCCCACCGGGTGGCTGGGGGTCGGGTAGGGGTCCTGCCCCACGATCAGGACCTTCACCTCGGCCAATGGCCGTTGGAACGCTCGCAGGATGAGATCGCCGCTCGGGAGGTAGTCGCGCCCGGCGTCGATCTCCTGGCGCAGGAACCGCCCCATCGCGCCGATGCGGTCGTCCACCGGGGCCAGGGCCTCGGCCCAGTCGGGCGCGACGAGTCCGCGCTCGACGAGCCCCTCGAGTGCGCTCACGCCGACGACCCTACGCACGGCGGTCGCGGTGCCCGGCTTTGCCAGGGGCGTGGACGGTCTACCAGGTGCATGCGCCTGCTTCCGCGTCCATAACCCCGCGTTACAAGCGGGGGGGCTACTGGGTGACCTGGGCGACCACGGCGTCCGCGACGGCGACCATGCCGGACTCGAACGGGTGGTAGGCCAGCGCCCTCTCGCGCTGGGTGAGCGCGCCGTTGACCCAGGGGTCGGCGGAGCAGATGTCGTGACCGGCCGACATCGCGTAGGCGTCGACGAAGACGACGCTGGTGCGCCGGGCGGCCGTAGCAAGCGCGCCGTTGAGGGCCAGGGAGATGCGGCGCCCCTGCGCGTAGTCGCCGCGGGCCAGCGGCAGGGTGGGGCAGGTGCCGCGGTCGGGGACCAGGCGCAGGTAGCCGACCAGCACGACCGTCGCGTCCGGCGCCCGCGTCTTGATCTCGCGCAGCGCGCGGGTGACGTTGGCGCCGACCGTGCGGGCCGTCGCGGCCAGCGAGGGCGTCCGGTCGGCCAGCGCCTGGGTGCACGGGTCGCCCTGCGGGTCGGTGTCGCGCAACCGGGTGCAGGTCTCGACGAGGGTGCCGAAGAGGTTGAGGTCGTTCCCGCCGATGCCGACCGTCACCAGGTCGGTGTCGCTGCTCAGCACGTCGAGCTGCGCCGGGATCGTGGACTCCGGGAAGGGATGGCTCGCCCGGGTCAGGTCGCGGGTCTTGGCGCCGCTGCAGGTGACGTCGGCGACGTCGGTGAGCTCGAGCCGCTCCGCCACCAGCGAGGGGTAGTTGTGGTCCGAGCGGGCACAGCCGCCGGCCAGGTCGGTCGTGGGGATCAGCGGACCCGCGCTGTAGGAGTCGCCGAGCGCGACGTAGGAGGAGTACGTCGGTCCCGCCGGCGTCGCCGGGCCGGTCGGGGCGCCCGGGGCGCCGATCGAGGCGTCGGAGGAGCCGGTGCACCCCGACGCCAGGAGGACGACCCCGAGCAGCAGCGCCAGCAGGCGCCTCACCGGGGGTAGACCCCGGCCAGGTCACGGCGGACCAGCCGGGCGGTCGCGACCAGACGCAGCAGCACCGCGGCGGTCACCGCCTGCCCCGCCATCAGGCCGATCAGCACCAGGATCTGGGCGGCCCCGGCGTCGAGCGCCGTGCCGCCGCCGAGCAGCACGCCGATGAAGGCGCCGGGGAGCGTCACCAGGCCGACGGTACGGGTCTGGTCCAATCCCGGCATGAGGGCCTCCCGGGCGGTCGGGCGCACGACCTCCAGCGCGGCCTGCGGGCTGGTCAGGCCGAGGGCCAGGCCGGCCTCGTAGCTGCCGGCGTGCGCGGTCAGCTCGTCGAACGCCCGTCGTCCGGTCAGGGTCGCCGCGGTCATCGTCCCGCCGACGACGATCCCGGCGACCGGCAGGATGCCCGGCCCGTTGAAGGGCACCACGCCCGAGGCCAGCACCAGGCCGAGCACCGGCAGCAGCCCCGCCGCGATCGCCCCCGCGACCCACGGGACCTGGCGCCGGGGGACGCTCAACCGGCCGCCGCTGGTCGCCGTCGCCACCACGAACATCAGCAGCACGAACGCCAGCGACAGCGCTACCGAGCGCAGCGCCGCCGCGATCACGAACGACACCACGGTCAGCTGCACCACCGCCCGCAGCGCAGCGGTCAGGTGGTCGCGCTCCACGCCCAGGTCACCGAGCCAGGAGGCGGTGACGCCCAGCGCCACGAGCAGCACCAGCACGGTCGCGAGCCGCCAGTCCGGACTGATCGTCGCGCCCTGCGCGGCTGCGGCCGCGATCACCCGGGCTTCTTCGCCCCGGCCGCCCCGAGTCCGCGGCTCGAGGCGGAGCCGTAGCGCCGGTCGGGGTTGGAGCCGATGGCGGCGCGGGACGCCGTGCGAGCGGTCTTCTTCGCGGCGGGCGCCTTCTTCGCGCCGGCGGCCGCCGGAGTGGCCGAGGCTCGCCGCGTGCGGGCTGCCTTCTTCGCACCGACTGCACGGCGGACCGCGCCCGGGGTCGGTTCCTGCGCCGCGTCCGAGGCGTGGGCGGCCAGCCACTCGTCCAGGATCCGCCACGTCGTACGACGGGCCGCTCGGCCGGTCAGCATGCCGAGGTGGCCACCGGGCACCACCTCGAAGCGCAGGTCGTCGACGCCGCTGACCAGGTCCACCACCGGACGCACGCACCCGACCGGAGCGATGCCGTCGTTGGCGCCGCCGAAGGCCAGCAGCGGAGCCGTGAGGTCGGCCAGCCGGATCTCGCGGTCGTCGAGCGTGACCGTGCCGCCGGCGAGCTGGTTGCCCCGCAGCAGCCGGTGGTACAGCTGCCCGAACGTGCGGCCGGGGTAGGCGATCATGTTCGCGGTGAACCGGTCGACCGCCTCGATCTGCGCGAGGAAGTCGGCGTCGTCCAGCTTGGCCGCGATCGCCAGCGGCTTGGTGACCAGCTTGTTGAACGAGGACAGCTGGAAGGCTCGCTTGACCAGCGGCTTGGGGGCGCCGCCCATCAGCCGGTAGGCCTGGGTGATCAGGCCGGCCCGGTCGCCGGCCAGCCCCAGGAACGGTCGGATCGGCGCGACCAGCGGTACCTGCGAGACGTCGATGGGGGCACCGACGGTCGTGATCGAGGCGATCGGCAGGTCCGGTCGGTCGGCGGCCGTCAGCAGCGCGAAGATGCCGCCGAGGCTCCAGCCGACCAGGTGCACCGGGCGGTCGCCGGCGTGCCGACTGACCTCCGCGATGGCGGTGGGCACGACCTCGTCGAGCCAGTGCTCCATGCCGAGGCTGCGGTTGGCGAACGACACCTCGCCGTACTCCACCAGGTAGGTGGGTCGTCCGGCGTCGACCAGGTGCTCGACCAGGGAGCAGCCGCGCCGCAGGTCGAAGCAGAGGGCGGGCGCGGCCAGCGGCGTGACCAGCAGCACCGGGTCGCCGTGCTCCTGGGCCGAGGCGCGCGGCCGGTAGTGGTAGACCTCGCGCAGCACGCCCTCGTCGATCAGGGTCCGCGGCATCGGGCGCAGGTCGGCCAAACCGCCGTAGAAGACCTTGTGCGCGACGTTGGCGGCCGCGGCGACGACCTGGTCCGGCTTCGGGATCAGATCCATGTGCAGAAGTTATCAGCGGACTGGACCACAACCACCCCGGGTAAAACTTCCCGAAGAGTCCGGATCGCCCGAAAAAGACGCGAGTAATGTCTGTTTTGTAAGTCTCGGGACGGCGCTCTGGTGCGGTACGCATCATGACCGAAACGAGGAAGCAGACATGACGCGCTCGAGCCATCTCCGCCGGCGTCTGGCCGGCACCGGCATCGCCGCGCTGGTGATCGGGCTGCTGCCGGCCGGAGCGGCCCATGCCGGCCTGGGTGACCCGCTGGAGCCGATCGCCGGCTCGCTCCTGACGCCGGTCACCGACGTCGTCGACGGGATTACCGGCAATCTGGTTCCGACCGGGTGGATCTACGACGGGTCGGCGACGACGCTGACCGAGGTCCGGTCCGCGATCGGGGCGGACCGGATGTGGGCCCGCGGCTACACCGGTCAGGGCGTGGGCGTCGCGTTGGTCGACACCGGCGTCGTCCCGGTCGCCGGACTCGACTCCGGCAACGTCGTGAACGGCCCGGACCTGTCCTTCGAGAGCCAGTCGACCGACCTGCGCTACCTCGACACGTTCGGCCACGGCACGCACCTGGCCGGCATCATCGCCGGACGGGACCCGGGCGGGCTGCTGAGCCTCGACCGGTTCCAGGGCGTCGCCCCGGACTCCCGCTTGACCAGCCTCAAGCTGGCCACCAGCGACGGCGCCGTCGACGTCTCCCAGGCCGTTGCGGCGGTCGACTGGGTGGTGGAGCACCGCAACGACGACCCGGCGAACCCGATCCGGGTGCTGAACCTGTCCTTCGGCACCGACGGCACGCAGAGCTATCGCGTCGACCCGTTGACGCACGCGGTGGAGAACGCCTGGCGGGCCGGGATCGTGGTGGTGGTCGCCGGCGGCAACGACGGCACCGAAGCCCCCTCGTTGAACAACCCCGCCTACGACCCCTTCGTGATCGCGGTCGGGGCGGCCGACACCCGCGGGACCACCGCGACCGCCGACGACCTTGTCACCGACTTCTCCAGCCGCGGGTCCGCGGCCCGCCGGGTCGACGTGACGGCACCCGGGCGGTCCATCGTGTCCCTGCGGAACCCGGGCAGCTACCTGGACGCGGCACACCCCGGCGCCCGCTACGACACACGCTTCTTCAAGGGCGGTGGCACCTCGCAGGCCGCTGCCGTGGTGTCCGGTGCGGTCGCCCTGCTGCTCGACCACCGCCCCGACCTGACGCCGGACCAGGTCAAGGCGCTGCTGACGCGCACGTCGGCCCCGATGCCGCTCGCCGACGCAGAGGGGCGCGGGTCCGGGGAGATCGACGTCGCTGCCGCGAGCGCGGCGGCCCGGCCCTCCGCCGTCCAGAGCTTCCCGGTCTCGACCGGCACCGGCTCGTTGGAGAAGGCCCGCGGGTCGGCCCACGTCGCGGACGGCGACGTCGAGCTGAGCGGGGAGCGCGACATCCTCGGGCCCTGGAACGCCACCAAGTGGGCCAAGGCCAGCTCGGCGGGCGGCTCGTGGGTCGGCGGCCAGTGGAACGGCCGCGACTGGACCGGCAACTGCTGGTGCTCGAGCACCTGGTCGGGACGCTCGTGGTCGGGTCGCTCCTGGACCGGCAGCTCGTGGTCGGGCCGGTCGTGGACCGGGCGCTCGTGGACCGGCCGGTCGTGGACGGGACGGTCGTGGACCGGGGACGGCTGGGCCGGTCGCAGCTGGACCGGACGCAGCTGGACCGGCAGGAGCTGGACCTAGACCATGGGTGCGCCGTGACGCGTGCGCGGTCGGCGATCATCTGGGCGGTCGCCGCCCAGATGATCCTTGCTGCCTACCTCGTCGAGGTCCTGGTCGTCCTCCCGCTGGTCGACCACGACCGGGCGTGGTCCTGGGGGTGGCCGATCGCGCTCGGGCTCGGCTTCCTCGCGGCCGAGTCGCTCGTGGTGCACCTGCACCTGGGGCGCGAGTCCTACGCCTTCTCCGTCATGGAGATCCCCCTGGTGCTGGGCCTGTTCTTCGTCCGGCCCGACGTGCTGGTGGTCTCGCGCGTGCTGGGCGCGGTGCTGGCGATGGTGATCGCGCGCCGGTCGCTGCAGAAGACGCTCTTCAACGCCGCCCTGTTCGCCCTCGAGACCGTCTGCGCCGTGACCGTCTGGCAGCTGATCGTGGGGGTGGGGGACCCGCTCGGACCACGCGGCTGGCTGGCCGCCGGCGCCGCCGTGCTGGTCACCAG
This sequence comes from uncultured Actinomycetota bacterium, assembly GCA_963713035.1. Lineage (GTDB taxonomy): Bacteria > Actinomycetota > Actinomycetes > Propionibacteriales > Nocardioidaceae > Nocardioides_B. Next base: position 102,871 of record CAVQKB010000005.1, read on the forward strand.
CATCCTGAGCAGCCTGCTGGTCGGCGTCGCGGTCACGGTCGTCACCGGGCACTGGCCGCCCTCCCTGGTGCGGCTGTTCGCCGTCGGCCAGCTGGGCGACCTGGTCAACGTGTGCTTCGCGATCGTGGCCGTCTACATCGTGACCGTCGAGTGGCGCGCGGCCTGGCTGCTCGTGGTGATCGCGGGCGTCCTGGTGTTCGCCTACCGCTCCTACGAGGGCGCCCGGAAGCGCTCGGAGAGCCTCGAGCAGGTCAACCGGTTCACCGAGCTCGTCGGGCGCGAGGTCGAGCTGGAGGCGCTGGTCGGCACGGTCCTGGCCGAGGTGCGCGAGGCCTTCGACGTGTCGGTCGCGCAGCTGCGGCTCACCCAGGTGGGCGGGCAGGAACGGGACTGGGTGCTGGACGGTACGGCGACCGCACCGCGCTGGGCGACGCTGATCAGGCGACTCGACCCGGACGGCACGGGCGAGTCGCTGCTGGTGACGCGCAAGTCCCGCCCCCGTGCGCTGGCCGCGGTGCTCGACGAGGCGGGCGTGCGCGACTGCATCCTGGTGTCGATGCGCAGCGAGGGCCGGACGGTGGGCAGCCTCCTGGCCGCGGGCAAGAAGGGGGACGTCGAGACGTTCACCCCGGCCGACCTCCGGCAGCTGCGCGCCCTGGCCAACCACGCCGCCGTCGCGATCGACAACGCCGTCCGGGCGCACCTGCTCGTCGCCCAGGCCGAGGAGCGCGAGCGCCAGGCGGTCCACGACGACCTGACCGGCCTGCCGAACCGCCGCCTGCTCGGTCGCCGGCTCGGCGACGCGCTGGCCCGGGACCGGGCCGCCGTGCTCCTGCTGGACCTCGACGGCTTCCGCGACGTCAACGACACCCTGGGCCACGAGATCGGCGACCAGCTGCTGTGCCTGGTCGCCGACCGGTTGCGGGACGCCGTGGTGGGGGAGTCCGTCGTGGCGCGGATCGGCGGCGACGAGTTCGCGGTTCTGCTCCCGGGAGCCGACGAGAACCGGGTGCGCGGCTGTGTGGCACTGGTGCAGAGCGCGCTGGCCCGCCCCTTCGACCTGGGCGGCGTCACCGTCTCGACCGACGTCAGCCTCGGGGTGGCGCTCGCCGAGCGGGGCACCGACGCGGTCACCGCGCTGCGCTGGGCGGACCTGGCGATGTACGCCGCGAAGAGCAACCGCACCGGGGTCGAGCTCTTCCGCCCCGAGCTCGACCGCCGCGACGCCGGCCGGCTGGGCATGCTCGGCGACCTGCGCGAGGCCGTCGCCTCGGACGGCCTGCAGGTCCACTACCAGCCCAAGGTCGACCTCGCGTCGGGACGCACCGTGGGCGTCGAGGCCCTGGCGCGCTGGGACCACCCGCTGCACGGGGCGATCGGCCCGGAGGAGTTCATCCCGCTGGCCGAGCACAGCTCGCTGATCACCCCGCTCACCATGCTGATGCTGCGTACGGCGCTGCGTGACTGCCGCACCTGGCGGGTGCTGGACGCCGACTTCTCGGTCGCGGTCAACATCTCGCCCCGCAGCCTGCTCGACCCGTCGCTCGTCACCGCGGTCGCCGATGCCCTGCGGGTCGCGGACGTGCCCGCCGAGGCGCTGACCCTGGAGATCACCGAGACCAGCCTGATGGGCGACCCCGAGCGGGCGATCGCGGCGCTCCGACGGCTGCGCGCGATCGGGGTGCGGCTCTCGGTGGACGACCTGGGGACCGGCTACTCCTCCCTGGCCTACCTGCAGCGGCTCCCGGTCGACGAGATCAAGATCGACCGCTCCTTCGTCATGGCGCTGCCCGACCCCTCGGCCGAGGCCGTGGTCGGCGCGATCGTCGACCTCGGGCACCGCCTGGGGCACCACGTGGTCGCCGAGGGCATCGAGGACGCCGCCGCCTACGACCTGCTGCGTGGCCTGCGCTGCGACACCGCGCAGGGCTTCTGGATGAGCCGTCCGCTGCCGGCGCACCGGTTGACCCGGTTCCTGGCCGGCGCCGGCCCCCTGGCCCTCACCGGACTGCGCCGGGTGCGCTGAGCCGGCCGCCCGGTCGACCGCTGAGTCGACCGCCGGTCAGCGGGTGCGCTCGGGGCGGGTGCGCTTCTGGTGCGGCGGACGGGTGTCGCCGAGCACCGCGAGGAACGTGCGCGCCCAGTCCTTGACGTTGTGCTCGGAGACCGTGCGCCGCATGGCCTTCATCCGCCGGCCGAGGTCCTTGGGGTCGGCCTCCATGGCGGTCACGATGGCGTCCTTCATGCCGTTGATGTCGTAGGGGTTGACCATGAACGCCTGCCGGAGCTCGTCCGCGGCGCCGGCGAACTCCGAGAGCACGAGCGCGCCGCGGTCGTCGTACCGGCAGGCGACGTACTCCTTGGCGACGAGGTTCATGCCGTCGCGCAGCGGCGTCACCACCATCACGTCGGCGGCCCGGAACAGGGCCGCCATCTCCTCGCGCGGGTAGGAGGTGTGCATGTAGTGGATGGCCGGGTGACCGATCCGGCCCAGGTCGCCGTTGAGCCGGCCCACCAGGCGGTCGATGTCGTCGCGCAGCACGCGGTACTGCTCGACCCGCTCCCGCGACGGCGTCGCCACCTGCACGAAGACCGCGTCCTCGGGGTCGATCACGCCGTCCTCGACCAGCTCCCCGAAGGCGCGCAGCCGGTCGTAGATGCCCTTGGTGTAGTCGAGACGGTCCACCCCGAGCAGGACCTTCTTCGGGTTGCCGAGGTCGGCGCGGATCTCCTGCGCGCGCTTCTCGGTCGCCTCCTCGCGCGCCAGCGCGTCCAGGCCCGGGGTGTCGATGGAGATCGGGTACGACGCCGCCTGCACGACGCGGCCGTCGGGGAGGTAGACCAGGTCGCGGTGGGTCTTGTGGCCGACCCGCTGCCGCACCAGCCGGACGAAGTTCTGCGCCGCCCCGGGGCGCTGGAAGCCGACCAGGTCGGCGCCGAGCAGGCCCTCGAGGAGCTGGCGTCGCCAGGGCAGCTGCGAGAAGAGCTCGGCCGGCGGGAACGGGATGTGCAGGAAGAAGCCGATCCGCAGGTCCGGCCGCTGTGCGCGCAGCATCGCCGGCACCAGCTGCATCTGGTAGTCGTGCACCCAGACCGTCGCGCCCTCCGCGGCCACCTCGGCGGCCCGGTCGGCGAAGCGCTGGTTGACCCGGACGTAGGCCTCCCACCACTCGCGGTGGAACTGCGGCTTGGCCACCACGTCGTGGTACAGCGGCCACAGGGTGGCGTTGGAGAAGCCCTCGTAGAACTCCTCGATCTCCTCGGCGCTCAGCGACACCGGGACCAGGGACAGACCGTCCTCGACGAACGGGTCCATCTGCTCGTCGTCGCTGCCGGACCAGCCGATCCAGGCGCCGTCGTTCTCGCGCATCACGGGGGCGATCGCGGTGACCAGCCCGCCGGGGGAGGGGCGCCAGGCGGTCGAGCCGTCGTCGTTGACCACCCGGTCGACGGGCAGCCGGTTGGCGACGATGACGAGGTCCGCCTGCGCGGTCGGCTTCTTCCTGCGGTTCGGACTCGTCGGGCTCACGCCCTCCAACCTACCCAGAGGGGCGGGGAGCATCCGCCGTCGGCGACTATCGGTCCGCGGCGTAGCGCACTCCCACCTGGCGGCGGATGGTGTCCATCTGGCGCATCAGGGCCACGGTGTCGTCCAGCGGCACCAGCGGGCTCTCGGTCTCGCCGTTGCGCAGGCACCGGACCACCTCGAGCGCCTCGTTGGCCAGTCCGGTGCCGATGACGTCCTCGTGCAGGACCTGCGGCTCGGGCGGGCCGGCGAAGTCCGGGTCGCCGCCGAGCGGCGTCCAGGTGACCGTGGTCGGGTGGTGGAACGCCTCCGGTACGTCGATCCGGCCGGTGTCCGTCGCGATCGAGGCGGTCCGCGGCGACCAGGCGGTCATCGTCGAGGTGATCGCGGCGACGGCGCCGCTGCCGTAGCCCAGCGAGACGGCGAGGTCGAGGTCGGCGCCCGCCTCGGAGAGCGAGGCGACCGCGGCGATCGTCGAGGGCTCGCCCAGGAACAGGCTCGCGAACGTCAGCGGGTAGACCCCCATGTCGAGCAGCGCGCCGCCGCCCAGGGCGGGGTCGAGCAGCCGGTCGGTCGGCGGCTTGTCCACCACGAACCCGAGGTCGGCCCGGAGCTGACGCGGCTCGCCGAGCAGGCCGGCAGCGAACAGCTGCTGCAGGCGGCGCACCAGCGGGTTGCAGCGCATCCACATGGCCTCCATCAGGAAGAGGTTCCGCTCGCGGGCGAGCCCGACCAGGTGCTCGGTGTCGGCCGCGGTGAGCGTCATCGCCTTCTCGCACAGCACCGCCTTGCCGGCCTCGAAGGCCAGCTCGACGTGCTCGCGGTGCAGCGCGTGCGGGGAGGCGACGTAGACCACGTCGACGTCCGGGTCCGCCACGAGCGAGCCGTAGTCGCCGTACGCCGCGGGGATGCCGTGCTCGGCCGCGAAGGCGTCCGCCGACTCCTGCCGCCGCGCCCCGACGGCGGCGATCTCGCACTCGTCGAGCAGCGCGAGGTTCTGCGCGAAGGCGGTGGCGATCTTGCCGGTGGCCAGGATGCCCCATCGGACCGGACGGTCCGCGGGCAGCGGCTCGGCGCGGCGGGGGCCGGGGATCACGTCCTGGAGCGGCGGCAGGTCTGCGGTGGGGGGCGTGGAGGTCGTCATGGCGTCATCGTGCTGGAGAGCGGGCCCCAGGCGAAACGCCGGGCGGGACTCGCCCGAGAAACTACAACGGTGTCGTTCGTCCCCTATGCTGGGGGCGCAGCCTGCTCCACCGTCTCCCCCTCCCTCCCGACCGCGCACAGGAGTCGCCACCCATGCCTGGACCGGACGCCGCCAACGCCCTCCCCCAGGGACAGCCCGCGCACGACAGCGAGCTGTCCGAGCGCGACCGCGACATCATCGAGTTCGAGCGGCAGTGGTGGAAGTACGCCGGGGCCAAGGAGCAGGCGGTCCGCGACAAGTTCGACATGTCCTCGACCCGCTACTACCAGGTCCTCAACGCGTTGATCGACCGCCCGGAGGCCCTCGCGTTCGACCCGCTGCTGGTGCGCCGGCTGCGTCGGCTGCGCGCCGCGCGCCAGCGCGCCCGCTCCGCACGTCGCCTGGGCTTCGAGGTCTAGCCGTGCCGGGGCACCCGCTCTTCGGCCGCGCTCGCGACGAGCGCGGATTTGCGCTGTCCTCACCGCTGGCGCTGCTGTCGGCCGCCGCCGTCGTGCTCGCCGGGGCCACCTTCGTGGTGACCAAGCAGCCCGCGCCGCCCGCCGAGGCCAGCCAGCCCGCCCGGTCCGTCACGCCGAGCGCGCAGCCCGTCCCGACCACCACGGCGCCGTCGCCGGTGGTGCGAGCCAAGAAGAAGAAGCCCGCCGTCAAGCGTGGCGAGACCTACGTCGAGGTCTACAACAACTCCGGGATCAGCGGCCTGGCCGGATCGGTCGCCGATCGCGCCGCGGGCGCCGGCTGGCAGGTCGTCGGGTCCGACAACTGGTACGGCACCATCGACGCCAGCACCGTCTACTACCCCGCCCGGCTCAAGGTCGCGGCCGAGCTGCTCGCCCGCGACCTGGGCGTCAAGCGGCTCCGTCCGGTCATCGCACCGATGCGCGGCGACCGGCTGACGGTCATCCTCACCGCCGACTACCGCTGACCGGTCTGCCGTCGGGTCCGCCGTCGGGCGGCCTCCGCCCGGCGCCCGGTCTGTCACGCTGACGCCATGGACTTCCGCACCGAGCAGGGCCGCTCCCGGTACGACGCGCTGGTGGCCGACGCGCCCGGTGTCGTGGTGGGGGTCGACTTCGACGGCACCCTGTCGCCGATCGTGGACGACCCGGCCCGCGCCGTGATCCACCCCGACGCCCCCGCGACGCTGGGGGCGCTGGCGGACGCCGTACGCGCGGTCGTGGTGATCACCGGCCGACCGGCACGCCAGGTGGTGCAGCTCGGACACCTCGAGCAGGTCGCCGACGACCTGGTCGACGGCGCGCACCTCGTCGTGCACGGGCAGTACGGCAACGAGCGTTGGGACTCCGCCACCCGGGAGTTCACCTCCCCGCAGCCGCCGGAGGGACTGGAGGCGTTCCACCGCGAGCTGCCGGACCTGCTGGCCCGGCACGACGCGGCGGAGGCGCACGTCGAGGAGAAGGGCCTGGCGATCGCCGTGCACACCCGACGGCTTCCCGACCCGCAGGGCGCCTTCGAGCGGCTCGAACGGGCCCTGGGCGAGGCGGTCGAGCGGCACGGGCTGTCGCTGGAGCCCGGGCGGATGGTGCTGGAGGTGCGCGCGCCCGGGATGCACAAGGGCGTGGCCGTCCGGGCAGCCGTCGAGGAGCACCGGGCGGGCGGCGTGCTGTTCGCCGGCGACGACCTGGGCGACCTGGAGGCCTTCGAGGCGGTCCGCGCGCTGCGCGACGCGGGTCTGCCCGCACTGCTGGTGTGCTCGTCCTCCGACGAGCAGGAGGCGCTCGCCGACCTCGCCGACGTGGTCGTCGACGGGCCGAGCGGCGTGATGGAGCTGCTGGCGGACTTCGTGGCCGCCGCCCGCACCCCCGCCTGACCGCCGACCCGGCGCGTCGGCCGGCCTGAAACCCGCCGACCCGGCGCGTCGGCTGGTGTGAAACCCGCCGACCCGGCGCGTCGGCTGGCCTGAAACCCGCCGAGTCGGCGCGTCGGCTGGTGGCGGTCCCGCCTGGGCGAGACGAATGATCTCGGATCCTGGTCATGGTGTGCACATCGTGAGACGGCGACCTAGGGTTGGAATCGCTCATCGAGAGGGGCAGAGGGACACGGCCCGACGAAGCCCCGGCAACCCGCCGCGCACGACCTCTCCGCAGTTCCCGGCTTTTCCTGAGGTCTCCCGACCGCGCGGTCACGGTGCTAAGTCCGTCCCGGGCCGAGAGCCGGCCTCCGGGGAAGATGAGAAGGAGGCCTCCTTGAGCACCCAGACGATCGACTCGACCGCCCGAGCAGCCGGCGCGCCGAAGCTGCGGGACGGCGCCTTCGGCAACGCCCGTGAGCTCGTGTGCCGTGAGTGCGGCGCGACCCAGCCCCTCGGGCCGTCGTACGCCTGTGCGGAGTGCTTCGGACCGCTCGAGATCGGCTACGACTTCCCCGTCGTCACCCGCGAGCAGATCGAGGCCGGACCCAAGAACATCTGGCGCTACCAGGCGCTGCTGCCGGTCCCCACCGACATCGCCGAGAGCCCGAACATGGAGCCCGGCTTCACCCGGCTGCTGCGGGCCGGCAACCTCGGCCGCGAGCTCGGGATCGACACGCTGTGGGTCAAGGACGACTCGACCAACCCCACCAACTCCTTCAAGGACCGGGTGGTGGCCTGTGCGCTGAGCGCTGCTCGGGAGTTCGGCAGCAAGGTGTTCGCCTGTCCCTCGACCGGCAACCTCGCCAACGCCGTCGCCGCGGCCGGCGCCCGCGCAGGGATGAAGACCGTGGTCTTCATCCCCTCGAACCTCGAGCAGCCCAAGCAGGTCAACTCGGCGGTCTACACCGACAGCCTGGTCGCCGTGAACGGCAACTACGACGACGTCAACCGGCTCGCCTCGGAGATCGCGGGCGAGGAGGACGGCTGGGCGTTCGTGAACGTCAACGTGCGGCCGTACTACGCCGAGGGCTCCAAGACGCTGGGGTACGAGATCGCCGAACAGCTCGGCTGGCGGTTGCCCGACCAGATCGTCATCCCGGTCGCGTCCGGCTCGCAGCTGACCAAGGTGCACAAGGCCTTCCAGGAGCTGGTCTCGCTGGGTCTGGTCGAGGACAAGCCCTACAAGGTGTACGGCGCGCAGGCGGCCGGCTGCTCGCCGGTGTCGGTGGCCTACAAGGCCGGCGTCGACGCGATCCGCCCGGTGAAGCCGGACACGATCGCCAAGAGCCTGGCGATCGGCAACCCCGCCGACGGCATCTACGTCCTCGACGTCTGCCGTGCGACCGGCGGAGCGGTCGAGGACATCACCGACGACGAGGTCCGCGCCGGCATCGTGCTGCTGGCCCGCACCGAGGGCATCTTCACCGAGACCGCGGGCGGCACCACCGTCGGCGTGCTGAAGAAGCTCGTCGAGACCGGCCAGCTCGACCCCACCCTCGAGACCGTGGTCATCAACACCGGGCACGGCCTGAAGACCCTCGACGCCGTCGCCGGCCAGGTCGCCCCCGCGGCCACGATCGAGCCGAGCTACGCCGCCTTCGCCGCCACCGGCATCGCCTGACCCGTCCGAGCGACCAGCAGCAAGGAGACCCGCATGAGCGTCAGCGTCCGCATCCCCACCATCCTGCGCACCTACACCGGGGGAGACTCCGAGGTCAGCGCCCAGGGCGGCACTCTCGCCGAGGTGCTCGACGACCTCGACAGCAGCTACCCCGGCATCAAGGCGCGGATCCTCGACGACCAGGGGGCACTGCGGCGCTTCGTGAACGTCTACGTCGGCAACGACGACGTGCGCTTCCTGCAGTCGCTGGACACGCCGACCCCCGACGGTGCTCAGATCTCGGTGATCCCAGCGGTCGCCGGCGGCTAATTCGGCCCGGCTCGGGGCTGGTCGGCGCGGGCTTGGTCGGCGTGGGGTCGTCAGCGGCGCTTGGCCAGGCCCGGCGGCAGTGGCTTGACGCAGTCGGCGCGCGCGCCCGCGTCGTCGTCGGCCTCGTCGACGCAGTCCGCCCAGGCTCGCATGCCGTCGGCGTGCTCCTGGGCGAGCTGTGCCATCTCCCCTGCGCGGTCCGCGTCGATTCGCGTGCCGCGCTCGCGACGTCGGTCCGCCTTGGCCGCCATCTTGGCCGCCATCTTGTCGGCCTTCGCGCGGGCGCCGGACCGGTCCGACCTGCCTCGCTCGCGCTGCTTCTCGGCCTTGTCGTGTCCCCGCGCGTGTCCGCGTGGCTTCTCCTCGGAGCGTCCGGTCTCGGCCGTGCGCTGCGGGTCCGGGTCGTCTGACGTGAGCACGACGGCCGCCGCGGGCACAGCCGCGAGCACGAGCGCCGCCAGCGCCGCCGCGATCCAGGTCCTCATCGGGCCAGTGTGCGTCACGGGACGCCGTACGGCGGGGGGAATGTCTGTTTTCGGGACCAGCCGACGCGCCGACTCGGCGGGTTGGGGACCAGCCGACGTGCCGACTCGGCGGGTTGGGGACCAGCCGCCGCGCCGACTCGGCGCTCGTAGGGTGGGGGCATGCCACGGACCTACGCCACCGCCGACCGGGTCGAGCGCGAGGAGCTGCTCGCCTTCGTACGGCCCCGCCACAACGGCACCCTCGTGACGCACCGCCGCGACGGCAGCCCGCAGATGTCGCCGGTCACCTGCGGCGTCGACGGCGAGGGCCGCGTCGTCGTCTCGACCTACCCGCAGCGCGCCAAGGCCGCCAACGCCCGCCGGGACGCCCGGGTCTCGATCCTGATCCACTCCGATGACTGGAACGGCCCCTACGTCCAGCTCGACGGCAGCGCCGAGGTGATCGACATGCCCGAGGCGGTCGAGCCGCTGGTGGACTACTTCCGGTGCATCTCCGGGGAGCACCCCGACTGGGACGAGTACCGCGACGCGATGCGCGCGCAGAACAAGTCGCTGATCCGGATCACGGTCGAGCGGTGGGGCCCGGTCGCCACGGGCGGCTTCCCGCCGGACCAGGCGGACCCGGACGCCTGAGGCGTCACCACCGGCGCAGCAGGGCCTCGGCGCCGGCGAGGTCGTCTAGGACCTCGGCGGCGGACCGCTCGGAGGTGAGCAGGCCGGCGCCCTGCCCGGCGTAGACGTAGGCGGTGTCCAGGTCGCCGGTCGACTGCGCGTCCCGCAGCTCGGCCGCCGCACCGTCGTCGGTCGCGAGCTCCTCGAGCCGTCCCTGCCAGCGGTCGAAGAAGGCGTTGCGCAGCCCGCGGCCGCCGTACTCCTCGGGCCAGGCGAGCCGCAGCGCCACGTCGAAGACCCGCCCGTACGACGTCGCGTCCACGTCCGCGTCGATCAGGCGCCGTCGCGCGGCGGCGGAGGTGCCGGCCTCGTGCGCGGTCAGGAACGCCGTACCGACCCACGCCCCCGCGGCACCTGCGGCCAGCACCGCGGCGAGCCCGCGTGCGGTGCCGATCCCACCGGCCGCGAGCACCGGCACGGAGACCCGGTCCAGCACCGCCTGCAGCAGCGGCAGGGTGCCGACCTCGTTGCGGCCGTGACCGCCGCCCTCGCCACCGCGAGCGACGAGGAGATCGACGCCGGCCGCCTCGGCGCGCAGCGCCTCCTCGACCGTGCCGGCCTGGGTCGTGACCCGGATGCCGGCCTCGCGCAGCCGGGCCACGAACGGCTCGAAGCGTCCGAAGCTCACCGACACCAAGGCGGGCCGGATCTCCAGCACGGCGTCCAGCTGGGCGTCGTCGACCTCGAGGGCCCAGGCCATCAACCCGACGCCGTACGCACCGCCCTCCGCGGCCACGGCGGCCTGCTCGCGCACCCAGTCGGGGGAGCGCGCCGCTCCGACGCCGACCATGCCCAGCCCGCCGGCGGCGCTGACCGCCGCGGCGAGCGCGCCGTCGCCCGGGCCGGCCATCGGGGCGCAGACCACGGGGTGCGCGAGGGCGAAGGTGTCGGTGAGCCAGGTGTCGATCATGTCCCCCACTCTCCCCGATTCGTCTGCGATCGCGGGGGTCGTCGCCGCCGGGGATTCGCAGACGAATCGCGGGTGGGGGCGAGGGATGCGCGAGGTGACCGGTGACGCGCGGGCGCCGTACCAGTGTCTTTAACGGGGGAGGCCGGAGAGCGCTGACGCGCTGCTCCGGCCAAAACCCCGTCGCACCCACGAGGTTTGCTCAGATTAGGCCGGGCCCAGAAGGCGGGTCAATGGCCGGACCTGTCCACGTGGGTCGGTCTAGACCTCGCCCGTTCGGAGGGGGTGGGGCCGTTCTTGCACTCGCCAGGGGCGAGTGCTAAACATGGGTTAGCACTCTCAGTCCGAGAGTGACAGCGGATCGGGTAGACGAGGTCCCTGACGCCGGCGGGAAGGGTTCGCCGGGCAGCGGGGATCGTCCGTCGCGGGCGTCGACCGGTCCATCCGACTTCAGGCGTGAGGAATCGCGAAGTTATGCCGAAGCTGATTGCTTTCAACGAGGAAGCCCGGCGCGGTCTCGAGCGTGGCATGAACACGCTCGCGGACGCCGTCAAGGTGACGCTCGGGCCCAAGGGTCGCAACGTCGTCCTCGAGAAGAAGTGGGGAGCCCCCACGATCACCAACGATGGTGTGTCCATCGCCAAGGAGATCGAGCTCGAGGACCCCTACGAGAAGATCGGTGCCGAGCTCGTCAAGGAGGTCGCCAAGAAGACGGACGACGTCGCGGGCGACGGCACCACCACCGCTACCGTCCTGGCCCAGGCCATGGTGCGCGAGGGTCTGCGCAACGTCGCGGCCGGCGCCAACCCGATGTCGCTCAAGCGCGGCATCGAGCGCGCGGTCGAGGCCATCACCGAGCAGCTGCTCACGATGGCCAAGGACGTCGAGACCAAGGAGCAGATCGCCTCCACCGCCTCCATCTCCGCCGGCGACACCACCGTTGGCGAGATCATCGCCGAGGCGATGGACAAGGTCGGCAAGGAAGGCGTCATCACGGTCGAGGAGTCCAACACCTTCGGCCTCGACCTCGAGCTCACCGAGGGCATGCGGTTCGACAAGGGCTACATCTCGGCGTACTTCGTGACTGACACGGAGCGCATGGAGACGGTCCTCGACGACCCGTACATCCTGATCGCCAACCAGAAGATCTCGAACGTCAAGGACCTGCTGCCGATCCTCGAGAAGGTCATGCAGGGCGGCAAGCCGCTGCTGATCCTCTCCGAGGACGTCGACGGCGAGGCGCTGTCCACCCTGGTGGTCAACAAGATCCGTGGCACCTTCAAGTCCGCTGCCGTCAAGGCGCCGGGCTTCGGGGACCGCCGCAAGGCCATGCTGCAGGACATCGCGATCCTGACCGGCGGCCAGGTCATCTCCGAGGAGGTCGGCCTCAAGCTGGAGTCGACCGGCCTCGAGCTGCTCGGCCAGGCCCGCAAGGTCGTCATCACCAAGGACGAGACGACGATCGTCGAGGGTGCCGGTGACGCCGACCAGATCGCCGGTCGCGTCAACCAGATCCGCGCCGAGATCGACAAGTCCGACTCCGACTACGACCGCGAGAAGCTGCAGGAGCGTCTGGCCAAGCTGGCCGGCGGTGTTGCGGTCATCAAGGTCGGCGCGGCCACGGAGGTCGAGCTCAAGGAGCGCAAGCACCGCATCGAGGACGCCGTTCGCAACGCGAAGGCTGCCGTCGAGGAGGGCATCGTCGCCGGTGGCGGCGTCGCGCTCGTCCAGGCGACCGACGCCGCGTTCGAGAAGATCGACCTCGAGGGTGACGAGGCCACCGGCGCGCAGATCGTGCGCTTCGCGGCCGAGGCTCCGCTCAAGCAGATCGCGATCAACGCCGGCCTCGAGGGCGGCGTCGTCGCGGAGAAGGTGCGCAACCTGACGCCGGGTCACGGCCTCAACGCTGCCACCGGCGAGTACGTCGACATGGTCGCCGAGGGCATCCTCGACCCGGCCAAGGTCACGCGCTCGGCCCTGCAGAACGCCGCGTCCATCGCGGCGCTGTTCCTCACGACCGAGGCGGTCGTGGCGGACAAGCCCGAGAAGGCCGGCGCCATGCCGGACCCGTCGGGCGGCATGGGCGGCATGGACTTCTGAGTCCCGCTCCACACCACAGTCACGAAGGGCCCCGGCACTGCGCCGGGGCCCTTCGTGCGTGCGGACGGCGGGTCGGCGTGCGGGCCCGAGTCGGCCGAGGGACGTCGTACGACGTGGGTCGGCGACGTACGACGTACGACGGCACCGGTCTGCCCATGGAGAACTGTCGCTGCCCCCGGGAACTTCTCCATGGGCAGCGAAAGATTCGCTGCATCCCCTGGTAAACGGTCAGCGCCCGTCAACGGTCAGCGCACGCCGCGCGGACGGAACTGGATGCTGATCCGCGGGCCGACCGGGCGGGCGGTCTTGAGCACGGCGTGCTCCCAGGTGCGCTGGCAGGAGCCGCCCATCACCAGCAGGTCGCCGTGGCCGACGGGGAAGGCGATCGAGGGGCCGCCGGCGCGGGGGCGCAGCGAGAGCCGACGGGCCTCGCCGAGCGAGACGATCGCGACCATGGTGTCCTCGAGGGAGCTGCGCCCGTGGGTGTCGCCGTGCCAGGCGACGCTGTCGCGCCCGTCGCGGTAGAAGCACAGGCCGGCGGTGGTGAACGGCTCGCCGAGCTCGTCGGCGTAGTGCGCGGAGAGGGCCGCGCGGGCATCGTCCAGCAGTGGGTCGGGAAGCCGGTCGGAGTCGCCGTAGAACCGCAGCAGCCGGGGCACGTCGACGACGGCGTCCCACATCGTGCGCCGCTCGGCCTGCCAGGGCACGTCGTGGACCAGGCGTGCGAACAGCTCCTCGGAGCCGCCCACCCAGCCGGGCCGGACGTCGACCCAGGCACCGCGGGACAGGGGGTGCCGCTCGACGGTGGCGCCGAGCGGGCCCAGGGTGGCGCCGGCGGGCTCGAGGGCCTCGAACAGCGAGGTCTGCAGCTCCAGGCTCATGCAGCCAGCGTACGACGATTCGAACGCGTGTTCTAGTCCCGGAGCGAGTGCTCAGCCGGGCGTCCGCCGGATCCGGATCGGACCGGTGGCCGTGCCCAGGTCGACGACCTCGCCGCGCTGGGTGACCTCGACCCGTCCGGCGCGGACCAGGCGGCCGGCGGCCTCGCGCACGGGGTCCATCAGGTCGCGCCACTGCTCGCCCCCGACCGCGCGGGCCGCGTCGGACGGACAGATCGTCGCGCCGTCGCTGCGCTGGTCGAGCAGGTCCAGGATGGTGCGCTCGAGGTCGTGGGGGCCGGGGCTCATGGCTCCAGCATGCCCACCTGCCCGCCGAGCACCAGGTCGACCTGCTGCTCGGTGGGCAGCTGGGCGTCGACCACCAGGTGGTCGATGGCCGGACGCGCCGGATCGCGGGCGTAGGCGGCCCGGTCGCGGGGCTCGCGGCGGGCGAGCTTGCGCGCGTCGATGACGTCCGCCGGGGCGGTCAGCCAGAGCGGGGTCGGCCGCGCGGGCGCGACCGCCGCGAGCAGGGCCTGCCACTCCGGGCCGCCTGCAAGCTCCAGCGTCCAGGGGGCCACCAGCACCACGTCGTGCCCGAGGTCGACCTGCGCCCGGGCGAGGTCGCGCAGGACGGCGTAGCGGGCCGGTCGCACGACCGCCCGGTTGACGTCGTCGTTCCAGTGCCCGGCGCGGTCGGCGAAGAGCAGGTCGAGCAGCGGGTTGGTCGCGGTGTCGAGGTCCAGCAGCACGGCGCCGGTGCGCCGGGCCAGCGCCCGGCCGAGGGTGGACTTGCCGACCCCGGCGGGGCCCGCGACGAGGAACGCCCGCATCTCAGCCGCGCTCGTACCAGCCCCGCGGGAACGCCGCGACGGTGTCCTCGTGGGCGACCGGCTGCTGCCAGCCGCGGCCGTGCTCACGCAGTACGTCGTGCAGCTCGCGCAGCCGGGCCGCCGCCGTCCGGGCGCCCTGGCTGCGGCGCTCCTCCTCGAAGCGGCCGACGCCGTCGCCCCAGATCGCGCGGCCGGCCATGAAGCCGCACGCGCCGGCGTCCGCCGCGATCCGCAGCTGCTCACGGAACTGCTCGAACGTGGCGGAGGCCGACAGCAGCACCCAGGGCACCCCGACGGCCTCGCCCAGCCGGCGGCAGGCCTCGGCGGCCGCGACCCGGTCCTCGTCGGTGTGCAGGTAGCCGGGGAACTCGACCTTCATCACGTCGGCGCCCAGCGCGGCGAAGGTGCCGGCGGCGCTCACGATCGCCTCGGTGCGGGCGGCTCGGACCTCCGGGTCGTCGAGCGACTCGCCCTCCAGGGGGTACCACAGCGGCTCGACCACCAGCGGCAGCTGCGCCTCGGCGCACTGCGCCACGATGTCGCGGACCAGGTCGAGCTGCGTGGCGCTGACCTCGGCCAGCTCGGCGCGGTAGAAGACCACGAGCTTGGCCGCGTCCGTGCCCAGGCGGGCCAGGGCGGCCGCGTCCCACTGCGGGCGTACGACGGTCTCGGTGCCGAACCCCTCGGGGGAGTAGGCCAGCAGCTCGAGGCCGCTGATCAGGCCCACGCCGGGCGGCACGGACGCGGCCAGCACGGCGTGCCCGAAGGACCACACCGGGTCGAGCAGGACGGCGGTCGCCGCGGGGGCCATCGCCTCGATCAGCTCGAGCTTCGAGCGCACCACCTCGGCGTCGCTCACCTGGCTCAGGTCGGCGTCGAACAGCGCCAGGTAGTTCTCCGGGTGGTCGATCGCGGCCACCCGGACGAACCCGTCGGCGTCGCTGATCCGCTGCAGCCGGCGCAGCTTGCCGAGGTCCGCCGGACCGGGGGTGCGGGCCGGGCCCGAGGTGGGCCCCGAGGTGGGGACGGGTGCGGCCTGCGGGGTGGAGGAGGTCATCTCGTGCTCGATTCCGAAAGTTCGGCCAGGGGGGTAGACAACGTTGTCATCTGCTGTCCATCATAGAGCCCGTTGTGGTGGTGGTCACAACCCCCACCGGCAGATCGCCCGGTTCGAGGACCAGGACGACCAGCGCACGGACCAGCCCCCCGCAGCAGCCCAGACCCGCCGAACCGAGGAGGTGCTCATGCTCGTCGTCACCCCGAACCTGTGCTTCGACCGCACCCTGTGGGTCGACGTCTTCGAGGCCGGCACCGTCTCCCGTCCCCACCGGGTCGAGGTCACCGCCGGCGGCAAGGGCGTCAACGTGGCCCGCACCCTGCGCGACCTGGGCTCCGCGGCGCCGCTGCTCGGACTGCTCCCGCAGGGCCAGGGCGCCGAGCTCGTCCGGCTGCTGCGAGGCCGAGGGAGCCGACCTGCTTCCGGTGCCGGTCGACGGCTCGGTGCGCAGCGCCGCGATCATCCTGGAGGCGTCCGGGCGCGCCACCGTGCTCAACGAGCCCGGCCCGGTTCTCGGCGTCGACGAGGCCGACGACCTGCTGCGCGCGCTCGAGTCCGCGCTGGTCGCCACGGGCCGTCCGGCGCTGGTGGCGTGCTCCGGCAGCCTGCCGCCCGGACTGCCCGACGACACCTACGGCCGGGTCTGCGAGATCGTCCACGCGCACGGCGGGACCGTGGTCGTGGACGCGGCCCGCGCCGCCCTCGCCGCCTCGCTGCCCTTCGGCCCGGACGCCGTGACCCCCAACCTGGCCGAGGCGCTGAGCCTGCTCGACGGTGTCGCCACCGAGCACTCCCACCACGACGACGACCCCGACACCAGCCGCGAGCAGGCCACCGACGCAGCCCACCGCCTGGTCGAGCGCGGCGCCCGCCGCGCCCTGGTCACGGTCGGCGAGCACGGGGTCGCCTGGGTCGACGCCGACGGCTCCGCGCACTGGACGCCCTCGCACGCCGTACGCCTGGTCAACCCGATCGGGGCCGGCGACTCCTTCGTGGGCGGGCTGCTCGCCGCGCTCGACACGAGCGACGACTGGTCCGCCGCGGTCCGGCACGCCGTGGCCGTGGCCGGCGCGGCCGTCGAGCAGTCCCGCGCGGGCCGGGTCGACGCCGCCCGCGTCGGCGAGCTGCTGGGCGCCGGGGTGCCGGCATGAAGCGGCCCACCCTGCACGACGTCGCCGCCGAGGCGGGGGTCAGCATCAAGACCGTCTCCCGGGTCGTCAACGCCGAGGGCAACGTCAGCGTCGTTGTCCGGGAGCGGGTGCAGGCCGCCGTGGACCGACTGCAGTACGTCCCCAACACGCTCGCCCGCTCGCTCAAGGTCGGGCTCGGCGACACCATCGGCGTGGTGATGGACGCCATCGCCGACCCGTTCTTCGCCGCGCTCACCAGCGCCGTCGAGTCCGCCGCCCTGGAGGCGGGGCTCAACGTGGTCTTCGGCAGCACCGGCTACGACCACGAGCGCGAGCGTCGCCAGGTCGACCGGATGGTCATGCAGCAGGTCCGCGGGCTGGTGCTCGCCCCGACCCGCGGCGACCACGGCTACCTGACCCGCTACCGCGAGACCGTCCCGGTGGTCTGCGTGGACCGCGACCTCGAGCTCGAGGGCTACGACACCGTCGTGGTCGACGACTACGGGTCCAGCCGCAACGGCGTCGAGCACCTGCTGGCGCACGGCCACCGCCGGATCGCCTTCATCGGCGGCGACGACCGCTACGCCACCATCGTGGCCCGGCTGCGCGGCTACCGCGACTGCCTGGCCGACGCCGGTGTCGAGGCCGAGGAGCGGCTGGTCTCGCGCGGCGACGCCGAGACCCAGCAGGCCGAGTCCGCGGTGCTGCGGATGCTGGAGGACAACCCGGACGTGACCGCGGTGTTCTCGGCCAACGCCCGGGCGTCGCTCGGTGTCGTGCACGGCCTGCACCTGATCGGCCGCACCGACGTGGCCCTGGTGAGCTTCGGCGACTTCGTGCTCGCCGAGACCCTGCAGCCCGGGGTCACCGCCATCGACCACGACCCGACGGTCATCGGCGAGCTGGCGACCGCTCACCTGCTGGCCCGCCTGGGCCTCGGCGAGGGACCGGCGCGTCAGGCCGGCGAGCGCGTCGTGGTCCCCACCAAGCTGATCGAGCGCGGCTCCGGCGAGATCGAGGTGCCCCGATGACCGAGTCCGCACACCCCGGGTCTGAGGCGACGCAGCCGGCGCTGCCGGTGCTGCTGGCGCCCAACCCGATCCAGCACTTCTACCGCGGCGGCGCCCGGATCGCGGAGCTGCGCGGCATCGAGCCGGTCTCGGACCACCAGCCCGAGGAGTGGGTCGGCGCCACGGTGTCCCGCTTCGGCGAGCCCGACGTCGGGCCGGCCCGCACCCGTGACGGCGCCCTGCTCCGCGACCTGGTCGCGGCCGACCCGGCCTTCTGGCTCGGTTCCGCTCACGTGGCCGGGCGCGTCGACGCCGCCGACACCGGTCTCCTGGTCAAGCTCCTCGACGCCGGCCAGCGCCTGCCGGTCCACGTGCACCCCGACCGCGGCTTCGCCGGCTCCCACCTCGCCTGCCCCTACGGCAAGACCGAGGCCTGGTACGTCGTGGCGGCTGACGCCGACGCGGCCGTGCACCTGGGCTGGACCGAGGACGTCGACCCCGACGAGCTGGCGCGTCGCCGTGACGCGCAGGACTCGGCGTGGATGCTCGCGCGGATGCACCGGATCCCGGTCCGCCCCGGCGACGGCATCCTGGTGCCGGCCGGTCAGCCGCACGCGATCGGCGAGGGTGTCTTCCTCGTCGAGGTGCAGGAGCCCACCGACTTCTCGATCGTGCTCGAGTGGTCGGTCACCACCGCAGGCCGCGAGGACTCCCACCTCGACCTCGGCTTCGACACCGCGATGGCCGCGGTCGCCCACACGGCGCTGAACGCCCCGGCCGAGCTCCAGGTGCACGTCGCGGACGAGACGACCGCCGACCGGCCGCTGCGGGCCCTGCCCGAGGCCGCCGACCCGTTCTTCCGGCTCGACGTCCTGGCGCCCGCGGGCGCGGAGGTCGGCCTCCCGGCGGGCTTCGCCGTCGGCGTGGTGCTGGACGGACAGGGTGAGCTCACCACCGGGGCCGGCACCGTCGCGGTGCCGCGCGGCAGCACCTTCGTCGTACCCGCCGCCGCCGGGGACTGGGCCCTGCGCGGCCCGGCCCGCGTCGCGGTCGCCCGCCCGGGTGCGGGCTGGCCCGCCGACCTGGCCGCCGGGGAGGGCTCATGACGCACCTCGTCGGACTCGACGTCGGCTCGACCTACATCAAGGGAGTGCTGCTGACCGCAGGCGGCTCCGAGGTGGCCACCGCGCGCCGCTCGACGCCGTGGCAGAGCCTGCCGCACGGCTGCGCGCAGATGCACCCCGACCTGCTGCTCGAGGCGATCACCGGCGTGCTCGCGGACCTCGGCGCCGAAGGCCGCGAGGTCGCCGCGGTCGGCGTCTCCGGCATGGCCGAGGCCGGCGCGCTCGTGGACGTCGCCGACCGGGTCATCGGTCCCGTGATCGCGTGGTTCGACCCCCGTGGGACCGGCGATCTGGCAGAGCTGCCGGACGACCTGCGCGCGGACTTCGCCGGGGTCACCGGTCTGCCGCTCGGCCCGCTCGCCACCTTCAACAAGCTCTGGTACCGCAGCCGCCACGACGGTCTCACGCTCGAGGGCCGGCAGTGGCTCAACGTGCCCGAGCTGGTGGCCTGGTGGCTCGGCGGCGTACGGCGCAGCGAGCTGTCGCTGGTGGCCCGCACCGGCCTGGTCGACCAGGACACCGCCGAGCCGTGGGACCGCGCGCTCGAGGTGCTCGGCACGGACCGTTCGCTGCTGCCGCCGCTCACCGCGGCCGGTGAGGAGTGGGGCGTGGTCCAGCGGCACGCCCCGCGCTCGATGGTCGGCGCGACCGTGAGCGTCGCAGGTCACGACCACCTGGTGTCCTCGGCGGCGGCCGGCGTCCTGGACCTGGACACGCTGTACGACTCGATGGGCACGGCCGAGGCCCTGGTGCGGATGCTCGACGGCGTCCTGGACCGGGACGCCCGCGCCCGGCTCGCGGCGCACGGCATCAACGTGGTCCGGCACTTCCTGCCCGGTCACGGTGTGATGCTCGCCGGCACCAAGTCCGGCCTGCTGATGCGCCGGGTGCTGCAGCTCGTCGGCGTCAACGACCTCAGCGGTCGCACCGCCCTCGACCGGCAGGTGATGGCGCTGCCCCCGCACGCCGGCCACGCGGGCAGCGACGACACCGGCATCGTCGTGAGCGGCGCCGCCAACGACGACGGCGTGCTGTCGGTGCGCACCGACAACGACGGCCTCAGCCCCGCCCTGCTCTTCGAGGCCACGCTGCGCGACGGCAGCGCCGTGCTGCGCGAGGTGCTCGCGCGCATGGACGCCGAGAACCCGGCCGCCGCCCGCTCGGTCGTCGCCGGCGGCTGGTCCCGGATGGACAGCGTCCGCCGGGCCCGTCAGGACCTGCTTCCCTCGCCGCGGTTCTCCGACCGCGACGAGGACACGGCGTACGGCGCAGCGCTGGTCGCCGCGTTCGCCGCCGACCCAGGCGAGACCGATCTCGCCGCGTTCCTCGCCCGGACCCTTGCCTGGAGCGACGCACCGACCCCCGCCACCACCCCCGAAGGAACCGCCCGATGAGTAGCCCTGTCTCCACCGCCCGCAGCTCGACCACGCTCGCCGACATCGCCAACCCGGACGGCACCTTCGCGGTCGTCGCCATGGACCAGCGCAACACCCTCAAGCGGATGTTCCACGCGGTCGGCAACCCCGACCCGAGCACCGAGGAGCTCCAGGGAGTCAAGGAGGACGTGATCACCGCGCTCTCACCGCTCGCCAGCGCGTTCCTCCTCGACCCCACCTACGGCATGCCCGCGCTGCACGCGGTCTCCGGCCGGCTCGACCGGGTGCCCGGCGTGCTCGTCGCGGCCGAGCCCGAGGTCCGTCCGAAGTACGGCGACGAGCCGCGCGCCGCCATCGACCCGGCGCAGAACGGCCGCTGGGTCCTGGACCAGGGCGGCGCGGCGGTGAAGTTCCTGATCCAGGTGCGCGCCGACCGCACGGCCGCCGACGGCGAGCCCGACCTGGCCGCGGAGGCCGTCGAGGTGATCCGCCAGGTCGTCGAGGACTGCCGCGAGGCCGGGGTGCCCTCGGTCATCGAGAACCTCATCTACCCGCTGCCCGGCGAGACGCTGAGCCCCGAGGCGCGGGCCGACGCGATCATCGACGCCGCCGTCGCGCTGGACGCACTCAACCCCGACCTGCTCAAGCTGGAGTACCCCGGCAGCCCGGAGGCCTGCCGCCGCCTCGCGAACTCCATCAAGGCGCCCTGGGCGGTGCTCTCGGCCGGAGTCGGCTTCGACGAGTTCGCCGACGTGCTGAAGGTCTCGTGCGACGAGGGTGGCGCCTCCGGCTTCATCGCCGGCCGCGCGGTCTGGAAGGACGCCGTCGGGATGCCCGCCGGTCCGCGTCTGGAGCACCTGCAGAGCGAGGGCCTGCGCCGGCTCGAGGGGTGCCTCGCGGCGATCTCGGGTCGCGCCCGGCCGTGGACGGAGGTGGCGTCATGACGGGCGCGACCCCGGTCCTGGAGGCCCGGGCCCTGACCCGCAGCTTCGGCCAGGTGACCGCGCTCGACGGTGCGGACTTCGACATCTACCCCGGCGAGGTGGTCGCGCTCATCGGCGACAACGGCGCCGGCAAGTCCACCCTGGTCAAGGCGCTCTCGGGCAACCTCGAGGTCGACTCGGGCCAGGTGCTGTTCAAGAACGTCGTCCGGGTGATCGACAACCCGATGACGGCCAGCGCGCTGGGCATCGAGACGGTCTACCAGGACCTGGCGCTCGCCCCGCACCTCGACCCGGTGCAGAACATGTTCCTCGGCCGGGAGACCATGCGCAGCGGCCTGCCCGGCCGGCTCGGCTTCATGGACAACCGGGCGATGCGCAAGGAGGCCCGCACCGCGTTCGACCGGCTCGGCGCCACCGTGCGCAGCCTCGATGCGCCCGTGGGGGCGATGTCCGGTGGGCAGCGCCAGGCGATCGCGATCGCCCGGGCCGTGCACTGGGCCAGCGACGTGGTCTTCCTCGACGAGCCCACAGCCGCCCTCGGCGTCCGCCAGACGGCCAACGTGCTCGACACCATCCGCAGGGTGGCCTCGCAGGGCGTCGCGGTGGTCTTCATCAGCCACTCGATGCCGCACGTCATGGAGGTCTCCGACCGGGTCCAGGTGCTCCGGATGGGAAGCCGCGTGGCGACGTACAGGACCCAGGACACGTCGATGGAGGAGCTCGTCGGCGCCATGACCGGAGCCCGGGGGGCAGCAGCATGAGCAGCACAGGTACGACGACTCCGGCCGCCTCGGGGGGCATCCCCGACGCCGCCCACAGCGACACCCCGGTCTACCAGCGGGTCCTGCGGATGCAGGCGTTCCAGATCCTGCTCGTCCTGCTCGTGATCATCACGGTGTTCGCGACGCTGGCGCCGAACAACTTCGCCAACCTGTCCAACGCCCGGCAGATCGTGCAGAACGCCTCGATCCTGGCGATCCTCGGCGTCGGCATGACGTTCGTGATCGTGACGTCCGGCATCGACCTGTCGATCGGCTCGGTGATGGTCTTCTCCGGGGTCATCGCGGCCAAGCTGATGATCGCGGTCGGCGGCGACGGGTGGTCCACGGCGCTGCTCGGCATCGCGGCCTCGGCGGCGACCGGCCTGGTCTGGGGCGTCGTGAACGGCACCCTGATCGCCAAGGCCAAGATCCCGCCGCTGATCGTCACGCTGGGCTCGCTCGGCATGGCACTCGGTCTCGCCCAGATCCTCACGAGGGGCGTGGACATCCGTCAGGTCCCCAAGGTGATGCAGGACGAGATCGGCTACGGCAACGTGTTCGGCCAGGTGCCGGTGCTCAGCATCATCGCGCTGGTTGTCATCGGCCTGGGCATCGTGCTGCTGCACGGCACCCGGTTCGGTCGCTACACCTACGCGATCGGCTCCAACGAGGAGTCGGCCCGCCGAGTGGGCGTCAAGGTCGACGCGCACCTGATCAAGGTCTACGCGCTGTCCGGCACGCTCGCCGGCCTCGCCGGGGTGCTGTCGCTCGCGCAGTTCGGCACCACCGCGATCGCCGGTCAGTCCCAGACCAACCTGAACGTCATCGCCGCCGTCGTGATCGGCGGGACGTCGCTGTTCGGTGGCGCCGGCACCATCTTCGGCACCGTCGTCGGTCTGTTCATCCCGGCGGTCCTGCAGAACGGCTTCGTGATCGTCGGCATCCAGCCCTTCTGGCAGCAGGTCGCCGTGGGCGCCGTGCTGATCGCCGCCGTGTACGTCGACCAGGTCCGCCGTGCCTCGGCGGCCCGAGGCAACAAGACCCGGACCGGCGTGCTGTCACGGCGCCGGCCGAAGGGGCCCGACGCCCCCGCACCACCCGCAACAAGCACGCCCCCGCAGCCCGCGGGAGCAGACGCACCGGCAGCACCCGCCTCGTCCACCGAGGAACCAGCTCGACACCCAGCCAGTCACACAGGAAAGCAAGGAGACGCATGATGAAGTCCCACAAGAAGTTGCTCGCGGCCGGGGCGGTCGCCGTGGTCGGGAGCCTCGCCCTCACGTCGTGCGGGGCGGCCGAGAAGAGCTCGTCCTCGTCGTCGGGCGAGGACACCAAGAAG
Source organism: uncultured Actinomycetota bacterium (assembly GCA_963713035.1). Taxonomy (GTDB): domain Bacteria; phylum Actinomycetota; class Actinomycetes; order Propionibacteriales; family Nocardioidaceae; genus Nocardioides_B. The sequence continues at coordinate 126,017 of CAVQKB010000005.1, forward strand.
ATCGCCTTCATCCAGGGTGTCGCCGGCGACCAGTTCTACATCACCATGCAGTGCGGCATCCAGGACGCCGCCAAGGAGGCCGGGGCCACGGTCGACGTGCAGGGTCCGGAGAAGTTCGACCCGACGCTGCAGAAGCCGATCGTCGACTCCGTCGTGGCAAGCAAGCCCGACGCCATCCTGGTCGCACCGACCGACGTCTCCGCCATGGAGGCGCCGCTCAAGGCTGCCGCCGACGCGGGCATCAAGGTGGTCCTGGTCGACACGACCGTCGAGGACCCGTCCTTCGCGGTCTCGCAGATCTCCTCCGACAACGTGGGTGGCGGCAAGGCGGCGTTCGACGCCATCAAGGAGCTGAACCCCGACGGCGGCAAGGTGCTGGTCATCTCCACCGACCCGGGTGTGTCCACCGTCGACGCGCGCGTCAAGGGCTTCAAGGAGGCCACGTCCGCCGACTCGAACTTCGAGTACATCGGCGTGCAGTACAGCCACAACGAGCCGGCCACGGCGGCCCGCCTCGTGACGGCCGCGCTGCAGAAGGACCCCGACATCGTCGGCGTCTTCGCCACCAACCTGTTCGCGGCCGAGGGCAGCGCGACCGGAGTCCGTCAGGCCGGCAAGGGCGGCCAGGTCAAGATCGTCAGCTTCGACGCCGGACCCGACCAGGTGAAGGCGCTCGAGGACGGCACCATCCAGGCGCTCGTCGCCCAGCAGCCGGGCACCATCGGCCAGGACGGCGTCGAGCAGGCGATGGCGGCGCTCGACGGCAAGGAGACCGAGGCCAAGATCCAGACCGGCTTCACGATCATCACCAAGGACAACATGGACGGCGAGGGCAAGGACGCCATCTACAAGAGCAGCTGCTGATCGCTGCTGGTCAGCCCCGTTGACCTCCTGACCCACCGGCCCGTCCCCGTCGCTCGCGGGGGCGGGCCGGTGTCACGATCCGACGGCGTCGGGGACGCGAGCGCCCCACGGGTCCGGGTCGGCAACTAGGTTGGGTGTGAGCGGGTGGCCGGCGAACAGTGCGGGTCGCTCGCCGGGACGCAGGGAGAGGCCAGCACCGTGACCGTCACCGACCAGCAGGGCCACCAGGGGCAGCACGCCGCCCGTCGTACGGCGGCGCGCACCGTCGCGCTGACCAAGACCTACGGCACTGGCGACGCGACCGTCACCGCGCTGGACGCCGTCGACGTCGAGCTCTTCGCCGGGGAGTTCACCGCGGTGATGGGCCCGTCGGGTTCCGGCAAGTCCACGCTGATGCACTGCTGCGCGGCGCTCGACACGGCCGACAGCGGCCAGGTGTTCGTCGGCGAGACCGAGCTGACCGGGCTCAAGGACAAGGAGCTGACCCGGCTGCGTCGCGACGAGATCGGCTTCGTGTTCCAGTCGTTCAACCTGGTGCCGACGCTGAGCGCGGAGGAGAACGTCCTGCTGCCGCTCTCGATCGCCGGACGGCGCCCGGACCAGGAGTGGTACCGCACCGTCATCGACGCCGTGGGCCTCGGCGACCGCCTCACGCACCGCCCCAACCAGCTCTCGGGCGGCCAGCAGCAGCGGGTGGCGGTCGCGCGGGCGCTGGCGAGCCGACCCTCGATCGTGTTCGCCGACGAGCCGACGGGCAACCTGGACTCCCGCTCCGGAGCGGAGGTGCTCGCGCTGCTGCGCCGCTCGGTCGACGAGTTCGGCCAGACCGTCGTGATGGTCACCCACGACCCGGTCGCGGCGGCCTTCAGCGACCGGGTGCTGTTCCTCGCCGACGGTCGGGTGGTCGACGAGCTCCGCGAGCCGACCCGCGAGCGGGTGCTCGACCTGATGAGCCGGACGGGCCCGATCTGACCCCGGCCGCGACCGGGGGCTTCCCGTCGACCATCGTCGTGGCGGCGGCGAAGGGCTAGGGTGGCAATGGCCGGGGGAGCGGCCGAGGGAGGTGACATGGGCGACGTGATCACGCCCGATCGATCCGGACCCGTCGTGCACAAGCACGTCCAGGTCAGGGAGTACGTCCGCGGACTGATCGAGGGAGCCGACCCGGGCAGCCCGGCGCCCTCCGAGCGCGAGCTCGTGCAGCACTTCGGCGTCGCGCGGATGACCGTGCGGCAGGCCCTCGACGCCCTGGTGGCCGAGGGGCTGCTCGAGCGGGTCCCCGGCCGAGGGACCTTCGTGGCCCGCGCCCGGACGGATGCACCGGTGCGGCTCTCGAGCTTCACCGAGGAGATGACCCGGCGCGGGATGAAGGCCGACGCCCGCACGCTGCTCGCCCGGCTGGAGGCGGCCGGCCCCGGGGTGGCCCGGGCACTCGAGATCGGCGAGGGCGACAAGGTCGTGCACTGGCAGCGGCTGCGGCTGGCCGACGGCACCCCGATGTGCCTGGAGGACGCCTACCTCGCCGACAGCATCGTGCCGCAGTTCCTCGACCAGGCCCTGCCCTCGAGCCTCTACGCCGAGCTGCAGCGGCGCGACCTGCTGCCGACCCGCGGAGAGGACTCCGTCGACGCGGCGCTGGCGCGCCCCGAGGAGGCGGAGCTGCTCGGCGTGCACGCCGGCGACCCGGTGCTGCGGGTGGCGCGACGGGCGTTCGCGGGCAACATCGCGGTCGAGGTCTCCCGGTCGACCTACCGGGCCGACCGCTTCTCGCTGTGGGTGGGACTCACCCGACCCTCCGGCCCGGTCCCGCCCCCGCGCTGACCAGCGCCCGGTCGTCCGGACGGCACAATGCGGGCATGACCCGAACCGTGCCGGTGGTCGACGGCCACAACGACCTGCCCTGGGCGATGCGAGAGCACTGCGGCTACGACCTGCGCGAGGTCGACCTCGCCGGAGGCGAGCCGGCCTTCGACACCGACCTGCCGCGGCTGCGCGCCGGCGGCGTCGCGGCCCAGTTCTGGTCGGTCTTCGTGCCGTGCTCGCTCAGCGGCGACGCCGCCGTCACCGCGACGCTCGAGCAGGTCGACTTCGTGCACCGGCTGGTCGAGGCGTTCCCGTCCGACCTGGAGCTGTGCCGCACCGCGGCGGAGGTCGAGACGACGATGGCCACCGGCCGGGTCGCGTCTCTGATGGGGATGGAGGGCGGTCACTCGATCAACTCCTCGCTCGGCACGCTGCGCGCGATGCACGCGCTGGGCGTGCGCTACCTGACCCTCACGCACAACGAGAACACCCCGTGGGCCGACAGCGCGACCGACGAGCCGGTGCTCGGCGGGCTGTCCGACTTCGGCCGCGACGTGGTGCGCGAGATGAACCGGATCGGCATGTTCGTGGACCTCTCCCACGTGTCGGCCGACGTCATGCGGGACGCGCTCGAGGTGACCGCCGCCCCCGTGATCTTCAGCCACAGCTCGGCGTACGGCGTCTGCCGGCACCCGCGCAACGTGCCCGACGACGTGCTCGTCTCACTGCGCGGCAACGGCGGCGTGTGCATGGTGACGTTCGTGCCGCCCTTCATCAGCCCGGCGATGGCCGAGTGGTACTTCGAGAGCCTCGACGTGCTGCGGGAGCGCGGCGGCGACCCGCGGCGGTTCGAGGAGCTCGACCCGGTGCTCGCGGAGCGGCTGCCGCTCGCGCCGCCGATGCCGGGCGTGGACGTCGTGGCCGACCACGTCGAGCACGTGCGCGAGGTCGCGGGCCTCGAGCACGTCGGGATCGGCGGCGACTTCGACGGGTCGGTGACCTTCCCCGTCGGGCTCGAGGACGTGTCCGGCTACCCCCGGCTCTTCGACGAGCTGCGGACCCGGGGCTGGTCCGAGGACGAGCTCGACGCGCTCGGCTCGCGCAACGTCCTGCGCGCGATGCACGACATGGAAGGCGCGGCCGGGCGATGACCGGCCCGGTCGTGCACGGGCTGCTGCTCGCGGCCGGAGCCGGCCGCCGGATGGGCGGGCCCAAGGCGCTGCTGCGGGACCGGGACGGCGTGCCGTTCCTGGGCCGGGCCCTCACGGCCCTCGTCGACGGAGGCTGCGACACGGTCACCGTCGTGCTCGGGGCCTCGGCCGCCGACGCGCGCGCCGTGCTGGACGAGACCGGCTGGGGCGGGCACCCGGCCGTCGACGTGGTCGTCGCCGAGGGGTGGGACGAGGGTATGGGCGCCTCCCTGCGGGCCGGGCTGGACGCGGTCGCCCACCGCGACGCGGACGCGGTGCTGGTCGGCCTGGTCGACCTGCCCGACGTGGGGGCGTCGGTGGTGCGGCGCTTCGCCGAGCGCATCGGCGACGGCTCCCGTGTCCTGCTGCGGGCGACGTACGACGGGGAGCCCGGCCACCCGGTGCTGATCGGTCGCGAGCACTGGGCCGGCGTGGCCCGGGCCGCGCGCGGCGACCGGGGCGCCCGGGACTACCTCGGCACCCACGGCGCGGTCCCGGTCGAGTGCAGCGACCTGGCGACCGGCCGGGACGTGGACCGCCCCCGGGATCTCTAGGGGATGACGTTCCGCAGGGTTTCCGGGGCCAGAACCTGCGGAGTGCCACAAACTATCCGGGCAGGCGGGGCCGGGCCCTGGGGCCGTGGGACATGCTGGAGGCATGCAGGACACGCACCCCTGGCACCCCGGCTCGCCCGACGACCTCGCCAAGCGACTGGCCGAGACCGGCTACCTCGCCGACGAGTCGCTGGCCACCATCGGCTACCTCGCGCTCACGATGCAGCGACCCCTGCTGCTCGAGGGCGAGCCCGGCACCGGCAAGACGGCCCTGGCGGAGGCGTTCGCGCAGTCGCTCGGCGTGCCGCTGATCCGGCTGCAGTGCTACGAGGGGATCGACGCGGCCCAGGCGCTCTACGACTGGGACTTCCCGCGCCAGATCCTGCACCTGCGCGCCCTCGAGGCCGCCGGCGGGGGCGCGGTGCAGGACGCGGCCGCCGCGGAGCAGTCGCTGTTCGACGAGCGCTTCCTGCTGGCCCGGCCCGTGCTGCGCGCGCTGCGCGAGAGCCCGGCCGTGCTGCTGGTGGACGAGATCGACCGCGCCGACGACGAGTTCGAGGCGTTCCTGCTCGAGGTGCTCTCGACCTACCAGGTCACGATCCCCGAGCTGGGCACCGTGAGCGCCGTCCAGCCGCCCGTGGTGGTGCTGACCTCCAACCGCACCCGCGAGGTGCACGACGCCCTCAAGCGGCGCTGCCTCTACCACTGGGTCGAGCACCCCGGCCTGGAGCGCGAGGTCGAGATCGTGCGCACCCGGGCCCCCGAGGTGTCCGACGCGCTCGCCCGCCAGGTCGTCACGCTGGTGCAGCGGCTGCGCAGCGCCGAGGGCCTGCTCAAGCCGCCGGGGGTCTCGGAGACCCTCGACTGGGCCCGCGCGCTCGACGCGCTCGGCGCCGGCGCGCTCGACGTCGAGAACGCCGCGGCGACCCTCGGAGCCGTGGTGAAGTACCGCGAGGACGCCCAGCGGGTGCGTCAGGCGCTCGACCGGATGCTGGCGGGCTGACCGGTGCCTGCCCCCCTGGGCTCCGCCATTCCGGTGCTGCACGAGGCCGACGAGCTGCTGCTCGGCTTCGCGCGGGCGCTGCGCGCCGCCGGGGTGCCCGTCACCCAGGACCGCACCCGGGCCTACCTCGAGGCGACCGCCCTGGTCGGCCTCGACGACCAGCGGGCGACGTACTGGGCCGGCCGCGCCACGCTGTGCTCCGCGCCCGACGACCTGGACCGCTACGACCAGGTCTTCGCTGCGTGGTTTCTGGCTGACGAGCACGCCGTGTCCCGGCCGCCCCAGGAGCAGCGCGAGATCGTGCACGCCTCGCTCGAGACCGAGGAGGGCGAGGGCGAGGGCCAGGACGTCGACGCGGACACCATCAACGCGATGGCCAGCGAGACCGAGGTGCTCCGGCACCGCGACATCGCCGAGGTGCCGATGGCGCAGAAGGCCCGGCTCAACGCGATGTTCGCGACGCTGCGCCCTCGGTCGCCGTTGCGCGCCGCCCAGCGCCGTACGCCGTGGCACCGGGGGGAGGTCGACGCGGGCCGCACGCTGCGCTCGTCGCTGGCCCGGATGGGCGAGCCCGGTGAGATCGTCCGCCGACGGCACGCCAGCAAGGCGCGCCGGGTCGTGCTGCTGGTCGACGTGTCCGGGTCGATGAGCTCCTACGCCGACGCGCTGCTGCGCCTCGCGCACCGGATGAGCCACCCGGTGCCCACCCGGGGCGTCACGCCCCGCGTCGAGGTGTTCACGATCGGCACCCGGCTGACCCACGTCACCCGCGCGATGCGGATGCGCGACCCGGAGCGCGCGATCGTCGCGGCCGGCGAGACCGTGCCGGACTGGTCCGGCGGCACCCGGCTCGGGGAGACGCTGCGGATCTTCATGGACCGGTGGGGCCAGCGCGGGATGGCCCGCGGCGCCGTCGTCGTGGTGTTCAGCGACGGCTGGGAGCGCGGTGAGGTCGACCTGCTCGCCGAGCAGATGCAGCGCCTGGCCCGCAGCGCCCGACGGGTGGTGTGGGTCAACCCGCACGTGGGCAAGAACGGCTACCTCCCGGTGCAGTCGGGGATCGTGGCCGCCCTGCCGTTCGTCGACGACCTGGTGGCGGGACACTCGCTCGCCACCTTCGCCGACCTGATCGAGGTGGTCGCCCGTGCGTGAGGTGCTTCCCGAGCTGATGCGGTGGTGGCGCGACGGCCAGACCATCGGCGTCGGCACCGTGATCGCGACGTTCCGCTCCGCCCCGCGACCTCCGGGGGCCTCGATGCTCGTCGGCCCCTCCGGCGAGGCGGTCGGGTCGGTCTCCGGCGGCTGCGTCGAGGGTGCGGTCTACGAGCTCGCCCAGACCGTCGTCGCCTCCGGCGAGCCGGTGCTGCACCGCTACGGCGTCAGCGACGACGACGCCTTCGCGGTCGGGCTGACCTGCGGCGGCATCCTGGACGTCTACGTCGAGAAGGTCGACCGGACCACGTTCCCCGAGCTCGGCGACATCGCCGACGACATCGAGGCCGGCCGACCGGTGGCCGTCGCGACCGTCGTCGAGCACCCGGACCCCACGCGGATCGGCCGACGGCTCGTCGTACGCCCGGAGGACCCCGACCAGCGGGTCGGCGACGCGCTCTCCGGCTCGATCGGCTCGGCTCGCGCCGACGCCGCGATCGCCGACGACACCCGTGGGCTGCTCGCCAGCGGTCACCACCAGACGCTGACCTACGGTCCCGACGGCGAGCGCCGGGGCGAGGGCCTGCGGGTCTTCGTGTGGTCGTTCGCGCCCAAGCCGCGGATGCTGGTGTTCGGGGCGATCGACTTCGCTGCGGCCGTGGCCCGCATGGGCAACTTCCTGGGCTACCAGGTCACGGTCTGCGACGCGCGCCCCGTCTTCGCGACGAACTCCCGCTTCCCGTCCGCGGACGAGGTCGTCGTGAAGTGGCCGCACAAGTACCTCCGCGAGGAGATCGAGGCCGGCCGCATCGACCAGCGCACCGTGCTGTGCGTGCTCACCCACGACCCGAAGTTCGACGTGCCGCTGCTCGAGGTGGCACTGCGCGACGCGGACGTGGCGTACGTCGGGGCGATGGGGTCGCGCCGCACCCACGACGACCGGATGGCGCGTCTGCGGGAGGTCGGTCTCACCGACGTGGAGCTCGCCCGGCTGTCCTCGCCGATCGGTCTCGACCTCGGGGCGCGCACGCCCGAGGAGACCGCCGTCAGCATCGCGGCGGAGGTCATCGCCCTGCGGTGGGGCGGCCGGGGCGAGCGCCTTGCGGACCGCGAGGGCCGGATCCACCACTGAGTCGGCTCCGGTTCTCCTGACCGTTCGGGCAGGTCGCGCGCCTGCCCGGAACGACCTTTCTCGGCGCGGGGCCAGGTCGCGACGGAGTGACCCTTGTCTCAGGTCGGCAAACCGGCGACGATCGGCCCTGTCCGCACTCGCCAGCCCAGGAGGGGTCGATGACCCGAATCAGTGTCACGGTCGACGGCGCAAGCTATTCCGACGACGTCGAACCACGCATGCTGCTCGTCCACTATCTGCGCGAACGTCTCGGGAAGACGGGGACCGTCGTGGGGTGCGACACCAGCAACTGCGGGGCGTGCACCGTGCACCTGGACGGCACCAGCGTGAAGTCCTGCAACGTGCTGGCCGTGCAGGCCGACGGCGCGGACGTGACCACGATCGAGGGTCTCGCCCAGGACGGCGAGCTGCACCCGATGCAGGCCGCCTTCCACGAGTGCCACGCGCTCCAGTGCGGCTACTGCACCCCCGGCATGATCATGCAGGCGATCGACGTGCTCAACGACAACCCGAAGCCGACCGAGGCGGAGATCCGCGAGGGCATCGAGGGCAACCTGTGCCGGTGCACCGGCTACCACAACATCGTCCGCGCGGTGCAGACCGCGTCCGGCCAGGAGAGCCTCCCGGCCTCCATCGAGGAGACCGCGTCGTGACCGTCACCGAAGAAGCCCCCGCCGCCGCCGCAGACAAGGAGATCGGGCGCGAGCGCCGCCGCAAGGAGGACCAGCGGCTGATCACCGGGCGCACGAAGTGGACCGACAACATCCAGATCACCGGCATGCTGCACCTCGCGATGGTGCGCAGCCCCTTCGCGCACGCCACCATCACCAACATCGAGACCTCCGAGGCCAAGGCCGCCCCCAACGTGGTGGCTGTGCTGACCGGTGCCGACCTCGGCGAGGCCCAGGGCGTCAACATCAACGCCTGGCCGATCACGCCCGACCAGGTGACCCCCAACCACGTGCCGATGCCCGCCGACCGGGTGTCCTTCGCCGGCGAGATCGTGGCCGTCGTGGTGGCCCGCAGCGCGGCCGAGGCGCGCGACGCCGCCGAGCTGGTGGACGTCGACTACGACGAGCTCCCTGCTGCGGTCGACCTCAAGGAGGCCGCGGAGGACAAGGTGCTGGCGCACCCCGAGCTGGGCACCAACAAGTCGGCGCTGTGGGTCTTCGACTCCGCGCAGGCCGGCACCGGCTCCGACGTCGAGGAGGCCATCGCGACCGCCCGCGCCGACGGCGTCGTGATTGAGCGGGAGTTCCGCCAGCAGCGCCTGATCCCGGCGTTCATGGAGCCGCGCTCGGTCGTCGTGGACCCGACCGGGGAGCAGCTGACCATGTGGTCGGCGACCCAGATCCCGCACATCCTGCGCTTCGCCCTGGCCGCCACCACCGGTGTGCCGGAGTCGAAGATCCGGGTGATCGCACCCGACGTGGGCGGCGGGTTCGGCGGCAAGCTGCAGACCACGCCCGAGGAGTGGATCACCTGGGCGGTCGCCCGCCGCCTGGGCAAGCCGATCAAGTACACCGAGACCCGCTCGGAGTCGCTGATGTCGGGCCACCACGGTCGCGACCAGTGGCAGAAGATCACCCTCGCGGCCACCAAGGACGGCTCGGTCACGGGCCTCAAGGTCGAGCTGCTGGCCGACCTCGGGTCCTACGTTTCGCTCGTCGGTGGCGGCGTCCCGGTCCTGGGCGCCTTCATGTTCAACTCGATCTACAAGTTCCCGGCCTATCACTTCGCCTGCCAGACGGTGCTGACCAACAAGACCTGGACCGACGCCTACCGCGGTGCCGGCCGGCCCGAGGCCACCTTCGGCATCGAGCGGATCATGGACGAGCTCGCCGCCGAGCTCGGCGTCGACCCCCTCGAGGTGCGCGAGAAGAACTGGATCACCCACGAGGAGTTCCCGTTCACCACGGTCGCCGGCCTGGAGTACGACTCCGGCAACTACGAGAAGGCCACGGCCCGGGCCAAGGAGATGTTCGGCTACGACGAGCTGCGTGCCGAGCAGAAGCGGCGTCGCGAGTCCAACGACCCGGTCCAGCTCGGCATCGGCGTCTCGACCTTCACCGAGATGTGCGGCCTGGCCCCGTCCCGCGTCCTGGGCAGCCTGGACTACGGCGCCGGCGGCTGGGAGCACGCGTCCGTGCGGATGCTCGCGACCGGCACGGTCGAGATCGTCACCGGCTCCTCGGCCCACGGCCAGGGCCACGAGACGGCCTTCTCCCAGATCGTCGCGGACCGGCTCGGGGTGCGCTTCGAGGACGTCGAGGTGCTGCACGGTGACACCCAGGTCTCCCACCGAGGACTGGACACCTACGGCTCACGCTCCCTGGTGGTCGGCGGCGAGGCGCTCGTCCGTGCGGCCGACAAGGTGATCGAGAGGGCGAAGCCGATCGCGGCCCACCTGCTGGAGGCGTCGGTCGACGACATCGAGTTCAAGGAGGGACGCTTCGGGGTCCGGGGCACCGACAAGGGCCTGGCGATCGCGGAGGTCGCGATGGCGACGTTCGCGGCGCACAACCTGCCCGACGGTGCGGAGCCCTCGATCGACGCCGACGCGACGTACGACCCGGTGAACTTCAACTACCCGCACGGCACCCACCTGTGCGCGATGGAGATCGACACCGAGACCGGCGGCGCGAAGATGCGCAAGTACGTCTGCGTCGACGACATCGGCAACGTGGTCAACCCGCTGATCGTCGCGGGCCAGGTCCACGGCGGCCTCGTGCAGGGCATCGCCCAGGCGCTGTGGGAGGAGGCGGTGCACGACGAGGCCGGCACCCTGGTGTCCGCGTCGTTCGTGGACTACCTGGTGCCGACGGCGGCCGACACGATCAACTACGAGATCGCGCACAACTCCACCCCGTCGCTGACCAACACGCTGGGCACCAAGGGCGTCGGCGAGGCGGGCACGATCGCCTCGACGCCGGCCGTGGTCAACGCGGTCGTCGACGCGATCCGGTCCTTCGGCGTCAACGACGTCCGGATGCCGTGCACCCCGGAGCGCATCTACAAGGCGATCCACGCGCGCGACGGCGCCGACACGGGCGGTGCGCCCACCGTGGGCGACGCCGCTCCCCACTTCGACGCGGCCGACACCGCTGACCGCACGGACGGAGCCTCCTGATGATCCCCTCCCAGTTCGAGTACGTCGCGCCCACCACCGTCGAGGACGCGCTCTCGGCGCTCGCCGAGGCCGGGGAGGACGCGAAGATCATCGCCGGCGGGCAGAGCCTGCTCCCGGTGCTCCGGATGCGTCTGAACACGCCCAACGTGGTGGTCGACCTCGGCAAGATCGAGGCGCTGCGCGGGGTGCGCGACGACGGCGACGCGATCGTCGTCGGCGCGATGACGACGCACCACGACGTCCTCAAGCACGAGCTCGTGCGCGAGAACGCCTTCCTGATCACCAAGGCGGTCGAGCTCCTCGCGGACCCGCAGATCCGGCACCGTGGCACCTTCGGCGGGGCGCTCGCGCACGCCGACCCCGCCGGGGACCTCGGCGCGCCCTCGCTGGCGCTCGATGCGGAGTTCGTCATCGCGGGCTCGGGTGGCAGTCGCACCGTGCCCGCCGACGAGTTCTTCGTCGACCTGTTCGAGACCGCGATCGGCGAGGGCGAGATCCTCACCGAGATCCGGATCCCCAAGCGGTCCGGGTGGGGTGCGCACTACGAGAAGTTCGTGCGCGTCGCCCACCAGTGGCCGATCGTCGCCGTCGCCGCCGCCGTCAAGGTCGAGGGCGGCACCATCAGCGAGGCACGCGTGGGCCTGACCAACATGGGGTCCACGCCGCTGCGGGCCCGGGCGGTCGAGCAGGCGCTGGTCGGCGCCGAGGCCACCGACGCGGCGGTCCGGGAGGCCGCCCAGTCCGCGGCCGAGGGCACCAACCCGCCCTCGGACCTCAACGGTGACTCCGACTACCGCCGGCACCTCGCGACGGTGCTGACCCGTCGCGCGGTACTCGCCGCAGCGGGGGCGTGACTCCCCGGTGCAGCTGAACCACACGTTCACCGTCCCGGCGACGCTCGAGGAGACCTGGGCGGCGTTCGAGGACATCGAGTCGGTCGCGAGCTGCTTCCCGGGGGCCACGGTCACCGAGGTGGCCGGGGAGGACTTCAAGGGGTCCTGCAAGGTCAAGCTCGGCCCGATCGCGCTGGTCTACACCGGCACCGGTCACTTCGTCGAGAAGGACCAGGCCGCAGGCAGGTTCGTGGTCGAGGCCAAGGGCAAGGACAAGCGCGGCAACGGCACCGCGGGCGCGCTCGTCACCGCCACGATGAAGGACTCCGGTGGCAACGCCACCGAGGTCAACGTGGCGACCGACCTCAACATCACCGGCAAGCCGGCCCAGTTCGGCCGCGGGGTGATGCAGGACGTCTCGGACAAGCTGCTCAACCAGTTCGTCTCCTGCCTGGAGACGAAGGTCGGCGCCGAGTCCGGGACCGGGTCCGGGACCGCGGCGGAGCCGGAGGCTGCCTCCACGCCGCCGGCTGCGTCCGAGCCGGCCGCGCCCGCGGCGCAGCACGACGCGCCGTCGTCGCCACGGGACAACGGCGCCGGTGCCGGCGCGCGCAAGGCGCCCTCGTCGACGTACTCCGGTGCCTCGACGGGCACCACGGGCTCCTCGGGTCACCACGGGCTCGTCGGGCTCGAAGACCGACGACCAGGCGCTCGATCTGGGTGCCACGGTGCTGCCGATCCTGGCCCGCACCTACGGCAAGCAGGCGGGGCTGGCGCTGCTGCTGGTCCTCGTCGGCTACCTGCTGGGCCGCCGCGGACGCTGACCCTCCCCCGCTGGCGAACCGGGGCACCGGGTCGCCAGCGGGGTCAGCGCGTCAGCTCGCCGAGCGGCGCGACGCTGATGCCGGAGTGCTCGCACACCCAGGTCGGCTCCGGGCCGCCGAGCTCGGGGTGGATGTACAGCGCGTGCGGGTCGAGCTCGTCGCAGGCCCGGCACAGCGGCCAGCGGCCGACCTGCTCGAGGATCGCGTCCTGCACGTCCTGGGCGATCAGCCCGGCGACGTAGTGGCGGCCCTCCTCCCACTGGGAGGCCCACCAGCGGCGGGTGGTCACCGACTCCTCGAGCGCCGACACGGTGATCGGGCTGGCTGCGGAGGTGGCCTCGAGGTCGCGCAACACGAGGGCGCGCGCCACCATCAGTGCGTCTCCTGCGGCGTCGTCGGATGTCACGATGTCCATTGTGAGCACGGACCACGGCGCGACGCACGCCCCCGACCCTCTTCTGGAGGTGGTGGTGCTGCATCCCCGCGACGTTGCGGGCGCCCACGACGGGGGCGCCGACCGGCTCTTCGTGGTCGGCGACCTCGAGTCCGGCGGCCTCTCGGTGGAGCCTGCGGTGGTCTCGGCGGTGTGCAAGGAGACGGCGGTCCCGGTGCGCGCCATGCTGCGCCTCAACGACTCCTACACGACCACCGGAGGCGAGCTCGGCCGCTTGGTGGGGCTCGCCGAGAGCTACCTCGCGGTCGGCGCCGAGGGCGTGGTGTTCGGGTTCCTGAACGGCGACCTCACCGTCGACGTGGAGGTCTGCACGCACCTGGCCGAGGCGCTGCACGGGGTGCCGTGGACCTTCCACCGGGCGATCGACGCCTCGCTCGAGACCGACCTCGCCTGGCGCCGGGTGAGCTCGCTGCCCGGTCTGGACGCTGTCGTGTCGGCGGGATCGTCGCGGGGGATGGAAGCCGGGCACGAGGAGCTCACCGACCGCGCCGAGCGCGACTCCGACGTGGCGCGGCTGCTGATGGCCGGCGGCGGGCTGCGCGGTGAGCACGTGCCCTGGCTGGTGCGTGCCGGCGTGCGGCAGTTCCAGGTGAGCACCTCCGTGCGCCCGGGCGGCTCGATGAGGTCCGACGTCGAGGCCGGGCACGTGCGCGCCTGGCGGATGCTGCTCGACGACGCGTCCGACCGGGCCGCGGGACGGCCCACCGGGTGACCCTGCTCATCGACCCCCCTAACTCCCCGGGGCACGGCCGGCTCTGGTCGCACCTGGCCAGCGACGCGTCGTACGACGAGCTGCACCGGTTCGCGCAGTCGCTCGGCATCCCGCAGCGCGGCTTCGACCGCGACCACTACGACATCCCGGCCGAGCGGTACGACGCGGTGGTGGCCGCGGGTGCGCAGCCGGTCACGTCCCGCGAGCTGATCGCCCGGCTGCTCGCGGCCGGGCTGCGGAGACGCAAGGCCCAGGCGCTGGGGCCGCGGCGGGCCGGGCGCACGCTGGTGCGGGCCCCACGTCTGCGGCGCGGGGACACGGTGGCCGTCGTCGCGCCGGCCGGGCCGGTCGTGGGGGAGCGGCTCGATGCCGGGCTGGCGGTGCTCGCCGCGTGGGGACTGTCGGTGCGCGAGATGCCACACGCGCGGGGCACGCACGAGCGACTGGGCTACCTCGCCGCGGACGACGCGGCGCGCGCCGAGGACCTGATGAGCGCCTGGTGCGACCCGGAGGTGCGGGCGGTGTTCTGCGCTCGCGGAGGCTACGGCGTGCAGCGGATGGTCGACCTGCTCGACTGGGACTCGCTCGCGGCGGCGGGTCCCAAGGTGCTCGTCGGCTTCTCCGACGTGACGGCGCTGCACCAGGCGTTCGGCGCGCGGCTGGGGGTCTCGACGGTGCACGGTCCCGTCGTGACGTCGCTGGGCAGCGGCGACGACCTGTCTCGCACCCACCTGCACGACCTGCTCCTCGCGCCCGCGGCCGGGGTCTCGGTGACGCCGCTCGGCTGCGAGACGCTGCTGCCCGGCCGGGCCGAGGGAGTGCTCGTCGGCGGCAACATCGCCTTGCTCTCCTCGCAGATCGGCACCCGCGACGTCGTCCGCGCCACCGACTCGATCGCCGTTCTGGAGGAGATCGGCGAGGACGTCTACCGGATCGACCGGATGCTCACCCAGCTGCTGCGCTCCGGCTGGTTCGACGGTGTGCGCGGCATCGTGCTCGGCGACTTCACCGACTGCCCCGCGTCCGTCCGGGACGTGGTCCAGGACCGCCTGGTGCCGCTCGGCGTGCCGACCCTGTGGGGGGCGCCGGTCGGGCACGAGTCGCGCAACCTGGCCTTCCCCTACGGCGTGCCGGCCGTGCTCGACGCCGGGACGCTGACGCTGCGCGAGCCCGCCCTGCACTGACCGCTGCGCGTGCAGCCGGACGTACAGGTCGACCTCCTGCGGCAGGTTTCGTGCCCAGAACGCCCGAGGTGTACGTCGGTGTGGCCGCTCATCCGGTGAGCCGGGCGACCTCGGCCTCGACGTTGGCACGGGCGCGGGCCTCCCAGCGCTGCGCGGCGGCGGTGTGGAACAGCCTCGGTCTGGCCAGCAGGTCGCGCAGGACGGCGGCACGACCGGCAGCGAAGTCGGGGTCCGGGACGTGGGCGTACTCCCGGCGGACGCCGGCGGTGTACGACGCGTAGCGGGCCGGCTCGGCCGCGAGGATCGCGAGGTCGGCGTCGCAGAGCACCTGGCCGGCCCGGTCGGAGGCGGCCGGCCGGTGGTCGGCGGTGACCCGCACGAGCCGTGCGACCTCGGCGCCGAGCGGGCCGCCGAGCGACGACTCCGCCAGCACCGCCGAGCGCTCCTCGTCGTCGTGCCCGTCGTAGACCGCGTCGTGGAACCACGCCGCCAGCAGCACCGTGTCGCGGATCGGGTCGTCCGCGTCCAGCAGGTCGTCGACGTGCCGCAGCACCTCGCTCAGGTGCAGCAGGTCGTGGTAGCCGCGGCCGGGGTCGCCGTAGGCCGCCTCGAGCCGGACCCGCAGCGAGGACGGCAGGTGCGGGGGCCAGAAGCGGTCGAGGTCGCTCACGGGGCCGAGTCTGGCAGGCCGAGCTCGTCGGGCAGTGGCTCGGCGTGCAGGACGGCGAGCGAGGTCACGGCGCGGGTCAGGCAGACGTAGAGACGCCGCAGCCCGGTGACCCGGTCGGCCTCCCCGGCGACGATCGCGGCCGGCTCGACCAGCACCACGTGGTCGAACTCCAGGCCCTTCGCGAGCGAGGCCGGGACGACGTCCAGCGGCTCGTCGAACTCCACGGCCCCGGGCTCGGACGGCTCGCCCAGCACGGCGTGCGGCACCCCGGCGGCGACCAGGGCGTCGACGACCGACGGCACCAGGGCGTCCGGGGTGATCAGGCCGACCGAGCCGACCTGCGCCTCCGCCGCACGGACCGCGGTCACGAGGACGCCGTCGCCGAGCGGCTGCACCGACAGCTCGCCGCGGGTCCGCCGCACGGAGGTCGGCGGCTCGAGGCCGGGGGCGATGACCGGCAGCAGGCGTGCGGCGTAGTCGATCACCTCGCCGGGCACCCGGAACCCCTTGGTCAGCTGCTCGACGTGGGCGTCACCCTTGCCGAGGTGGCCCAGCGCCTCGGGCCAGGAGCGGGTCGCCCAGGGGGTGGTGGCCTGGGCCAGGTCGCCGAGCACGGTGGCCGACCCGGTGGAGCAGCGGCGCCCGACGGCCCGCAGCATCATCGGCGACAGGTCCTGCGCCTCGTCGGCGACGACGTGCCCGAGTGAGGGGGTGCGCTCGACCAGGTCGGCCACCTCGTCGATCAGCACCGCGTCCGCGGTCGACCACCGCGCCGAGGTGGGCGCCTTGAACGGCTTGGCCCACTGCAGCAGCGTCTGCTCGTCGTCGGTGAGCAGACCGTCCGCCGCGGTCGCGAGGAACGGTGTGTCCCCGAGCAGCCGCAGCACCAGCCGGGCCGGGTCGACGGCCGGCCACACCAGGTCGACGTGCTTCCTCACCTCGCGGCTGCGTGCCACCGCGTCCTGCACGCGGTCGTCGGGCGAGTCGCCGGACTCCTCCATCTTGACCAGGATGCGGTGCGCGATCCGCTGCGCGAGCATGCCGCGGGCGGCGCCGTACCGGACGCCTCGCGCGCGGAGCTCGGCGACCACCTCCTCCACCTCGTACGGCGCGAGGCGCCAGCGTCGCGCGCCGCGCGGCACGACGAGCCCCTCGGCGGGTGCGCCGACCGAGGACCAGAGGGCCCGGTGCAGCACGGCCGCGAGCCGGGGGTCGCCCTTGAGGGTCGCGACGTCCGCGGGGTCGGACCCGCGGATGACGTACCTGGGGTGGAGCCGGGTCAGCGAGGCTGCGACGAGGCCCTCGATGGTGGTCTGCTGGGCGTCGATCTCGCCGAGCGCCGGGAGCACGTCGCCGATGTAGCGCAGGAAGGACGCGTTGGGTCCGACCACCAGCACGCCCTGGCGGGACAGCTGGTCGCGGTGGGCGTAGAGCAGGTAGGCCGCCCGGTGCAGGCCGACCGCGGTCTTGCCGGTGCCCGGCGCGCCCTGCACGCACACCGACTGCTCGAGGTCGGAGCGCACGATGAGGTCCTGCTCGGGCTGGATGGTGGCGACGATGTCGCGCATCGGCCCCACCCGGGGTCGCTCGATCTCGGCCTCGAGGATCTCGCTGAAGGAGTCCTCGGGGACGTCGGCCAACAGTGCCTCGTCCTCGTAGGCCGTCATCTCCCCGTGCTGGAAGCCGAACCGCCGGCGCAGCGCGACCCCCATCGGCTCGGCCCGGCTGGCCCGGTAGAACGCCCGGCTGATCCGGGCCCGCCAGTCGACCACCATCGGGTCGCCGACCTCGTCGCTGACGTGCCGGCGGCCGACGTAGAACCGCTCGCCCCGCGCGTCCTCGTGGGCGGCGTCGAAGTCGAGCCGCCCGAAGAACAGCGGCACGGTGGGGTCGTCGGCGAGCGCCCGCATCCGGCGCAGGATCGCCGACTCGAGGAACTGCTGGCTGACCGCGTCGCCGGCGGCGGCCGTGTCCAGGCGGGAGGTGCGGTCGCGCATCCGCGCCAGGGCGGTCCGGGAGGCGGCCAGGTGGTCGCGCTCGCGCGCGAGGTCGGGTGCGGCGGCTGGAGGGTCGGCCAGAAAGTCGGCTGGTGAGGGGGACGGGGGCGTGGGAGCAGGCACGCGCGAACCTCGCAGAGGGGTGGGGAGCCCGGTGACGCTACACCCGTCGCGGCCGTGCGTCACCCGGGTTTCGCCGCGGCCCCGGCCGGGTGAGCGGGGACGCGGCCGGGCAGACTGCGGGCGTGCGTGACGCGTTCGACCTCGACGGTGCCCTGACCCATCTCAACCACGGTGCGTTCGGTGCGGTGCCGCGCGTCGTCGCCGAGGCCCAGCAGGGATGGCGACGCCGCGCCGAGGCCAACCCGATGCGCTTCTTCCGCGTGGAGAGCCCCGGCCTCAAGGTCGCGGCCCGTGCGGCTGCCGCCTCCTTCCTCGGAGTCGGGGCCGACGAGATGGCGCTGGTCCGCAACGTCACGGTCGCGACGGCCACGGTGCTGGCCTCGCTGGCCGAGCAGGGGCGGCTCGGCCCGGGTGACGTGCTGGTGCTGTCCGAGAGCGGCTACGAGTCGGTCAAGCGCACGGTGGCGCACTGGTGCGCACGGACCGGAGCCAGCTATCACGTGGTGTCCTTCCCGCTCGACGCCGACGAGGCGCAGGTGGTGCAGGCGCACCAGCACGCCTTCGACGTGGTCGCCGCTCGCGGGTCCGCCGTACGCCTGGTGCTCGTCGACCAGGTCACCTCCCCGACCGGGGCCGTGCTCCCGGCGGCCGCCGTCGCGGCGGCTGCGCACCGGGTCGGCGCGCTGGCCTTCGTCGACGCCGCGCACGTGCCGGGGCACCTGGAGACGCACCCGCCCGATCTCGGCGCCGACTTCTGGACGGGCACCTGGCACAAGTGGGCCTTCGCGCCGCGCGGCACCAGCGTGCTGTGGGTCGCCGAGGCCGAGCGGGAGGGGATGCTGCCGCTGACCATGAGCTGGAACCACGGGCTTCCGTTCCCGCAGCCGTTCGACACCTACGGCACCGACGACTACTCGGGCTGGTTCGCGCTCGAGGCCGCGCTCGACTTCTGGCGGGACGTCGGCGGGTTCGGCATCGGCGAGCGTGGTCGGGCGCTGCTCGACGTGGGTGCGGCCGTCGTCGACGAGGCCGTACGGCGCACCGGGCTGCCGCGGGCCGAGGTCCGGCTGCCCCGCGACCCGTCGCCGTGCCTGCGGCTGGTGCCGTTGCCCGACGGCGTGGCCGGCACGGAGGCCGCCGGCGACGCGCTCTACCGAGCTCTCAGCGCCGCTCGCGTCGAGGCCCAGGTGATGACGTTCGGGGGCCGCGGCTGGATCCGGTTGAGCGGCGCGGTCTACAACGAGCCGGACGACTACGAGCGGCTCGCCACCGTGCTGCCGGACGTGCTCTAGAACCTGACCCGGGTGACCACGATCGGGTGGTCGCTGGTGCCGTCGCGACGAGGTGACCGGTCCACGCGGTAGTCCTCGAAGCGGAGGTCGCCGTGACCGAAGATCCAGTCGATCCCGGCGTCGGCGGGAAGTCGGCAGCGTGGCTCGGCCTGCCCGCCGTTGGCGGCCACCATCAGCCCTCCGGCGGTCAGCGCGCAGAAGACGCCCTGCTTGTCGTTCATGTCGCCGGTGAGAAGGACCGGGGTGCCGGTCCGGGCCAGCCGGCGCAGGAGTGCGACCTCGCGCTCGACGGCGGCGGTCCGGTTGCCGGCCTGCCGTGCGTACTGACGGGTGTCGGCCGGGTTGTGCACGTTGACGACGTAGAGCTCGCGGTCGGAGACCCGGTCCCGCAGCCGCACGACCGGCATCCTCCGCTCGCGGCCCTGGAAGTAGGGGACCCCGAAGGTGCGGCCGGAGACCAGGACGAAGCGGTCCCGACTCCAGGCGATGGCGTTCTCGGTGTCGTCGCGGTCGGAGTAGGTGGCGTAGGTGGAGCCGGCGAGCTCGCGGAACGCCCGGAACTGGGAGCCCTGGAACTCCTGCAGCCCGACCACGTCGACGCCGTGCCGGGCGAGCAGCTCGACGGTGGCCGGGATCCGCTCGACGCCCGAGGCGAGCTCGGCGGCCTTGCCGGTGGGGCCGGTGTGGCTGGCCCCCAGGACGTTGAACGACGCCAGTGTGAAGGTGTCGCCGTCGACGGTCGCCGTGGGGGTGGGCGCTGTCGGGGCTGGCTCCGTGGGGGTGGGCGCTGTCGGTGTGGGCGCTGTCGGGGTGGGCGCTGTCGGGGCGGGTGTCGACCGCTCGCTCTCGCCGCCCCCCAGACCGGTCCGGCCCACCAGTCCGGTCAGGCCCGCCACACCGAGAGCCAGCAGGACCAGCAGCACCAGCACCAGCAGCAGCGGACGCCGACGCGACGTCGGGGCGCTCACGCGGTCGCGATGTCGCCGGCGTCGACGATCCGGTAGGCGTAGCCCTGCTCGGCCAGGAACCGCTGACGGTGCTGGGCGAAGTCGGCGTCGACGGTGTCGCGGGACACGATCGCGTAGAACCGCGCCGACCGCTTGTCCTGCTTGGGGCGCAGCAGCCGGCCGAGGCGCTGCGCCTCCTCCTGGCGGGAGCCGAACGACCCCGACACCTGGATGGCGACCGCGGCCGAGGGCAGGTCCACCGAGAAGTTCGCGACCTTGGAGACCACCAGCAGGTCGACCTCGCCGGTCCGGAACGCCGCGAACAGCCGCTCGCGCTCCTTGACCGGGGTGTCGCCCTTGATCACCGGTGCGTCGAGGCGGGCCCCGATCTCGTCGAGCTGGTCGAGGTACTGCCCGATCACCAGGGTCGGCTCGCCGGCGTGCTTGGCGACCAGCTCCTCGACCAGGCGGGTCTTCGCCCCGGTGCAGGCCGCGAGCCGGTAGCGCTCCTCCGGCTCGGCCGTGGCGTAGGCGAACCGCTCGCCCTCGGGCAGCGTGACGCGGACCTCGACGCAGTCGGCGGGCGCGATGTAGCCCTGCGCCTCGATGTCCTTCCAGGGCGCGTCGTAGCGCTTCGGGCCGATCAGCGAGAAGACGTCGCCCTCGCGGCCGTCCTCGCGGATCAGCGTCGCGGTCAGCCCGATCCGGCGGCGGGCCTGCAGGTCGGCGGTCATCCGGAAGATCGGCGCCGGCAGCAGGTGCACCTCGTCGTAGACGACCAGGCCCCAGTCCTTGGCGTCGAACAGCTCGAGGTGGCTGTAGACGCCCTTCCGCCGGGTGGTCATGACCTGGTAGGTCGCGATGGTGACCGGGCGGATCTCCTTGCGGGTGCCGGAGTACTCCCCGATCTCGTCCTCGGTGAGCGTGGTACGACGCAGCAGCTCGTCCTTCCACTGCCGGGCCGAGACCGTGTTGGTGACCAGGATCAGCGTCGTGGCCTGGGCCTGCGCCATCGCGGCCGCGCCGACGATCGTCTTGCCGGCGCCGCAGGGCAGCACCACGACCCCGGACCCGCCGTGCCAGAAGGACTCGACCGCCTCGCGCTGGTAGGAGCGCAGCGTCCAGCCGTCCTCGTCGAGCGCGATCGCGTGCGCCTCGCCGTCGACGTAGCCGGCGAAGTCCTCGGCCGGCCACCCGATCTTGAGCAGCGCCTGCTTGAGGTTGCCTCGCTCGGAGGGGTGCACGAGCACGGTCGCGTCGTCGAGCCGGTCGCCGAGCATCGGCTTGATCTTCTTGGCGCGCAGCACCTCCTCGAGCACGGGCCGGTCGTGGCTGGTGAGCACCAGACCGTGGACCGGGTGCTTGTCCAGGCGTAGCCGGCCGTAGCGGGCCATCGTCTCGGCGATGTCGACGAGCAGGGCGTGCGGCACCGCGTAGCGGCTGAACTCCAGCAGGGTGTCGACGACCTGCTCGGCGTCGTGGCCGGCGGCCCGGGCGTTCCAGAGCCCGAGCGGGGTGAGCCGGTAGGTGTGCACGTGCTCGGGAGAGCGCTCGAGCTCCGCGAACGGCGCGATCGCCTTGCGGCAGTCCTGGGCGCGCTCGTGGTCGATCTCGAGGAGGAGGGTCTTGTCGGACTGGACGATGAGGGGTCCGTCAAGGCTCATGCGGTGGCTGCTTTCTGACGGGCCCGGTAGGCCGCCACGTTGGCGCGCGAGGAACAGCGGTCCGAGCAGTAGCGCCGGGACTGGTTGGGGGAGGTGTCGACGAAGACGTCGGCGCAGCCGGAGGCGTCGCAGACGCCGAGCCGGGTCGCGCCGTGCTCGCAGACGAGGTGGGACAGACCGAGCAGCGACTCGGCGACGAGCACCTCGGAGACCGTGGAGTCAGCGTCGGCCACGTGCAGGTGCCAGTCGCGGGGGGCTTCCGCGGACCCGTGCCCGGAGATGTACGGCGTCACCGGGTGCTTCGCGAGCAGGGCGTTGAGCCGGCCCACGACCGACTCGTCGTCGCCGACGTTGGAGGCCTCGAAGACCGGGCGCAACTCCTTGACGAACCGGCGCAGGGCGGCGGCGTCCCGCTCGGTGACGGCCTCGCGCAGCCAGGCTCGACCCTCGACGAGGTGGACCAGGTGCGCGCCGTCGTCGAGGTCGGCGTTGACCAGTCCCGCCGCCCGCTCGGCGTAACGAACAAAGTCCATCCCTACATCTTACGAACCACCCCAACCGGGGCACTGGTCGGGCCGGATGGCCGAACGGAGGCGAGATGGTGTCCGAGAGGGGGTCAACCCGGGGGCGTCGGGCGCCGATGCTGGGGGTGTGGCTCGGGACCGGGCCCGGGAGGTCTCGGGCTCTCGGCGGGTGCCTGCATTTCCTGCGTTTCGCGGCATCTGGGAGGAGCCGTTGAGATGATGGGATCGACGTGATCGCCGAGCGCTCGGGCGCGGAGAAGGGGAGACGACGGGGTGACGGGCGGGGAGACGCGCGCGGTGCGGCAGCTCGCGACGGCGATGGTGGTGGTGCTGACCGCCTACGTCGCCGCTCTCACGCTGCCCGGGCTCGGCATCCGTCCGCCGTGGCGGGGCGGCGTCGTCGACGTCGTCGGCGTCCTGGGCGTCGCTGCCCTGCTCGGGCCCGTCCTGCTGGTGGTCCGCGCCGCAGCGACGCGCCCCGCCGCACGCTCGTGGCTGCTGCCCCTCGCGACCGGCTTCGCCCTCTTCCTGGGCAGCACCGTCCTGCCCCACGTCGAGGGTCCGCGCGGAGCGCCGTTCCCGTCCCCGGCCGACCTCGCCCACCTGGCCAGCTACCCGCTCCTGCTCGCCGCGCTGCTGCTCGGTCTGGGCAGCCATCTGCGTCGGGTGCGGCTGATCGTCGCGCTCGACGGACTCACCGGGATGCTGGCCGGCTCCGCCCTGGCGGCGTGGGCCGTTGTCCCGCTCGTCGAGCAGGGCCGAGACGGGGACGCTGCGTCCCTGATGACGCTGGTCTACCCGGCGGCCGCGGGAGTCCTGGTCTCCGCGACGGTGGGCGCGCTGGGCATCGTCGGGCTGCGCTGCGGGCCGGGGTTCGTGACCTGGGCGCTCGGACTGCTGCTCTTCGCGGGCGGCGACATCGCCCACGCCTACGAGCTGGCCCTCGACACCCACCAGCCGGGCACCCCTCTCGACGCCGCCTGGGCCGCCGGCTTCTCGCTGGTCGCGCTCGGCGCCCTGCACCTGCGCGCGCCGGTCGACCGGACGCTGCCCGGCGCCCGGTCCCTGATCGTGGTCAGCGCGGCCGCCGCCGCGGCGGTGGGCGTGCTCGCCGCCGCTCCGCCGTGGCAGGAGAACTCCCTGCCCTCGCTGCTGGCGCTGCTGGCGGTGACGGCCTGCGGGGTGCGCTTCCTGCTCGCCTTCCTCCAGCTCCGCGAGCTCGCCGCGATCCGCGAGCTGGCCCGGACCGACGAGCTCACGGGAATCCCGAACCGGCGGGCGCTCTACACCGAGCTCGACCGGCTCTTCGCGAAGCCGCTGCCCGAGGACGGTGACGGCTTCGCCCTCGCGCTGATCGACCTGGACCACTTCAAGGAGGTCAACGACTCCTACGGCCACGCCGCCGGCGACGACCTGCTGCGGGCGGTGGTGGACCGCTTCTCGGCGACGCTCGAACGGCTGCGGACGCCGTACACGTTCGCGCGGCTGGGCGGGGACGAGTTCGCCGTCCTCTTCCCCGCCGCCGGCTCGGAGAACGCCGCGATGGCCTGCGCCCAGGCGCTGCAGGAGAGCCTCGAGGAGCCGGTGCTGCTCGAGGACCTGGTGCTGCACGTGCAGGCCAGCGTCGGCGTCGCCACCGCTCCGCTGCACGCCGAGAACCGCGCGGACATGCTGTTCGCCGCGGACGCCGCGATGTACGCCGCCAAGTCGTCCGGCGAGCCGATCTGCTTCCACTCGCCCTCCGCCGTCGGCGACCGTCGCCGGCGCCTGGAGATCGCCGAGGACCTGTTCAAGGCCCTGGAGCGACGCGAGCTCACCGTGGAGTACCAACCCATCCTCGAGGCCGGCGGCGAGGTGGTCGGAGCGGAGGCCCTGGTGCGCTGGGACCACCCGCGCCGCGGGCGGCTGCTGCCGGGTGAGTTCCTCGACACCGCCGAGCGCTACCGGCTCACTCCCGCGATCGCCGAGCGGGTGCTCGACGTCAGCCTGGGCGACCTGGCCCGCTGGCAGGCGGCGGGACGCGACCTGCGGCTGTCGGTCAACGTGTCCGCGTCCGACCTGCGCGACGAGGGGCTGGTCAAGCTGGTCGCGAGCGCGCTGCTCAAGCACCAGGTGCCGCCGGAGTCGCTGGTGGTCGAGATCACCGAGTCCGCGATGATGCGCGACCCGGAGCTGGCGCAGACCGTGATGGTGGCGCTGCACGACCTCGGGGTGCAGCTGGCGGTCGACGACTACGGCACCGGCTACAGCAGCCTGGAGTACCTCCTCAAGCTGCCGATCAACGAGATCAAGCTGGACCGGGCCTTCTGCCGGCACGTCGTCACCGAGCTGCGCGCGACGGCGATCGTGCGCTCCACGATCGACCTGACCCATGCGCTGGGGCTGCGGATGGTGGCGGAGGGGGTCGAGGACGAAGGCACCCTGTTCATCCTCAACGAGCTCGGCTGCGACCTGGTCCAGGGCTGGCACTTCGGGCGCCCGATGACCGCCCGCGACTTCGAGGCCCAGCTGCACCGCGACGACGAGCGGCCGCGGTCGTTCCTGCGCTCGGCCCACGCCGCCGAGGGCAGCGGCGCGAACGACTGACGGGCTAGCCGGGTGCCGGGTCGAGGCGTCGTACGGCGGTGATCCGGTGGATCGCGAACGACCGCACGTCCTCCGAGCGGTGATCGTAGGCCGAGAGCCAGCCCGCCTCCACGCGCACCGGGTCGACGACCCGCTCGACGGTCGAGCCGTGGTTGTCGACGTAGCCGATCCACACGCTGGAGCCGGTCTCGACCGCCTCACGAAGCACCGCGAGCGTCGCCGCCGGACTGGTCGGCTCGCTGGCCCGTAGCGCGGGGGCGGGCCGGTGGGCGGCGGCCCGGTCCCCGGCCCGGACCGCGGTCACCGTCGAGGCGACCCGGGCCGCGAGTCGGGCGGCGGAGCGTGGGTCCGGGCCTCCTGCGGCCGCTCCGACGTCGGGGTGCGGCGGGGCGCGGCGCGGGGTCCGCGTGCGCAGCACCTCGCGGCGGGTCACCCGGACCGTCCCGTCGGCGGCCTCGACCACCGGGGCGGACCCGAGCTCGCGCAGCCGCGGCAGCAGCACGTCGACCGGCACGTCGGTGACGACCACCGTGGGGGCGATCCGGCGCAGTCGCAGCGACGCCGCCCGGGAGTCGTGCACCAGCTCGGTCAGCGCGGCCTCGTCGTCGCTGCGCAGGAACGCCTCGGCGGAGCCGACCCGCACGGTGCCGAACCGCCGCGAGACGTCGTCGACGAGATAGGTCAGGCCCTGGGGGACCGGGGTGCGCGAGGACGAGGATACGAAGGCGTGCACCTCCTCCGCCGACCAGCCCGAGTCGAAGGCGCGTCGTACGGACTGCTCGGTGAAGCGGTAGACCGTCGCCCCGCCCCGTGACTCGATGTCGGCGACCGTCGCCAGGTGCCGTCCCAGCTCGGGCTCGAGCGGGCCGGGTGCGACGGCGGTCAGGTCGGCCTGGAGCAGCACGTGGTCGACCGGTGCCGGCAGCAGCGGGTCGAGGGCGTCGGGGGCGGCGTGCAGCGGGTCGGAGGCGAGCAGGGCGCGGCCGTGGGCGGACAGGCCACCGAGTGCGACGACGCCGACCA
The DNA here is from genome assembly GCA_963713035.1 of uncultured Actinomycetota bacterium. Taxonomy (GTDB): domain Bacteria; phylum Actinomycetota; class Actinomycetes; order Propionibacteriales; family Nocardioidaceae; genus Nocardioides_B. Next base: position 151,678 of record CAVQKB010000005.1, read on the forward strand.
CGGCGGCCTCCTCGACCGTCCACGCGACCGCCTGCGCCCGGGTCGAGGGTCGTCGGGGCCGCAGCCAGGTCAGCCGCTCCACGAGCGAGGAGACGCCGGTGCCGGCGGCGAGCACGGTGCCGGGGGCGAGCCCGGCGAGCTCGACCAGCGCCGAGCGCCGGGTCTCCGGGAGCCAGGGCCGCTCGAGGTCGGGGGAGAGCGCGTTGACCGGCTTGCCGCCGTCGCGAGTGCCGACGATCCCCGCGGGGCGGGGGGACTCCAGCCAGGCCAGGGCGAGGCGGGTCCAGCGGTGCGCGACGTCGGCGGCGCTCCACAGGTCGAACGCGTCCGTCGGCAGCCAGACGGACTCGCCGTCCGGAGCGGTGCCGAGCGCGAGCAGGTCGGCGGCGAAGGCCACCTCGACGTGCAGGGCCGCCACCCGTTCGTCGACCTGCAGCAGGTCGGCGGTGGCCTTGAGGTCGCGCACCCCGAGGCCGCCGGTCCGCAGCGACGACGGGGGTGTCGAGCCCCAGTGCTCCAGCAGCAGCTCGACGTGGCGCACCAGCTCGAAGGCCGCGCCGGCCGCGGCCCGGTCGACCAGGACCTGGTCACGCTCGGACGTCGCGAGGTCGGGTACCGCGTCGGCGGGCTCACGGGTAGTGCGTCCGCCGCGCAGCGCGATCGCGACCTCACGGGGGACCGCCACGTGCCGGCGGTCACGGGCGAGGAGCAGGCCGCGCGCCAGCAGCGCCTGCACCGGGGCGTTGGCGGTGCTCGCCTCGACGGCGCCGTCGCGGCCCTCGTGCTCCAGGTGCCCCAGGATCGCGCGGGCCTGCTCGTCGACCTCGTCGGCCAGGGCGCGGACCCGCACCGGGTCGGCCAGCCCCGCCAGCACCGCGGCCAGGTCCTCGCGCTGGTCGCCGCTGGGCTCGAGGCCCAGCACCCGCGCCAGCTCGGCCACCCGCGCCGGCCCCGCCCCCGCGAGCAGCAGCTCGGCCGACGAGCCGAGGCGTGAGAGCCGGGTGCCGAGCACCTCGGCGACCACGCTGAGGCACCGGAGCGCGTCGTCCTCGCCCCACAGCAGTGCCCGGGCCCGGAGCAGGTCGAGCGAGCGGGTGACCGCCTCCGGTGCGGCGTTGACCACCGCGCGCAGGGCGTCCGCGGACGCCGTACCTCCCAGGGCGACGACGGCGTCGAGCACGGTCAGGTCGAGCAGGGAGAGTCCGTCGACCGCCCGCAGCACCGACGCCCGGGTGCCGGCCCGCGAGGCCAGCTGCGAGGTGTCCTGAGGTGTCGGAGTGGCCAGGTCCGGGCGCGCGCCGAGCAGCTCCGCCAGTCGCTCGTCGGACCAGCCACGCAGCTGGTCGGCGAGCGTGCGGGCTCCGGGGCCGGACGGCTGCGTGCTCATCCGACCCAACCTACCGACCGGGCACGAGCATGGCCGCGGGACGGCCCGTCGGGGAGCACCTAGTCTTCGTCTCGTGAGCGACGCCTTCCTCGAGCTGTTGTACGGCGAGGCGCCGCGCGAGTCCTTCGACGCCGTCGTCACGTCCGCGGAGAAGGCCGGGCTGTCCGGCCCGGCGCTGGCGCGGCTGCGCGAGCACCGCCAGATGGCGCTGCGGCTGCGCGAGCAGATGGACCGGCAGCGGCAGCGCGAGGCCGAGCTGTCCGCGCTCTACGAGACCGCCAACGACCTGACGGCGATCCGCGACGTGGACGCGATCCTGGCCGCCATCACGCGGCGGGCCCGTCAGCTGCTGCACGCGGACATGACCTACCTCTCGCTCAACGACGAGGCCGACGGGGCGTCGTACATGCGGGTCACCGACGGGGCGCTCACCGCCGAGTTCCGCAGCCTGCGGCTGCCGCTCGGCACCGGGCTGCTCGGGCTGGTGGCACAGACGGGGGCGCCGTACTTCACCGAGGACTACCAGAACGACGAGCGCTTCCTGCACCGCGACTTCATCGACAGCGCGGTCGCCGGCGAGAACATCCGGGCCATCCTCGGCGTCCCGCTCGTCGTCGAGGGGACCGTGATCGGAGCGCTGCTCGCGGTGCACCGGACGGTGCGGCCGTTCCCCGCGGGCGAGGTGTCGCTGCTGATGTCGTTCGCCGCGCATGCCGCGATCGCGCTGGAGAACGCCCGGCTCTTCGAGCGGATCGACCGCGCAAACCAGCAGGTGCAGGCGCAGGCCGACGCGGTCTCGGTCGCCGCCGATGCCCACGACCGGCTGACCGACGTGCTGCTGCACGGCGGCGGGGTGTCGGAGGTCTCCCGCGTGCTGGCCTCGGTGCTGCGCGGATCGGTGTCGGTGTTCGACCCCGAGGGGCGGCTGCTGGTGGGCGCCGACGACGTCGCCGACGGGCTGCCCGCCGGGCTCGTACCCGCGGTCGCCGAGGCGCGGGCGTCGGGCCGAAGCGTCGCCGTCGACGCTGTCGGCACGGGGGACGGTCCGTCGTACGTCGCGGTGGCGCTCGCCGGCACCGAGCACCTCGGCACCCTGCTGCTCACCGGCGACGACGAGCTCGGGCTGGCCGACCGGCGCACCCTCGAGCGCGGCGCCCTGGTCACCGCCCTGGTGCTGCTCTTCCGCCGCTCGGTCGCGCAGGCTGAGGAGCGCGTGCGCGGCGAGCTGCTCGCCGACCTGCTGGACGGCCGGGAGGTCGACGACCAACGGCTGCGCGAGCGCGCCCGTCGCCAGCACGCCGACCTCGACCGGCCCGCGGTGGTCGCGGTCGCCGAGGTCGTCGGGCTCGAGCGGCACCGGGCTGCGCAGGTCGCGGCCCGGCTCGCGGGGGAGTCCGGGGGGCTGGCCGGCGAGTACGACGGGCGGGTCGTGATGGTCGCGCCGACCGAGGACCCCCTGGCCCTGGCCCGGGTGCTGCAGGAGCGGATCCGCGCGGCCGGCGGCGACGCCACGATCGGCGTGGCCGCTGCTCCGCCGGGTGCGAGCGGAGTCGCCGCGACGTATCCCGAGGCCCGGCGGTGCCTGGACACCCTGGTCACGCTCGGCCGCTCGGGCGAGGTCAGCGACCCGGCCGGGCTCGGGCTGGCCCGGCTGCTGCTGGGCCAGAACGGCCCGGCCGAGCTCGACGCGTTCATCGAGGGCATGGTCGGGCCGGTCCTGGCCTACGACGCCCGGCGCGGCACCGAGCTGGTTGCCACGCTGGAGGCCTGGTACGCCGCCGGCGCGCGGCCCGCGGAGACCGCGAAGCGCCTGCACGTGCACCCCAACACGGTCGCCCAGCGGCTGGAGCGGGTCGCCACGCTGCTCGGGGACGACTGGCGCGCGCCGGCGCGGGGCCTCGACCTGCAGCTGGCGCTGCGGCTGGTGCGGCTCCGCGCCTGACCCCAGACCACACCGAAACCCTCGGTTTGTGTGCCGTCGGCCCATGTGCCAGCCGGGGCGTACGGACCTACCGTCGGGGCATGACCGAGACCGCCGTCACTCCTGCGCCCGGGACGCCGCCGGGGTCGCTGCACGGCCGGACCGCGCTGGTGACCGGCGGCGCGAGCGGCATCGGCCGCGCCGTGTCCGAGCGGCTCGCGGGTCTGGGCGCGCACGTCGTGGTGCTGGACCGCGACGAGGACGGTGCCCGGCAGGTGGCCACCGACCTCGGCGGCGAGCACCTGGTCGCCGACCTGTCCGACGGCGCCTCGATCGACGCGCTGCGCCTGGCCGACCGCCGGGTCGACATCTTGGTGAACAACGCCGGCGTCCAGCACGTCGCCCCGGTCGAGGACTTCGACCCGGAGCGCTTCGCCTTCATCCAGCGGCTGATGCTCGAGGCGCCCTTCCGCCTCGCCCGGGCCGTGCTCCCCGGCATGTACGACGCCGGGTGGGGGCGCCTGGTGCATGTCTCGTCCGTGCACGGCCACCGGGCGTCGCCGTTCAAGGCGGCCTACGTCTCGGCCAAGCACGGCCTCGAAGGACTCTCCAAGGTGATCGCCCTGGAGGCGGCGGGCAAGGGCGTCACCAGCAACACGGTGTGCCCCGGCTACGTCCGCACCCCGCTGGTCGAGGGACAGATCTCCGACCAGGCCCGCACCCACGGAATCGACGAGGACGAGGTCCTCGACGACGTCCTGCTCGCCAGGACACCGGTCAAGCGTCTGGTCGAGCCGGCGGAGGTGGCCGACCTCGTCGGCTTCCTGTGCGGGCCCGGCACGGACTCGGTCACCGGAAGCTCATTTCTCATGGACGGCGGCTGGACCGCCGCGTGAAAGGAAGCAACGACATGTCAGCGCAGACCGACGCGGCCTCGCCCTCAGGCGGGTCCACCCCGCAGTCCCCGACGGGCATCGTCAAGGTGGTGTTCGCCAGCCTGATCGGCACCGCCGTGGAGTGGTACGACTTCTTCCTCTACGGCTCCGCCGCCGCCCTCGTCTTCGGGGTCCTGTTCTTCCCCGAGTCCGACCCGGTGACCGGCACGCTGCTGGCCTTCGGCACCTACGCGCTCGGCTTCGCGGCCCGGCCACTCGGCGGTGTGGTCTTCGGCCACTTCGGCGACCGGGTAGGACGCAAGAAGATGCTGGTCACCTCCCTGCTCATGATGGGCGTCGCGACGTTCGCGATCGGCCTGCTGCCGACCTACGCCACCATCGGTATCGCGGCCCCGATCCTGCTGCTGGTCTGCCGGCTGCTGCAGGGCTTCGCGGTCGGCGGTGAGTGGGGCGGCGCGGTGCTGATGGCGGCCGAGCACGGTGCCGACAAGAACCGCGGCTTCTGGTCCTCGTGGCCGCAGGCCGGTGTCGCGCTGGGCAACCTGCTCGCGACCGGTGTGCTGTTCGTGCTCGCGGCCTTCCAGAACGAGGCCGACTTCAACGCGTGGGGCTGGCGCATCCCGTTCCTGCTGAGCTCCGTGCTCGTGCTGATCGGCCTCTGGGTCCGGCTCTCGATCGAGGAGTCGCCGGTCTTCAAGGAGGCGCACGCCGAGATCGTGGAGAAGAAGCAGGAGGCCAACCACATCCCGATCATCGAGGTCTTCAAGAACTACCCGCGCGAGGTCTTCTCCGCGATGGGCATGCGGCTGGCGGAGAACACCTCCTACTACATCTTCACGATCATCGTGATCACCTTCGTGACGACGTACGAGGAGCAGGACAAGGGCCCGATCCTCCAGGCCCTGCTGATCGGCTCGGTCGTGCACTTCATCTGGATCCCGATCGTGGGCGCCGTCTCCGACCGGGTCGGCCGCAAGCCGCTCTACCTCGCCGGCGCGGTCGGCGTAGGCGTCTGGACGTTCGTCTTCTTCGACCTGATCGAGAAGGGCGGCAGCGGCAACTACATCCTCGCGGTCGTCGTCGGCCTGATGCTGCACGGCCTGATGTACGCCCCGCAGGCGGCCTTCTTCTCCGAGCTCTTCGGCACCTCGGTGCGCTACACGGGTGCCTCGGTCGGCTACCAGCTCGCGTCGATCCTGGCCGGTGCGATTGCCCCGCTGGTCGCGATCCACTTGCTCGGCTCGGTGGAGGAGAAGAACACCACCGCGGTGGGCATCTACGTCGCCGTCACCTCGGTGCTGACGATCGTCGCCGTGCTGGCGGCCAAGGAGACCCGCAACACCTCCCTGCGCCACGACCGCGTGGTCCGCAAGGCGCACGTCGACGTCTGACGCACGCTCCACTCCCGAAGGGCCTCGCCGTGATCCGGCGGGGCCCTTCGCGCGTCCGCGGTCGCGGGTAGGTTCTCCTCCGTGCCGGGTCCGGGGGAGGTGTGCACGCGACCCAGAGCATCCTGGCCACGAGGTCGGCCACCTGTTCGGCTTCGAGCACAGCTGGCCGCGGCGACGTGGTCACACCGCGGCGGTCGTGTCGATGCCGGGCACGACCGACACCCAGTACGCGCCCGCCGGGACGTGCGCGTCGGCGGCTCCACCCCCACCGTCGTGGAGCTGCGGGGCTTCGACCCGCGGCGCGGCCGGGCCTGGGTGCGGGTCCGGCCGATGCGCCCGACGGAGCCGCACGCGGTGCACCTGAGCGTCGAGTCGGCGTCGACCACCACGGTCGTGGTGACGGCCTGGACGCTGGGCTACGACCGGGTGCTGTTCTGGTGGGAGGTCGGCGGCCGGCTGATCGGGCTCGGCGCGATGGGGACGGGTGCGATCACCTGGGACCGGGGCGACGGTCCCACCACCTGACGCACCGAGACCCGCAGCACCGTGTCGTTCGCACGTGCGGGCTGGCTGGCACGCTTGTTCGGGTGAGCTCCCCGTCGCACGTCTGGTACGTCAGCTATGGCTCCAACCTGTCCGCCGACCGGTTGCGGTGCTACGTCGAGGGCGGCCGACCGCCGGGCGGCTCGCGGGTGAACCCGGGCTGCCGCGACCGCACGCCTCCGCTGCGCGCCGTACCGGTGGACCTGCCGGGGCGGCTGTACTTCGCCGGGGAGTCGCCGCAGTGGACCGGGGGCGCCGCGTTCTACGACCACGAGACACCGGGCCCGACCGCCGCGCGGGGCTACCTGGTGACCGTCGGCCAGCTGGCCGACATCGCGGCGCAGGAGATGTACCGCGAGCCCTCGCCGGACGACCCGCTGGAGCGGGTGATCCTCGCCGGCCTCGCGGACGGCCGGCACGAGATCGGCACCGGCCGCTACGAGACGCTCGTCGAGGTCGGCCGGCTCGACGGCGCCCCGACGTACACCTTCACCTCGCCGCACGGCGCTCACGAGGTGACGCACACCGACCCCGCCCCGGCCTACGTCGCGATGCTGGCCGCCGGGCTGCGGGAGTCGCGGGGCTGGGACGACGACCGGATCGCGGCCTACCTCGGCCACCCCGTTCCGACCGCTGATTGAGGTGCGAACGCAGGCAGCCTCTGAGACCCGGTCAGGGTCGCGGGGCGGCCACGCGGGCTATCAGTTGTCGCGGTTTCGGGCACCGGAGTCCCGGATCGGGCTGAAGTGATAGCCCGACGGGCCGCTCCCGCTGGTTGAGGTGCGAACGCAGTGAGCCCTCGAAACCTGGTCAGGGGCACGCGGTCGTGACCACGGTGCGTGGGTGCGGGTGGTTTCGAGGCTCGCTGCGCTCGCAACCACCGGGGTGATCCTCGCCGTTCGAGGGGTAGGCGGCGCGGGAGGCACTCACTAGCCTGCGGGCATGGAGTCCTACGCGCGAGGCGCGACCAGCCCGGACCTTCTCGAGGAGACCATCGGGGCCAACCTGGAGCGTATCGTCGCCCAGCACGGCGACCGTGAGGCGCTGGTCGAGGTCGCGTCCGGGCGGCGGTGGACCTACACCTCGTTCAACGCCGACGTGGACGCGCTCGCTCGCGGCCTGCTCGCCGCCGGCGTCGCGAAGGGCGACCGGGTCGGCATCTGGGCGCCGAACTGCGCGGAGTGGACGATCGTGCAGTACGCCACCGCCAAGGTCGGCGCGATCCTCGTCAACGTCAACCCGGCCTACCGGACCCACGAGCTGGCCTACGCGCTCAACCAGTCCGGGCTGCGGCTGCTGTTCAGCGCCGAGTCGTTCAAGACCAGCGACTACCGCGCCATGGTCGAGGAGGTCCGGCACGACACCCGCGCCCTCGAGCGGGTCGTCTACCTCTCCACCGACGAGTGGACCGAGATCGTCGCCGGCGGCACGGACCTGCCCGAGGACGCCCTAGCCGAGCGGATGTCGACGCTCGAGCCGGGCGACGCGATCAACATCCAGTACACCTCCGGCACGACCGGCTACCCCAAGGGCGCGACGCTGTCGCACCGCAACATCCTGAACAACGGCTACCTCACGACCGAGACGATCAACTTCACCGAGCAGGACCGGCTGGCGATCCCGGTGCCCTTCTACCACTGCTTCGGGATGGTGATGGGCAACCTCGGCTGCACCTCGCACGGCGCCTGCATGGTGATCCCCGCTCCCGGCTTCGACCCCGCCCTCACGCTCCAGGCGGTGCAGGACGAGCGCTGCACCGGTGTGTACGGCGTCCCGACGATGTTCATCGCGATGCAGAACGCCGACGACTTCGACACCTACGACCTGTCCAGCCTGCGCACCGGGATCATGGCCGGCTCGATCTGCCCCGTCGAGGTGATGCGGCGCTGCGTGAGTGACATGCACATGGCCGAGGCCTCGATCGCCTACGGCATGACCGAGACGTCGCCGGTGTCGTGCCAGACCGGCAGCGACGACGACCTGGCGCACCGCACCGAGACGATCGGCCGCGTGCACCCGCACGTCGAGGTCAAGGTGGTCGACCCGGCGACCGGCGAGACCGTCGAGCGGGAGGTGACCGGCGAGCTGTGCACCCGGGGCTACAGCGTGATGATCGGCTACTGGGACGACCCCGAGAAGACCGCCGAGGCGATCGACGCCGACGGTTGGATGCACACCGGCGACCTCGCCGTGATGCGGGAGGACGGCTACTGCAACATCGTCGGCCGGATCAAGGACATGGTGATCCGCGGCGGTGAGAACGTCTACCCGCGCGAGATCGAGGAGTTCCTCTACCAGCACCCCGACATCGAGGACGTGCAGGTGATCGGCGTCCCCGACCAGCGCTACGGCGAGGAGCTGTGCGCGTGGGTGAAGATGCGCAGCGGCGCGGACCCGCTCGACGCCGCCGCCGTGCGGGAGTTCGCGACCGGCAGACTGTCGCACTACAAGATCCCTCGCTACGTGATGGTGGTCGAGGAGTTCCCGATGACGGTCACTGGCAAGATCCGCAAGGTACAGATGCGCGAGGAGTCCGCTCAGAAGCTGGGCCTCGCCTGAGACGAGGGAGAGCGCGTGAGCGAGATCGACACGCTGGCCGAGGACTACTGGGAGCGCACCCTGGCGGCGGAGCCGACCGAGGCGCACCTGCTCGGCCGCTACGACCGGGCCGGTGAGTTCGAGGACGCGGGTCGCGACGCGGAGGACGCGCGGATCGCCGAGCTGCGGGACTTCGTTCGTCGCGCCGAGGCGATCGACGACTCCGGGTTGGACGAGCAGCAGCGGATCACCCGCGACGTGCTGCGCTCCGACGCGACCACCCACGCCGACGTCCTGGAGCAGCGGCTCGCCGAGATCGCCGCCGACCCGATCTTCGGCCCGCAGGTCTCGCTGCCGATCGTGATGGGTCTGCTCGCGCTCCCGGACGCCGCGGTCGCCGACGCGCTGGTCGACAAGCTGCGCGGTGTCGGCCGCTCCTACCGGCAGCTCGCCGACCGGCTCCGGGAGGGTGCGGCCCGCGGTCGCTTCCCGGCGGAGTTCGCGGTCCGCCAGACGGTGACCCAGCTCGACGCCCTGCTCGCGACGCCCGTCGCCGACGACCCGCTGCTGGGCACCACGCCACCCCCGGACGGCATCGAGGTGGACGCCTGGCAGGCCCGGCTGCGCGACGCCGTCGCCTCCGACGTACGCCCGGGGCTGGAGGTCTACCGCGACGTGCTCCGCGACGAGGTGCTGGCGCACGCGCGCCCCGACGAGCAGTGCGGACTCGGCTTCCTCGACGGCGGCGACGAGGCGTACGCCGCGGCGTTGCGGCTGTACACGACGACCGGCCGGTCGGCGCAGGAGATCCACGACATCGGCCTGGCGCAGGTCGAGAAGCTCGCCGACGAGTACCGCGCGCTCGGCCCCGAGGTCGTCGGCACCGACGACCTCCAGCAGATCTTCGCGGCGATGCGCAGCGACCCCGCGCTGCACTTCGCCAGCGGCGACCAGCTCGTCGCCGCGTCCGAGGCGGCGATGGCCCGCGCCTGGGAGGCGATGCCGGACTGGTTCCCGGTGCTGCCCCAGGCGCCGTGCGTGGTCGCGGCGACGACCACGGGCGCGAAGGCGTTCTACTTCCCACCCGCCCCGGACGGCAGCCGTGGCGGCACGTTCTTCGTCAACGTCGCCGACCCGACGTCGTGGGGGACCTTCGAGATGGAGGCGATGGCCTTCCACGAGGGCATCCCCGGGCACCACCTGCAGCTCGCGATCGCCGGGGAGCTCGACGGCGTCCCGGAGTTCCGCAAGCACAGCGTGAACTCCGCCTACGCCGAGGGCTGGGGGCTCTACACCGAGCGGCTCTCCGACGAGATGGGGCTCTACTCCGGACCGGTCGACCGGATGGGCATGTTCGCCGCGGACTCGATGCGCGCCTGCCGCCTGGTCGTCGACACGGGGCTGCACGCGCTGGGCTGGAGCCGTGAGCAGGCGGTGCGCTTCATGGTCGACAACTCGCCACTGGCCGAGGGCGTGGTGCGGCCGGAGATCGACCGCTACGTCGTCTCTCCCGGCCAGGCGACGTCCTACATGATCGGACGCATCGAGATCCAGCGGATGCGTGCCGAGGCGGAGGTGCGCCAGGGTGACCGGTTCGATGTGAAGGGCTTCCACGACGCCGTGCTCGGCTCCGGCGGGATGCCGCTGGACCTCCTGGCCGCGCACGTCGCGCGCCGGCTGGTCTGAGCCCCGGTGCACGACGTCGACCGGCTGGCCGAGGACTACCAGGACTTCCGGCTCCGCACCGCCCCGACGTGGGGGCACCTGATCGGCGACCACCGCTACGCGGACCGGTTCGAGGCGGTCGGGCGCGAGGCCGAGCAGGCCGCCGCCGAGACGTCCCGCTCGTTCGCCAGGCGGGCGGCCGACCTGGACGGGTCCGACCTCGACGACCAGCAGGAGATCACCCGGGCGATGGTCGCGTGGGACGCCGACGCTCGCGCCGGGATGCTGGAGTCGCGCACCGCGGAGCTCGGCGCCGACCCGATCTTCGGCACGCAGGCCTCGATCGGGACCTACGTCCCCAAGCTGGCCGTGCCGGACGGCGACGTCGCCGAGGCGATGGTCGCGAAGTTCGCGGGCGTCGCCCGGCACTTCGCCGACCTCGCCGAGCGGCACCGGGAGGGCGTCGCGGCCGGCCGGACCCCGGCCGACTTCGCCGTGCGCCAGACGCTCGACCAGCTCGACCGCTGGCTCGCGACGCCGATCCAGCGGGACCCGATGCTCGACGTGCAGGACGCGCCCGCGGGCATCGACGGCGCGCGCTGGCACGAGCGGCTGCTGGCCGTCGTACAGAAGCAGGTGCGGCCGGCGGTCCAGACCTACCGGGACGTGCTGCGCGACGAGGTCGCACCCGCCGCGCGCCCGGACCGCGAGTGCGGCCTGACGTGGCTGCCCGACGGCGACGAGGTCTACGCCAAGGCGGCGGCCTTCTTCACCACCGTGGCGACGTCACCGCAGGAGATCCACGAGATCGGGCTGCGCCAGGTGGCGGCGCTCGAGGAGGAGTACGCCGCGCTCGGGGCCGAGGTCGTCGGGTCGAGCGACGTGCCGACGATCTTCTCCGCGCTGCGCGACGACCCTGCGCTGCACCACACCAACGGCGAGGAGATCGTGGCCGACTCGGTGACAGCCATGGCCACGGCGCGGGCGGCGATGGGGGAGTGGTTCGGCCGGCTGCCGCAGTCCGAGTGCGACGTCGAGCCCACGACGAGCGGTGCGATCGCCTACTACTTCGCCCCGCCCAAGGACGGCTCACGGGGCGGGGTGTTCTTTATGAACGTCTCCGACCCGGAGGGCTGGGGCCGCTACGAGATCGAGAACACCAGCTTCCACGAGGGCATCCCCGGCCACCACCTCCAGCTGGCCATCGCCGCTGAGCTCGACCACGTGCCGGAGTTCCGCAAGCGGGCCTTCATCGCGGCGTACGGCGAGGGCTGGGGGCTCTACGCCGAGCGGCTCGCCGACGAGATGGGCCTCTACTCCACAGCGCTCGACCGGGTCGGGATGCTGGCGGCCGACTCGATGCGGGCCTGCCGGCTCGTCGTCGACACGGGCATGCACGCGTTCGGCTGGAGCCGCGAGCGGGCCACGACCTACCTGCTCGACAACTCCCCGATGCGCCCGTCGCACGCAGCGGCCGAGATCGACCGCTACGCCGTCACACCCGGACAGGCGCTGTCCTACCTGATCGGACGCCTGGAGATCGAGCGGATCCGGGCCGAGGCGCAGGATCGGCAGGGGGCGTCGTTCGACATCCGGGCCTTCCACGACGCGGTGCTGGACTCGGGTCCGCTGCCGCTCGGCCTGCTCGATCGGGTCGTCACGGCCCGCCTGCCCTGAGTCCCCCGGTCGTTCAGTCGAGCTCGACGAGGGTGCGCACGTCGGTGTCGCCGTAGGACACGACGCCGAGCCACTGCTTGTCGGCGTCCAGGTCAGGCCAGGTCGCGGAGTAGCGGAACCGCCCGGGGGTGGAGCCGACCGCGTCCGTCGACAGGGACACCTCGGGGCCCCCGCGGCGGCGGCACCACCCAGGTGGCGAGCTCACCGACGGTGGCAGCGGACCCGGTCGTGCGGGCGTGGGCGTAGACGGTGTAGTCGCCCGGCTCCGGGTTGGTCAGCGTGACGCCGTCCCCGCGGGCGGACGAGGTCTCCACGAGCTCGTCGTCGCGATAGACGTAGAGGTCGACGGGCAGCGCGGCGCCGGTGTCGTCGTCGCCGCGGACGCGCACCACGGCCGTGCCCGGGGGCACGGTCACCGCACGGGCCGCGGTGTCGGCGTCGGCCCGCGGATCGCCGCGGTCGAAGTCACCCGGGGCGAGCGACACCGGCGACGTCTCGGCGGCGACCAGCCCGGTGCTGTGCAGCCGGACGGTGCGGCCGTTGCCGGAACGGCCCCGCACGACGACCTCGCCGGCGGCGACGGGCGCGTCGACCGCGTCCGGGGCCGCGACGGCGGTGGGACGCACGGCGACCGGGATCCGCACCCGGTGCCGGTCGCCCTTCCACACCAGCCACCCCGTCACGTCCCGGTCGACGGTCGCGGTCGGGCGGGCCGAGACCCGCAGCCGGACGTCGGCGCTCTCTCCCGGGGCGAGCAGGACGGTCGCGGGGAAGGCCTGCACGTCCACGCCGTCCAGTCCGCGCACCTTGACCGCGAACGACTCGGTCCGTTGCGAGACGTTGGTGACGGTGCGGGTGACGGTCCGTGGCCCGACCAGGTCGCCGATGGCCAGCGAAGGCGCGTTGACGTCGGCGGCCTCGCGCTCGCCGGCCGCCACCCGGTCCCACTCGGCGGCGTCGGTGTCGAAGACCAGGCCGGGACCGAAGAACCGCGACGGGTCGACGTGCCCGGCGCCCTGAACGAACGGGTCGGGGTCGCCGCGGAGGTCGTAGGCGGTGGTCATCATGGCCGACTTGAGCCGGGCCGGGGACCACGACGGGCGGACGCTCGCGAGGAACGCCGCGAGCCCGGCGACGTGCGGCGCGCTGGTCGACGTACCCGACGCGACGTCCCAGGAGCGTCCGCCGTCCGCGGGTGGCGCCACGGCGCCCAGGATGCCGACGCCGGGGGCGGTCAGGTCGGGCTTGACGGCGTCACCGGAAGCGGTCGGTCCCCGCGCGGTGAAGCCGGCAGCGGCGGGGACGGGCGCGTCGGTGCGGCCGGCCGGGTCGAGGGCCGCGCGCGCCCGGTCCCCGGCCCCGCGCAGGTAGGTCGTCAGCGTGCGGGCAGCCGCCAGGTCGAGGTGCACGGTGGGTACGGCGTGCACGTCGGCGTGCGTGCTCGCGGGGCGGGTGTTCGTGAGCACCATCGCGGCGCCGCCGGCGCTCGCCACGGCGGCCGACTTCTCCGCGCGAGGGCCGGCGCCGCGCTCGCACACGACGATCGCCCCCTCGGCCTTCGCGGCGTCGAGGCTGCCGGTGCGGCACACCCGGGCGGCCGCCCGGGAGGCCCCGGGGGCGGCGAGATCGGCGCCGAGCGCCAGCCGGGAGTCCGGCACCGCCTGGTCGGAGACCATCGCGCCGACCAGCTCACGTCCCCCGGCCAGGCGCACCGCGCCCTGGAAGACCTGATGGGTGCTGGCACCGACCGTGGTCACCCAGGGCGCTGAGTGCTGCACGCTCCCGGGCTGGGCGCCGTTGCCGGCCGAGGTGGTCACGAAGACACCGGCGTCGGCGGCGCCGAGGAAGGCACGGGCGACGGCGTCATCGTCGCGGCCGCTGCCGGAGATCGAGTAGTTCAGCACGTCGACGCCGTCGGCGACGGCGCGGTCCACCGCCGCCACCGTGTCGGCCGTGGTGCACCCGTCGTCGTCCGGGTCGGGCGCGCTCCAGCAGGCCTTGTAGACCGCCAGCCTGGCCGCGGGAGCCATCCCGGAGGTGGTGCCGAACCGTTGACCTTCGACCACGACACGGACCTCGTCGACGCCGGCCGCGGTCGAGGCGACGTGCGAGCCGTGCCCGGTCCCGTCACGAGGGGAGAGGTACTCCGCCGACGCGACGTTCTCCTCCCCGAAGCCACGGACGAACCAGCGGGCCGAGACCACCTTGTCGGTGCAGTCCTGCACGCTCCAGTCCTCCGCGGGGGAGCAGTCCCCGTGGAAGCCGGGCAGGGTCGCGGCGGTGCCCGGAGTGCGCTGCGGCAGGCCGGTGAAGCTCGGGTTGTCCGGCCAGAGGCCGGTGTCCACGACCCCGACCACGACTCCGGCGCCCGCGCGGGCGGTGCCGCCGTGCGCCGCCCAGGCCCCACCGGGTCCGTCCAGCTCGAGCAGGTCGCGCGAGGAGCTGCCCACCCGGCTCGGGAGCGGAGCCGTCGGCGTCGCGTCCACCCGCCTCTTGGCGCTGCGCTCGACGCGCAGCACCCCGGGCGTACGGCGCAGCCGGACGACCTGGTCGGCGGACAGCGACGCGGCGAAGCCGTTAAGAGCCGTCGTGTAGTGGTAGAGGACGGCCGGGTCGCCGACGGCGCCGAGGGCGCGCTCCTGCGCGGCGAGCAGTCGCGCGGTGTAGTCCGCCACGGACGGCCGGGTGCGGTCGAACCGCTCGCCGTCGCGCGGGCGGGTGCGGGGGTGGGCCGCCGCCCCCGGCGCGGACATCGTCACGACGTAGACGCCCGCCGTCGTCGCGGCGGCCGAGTCGCCCGCGGCACCGCCCTGCTCCCGAGCCGACGCCGGCAGGGCCGCAAGGCAGAGCGCACCCGTGACGAGCGCAGCAGCGCACGTCGACAACAGCGGGCGGGGCGACACCGGCGTACCTTCCTCAGCCTGGGCGCGAGCGGGGGCGTCTCTCGCGGCCTCTCATCGTCACAGAACGGGCGGGACCCTTCAACCGGAACGGCGCGACCTACGCTGGGGCCATGCCTGCGCCGCCCCTGCCCCCGACCCCGCTCGGGCCTCCGCTCGTCGTGGGCTTCGACCTCGACCTGACGCTGGTCGACTCGCGTCCGGGCGTGGCGGCCACCCTGCAGGTGCTCGCGGACGAGACCGGGGTCGCGCTCGACGTGCCCGCCCTGACCGCCCGCCTCGGGCCGCCCCTGGACCACATGCTGGCGCCCTACTACCCGGCCGAGCAGCTTCCCGAGCTGGTCGCGCGCTTCCGCGAGCACTACCCCTCCCACGCCATCGCGTCGACGGTGGCACTGCCGGGTGCCCACGCGTCGCTGGACGCCGTACGGCGCCTGGGTGGGCGCAGCGTCGTGGTGACCGGGAAGTTCACCCCCAACGCCGTCCTGCACGTCGAGGCGCTGGCGTTCGACGTCGACGCCCTGGCCGGCGAGGTGTGGGGCACGGGCAAGGGCCCGGTCCTGGTCGAGCACGGGGCGAGCGTCTACGTCGGCGACCACGTGCACGACGTCGAGGGCGCCCGCGCAGCCGGCGCGCTGAGCGTGAGCGTGCTCACCGGCGGCAGCACCGAGAAGGAGCTGGTCGACGCCGGCACCGACGTGCTGCTGCGCGACCTGAGCGAGTTCCCGGCCTGGCTGGAGGAGCACGTGCTCGAGCAGCGGCTGGCCGCCCTCGAGGCGTCCCTGCGCGAGCTGGGATCGGTGCTGGTCGCCTACAGCGGCGGCGCGGACAGCGCGTTCCTGCTCGCGGCGGCGGTGCGGGCGCTGGGGGCCGAGCACGTGGCTGCGGCCACCGCCTACTCCGACTCGCTGCCGGCGGCCGAACGGCCACCCGCCCTGGCGTTCGCCGAGAGTCTCGGGGTCGCGGTCTGGACGCCGCAGACCCACGAGATGGAGCGCGAGGGCTACCGGGCCAACGCCGGCGACCGCTGCTACTTCTGCAAGGCCGAGCTGCTCGACGTGCTCGCGCCGCTCGCCGCCGAGCACGGCCTCGCCGCCGTCGCCACCGGCACCAACGCCGACGACGCGGTGGCGGGCTTCCGTCCCGGGATCCGGGCCGCCGCCGAGCGGGGCGCCGTGACGCCGCTGCGCGATGCCGGCCTGACCAAGCAGCAGATCCGCGCGGCGTCGCGGCGCTGGGACCTGCCGACCTGGGACAAGCCGGCCGCGGCCTGCCTGTCGAGCCGGGTGGCGTTCGGCATCGAGGTCAGTCCGTTCCGGCTCGCCCGGGTGGAGCGGGCCGAGGCCGCGGTCCGCTCGGCGCTCGACGCCGCCGGCATCGTCGTACGCGACCTGCGGGTCCGCGACCTCGGGGAGCACGCCAGCCTCGAGGTGGACGCCGCCGCCGTCGACGCCGCGCGCCGGGAGCCCGCGGTGCTCGACGCGCTGCGGGGAGCCGGGTTCGGGTCCGGCGAGGTCGATCCCCATGGGTTCCGCTCAGGGTCCATGAACGAGCGGTTGCCGTCCCCGGACCTGTTTCGCTGACACGGTGAACGATCCGCGTGGAACTATCTGCGTGGAAAACGGGTGCCCCCGCCCCGTAGGCTGCGACATCGCCCTGGGGGGACCGATCAGACACACGCGGAAAGAGGTCGAGCCGTGCCGACTGGCAAGGTGAAGTGGTACGACGCGGACAAGGGCTTCGGCTTCCTGTCGAAGGACGACGGCGGCGACGTCTACGTCCGCAACGACGCCCTGCCCACGGGCACCTCGACCCTCAAGGCGGGCACCCGGGTGGAGTTCGGGCTGGTCCAGGGACGGCGCGGTGACCAGGCGCTCCAGGTCAAGCTCCTCGACGCCCCGGCCTCGGTGTCCAAGGCGGTCTCCCGCGCCAGCCGCAAGAAGCCGAGCGACATGGTCAACATCATCGAGGACCTCTACCGCCTGCTGGAGAACGTCGAGGGCACCTACCGCGCCGACCGGCACCCCGACGCGAAGATCGCCAAGCCGACCGCCAAGGTGCTGCGCGCGCTGGCCGACGAGCTCGAGCTCTAGCTAGCGCCCCGGACGCCGGTCCGGTCGCCCGCCCGGTCGCCCGCTCGGGCGCCGGCGAGCGCCCAGGCACTCCAGGCGACCAGGATCGCGGCGGCCACGCCGAGCCCGAGCTGCGGGATGAGCGGCAGCGCGATGCCGATGAAGCCGCCGACCACCCAGGACATCTGCAGCAGCGTCTCCGAGCGGGCGAAGGTGCTGGCCCGGGTGTGCTCGGGGATGTCGCGCTGGATCAGGGCGTCGAGGGACAGCTTGCCCAGCGACTGCGCCAGTCCGGCGGTGAGCCCGAGCAGGATCGCGGTCGGCAGGCCGTAGAAGAGGGCGACGACCACGGCCACGGACGCGTCGGCCAGCAGCATCGCGATCACGGTGACCTCGGGCTTGATCCGGCGCAGCACCGACCCCAGCCCGATGCCGATCGTGCTGCCCAGCCCCGCCGAGCCGATCACCAGCCCGAGCAGCAGCTCGGGCCTGTCCTCCCAGCCGGGGAACGGCAGGTCGCGCAGCAGGAACGCCATGAACATCGTCAGGAAGCCGCTCAGCAGCCGCAGCCCGGTGTTGCAGCGCAGCGCGATGACGATCGCGTGCGGCACCCGGGGACGGCGCTTCTTCTGCCGTCCGAGCGCGTCGAAGGACGCCTTGCCCTCCCCGGCCGAGCTGTCCACCCGGCTCGGCAGCAGGATCGCCAGGATGGTGGCGCCGACGAACACGAAGAACGCGTAGCGCAGCGACCACTGCGCCCCGAAGGTCGAGGCGGCGACGGCGATCGGCGCCGAGACGGCCGCCCCGACCACGGCCGACAGCGAGATCCGGGAGTTCGCCTTGACCAGGCTGAGCTGGTCCGGCAGCACCCGGGGTACGGCGGCCGCGCGCGTCACGCCGTACGCCTTGGACGCCACGAGGCAGCCGAGGGCGGCCGGGAACAGGGCGACCGAGTCGCCGCCCTGCACGGCGTCGGCGAGCACCCAGCACAGGAAGGCGCGCAGCGCCATGGTCGCGCCCATCGCCCAGCGCCGACCGTGGCTGAACCGGTCCAGGAACGGTCCGATCAGCGGCGCCACGATCGCGAACGGCAGCATCGTCAGCCCGAGGAACAGCGCCACCTGGCCGCGGGCCTGGTCGGTCGGCACCTGGAAGAACAGGGTGCCGGCCAGCGAGATCGCGACCGCCGCGTCGCCGGCGCCGTTGAAGGAGTGCAGCTCGATCAGCCGGGACAGGCCGCTCTGACCCGCCCCCTCGGCGTGCGTGGCGCGCCGGGCCTGGCGCAGGGTGTAGCCGGCCGCACGACCGGTCGCCGAGCCGGTGCGTCGCGCCCCCCGGCCGGAGGCGGCCGCGGCGCGCACGGCCCCGCGGGCGGTCGCGGCCGCGGCACGGCGGGCGCTGCGCTGCCCGGCCCGGGGTGCCTCCGCGTCGGCGGTGTCCTGCTCGCGGGTCGGGTCCCCGTCGCTCGCCCCGGGGGGAGGGGGGAGGTCGGGACGCATGGCTCCATCTTGCCTGCCGCGGGCATCCCGTCAGCGCCCCGACGCGACAAGCGCGTGTCCGTTGGGGGACAATCCACCTGTGATGACTGCAGCCCGCGCGACCAGCCGCACCGCCAAGCCGGACTCCGTCGGGGCCAAGGCCGTGGACGACGCTCGCGCCGCGCTGGTGACCCAGGTCGGCGCGGCCGAGGTCGGCGACCACCTCGGTGTCGAGGCCGAGGACGAGCGCGTCGTCACGCACTACTTCGCCTGCACCAGCACCGGCTACCGCGGCTGGCGCTGGGCGGTCACCGTGGCCCGCGCGCCGCGCCAGAAGACGGTGACGGTCGACGAGGTCGTGCTGCTGCCCGGAGACTCCTCGATCGTGGCGCCGGAGTGGCTGCCCTACAAGGAGCGCCTGCAGCCCGGGGACCTGAGCCCGGGCGACCTGCTGCCCGCCGACGAGGACGACGCTCGGCTCGTCCCCGGCTGGCTGTCCTCGAGCGAGGACAACGAGATCATCGACGAGGCCGACGGCGGCGACCTGCGCCGCCTGAACGACGAGGTGGGCCTGGGCCGCGAGCGGGTGCTGTCGCTGGAGGGCCGCTACCAGGCCGCCGAGCGGTGGTACGACGGCGACCGGGGCCCCGACTCCCCCCTCGCGCAGTCGGCGCCCGCCCCCTGCGGCTCGTGCGGCTTCCTGGTCCGGCTGGCCGGCCCGCTGTCCACGCTCTTCGGGGTCTGCGCCAACGCCTTCGCCAACGACGACGGCCAGGTGGTCTCGCTCGACCACGGCTGCGGCGCGCACTCCGGTGCCCGGCTCGGCAAGAACAGCCAGCCGCAGCCGCTGTCCGACCCGGTGCTCGACACGCTGACCTGGGACGAGCTCGAGCCCTTCTGACCCCCCGCGCCTCCGCGCCCCCGCCGCTTGTAACGCGGGGTTATGGACGCTCAAGCAGGCCCGTGCGCCTGGCAAACCGTCCACGCGCCTAGCAAAGCTCGCTCCGCGCGCGGTACGACGGCGCGCGGCGTGCCAGGTCTCGGCGCGCCCGGCCGGCTCCCCGACGTACGACCATCGGCGCCCGCGCTTTGCCGGGCCGGTGGACGGTTTGCCAGCGTCGTACGCCTGCTTGAGCGTCTATAACCCCGCGTTACAAGGGGTGGGGCGGGGTCGGGCGGGGCGGGGTCAGGCGGGGCGGGGTCAGGCGGGGTGGGCCTGGCGCTCGTGGCGCCGGTTGCGCCGGCGACGGCAGTAGTCCCAGCCGATCACCCCGAGGCCGAAGCCGGCCAGGCAGGTCCACAGCCACCAGGTCTTGTCGTTGCTCTCGAGCTCGCCGTAGAACGGCAGCAGCAGGAAGAACGCCAGCAGGAACAGCAGCGAGCCGACGGCGACCGTGCGGGTGCCGTCGACGTCGAGCGGGGCGACGTCGGCCACGAGGTAGGTCCGGTTGCCGATCTCGTGGCTGGTGACGTGGTCGACCGGCTGCTCGGGGTAGTCGGGCTGCTGCACCAGACGAATGTAACCCGGGCCCCGGTGCCCACTCCGCGGGCAGGCGGCAACACCGGCGCAACACGGCTCTGCCAGGATGCGCGCGTGGACAAGTACTTCAAGATCAGCGAGCGCGGCTCGACCATCGGCCGCGAGGTCCGTGGTGGTGTCGTCACCTTCGTCACGATGGCCTACATCATCGTGCTCAACCCGCTCATCCTTGGCTTCGCGCAGGACGCCGACGGCCAGTTCCTCGGCGGCGGCGACGCCCCCAACCTGCCGCTGATCGCGGCGGCGACCGCGCTGGTCGCGGGGGTGATGACGATCCTGATGGGCGTCGTGGCCAACTACCCGCTCGCCCTGGCCACCGGTCTGGGTCTGAACGCCTTCGTGGCGTTCTCGATCGCCTCCGGGATGTCGTGGGAGGACGCGATGGGCCTGGTCGTGCTCGAGGGCGTCGTGATCCTGGTCCTCGTGCTGACCGGCTTCCGCAAGGCGGTCTTCCACGCCGTGCCCGCCCAGCTGAAGATCGCCATCTCGGTCGGCATCGGGCTGTTCATCGCGCTGATCGGCCTGGTGGACGCCGGCTTCGTGCGCCGGATCCCGGACGCCGCCAACACCACCGTGCCCGTGCAGCTGGGCGCCAGCGGCTTCCTGGACGGGTGGCCGGTGCTGGTGTTCGCGATCGGCCTGGTCCTGATGATCACGCTGTTCGTGCGCCAGGTGCGCGGCGCCATCCTGATCTCGATCGTCGTCGCGACGATCCTGGCCATCGTGATCGAGGCGGTCGCCAAGGTCGGGCCGTCGGTGGACGGGGACCGGTTCAACCCCAACGGCTGGAACCTCAACGTGCCGGCCCTGCCCGACAAGATCGTTGCGCTGCCCGACTTCAGCCTCCTCGGCCAGGTCTCGCTGTTCGGCTCGTTCGAGCGGGTCGGCGTCGTCACGGCGGTGCTGTTCGTGTTCACGCTGCTGCTGGCCGACTTCTTCGACACCATGGGCACGATGACCGCGATCGGCGCCGAGGCCCACCTGCTCGACGAGGAGGGCGTCCCGCCCAACGCGCAGCGGATCCTGGTCGTCGACTCGCTCGCTGCTGTGGCCGGTGGTGCTGCGGGCGTCTCCAGCAACACCTCCTACATCGAGTCCGCGTCCGGCGTCGGCGAGGGCGCTCGGACCGGTCTGGCCAGCGTGGTGACCGGCGTGCTGTTCCTGCTGGCGACGGTGTTCGCACCGCTCGTCGCGGTCATCCCCAACGAGGCGGCCGTGCCCGCCCTCGTCCTGGTCGGCTTCCTGATGATGCAGCAGGTCAAGAACATCGACTGGGACGACCTCGACATCGCGATCCCGGCGTTCCTGACGATCGTGCTGATGCCGTTCACCTACTCCATCTCGGTGGGCATCGGAGCCGGCTTCCTGGCCTACGTTCTGGTCAAGGTCGTGCGCGGCCGGGCAGCCGCGGTCCACCCGCTGATGTGGGTGGTCTCCGCGCTGTTCGTCGTGTACTTCGCGATCGACCCGATCAAGCAGCTGCTCGGCTGACGCGTGCCGGGCGTACGGCGACGTGTGCATTCCCCGGCGGCGGGGTACGGACCGGTTCGGACGGCGACGCTGCCGCCACGACCGAGAGGAGCAGGACATGACCACCACTCCGCAGGAGCCCCTGGACGACGGCGACATGGAGACCACGAACCCCGGCCACGGACCGCAGGACGCCGCTGACGCCGACGGCGCCGACGGCACGGACGCGGCCGGCGGCGACGCCGACAGCACCGACGGCGACTCCACGGACAGCACCGACGGCGACTCGACCGACGCCGACGGCACCGACGCCTGAGTGGTCACCTCGACGCCGCTGGACGCGCTCCAGCTGCTGAGCGGCGACGCCCAGACCTTCCTCGCGAAGGTCTGGGCGTCCCGCACGCACCTGCACCAGACCGCGGCCGAGGACCTGGCCGGCTTCCTGTCCTTCGACGACGTCGACCACCTGCTGACCGGTACGGCGATCCGCACCCCGGCCGTCCGGATCGCCAAGGACGGCAGCGTCCTGCCGACCTCGGCGTTCACCCGCGCCGCGACCCTCGCCGGCCAGCCGATGACCGGCCTGCTCGACCCGCGCAAGGTGTTCGACCTCTTCGACGACGGTGCGACCGTGGTGCTGCAGGGGCTGCACCGCTACTGGGCGCCACTCGGTGAGCTCGTCGCCGACCTCGAGCTCGCGCTCGGACACCCCTGCCAGGCCAACGCCTACCTCACGCCGCCCGGCTCGCAGGGCTTCGCGGTGCACTCCGACAGCCACGACGTCTTCGTCTTCCAGACCCACGGCAGCAAGGTGTGGGAGATCTACCCCGACGGTGTGGACGCTACGGCGCCCGAGTCCGGCAGGCAGAGCGTGGTGCTGGAGCCGGGTGTGAGCATGTACCTGCCCACCGGCACGCCGCACGCCGCCCGCGCCCAGGACACCGTGTCGCTGCACGTCACCATCGGCATCAACCAGGTCACCTGGCAGCACGTCCTGGACCGCGTCCTGGCGGGTGCGGTGGGCGACGCCGGGGGAGAGCACCTGCCCGCCGGCTACCTCGACGACCCGACGCTGCTGGCCGACGGGCTGCGCGACCGGGTGGACGCGGTCGTCGCCGCCCTGCAGGGTCTGGACCCCGCTGCCGTCGCCGCGGGCGAGGTGCAGCGCTTCCTGACCGGGCGCACCCTGTGGCAGCGCGGCGGTCTGCGGGACCGGATGGCTGCTCGCGACCTCGCCGAGGACACGGTGCTCGAGCGACGCCCCGGCCACCCGTGCGTCGTGCTGCCTGCCGGCGACCGGCTCCGCGTGCTGCTCGGGGACCGCGACCTGCTGGTGCCGGCACGGCTGGGCCCGGCGCTGGACGTCGTACGACGGGCGGGGCGGCTGAGTCCGGCCGACCTCGCGAAGCACCTCGACGCGCAGAGCCGGCTGGTGCTGTGTCGGCGACTGGTCCGCGAGGGCCTGCTGCGCGTGGTCGACTGACCCGCGATGAGCGATACCGGTCCCGACTTCCGCTGTGCCGCCGCGAGCCGCACCCGCGACGAGCCCCTGGCGGGCAGCGCCTCCACGGTGCGCGCCTTCCTGCTCGTCGAGAACGCCGGCCCGTGGGGCGCCGAGGCCTTCCGCGACGCCCGGATGGACAAGGCGGTGCGCGACGGGCTGTGCGAGCGTGCCGCGCGCGCCCGGGTCCGGCCGCTGCTGATCCGGCGGCACCGCGGACGGGCGCGCAGCCGGGGGTCAGGGTGTTCGCGGCCTACGCCCACCCGGTCCGTCCGTGGCTCGAGACCGCCGTGATGACGGAGCCGGCCGAGCTGCTCGACCTCGACCTGGACGCGCTCGGACGGGGTGCGTCGCCCGGTCTCACGCCCACCGACGACCCGCTGTTCCTGGTCTGCACGCACGGCCGCCACGACGCCTGCTGCGCGGAGCTCGGACGTCCGACGGCCTCCGCGCTGTCGCGGTCGCACCCGCAGCAGACCTGGGAGGTCTCCCACATCGGCGGCGACCGCTTCGCGGCCAACCTGCTGGTGCTCCCCGATGGGCTGTACTACGGCCGGGTGGGCGACCTCGACGCCCCGTCCCTCGCCGCCCGGCACCTCGACGGGCACCTCGACCTGGAGCGGCTTCGCGGACGGTCCGGCTTCGCGATGCCGGTGCAGGTCGCCGAGGTCGCGCTGCGTCGTGAGCTGGGCGAGACGCGCCGCGACGCCGTACGCCTGCTGCACGTGGAGGGCGGCGACGAGACCGCCGTGTCGTTCGACGTCGGCGGGAGGACGTACGACGTCCGGGTGCGCCGCAGCCTCGGCGCCGCCGCGCAGCTGACCTGCCGGGCGACCCGGGACAGCCCGACCCCGGTCTACGAGGTGCTCGAGGTGGCCCGGGGGTAGGCACTGGAATAGTTAGCATAGGTAATGAGTTATGCTAACGATATGCCGAACGTCGAGAAGGTCGCCCGCACCGACAGCGGGCTCGCGTCCGCGCTCCGGGTCTCCGTGGCGCGGCTGTCGCGCCGGCTGCGCAGCGAGCGCGACCCGGTCAACGAGCTGCTCCCCGTAGGGCAGCTCTCCGTGCTGGGGGCCCTGTTCCGCGAGGGTGAGTGCTCCGTCGGCGAGCTGGCCGCCTACGAGCGAGTGCAGCCGCCGTCGATGACGCGCACCGTCACCTGCTTGGAGGAAGGCGGCTACGTCGTGCGCCGCAAGCACGAGACCGACGGCCGCCAGGTCGTCGTCGCACTGTCGGACAAGGGCGAGCAGACACTGGCCGCCGACCGTCGTCGCCGCGACGCCTGGCTCGCGCAGCGGCTGCGCGAGCTCACCCCCGACGAGCGCGCCCTGCTGCGTGCGGCAGCGCCCCTCATCGAGAGGCTGGCGCACGCTTGAGTCCCACGTTCCGCGCCCTGTCGAACCACAACTACCGGCTCTACGCTGCCGGTGGCGTGGTCTCGAACACCGGGACGTGGATGCAGCGGGTCGCCCAGGACTGGTTGGTCCTGCAGCTCAGCAACAGCCCCAGCGCCCTGGGCATCACGACCGGCCTGCAGTTCCTGCCGATCCTGCTGTTCTCGGCCTACGCCGGCGTGATCGCCGACCGCTTCCCGAAGCGCCGGATGCTCCAGGTCACCCAGGCCGCGATGGCGGTCCCCGCCTTCGTGCTCGGCGTGCTCGCGCTGACCGGGACCGCCGAGACCTGGCACGTCTACGTGCTGGCCTTCGTGTTCGGCGTCGGGACCGCCTTCGACGCACCCGCCCGGCAGTCGTTCGTCTCGGAGATGGTGGCGCCCGACGACCTGACCAACGCGGTCGGCCTCAACAGCGCGTCGTTCAACGCCGCCCGGGTCGTCGGACCCGCGGTCGCCGGTGGCCTGATCGCACTGTTCGGCTCAGGGGTGCAGGCGACCGGCGCGGTGATCCTGCTCAACGCGGTGTCCTACGGCGCGGTGATCTTCGCGCTGCAACGGATGCGGGAGAGCGAGCTCGACACCCCCGACCTGGTGCGCCGAGGCAAGGGGATGATCCGGGACGGCGTGCGCTACGTGCGGGGTCGGCCCGACGTGATGCTGGTGCTCGCGATCGTCTTCTTCGCCGGCACGTTCGGGATGAACTTCCAGATGACCTCGGCACTGATGGCGACCCAGGTCTTCGACAAGGGCGCCGGTGCCTACGGCCTGCTGGGTACGACGATGGCCGTCGGCTCGCTGTCGGGGGCGCTGCTCGCCGCACGCAGGGTCGGCAAGCCCCGCTTCCGGCTGCTGATCGGCGCGGGGCTGCTGTTCGGCGCGATCGAGATCGCCTCCGGGCTGGTGCCGTCCTACCTCTGGTTCATGCTGCTCACGCCGCTGCTCGGCTTCACGGTGCTCACCATGATCACGGCGGCCAACGCGACCGTGCAGCTCAGCGTCGCACCGGAGATGCGGGGGCGGGTGATGGCGCTCTACATGATGATCTTCCAGGGCGGCACACCGCTGGGAGCCCCGATCGTGGGCTGGGTCGGCGACACCTTCGGGGCCCGCTGGACGCTCATCGGCGGCGGTGCGATCACCATCCTCGGCATCCTCGCGGCCGCGGCCGTCTTCGGCTGGTCCAAGGGACTGGTGGGTCACCGGCGGACGCAGGCGGGCGTCTCCGAGGGGGAGCTCGCCGCGACCGGCGAGATCGGCACCGTCCGCACCTGAGGCGTCGCCGATACTCAGCCGGCGCTGGCGAACCACGGCCGCCGGAGGTCCAGGAAGCGGACGTCGCGGACGGCCGACTCCCAGGCGCGGCGGGCCTCCTCGGGCATCTCGACCCCCGCCTCGGCGGCCCGAGCGGCGGACTCGTCGGTGAAGGCGACCGTCTCGGTGAAGGTGCCGTCCCCGGCGATCGCGAGGGTGGCGCCCAGGATCTCCGGGCGTCGCTCGTGCAGGTCGTGGGTGTCGGACATCAGGGTGCGCAGCGTGTCGACGTCGGCGACGGTGCCCGAGACGACCTGGACGAAGCCGGCGCGGTCCGACCCACCCTCCAGCAGCAGCGTCACGTCCTCGCTGTCGTGGAACTCGACGGGGCCGTCGAACAGCTGCTCGGTCTCGGCCCACCACGCCCCCTGCTCGGGCCGGTCGGCGTTCTCGTCCGCCTCGGCGCGGGACGCGAAGCGGACCACGGCCACGAACACGCCGTCGTCGGTGAAGCCGTGGGTGCTGCCGAGCCAGCCCGGGGCCGACGGGCCCAGCTCACGCTGCCAGCGGTCGATCGCCGCGCGCACCTCGTCGGACCGGCTGGACCGTGCCATGAAGATCTGGATGAACATCGGAGGCCTCCTGCCTGCGGGCCGCTTCCGGGATGAAGTGGTCGGGTGTCTCGACTCCGACGCTAGGACGAACGTGCGGTCGCGGCCATGGCCCGTTCGGGGTGGCCCGGGCCGACCGTAGACTTCCCGATCGTGAACCCCCGCTACCGCCGCCTGGTGATCCCCGTCGCGCTGGCGGGGCTGATCCTCATCGTGGTCGTCGCCACGCTGGCCCGGGGCTGAGTCCGTGGCCGGCACCGCCGAACCCCTGCTCCGCGCACTCACCCGGATGCGGGGCCTCGTCCTCGACGACAGCACGCTGGTGCGGGCGGTCGCGTCCGGCCGGCGGAAGGGCGAGCAGCCGCGCTGGCGCCGGGTGGAGCTGCGCTACGTCGACCTGAAGGCCGGGCGGCGCCTCCAGGTCACGGCGTACGACGAGACGCAGGCGCACACGGCCAACCACGAGCCCGGCGACGCCGCACGTCAGGCCGTCGACGACCTGCTCGACGAGCCCTTCGGCACCTGGCACGTGGAGACCACCACCGAGACCCACCAGCTGCGGGTGACCAAGAGGCTCGAGGCGATGGTGCACACCAGCGCCCGCACCGAGCCGGCGTCGGACGCGTCGCCCCAACCGCACGACCGGCCGCACGACCGGCCCCACGACCGGCCCAAGCCGCGGCTGCTCCCCGAGGGCGACCCGGTGCTGGTCGCGCTCGGCATCAGCGAGGCGAACGGCCGGGTCAAGGCGAGCCGGCAGGCGAAGTACCGCCAGGTCGAGGAGTTCCTGCGCGACCTCGCCCCGGTCGTCGACGACGCGATCGCCTCCGGGCGGGTGCGCCGACCGACCGACCAGGCGCCCCTGCAGGTGGTCGACCTGGGCTGCGGCAACGCCTACCTCACCTTCGCCGCCCACCGCTACCTCACCACGGTGCGGGGGCTGCCGGTGCACACCACCGGCGTCGACGTGAAGGCGCAGTCGCTGCAGCACAACACCGCCGTCGCGCAGTCCCTCGGCCTGGGCGACCAGATGAGCTTCGTGCAGGGCGAGATCGGGGAGGCCGAGCTGCCGGTGCGACCTGACGTGGTGCTCGCACTGCACGCCTGCGACACCGCGACCGACGACGCCCTCGCCCAGGCCGTCCGGTGGGAGGCGCCGCTGGTGCTGGCCGCGCCCTGCTGCCACCACGACGTCGCGGCGCAGCTGCGAGCGACGCCGACCCCGGCGCCGTACGGGATGCTCACGCGCAGCGGCATCCTGCGGGAGCGCTTCGCGGACACGCTGACCGACGCGGTGCGTGCCTCGGTGCTGCGGCTGGTCGGCTACCGGGTCGACGTCATCGAGTTCGTGGACAGCCGGCACACGCCGCGCAACACGTTGCTGCGCGCCGCGCGGACCGGCGCCCCGGCATCGGCCGAGGCACGGCGCGAGCTCGACGAGGTGGTCGGCACCTGGGGGGTGCGTCCCCGCCTGGCGGAGCTGCTGAGCGACCGGCTGTGACCCGGTTCGCGCTCGCGTCCGCCGCCCTGCTCCTGATCGGTACGGCGTCCCCGGTCTCCGCGGACGAGCAGCAGCCGGTCGCGAGCCGGGTGCTGTTCTCGTTCGCCGACGAGGACGTCTACGAGTCCAGCGGCCTCGTGGACCGAGGCGAGGTCGTCTTCACCACCAACGACTCCGGTGACGACGCGGTGCTCTACGGGGTCGACCCGGACTCGGGGAAGACGGTCAGCCGCACGACGTACGCCGATGCGGTCGAGGACGTCGAGGCGCTCGCCCCCGGGCCCGACGGGACGGTGTGGGCCGCCGACATCGGCGACAACCGCGAGCGGCGCGAGACCGTCACGGTGCACCGGGTGACGCCCGGGCGAGATGCGGTCGCCCCCGCCTACGACCTGACCTACCCCGACGGTCCGCGCGACGCGGAGACGCTGCTGGTGCACCCGCGCACCGGGCGGATCCTGGTCGTGTCCAAGTCGGTGTTCGGGGGCACCGTCTACGCCGCCCCGGCACGCCTGCGGACGGACGCGCCTACCCGGCTGCGGACGTTCGCCCAGGTGCCGGGCCTGGTGACCGACGGGGCGTTCTTCCCCGACGGCCAGCACGTGGTGCTGCGCACCTACGGCACCGCCTCGGTCTACACCTTCCCGGCGTTCGAGCGGGTCGGCACCGTCCCGCTGCCGCCGCAGAAGCAGGGCGAGGCGGTCTCGGTGGCGGCCGACGGTCGGGTGCTGGTGTCCTCCGAGGGCGTCGCCGCGGAGGTGCTGGAGGTCGACCTGCCCGCGGACCTCACCCGGGCGACTCCGGCGCCGGGCGCGACGCCGAGCGGTCCCGCCCCCGAGACCCGGACGCCTCCGGCCCGGCCGGCGGCGGCCACGCCGTCCCGCACCGGCTGGCAGTGGGCCGGGGTCGCCGGGGTCGCTGTCGGCGTCGGCGTGCTCGGCTGGCTGGCGGTGCGGATGTCGCGGGTGCGCGGACCGCGCTAGCGACCGCTCAGAGCCGCTCGACGACGTGGTCGATGCAGACGGTCAGTGCCTCCACGTCGGCGGGGTCGATGGCCGGGAACATCGCCACCCGCAGCTGGTTGCGACCCAGCTTGCGGTAGGGCTCCACGTCGACGATCCCGTTGGCGCGCAGGGTCGCAGCGACCGCCGCGGCGTCGATGTCGTCGTCGAAGTCGATGGTGCCGATCACCAGCGATCGCTCGTCGGCGGCAGCGACGTACGGCGTCGTGCAGGACGTCCGCTCCGCCCAGCCGTACAGCCGCTCGGAGCTGTCGGTGGTGCGTGCCACGGCGAAGTCGAGCCCGCCCTGGCCGTTGAGCCAGTCGGTCTGCTCGGCCATCAGGAACAGCGTCGCGAGCGAGGGCGTGTTGTAGGTCTGGTTCTTGGTGGAGTTGTCGATCGCGGTCGGCAGGTCGAGGAAGGCCGGCACCCAGCGGTCGGTCGCCGCGATCTCGGCGGCGCGCTCCAGGGCGGCCGGCGAGAGGATGGCGACGTAGAGCCCGCCGTCCGAGCCGAAGTTCTTCTGCGGCGCGAAGTAGTAGGCGTCGACCTCGGTGATGTCGACCGGTAGGCCTCCCGCGCCCGACGTGGCGTCGACGACGACCAGCGCGTCGTCGTCGGCGCCCGCCACCCGGCGTACCGGTGCCATCACACCGGTCGAGGTCTCGTTGTGGGCCCAGGCGTAGACGTCGATCCCGGCCTCCGCCTCCGGCAGCGGCCGGGTCCCCGGCTCGGAGGTGATCACCGTCGGGTCGCCGAGGAACGGTGCGTTCTTCGCTGCGGTGGCGAACTTCGAGGAGAACTCGCCGAACGACAGGTGCTGGCTGCGCTCGCGGATCAG
This sequence comes from uncultured Actinomycetota bacterium, assembly GCA_963713035.1. Lineage (GTDB taxonomy): Bacteria > Actinomycetota > Actinomycetes > Propionibacteriales > Nocardioidaceae > Nocardioides_B. The sequence goes on from CAVQKB010000005.1 coordinate 181,261, forward strand.
GCCGAACGTCGCGACGTCCCAGAACGCCGTCGCGCCCCCGTTGCCGAGCACCACCTCGTAGCCGTCGGGCAGACCGAACAGCGAGGAGACGCCCTCGCGCACCCGGCCGACGAGGTTCTTCACCGGTGCCTGGCGGTGCGAGGTGCCGAGCAGGGAGTCGCCGGTCGCGGCGAGCGCGGAGAGCGCCTCGAGGCGGACCTTCGAGGGGCCGGCGCCGAAGCGGCCGTCGGCGGGCTTGAGGTGGGCGGGGATCTGGATCGCGTCGGTCACGGTGCTGGTTCCCTCAGGTCGTCATGGGGTCGTGGTGCTCATCGATCAAGCGGTGCGACCTGACCTCGTTGTCAGCCTGCGAGCCTCTATCCTGTCACCCGTCATCGAGCCACCACGACGGGGGACACCAGATGGGCGAGGGCCTGCTCGACCTGCGTCCCACGCCGTTCACGCACCCGGACGTACGGACGCTGGTCGAGCTCGTGCAGGCGGAGTACGTCGTGCTCTACGGCAGCCCCGACGACACCCCGCTCGAGGCGGAGGCCTTCGACGGTCCGCGCGGCGCCTTCTTCGTCGGGTACGACGACGGTGTGCCGGTCGCGATGGGCGGGTGGCGGATGCGGTCCGACCTACGACCGTTCGGACGCACCCGGTGCGCGGAGATCAAGCGGATGTACGTCGTCCCGTCGGCGCGGCGCCGCGGCATCGCCCGGCTCGTGCTCGCCCACCTCGAGCGGACCGCTGCGGCGGCCGGCGCCGAGGCGATGGTGCTGGAAACGGGGACCGAGCAGCCCGAGGCGATCGCGCTGTACGAGGCGGCGGGGTACCTGCCCGTGGAGAGCTTCGGGCACTACACGTGGTCGCCCAAGGCGCGCTGCCTGGGGCGACCGCTCTAGCGGAGTCAGCCGGCCAGGGCGGGAGGCCGCGCGGTGGCGTCCTCGAGGGTGTCGTAGATGGAGAAGACCTTGTCCAGCCCGGTGATCTTGAAGATCTTGAGCATCTGCTCCTCGGTGCACACCAGGCTCAGCCCGCCCTTGAGCGAGTAGGCACGACGTCGACCACCGATCAGGGCGCCCAGGCCGGTGCTCTCGATGAAGTCGACCTTGCGCAGGTCGACGACCAGGTGCACGTTGCCCGCCACCAGCGCCTCGGTGATCGCGTCCTTGAGCTGCGGGCCGGTCGCGAAGTCGATCTCGCCCTGCGGCTCCAGGACGGTGTAGGCGTTGTGCTGGAGCGTGTCGACCTGCAGGTGCATGTGCTTCCTCCGAGAATGAACCGGGCTGACGGCGGCGCTTCCTGCTGAACGAGCCCGAACTATGTTCCCAGATCCGGTCGAATCATGCGATCCCAGCGGCGCAGAGGCTCAGGCCCAGGAGTCCTGCCAACCCTCCACGTCGGAGGCCTTGCGACCGGACGGCCCGGTGTAGATCGCCGAGGGCCGGATCAGCCGCCCGGTGCGCTTCTGCTCCAAGATGTGCGCCGACCACCCGCCGGTGCGCGCGCAGGTGAACATCGAGGTGAACATGTGCGGCGGCACCTCCGCGAAGTCGAGCACGATCGCGGCCCAGAACTCCACGTTGGTCTCCAGCACGCGGTCGGGTCGACGCTCCTTGAGCTCGGCGAGCGCCGCCTTCTCGAGGGCCTCGGCCACCTCGTAGCGGGGTGCGGCGAGCTCCTTCGCCGTACGACGCAGCACGCGGGCGCGCGGGTCCTCGGCGCGGTAGACGCGGTGCCCGAAGCCCATCAGCCGCTCACCGTTGTCGAGCAGGCCCTTCACGTAGGCCGCGGCGTCGCCGCTCTTCTCGACGGCGTCGATCATGCCGAGCACGCGCGAGGGTGCGCCGCCGTGCAGCGGGCCGCTCATCGCGCCGATGGCGCCGGAGAACGCCGCCGCGACGTCGGCGCCGGTGGAGGTGATCACCCGGCTGGTGAAGGTGGAGGCGTTCATGCCGTGCTCGGCGGCCGAGCTCCAGTAGGCGTCGACCGCGGCGGTGTGCTTGGGGTCGGCCTCGCCCTTCCAGCGGATCAGGAACCGCTCGGCCAGCGTCGAGCCCTCGTCGACCTCGGACTGCGGGACGACCGGCTGGTGCAGCCCGCGGGCCGCCTGCGCGGCGTAGGACAGCACCATCACCGCGACCCGGCTCAGGTCGTTGCGGGCCTGCTCGTCGGTGATGTCGTAGGTCTGCTGGAAGCCGAACGCGGGCGCGAGCATCGCGATCGCGGCTTGCACGTCGACCCGCACGTCTCCCGTGTGCACCGGGATGTTGTAGGCCTCGGCGGGCGGCAGCCCGGGGGTGTAGCAGCCGTCGACCAGCAGGCCCCAGACGTTCTCGAACGGGACGTGACCGACGATCTCCTCGATGTCGACGCCGCGGTAGCGCAGCGCCGAGCCCTCCTTGTCCGGCTCCGCGATCTCGGTCTCGAACGCGACGACGCCCTCCAGGCCGTGCATCACCTCGGTCATCTGAGCTCCTTCGCCGTGCCTCGACTGCTCTCCCGCACCGGGAGCGGTCACATTCTGCCCACTGGCGGGTCCGGCGTCACGTCGCGGGCGCTCGGCGACCGCTCGTGGGGCGCTCGTGGGGCGGCTGGCTAGGTTCGGGCCATGAGCACTCCCTCCACCGACCTGGCCGCGCTGCGCCGCGAGTACGGCGACCGCGGCCTCGACGCCCCGGACCTGAGCCCCGACCCGGTCACCATGTTCGGCCGCTGGCTGGACGAGGCCGGCGACCTGCACGAGCCCAACGCGATGGTCGTCTCGACCGTCGCCGCGAACGGCCGCCCCTCGTCGCGGATGGTGCTGCTCAAGGGCCTCGACGAGCGGGGGTTCGTGTTCTACACCAACTACGAGTCGCGCAAGGCCGCCGAGATCGCCGCCACCGGCGCCGTCTCCCTGCTGTTCCCCTGGCATGACCTCCAGCGGCAGGTGCGCGTCGATGGCATCGCCGAGAAGGTCTCGGTGGAGGAGAGCGAGGCCTACTTCGCCGACCGCCCGCGGGAGTCGCAGCTCGGGGCGTGGGCCTCTCCGCAGTCGCAGGTCGTCGCCTCCCGCGCAGCGCTCGACGAGCGGTACGGCGGCGTGCTGGCGCAGTTCGCCGACGTCGCGGACGTCCCGCTGCCGCCGTACTGGGGTGGCTTTCGCGTGGTGCCCGACGAGGTGGAGTTCTGGCAGGGCCGCAAGGGGCGGCTGCACGACCGGCTGGTGTACCGCCGCGCGGATCCGTCCGCTCCCTGGGCCGTCGCGCGCTTGGCGCCCTGACCGTTTACCAGGGGATGCAGCGAATCTTTCGCTGCCCATGGAGATATCACCGTGGGAAGCGAAAGATTCGCTGCATCCCCTGGGAATCTTGTGTCGCACCGCCTTGTGAGTGAGTGCTCACTCACTCTATGCTGCACGAGTGACCCCCCAGACCACCCGTACGGCGACCCGGCGCGGCCGCGCGAAGGCGATGGCACCCGACGAGCGACGGGCCGCGATCGTTGACGCGGTCGTACCGCTGCTGATGGAGCACGGGGCGGACGTGTCGACCCGCCGGATCGCGCAGGCGGCAGGGATCGCGGAGGGCACCATCTTCCGGGTCTTCCCCGACAAGGCCTCGCTGCTGCTCGCGGCCGCCGGCGAGGTGATGAACCCGGCGAGCGGCCGCGCCGACCTCGAGGCCGCCCTGGCCCCGCTGGACTCCCTGCGCGCCAAGCTGCTGGTCACCACCGAGCAGCTGTACGCCCGCTCCGAGCGGGTGATGGTCGTGATGATGGCGCTGCGCACGATCTGGATCACGCAGGCGCAGGCGGGTGAGGACCACGACCACGGCTCGAGCGACCCACAGCGGTTCTTCGCCGAGATGAACGCCGCGCTGCACGAGCTGCTGACCGACGTCTTCGCCCCGCACGCCGACGAGCTGCGGGTGGACGCGGGCACGGCGGCGGTGCTGCTCCGGACGCTGGTGCTCGGCTCCCGACACCCCGGCTCCGACCCGGCGCACCGCCTCGGGCCCGAGCAGATCGTCGACGCGCTGCTGCTGGGCGTCACCTCCCGCGCCGCGGACGAGGGGCGCTGACGTGCTGATCCGGGTCCTGCGCGAGCACCTCGCGCCGTACCGGCGCCAGCTGGGCCTCGTGGTCCTGCTGCAGTTCGTCGGCACCATGGCCGCGCTCTACCTGCCCAGCCTCAACGCCGACATCATCGACAACGGGGTCGCCCGCGGCGACACCGGCTACATCACCCGCACCGGCGCGACCATGCTCGTGGTCTCGCTGGTGCAGATCCTGTGCAGCAGCGGCGCGGTGTACGTCGGGGCGCGGACCGCCATGGGCTTCGGCCGGGACGTGCGCGCCGCGCTGTTCCACCGCATCGGGTCCTACTCCAGCCGCGAGGTCGCGCAGATCGGGGCGCCGTCGCTGATCACCCGCAACACCAACGACGTGCAGCAGGTGCAGATGCTGGTGCTGATGACCTGCACGATGATGGTCGCGGCGCCGATCATGATGGTCGGCGGCGTGCTGATGGCGATGCGCGAGGACCTCGGGCTGTCCTGGCTGCTCGCGGTCTGCGTCCCGCTGCTGTTCGCCGCGGTCGGCTTCGTCATCTCGCGGATGATCCCGGGCTTCCGGGTGATGCAGGTCCGGATCGACGCGGTCAACCGGGTGCTGCGCGAGCAGATCACCGGCATCCGCGTGGTGCGGGCGTTCGTGCGCGAGCCCTTCGAGACCCGTCGCTTCCAGACCGCCAACGACGAGCTCACGGCGGTGGCCCTGAGCACCGGCCGCTGGATGGCCACGATGTTCCCCACCGTGATGCTGATCCTCAACGTCAGCACGGTCGGGGTGCTGTGGTTCGGTGGCCACCGCGTCGACGACGGCAGCATGCAGATCGGTGCGCTGACCGCGTTCATGGCCTATCTCATGCAGATCCTGATGGCCGTGATGATGTCCACCTTCATGCTGATGATGGTGCCGCGCGCGTCGGTCTGCGCCGACCGGATCGCCGAGGTGCTGGACACCGAGTCGTCCGTCGTGCCCTCCGCCGCCCCGGTCGACGCCCCTGTCGGCACCGGGCTGCTGGAGCTCCGCGACGTCGAGTTCAGCTATCCGGGTGCCGAGTCGCCGGTGCTGCGCGACCTGTCCTTCACCGCCCGGCCGGGCGGGACCACGGCGATCATCGGCTCGACGGGTGCCGGCAAGAGCACGCTGGTCGGCCTGGTGGCTCGCCTGTTCGACGTGACCGGCGGCGCGGCGTACGTCGACGGGGTCGACGTACGCGACCTCGACCCGCAGGTGCTCTGGAGCCGGCTGGGACTGGTGCCGCAGAAGGCGTTCCTCTTCTCGGGCACGGTGGCCAGCAACCTGCGCCACGGCAAGCCGGACGCCACCGAGGAGGAGATGTGGGAGGCCCTCGAGATCGCCCAAGCGCGTGACTTCGTCGAGGCGATGCCCGACGGACTCGAGGCGACCATCGCGCAGGGAGGCAGCAACGTGTCCGGGGGCCAGCGGCAGCGGCTCGCCATCGCCCGGGCCCTGATCCGGCGGCCCGAGATCTACCTGTTCGACGACTCGTTCTCGGCACTCGACCTGGCGACCGACGCGCGGCTGCGGGCGGCGCTCGCTCCCGTCACCACCGCCTCGACGGTGGTGATCGTCGCGCAGCGCGTCTCCACGATCATCGACGCCGACCAGATCCTGGTGCTCGAGGACGGGGAGGTGGTGGGCCGCGGCCGGCACGAGGAGCTGCTCGAGAGCTGTGTGACCTACCAGGAGATCGTCGCCTCGCAGCTCACCGCGGAGGAGGCGGCATGAGCACGACCCGGAGCGATCCCAACGGCCCGATGAAGGAGACCGAGCGCGTCGTCGCGGGCCCGGGCCCCGGCCGCGGCCCGTTCGGCGGCGGCCTGGTCGGGCAGAAGTCGATGAGCTTCGGGCCGTCCGCCCGCCGACTGGTCCGGCGGTTGTCCCCGCAGCGCGCGCAGGTGATCGCGGTGCTGCTGCTCGCCCTGGTCAGCGTCTCGCTCAGCGTGGTCGGCCCCAAGATCCTCGGCCAGGCCACGGATCTGATCTTCGCCGGTCTCTTCGGCCGTCGGTTGCCGCCGGGCACGACCCGGGCCGAGGCGGTCGCCGAGCTGCGCGCCGACGGTGAGGACAACCTCGCCGACATGCTGTCCCGGATGGACGTGGTGCCCGGCCGGGGCGTGGACTTCGACGCGGTCGGCACCGTCCTGCTGATCGTGCTCGCGGTGTACGTCGTGTCGTCGCTGCTCGCGTGGGTGCAGGGCTACGTGCTCAACGGCGTCGTGCAGAACACCGTCCGCCGGATGCGCAGCGACGTCGAGGACAAGATCAACCGGCTGCCGCTGCGCTACTTCGACAAGCAGCCGCGCGGCGAGCTGCTCTCGCGGGTGACTAACGACATCGACAACGTCAGCCAGACGCTGCAGCAGACGATGAGTCAGCTGCTCGTCTCGCTGCTCACGGTGGTCGGCGTGCTCGCGATGATGTTCTCGATCTCGCCGACGCTCGCGCTCGTCGCGCTGGTCACGGTGCCGATCACGATGGTCGTCAGCGGCCAGATCATGAAGCGCTCGCAGGGTCTGTTCGTGGCCCAGTGGCGCCGTACGGGCCGGCTCAACGCGCACATCGAGGAGACCTTCACCGGGCACGCGCTCGTCAAGGTCTTCGGGCGGCAGGCCGAGGTCGAGGACGTCTTCGCCCAGGAGAACGACGCGCTGTTCACTGCCAGCTTCGGGGCGCAGTTCGTGTCCGGCCTGATCATGCCGGTGATGATGTTCATCGGGAACCTCAACTACGTCGTGATCGCGGTCCTCGGCGGGCTGCGCGTCGCCAGCGGCACGATGAGCCTGGGCGACGTGCAGGCCTTCATCCAGTACTCCCGCCAGTTCACCCAGCCACTCGCCCAGCTCGCCTCGATGGTCAACCTGCTGCAGTCCGGCGTGGCGTCCGCCGAGCGGGTCTTCGAGCTGCTCGACGCCGACGAGGAGCCGCTGGAGGAGCGCGGGGCGATGGCGGTCGACGGCCGCGGCGAGGTCGCGTTCGAGCACGTCTCCTTCCGGTACGACGAGAGCCAGCCGCTCATCGAGGACCTGTCGCTCGTCGCGCGGCCCGGCCAGACCGTCGCGATCGTCGGACCGACAGGAGCCGGGAAGACGACGCTGGTAAACCTCGTGATGCGCTTCTACGACGTCCGCTCGGGCCGGATTACCCTCGACGGTGTGGACGTCGCGACGATGCCGCGCGCCGAGCTGCGAGGACGCACCGGGATGGTGCTGCAGGACACCTGGCTGTTCGAGGGCACGATTCGCGACAACATCGCCTACGGCCGCCCGGACGCCTCCGAGGAGGAGGTGCTCGCGGCCGCGCGGGCGACGTTCGTCGACCGCTTCGTGCACACGCTCCCCGAGGGCTACGACACCGTGATCGACGAGGACGGCAGCAACATCAGCGCCGGTGAGCGGCAGCTGGTGACGATCGCCCGCGCATTCCTCGCCGACCCGGCGCTGCTGATCCTCGACGAGGCGACCAGCTCGGTCGACACCCGCACCGAGCTGTTGCTGCAGCACGCGATGGCCGCGCTGCGCACCGACCGGACCTCGTTCGTGATCGCCCACCGGCTCTCCACGATCCGGGACGCCGACCTCATCCTGGTGATGGAGGCGGGGGCGATCGTCGAGCAGGGCACGCACACCGAGCTGCTGGCGGCCGAGGGCGCCTACGCGGAGCTGTACAACGCGCAGTTCCGCGCCGCCGTGGTCGCCTGACCCCGATCCGGTGCTGGACGCAAGCGACCCGTGGGCGGTGCGGAACGAGGTTCCGCGTCTCCGGTCGGATGATGTCCGGAGCGCCCACGGGCCGGGTGACTGCTTGGTAGTGACCAGCGCGCACTGCTCTCAGCGTGGCTGGTTGGTGCGCTGCTAGCGAGCAGCCACCTCACGAATCCGTAAAGAATGCACCTTCGGACCACCTCCCTTCTCGTGTCCCACCACGGTACGACCGGCCCGGGGCCCGGACAAGAGGTTTGCTGCTGGCACAGTTGCCCGGTGCAACGGCGAGGCAGATGGCGTTCGGTCGTCACCGACATCCGGCCGCTGCAGGTCTCCCCGCCGTACCGTCGGCTCTTCTTCGGCAACACCGTCGCCCAGCTCGGTCAGCAGATGACCAACGTCGCCGTCGCGGTGCAGGTGTACTCGCTGACGCAGTCGTCGTTCTACGTCGGTCTCGTGGGGTTGTTCGCGCTGGTGCCGTTGGTCGTGCTCGGGCTGTACGGCGGCGCGATCGCCGACGCCGTGGACCGTCGTACCCTCGCGCTCGTCGCGTCCGCCGGGCTGTGGGGCGTCTCGATCCTGCTGATGGTGCAGGCGCTGCTCGGCAATGCGCAGGTGTGGCCGCTGTACGCGCTGATCGCGGTGCAGTCCGGCTTCTACGCCGTCAACAACCCGGCCCGCAGTGCGATGGTGCCGCGGCTGCTCGACCGGGAGCTGCTGCCCGCGGCGTCGGCCCTCAGCACGGCGTCGTTCAACCTGGGCTTCACCTTCGGTCCGATGATCGGCGCGCTGGCGATCACGTGGCACGGGTTCGCGACGGCGTACGCCATCGACGTGGTGACCTTCTCGGCCGCCTACTACGCGCTGTTGCGACTGCCGCGGATGCCGCCGATGGCGAACAGTCCGCGCGCCGGCCTGCGGTCGGTGGTCGATGGGCTGCGCTTCCTGCGGCGCTCGCCGAACCTGCGGATGACCTTCGTCCTGGACCTGTGCGCCATGGTGCTGGCGCAGCCGCGCGCGCTGTTCCCGGCGCTGGCCTACAAGGTGTACGCCGGGGGCGCGGGCACCGTCGGCCTGCTGCAGGCCGCACCGGCTGCGGGGGCCGTGGTGGCGTTCGTGTTCTCCGGCTGGGTCAGCAGGGTCCGGCTGCAGGGGCTGGCCATCGTGGTCGCGGTGATCGGCTACGGCGCCGTGGTCGGCGGCGTGGGCCTGACCGACGTGCTCTGGATCGGCGTGGTGTTCCTGGCCCTGTCCGGGGCCGCGGACATGGTCAGCGCGGCGTACCGGTCCACGATCCTGCAGGTCGCCGCCCCCGACGAGCTGCGTGGGCGGCTGCAGGGCGTGTTCATCGTGGTGGTCGCGGGTGGTCCGCGGGCCGGTGACTTCCTGGCCGGCTCGGTGGCCAGCGGCGTGGGGGAGCGGTGGGCCCTGGTGCTCGGCGGCACGGCGTGCGTCGTCGGGGCCCTGGTGGCCTCCGCGGTGTCGCGCCGGTTCCTCGGCTACGACGCCGAGCGCCCGACGCCCTGACCGGCTTTGCCAGGCAGGTGGACGCTTTGCCAGCCGCATGCGCCTGCTGCCGCGTCCATAACCCCGCGTTACAAGTGGGCCGGGGCGCGGAGCGCGGGGCAGCCGGGGGTCAGGCGGCGCGGAACCAGGCCGCGGTGTCCGGCGCGAGCAGACCGTCGACCGGCTCCGGGCCGCTGCTCAGCAGCAGGTCGCCCGCCTCCGACGGCAGCACGACCGCGGCCGAGCCGCAGTTGACCACGCACACCAGGTCGTCGCGGCGGAAGCCGAAGGCACCGGGACCGGTCTCGAGGATCTCGACGGTCTCGCCCAGCCCCGCCGTGACCTCGCGGCGCAGCCGCAGCATCCGCCGGAACAGGTGCAGCGTCGAGGCCTCGTCGACCAGCTGCGCCTCCACCGTCAGGGGGGCCCAGTCGGCCGGCTGCGGCAGCCACGGCTGACCGGTGCCCGGCCCGAAGCCGTACGGCGGTGCGTCGCCGGACCACGGCAGCGGCACCCGGCAGCCGTCGCGGCCCTCGGGCTCGGCGCCCCGGAAGAACGCCGGGTCCTGGCGCAGCTCGACGGGGACGTCGACCTGCTCGAGCCCGAGCTCCTCGCCCTGGTAGACGTAGGCCGAGCCGGGCAGCGCCAGCATCGTGAGCGCGGCCGCGTTGCCGCGGGCGACGCCGGCCGGCCCGCCGCCGTACCGGGTGCTCTCGCGGACCACGTCGTGGTTGGACAGCACCCACGTGGGGGTGCCGCCGACCGGGCGCACCGAGTCGAAGGTGTCCACGACGACGCGCTCGAACTGCTCGGCGGACCAGTCGGCCTCGAGCCAGGTGAAGTTGAACGTCTGCTGCAGCTCGTCGGGGCGGATGTAGCGGGCCATCGCCTCCGGGGTGCCGGCGCAGGCCTCGGCGACGGCCATCCGGTCGCCGGGGTACTCGTCGAGGATCGTGCGCCACCGCCGGTAGACGTCGTGGACCTCGGGCTGGTCCCACATCGGGAAGGGGGGCTGGTCGGTCTCCTTGCGGGGCGTCAGGCCGCCCTCCTTGTAGAGCCCGTGCGCGACGTCCACCCGGAAGCCGTCGACGCCGCGGTCGAGCCAGAAGCGCAGCACCTTCTCGAACTCGTCGTGGACCTCGGGGTTCCACCAGTCGAGGTCGGGCTGGGAGGCGTCGAAGAGGTGGAGGTACCACTGGCCGTCCTCGACGCGGGTCCACGCCGGGCCGCCGAACATCGAGATCCAGTTGTTGGGGGGCTCGGTGCCGTCGGGACCGGTGCCGTCGCGGAACACGTAGCGGGCCCGGGCGCGGGAGCCGGGTCCGTCGGCCAGCGCGGCCTGGAACCACGGGTGCTGGTCGGAGGAGTGGTTGGGGACCACGTCGACGATCACCTTGATGCCGACGTCGTGCGCCGTCGCCAGCATCGCGTCGAAGTCGCCGAGCGTGCCGAACAGCGGGTCGACGTCGCAGTAGTCCGACACGTCGTAGCCGTGGTCGGCCTGCGGCGAGGGGTAGAACGGCGTGAGCCACACCGAGTCCACGCCGAGGTCGGCGAGGTAGGGCAGCCGGGAGGCGATGCCGGCCATGTCGCCGATGCCGTCGCCGTCGCCGTCGGCGAAGCTGCGGACGTAGATCTCGTAGCACACGGAGTGCTGCCACCAGGGGCTCGGGGACGCGTCGATTTGCACGATCCAATTCGACGGCCTCGACCGGCCCCGCGTCAACTCGGGGGGCACCGTCTTCGCGTGTCGCCGCTCAGCCTTTGATCTCCTCGTAGCGCGCCAGTGCCTCGACCCGCTCCGCCTTGTGGTCGACGATCGGCGCCGGGTAGCCGTCGGGCAGCCCGTCGGGGTCGGCGGACGGCTCGTGCACGAACTTCGCCGGCACCTCGGCGAGCTCGGGCACCCAGCGGCGTACGTAGGCGCCGTCGGGGTCGAACTTCTGGCCCTGGGTCGTGGGGTTGAACACCCGGAAGTACGGCGAGGCGTCCGTGCCGCACCCGGCGGTCCACTGCCAGCCGTGCTGGTTGCTGGCCAGGTCGCCGTCCACGAGCCACTGCATGAAGTGCCGCGCGCCGTGCTGCCACTCCAGGTGCAGGTCCTTGACCAGGAAGGAGGCCACGATCATCCGCACCCGGTTGTGCATCCACCCGGTGGCCCGGAGCTGACGCATCCCGGCGTCCACGATCGGGAAGCCCGTGCGCCCCTCCTTCCAGGCGTCGAGGCGTTCGTCCGGCTCGTCGTAGCGCATCCGGGCGAACTCCTCGCGGAGGTACTCCCGGGCCGTCTCGGGCCGCTGGAACAGCACGTCGGCGTAGAACTCCCGCCAGGCCAGCTCCTTGCGGTAGGTGGCCGCGCCGGTGCCGGTGCGGCCCCGGAGGTCGGCCAGCATCGTGCGCGGGTGGATCTCGCCCCACTTGAGGTGCACCGACATGTGCGAGGTGGCGTCGCGGTCGGGGCGGTCGCGCTGGCTGTCGTAGTCGGCCAGCGCGTCCTCCACGTAGGCGCTCCACCGCGCGGCCGCAGCCCGCTCACCCGCCTCGGGCAGCTTCAGACCGGCGGGCAGCTCGACCTCGGGGAGCTCCACGGTGTCCTCCAGGCTCAGCCAGGTCGCGCCGGTGGGGGCCGCGACGGGATCGCGCCAGCCGTGCTCCATCCAGCCGCGGGAGAACGGCGTGTACACCTTGTACGGGTCGCCCGAGCCGTTGCGGACCCGGTCCGGCGCGACGGCGTACGGCGACCCGGTCCGGACCAGCTCGAGACCGGCGTCGCGCAGGGCCGCCTCGACGTCGAGGTCGCGCTGGTGGCCGTAGGGGCCGTAGTCGGCGGCCACGTGCACCCGGGTCGCGCCGACGGCGCGGGCCGCGAGCAACACCTGGCGCGCCGGATCGCCGCGCACCACGGACAGCGACGCCCGGCGCTGCCGCAGGGAGGCGTCGAGGGCGCGCAGCGAGGCGGTGAGGTACCAGCGCCGGGACGGGCCGGCCGGATCCCACAGTGCCGGATCGAGCACGAAGAGCGGCAGCACGCCGCCGGGCGCCTCGCACGCGTCGAGCAGGGCCGGGTTGTCGGCCAGGCGCAGGTCGCGGCGGAACCACATGACCGCCGTCTCGGGCTTGTCGTCGCTCACCTGAGCCACTGTGCCAGCGTCGGGCGACGCTCCCAACGTCGCGCGACCGCCGATGGGACAGAATGGCTCAGGTGAGCGACCTGATCGACACCACCGAGATGTACCTCCGCACCATCTACGAGCTCGTGGAGGAGGGCATCGTCCCGCTGCGGGCCCGGATCGCCGAGCGCCTGCACCAGAGTGGTCCCACCGTCAGCCAGACCGTCGCGCGGATGGAGCGCGACGGGCTGCTCACCGTCGAGGGCGACCGGCACCTCCAGCTCACCGACGAGGGCACCCGGCTCGCGGTGCGCGTGATGCGCAAGCACCGGCTGGCCGAGCGGCTGCTCACCGATGTGATCGGGCTGGAGTGGGAGCTCGTGCACGCCGAGGCCTGTCGGTGGGAGCACGTGATGTCCGAGACCGTCGAGCGACGCCTCCTCGAGCTGCTGGACCATCCCACCGAGTCGCCCTACGGCAACCCGATCCCGGGCCTCGACGAGCTCGGCGAGACCGGCGATCCGACCACGGTGCACGCCGGGGCCGAGCCGCTCGACCAGGTCGCCACGTCCCCCGAGCAGACCCGCGTGATGGTGCGCCGGATCGGCGAGGAGATGCAGAAGGACGAGCTGGTGATGGCGGCGCTGCGGCGGGTCGGCGCCGTGCCGGACCAGGTGGTCAGTGTCGCCGCCGGCCCGGCCGGGGTGCTGATCGGCAGCGGCGGCGAGACCGCTGAGATCGACACCGAGATCGCCGCGCACCTGTTCGTGCACCGGCTCTGAGGTTGCTTCCGGACCCGTCCGTTCCGATAGGTTGGGACGCATGGGGCACCAGGGACTGCCGATCGAGATCGCCGGGCTGACCAAGGACTTCGGCTCGGTGCGGGCGCTCGACGACCTTACGTTCACCGTGCGGCCGGGCGTCGTGACCGGCTTCCTCGGTCCCAACGGGGCCGGCAAGACGACCACGCTGCGCTGCCTGCTCGGCCTGGTCGCCCCGACGGCGGGAGCGGCCACCATCGACGGTCGGCCCTACCGCGAGCTCGCCGATCCGCTGACCACGGTCGGCGCCGCCCTCGAGGCCGCGAGCTTCCACCCCGGCCGGACGGCCCGAGCGCACCTGCAGGTGATGGCGCTCGCCGCCGGGCTGCCGGGCGCACGCGTCGAGGAGGTGCTGGACCTGGTCGGGCTGGCGGAGCACGCGGGCCGCCGGGTGGGCGGCTACTCGCTCGGCATGCGGCAGCGGCTCGCGCTGGCTCAGGCGCTGCTCGGCGACCCTCCGGTTCTGATCCTCGACGAGCCCGCCAACGGCCTGGACCCCGCAGGCATCGCCTGGCTGCGCCAGTTCCTGCGAGCACTCGCGCACGAGGGACGCACGGTGCTGGTCTCGAGCCACGTGCTCTCCGAGGTGCAGCAGACCGTGGACGACATCGTCGTCGTCGCCCACGGCCGGCTGGTGCGGCAGGGTGCCCTGTCCTCGCTCGACACCGGCCCTGCCGCCGTACGGCTGCGGACGCCGACGCCCGACGCCCTGCGTGCGGCCCTCGACGGCACGCCGTACGACGTGGAGGTCGGGGAGACAGGGCTGCGCGTGCTCGGCGGTACGACGGACCAGATCGGCCACCTCGCCCACCGGGCCGGCGTGGAGCTGCACGAGCTCAGTGCCGAGGCGGGCGACCTGGAGAAGGTGTTCCTCGCGCTGACCACCGACACCGCCAACCCGGGGGAGTCGACGCCATGACCGCCCTGGTGCGCTCGGAGCTGCGCAAGATCACCTCGACCCGGCTGTGGTGGGGCCTGCTGATCGGGGCGGTCGTCTACACGCTGGTCCAGGCCGCCGCCAACGCCGCGCTCGCGGGCAGCGACCCGGGTCAGGGACAGCCCGCGCAGCCCGGTCTGGAGACGGCCGAGGCGATCCGCACGGTCTACGCGGGCTCGTCGTTCGGCGGCGCCTACATCTTCGCGATGATCCTGGGCATCACCGGGATGACCGGGGAGGTCCGCTACCAGACCCTGACCCCGACGTTCCTCGCGACGCCGAGACGGGTGCGGGTGGTCGGCGCGAAGATGCTGGCGCACCTCGTGATCGGCCTGGTCTACGGCCTGGTGTCGCTGCTCGGTGCCTTCGCCGTGGGCGGGGCGATCATCGCGGCCCGGGGCTACGACCTCGGCCTCGGCGCCGACCGGCTCTGGTCGTCGGCGCTGCTCGGGGTCGTCGCGGTCGGGCTCTGGACGATGCTCGGCATCGGCATCGGGACGCTGATCCGCAACCAGGTCGCCGCCGTGCTCGTCGCGGTCTTCGTGACGTTCCTGGTGGAGCCGCTGGCCACGTTCGTGCTGGCGGCCAACGACCTCGACGAGATCGTGAAGTGGCTGCCCACCAACGCCTCGCAGGCGCTGACGTCGCCGACCACGACGCTGCTGGACTACCTGCCGTGGTGGGGTGGCGGGCTCACGTTGCTGGGCTACGCCGGCGTCCTCGCCGGGCTCGGCGTGCTGCTCTCCACCCGGCGCGACGTCACCTAGCCGGTGGACAACTCGGAGAGCGCGGTGAGGAACTGCGAGGTCCCGTGGTCCACGAGGTACGGCGTCAGGTCGTCGGCGCGGGTCGGGCCGCGGTTGACGATGACCACGGGCACGTCGCGCTTCACCGCGTGCCGGACGAAGCGGAGCCCGGACATCACGGTCAGCGACGAGCCGAGCACGAGCAGCGCGTCGCGGGTGGGGTCGAGGGCGTCGACCGCCGCGTAGCAGCGCTCGACGCGGGGCTTGGGGACGTTCTCGCCGAAGAACACCACGTCCGGCTTGAGGATCCCGCCGCACGCGTCGCACGGGGGGACCACGAACCCGTCGGTCTCGGAGAGCTCGACGTCGCCGTCGGGGCGGACCTCGACCGTGGCGTGCCGCTCGGACCAGCCGGGGTTGAGGTCGCGGAGCCGGTCGTGCAGGGCGGCCCGCGAGGTCTGCGTGCGGCAGGACAGGCAGACCACGTCGGCGATCCGACCGTGGAGGGCGCACAGGGACCGTGACCCGGCGGTCTCGTGGAGACCGTCGACGTTCTGCGTGATCAGCAGCCGCACGGTCCCGGCGGCCTCGAGCCGGACCAGCGCCCGGTGTCCGTCGTTGGGAAGGGCGCGCCGCATCCGCGACCAGCCGAGGTGCGAGCGTGCCCAGTAGCGCTGCTGGGCCTGTGGACCGGAGACGAAGTCGCCGTAGGTCATCGGCATCCGGGAGGGGGAGCCGGGCCCGCGGTAGTCGGGGATGCCGGAGTCGGTGCTCATCCCGGCACCGGTCAGCGCCACGACGGGGCGACCGCGCAGCAGGTTGAGGGCGGCCTCGACCCCGACGGAGGTGGCGAGCTCGGACATCGGGTCCAGCCTACGTCGCCCGGAGGTGGCAGCATGACCGCATGACGTCGCGCGCGCAGCAGCCCAGACGACCTGTGCGGGCCTGGTTGTCCGACATGGACGGTGTCCTGGTGCACGAGGAGGAGCCGATCCCCGGCGCTGCCGAGTTCATCGCCAAGCTCACCGGGACCGGCCGGCCGTTCCTGCTCCTGACGAACAACTCGATCTTCACCCCGCGCGACCTCAAGGCCCGGCTGCACCGGTCCGGGATCGACGTGCCGGAGGCCGCGATCTGGACCTCCGCCCTGGCCACCGCGCAGTTCCTGGACGACCAGCGCCCCGGCGGCACCGCCTACGTCATCGGTGAGACGGGACTGACCACGGCGCTGCACGAGATCGGCTACGTGATGACCGACCGGGACCCGGAGTACGTCGTCCTCGGCGAGACCCGGACCTACTCCTTCGAGGCGATCACGACGGCGATCCGGCTGATCGCGGCGGGCGCCCGCTTCATCGCCACCAACCCGGACCCGAGCGGCCCGTCGCCGCACGGGCCGATCCCGGCGACCGGGTCGGTGGCGGCGCTGATCACCCGGGCGACCGGCGTCGATCCCTACTTCGTGGGCAAGCCCAACTCGCTGATGATGCGCTCCGCCCTCAACCGGATCGACGCACACTCCGAGACCACGGTGATGATCGGCGACCGGATGGACACCGACGTGATCTCCGGGCTGGAGGCCGGGCTGCGCACGATCCTGGTACTGACCGGCTCGACGCAGTCGCACCAGGTGGACCGGTTCCCCTACCGTCCCTCCCGGATCGTCGACTCGATCGCGGACGTCGTCGACCTCGTCGACGCCTGGACCGACGACGAGCAGGAGGTCGTCGACTTCACCGAGTGAGGGCTCAGGCGTAGCGGACGGCCGCGCGGGCCCGCGCCTTGGCCGCCTCGACCTCGCGGTCCTTGGGCGGTGCGGCGGTCGTCAGCTCGGCGAGCAGCCGCTCGGTGGTCGCGGCGACCTCGGCGACCGCGCGGTCGAAGGCCGCCTGGTTGGCCTGGGAGGGCTTCGCCGCCCCGCTGACCTTGCGCACGAACTGCAGCGAGGCGGCGTGCACCTCGTCGCGCGTGGCCGGCGGCTCGAAGTTGTGCAGGGTCCGGATGTTGCGGCACATGCGCCCTACGGTACGGCGACCCGGCGCGCTTTGGCAGAGTGGCGCAGGGAGAACCGACGATGTGCCGACCGATGGAGGACGCCGTGCCGCTAGCAGACGACCGTGAGCTCGACCGGGAGCTCGACCTGGTGCTGTTCGGGGCGACCGGCTTCACCGGGGGGCTGACGGCGGAGTACCTCGCCGCGCACGCCCCCGCCGGATGCCGCTGGGCGCTCGCGGGCCGCAGCCCGGCCAAGCTGGAGGCCGTGCGTGACCGGCTGGCGGCGATCGACCCGGCGCTCTCGGAGCTGCCGCTGCTGCACGCGGACGTCACCGACGCCGCGTCCATCCAGGACGTCGCCGCGCGCACCCGGGTCGTGATCACCACCGTCGGCCCCTACGTGGAGTACGGCGAGCCGCTGGTCGCGGCGTGCGCCGCAGCCGGCACCGACTACGTCGACCTCACCGGGGAGCCGGAGTTCGTCGACCGGATGTACCTGGCCCACCACGAGCGTGCCGTCGCCAGCGGCGCCCGGATCGTGCACGCCTGCGGCTTCGACTCCATCCCCCACGACCTGGGTGCGTTCTTCACGGTGCAGCAGCTGCCGGAGGGGGTGCCGGTCACGATGCGCGGGCTGGTGCGCAGCAACGGCACCGCCTCGGGTGGCACGTTCGCCTCGTTCCTCGGCGCCGCGTCGCGGGCCCGGCAGATGAAGGCCGCGCACGCCGCCCGGCGCAAGGTCGAGCCGCGTCCGGCCGAGGGCCGCCGGGTCCGCACGGTGGCCAAGCGCCCCCACCACGACGCGGAGAGCGGCTTCTGGCTGGTGCCGCTGCCCACGATCGACCCTCTCGTCGTACGCCGCTCCGCCACCGCGCTGACCCGCTACGGCCCGGACTTCAGCTACGCGCACTACGCCGCGATCAAGAAGCTGCCCACGGTGGTGGGGGGCCTCGCCGTGGTGGCGACGGTCGCCGCCGGCGCCCAGGTGCCCCCGCTGCGCCGGTTCCTGATGAGCCGGTTGCCGCAGGGGCAGGGCCCGAGCGAGGAGCGCCGGGCGAAGACCTGGTTCACCGTGCAGTTCTTCGCCGAGGGTGGTGGCCGCAGGGTCGAGACCGTCGTCCGGGGCGGCGACCCGGGCTACACCGAGACCGCGAAGATGCTCGCCGAGTCGGCGCTGTCGCTGGCCTTCGACGACAACCCGCCGAGCGCCGGCAGCGTCACCACCGCGGTCGCGATGGGGGAGCACCTGCTGGACCGGCTGGTGCGGGCAGGGTTGGTCTTCGAGGTCGTCCGGGCGTCCTGACGCGCCGGCGACGTGGCGCGGACGCGGTCCGGTCCACCCCCTGGACGATTTCCCCCATTCCGCCGCGAACCAGACACCTGCTCACCTACGCTCGGGGGGTAAGTCCGTCTGGGAGACACCACGAGCAAGATGAGTGTGCGGATGCGTTTGGGAGTGCGGCTGTCGGCCGCTGTCGTCGTTGTCGTCCTGCCTGTCTCGATGGCGGGGCTGGCCCCGCAGGTCGTGAGCACGGCGCACGAGTCCTCGCCCCGGGCGGCGCTCAGTGCACCCTTCGACCTGGCCGCGCTCCAGCGCGGCTACGTGAGCGTCCTGACGCTCGACCCGCCGCAGGAGGTCGAGCCGCAGACCGTCATCCGCGGGGGTCTGGCGCTCGGCACCTCGAAGGAGCGCAACCGCCGGATCTCGGTCGAGAGCGCGCGCGGCGGCAAGGTGTTCAAGGCCAGCTCGCTGCTCGACAACGACCTGCCCTCCGCGGCGATGCGCGCCTACCGGCGGGCCGCCGGCACCCTCGCGAAGAACGACCCCGGCTGCCGCCTGCCCTGGACGCTGCTGGCCGGGATCGGCCGTGTCGAGTCCGACCACGGCCGGTACGGCGGATCGGTGCTCGGCTCCGACGGGGTCCCGCGCCCCGCGATCGTCGGGGTGGCGCTGAACGGCAAGGGACCGGTCGCGGCGATCCGGGACAGTGACCGTGGCGCCTTCGACGGGGACAAGGTCTGGGACCGTGCCGTCGGACCGATGCAGTTCATCCCGACCACCTGGAGGAGTGCCGGTCGCGACGGCGACGGGGACGGGCGCTCCACCCCCAACGACATCGACGACGCCGCCCTGGCCGCGGCCGGCTACCTGTGCAGCGGCGGCCGCGACCTGAGCACCGACAGTGGCCGCGCGTCGGCGATCTTCAGCTACAACCCCTCCGACTACTACGTCGACCTGGTCTCCGCCTTCGAGCGCGGCTACCGCACCGGCACGTTCGTGATCCCCTCGCCGGACGTCCCGGCCGGTGCCGGTGACGGCGTGGTCCCGGTGGCGGACGGCGGGACCGCCCAGAAGACGGCCCAGAAGAAGGCCCAGAAGCAGGCCCAGAAGAAGGCCCAGCAGGTCGCCCGGAAGCAGGCGCAGAAGAAGGCCCAGCAGGTCGCCCAGCAGAGGGCCCAGCAGGCGGCCCGGATCGAGGCCGCCCGCCAGGCGAGGGCCCAGGCCGCCGCCCGGGCCAAGGCCGCGGCCCGCCCCACCCCCCGGCCGGCTGCGCCCAAGCCCACCCCGACCCCGTCGGCGCCGGTGGTCAGGACCGTGCAGGGCGTGGTGACGGTGTCCGGTGCGGGCTGGGAGATCGGCGGTCAGCGACTGGCGCCGGGCGACCTGGGTCCGATCGGGGCCCGGGACTACGACGGGGACGGTGCGGTGGAGTCGGCCGCCGAGGAGCTGACCGGGCTCGCCGAGACCGGGGGACGGGCAGCGATGAGCTTCACCGGCAACCCGTTCCGGATCACCGGCTTCAGCCGGGCCTGAGCGCCGGTCAGGCGAACAGCGTGTCGCCGACGAAGCCGCCGGGCCTGGTTCCGGGCGGTACGGCGAAGAGCGCTGAGCCGGTGTGCGTGAGGTACTCCCTCAGGCCGTCGTCGCGTGACAGCGTGGTCTGCATCGAGATGTACTGCGTGGCCGGGTCGCGCACGTAGGCGAGGAAGAACAGCCCGGCGTCGAGCCGGCCGAGGTCGTCGTTGCCGTCGGTGAAGTTGTAGCCGCGGCGCAGCATCGTGGCACCGTCGTTCTGCGACGGGTGCGCGAGGCGCACGTGGGAGTTCAGGGCGACCAGCGGCTCGCCGTCGTTCCCCTGCAGGTCGAGGTCGGGGTCGGTGAACTCCGTGCCGCCGGACAGCGGAGCCCCCTGGGAACGGTCGCGGCCGACGAGCGCCTCCTGCTCGCGCAGCGAGGTGCGGTCCCAGGTCTCGATCGCCATGGTGATCCGCCGGGCGACGAGGTAGGAGCCGCCGGCGAGCCAGTCCGCGCCAGGGTCGTCGTCACGGCCGACCCAGACCGCCTCGGCGGTGTCGGGGTCCTCGGCCCTGAGGTTGGCGGTCCCGTCCTTGAAGCCGAAGAGGTTGCGGGGGGTCTGCTGGCTGGTCGACGTGGACGACGTACGGCCGAAGCCGAGCTGGGACCAGCGCAGGGCCGCGCTGCCGAACGCGATCCGCGACAGGTTGCGGATCGCGTGGACCGCGACCTGGGGGTCGTCGGCGCAGGCCTGCACGCAGAGGTCGCCGTCACTGCGCTCGGGCCGGAGCTGGTCCGCGGGGAAGTGCGGCAGCCGCGCGAGGGCGGCGGGTCGACGCTCGGCGATCCCGAAGCGGTCCCGGCCCTCCGCGTCGCGGAAGAGCGAGGGGCCGAAGCCGAACGTCAGGGTCAGCCTCGAGGGCGGCAGGCCGGTCGCCTCGCCGGTGTCACCGGGCGGGGCGTCGTACGGCAGCGGGATGTCGGCCCCCACGGGGACGCCCTGGGTCATCGCCTCCGCCGCCGCGGTCCACGCGCGCAGCAGCATCAGCAGCTCGGCGCGGGACGTGGCGGTGACGTCGAACGCCGCGAAGTGCAAGCGGTCCTGCGCCGGGGTGAGGATCCCGGCCTGGTGCTCGCCGTGGAAGGGGTGCCGGTCGCTGCCGGGCCCCGCCTCGCCTTC
This sequence comes from uncultured Actinomycetota bacterium, assembly GCA_963713035.1. Lineage (GTDB taxonomy): Bacteria > Actinomycetota > Actinomycetes > Propionibacteriales > Nocardioidaceae > Nocardioides_B. The sequence continues at coordinate 202,113 of CAVQKB010000005.1, forward strand.
GGTCGCGAGCGCCGTGCCCCTGCCGCCCGCGAAGCCGGCGGCGCCGATCGCGGCGCCGGCACCGGCGTAGCCGAGCAGCCGCCGCCGGCTGAGGCCGGAGGCGGCCGAGGGCCCTCGTGCGCTCACAGGGTGACGGCCGCCGTCAGCGTCGACAGCGGCTCGGAGAGCGCGTTGACCGCGTCGGACAGCTCACGCACCTGCGACCGCTCGAGCTCGGTGTAGGGCACGAAGCCGGCGGTGCCCTCGTGGTGCTGGTCGAGCAGACCCTGGAGTACGGCGAACCTGTGGTCGAGCTGCTTCTCGAGCGCCGGGTCCCTCTCGCTCAGCACCGGGCGCAGACCCTCGAACGCGACCCGGGCCCCGTCCACGTTGGCCTGGAAGTCGTAGAGGTCGGTGTGCGACCAGATCTCCTCCTCACCGGTGACCTTGCCGGTGGCGACCTCGTCGAGCAGGCTCTTCGCGCCGTTGCCGATCTGGTCGACGCTGAGCTCCAGCCCGTCGGCGCGCTCGTCCAGCGTCACGGTGTCCCGCAGCAGCCGGTCCGCGTAGGTCGCCCGTTGCCGGGGGGCCAGGGCCTGGTAGCCGGACGCCGGCGGCCAGAGGTCCTTCTCGATCCGGTGCCAGCCGGTCCACTCCTGGCCGGGCTCGAGGTCGGCCTCGCGCAGGTCCATCGTGGGGTCGAGGTCGCCGAACGACTCCGCGACCGGCTCGATGCGCTCCCAGTGCACGCGCACCACGGGGTAGAGGGTGCGAGCCTTGTCGTCGTCGCCCGCCGTGTAGGCCGCGACGAACTCCTTGGTGCCGAGAAGCAGCTGCTCGGTCTGGTCGGTGACGTAGGCGTGGTACTGCTCGGTGGCGGCGTCGACCTGTTCCTGCGTGGCCCCGCCGGTCGCCCCGCCGCCCGCCCCGCCGGTCGCCCCGCCGCCCGCCCCGGCGTCCGGCCCGCCGTCCGACCCGCTGGCCTCGGTGACGGTGAGGTCGCTGCGGATGCCCTGGCCGCTCATGCCCGGCTTGCAGGCCGGGATGTAGGACCCCGCGGGCACGTTGATCACCAGGTCGCGCGACAGGCCGGGTCCGACGTTCTCGACCTCGCCGACGATGCGCAGCCCGTCCTCGGCGTACAGGTAGAACTCGGTGACCTGGTCGCCCTCGTTCGTCACCTGGAAGACCAGGTTGCCGGCCGGCGCGTCGTCGGCTGACAGCTTGCAGGTGTCGTCGGAGGAGGTGACCGAGATGGTGCGTCGGTCGTCACCGCTGGACGACGACGCGGAGTTGTCGGTGCACGAGGCCAGCACGGGCAGGGCCAGCGCTGCGACGACGGCAGCGGTGATCCGGGGAAGCTTCACGGTTCGGGGGTTCCTTCAGGTCGCGATGGTGGGGCGAGGCCGGGCGGGATGTCAGGCCCCGTGGGCCTGGGGGGCCGGGGTGCGAGCGGTGCTCATGGTCCGGTTGCCGCGGTGGATCTGGGTGTAGAACAGGCTCATCGTCGCGACGACGTAGACCACCCATACGACGGCCTCCAGCCACGTGGTGGCGGGGGAGAAGTTGAGCGTCCCCTTGAGCAGCGTCGCGACGAACGAGCCCGGCTCGATGATGTTGCTGACGTCGAAGGCGAGGTTGTCCAGGCCGGGCAGGATGCGCGCCTCCTGCAGGTCGTGCACGCCGTAGGCCAGCACGCCCGCGGCGACCAGGATGAGGAAGCCCCCGGTCCAGGTGAAGAACCTGCTCAGGTTGATCTTCACCGCGCCTCGGTAGAACAGGTAGCCGAGCACGACGGCGGTGGCGAGGCCGAGCGCGGCGCCGGTCAGCGGCGTCGTCGTCGATCCGGACCCGCCGGCCGCGGCCTGCGTCGCGGCCCACAGGAACAGGGCGGTCTCGAGGCCCTCCCGGCCAACGGCGAGCATGGCGACGACGACCAGGCTGGCGCGGCCCGCGTCAGCGGCGCGGTCGACCCGGCCCTTGAGGTCACCGGACAGGCTGCGCGCCGACCGGGCCATCCACATCACCATCCAGGTGACGAAGCCGACCGCGACGATGGAGAGCACGCCGCCGATGGTCTCCTTGGCCTCGAAGCTGAGCCCCTGCGGGCCGAAGGTGAGCAGCGCGCCGAAGGCCAGGGAGACCGCGACCGCGAGGGTGACGCCGGTCCAGATCCCCGGCAGCAGCGAGCGGCGGTCGGACTTCACCAGGTAGGCGACCAGGATGACGACGACCAGGGTCGCCTCGAGCCCTTCGCGCAGCCCGATCAGGTAGTTCGCCAGCATCGAGGTCCCTCGCATCTAAGGTAAGCCTAAGTTAGGCAACCCTAACACCCGAGGCGCACCCCCTCGACGGGCGTCGCGCTCAGTGCGACAGGAACGTCGCGGACAGGTCCTGGTCGCCGTGACCGTCGGCCAGCGCGCGGGCGAAGTGCGCCTGCACCGCCTCCAGCACGCCCAGGTCTGCGCCGGCCCCCCGGGCCGCGGTCACGATCAGGTCGGCGTCCTTGGCCGCGCCGTCGAGTCCGAAGGCGGGCGTGAAGTCGCCGGCGAGCATCGCCGCGCCCTTGAGCTGGACGTAGGGCGCGTCCATGGCTCCGCCCTTCACCACGTCGAGGAAGTGCTGGGGGTCGACGCCGAGAGCCTTCGCCAGGGTGAGCGACTCCGCGATCCCCTCGACCACGGTGAGCACCCAGGAGTTCGCCACCAGCTTGAGCCGGGTCCCCTGGCCCACCTCGCCGACCCACACGGTGCGAGCCCCGATGGCAGCGAGCACCGGCTCCACCACGTCTCGTGCCGAGTCGGGGCCGGAGGCGAGCACCACCAGTGCCCCGTCCTCGGCCGGCTTCCTCGTGCCGAGCACGGGCGCGTCGACGTAGACCAGGCCGAGCTCGGCGGCGAGGCCGGCGAGCCGTTCCGTCCCCGCGACGCCGACCGTGGACTGCTGCAGCCACACGGCGCCGTCGCCGAGACCCTCCCGCGCCTCGGCCATCGCAGCCACCACCGAGTCGGTGTCGAACAGCATCGTGACGACCACGTCCGCGCCGCGCACCGCCTCGGCGGCGCTGGCCGCGACGACGGCCCCCACCTCGGCCAGCGGCTCGGCCCGGGAGCGGGTGCGGTTCCACACGGTGAGGGCGAGGCCCGCGGCGGCGATGTTGCGCGCCATCCCGGCGCCCATCGTCCCGGTGCCCAGCAGTGCGACGGTCGGCTGTGCGGTCAACGTGGTGCTCCTCGATCGGGTGGGTCGGGCGGGTCGGGTCGGGCGGTCGTGGGGGTCGGTTGCGGTTTCCCCCAACCTGCCACGGGTACCCGCACCCCGGTATGTCCAGTCCTCGCGCGCACGACGCGGTCGAACCGCACCCGGACCGCTGGCGGGCGCTCGCGGTCACCCTGCTCGTCGGCTTCATGTCCCTGCTCGACGTCACGATCGTGAACGTTGCGGTCCCCTCCATCCAGCGCGGCCTCGACGCGTCCTCGCAGTCGGTGCAGTGGGTGGTCTCCGGCTACGCGCTGACCTTCGGCCTCACCCTGGTCGCCGGCGGTCGGCTCGGAGACCTGGTCGGGCGCCGGAGGATGTTCGTGATCGGGCTGCTGGCGTTCACCCTCACCAGCGCGGCCGCCGGTCTGGCGCCCGACGCCCACATGCTGGTGCTGGCCCGGCTCCTGCAAGGTGCGGCCGCCGGCTTCCTGACGCCCCAGAACACCGGGTTGATCCAGCAGCTGTTCACCGGGGCCGAGCGGGGCCGCGCCTTCGGCATCTTCGGTACGACGGTCGGCCTGTCCGCCGCGTCGGGACCGATCCTCGGCGGCCTGATCCTGGCGGTGTTCGGCGCCGAGGACGGCTGGCGCTACGTGTTCTTCGTCAACGTGCCGATCGGCGCGGTCGCGCTGGTGCTCGCCCTGCGGCTGCTGCCGAAGGCCGCTCCGCGCGAGGGCCGACTGCGCGCCCAGGTCGACGGTGTCGGCGCCGTGCTGCTGGGCCTCGCCGTGCTGTGCGTGCTGCTGCCGATCATCGAGGCGATGGGCGATCCGGCGACGCCGTGGTGGTTGCTGGCCCTCGCCGTGCCGCTGCTCACCGGTGCCTTCGTGCGCTGGGAGCGCCGCGTCGTACGGCGTGGTGGAGCGCCGCTGCTGGACGTCCGGCTGTTCGCACAGGCACCGGGGTTCGCCTCCGGGATCGTGCTCGGGACGACGTACTTCTGCGGATTCAGCGGCATCTGGCTCGTGCTCGCGCTCTACCTGCAGGACGGCCTGGGCTTCAGTCCGCTGGAGTCCGGGCTCACCGCGACGCCGTTCGCGATCGGCTCGGCGCTCGCCGCCGTGCTCGCGGGCCGAGTCGTGGACCGGCTCGGTCGCCGGGTCACGGTGGGAGGGCTGGTCGTGGTGTGTGTCGGGTTCGCGGCGCTGACCCTCGTCGTCCCGCTGACGTCCCCCGACCACCAGGCGCTGTGGCTGGTCGTCCCCCTGGTGGTCACCGGGCTCGGCAGCGGCGCGGTGATCTCGCCGAACATCACCATGACGCTGGCGTCGGTGCCGCCGCGCATGGGCGGGGCGGCCGGTGCCGCGCTGCAGACCGGTCAGCGGATCGGGTCGGCGATCGGGGCCGCGGTGCTGGCCGCGGCCTTCCGGCTGACCCAGTCCGGCGGCGGTGGGCTCGGGATCGCCGTCGCGGCCGCCTTCGCGTGCGCCCTGGGGTTCTCGCTCGTCGCCCTGGCGCTGTCCGTGCGCGAGCTCCGGATCCGCCCGGACGTCGGCCCGGCCGCGGACGAGGTCACCAGCTCCGCCCGCGCCTGAACGGCTGACGGTCAGGCGGAACCGGCGGGAACGGCGTCGCGCCGGCGGACCAGCTTCCAGGTGTTGCGTCCACCCATCCGCGCGTAGTGCAGCTCGTCGAGCGTCGCGCGGGCCAGCCAGAGTCCTCGGCCGCTCTCGGCCGTCACGGGGGGCAGCTCTCCGACGCCGCTCAGCTCCGGTGCGGCCTCCCCGGTGTCGGCGAGGATGCCGACGATCCGGTCCGGCTCGACGCTCAGCTCGAAGGCGAAGATGACCGAGCCCGGCGGACGCCCGTGCTCGACCACGTTGCCGTGGATCTCCACGATCGCGGTCTCGAACATCGACAGGTCCGTCTCCGCGATGTTCGGGTGGTCCGAGCGGACCTGGTCGAGCAGGTCGTGCAGCAGGTTCAGGGACGAGGGGAGCGCCAGCCCCTGCAGGGCGTAGTCACCAGCCATTGGTGGCCGCCTCCACCGTCTCGTGCGAGGTCAGCACCCGGTCGAGGTTGGTCAGTGCGAGCACGGTCGCCACCTGCGGGTTGACCCCGCTGATCCGTAGGTCGCCCTCGACCCGGCGGACCGTCTTCAGTCCGGCGATCAGGGTGCCGAGGCCTGAGGAGTCCATGAACGGGACCAGGGTGAGGTCGACGACCACGCGGGGACGGCCCGCAGCCACGGCCTCGTCGATGGACGCCTTCAGGCGAGGGGCGGCCACCATGTTCAGGCGGCCGTCCAGCCGGAAGACGGCCACGCCGTCGGCGGGGTCGGTGCGGTCGATCTGCACGGTGCTCCTAGCTGCTCTCGTCCGGGCAGAGCCGGCGTACGACGACGCAGGTGACGTCGTCGGTCGCACCGTGTCGACGGGCGTAGCTCGCGACGGTGTCGACGATCTCCTGCGCGCTCGCGCACGCCACGACCATCTCCCGGGCCGCCTCACGGGCCTCGTCGAGCGACTCGAACAGGTCGAGGGCGCCGTCGCTGAGCGCGATGAAGGCGTCGCCGGGTTCCAGGACGACGTGCTCCGCGCGCCAGGGCTCCCAGGCGGGGGCGCCGAGGGGAAGCCCGTCGGACTCGAACTGCTCGGCCTTGCCCTGGTGGGTGACGATGCCGGCGAGGCCGTGCCCGGCGTCGACGTAGCTCAGCGTGTGCGTGCCGGTGTCGAGCCGGGCGGCGAGCATCGTGACGAACGTCGAGGTCTGGGCGAGGTCGGACTCGATGACGTAGGCCGCGCGGTTGACCGCGGTCTCCAGGTCGTTGAACCGCGAGGCGCCGCGCATCAGGGAGCGCAGGCTGGCACCGATCAGGGCTGCGGGGACCCCCTTGCCCATCACGTCGGCAAGGACCACCTGGAAGCCGTCGCCGACGTGCTGCCAGTCGTAGAAGTCGCCGCCGACGGCCGCGGCGGGCAGGCACACGCCGGCCACGTCGTACCCAGTCAGCTGCGGTGTCGTGCGTGGCAGCAGGCTGCGCTGCAGCTCGCCGGCGCGGTCGATCTCGTCGGTGCGGGCCAGCTCGGCCTCGACGAAGTCGGCGAGCTCGCGCAGCAGGTCGACCTGGTCACGGCTGAGCTCCCGCGGCCGGTCGTCGACGATGCACAGCGCGCCGACGTTGATGCCGGCCGGGGTCGCCAGCGGCTGCCCGGCGTAGAACCGGATCGGGTGGTCGCCGGTCACCCAGGGGTTGGCGGCGAAGCGGGGATCGTGCGCGGGGTCCGTCACGATCATCGGCACGGTGTCTCGGATCGTGTGCTGGCAGAAGGAGTGGGAGCGGGGGACCTCCTCGAGGCCCACGCCGATCTCGGCGAGGTTGTACTGCCGGTCCGCGTCGATCAGGCTCACGACCGCGATCGGTACGTCGAAGAGCCGCTTCGCCAGCCGCACGATGCGGTCGAACCGTTCCTCTCGGGGCGTGTCGAGCAGCCGCAGTGCCCCGAGGGCCTGCAGGCGGGTCTCCTCGGCCACGGCAGTCATCGATCTCTCCATCGGCATCGGGAGGGCGCGACTTGAGGGGCAGGCGCCCGCGCAGTTCGAGACCTGGCACGCTGGTCGCGTGGAGACGGTCACCGCGGTCTCGCCGCCCCCGGCGCTCGGTGTCGTGCTGGCCACGGCGGTGCTGGCGCTCGTGCTCACCGCGACCCCGTCGGTCTGGCGCCACACCCGCCACCTGGTGACGATCGCGCACGAGGGTGCGCACGGGGTGGCCGCCCTGATCAGCGGGCGCCGGCTGGCCGGTATTCGGCTGCACTCGGACACCTCGGGCCTGACCGTCTCGCGCGGCCGCAGCACCGGTCCGGGGATGGTCCTCACGGCGTTCGCGGGCTACGTCGGGCCGGCGCTGATCGGGCTGGGTGCGGCCCACCTGCTGGCCGCCGGCCACGGGGTCGGCGTGCTGTGGGCGCTGCTGGTCCTGCTGGCGCTGCTGCTGCTCCAGATCCGCAACTTCTTCGGACTCTGGTCGGTGCTGGTCGCCGGCAGCGTGCTGGTCGTGGTCACCCGCTGGGCGGACGCCGACCTGCAGCTCGTCGTGGCCTATGCCGTCACCTGGTTCCTGCTGGTGGCGGCACCGCGCGCAGTCGTCGAGCTGCAGCGGCACCGGCGCGCGAGACCCGGAGGCAGCTCGGACGCCGACACGCTCGCCCGGCTGACCGGGGTGCCCGGCCTGGTGTGGGTCGGGGTGTTCTGGCTGGTCACGGTGGCCTGCCTGCTGCTCGGCGGCCGGGTGCTGGTGCTCGCGGCGGCCTGATCGGCTTGGATGGGCGGCATGTCCCGGTTGCGCGTGGGCGAGACGCTGCACAGCGACACCGGCACGCCCTACCGCGTGTCGGGTCTGCTCGCCGAGGGCGGCTTCGGCGCGACGTACGTCGGGCACGAGCTGTCCGCGCGCGGACGGCCGGGCCGGACCGTTGCGATCAAGGTCTGCCAGAGCCTCGAGGACTGGCACGGCGAGGCCTACTTCGGCCGGCTGCTGCGCGGCGACCCGAGGGTGGTCGAGCTGCTCGACGTCTTCGTGACCGCCACCGGCCGCGGGCAGCGGCAGCGACGTCGGCACATCCTGGTCTTCGAGTACCTCGAGCAGGGCACCGTCTGGGACGCGGTCGAGAACGACGGGCTGCGCTGGAGCGAGGGCCGGGTGCGCGCCGAGATCCGGGCGCTGCTCAAGGTGCTGCGCCGGATGCACGGCGTGTGGATCATCCACCGCGACATCAAGCCCGACAACGTGTTCCTGCGCGACGGCCGGCTCGTGCTCGGCGACTTCGGCATCACGACGTTGGCCGTCGACCACGAGCGGGGGGCGGCGCCCTCGCGCTTCCAGCCCGACTTCGCGCCGCGCGACCTCGCCTCGAACACCATGTGGGGCCCGGCCGAGGACATCTTCCAGGTCGGGCTGCTGGCCGCGACGCTGCTCTCCGGAGAGATCTGGTGGAACGACGTCGTCTCGGCCCGGGCGATTGCGGGACTCGACGCGAGCGAGGCGTTCAAGAGCTGGATCTGGCACGCCACCGGGGCCCGGTCCAAGCGCTACTGGCACGCCGACGACGCGCTCGACGCCCTGACGTCGCTGCGGCGGGTCGACGTCACGCCCGGCCGCGCGCCGCGCAGCCTGCGGGACCAGCCCGTCGTCTTCGCCGGCCGGTTCGGCTCGCTGACCCGGGTCCAGGCCGCCGCCCGGGCCCGCGCGGCCGGCGCGCAGCCGCAGAGCCGGCCGACCGACGCGACCACGGTCGTGGTGCTCGGCGCCGTCGGTGCGTCCGAGGGAGTGACGCTGTTCGGGGTGCGGGAGCGGCTGCGCACCGGCCAGCCGATCCGGGTGATCGACCAGGCGCAGTTCGAGCGCCTCACGCGACCTCCCGACCTGTCAGGCGGTGACGTCGCCAGGACGACGTGAGCGCCTGACAACGCGGCGACGGTCAGCGGACGTTGAGGTCCTGGCGTACGTCGAACGTGCTGCCCGGCACCGGCGGCAGGTCGAGCAGGTCCAGCACCAGGTTGGCCAGCTCTCCGTTGCGGATCGGCTGCGGACCGTCGTACGACGTCCGGGCGGCGCCCGGGTCGCGACGCACCTCGGTGTTGAGGTCGTAGAGGTCGGCGCCGCGCGCGACGCCCGGACCCCAGACCAGGAAGGGGATCGTGTAGTCGTCGGCCTTCGTGGGGTCGGTGTGGCTCGCGCCCCGGCCACCGTGGTCGGCGGTGAGCACGACCGCCGTGTGCGCCTGCAGGTCCGGGTCGGACGCGACGGCGTCCAGGATCCGTCCGACCTGCTCGTCGGCGTCCCGCACCCCGTCGAGGTAGGCCGGGGACAGGAAGCCGGAGGCATGACCCGCGACGTCGGGGTAGGCCAGGTGCACGAAGCTGACCGTGTCGGGGGTGCCGCGCAGCCGGCCGAGCAGCGCGTCGACGGTGCGGGACCCGTCGGCGTCGTAGACGTAGCGGTCCACCTTGTCGCGACCGTCGTCGGCGCCGGTCACGTCCGGGGCGCCGTGCTCGGCGTCCCAGGTCCGGTCCAGCAGGTCGAGCTTCGTCTTCGAGGAGTAGAACGCGGTGCTTCCACCGTGGTCGTGCACGACGTCGAACAGACCGGCGACGTACTCCCCGGCCGGGTCCGCCACCGTGCTGCCGTCGTCGTCGTTGACGTCGACCCCGTGCCCACCGGCACCACGGACAGGTCGCCCGGTGAGCATGCCGGTGTGGTTGGGCAGCGTGTCGGTGCGCTCCTGCTCGGTGCGGGCGTCGAGGGTGGCGGCGCCCTCGGCCATCAGCCGGTACAGCGCAGGCAGCTCCTCCGGCCCGAGGTCGGTGACGGCCGAGGGGTTGAGCCCGTCGACGGAGATCGCGACGACGTGGTCGACGACGACGTCGTCGTCCGGGTCGGCCGGGTCGGCCGGGTCGGCCGACGCAGCCTTGCTGGGCGGGGTGGCCGTCGCGGCGCGGGGCTGCCCGGTCCCCTCCGAGCAGCCGCCCAGGGCGAGGGCCGCGGAGAGCACGAGCGGCAGGAAAGCGCGAGAGGAACGCACTCGTCAGTCCGGCGCGCGGCGCTGCTCGGGCACGCCGTGGCGGGCCTGGCGGTCCTGGCGGGCCGCCTCCTGGTAGGCGAAGACGCTCTCGAGCGGCGAGTCCGCACCGGGCGGCTCCGGCAGGTCCGTCAGCTGCGGCGCCGGCTCGGGTTCGGCCTCCGAGTCAGGCTCGGGCTCGGGCGGCGCCGCGAACGTCTCCAGCGGCGGTGCCGCCGCGGCCAGCGCGGGGTCGGTGGTCAGCGTCAGCGTCACCCGGGGCCACCAGCGGGCGCGGTCCGTCCGCGCCACCACCGTCGTCGCCCCGAGAGCCTGCGTCGCGAACTCCAGCACCGACTCGAACGACCCGCCGGTGACCCGCCAGGTCGGCGCGTGCCCCTCGACCTCGATCCGCACCGGGATCGCCTCGAAGACCTCCACGATGCCTCGGGTCAGCGTCATCGGTCAGCCTCCCGTCCGGGTCCGGGGCATCGTCTCGTCACGGCCCCTCGAGCCTCGAGGCTACGACGACGCGGGCCGAGATCAGCGCAGCGACCAGGTCCGGACGTGGTCGAAGTGGCCGGTGAACCCGCTGCCCCCCATCGAGACGAGCCCGATCCGGGCGTCGACGGCGAGGTGGTTGACCCAGGTGCCGCCACGCACGAACCGCCGACCGTCCTGCGAGGTGTAGGCCGTGAACCGGTCGCCTCGGCGCACGATCCGCAGCCAGGTGTCGTCGCCGGGCGGGCCGACCACGGTGTTGCCGTAGCGGGGGTACGACGCGGGGGCGCTGGGCACCTCGGTGGCGAACTCGGTCTGCCGGGTCTCCCAGATCGAGGCGTGCACCAGCTTCACGAACGCGTCGTCGGAGCCGTAGACCACCAGGCCGGCCTGCACGTAGTTGAAGCAGCACCCCTCGGGCGGGACGTCGAGGTCGACCTTCGCCTCGACGACGTAGTCGCCGCGCGGGGCCCTCCGGGTCAGCACGGAGGCGGTGTTGCTGTCGACGTACAGGTCAGCGGACTGGGTGTCGAAGCGCAGCCGGCCGCCCTCCACGGCGTACGTCGCGGGGTCCGGCCGGCGCACCCAGGACCAGGACGGGTCGAGCGTGCTGCCGGAGAAGTCGTCGGAGAAGGCCGGCAGCCGCTTGCCGAGACGGTGCGGGGGGACCGGCGACGGCCGGTAGGCCGTCCGCTGCCCCGGCTGGGCGGCGGGGGCCGGCATCCGCCGGTCAGAGGCCCACCGGCCCGCGCGCACCGAGGGCCAGCCCCGCACCCAGTCCACCGGGTCGAGCAGGGCCGGGCGCTTCGTGAAGCCGGGGCGGTCGGCGAAGTAGGGGTCGGTCCTGTCGACCGCGTGGTAGACCATCCACCACTGACCGTCGAAGTCCCGGAACGCCGAGCCGTGCCCGGTGCCGACCCAGCGGTTGCCGTTCATGCTCAGCGTGGGCGTGCCGCCGACCCGGCCGGCCAGCAGCGAGTTGCCCTCACGGTCGCGGAAGGGACCCAGCGGGCTGCGCGATCGTCCGGAGAAGACGCTGTAGCCGGTGAGCGGCCCGGCGCAGCAGTTGGTCGCCGAGGCGAAGAGGTAGTACCAGCCGCCGCGCTTGACCACGTTGGTGCCCTCGTAGCGGTTGCCGACCGCCACCTGGGTGCGCGGGCTGTCTCCGGGGGACCCGACGTCGGAGGACCGCTGCGTCGGACGGCGCTGGTCCACCGGGTCGACCCGCGGCTTGCGCTCCTGTCCCTGGGTGACCTGGGTGGGGGCGCCGGTGAGCCGCATGGAGTCGGGGGTCAGGGCCACGCCCTGGCCGAAGATGCCGCCGTAGTAGCTGCCGAAGTAGAGGGTGCCGCGGTCCGCGATGCTGTCACCGAGGACGTCGGGGTCGTAGGTCCAGTAGAAGTTGCAGCCCGGGCCGGCGCGGCGCGGCGCCACCACCGGCTCGTCGCTGACCTTCCACGGGCCCGTCGGTGAGTCGCTGGTCGCGACCCCGATCGCGCTGTCGCTGGTGCAGCCCGGCTCACCGCTGACGGCGTCGCTGCTGTCGGTCACGACGAAGGTCAGGTAGTAGCGGTCGTAGGTCGTGGAGTGCACGACGTCGGGCGCCCACAGGAACGCCTCGGAGCCGGCCCACGACGGCTTCTGCGGCAGGGCGTCACCGACGTAGGTCCAGTGGGTCAGGTCGGTGCTGCGCATCGTCGGCAGCGGGTGGAAGGTCGGCTCACCGGAGCCGGCGGTCTCGCTGTCGTTGAGCGGGTCGGTGGTGCAGTACATGAACCACGTGCGGGCGTCCTCGCCCCGGCCCCGCAGCACCGTGGGGTCGGCGCACGAGTCGACCGTGGGGCCGTTCGCCTGCGTGCCGGGCGGCACCACCGGGGCGAGCGGGTTGCGATAGCTGCCCGGACGGTCCGCGGGACGGGCACCGGCGGCCGGCGCGCTCGCTGCGAGCGGCGTCAGGGGGGCGAGGAGGAGCAGGGCGAGAACCGCGGCGACCCGAGTCATCCCCCGACCATGCCGCGAGATTTACATCGTTGCAAGAGGGTCGGACCGAAATCTTCAGCCGACCTGCCAGACCCGCACGTGCTCGAAGCGGGCCGTCCAACCGGCGCCCCCCATGCTCACCAGACCGATGCGGGCCTCCGGTCCGACATCCGGATTGACCCACGTGCCGCCGCGCACCCAGTGGCTCCCGTCGCGGCTGCTGAGCGCGGTGAACCGGTCGCCCCGCCGCACGATGCGCAGCCAGGTCAGGTCGCCAGGAGGTCCCACGGTGGTGCTGCCGTAGCGCGGGTAGCCCTCGGGGCCGGGCGGCACCTTCGAGCCGAACTCGGTGACGCGGATGCCCTGGGTCGCGGTGTGGGTGAGCTTCACGTAGGCGTCGTCGGTGCCGTGGACGATGAGTCCCGCCTGGGTGACCTGCGGTCCCGAGGCCGGCACGTCGAGGCGGACGGCCGTCTCCGCGATCCACGCCCCGGCGGGGGCGGCCTGGGTCAGCACGGGCGCTCGGTCCTCGCCGCTGAGCCCCCCGTCGTGCGTGTCGATCCGCAGCGCGCCGTCCTCCACGGCGTACGACGCGGGGTCGGCCGGCTCGCGCACCCAGGACCAGCGGGCGTCGAGCGCGTCGCCGGAGCTGTCGAACTCGTCCGTGGCGGACGCGACGGCGGCACCGGGCACGTCCGAGGGGGCGGGGCCCGTCCGGTAGGCCGATCGCTGCCCGGACTGCGCCGCCGGCACGGGGACCGGTCCGTCGGAGGGGCCGGCGCCGTTGCGCACGACCGGCCAGCCGTCGACCCAGTCCACCGGGTCGAGCATCGCCGGGCGGCGCGTGAAGCCGGGACGCCCTGCGAAGAACGGGTCGGCCCGGTCGATCGCGTGGTAGGCGGTCCACCACTGGCCGCCGAAGTCGGAGAACACGCTGTTGTGGCCCGGGCCCACCCACCGGTTGCCGTTGGTGCTCAGCGCCGGGGTGCCGCCCGTCCGGGCCGCGGTCATCGAGGTGCCGTCCCGGTCGACGAACGGTCCGTAGGGGCTGCGCGAGCGGGAGACGAACACGCCGTACCCGGACAGCGGGCCGTTGCAGCAGGACCCCGACGAGGTGAACAGGTAGTAGTAGCCGTCCCGGGCGACGACGTTGGCGGCCTCGTAGCGGACGGGTGCGGTCACCTGCTGGGCCGTTCCGGTCACCCGCATGCCGGTCCGCGTGACGGCGACCGGGCGCGCCAGCAGGCCGCCCCGGAACCCGCCGTAGTAGAGCGTGCTGCTCCCGGAGATGCTGGTGCCCAGGACGTCGGAGTCGATCGTCGACGCGAACGAGCAGCCGGCGCCGAGACGCCGCGGGCGCACCAGAGGTGCGGAGCCGGTCGTCCAGGGGCCGTGCGGCGTGCGGGCCACGGCGTAGCCGATGGCGGGGTCCTTCTGGCAGCCGCGCTCGCCGCTGACGGCGTCCTTGACGTCGGTGACGGTGAAGGTCAGGTAGTAGCGCCGGTAGCGGCTGGAGTAGACGACGTCGGGGGCCCAGAGGGTTGCCCGGCTCGCCGCCCACGCCGGCTTCCCGGGCAGCGCGGAGTTGACGAAGGTCCAGTGCACGAGGTCACGGCTGCGCAGCGTGGGCAGCCGGGTGGCGGAGCCGGCCCGGTCGTTGAGCGGGTCGGTGGTGCAGTACATGTACCACCAGGACGCATAGCCGCCCCGGCCTCGCAGCACGGACGGGTCCGCGCAGTTCTCGACCGCGGCACCGGACGCGGTGCGCTGCGGGAGCGGGTTGACGAACTGCCCGCCCAGGTCCGCCGCAGCCGCTCCGGCATTACCGCCGAGCGCGCCCGAGACCAACCCCAGCGGCAGCAGGGCGACGATCAGGGCGACGAGTAGTCCGGCACTCGGTCCTCGGCGACGGCGCATCACCCTGGCACTCTGCTCCGTCGCGGCGCCGGGCGCAGCGGATTGCTCAGATCCGGACCGGCGTGCTGCGCAGTCGGCGCCGCCTTGAGAGAGTGAGCCCCATGAGCCAGCCCCCGTCCTCGGTCCCCGTCGGCGACTTCTCCCTCGGCACGCCCGGCCACGACGCCTGGCTCGAGGCCGAGGGCGACCGCCTCCTGAACTTCGGTCGCGCCGCGACGCACCCCGAGGGCGGCTTCGCCTGGCTCGGCGACGACGGGGTCGCCGAGCTCGACCGCCCCGTGGAGCTCTGGATCACCTGCCGGATGACCCACGTCTACGCGCTGGCCCACCTGCGCGGCTCCGGGGCGGATGCCGCCGACCTCGCGGCCCACGGTGTCGCCGCTCTGCGCGGCCGGTTCCACGACGACGTCAACGGCGGCTGGTACGCAAGGGTGGACCGGGACGGGCCCGTCACGCGGGGCAAGACGGCCTACGAGCACGCCTTCGTGGTGCTCGCCGGCGCCAGCGCGACGGCCGCCGGGGTCGCCGGCGGGCGTGACCTGCTGGCCGACGCCCTCGACGTGCTGCTGGAGCGGTTCTGGGACGACGAGCACGGCATGGTCGTCGAGGAGTGGGACGAGGCGTTCGCGACGCTCGACGGCTACCGCGGCGTCAACGCCAACATGCACACCGTGGAGGCGCTGCTGTCGGCGGCGGACGTGCTGGACTCCGCGGACCTGCGCGCCCGCGCCGGCCGCATCGTGGAGCGCGTGGTGCACGGCCTCGCCCGAGGCAACGAGTGGCGGATCCCGGAGCACTTCGACGACACCTGGACGCCGATCCCCGACTACAACATCGACGAGCCCGCGCACCCCTTCCGCCCCTACGGCGCAACGATCGGTCACTGGCTGGAGTGGGCGCGGCTGACGCTGCACCTCCGTGCCGGCCTGGGCGACGCCGCGCCCGCCTGGATGCTCGACGACGCCGTCGCGCTGTTCGACGCCTCGGTCCGGGAGGGCTGGGCGGTCGATGGTGCGGACGGCTTCGTCTACACCGTCGACTGGTCCGGGCGCCCGGTCGTGCGCGCGCGGATGCACTGGGTCGCGGCGGAGGCCGTTGCCACGGCGGCCGCCCTGCACGCGGCCATCAAGCACCCGTCGGCCGCGGCGCAGTACGCGCAGCGCTACGCCCAGTGGTGGGAGTACGTCGCGACGTACCTCATCGACACCGAGCGTGGCTCCTGGCGTCACGAGCTCTCGCCCGCCAACGAGCCCAGCAGCCTCACGTGGTCCGGCAAGCCGGATCTCTACCACGCCTACCAGGCCACCCTGATCCCGCGGCTGCCGCTCTCACCCACGCTGGCCGCAGCGCTGCGCGGCTGAGGTCCTGATGCGATTCACCGAGCACGAGCTGACGACGGCGCTGACCGGTGCGGCCAAGCAGGCGCTGGCCGCCCGGCGCAAGGACGTGCGCAAGGGCAGGACCGACATCGACACGGTGTGGGAGGAGACCGACCGCTACCGGCGCTTCCAGGTGCTCGACGCCCTGGGCGACCAGCTGCTGCCGGTCCTGGTGGCCCTGCCCGACGTCGACGTGGTGCCCGGCACCCGTCCGGCTTTCACGGCCCGGCAGGTGACGGACGCCGTCGAGCAGTGCCTCGGGGACGAGGGTGGCCGGCTGCGCCGCAAGGCCGTCGTCGCTACCCGGGTGGCGCTGGTGCAGATGGCGCTGGCGCACCTGCCTCCGCGCGTCGACCCGACGGTGGGTCCGGACGACTGAGCGGCGCGACGCTCCCTCAGGGCAGCGTCGGCCTGGCTGGGCCGGACAGCAGCAGGTCGATCGAGGCCGCGTCGACCGGCCGGGAGTAGAAGAATCCTTGCGCCTGGTCGGCCCCGACCCTGGTGACCGCCGCCTGCTGCGTCGCGGTCTCCACGCCCTCGGTCACGACGAGCAGGTCGAGGGCGTGCGCGAGGTGGATCACCGACGCGACGATGGCATCCCCCTTGGCGGTCCGGTCGATGTTCGCCACGAAGCTGCGGTCGATCTTCACGATGTCGATGGGCAGCCGGTGCAGATAGCTCAGTGACGAGTAGCCGGTGCCGAAGTCGTCGAGGGCGACCCGGACCCCGAGCCCCTTGATCCGCCCGAGGGCGAGCATCGCGCACTCGCTGTCGGTGATGAGCACGTTCTCGGTCACCTCGAGCACCAGCCGGTGCGGTGCCAGACCGGTGGACGCCAGCACTCCTGCCACGTCCTCGACGAACGTGGGGGAGGTCACCTGCAGGGCGGACACGTTCACGGCGAGATCGAGCGAGGTGCCGGGGTGGTCGTGCTCCCACTGGACGGCGCTGCGGCACGCTCGGTCGAGCACCCACAGCCCGAGGCGCTGGATGAGACCGCTCTGCTCGGCGACGTCGATGATGGCAGCGGCGGGCACGGGCCCGCGGTCCGGGTGGTTCCAGCGCACCAGGGCCTCGACCCCCACGACCCCGCTGTCGGCGCAGGACACCAGGGGCTGGAACACCACGGCCAGGTCCCCGCCGTCCGGAGCCTCCAGACAGGCCCGCAGGTCGCAGCTGAGCCTTCCACGCTTGGCGTGCTGGTCCCCCTCGCGCATGTCGATGACCTCGTCGTTCGCGCCCCGCTGCTTCGCGTCGTACATCGCGCTGTCGGCCTCGTCGACGAGGGTCTCGTTCACGTACTCGCCCGGGCCGGCGAAGGCGACCCCGATGCTGGCGGTGATCGGCACGGGCCCGCTGGAGGTGGGGAACGGTGCCGTGAAGGCTGCGTGCACCCGGTCGGTGAGGATCTCCACGTCGCCGCGTCCGGCGAGGTCCTCGCTCAGCAGCACGAACTCGTCGCCGTACACCCGGGCCAGGGTGTCGCCCGGCCGGACCAGACGAGCCAGCCGGTGGGCGACCGCACGCAGCAGCTGGTCGCCGATGTGGTGGCCGTGCGTGTCGTTCACCCGCTTGAAGCGATCCAGGTCGATGAACAGGATCGCCGCATGAGCGCCGGTCCGCTGAGCGCGCCTGCTGGCGTGCGCGATCCGCTCCTTCAGCAGCAGCCGGTTGGGCAGGCCGGTCAGGTCGTCGTGCAGGCTGAGGTGTCGGAGGTGGTCCGCCTGGCGGATGGCGTCGTCGCGGGCCCGGGCGTTCAGCACGTAGGCGGCGGCGACGTTGGCCAACGTCTGGGCGGTCTCCATCGCGTGCTCGTCGAGGTCGCCCGACGTGGCGCGGTAGAGGTCCAGCGCGCCGAACCGGTCGTCGCCGTGGAACAGCGGGAAGGTGAAGACCGCGCCCAGCCCCGCGGCCGCGCCCGCCTCGGCGAAGCGGGGGAACCGTTGCTCGAGCGTCAGGTCGGGTACGGCGACCGGGGCCCCGGACCGGAACGCCAGCAGGCACGGACCCTCGTTCAGGTGGGTCTGCAGCTTCTCGAAGGCCAGTGCGGACGCATCCGACGCGGCGACGTAGCGCGGGTCGGCGCCGGGCTCGATCAGCGTGACGCCGGCGGAGGTGATCGGCAGCACCGTGACGATGCGCTCGACCAGCTGGTCCAGGATCGCCTGGATCGGGAAGTCGGTGGCCAGGGTGGAGGCGAACTCGCTCAGCACCGAGGACAGTCGTGCCTCGTCGACCATGGCCCCGCCCGCCCCCGTGCACACTGAATCTGCCACCTGGGCGTGGTCTGGGCCGATGGTTGGTTGACCACCACGGTACCCGGTTACCGCAGCCATAGCCCGGTGCACGACGGTGCCCCCGGCAGGATTCGAACCTGCGACGCACGGTTTAGGAAACCGACGCTCTATCCCCTGAGCTACGAGGGCGGGGGCAGCGCGAGGCCGAGCACCGCGACTGCGCCAGCAGCGTACAAGAGCACGATCAGCGGCTGACCCAGCGGCGGCAGGCCAGGGCGAGGACGGCGGCGACCACGAACTCCTGTGGCAGCCGGCGCGTCGACTCACGCTGGATGTCGACGTGGAAGCGGTCGAAGCGTGCCGGGAACGGGGAGCGGCCGAAGAACAGGTTCGACGGCTTGTCCAGGTCCGGGAGTACGGCGCCCGCCATCCCGGCCGCGACGCGGAGACGCCGGCCCCGCGCCGTACGGAACAGGGCGGCCATCGTGGTCGCTCCGACCAGACCGTCGGGCACCGCCACCTGCAGGAAGATCGAGTCGTCGCCCCAGTGCGGCACCACGTCCATCGCGAAGTGCGACCCGAAGCCGGCCGCGAACGCGGAGGCCGGGCCCGGACTGGCAGCGCCGATGAGGGCGCCGGCGAGGACGTGGTTGGTGACCAGCACGGATGCAGCCTAGCCAGCGATCGGAGCCGTTCGCGGACGGGTGAGCGCCTCTGACAGGGTGGTCGCCATGAGCTCCCGCATCGTGCACGAGGCCGACTGGTGGAAGTCGGCCGTCGTCTACCAGGTCTACCCCCGCTCGTTCCAGGACAGCGACGGCGACGGCATCGGCGACCTGCCCGGCATCACCTCCCGGCTCGACTACCTGGCCGAGCTCGGCATCGACGTCCTGTGGCTGTCGCCGGTCTACGCGAGCCCGATGGACGACAACGGCTACGACATCAGCGACTACGAGGACGTCGACCCGCTGTTCGGGACCCTGGCGGACCTGGAGGCCCTGATCGGGGGCGCGCACGAGCGGGGCATCAAGGTCGTGATGGACCTGGTCGTCAACCACACCTCCGACGAGCACGCGTGGTTCCAGGAGTCCCGGGACCCGGCGTCGCCCAAGCGCGACTGGTACTGGTGGCGACCGGCCAAGGACGGCGCCGAGCCGAACAACTGGGCCTCGGTGTTCTCCGGCTCCGCCTGGGAGTACGACGAGCGCAGCGGCGAGTACTACCTGCACATCTTCAGCCGCAAGCAGCCGGACCTGAACTGGGAGAACCCGGAGGTCCGCGAGGCGGTCTACGCGATGATGCGTCGTTGGGTCGACCGAGGCGTCGACGGCTTCCGGATGGACGTCATCAACCTGATCTCCAAGGACCCGTCCCTCCCGGACGGGGCGCCGGTCCCCGGCAAGGCCTACGCGTCCGGCGAGCGGTCGATCGCCAACGGGCCCCGGCTGCACGAGTTCCTGCAGGAGATGAACCGCGAGGTCGGCCTGTCCGCGCAGCACCTGCTCACGGTCGGCGAGATGCCGGGCAGCTCGCTGCAGCTGGCGCGTGACGTCACCGATCCCGCCCGCGACGAGCTGAACATGGTCTTCACGTTCGAGCACGTCGGCCTCGACGAGCAGCCGGGCCGTGGCAAGTGGGCGTTGGCCGAGCTGCCGCTGCCGGTGCTCAAGGGCAACCTCGCCACCTGGCAGGACGGCCTGGCCGACGTCGGGTGGAACAGCCTCTACCTCGACAACCACGACCAGCCGCGGGCGGTGTCGCGCTTCGGGGACGACAGCCCCGAGCACCGGGTCGCCTCGGCCAAGACCCTGGGCACCGTGCTGCACCTGCACCGGGGGACGCCGTACGTCTACCAGGGCGAGGAGCTCGGGATGACGAACAACGACTTCGCCACGATCGACGACTACCAGGACCTCGAGTCGGTCAACTGGTACCACGAGGAGCTCGCCGAGGGCCGGGACCCGGCCGACCTGCTCCGGTCGCTGTCGGTCAAGAGCCGCGACAACGCCCGCACCCCGATGCACTGGGACGACTCCGAGCACGCCGGCTTCACCACCGGTACGCCGTGGCTGCCCGTCACGGCCAACAAGGACGTCATCAACGCGGCCGCCGAGGTGGCCGACCCCGGGTCGGTGTTCCACCACTTCCGCTCGCTGATCGCGCTGCGGCGCGAGCACGCCGTGGTCGTCGACGGGCGCTTCGCGCTGCTGCTGCCCGACCACGAGCAGGTGTGGGCGTTCACCCGCACCCTCGGCGACGAGGTGCTGCTGGTGCTCGCGAACTGCTCCTCGGCCCCCGTGCGTCTTGACGCCGGCGACGTACCCTCGATCGAGGGCGCGACGGTCCTGCTCGGCACCCACGACGCCGACGGGCTCGACCTCCAGCCGTGGGAGTCGCGCGTCCTGCTGCTCGCCTGAGCCGCCGCGGACGCGTCGGACGGGGGGCCGAACCGACCAGACCGAGAACCGGAGACCCCATGAAGAGGCGACTGGTCGCGACCCTGCTCGCGACCTCCCTGGCCACGGCCGCCTGCGGAGGCGGTGCGGACCACGGCGACGCCGACGTGGCGTTCGCGCAGGACATGATCCCGCACCACGCGCAGGCGATCGCGATGGCCAACCTGACCATCGGCCGCGAGGGCGTCGACCCCGAGGTGGCCGATCTCGCCGAGCAGATCCGCCTCGAGCAGCAGCCCGAGATCGACACGCTCGCCGGGTGGCTGAAGGACTGGGAGGAGAAGGTCCCGCAGACCGGCTTCGGGTCGGGGGAGGGGCACACCCACTCCGAGGAGGGGATGGGCCTCGAAGGCATGGAGGGCATGGAGGGAGACGGGATGATGTCCGCCGACGACCTTCGGGCCCTCCAGGACGCCCGCGGCGCGGAGTTCTCGCAGCGGTGGCTGGAGATGATGATCGAGCACCACGAGGGGGCGGTGGCGATGGCCGAGAAGCAGGTCGAGAACGGCGACTTCCCGGCTGCGGTCGACCTGGCCGAGGACATGGTGCGCTCCCAGACCGCCGAGATCGAGACGATGCGGTTCCTGGCCCAGCAGTGACGTGAAGCGCCCGCGATTGGGTCCGGTTTTGTAGGCTGATGGGTGACCTGCATCCCTGCAGCACTCTCGGGCAGTCCGCCCCCCGTCGACCGCAGGACCCCTCCCTTGCCACACGCAGCGCGCCACCGCGACACGACCTCACGGCACCGTGTCCTCAAGATCGTCGCCATCTCCCTGGCGGGGGTGCTGGTGGTCACGCTCACCGCGGGGTTCTTCGTCTACCGCCACCTGGACAACAACATCACCTCGATGGACGTGACCAGCGCCCTCGGCACGGACCGCCCCGAGGAGGTCGTGCCCGAGGACGAGCCGAACAAGCCGCTCAACATCCTGCTGCTGGGCTCCGACACCCGCGAGGGCCAGAGCGGCAACATCGGTGGCGACACACCGGGCCTGTCGGACACCACGATCCTGCTGCACATCTCGGCCGACCGGAAGCTGGCGTACGGCGTCAGCCTGCCCCGCGACGCCATGGTGGAGCGGCCGGCCTGTCGCCGCAAGGACGGCGAGGGCAGCGACCCCGGTGGCACGAGCATGTTCAACGCGGCGTACGCCGTGGGCGGGCCCGCCTGCACGATCAAGACCGTCGAGAAGCTCACCGACGTCCGGGTCAACAACTTCGTGGTGATCGACTTCAACGGCTTCCGCAAGATGGTCGACGCACTCAACGGGGTGGAGGTGTGCGTGCCGCGCGAGGTCAACGACACCACCGGCAAGATCTACCTCCCGGCCGGCACCTACAACGTCAAGGGCCAGCGCGCCCTCGACTACGTCCGGGTGCGGCATGCCATCGGGACGACCGAGAACGGCGACATCGGCCGGATGAAGCGGCAGCAGACGTTCCTGGCCTCGATGGCCAACAAGGCGCTTTCGGCCGGCACCCTGGTCAACCCGGTGCGGCTCTACAAGTTCCTGGACGCGGCGACCAAGTCGCTGACCACGGACCCCCAGCTGGCCAGCCTCGGCGAGCTGCGCAGCCTGGCCTCGTCGATGAGCGGCATCGGTCTGGACAACGTGCAGTTCTTGACGGTGCCCTTCGAGACGTACCCCCCGGACCCCAACCGGCTGCAGTGGGCGCCCGGGGCCGACCGGCTCTGGTACCGCATCCGCAACGACCTGCCGCTCACCCGGAAGCAGGCCAAGGACGTCACCACGGCGGCGGAGGGCAAGCCCACCGAGAGTCCTTCGGCATCCGCTTCGGGATCACCGAGCGGCAGCCCGTCCGCGTCGGCCCCCCCGAAGGACGCGGCGGCGAAGGAGAAGGCCGCCGAGAACGGTCTCTGCACCTAGCCGGGGGGCTCGGGCCGCCTGACCCCGGCGATGCCGGCTGCGGTGGCGTGGGTCTCCAGGTAGGCCGACACCAGGGCGATGCCCTCGTCGACGACGTGCGGGTCGGCCTCGAGGGAGTGCTCGAAGGCGAGCTGGAAGATCCGGTCGGCGACCTCGACGGCCAGCTCGGCGTAGAGCCCGTTGGACCCCGGGTCGACCATCCCGGCGGCGCGCGCCGTCTGGAAGAGGCGTTGAGCCGTCCGCCGGTTGTGGGCCCGGCAGTAGGCCGAGATCGCGGGGTTGGTCCGGCTGCGCATCCACAGCACCACGAAGGACGGTCTGCGGTGGTAGACCGTGAGGAACGCGCGCATCACCGTGTCGACCATGGTGTGCACCGTCAGCACCTCGAGGGCTGCAAGGTCGGTGTCGACCTGGGCGTCCATCTCCGCCACGTCACGCTCCACCAGGGCGAGCAGGATCTCGTCGCGGTCGGCGAAGTACTGGTACAGCGACGCGACCGGGATGCCGGCGGCGGCCGCGATGGTCCGGGTGCTCATCGCCTCCACGCCGACGCTCACCACGAGCTCGCCGGCCACCTCCAGGACACGCTGCACCCGGCCCCGGCTGCGACTCTGCTGAGGGACCCGCCGCGTCTGCGGGTGACGGGCCCGGTCAGGGGACGACGTCATACCTCGGATCCTAGGCCAGCACCGGGAGGGGGCGATCGGTTTCGCCGGGGTGCGAGCGGGTAGGGCTTCACGGTCGGGGAGGCAGCTTCTGGGAGGGAGTCACGGTGCCCCAGGTCCGGGCGCGTCTGTGGGCGGAGCTCCGCGACGGAGTCCGGGACCCGCTGGCCTGGTCCGAGGTCATCCAGCTGGTGAAGACGGTGCTGGCGGCCGTGCTCGCCTGGGTGCTCGCCGCCGAGGTATTCGACCTGCCGCAGTCGTTCCTGGCCCCCTGGTCCGCGCTGCTGGTGGTGCACGCCACCGTGTACCGCACCTTCAGCCGAGGGCTGCGCCAGGTCGGCGGGGCGGTGCTCGGGGTGGTCCTCGCGTGGGGGATCGGTGGGATCCTGGGGCTGAGCACGCTCGCCGTCGCGCTGCTGCTGATCGCCGGCCTGGTGATCGGCAGCCTGCGGTGGTTCCTGAACGAGAGCACCACGGTGGCGGCCACCGGACTGATCGTGCTCACGACCGGGTTCAGCACCGACGACCAGATGCTGCTGACCAGACTCTACGACACCGGCATCGGGATCGTCGTCGGCTTCGCGGTCAACGCGATCGTGTGGCCGCCGCTGCGTGACTACTCGGCGGTGCGGGCGATCGACGTGGTCGACGACGGCGTCGGCCGGCTGCTCTGCGACATGGCGAGCGAGCTCGGCGGGCCCTGCAGCGACGAGCACGTCTCGGACTGGGTGGACCGCACCCGCGACCTCGACGGCGAGATCGACCATGCGTGGTCACTGCTGCGGCAGGCCAAGGAGAGCAGCCGGCTGAACCCGCGGCGGGCTGCCCGCGACCTCGCCAAGACCGAGGTCTACGAGTCGGTGCTGCGCCGCAACGAGCAGGCGGTCGCCGAGACCCGGTCCATGGCCCGCACGCTCGGGCACAGCATCGAGAGCATGACCGCCTGGGAGCCGCGCTTCCGCGACACCTGGGTCGCACTGCTGGCCGAGGCGGGTGCGGCGATCAGCGCGCCCGACTCCGTGCGGGTGGCGCAGGTGCGTCGTGACCTGTCCCGACTCGCGGAGGACCTCAGCGCGTCGCACCTGTCGTCGTTGCACTGGCCGGAGTACGGCGCGCTGATCACGAACCTGCGCAACGTGGTGACCGCCATGGACCGGGTCGCCGAGCTCAACCCGGTGGTCCTGCCGCGCTACGCGAAGCGTGACGGCCTGTTCAGGGGACGATGATCTGGTTCTTGCCGAGCACCGTGACGCCGCCCTCGCTGACCGTGAACCCGCGCCGACGGTCCTCGTCGTGGTCCACACCGATCAAGGTGCCCTCGGGCACGACGACGTTCTTGTCCAGGATGGCGTTGCGCACCACGGCCCCGCGCCCGATCGACACGTTGTCGAACAGCACGCTGCGCTCGACGACCGCCCCCGGTGAGATGTAGGTGGCGGTGCCGAGGACCGAGGTGCTGATGTTGGCGCCGGACACGATCGAGCCGGCGCAGACGATGGAGTCGCGGGCGTAGCCGCCCATCACGAACTTCGCACCCGGCAGCTGCGGGTGCGAGGTGAAGATCGGCCACTCGCTGTTGTAGAGGTTGAAGATCGGCTCCACCGAGACCAGGTCCTGGTGCGCCTCGTGGTAGGTGTCGACGGTGCCGACGTCGCGCCAGTAGTCGCGGTCGCGGGGGGTCGAGCCCGGCACCACGTTGTCCTTGAAGTCGTAGACCGCGGCGCGTCCCTGCTCGACGAGCATCGGGATGATGTCGCCGCCCATGTCGTGGCGCGACTCCGGGTTCTGGGCGTCCTGCTCGAGGGCCGCGACGAGCACGTCGGCGCTGAAGACGTAGTTGCCCATCGAGGCGAAGGTCTCGTCGGGGGAGTCGACCAGACCGGGCGGGTCGGCCGGCTTCTCCAGGAACGACTCGATGGCGACGCCGTCCGGGCCGGTCTTGATGACGCCGAACTGCCAGGCCTCCTTGCGGGGCACCCGGATGCCGGCGACCGTGACGCCCGCGCCGGAGTCGATGTGCGCCTGCACCATCTGGGAGGCGTCCATCCGGTAGACGTGGTCGGCGCCGAAGACCACGATGATGTCGGGCCGGGCGTCGTTGATGAGGTTCATCGACTGGTAGATGGCATCGGCGCTGCCGAGGTACCACTGCGGGCCGCGGCGCTGCTGCGCCGGCACCGGGGTGACGTAGTTGCCGAGCATCGTCGACATCCGCCAGGTCAGGGAGATGTGCCGGTCGAGGGAGTGCGACTTGTACTGCGTCAGCACGGCCGTCTTGAGGTAGCCGGCGTTGACCAGGTTGGACAGGGCGAAGTCGATCAGGCGGTAGCTCCCGCCGAACGGCACCGCGGGCTTGGCCCGGTCCTCGGTCAACGGCATGAGGCGCTTGCCCTCGCCACCGGCCAGCACGATCCCCAGTACGTTCGGCATGTCTTCGGCTCCCGTCCGTCGCGTGTCAGCGTCGCGCGACGCTGCTCACGCGTCCGACCCTAGGGCCTCAGGCCCAGGAGGCACTACATTCCCACCATGCGTGCAGCCATCCTGACCCGCGAGTTCCCTCCCGACGTGTACGGCGGTGCCGGCGTGCACGTCGACTTCCTGGTGCGCGAGCTGAGCCGGTTGATCGACGTCGACGTGCAGTGCATGGGCCAGCCCCGCGACGGCGCCACCGCCCACCGCGAGAAGGAGGACCGTCTCGCGGGCGCGAACACCGCCCTCCAGATGCTCTCCACCGACCTCGCGATGACCGCCGCGATCGCCGGGTGCGACGTCGTGCACTCGCACACGTGGTACACCAACATGGCCGGCCACTGGGCCAAGCTGCTCTACGACGTACCCCACGTGGTGACCGCGCACAGCCTGGAGCCGCAACGGCCGTGGAAGGCCGAGCAGCTCGGCGGCGGCTACCGGCTCAGCTCGTGGGCCGAGCGGACGGCCTACGAGGCCGCCGACGCGGTCGTCGCGGTCAGCAACGGGATGCGCGCCGACATCCTGAGCAGCTATCCGGCGCTCGACGAGGCCAAGGTGCACGTGGTCTACAACGGCATCGACACCGACTTCTACCGGCCCGACCCGGACACCACCGTGCTGGAGCGGATCGGCGTCGACCTGACCCGCCCGTACGTCGCCTTCGTCGGCCGGATCACCCGGCAGAAGGGCGTGCCCCACCTGCTGCGGGCCGCGCAGGCCTTCGACCGGTCGCTGCAAGTCGTGCTGCTGGCCGGGGCGGCCGACACCCCGGACCTCAAGGCCGAGACCGACGGGCTGATCGCCGAGCTGCGCGCGCAGCGCGACGGCGTCTTCGTGGTCTCCGAGATGCTGCCGCGCGACGAGGTCCGGACCGTGCTCACTGGGGCCCTGGCGTTCCTGTGCCCGTCGGTCTATGAGCCGCTGGGCATCGTCAACCTGGAGGCGATGGCGTGCGAGACGGCCGTCGTGGCCAGCAACGTCGGTGGCATCCCCGAGGTGGTCCTCGACGGCGAGACCGGTGTGGTCGTGCCCTACGTCGGCAGCGACGGCGCCGAGGCGGCGGCCTTCGAGGCCGGGATCGCCGAGGGCGTGAACCGGTTGGCGGCCGATCCGGAGCTGGCCGCGCGCTACGGGCGGGCCGGCCGGGAGCGCGCGGTGGCCTCGTTCGCGTGGGACGCGATCGCCACCCAGACGGTCGAGCTCTACCGCTCGCTGCTCTGAGCGAGCCGTCCGGCGCCCTCGCCCCGCTGGCGCGGATCGTCCGCTGACCGGACGGCTGGACGGTAGATTTAACGGTGAGGTCGGAGGTTCGGCTTGCCGTTATCTGCCTGTTATCGGAGACTGGCTCGGTCAGCGACGCCGTACGACGTCGGCGCGAGGCCCCGAGACCCGGGCCCCGGCGTCGGGAGCGCGTCGATCTCGGGCCGACACGAGCCACAGCGAAGGGGAGTCCCCGTGCGGGTCGCACTCACCGGTGCCACGGGCGTCATCGGAACGTCAGCGGTGGCCGCCCTCGTCCGCGCTGGGCACGACGTCGTCGGCCTGGCCCGCACCGCCGACAAGGCCCGTGATCTCGACGCCGCCGGAGCGAGCGCCGTCCGCGGCAGCCTGTTCGACCCCGCTGCGCTCGCCGCGCTGCTGGACAGCGCGGACGCCGTCTGCAGCCTCGCCACCCATGTGCCGGTCGGCCTCGCCGCCGTCCGGCCGAGCGCCTGGCGCACCCACGACCGGCTCCGCACCGAGGGCGTACGTCGCGTCGTCGAGGCTGCCCGCGAGGCACGGGTGCGGCGCGTCGTGCAGGAGAGCGTGTCCTTCCTCTACGCCGACCAGGGTGACGACTGGGTCACCGAGGACGCCCCGCTCGGCATCACCCCCGCCACCGAGCCCGCCTCGGTCGCCGAGTCCCACGTGCAGGGTTTCACCTGCGGCACTCGCGTCGGCGTGGTCCTGCGTTTCGGCACGATCGTCGGCGACGACGCCCTCACCCGCGCGCAGCTTCGTGCGCTCCGGCGCGGACGCGCGATCGGCCTCGGCGACCCGGAGGGCTTCGCGCACGTCGTGCACACCGACGACCTCGGCCCGGCGGTCCTCGCCTCCCTGGTCGCACCGAGCGGCGTCTACAACGTCGGGGCCGAGCCGGTGCGCCGGTTCGACCTGGTCGCCGGCTTCGCGGCCGCGGCCGGCCGCGACAAGGTCGACTTCGTCGGCCCGCTGACGCGCCGACTCGGCGGCGTACGCCTGGAGCCGTTGGGGCGATCGCTGCGCGTCTGCTCCGAGCACTTCACCGCCTCGACCGGCTGGTCGCCCGAGCGGGCCAAGTTCGAGCGCACCTGGTTCGACGCGCCGCGCTCGCGCGAGTCGGTGTGAGCGAGCCGACCGAGCCCCCGACGGCCGCCGCACCTGCGCCGCCCGCACCTCGCGAGCTGACGGCCGACGAGCGCCGCCGCCGCCGCGCCGCCGTGTTCGGTGACGTCCTCCCGGACACGACCGCGGACGAGCGGGGGGACGGCGAGTCCGGGGGTAGCGCAGACGCGTCCGAGGAGTGGCTGCGCCGTCAGGTCCCGCCGCACCACGGCTGATCCGGGTCGCCGTCGGCGTCCGGTCGCTGTCGCCTCAGCCCACCAGGTGCCCTTGGACATGCCTGGGCACGGGCGGGCAGCACGGGCGCGGCCGGCGAACACGGGGCGCCGTTGGCGGGACGCCGATGATCGCGTCGCACGGGAGGGGTCGAGCGGGCGCGTATGCAGGTACCTCGGCCAGGGCGTGCCTGGTCGAGGTGGCTGCTGGGGTGGGAGCGCTGCCGTGTCCCTGGCCGGTTGGCCGGTCTGTCGGGGCCTTTCGGCACGGTCACGTGCCGGGCGGTCAGAGGGGGTGGGTGGTGAGGGTCCAGCCGAGGGGGCTTGTCCAGGTGTAGCCGGGGCCCAAGTTGCGCTCGCTGTAGCCGCAGGGGCCGTCGATGGTGTCGCGCGCATCGGCGCGGTCATCAGGCTCGTCGGGTGGTCGTCGTCGGTAGCTCCAGGCGCGGTGGGTTTTGGCGCGGTGGTGCCTGCGGCACAGGGCCGCGAGATTGCCTGGATGGGTTTGGCCGGGCGGACCACCGGCGTCGAGGGGGACGTAGGGCTCGATGTGGTCGAGGTCGCAGGATCTGGCGTCGATGCCGCAGCCGGGGAACACGCAGTGCTTGTCGCGCAGGATGACGAGCTCGCGCATCCATTCGGGTGGGTCGTGCCGGTCCACCGCGTCGGTGCGGTTGTCGGTGCGGTTCATGTCCAGGACGGGGCGGATGGTGACGCCGGGACTGTGCAGCCCGATCCGGGTCAGCCAGTCCTGCAGGAGCTGCAGGCTCGCGGGGCCGAGCTTCTCCACCCAGCCCCCACCCGCACCAGCACCTGCCGCTGCTGCGCCCGCCGGGTTCTCTGTGCCCGCGCCGCAACCGGTCGCGGGACCGGCGGCGAGGTCGGCGAGGTTGAGGTGCAGGTAGACCGTCGCGCTGGTGCGCCGGAACGGGCTGCTGCCCTGCTCGTGGCCGGTGTTGCCGGCGCCTGCGGCGTTGGTGGTGGTGTTGTTGGTCGAGTCGGCGCGTGTGCTGGTCTCGGCGGCATCCTGCTGGTCGGGGTGCTGGCTGGTGTGGTGGGTGAAGAGGGCCAGGGCGCGTTGGGGGTCGGCGAGGAGGCCGAGGGCGTGGGCGCGGCGGGTGTCGAGGTGGTCGGTGTCGCCGAGGTTCTTCAGCTGGGCGGCGATGTCACTCAGGGTGTGGTCGAGGTCGATCGCGTCCAGGGTG
This sequence comes from uncultured Actinomycetota bacterium, assembly GCA_963713035.1. Taxonomy (GTDB): domain Bacteria; phylum Actinomycetota; class Actinomycetes; order Propionibacteriales; family Nocardioidaceae; genus Nocardioides_B. The sequence continues at coordinate 231,127 of CAVQKB010000005.1, forward strand.
TCCAGGATGCCGGTCAGGGTGGTGGTGGCGGTGGACTGACGGTGGTCGAACCACACACCACGCTTGCCCAACGCGGCCTCCTCCACACCGGCCGCGACCTCGGGGTCGTGGTGGAGGAGGGCTTCGTGGATCAGGGGTCGGACCCTGCTCGGGGGTAGGTCACCGCGTCGCGCGAGGACGGACAGGTGCCGATCCACAAAGGATGCGGCTGCCTGGGACAGGTGGGTGGTCTGCGCGGCGACGTGGCGGGCTTTCCAGGCGGCCAGGGTGCCGGCTTGCACGAGTGCCCACAGTCGGGGGAGGCGGTAGTGCAGCTCGAGGGTGTCGGCGACCAGCTGCAGCCCGGCCCGGTAGGAGACACCCAGGGCGGCGGCGAGGTCGACTACCGCGGTCTCGGTGACCTCGGGTGCACCGACACCTGCCAGGCGACACCCGTGGTCGTCCGCGTTAGGGGGCAGGATCCCGCCCAGCGGGCGGTCGTCCGGCCAGGACGCGGCACCCGCGTCTGGGTCGGTGGCGGGGTGCAGGTCGGCCCAGTGCACCACCCCGGCAAGAAGGTCGGCCTCGGCCTGGTCCGCGCTGCGTCGCTGCGCCACCACGAACGTCAACACCGAGCGGTCATCGAGCGCCCGCACATTGACACCCGGCACATCGCTGACAGCATCCGCGGCCACGTTGCCGACAGCGCGATGGCGGACGCTGCGGCTGGGCTGCCGGTGCGGGGTGGTCGTGTCGAACATGCTCGAAGCCTACGATCGAGCACCGACAGTTTCAGGTCGAGAACGACCCCGAATCGCGTTACCCACAACGGAAATCTCGAGAATGTTCCACGCGAACCCAGGCGTGATCTCCGGCCCTTGGCCGACGAGGCGCCGTACCGGAACACAAGTGACCACTCGACGGACACGACTGGCCACTCAACGACAACCCGACAGGAACACAAGTGACCGCTCGACGGGACACGAGTGACCACTCAACAACAACCCGGGGGCGCAACTGACCACTCGACGGAGCACGACTGACCACTCAACGACGAACGGTCAGGCGCGGCCGGACTCGGCGCCGGCGGCCGGTATGTCGGCGTAGGGGTCGACCATCTTGCCCTGGCGTGAGCGCGCATCGAGCGGCCAGCGCTCCTCGGCCCAGATCGCCAACGGCGACGCGGTGAACATCGTGGAGTAGATCCCGACCGACAGGCCCAGCAGCAGCGCGATCGCGAAGTCGGTGAGCGAGTCGCCGCCGAGCACCGCGAGCGCCGCGAGGATGAACATCGCGCCGAGGCCGGTGTTGATGGTGCGCGGGATGGTCTGCAGGATCGCGGCGTTCACGGCCTGGCGCAGCGGTTGCCCGCGGGTCTCGCGGGTGCGCTCACGGATCCGGTCGAAGACCACGATCGTGTCGTTGACAGCGAGGCCGATGATCGACAGCACAGCGGCGAGGAAGACCCCGTCGATCGGCTTGTCCAGCCAGGCGAAGACGCCGACCACCGTCAGCACCACGTGCGACATCGAGGCGACGGCTGCCGCGGCGTACGTCCATCGGAACCGCACCGCCAGGTAGAGCATCTGTGCCCCCACGGCGATCGCGAAGGCGATCAGCGCCTTGGTGCGGAGCTCGTCCCCCAGCGTCGGGCCGATGAGCTCGTCCCGCTCCTTGGTGACGTCGCCGGCCGCGGCCGCCAGCGACTCCTCGATGTCGGCGGCCTGGTCGTTGCTGATCTGCGCGGTGCGCACGGTGACGTTGTCGCCGTCGCTGGTCTGCACGACCGCGGCGGGGAAGCCCGCGCCGGCGACGGCCGTCCGGGCTCGGTCCACGCTGACCTGCTGGCCGGTCGAGAACTCCAGCAGGCGGCCCCCGGTGAACTCGACACCCAGGTTGAGACCGCGTACGACGATCCCGCTGATCGCGACGACGGCGATGGCGGCGGCCACGCCCAACCACAGACCGACCCGCCTCATCAGGAACGGCCCGCTCTCGTTGAGCCAGGCCCGGATCCGACCCCTGCCACCGAGGCCGGTGACCGCGGGTGGGGTGCCGCGACGGATCGCGAGGTCGGTCAGCGTCCGGGCGACGACCAGCGCGGAGATCATCGAGGCGATCACGCCGATGGAGAGCGTGACGCCGAAGCCCTTGACCGGACCGGACGCGAACAGGAACAGCAGTCCCGCGGCGAGCAGGGTGGTCACGTTGGAGTCGATGATCGCCGACCAGGCCTTGCGGTAGCCGGTGTCGAGGGCCGCGGCCGGTCCCTCTCCACGACGTCGGGCGTACTCCTCCCGCGCGCGCTCGAAGACCAGCACGTTGGCGTCGATGGCGAGCCCGATCGCGAGCACGAAGCCCGCCAGCCCGGGCAGCGTCAGGGTCGCGCCGAGCCACACGAGCATCCCGTAGGCGATCAACGCGTAGCCACCGAGGGCTGCCGCCGCGAGCAGGCCGACGAGCCGGTAGACGATGACGATGAAGAGCCCGGTGAGAGCCAGGCCGATGAGGGCGGCCTCGACCGACGCGTCGATCGCGGCGTCGCCGAGCGTGGCGCCGACCGTGCGCTGCTCGATCACCTCGACAGGCACCGGCAGGGCGCCGCCCTTGATCAGCACGGCGAGGTCGGTCGCGGAGGCCTGCGTGAAGCTCCCGGTGATCTGGGTGGCCGAGCCGGCGCCGCTGCAGAGCTCGGGTTGTACGGCGGGGGAGGAGATCACCTCGTCGTCGAGCAGGATCGCGATCCGCTGCCCGCCTGCGGCGCTGCCGCACGCCTGGGCCACGAGGTCACGCCACTGCGGCGCCCCCTCGCCGTTGAAGCTCACCGAGACCACCCAGCCGCCGACCCCGCCCTGCTGCTGCTCCTCGCTGGCGTCGCTGACGCCGTTGCCGTCGAGCACCTGCGGGCCGATCGCGATCGGCTGGCCGTCCTCGTCGGCCACCACCTGCTGTCCCTCGGGGGCCGGCTCGGTCCCGGGACCCTGGACGACGTGGAAGCCCAGCTGTGCGGTCTGACCGATCACCTCCGCCGCCTCGCGGGGGTCCTGCACCCCGGGTAGCTCGACGATGATCCGCCGCTCGCCGGAGCGCGCCAGGGTGGGCTCGGCGACGCCGAGGGCGTCGACGCGACCGCGCAGCACCTCGAGCGCGCGGTCGGTGGACTCCCGGTCCGCCTTCACCCGCTGGCTGTCCTGCGTCTCGAGCACGATCTGGGTGCCGCCCTCGAGGTCGAGTCCCAGGCGAGGAGCGCTGGTCACGGCGAAGAAGAGGGCCAGGCCGAGGGCCGCGAGGGAGGCGACCGCACGCCACAGGGGTGCGCGGGTCGTCTGCATCCGAGGAGTCTAGGTCGCGGCCTCCGGCGGGGCGGGCAGCGTCAGGTCGGCACCGGCCGCGGCGAGCGCCTCCGCGAGCGGCCCGGCCGTCAGTGGCAGCGCGATCACCGTCGTCTCGCGGTCGGTGAACGTGCGGGTGGACCCCGCGAAGGCGGCCACGTTGCGGTTCCGGTACGGCGGTCGCCGGGCCTCGTCGCGGAACCACGCGGCCGCCGTCGACGCGATCGACACCCCGACGGCGCGGTGACCGTCGCGGTCCGGGGCGGGATCGAGCCGGCGCCACCCGTCGTCGAAGGCGTCGCCGCCGCCGCGCAGCCGCATCCTGGTCCGGGAGAGCAGGTTGAGCCCCTCGTACTGCCGGGACAGGGAGTCGTGCTCGACGGCCTCACGGTTGCTGGCGACGTAGTGGTTCAGCAGGTCGGCGTCGAACACGAGACCGGCGGCGCGGGACTCGCGTGCTATCCAGAGCAGCGTGGTGTCCGAGAGCCCGGAGCGCTGATAGCCCCCCCCGACGTCGGAGTGCACTCCGGGGAACCACACCTGACGGACCCGCCCCGAGGCCTCGGCCGCGACCGCGTCGGCCTCGGTGGCCTTCCAGAGACTGGGCTCGAACATCAACCTTCGTTCGTCGAGCGCCAGGGCGTGCCGGGCCGTCCGCACGATCGGGCTGAGCCGCACGTCGTGGAACTGGTGGGTGCCCTTGAGTGCTCCGGGGGCCCCGGGCACACCCAGCGCGCCGACGGTGTCGAACACGCCGAGCAGGGAGATCTCGACCCCGTCGTGGCAGCGGGCGGCGCGGAACGCCGTGAGCTCGGCGTCGTGCTCGTGCCGCTCGCCGCGACCCCGGTGGTACAGCGCGACCGCGCTGCCGAGCTGGTCCTCGACCAGCGCTCGACGGGTCAGCAGCCCGATCAGCGAGACCATGCCGACGAGGCTCCGTGCGGTGTAGGCGCCGCGGCTGAAGCCGAACACGAAGATCTCGTCCCCGGGCTCGTAGTTGAGCGCCAGGAACCGGTAGGCCGACCGGACGTGGGCGAACAGCCCGAACCCGAACGCGCCCCCCAGGATCCGGTCGGCCTTGTAGGACCCGGCGCCCACGCCACTGAGGTAGTAGACGAGCTGCTGCACGCCGTCGGTCCGGGCCGGGTCGGTCTCGACCGTCCGGGCGATCTTCTCGATGTTGGTGACATTCTCCGCGTCCGGGCTGTTCCAGGTGCCGTCGCAGCAGATCACCAGGCGTTTGCGGGGCTTCATCACCTCATCGAAGCACCGTGGGCGGCCGCCGTCTGTAGCCCATCAGGGCAGCCTCACAGGCCGAGCGAGCGGCCGATGATCTCCTTCTGGATCTCGGTCGTGCCGCCGTAGATCGTCTGCACCCGGCTGTCCAGGAAGGCCCGGGCGATGGGGTACTCCCGCATGTAGCCGTAGCCGCCGAAGAGCTGGACGCCCTGGTCGACGACCCTCTTCTGCAGCTCGGTGGTCCACCACTTCGCCATGGAGGCGAGGGTGGCGTCGAGCTCGCCGTCGACGTGGCGTCGTACGCAGTCGTCGACGAAGACCCGCGCGATGTGCGCCTCGGTCGCCATCTCCGCAATCGCGAAGCGGGTGTGCTGGAACTTCCCGAGCGGCCGGCCGAAGGCCTCGCGCTCCTTGACGTAGTCCAGGCACATGTCGAGCACCGTCTCGCACGCGGCCGCCGCCATCGTCGCGATCGAGAGCCGCTCCTGGGGGAGGTTCTGCATCAGGTAGACGAAGCCGCCGCCCTCCTCACCGAGGAGGTTCGTCTTGGGCACCACCACGTCGTCGAAGAACAGCTCGGAGGTGTCCTGCGCGGCCATCCCGACCTTGTGCAGGTTGCGGCCCCGGTCGAACCCCTCCATGCCGGCCTCGACGACGACCAGGCTGATCCCCCGGTGGCCGAGCCCGCCGTCGGTCTGGGTGTCGGTGCGCGCGACCACGATCACCAGGTCGGCCATCGCGCCGTTGCTGATGAAGGTCTTGGAGCCCGACAGCACGTAGTGGTCGCCCTTGTCGACGGCGCTCGTGCGGATCCCCTGCAGGTCGCTGCCGGCGCCCGGCTCGGTCATCGCGATGGCGGTGATCAGCTCCCCGCTCACGCAGCCGGGCAGCCACCGCTGCTTCTGCTCCTCGGTCCCGAGCGCCGACAGGTAGGGGACGATGATGTCGGTGTGCACCGGGAAGCCGGGGCCGTGCGCCCCCGCGCGGGTCAGCTCCTCGGCGAGCACCATGTTGTAGCGGAAGTCTGCGACGCCGGGGCCGCCGTACTCCTCGGCCACGTCGAAGCACAGCAGCCCCTGCTGGCCCGCTCGCGTCCACACCTCGCGGCTGACCTGGCCGTCGGCCTCCCACTGCTCGTGGTGCGGACGGATCTCCCGGTCGATGAACGCGCGCGCCGTACGGCGGAACGCCTCGTGCTCGGCGGACAGGAGCGGACGGCTCGGTCGGTGGGTCATTCAGCTCACCATCTCCTTGATCTGCCGCACCAGCGCGGCCGCGTCGCCGTCGACCGGGGCCGGCAGCACCTGCAGGTTCGTCACGCCGGCGGACCGGAACGCCTCGACCCGCTCGGCGACGTAGGACGCCGGACCGACGAGGTTGGTCATCTCCAGGAACTCCCGGGGTACGACGGCCTCGGCGTCGCGCTTGTTGCCGCCCAGGTAGAGGTCCTGGATCTCGCGGGCCTCGGCGCCGAAGCCGTACTGCACGGCCAGGTCGTTGTAGAAGTTCTTGCCGCGCGCCCCCATGCCGCCGATGTAGAGCGCGGCGGCGGGCCGGGCCAGGTCGAGCATCCCCTTGACGTCCTCGCCGATGGCGAGCATCCCGCCCGCCGCGGTCTCGAGCGGGCCGAGCCCCTCGTGCCGCTTGGCGGTGCCGGCGTCGAGCGCGTCGCCCCACACCTCGCGGGCCTTCTCCGGGGCGAAGAAGATCGGCAGCCACCCGTCGGCGTACTCCGCCGTGGCCGCGACGTTCTTCTGCCCCAGGGCCGCGACGTAGATCGGGATGCTGGACCGCTCGGGCTTGGTGAGCAGCTTCAGCGGCTTGCCGAGCCCGGTGCCCTGCCCCTCGGGCAGCGGCAGCGGGAAGATCGGGCCGTCGTGCTGCAGGCGCTCACGGCGCAGCGTCATCCGGACGATGTCCACGATCTCGCGGGTGCGGCCGAGCGGCTTGTCGTAGGGCACGCCGTGGAACCCCTCGATCACCTGGGGGCCGGAGGCGCCGAGGCCGAGGATGGCCCGGCCGCCGCTGACGTTGTCGAGTCCCGCGGCGGTCTGCGCGAGCGCGCCGGGGGTGCGGGAGTAGACGTTGAGGATCGCCGACCCGATCTCGACGGTCTCGGTCTTCGCCGCCAGGTAGCCCATCAACGTGGGCGAGTCGAAGCCGTAGGCCTCGGGCACCCACACCGTGTCAAGACCGGCGCCCTCCAGCGCGGAGACCTGGTCGGCCGCCTCGCGCGGGTTGCCGGAGTACATCAGCTGGGTGGAGATCTTCATCGGCTGCCTCTCTGCGGGTGTGTCTCACCGTGACAGCAACGCTGTCACGATTCAAGATCGGCGCGCGGCAGGTCACCTGCCCACTGGTCAAGACCAGTCGGTCGCGACCCATCCGCCGACCCGGTGAGCGCGAACGCGCGGTGACGTAGGTCACAGACCTGCGCCTTCGCACCCCCAGGGAAGGGATCCACAACCATGAGTCAGACCAGCAGACGCCGGTTCCTCGGCACCGTCGGAGCAGGAGCCGCCGCGGCCGGAGTGGCGGTCGTTCCGGGAGCGGCACACGCGTCGTCCCGCCGCTCGGGCAGGCCGGCGACCGAGCCCGTCGTGGCCTACATCGAGGACGTGACGTCGGGCCGACTCACGTTGATGGTGGGCGAGCGCGAGGTCGAGGTCGAGGACCGCGACCTCGTCAACCGGATCCTCGACGCGGCGGGGGAGTGACCTGATGTCCTCCCACCGCGAAGCCCCGGAGATCTCCAAGGACCCGGTCGCCGACAACACCGACGTCTACGCGTTCGTCAGCCCGGACCGTCCCGGCACGGTCACGCTGATCGCCAACTTCATCCCGCTGCAGAAGCCGGACGGCGGCCCGAACTTCTACGAGTTCGGTGACGACGTGCTCTACGAGATCCACGTCGCCAACCGGCGCAAGGCCGAGGCGAACGTCACCTACCAGTTCCGGTTCACGACCCGGATCCGCAACCGCAACACGTTCCTCTACAACGTCGGTCCGATCAACAGCGTCGACGACGAGGCGTGGAACCGCCCCCAGACCTACTCGGTCACCCGGGTCCGGGGCCGCGACCGTCGCGTCCTGGCGCGCGGGCTCACCTGCCCGCCGGTGAACGTCGGCATCCGCAGCACGCCCAACTACGAGGACCTCGCGGCGGAGACCTTCCACAAGGTCGGAGGGCGCAGGATCTTCGCCGGCCAGCGCGCTGAGGGCTTCCACGTGGATCTCGGGAGCATCTTCGACCTCGGCACGCTTCGGCCGTTCGAGCAGTTCCACCTGATCCCGTCCGCGGAGGGGATGCCTCCCAAGAAGGGGGTCGACGCGACCAAGACCCTCAACGTGCACAGCATCGCCATCCAGGTGCCCATCGACGAGGTCACGCGGCGAGGCGACCGACCCACCGACGTGGACTCGCCGGACTCCGTCATCGGGGTGTGGGCCACCGCGAGCCGCCGCAAGTCGCGGATCATCGACCGCAAGACGGGTCAGACGAAGGGCCACGGTCCGTGGCAGCAGGTGTCCCGACTGGGCAACCCGCTGTTCAACGAGGTCATCGTGCCGATGGCGCAGAAGGACCGGTGGAACGTCCGCAAGCCCGAGGACGACAGCCGCTACGAGCGCTACGTCGTGCACCCCGAGCTCGGGGGGCTGCTCCCGTACCTCTACCCAGGCGTCTTCCCGAAGCTGGAGAAGTACACGAGGGCGCGAGCCGACCTGAAGGCGATCCTGCTCACCGGCCTGCCGTCGGGGGTGGTCGGCGGGTTCCAGAACTACACCGGCGCCACCCCGGCGGACATGCTGCGGCTCAACGTGGCGGTGCCGCCGTCCGAGGAGCCGAACGACCTGGGGATCCTCGGCGGCGACCTGGCTGGCTTCCCGAACGGACGGCGGGTCATCGACGACGTGACCACGATCGAGCTCCGGGCCATCGCCGGGGTCACCATCCCGCTGGTCGACAAGAGCTACGAGCCCGATGCTGCGGCCAGCGGCGTCACGGACGGGACCAAGAACGAGAACGGCGCCTACCGCGACTCGTTCCCCTACCTGGCGACGCCGAACGGCGGCTACCAGACGATGCCGGGGACGTCGTCGTCCTCGTCGTCGGAGCCGGAGGTGTCGTGACCGCCCAGGCGCACGCGCACCCCCATCCGCATGCACATCCGCACGCGGAGGAGAACCCCGACGCCGGTCAGGGGTCGGTGCTGCTCGACATCGGCGGGGACGTGGGTGCGCTCGTGGTGGTGATGCCGGACGACAGCATCGGTCGAGAGGTCGACATCTGGCCGCTCGACCTGCTCGGGACGTCGTACCACCCCGAGCACGTCGCGGTGGTGTCCCGGCCGACGCCGAACGGCTCGCTGCCGACGCTGGTGTACGGCGCCCTGAGGGCGGGTGACTACGCGCTGTGTGCGAAGGGCTCGACCGAGGTCGAGCTCAGGGTCTCGGTGGCCGGTGGCGCGGTCACCCAGGAGGACTGGCCGCACCGCTGAGCCGTCCGACGCAGCAGCCCCCGGCACCTGGGGTGTCGGGGGCTGCTGCGGTCAGGACGGGGTCTTACCAGGGGTCAGGCGTTCTTGGTGCCGGGGTCCGTGCTCGTCGACGTCGGGGACGGTGCGCCGGTCGTGGTGCCCATCGGGGCGCCGGAGGTGGACTGCCCGGCCGTGGGCTGCCCGGACGTGGGGCCCTGGCTCGGGTCGGTGTCGCTGGAGGCGACCTTGTCCTTGGTCGCGCCCGCGGCGCCCTTCGCGGCGGAGGCGGCCTGCGCTGCGGCGTCGGCGGCCTTGTCCTTGACGACGGGCGCCTTGTCCTTGGCGAAGTCCTGGGCCTGCGTTGCCTTGTCCTGGACCTTGGGGTTGGTCCAGACCGACTGGGCCTGGCTCTTGATCTGCTCGTAGCGCTCGCGGCCGGCCTTGGTGCCGAGGACGTATCCGGCGGCGCCGCCGACCAGCAGTGCGATTCTGCCCTTCATGATGTTCTCCTCGAGATCGGGTATCCGTTCGGGTGCCCGCCTCGCGGTGGTGCAAACGTCCGGCCTCAGCAGGCGGCGATCGCCGCCCGGGCGGCGTGGCGGCCGAGGTTCCACGCGAGCCAGTCGTCGTCCGCGGGTCGCAGCGTTGCTCGGCAGGCCAGGTCGGGACGCAGGTCGGCCACGACCGGCAGGGCGTCGGCGGACAGACCGACGAGGTAGCCGTCGTCCATCTCCACCACGCCTGCGGGTCGCTCGGCGTTGTGGCGCGCGACGTAGGCGTCCGGGTTCATCGCGGCCAGGGCGAGCAGCGTGGCGGCACCCGTGAGGACGGCGGCCCGGGGCACCCAGCCGCCGCGGAGCCGGATGCCGGCCGCCAGCACGAGCAGCACCAGCAGGCCCAGCCAGCCCTCGAAGAACGACACGAGCAGCCGCAGCCGGGTGAAGCCGTAGGCCTGCTCGTAGAGGTGCATCCGGTACAGCGCGGAGCCGACGACCACCAGGGTGAGCAGGCAGAGCAGGCCGAGCACGGCTCGCAGCAGCAGTCGATCGCGGGGCTGGGTGCGGGCCGCCTTGCGAGCGGTGACACCGACCACGAGCAGGGTCAGCACGGTGGCGACGGTGAGCTGGCCGAAGCCCTGGTGGACGTACTGCGCGTAGGTCAGCCCCGTGGTGCGGCGCAGGTAGTCGTGCCCGCCGAACATCACCGTGAGCTGGGCGGCGAGGAAGGCCGCGAAGGTCGCGACCACGACGCCGACCGGCACCAGCCACTCGAACGGGTTCCGCACCGGCGTCCCGGGGCCCATCGCGACCGTCTCGACGGCAGGCGGGTTCAGGGCGACGTACACCGCGGCCAGGGTGAGCCCGCCCACCGTCACCAGCACGAAGCCGCGCAGGAGGAGCGAGTCGATCGACAGGTCCGGCAGCAGCGCACCCGCCCACGACGCGAACAGCGCGTCCGCGGAGGCGAACAGCAGGCCGAACACCGCCAGCAGTCCCACGGACACCATCGCTGTCCGGATCGCGGGCGCCCACTGGCCGGCCGTCTTCGAGGCCGTGAGCGAGCGCCCCAGCCACGGCAGCCCGCGCAGGCCGGCGAGCGGCACCGCGAACGCCGACAGCGCGATCGCGGTGACCGACCGTCCGCCTGTCAGCGCGACGACGCCCACGGCGGCCGCCGCCAGCAGGCACAGGGTCACCACCCAGAGCGCGTCCCGCAGCAGGACGGTCGAGACCAGCAGCGTCACGAGCACCCCCGACACCACGTGGTACGGCGTCCGCAGCCGTGCGTCCGCGGAGGCGACCAGGCCGCAGGCAGCCGCCAGCACCACGAACGTGCCGAGACCGGCAGCGCGGAAGGGCAGCACCAGGGCGGCGAGCCCACCGATCCCGAGCGCGGCGAGCACCAGGCGGGGTCGGCCGGCCCGAGCGTGCTCGGGCCAGAGCCTGCCGAAGAGGCCGTCGAGTCCGACGGGGGCCGGAGCCACGGGCGGCGACGGGAGGGTGGGGGTGCTCATGAGGAGTCTCCTGGTCCGAGGTCGGGGAGGGTGGCGCGGATCCGGCAGCCCGGGGTCTGCTCGTCAGGCGGAGCGGCGACCTCGATCCGGCCGCCGTGCAGCTGGGTGACCCAGCGTGCGATCGCCAGGCCGAGCCCGGTGCCACCGTCGGCTTCGCCGGCACCGCCGGTGGTGAACCGCTCGAAGACCCGCGCCCGGTCGGCCGCGGCGATGCCGGGCCCCTCGTCGGCCACCTCGAGCACGGTGTGCCCGTCGCGACGGTGGGCCTCGACGAGGACCCGGCCGTCCGGCGGGCTGTGCCGGCCCGCGTTGTCGAGCAGGTTGGCGACGAGCTGGTGCAGCCGCGCCGGGTCGGCGTGCACGGCGAGGTCGATGGGCTCGACGTGCACGGCGTAGGTCACCGGGCGGCCACCCAGGCGAGCCTCGCCGACCGCGGCGTCCAGCAGGTCCTTGACCGCGACGGTCCGCGGCTGCAGCGGTGTGATGCCCGCGTCGATGCGCGAGAGGTCGAGCAGGTCGGTGACCAGGCGGCTGAGCCGCTCGGTCTGGTCGAGCGCAGCCTGGAGCGTGGCCGGGTCGGGCGCGGCGACGCCGTCCACGAGGTTCTCCAGCACGGCGCGCAGTGCGGACACCGGGGTCCGCAGCTCGTGCGAGACGTTGGCGACCAGGTCGCGGCGCTGCCGGTCGACGGCGGCCAGGTCGGCAGCCATCGTGTTGAACGCCCGGGCGAGCTCGCCGACCTCGTCGTTCGACGTCGCGGTGACCCGCCGGCTGTAGTCACCGGTCGCCATCGTGCGAGCGGCCCCCGTCATCTCGCGCAGCGGCGACGTCATGCCACGCGCCAGCACCTGCGTGACGACCAGCGCGACCACGACCGCCACCGGGATCGTGTAGCGGGGGAGCAGCCCCACGAAGAGGCCCAGGACGGTGAGCGACGAGGCGGCGCCGACGGCGGCCGCGACGAGGATGCCCAGCTTGAGCTTGAGCGACCCGACCCGGTCCAGCGGTCGCGGCAGGGCGGGCGTCACGGCGTCTCCAGCGCGTAGCCGACACCGTGCACGGTGCGCACCAGGCCGGCGCCCAGCTTGGCGCGCAGCGACTTCACGTGGCTGTCGACGGTGCGGGTGCCCGCGGCGTCCGGCCAGTCCCACACCTCCGCGAGCAGCTGCTCGCGGGTCAGGACGGTGCCGGGCGCCGAGGCCAGGCACACGAGCAGGTCGAACTCCGTCGGCGTCAGGTGGACGGCAGCGTCCTCGACGCGCACGCGACGCGCGGCCCGGTCGATCCGCACCGGTCCGGCCACGATGCTCGCGGGTGCCTGCACGGCGGCGAGCTGCACCGCCCGGTCCACCCGGCGCAGCAGGGCCCGCACCCGGGCGACCAGCTCGCGCATGCTGAACGGCTTGGTGAGGTAGTCGTCGGCGCCGACCCCCAGCCCCACCAGGATGTCGGTCTCGTCGTCGCGCGCGGTGAGCATCAGCACCGGCACGGGAGCGATCGCCTGTACGCGCCGGCACACCTCGTGGCCGTCGAAGCCCGGAAGCATCACGTCGAGCACCAGCAGGTGCGGCACCCACTCCTGGGCCGCGGAGACGGCCGACGGGCCGTCGTACGCCTGCCGGACGGCGAAGCCCTCGGCCACCAGCCGGTCCGTGACCGCCTGGTTGATCACCGGCTCGTCCTCGACCACCAGCACCCGCTGCCGCTCCCCGTCGTCCATGGCCCGAGCCTAGGAGTGCGGCCGCGCAGGAGGTGGCGAGGAGTTGTGAAGGTTGTGTGCAGGTGTGCCCGGGTGCGACAACAGGGACGGGTGGACGTGACGACAGCGCCACCTGCTCGCTCTACGATCGCTGCATGGAACAACCGCACGTCGTGCTCCTGTTCGGAGCCACCGGCGACCTCGCCCGACGCAAGCTGCTCCCCGGCCTGCTGCACCTCTTCGAGGCGGAGCTGCTCCAGGACTGCCGGATCGTGGGCACGTCGCTCGACGACCTCGACACCGAGCAGTTCGTGAAGGTGGCCCGGGAGGCCGTGGACGAGTTCAGCCGGCCCTTCGACGAGGACTGCTGGGACGACTTCGCCTCACGCCTCTCCTACGTCCGGCAGAGCGACGGGCCGAAGGCCCTGGCCGACGCGGTGGTCGACGCCGAGCGGAGGCTGAGCGAGGAGTGCGACGGGGAGATCCGGCGGCTGCACTACCTCAGCGTGCCGCCCAAGGCCGCCCTGCCGGTCGTGCACCAGCTGGCCGAGGCCGGGCTCGTCGAGCGGTCCCGGATCATCATGGAGAAGCCGTTCGGCACCGACCTCGAGACGGCGAAGAAGCTCAACGCCCGGTTGCACGAGGTGTTCGCCGAGGAGCAGATCTTCCGCATCGACCACTTCCTGGGCAAGGAGGCGGCGCAGAACATCCTCGCCTTCCGGTTCGCCAACGGGCTCTTCGAGCCGATCTGGAACCGCAACTTCATCGACCACGTGCAGATCGACGTCCCGGAGACGCTCGGCCTCGAGATGCGCGCCGCGTTCTACGAGTCGACCGGCGCCTTCCGCGACATGGTCGTCACCCACCTGATGCAGGTGCTGGCGTTCATGGCGATGGAGCCGCCGACCTCCCTGGCGCCGGGTCCGATCGGCGAGGAGAAGCTGAAGGTGTTCCGCTCGATGCGGCCGATCGAGCCGCACAACGTCGTGCGCGGCCAGTACGGCGGCTACCGCGACCACGCGGACGTCCCCGACGACTCCGACACCGAGACGTTCGTGGCGCTGAAGGTGGAGATCGACAACTGGCGCTGGGCCGGCGTGCCGTTCTTCCTGCGCACCGGCAAGAAGATGGCCGAGGGTGCCCGGATCATCTCGATCGCCTTCAAGGAGCCGCCGCGGACGATGTTCCCGCACGGCTCCGGTGTCGGCGCCGCGGGACCGGACCACCTGACCTTCGACCTGGCCGACCAGTCCCGGATGTCGCTGTCGTTCTACGGCAAGCGCCCCGGACCGGGGATGAAGCTGGAGAAGCTCTCGATGCAGTTCGCCACCCACGAGACCGGCAGCTCCGACTCGGTGCTCGAGGCCTACGAGCGGCTGATCCACGACGCCATGCGCGGGGACCACACGCTGTTCACGACGGCGGAGGGCATCGAGACCCTCTGGGACGTCGCCCACCAGCTGATCGCCGACCCGCCGCCGGTCCGGTCCTACAACCCCGGCAGCTGGGGTCCCAACGCGATCCACCAGCTGATCGCCCCGCATGCCTGGCGGCTGCCCTTCGAGCGGCAGTGGCGTCGCCCGAACGCCACCGCCGAGTGAGTCGCCGCTACTGCTTCGGCACGAGGACCCAGGCCACGACGTACACGAGGATCAGCGAGCCGAAGCCGAGCACGGTGCCCAGCACGACGAGCAGCCGGACCAGGGTGGCGTCGAGGCCGGTGTAGGCGGCCAGGCCGCCGCACACGCCGGACAGCCAGCGGTCGTCGCGGCTGCGCACCAGACGACGGGTGGTGAGGTCGTTCATCGGGTCTCCCCCTCGGTGTCGGCGTCGTCCTCGACGGCGGGCCCGACGACCGTGCGGTCCCGGGTCAGGCCCTTGGCCACGACCGCGATGAGACCCCCGGCCCCGGCCACGACCAGCAGCAGCGGGAGCACCCAGCCGAGCTGGTCGGTGCCGAGCGTGTCCGAGGCGACCAGGGCCCAGGTGCCGGCGATGCCGAGGAACATCAGGCCCAGCACCAGCTGGGTGACGTTGACGGGGTGGAGCGGGGACATCTGCGACTCGTTCACTGCGTCTCCTGGAACTCGATGTGACCGACGTTCAGGTCGGCGTTGATGGTCAGGACGCCGCTGCCCTCGCCGTACGTCCCGTTCAGGCTGGTACCGATGCCCCCGGCGTTGCGGTCGGGGAAGTCGATCGCGCCCGGCCCGCTGATGTCGGCGTCCACCTCGGTGCGCACGCCCTCGGGCAGGACCACGACGAGCTCGCCGGCCCGGCCGTCCAGGGTGAGGGTGCGACCCGCGAGGGCCTCGGGGTCGCTGACCTCGCTGAGGTCGATCTCCGCGCGCCCGCTGGTGATCGTGTAGGTCGACCGCACGTCCGCCGCCGTCGCCGGGGTCACCGCGACGCGGTCCTCCCCAAGGTCGCGACCGCCGACGGCGTTGAAGACGCTGGTGCCGAGCAGGGCGAACGCTGCGATCAGGCCGAGCAGGATCAGGCCGCCGGCCCGGCCCACGAAGGAGCCGACCACGAGGACCACACCGACCACGGCCAGGGCGAGCGCCGGGTAGGCCGCGTCGCTCACGCCGCCGACCGTCGCGTCGTAGAGACCGAGCGAGCCCAGTGCGACGAGCACCAGCGCGAGCGTCGCGCCGAAGAGCTTGGGGCCGCGCTTGGTGGGCGAGGGCCTCGGCGGCTGGTAGGTGGGCGGCTGCTGGTAGCCCGGCTGCTGGTACGGCGCCTGGTAGCTCGGCTGGCCGGCGGCCGGGTAGCCCGCCGGTGGGGCGACCCAGCCCTGCGGGGCGGTCCGGTCCTTGCTCGTGTCCTTGACCAGCACGTAGACGAGCACGCCGAGACCGACCAGGAACAGCGGCCACGGGAAGCCGAAGCCGCCCCAGCTGTCCCCGACGAGCAGCAGCGCGGCCACGACACCGGCCACGATCAGCAGCGCGTTGCGGGTGCCGTCGTCGACCGAGACCACGCCGCGGGAGTCGCCGTCCTCCGGCACGAGCAGCCACGCGGCGCCGTACAGCAGCAGACCGGCACCACCGAAGAAGACGAGCACGACGAGCAGCACGCGCAGGATGGTCGGGTCGATGTGGAGGTGCCGGCCCAGGCCGCCGGCGACGCCGGCCACCCGGCGGTCGGCGATGCTGCGGCGCAGCTGCTCGTAGTGGCGCAGGTGGTCGCGGTTCACGCCCTGCTGAGCGCTGGGCTGCGCGGGCTGCTCGGGGGGCGCCTGGTCCGACTCGGTGGTGGGTGTCTCGTTCATGGCTCGATCCTGGGCCCGGGGCGGGGTCGCGCACCATCAGGGACAGCCCTGAGATCCCCCGCCGCACCCCTGAGCCGTGCCGTGCCGGGACCGGCCCGATGTCGGGGTCGGGTCAGGGTTGCCACGCATGGTTCGGGGCTGTCGGCTGTGTGACGATGGCCGGACCATGACCAGCGCCGACACCCTCTCGCCGCCGGCCCCCGCGTCTGGACGGCCCCCCAAGGCGTTCCGCAGCACCGAGGACCGGCTGCTCGGTGGCGTCGCGGCCGGCCTCGCGCGGCACCTCGGGATCGCGGTGCTCCCGGTGCGCGCCGCGTTGCTGATCTCGCTGGCCTTCGGCGGCCTCGGCTTCTTCGTCTACGCCGGACTCTGGATGGTGCTGCCCACCGACCGGCACCTCGAGCGCACCACGCCGGGGCTCGAGGCGGCGAGCCGGCAGGGCAAGCGTCCCGGCCGCTCGCGGCGCCTGGAGGACATCGGGCCGCTCGTGGCGCTGACCGCCGTCGGCATCGGCGCCGTGGTGCTGCTGCGGCCCGTGATCGGCGGCTCGGTGCTGTTCTGGCCGGTGCTGCTCTTCGTGCTCGGCCTGGTCGTGCTGTGGCGGCAGGCCGACGAGGCGCAGCGCGAGCGCTGGATCGACAGCACCGGTCGCATCAACGTCTGGCGCGCCGTGATCGGCAGCGGCGGCCTCGCGTCGTACGCCCGGATCGTCGTCGGCGTCGGCCTGCTGGTCACCGCCCTGCTGTTCTTCGCCGCCCAGACCGGCCAGATCGCAGCCGCCCGCGACGTGGCGCTCGCCGGGATCCTCGGCGTCGCCGGTGTCGCACTCGTGATCGGGCCTTGGCTGTTCCGGCTCGTCGGTGACCTGTCCGAGGAGCGCTCCGCGCGGGTGCGGACCGAGGAGCGCGCCGACATGGCCGCGCACCTGCACGATTCCGTGCTGCAGACCCTCGCGCTGATCCAGAAGCACGCGAGCGACCCGCGTGCCGTCTCCACGCTGGCGCGGGCGCAGGAGCGCGACCTCCGGTCCTGGCTGTACGGCGAGCAGATCCCGCCCGACACGTCCGTGGCCAGCGCCCTGCGTGCGGCGGCCGCCGAGGTCGAGGACGCGCACGGCGTCCCGGTCGAGGTGGTCACCGTCGGCGACACCGCCCTGGGCGAGCCGCTGCGGCCGCTCGTGCTCGCTGCGCGGGAGGCGATGGTCAACGCGGCCAAGCACTCCGGCGCTCCGACCGTCGACGTCTATGCCGAGGCCGGCCCGGGGCAGACGGAGGTGTTCGTGCGCGACCGCGGCCACGGGTTCGCCGAGAGCGAGGTGCCGGCCGACCGGCTCGGCGTCCGGCACAGCATCGTGGACCGGATGCGGCGCCACGGCGGCACCGCGGTGATCCGGACCTCGCCCGGGAAGGGCACCGAGGTGCGGTTGTCCATGACCACCCGGACCACCCACGACGTTCCATCCGAGAAGACGGAGACCGACCGATGACAGCGTCCGGCCCCGGACCCAGCGGCATCTCGTTGCGCCGGCGCGTCGTCGTGGTCGACGACCACGCGATGTTCCGGACCGGTGTGCGCGCCGAGCTCGCCGCCCACCCCGACCGGGTCGAGGTCGTCGGCGAGGCCGCGGACGTCGACGAGGCGGTCGAGGCGGTCAACCGGCTGCGGCCCGAGGTGGTGCTGCTCGACGTGCACCTGCCCGGGGGCGGCGGCGTCGAGGTGATGCGGCGGACCGCCGCGCGCCACCCCGACACCCGGTTCCTGGCGCTGTCGGTCTCCGACGCGGCCGAGGACGTAATCGGCACGATCCGGGCCGGGGCGCGCGGCTACGTCACCAAGACCATCACCGGCCCCGAGCTGGTCGCGGCCATCGGCCGGGTGGCCGACGGGGACGCGGTCTTCTCGCCCCGACTGGCCGGCTTCGTGCTGGACGCCTTCGCCGGCTCGATCGAGGTCGCGCAGGTCGACGAGGACCTCGACCGGCTCACCGAGCGGGAGCGCGAGGTGATGCGGCTGATCGCGCGTGGCTACGCCTACAAGGAGGTCGCCTCCGAGCTGTTCATCTCGGTCAAGACCGTCGAGACCCACGTGTCCAGCGTGCTGCGCAAGCTGCAGCTGTCCTCACGTCACGAGCTGACCCGCTGGGCCAACGACCGGCGGCTGCTCTGAGCGTCGTCCCGGCCGTGAGGGCGCCGCTGTCCCCGACCGTCTCTGTGCTGCTCCTGGTGCTCCTGGTGCTGCTGCTCGCGGGGTGCAGCGGAACCGGCGAGCCCAAGGCGGCCCGAGCGACCCCGGCGACCGCGCCGGCGACCTCGTCCGCACCGACGCCCGCGCCCGGCTCCAGCCCGTCGCCGCGCCTCGACACCTGGACCGTCGGCGCCTCGCCGCTGCCCCTGCGCCCGGACGGGTTCGGCCGGGTGCTCCGGACGCCGGCCGAGCTCCGCGACCGCCGCCTGCCCACCACAGACCTGCTGCCGCCGCCCGCGACCGGGGCGTTCCGCGGCACGGTCGGCCCGATCACGCCGGCGCTGCGGCGTCGGATGGGGGCGTCCTGGTCGCCGCGGTGCCCGGTGCGACTCGAGGACCTGCGCTACCTGACGGTGTCCTTCCGCGGGTTCGACGGCGGACGCCATACGGGGGAGATCGTGGTGAACGCGTCCGTCGCGCGCGACGTCGTGGGCGTGTTCCGGACGCTCTACGCCGCCGACTACCCCATCGAGGAGATGCGCGTGGTCACCACCGCCGACCTCGACGCACCGCCGACCGGGGACGGCAACGACACGGCCGGCTACGTCTGCCGCGCCACCCGCGGCCAGACCACCTGGTCCGCGCACGCCTCCGGTCTCGCGATCGACCTCAACCCCTTCATGAACCCCTACCGGCGCGGCGACCTGGTGCTGCCCGAGCTTGCGAGCGCCTACCTCGACCGCAGCTGGAGACGACCCGGGATGGTCCGGGCAGGCGACGTGGCGACCACCGCGTTCGCGCGAATCGGGTGGAACTGGGGCGGCGACTTCCGCACCGTCTCGGACCGCATGCACTTCACCGCGACCGGTCGCTGAACCCTGTCCGGACCGGGACGTAGGCTGGTCGGAACATGAGTGCGTCGTTCCCGATCCCGCAGGCCCCCACCACCTCGCAGGCAGAGCTGGACCTCGGCATGGCCGACCCTCCTCCGGGAGCGGAGCCGGGCCGACGCCGCGGGCCCAGCCCCGACGAGCTGCTGGAGGGCCTCAACGGACCCCAGCGCGACGCGGTCGTGCATGCGGGCGCCCCGCTGCTCGTGGTCGCGGGTGCGGGGTCCGGCAAGACCCGGGTGCTGACCCGGCGGATCGCCTGGCTGATCTCCGAGCGCAAGGCGCACCCGGGCTCCATCCTGGCCATCACCTTCACCAACAAGGCCGCCGCCGAGATGCGGGAGCGGGTGGAGGACCTGGTCGGCAAGCGGGCCCGGATCATGTGGGTCTCGACCTTCCACTCCTCGTGCGTGCGGATCCTGCGCAAGGAGATCGAGCGCTTCGGCTACAAGTCGTCGTTCTCGATCTACGACGCCGCCGACTCCAAGCGGCTGATGACGCTGGTGTGCAAGGAGCTCGACCTCGACCCCAAGCGCTACGCCCCGCGGGCGGTGCTCAACTGGATCTCGAACCAGAAGAACGAGCTCATCGACCACGAGGACGCCGCGAAGGGCACCCAGAACAACCTCGAGGAGACCTACGCCGAGGCCTACGCGCTCTACCAGCGCAAGCTGCGTGCGGCCAACGCCCTCGACTTCGACGACCTGATCATGACGACCGTGCACCTGTTCCAGGCGTTCCCGGAGGTCCGGGAGACCTACCGCCGCCGGTTCCGGCACGTGCTGGTCGACGAGTACCAGGACACCAACCACGCGCAGTACGCCCTCATCCGCGAGCTGTGCGGCCACGACGTCGGCCGGCCCGGCACCGACCCGGACCTTCCCGACGGCGACGGCATCGAGCCGTCGGAGCTGATGGTCGTGGGCGACGCCGACCAGTCGATCTACGCGTTCCGCGGCGCCAACATCCGCAACATCCTGGCGTTCGAGGAGGACTTCCCGAACGCCACCTCGATCCTGCTGGAGCAGAACTACCGCTCCACCCAGACGATCCTCACCGCGGCCAACGCGGTCATCAGCCGCAACCGCGGGCGCAAGGCCAAGAACCTCTGGTCCGACGCGGGCGACGGCGACCCGATCGTGGGCTACGTCGCCGACGACGAGCACGACGAGGCGCGCTTCGTGTCCCAGGAGGTCGACCAGCTCACCGATGCCGGCCACGCCCGCCCGGGCGACGTCGCGGTGTTCTACCGCACCAACGCCCAGTCCCGGGTGTTCGAGGAGGTGTTCATCCGCACCGGCCAGCCCTACAAGGTCGTCGGCGGGGTGCGCTTCTACGAGCGCCGCGAGGTCAAGGACGCCCTGGCCTACCTCCGCATCCTGGTGAACCCGGCCGACGAGATCTCGCTGCGCCGGATCCTGAACACCCCCAAGCGCGGCATCGGCGACCGGGCCGCGGCCTGCGTCGACGCGCTCGCCGGGCGGGACCGGATCACCTACTTCGAGGCGCTCAAGCGCGCCGACCAGGCCCCCGGCATCGCCACCCGGTCGGTCTCGGCGATCAAGGCCTTCGTCGACCTCGTCGAGGAGACGCAGTCGATGGTCGACGCCGGCGAGCGAGCCGACGTGGTGCTCGAGCAGGTGCTGGCGAGCAGCGGCTACCTCGCCGAGCTCGAGGCCTCCGACGACCCGCAGGACGAGACCCGCGTGGAGAACCTCGCCGAGCTCGTCGCCGTGGCGCGCGAGTTCGCCGACGAGCCGGTCGCCGGTCCGTCGGCCGACCCCGCCGACGTCGCGGCCGGCGCCGCCCCCGCACCGGGGCTGTCGGACTTCCTGGAGCGGGTCGCCCTGGTGGCCGACTCCGACCAGATCCCCGACGCCGACGACACGGCCGGCGTGGTCACGCTGATGACGCTGCACACCGCCAAGGGGCTGGAGTTCCCGGTCGTCTTCCTGACCGGGCTCGAGGACGGCGTCTTCCCGCACCTGCGCTCCCTCGGGGACCAGACCGAGCTCGAGGAGGAGCGCCGGCTGGCCTACGTCGGTCTCACCCGCGCCCAGAAGCGGCTCTACGTCTGCCGGGCCGTGGTGCGCTCCGCCTGGGGTGCGCCGTCGCACAACCCGGCGTCCCGGTTCCTCGACGAGCTGCCGGTCGACCTCGTGGACTGGCGCCGCACCGAGGCCGCGCAGACGTCCTGGAGCCGTCCGGTGCTGTCCTCGCCGCCGCAGCGCAACGCCGGCGCACCGACCCGACGCTTCGGCACGGCCGCGATCCGTGCCGACGCCGCCACCAAGGCGCAGACGCGCGAGATTCCCTCCCTCGCACCGGCCGACCGGGTGGTGCACGACTCGTTCGGGATGGGCACCGTGGTCGCCGTCGAGGGTGCGGGCGACAAGGCGGTCGCCTCGATCGACTTCGGCAGCCAGGGCGTCAAGCGGCTGCTGCTGCGCTACGCCCCCGTCGAGAAGCTCTGAGCCCGACCAGCCCTACCAGCCCGACCAGCCCGACCAGCCCGACCAGCCCGACCAGCCCGAGCTGTCAGGTCAGGGCGTGACGCCGTGCGCGACGAGCGCCCCGAACGGGTCGACCGGGTCGCCGGCGCCGGGACGGACCTCGAGGTGCAGGTGCGGGCCGGTGACGTTGCCGGTGCTGCCCACCGAGCCGATGACCTCGCCGGGACGGACCTCCGTGCCGGTGCTCACAGCGGTGGAGGTCTGGTGGCAGTACCACATCTCGCTGCCGTCCTCGAGCGTCACGATGGTGCGGTTGCCGTAGGAGCCGGCGTAGCCGACCTCGGTCACCACGCCGGCAGCGATCGCCCGGATCGGGGTGCCGGTGGGGGCTGCGAAGTCGAGTCCGGTGTGGCAGTTGGACCACAGGCTCGAGCACTCCCCGAAGCGGGAGGTGAGGCGGTAACCGCTGGCCAGGGGGAGCTCCCAGTTGTTGCGGGCGATCAGGGAGGCCTGCTTCTCGGCGCTGGCGGCCAGCTGGGCCAGGGCCGCGTTGCGCTCCCGGGCCTGCTTCTCAGCAGCGGCCTGCAGCTCTTGGTCGGCCGCGTCCTGGAGGGCCTCGCGCTGGGAGTCGCGGCTGACGGCCCGCTCTCGGCCCGAGAAGTCGCCGCCGACCCCCGTGCCACTGGCGCCGGTGAGGACGCTGGCCTGGCCGACGAGCCGTTGCACGTTGGTGGCAGCGAGGTCCGTGCCGCCGTCCGGCGTGCTGGCGTTGAGGGCTCCGGCACCCGCCAGGACGAGCACCGCCGCGCCGACCAGGGTGGGAGCGGAGGGAAATCCGGGGAGCAGGGTTTTGCGGATCCCGGTGTGGGTACTCGCCCCGCGAAGCGTCGCGGTGAGCGAGGTGGTCCGGGACTTCGTCGCCCGGCGCCGGCCGCCGGCCGCGGAGCCGAGCGGGCGAGTGGGGCCGGTGGGGTCGATCGGTCCCCGAACGTCGACAGCAGGGCGCCGAGGGGCGCGCTTGTCTGCACGATGGTTCGACACGAGTAGAGAAGTCCTTACGTCGGGGACACGCAACTGCCAACGATAACGGCACACACCCCCGACAGGTCACGCGTCATCGTGCCGCCTGTGTGACCCCGGACACCTTAGCCCGCCCGGGCCCCGCTGCGAAACGCGGGACTGCCTCGCTGGCGTGTGCCCGACGTCACCTCGCGGGCCGGGCCGGCCACCGGGGCTGTGGGCTATCGTGCGGCTCAGGACGCCCCGTCAGAGCGGTGTCCAGAACCGTGCCGAGACGTCGAGGAAGTGGTGAGCGCCGTGGTCGCACCGATCCGGATCGTGGTGGCGAAGCCGGGCCTCGACGGCCACGACCGAGGTGCCAAGGTGATCGCTCGCGCGCTGCGCGACGCCGGCCACGAGGTGATCTACACGGGCCTGCACCAGACCCCCGAGCAGATCGTCGAGACCGCCATCCAGGAGGACGCCGACGTGATCGGCCTCTCGGTCCTGTCGGGGGCGCACATGACGCTGTTCAAGAAGCTGATCGCCCTGCTCGACGAGCGGGACGCCCGTGACATCGTGCTGATCGGCGGCGGCATCATCCCCGAGGCGGACATCCCGCTGCTCAAGGAGCTCGGGGTGGCCGAGGTCTTCACCCCCGGCGCCCCCACGACGCGCATCGTGGAATGGGTCCGCGACCACGTCGTGGGCGACGCCGCCACCGCCTGAACGTCAGCGGAAGCGGGGCGTGCTGGTCAACGGCATCCGGATCACGCTGGGTGACTCCTCGCTCGTCGTGATCGTCACCGGCTGAGCGGCCAGGTTGCCGGCGTAGGCGAAGTCGCTGGCGGCGACCACCACCTGGATCCGGTGCCCGGCGGGGAACCGCTGCACGACCCCGGGCAGCTCGACCTTGACCGGCTTGGTCACGTCAGCGACTCGCGCCGGCGAGATCAGCCGGTGCTGCAGGGTCTTGCTGCCGTCGGGAGCCACGTCGTAGATCTTGGCGAACAGCACCAGCTTGCCGCCGGGGCCCGTGCCCTGCGTCGCCGCTGCGGTCGGCGCGTCGAGGTGCAGCGTCAGGTCGGAGGAGCCGACCAGGTCGACCGCGCGGTCCAAGACCGGCGTGGTCCAGGCGGCGAACGTCCCGGGAGCGTCGCGGGGCTCCTGGTTGACCTGGCCGCCCTCGAGGCCCGAGGTCTCGGAGTAGGACGTCGGTGCCGGACCGGCGTTGGCGTAGGACGCCTGGCCGGCGACCACGGAGGACCTGCTCGCGGTCAGGCCGTCGGTGCCGGTGAAGTAGAACGACGCGGTCGGCGCTGTCGGAGAACGAGCTCCGCTCGGCGTACGCCTTGGAGATGGCACGACCGGCATAGGCGGGCCGGGTGTCGTAGGGCACGTAGTCGCGGAAGTAGGAGAACCGCGCGCCGACCGGGGCCGTGCGCTGGCCCTTGACGTAGTGGTTCATCCAGTTCAGGAAGCGGTTGCCGAGGTAGGAGGACCGCAGCGACGCGGCGTCGAAGTCGAGCTCGCCGGGAGCCGGGGCGCTGCCGGAGTGTCCCCACGACTGCCAGATCATCCGGGTGGGCGTGCCCTGGGCCCGCAGCCCGCGGTAGGTGGCGACGGCCTCCTGCAGGTTGAACAGGGTGTCCTTCTGGCCCTGCACGACGAGGGTCGGGGCGGTGACCTTCTTCATGTACGTCGAGACCGACGCGTGCCGGGCGAGGTCGAGGGTGCCCTGGTCGGGGTAGCCGAGGGTGTTGAGCCGCACCGCCGCGGGGCAGGCGTCGTCGGCGAAGTTCGGGCAGGGCGGGAAGTTGCGCGAGGGGTCGACCGACGAGCCCTGGGCGCCGTCGGTGATGCCGACCGAGAAGAACAGGTCGACCCACTGCTTCTTGCCGACGCCCGGCGTGCGGTAGGTGACGCCGCGGGCGAGGTCGGTGTTGTTCGGCGCGAGCGAGTAGGAGAGGTCGTTCCAGGTGATGATCGGGATCAGGGCGTCGACGCGCTTGTCCTGCATCGCGACGGCGTACTGGATCTGACCGCCGTAGGACCCGCCGATCATGCCGACGCGGGGGTCGCCGCGGCGCTCCTGGGCGACGTAGCGGATCCGCCGCGAGACGCCGTTGGCGTCCTGGTAGGACTTGGTGCCGGCCAGCACGCGAGACCATCTGCTTGCCGGCCTTGCCGTCGTAGTCCGGGTCGTCGAGGGTGATCTTGCAGCCGGAGTTGGGGAAGCCCAGACCGGTGTAGGCGAGCACGACGTAGCCCTGCTTGACGAAGCCGCGCCCGATCGCGGACTCGTTGCTGTCGTCCTTGCTGCCGCCGAAGCCGTTGGTGGTCAGGATCGCCGGCTTCTTGCGGGACCGGGACGCGCGGTCCGGCTTGTAGATGTCGGCGTCGACGAGGCAGCTCTGGTCGTTGTTCGGGCCCACCTTGACGGTGACGGTGATGTGCTGCAGCGAGTAGCCCGGGGTGCTGTCCGCCGCCTGGGCGGCCCCTCCCGAGGTGACGCCGGCCAGGGCCAGCGAGCTGCCGGCCAGGGTGGCCGTGGTGAGAGCGGCGGTGAGCCGTCGAGTCAGAGGCATGGGGATCCGTTCGTCGCGTCGATGCAGGGACTAACGACGCACGACCCGAATCGCTACGCAGTCTCCGCGTGGAACAGGTGCCCCGTCCTCGCCGGAGTCAAACTCAGCGGTCGCTCAGGTCCCGGTCGTACGGTGAGCAGCATGACCGCTGCTCGGCGATGGGGGTGTGTCGGTGTCGGTCGTGCTGCTGCTGCTCGCGGCCCCCGTGCTCGTGCGGGCCCTGCCCGCCTCCGGGTCCGCCATCTCCGCGCCCGACCTGCTGCGAGCGGCTGCGGACCTCGCGCAGCGAGCCGTTCACCGGCTACGCCGAGACCGCGGGCAACGTCGCGCTCCCCGCCAACGACGCGCTGTCCGGCCTCACCAAGCTGCTCGGCGACACCAACCGGGTCCGGGTCTGGTGGCGCGACCCGGACACCTGGCGGACCTCCACCCTGCGCACGACCGGCGAGACCGACCTGCTGCACCGCGGCGACCGCACCCTGCGCTGGGTCTACGAGTCCAAGAACGTCACCGTCTACCCCGACGTGCCGGTCCGGCTGCCCACGACGGTCGACCTGCTGCCGCACGAGCTGGCGCGCCGCACCCTGGACGGGGCGCGACCCTCCGAGCTGGAGCGGCTGCCCGCGCGCCGGGTCGCCGGTCGCGACGCCCTGGGACTGCGGCTGACGGCCGGCCGACGAGCAGGCCTCGATCGGCCGCGTCGACGTGTACGTCGACCGGGTGACCGCCGTGCCCCTGAGCGTCGAGCTGTTCGCGCGCGGCGCGCGCGTCCCCGCCCTGTCGTCGGTGTTCCGCGACGTGACGTTCGAGCAGCCGGCCCCCTCGGCGCTGTCGTTCGACCCGCCCGGCGACGCGAAGGTCCGCTTCGACCGGGTGGTCGACCTGGCCTCGGCGGCCGACCGGTTCGCCTCGCGGGTGCCACCGCGGAGGCTCGCCGGCCTGCCGGCACGCACCCTGCCGGCCGACGCGACCCCCGGCTCCGTCGGCGTCTACGGTCGCGGTCCCACCGTGCTGCTCGCGATCCCGCTGTGGAGCCGCTCCGCCGAGCGCGTCCGCTCCGACCTCGAAGGGCGGCCGGGCGTGCGGAGCACCGACCGGGGCGTGCTGCTCGCCGCCAGGCCGCTGCGGCTGCTGCTCGCCGACGCCCGAGCCCAACGGCGCCGCCTGGCTGCTGGCCGGCACCGTCACCGAGCAGACGCTGGTGGACGCGGCCGACCAGCTCGCCGCGGACCGACCCGGGTTGCGGATGCCGTGATCCGGACCCGGCAGCTGACCAAGAGGTACGGCGCGGTCCTGGCCGTCGACGCCATCGACCTCGACGTCCACGAGGGCGACGTCTACGGCTTCCTCGGGGCCAACGGCTCCGGCAAGACCACGACCGTGCGGATGCTGCTCGGGCTGGTGCTCGCGACCAGCGGGCACGCCGAGCTGCTCGGGCAGCCGATGCCCAAGGCGGCGCGCTCGGTGCTGCCCCAGGTCGGCACGCTGGTGGAGGGCCCGGCGTCCTACCCGCACCTGTCGGGCCGGGACAACCTCGCTGCTCTTCGACGCCATGGGCGCCGGCACCCGGCGACGGGGTCGCACGGGGCGGGTCGACGACGTGCTCGAGCGGGTCGGTCTCGGGGTCGCCGGCGACCGTCGGGTGAAGGGCTACTCGCTGGGCATGCGGCAGCGCCTCGGCCTCGCCGCCGCCCTGCTGCGCGCCCCGCAGCTGCTGGTGCTCGACGAACCGACCAACGGCCTCGACCCCCAGGGCATCCGGGAGATGCGCGACCTGCTGCTCGACCTCAACGAGCGGGGCACCACGATCTTCCTCTCCTCGCACCTGCTGGCCGAGGTGGAGCAGCTGTGCACCCGCGTCGGCGTGCTCGACCGGGGGCGGCTCGTGGTGCAGGACGACCTCGCGGCGCTGCGCGGTCCCACGGGGCGCACCGTTGTGGTGACCCCCGACGCCGACCTGGTCGTCAGCCTGCTGGACGGTCGCGTCGAGGCCCGGGACGGCCGACGGCTCGTCGTACGCTCCGACGACCCGGCGGCCCTCAACGCGCACCTGGTCGCGCAGGGGGTCCGGGTCGCCGAGCTGGTGCCGGAGCGCCGCGGCCTGGAGCAGGTCGTGCTGGAGGCCACCGCCGACCCGCACCACGTGGGGGCGTCCCGGTGATCCGCGTCGAGCTGGTCAAGATGCTGCGCCGACCGCGCACCTGGATCACGATCGTGATGCTCAACTCGCTGCCCACGCTGGTAGCGGTGCTGCTCGCGGTGACCGACATCGGCCCGCAGCCCGGCGAGGGGCCGGCGTTCCTGTCCGCCGTGCTCACCGACGGCACGTTGTTCCCGCTGGCCGCCCTGGCGATCGTGCTGCCGTTGTTCATGCCGGTGGCCGTCGCGGTGGTCGCGGGGGACGCGGTCGCCGGGGAGGCGCAGGGCGGCACGCTGCGCTACGTGCTGACCCGGCCGGTCGGACGCACCCACCTGCTGCTGGCCAAGCTGGTGAGCGTGCTGGCCTTCGTGCTGCTGGCCGTCGTCGTGGTCGCCGCGGTCGGGTACGTCGTCGGGAGGCTGCTGCTCGGCCAGGGCGACGCGACGGGCGCCGTCACCGGGATCTCCGGCAGCAGTCTGACCTCGTCCGAGCTGATCGTGCGCACCCTGATGTCGGTGGTCTACGTGTCGCTGTCGATGCTCGGCGTCGCGGCGATGGCGCTGCTGCTCTCGACCTTCACCGACTCGTCGCTGGGAGCAGCGCTCGGGGCGCTGGCGTTCCTGATCGCCTCGACGCTGCTGCTGACCCTCGACGCGGCAGCGGTGCTGCAGCCCTACCTGCCGACCCGCTACTGGCTGTCGTTCGTGGACCTCTTCCGAGATCCGATCCTGTGGCGCGACCTCGTGCGCGGCGTGCTGCTCCAGGGGGTCTACGTGGTGGTGTTCCTCGGGGCCGCGTGGGCCAACTTCACGACCAAGGACATCACCAGCTAGCAGTCCACCTCCGGCGACCGCGGCGCGCCGGCACCGAGGGCGGTGTCGAGGAGGGCGAGCACGACCGGGTCGGACGGCAGGGCGCCGTGCGCCGTCGCGCGGTCCGGGCACAGCGACTGCACGGTGAGGTTCAGCGCGCCCTCGAGCCGCGCCGAGTCGGTGGGTACGACGGTCTCGTCGGCCTCGGACCACACCGAGACGAACCGTGGCCCCGCCGGCGTCTCGTCGCGTGCGTTGAGCCCGCGCAGCAGGTCGCTCCCCGGCGCGAGCTGGCGGCATGCCTCGGGGCAGCGTCCCGCCAGGCCCACGGCCAGCTCGGCGACGTCGGTGCCGTGCTGGGGTGAGCCCACGCTCAGCACCCGGCGGGCCACCGAGTCCCCGCCGTGGTCGCGCACGAACAGCCGGGCGACCACACCGCCTGCCGAGTAGCCGACCACGTCCACCGAGGACGCGTCGGCGTCCCGCATCGCGTCCTGCGCCCGCTGCGCGAGCGCGGCCGCCTGCGCGTCGAGGTCACCGGTGCCGGAGCCGACCGGGGGCACGACGACCACGTCGCGCCCGGCGTCGCGCAGTGCGTCGCGCATCGGCGTCAGCGACGTCGTGGAGCCGCCGTACCCGCTGACCAGGAGGACCGGCCCCGGTCGGTCCTGGGCGACCGGTCGGGCCCGTGAGCCGACGGTCCGCACCACCGCGACCGCGGCTGTGACCACGACGACGAGCAGCAGGGCCAGCACCAGCATCAGCACGGCCCGACGGCGCGCGGGCGAGAGTCCGGCGAGCACGGTCAACCGCGCTCGACGTGCTCGCGCACCAGACCGGCGATCTCGTCGGCGTGCGTGACGATCGCCCAGTGCCCGGCCTCGACGGTGACCGCGCGCACGTGCGGCCCGAGCCGGTCGAGATCGGCCTGCACCAACGGGCCGAGGTACCGGTCCCGCGTGGGGCGCACGACCAGCACCGGGACCTCGGTGCGGACGGGGCGCGGGTCCCGCAGTCGCGGGACGACGTTGGCCCGGTAGAGGTCCAGCCCGTGCCGGGCGTCGTCGCGCAGACCCGGGCCGAAGTGGTCGCGCGGCAGCCGCTCGAGCCGGGTCAGCTGACCCGACAGCGCCCGGTGGCCGCGGCTCCAGAGCAGCTCCGGCAGCCGGGGCACGTGGAAGGCCAGCACGTAGGTGGAGTGCAGCGCCTGCCACAGCACGGCGCCTCGCCTCCCGCGCGGCCTGCGGAGCACGGTGGCCAGGTGGTCCAGGGACGGGCCGGAGATCGAGGTGAAGGACGCGATCCGGTGGCGCAGCCGCGGGTCGGTGGCCTCCACCCGTACGGCGTCCCACAGCGCCACGGACCCCCAGTCGTGGCCGACCAGGTGCACCGGGCCCTCGGGCCGCACGGTGTCGAGCACAGCCACAAGGTCGTCGACCAGGCGGTCCATCCGGTAGTCCGAGCGGTCCGCCGGCGCGTCCGACGCACCCGCGCCCCGCACGTCGTACGTCACCACGTGCCAGCGGTCGAGGGGGAGCCGCGCGACGAGCGTCTCCCAGGTGTCCTGCCGGTCGGGGTAGCCGTGCACCAGCACCACGGTGGGCCGGTCGGGGCCCGCCGGGCTGTGCTCGCGCACCGCCAGGGTGACGTCGCCGGAGCGCACGGACTGCGGTTGCGGGCGGGCGGGCATGTGACGAAGGGTACGGACCCGCGATGGCCGCTGAGCGTCTCCCGGGGCTAGGGTCGGCTTCGGTGTCCGCCCTCGCGGCGGGTCGCCCCCCGTCAAGAGAACAGTCACAGCAAGAGCCGAGCCAGCGAGCCAGAGGCGGTCGACAGTGGACCTGATGGAGTATCAAGCGAAGGAACTCTTCGCCAAGCACGACGTACCGGTGACGCTCGGACGGACGGTCGAGACCGTCGCCGAAGCCCGCGCCGCCGCCGAGGAGATCGGTGGCGTCGTCGTCGTCAAGGCGCAGGTCAAGGCGGGCGGTCGCGGCAAGGCCGGCGGCGTCAAGGTCGCCAAGACCCCCGAGGAGGCCGAGGAGCACGCCTCGAACATCCTCGGGATGGAGATCAAGGGCCTCACCGTCAACCGGGTCTCGATCGTCCCCGCGGCCTCCATCGAGGAGGAGTACTACTTCTCCTACCTGCTCGACCGCAGCAACCGTTCCTACCTCTGCATCGCCAGCGTCGAGGGCGGGGTGGAGATCGAGGAGGTCGCCCACACCAACCCCGATGCCGTGAAGCAGATCCCGATCAGCGCGAGCACCGGTGTCGACGAGGCGAAGGCCCGCGAGATCGTCGCGGCGGCCGGCTTCCCCGAGGACCTCACGGACCAGGCCGTGCAGCTGGCGCAGTCGCTGTGGACGGTCTTCGTCGAGGAGGACGCCACGCTGGTCGAGGTCAACCCCCTCGCCAAGCTCGCCGGCGGCAAGCTCGAGGCGCTCGACGGCAAGGTGTCGCTGGACGAGAACGCGGAGTTCCGGCACGAGGACCACGCGGCCTTCGAGGACAAGGCCGCGGCCGACCCGCTCGAGGCCAAGGCCAAGGAGAAGGGCCTCAACTACGTCAAGCTCGACGGCTCCGTCGGGATCATCGGCAACGGCGCCGGCCTGGTGATGTCCACGCTCGACGTCGTCGCCTACGCCGGTGAGGCGCACGGCGGCCAGAAGCCCGCCAACTTCCTCGACATCGGCGGCGGCGCGTCCGCGCAGGTGATGGCGGACGGCCTCGACGTGATCCTCAACGACGAGCAGGTCCGGTCCGTGTTCGTCAACGTCTTCGGCGGCATCACCTCCTGCGACGCGGTCGCGGACGGCATCGTCGGGGCGCTGAAGATCCTCGGCGACGAGGCGACCAAGCCGCTCGTCGTACGTCTGGACGGCAACAACGTCGAGGAGGGCCGTCGGATCCTCGACGAGGCCGACCACCCGCTCGTCACGCTCGTGGACACCATGGACGGTGCGGCCGACAAGGCCGCCGAGCTCGCCGCCGCCGCCGGCTCGAAGGGAGCCTGACCCATGTCGATCTTCGTCAACAAGGACAGCCGCGTCATCGTCCAGGGCATCACCGGCGGTGAGGGCACCAAGCACACCGCGTTGATGCTCAAGGCCGGGACCAACGTCGTCGGCGGCGTCAACGCCCGCAAGGCCGGCACCACCGTGACGCACGGCGACCGCGAGCTGCCGGTCTTCGGTACCGTCGCCGAGGCCATGAAGGAGACCGGCGCCGACGTGTCGATCGCCTTCGTCCCCGCCGCGTTCACCAAGGACGCGGTCGTCGAGGCGATCGACGCCGAGATCCCGCTCCTGGTGATCATCACCGAGGGCGTGCCGGTGCAGGACTCCGCGGAGTTCTGGGCCTACGCCGAGGGCAAGAGCACCCGCATCATCGGCCCGAACTGCCCGGGCATCATCACCCCCGGCGAGTGCCTGGTCGGCATCACGCCCGCCAACATCTCGGGCACCGGCCCGGTCGGCCTGGTGTCGAAGTCGGGCACCTTGACCTACCAGATGATGTTCGAGCTGCGGGACCACGGCTTCTCGACCGCCATCGGCATCGGCGGCGACCCGATCATCGGCACCACGCACATCGACGCGCTCGCGGCCTTCGAGCAGGACCCGGACACGAAGGCGATCGTGATGATCGGCGAGATCGGTGGCGACGCCGAGGAGCGGGCCGCCGCCTACATCAAGGACAACGTCACCAAGCCGGTGGTCGGCTACGTCGCGGGCTTCACGGCTCCGGAGGGCAAGACCATGGGCCACGCCGGCGCGATCGTGTCCGGCTCGTCCGGCACCGCGCAGGCCAAGAAGGAGGCCCTCGAGGCTGCTGGGGTCAAGGTCGGCAAGACGCCGTCCGAGACCGCCCAGCTGATGCGGGACATCCTCTCGGGTCTCTGACCGCGCCGGCGGCCCGCCGGGCTATCACCTCTGCCTGATCCGGTCAGTAGACGGCCCCCAGGAGCACAGGTGGTAGCCCGACGGGTCGCGGCTAGGTGACCGCGTTGCGGACGTCGTACGACGGCCGGAGATGCTCCTCATGGGCCAGCACCTCGACGAGGTGCTCGACCGCGTCGAGCACGTCGACGTGGCTGACGTACAACGGCGCGAAGCCGAAGCGCGCGACGTCGGGGGTCCGGAAGTCGCCGATCACCCCGCGTTCGACGAGCGCCTGCACGACGCCGTAGGCGGCGTCGTGCCGCAGCGAGACCTGGCTGCCGCGGCGCGCGTGCTCGCGGGGCGTGATCACCTCGAACCGGTCGCCCAGCCGGTCGTCGACGAGCTCGATGAAGAAGTCGGTGAGCGAGAGCGAGGCGGACCGGAGGACGTCGACCGGGACGCCGTCGAAGGCCTCCAGCGCGGCGTCGAGGGCGGAGAGGCCGAGCACCGGGGGAGTGCCCGACGCCATCCGGGTGATCCCGTCGGCGGGCGTGAACGAGCGGTCCATGTCGAACGGCCGGGCGTGCCCGAACCAGCCGGTGATGGGCTGGTCCCAGGCGGCCTGGTGGCGCGGGTGCACCCAGGAGAAGGCGGGCGACCCGGGGCCGCCGTTGAGGTACTTGTAGGTGCAGCCCACCGCGATGTCGGCATCCGCGCCCATCAGGTCGACCGGCACCGCCCCGGTCGAGTGGCACAGGTCCCACTGCACCAGCGCGCCGGCGTCGTGGGCGGCCCGGGTGAGGGCCGCCAGGTCGAACATCGCACCGGAGCGGAAGTCGACGTGGGTCAGCGCCAGCAGGGCGACGTCGTCGTCCAGCGAGGCCGCGGGGTCGGCCGGGTCGCACCAGCGGACCTCGAGGTCGAGGGTGCGCGCGACACCGTCGGCGACGTAGGCGTCCGTGGGGAAGGTCGTCGGCTCCAGCACCAGCACCCGACGGTCGGGCCGCAGCCGGCTCGCCGCCACGATCGTCTTGAACAGCGTCACGGTCGTGGAGTCGCCCACGTGCACGTCGGCGCCGTCGGCGCCGATCAGGGGCGCGATGCGCACCCCGACCCGCCGGGCCAGGCCGACCCAGTCGGCGGTGTTCCACGAGGAGATGAGCCCGGTGCCCCACTCCTCGGTGACCACGGTGCGCAGCCGCTCGGCGACGCCGTGCGGCAGGGCGCCGAGCGAGTTGCCGTCGAGGTAGACGACGCCGTCGGGCAGGTCGAAGTCGTCACGGTGGTGGGCCAGCGGGCTCGCGTCGTCGAGGGCCTCGGCGGTGGCGCGGGTCAGGGGACGGGTCACCGGGCGAGGCTACGTGTCGAGCTCGCGCAGCCGGTCGCCGGCACGGACGAGCAGCGCCCGGAACGCCAGGTCGGTCATGTCGTCCTCGGGGGTCGGCGCGAAGGTCAGCTGCGCGACGGTGCGCCCGACCCGGACGAAGCCGACCCGGAACCCGACGAAGCGCTTCTCGGCGATCTCGGTGCGCAGGTCCCAGCTGGAGAACTCCAGCTGCGGTTCGGCCCGGTCCAGCGATCCGGCGCTCTTCACCGTGGTGGACAGGTCGCGCTTCTCGCAGCCGGCGACGGTGGACCGCACGCCGGCCAGGAACCTCGAGGCGGCCTTGACCGAGCGGAAGGTGCCGTAGGTCTCCGACAGCCCGAAGCGCGCCGGCAGGGAGGCCTGCGGGATGAGGTAGGTGCGGGTGCGGGTGCGGGTCGCGCCGCCCTTGACGAAGTTGGCCCGGTCGCACGTCGTACGGGACGGGTTGACGGCGCCGGCCGTGGGCTCGGTGCCGACCCACGGCTTGTCGATGTTCCCGACCGGAGGCAGGTCGGGTACGGCGAGGATGCCGCGCTCGTCACCGGAGGGGGGTGGCGGCGCGACGCGGAAGGTCGGGGTGGCCTCGCAGCTCTCCGCACCGGTGCGTGCGCACAGCAGCGACACCGAGTCGGCCAGGGACGAGGCCACGGCCCGGGCGCCCGGGGGAGGGGCACCCACCACCGTGCTCACGGTCGTGGTGGTCACCGACCCGAGCCGGGCGATCGCGACAGTCATCGTGGTGACCGGCTTGTTCCACACCTTGAGCGTCAGCACCTCGGCCTCGTCGCCGATGCTGCCCATCCGGTAGGCGTTGAGCACCTGCAGCCGGCCCACCTTGCACCCGGCGTACCAGCCGACGGCGGTGCGGAAGCCCGCCGCGGCCTGCTTCTCC
Source organism: uncultured Actinomycetota bacterium (assembly GCA_963713035.1). GTDB lineage: Bacteria > Actinomycetota > Actinomycetes > Propionibacteriales > Nocardioidaceae > Nocardioides_B. The sequence goes on from CAVQKB010000005.1 coordinate 265,347, forward strand.
GAGCGGGACACCTCGACGACCTGGAGCGCGGACCGCTGCGTGCCGCGCGCGGTGCGGAACTCCCGGACCAGGGCGGTGTAGCCGTCGGGGTCGGCGAACCGGGACTGCTGGCACATCGTGTTGATGCCGTCGCCCTCGGTGTTGTTGTCGGTGCGCGCCTCGACCCAGGTGTTGGTCGGCCCGAGGCGGCGGATCTGCCCCGCGGTGAGCAGGTCGTCCTCGGACGGGATCGTGGAGCGCTGCGTCGGCTCGGCCGACGGCTTCACCCTGCGCACCGAGTCGGCGCTCGTCGCGTCGGGCTCGTAGGCGAACGCTCCGGATGCCAGTGCCACCACGGCTGCGGCCGCGGCGCCGACCAAGGTATGTGTCTGGCGGCGCTTGCGACCGGAGCGGCGCACGATCGGTCCGCGGGGCAGGGCGGCGGAGTCGAGCACGTCGTCCAGGACGTGCACGGAGCTCGCGACGTCCTCGGGGGGGAGGTCCAGCGCGCCGGCGTACGCCGCGGTGGCGAGCCGCAGCTCACGCTCGGCGGTCTCGCGCGTGACGCCGAGCTCGCGGGCGGCGTCGCTCGGCTCGAGGCCGGCGACCCGCACCAGCAGCAGCACCCGGCGATGGGCGACGGGGAGCTCGGACAGGGCGTGGAGCACCCGCCGGTGTCGCTCGCCCAGGCCCTTGTTGCGGTGCCAGATGCGACCGGTGTGCCGTCGCTGGGCGAGCTGCCACGCGCGGGGACGGATCCACTCCAGCGGGTCGTCGAGCCGCGACACCTTGCGCCAGTGCTGCCAGGCGCCGACGTAGGCGTCCCGCACCGCGACCCGGGCGGCGGTCAGGTCACCGGTGAGCGCGAAGGTCTGCAGCAGCAGGTCGCGACGGGTCGAGCGGTAGAAGGAGTCGTACTGCTCCTCCACGGTCGTCCCCTCTCGTCGTCGGCGCTCGCGCCGGGCGGGTCAGCACGCCGCTGCGCGAGGGCTCCCACGGTACGAGGGCGGGCGGGACCGGACCAACTCGGCGTGGCACCCCGAGAGCGACATCACGCTCGGCGAGGATGGGTCGACATGACCGACCTGCTGCGCTCACCCGACCTGCGGACGCCCCCGGCGCCCCCGAGTGGCGTCCCGCTGCGGCCCCTGGCGCTCGGGGCCGCGCTGGCCGGTGCGGTCGCCTCCGGCGCGGTCCTGGTGGGCTGCATGGCGCTGGGGCTCGTCGGCTGGTTCGCCTCCGACGCCGGCACCCACGGCGACACCCGCGACGCGATCCGGGTCGGCGCGGACGGCTGGCTCCTCGCTCACGGTGCGCAGCTCGACCTGGCGGTCGGCGGGGTCAGCGCGACCGTGACCCTGCTGCCGCTGGGTCTCACCCTGCTGTGCCTGTACGTCGCGCACCGGCTGGGTCGCTGGGCGGCGGAGACCTCGGCCGTCGAGGACGTCCGCGGTGTCGCGCTCGGGGCCGTCGTGCTGGCGGGTCTCTACGCCGTGGTCGCCCTCACGACCGCCGTGCTGGCCGCCACCCCGGAGGCCGAACCCAGCCTGCTGCGGGCCTTCGGCGGCGCCTTCGCGGTCGCCCTGCTCGGCGGCGGCACCGGTCTGGTCGCGGGCAGCCGGTCGCTGGCCTGGCGGGAGGCGGTGCCCGAGTGGCTGCGCGCCATCCTCCAAGGGACCCTCGCGGGCGCCCTGCTGATGGCCGCCGCAGGGGCCCTGCTGCTCGCGGTCGCGCTCGTGCTCGACCTCGGGTCGGCGGCGAGCGTGCTGTCCCGGCTGCACGCCGGCACCTCGGGCGGCCTGCTCTCCACCGGGCTGGTCGCGGCCGTCGCTCCCAACGCGGCGCTGCTCGGCTCGTCCTACCTGCTCGGCCCCGGCTTCGCCGTCGGCACCGGCACGCTGGTCTCCCCGTCCGTGGTCGCGCTGGGCCCGGTGCCCGCCTTCCCGCTGCTGGCGGCCCTGCCCGAGAGCGGCGCGCAGCCGGCCTGGCTGACCGCGCTCGCGGCCGCACCCGTGCTGGCCGGTGCGCTCGCCGCCGTCCTGGTGGTCCGGCGGCACCCGGTGCTCGACTACGAGGCTGGCGCCGTGCGCGGGCTCGGCTCCGGGGTGGGCAGCGGGCTGCTGCTCACCGCGATGATCGCGCTCGCCGGTGGTGCGGTGGGACCCGGCCGGATGGCCGACATCGGAGCGGACCTGGTGCCCACCCTGGTCTCCGCGACCGTCGCGATGGGCGTCGGGGGACTCGTCGGCGGCGTCGTCGCCACCTGGTGGTCCCGCCGCTCCTGAGCCCTCGGGGTCGGTAGCCTCTGCCGCATGCCTCGTCGCCCCGCCCGCCTGGTCGTGCTCGTCTCCGGGGGCGGGACCAACCTGCAGGCACTGCTCGAGGCCGGCACGGACCCGGCGTACGGCGCGCAGGTGGTCGCGGTGGGGGCCGACCGGCACGACATCGAGGGGCTGGCGCGCGCCGAGCGGGCCGGCGTGCCGACCTTCGTGCACCGCGTCCGCGACTTCGACACCCGGGCGGACTGGGACGCGGCTCTGACCACCTCGGTCGAGGCGCACCAGCCCGACCTCGTGGTGCTGGCCGGGTTCATGAAGCTCACCGGAGCCTCGTTCCTCGAGGTCTTCGGCGGCCGCACCCTCAACACGCACCCGGCGCTGTCGCCGGCGTTCCCCGGCATGCGCGGCCCCGCCGACGCGCTGGAGTACGGCGTGAAGGTGAGCGGCGCGACGCTGTTCGTCGTGGACGCCGGCGTCGACACCGGCCCGATCGTCGCGCAGACGGCAGTCCCGGTCGAGGACGACGACGACGTCGAGGCGCTGCACGAGCGGATCAAGGTCGCCGAGCGCCGGATGCTGGTGGACACCGTGGGCGCGATGGCGCGGCAGGGGTTCACGGTGTCCGGCCGCAAGGTGCGCATCGGCGGGCCGGTCACCTAGGCTGGCGGCCACACGACTGGCGTAGGTGGGACACCACCAGGGAGTGACGTCGAGCGCATCGAACGCCTGGGTGCCTCATCGAAGACACGACGCGATGAGGAGTCCCATGCCGAACCCCGACGACGCCCGCCTGCCGGTGCTGCGGGCCCTGGTCTCGGTCTACGACAAGACCGGGCTCGACGAGCTGGCACGCGGCCTGCACGAGGCCGGTGTCGCGTTGGTCTCGACCGGCTCGACCGCGGGCCGGATCGCCGCCGCGGGCGTCCCGGTCACGCAGGTGGAGGACCTCACCGGCTTCCCGGAGTGCCTCGACGGCCGGGTCAAGACGCTGCACCCCGCGGTGCACGCCGGCATCCTGGCCGACCGCCGTCTGGAGGCGCACCGCGCCCAGCTGGCGGAGCTCGGCATCGAGGCGTTCGACCTCGTGGTCTCGAACCTCTACCCCTTCACCGACACCGTCGAGAGCGGCGCCTCGCCCGACGAGTGCATCGAGCAGATCGACATCGGCGGCCCGTCGATGGTGCGCGCCGCCGCCAAGAACCACCCCTCCGTCACGATCGTCACCTCTCCCGCGCAGTACGGCGACGTGCTGGACGCCGTACGCGCCGGAGGCACGACCCTCCAGCAGCGCCGAAGGCTCGCCGCGGACGCGTTCGTGCACACCGCGACCTACGACGTGAACGTCGCCTCGTGGATGGGCAGCGTGGTCACCGACACCTCCGAGGGCACCGGGTTCCCGGCGTGGATCGGCGGCACCTGGGACAAGGCCGCTGTGCTGCGCTACGGCGAGAACCCGCACCAGCGGGCCGCGCTGTACACCAACGGACTCACCTCCGAGGGTGGGCTCGCGCAGGCGACCCAGCACCACGGCAAGGAGATGTCCTACAACAACTACGTCGACGCCGACGCGGCCCGCCGCGCGGTCTACGACTTCGACGAGCCGGCCGTCGCGATCATCAAGCACGCCAACCCGTGCGGCATCGCGGTCGGCGCCGACGCGGCGCAGGCGCACCGCAAGGCGCACGCCTGCGACCCGGTCTCGGCGTTCGGCGGCGTCATCGCCAGCAACGTGCCGGTCAGCGTCGAGATGGCCGAGCAGGTCGCGGAGGTGTTCACCGAGGTCGTCGTCGCCCCGGGCTACGAGGACGGCGCGGTCGAGGTGCTGGCGCGCAAGAAGAACGTCCGGGTGCTGGAGTGCGGCCCGCTGGCCCGCGGCGGCATCGAGACGCGGGCGATCTCGGGCGGCATGCTGCTGCAGGCCCGTGACAACGTCGACGCCGTGGTCGACCAGGGTGGCGACGACCCGGCCACCTGGACGCTCGCGACCGGGGCGGCCGCGTCGCCGGAGACCCTCGCCGACCTGGCCTTCGCCTGGAAGGCCGTTCGCGCGGTGAAGTCCAACGCGATCCTGCTCGCGTCCGGGGGCGCCTCGGTGGGGGTCGGGATGGGCCAGGTCAACCGGGTCGACTCCTGCCGGCTCGCGGTGGAGCGCGCCGGCGAGCGGGCGGCCGGCTCGGTGGCGGCCTCCGATGCCTTCTTCCCCTTCGCCGACGGGGCGCAGATCCTGGTCGACGCGGGCGTCACGGCGATCGTGCAGCCCGGCGGGTCCGTGCGCGACGATGAGGTGGTGGCGGCCCTCGAGCAGGCGGGCATCACGATGTACCTCACCGGCACCCGGCACTTCTTCCACTGACCTCCCACCCAGCACGAAGGGGCACCATGAGCGCACAGATCCTGGACGGTACGGCGACGGCGAAGGCGATCAAGGGCGAGCTGACCGCGCGTGTCGACGCCCTGCGGGCCCGGGGCGTCGTGCCGGGCCTCGGCACCGTCCTGGTCGGCAACGACCCGGGCTCGACGTGGTACGTCAACGGCAAGCACAAGGACTGCGCAGAGGTCGGCATCGAGTCGATCCGGGTCGACCTGCCCGACACCACCACGCAGGCCGAGCTCGAGGAGCACCTCGCGCGGCTGAACGCCGATCCGGCCTGCACCGGCTACATCGTGCAGCTGCCGCTGCCGAAGCAGATCGACGAGAACGCCGTGCTCGGGCAGATCGACCCGGCCAAGGATGCCGACGGCCTGCACCCGACCAACCTCGGCTGGCTGGTGCTCGGCAGGCCGGCGCCGCTGCCGTGCACGCCTTTCGGGATCGTGGAGCTGCTGCGCCGCCACGGCGTGGAGATCAAGGGCGCCGAGGTCGTCGTGGTAGGCCGCGGCGTCACCGTCGGCCGGCCGCTCGGGCTGCTGCTGACCCGGCGCAGCGAGAACGCCACCGTCACCCTGTGCCACACCGGCACCCGTGACCTGGCGGCGCACACCCGCACCGCCGACATCGTCGTCGCTGCGGCCGGCGTGCCCGGCATCATCAGCGCCGACATGGTCAAGCCCGGTGCCGCCGTGCTCGACGTCGGCGTCTCGCGCGTCGACGGCAAGCTGGCCGGCGACGTCGCGCCGGACGTCTTCGACGTCGCCGGCTGGGTCTCGCCCAACCCGGGCGGGGTCGGTCCGATGACCCGCGCGATGCTGCTGTCCAACATCGTCAGCGCGGCGGAGCAGCAGGTCGGCGGTGCGTGAGGACAGCCCGCTTCGCCGGCCCCAGACGTTCGGGGGCGTGGTCTACCTCAGCGTGCTGGCCGCCGCGGTCGTCGGTCTGGTGATCGTGGTCCTCGGCGCGTGGCGCACCGGGGTCAGCTGGATCGGCGCCGGGCTGCTCGTGGCCGCCCTCGCCCGGCTCGGCCTCTCCGAGCGCGGCGCCGGGATGCTGCGGGTGCGCCGCAAGTGGTCCGACGTGCTGATGCTCGCCGGTGCGGGTGTCGCCCTGATCGCGCTGGCGATCGCCGTACCCGACCAGGCGTAGCGGACGGCAGCCGTTCGCCGTCCGCCCGCCCGTCGGTTCAGATCAGCCCGAGCTCCTTGACCGCGTCGCGCTCCTCGACGAGCTCGGCGGCGCTGGCGTCCATCCGGCCGCGCGAGAAGTCGTCGATGTCGAGGCCCGAGACGATCTCCCAGTCACCGCCCGGCTGGGTGACGACGGGGTAGCTGTAGACGATGCCCTCGGGGATGCCGTAGGAGCCGTCGCTGTGCACGGCCATCGACACCCAGTCCCCCTCGGCGCTGCCGCGCAGCCAGTCGCGGGCGGCGTCGATGGTGGCCGATGCGGCGGAGGCGGCGGACGACGAGCCGCGGGCCTCGATGATCGCGGCGCCGCGCTTGGCGACGGTCGGGATGAAGTCGTTCTCGATCCAGGCCTGGTCGTTGACGGTCTCGGCGGCGTTCTTGCCGCCCACCTCGGCGTGGAAGATGTCGGGGTACTGCGTCGCTGAGTGGTTGCCCCAGATCGTCAGCTTCTTGATGTCCGAGACCGGGACGCCGGTCTTGGCCGCCAGCTGCGAGAGCGCCCGGTTGTGGTCCAGGCGGGTCAGCGCGGAGAAGCGCTCCTTCGGGATGTCGGGGGCGTTGGTCAGCGCGATCAGGGCGTTGGTGTTGGCCGGGTTGCCGGTCACGCCGACCCGGATGTCGTCGGCCGCGACGGCGTTGAGGGCCTTGCCCTGCGCGGTGAAGATCGCGCCGTTGGCCTCGAGCAGGTCGCCGCGCTCCATGCCCTTGGTGCGGGGGCGGGCGCCGACGAGCAGGGCCAGGTTGACGCCGTCGAAGACCTTCTCGGCCTCGTGGCCGATCTCGATGCCGGCGAGGGTCGGGAAGGCGCAGTCGTCGAGCTCCATCACGACACCCTCGAGCGTCTTGAGGGCCGGCTCGATCTCGAGCAGGCGCAGCTCGATGGGCGTGTCCTTGCCGAGCAGGTCGCCGCTGGCGAGACGGAAGAGCAGGCTGTAGCCGATCTGGCCGGCGGCCCCGGTGACGGCGACCTTGACGGGAGTACTCATGACACGCTCCAGGGTTCTAGTGGTCCGATCGCCGCCGACGCTAGCAAGGCTGCCGGTCGCGTGCGTGGGCCCCCTCATAGGCTCGCGACCGTGACCCTGCCTCTGACCCCCCTCCTCAACGACCTCGTCGTCTCCGTCGCCGCACCGGCCATTCTGATCGCCGACCCCGACGGGCAGGTGCGCAGCGGCGGTGTCACCGGCTGGTACGTCGACGACGTCCGGCTGCTCGACGAGGTCGTGGTGTCGGTCGAGGGCAGCGACCTCGAACCCGTCGGGTCCACCACCACCGGCGCCGACCGCCAGCTGTTCACGCACGTGGCGCGTCACCTCGGTGGCTGGATCCACGACCCCCAGGTCACTCTCGACCGGCGCCGCACGCTGCGCGCGACGGGGCTGGTGGAGGAGATCGTCGTGGACTCCCGCGCGCAGCAGCCGGTCGAGCTGGTCCTGCACGTCGACCTCGCCGCCGACCTGGCGCCGATGGCCGAGGTCCGGCAGGGCCACCGCACCGAGCACGTGGCGGGGGAGCGCACCGACGCCGGGCTGGCGTGGGACGGCTTCGCGATCGCCCTCGACCCGGCGCCCGACGACGTCGACGACGGCCGCCGGGTCACCTGGAGGACCACGCTCGAGCCCGGCACGTCCCGCACGGTCACCCTCACGTGCACGGCGGACGCCACGGCGGCCTTCGGGCCGGGCGGCACCCCGCCCTGGTCCGCCGACACCCGGGTCGAGGCCGCGGACATCCGGCTGACCCGGCTGGTCGAGCAGAGCCTCGCGGACCTGTCCGGACTGTTGCTGCGCGACGGCGACGACGCCTTCCTGGCCGCCGGCAGCCCGTGGTTCCTCACGCTGTTCGGGCGTGACTCGCTGTGGTGCGCCCGGTTGCTGATGCCCTTCGGCACCGACCTCGCGCTCTCCACCCTGCGCACGCTGGCGCGGCGTCAGGGCGAGACGACCGACCCGGCGAGCGAGGAGCAGCCCGGCAAGATCCTGCACGAGGTCCGCAACACCACCCTGGAGCTCGGCGGCATGAGCCTGCCACCGGTCTACTACGGCACCGTCGACGCGACGCCGCTGTTCGTGTGCACGCTGGCCGACGCCTGGCAGTGGGGCGCCGACCGCGACGAGGTGGCCGCGCTGCTGCCCGCCGTACGACGGTGCCTGGCGTGGGTGATGGAGCAGTCCTCGGAGTCGGGCTGGCTGCGCTACGTCGACGTGTCCGGCCGCGGGCTGGCCAACCAGGGCTGGAAGGACAGCGTCGACTCCGTGCAGCACGCGGATGGCCGTCTCGCGCAGGCGCCGATCGCGCTGTGCGAGGTGCAGGGCTACGCCTACGAGGCGGCGGTGCGCGGCGCGGCGTTGCTGGCGGCCTTCGACGAGCCGGAGGTCGACGGGCTCGCCGCCTGGGCCGCGGACCTGCGCACCCGCTTCCAGGACGCCTTCTGGGTGGAGACGCCCGAGGGCGGCCACGTCGCCATCGCCCTCGACAGGGAGGGGCGCCAGGTCGACTCGGTGACCTCGAACATCGGCCACCTGCTCGGCACCGGCATCCTCACCGAGGAGCAGGTCGCCCGGTGCGTCGAGGTGCTCGCCGGGCCGGACCTGAGCAGCGGGTTCGGCCTGCGGACGCTGACGTCGGCCTCGCCGCGCTACAGCCGGCTGAGCTACCACGGCGGCTCGGTGTGGCCGCACGACACCGCGGTCGCCGTACGCGGTCTCGCGCTCGAGGGCCGGGTCGCCGAGGCCACCGAGCTGGCGGCCGGCCTCGTCGCGGCGTCGGAGGGCCAGCGCCCGGTTGCCTACCGGCTGCCCGAGCTGTACGGCGGCGACGCGGCCGCCGACCGGGAGCGGCCGGTCGACTACCCGGCGTCCTGCCGACCGCAGGCGTGGGCGGCCGCGGCGCCGCTGGCCTGCCTGGTGGCCGCGACCGGGCTCGAGGTGGACCGCGACGGCCTGACCCACCCGGTCCGGGTGAGCACGCGGCTCGCCCCCTTCACCGTGCACGGCGTCCGCGCGGGCGGCGCACGGCTGAGCCTCGACGTGGCCGGCGACGGCACCGTGTCCGTCTCGACGGCGGGGGAGTAGCCCGGGCCCCGGGACGCGGTTAGGTTGGCGGCACCCCGGTCAGATATCTTGACGTCAAGAAACTTTCCCTGTCGCGACGCGAAGGAGCCCCGGTGACGGACCCCCAGAAGCACGAAGCCGTGATCATCTACACCCACACGGACGAGGCGCCCGCCCTGGCCACGCACTCGTTCCTGCCGGTGATCTCGGCCTACGCCTCCACCGCCGGCGTCGCCGTCGAGACCCGGGACATCTCCCTCGCGGGCCGGATCATCGCCCAGTTCACCGACCGGCTCCCCGAGGAGCAGCGCGTCGACGACGCGCTCGCCGAGCTGGGCGACCTCGCGAAGCGGCCCGAGGCCAACATCATCAAGCTGCCCAACATCAGCGCGTCGACGCCGCAGCTGAAGGCCGCGATCAAGGAGCTGCAGGAGCAGGGCTACGACCTGCCGGCCTACCCCGACGACCCGCAGTCCGACGAGGAGCGCGACGCCCGCGCCCGCTACGACAAGGTCAAGGGCAGCGCCGTCAACCCGGTGCTGCGCGAGGGCAACTCCGACCGGCGCGCACCCGCGTCGGTGAAGAACTTCGCCAAGGCGCACCCGCACTCGATGGGTGCCTGGAGCAGCGACTGCAAGACCAACGTCGCCACGATGGGCGAGCACGACTTCCGCACCAACGAGCAGTCGGTCGTCCTCGACGCCGACGACACCCTGACCGTCAAGCACGTCGCCGGCGACGGCAGCGAGACCGTCCTCAAGGACGCCATCCCCGTGCTGGCCGGCGAGGTCGTCGACGCCACGTTCCTCGACGTCGCCGCCCTCCGGCGCTTCCTGACCGAGCAGATCGCCCGGGCCAAGGCCGAGGACGTGCTGTTCTCCGCGCACCTCAAGGCCACGATGATGAAGGTCTCCGACCCGATCATCTTCGGCCACGTCGTGCAGGCGTTCTTCCCCACGCTCTTCGAGCAGTACGGCGAGCAGCTGCGCGCCGCGGGCATCTCGCCCAACGACGGTCTCGGTGCCCTGCTCGACGCCGTCGACGGCCTGCCCGACGGTGCGGCCATCAGGGCCGCCGTACAGCAGGGGCTCGCGGACGGCCCGCGTCTCGCCATGGTCGACTCCGACGGCGGGATCACCAACCTGCACGTGCCCTCGGACGTCATCATCGACGCCTCGATGCCGGCGATGATCCGCACCTCCGGCCACATGTGGGGCCCCGAGGGCGAGGAGGACGACACCCTCGCGGTGATCCCGGACAGCTCCTACGCCGGCGTCTACCAGACCGTCCTGGACGACTGCCGCGCCCACGGCGCCTTCGACCCGGCCACCATGGGCTCGGTGCCCAACGTCGGCCTGATGGCGCAGAAGGCCGAGGAGTACGGCTCGCACGACAAGACCTTCGAGATCCCCGCTGCCGGGACCGTGCAGGTCGTGTCCGGCTCCGGGGAGGTGCTGATGTCGCACGACGTGCAGCCCGGTGACATCTGGCGCGCCTGCCAGACCAAGGACGAGCCGATCCGCGACTGGGTCAAGCTCGCCGTCACCCGCGCCCGCGCCAGCGGGACCCCGGCCATCTTCTGGCTCGACGAGACCCGCGCGCACGACCGCAACCTGATCGCCAAGGTGGAGCAGTACCTCCCCGAGCACGACACGGAGGGGCTCACCATCGAGGTGATGGCGCCGGCCGACGCGACGGCGTACTCACTGGAGCGGATCCGCAAGGGCGAGGACACCATCTCGGTCACCGGCAACGTGCTGCGCGACTACAACACCGACCTGTTCCCGATCCTGGAGCTCGGCACCAGCGCCAAGATGCTGTCGGTGGTGCCGCTGATCAACGGGGGCGGCCTCTTCGAGACCGGTGCCGGTGGATCGGCGCCCAAGCACGTGCAGCAGCTGGTCAAGGAGAACCACCTCCGGTGGGACAGCCTGGGTGAGTTCCTGGCGCTCGCGGTCAGCTTCGAGCACCTCGCGCAGACCACCGACAACGCTCGCGCGCAGATCCTCGCCGACACCCTGGACGCCGCCACGGGACGCTTCCTCAACGAGAACAAGTCGCCGTCGCGCAAGGTCGGCGAGATCGACAACCGGGGCAGCCACTTCTACCTCGCGCTGTTCTGGGCCGAGGAACTCAGCAAGCAGGACGAGGACGCCGAGCTGGCGTCGGCGTACGCCGAGATCGCGCAGTCCCTCAAGGACAACGAGGACGCCATCAACTCCGAGCTCCTCGCCGTCCAGGGCTCGCCCGCCGACATCGGGGGCTACTTCCGCCCCGACGTCGAGAAGGCCGAGAAGGTGATGCGTCCGTCCACGACATTCAACGGCATCCTCAAGGTGCTGGCCGACAAGCTCGGCTGACCCGCCACGGGATGCCCCACTGGGGCCGCTCTCCCCCGATCGTTGAGTAGGCACTCGCGCCCCGTTGAGTAGGCACTCGCGCACCGTTGAGTAGGCACTTGTGTCCCTGAATGCGGGAGGCCAGTGGGACGGGACCCGGGTCAAGGGGGGACGGGACCCGGGTCAGGGGGCGACGGGACCCGGGTCAAGGGGGGACGGGACCCGGGTCAAGGGGGGACGGGACCCGGGTCAAGGGGGGACGGGACCCGGGTCAACGGGGGACGGGTGTGACGTGCGTTGCTTACTCACGCGTCGGCGTGATTTCTGTAGCGATCAAGGGAATAGGTGACCGGACTGGTCCCTTGGACCTAGAAGCGCCCATCGACGTGCGCCCCGACCCGCCCCGCACCACCGCTCAGAAGGACTTCGCGTTGCAGACTCCCGTGCAGAACCGCACCCCGCACCTGGCCCTGGCGCTGATCGCGCTGGCGGCGGGCGGCTTCGCGATCGGCACCACCGAGTTCGTGACGATGGGCCTGCTCCCCGACATCGCCGAGGGCATCGGCGAGTCCATCCCGACGACCGGTCACATCATCTCCGCCTACGCGTTGGGTGTCGTCGTCGGCGCCCCGGTGATCGTGTCGCTCGCGGCCCGGCTCCCGAAGCGGGCGCTGGCCGTCGCGCTGGTGCTCGCCCTCGGGGTCGGCAACGCGGTCACCGCGACCGCCCACGGCTACTGGCCGGTGATGGTCGCGCGCTTCGTGGCCGGGCTGCCGCACGGCGCCTACTTCGGCGTCGCGTCGCTGATCGCCGCGTCCCTGGTCGCCCCGCAGTTCCGCGGCCGGGCGATCTCCTCGGTGATGCTGGGTCTCTCGGTCGCCACCGTGGCCGGGGTGCCGGCCAGCACCTGGCTCGGACAGAGCCTGGGATGGCGCAGTGCCTACTGGGCGGTGCTCGGCTTCACCGTGCTGACGGCGGGACTGATCTTGGCCTTCGTGCCCCGGATCCCCGCCGACCGCTCGGCCTCGCTGCGCGGCGAGCTGTCCGCGCTGAAGAAGCCGCAGGTGCTGTTCGCCTTCGCCACCGGGATGGTCGGCTTCGGCGGCGTGTTCGCGATGTACAGCTACATCGCGCCGATCGTCACCGACGTCACGGGCCTGTCCCGCGCGTCGATCCCGATCTTCCTGCTGGCCTTCGGCGTCGGGTCGGTCCTCGGCACCTGGTTGGCCGGCCGGCTCGCCGACTGGGACGTCAACCGCTCCATCATCGGCTCGTTCGTGGCGAGCATCGCCACCCTGCTGCTCGTGGTGTGGCTCTCGCCGTACGTCGCTGCCGCGGTGTTCCTGGTCTTCGCGGTGGGCGTGCTCGGTTCGGTGCTCGCGATCAACCTGCAGCTGCGGCTGATGAACGCCGCCGGCGACGCCCAGATGCTCGGCGCCGCCCTCAACCACTCCGCCCTGAACATCGCCAACGGGCTCGGGGCATGGTTGGGCTCGATCGTGATCGCCCAGGGATTCGGCTACCGGGCACCCAGCCTGCTGGGAGCCGTGCTCGCCCTCGCCGGTCTCGGAGTCTTCCTGCTCGGGCTTCGGGTCGAGCGCCGCGGCGAGGTCGCCCGGCGAGTCCGCCGCGACGAGGAGCTGGTCCTCGTAGCCGGGTAGGCCCCGCCTGCTCAGGCGACGTCGTCGACCAGCAGGTCGTAGCCGATCGCGTCGCTGAGCGACCCGTCGCCGAGGCGCAGTGCGGCGCGCTCCTGCGCGACCTGGGTGAAGCCGCACGCGGTGAGCACGTGGCGGGACGCCGCGTTGTCGACGGCCGTGCGGGCTCGCAGCCGCAGCAGTCCCAGGCCACCATCGGGTGCCGGGGAGAAGGCGTGCCGGACGACCGCCCGGCAGGCCGCCGTCATCACGCCGCGACCGCGGGCCCTCGGGTGCGTCCAGAAGCCGAGCTCCGCGTCCTGTCCGGCCTCGAGGTCGAACAGCGAGACCGCGCCCAGGGCGACCTGAGTGCGCGGGTCGGCCACCGCCCAGGTGAGACCGCCGCCGGTCGCCTGCTGCTCGGTCCGCGAGTCGACGTACGCCAGGGCCTCGGCGTCCGTGTAGGGATCCGGGAGCGTGGCCAGCCAGTGCCGGGTGCGACCGTCCGTGCACGCCTCCCGGATCTCGCGGGCGTCGATGGCGGCGAAGCCTCGCAGCAGGACACCGTCGTGCTCGAGCCGGGGCAGGTCCAGCCAGGGGGTGCGGGGTCGCCGCGGGGTGTCGGCGTGCAGGACCCCGACCCAGGCGTCCACGAGCTCGCCCCGGTGCGGCAACCACCGATCGATCGTGCCGTCGCAGCTGAAGCCGAGCCGCCAGGCCGTCCTGCGCGAGGCCCAGTTGCCGCGGCTGGCCCACCAGATCACCGTCTCCAGCCCGCGCTCCGCGAAGCCCCAGTCGAGGAGCAGCGTGAGTGCCCGCTGCACCAGGCCGCGGCCGCGGGCCCACGGGTGGGCGCCGTAGGCGATCTCCGCCCGCCGGGCGCCCTCGGAACGCAGCTCGACCGTCCCCACCCACCGGACCCGGCCCTCGTCGTCGGGTGCCTCGACCGCGAACGCCCACCGGTCCTCGGCCCAGCCGGCGGGGATGATCTCGGTGACGTACTGCTCGGCATCGGCCCGCGTGTAGGGGACCGGCACGGTCGTCCACTCCTGCGAGAGCGGGTCCCGACCCTGCTCGAGGCTGCCCTGCGCGTCGGAGGCCCGGTGCGCGCGCAGCGTCACGACGCCGTCGGTGAGCACGGGGACGTCGTCGGGGAAGCGTGTCATGGGCCTCACCTTGCCGACACCGTCGTACGGCGGGCAAACCCTTATCCTGGACGCCATGGACGCCATGGACGACGATCACAGTCCCGGTCACTGTCTCGGGCACGACGAGCCCGAGCCGCGAGAGGTGCGCCGGTGAGCGGCACCCTCGCGAACATCGGCCTCGTCGTGCTGTTCGTCCTCACGGGGGGAGTGTTCGCCGCGGCCGAGATCGCCCTGGTCTCGCTGCGCGACGGTCAGGCGCGATCGCTGGCCACCCGGGGCAAGCGTGGCGAGGCGGTGGCCCGCCTCAACGCCGACCCCAACCGGTTCCTGGCCTCGGTGCAGGTCGGCGTGACGCTCGCCGGCTTCCTCTCCGCCTCCTTCGGCGGTGCCACGCTGGCCGGCGACCTCGCGCCGAAGCTGGTGGGGCTCGGGCTGCCGAGCGGTCCGGCGGACGTGGTCGCGCTGGTGCTGGTCACCATCGCGATCTCCTACCTGTCGCTGGTGCTCGGTGAGCTGGCCCCCAAGCGGCTCGCGCTGCAGCGTGCGGAAGGCTTCGCGCTGGCGCTCGGCCCGACCATCGACCGGATCGCCAAGGTGTCGCGCCCGGTGATCTGGCTGCTGTCGGCCTCGACCAACGTGGTGGTCCGGCTCGTGGGCGGCGACCCCGATGCCAAGAGCGAGCAGATGTCCGACGAGGAGCTGCGCGAGCTGGTCAACACCCACGAGACCCTCGGCGAGGAGGAGCGGCGGATCGTCGAGGACGTCTTCGAGGCCGGGGACCGGCAGATCCGCGAGGTGATGATCCCGCGCACCGAGGTCGACTTCCTGGACTCCTCGACGGCCGTGCACCGGGCGGCGCGCGAGGCGCTGACCCAGCCGCACTCGCGCTACCCGGTGATCCGCGGCTCGGCCGACGACGTGATCGGATTCGTGCACGTGCGCGACCTGCTCGACCCCGAGATGGCCACCCGCAACGTGCGCGTCGGCGAGCTGGCCCGGCAGACGTTGGTGCTGCCGTGGACCCGGCCGATCCTGGCGGCTCTGGCCGACATGCGCCGCGAGGGCATGCACCTCGCGATCGTCGCCGACGAGTACGGCGGCACCGCCGGCATCGTGACCATGGAGGACCTCGTCGAGGAGCTGATCGGCGACATCAAGGACGAGTACGACCTCGACGAGGCCGAGACCACCGTGCACCGCGGCGGCGACGTCGAGGTGGACGGCCTGCTGAACCTGGACGACTTCGAGGACGAGACCGGCATCGAGCTGCCCGAGGGGCCCTACGAGACCGTCGCCGGCTTCCTGATGCAACAGCTCGGCCGGGTCCCCGACGTCGACGACTGGGTGGACTACGGCGACCGCCGGATCGTCGTACGCGAGGTCGACGGCCGGCGGGTGGGCCGGGTGCTGGTCACCGGCATCCCGCCGATGCTCGACCCCGCGCTGCCCCGCCCCGAGCAGGAGCCGGAGCAGCAGCCGGCCCCGGAGCCGGATCCGGAGCACGAGCGGGCGCGGAGCTAGTTCCCGTGGTCGGCGCTGCGGGCTAGCGTCGAGGCATGTACGAGACCGACGACGAGATCACCCGGTTGCAGGAGCTCCTCGACGCCTCACACGCGCGTGCCACCGGCCACCTCCGCAGCATCATCGACGCCGACCGCACGCTGTCCGCCCGCCACCTCGTGGCGCTGCTCACCGGCATGAAGGTGCTCAGCGTGGCCACCGTGACGGCCGCGGGTGAGCCGCGGATCAGTGCGCTGGACGGCCACTTCCTGCACGCCACCTGGTCCTTCTCCACCTCCGGTACGGCGGCCAAGGCCCGGCACATGCGGGACCGACCGGTCGTCAGCGTCGCGCACGTCGACAACGAGGAGCTCGCGGTGTTCAGCCACGGTCGCGTGGAGGAGGTCGCTGCCACGGATGCCGATCACGACGAGACGCTCGCCCACTGGATCCGGCACTACGGCTCCGACCCCCACACGTGGGGCGAGGACATCCGCTTCTACCGCTACCTGCCGACCTGGATGGTCGGCTATGCCTGGAAGCGCGAGGAGCTGCTCGCCGCCCGCGGGGTCACCCCGCAACCGTGAGGGCTCGGACGACCCTGGAAGAATGCCTCCATGCCCGACGCCGCACCCACCTCCCGCCCACGGGTCCTCTCCGGGATCCAGCCGACGGCCGACTCCTTCCACTTCGGCAACTACCTCGGCGCCCTGCGGCAGTGGGTGGCCCTGCAGGACGAGCACGAGCCCTTCTTCTTCATCGCCGACCTGCACGCGATCACGGTCGAGCAGGACCCCAAGCAGCTGCGCGAACGCTGCCTGGTCGCCGCCGCGCAGCTGCTCGCGATGGGGGTCGACCCTGCGCGGTCCGCGATCTTCGTCCAGTCGCAGGTGCCGGCGCACGCCCAGCTCGGCTGGGTGCTCCAGTGCCTGACCGGGTTCGGCGAGGCACGTCGGATGACGCAGTTCAAGGACAAGACCACCAAGGGCGGAGAGGGCGCGGCGTCCGTCGGGCTGTTCACCTACCCGACCCTCCAGGCCGCCGACATCCTGCTCTACCGGCCGCAGTACGTCCCGGTCGGCGAGGACCAGCGCCAGCACCTCGAGCTGACCCGCGACCTCGCCCAGCGGTTCAACCACCGCTACAAGAAGACCTTCCGGCTGCCCGAGCCCTACATCCTCGAGGCCACCGCGAAGATCGCCGACCTGCAGGCGCCCACCGCGAAGATGTCGAAGTCGGCCTCCTCGGCCGCCGGCATCATCTATCTGCTGGACGACCCCCGGGTGTCGGCCAAGAAGATCCGCTCGGCGGTCACCGACTCCGGCAACGAGGTCCGCTTCGACGCCGAGGAGAAGCCCGGGGTCGCCAACCTGCTGACGATCTACTCCGCCCTGACCGGGCGCGCCGTCGACGACCTGGTCGCCGCCTACGACGGTCGGGGCTACGGCGACCTGAAGAAGGACCTCGCCGAGATCGTGGTGGAGGTCGTCACGCCCTTCCGCGACCGGACGCTGGCCCTGCTCGACGACCGCTCCCAGCTGGACGCCGTGCTCCGCGACGGGGCGGAGCGCGCCGGGGCGGTGGCCGAGCGGACCCTGGCCGACGTCTACGACCGCGTCGGCTTCGTCGCCGCCCGCTAGGGTCGCCACCGTGACGAGCGCCGTGACGAGCCCTTCCGCGACGAGCACCACCATCGGTGTGGCGATCGCCGTCCCCGACCCCTGGGGGGCAGAGCTGCAGGACTATCGCACCGCGCTCGGTGACGACACCGCGCACGGCATCCCCACGCACATCACGCTGATGCCGCCGTTCGCGGTCGCCGCGGATGCCGTCCGCGACGTCGAGCGCCACCTCGCCGAGGCCTCCGCGGCCAACCGCGAGTTCCAGATCCACCTGCGGGGCACCGGCACCTTCCGTCCGGTCTCACCGGTCGTCTTCATCACCGTCGCCGAGGGCATCTCCGCCTGCGAGCAGCTGGCCGGGGCCGTGCGCAGCGGACCCCTCGGCGCGGACCTCACCTTCCCCTACCACCCGCACGTCACGGTGGCCCACCACCTTCCCGACGAGCGCCTGGACCAGGCCTTCGAGGAGATGGCGTCGTTCGACTGCGAGTTCGCCGTGGACCGGTTCTCGCTCTACGTCCACGAGGAGTCCACCGGCTGGGTGCCGACCCGCGACTTCGTGTTGGCTGCCGCCCACGATGGGTAAGGCCCGCTCATGGCCTCACTGAAAGAGCGCGTCGCCTCGAAGGTGGCCGACCTGCGCGAGCGGCACGGCTGGATCGACCACACGATCCGGACGGTGCAGCACTACGGCAGCGTCAACGGCAACGCCCAGGCGGGTGCGGTCACCTTCTTCGGCTTCCTCGCGGTCTTCCCGATCCTGGCGCTCGCGTTCTTCGTGGTCGGCAAGCTCGCCGGGATCTACCCACAGATCCGTCCGCAGATGGCCGAGGAGATCAACAACCTGCTGCCCGGCGTGATCGGCACCGGCGACGGACAGGTGCGGATCCGCGACATCGAGGACTACGCCGCCACCGTCGGGCTCTTCGGCCTCGTCGGCGTGATCTACTCCGGCCTCGGCTGGCTCTCGGGGATGCGCCAGGCCCTCGGGGTGATGTTCGTGACCCCGCGCGGCGAGCAGCCCAACTTCCTGCTCGGCAAGCTGCGCGACCTCGGCACCCTGCTGCTGATCGGGCTGATCCTGGTGATCTCGGTGGCGCTCTCCGGGGCCGTCACCGGCTTCTCCTCGGTCATCTTGCGCCTGGTCGGCATCGACCCCGAGTCGCTGGTGCCCACCATCGTGCTGGTCGCGCTCGGCCATCTCCTGGCGATCGTGGCTTCGACGGTGCTGCTGCTGGCCATGTTCAAGCTGCTGATCACGCACTCCTACCTGCCGCGCCGATCCATGCAGGAGGGCGCGCTGCTGGGGGCGGTCGGCTTCGAGGTGCTCAAGCTGGTCGCCAACCTGCTGCTGGGCAGCACGGCGGGCTCGCCGGCCTTCCAGGCCTTCGGGGTCGCGCTGATCCTGGTGGTCTGGATCAACTACTTCTCCCGGCTGGTGATGTACGCCGCCTCGTGGGCCTACACCTCGCCGCGCGCGCAGGCACTGCGGGAGGCGGAGGCGATGATCGCCCCGGGAGCGGCGCTGGCCGCATCGACCAGCCCGTCGACCGGCCCGTCGACCAGCCCGTCCACCAGCCCGTCCACCAGCACCGCCTCCCGCCAGCAAGAACCGCCGGTCACCGACCCGCCCGGTGTGCCGCGCGCCGCGGGTCGCGGCGCCTGACACGGCCAGCACCTGGCGGGCCCTCCTGGGCGTCGGCGTCGTCACCGCCGCCGTGGCCGGCCTGGTGCGCCGGATCCGCGGCTCCTGAGGGAGGATGGGGGCGTGAGGCTCCGACGCAAGCACGCCGTCCTGTTCCTCGGCATCGCCGCCTGGAACGCCGCCACCTACGCGATGTTCACCAAGAACCTCGCTTCGGCGCACGCGAGCGGGGAGGACCGCCCGACCGGCTACTGGGTCGCGCACTCCGTGCTGATCGTGGTCAACCTCGTGATCGCGGGCGTCCTGGCGCGCCTCGGCGTCAAGGCCTGGCGCGCCGGCGGGCGCACCTGACCCTGCGTCGGCCGGAGGATCCGGTCAGCGCCGGAAGATCAGCGCCCGCTTGACCTCTTGGATCGCCTTGGTGACCTCGATGCCGCGGGGGCACGCCTCGGTGCAGTTGAAGGTCGTGCGGCAGCGCCACACGCCCTCCTTGTCGTTGAGGATCTCCAGGCGCAGGTCGGTGCCCTCGTCACGGCTGTCGAAGATGAACCGGTGCGCGCCGACGATGGCCTGCGGACCGAAGTACTGGCCGTCGGTCCAGTAGACCGGGCACGAGGTGGTGCACGCGGCGCACAGGATGCACTTGGTGGTGTCGTCGAAGCGCTCGCGGTCGTGCTGGGACTGGATCCGCTCGCGGGTGGGCTCGTTGCCGGTGGTGACCAGGAACGGCATCACCGAGCGGTAGGCGGCGAAGAACGGCTCCATGTCGACGACGAGGTCCTTGAGCACCGGCAGGCCCTTGATCGGCTCGACGGTGATCGGCTGTCCGGGGTTGACGTCCTTGAGCAGCGTCTTGCAGGCCAGCCGGTTCTTGCCGTTGATCCGCATCGCGTCCGAGCCGCAGACGCCGTGCGCGCAGGAGCGGCGGAAGGTCAGCGAGCCGTCGATGTCCCACTTCACCTTGTGCAGCGCGTCGAGCACCCGGTCGGTCGGCTCGGCGGTGACCTGGTAGCTCTCCCAGTGGGAGTCCTCGGAGACCTCGGGGTTGTAGCGCAGGATCTTGACGGTGACCTCGAGGGTCGTCGTGCTCGCTGCCGGCTCGTTGCCGGCCTCCGCGTCGGGGGCCGGCGTCACATCGGTGTCGGTCGACATCAGTACTTCCGTTCCATCGGCTTGTAACGCGTCTCGATGACCGGCTTGTAGTCGAGGCGGATGCTGCCGTCCTCGTTGCGGTAGGCCATCGTGTGGCGCATGAAGTTGACGTCGTCGCGGGTGGGGTGGTCCTCGCGGAAGTGGCCGCCGCGCGACTCGTTGCGGGCCAGCGCGGAGACGACCAGGACCTCGGCCAGCTCGAGCAGGAAGCCCAGCTCCAGCGCCTCGAGGAGGTCGGTGTTGAAGCGTTTCCCCTTGTCCTGCACGGACACGTCGGCGTAGCGGGCCTTGAGACCCTCGAGGTCGGACAGCGCCTGCTTGAGCGACCCCTCGGTGCGGTAGACCTGCGCGTTGATGTCCATGGTGGCCTGGAGCTCCTGGCGGATGGCGGCCACCCGCTCGGAGCCGCCCGCGTCGCGCATGCTCTCGATCAGCGACACCACGGCTGCCTCCGGTTCCTCCGGGAGGTCGTCGAAGCCGGTGCCGAGGGCGTACTCCGCGGCGTACATGCCCGCACGTCGCCCGAACACGTTGATGTCGAGCAGCGAGTTGGTGCCGAGCCGGTTGGCCCCGTGCACGGACACGCAGGCGACCTCGCCGGCGGCGTACAGCCCGGGGATCACCGTGTGGTTGTCGGCAAGCGCCTCGCCCTTGATGTTGGTCGGGATGCCGCCCATCGCGTAGTGCGCGGTGGGGAACACCGGGATCATCTCGGTGTAGGGCTCCACCCCGAGGTAGGTCCGGGCGAACTCCGTGATGTCGGGCAGCTTGGCGTCGATCTGCTCGCGGGGCAGGTGGGTCAGGTCGAGGTAGACGTAGGCGCGGTCCGGTCCGGCCCCGCGGCCCTCCCGCACCTCGTTGGCCATGGCGCGGGCCACCATGTCGCGCGGTGCGAGGTCCTTGATCGTGGGTGCGTAGCGCTCCATGAAGCGCTCGTTCTCGCTGTTGCGCAGGATGCCGCCCTCGCCCCGGGCCGCCTCCGAGAGCAGCACGCCCAGGCCGGCGAGGCCGGTCGGGTGGAACTGGAAGAACTCCATGTCCTCGAGCGGGAGGCCCTTGCGCCACACGATGCCCATGCCGTCACCGGTGAGGGTGTGCGCGTTCGAGGTGGTGCGGAAGACCTTGCCGAAGCCGCCGGTCGCGAAGATGATCGACTTGGCGTTGAAGACGTGGATCTCACCGGTGGCCAGCTCGTAGGCCACGACGCCGGAGCAGCGCCCGTCGGTCATCGTCATGTCCAGGACGTAGAACTCGTTGTAGAACTCCACGCCGTGCTTGATGCACTGCTGGTAGAGCGTCTGCAGGATCATGTGGCCGGTGCGGTCCGCGGCGAAGCAGGACCGGCGCACGGCGGCCTCGCCGTGGTTGCGCGTGTGGCCGCCGAAGCGGCGCTGGTCGATCTTGCCCTCCTCGGTGCGGTTGAAGGGCAGACCCATCTTCTCCAGGTCGAGGACGGCGTCGATGGCCTCCTTGGCCATCACCTCGGCAGCGTCCTGGTCGACCAGGTAGTCGCCGCCCTTGACGGTGTCGAACGTGTGCCACTCCCAGTTGTCCTCCTCGACGTTGGCCAGGGCGGCGCACATGCCGCCCTGGGCCGCGCCGGTGTGGGACCGCGTCGGGTAGAGCTTGGTGAGGACCGCCGTGCGGGTGCGCTGCCCGGACTCCAGGGCCGCACGCATGCCGGCGCCGCCGGCGCCGACGATGACGACGTCGTACTTGTGGTGCTGAACCATGGAGATCTCCTCGCCTACCGGCAGACGGACAGGGTCGAGTTGGGGTCGATGCAGGGGTCGAAGGTGAAGATCACCAGGGTGCCGAGCACGATCGTGGCGGCGGTGGCGAAGTACAGCAGCGTCTTGAGCGCGAAGGCGGTGTTGGCCTTCGACGCGTAGTCGTTGATGATCGTGCGCAGGCCGTTGCCGCCGTGCAGCATCGCGAGCCAGAGCATGGCGAGGTCCCAGACCTGCCAGAACGGGTTGGCCCACTTGCCGGCGACGAAGGCGAAGTCGAGCGCGTGGATGCCCTCGCCGACCATCAGGTTGACGAACAGGTGACCGAAGACGAGCACCAGGAGCAGCAGCCCGGAGCCGCGCATGAACAGCCAGCTGTTCAGCTCGAAGTTGCCGCGGGAGCGGACCGCCTTGGAACGCGGCGGGGCGATGGTCGGTGCAGCCACGTCGTCAGCCTCCGAAGACGTTCGACAGGTGCCGGATCGTGAACGGCACGAGAAGGACCAGGAAGACGCCCACGACGCCGTAGGTGAGCTGGCGCTGGTAGCGCGGGCCCTTCTCCCAGAAGTCGACCAGGATGATCCGCACGCCGTTGAGCGCGTGCAGCAGCACCGCGGCGACGAGCCCGACCTCCATCACCCCGACCAGGGGGTTCTTGTAGGTCTCGACCGCGGTGTTGTAGGCCTCCGGGGAGACCCGCACCATGGCGGTGTCGATGACGTGGGCGAAGAGGAAGAAGAAGATGCTGACACCGGTGATCCGGTGCAGGACCCACGACCACATGCCTTCTCGGCCTCGGTAGAGGGTGCCGGCGGGGGAGCTGGCCACTGCGAATCCTTTCGAACTCGTCTCGCCGTGCTACTGCAGGGCAACCCTGTCACTCTAGCCGCGCACGGCGCCGCTCCGGCACGGGCGGGGGCAGCACCCTCTGTGAGATCGATTACCGCACGGGCCCCGGGGGTAATTCTCCGGCCGGTACCGTGGCCCGGCCAGCCCCGCCGCACCGCACCCCGCCGAGGCCCAGGAGCCGTCATGCCGACCGTCCGTCCCGCCCTCGTCGTGGGCAGCCTGCTGACGAGCCTGGCCCTGGCCGGCTGCGGTGGGGCACCGACCCCGCCCGCCGGGTCCGGTTCGTCGGGGGACGCCCCGGCGTCCGCGCAACCGAGCGGGCCCGGCGTCGGCAGCGGCCTCCTGGAAGGGCTCGACGTCTGCTCGCTGGTCACCCCCGACCTGGTACGCCGGGCCGTCGGCCAGTCCGGGGAGCCGACGTCGCGACTGCTCGGACGGGTGCGGGGGTACGACGGCGTCACCGACCAGTGCGGCTTCGGAGTCTCCTTCGACTCCTTCACGCTCACCGTCGACGTCGGTCTCGCGCCCGTCGCACCGCGAGACCTCGAGCGGATCACCGAGGCCGCCCGGGGAGCGACCGGGACGCCATCGCTCGAGGGGGTCGGGACTGCGGCCCGGGCCTTCGAGTCGGAGGCCGCCTCCGGCGTGGTCTTCGTGCGCGGCAGCACCTTCGTGCGGGTCCGGGCGGCCCGCCGCGCCGACGCGGCGTCGCGGCTGTCCGAGGTCGTGGCGGTCGCCCGCGAGGTGGCCGGTCGGGTGCCCGACGACCCGCCGGCCAGCGACGCGCAGACCAAGGGGGCCTGCACCGGCCTCGACCCGGAGGCGGTCGCCGGGGTGCTCGGCGCGCCGGTCGCGGTGTCGCGCAGCATCGCCATCGCGACCTCGTCGGAGTGCAGCTTCGCCACCGGTGTCGGCGCGGACGCCAGGATCGTGACCGTCGCGGTCTACGGCAACCAGCAGGCCGGGCCGTTCTTCGAGGCGCAGCAGGATCCCGCCACGTCCGAGGAGGTGCCGGGGGTCGAGGGTGGCTCCGCCTTCACCGTGCCCGGTGCGGCCTACCTGGTGGCGGACGACGGGCAGGCGGTCTCGGTCGGTGGCCGGTTCGGGCCCACCGGGCCGGCGCGCAGACCGCTGGCGCCGACCCCCGAGCTGGCCGCGCTGCTGACCAGCGCCGCCGGGCTCATGCAGTAGTCCTCAGACGAACGGCGCGAACGTCGGAGCCGGCAGCGGTCCGGCGTCCCGGTCGCGGGCCTGCTCGTAGCCGTGGGCGATCTCGACGAGCGTGGCCTCGCTGCCCGCCGTACCCCAGAAGGAGACGGCGACCGGCAGCCCTGCCGCCAGCCCCGACGGGACCGTCAGCAGCGGGTAGCCCGCGAGGGCGGCCGGCTGCGTGCAGGAGCCGGCGACGGCCTCGGCGTTGACCAGGTCGATCGGCATGGCCGGCGGGTACGCCGGGGAGACGAGCGCGTCGAGGTCGTGCGCCCGCAGCACCGCGTCGATGCCCCGGTCGCGGCCGTGGTCGACGCAGCGCGCCCGCGCCTCGGCGTACTCCCGGCTGTCGGTGCCCGGGCCCGCGAGCGACTGCTCGAACAGCGACTGCCCGAAGTGCCGCAGCTCGGTCTCGGCGTGCTGCCGGTTGAAGGTCACCACCTCGGCCAGCGTGCGCGGGTGGTCGCCGGACCGGGAGGCGAGGTAGGACGCCAGGCCGTCGCGCAGCTCGGCCAGCATGACGAGCAGCTCGTCCTCCCAGCCGTAGTCGGTCATCGAGTCGAGGTCGGTGCCGTCCACGATCGTCGCGCCCTCCGCGGCGAGCACCCCGACGGCCCGCTCGGCGGCCGCGTCCGCGTGGTGGCTGTAGCCCCAGTAGTGCAGCCGGGGCACCCCGATCCGCTTGCCGGCGAGGCGGCCGTCGACCGCGTGCGCGGCGAAGTCGGTGCCGGTGCCGGCGAGCACCGTGAGCAGCGCCGCCGCCTGCCGGACGCTGCGGGCGAGCGGGCCGGGGGAGTCCTGCGACGACGAGACCGGCACGACCCCCTCGGTCGAGACCAGCCCCACCGTCGGCTTGAGGCCGACGACGCCGTTGAACGCCGCCGGACAGCTGATCGAGCCGTCGGTCTCGGTGCCGACGGCGAGGTCGGTGATCCCGGCTGCGACCCCGGCGCCGCTGCCCGAGCTGGATCCGCCGGCGGACCGGTTCAGGGCGTAGGGGTTGCGGGTGAGGCCGCCGTAGGCGCTCCAGCCCGAGGTGGACTGCTCGTCGCGGATGTTGGCCCACTCGCTGAGGTTGGCCTTGCCGACCACGACCATCCCGGCCGCCTTCATCCGCCGCACCAGGGGCGCGTCGCGGTCGGGATGCGGCAGCCCGGTCAGGGCCAGCGAGCCCGCCGTGGTCGCCAGGTCCGCGGTGTCCACGTTGTCCTTCACCAACACCGGTACGCCGTGCAGCGGGCCGCGGCTGCGACCGGCAGCGGTCTCGGCGTCGAGCGCCCGGGCCTCGTCGAGCGCGTGCTCGGAGCGGGTGCACACGGCCGCCACGAGGTGGTCCACCTCCGCCATCCGGGCCCGGCTGCGCTCCACCCGCTCCTGCGCGTCCATGGCATCGGTCGTCGGCATCCGCCGATCCTGGCAGACCGTGCGCAGTGGGAAGTCTCACGCCCTGCGTCCGGTACCCAGCATGCACGCGCCGCCGTAGCATCCCGGCATGACCGCAGGTGAAGCCCCGACCGCCGGCACTCCCGGCGCGGGCGACGAGAACCAGACCGAGTCCGGCCTCCCGTTCCGGTCGCTCTACGGGCCCGACGACCTCGACGGCTTCGACCCCGCGCAGCGGCTCGGGGTGCCCGGGGAGTATCCCTTCACCCGCGGGGTCTACCCCTCGATGTACACCGGCCGTCCGTGGACCATGCGGCAGTACGCCGGGTTCGGCACCGCCGTGGAGTCCAACCAGCGCTACCAGGAGCTGGTGGCCAACGGCACCGGAGGCCTGTCGGTGGCCTTCGACCTGCCCACGCAGATGGGCCACGACTCCGACGCCGCCATCGCGCACGGCGAGGTGGGCAAGGTCGGCGTCGCGATCGACTCGATCGACGACATGCGCCTGCTGTTCGACGGACTGCCCCTCGACGAGGTCTCCACGTCGATGACCATCAACGCCCCCGCGGCGCTGCTGCTGCTGATGTACCAGCTCGTCGCGGAGGAGAACGGCGTGCCGGGGGACAAGATCACCGGCACGATCCAGAACGACGTGCTCAAGGAGTACATCGCCCGCGGCACCTACATCTACCCGCCGCAGCAGTCGCTGCGGCTGATCACCGACATCTTCGCCTACTGCAAGGCGGAGGTGCCGCGCTGGAACACCATCTCGATCTCCGGCTACCACATGGCCGAGGCGGGGGCGACGCCCGCGCAGGAGATCGCCTTCACGCTCGCGGACGGCATCGAGTACGTCCGTGCCGCCGTGCAGGCCGGCCTCGACGTCGACGACTTCGCCGCGCGACTCTCCTTCTTCTTCGTCTCCCGCACCACGATCCTCGAGGAGGTCGCGAAGTTCCGCGCCGCGCGCCGGATCTGGGCGCAGGTGATGCGCGAGGAGTTCGGCGCCACCAACCCCAAGTCGTGGATGCTGCGGTTCCACACCCAGACGGCCGGGGTCCAGCTCACCGCGCAGCAGCCCGAGGTCAACCTGGTCCGGGTCGCCATCCAGGGACTCGCCGCGGTGCTGGGCGGCACCCAGTCGCTGCACACGAACTCCTACGACGAGGCGATCGCGCTGCCCTCGGCGAAGGCCGCCCGGCTCGCGCTGCGCACCCAGCAGGTGATCGCCTACGAGAGCGACGTGACCAAGACCGTCGACCCCTTCGCCGGGTCCTACGCGATCGAGGCGCTGACCGACGACGTCGAGGCCGAGGCTCGCAGGCTGATGGAGCAGGTCGAGGAGATGGGCGGCGCGGTGGCCGCGATCGAGCAGGGCTTCCAGAAGAACGAGATCGAGAAGGCGGCCTACCAGATCGCCCGCGACATCGACACCGACGAGCGCGTCGTGGTCGGCGTCAACCGCTTCCAGGTCGACGAGGACGAGCCCTATGAGCCGCTGCGGGTCAATCCTGCGATCGAGGAGGAGCAGGCCGAGCGGCTGGCAACGCTGCGTGCCGAGCGCGACCAGGACGAGGTCGACCGGTGGCTGGCCGCGATGTCCGAGGCGGCGCAGGGCACCGACAACGTGCTCTACCCGATGAAGGAGGCGTTGCGCGCGAGAGCCACCGTCGGCGAGGTCTGCAACGCGCTGCGCGAGGTGTGGGGCGTCTACGTCCCGCCGGACGCCTTCTGAGCAGATCCGGTCGCTCCGGTAGCCTTCCCTGTCGTGCCCTCATCTGCTCTCCACCTCGCCGTCGGCGCCGTCGACGCCGCGGAGGAGGAGCTGGTGGCCCTTCGCCGGGACCTGCACGCGCACCCGGAGCTGGCCTGGCAGGAGCAGCGCACGACCACCGTGGTGGCCGAGCGGCTGGACCGGGCCGGGCTCGACGTCCGGCTGCTTCCCAAGAGCGGCTTGATCGCCGAGGTCGGCTCCGGTGCCGGTCCCTTCGTCGCGCTCCGCGCCGACCTCGACGCGCTGCCGGTCGACGACCGCGGCGGCGAGCCGTGGGCCAGCACGGTCGACGGTGTCGCGCACGCCTGCGGCCACGACGTCCACACCTCCGCGCTCGTCGGCGCCGGCATCGCGCTGGCCGCGGCCCACGACCGTTCCCCGCTCCCCGGCCGGGCCCGGCTGCTCTTCCAGCCCGCCGAGGAGGTGATGCCCGGCGGAGCGCTCGAGGTGATCGCCGCAGGTGCCCTCGACGACGTCTCGCAGGTCTTCGGCCTGCACTGCGACCCCACCATCGACGTCGGCCAGGTCGGTCTGCGCGTCGGACCGCTGACCGGCGCCGCGGACGCGCTGACGGTCCGGCTCACCGGCCGCGGTGGGCACACGTCGCGCCCGCACCTGACCGAGGACCTCACCTACGCGCTCGGGAAGCTCGTGGTCGAGCTGCCGGGCGCCCTGTCGCGCCGTCTCGACCCGCGCGCGGGCGCCAGCCTCGTGTGGGGGATGGTGCGCGCCGGGTCGGCCAAGAACGTCATCCCGTCCTTCGGCGAGGCCGCCGGCACGCTGCGGATGCTCGACGCCGTCGCCTGGGTCGACGCCGAGGACCTGGTCCGCGGGCTGGTCGACCAGATCCTCCAGCCGTACGGCGTCGGGGCCGACGTCACCTACGTCCGGGGCGTGCCGCCGGTCGTCAACGAGGCCGGTGCGACCGCGCTGCTCGCGGAGACGGTCGCCTCCGTGCTCGGCCCGGACGCCGCGGTGTCGACGCTGCAGAGCCTCGGCGGCGAGGACTTCGCGTGGTACCTCGAGTCGCTGCCCGGGGCGATGGGCCGGCTCGGCACCCGCACGCCGGGCGGTCCGACGTACGACCTGCACCAGGGCGACCTGCACGTCGACGAGCGGTCCGTGGCGATCGGGGCGAAGGTGCTCGCCGGCTCGGTGCTGACCGCCCTGAGCGCGCCGCAGGCAGCCGAGGCGGGATCCAAACCCGGCTTCGCTACCGACTAGGTAACAACTTGGACGCGGCCCTGCGCAGCGGGCCGCGGGCACCGGACGCCGTACTAGGGTGACGCGCGGCGCCAGGTGGTGGTGCCGTTGAAAACACAAACTTGCAAGGAGGCCCCTCTTGCGTCGCATGACCAAGACGGCTGCACTGCTCTCAGCAGCAGCGCTCATGCTCACCGCGTGCGGTGGCGGCAACGACTCGAAGTCCAGCAGCGGCGGGGGCGGCGACGAACCCTCCTCCGACGTGAAGGTGGGCATGGCCTACGACGTGGGCGGGCGCGGGGACCAGTCCTTCAACGACTCCGCGGCGGCCGGTCTCGACCAGGCCGTGAAGGAGTTCGGCATGGACAGCCAGGAGTCGGAGGCCGAGGACGGCGAGGCCGAGTCGGCCCGCGAGGAGCGGCTGCGCACGTTCGCCGACAACGGCTACGACCCGATCATCGCGGTGGGCTTCGCCTACTCCGCGTCGGTCGCCAAGGTCGCCCCGGAGTACCCCGAGGTGCACTTCGCGATCATCGACGACGAGGGCGCCAAGGGCGACAACATCGCCAACCTGGTCTTCGCCGAGGAGCAGGGCTCCTTCCTCGTAGGTGCGGCCGCCGCGCTCAAGTCCGAGGCCGACCACGTGGGCTTCGTCGGTGGTGTCGAGACCCCGCTCATCGCCAAGTTCAAGGCGGGCTACGAGGCCGGTGCCAAGGCGGTCACGCCGGACATCGAGATCGACAGCGTCTACCTCACCCAGCCGCCGGACTTCTCCGGCTTCGGTGACCCGGCCAAGGGCAAGACCGCGGCCGAGGGCATGTACGACGGTGGCGCGGACATCGTCTACCACGCCGCAGGCGGTTCCGGCGGTGGTGTCTTCGAGGCGGCCAAGGCGGCCGGCGCGAAGGCGATCGGCGTCGACTCCGACCAGTACGAGACGGCCGACCCGTCCGTGCAGGACGTCATCATGACCTCGATGCTCAAGAACGTGAACGTCGCGGTCCACGAGTACCTCACGGCCGTGGACGGCGGGGACTTCCCCTCCGGCACGACCCGCTACGACCTCGAGGTCGACGGTGTCGGCTACTCCACCAGCGGTGGCGGGGTCGACGACATCAAGAGCAAGCTCGACGACTTCAAGCAGCAGATCATCGACGGGGAGATCGAAGTCCCCACGTCCTGATCGCAACGTCTCGAACGGCGGGGCCCGTGCGCACGGCAGCATCCGTGCACACGGGCCCTTGCCCCTGAACAGCCCGCAGCAGCAGACCCAGCGAGGAGGTCGACGGTGGCCAGTCCCGCCACGGCCGCCGGCACCGAGACGGTCGCCGTCCGGCTGCGCGGCATCGGCAAGCGCTTCCCCGGCGTGATCGCCAACGACGACATCAACCTCACCGTCCGCCGCGGCACCATCCACGCGATCGTGGGGGAGAACGGCGCCGGCAAGTCGACGCTCATGAAGATTCTGTACGGCGTCCAGCGGCCGGACTCCGGCACGATCGAGATCGACGGCGACGTGGTGACCCTCGGGTCTCCGGCCGACGCGATCGCCGCCGGCGTCGGCATGGTCTTCCAGCACTTCATGCTCGCCGACAACCTCACCGTGCTCGAGAACGTCGTGCTCGGTGCTGAGAAGCGGCACGGGATCGGTGCCGCGGCCAAGGCCGAGGTGCAGCGCCTCTCCGACGCCTACGGCCTCGACATCGAGCCCGACCGCCGGGTCGAGGACCTCGGCGTCGGCGCCCGCCAGCGCGTCGAGATCCTCAAGGTGCTCTACCGCGGCGCCCGCGTCGTGATCCTCGACGAGCCGACCGCGGTCCTGGTGCCGCAGGAGGTCGACGAGCTGTTCGACAACCTGCGCGAGCTCAGGTCCGAGGGCCTCTCGGTCATCTTCATCTCGCACAAGCTCGACGAGGTGCTCTCCGTCGCGGACGACGTGACCGTCGTACGCCGGGGCACCACGGTCGCCTCGGTCGACCCGAGCCAGACCACGGCCCGCAAGCTGGCCGAGCTGATGGTCGGCTCCGAGCTGCCGTCGCCCAGCACCGAGAGCTCCACGGTCACCGACGAGGTGCTCCTCTCGGTCGAGCACCTCGGCCTGCCCAGCCCGGAGGGCCGACCGCTCCTCGACGACGTGTCGCTGACCATCCACCGGGGCGAGGTGCTCGGCGTCGCCGGTGTGGAGGGCAACGGCCAGGCCGAGCTGGTGGAGACGATCATGGGCATGCGCGCTGGCGCCTCCGGCACGATCACGCTGGCCGGCCGCGACCTGACCGCGCTGTCCACGCGGCACCGTCGCGAGGCCGGTGTGGGCTACATCCCCGAGGACCGGCACCGGCACGGCCTGCTGCTCGACGCGCCGCTGTGGGAGAACCGCGTCCTGGGTCACCAGACGACCCGGCCCAGCGCGCGCGGCCGGCTGATCGACCGAAGGGGCGCCCGGCGCGACACCGAGCGGATCATCGCCGACTACGACGTGCGCACCCCCGGCCCCGACGTGCTCGCCCGGGCCCTGTCCGGGGGCAACCAGCAGAAGCTGATCGTGGGCCGCGAGATGAGCGGCAGCCCGGTGCTGCTGATCGCAGCCCACCCGACCCGCGGCGTCGACGTCGGCGCCCAGGGCGCGATCTGGGAGCACATCCGCGAGGCCCGCCGAGCCGGTCTCGGGGTGCTGCTGATCTCCGCCGACCTCGACGAGCTGATCGGGCTCTCGGACCGGATCGAGGTGATCCTGCGGGGTCGTCTGGTCGGGTCCTTCGACCCCAACGACGTCACCCCCGAGCGCCTCGGCTCGGCGATGACCGGCGCCGCCGACGCCGGGCCGGACCGGACGGGGGGGACCGCGTGAGCCCGCGCCTGACCCGGGTGGCCCTGGCGCTGGGGGCGCCGCTCCTCGCGCTGCTGGCCGCGTTCACGATCACCAGCCTGGTGCTGGTCGTGGCCGGCGACCCCGTGGGCGAGGTGTGGTCGACGATCCTGTCGGTGCCGCAGCCGCGCAACCTGGGCAACATCATCGACAACGCCGTGGTGCTCTACCTCTCCGGCCTCGCGGTCGCCGTCGCCTTCCGGATGAACCTCTTCAACATCGGGGTCGACGGCCAGTACCGCATCGCCGCGTTCGCGGCCGCCGCGGTCGCCGGCGAGGCGTGGCTGCCCGGCTACCTCAACACCCTGCTCGCCGTCGCCGCCGCCATGCTCGTGGGCGCGGCCTGGGCGGGGATCGCCGGGCTGCTGCGCGCGACCCGCGGCGTCAGCGAGGTGATCTCCACGATCATGCTCAACTTCATCTCCACCTCGGTGGTCGCCTACCTCCTGCGCACCCTCGCGGTCCGCGAGGAGGGCAGCAACACGATCGCCACCAAGCAGATCCCCGAGGGCAGCCGCGTCCCCGGCATCCCGATCGACGGCACGATCGAGGTCTACGGCTTCCTGGTCGTCGCCGTGCTGGCCGGCTTCCTCTACTGGTTCCTGCTGGGCAGCACCCGCTTCGGCTTCGACCTCCGCGCCACCGGCGCGTCGACCACGGCGGCGGTCGCGAGCGGCGTGAACGTCAAGCGGATGACGGTCGCCGCGATGATGATCTCCGGCGCCGTCGCCGGGCTGGTGGGGCTCCCGATCCTGTTCGGCGACGCCTACGCCTACGGCTCGACCTTCCAGTCCGGCCTCGGCTTCGCCGGCATCGCGATCGCGCTGCTGGGCCGCAACCACCCGATCGGGATCGCCTTCGGCGCGCTGCTGTTCGCCTTCCTCGACGAGCAGTCCAACCCCCTGCAGATCCTCGCGGACGTGTCCCCGGACATCGTGGCCATCACCCAGGGCGTGATCGTCCTGACCGTCGTGGTCTCCTACGAGCTGGTCCGGCGCTACCGGCTGCGCCTGGAGCAGCGCGAGGTCGCCCGGGCGCTGGAGACGACGCCCACCCCACCGGCCGACCAGGACACCCAGGACAACCAGGAGGCGACCGCATGAGCGCCGTGACCGACCCGGTGGCGACTCCCGCCCGGCCCGGCGCCACGCGTCCGCGTCGCCGGCTGTCGCGCTGGTGGTTCGTGATCGGCCTGGCCGTCGCGATCTTCCTGCTGGCGCTGCTGCAGCTGGTCACCGGCGCCCGTGACCTCGCCTCGTCCGGCACCCTGCGAGCCACGATGATCGCGGTCATCCCGATCATGCTCGCCGGCCTGGGCGGCCTGTGGAGCGAACGGGCCGGCATCGTCAACATCGGCCTCGAGGGCATGATGATCCTCGGCACCTACGGTGCCGGCGTCTTCGGCTACTACTTCGGCGGCTGGGCCGGGGTGGCGGGCGCGATCCTGCTCGGCATGATCGGCGGGCTGATCCACGCGGTCGCCACCGTGACCTTCGGTGTCGACCACATCATCTCCGGCGTCGCGATCAACATCATCGCGCTCGGTGCCACGCAGTACCTCGCCGGCCTGACCTTCACCGGCCTCCCGGGGGGCGGGCAGACGCAGTCACCCAAGATCGGCGACGTCGGCAACATCACCATCGGGCCACTCAGCGACGCGTTGAGCACCCTGGAGCAGAAGCACGTCTTCTTCGTCTCCGAGGTCGCGGCGCTGCTGCGCGCCCTGGTGACGAACCTGTCGTTCCTGACCATCTTCGCGCTGCTGCTGCTGGTGGCGACCTACGTCGTGCTGTGGCGCACCTCGTTCGGCCTGCGGCTGCGCTCGTGCGGCGAGAGCCCGTCCGCGGCCGAGACCCTCGGCGTCAACGTCTACCGCTACAAGTTCGTCGCCGTGCTCGTCTCGGGCGGTCTCGCCGGTCTCGCCGGCGGCTACCTCGCCCTCGTGGCCTCCAGCAACTACCGCGACGGCCAGACCGGCGGCCGCGGCTACATCGGTCTGGCCGCGATGATCTTCGGCAACTGGCGCCCGACCGGCCTGCTGGCGGGGTCCGGGCTCTTCGGCTACACCGAGACGCTCGGTCTGCGTCAGGGCGGCGACTCGGTGCACGCACTGCTGCTCGCCGTCGCGGTCCTGGCCTTCGCCCTCGCCCTGGTCCAGGCCCGGCGCGGGCGACTGGTCGCCTCGGGGGTCACCGTCGGCATCGCGGTGCTCGTCGGGGCCGTGTGGGCGTTCACCGAGACCGTCCCGGGCGACTTCACCCGCATGACGCCGTACGTCGCGACGCTGCTCGTCCTCGCGTTCGCCTCGCAACGACTACGCATGCCGGCGGCCGACGGCATGGTCTATCGCAAGGGATCGGCGGGCTGACATGGCTGAGATGACTCCGGTGGTCCCCGAGCAGGACCCGTGGCCGCGGCTGCACGAGGCCGCGGTCGCCGTCGCCGCCCTGGCCTACACGCCCTACTCGCACTACCCGGTCGGTGCGGCCGGGCTCACCGAGGACGGCCGGCTGGTCGTCGGCTGCAACGTCGAGAACGCGTCGTACGGCGTCGGGCTCTGCGCCGAGTGCGGACTGGTCACGTCCCTGCACGCCACCGGAGGCGGCCGGCTGACGCACGCGCTGTGCGTCAACGGCGCGGGCGAGGTGATCATGCCCTGCGGCCGCTGCCGGCAGCTGCTCTTCGAGGCTGGTGGCGCCTCGATGCTGCTGCTCTCGGTGGTGGGGGTGCGCCCGATGAGCGAGGTGCTTCCCGAAGCATTCGGACCCGACGATCTGCGCCGTGCGCACGACCGGGCTTGACCTGGGCGACCCGTCGCTGGTCGCCGACCCCTACCCCTGCTTCGCGCAGGAGCGCGCGCTCGGGCCGGTGGCCTGGCACCCGGCATCGGGGTCCTACCTCACCTTCGACCACGCCGCTGCCAGCGCGGTGCTGCGCGAGCGCCGGCTGGGTCGGGTCTGGAGCGACCGGGAGCCGCGCGACCGGATGGAGCCCTTCAACCTGCTGCACCGCAACCAGATGATGGAGAACGAGCCGCCGGTCCACACCCGGCTGCGCCGCCTGGTGGTGGGTGCCTTCAACCGCGGGCACGTCGAGCGGCTTCGCCCCCGGGTGCGCGAGCTGGCGACCGAGCTGCTGGCGGCGGTGGAGCCGGCTCGCTTCGACGTGGTTGGCGACTACGCGGAGCCGCTGCCGGTCCTGGTGATCGCCGAGCTGCTCGGGGTGCCGACGTCGCTGGCGCCCCAGCTGCGGGCCTGGTCGCAGGCGATCGTGCGGATGTACGAGCCGGCCCCGTCCCCCGCCGACGTCGACGCCGCGGTGCGCGCCGCGAGCGACTTCGCGGAGACGATCCGCGAGCTGGCCCGGGCGCGCAGCGCCGACCCCACCGACGACCTCGTCTCCGACCTGGTGCGGGCCCGCGACCGGGACCAGCGGCTCAGCGAGGACGAGGTCGTCGCCTCGGCCGTGCTGCTGCTCAACGCCGGTCACGAGGCCTCGGTCAACGTCTTCGGCAACGGCCTCGTCGCGATGCTGCGGCACGGCGTCCGCCCGTCCCCGCACGACGTGACCGGCTGCGTCGAGGAGATGCTGCGCTACGACTCCGCGCTGCAGCTGTTCGTGCGCACCGCGACCGAGCCCGTCGAGATCGCGGGTGTGCGCCTCGAGCCGGGCGACCGGATCAGTGCGCTCCTCGGCGCCGCCAACCGCGACCCCGCGGTCTTCGAGGACCCGGACGTCTTCCGCGCCGACCGCGATCCCAACCCGCACCTCGCCTTCGGCGCCGGCCTGCACTTCTGCGTCGGCGCGCCGCTCGCCCGGGTGGAGCTGGTCGAGTCGCTCGGCCTGCTGCTGCGCGAGCATCCCGACCTTGACCTCGTCGACGAGCCGGTGTCCCGCGGCACGTTCGTGCTGCGCGGCTTCGAGGCCGTGCACGTAGGGTCCGCAGACCGCCACCCGACTGCGCCGATGCACCACCGAGGGAGAGCATGAACCACGAGAAGCACGACGCCGTCGAAGTGATCCTCGCCAAGCGCGATCGGGGCGAGCTGAGCGGGTCGCAGGTCGACTGGGTGGTGGACGCCTACACCCGCGGCGTGGTCGCCGACGAGCAGATGGCCGCCCTGGCGATGGCGATCCTGCTCAACGGCATGACCCGGCGCGAGATCTCCCGCTGGACCGCCGCGATGATCGCGTCGGGGGAGCGGATGGACTTCTCCGGCCTGTCCCGGCCCACCGCCGACAAGCACTCCACCGGCGGTGTCGGTGACAAGATCACGCTCCCGCTCGCGCCCCTGGTGGCCGCGTGCGGGGTCGCCGTACCCCAGCTGTCGGGGCGCGGGCTCGGGCACACCGGTGGCACGCTCGACAAGCTCGAGGCGATCCCGGGCTGGCGTGCGGACCTGTCCAACGACGCGATGATGCGGCAGCTCGAGGAGGTCGGCGCGGTGATCTGCGCGGCCGGCACCGGCCTGGCCCCCGCCGACAAGAAGCTCTACGCGCTGCGCGACGTGACCGGCACCGTCGAGGCGATCCCGCTGATCGCCTCCTCGATCATGAGCAAGAAGATCGCCGAGGGCACGGGTGCGCTCGTGCTGGACGTCAAGGTCGGCAGCGGTGCCTTCATGAAGGACGCCGCGTCCGCGCGCGAGCTGGCCGAGACGATGGTCGCGCTGGGGCTCGACGCCGGTGTCACCACGGTCGCTCTGCTCACCGACATGTCCACGCCGTTGGGGCGCACGGCGGGCAACGGGCTCGAGGTCGCCGAGTCGGTCGAGGTGCTCGCCGGCGGCGGACCGTCCGACGTGGTCGAGCTGACCGTGGCGCTGGCCCGCGAGATGCTCACCGCCGCCGGTGTCGAGGACGTCGACCCGGCGCGACGGCTGGCCGACGGCAGCGCGATGGACGTCTGGCGGCGGATGATCGCCGCGCAGGGCGGCGACCCGGACGCCCCGATGCCGCAGGCCCGTGAGACGACCGTCGTGCGGGCGCCGTCCTCCGGCGTGCTCACCCGGCTCGATGCGATGGCCGTGGGGCTCGCGGCCTGGCGCCTGGGAGCCGGCCGGGCCCGCAAGGAGGACGCGGTGCAGGCCGCGGCCGGGGTCGTGATGCACGCCAAGCCCGGTGACACCGTGACCGCGGGAGACCCGCTGCTCACGTTGCACACGGACGAGCCGGCTCGGTTCGAGCGGGCGCTGGCGGCGCTCGAGGGTGGCTTCGACGTGGCCGCACCGGGGACGCCGTACGACGCGGTGCCGCTGGTGCTGGACCGGGTCGCGGGCTAGCCCGACGCCCCGCCCGGGTCCGGCAGGCGGGGGCTCGCGTCGGTGCTCCTGGGGTGGAGGGCCGCTAGGACAGCAGCAGCACGACCGTCTCGGCGACGCAGGCCGGCTTGTCCTCGTCCTCGATCTCGACGGTGTAGCGCGTGACCAGCTGCTTGCCCGCGGCCACGTCGGAGACCTCCGCGATCTGCGCGGACGCCCGCACGCGCGACCCGACCTTGACCGGGTTCGGGAAGCGGACCTTGTTGACGCCGTAGTTGAGCTTGGCGCCAGGGGTCTCGAGGCTGAGGAGCTCGGCGTTGAATTGCGGGATCAGCGACAGGGTGAGGTAGCCGTGGGCGATCGTGCCGCCGAACGGTCCGTCCTGGGCGCGCTCCACGTCGACGTGGATCCACTGGTGGTCGCCGGTGG
Source organism: uncultured Actinomycetota bacterium (assembly GCA_963713035.1). GTDB lineage: Bacteria > Actinomycetota > Actinomycetes > Propionibacteriales > Nocardioidaceae > Nocardioides_B. Next base: position 301,966 of record CAVQKB010000005.1, read on the forward strand.
CATCGGCGAACGCGTCGACGCGCTCCTGGGTGATCTCGAGCCAGGAAGAGGTCCCGAGGTCTTCGCCGATGGCGTCGCTCAGCTGGTCGAAGGAGGTGAAGGTGCGCATGGCGCCGAACCTACCGAACCGGCCCAGGCGACCGGTCGGCGGCAGGTCACCGGTGGGGTCCGGCGGCGCGCGGCACCGAGGCGGTGATCACCGTGCCGTCCGCTCGCCGCACGCCCTCGCTGATCCAGTTCACCAGCTCGCCGTCGATGCGCGGTCCCTGCCCGTCGAGGGGTACGACGACCGCGTCGCCGGACGCCACCTGGACCTTCTTGCCGCGCACCGTGAGCTGGGCCAGCTCGCCGGTCTCCAGCGACAGGGTGACCTGGTCCTGCTCGAGGAACACCCGCAGCCGGGAGTCGCGGATCGTCAGCCGGAACGTCAGCGAGGTCCACTGCTCGGGGAGCCGTGGGTCGAGCGTGAACACGCCGCCGTGGTCGCGGAAGCCGCCGAAGCCGTAGACCAGCGAGCTCCACACGCCGCCGGTGGAGGCGACGTGCACGCCGTCGCTGGCGTTGGCGTGCAGGTCGGCGAGGTCCACGAACAACGAGGAGTAGAAGTAGCGCAGCGCCAGCCGGTCGTAGCCGACCTCCGAGGCGATGATCGACTGCACGACCGCGGACAGGGTGGAGTCGCCGCTGGTGATCGGGTCGTAGTACTCGAAGTTCGCGCGCTTCTGCTCGTCGGTGAACAGGTCCCCGCGCAGCAGCAGGGCGAGCACCACGTCGGCCTGCTTGATCACCTGGAACCGGTAGATCACCAGCGGGTGGTAGTGCAGCAGCAGGGGACGGTTCCCCGGCGGGGTCGCACCCAGGTCCCACACCTCGCGGTCCAGGAACTGCGCGTCCTGCGGGTGGATGCCCAGGTGCTCCTCGAAGGGGATGTACATCCGGTCGGCGGCCCGCTGCCACTCGGTGACCTCGGCGTCGTCCAGGGCGAGCCGGGCGACCATCTTGTCGTAGGCGCGGCGGTCATGCTCGCGCAGCCAGTGCACGGTGCGGGCGGCCGAGCGGAGGTTGCCCTGCGCCATCACGTTGGTGAAGAGGTTGTCGTTGACGACGGTGGTGTACTCGTCGGGCCCGGTCACGCCGTGGATGTGGAACACCCCGTCGCCGTTCACCCGCCAGAAGCCCAGGTCGGCCCACATCCGGGCGGTCTCGACGAGGATGTCGACGGCCTCGCGCTCCAGGAAGGCCAGGTCGCCGGTGGCCGCGACGTACTGGCTCAGCGCGAAGGAGATGTCCGCGTCGATGTGGTACTGCGCGGTGCCGGCGGCGTAGTAGGCCGACGCCTCCTCGCCGTTGATCGTCCGCCACGGGAAGAGCGCGCCGCGCTGGGTCATCTGGTCGGCGCGGGTGCGTGCCGCGTCGAGCAGGCGGTAGCGGAACCGCAGCGCCGAGCGCGCGCAGTGCGGCGTGGTGTAGCTGAAGAACGGCAGCGTGTAGATCTCGGTGTCCCAGAAGTAGTGGCCGCTGTAGCCGCTGCCCGTGACGCCCTTGGCCGGGATGCCGCCCCCCTCGGCGCGACCGCCGGCCTGGGCGAGCTGGAAGATGTTCCAGCGCACCCCCTGCTGCACCTCGGGCGGTCCGTCGACCTCGACGTCAGAACGCTCCCAGAAGCCGTCGAACCACCCGCGCTGCTGGCGTCTGATCGTGTCCGCACCGGTGTCCAGCGCGCGGTCGAGGGTGCGGCGGCACCGGCTGACCAGCTCGCGCACCGGCACGCCGCGCGAGGTGTGGTAGGCGGCGTACTTCACCAGCCGGATCGGCACCCCCGCCCGGGCCTGCACGCGGTAGGTCATCCGCGCCACGTCCGGGTCGAAGTGGGTGTTCGACGTGAAGACGTTGTCGGTCTCGAAGACGTGGTCGACCGCGGCCGCGATCGTCATCTTCGACTCGGCGCAGCGGAAGCCCTGGATCATCCGGTCGCTGTCGGCCTCGGCGCCGATCGACTGCGGCACCAGCACGCGTCGGTTGAACCGCTCGGCCTTGCGGGGGTCGACGCCCTCGCCCATGGCGGCCGACCGGACGTGGTACTCGTCCTCGCCGTCCTGACGGTTGAGCAGCTGCGAGGAGATCGCGACCGGGGCGTCCTGGTCGAGCAGGGTGACCTCGAACGTGAGCACCGCCAGGTGCCGGTCGACCATCGAGACCATCCGGGTGGAGTCGACCCGGACCCGCTTGCCGGCGGGGGTGCGCCACAGCAGCGACCGGTGCAGCACGCCGTCGCGCAGGTCGAGGGTGCGGTCGTAGTCCTCGAGGTCGGCCACCGACAGCAGCAGCGGCTCGTCGTCGACGTACAGCCGGATCAGCTTGGCGTCGGGGACGTTCACCATCGTCTGGCCGACGCGGGCGAAGCCGAAGGCCTCCTCGGCGTGCTGGATCTGGAAGCTCTCGTGGAAGCCGTTGACGAAGGTGCCGTGGACGTAGGAGTCGCGGCCCTCCTCGAGGTTGCCGCGCAGCCCGAGGTAGCCGTTGGCCACCGCGAACAGCGTCTCGTCGCGGCCGAGGTGCTCGGCGTCGTAGGAGGTCTGGGTCAGCCGCCACGGGTCGTGCGGCCACAGGTGCCGGTCGATCGGGTCGGCGACCCGGGGGGGCGTGTGCGCGGCGCCGACGTTGGCGGTCACGGACGGGCCCCCTCGACGAGCTCGGCCAGGTCGGCGACCACGACGTCGGCGCCCGCCTCGCGCAGCGCCGCGACGCCGGTCCCGCGGTCGACGCCGATCACCAGCCCGAAGTCGCCCGCGGCCCCGGCCTGCACACCGGAGACGGCGTCCTCGACGACGACGGACCGCTCCTGGGGGACGCCGAGCGTCTCGGCTGCGTAGGCGTAGGTGTCCGGCTTCGGCTTGCCCGGCAGCCCCCGTTCGGTCGCGACCCTCCCGTCGACCACGGTCTCGAAGCGCTCGGCGACGCCCGCGGCACGCAGCACGTCGGGCGCGTTGGCCGAGCTGGACACGATGGCCATGCGGGTGCCGCGCTCCTCCAGAGCGTCCAGCAGGGCGATGGAGCCGGGGTACGGCGCGACGCCGTCGCGCTGGAGGACCTCGCCGAACAGCGCGTTCTTGCGGTTGCCGAGACCGCAGACCGTCTCTCGCTCGGGTCCGTCCGCCGGGTCGCCCCAGGGCAGCTCGATGCCACGCGCACCCAGCAGCGCGGCGACGCCCTCGTAGCGTGGCCGGCCGTCGACGTGCTCGAAGTAGTCGGCGTCGGTGTAGGGCGCCACCCCGTGCGCCTCGAGCACCGGCGTGAACATCTCCGACCAGGCCCCCATGTGGACCTCGGCGGTCGGCGTGATCACGCCGTCGAGGTCGAAGAGCACCGCGTCGTACGCCGTCCAGTCGATCGCTTGGTCACTCGCCACCCCCTGAGAGTAGAGACTCCCGATGACGAGCGTGTGACGGCCCGTCGGACGTGGGCTGGTTGGATGGCCCCATGGTCACCCGCGAGCTGCTCGGACGAGCCCCCAAGGTCCTGCTCCACGACCATCTCGACGGCGGCCTGCGGCCCCAGACGATCATCGACCTCGCTCCCGAGGGCCACGTCCTGCCGGCGTCGGACGCCGAGGGGCTCCGCCGGTGGTTCGAGGAGTCCGCGGACAGCGGCTCCCTGGAGCGCTACCTGGCGACCTTCGACCACACCGTCGCGGTGATGCAGACCGCCGACGGCCTGCGTCGGGTCGCGCGCGAGTGCGTGCTGGACCTGGCCGCCGACGGGGTGGTCTACGCCGAGGTGCGCTACGCCCCCGAGCAGCACCTCGCCGACGGGCTGAGCCCCGCACAGGTCGTCGAGGCGGTGCGAGACGGCTTCGCCGAGGGCCAGCAGCAGGCGGCGCGCGACGGCAGCCCGATCGTGGTGCGGCAGCTGCTCACCGCGATGCGGCACCAGGCCCGCAGCCGCGAGATCGCCGAGCTGACCGTCGCCTACCGGGACCAGGGCGTGGTCGGCTTCGACATCGCCGGCGCCGAGGCGGGCTACCCGCCGACCCGTCACCTCGACGCCTTCGAGTACCTCCAGCGGGAGAACGCCCACTTCACCATCCACGCCGGCGAGGCCTTCGGGCTGCCCTCCATCTGGGAGGCGATCCAGTGGTGCGGCGCCGACCGGCTGGGGCACGGCGTGCGGATCATCGACGACGTGACGGTCGACGACGACGGCCGGGTGAGCCTCGGCCGGCTGGCGTCGTACGTGCGGGACAAGCGGATCCCGCTGGAGATGTGCCCCTCGTCCAACATCCAGACGGGCGCGGCCGCGTCCCTCGCGGAACACCCGATCGGGCTGCTGACGTCGCTGCGCTTCCGGGTCACCGTCAACACCGACAACCGGCTGATGAGCGGCACGTCGATGACCCAGGAGATGACCCGGCTCGTCGACGCGTTCGACTACGGCATCGCCGACCTCCGGTGGTTCACGATCAACGCGATGAAGTCCGCGTTCCTGCCGTTCGACGAGCGGCTGGCGATCATCGACGAGCAGATCAAGCCGGCGTACGCCGTGCTGGGGGCCGTCTCGTAGGCCTCAGATGCCGATGGGGTGCCAGACCGTCTTGGTCTCCAGGAAGCGGGTCATCCGGTCGAGGCCGGGCTCGAGGGTCCAGTCCGGCTCGGCAGCGGGAGCGCGCAGCACCCGCTTGAGGTTCTCGGCCGCGGACTGCTCGAGCGTGGTCGCGAGGGCGTGGTCGTCCGCGACGCCGGTGAGGTCGAGGGCGTTGACGTCCATGTGCGAGGCCAGCGTGGGCAGGGTGTCCCCGAGCGCGCCGGTCAGCACGTTGACGACCCCGGCCGGGACGTCGGACGTGGCCAGCACCTCCGACAGCGTGATCGCTGGGATCGGCCGGTCGGCCGACGACGCGACCACGACGGTGTTGCCGGTGACCATCACGGGGGCGAGGACGCTCACCAGACCGAGCAGCGAGGACGCCTGCGGGGCGACGACGGCGACGACACCGGTCGGCTCGGGCAGCGAGAAGTTGAAGAAGGGCGCCGCGACGGGGTTGGTGCCACCGACGACCTGGGCGATCTTGTCGGCCCACCCGGCGTACCAGACCAGCCGGTCGACGGACGCGTCCACGGTCGCCTCGGCCTGCCGCCTGGTCAGTCCCTCGCAGCGCTGCACGTCCTCGGCGAGCTGGCCGCGCCGACCTTCGAGGACCTCGGCGACGCGGTAGACGACCTGCCCGCGGTTGTAGGGCGTGCGGCCGGCCCAGCCACCGAACGCCTTGCGGGCCGCCTGCACCGCGTCGCGAGCGTCCTTGCGGGAGGCGTGGGAGGCGTTGGCCAGGAACCTGCCCTTGACGTCGTTGACGACGTAGGACCGGCCGGACTCCGACCGGGGGAAGGCGCCGCCGACGTACAGCTTGTAGGTCTTGCGCACGTCGATCCGCTCACTCATCGGAGATACCCCTCGAGACCGTGGCGGCCGCCCTCGCGGCCGTAGCCCGACTCCTTGTAGCCGCCGAAGGGGCTGGTCGGGTCGAACTTGTTGAACGTGTTGGCCCAGACGACGCCGGCGCGCAGCTGGTTCGCGGCCCACAGGATCCGGGAGCCCTTGTCGGTCCAGATGCCCGCGGACAGGCCGAACGGCGTGTTGTTGGCCTTCTCGATCGCCTCGGCCGGGGTGCGGAAGGTGAGCACGGACAGGACCGGGCCGAAGATCTCCTCGCGGGCGATCCGGTGCGCCTGGGAGACGCCGGTGAAGACCGTCGGCGGGAACCAGAAGCCGTTGCTGGGCAGGTCGCAGGCCGGTGACCAGCGCTCGGACCCCTCGGCCTCGCCGATGTCGGAGAGCTCGTGGATCTTGGCCAGCTGCTCGGCGGAGTTGATCGCGCCGACGTCGGTGTTCTTGTCCAGCGGGTCGCCGACGCGCAGCGTCGCCATCCGTCGCTTGAGCCGCTCGAGCACCTCGTCGGCGACCGACTCCTGCACCAGCAGCCGTGAGCCCGCGCAGCACACGTGACCCTGGTTGAAGAAGATCCCGTTGACGATGCCCTCGACGGCCTGGTCGATGGGCGCGTCGTCGAAGACGATGTTGGCGGCCTTGCCACCCAGCTCGAGGGTGACCCGCTTGTCGGTGCCCGCGACGGTCCTGGCGATCAGCCGCCCCACCTCGGTGGAGCCGGTGAACGCGACCTTGTCGACGTCGTCGTGCGCGACGATCGCGCGGCCGGTCTCACCCGCGCCCGTCACGATGTTCACCACGCCCGCCGGCAGGTCGGCCTGCTGGCAGATCTCGGCGAACAGCAGTGCGGTCAACGGGGTCGTCTCGGCAGGCTTGAGGACGACGGTGTTGCCGCACGCCAGTGCGGGCGCGATCTTCCAGGCCAGCATCAGCAGCGGGAAGTTCCACGGGATGATCTGACCGGCGACGCCGAGCGGCTGCGGGTCCGCACCGAAGCCCGCGTGCTCGAGCTTGTCGGCCCAGCCGGCGTAGTAGAAGAACCACGCGGCGACCTGGGGCACGTCGACGTCGCGCGACTCCTTGATCGGCTTGCCGTTGTCGATCGACTCCAGCACGGCGAGCTCGCGGCTGCGCTCCTGGAGGATCCGCGCGATGCGGAAGAGGTACTTCGAGCGCTCCCGCCCCGACAGCTTCGACCACACGCGGGTGTAGGCGCGACGCGCGGCCCGGACCGCCCGGTCGACGTCCTCGGCGTTGGCGTCGGCGACCTCGGCGAGCACCTCCTCGGTGGCCGGGTTGATCGTCTTGAACGACGTGCCGCCCGCAGGGTCGACGAACTCACCGCCGATGAACAGCCCGTACGTCGAGGCGATGTCGACCACCGAGCGGGACTCGGGAGCGGGGGCGTACTCGAAGGGGCTCTGGTCGACCATCGTCATCAGTCCAGCGTGAAGTAGTCGGGGCCCGAGTAGCGGCCGGTGGTCATCTTGGTGCGCTGCATCAGCAGGTCGTTGAGCAGCGTGGAGGCACCGAAGCGGAACCAGTCCGGGTCGAGCCAGTCCGGGCCGGCGACCTCGTTGACGGTCACGAGGTACTTGATCGCGTCCTTGGCGGTGCGGATCCCGCCGGCGGGCTTCACACCGACCATCCGGCCGGTCGCCGCACGCCAGTCGCGGACCGCCTCGAGCATCACCATCGTCACCGGCAGCGTCGCGGCGGGCTGGACCTTGCCGGTGGAGGTCTTGATGAAGTGCGCACCGGCCATCATCGCCAGCCAGGAGACCCGGCGGACGTTGTCGTAGGTCTGCAGCTCGCCGGTCTCGAAGATCACCTTGAGGTGCGCCTCCGTTCCGTCCGACCTGCCGCAGGCCTCGCGGACCGCGACGATCTCCTCGAAGACGTCGAGGTAGCGGCCGGAGAGGAAGGCGCCGCGGTCGATGACCATGTCGATCTCGTCGGCACCGGCCTCGACCGCGTCGTGGGTGTCGGCCAGCTTGATGTCACGCGCGGCGCGGCCGGACGGGAAGGCGGTGGCGACGGAGGCGACGCGCACGCCGGATCCGGCGAGCGCCTCCGTGGCGGTGGCGACCATGTCGGGGTAGACGCAGACGGCCGCGGCGGACGGGCAGGTCTGGTCGGCCGGGTCGGGGCGCATCGCCTTGGCGCACAGGGCACGCACCTTGCCGGGGGTGTCCGGGCCCTCGAGCGTGGTCAGGTCGACCATCCGGATCGCCAGGTCGAGGGCGTAGGCCTTGGCCGTCGTCTTGATCGAGCGGGTGCCCAGCGAGGCGGCCCGGGCCTCGGCGCCGACCTGGTCGACTCCGGGCAGGCCGTGCAGGAAGCGCCGGAGCGCGGCGTCCGAGGTGGTCGCCTCGGCCAGCTCGCCCGGGAGCAGCCGGTGGGAGGGCTCGTCGTCGAGCCCGGGGTGGGAGTCACGACCGCTCATCATAGGCGGACCGGGCGGGTTGCCGTGAATTCGGCGCCGGATGGCACGATCGGTCCCATGGCGCCTCACCAGCACCGAGTCACTCGGTCCGCCGCTGGAGCGGTTCAAGCCCACGACCGGCCTGGTGAGCGGCTACCTCGGTCTGCTGCTGGCCGCCGGCACGCTGGTCTACGCCGTGGTCGGCGGTGCACACCCTCGACGGGCGTTCGGCTCGGGCTCGGGGCGGTCCTCGCCGGCCTGCTGGTCTGGGTGTCCCAGCTGCGACCGCGCGTCACGGCGTACGCCGAGGTGCTGGTGCTGCACGGGCTGGTGCGGGACGCGTTCGTCCCCTACGCCGGCGATCCGGGAGGTCACGGTCACCCAGATGATGCACGTGTTCGTGGGGGACACGAAGTTCGTCTGCGTCGGCGTCGGCAACTCGCTGTCTGCCGACGTGCGCCAGCGCGCCAAGCAGCGGCGCGGAGCGATGCGCGGTGCCACCCGCCGGCACGACTTCGACGAGCAGTCACGTCTCGCGCAGGCGGGCTCGGGGCTGACCTACCAGACCTTCGTCACCACCCGGATCGAGCAGCTCGTCGAGGAGGCCAAGCGGGCCGGCGGCGTGCCTGAGCATCCCGAGGGTCTCGTCGTGACCCGGTGGGCGCTGCCCGAGGTCGTGGCGCTGGTCGTGTCCGGGACCGCCTTCGTGGTGGCCTGCGTCCTCTGAGCGGTCGACGGGTCAGAGGCCGGCCGCCGCGGTGAGGTCGCGGCGCACCGCGTCGAGGCGTCCGGCCGCCGCGATCCGGGCCGCATCCACGCCGCCGTCGTCGGCCCGGGCCGGCACGACCACCTCGAGGTAGCACTTGATCTTGGGCTCGGTGCCGGACGGGCGCACGATCACGCGGGCCCGGTCGGCGAGCCGGAACCGCAGTCCCTCGGTCGGCGGCAGCTCGGCGCTGCCCTCGGCCAGGTCGTCGACGGCCTCGACCGCGAGCCCGCCGAGCGAGGTGGGCGGGTGCGCGCGCAGCCGGTCCATCGCCCCGGCGATCCGGGTCAGGTCGGTGACCCGAACGGAGAGCTGGTCGGTGGCGTAGAGGCCGTGCTCGCCGGCGATCTCGTCGAGCCGGTCGGCCAGCGTGCGCCCCTCGGCCTTGAGCAGCGCGGCGAGCTCGACGACGCGCAGCAGCGCCGAGACGCCGTCCTTGTCGCGGACCAGTCCGGGGGCGACGCAGTAGCCGAGGGCCTCCTCGTAGCCGAACGCCAGTCCATGGACGCGGCCGATCCACTTGAAGCCGGTGAGGGTCTCCTGGTGCGGCTGGCCGTAGGACGACGCGAGCACGCCCAGCAGGGAGGACGAGACGATCGAGTTGGCGTAGACGCCCTCGAGGCCGGTGCGGAGCGAGAAGTCGCCGAGCAGGGCGCCGACCTCGTCGCCGCTCAGCATCCGCCAGCCGTGCGGGCCGGGCACCGCCACGGCGCACCGGTCGGCGTCCGGGTCGTTGGCGACCACGACGTCGGCCTCGACCTGCGCCGCGAGCGCCATCGCGAGGTCCATCGCCCCGGGCTCCTCCGGGTTGGGGAAGGCGACCGTCGGGAAGTCCGGGTCGGGTTCGGCCTGCGCCGGCGCGACGTGCGGAGCCTCGAAGCCCGCTCGTCGCAGGGCCTCGACGACGGTCTCGCCGCCGACGCCGTGCAGGGGGGTGTAGACCGTGCGCAGGTCCCGAGGCCCGTCGCCCACGAGGGCGCTGACGTCGGCGACGTAGTCCTCGAGGACGGTGTCGTCGAGCCGCGACCAGCCACCTGCCCGTCGTACGGACTCCAGGGGACCGACGGCGGCGATGTGGGCGGCGATCTCGGCATCGGCCGGCGGCACGATCTGGCTGCCGTCACCGAGGTAGACCTTGTAGCCGTTGTCCTGCGGCGGGTTGTGCGAGGCGGTCACCATCACGCCGGCGACGCAGCCGAGCCGGCGGATCGCGTAGGCCAGCACCGGGGTGGGCAGCGGCCGGGGGAGCAGCACCGCGTCGAGGCCGGCACCCCGCATGACCGCGGCGGTGTCCTCGGCGAAGACGTCGCTGTTGTGGCGGGCGTCGTAGCCGACGACGACGGTGCCGCGTTGGCCCTGCTCGAGGAGGTACGCCGCGAGGCCGGCCGCCGCGCGCATCACCACGACCCGGTTCATCCGGTTCGGACCGGCGCCGAGCGCGCCGCGCAGGCCGGCCGTGCCGAACTCCAAGGTGCCGTCGAAGCGGTCCGCCAGCTCCGCCGCGGCGCCCGACCCGGACGTCGTGTCGGACCAGGTCTCGGCCCCCGCCTGGGCGACCAGGTCCTCCAGCTCGGCCCGGGTCCGCGGGTCGGGGTCCTCGGCGGCCCAGGCCCGGGCGCGGTCCAGCAGCGGCTCGTGGCTCATGTCCCGCACCCTATGTGTCTCCCCACCCGCCGACCCGGCGCGTCGGCTGGCCGAGAACCCGCCGACCCGGCGCGTCGGCTGGCCGAGAACCCGCCGACCCGGCGCGTCGGCTGGCCGAGAACCCGCCGACCCGGCGCGTCGGCTGGTCACGGGACCAGCCGACGCGCCGACTCGGCGGGGTGGGGACCAGCCGACGCGCCGGGTCGGCGTCAGGGCGTGGGGGGCCGGCGGTCGAGGGCGTCGCGGTAGAACGCCTCGGTCGCGTAGGGACCGCCGACGTGCGCGGCCTCGGCGGCGTCCTTGTCGTGCGCGCTCACCTGGGCCGCGAAGTCCTCCGCGTCGTCCTGCGGGTGGTAGCCGAGGGCGTGACCGGGCTCGAGGTCCCACCACGCGCGGGTGTTGGCCGAGATGCCGTAGAGCACCGCGAAGCCGGGGTCGGGTGTGGTCAGCGCCGCCTCGAACATCCGCACCGCGTCGTCGTGGGAGAGCCAGGTCGACAGCCCGCGCACGCTCTCGGGCTGCGGCAGGAAGCTGCCGATCCTGGCCGCCAGGGCGTCGATGCCGTAGCGGTCGACGTACAGGCTGAGCAGTCCCTCGGCTGCGACCTTGGCGACGCCGTAGAACGTGTCCGGCCGGGGGCGTACGGCGACCGTCAGCGCTCCCTCGGGGAGGGCGGCGCGCGGGGTCCGGCCGACGGCGTGGTTGCTGGAGGCGTAGACGATCCGTGACACGCCGTAGCGCACCATCGCGTCGAGCAGGGCGGCCGTGGTGACGACGTGGGACTCGAGCTCGTCGGGCAGCGACCCCTCGGTCGGCATCCCGGCCAGGTGGACCACGGCGTCCAACGGCCCCAGGGCCTCGAACGTCGCGTCGACCGCGTCGGGGTCGGCGCAGTCGACGGTGAACCAGGCGCCGGTGAAGCCCTCGGGCTCCGGGGTCAGGTCCAGCCCGGTGACGGTGTGACCACGGTCGACGAGGCCCGAGCAGAGCACGGCTCCGATGCTGCCGGCGGCGCCGGTGACCAGGACGTGCACGTCAGATCCTCGGCACGATCGCGCCGAGCAGCTCGCCCATCCGGGTGGCCGCGGAACGCCCGGCCTCCAGGACCTCCGCGTGGTCGAGCGGGGAGCCGGTCATGCCGGCGGCCAGGTTGGTGACCAGTGAGATGCCGAGCACCTCCATCCCGGCCTCCCGGGCGGCGATCGCCTCCAGGGTGGTGGACATCCCCACCAGGTCGCCGCCGATGGCGCGGACCATGGCGATCTCGGCCGGGGTCTCGTAGTGCGGCCCGGGGAACTGCACGTAGACGCCCTCGTCGAGGCCCGGCTCGGCCTCGCGGCACAGCGCCCGCAGCCGGCTGCTGTAGAGGTCGGTGAGGTCCACGAAGTTCGCGCCCTCGATGGGGGAGGTCGCCGTCAGGTTGAGGTGGTCGCTGATCAGGACCGGCGTGCCCGGCTGCCAGGACTCCTTGAGCCCCCCGCACCCGTTCGTGAGTACGACGACCCGGCACCCGGCCGCGGCCGCCGTACGGACGCCGTGCACGACGGAGCGCACGCCGAGGCCCTCGTAGAGGTGCGTGCGGCCCAGGAAGACCAGCAGGTTCCGCTCGCCGGAGCGCACCGAGCGGATCGTACCGGCGTGACCGGCCACGGCCGGGGGCGCGAAGCCCGGCAGGTCGGTGGTGCGCAGCTCGGCCGTCGCCTCGCCCAGGGCGTCCACGGCGGGCAGCCATCCCGATCCCATCACCACGGCGACGTCGTGGGTCTCCACGCCGGTCCGGGCGCGGAGGACGGACGCCGCCTCAGCGGCGATCTCGAGGGGGCCGGGGCCGGGACTGCTCATGGCGGGCACCCTATCCGCGAGGGAGGGCGCGAGGGCTACAGCCCGACAGAGCGGCAGGGTCGCGCGCGGAGCGCGGCCACGTAGTCCTCGGGTGCGTCGGCGGCCTGCGCGGCCTCGGCCAGGATGCCGAGGTAGCTCGCCGAGGGGAGCCCGCCTTCGTAGGCGTCGAGCACGTAGGTCCACGCGAGCAGCTCGCCGGTCAGGGTGGAGACCCGCACCCGGGTCTTGCGGTAGAGCCCGGTGTCGGCGCTCTCCAGGGCGTCGAGGTGCGCGACGTCCTCGTCGGTGACGTCGTAGACCGCCACGAAGACCTGCTCGAGCGGGTCCTCGACGATCGTGGCCAGGGCGCCGTCCCAGCCGTGCTCCTCGCCGCCGAACGTCAGCCGCCGGCCGACCAGCCAGCCCGTCCCCTGCAGGGGGGAGTGAGGACACCGGGCACCCATCCGGCGGGGGTCCATGTTCGACCCGAAGGCGGCGTAGAGCGGCACCCGCGCAGACTAGCGGCCGGGCCGTGTCGACGGGGACACGGCGGTGTTGCGAGGATGGGCGTCGTGAGTCAACAGGCGAATCGCGTAGTGGTGGTCGGGGGCGGACCCGGTGGGTACGAAGCGGCGCTCGTCGCCGCCCAGCTGGGCGCCGACGTGACCGTCGTCGACTCCGACGGTGTGGGAGGCTCCGCGGTCCTCACCGACTGCGTGCCCAGCAAGACCCTGATCGCCACGGCCGAGCTGATGGCCGACCTGGAGGAGGCCGAGGAGCTCGGCCTGGTGATCGGCGAGCGCGGGCGGCACGACGACCAGCTCGGCGTCGACCTGGGCAAGGTCAACCGCCGCGTGCTGGGCCTGGCGCGCAACCAGTCCCGCGACATCGAGGAGCGCCTCGAGCACGAGGGCGTGCGGATCCTGCGCGGCCGCGGCCGGCTCGACGGACCGGAGCAGGTGCGGGTCGCGCCGGTGGACGGGGGCGAGGAGCTGGTGCTCGACGCCGACGCGATCCTGGTCGCCACCGGCGCGGCGCCGCGCACCCTGGACTCCGCGCGGCCCGACGGTGAGCGGATCCTGACCTGGGAGCAGGTCTACGACCTCGAGGAGGTCCCCCAGAAGCTGGTCGTGGTCGGGTCGGGCGTCACCGGGGCGGAGTTCGCCAGCGCCTACAACGCGCTGGGGATCGACGTCACGCTGGTCTCCAGCCGCGACCGGGTGCTGCCCGGCGAGGACGCGGACGCCGCTCAGGTCCTCGAGGGTGTGTTCGAGCGCCGCGGGATGACGGTGCTGTCAAGGTCGCGGATGCAGTCGGTGGAGCGGTCGGGCGACACCGTGACCGTGACGCTGACCGACGGGCGCACCGTGCAGGGCTCGCACTGCCTGCTCGCCCTCGGGTCGGTGCCCAAGACCCACGACCTGGGGCTCGAGGAGGCCGGCGTCACCCTCGACGAGGGCGGCTTCGTCACGGTCGACCGGGTCTCGCGCACGTCCGCTCGTGGGGTGTACGCCGCCGGCGACTGCACCGGCGTGCTGATGCTCGCCTCCGTCGCGGCGATGCAGGGCCGGATCGCGATGTGGCACTTCCTCGGCGACGCGGTCACGCCGATCGACCTCAAGACCGTGTCGTCGAACGTGTTCACCGCCCCCGAGATCGCCACCGTCGGGGTGACCCAGCAGGCGGCGGACGCCGGGGACATCGACGTGGAGTGCGCGATGCTGCCGCTGTCGGGCAACGCACGGGCCAAGATGCAGGGGGTGCGGGACGGCTTCGTGAAGCTCTTCGCCCGTCCCGGCACCGGGATCGTCGTCGGGGGCGTGGTCGTCGGGCCACGCGCCTCCGAGCTGATCCATCCGGTCGCGATCGCAGTGGCCGGCAGGATGACCGCCGACCAGCTCGCGCACGCGTTCACGGTCTACCCGTCGATGAGCGGCTCGATCGCGGAGGCCGCGCGCCGGCTGCACCGCTTCGACAGCTAGAAGCCGCCGAAGTCGCCTCCGCCGAAGTCGCTGCCGCCGCCGAAGTCCCAGCCGCCGCCGTCGCCTCCGCCGAAGTCGAACCCGCCGTGGCCACCGGCGTCCCCGCCATCGCCTCCGCCGTCAGCCCCGCCGGCGCCGTCGTCGAAGCCGCCCTCGACGTGGCCGCCGTCCCAGGCTGGAGGAGAGCAGCCCCATCATCAAGAACGTCGGCAGCAGCCCGGAGGTCGCGTAGCCGGCGAAGTAGCCCGAGGCCCACGGTGAGTACGCCGGGCCGGCCTGCCAGTAGGGCACCCGGCCCACACCGCCGGCTCCGGACGGCACGGTGCGCACGTCGGGCTCCGCCCCTTGCGCGACCCGGTCCTCGTCGGCCGCGCAGACCGGGATCGGGCGGGGCTGGCCACCGGCCGGCGCCCACTCGATGTCGGTGGTCGACGGCCCGTGAGCCGGGTTGAAGAAGCACGGCGGGCGTCGGGTGGGCAGGGCCCGCCTCTCGACGCGGGCGAGCACGCAGGCCACGGCGTACCGGCCGTCCTCGAGCGCTTCGGTGACGTGCCGGACCTGGTCGCTCTCCCGGACCTGCGCCAACGTCTCCTTGGCGGACTCGTAGGAGTCGAGGGCGCGCTGGTAGTCCTGGCGGGCGGCGGCGTCGAGCTGGCCGGTCGCGGACTCGACGAGCAGGTCGGAGTCGAGCCGCTGGAGCTCCTCGCCGAAGCGGGTGACGTCCTCGTCGGCGACCTTGCGGACGGCGTCGAGGTCGTCGGCGCGGCGCTGCTCGAGCGCCTTCTCCCGGGTCCGGCTCGAGAGCGTCGAGGCGACCAGCAGGCCGCCGCCCACCACCAGCAGCAGGATCAGGACCATCATGGAACGAGCCTACCGAGCGGCCCCGAGTCGCCACTTCAGTCACATGCGTCCCTCCCGTCACAGCAGCGTGAACTACACGCCTGTCGTTCCTCAAGGCCGACGGGCAGCGGGTCGATTGCGGGTGGAGACGCACCCTTCACGGGCACCTCGTCGTGCCCCAGCAGCCCCAGCCAGCCCCAGATCTCTCCAGGAGAGCCGATGTCGTTGCCCCACCGTCGCCGTGTGCGGCTCCGCCGACTCGCGGGGGTCGTGGGGCTCGGCCTGGTCGCCGGCCTGGCCGGGACGGCTGCCCCCGCGCTCGCGGAGGACGTCAGCCAGTCCTATCCCGTGCCCGCCGACCGCAGCTACACCCTGAAGGGGCACGGCTTCGGGCACGGCCACGGGATGTCGCAGTACGGCGCGCAGGGTGCGGCCAAGCAGGGTCGGACCTACCAGCAGATCATCGACTTCTACTACCCGGGCACCGACTGGTCGACCGTGACGGGCGAGGTGCGGGTGCTGCTCACCGGCGACACCACCTCCGACGTCGTCGTCAACCGGGTGCCCGGCCTGACGCTGCGCGACCTCGGCTCGGGCAGGACCTACCCGCTGCCCAGCCCGGCCGGCGTCAAGCGCTGGCGGATCAAGGTCGGCTCCAGCGGCAGCAGCGTGGTGGGCTACCTGAGCGACGGCTGGCACCGTTGGCGGCCGTCCGGCCGGCTGAGCCTCGTCGGGGACGGCGAGTTCGCCGCGCCCACGCCGTTGACGCTGCTGACGCCGTCCGGCCCGAGGACCTACCGCGGCGCCCTGCGCTCGGCCCGGCCACGTCCCGGCTCCTCGGACCGCGACACGGTCAACGTGCTCTCGATGGACGACTACGTGCGCGGCGTCATCCCCCGCGAGATGCCCGCGTCGTGGCACCCCGAGGCGGTCAAGGCGCAGGCGGTCGCCGCTCGCACCTACGCGACCTGGTCGCGCAGCCAGTACCCGGACCGCTACTACCAGATCTGCGACACCACCTCGTGCCAGGTGTACGGCGGGGTGAGCGGCGAGGACCCGCGCAGCAACGCCGCCGTCTCCGCGACCGACAAGCGGATCCTGACGTACCGCGGCAAGCCTGCGTTCACGCAGTTCTCCGCCAGCAGCGGCGGCTGGACCTCGGCCGGCAGCGTGCCCTACCTGGTGGCCAAGGCCGACCCCTACGACGACTTCTCCGGCAACACGGTGCACGACTGGAGCGTGAGCTTCCCGGCGTCGCGCATCGAGCGCGCCTTCCCCACGGTCGGCACCCTCCAGCGGGTGCGGGTGACCCGCCGCGACGGCAACGGCGCGTGGCAGGGCCGGGTGTGGACGCTGGTGCTCGACGGCACGAAGGGCGACGTCACCGTGACCGGCGACCGGTTCCGGTCGACGTTCGGGCTGCGCTCGTCCTGGTTCACCTTCGCCCCCTGAGCGGGGTGCGGGCTAGGCGAGCACGAGGACCAGGTCGCCGCCCTCGACCTGCTGGGTGCCGGAGAGCGCGAGCCGCTCGACGGTGCCGCCGACCGGGGCCGTGATCGAGGCCTCCATCTTCATCGCCTCGATCGTGGCGACCGTCGCGCCCGCCTCGACCCGGTCGCCCTCGGCGACTACCAGCGTCACGACGCCGTCGAAGGGCGCGGCCACGTGCCCGGGGCGGGAGGTGTCGGCCTTCTCCTGGGTCGGGGCGTCCGCGGACACCGACCGGTCCCGGACGCTGACCGGACGGAGGTGGCCGTTGATCGTGCACATGACCGTGCGGAAGCCGCGCTCGTCGGCGCCGGTGACCGACTGCAGCCCGAAGATCAGCCGCTTGCCCTCCTCGAGGTCGACCTGGTGCTCCTCGCCGGTGCGCAGGCCGTAGAGGTAGTCCGCGGTCGGGAGCGCCGACAGGTCGCCGTACCGCTCGCGGGACTCGGCGAACTCCCGGGTGGGGCCGGGGAAGAGCAGCGCGTTGAGGGTCGTACGACGGTCGGAGCCGAGCCCGGCGCGCTGGTCGTCGTCGAGCTCGGTCACCGAGGGCCGCACCGTGCGACCCGCGAGCGCCTTGGTCCGGAACGGCTCGGGCCAGCCGCCGGGCGGGTCGCCGAGCTCGCCGGAGAGGAAGCCGATCACGGAGTCGGGGACGTCGAACCTCTGCGGCGACTCCTCGAACTCCGCAGGGTCGGCACCGACGGCGACGAGGTGCAGCGCGAGGTCGCCGACGACCTTGGAGGAGGGGGTGACCTTCACGATGTTGCCGAGGATCCGGTTGGCCGCGGCGTACATGTCCTCGATCTGCTCGAACTTCTCGCCGAGCCCCAGCGAGACCGCCTGCTGGCGCAGGTTGGACAGCTGGCCGCCGGGGATCTCGTGGGTGTAGACGCGTCCGGTGGGGGAGGCCAGTCCGGACTCGAACGGCGCGTAGAGGCGGCGGGTCGACTCCCAGTAGGGCTCGAGGTCGCACACCGACCGCAGGTCCAGGCCGGTCGCCCGCCGAGAGTGGTCGGTGGTCGCGACGAGCGCGGAAAGGGCCGGCTGCGACGTGGTCCCGGACATCGACGCGCAGGCGGCGTCGACCGCGTCCACGCCGGCGTCGATCGCGGCGAGCAAGGTGGCCAGCTGACCGCCCGGGGTGTCGTGGGTGTGCAGGTGCACCGGCAGGTCGAAGCGCTCGCGCAACGCCCGCACGAGGGTGCGCGCGGCCGGCGCCCGGAGCAGGCCGGCCATGTCCTTGATCGCCAGCACGTGCGCGCCGGCGTCGGCGATCCGCTCGGCCAGCCGCAGGTAGTAGTCGAGCGTGTAGAGCGTCTCGCCCGGGTCCGACAGGTCGCCGGTGTAGCAGAGCGCGACCTCCGCGACCGTGGTGCCGGTGGCCCGGACGGCCTCGATGGCGGGGCGCATCTGCTCCACGTCGTTGAGGGCGTCGAAGATCCGGAACACGTCGATGCCGGTGGCCGCGGCCTCCTGCACGAAGGCCTCGGTGACCTCGGTCGGGTAGGGCGTGTAGCCCACCGTGTTGCGGCCGCGCAGCAGCATCTGGAGACAGATGTTCGGCACCGCCTGGCGCAGCTTGGCCAGCCGCTCCCAGGGGTCCTCGGACAGGAAGCGCAGCGCCACGTCGTACGTCGCTCCGCCCCACGCCTCGAGGCTCCACAGCTCCGGCGTCGTGCGCGCGACGTGACCGGCGACGGCGAGCAGGTCGCGGGTCCGCACCCGGGTGGCGAGCAGCGACTGGTGCGCGTCGCGGAACGTCGTGTCGGTGACGGCGACCGCGGTCTGCTCGCGCAGCGCCCGCGCGAAGCCCTCGGGACCGGCTGCGAGCAGCGCCTGCCGGCTGCCGTCGGGGGCGGGCACCGCCAGGTCGACGGCGGGCAGCTTGGTGACCGGGTCGACCGACACCGGCGCGGCGCCGTGCGGCTGGTTGACGGTCACGTCGGCGAGGTAGGTCAGCAGCTTGGTGCCGCGGTCGGCCGACGAGCGGGCGGTCAGCAGCGCCGGGTGCTCCTCGATGAAGGCGGTGGTGACCCGGCCGGCGCGGAAGTCCGGGTCGTCCAGGACGGCCTGCAGGAACGAGATGTTGGTCGCGACCCCGCGGATCCGGAACTCCGCCACCGCCCGTCGGGCCCGGTCCACGGCGGTGTTGAAGTCGCGGCCTCGGCAGGTGAGCTTGGCCAGCATCGAGTCGAAGTGCGCGCTGACCTCGGCGCCGGTGTAGGTGGTGCCGCCGTCCAGGCGCACGCCCGCGCCGCCGGGGGAGCGGTAGGTGGTGATCTTGCCGGTGTCGGGCCGGAAGCCGTTGGCGGGATCCTCGGTGGTGATCCGGCACTGCAGTGCGGCGCCGCGCAGCGTCACGCTCTGCTGCGAGAGGCCCAGGTCCGCCAGCGTCTCCCCGGACGCGATCCGCATCTGCGACTGCACCAGGTCGACGTCGGTGACCTCCTCGGTCACGGTGTGCTCGACCTGGATCCGCGGGTTCATCTCGATGAACACGTAGTCGCCGTGCGGGTCGAGCAGGAACTCCACGGTGCCGGCGTTGCGGTAGCCGATCTCGGTCGCGAAGCGTACGGCGTCCGCGCACATGCGCTCGCGCAGCTCCGGGTCGAGGTTCGGGGCCGGGGCGATCTCGACGACCTTCTGGTGACGCCGCTGGACCGAGCAGTCGCGCTCGAAGAGGTGGATCACCGAGCCCTCGCCGTCGGCGAGGATCTGCACCTCGATGTGCCGGGGGTCGACGACGGCCTGCTCGATGAACACGGTGGGGTCGCCGAAGGCGCCCTCGGCCTCCCGCATGCACGTCTCGACGGCCTCGCGCAGCCCCTCCTGGGCGTCGACCCGGCGCATGCCGCGGCCGCCTCCGCCGGCCACGGCCTTGACGAACAGCGGGAACGCCAGGTCGCGCACCGACTCCACCAGGGCGTCCACGTCGGTGGAGGGCTCGACGGAGGCCAGCGTCGGCACGCCCGCGGCCTTCGCCGCGGCGATCGCGCGGGCCTTGTTGCCGGTGAGCGTGAGCACCTCGGCGGTCGGGCCGATGAAGGTGATGCCGGCGTTCGCGCAGGCTTCGGCCAGCTGCGGGTTCTCGGACAGGAAGCCGTAGCCCGGGTAGACCGCGTCGGCGCCCGCACGGAGCGCGGCGGCCACGATCACGTCGGGGTCGAGGTAGGCCCGCACCGGGTGCCCGCGCTCGCCGATCTCGTAGGCCTCGTCGGCCTTCAGGCGGTGCTCGGAGCCCCGGTCCTCGTGCGGGAAGACCGCGACGGTCTGCGCGCCGAGCTCGTAGGCAGCGCGGAACGCCCGGATCGCGATCTCGCCGCGGTTGGCCACCAGCACCTTGGAGAACATGGCGCCGAGCCTAGGGCCTGCGGGACGGCCGGTGCCGGGTCAGTCGCGTCGGGGTGGCGGCTCGTGCCGGGCGGGACGCGCGGCACCAGGTCGTCGACGTCCCCGTGCACCGGATAGCCGGCGCGGTCGATCTCCTTGACCCACCGCTCCGCGACGACGCCGAGGTCGTCGTACACCTGGGGTGGCGCGACGGGGGGCGTGCCGTCGTGACGCCCGAGCACGTCCTGGGCGTAGAGGTGCTTGACGACGGCACCGTACGCCGGCTGCACGAGGCGCTCCTCGAGGGCGATGTTGACCCGGCGCAGCAGGTCGACCTGGTCCGCACCGAGCGAGGGGTTGGCGCCCTCGAGGCCGACGGGGGCGAAGGCGGAGGCGTCGAAGCCGACGACGCCGGCGAAGCGCTCCCACAGCACCCATGGGGCGTCCGACGGCGGCGGGACGGTCACGAGGTGCACCCGCTCGGCCGGCACATTGGTGCTCCAGCGCGCCAGCACACCGGGCAGGTCCTGCGCTGCCCGGAAGCGGCGGGCGTGGTCGGACTCGGCGTCCGAGGCCAGCACGTGGGTGCGGAACTCCTCGAAGGTCAGCCTCCGGCCGTGCTTGATGCCCTCCTGCCACTCCGCCACAGCCTGGCGGGCGGGGTCGCGGGCAGTGACCACGACGTGCACCTCGAGGCCCTTGAGCATCGTCATCGCGGCGACGATCCGGTGCACGGAGGCACCGGCGAGCAGTTCGTGGCTGATCACGGTGGTGCCGTCGAACGCGCGCGCCTTGCGGCACAGCAGGTCCCAGGAGCCGTCGACCTCGGTGCGGCTGCGGCCCCACGCCTTGCGGGTGCCGCGGACGTCGAGCGCGGCCAGGAACATCCGGTCGTCGGCTTCGTTGCCGACGGGGTAGCGCACGCCCGCGGCCTTGAGCGCCTTGCGGTTCCGGCGCAGCGAGGACTGCAGGAACGTGGTGCCGGTCTTGGGCAGTCCGACGTGCAGGACAACGCGGGGTCGGGTCATGGCTTCTCCAGGTCGTCGATCAGGGTGGTCCACTCGGCCAGGACGGTGCGGGCGTCATAGCGGTGCGACTCCTCGTGCGCCGCGCGACCGCAGCGACGGCGTACGTCGTCGCGCTCGACCAGCGTGCGCAGGGCGGCGGTGAAACCGTCCACGTCGCCGTCGTCGACCAGGAAGCCGGTCTTGCCGTCCAGCACGATCTCGGCGGGGCCACGCGGGCAGTCCATCGCCACCAGCGGCAGACCGCGGCTCATCGCCTCGATCAGTACCATCGGCAGCCCCTCGGCCCGCGAGGTCATCGCGAACACCGAGGCCCGCGACATGACGGCGGGCAGGTCGGCGGTGTAGCCGGCGAAGTCGACCCGGCCCTCGATCCCGAGCCGGGCCGCGCGGGCACGGAGCGCCTCCTCGGCCTTGCCCTCGCCGTGCAGCCGCAGCACCCAGGCGGGGTGCTCGCGGGCGATCGGGGCGAAGGCGCGCAGCAGCCGGTCGAAGCCCTTCTCGCGGACCAGCCGACCGGCGCCCAGGATCACCTTCTCCTCCAGCGCGGCGGGCTCGGCGGCGACGTCGGTGGACAGCACGTTGCGGATCACCCGCACCGGCACGCCCGGCAGCTCGCGGACGTAGTCCTCGGCGTCGGCGTTGGTCAGCACGACGTAGGCGTCCAGCCGCGGCACCGTGGCACGCAGCACGGCGGCCTGCTTCGCGTTGGCGAAGCGGGTCGGGAAGTTCTTGTGGTCCCAGCCGACGACCTTCACGCCGGGCGCGGCCCAGGTGACGGCGGCCAGGTGGAGCGAGGGGCGCGACGAGATCAGGACTCCGGGCCCGAGCCGTGCCAGGCGCTTGCGAAGCGCCTGGTCGGTCAGCCGCGAGAGCTTGCTGTCCGAGGGCTTCGGTCGGAGCTTGGTCGGTCGGTCACGTAGCGCGAGCTGGACCAGGCTGAGCCGCTCCGGGTCACCGACCAGCACCTCCTGCTCCACCCGCGGGTCGAGCAGGAACGTCGGCTGCGCCCGGCGCTGCACGACGCTGATCACCCGCACCGGCCGGTGCTGCACCAGCGCGTTGGCCAGGTTGACGACCGCACGCGCGACTCCGGCCCGGCCGGACACGTCAAGGGCGAGCAGCGTTACCGGTTCGTGAGGAGCCATGCTTCGCACGCTGACGGACCCGAACGACGGGTCGGCAGCGCTCAGGTCACGCGCAGGTGAACGATTCGTCTGCGATCTGGAGGGTCCGCGCCCCGGGGAGATCGCAGACGAATCGGGGGAGGCAGGTCAGTCCTTGATCTCGCAGACGACGGCGCCGTTGGTAAGGCTGGCGCCGACCTCGGCCTGCAGGCCTGTGACGGTGCCGGCCTTGTGGGCCTTGAGCGGCTGCTCCATCTTCATCGCCTCGAGCACCACGATCACGTCGCCCTCGGCGACCTCCTGGCCCTCCTCGACGGCGACCTTCACGATCGTGCCCTGCATCGGCGAGGCGACGGCGTCGCCGCTGGCAGCGCCTCCCGCCGCCTTCTTGCGCTCCCGCTGGGGCTTCTTGGGGCCGGTTGCGGCCGAGGCCCCCGCGGCGAAGCCCGCCGGCAGCACGACCTCGATCCGGCGCCCGCCGACCTCGACCGTGACGGCCTGCCGCTCGGCGGCCTCGAGCGCCTCGCTCTCACCGGCGTACGGCGCGATCTGGTTGTCGAACTCGGTCTCGATCCACTGGGTGTAGACCGAGAAGGTCTCGCCGTCGCCGATGAAGGCCTCGTCGCGCACGACCGCGGCGTGGAAGGGGATGACGGTCGGCATGCCGTCGACGACGAACTCGTCGAGCGCCCGACGCGAGCGCTCCAGCGCCTGTGTCCGGTCGCGACCGGAGACGATCAGCTTCGCGACCAGGGAGTCGAACGCGCCGGGGACGGTCTCGCCCTGGTCGTAGCCGCCGTCGAGGCGGATGCCGGGGCCCGACGGTGCGTGCCAGCGGGTCAGCGTGCCGGGGGCGGGCATGAAGTTCGCACCCGCGTCCTCGGCGTTGATCCGGAACTCGATGGCGTGCCCGGAGACCTCGGGGTCGTCGTAGCCGAGCTCCTCGCCAGCCGCGATCCGGAACATCTCCCGCACGAGGTCGAGGCCGGTGACCTCCTCGGAGACGCAGTGCTCGACCTGGAGGCGGGTGTTGACCTCGAGGAAGGAGATGGTGCCGTCCTGGGCGACCAGGAACTCGCAGGTGCCGGCGCCGACGTACTCCGCCTCCCGCAGGATCGCCTTCGAGCTCTCGTAGAGCCGGTTGACCTGGTCGTCGGTGAGGAACGGCGCGGGTGCCTCCTCGACGAGCTTCTGGTTGCGGCGCTGCAGCGAGCAGTCCCGGGTCGAGACGACCACGACGTTGCCGTGCTGGTCGGCCAGGCACTGGGTCTCGACGTGGCGCGGCTGGTCGAGGAACTTCTCGACCAGGCACTCGCCGCGGCCGAAGGCGCCGACAGCCTCGCGGACGGCCGCCTCGAAGGCCTCCGGGATCTCCTCGATCGTGCGGGCCACCTTGAGGCCGCGTCCGCCACCGCCGTAGACCGCCTTGATCGCGACCGGGAGTCCGTGCTCCTCGGCGAACGCCACGATCTCGTCGGCGTCCTCGACCGGGTCCTTGGTGCCCGGGGCCAGCGGGGCGTCGGCCCGCTCGGCGATGTGCTTGGCCTTGGCCTTGTCGCCGAGCGCGTCGATCGCCGCCGGCGGCGGGCCGATCCACACCAGGTCGGCGTCGAGCACCGCCTGCGCGAAGTCGGCGTTCTCGGCGAGGAAGCCGTAGCCCGGGTGCACCGAGTCGGCGCCGGACCTCTTCGCGGCGTCGACGATCTTCTCGATCGAGAGGTAGGAGTCGCCGGGGGTGGAGCCGTCGAGGCTGTACGCCTCGTCGGCGAGCCGCACGAACAGCGCGTCCCGGTCGGGCTCGGCGTAGACCGCGACGCTGCCGATGCCGGCGTCCTTGCAGGCCCGGATGACGCGGACGGCGATCTCGCCGCGGTTGGCGACCAGCACCTTCTGCAGCGGCTTGACCTGGGGCGCGTCGCTCAACGTGGCTCTCCTCGCTTCGACCGGGTCCCGGCTCGGGACTTCCGGGAGTCTAGGACGTCCGCAGGCGGTCGGGTCATCGAGCCCGGCCGGCGTCACCCCTGCGCGAGCGCCGCGAGGTCGGCGTGGCAGCGCGCCGCCACCAGGTCCAGCTCGGTCGTCGTCTCGTCGATGTCGCGGCGCAGCCGTGCGAGCTCGGCCCGTCGCACCTCGATCTGCTCGAGCAGGTAGTGCAGCTGACCCGCTTCACCCGGCTGCTCGTCGTACATGTTCACGATCGTGCCGATCTCCGGCAGGGAGAAGCCCAGCCGCTTGCCGCGCAGGATCAGCTGCAGCCGGATCCGGTCGCGCGGGTGAAAGATCCGCGCAGTGCCGCGGCGCTCGGGGGAGAGCAGCCCGACGTCCTCGTAGTGGCGGATGGTGCGCAGCGTGACGCCCAGCTCCTCGGCGAGCTCGGTGATGGTCCAGGTGGGGAGTGGTGTCGGCGCCACGGGCTTGCCCTTCCGCTACGGAAGCGACCTACGCTTACGTGGACGTAAGTGTAGAAGCACCGCCAGGAGCCAGGAGTCCCGCATGACGCCGTTCGAGCTGTCCCCCGAGCACGAGACCTTCCGCAAGAGCGTGCGCGAGTTCGCGCTCGGCGAGATCGCCCCGCACGCCGCACAGTGGGACCGGGACCACCACTTCCCGACCGACGTGGTGCAGCAGATGGGTGCGCTGGGACTGATGGGCCTCAACGCCCCCGAGGAGTTCGGCGGCATGGGGGACGACGGCGACTTCACGTCGCTGTGCGTCGCGATCGAGGAGATCGGGCGGGTCGACCAGTCGATGGGCATCACGCTCGAGGCGGCGGTGGGACTCGGCATCAACCCGATCCTGACGTTCGGCTCCGAGGAGCAGAAGCAGCAGTGGCTGCCCGACCTGGTCGCGGGCCGCACGCTCGCCGGCTTCGGGCTCACCGAGCCGGGCGCCGGCTCCGACGCCGGTGCCACGAAGACCCGGGCCGAGCTGGTCGACGGGGAGTGGGTCGTCGACGGCGCCAAGCAGTTCATCACCAACTCCGGCTCCGAGATCACCTCGCTGGTGACCGTGACCGCACGGACGGGGACGCGGGACAACGGCAAGGCCGAGCTGTCCACGATCATCGTGCCCTCCGGCACGCCCGGCTTCACCGCCGAGAAGGCCTACGACAAGCTCGGCTGGCACGCCTCCGACACGCACCCGTTGACCTTCGAGGACGTGCACGTCCCTGAGGCCAACCTCCTCGGCCAGCGCGGCAAGGGCTTCGCGCAGTTCCTCGCCACCCTGGACGACGGACGGGTCGCGATCGCGGCCCTGGCCGTCGGCTGCATCCAGGCCTGCCTCGACATGTCGGTGCAGTACGCCGGCGAGCGCACCACGTTCGGGGTGCCGATCGGGTCGAAGCAGGGCGTGGCCTTCCAGGTCGCCGACCTCGAGGTGATGCTGGAGGCCTCGCGGATGCTGACCTACCGGGCCGCGGCCATGAAGGATGCCGGCCGCCCGATGCAGGAGTTCAAGCAGGCGGCCGCGATCGCCAAGCTCTACGCCACCGAGTCCGCGGTGACCGCGACCCGGATCGCCACCCAGGTGTTCGGGGGCTACGGCTTCATGGAGGAGTACCCGGTCACCCGGTTCTACCGCGACGCCAAGGTCCTGGAGATCGGCGAGGGCACCTCGGAGGTGCAGCGGATGCTGATCGCCCGGGGGCGCGGCCTTCCCGTGGAATAAACCCCGGCCGGATTAGGCTCCCTACCCGTGGGACAACGCTGGCAGCGACTGCTCTCCGAAGGTGCGAAGTTCCTCACCGTCGGCGGCGTGGCGACCCTGGTGGCCTTCGTGATCTTCAACGGCCTGGTGCACGGCTACCTCGGCGGTCCCGGTCCGATGCACGACAAGCCGCTGTGGGCGTTCGTGCTCGCCAACACCATCGGCATGGTCGTCAGCTACCGCGGCAGCCGGTCCTGGGCCTTCCGCAACCGGTCCGCCGTGGGCGTCGCCGGCGGCCGGGTGGCCTACCTGGCCATCAACCTGGCCTCGATGGTGATCCCGCTGGGCTGCCTGGCGTTCACCCGCTACGTGCTCGGCCGCTCCGACCCCGTCGCGGACAACATCGCTGCCAACGTCGTCGGTCTGGGGCTCGGCACGCTGGCCCGCTTCGTGCTGATCCGCCGGTTCATCTTCCTCTCGCCCGCGCGCGTCAAGCGGCGCGAGCTCGCTCACCGCTGAGCGAGCAGGAACGTCTCCCAGCCCACGCCGAGCTCCGCGAACAGCTCGCGCAGCACCGGCAGGCTGAGCCCGACCACGTTGTGGTGGTCGCCCTCGATGCCGCGCACGAACGGTCCGCCGAGCCCGTCGACGGTGAACGCTCCCGCGACGGCCAGCGGCTCGCCGGTCGCGACGTAGGCCTCGATCTCGGCGTCGCTGACCTCGGCGAAGTGCACCGTCGTGGCCACGTCGCGGCTCACCTCCCGGCGCAGCGTGAGGTCGATCAGGCAGTGCCCCGTGTGCAGGACGCCGGTGCGTCCGCGCATCCGCTGCCAGCGTCGTACGGCGTCCGCTGCGTCGTCCGGCTTGCCGAGGATGTCGCCGTCGAGCTCGAGGACCGAGTCGCAGCCGAGCAGCCAGCCGTCCCGGCCCGCCTCGAGCCGGGGCGCGACGGCGTGCGCCTTGAGCCGCGCCAGCGCCACGGTGAACGTCGCCGGGTCCGGGTCGGTGACCACCGACTCGTCCACGCCGGACACGATCACCTCGGGCTCGACGCCGGCGGCCCGGAGCGTCGCCAGCCGCGCGGGTGACGCGGACGCGAGCACCAGGGAGCTCACGGGAGGCTGCTCGCGCGCCAGCCGCCGAGGCCGTGCCGCACCGGGCGACGGACCGCGCGGGCGGGCGCGGACCAGGCAGGGACCGGCTTCGCCTGCTGCGGGCCGGCGTCCGCGGCCGCGAGGCCCTGGAGCACCGCGGTCAGGGCGGCGACCTCCTCCGGGGAGGCGTCGCCGGTGATCGCGAACAGCGGGGGACGAGGCTCGTCGCGCTCGGTCATCAGAGCGGGATGTTCCCGTGCTTCTTGGGCGGCAGCGTCTCGCGCTTGGAGCGCAGCAGCCGCAGGGCTCGCACGACCTCGGTGCGCGTCTCGTGCGGCTGGATCACCGCGTCGACGTAGCCGCGCTCGGCCGCGAGGTAGGGGTTGGCCAGGTGGTCGTCGTACTCCTGGACCAGGCGGGCGCGCTCGGCCTCGGGATCCTCGGCGTCCTTCAGCTCGGAGCGGTAGAGGATGTTGACCGCGCCCTGCGCGCCCATCACGGCGATCTGCGCGGTCGGCCAGGCGAGGTTCATGTCGGCGCCGAGGTGCTTGGACCCCATCACGTCGTAGGCGCCGCCGTAGGCCTTGCGGGTGATGATCGTGACCAGCGGGACGGTCGCCTCGGCGTAGGCGTAGATGAGCTTGGCGCCGCGACGGATGATGCCGTTCCACTCCTGGTCGGTGCCGGGCAGGAAGCCGGGCACGTCCACGAACGTCAGCACCGGCACGTTGAAGGCGTCGCAGGTGCGCACGAAGCGGGCGGCCTTCTCGGAGGCGTCGATGTCGAGCGTGCCGGCGAACTGCATCGGCTGGTTGGCCACGACCCCCACGGGGCGGCCCTCGACGCGGCCGAAGCCCACGACGAGGTTCGGCGCGAACAGCGCGTGCACCTCGAGGAACTCCCCGTCGTCGACGACCGACTCGATGACGGTGTGCATGTCGTAGGGCTGGTTGGGCGAGTCGGGGATCAGGGTGTCGAGAGCGCGGTCCTCGTCGCTGATCGTGAGGTCGGCGGGGTCGTCGTACACGACCGGCTCGTCGAGGTTGTTCTGCGGCAGGTAGGAGATCAGCGCCCTGACGTAGTCGATCGCGTCGGCCTCGTCGGTGCCCAGGTAGTGCGCGTTGCCGGACCTGGTGTTGTGCGACCGGGCGCCACCGAGATCCTCCATCGAGACGTCCTCACCGGTGACCGTCTTGATGACGTCGGGGCCGGTGATGAACATGTGCGAGGTCTGGTCGACCATCACGGTGAAGTCGGTGACCGCGGGGGAGTAGACCGCGCCGCCCGCGCACGGGCCCATGATCAGCGAGATCTGCGGGATCACGCCGCTGGCGTGCACGTTGCGGCGGAAGATCTCGCCGTAGAGGCCGAGCGAGACCACGCCCTCCTGGATCCGGGCGCCGCCGGAGTCGTTGATGCCGATGATCGGGCAGCCGGTCTTCATCGCCAGGTCCATGACCTTGACGATCTTCTCGCCGAAGACCTGGCCCAGCGAGCCGCCGAAGACGGTGAAGTCCTGCGCGAACACGCAGACCTGACGGCCGTCGATGGTGCCGTAGCCGGTGACGACGCCGTCGCCGTACGGGCGGTTCTTCTCCAGGCCGAACGCCGTGGACCGGTGCCGGGCCAGCTCGTCGAGCTCGACGAAGGAGTCCTCGTCGAGCAGCTGCAGGACCCGCTCCCGCGCGGTCTGCTTGCCCTTCTCGTGCTGCTTCTCGACGGCCTTCTCGGACGCCGCGTGCACCGCGGCCTCGAGGCGTCGGGCGAGGTCCTCGACCTTGCCGGCGGTGGTGTGGATGTCGATGTCCTCGGGGACCTCGGTGCCCTCACCGGGCCCGCTGCCGGGTGCCTGGTCGGGCTTCTGCTCGACTGCTTCACTCACGCGTCCGTCGCCTCCACATCGCCACCACGTCGCCACCACTGGGTCTGCTGGGTCAATGTAGTGCCCGTGCCGACACCCCCACGTCCACCCCTGGACCCCGAGACCCTGACCGCCGCGCTCGTGGGCTCCGGCTGGCGGGTCGAGGTGGTCGCGCAGTCTCCTTCGACCAACGCCGCCCTGGCCCGGCGGGCCCGCGAGGGCGAGCGGCCCGGCCTGGCGCTGGTGGCCGAGCACCAGACCGCCGGCCGCGGGCGCCTCGACCGGGGCTGGGTGACGCCGCCGCGCGCGGCGCTGACGGTGTCGCTGCTGGTCCACCCCGCGACGGTCCCGGTCGCCCGGTGGCCGTGGCTGCCGCTGCTCACCGGTCTGGCGGTGCTGGACGCGGTGCGTACGACGGGCGTCGCGGCGTCCCTCAAGTGGCCCAACGACGTCCTGCTCACGCACGACGGCGACGAGCGCAAGGTCGCCGGCATCCTCGTGGAGCGGATCGAGACCCCGGCCGGGGCAGCGGCCGTCGTCGGCGTCGGTCTCAACGTCACGACCTCGCGAGACGAGCTCCCGGTCGCCACCGGCACGTCGCTGACGCTCGCCGGGGCGCGCGACCCGGACCGAGGTGAGCTCCTCGTGACCCTGCTGGCCGCCTTCTCCCGCTGGTACGACGGGTGGGTCGGCGCGGCCGGGCAGGGGCTGCGGACGCCGTACCGGCAGGCGTGCTCGACGGTCGACCGCGAGGTCCGCGTCGAGCTGCCCGGAGGCAGGGTCCTGCTCGGCCGGGCCACGGGGGTGGACGACGACGGCCGGCTGCTGGTCGACGACGGCCTGCGGGTGCACGTGCTGGGGGCCGGGGACGTGGTGCACGTGCGTCCGGCCTGAGGGCGGTCCGCGCCTATGATGCGTCCGTGGTGATCTCCCGCAAGCTCCTCAACGACGGCGAAGACGTCGTGGTCACGACGCGCACGCACGTCAAGGCCCTGCTGGTCCCGGCGCTGTGGCTGATCCTGGTGGCCGGGGTCGCCGGCTTCGCGACGTCGTTCACCGGGGGCGCCGGCACGGCCGCCCCGCTGCTGGTCGCGGTGATCTGGGGTGCCGCCCTCGTGGTCACCGGCTGGCTGGTGATCCGGCCGTTCCTGGTGTGGCTGACCACCGCCTACACCGTCACCACGCGTCGGCTGATCACCCGCACCGGCATCCTCAACCGGCGCGGCCACGACATCCCGCTGCCGCGGATCAGCGACGTCTCCTACGAGCACGGCCTGGTCGACCGGCTGCTGGGCTGCGGCACCCTGGTGATCTCCGACGCGAGCGAGTACGGCCGGGTCCGGCTGCACGACATCCCGCACGTCGAGCAGGTGCACCTCAAGATCAGCGAGCTGCTCTTCGGCCACTCCAGCCCCGCCACCACACCGCACGGCCGCGCCGATGACGGGACCTGAGCGCGAGTTCACCCGTGAGCAGCTCGAGGCCGCGATCCTGGGCGAGGCCCCGGGCCTGACGAGCGAGGAGATCGCCGACGGTGCGGGCGTGACCGTCGAGGACGCCCGACGCCTGTGGCGGGCGCTGGGCTTCCCGGACGCCGGCGACCAGGCCGCCTTCACCCAGGGCGACATGGCCGCGCTCGGCACCCTGGTCGGCGCGGTGGACAAGGGCGCGATCGACCTCGACACGGCGGTCCGGCTGACCCGGGCCGTCGGCCAGACGATGGCCAAGCTCGCCGACTGGGAGGTCGGCACGCTCAGCGCCCGCGTGGAGCACCTGGAGTCCGGCGAGGAGGCCACCGGCAGCCGGATCGGCAGCGCGCTGCGGCTCGTCGACCAGGTGGGCATCCCGTTCGAGCGGCTGCTGATCTACGCCTGGCGCCGGCACCTCGCCGTGGCGGTGTCCCGCGTGGAGGCCCTCGGCGCCGCCGACGAGGACCTGCACACCACCCAGGTGACCGTGGGGTTCGCCGACCTGGTCAGCTTCACGGCGCTGTCCAACGAGCTGGACGAGGACCGGATCGGGGACCTGGTCGAGGTCTTCGAGTCGCGCTGCCAGGACGTGGTGGCCGGTCGCCGCGGCCGGGTCATCAAGACCCTCGGCGACTCGGTGCTCTTCATCGCCGAGGACGCCGTCTCCGCGATGGACATCGCGCTGACGATCGTCGAGGTGATCGGTCGCGACAACCGGCTGCCCGACGTCCGCATCGGGCTGGCGACCGGCTCGGTGGTGCTGCGGCTCGGCGACGTCTTCGGCCCGGCCGTGAACATGGCGGCGCGGCTGACCGGCGTGGCCCGCCGCAACCGGGTGATCACCGATCCGCGCACCGTCGAGCTGCTGCCCCCGGACCAGTTCGACAGCCGGCCGCTGCCACCGCGCCCGCTGCGGGGCTTCGGGATCACGCAGCCGGTCGCCGTACGCCGCCACTGAGCGTCGTCGGGCGGTCGCGGATCCCATCCGGCACACCCGTTGCACGATCGGCCGCGCGAGGACACCCGCGGACTACCTTCGGGTAGTCATTCCGGACCAATCTGGGACATCCCCCACCAGTGTCCGTTTTGTCTCTTTACGCTCAGGGACATGATGAGTGTGCAGGGGGTTGACCTCGACGCCGATGCGCGGCGGGTGTGGCGCGATGGCGTCGAGATCCGGATGTCCAACAAGGAGTTCGACCTGCTGCACGCGTTGATCAGCCGTCCGGGCGAGATCGTGACCCGCGAGGAGCTGATGCGCGACGTGTGGCAGACGACCTTCTGGACGTCGGCCAAGACCATCGACGTGCACCTCGGATGGGTCCGCAAGAAGCTCGGCGACGACACCCGCCGTCCCACCCTGATCACCACGATCCGCGGTCGCGGCCTGCGCTTCGAGGTGACCGCGCCGGTCTACGCCGACGCACCGGTCGTCCAGGCGACCCTCGCCGCGCCGGCAGCCTCCTGACCCAGCGCTCGACCCAGCGCCGGGACGTGCGCCGCGGCCTGGCTAGGCTCCTCGGGTGAGCGCCGACCCGAACCGCACGCCCGTCCTCGCCGTCATCGGGGGCGGTCAGCTCGCCCGCATGATGGCCCAGGCCGCCATCCCTCTCGGCGTCTCGATCCGGCTCCTGGCCGAAGGCCCCGACGTGTCGGCCGCCCAGGTCGTCCGCGATCCCGACGTCGGCGACTACCGCGACCTGGACACCCTGCGCCGGGTCACCCAGGGCTGCGCCGTCGTCACCTTCGACCACGAGCACGTCCCGACCGACCACCTGCACGCACTCTCCGCCGACGGCGTCGCCTGCCGTCCCGGTCCCGACGCGCTGGTCCACGCCCAGGACAAGACCGTGATGCGGGCCCGGCTCGACGCGCTCGGAGTGCCCAGCCCCCGGCACCGCGTCGTGACCACCCCCGACGAGGTCGCCGGCTTCGCGGACGCGGTCGGTGGCTTCCCGGTGGTGCTGAAGACCTCCCGCGGCGGCTACGACGGCAAGGGGGTCTGGGTCGTCGGCTCCACCGCCGACTCCGCGGCGGCGTTCGATGCCGCGCGCACGGCGGGTGTCGAGGTGCTCGCCGAGGAGAAGGTCGACTTCCGCCGCGAGCTCTCCGCGCTGGTCGCGCGCTCCCCCTCGGGGCAGGTGGCCGCCTACCCCGTCGTGGAGTCCGTGCAGCAGGACGGCGTCTGCTCGGAGGTCACCGCGCCGGCGCCCGACCTCGACCCCGACCTGTCCGTGCAGGCCCAGCAGATCGCGATGCGGGTCGCCGGCGAGCTCGACGTCACCGGCATCCTCGCCGTGGAGCTCTTCGAGACCCGCGACGGCCGGGTGCTCGTCAACGAGCTGGCGATGCGACCGCACAACACCGGGCACTGGAGCATGGACGGTGCCGTCACCGGCCAGTTCGAGAACCACCTCCGCGCGGTGCTCGACCTGCCGCTCGGGTCACCCGCCCCCCGCGCCCCGTGGACGGTGATGGTCAACATCCTGGGCGGGGACCACGGCGCCCTCTCCGAGGACCTGCACGGTGGCTTCCCGCACGTGCTGGCCCGCGACCCGGGCCTCAAGGTGCACCTCTACGGCAAGGACGTGAAGCCGGGCCGCAAGGTCGGTCACGTCACGGCCTACGGCGACGACCTGGACGCCGTACGCGAGCGGGCGCGGCACGCCGCCGCCTGGTTCCGCGGCGACCTCGGCAACGAAAGCGAGTGAACCTCATGAGCGAGCAGGCACCCCGGGTCGGGATCGTGATGGGCTCCGACTCCGACTGGCCCACGATGCAGGCCGCCGCGGAGGCACTCGAGGAGTTCGGCATCGGCCACGAGGCCGACGTGGTCTCCGCGCACCGGATGCCCGAGGAGATGCTGGCCTACGGCAGGGATGCGGCCGGCCGCGGGTTGCAGGTGATCATCGCGGGCGCCGGGGGAGCAGCCCACCTGCCCGGGATGCTCGCGTCCGTCACCCCCCTGCCGGTGGTGGGCGTGCCCGTCGCGCTCAAGCACCTCGACGGACTGGACTCGCTGCTCTCCATCGTGCAGATGCCCGCCGGGGTGCCGGTGGCGACCGTCGCGGTCGGCAACGCCCGCAACGCCGGCCTGCTCGCCGTGCGCATCCTCGCGGCCTCCGACGCCGGGCTGCAGCAGCAGATGACCGACTTCCAGGCCGCCCTGCGCGACTCCGCTCGCGCGAAGGGCAAGGCGGTGCGCGACCGCAACCGGCGCACGGCCGGGTTCTAGCCCGGCGGGGTCATCGGGCGGAGCGCTCCCAGTCGGTGCGGGGCCACTCGATCTTGGGGCAGGTGTCCATCACCATCGGCACCCCGGCCCGGGCGGTGCGGGCGAAGGCGTCCTCGTCGAGGACGCCGAGCTGGAACCAGACGCCCCTGGCGCCGATCTCGACCGCCTGGTCGGCGAACTCCCCGGCCGACTCGGAGCGGCGGAAGACGTCGACCACGTCGACGCCGAACGGGATGTCCGCCAGCGTCGCGTAGCCGGTCTCACCGAGCACCTCCTGGGCGTCGGGGTGCACCGGCACGATCCGCTTGCCGTGCGCCTGCAGGAACTCGGCGATGCGGAAGGCGGTGCGGTGCGGGTTGCCGGACAACCCCACCACGGCCCAGGTCTCGCAGTCCTCGAGCATGAAGCGGATCTGCTCGGCGTCCTGCCACGGGGTGCTGGTCATGGGTGAACGCTACCCAGACGCGGCCGCGGCCTCCCGTTACCGACGAGTAGGATCTCGGTCATGAGCGAGAATCCCCTGTACGGCCTGTCCGAGGAGCACCAGGCGATCCGCGAGGCGGTGCGGGCCGTGTGCGAGGCCAAGGTCGCCCCGCACGCCGCCGAGGTGGACGCGTCCGGGACCTTCCCGCAGGCGTCGTACGACGCGCTCGTGGCCTCCGACTTCGCCGCCCCGCACATCCCCGAGGAGTACGGCGGCGCCGGGGCCGACGCCCTCGCGACCTGTCTGGTCATCGAGGAGGTGGCCCGTGCCTGCGCGTCGTCCTCGCTCATCCCGGGGGTGAACAAGCTCGGCACGCTGCCGCTCATCCTGGCTGGCTCCGAGGAGCTGAAGCGGCGGTACCTCACCCCGGTCGCCGCTGGGACCGCGATGTTCTCCTACTGCCTGTCCGAGCCCGACGCCGGTTCGGACGCCGCCGCCATGAAGACCCGCGCCGTGCGCGACGGTGACGACTGGGTGCTCGACGGCGTGAAGCGGTGGATCACCAACGCGGGCGTCTCGGACTACTACACCGTCTTCGCCGTCACCGATCCCGACCAGCGCGGGGGCGGCATCTCCGCGTTCGTCGTGGAGAAGGCCGACGCCGGCGTCTCCTTCGGAGCTCCCGAGAAGAAGCTCGGCATCAAGGGCTCGCCGACCCGCGAGGTCTACCTCGACGGCGTACGGATCCCCGGCGACCGGATGATCGGAGCCGAGGGCACCGGCTTCCTGACCGCGATGCGCACCCTGGACCACACCCGCGTCACGATCGCCGCGCAGGCCGTCGGCATCGCCCAGGGCGCGCTCGACTACGCGCTGGCCTACGCCCAGGAGCGCGAGCAGTTCGGGCGGCCGATCGCGGACTTCCAGGGCCTGCAGTTCATGCTCGCCGACATGGGGATGAAGGTGGAGGCAGCCCGTCAGCTGACCTACGCCGCGGCCGGTCGCTCCGAGCGGGGCGAGCGCGACCTGACCTTCTTCGGCGCGGCCGCCAAGTGCTTCGCGTCGGACACCGCCATGCAGGTGACCGTGGACGCGGTGCAGGTACTCGGCGGCTACGGGTTCACCCAGGACTACCCCGTCGAGCGGATGATGCGCGACGCCAAGATCACCCAGATCTACGAGGGCACCAACCAGGTGCAGCGGATCGTGATGGCGCGCCAGCTGCTCGCCGGGATCCAGTCCCAGATCTGACGCGCGGCATAATTTATTCTTCAACAAGGTGTGGGCAAGACATCTCGTGGGCATAAGCCTGTCGTGAGTTCACCCGTGGCCGCCGCGATCCCCGGCGCATCGCCCGACCAGCCGTTGGCCACCCTGCTGCCGTTCCCGCTCGACCAGGCCGAGCTGCTCCGGCAGACGGCGCTGGGGGACCACGGTGCTTTCGCGCAGCTGTACGACGCGACCGCGACCCGGGTCCACGGACTCGTCCTGCGGGTGCTGCGCGACCCCTCGCAGGCGGAGGAGGTCACCCAAGAGGTCTTCTTGGAGGTGTGGCGCCTCGCCAGCCGGTTCGATCCCACCCGCGGCAGCGCCCAGGGCTGGATCACCACCCTGGCCCACCGCCGGGCCGTCGACCGGGTGCGGACCTCGGAGTCCTCGCGCCGCCGCGACGCCCGCTTCCACGACCTGGACGCCCCGCTCGCGCGTGCGGGCCGTGACCACACCGCCGACGACGCGGCCGCCTCCCTCGACGCCCGGGCGGTGCGCGAGGCGATGGACTGCCTGACCAGGCTGCAGCGCGAGTCGATCGAGCTGGCCTACTTCGGTGGCCACACCTACCGCGAGGTGGCCGAGCTGCTGGACGTGGGCAGCAGCACGGTCAAGACGCGCATCCGCGACGGCATGCTCCGTCTGCGAGAGTCGCTGGCCTCAGTAGGCTGACGCGATGAGCCCCTACGACGTCGTCGACTGGCGACGCCGCGTGTTCGCGACGTACGCCGAGGTGCGGGCCGCGTCCGACCCGGCCCAGGCGCACGCCACCTGGCGCGCCGCCCGCGACGACCTGTTCGCCACGCACCCGGCCTCGCCCCTGGACTCCGGTCAGCGCGGTGGGTTCGCCGGTCTCCCGGTGCCCGACTACGACCCCGCCTGGCGCTTCGAGCTCGCGGTCGGCGAGGCGGAGCCGGAGCGGTTCGAGGCACAGACCGGTACTGACGGCACGGTCCCCTTCGAGCGCATCGGCCGCGTGGACGTGCCCGGTGTGGGCGGCCTCGACGTGTGGCGCTTCGCCTCCTACGCCGGCGGACTGTTCGTGCCGGTCAAGGATGCGAGCGCCGGCAGCCCGGGCGGCACGTACGCCGCGGGGCGCTACCTGCTGGACACGGTGAAGGGTGCCGACCTCGGGGGCGCCGGGGACCGCCTCGTCCTGGACTTCAACTTCGCCTACAACCCGTCGTGCGCCTACGACCCGGACTGGGCCTGTCCGCTGGCGCGTCCCGGCAACGTCGTCGAGGTCGAGATCCCGGTCGGCGAGCGCGCCGCGTGAGCGGCCGCAAGGTCGGCGTCGAGGAGGAGCTGCTGCTCGTCGACCCCGTCACCGGTCAGCTGACCGCCGTGGCCCAGCGGGCGGTGCGTGCCAACGAGAAGGACGAGGAGGTCGGGCAGGAGCTGTTCCTGCAGCAGATCGAGACCTCCACCGAGCCCTGCTCCGACGCCGACGAGCTCGTGTCGGGTCTGCGTGCCGGGCGCCGGGCGATCGGCGAGGCCGCAGCCGCCGCGGGCGCCCGTGCGGTCACGATGCCGGCGCCGGTGCTGCTCGAGGAGCCTGGTGGAGGCGCGGACTTCACGCCCGACCCGCGCTACCAGCGGATCCGTGGCGAGTACGGCGAGATGGCGCGTCAGGCGCTCGTCTCGGCGATGCACGTGCACGTCGACGTCGCCGACGAGGAGGAGGGCGTGCGGGTGCTCGACGGCCTCCGCCCCTGGCTGCCGCTGCTGGTCGCGATGGCCGCGAACTCGCCGTACTGGCAGGGGCGCGACACAGGACACGCCAGCTGGCGCTCGCAGGTGTGGGGTCGCTGGCCGACCGCAGGGGCGGCCGAGCCCTTCGGCGACGTCGCCACCTACCGCGCCGTGTCCGAGCGGATGGTCGGCTGGGGCGGGGGCCTGGACTCCGGGATGCTCTACCTGGACGCCCGGCTCTCGGAGAAGTACCCGACGGTCGAGGTCCGCGTCGCCGACGTCTGCACCGAGGTCGATGATGCCGTGCTGGTCGCGCTGCTCTCCCGCGCGCTCGTCGCCTCCGTCGGCACCGAGGCGACGAGCGGACCTCCCTGGCGCGCGGACCTGCTGCGCATAGCCACCTGGCGAGCCGCCCGCTACGGTCTCGCGGGCGACCTGGTGCATCCCGTGCACGGCACGCTCGCCGGCCCCCGGGAGATGTTCGCGGCCCTGGTCGAGCGGACCCGGCCGGCTCTGGAGGAGACCGGCGACCTGGACCGGGTCACGACGTCGTTCGAGCGGCTGCTCGCGCGCGGCACCGGCGCCACCCGGCAACGGCGGGTGTTCGAGCGCTCCGGCGGTGACCTGCGCGCCGTGGTCGAGGACCTGGCCCGTCGTACCGAGGAGTCCTGGGCCGCCCCAGCCTGACCCGGGTCTCGTCCCTGGTTGACCCGGGTCTCGTCCCTGGTTGACCCGGGTCTCGTCCCCGGTTGACCCGGGTCTCGTCCCCGGTTGCCGGGCGCGAGCGCCTACTCAACGGGGCACGACTGACCACTCAACGGGGCACGACTGACCACTCAACGAGGAGGGCGAGGGGGGTCACGGTCACTGGTTGACGAGGCCGGAGGGCTTGCAGAGGCGCTGGGGGATGTCGTCGGTGCGGTCCTCGGCGATCAGCTTGAACAGCCGCCGGGAGCGCTGCTCGTCCCAGTTCACCGCGAGGTCGCGGATCGGTACGCCGCAGGTCAGGCCCTTCTTCCCGTCCACCCGGGTCATCGCCCACGCGAACCGCATGGTGGAGACCATCGAGGTGTCCTCGCCGACCTTCAACGAGTCCGAGCCGGCCATGGCCAGCCGGAAGTAGCGCACCGGGTTGATCACCGACCAGGGGGAGGCGGCCTTGCTGCCGACCGCGCTGACCACCTCGCGCTGGTGCCGCGCCCGCTCGATGTCGCCGAGTCCCGAGGTCTTGCGCGAGCGGGCGTAGCCCAGTGCCACGGTCCCGTCGGCGTCCTGGCAGCCCTTCTCGATGTCGAGGTTCGCCTGCTTGTCCTGCATCGCCTTCTTCGGGCAGATCTCGATGCCCCCGACCGCGTCGACCACGTCCACGAAGCCGGCGAAGCCGATCTCGACGTAGTCGTCGATCCGGATGCCGGTCTCCTTCTCCAGGGTCTGGACCAGCAGCTCCGCGCCGCCGACCGCGAAGGCGGCGTTGATCTTGCTCGAGCCGCGGCCGGGGACGTCCACGATCGAGTCGCGGGGGATCGACATCAGCAGGTTGGGGCCCGCGCCGGTGTGCAGCAGCATGATCGTGTCGGTACGGCGACCCTCGCCCTTGCCGGTGCCCAGCCGCAGCTGCTCGCGCCGGGTCAGCCCGTCGCGGCTGTCACTGCCCACGAGCAGGTACGTCGTCCCGGGCTGGTCATCGGGGCGCTCGCCCGACGGCGTCGCGTCCACCTTCTCGATCCTGCTCCAGGCGACGAGCGGCACGGCGACCAGGAAGACCAGCCACAGCAGCAGGACGTACTTCACCCAGCCCACCCGCGGCCGGCGTCGACCGCGCGACGGCGGGGGAGCGGAGGTGCGCGGACGGGCCGGGGGCGGGGTCTCGTAGGGCCGGCCGGAGCGGTCCGAGGACGCCGACCCACCCGTCGCACCACCCGTTGCACCGCCCGTAGCACCGGGCCGGCTCATGGTCGGCAGCCGTTGGGTCGGCTCCGGATCGCGACCGGAACGCCCGGACCGCGGCTGGGCGGGCTGCACCCGCGTGCGGTCGTCGGAACCCGCGCTCTCCTCGTGCCCGGACCCGCCGACCCCCTTGCGCCGGGTGCCGTAGAGCCAGTCGTAGTCAGGTTCGTCGCGCCCGTCGGCCATGGCGCAGACGGTACCGCGCCCCCCTGTCCTCGCCGGGTGCCCGGCGCGCCGCAGGCGCTGTGACGGATGTGACTGGTGATACTGGAGCGTCTTCGCGCCCGGTCCGCCGGGCGGTGCCTCCGCTTCCCCGCCCCACCTGAGCGTCCCGAAAGGCCCCCCATGCCACCCGTCTCCTCCCTCGGGTCGGGCGCCCCCCGTTCGCAGGCCCCCCGCGCACAGCAGCGACGTCACCCCGGTCACCAGCACGACCTGGCGCGGGTCCGCTTCCGGCGCGCTCTCGCGCTGCTGCTGATGACCCTGCTGCTGCCCGGTTCCGCCCAGCTCGTCGCAGGCAACCGCCACTGGGGGCGGGTGGCGCTGCGGGTCTGGCTCTCGGTGCTCGGCGGCCTGCTCGTCGTGGTGCTGATCGGGTCGCTGTGGCACGGGTTCGTCTACTGGTTCGCCAGCAGCACCCTCGTGCTCGGCTTCCTGCGGTTCCTGCTGTACGGCCTCGCGATCGGGTGGGCGGTCCTGTTCATCGACGCCTGGCGGCTCGGGCAGCCCCTCGAGCTGCGGCAGAAGCAGCGACTCGCGATGGTCGGCCTGAACGGCGTGCTGTGCTTCTCGGTCGCGGGGGGCCTGCTGTTCGCCTCGCACATCGTCGCGGTGCAGAAGGACTTCATCGCCACGATGTTCGGCGACGGTGTGGCCACCTCCGCCCATCAGGGCCGCTACAACGTGCTGCTGCTCGGCGGCGACTCCGGAGCCGACCGCTGGGGGTTGCGGCCCGACTCGATCACGGTCGCCAGCATCGACGCCGACACCGGTCGCACGGTGCTCTTCGGGCTGCCACGCAACATGACGAACTTCACCTTCCCGAAGGGCTCGGTGATGGAGGAGCAGTTCCCCCGCGGCTACGACTGCGACACCTGTGAGCTCAACAGCCTCGCCACGTGGGCGCAGGACAACAAGGAGCTCTTCCCCGGCTCGGTCAACGCCGGTGTCGAGGCGACGGCCCAGGGGGTGCAGGGGATCACCGGCCTGAAGATCAACTACTACGCGATGGTCAACCTCGAGGGCTTCCGCAACATGGTGCAGGCGGTCGGCGGTCTGAAGCTCAACGTCCGCGACCGGATCCCGATCGGCGGGGTGGGCGGCCCGGTCACCGGCTACCTCGAGCCCGGCGTGCAGCGGCTCAACGGCTACGAGACGCTCTGGTTCGCGCGCTCCCGCGAGAGCGCGGACGACTACTCCCGGATGGCCCGGCAGAAGTGCGTGATGAACGCGATGCTGCAGCAGCTCTCCCCGACGACGGTCGTCACCAAGTTCGAGGCGATCGCCCAGGCGAGCCAGAAGCTGGTCACCACCGACCTGCCCGCCTCCGAGCTGGGCACCTTCGCGGAGCTGGCGATGAAGGCCCGGACCCAGCCGGTGAGCACCGTCTCGTTCGTGCCTCCGGCG
This sequence comes from uncultured Actinomycetota bacterium, assembly GCA_963713035.1. Classification (GTDB taxonomy): domain Bacteria; phylum Actinomycetota; class Actinomycetes; order Propionibacteriales; family Nocardioidaceae; genus Nocardioides_B. Next base: position 342,124 of record CAVQKB010000005.1, read on the forward strand.
ATCCGCACCAGCGAGCCCGACCTCGACAAGATCCACAGCATGGTCACCAGCGCCATCGACAAGGCGGAGGGCAAGGCCTCGACCAAGAAGCCGGCCACCGAGGTGCCGAAGCCGGGGAAGAGGACCACCGGCTTCACCCGCGAGCGGGAGTCCACCGTGGGCGGCTCGATCGGCAGCCTGCAGCAGGGGTACGCCGCGAACGCCTCCTCCGACCTCTCCTCGGCCTGCTGAGGCCTGCTGAGGCCTGCTGGGGTCTGCCCCGCGCCACCGACGTAGGGTGCCGCGTGTGAATCAGCCCTCCGTCGTCGCCGTCGTGGTGACGTGGAACCGGCGCGACCTGCTCGTCGAGTCGCTCACCGCTCTCGAGTCCCAGACGCACCGGCCGCGACAGGTGGTGGTGGTCGACAACGCCAGCACCGACGACACCGCCGAGCTGCTGGCCCGGGACTGGTCCCACCTCCAGCTGGTGCACCTGACCCGCAACACCGGCGGCGCGGGCGGCTTCGCCGCCGGCATCGAGCAGGCCCTCACCCACGACCCCGACCTGGTCTGGCTGCTCGACGACGACACGGTGCCGACCGAGACGGCGGCGGAGCACCTGGTCGGTGCATGGACGTCGTACGCCGAGCGGCACGGCGAGCGTCCGCGGGTGCTCGCGAGCCGGGTGGTCTGGACCGATGGTCGCGACCACCCGATGAACACCCCCCGCCGCAAGCCGGGCGCCACGCCCGCTGAGCTGCAGGCGGCAGCGGGCGTCGGGGCGATGCCGATCCGCTCGGCCTCGTTCGTGTCGGTGATGTGCGACGTGGCCGTCGTCCGCGAACGGGGGCTGCCGGTCGCCGACTACTTCCTGTGGAACGACGACTTCGAGTACACCACCCGCCTGATCCGCGGCGGCGTCGGTCTCGCGGTGCCCGAGAGCGTCGTGGTGCACAAGACGCGGGTCTTCGGCTCCACGGACGCCGACCCGGGGGAGCGGTTCTTCTTCGAGGTCCGCAACAAGGTCTGGATGTTCGCGCGGAGCCCGGGCCTGACCCTGCCCGAGAAGGCGGTGTACGGCGGCTCCACCCTGCGCCGCTGGGGGCGCACGTTCGCGGCGTCCTCGGACCGCGCCACCCTGGCCCGCGGACTGGGCCGCGGCCTGGTGCAGGGGCTGACCTCGCGACCCCGCTCCAACGGCGTCGTGCTGTCCGCGGCCGGCTGGTCACCGCACGGGCAGGTGCGGCCGGAGACGTCCGGCTCGCAGCCGTTCAGCCTCCTCCTCGCGGTGTACGGCGGCGACGACCCGGGCTACCTGCGCGACGCGTTCACGTCGAGCGTGCAGGAGCAGAGTCGACGCCCCGACCAGGTGGTGCTCGTGCAGGACGGGCCGGTCCCGGCGGTGCTCGCCGAGACGATCCGCGACCTGGTGGCGACCAGCCCGGTGCGGGTCGACCACCTGCCGCTGGAGCGCAACGTCGGGCTCGGCCCGGCACTGGACCAGGGGCTGGCGGCCTGCGACCACGAGATCGTGGCCCGGATGGACGCCGACGACATCAGCGTGCCCACCCGGTTCGAGGTGCAGGTGCCGGTGGTCGAGGCCGGCGCGGACATCGTCGGCAGCGGGCTGATCGAGTTCGGGACCGACGCGCACGACGAGGTCGGGCGCCGTACCCCGCCGACGGACCCGGACGAGATCCGCCGGGCGATGCGCTTCCGGGACCCCTTCAACCACCCGACCGTGGTCTACCGGCGCAGCGCCGTCCAGGCGGCCGGTGGCTACACCGACATGGCGCTGATGGAGGACTACCTGCTGTTCGCCCGGATGCTCGACGCCGGCGCCCGGCCGGCCAACATCGCCGAGCCACTGGTGCGCTACCGGGTCGGGGCGGGGGCCTACGCCCGGCGCGGCGGGCGCCAGCTGCTGCGCTCCGAGCTGGCCGTCCAGCGCCGGTTCCGCCAGCTCGGGATCACCACGCGCCCGGAGTACGTCCGCAACGTCGTGGTCCGGGGCGGGTACCGTCTCGTGCCTGAGCTCCTGCGCAAGCTCGCCTACCGCGCCCTGATCGCCAACCGTGGCGCCCGGGATGCCGGAGCTGCACCATCCGGCCGATAGACTCGGCGCTGCTTCCCCGACCAGGAGTGTGTGTTGAACGCTGATCTCGTCATCGTCGGTTCCGGGTTCTTCGGACTGACGATCGCCGAACGTTGTGCCAACGAGCTCGGCCTCAAGGTGCTGGTGCTCGAACGGCGCCACCACCTCGGCGGCAACGCCTACAGCGAGGCCGACCCCGAGACCGGCATCGAGATGCACGTCTACGGCGCGCACCTGTTCCACACCTCCAACGAGCGGGTCTGGGAGTACGTCAACCGGTTCACGTCGTTCACCAACTACCAGCACCGCGTCTTCGGCCAGTACGACGGGCAGGTCTACTCCCTGCCGATGAACCTCGCGCTGATCAACTCGTTCTTCGGCAAGATGCACACCCCGGACGAGGCGCGGGCCCTGATCGCCGAGCAGGCCGCCGAGTTCGACACCGCCGAGGCGGAGAACTTCGAGGAGAAGGCGATCTCGCTGATCGGCCGGCCGCTCTACGAGGCGTTCATCAAGGGCTACACCGCCAAGCAGTGGCAGACCGACCCCACCAAGCTGAGCGCGGACATCATCACCCGGCTCCCGGTCCGCTACAACTTCGACAACCGGTGGTTCAACGACACCCACGAGGGCCTGCCGGTCGACGGCTACACCGCCTGGCTGACCAAGATGGCCGACCACCCCAACATCGAGATCCGGCTGGAGACGGACTTCTTCGACGTCGCCGACGAGTTCAAGGGCCGGGTGCCGATCGTCTACACCGGTCCGGTCGACGAGTACTTCGGCAACTCCGAGGGCAAGCTGTCGTGGCGTACGGTCGACCTGGAGGCGGAGGTCAAGCACGTCGACGACTTCCAGGGCTGTGCGGTCATGAACTACAACGACCAGCAGGTGCCCGTGGACCCGGATCCACGAGTTCAAGCACTTCCACCCCGAGCGCACCTACATCTCGGGCAAGACCGTGATCGTCCACGAGTACTCCCGCTTCGCCGAGGACGACGACGAGCCCTACTACCCGATCAACACCGCCGAGGACCGCGCGAAGCTGCTGAAGTACCGCGAGCTCGCGAAGCAGGAGCCGATGGTGCTGTTCGGCGGCCGGCTCGGCACCTACAAGTACCTCGACATGCACATGGCGATCGGCTCGGCACTGTCCATGTACGACAACAAGCTCAAGCCGCACTTCGAGTCCGGTGCGGACCTGCAGAGCGGAGGAGTCGACGAATGACGACGACCGAGACGATCCCCACGACCGCGCCGGGCGCCGCGACCGTGCGCCGCGTGCTCCAGCGCGTCGTGCTGCCGGTCTCCCGCGACATCGACGTGCTGCCGCTGTACGTCGACCCCGACCGGCCGCAGCTGGACGTCAACACCCTCGGGATGACGATGAAGCAGCGGGGCCGGATCCCCCCGCGGCCCCCAACTCCGAGATCGAGCCGGACCCGCACGCCGTCCTGGGCCGGCACCGCTACCAGGTGCGCCCGAACGACCGGATCTCCTTCGGCACCTACTTCAACGCCTTCCCGGCCAGCTACTGGCGCCGGTGGACGGTCGTGTCGGAGGTGACGCTGAACGTGCGCGTCACCGGCGCCGGCACCAACGTCATCGTCTACCGGTCGATGCCCGACGGTCGGTCCCAGCGCGTCGACGACTGGACGGCTGCGGGGGACGAGCCGCAGGAGGTCTCCTTCGACCTGTCGCTGGCCTCGTTCGCCGACGGCGGGTGGTACTGGTTCGACCTCATCGGCGGCCCCGACGGCGGCCTGCTCGAGGAGGCGTCCTGGGTCTCCGAGGTGCCGGCCGACCGTGCCGAGCCGGGCAGCGTCACCATCGGGATCACCACGATGAACCGGCCCGACTTCTGTGCTGCGCTGCTGACCCAGATCGGCTCCGACGACGACGTGCACTCGATCCTCGACGAGGTCGTGGTCGCCGAGCAAGGGACGAAGAAGGTCAGCGACGACCCCGGGTTCGCCGCGGCGCGCTCCGCGCTGGGCGACAAGCTCCGGGTCATCGAGCAGGGCAACATGGGCGGCTCCGGCGGCTATGCCCGGGCCCAGCTCGAGACGCTGGACGCCGGCCGCTCGACGTACATGATGTGCATGGACGACGACGTGGTCTGCGAGCCCGAGAGCATCATCCGTGCGGTCACCTTCGGGGACCTCTGCCGCCGCCCGACAATCGTCGGCGGCCACATGTTCAGCCTCTACGCCAAGTCCCGGCTGCACAGCTTCGGCGAGATCATCGACCGCTACCGCTTCTGGTGGAAGTCGCCGCAGACGGTGCAGCCCGACTGGGACTTCGCCGAGCGCAACCTGCGGTCCTCCCGCTGGCTGCACCGCCGCGTGGACGTGGACTTCAACGGCTGGTTCATGTGCCTGATCCCCACCGAGGTGCTGCGCACGGTCGGTCTCAGCCTGCCGTTGTTCATCAAGTGGGACGACTCGGAGTTCGGCGTCCGCGCCGGCGCCGCCGGGTTCCCCACCGTGAGCCTCCCGGGCGCCGCGGTGTGGCACATCCCGTGGAGCGACAAGAACGACGCGCTCGACTGGCAGGCCTACTTCCACCAGCGCAACCGCTTCGTCGCCGCCCTGCTGCACTCGCCCTACGAGCACGGCGGGCGGATGGTGCGCGAGAGCTTCAACCACCAGGTCAAGCACCTGTTCTCGATGCAGTACTCCACCGCCGAGCTGCGGCACCTCGCACTCGAGGACGTGCTCGCCGGACCGGAGCGGCTGCACCCCGAGCTGGCCACCAAGCTGCCCGAGCTGCGCGAGCTGCGGTCGCGCTACCCCGACGCGCGGACCAAGCCCGACCCCGACGCGTTCCCCGCCGTACGTCGCGAGAAGCCGCCGAAGAAGGGCCAGGACCCGACCATGCCCAAGGGCAGGGTCGGCCAGCTGCTGTCAGCGGCCACCTCGGCGGTCCGCCAGACGTTGCCGAAGCGGACCCTGTCCGACCAGCACCCCGAGGCCGAGCTCGCCGCGATGGACGCCAAGTGGTGGATGATGGCGCAGTTCGACTCGGTCGTGGTCTCGATGCCCGACGGCGCCAGCGCCGCCTGGCACCACCGTGACCCGGAGGAGTTCCGCAGCCTGCTGCGCCGCACCGTGGAGATCCACCAGCGGCTGCACCGGGAGTGGCCGGACCTCGCGCGGCGCTACCAGCAGGCGCTGCCCGACATCAGCTCGCCGGAGCAGTGGGCGAAGACCTTCGACGCCAGCCGGGACGGGGACCGTCCGTGACGACGCAGCGTGAGGTCGGCTACGTCCCGTCCCCGGTCGACCCGGAGACGGTGGCCATGCTGCCGCTCGCGTCACCGTTCAACTCGGCAGGCCTGGTGGACGTCTTCAAGCGTCGCTACCTGCTGCGGCTGCTGGTCAACAAGGAGATCTCCTCGCGCTACCAGGGCTCGCTCCTGGGTCTGCTGTGGTCCTACGTGCAGCCGCTGGTGCGCTTCTGCATGTACTTCTTCGTGATCGGGCTGGTGCTCGGCCTGCACGACGACGTGCCGAACTTCGCGATCCACATGTTCTCGGCCCTGGTGGCGGTGCACTTCTTCACCGAGACCTTCTCCTCGGGGACGCGCTCGATCGTGAAGAACAAGTCGCTGGTGCGCAAGATGGCGATGCCGCGCGAGATGTTCCCGGTGTCCTCGGTGATCGTCTCGGCGATCAACACCTTCCCCCAGCTGCTGATCCTGTTCATCGCCTGCGTCGTCGTGGGCTGGAGCCCCGACGCCGCCGGGATCGGCGCCATCGTGCTGGGCCTGTCCATCATCACCGTGCTCGGGACCGCACTGGCGCTGCTGTTCTCGGCGATGAACGTCTTTTTCCGTGACTTCCAGAACATCGTCGCCACCTTCCAGATCTTCACGCACTGGATCGTGCCGATGATCTACCCGTTCGCGAAGCTCGCCTCCAGCGGCGTGGGCTCCTCGTGGTTCTACGGCGTCTACCTGTCCAACCCGCTGACCGTCGCCGTCGTGCTGATCCAGCGCGGCTTCTGGGTCCCGACCACGGTGGGGGAGCCCACCGGCGAGCCGACGCTCGCACAGGCGGCGGCCTTCCCCCACATGCCGAACCACCTGTTCCTGCTCGGCTTCGTCATGCTGACGGCCTCGCTCGTGGCGCTGGTGCTGTGCCAGATGGCGTTCCGTCGCCTGGAGAACAAGTTCGCGGAGCGTCTCTGATGACCGAGTCGATCGTGGTGCGCGACGCCAGCAAGGACTTCACGCTGCGCTACCACCGCACGATCAAGCAGATCACCATCGCGGCGCTGCGCCGCCAGCAGATCAGCGACACGTTCCCGGCGGTCGACGACGTGTCCTTCACCATCGAGCAGGGCGAGTCCGTCGGCCTGATGGGGCTCAACGGCTCGGGCAAGAGCACGCTGCTGAAGATGATCAACGGGGTGATGAGGCCCGACCGTGGCGAGGTGCTGACCCGGGGCCGGATCGCCGGCCTGATCGCCACCGGCGCCGGCTTCCACCCGCAGCTGACCGGACGCGACAACGTCTTCCTCAACGCCGCCATCCTCGGGATGAGCGAGCAGGAGACCAAGCGCAAGCTCGACCAGATCGTGGACTTCGCCGACATCGGGCGCTTCCTGGAGACCCCGGTCGGGAACTACTCCTCCGGGATGTTCTCGCGGCTCGGGTTCGCGGTCGCGGTGCACACCGACTCTGACATCTTCCTGATCGACGAGGTGCTCGCCGTCGGCGACCGGCCGTTCAAGCGCAAGTGCCTCGCGCGGATGGCCGAGATCCGCAAGGAGGGCCGCACGATGGTCTACGTGAGCCACGCGGCCGGCTCGGTGCGCAAGATGTGCGACCGCGTCCTGATCCTGGAGAAGGGCAAGCTCGGCTACGACGGACCGGTCGACGAGGGCATCCGCTACCTGCACTACGACGACGACGAGGACACCGAGGGCGACCGCACCGAGTCGGCCGTCGACGAGGAGCTCGGCGCCGACGTTTGAGGCGGCGCGTGCGGGACCGATCGGGTGGATCGAGAATCCCCTTGTCCTGAGCCAGATCCGGCTCGGACGAATTACACGTTTGTAGTTAAAGCGAACCCCTTGCACGCCCCTGTGGCTGCTGTGACATTTGGTACTCATGTGATTTCTTCAGCCACAGGAGTGCCCGTTCATGCCCGAGAACAGAAGCCGTTTCGTGCTCCTGTGCCAGCAGAGTCTCGCCCTCGGCCTGGTGGCGGCGGTCGCCGTACCGGCCGCCCAGCTGGTGACCCTCGACATCGTGAGCCCCGGCACCGCGAACGATGCCCCGTCCGCCCGTCCGGCCCCCGGCGCGGCTGCTGAGGGGCCGGAGTCCATGGTCGCCACCGCTCCGGTGCGCCCGACGACCCGGGACGTGCCGCTGCGCGGCGTCAGCGAGGCCGGCCTGGCCGCGCTGGGCGAGCCGTCCGAAACCGGCGGCCCCGGCGGTGCAGCGCGGCTGAGCGCGGCCGACGTCGAGCCCGGCACCCGGATCGGTGACCGTCTCGCGGTCCTGTCCGCCCCGCAGTCCGTCGAGGGCCTCTCGACCGTCGGGGTGACCTGGGGCGAGGGCACCCGGCTGCCGGAGGACGCGATCACGGTCTCCGTGCGCACGCAGAAGGACGGCGTGTGGAGCGCGTGGACCGCGGCGCCGTACCACGAGGAGGAGGGGCCGGACCCCAGCAGCGCAGAGGGCGGCGCGGCCCGCCCCGGCACCGACCCGGTCTACGTCGGCGCCGTCGACGACGTCCAGATCAAGGCCGTGACCGACGACGGCACGGCACCGGCGGACATGGCTCTCGCCGTCGTCGACCCCGGGCACGCCGTCTCGGAGTCGGAGAAGCCGTCGATCGACACCGGCGCGATGGCGCTGTCGGCCGCCGGCACCGCCGACACCGGAGCGGTCGACGAGGACGTCGAGCTGTCCGCGGGCGTCACGGCCGCCAAGCCCACGATCTACTCGCGCGCCCAGTGGGGCGCGGACGAGCGGATGCGCGACAAGTCCTCGCTGCACTACGGCAAGGTCACCGCGGGCTTCGTGCACCACACGGTCAACGCCAACAACTACACCGAGGCGCAGGTGCCCTCGATCCTGCGCGGCATCTACGCCTACCACACGCAGTCGCGCGGCTGGTCCGACGTCGGCTACAACTTCCTCGTCGACCGCTTCGGCCGGATCTGGGAGGGCCGGTACGGCGGGGTCGACAAGGCGGTGGTCGGGGCGCACACCTCGGGCTACAACGACTACGCCTTCGCGATGTCGGCCATCGGCAACTTCGAGCAGGTGCAGCCGTCCTCGGCGCTGCTCGACGCCTACGGACGACTGTTCGCGTGGAAGCTCGGCCTCAGCGGCATCTCCGCGAGCGCCACCCGGCAGTGGGTCGGCAAGCGCTACCTCCCGGCGATCAACGGCCACCGCGACGTGGGCCAGACCGCCTGCCCCGGCGCCTACCTCTTCGCCAAGATCCCCACCATCCGCAGCCTGGCGGCGGGCTACCAGAAGGCCACGCCAGCGCCGACCCCGACGCCTCCGCCCCCGGACATGTCGGTACCGGCACCCAACCAGCGGGACCGCGACACCGACCTGCTGGACGGCCCGGAGCCCGAGATCGTGGTGCGAGACCGCGCCACGAAGGAGGCCTTCGTCGTGCAGACCGGCGGCACCAAGGTGGCGTACGGCGCGGGCACGGCGGCCCGCGACATCCGCCGCTTCGACCTCGTGACCGCGGCCGGCGACCTCGACGGGGACGGCAAGGACGACGTGCTGGCCCGAGGCACGTCGAGCAGGCAGACCTACGTGCTCCCCGGCGACGGGGCCGGGCAGGTCGGCGCCCAGGGGACGCCGCTCCCGCAGTTCTCCGGCGCGGACCAGCTCCTCGACGCCGGCGACTGGAACGGTGACGGCTCGGCCGACGTCGTGGCCCGGGACAAGGCCAGCAAGGTCCTGAACCTCTACCTCGGCAACGGCCGCGGGCGCTTCGCCGCCGCGAAGCGCCTCGCGACCGGATGGTCCTACGGCACCACCGTCGGCGGCGGCGACTTCACCGGCGACGGGCGCCCCGACCTGGTCGCCCGGAGCGCCGACGGCCGCCTCGTGGTGCTGCCCGGCACCGGCACCGGTGCCGGGGCCGTGCGGGTGGTGGCGACCGGGTGGACGAGCCTGGACCTCCTGCCGGGTCTGGACGACCTCACCAACGACGGTCGCCCCGACCTGGTCGCCCGGGTGCGGAGCAGCGGGCGCACCGTGGTCTACCGCGGCGACGGCGTCGGCGGCTACCTGCCGTCACCGGTCTCGGCCACCACGGCCGACGGTCGGACCGTGGTCGGCAGCGGACGCTTCACCGGGTCGGCGGCTCCCGACCTGCTGGTGCGCGACCCGGAGAACCGGCTGCTGGTCCTGGCCAACAACGGCGGCACGGCCGTCGGGCTTCCGTTCCCGACCGGCCGCACGCTGGCGGCTGCGAACCTCGTGATGGTGGCCGGAGACTGGGACGACGACGGCGCCGCCGACGTGATCACCAGGTCGGGGACGTCCGGCGCCCTCTACCTCTACCGAGGCACCGGCAAGGGCGCCCTGGGTGCCCCGGTGCGGATGGCGAGCGGCTTCGCCGACGTGCGGCTGCTCGCGGCCGTCGGCGACCTCACCGGGGACGGCCGGCCCGACCTGGTCGGGCAGCCGGCCTCGGGGTCCATGCGGGTCTACCCGTCCAACGGGTCGACGGGGTTCTCGGCCAGCAAGGTGATCCGGTCGGCTGTGTCCTCGACCGTGTCCCAGCAGCTGGGGATCGGACGCTGGGACGCCGACCCGGCGCCGGACACGGTGCTGCGGCGGACCGACGGTCGGTTGGTCCTCAACCGGGGGACGTCCGCGGGTGCCCTCACCCCGAACAGCGGCAGCCTCGGCACGGTGACGTCCGGCTACGACTGGGCCGTGGCAGGTGGCGACGTGACCGGTGACGGCCGTCCGGACCTCCTCGTGCGCGAGAAGGCGACCGGCACCCTGTGGAGCCTGCCCGGCACCCGCAGCGGCCTCGCGTCCCGGCGTCAGGTCGCGACCGGACTGGCCCGCTTCGACCTGGTCGGCTAGTCGCGCCGCACGTCGGTCGCGCGCTCCTGGTCCGAGCGCGTGTCCCACGTGGAGGCATCGGGGTGTCGCACCAGCACCAGCCCGGCGCTCCGCACCACCGGGGCGAGGAGCACGACCAGGCCGTTTCGACTGCCCGGGTTGACGTCCGTGAGGAGCCGGCCCTGCTCGGCGACGACGTCCGAGGCCGTCGCCTCCTCGAGCAGGGCGAGCTGGGTCGCCGTACCCGACCCGTCGCGCCAGGCGGCGTCGCCGCCCTCCGGGGGGTCGTAGGCCGTGAACGCATCGGGCTGGGCGAGCACGACCGCGCCGAAGTCGGTGACACCCGAGGGCAGCTCCTCGGTGAAGCGCCCGCCGAGCGGGCGCAGGGACAGCGCCACCACCGGCACCCGGGCCGCGTGCTCGGCGTACGTCGGCACCCCGGCCGGTCCGCACACGATGAGGTCGGCGTCGTCCGCGAGCGACGGGTCGTCGGTGACCTCCAGGCCCAGCGACCACGCCGCACCCAGCCAGACCGCGGTCAGCCAGTGCGTCGGCAGGTCGAGCAGCAGCAGACCGCCGCGCTCGGCGTCGAGCTCGTCCTGGGCGAGGCCCGCGGTCTTGGCCACCCAGTTGGCGTACGTGGCCGTCGAGAGCTCGATGCGCTCACCGGTGGCGTCGTCGTAGAACGTCACCAGCGGCTTGGCCGGGTCGGCGCGCAGCAGGGCGGCCAGGGCGGCCGGGAAGGTGGAGGGGGAAGCCATGGGCCCACCGTACGGAAGCCGCCTCCTAGACTGACGCGCCCATCGCACCGACACCACCGACACCACCGTCAGCACCGTCCATTGTGAGGAGCACCAGCCATGGCCGAGGGTCCGCAGCGGGCGAGCATCGTCAGCGGCTACTTCAACCCCTTCCACCACGGACACCTCGACCTGTTCGAGCAGGCGCGGGAACGGACCGGCTACCTGGTGGTGATCGTCAACAACGACGCGCAGCAGCTGCTGAAGAAGGGCCGCATCATCCAGGCCGAGGACGTGCGGGCGCGCATCGTCGCTGCCCTGCGCTGCGTGGACGACACCGTCGTCGCGCTCGAGTCGGGTGCAGGGATCGACGAGACGTTCGACGCGATCCGGGCCCGCTACCCCGACACCGACCTGGAGTTCTGCAACGGCGGCGACCGCTCCTCGGCGGGCAACCTGCCCGATGCGGAGCGGAGGGCCGCGGAGCGCAACGCGATCACGCTGGTCTACGGCGTCGGCGGCGAGCACAAGGCCGACTCCAGCACCCGCATCCAGGCCGACCTCGAGACCTGAGCAGCTCCTCAGGTCAGCAGCCCGCTGAGCCAGGCCGCTCCGCCCAGCACCCCGACGAAGCGGAACCACCGGCCGACCAGGCCGAGCACGAAGAACGACGCCAAGTTCATCCGGAGCTGGCCGGCGACTACCGCGATGATCGCGAACGGTGGGAAGCCGCTGAATGCGGAGGCCAGGACCAGCGCTCCGGTGAGGATCGGGCGCTCCTGGGTGCGCGTCCGCCAGGTCTCCAGCCGGGCCTGCGCCTTGGGCGTCTCGACCTTGCGACGCACCCAGCCCCAGGACAGCGCGTTGGCGCCGAGGTAGTACCACACCACCTTGCCGACCATCTGGCCGAAGGCGGCTGCGAAGCCGAGCACCCACGCGCTGTCGATGGCGCCGACGGAGCCTCGCACCCCCAGGTAGGCCTCGATGTTGACCAGCGGCACCAGCGCCGAGACGACACCCACGGCCAGGACCGCCGCGATGTCCTCGAGCCCCCCGCTCACAGCCGGCTCAGGTGGCGTTCGGCTCGGGCGAGTCGGAGTAGGGCCAGTCCTTGACGAACTCCGCGACGACCTCGCCGCTGGGCTTGCCGCAGTACTGCCAGACCCCGACCTGTTGGGCGGGGTCCGCAGCGTCGCCGCCGACCGACCAGTGGCTCAGGGCGACGTGCGCGCCCTTCGGGAACGCCTTGCCGGTCCAGGGCATGGCGATGAACTTGTCGGTGAGCTTCTGGCCGTCGAACTTCGAGGCGATCGCCTTGACCACGGCGACCTGGTCGGAGTCGTCCTGGACCGTCTTGTCGTACCACAGCACGTTGTAGCCGTGCTCGAGGTTGTGCACGACGTAGGGCAGCTCCGGGGCGTCGGAGGTGCTGTAGAACTTGCGCGTGAACGGCGCGGTCACCGGGTAGTGCGGGCCGAACGCCGGCGGGGCGTCGAGGTAGTTGATGGCCGTTCCCTCGGCCTTGTGCTCCTGGTTGCCGGTCGCCTTCTTCTTCACCACGTCCTGACAGGAGGCGGCGCTCTTCGCGTCGCCGATGTCGGCGAGCGGCCCGCCGGTGAGCTTGTTCTGCTTCAGCAGCGGGATCGCTGCGGCGCCGACGATCACCAGGCCCACGACCACGCAGGCCACGATCACCAGGGTCGTACGGCGGCGCTCGGACTTCTGCTGGTCGCGGCGCAGCTGCTCGACGACGGCGCGGCGGTCCTTGTCCTCACGCCTCGTGGACTTGGGGGACGTGGGGGACTGACGGGAGGGTCCGGGGGTCTGCCCGGGAGTCTTCTTGGCCATGGGGGCAGGGAGCTCCGGCTCTTCGTTGGGGTCGGCGGTGGCAGTCTACGGAGTCACCGGCACGAACCGGACCGGGGCCGAGGTATCGATGCGTCCTCGTGACGCAGCCGTCTCGCGCCAGCCCAGCGCGAACGCGGCGGTGCGGATGCGCTGCTCGGCAGCGCCCTGCTGGCGCTCGGTGCCGTGCAGCAGCGCGCTCACCCCGTCGCCGTCGACGCGGACGTCACCGAGGTCGCCGGCCAGGGCGGAGAGCTGGACGACCAGCTCCACCGGGCTGCACGACCCGCCGAAGCCGCGGGCGTCGTCCTCGTGGAGCGCCGAGAGCACCGCCTCCCGCGAGCCGAGACCAAACATGTCCTGGCCCTCCTCGCGCACCAGCGCCACCGCGCCGGGGCCGTGCGAGCCGGGCGCGAGCACCAGGTTGGCCAGGCCGCGGACCACGGCGGCCGGCCGCCGGTCGAGCTTGCGCTTGACCAGGTCGGCCGCCGCGGCGAGCTCGTCGGCCACCGCGGGGGAGGTCACCGCCAGCTCGTTGCCGTGCGGGTCGGTGCGACCGGCGTAGTCCTGCAGGACGTGCAGCCCCGCCGCGCCGATCGCGATGTCGGTCTGACCGGTGCGCCACGCCCGGCCCGCGGTGTCGGTCACCAGGACCGCGACGTTGCGACCCACACCACGCGCCAGGGCCTCGCGGATCCGGCGCGCGGAGGCGTCCGGGTCGAGTGGCAGCAGCACCGAGGTGCCGGCGTCGGTGTTGGAGGCGTCGATGCCGGCCGCGGCCAGGACCAGCCCGTGGTGGGTGCGGACGATCGACGTATGCCCGCGCCAGGCGACCGTGCGGTCGGTCTCGTCAGCGAGCACCTCCTCGCGCTTGGCACTCACCACCCGCCCCTCGGCCTTGCTGACCACCTTGCTGGTCACGACCAGGATGTCGCCGTCGAGGAGGGCGAGAGCGCCGGCCAGGAGCAGGGCGAGGTCGTCGCCCTCGGCGATCTCGCCGATGCCGGTCACCGGCAGGCAGGTGACCTCGCTGGGGGCCGCCCCGACGTGGCCCGTCGTGGGACCGGTCATGCCGGCCGGGTCCGGGACCGCACCAGGGACTCGGCCATCGAGAACGCCGCCCGGGCCATCGCAGCCGTCTTGTCGTGGTCGTCCATCATCAGCGGGACGGCCTCGGCGACGAGCCCGGCCGCGCGCACCCGGTCGAGCTCGCCGGCGTCCGCGCTGTCGACCAGCCAGCCGTCCAGGACGCCCCCGCCCGTGCGGGCGCCGTAGTGCTCGGCCACGGCAGCAGCACTCACCTCGACGCCGATCGCGTCGAGCAGCGGGGCGGCCATGCCGCGGACCGGGCGCCTCGAGACGATCGGGGAGACGCCGACGACCGGGGCGGCCGTGGTCCGCATCGCCTCGCGGACGCCCGGGACGCCGAGGATCGTCCCGACCGAGACGACGGGGTTCGAGGGCGGCACGAGCACCAGGTCAGCATCCGTGATCGCCTCGAGCACCCCGGGACCGGGGGCGGACGACTCGATCCCGACGGGCACGACCGCGCGTGCCGGAACCTCGGCGTGCAGCCGCACCCAGTACTCCTGGAAGTGCACGGCGCGTCGGCCGGACGGCTCCTCCGGGTCGTCGATGACGACGTGGGTCTCGATCCGGTCGTCGCTCATCGGGAGCAGGCGGACCCCCGGTCGCCACCGGCGGCACAGCGCCTCGGTCACCTGCGAGAGCGGGTAGCCGGCCTCGAGCATCTGGGTGCGCACCAGGTGCGTGGCCAGGTCACGGTCTCCCAGGCCGAACCAGGTCGGCTCGACGCCGTACGCCTCGAGCTCCTCCTTGGCGTGCCAGGTCTCCTCGGTGCGGCCCCAGCCGCGCTCGACGTCGATGCCGCCGCCGAGGGTGTACATCACCGTGTCCAGGTCGGGGCAGACCTTCAGCCCGTGCAGCCAGATGTCGTCGGCGGTGTTGGCCACCACCGTCACCTCGGTGTCGGTCCCGGTCTCGGGTCCCGCCTGCACCAGCCTCAGCAGCCCCTGGAGGAAGCGGGCGCCACCGACCCCGCCGGAGAGCACCGTGATGCGACGGAAGGGGTGGGCGAGAGGGCTCGGGGAGCCGACGGGGGTGGTGGACATGGACTCTCCCTACGGCGGTGCGGCGCGTCGGTCAAATCCCCTGGCGTGTCGGGTTCTCTAGCACATCCGGGCTTGACGCAGCGGCTTTGACAGGCGTGTAATTCCAACAGTGTCGTTCAGTTGTTCTGTTCTCGGGACGCATCGCCCTGGCCGGCACTAGCGTCAGGGTCAGGCCCCCTTCACAGCGGGCACAAACGGGACTCGTCAGGGTCTCACGGGTCGAAAGGGCGAAAGCCGTGCGAGAGCTGTATCTACTCGACGGAGACGCCGAGGAGCTTGGTTGGCAGGAGCGCGCCCTGTGCGCGCAGACCGATCCCGAGGCGTTCTTCCCGGAAAAAGGCGGATCCACCCGAGAGGCGAAGCGGGTGTGCCTCACCTGCGACGTGCGTGACGAGTGCCTGGAGTACGCCCTCGGCCACGACGAGCGCTTCGGCATCTGGGGTGGCCTCTCCGAGCGGGAGCGGCGCAAGCTGAAGAAGCGCGCAGTCTGAGGGATCGTTAGGGTGGTCCGCCGTGACCACCCCTCGACCCGCTGCGGACACCGCGCAGGTGACCGTGCTGCTGGTGAGTCACGAGGGAGCTCGCTGGCTGCCGGCCGTCCTGGACGGCCTGGTCGCCCAGACCCGCGCGCCGGAGCGCTGCGTCGCCGTCGACACCGGCAGCACCGACGGCAGCGGCGACCTGGTCGCGCAGCGCCTGGGTGAGCGGTTGACCGGCGGGGTCCGGAGCGCGCCCCCCACGACGTCGTACGGCGCAGCGGTCGCGCTCGGCCTGGACGAGGTCGACGACCCGCAGGGCTGGGTCTGGCTGCTGCACGACGACAGCGCCCCCGCCCCCGATGCCCTCGAGCGGCTGCTCGAGACCGCCGAGGCGCACCCGAGCGCCGACCTGCTCGGCCCCAAGCTGCGCGAGTGGCCCTCGCTGCGCCGCCTGCTCGAGGTCGGTGTCACGATCAGCGGCACCGGTCGTCGCGAGACCGGGCTCGAGCGCGGGGAGTACGACCAGGGCCAGCACGACCGGGTGCGCGACGTGCTCGCCGTCAACACCGCCGGCCTGCTGGTCCGCAGGCAGGTCCTCGACGACCTCGGGCTCGACCCGCGGCTGCCGCTCTTCGGCACCGACCTCGACCTGGGCTGGCGGGCGGCCCGCGCCGGTCGCCGCACGATCGTCGCCCCGGACGCGGTCGTCTTCCACGTCGAGGCGGCCCACCGCGGCGTACGTCCCGCCGCGCTGTCCGGCACCGCCCACCGACGCGCCGAGCGCGCGGCCGCGCTCTACACCCTGCTCGCCAACTGCTCGGCCCTCGCGCTGCCCGTCCAGGTCCTGCGGCTGCTGCTCGGCGGGCTGGCGCGGGCCGTGGGGCTGCTCCTGGTGCGGGCGCCGGGCGAGGCCCGCGACGAGCTGCTCGCCCTGGCGTCGGTGTACGCCCACCCGGGGCGGATCGGGTCCGCGCGCCGGGACCGCCGCCGGACGGCGACGGTGCGGCCCCGCGAGGTCCGGCACCTGCTCGCTCCGGCCTGGATGCCCTACCGGCACGGCCTCGACTTCGTCTCCGACCTCGGGTCGGCGCTGCTGCACCAGGCCACCGACCTCTCCGCCGCCCGGCGGGCGCGTCCCGACAGCCGCGAGCGACTGGCGGCCGGCGAGACCGGCCCGGTCCCCGCCGAGGCCCAGAACCTCCCGGAGGACTCCGGCCTGCTGGCGCGCCTCGTGCTCAGCCCGGTGGCGTGGGTCTTCGGCACCCTGCTGGTCGCCGCCCTCGTGGCGGCACGGGGGATGTACGGCGCCGGCTTCCTGACCGGCGGCGGGCTGCTCCCGGCGCCCGCGAGCGCGCTGGACTGGTGGGGGCGCTACCTGGAGTCCTGGCACGACCTCGGGACCGGGTCGGGCGCCCCGGCAGCGCCCTACCTGCTCCCGCTCGCCGCCGCGGGGACGCTGCTGCTCGGCAAGGCCTGGCTGGTCGTCGACCTGCTCTTCCTGCTCGCGGTGCCGCTGGCGGCCTTCGGCGCCTACCGCTTCCTGGTCCGCACGACGGCCTCGCTGCCGATCAGCCTGTGGGGTGCCGCGGCGTACGGCGTCCTGCCGGCCGTCTCCGGCGCGGTGCAGCAGGGCCGGCTCGGCACCGTGGCCGGTGCCGTGGTGCTGCCGTGGCTCGCGCACGCCGCCCTCTTCCTGTCCTCCGCGCACGACCGGGACCGTCGCACCCGCGCAGCGTGGCGCTGCGCGCTCTGGCTCGCGCTGCTGACCGCCTTCGTGCCGGTCGCCTGGGCCGTGACGCTGGTCGTGGCGGTCGTCGCGGGCGCCGTGAGTGCCGTGGGCGCCGGGGGCCTGCGCGCGAGCACCGCCCGGGTGTTCGCGGTGGCCGTCGTCGGCACGCCGTTGGTCGCCGTCGTGGTGCTGCTGCTGCCGTGGTCGGCAGCCGTGTGGACCCACCAGGGCCTGGCCGGAGCGCTCTTCGAGGCCGGCCTGCCCGCCCCCGGGCTGGCCGAGCCACTGTCCCGCTGGGACGTCCTGACCGGGCGTCCCGGTGGTGGCGCGCCCGGCTGGCTCGGCGTCGGGCTGCTGCTGGCCGCGGTCGCGGCGCTCGCCCGTCCGGACACCCGCAGGACCGTGGTGCGCGCCTGGGTGGTGCTGGTCTCCGCCCTGCTGGTCGTCGCGGTGCTGGCGCCGCTCCGCACCTCGCTGCCGGCCTCGCCGGTCGACCAGCCGCTGTGGCTGGGCTTCCCGCTGCTCGTCGCGCAGGCCGCGGCGATCACTGCGGCGGCCTTCGCCGGCACCGGGATCCGCAGCCGGCTGACCGGCTCCAGCTTCGGCTGGCGGCAACCGGTCGGCGGGCTCGTGGTCCTGCTGGCCGCCCTGACCCCCGTGGTCGGTGCCGGGTGGTGGGTGTGGACCGGCAGCGACGACCCGCTCGACCGGCGCGTGCCCAGCCTCGTCCCGGCGTACATGACCGACGCGGCCGCGGCCGACCCGGTCCGCGGCGTCCTGGTGGTGCGCGGCTCGCGCGCGGGCGGCTTCGACTTCCAGCTGCTGCGCCAGCCCGGTCTGCGGATCGGTGACGACACCGCGCTGCCCTCGGCCGCGGACCAGGCCCGGCTGACCACCTACGTCCAGGGGCTCGCGGGGGCCCCGCAGCCCAGCGACGTCGCGGGCCTGGCGCGGCTCGGCGTGGCCTACGTCTACGTCCCGCCGCCCGCCGACATCGGGCTGGTCGGCAACCTCGACAGCGTCAGCGGTGTGACCCCCGGCAGTGCCCTGACCCCGGGTGCCCGCGCCTGGCAGCTCGAGGCCGCACCGAGCCGCGCCGACCTGCCGGAGCCGGACGGGGCTGCCCGCCCCTGGCTGCTCGCCCTCCAGGGCGCCGCGCTGCTGGTCGCCGGCGTGCTGGCCGCCCCGACGCGTCGGGAGCGCCGATGAGCGGCCCGGTGACCGGCCCGGTGACCGGCCCGGCGGCACGCGGCTCCCGTCGCGCCGCCCGTCCCGCCCGGACGACCGGGGGTCACCGCGTCGTGGCCGTGGCGCTGGTCGCCCTCGCGGCGGGCACCGTCGCCCTCACCGCGGGGGGAGACCCAGCACGCCCGACGACGACCCCCTCCGTGGGCCGGGTCGTCGAGCGCACCCTGCTCGCCTGCCCGGACGCGCCCGTCCCGGGAGGGGTCGTCTCCAGTGTCTCGCTGGGCCTGGCACCCGCCTCCGAGCTCGACGACGTGCCGGACGGGGGCACCGTCGAGCAGGGTCCGGTCGGCGAGGAGCCTGCACCGGTCGACCTCGCCCGCGGCGTCCTCCGGAGCGTGGCCGGCGCCGGTGGGCCGGCCGCGCGGGCCACCCGCGGCGCCGCGGCGGGACTGTTCGGCTTCCGCACCGACGAGCAGGACACCACGCTCGCCGTGGCCCGCTGCCCGGTGCCCCGCGCGCAGTGGTGGTTCACCGGCGCGGGCGCCACGCTGGACCACGCCTCCACGCTGGTGATGTCCAACCTCGACCCCGGCCCCGCCGTGGTCGACGTGCGGGTGCTCGGCCCGGACGGCGAGGTCGACACCGTCGGCACCCAGGGCATCACCGTCGAGCCCGGCACCACCACCGTCGTCGAGCTCGCCGACATCGCCCCGCAGACCGCGGAGGCGGCGGTCTCGGTGAGCGCCGCCCGCGGCCGCGTCGTCGCCGCCGTCAGCGACACCCTGGCTCCCCGACCCGGCGCCGATCCGGGACGGGAGTGGCTCTCGGGCGTCGACCGCCCCAGCCGCACGCTGCGCCTCGACGGACTGCCCGCCGGCGACCGGGCCCACCTGCTCGTCGTGGCCAACCCCTCGGACCTCGAGGCCGTCGTCGAGGTGGAGGTCGCCGGCAGCACCGGGACGTTCGCGCCCACCGGCCTGGACCCCGTGAGCGTCGCGCCGGGGGCGGTCGACGAGGTCGACCTGTCCGACGTGGTGCCGCAGGACGAGCCCGTCGCCGTGCGTCTCACCTCCCGGGTGCCCGTCGTCGCGAGCGTCCGCTCGCGCACCCGCACCGACCACCAGTACGCCGCGCCCACGCGCACGCTCCTCGGTCCCGCCGTGGCTCCGCTCGCCCGGGACACGACCGCCTCGGTGCGGCTCACGGCCGGCGCCGTCGGCGCGCAGGCCGAGCTCACGGCGTACGACGGGCGGGGCGAGCGGCTCGCCGGCACCACGCTCGACGTGCCGGCGGCCGCGACGGCAGCCTGGACGCCGCGGCCCCCGAAGGGGCGCGTGCCGGCCTACGTCGTGGTGCGTCCCGTCACCGGACGGGTGCACGGCGCGGTCACCTACGCCGCGGGCCGGGACGGCACGGCGGTCGCGACGGTGCCGCTGGTGGCGCTGCCGTTCCGGGTCGAGGAGGCGGCCGTGGTGCCCGCGATCCGCTGAGCCCTGCGGGCTACTCCGGGTCGGCCTCGTAGCGGGCGTCGATCTCCGAGGGCGGCCGTCCCAGCAGCTCCGAGACCTGCTCGACGAGCACGGTCAGGACCATGGCCGACAGGTCGCTGCGGGTCTGCGAGCGCAGCTCGATGGGCCGGCGGAACAGCACCAGCCGCGTCGGCGTACCGCCGCTGCCGCGCACCAGCGAGGCCAGCGGCACGGTGTCGCTGTCCCAGTCGTCGGGGACGATCGGGGTCTCCTCGACCGCGAACTCCACCAGGCCCAGCTCGCGGTGCCAGCGGCTCTCCAGGTCGTGCACCACGTCGAGGACGGCGGCGTCGAACGCGGCCTTGCGGGTGCGGTGCGCGGGGACCCCGTCGGGGGCCAGGGGACCGACCAGCAGGTCCGGTCCGCGCCGGCCCCGTCCCCGGCGGTCGCGCCGGCGCCCTTCGCGAGGGCCGCTCGACAGACCCGTGATCTCCACCCCGCGAGCCTAGTCGTGACCCCGCCTGCCGCGGGGTACCGTCTGCCCCGTGAGTCCTGCCCGCCGCTGCTCCAGAACCGCGTGTACGCGGTCGGCGGTCGCCACGTTGACCTACGTCTACTCCGACCAGACCGCCGTCCTCGGGCCCCTGGCGACCTTCGCGGAGCCGCACGCCTACGACCTCTGCGACGGGCACAGCGAACGGCTCAGCGCCCCGCGCGGCTGGGAGGTGCTCCGGCTCGCTCCGGACGCCGACGCCTACGGACCGTCCACCGACGACCTGCTGGCTCTCGCCGACGCCGTGCGCGAGGCGGCCCGACCCGTGCCGCCGCGCGAGACCCTGCCGCCCGGCCTCGCCCCCGCGCCGGCTCCCGGGCAGCAGGGCCGTCGCGGTCACCTCCGCGGGCTGCCCAGCCTGCCCGCCGACGCCTGAGCGGCAACCCCCGGCGCTAGGGTTCGGCGCATGGCTCCCACCTCCTCGGACGTGCTCGCCGCCGTCTTCAAGGCGTACGACGTGCGCGGCACCGTGCCCGACCAGGTCGACGAGGATCTCGCTCGCGCCGTCGGGGGAGCCTTCGTCACGGTGACCGGCGCGGTCGGCGGTGCCGTCGTGGTCGGGCACGACATGCGGCCGTCGTCGCCGGGCATGGCGCAGGCCTTCGCCGAGGGCGCCGCACGCGCCGGCGCCGACGTCACGCTGATCGGCCTGGCCTCGACCGACCAGCTCTACTTCGCCTCCGGGACACCTCGGCGTCCCCGGGGCGATGTTCACCGCGAGCCACAACCCGGCGCAGTACAACGGCATCAAGATGTGCCGCGCCCGCGCCGTGCCGCTCGGGTGGGACACCGGCCTGTCCGCCGTACGCGACCTCGTCGCAGCCGGGGAGCAGCCCGCCGCCGCGCGACCGGGCACGATCACCGAGTCCGACGTGCTGGAGGCCTACGCCGACCACCTGCTCGGGCTCGCGCCGGTCACCGGCCGTCGGCTCACCGCGGTCGTGGACGCCGGCAACGGGATGGCGGGGCACACCGCGCCCGCCGTGCTCGGGCGCGTCGACCTCACCGTGGTGCCGCTCTACTTCGAGCTCGACGGCACCTTCCCGAACCACGAGGCGAACCCGATCGACGCCGACCAACCTGGTCGACCTGCAGGCCCGGGTGCGCGAGAGCGGCGCCGACATCGGGCTCGCCTTCGACGGCGACGCCGACCGCTGCTTCCTGGTCGACGAGCGAGGGGAGCTGGTCAGCCCGTCCACCGTCACCGCCCTGATCGCGGCGCGCGAGCTGGCCCGCGAGCCCGGGTCCACCGTGATCCACAACCTGATCACCTCCCGCGCGGTGCCCGAGCTGGTCACCCGGCTCGGCGGCACGCCGGTCCGCACCCGGGTGGGGCACTCGTTCATCAAGGCCACGATGGCCGAGACCGACGCGATCTTCGGCGGCGAGCACTCCGGCCACTTCTACTTCCGCGACTTCTGGCGCGCCGACTCCGGGATGCTGGCGGCCCTGCACGTGCTGGCCGCCCTGGCCGAGACCGACGGCACGCTGTCGGAGCTGTTGGCGGAGTTCGAGGGCTACGCCGCGACCGGCGAGATCAACTCCACCGTCGAGGACCAGGCGGCGGTGCTGGCCGAGATCGAGAGCGTGTACGGCGACCGCCCGGGTCTCACCCTGGACCATCTCGACGGGCTGACGGTGAGCCATGACGACTGGTGGTTCAATGTGCGCGCGTCCAACACCGAGCCGCTGCTCCGGCTCAACGCGGAGGCGGCCGACCAGGCGACGCTCGACGGCGTGCGCGAGGACGTGCTCGCCCTGATCAGGAAGACCCGGTGACCCGATGAACCTCGACCCCGCCCTGCTCGAGATCGTGGTCTGCCCCGACTGCCGGGGTGCCCTGGCCGTCGACGAGGAGGCCTCCGAGCTGGTCTGCACGGCCTGCGGGCTGGCCTACCCGGTCCGCGACGACATCCCGGTGCTGCTGGTCGACGAGGCCCGCCGCCCCGGCTCCGCCGGCGAGTAGACCTCCCGGTGGCGGCGGTGTTCGACGACGCACGGCTCGACGACGAGGACGCGCTGGCCCGCGCAGACGCGGCGCTCCGGCCGCTGGCCGAGGCCGGTGCGCGGGTGCGTCGCGAGGCGGGTTACGCCGCCGAGGCGATCGAGGCCGCGGTGTCCGCGGCCCGCGACGACGCCCGGCCGCGTGCGGTGGTCGCCGCCGGTCCCGACTCCCGTCTGCTGCGTGCGCTGCTCGAGCCGTGGTGCCCGGTGCCGTTCGTGGCGTGGCCGGGGCACGGCCTGCCCGGCTGGGCCGGAGGGCTGGACCTGGTCGTGGTGCTCGCGCCCGACGGCAGCGACCGGGGCGCCGCGTCGGCGGTGGCCGAGGCGGTCCGACGGGGCTGCCGGGTGGTGGTGGCCTGCCCACCGCGCTCGTTCGTCGCCGACCACGCCGGCGGTCGCGACTGCACGGTGCTGCCCTGCTCGTCGGGCGACCAGCTGGCGACCGCGGTCGTGATGCTGGAGGTGCTGGCCGGGCTGCACCTCGGACCCGACACCGACTCCGAGGCCGTCGCGCAGTCCCTGGACGCCGTCGCCGTGGCCTGCTCGCCGTTTCGCGACCTCTCGCTCAACCCGGCCAAGACGCTGGCGATCGCGCTGGCCGACGTCACCCCGCTGCTGTGGGGCGGGTCGGTGCTCGCGGCGCGCGCCGCCCGCCGGGTGGCGGAGTCGCTGCGCCGGGCCAGCGGACGCAGCGCCCTGGCCGGCGACGCCGAGCACCTGCTGCCCGTGATCGCAGCCGCCCCGGCGCCGGACCTCTTCGCCGACCCCGTGGACGGCGACGACGGCGACCGCCGCCCGGCGCTGGTCGTGCTCGACGACGGTGCCGACGAGGCGTGGGTGCGCGAGCAGCGTGGCCGGCTCACGGTCGCCGCCGAGGAGCACCGGGTGCGCGTCGAGACGCTGTCCAGCGAGGCCGGCACCGACCTGGCCCGCTACGCGGGGCTGCTGGCCACCGGGACCTACGCCGCGGCGTACCTCTCGGTGGGGCTCGGGGGCTGACCGCCCTGGCTAGGCTGTGCCGGTGAGAACCGACCACGGGCTGGGCCCGCGATGAGCGCCGGACTGTTCGGGCTGCTGGACGACGTGGCCGCACTCGCCCGCCTGGCTGCCGCCTCGGTCGACGACATCGGCGCAGCCGCCGGACGGGCGAGCGTCAAGGCGGCCGGCGTGGTCGTCGACGACACGGCGGTCACCCCGCAGTACGTCCGTGGCGTGACGGCCGCGCGCGAGGTCCCGATCGTGAAGAAGATCGCCGTCGGGTCGCTGCGCAACAAGCTGCTGTTCATCCTCCCGGCAGCCCTGCTGCTGAGCCAGTTCCTGCCGTGGGTGCTGACCCCGCTGCTGATGCTGGGGGGCACCTACCTGTGCTACGAGGGCGCCCACAAGGTGTGGGGCGTGATCCGGGGCCACGAGCAGCACGCCGACGGTGCGGAGCAGGCCGACGAGAAGACCGTGGTCTCCGGGGCGATCCGCACCGACTTCATCCTGTCCGGCGAGATCATGGTGATCGCGCTCAACGAGGTCACCGACCAGCCGTTCGTGTCCCGGGCCCTGATCCTGGTCGTGGTCGCCATCGCGATCACCGTCCTGGTGTACGGCGTGGTGGCGGCCATCGTGAAGATGGACGACCTCGGCCTCGCGCTCGCCGAACGGCCCGGCGCCACGGCCCAGCGGATCGGCCGGGGGATGGTGGCCGGCATGCCGAGGCTGCTCAGCGTCATCTCCGTCGTCGGGACGGCCGCGATGCTGTGGGTGGGCGGCCACATCCTGCTCGTCGGGGCCGACGACCTCGGCTGGCACCTGCTCTACGACCTCGTCCACCACGCGGAAGAGGCCGTGCACGACGCGGCCGGCGCCCTCGGCGCGGTCCTCGGGTGGCTGGTCAACACGGCCGCCTCGGCGGTGATCGGGGTCCTCGTGGGCGCGGTGGTCCTCGGTGTGGTGCACCTGGTGCCGCGCCGGGGCGGAGCGGACGCCGCTCACGGATAGGTCCGCGCCGCGGTGCCCCGGGTACGATGGCGACTCGTCCGCGGGAGATCCCGACGGAGCGCAGACGCGCTACGGACGCCGCTCCACCGTTACGCGAAGGAATGAACCACACATGGACTTCAAGGTCGCCGACCTGAGCCTGGCCGACTACGGCCGCACCGAGATCACCCTGGCCGAGCACGAGATGCCCGGCCTGATGGCGATGCGGGAGCGCTACGGCGACTCCCAGCCGCTCGCGGGTGCCCGGATCGCCGGCTCGCTCCACATGACCATCCAGACCGCCGTCCTCATCGAGACCCTCGTCGCGCTCGGCGCGGAGGTCCGCTGGGCGTCGTGCAACATCTTCTCCACCCAGGACCACGCGGCCGCCGCGGTCGTCGTGGGCCCCGAGGGCACCCCGGACGCCCCCAGCGGCGTCCCGGTCTTCGCCTGGAAGGGCGAGAGCCTGGAGGAGTACTGGTGGTGCACCCAGCAGATCCTGCAGTGGCCCGGTGAGGGCGCCAACATGATCCTCGACGACGGTGGCGACGCCACCATGCTGGTCCACCTCGGCGTCCAGGCCGAGAAGACCGGCAAG
Source organism: uncultured Actinomycetota bacterium (assembly GCA_963713035.1). Classification (GTDB taxonomy): domain Bacteria; phylum Actinomycetota; class Actinomycetes; order Propionibacteriales; family Nocardioidaceae; genus Nocardioides_B. The sequence goes on from CAVQKB010000005.1 coordinate 366,965, forward strand.
GTCCCCGCGCTGGACAGCGCGGAGAGCGTCGAGCAGCGGGTCGTGTTCTCGGTGCTCCACGAGACCGTCACCGAGGGCGGCACCCGCTGGACCACGGTCGCCAACGCGATCAAGGGCGTCACGGAGGAGACCACCACCGGTGTGCTCCGCCTCTACGACATGATGCGCGAGGGCTCGCTGCTCTTCCCGGGCATCAACGTCAACGACTCGGTGACCAAGAGCAAGTTCGACAACAAGTACGGCTGCCGGCACTCGCTCATCGACGGCATCAACCGCGCCACCGACGTCCTCATCGGCGGCAAGGTCGCGGTCGTCTGCGGCTACGGCGACGTCGGCAAGGGCTGCGCGGAGTCGCTGCGCGGCCAGGGCGCCCGCGTCATCGTCACCGAGATCGACCCGATCTGCGCGCTGCAGGCGGCGATGGACGGCTACCAGGTCTCCACCCTCGACGAGGTCCTCCCGACCGCGGACATCATCATCACCGCGACCGGCAACAAGGACGTCGTCACCGTCGAGCAGATGCAGCGGATGAAGTTCCAGGCGATCGTGGCCAACATCGGCCACTTCGACAACGAGATCGACATGGCCGGTCTCGAGAGCTTCCCCGGCGTGCACCGCAAGAACGTCAAGCCGCAGGTCGACGTGTGGTCCTTCCCCGAGTCCGACGAGGGCCCGGGCACCACGATCATCGTGCTCTCCGAGGGACGCCTGATGAACCTCGGCAACGCGACCGGCCACCCGTCGTTCGTGATGTCGAACTCGTTCACCAACCAGGTGCTCGCGCAGATCGAGATCTTCACCAAGCCCGACGAGTACCCCGTCGGCGTCTACGTGCTGCCCAAGCACCTCGACGAGGAGGTCGCCCGGCTGCACCTCGGGTCGCTCGGCGTGAAGCTGACGACGCTCAGCGAGAAGCAGGCCAGCTACCTCGGCGTCCCCGTCGAGGGGCCGTACAAGTCCGAGCACTACCGCTACTGATCCGGAGGCGCCGTGTCGAACCCTGACAGCCCGAACGGGGGCCGGGGGCGCGTGCTCGTCGTCGACGACGACGCCGCGCTCGCCGAGATGCTCTCGATCGTGCTGCGTCAGGAGGGGTTCGACTCGCGCGTCTGCCTGACCGGCGACCGGGCCCTGGGCGACTTCCGGGACTACAAGCCGGACGTCGTCCTGCTCGACCTGATGCTGCCCGGCAAGGACGGCATCGACGTGTGCAAGGAGATCCGCGCCGAGTCGGGCGTGCCGATCGTGATGCTCACCGCCAAGAGCGACACCGTCGACGTGGTCGTCGGCCTCGAGTCCGGGGCCGACGACTACGTCGTCAAGCCGTTCAAGCCCAAGGAGCTCGTGGCCCGCATCCGGGCCCGGGTCCGGCGCTTCGAGGAGCCGGCCCCCGAGGCCCTCACCATCGGAGACCTGTCGATCGACGTCGCCGGTCACGTCGTGGCCCGGGGCGACGCCCCGATCGCCCTCACCCCGCTGGAGTTCGACCTCCTGGTGTGCCTGGCCCGCAAGCCCTGGCAGGTCTTCACCCGCGAGGTGCTGCTCGAGCAGGTGTGGGGCTACCGCCACGCCGCCGACACCCGGCTGGTCAACGTGCACGTGCAACGGCTCCGCTCCAAGGTCGAGCACGACCCGGAGAACCCGGAGCTGGTGCTGACCGTGCGCGGGGTCGGCTACAAGGCCGGCGTCGGCTAGGCCGGCCGGCATGGTGCAGCTCTCCCCGCTCCGGCGCGCGGCGACCGTGTGGCGGCGCTCCATCCAGGCCCGCGTGGTGATCTCGACGCTGCTGCTCTCGGCCGTCGTGGTCTCCCTGGTCGGCTGGGTGCTGCTCCAGCAGATCACCGACGGGCTGGTGCGCAGCAAGACCGACTCCGCGGTGTCCGAGGCGACCCGCGCCACGGCGGAGGCGGAGCTGCGCCTGTCCGCGGCCAGCGGCAACGACTTCGACGCCAACACCCAGGTGGCCCAGCTGGTGCGGACCCTGGTCTCGCGCGGGACCGTGCAGGGCTACGAGATCGTGCTGACCGGACCCGATCGCGGGCTCGAGCAGCGGCGTGGCTGCCGGGTCGCTGACCAGCAACACCCCCGGGGTGCTCAGCGACAGCGTGCCCGCCGCGCTGCGCAACCGGGTGGAGACCAGCCGGGACGACGGCACCTCCTACACCTACTCCACGATCACCTACAACGAGGCGAGCGGACGGGCGGTCGGTGCCGGGCGTGGTCACCGGCTCCCAGGTCACGCTGCCCGCGGACGGCGGCACCTACACGCTGTACTACCTCTTCCCGATGACCGACCAGGAGAAGACCCTCTCCCTCGTACGACGGGCGCTGGTCACCGGCGGCGCCCTGCTGCTGGTGCTCGTCGGCGGCCTCACCTGGCTGGTCACCCGGCAGGTCGTGACCCCCGTCCGGCTGGCCCGCCGGGTCGCGGAGCGGCTCGCCTCCGGTCGCCTCGAGGAGCGGATGCACGTCCGCGGCGACGACGACATCGCCCGGCTCGGCTCGTCGTTCAACCAGATGGCGGCCAGCCTGCAGAAGCAGATCCGCCAGCTCGAGGAGCTCTCCCGGGTCCAGCGGCGCTTCGTCTCCGACGTCTCCCACGAGCTGCGCACCCCGCTGACCACCGTCCGGATGGCCGGCGACGTGCTGCACGACGCCCGCGCGCGCTTCGACCCGCCGACCTCCCGTGCCGCCGAGCTGCTCCAGAAGGAGCTCGACCGCTTCGAGCTGCTGCTCGGCGACCTGCTCGAGATCAGCCGCTTCGACGCGGGCGCCGCCGTGCTCGACCTCGAGGACGTCAACCTGGTCGACCTCGCCCACCGGGTCGTGGAGTCCACCCGCCCGCTGGCCGAGCGGCGCGGCACGACGGTCGTGATCCGGGAGGGCGCGCGCGCCGCGATCGCCGAGGTGGATCCCCGCCGGGTGGAGCGGATCGTGCGCAACCTGGTCACCAACGCGATCGACTACGCCGAGGGCCGCGAGGTGGTGATCTCGCTGGAGTCCAGCGACGACGCCACGGCGCTGGCGGTGCGTGACTACGGCGTCGGGCTCCGCCCCGGCGAGTCCGCGATGGTCTTCAACCGCTTCTGGCGCGCCGACCCGGCCCGCGCCCGGACCACCGGCGGCACCGGCCTCGGCCTGTCGATCTCGCTGGAGGACGCGCACCTGCACGGTGGCTGGCTGCAGGCCTGGGGCGAGCCCGGCGGGGGCGCCCAGTTCCGGCTCACGCTGCCCCGACGGGCCGGGGACCGGATCGGCGCCAGCCCGTTGCCGCTGGTGCCCGCGGACGCGGCGTGCGGGCACGAGGTCGACGGTGGGTGCCGGCTACGCCCGGCTCGACCGGCGCGCAGCCGACCGCGATGCGAGGCTGCCGTGAACCGCGTGGTGCCGGCCCTGATCGGGTCCTGCCTGGCCCTGGTGCTCAGCGGCTGCGTCGGTCTGCCCGACAGCGGCTCGGTGCGCACCGTGTCGGTGCAGCAGCGTGGCGAGAGCGAGACCCTCGTCGACTACACGCCCGGTGGCCCCCGCAAGGGCACCACGCCGGTCCCGCTGGTCTCCAACTTCCTGACCGCCATGACCGCCACGCCGCTGAACACCTCGGTGGCCCGGCAGTTCCTCACCTCCGAGAGCGCCGAGAGCTGGGTGCCCGAGCGCGGCACCCTGGTGTACGGCGAGCGTCGGCTGCTCAGCCGCCCCGACGGGTCGGTCGTGCTCGAGCTGAGCGACGTCGTCGAGCTCGACGCGCGCGGCGGCTGGCTCGGCGACCCCACGGACGGCCAGGGCGCGACGTACGTCCTGGAGCTGGTCAAGGAGCGCGGGGAGTGGCGGGTCAGCGGGCCACCCGACCGGCTGATCGTCCCGCGCTCCCACTTCGACGCGCAGTACCAGCAGTACTTCCTCTACTTCTTCGACAAGACCGCCCAGGTGCTCGTGCCGGAGCCCGTCTACGTGCCGCGCGGGCTGCAGGCACCCACGCTGCTGGTCGCCGGGCTGCTCAAGGGACCGGGGCAGGACCTGCTGGGCGTGGAGCGCACCTTCCTGCCGTCCGGCACCGCGCTCGACGGCATCTCGGTCCCGGTGAACCGCTCCGGCGTCGCCGAGGTGCCGCTGTCCGACGAGGTCCTCGACGTGGACGACACCCGGCTCAACCTGGTCTTCGCCCAGCTGTCGTGGACGCTGGCGCAGATCCCGACCGTCGAGCGGATGCGGGTGACCGTCGACGGGACGCCCCTGGACCTGCCCGGGGCGCGCTCGGACGTCGCGATCGACGAGTGGTCGGAGTTCGGTCCGTCGGTCGCGTGGGCCTCGACGGCGCTGTTCGGGGTCCGCGACAAGCGGGTCGTCACCGTGGACGGCGGTTCGGAGCGGCGGATCAGCGGGCCGTTCGGTGCCCTGTCGCTGGCGCCCCGCTCGATCGCGGTCGACCTGCCGGCCCAGCACGTCGCCGGGGTCACGCCCGACGGGCGGCAGGTGCTGGTCTCCGACCGGGAGTCGGTCAGCGGGCGCGAGCCCACGCCGGGCGATGCCCGGCCGGTCTACACCGGGGGCACCGACGTGGCCCGGCCCGTCTACGACCTCTACGGCCAGCTCTGGGTCCTCGACCGCACCTCGGCGGGCGCCCGGTTCTCGGTCGTGCGCGGCGACGAGAGCCGAGAGGTCACCGTCCCCGGCGTCTCGGGCCGCTCCGCGGGCACCTTCGTGCTCTCCCGCGACGGCACGCGCCTGCTGACCCAGCTGGGCGGCCGTGGCCGAGACCGGCTGCTGGTGAGTCGGGTGCAGCGCGACCAGAAGGGCCGGGTCCGCAAGGTCGGTCCGCCCACGACGCTGCCGTTGACCACGGCCCCCACCCGGATCCGCGACCTGGGATGGCGGGCGCCCGGGAGTGCGGCGGTGCTCGCCGGCCCGACCGACGGCACCGCGCAGGTGCTGCTGGTGCCGGTCGACGGGTCCTCCGAGCCCGAGGACCTCGGCACCGACGCCGTGCTCTTCCGTGACGCCGCGCAGCGGCTCGTCACCTCGCCGACCTCCGGTGCCCCGCTGTACGTCGGCACCTCGGCCGGCGAGCTGTTCTCCCTGACCGCCTCGGGTCGCTGGACCGCCACCAGCGTCCGCGCCGGCCTGCTGGCCGCGACGTTCACCGGCTGACCGCTTTTCGTCCCCCGGCCCCCTCGGGGCCCCGTCGTGCACCGGTGCCGGGCCGTGCCCTCCGCGGACCGAGCGGACTGACGCAGGCTGGGCCGGTGCGCCCGTCCCTGTCCGACGCGTCGCGCGACCTCGCCCTGGGCAGCACCTGCACGGGGTGCGGCCGGCCCGGCCGGGTGCTCTGCGCGGGGTGTCGCGCCGCCCTGCCGAGCACGGGCGCCGTCGCCTGGCCGACCCCGGTCCCCCCGGGGCTGGTCGTGCCGTTCGCCGGCGGACCCTACGACGGCCTGCTGCGCGCGCTGGTCCTGGACCACAAGGAGCACGGGGTGCTCGCGCTGGCGGAGCCGCTCGGCGCGGTCCTCGCCGGCGTCGTGACCACCTGCCGCCGCAGCCTCGGCGCGGACGACCGGCCGGTGGTCCTCGTCCCGGTGCCCTCCCGGTCACACGTCGTGCGGTCCCGCGGCCACGACCCGCTGCTGCGCGTCGTGCGCAGCGCCGCGGCGACGCTGCGTCGCCACGGCGTCGCCACGTCCGTCGTACGCGGGCTGCGGCCGACCGGGCGGGTGCTGGACCAGGCCGGTCTGGCCGCCGCCCAGCGGGCCGCCAACCTGCACGGCTCGCTGCGACCGCGGCAGGGGGTCTCAGTCCGTCGGGACGCGCTGGTGCTGGTCGCCGACGACGTGCTCACGACCGGGGCGACCGCGCGGGAGGCGCAGCGCGCCCTCGAGCAGGGTCGGGTCCCGGTGCACGGCGTGGTCACCGTGGCCGCCACCGTGCGATGGGCAAAACATCCCGATCCGGCCGGTTCCCTAGTGCTGCGCCCACCAGGCAACTAACGTCTGTGTATGGAGTCCGTCCGGGTCCGTGGTTGCGCCGGCGGTGACCTGTGCGGGAACGGTCCCGGCCCTCGGGCCGGCGCCGGTGCCCGTCGGGACGACGTCCGGCAAGCCGATGCCAGTCGCAGGCGAAACGGTCCACGTAAGGCGACCCCGGCTCGCGCCGGGCGCCGATCACGGTGCGGCTTAGAGGTAAGTCCTGCCTGCCCCATCCCGTCAGACACGGGATGTCCGGCAGAGAAGACCGCGAGTGGCATCCAAGCTGCGGAGGTCTCAGCAGGCGGTTGTGGGGTCGAAGACCAGGTCGGCCGGGCGGGCTCCAGCTCACGACGTCTCGCACGTCGAGGCGTCTTCTGGTCACGTCACGTCAACGAACAATCTGGAGGTTGTCGATGGACATCGTGCTCAACAGCCGGCACTGCGAGCTCACGGACCGGTTCCGTGAGCACGCCGAGGAGAAGCTCGCCCGATTGGAGAAGCACGACCATCGCGTGATCCGCGTCGAGGTCGAGGTGGAGAAGGAGCGCAACCCCCGCCAGTCCGACCGGGCCGTCCGGGTGCAGCTGACCGCCTTCTCCAAGGGCCCGGTCATCCGGGCCGAGGCGGCCGCGGAGGACAAGATGTCCGCGCTCGACACCGCCCTGGACAAGATGGCCGGCCAGATGCGCCGCGCGGCCGACCGCCGTCGCGTGCACCGCGGCCGGCACACGCCCACGTCCGTGGGCAAGGCGCTGGCGGGCGTGGACCCGTCGTTCGACGACGCGGGACCGGCGGAGGAAGGGGCCGAGGAGGAGACGACGACCCGACACGTCGGGCCGATCACCGTGCTGGGCGACGGCCCGCTCGTGGTGCGGGAGAAGACCCACGCCGCCGCACCGATGACGCTCGACCAGGCGCTCTACGAGATGGAGCTGGTGGGGCACGACTTCTTCCTCTTCGTCGACAAGGAGAGCGAGCGGCCCGCTGTGGTCTACCGACGGCGCGGCTACGACTACGGCGTGATCGCACTCGACGTGTCCTGAGCAGTCCGCAATTCGGCAGGTCGTGACGCGTCCGGGGTGGCCGCGATGTGCCTCGGCACACCGGCCACCCTGGTGTGGTCAATCTGAAGCGTTCCCGCGCTCACGCGTGCCATGATCATCCCGTGGCAGACCAGGCACAGCGTCAGAAGTCCGGCGGCGAACCCATCCGGGTGGCAGTCGTGGACGACCAGGAGCTCTTCCGGCGTGGCTTGACGATGCTCCTCGGTGTCGAGGACGACATCGAGGTCGTCGGCGAGGCCGGCGACGGCATCGCCGCGACCGAGCTCGCCGCGTCCACCGTGCCCGACGTCATCCTGATGGACGTGCGGATGCCCAAGCGCTCCGGCATCGAGGCGTGCGTGGCCATCAAGGACGTCGCGCCGACCGCGCGGATCATCATGCTCACGGTCAGCGACGAGGAGGCCGACCTCTACGACGCGGTCAAGAACGGCGCCTCGGGCTACCTGCTCAAGGACTCCTCCATCGACGAGGTCGCCCAGGCGATCCGCGTCGTCGCCGACGGCCAGTCGCTGATCAGCCCCTCGATGGCGATCAAGCTGCTCGACGAGTTCAAGCAGATGTCGCGCTCGGACCGGCAGCAGGTCCCCAGCCCCCGGCTGACCGACCGCGAGCTCGAGGTGCTCAAGCTCGTGGCCCAGGGACTCAACAACCGCGAGATCGCCAAGCGTCTGTTCATCAGCGAGAACACCGTGAAGAACCACGTCCGCAACATCTTGGAGAAGCTGCAGCTGCACTCACGCATGGAGGCCGTGATGTACGCCGTGCGCGAGAAGCTCCTCGACATCCCCTGATCGGGACGCGCGTGATGTCGACCTCGACGCTCTCGCGCGCCCAGGCCCGACGGGTGGCGCTCGTCGCCCAGGGCTTCCGGGACCCGCGGCACGCCGTGCCGACCATGCGCACCTTCACGCGCACCCTGGCGCGCACCGGCGTGCTGCAGATCGACTCGGTCAACGTGCTGCAGCGGGCGCACTACATGCCGCTGTTCTCCCGGATGGGCGGCTACGACACCGACCTGCTGCGTCGCGCGTCCGAGGGACGTCCGCGCCGGATCGTGGAGTACTGGGCGCACGTCGCCGCCTTCATGCCGGTCGAGCTCTGGCCGCACATGCGCCACCGGATGGAGCGCTACCACGACCAGGGGCACGCCTGGGTAGGCCTCCCGGAGCGGCGCGAGCTGGTGACGTCGCTGCTGGCCGAGATCGGCGAGCGGGGCGCTGCCACCTCGCGCGAGCTCGACGACGGACTGCCCCGGCGCACGGACCACTGGGGCTGGAACTGGTCGGAGTCGAAGAAGGCGCTGGAGTACCTCTTCCTGTCCGGCCGGTTGGCGGTGGCCGGCCGCACGCCGCAGTTCGAGCGGCTCTACGACCTGCCCGAACGCGTGATCCCGCCCGAGCACCTCCACGCACCGACCCCGACGCGCGAGGAGGCCGCCCTCGAGCTGGTGCGCCGGGCGGCGGTGTCGCACGGTGTCGCGACCGAGGCCTGCCTGCGGGACTACTTCCGGATGCACACCGACCTGGTCAGGCCCGCCGTCCGCACCCTGGTGGAGGCCGGCGAGCTGCTTCCGGTGCTGGTCGAGGGGTGGGGCAGGCCGGCCTACCTCCACCGCGACGCGGCGCTGCCGCGCGTGGTCGCCGCGCGCGCCGTGCTGAGCCCGTTCGACCCGCTGGTGTGGGAGCGCGACCGCACCGAGCAGCTGTTCGGGTTCCGCTACCGCATCGAGATCTACGTCCCGGCCGACAAGCGGGTGCACGGCTACTACGTGCTGCCGTTCCTGCTCGGCGACGAGATCGTGGGCCGGGTCGACCTCAAGGCCGACCGGCGCACGGGCGCGCTGCGGGTGCTGGGGAGCTTCGCCGAGCCCGCGGCACCGCCCGAGACGGCCCAGCAGCTGGCCGCGGAGCTTCGCGACCTGGCCGACTGGCTGGGCCTGGAGAGGCTCGTCGTGGCACCCCGCGGCGACCTGGCCGCCGCCCTGGCGGTCGAGGCGCACGCGCTCGGTCGCTCCTGACGGGTCTGCGGTTCGGGAGCCGGTTACGATGGCGGACGGGGTCGACCCCACGCCCGTTGCACCACCGTTCCGACCCAGGAGTCCACGCACGTGCCTGCCATCCTCGACAAGCTCCTCCGCATCGGCGAGGGCAAGATCCTCCGGCAGCTGGAGGCGATCACCAAGGCCGTCAACGCCATCGAGGACGACTTCGTCGCGATGACCGACGAGGAGCTCCAAGCGCAGACGGTGGAGTTCCGGCAGCGGCTGGCCGCCGGGGAGAGCGTCGACGACCTGATGCCCGAGGCGTTCGCCACGGTGCGCGAGGCCGCCAAGCGGGTGCTGGGCCAGCGCCACTTCGACGTGCAGATCATGGGCGGCGCCGCCCTCCACCTGGGCAACATCGCGGAGATGAAGACCGGTGAGGGCAAGACGCTGGTCTCCACCCTGCCGGTCTACCTCAACGCCCTGAGCGGCGAGGGCGTGCACGTCGTCACGGTCAACGACTACCTCGCGAAGTACCACGCCGAGTGGATGGGCCGCGTGCACCAGTTCCTCGGCCTGACGGTCGGCATCATCCTGCCCGAGATGCGCCCGGAGGAGCGTCGGGAGGCCTACGCCGCCGACGTCACCTACGGCACCAACAACGAGCTCGGCTTCGACTACCTCCGCGACAACATGGCCAACTCCATCGAGGAGTGCGTCCAGCGCGGCCACCACTTCGCCGTCGTCGACGAGGTCGACTCGATCCTGATCGACGAGGCCCGCACGCCGCTGATCATCTCGGGACCGACCCAGGACGAGGTGAAGTGGTACTCCGAGTTCGCCACCCTCGCCAACCGGATGGTCAAGGACGTCGACTACGAGGTCGACGAGAAGAAGCGCACGATCTCCGTCCTGGACCCCGGCATCACCAAGGTCGAGGACCACCTCGGCATCGACAACCTCTACGACTCGGTCAACACGCCGCTGATCTCCTTCATGAACAACGCGATCAAGGCCAAGGAGCTGTTCCGCAACGACAAGGAGTACGTCGTCATCGACGGCGAGGTCCTGATCGTCGACGAGCACACCGGCCGGATGCTCGCGGGTCGTCGCTACAACGAGGGCCTGCACCAGGCGATCGAGGCCAAGGAGGGCGTGACCATCCGCGAGGAGTACCAGACCCTCGCCACGATCACCCTGCAGAACTACTTCCGCCTCTACAAGAAGCTCTCCGGCATGACCGGCACCGCGATGACCGAGGCCTCGGAGTTCGACAAGATCTACAAGCTCGGCGTCGTGCCGATCCCCACCAACAAGTCGCTGGCCCGCATCGACTCGCCGGACCTCGTCTACCGCACCGAGGAGGCGAAGTACCTCGCCGTCGTCGAGGACATCGCCGAGCGGCACCAGCACGGCCAGCCGGTCCTGGTCGGCACCGTGTCGGTCGAGAAGTCCGAGCGGCTCTCGGGGCTGCTGACGTCCAAGGGCATCCCGCACACCGTCCTGAACGCCAAGCAGCACGCCAACGAGGCGAAGATCGTCGCGATGGCCGGGCACAAGGGCGCCGTGACCGTGGCCACCAACATGGCCGGCCGCGGCACCGACATCATGCTGGGCGGCTCGGTGGAGTTCCTCGCCGACCAGGAGCTGCGCAGCAAGGGTCTCGACCCGCTGGAGGACGCCGAGGCCTACGAGGCCGAGTGGCCGGCCACCGTGGAGCGGATCAAGGCGCAGGTCGCGGCCGAGCACGACGCCGTCAAGGAGGCCGGCGGGCTCTACGTCCTCGGCACCGAGCGGCACGAGTCGCGGCGCATCGACAACCAGCTGCGCGGTCGTTCCGGTCGCCAGGGCGACCCGGGTGAGTCCCGGTTCTACCTGTCCCTGCAGGACGAGCTGATGCGGCTGTTCAAGTCCGACTGGGTCGACCGGGTGCTGACCACCCTCAAGGTCCCCGACGACCAGCCGATCGAGAACAAGTCGGTCACCAACTCGATCGCGTCCGCCCAGGGCCAGGTCGAGTCCCAGAACTTCGACTCGCGCAAGAACGTCCTGAAGTACGACGACGTGATGAACCGTCAGCGCGAGGTCATCTACGGCGAGCGTCGCGCGGTGCTCGAGGGCGCCGACCTGCACGAGCAGGTGCGCGAGATGATCGACAGCGTCGTGGTCGGCTACGTCACGTCGGCCACCGACGGCTTCCCCGAGGAGTGGGACCTCGAGGCGCTGTGGACCGCGCTCAAGCAGCTCTACCCCGTCTCCAAGACGCTCAAGGAGATCGAGCAGGAGGCCGGTGGGCGTGACGGGCTCACGCGCGAGGGCCTGATCGCGGACCTCAAGGCCGACGCGCAGGCGGCGTACGACGCGCGCGAGGCGCAGTTCGGCGGCGAGGTGATGCGCGAGCTCGAGCGGCGCGTGGTGCTCTCGGTGCTGGACCGCAAGTGGCGCGAGCACCTCTACGAGATGGACTACCTGCGCGAGGGCATCGGGCTGCGCGCCTACTCCCAGCGCGACCCGCTCGTGGAGTACCAGCGCGAGGGCTTCGACATGTTCGCCTCCATGATGGACGCCATCAAGGAGGAGTCGGTCGGCTACCTGTTCAACCTCGAGGTCCAGGTCGAGGACGAGCAGCCCGCCCCACCTGCGATGGAGGTCGGGCCCGCGCTGGCGCAGGCGGCCGCGGGGGCGGCGACCCCGCACCTGAGCGCCAAGGGTCTCGATGCGCCGAAGAAGCCGCAGAACCTCGCCTACTCCGCCCCCGCGGAGGACGGCGAGGCCGAGGTCCGCGGCGCGGCACAGCAGGTCGGTGACGACCCGTTCGCCGGTGCCTCCCGCAACGCCGAGTGCCCCTGTGGCTCGGGGAAGAAGTACAAGAGGTGCCACGGCGCGCCGGGCGGCCCCACGGGGCTGACCACGCGCGTCAACGGCTGAGGGGGCCGCCCTCAGGCCGTGTGGTGCACCTCCTGCAGCCCGTAGACGGGGGTGTCGATGCCCTCGGCGCGGGCCTTGAGCTGCAGCGCGAGGTAGAGCGAGTAGTGCCGGGACTGGTGCAGGTTGCCGCCGTGGAACCACAGCGCCTCCTGCTGGGTGGGCTTCCACATGTTGCGCTGCTCGCCCTCCCACGGGCCGGGGTCCTTGGTGGTCTCCGAGCCGAGCCCCCAGACCTTGCCGACCCGGTCGGCGGTCTCCTGGTCGATCAGGTCGGCGGCCCAGCCGTTCATCGAGCCGTAGCCCGTGGCGTAGACGACCAGGTCGGCGGGCAGCTCGGTGCCGTCCTCGAGCACCACGGAGTCCTCGGTCAGCGAGGTGACCTGGCCGTGGGCGAGCCTGACCTCGCCGTCGGCGACCAGGTCCGCCGCGCCCACGTCGATGTAGTAGCCGGAGCCTCGCCGGAGGTACTTCATGAACAGCCCTGACCCGTCGTCACCCCAGTCGTGGCGGAAGCCGGCCTTCTCGAGCCGGTCGTAGAAGTCCTTGTCCCGCTCGGCCATCTGCTCGTACAGCGGGATCTGGAACTCGTGCATGATCCGGTAGGGCAGCGAGGCGAAGATCAGGTCGGCCTTCTCGGTCGTGACGCCGCCGGCCACGGCCTCCTCCGAGTAGAGCGCGCCGAGCCCGATGTCCATCAGGGAGTCCGAGCGCACGATGTGGGTCGAGGAGCGCTGCACCATCGTGACGTCGGCGCCCTTCTCCCACAGCGCGCCGCAGATGTCGAAGGCCGAGTTGTTCGACCCGATCACGACGGCTCGCTTGCCGGCGTAGGCGTCCGGGCCGGGGTGCGCGGAGGAGTGGTGCTGGTCGCCGCGGAAGGTCTCCATCCCGTCGTACGACGGCAGGTTGGGCTTGCCGGACATGCCGGTCGCGAGCACCAGCTGCTTCGGCCGGAGGACCACCGGCTGGCCGTCGCGCTCGACCTCGACGGTCCACTCGCCGGTGGTCTCGTCGTAGCGGGCGCTCTTGGCCTCGGTGTTGGTCCAGTAGTTGAGCTCCATGATCGTGGTGTAGGACTCGAGCCAGTCGGCGATCTTGTCCTTGGGGGCGAACACCGGCCAGTTGTCGGGGAACTTCAGGTAGGGCAGGTGGTCGTACCAGACCGGGTCGTGCAGGCACAGCGACTTGTAGCGGCTGCGCCACTGGTCGCCAGGTCGGGCGCGCTTGTCGATGACGATGGTCGGCACGCCGAGCTGGCGCAGCCGCGCGGACAGCGCGATGCCGCCCTGGCCGCCGCCGACGACGAGCACGGTGGGCTGCGTCTCGTAGCCCAGCTCGCGGGCCTCGCGCTCGCGCTTGTCCGCCCACGTCTCCCGATCCCGGGTGGCGCCGTGCTCGGCACCCATCGGTCGCGCGGTGCCCTTGTTCTCCTCGTGCCCGGTGAGCTCGTAGAGCGTGGTGAGCAGCGTGAACGCTCCCTCGTCGGTCAGGCGCAGCAGGCCCTTGCCGCGCCCGACCGCGGTCTCGAACTCGATCCAGGCGGTGACCACGCCGCCCTCCTCGGTCGGCGGCTCGCTGGTGCGGAAGCCCGAGGGGGAGGTGCTCTCCAGCGTGTGGGCGAGCAGGTCGGCGACGCCGTCGCGGCCCTCGACGGTCTTGAGGTTCCAGGTGAAGGCGATCAGGTCGCGCCAGTACGACGTGGGTGCGAACAACCCGGCCGCCCGCTCGACGTCGCGGGCGGTCAGCGCCTGCTCGAAGTCGGCGAGCCACGCGTCGGCGCGCTCCTGGACGGGGTCGGTCGTGGGCGCGTCGAGCGTCTGGGTCATGGGAGCCAGCGCACACCCTCGGGGCCTGGCGGTCAAGGGTGGGAGCGGTTCAGCCCAGCTGCAGCGCGACGCACGTCCACCGGTCCTCGCGTCGCTCCAGGCGAGCCGCGACCGCCCGCGAGCGGTGGCCGTGCCGCACGTGCACGCTCACCTCGGCGACGTCCTCACGGGGGTGGCAGACGTGCACGCTGCGGACCTGCGGCGAGACCGTACGGCGCCGGGTCGGCGCCGCGGTGGTGCGCCCGAGGATCCGCACCCGCCGGTCGATCTCCTGGTAGACCCGCAGGCTGGTCCAGCGCAACAGCTGGGAGACCGGCCGGTCACCGCCGACCACCTCGACCACGGCCTGGGAGAACTGGGCTGCCCACAGCCGGACCTCCCGGTGCGTCGGGTCCTCGGCCGGGTCGGCCGTCGCCGCCGGAAGGAGCCGCAGCTCCGGCGTGGTGGGGCGGCGCGGCAGCCGGTCGAGGTCGAGCGCCAGAGCGCCCTGGACGGTCGCGACCGGCACCGGGACCGGGGCCGCCCCCGGCGGGCTGAGCCGGGTGACCGTCGCCAGGTGCTCGGTGGGGGCCGGCGGCCGGCGCAGCGTGACGGTGCTGTCGGGGTGGGTCATGGTCGGTCCTCTCGAGGGGATGCGGGTTGCGGGTCGGGCAGGTGGAGCACGGTGCCGGGCAGGATCAGGTCGGGGTCGTCGCCGATCCGGTCGGCGTTGGCGGCGTAGAGGGCATCGGTCGCGGCGGCCACCCGGGCAGGCGCCGTGCCGTCCGGCAGCCGGGCGGCGGCGAGCGACCACAGCGAGTCGCCCGGCCGGACCCGGACGCTGACCGGCCGGGGACGCTCGCGTGCAGCGGGGGCGGCGCCCACGGAGCGGTCCGGCAGCGGCAGGCCGGTCAGGGTGGAGCCGGCGCCGGGTCGGGAGGCGTGCAGCTCACCGGGGTCCGCCGAGGCGGCTCCGCCCAGCCCGGGCCCGCCGAGGACGGCCGCGCCGAGGCCGAGGGTCACCAGTCGACGGACCAGCATGGGTGTCACGCGCTCGGCGGCCGCGACACAGAGCCCGGCGGCCGCCGAGGCGGGTCGGGTGCGGACCAGCAGCGCCGCGAGGGTGGTCAGGGTGGCGCCGAGCACCCACCAGGCCAGGCAGCCCAGGAGCGTGGCGGCGCAACCCGCTCGGAGCCAGACCTCGAAGGACCCGGTGCCCGGGGCGCCGTCCAGCTCCGCGAGGTCCTGCAGCGGGCGCACGGTCAGCCGGGCCAGCAGTCCGGCGCCGACGATCAGCGCTAGGAGGCGAAAGAGGGTGGCCATCGAATCCTCGAGAATCATTGAGTTTGATTGCGTTTGCTGTTTCTACGTGCCGGAACGGTCAGCGTCAACCTGTTGTCCACAGGGCCGGGCCACCGTTGACAGCGGCGCTCGGGCCGGTCACGGTGCTGGCATGCGGTGGGAGCAGCGGCTGCTCGACCTGGTCGACGACCTCGAGCAGCAGGCCGACGGTCTGGCGTTCGGCGAGCGCGATGCCGAGCTCGTCGAGCTGCGCCGCGCGGAGTACGCCCAGGTCGACCTGTCCGCGCGGCTGCACGGATCGATCGGGGCCGAGGTCCGGCTGGAGGTGGTCGGCGTCGGTGCGCTGGAGGGCACGCTGGCCGGAGCGGGCGAGGGGTGGCTGCTGCTCGCCGCACACCAGGAGTGGTTCGTCGAGCTCCGCGCGGTGCTCGGGCTGCGCGGTCTCACGGCGCGCTCCGTGCCACCGAACGCGCGGCCCCTCAGCGCCCGGTTGGGCCTCGTCTCCGCGCTCCGACGGGCCGCCGAGGGCCGTGACGAGGTGGTGCTGCACCGACGCGACGGCTCGGTCGTGCGCGGCCTGGTCGGCCGGGTGGGCGCCGACTTCGTCGAGGTGTCGGGCGGTCCCGGCGTCGAGGTGGTGCCCACGGCGGTGCTGGCCGCCGTACGCCGGGGGTGAGGCTCAGCCCTCGCTCCGCACCTGCTCCGACACGCGGGCGTCGGCCTCGGCGTACTTGCGCTGGATGTAGGCCTCGAGCTCGACCGCCTCGATGCGGTACTGCTGACGGCCGCCGATCTGGATGTAGCGCAGCTCTCCGGCCGAGATCAGGGCGCGCACCTGGACCACGGAGGTGGCCAGGATCTCGGCGACGTCGGCCAGGGTCAGGAAACGCGGGCCGGCCCTCCCGGCGGGGTCAGGGGGAGGGGTGGGGGCCATGGGACCACTATGCCAGCGTTTGCCGACGTTTCCTGACGCCCGGTGGCCCTGGCCTGTGGATGAGCAGGTGTCGAAGCGGGACGAAATGAGCATGATGGGGGCATGCCAGGACGGGGACAGCTGGTCGGCGCACGACCGCACGACGACGGAACCGCACCGGACTCACCGGTGGCGCGACGACCGGGCACCCGCTGGCGTGACCCGCGACTGGCGATCGGGCTGGTGGTGGTCGCGACGTGCGCGCTGCTGGGCGGTCGCCTGCTGGCGGCGGCCGACGACACGGTCGGGGTGTGGGCTACCGCCCGCGCGATGAACCAGGGCGAGGCGGTCGCGGTCGGTGACCTGGTCCGCCGCGAGGTCCGCTTCGTCGAGCAGGCCGACGCCGACCGCTACGTGTCCGCGGCAGACGCGCTGCCTGCCGGCGCGACGCTCAACCGTCCGCTGGGTGCCGGGGAGCTCGTGCCGCGCGGAGCCGTGGGCGCGGGTGACGACGTCGCCCTCACCGAGGTGCCGCTCTCGGTCGGCACCGAGGCCGTGCCCGGCACGGTCCGGGTCGGCGCCGTGGTGGACGTGTGGGTGACGCCCGACGCGGCGGTCGACGCCGACATCGCCCCGGGCAGCCCGCGGGCGCCGACCTCCACGCTGCTCTTCGACGACGTCGCCGTGGTGTCGGCTCCCGAGGGCGGCACCTCGCTCGGTCCGAGCGCCACCCGGCAGGTCATCGTCGGTGTGGACCCCGAGCAGCAGGAGGTGCTCCCCGCGGCGCTGGCTGCCCTCGCGGGAGGTTCGGTGATCCTCACCGTGCAGCGATGAGCGCCGGGGTCCCGGTGCTGCTGGCTGCGGGAGGCGCGCCGTGGGAGACCGAGGTGCTGCGGCTGCTCGAGCGCTCCGGGTCGGGCGTGGTGCTGACCAAGCGCTGCGTCGACCTCACCGACCTGCTGGCGACGGCCGGCACCGGGGCGGCCTCGGTGGCCGTCGTGTCGCCGCGACTGCCCGGTCTCGACGCCGACAGCGTGGACGTGCTGCGCCGTTCCGGGCTGGGGGTGGTCGTGGTCGCCGCGGCGGGGGACCTCGCGGACGGCGACGGGGAGCGGTTCCGACGCGTCGGGGTCGAGGAGCTGGTCGACGACACCGACCTGGCAACCCTGGTCGACCGCGTCCTCGCCGCCGGCGCGCCCGCACCGGACCATCCCGAACTGCACGACGTTCCCAGCCCGTTCGACGGTGCGGACCCGGTGGCCTCGCGCGAGACGACCGGGCCGCGTCGCGGTCGGGTGGTCGCCGTCTGGGGGCCGGCCGGGGCGCCCGGACGCACGACGGTCGCCGTCGGAGTCGCGGCCGAGCTCGCCGCCGCCGGGCACGAGACGTTCCTGCTGGACGTCGATCCCTACGGCGGCTCGGTGGCGCAGCACCTCGGCGTGCTCGACGAGGTCTCCGGTCTGCTCGCCGCTGCCCGGGCCGCCAACACCGGCCGGCTCGACGCGGTCCGGCTGGCCGGCTGTGCCCGGGAGGCGGCACCCGGCCTGCGGGTGCTGACCGGCCTGCCGCGGCCGGACCGGTGGCCGGAGGTCCGCCCGGTGGCCTACGACGACCTGCTCGACCAGGCGGCCCACCTCGCGCCCTTCGTCGTCCTGGACGTGGGGTTCAACCTCGAGGGCGACCCGGCCGACCCCTTCGGGGCCGGCGTGCCGCACCGCAACCTGATGACCCGCTCGGCGCTCGAGCACGCCGACGAGGTGGTCGTCGTCGGGGCCGCCGACCCGGTCGGGCTGTCACGGCTCGCCCGTGGCCTGGTGGAGCTGCGCGGGCTGCACCCGGCGATTCACCCGCGCGTGGTGGTCAACCGGACCCGCCCCTCGCTGGGCTGGAGCGACCGGGAGATCCGCGGCATGGTCGAGGGCTTCGTGACACCGCTCGACGTGCACTTCCTGCCCGACGACCGGGCGGCGGCGGACCGCGCCCTGATGAGCGGGCGCAGCCTCGTCGAGGGCGGCGAGTCGGACCTGCGCTCGGCGCTGGCCGCGACGGCTCGGGCGCTGGTGGGCGACCCGCCGGACGCCGTACGCCGCGGGCGGCTCAGGCGCCGAAGAGCAGGAAGAGTCCGGTGACCGTGTAGAGCACCATCACCGCGAGCAGCGGCAGCTGGCCGGTGAGCTGGTGCCGGCGGGGGAGCAGCCGGATCGCCCGGTCGTGCGCGGCGATCACCCCGAGCACGTGGCCGGTGACGACCGCGACGACCTTGGTGATGGCCAGGAACGTCGGATGCGTCGAGAGCCAGTAGTTGACCTCCAGGTCGCCGGTGCCGAGCAGGTCCCAGCCCTGCGCCAGGGGGTCGGACAGCTGGCGCAGCGTCAGCTGGCCGACCTCGACGAAGTAGCTGAGGTAGTGCGCCACGATGTAGCCCACGATGATCGGCACCACCGAGTGCGCGAACCGGTCCGGGAGGGTACGGCGGTCGGTGCCGCGCTCCACGCCGGTGCTCATCGTCGCCACCGCGAAGCTCACCCCGACCGCGAGGCAGAAGACGCCCAGCGCCAGCAGGTTGAGCCAGGCCGCGGACACGTCGCTGGACTGGATGAACTGCACCCAGAACGTGGCGTCCTTGAACGAGTCGAAGGCGGTGCTGCCGAAGAGCACGGCGACCATGGCGACGAGGCCGGGGCGCGCGGGCACGCCGTCGAGGTTGGCCAGCGGGCTGCGGACGACCAGGGGCCCGTCTCCCTGCGCGCCGGTCCGGCCGAAGCAGGACAGGTGGCCGACGAGGGTGGAGTAGGCCTCGAAGGGGTCGCAGCGCTCGATCCACCGGGTGCCGTAGACCGCCGCGCCGACGATCACGATCGCGAGGTAGGCCGCGAACCACAGCCGGACCGGGGAGAGGTAGGTCGAGCTCGGCAGCACCAGCTCGAGCCAGACGAAGGCGAAGAGCATCAGGGCTGCGGGCCAGTAGCCCAGCCGGGCCGGCAGCTCGGCCATGCCCTCCTCGGGCGGCTTGCCGGTCAGCCGCGACAGTCCGAGATGGATCGTGCGGACCGGGTTCACGGCGCGGTAGAACGGTCCGAACAGCAGCGACAGCGGCACGATGCCGACCCACAGCAGCACGTAGACCACCCCGAACGTCGGGTTGGTCAACAGGTCCGGGCCCGCGAGCGCCGCCCAGGCGACGTACCCGAAGAAGAGCAGGCCGAAGGCCCTCAGCCCGACCGCGAACGCCCGCGCCTCGACCAGCGAGGTGAGCCAGCCGGGGGCCGGGCGGCCCTGGGTGGCCGCGTCGTAGCGGGGGCGTCGCCAGGCCAGTGCCAGCACGGTGAAGGACACGGCCAGGGCAGCGCCGGCACCGGCCATCGCGAGCTCGGCTGGGATGGGCAGATCCTTGGCGCCGCCGATGCCGTGGGCGAAGATCATCGATTCTCCTTGCAGGGCAGGGATCCGACCCGCCGAGACGATGCCGTGCCGGGCCATGCCGGGCACGAGAGGGGCTTCTGTCAGAATCGCATGGCCCGCCGGGTTTCCTCTGAGAGGGGTAGCGATGGTCGAGCGGCTACGGCCGGACGACATGGCCTTTCTGGTCACCGAGTCCGCGAGCGCGCCGATGCACAACGCGACCCTGGAGATCTTCGAGCCCGGTCACGCCTTCGACTACGACGCGCTCCTCGCCCTGGTCGGCGACCGGATCGCCTTCGTGCCCCGCTACCGGCAGCGGATCAAGTCGGTCCCCGGGCGGTTGGCCAACCCGGTGTGGGTCGACGACGACGACTTCGACCTGACCTTCCACGTGCGCCGCTCGGCGCTGCCGCGCCCCGGCTCGATGGACCAGCTGCGGGACCTGACCGCACGGATCATGTCGCGTCGGCTCGACCGCAACCGGCCGCTGTGGGAGATGTACCTCATCGAGGGGGTCGAGGGCGGACGCTTCGCGATCCTGTCCAAGTCGCACCAGATCCTGGTCGACGGCGTGGCCACCATCGACCTGGGCCAGGTGATCCTCGACGTCGACCCGCAGCCGAAGGACACCGTCCACGACGACTGGCACCCCGAGCGCGAGCCCAACGGGTCGGCGCTCGTGGCCGACGCGGTGCGGGAGTCGGTGCGGCACCCGCGCGCGGCGATCGGGGTGCTCGCCGGCAACGCCGGCAGCGTCGTGCGCACCGCCGGCGCCGTGGGTGGTCGGGTCGTGCACGTCGCGTCCGCGCTGACCAACCGGCACCCGGTGCAGGAATCGCCGATCAACACGACCCTGTCCGAGCAGCGCCGATTCACGACCGTGAAGACTTCGCTCGACGACTACCGCACGGTGCGGCGCTTCCACGGCGGCACCGTCAACGACGTCATCCTGGCCACGATCACCGGAGCGATGCGCACCTGGCTGATGACCCGCGCCGAGTCGGTGCACGGCAGCCGCACGATCCGGGCGATGGTCCCGATGGGCGTGATCGACAGCGACCTCGAACCGACCTCGCTCGGCACCCAGGTGGCGGGTCACCTGCTCAACCTGCCGATCGGCGAGGCCAGCCCGGTGGTCCGGCTGCACCAGGTGTCCTACGCCCTCAAGGCGCACAAGGAGACCGGCCGGGCGGTCGCCGCGGACCGGCTCGCCGGCGTCGCGGGCTTCGCGCCCACCACCTTCCACGCACTGGGCTCCCGGGTGGCTGCGACGGAGTCGCGGCGGTTCAACGTGGTGATCACCAACGTGCCCGGTCCCCAGTTCCCGCTCTACGCCGCGGGCGCCCCGATGACCGAGTCCTACCCGGTGCAGCCGCTGCTGCCCGGGCACGCGCTGTCCATCGGGGTGACCTCCTACGACGGCGGCGTGTTCTTCGGCCTCAACGCCGACCGGGACGCGTTGCCGGACCTCGACGTGCTCGGCCAGTGCCTGACCGAGGCGCTCGAGGAGCTCGTGGACAGCACCGGACCGGGTCGCCAGCGCGCCCCGCGCGGACGCAAGGGCAAGCCGGTGCGCTCGTGAGTCCGGCGAGCCGGGTGACCCGGGTCTACGTGCCGAGCACGACCGGCCGGTTGCGCGGGATCGTGACCGCCAGCGGTATCGGGCCGGCCCCGTTCGCCGCGCACGCCGTGACCGAGGAGGTGCGCCGCGCGCTCGGCGACGTCGACGAGGAGGACCTGGAGTTCGCGGCGTCGAGCGCCGCCGCCCTCTCCTCGGTGCGACTGCTGGCCGAGGCCGTGGGCGACGAGCCGTCCCGGCGGGTCGTGGTCGCGATCGACGTACCCTCCGCTGTGCCGGCCGGCACCGACGACCCGACCCTGGTCGAGGTCGACGAGGTCGTGCCCTACCGGCGGATCGCGGCGGTGCTGGCCGACGACGCGGCGGCCGAGTCCGACGTCGCCGCGGCGGTCGAGGCGCTGCGCTCCGGATCGCCGGACGCGGAGGGTCTGCTGGAGCGCTGCCTGGACCACCAGCCGGGCTGGTGGGCCGCCCAGGAGATCGGTGACCTGCTGGAGTTGGGCGGCGTCGCGGGCGCGTGACACGATCGGGCCCATGGACGCTGTCACCCACCCGCCGGTCCCCGTCAACGAGCCCAACCTCACCTACGCCCCGGGCACGCCCGAGCGCGCGGAGCTGGAGGCGGAGCTCGCCCGGCAGGAGGCCGACCGGCTCGACCTGACCGCGACCATCGGCGGCACGAAGAAGATGGGCGGCGGCGCAGAGATCCCGGTCGTGCAGCCGCACGACCACGCACACGTGCTGGGCGTCCTGAAGAACAGCAGCCAGACCGACACCCGGGCCGCGATCAAGGCCGCGGCCGACGCCGCCCCGGGCTGGCGCGCGCTGTCCTTCGACGAGCGCGCCGCGGTCATCCTCAAGGCCGCTGACCTGTTGGCGGGCCCGTGGCGGCAGCGGATCAACGCGGCGACCATGCTCGGCCAGTCCAAGACCGCCTTCCAGGCCGAGATCGACTCGGCGTGCGAGCTGATCGATTTCTGGCGCTTCAACGTGCACTTCGCGCGCGGCATCCTCGGCGAGCAGCCGATCGCCAACTCGCGCGGGATCTGGAACCGCACCGACCACCGCCCGCTCGAGGGTTTCGTCTACGCGATCACGCCGTTCAACTTCACCGCGATCGCCGGCAACCTGCCCACCGCCCCGGCGCTGATGGGCAACACGGTGATCTGGAAGCCCTCGCCGACCCAGCAGGTCGCCGCCCACCTGACGATGGAGCTGCTCGAGGAGGCCGGGATGCCCCCGGGTGTGATCAACATGCTCCCCGGTGACGGTCTCGACGTCTCGCAGGTGGCGCTCGCGCACCCCGACCTGGCGGGCATCCACTTCACCGGCTCGACCCCGACCTTCCAGCACCTGTGGCGCACGGTCGGCGAGAACATCACGAAGTACCGCTCCTACCCGCGCATCGTCGGCGAGACCGGCGGCAAGGACTTCGTCGTCGCGCACGCCTCCGCCGACCCCGACGTCCTGCGGGTGGCGCTGTTGCGCGGCGCATTCGAGTTCCAGGGCCAGAAGTGCTCCGCCGCATCCCGGGCGTACGTCGCCCGCTCGGTGTGGAACGCGATGAAGGACCGGTTCCTCGAGGAGGTCGACGCCATCGCCATGGGGGACGTCACCGACTTCTCCAACTTCATGGGCGCGGTCATCGACGACCGGGCGTTCGCCAAGCACAAGAAGGCGATCGCGCGCGCCAAGCGGTCGAAGAACCTCGAGATCCTCGCGGGCGGGCAGGTCGACGACTCGGTCGGCTACTTCGTGCGGCCGACGGTGGTGCAGAGCAGCGACCCGACCGACCAGATGTTCAACACGGAGTACTTCGGCCCGATCCTCGCCGTGCACGTCTTCGAGGACCGCGACTTCGAGCAGGTCGTCGCCCAGATGGAGTCGTTCGCGCCGTACGCCCTCACGGGCGCGATCATCGCGCAGGACCGCAACGTGGTGGCCTGGGCGCGCGAGCACCTGCGGTTCGCGGCGGGCAACTTCTACATCAACGACAAGCCGACCGGTGCCGTGGTCGGGCAGCAGCCCTTCGGCGGGGCCCGCGCCTCCGGGACCAACGACAAGGCCGGCGCACCGCAGAACCTGATGCGCTGGACCTCGCCGCGGTCGATCAAGGAGACCTTCGACCCGCCGAAGGACTACCGCTACCCGTTCATGGACCTGGGCTGAGCCGTCAGGACGCGGCGAGCGTCGGGTAGTCGACGTACCCCTCGGCGCCGCCGCCGTAGAACGTGTCGGGGTCGGGCTCGTTGAGCTCGGCCCCGGTCTGCCAGCGACGCGGCAGGTCGGGGTTGGCCAGGAACAGCCGTCCCACGGCAACCGCGTCGGCGAGGCCGGCGTCGAGCACGGCCTGCGCCTGCTCGCGGGTGGTGACGTCGGCGAAGCCGGTGTTGGCGATCAGCGCCCCGCCGAACTCCTTGCGCAGCTGCGCGATCAGCTCCAGCGACGGGTCGGCCAGCACCGACAGGTAGGCCAGCCCGAGCGGGGCGATCCCCTGCACCAGTGCGGTGTAGGTGGCCTCGACGTCCGCCGGGTCCTGCTCCAGGGCGCCCTGGATGTTGTGCGCCGGGGAGATCCGGATGCCGACGCGCTCGGCGCCGATCGCCGCGGCGACGGCACGCGTGACCTCGATGCCGAAGCGGGCGCGGCCGGCCGGGCTGCCGCCGTACTCGTCGGTGCGCTCGTTGGATCCCGGGGCGAGGAACTGGTGGATCAGGTAGCCGTTGGCGGCATGCACCTCGACGCCGTCCAGTCCGGCCTCGATCGCCCGCTTCGCGGCATCGACGTACTCCGCGACGACCCCGGGGATCTCCTCGACCGTCAGGGCGCGGGGGACCGGGTGCGGCTTCATGCCGTCGGCGGTGAACATCTCGTTCGGTGCGGCGAGCGCGCTCGGCGCGACCGACTCCAGGCCGCCCTTGTTGTCGGGATGCGCGACTCGGCCGGCGTGCATCAGCTGGACCACGATCCGGCCGCCCTCCGCGTGCACGGCGTCCGCGACGCGACGCCAGCCCTCGACCTGCTCGTCGGTGTGCAGCCCGGGGGTGCTCAGGTAGCCCTGACCGACGGCGCTGGGCTGGGTGCCCTCGCTGATGATCAGGCCGGCTGAGGCGCGCTGGCGGTAGTACTCCACGGCGAGGTCGCCGGGAACCATGCCCTCGCCCGCGCGGTTGCGCGTCAGCGGGGCCATGACCAGCCGGTTCGGCAGCTCCCAGGCGGGCAGGGTGATCGGGTCGAACAGGTCGGGCAGCTCAGGCACGGGGGTCCTCTCGGGGCGGATGGTTGAACGTTGTATCAACTGTTCCCCGCCCGCCGCGATTCCCTCAGGGACCCGGGTGTCGGCTTCGCCACACGGTGCTGTCCGGGCGGCGACGTTTGCGAGACTGGGTCCCGATGTCCCTCCACCTGAGCCTGATGCTCGCCGCCACCCTGCTGCACCTGGGGACCCTGCACTCCTCCGAGCGCGCGCTCGTGCTGCTCGTCGCGTTCGGCCCCTTCGTGGTCCTGGTGGCCGTCGTGGTCGTCCTGCGTCGTCGCGACACCGTCGCGCAGCAGCGCGAGGGCGACGGCGAGTCCAGCCGGACGGGCTAGCCCCCGGCCGTTCGCCGCTCGGCGAGCCAGTCCCGGCCGACGCCGTTCTCGGTGCGCAGCGCCTCGGTGAGCAGGTGCCCGATCAGCTGCTCGAGCTTGCCGCCGACCACCGGGATCTTGACCTTGATCTCGCCGGACACCGTCTCGGTGGTCCCCGCCCCCTCCGCCGCGAGGTCGATCGCGCCCTTGAGGTGACCGGGCTTGCCGGGGATCTCGACCGCGAGGTCGGCCCGGGTGGCGCTGCTCCAGCTCTCGGTCTGCACGATCTGGATCTCCTCGCCGACGAACTTCTTGGCGAAGGACGGGACACCCGTCGAGGGCAGCGTCTGGTCGACGGTGACCTGCATCCCCGCACCGCTGCCCGAGATCGACACGTCGCGGCGTTCGGCGTCCAGCGCTGCGCAGACCTGCTGGCGGAAGGCGGGGTCCGCCAGCATCGCGGCCACCTCGTCCGGGGTGGCGTCGTAGGACAGCTGGTGGGAGTACTTCATCGGCGGGGCTCCTGGGAGAGACGGTGGGCGGGTGGGTCGGTACGCAGCCGACGGGCGGTCTGTACCCAGGGCGGTCGCTCGCTACGCTGCCGAAATGGGCAGCGACGAGGACCAGGACCCGGCCGGCGAGTGGGGCGGACGGGACATCAGGTTCGGCGAGCAGGGTGCACGGCTCACCTACGGCAGCTACCTCCAGCTCGACCGCCTGCTGTCCGCGCAGGACCTGGAGTCGCGGCCGCCGGCGCACGACGAGCTGCTGTTCATCACCATCCACCAGGTCTACGAGCTGTGGTTCCAGCAGCTGCTGCACGAGGCGACCGCAGCGCGCGACGCGATGCTCTCCGCCGAGCCCGCAGGCGGCGCCGGACAGCGGGTCTGGTGGGCCCAGCACCTGCTCCGACGGATGCACGTGATCGAGCGGGTGCTCGTCAACCAGGTCGATGTGCTCGAGACCATGACCCCGCAGGACTTCCTGGAGTTCCGGCAGGCGCTGGCGCCGGCCAGCGGCTTCCAGTCGGTGCAGTTCCGCGAGCTGGAGTTCCTCTCCGGCGCCAAGGACCCCTCGTTCGTTCAGCGCTTCCGGGGGCTCACCCCCGACGAGGAGGAGCGGCTGCGTCGACGGCTGGAGGAGCCGACGCTGTGGGACGCGTTCGTGCACGTGCTCGACACGCGAGGCCTCCCGGTCGGCTCCGAGGAGGAGATCACCGACTCGGTCCGCCGGACCGCGCACGACCGGTCGTCGTACGGCGAGGTGTGGGCGCTCGCCGAGGCGCTGCTGGAGCACGACGAGCTGGCCGCCGCCTGGCGGGCCCGCCACGTCGTGATGGTGGAGCGGATGATCGGCACCAGGACCGGCACCGGCGGCTCGTCGGGGAGCTCCTATCTCCGCAGCCGGCTGGACCTGCGCTACTTCCCGCTCCTGTGGGACCTCAGGTCCGTGCTCTGAGCCGAGGTCCGGCAGTGAGACAGTGCGGTGGACACGCCCGTCCACCCCTGGTGGTCGTCGCGGCGCCGACGTCCTAGGGTCGGTCGTGACGGCACAACGGGGTGACGTCGCGACGAGGACGGCCTCGGGTCGTCAAAGGGCTGATGCTGCGTGCGCACGACGCTGGACGACACCGCGAACTCCCGACGCGAGGACCTGCTCGAGCGGGCGTGCGCCTTCGCAGCAGGACGCAAGGGCACCGGTGGCCCGCCCGGCGAGAAGTCCGCGCAGCTGCTGCGCTACTACTACCGTCACGTCGCCCCCGAGGACATCGACGAGCGCAGCGAGGTCGACCTCTACGGCGCCGCGATGAGCCAGTACAAGCTCGCGTCCTACCGACCGCAGGGCACCGCCAACATCCGGGTCTTCACCCCGACCGTCGGCGAGCACGGCTGGTCGGCCGGTGGGCACACGGTCGTCGAGGTCGTCACCGACGACATGCCGTTCCTCGTGGACTCGGTGACCATGGCGCTCAACGAGCAGCACCGCGAGGTGCACATGGTCGTGCACCCCCAGATCCTGGTACGTCGTGACATCACCGGCCAGCTGCAGGAGGTCTTCACCGAGGACGACGGGTCCTTCGACCGCTCGGAGCTTCCGCACGACGTGTCGCGCGAGTCGTGGATGCACCTGGAGATCGGCCGCGAGTCGAGCCCGGCGTCGCGCGACGACATCGAGCGCTCGCTGACCAAGGTGCTGCTCGACGTGCGGGAGGCGGTCGAGGACTGGCCGAAGATGAAGGCCCAGGCGCTGGAGATCATCGACGACCTCGAGAACGCCCCGCCGCCGCTGGGCCAGGAGGAGATCGAGGAGGGCAAGGCACTGCTGCGCTGGCTCGCCGACGAGCACTTCACCTTCCTCGGCTACCGCGAGTACCACCTCGAGGGCGCCGGTGAGGACATCGACGAGGACGGCGAGGAGGACGTGGCGCTGCGAGCCGTGCCCGGCACCGGCTTCGGCATCCTGCGCTCCGACCAGGACATGTCCGGGTCCTTCGGCAAGCTGCCCCCGATCGTGCGCGCCAAGGCGCGGGAGAAGACCCTGCTGGTGCTGGCCAAGGCCAACTCCAAGGCGACGGTGCACCGGCCGGTCTACCTCGACTACGTCGGGGTGAAGACGTTCGACGAGTCCGGCGAGGTGAGCGGTGAGCGCCGCTTCCTGGGCCTGTTCTCCTCGGCCGCCTACACCGAGTCGCTGACCCGGATCCCGGTGATCCGGGTCAAGGCCAAGCAGGTGATCGACCGGGCCGGGTTCGCCCCGCTGAGCCACACCGGCAAGGCGCTGATGGACGTGCTCGAGACCTATCCGCGCGACGAGCTCTTCCAGACCCCGATCGAGGAGCTGGTGCCGATCGCCGAGGCGGTGCTGCACACCCGCGAGCGCCGGCAGGTCCGGCTGTTCGTGCGCGCCGACACCTACGGCCGCTACCTGTCGTGCCTGGTGTACCTGCCGCGGGACCGCTACACGACCGCGGTGCGCGAGCGCATCGCGGCGATCTTGAAGAAGGAGCTGGGCGGCGACTCGCTGGAGTACACCGCCCGGGTCAGCGAGTCGATGCTGGCGCGGCTGCACTTCGTGGTCCGACCGCCGTCCGGCCGCAGCATCAAGGACTTCGACCAGGCCGACCTCGAGCGCCGGCTGGCCGAGGCGGCCCGCTCCTGGCGCGACGACTTCGTGACCGCCGCCCACGCGGAGTACGGCGAGGAGGACGGCGCCCTGCTGGCTCGTCGCTACGCCGACTCGTTCCCCGAGGCCTACAAGGAGGACTACCCGCCCCGCACCGGCGCGGTCGACCTGGGGCGGCTCGAGGGCATCCCGGAGGAGAGCGGGCTCGACCTGTCCTTCTACCAGCTCGTCGACGCCGCACCGGGCGAGGCGCGGCTCAAGATCTTCCGCACCGGGACACCGCTGTCGCTCTCGGAGGTGCTGCCGATCCTGTCCTCGATGGGTGTCGAGGTCATCGACGAGCGGCCCTACGTCCTGGTGGGGCTGCCCCAGGACTCGCTGATCTACGACTTCGGGCTGCGCTACCACCGGCCGATGCCCCAGGGTGCGCGGGAGCTCTTCCAGGACGCGGTCAACGCGGTGTGGGAGGGCGACAACGAGGTCGACGGGTTCAACGGGCTGGTGCTGGCGGCGGGGTTGACCTGGCGGCAGGCGACGGTGCTGCGCGCCTACGCGAAGTACATGCGCCAGGGCGGCACGCCCTTCGCGCAGGACTACATCGAGGACGCGCTGAAGCAGAACGTCGACATCGCCCGCGGGCTGGTGGCGCTGTTCGAGGCCAGGTTCGACCCGGGTCGCGACGGCGGTCAGCTCGCCGACGACAGCGCGCGGGTGGCGCGCACCACGGAGATCGAGGAGCGGATCGACCGGTCCCTGGACGACGTGGCCAGCCTCGACCACGACCGGATCCTGCGGTCCTACCTCACGGTGATCCGCGCGACCCTGCGCACCAACTACTTCCAGACCGACGCCGAGGGCCTGACCAAGTCCTACATCTCGCTGAAGATGCGTCCCGACGCGATCCCGGACCTGCCCGAGCCCCGGCCCAAGTTCGAGATCTTCGTCTACTCGCCGCGGGTCGAGGGCGTCCACCTCCGCTTCGGCGCGGTCGCCCGCGGCGGTCTGCGCTGGTCGGACCGACGCGACGACTTCCGCACCGAGATCCTCGGGCTGGTGAAGGCGCAGATGGTCAAGAACACCGTGATCGTGCCGGTCGGCGCCAAGGGCGGCTTCTTCTGCAAGCAGCTGCCCGACGCCTCCGACCGGGAAGCGTGGATGGCCGAGGGGGTCGCCTGCTACAAGACCTTCATCTCCGGCCTCCTGGACATCACCGACAACCTCGAGGGTGAGAGGGCCGTCCCGCCGAAGCGCGTGGTGCGGCACGACGGCGACGACTCCTACCTCGTGGTCGCCGCCGACAAGGGCACCGCGACGTTCTCCGACATCGCCAACGGCGTCGCGCGCGACTACGGCTTCTGGCTCGGCGACGCGTTCGCCTCGGGCGGCTCGGTGGGCTACGACCACAAGGCGATGGGGATCACCGCGCGCGGCGCGTGGGAGTCGGTGCGCCGGCACTTCCGCGAGATGGGGGTCGACTGCCAGGCGGAGGAGTTCACCGTTGTCGGCGTCGGGGACATGTCCGGCGACGTCTTCGGCAACGGCATGCTGCTCTCCGAGCACATCCGGCTGGTCGCGGCGTTCGACCACCGCGACATCTTCCTCGACCCGTCGCCCGACGCCGCGACGTCGTACGCCGAGCGCAAGCGGCTGTTCGCGCTGCCCCGGTCGAGCTGGCAGGACTACGACACCGAGCTGATCTCGGAGGGGGGCGGGGTCTACCGGCGCAGCGCCAAGTCGATCCCGGTCAGCCCGCAGGTCCGCGAGGCGCTGGGCCTCGGCGACGCGGTCACGGCACTGACGCCGGCCGAGCTGATGAAGGCGATCCTGCTCGCGCCGGTGGACCTGCTCTGGAACGGCGGCATCGGCACCTACGTCAAGGCCAGCACCGAGACGGACACCGAGGTCGGCGACAAGGCCAACGACCCGATCCGCGTCGACGGCGCCGACCTGCGCGTGCGGTCGGTCGGGGAGGGCGGCAACCTCGGCCTGACCCAGCGCGGCCGGATCGAGTACGCCCGCGTCGGAGGCCGGATCAACACCGACTTCATCGACAACTCCGCGGGCGTCGACACCTCCGACCACGAGGTCAACATCAAGATCCTGCTCGACCAGGTGGTCGCCAACGGCGACCTGACCGAGAAGCAGCGCAACGACCTGCTGGCCTCGATGACCGACGAGGTCGGCACCCTCGTGCTCGTCGACAACTACGAGCAGAACCTCGCCCTCGCGAACGCCGCGATCCAGGCACCGCAGCTGCTGCACGTGCACGAGGACTGGATCCGCCGGCTGGAGCGGCAGGGGCTGCTCGACCGGGCGCTGGAGGCGCTGCCGAGCCGCAAGACGGTCGCCGGTCGGATCGAGGCGCGGCAGGGCCTGACGGTGCCCGAGCTCGCGGTGCTGATGGCCTACACCAAGATCGTGCTGGCCGAGGAGCTGATCCGCACCGACCTGCCGGACGACCCGTTC
This sequence comes from uncultured Actinomycetota bacterium, assembly GCA_963713035.1. Taxonomy (GTDB): domain Bacteria; phylum Actinomycetota; class Actinomycetes; order Propionibacteriales; family Nocardioidaceae; genus Nocardioides_B. Next base: position 397,055 of record CAVQKB010000005.1, read on the forward strand.
CTGCGCAACGACCTGTTCAGCTACTTCCCGACCCACATGCGCCAGACCTACCGCGAGCGGATGGAGTCCCACCCGCTGCGCCGCGAGATCGTCGTGACCCAGGTCGTCAACTCCCTGGTCAACGGGGCCGGGATGACGTTCTTCCACCGGCTCTCCGAGGAGACGGCGGCCTCGGCCGACGAGCTCGTGCGAGCCAACTTCGTGGCGCGGGAGATCTTCGGGTCCCGCGCGCTGATCGACGACATCGCGGCGTACGACAACGCCATCGACGCCGCGACGCAGACCCGGATGCGGCTCGAGATGCGCACGCTCGTCGAGCGGGCGTCGCGGTGGCTGATCAACAACCGCCGTCCCCCGATGGACAGCGAGGCCACGGTCGACTTCTTCGGCGTGGTCGCGCAGCAGGTCGTCACGGCGCTGCCGGAGCTGTTGACCGGCCGGGAGCAGGATGCCTTCGAGTCCCGGCGGGACGCACTGGTCGAGGCGGGGGTGCCGGAGGACCTCGCGGTCCGGGTGGCGGTGCTGCCCCCGGCCTACCAGGTGCTCAACATCGTGGAGACCGCCCAGCGCGACGACCTCGACCCGCTCCAGGTCGCGCGCACGCACTTCGCCCTCGGTGAGCGGCTCGGGCTGTCGACGCTGGTTGCGCGGATCCTGGCCCTGCCGCGCGACGACCGGTGGCAGACGATGGCGCGCGCGGCCCTCCGCGACGACCTCCACACGGTGCACGCCCAGCTCACCGCCCAGGTGCTCGCCGGCACCGACCCCGAGCAGCCGACGCCGCGTCGCGTCGCGGACTGGGAGGAGTCCGACACGGTGGTCGTGTCGCGCGCGGTCGGCACGCTCGAGGAGATCTGCTCCGACGAGCACGTCGACCTGGCGCGGCTGTCGGTCGGGCTGCGCGTGGTCAGGACCCTGTTGTCGACCCCGTGAGCGAGTCCGGCTCGTGCGCCTCGGTGCGGTCGATCCTGCTGTAGCCGAGGAAGGTGACCAGGCCGAGGATCACGACCAGGAAGATCAGGCTGGTCCCGGTCGTCCCGAGGCCGAGACCGCCGGCCTTGTGGGGCTGGGACATGCCGTCACCGATCGATGCACCCAACGGGCGGGTCAGGATGTAGGCGAGCCAGAACGCGAGCACCGCGTTGAGCTTGAGGGCGTAGTGGGCCGCGGTGATCAGGCCGATGACGACGGCGACGATCGCCGCCGTGGGCCAGTAGCCGATGCCGAGCTGCTCACCGAAGAGGTCGCCGGCCGACGTGCCCAGCGCGAAGGTGAACAGGATCGCGAGCCAGTAGAAGACCTCGCGCCGGGTCGTCACGATCGAGTGGATCGAGAGCGTGTGCTCGCTGAGGTACCAGGCGCCGAACGTGACGGCGAGCAGGATCGCGAAGGCGATCGTCGAGGTCTGCAGCGGTACGCCGAGGTCGTCGACGAGCTTGTCGCTCAGCAGGGTCCCGACGACGCTGATCAGCACGACGGCGAGCCAGTAGATCCCAGGGATGTAGCGCCGGGCTCGGAACTGGAACACCAGCACGACGATCAGGGCGCCGGTCATCAGCAGCGCCGTGTTGTTCAGGCCGAGCCCGACCGTGTCGTTGAGGTAGTCGGCGAAGGTCTCCCCGACGGTGGTGCAGAGGATCTTGATCACCCAGAAGAAGACGGTGACCTCGGGGACCTTGTTCAGCATCGTGCGCAGGGGGGTGGGGTGGGAGGTGGTCGTCATGGGCTCAGAGTGGTCCGGTCAACCTGACTCGCACCTGACTGCCGCTACTCCCGCGGCAGGCTGAGGACGACGTGGCCGTGTCGCTCCGCCCCGTCGTCGAGGACGACGAGCTCTCCGCCGACGGAGTGGGCCAGGCGCCGTGCCAGCGGCAGGCCGAGGCCCGCCCCGCCCGACGTGCTGTGGCCCGGTGCGAACACGGCCTCTGCGTCCTCGGACGCGACCCCGGGTCCGTCGTCCTCCACGTGCACCACGACTCGGTCCCCGTCCGCCGTCGCGCGCAGGCGTACGACGGCGCGCGCGTGTCGCACGGCGTTGTCGAGCAGCGGGGACAGGGCCGCGGTGACCACGCCGGAGGGGGCGGCCACGACGAGCGTGGGGTCGACGTCGGCCAGCCGGACCCGCACGTCCGCGCGGACCGGTCGGTGCTCGACCTGCGCCTCCAGCACGGCGGCGACGACGCAGCGCTGCTCGGTGCCCTGGTGCGACCGCGCAACCGCCAGCATGGTCTCGATGGAGGCCTGCATGCGCTCGGTGGCCGCGACGATCGCCGACAACGAGGCAGACGGTCCCCCCTCGAGCTGCGCGAGCTGAGCCTCGGAGCGGATCACCGTCAGCGGCGTGCGGAGCTCGTGCGCGACCTCGTCGGTGAGTCGTCGCTCTGCGTGCAGGGCTGCCGTGATCCGGTCGAGCATCCGGTCCAGGGTGCGGCCGAGGTCGGTGAGCTCGTCGTACGGCTCGCCGAGCCCGAAGCGGCCGGCGAGGTCGTGCTCACGCCAGGTGTCCGCCCGGTGCGCCATGCGGCGCACCCGCCCGAGGGCGTAGCCGGCAGCGACCCAGGCGGCTGCGCCCGCCCCGGCGACGCTCACGGCACCGAGCGCCAGACTCAGCCACAGGCTGCGCCGCTCGGAGCTCTCGTAGGGCGCCAGGTCGGCGGCGGCGACCACGACGGCGGCCGGCCGGTCGCCGCCCGGCGGGGTGACCGGCCGGGCGAGGAGCCGGTAGTCGCTGCCCACGTCGAGGGTGCGCACCCGGCCGGCCCTCGTCAGGTCGTCGACAGCGTCGCGCAGCCGAGGCGGAGGCACGCTCCCGTCGATGCGGGCGCCGGACCCGTCGAAGATCCAGAGGTCGTTGTCGAGCACCGCCGAGGCGGTCTCCAGCACCCGGACCCGTCCGTCGCGCACCCGGACCGTGGCGGCCGCCGCGTCGGCCCGTCCCCGGAGCGCGTCCACGGAGTCCTGCTCCGCGCGTCCGGCCAGCAGCGCCTGCAGGCCGACCACGAGCACCGTGACCGCCAGCAGCGCGGCCAGCATCGTGGCCATGACCAGCCGGGCGCGCAGACCCAGTCTGGTCGCGCCGTTCACCGCCACACGTATCCCACCCCGCGCACCGTGTCGATGGCTCGGTCCCCTTCGACGCCCGCACCGTGTGTCAGCGGCTCGAGCTTGCGGCGAAGCCTGCGCACGAAGGAGTCGAGGGTGTTGTCGTGCACCACCGCGCCCATCGGCCAGCCGGCCGCGACGAGCGCGTGCCGGCGTACGACGTGCTCGGGGGTGGCGAGCAGCTTGGCCAGCAGCCGGAACTCGGTCGGGGTGAGCGGCACCGTCGTCGTCCCGCGGGTCACGGCGTGCCGGGACGGGTCCAGGCGCAGGTCGTCGGAGGCGGCGGGGACGGTGGTGCCCCGTCGAGCGAGGGCGGTGATCCTCACCAGCAGCTCGGCGAGCTCGAACGGCTTGGTGAGGTAGTCGTCCGCTCCGGACTCGAAGCCCGCCACCTTGTCGTGGACGCCGTCGCGGGCGGTGAGGAAGATGACCGGTGCGCTCAGACCCGCCGCGCGGAGGGCCAGGCAGACGTCGCGGCCGTCACTGTCGGGCAGGCCGATGTCGAGGACCACCACGTCGGGCTCGGCCCCCGGGAACACCTGCAGCGCCTCGGAGCCGGTGCGGGCGATCACCACCCGGTGACCGGCGGACTTCACGCTGCGCAGGAGCACCGAGCGCAGGGCCTCGTCGTCCTCGCACACCGCCACTGTCAGCACACGCCGAACGATAGCCAGTCCGGTGCGGCAGACTCGTGCCCATGAGCAGCGACGACCCCGACCAGCTGAGCCCCGCAGAGAGCCGCGTCCTGGGGCACCTCGACGAGCACGCCCTCGTCGAGTCCCTGATGGAGCTGGTGCGGATCCCGAGCCTCGGCGGCTCGGACGAGGAGATCGAGGTGCAGGAGGTCGCGGCCGGGATGCTGCGCGACCTGGGCGCCGACGTCGACCGGTGGGACATCGACCTCGAGGAGATGACCGCCGACCCGTGGTTCCCCGGCGTCGAGGTGGAGCGCACGCAGGCCGTGGGAGTGGTCGGGACCGTCGACAGCGCCGATCGCGAGGGCATGCCGGCGCTCGTGCTGCAGGGCCACCTGGACGTCGTACCCCCGGGGGACCCGGACAACTGGCAGGGCTCCAACCCGTTCTCCGCCGAGATCTGGCAGGGCGAGCTCTACGGGCGCGGCGCTGCGGACATGAAGGCGGGTGTCGCGGCCAACCTGGCCGTCGTCCGCACGCTGTCCGCCGCCGGCATCCGGCTGGAGCGTCCGCTGGCGGTGCACTGCGTCATGGGCGAGGAGGACGGTGGGCTCGGAGCGTTCGCGACCCTGCGCCGCGGGCACATCGGGGAGACCGCGGTCATCACCGAGCCGACCAGTGCGCAGATCCTCACGGCCACGGCCGGCGCGCTGACCTTCCAGATCGAGGTCGCCGGACGCTCGGCCCACGGCTCCATGCGCACGGAGGGGGTGAGCGCCTTCGAGGCGTTCTTGCCGATCCACGCCGCCCTGCTCGAGTTCGAGGCCGAGCGCAACCGCGACCCGGACCCGCTGTTCGTCGGCAAGATGCCCTACGCCCTGTCCTTCGGGATGATCCGCGCCGGCGAGTGGTCCAGCAACGTGCCCGACCGGCTGGTCGCCGAGGGGCGCTTCGGTGTGCAGATCGACGAGGACCCGCGGCTCGCCCGAGCCCGTTTCGAGGACGTCGTCACCGAGGTGGCGGTGAAGGACCCGTGGCTCGCGGAGAACCGGCCCGTCGTCACCTGGCCCGGCGGGCAGTTCGCCAGCGGCCGCACCGACCTGGAGCACCCGCTCATCGGTGAGATGTCGTCGGCGGTCGCGGCGACCGGCGGCGCGCACCCGCCCCTCGGGGCCGGTGTCTACGGCAGCGACCTGCGGCTCTACACCGGCATCGGAGGCATCCCCACGCTGCACTACGGTCCGGGCGCCATCACCGAGGCGCACGCCCCGCTGGAGAAGGTCTCGATCGACGAGCTGGTGCAGGTCACCCGCTCGCTGGTGGTGCTCGCGCTGCGCCGCTGCGGCGTCGCCATGTGACCTCCGCCGGCGGGTGCTGGACGACCCGCCGTGTGGGTAGGGGAGGGGCATGGACCTCAGCGGAGCACGCACCCTCGTCGTCGGTGGCACCGGAGTGCTGGGCGGTGCTCTGTGCCGAGCCCTGGCCGCGGAGGGCGCCCGCCTTGTGGTGACGGGTCGCTCCGCCGAGCGGCTTGCGGCGCTCGAGGCCGAGGACCGGATCGAGCTCGACCTGCTGGACGTGGCCGCGGCGCGGTCCGCGGTGTCGTCGGCGGCGAGCACCCTGGGGGGACTCGACCTCGTCGTGGTCGCGAGCGGCGTCGCCGGCTTCGGACCGGCCGCGGAGCTCGACGACGCGGTGGCGGAGGAGCTCGTCGCGGTCAACCTGCTCGGTCCGATGGCGGTCGTGTCGGCCGCCGTCTCGCAGCTGACCGGCGGGGCCGTGGTCGTGCTCTCCGCGATCCTGGCCGACGCCCCGATGGCGGGGATGGCGGCCTACTCCGCGAGCAAGGCCGGGCTGGCCGCCTACCTGAGCGCGGTGCGACGCGAGGTACGACGTGCGGGCGTCGCCGTGGTCGACGTACGACCGCCGCACCTGGACACCGGCCTCGCCGACCGCGCCCTCGGCGGCGAGCCGCCGCGGCTGCCGCCGGGTCACGACGTGGACGACCTCGTCAGCACTGTCCTGGACGCGATCCGGCAGGACGCGCGCGAGGTGTTCTGGAGCGCGTCCGACAAGAGGCTCACGATTCGCTGAGGTGTACGTTTTCCCTTGTAAACAAGGGTTCTGAGCCGAAACTGTCGGCGGTTCGGGCTAGCGTGTCTGCATGAAGTCACGCACCGTGGACGAGCTCGACGGCACTGCGTGCGCCGATGCGCTGGCCGCCTCCCGCACGGCGATGGGACACCCCTGCTGCGTGAGTTCGCAGCTGCCGAGCTGGGACTGCTGCTCGGACTGTCGACGACGGCAGCGCGGTCGCTGATGCGCGACGTGCTCGACCTGCGGCACCGCCACCCGCGCATGTGGGGCGCCGTCGTGAGTGGATCGGCCCGGTTCTTCCAGGCCCGTCAGGTGGCCCGAGCGGCGCACGCCGCCGGGCTCGACCGTGAGCAGGCGCTGCATCTCGACGCCCGCGTCGCGCCCTACCTCGACACCCTCCCGTGGGGACGGCTGATGGCGCTGGTCGAGGGAGCAGTGATCGAGGCCGACCCCGGGGCAGCCGAGCAGCGTCGTCTGGCCGCGGAGATGGAGCGGTTCGTGCGCACGGGTCGGTCGACGGAGTTCGGCACCAAGACGATCTATGCACGGGCACGAGCGGGTGACGCGATCTTCTTCCTCGCGATGTGCGACCGCATCGCCCAGATCCTCGCGCAGCGGGACCCCACGGCCGCATCCGCCGTCGATGCCGACCGTCGCCTGGATGTCCTGCGCTCGGAGGCGATCGGCATCCTGGCCCATCCGGTCAAGGCTCTGGCCCTGCTCCGCCAGGCGGAGGGCGACGCCGACGCTCCGGATCCGGACTCGCTGCGACTGCCCGCCACCCTCTACGTCCACGTGGCCGCCGACGACGTCGCGCACCAGCGGCAGCGTTCGGGTGCCGTCCGCGTCGAGGGTGCCGGACCGGTGACGACCGAGCAGGCGGTCGACTGGCTGCGCCACTGCCACGTGACGGTCCGGCCGGTGCTCGACCTGGCCGGCAATCCGTCCGCAGACGGCTACGAGGCCACCGGCCGGGTCCGCGAGACCACGGTCCTGCGACACCCGTTCGAGGTCTTCCCGCACGGCACCCTGCCGAGCCGCTGCGGCGACCTCGACCACACCCGGCCCTATCGACCGCCGGGCACCGGGGGGCCGCCGGGGCCGACCTGCCCCGACAACCTCGGGCCGCTCAGCCGGCTGCACCATCGCCTGAAGACCCACGGCGGATGGCAGTGTCACCAGCCGCGACCGGGCGTGTTCCTCTGGCGGTCGCCGCACGGTCACTGGGCGCGGGTCGACGGGCTCGGCACGACCTACCTCGGCTGTGGAACGCCCCGGGAGATCGCGTCGAGCCCGCCGGACGTCAGTCCTGCTTGCGCTCCTGCTTCTTGGCCTCGGTCAGCTCACTGAGACGCTCGGCGTCCTCGCGAGCCTGGTCGGCAGCCTGCTTGGTGGCACGCGCCTCGTCGAGCTCGGAGCTCGCCTCCCGCTGGGCGGCCTTCTTCTTGGCATCCGCAGCGGCCTCGGCGCGCTTCTTGGTCTGCTCGGCGGTCGCCTTGCGCTGGGCGGCCCGCTTGTCGGCGGCCGCCTTCTTGGCAGCAGCGGTCTGGGTCGCCTTGGCCTTGGCCTGCTGCTTGCCGCGGGCCTCGGTCGCGTCCGCCTCCTGGAGCCCGGACGCGGCGCGCTTCTGCGCGGCCGTGCGCTTGCTGGTGGCCTCCTGGCGGCCGGCGGCCGCGGTCTCGCGAGCCTGCTCACGACGGGCTGCGGCCTCCTGCTCGAGACGCTCGGCCGTGAGCAGCTTGCCGGAGCGCTCGATGCGGTCGACACCGCGCTGGGTGATGGCGCGGTTGTTCAGCAGCGTGCCGGCGAGCTTGTCGGCCGACCCGATGGTGCGGTCCAGCGTCACGCGCGGACCGGAGGTCTCCGGGAGCCGCCCGGCCAGGCCGCGGTCCACCGCGACCAGGGGTAGGCGGGCGATCTCGTAGGGCAGTGCGATGAGCGTGGTGATCATGGGGGTCCTCACTTCTCGGTCTCGGCGCGCAGCTGCGCGGCCTGCTGGTCGGCGGCGGCGGCCTCGCGCTGCAGTCGCAGCTGCTCGGCCGTGGCCTGCTCCTCGGTGGAGTCGGCGGCGGCCTCGAGGCTCTCCGCCTCGCGAAGCCGGGTCTCGGCCACCTGGTCGGCCTCCTTCTCCGCGGCCTGGCGTCCGGCGGCCTCCTGCTGCTCGGCGGTGCGGGCGGCCGCCGCGTGCTCGCTGGCCTGCTCCTGCTTCACCTGAGACGTCTCGCGTGCGGCCTTCGCCTCGGCGGCGGCCTTCTGCTCGCTCGTCTCACGGGTGGTCTCGCGCATCTCCTGCGCGGCCTCGTCACGCTTGGCCTCGGCGACCGCCTCGTCGGCGACCGCCTCCTTGCGGTGCTGGGCCTCCGCCTGCTGGAGCTGGCCCTCCTCGACGAGGTCGTCGCGGCCGCGTACGGCGCCGGCGACCTCCTTGGCCTTGCCGGCGACGCTGTCGAACAGTCCCTGACGGGCTTGCGCTGCTTTGTCGTTACTCATGAGTATCTGGTGCCCGGCTGGCGCGCCGTGAACCCTGGATGCGAGTGTGACCTTTGCCCCACACCCCCACGTTCAGCACCGCCCGACCTGGAGCCACCATGGACATGCGCCTCGAGCTGGTCCCGTTGCCCACCTCGGACGTGGAGCAGAGCAAAGCGTTCTACGTCGACGCGGTCGGCTTCCACCTCGACCACGACGTCGAGCCGGGCAACGGGATGCGGATCGTCCAGCTCACCCCGCCGGGGTCGGCCTGCTCCGTCGTCATCGGCTCGGGGATGGGCGACCCGGACGCGCCGCGGGTGCAGGGCCTGCACCTGGTCGTCGACGATGTCGCAGCGGCCCGGGAGCACCTGCGGGGCAACGGCGTCGACGTCTCCGACGTCCAGGACATGGGCGGGGTGAAGTACGCCTACTTCGCCGACCCGGACGGCAACTCCTGGGCGTTGCAGGAGCTGCCGCGGTGACGACGTGGCCGATGTTCGAGATCCGGCTGTCGACGCCGGACCTCGACCTCCGCCACGTCACCGAGGCGGACCTCGACCAGCTCGCGGAGGTCATGCCCGCGGATGTCGAGCAGGACCCGTCTCTGCCGTCGTACCCCCGTCTCGCCCCGGCTCACGAGCGCGCCGTACGGGTGCACCAGGACTACTGGCGGGCGCGCGCCACCTGGTGTCCCGACTCGTGGGCGCTGGGCTTCGCCGTACGTCACGGCGACGACCTGATCGGCTTCCAGGGCCTCGAGGGTGACGACTTCGCGTTGTTGCGCACCGTGGACTCCTCGTCCTTCCTCGCCACGGTGGCACGAGGTCGCGGCTGGGGCACGCAGATGCGGGCCGCGGTGCTGACGCTGGCCTTCGAGGAGCTGGGTGCCCAGGCCGCGGTCAGCTCGGCCTGGAGCACCAACCTCGGGTCGCTGGGCGTCTCGCGGGCGCTGGGGTACGTCGACAACGGTGTCGCCGCGAAGCGGCGCGGGGGTCGGGTCGGCGAGCTGGCCCATCTGCGCCTCACGCGCGAGCAGTGGGCCCGCACCGGATGGGCGGAGCGGGTCACGGTCACCGGCGTCGAGGCGTGCCGACCGTTCCTCGGGCTGGACTGAGGCCTCGGCTCAGCTGGCCTTCTTGGCAGCGGCCTTCTTCGCCGGGCTTTTCTTCGCAGCCTTCTGGGGACTCTTCTTGGCCGAGGTCTTCTTCGCCGGGCTCTTCTTGGCGGCCGCCTTCTTCTCGGTCTTCTTCGCAGGCGCCTTCTCGTCGTCCGCGGCGCTCGCGGTCGACTCCCCGCGCGAGGTCTTGGCCGCGTCGACCGAGCGCTGCAGGGCGGCCAGCAGGTCGACGACCTCGCCGGTGGACTTCTGCGGCTGCTCGGGCGCCTTCACCTCGCCACCCTCGAGCTTGGCCTGCACCAGCGCCTGCACGGCGTTGGCGTAGTCGTCCTCGAACTCGGACGCGTCGTAGTCGCCGGCCAGCGTGTCGACCAGCAGCCGTGCCATCTTGAGCTCCTGCGGCTTGGCCGCGTGCTCGGTGGCGTCGAGGCCGGCGAAGTCGGGCTTGCGGACCTCGTCGGGCCACAGCATGGTCTGCATGACGATCACGTCGTCGCGCACCCGCAGCACCGCGGTGGTCATCCGGGTGCGGATCGAGACCGTCACCACGGCGACGCGGTCGGCCTCCTTCAGCGCCTCGCGCAGCAGGGCGTAGGGCTTGGCGGCGGACTTGTCGGGCTCGAGGTAGTAGGACTTCTCCAGCCACACCGGGTCGATCTGGTCGGTCGGCACGAACTTCTCGACCGAGATCTCGCGGCTGCTGCTCGCCGGCAGCTCGGCGAAGTCGTCGTCGTCCAGGACGACCATCTGGCCGTCCTCGGTCTCGTAGCCCTTGGCGATGTCGGCGTAGGCGACCTCCTCGCCGTCGATGCTGCAGACACGTTGGTACTTGATCCGGCCGCCGTCCTTGGCGTGCACCTGCCGGAACGAGATGTCGTGGCTCTCGGTGGCGGCGTAGAGCTTGACCGGCACGCTCACCAGGCCGAACGACACCGCGCCTTTCCAGATGGCACGCACGGGCAGCTCCGATCGTCGGGGAAGGACATGTCCATCATGACCTAGACCGCCGACGGCCCCAAGACTCAGCGGTCCCGGGCTGGGTGGTTCGTGGGAGCTTCGGACAGGATGGGCTCATGCGTCCGATGCTCGCCACCAAGGGCACCCACGTGCCGACCGGGGCCGCGTGGCTGCACGAGGTCAAGTGGGACGGCATGCGGGTGCTGGTCGAGGTGTCCGCCGGCCGGCCGCGGATCTGGTCGCGCAACGAGCTGGACGCCACCGTCACCTTCCCCGAGCTGCACGGCATCGCCGGCGGTCCGCTCGAGGGACGCGACGCCGTGCTGGACGGCGAGGTCGTGGCGTTCCTCGACGGCGTGCCCACCTTCGGGGCCCTGGCCGATCGCATGCACGTGAGCAGTGCCCGGCGGGCCGCCCAGCTCGCGGAGTCGAACCCGGTGACCCTGCTCGTCTTCGACCTGCTGCGCCTCGACGGCGTCGACCTGACCGGCAAGCCGCTGAGCGAGCGTCGTACGGCGTTGGAGGGACTCGGCCTGCTCGACGCGCACTGGCAGGTGCCGGAGGCGTACGACGACGGGCCGATGCTGCTGGAGGCGACCGCGGCCCAGCGACTCGAGGGGATCGTCAGCAAGAAGAGGTCCTCGCGCTACCACCCGGGTCGTCGCTCCGCGGACTGGCTGAAGTTCCCGCACCGCGACGTCGGGTCCTACGTCGTCGGCGGCTGGCGGCACGAGACCGACAGCACCTCGCGGCTCGGCGCCGTGCTGGTCGGCGAGCCGACTCCGGACGGCCTGGTCTACCGCGGACGGGTCGGCAGCGGCATCGCCGGCAAGACCGGCCAACGCCTGCTCGAGCACTTGCGTCCGCTGCTGACGGACGCGAGCCCCTTCGCCGACGAGGTGCCGAAGGTCGACGCGTCGGGCACCGTCTGGGTGCGGCCGGAGGTCGTCGTCGACATCGCGGCGCTCGGGTTCACGCCGGCCAAGCGGCTGCGGCAGCCGTCGTACCAGGGGATCCGCACCGACCTCGACCCGAGCGACCTGGCGCGGACCGACGGAGGAGCGTGATGGCGGCGCCGGGCGAGGAGCTGCACGTCGAGGTCGACGGCCGCACGCTGCGGATCAGCAACCTGCAGAAGGTGATGTACCCGACGAGCGGGACGACCAAGGGGGAGGTGCTGAACTACTACGCGCAGATCGCGCCGGTGCTGCTGCCGCACCTGGCGGACCGGGCGGTGACCCGGATCCGCTGGCCGCACGGCACCGGCGACATGCAGTTCTTCGAGAAGAACAAGCCCAGCGGGGCGCCCTCGTGGCTGCGCACCGTCACCGTGTCCTCGACCGGCTCCCGCGGGGGTGGCGACACGATCGTCTTCCCGGTCATCGAGGGACTGGCCGACCTGACCTACTTCGCCAACCTGGCCTCGCTCGAGCTGCACGTGCACCAGTGGAGGGTCGGCAGGAACGGCCGGCCGAAGAACCCCGACCGGATGGTCATCGACCTCGACCCCGGCCACCCCGCCGGACTGCGCGAGTGCTGCGAGGTCGCGCTGCTGGTGCGCGACAAGCTCACCGAGCGCGGGCTGTCGGCCGCCCCGGTGACCTCGGGGAGCAAGGGCCTGCACCTGTACGCCGCGCTGCCCGGGAAGCTCAACGCCGACGCGGTCCGCGACCAGGCGCAGGAGATCGCCCGCGAGCTGACGGGGGAGGCTCCGCGGCTGGTGGTGTGGAAGATGACCAAGGCGCTGCGCGGCGGCAAGGTGTTCTTGGACTGGAGCCAGAACACCGCGGCGAAGACCACCATCTCGCCGTACTCCCTGCGCGGCAAGGACCGGCCGTACGTCGCCGCGCCGCGCACCTGGGCGGAGATCGAGGACGGCGCGGACGAAGGCCTCGACCAGCTCACGCACGAGGAGGTGCTGACCCGGGTGCGTGAGCACGGCGACATCTTCGGCGACCTGTTGCAGGCCCGTTAAATACGAAACCCGCCGCTCCCGAGACACGGCGGTGATCCGTACCGGTCCGCGCTGCTCACCTGCCCGAACCGTACGAGGGGAGGATTCCCATCCTCACCTCGGTGAAACACACACACCTGGTCAACGAGGCCCCGGCGATCGGGTTACGCCCCGGCCACGTGGGTGCTACGGGGTCTACCGCGCGAGGTCGATCGTGACGTCCCCGCCGCCGGGTCTCGCACCGGCGACCAAGGACGCGGGCACCCGGAAGACCCGGCCGGGGGCTGCGGGCCACGGCAGGCGGGTCTCGGCGATCGTCACGCCGTCCTGGACCGCGCGCACCCGCGGGAAGCGCTGGTAGGTGTCGGTCCACAGCAGCAGCTGGTCCCGGGGTGGTCTCACTCCGGGTACGACGTGCTGGGGGGTCACCCAGCGGAACGCCGCGCCGGGCCGGACATGCAGCGGCGTCGGCGCAGAGGCTCTCGACCTGGTGCAGCCACGTCCGCACCGTCGAGGCGACGTGACGCCCGTCGAGGGCGGCGGCGTCGGCGGTGTCGACGGGGTGCACCAGGTTGCCGACGGCGAAGACCCCGGCGGTGGTGGTGCGCAGCGCGCTGTCGACGACGGGTCCCCGGGTCCCCGGGTCCAGGTCGAGGGCGCCGAGGCGGGCGAGCTCGTTGTCGGGGATCCAGTCGCCGGTCGTCACGACGGTGTCGCAGGGGATGGTCGTCCGTCGCCGGGTGTCGAGGTGCTCCACGGTGACCGACTCGACACGGTGCTTTCCGTTGATCCGTACGACGCGAGTGCGCGTCCGGACCGGGACCCGGAGCCCGAGCCGACCGACCGCGCGGAATGCGGCATAGGCCTCGCCACGGGGGTAGGTGCTGGTCATCGCGACGGTGGCACAGCCGGCCTCGCGCAGCGTCAGGACGGCCGACCAGCTGACCAGCTCGGCCCCGACGACGACGGCGGAGGAGCCGACCCGGGCATGGCTGAGGTGGACGAGGTTCTGCAGCTGGCCGGTCGTGTAGACGCCGTCGGGACGATCGCCGGGGATGAGCCGGGCGGCGCGGGGACGTTCGCGTGCCCCGGTGGCGAGCACCACGGCGTCGGCTTCGACGACGCGGCGACCTCGGGGACTGGTGATCACGAGTCGCCGGGGACCGTCCCAGTCGGTCACCTGGGCCTCCGTCTCGAGGCGGGCGCCCGCGTCCCGCGCGAGGGCGGTGAGGCGGCGCGCGTAGGCGGGGCCGCCGATGAACCGGTGGAGGTCGCGCATTCCGTAGCCGAGGTGGTCGCTGTGGCGGGGAATGCCTCCGGTCTCGGCCTCGCGCTCGATCACCAGCACGCCGTCGCCGGTGGACGTGGCGAGGTTCGCGGCTGCGGTGAGTCCGGAGGGACCGCCTCCCACGACGACGACGGGCACCCGCTCCACGGGCAGGGGGTGCGTCGGCGAGGTCGCGCTCATGCGGTCTGCTCGTCCGGGGTGCCGGCACAGCCGGATGTCTCGAGGAGCGCCCGGGTGCTGGCGCCGCAGAAGAAGCCCTGACAGCGGCCGTTCATCAGACGCGTACGACGGCGCAGTCCGTCGAGGTCGGTGGGCGGGATCGGTGAGGCGAACGCGTCGCGGACCTCGCCGGCGGTGACGCGTTCGCAGAAGCACACGACCCGTCCGTACTCCGGATCCGCAGCGATGCGGGCAGCGTCCTGGTAGGGACGGGTGCCGACCTCGCCGATGTTGGGCATGCGGGGCGGTTCGGGGAGGTCGCTGCGGGGTGTCGGATCCAGGTCGGTGTCGGCGAGGAGACCGGCGACGTGCTCGGCGACGGCCATGCCGGAGGTGAGACCGGTGGAGCGGATCCCGCCGACGAGCAGGTAGTGGTTCGGCGCGTCCAGGTCGATGAGGTAGTCGTCGGCGTCGATGGCGGCGCGTAACCCGGCGTAGGAGGCGGTGACCTCCTCGTCGAGGAGGGTCGGCATGAGTCGGGCGCCCTTGCCGAGCAGGAACTCGAACCCGTCTTCGGAGGTGCTGGTCATCGTCCGGTCGTCGAGGTTCTCGGAGGTGGGGCCGAGCATGACGTTGCCGTAGATGGTCGGGCTGATCAGGACGCCCTTGCCGCGCGACGACGGCACCGGCAGCACGATCTGCGGGACCTTCGGGCGGGCGAGCTTGTCGAAGACGAACAGCTCCCCGCGTCGGGGGGTGACGGTGAAGCGGTCATGGCCGAACATCCGGTCGATGTGGTCGGCGCCGAGTCCGGCGGCGTTGACGACCCAGCGGGCCAGGACCGGTCCTCGCGGGGTCGCCAGGACCCAGCCGGCTTCGTCCTCGAGCCGGCGGACGCCGGTCACCGCGTGGCCGCGTAGCAGGCGGGCGCCTCGTCGCACGGCGTCGGTGGCGAGCGCGAGGTTGGTGGTCCACGTGCAGATGATGGACTCGTCCGGGACCGTGAGCCCCCCGAGCGCTCCGTCGCCGAGGTCCGGGATCCTGCTGTAGACGGCGTCCGCGTCGATGAGCTCGCACCGGTGGTAGCCGTTCTGCTCGGCCTTCTCCTTGAGCGAGGGCAGGGTGTCGAGCTCCTCCTCGGTCCAGGCGACCAGCAGCGCACCGGTGCGCTCGACGGGGATGCCGGTCTGCTCCGCGTAGGCACCGAGCAGTGCGTAGCCGCGCGCCACCAGTCGAGCCTCGAGGGTGCCGGGTCGTGCGTCGAACCCGGTGTGCAGGATGGCGGTGTTGGCCTTGCTGGTGCCGTCCCCGACGTCGGCACGCGCCTCGACGAGGGCGACGGTCGACCGGGTGCCGGCGATCTCCCGGGTGATGGCCGACCCGACGATGCCGGCACCGATGACGGCCACGTCGACGCTGGCAAGAGGCTCGGTCGAACGGCTCTGGGGGAGGGTCACGGCGTGATCGTCTCCCTCAGCGACGAGCTCTCGGCCGTGGCCCGCCACCGGGAGAGGAAGTCCGCGGCCTGCTCGGAGGTCCACCCTGGCTCGTAGGTGTGCTCAGGGCTCCACGCGCCCACGGCCTCGCGGGTGCTGAGGCCGGGCTCCAGGGCGAGCCGTGCGCAGGCGGCCGCCCCGAGCGGGGTGGCGTGCGCCGAGGGGTAGACCTCGACAGGCAGCTGTGCGAGGTCCGCCTGGGCCTGCATCAGCGTTGCGGACCGGGTGAGGCCGCCGTCGACACGCAGTCGCGTCAACGGGGCGCCGAGGTCCGCGCCGACGAGAGAGGTCAACGTCGCCACCTGGGCGGCAATGCCCTCGAGCAGGGCCCGGGCGACGTGTCCGCGGCCGGAGCTCAGCGTCATGCCGGTGAGGGAGGCGGTGGCCTGCGGATCCCACCAGGGTGCGGCGAGACCGGCGAGGGCGGGCACGCAGAGCACGCCGTCGCTGGCGGCGACCGTGCCGGCGACGACGTCGAGCTCGCTGGCGGAGGAGACGAGGCCGAGATCGATGGCCCAGCGGACGGCAGACGCTGCCGTGTAGGACTGGCCGTCCACGCAGTAGTCGACCTGGCCGTTGAGCTGCCAGGCGACGGATGTGGTCAGCCCCGCGGTCGAGCGGATGGCGCGGCCACCGAGCTGCGCCAGCAGGAAGGCGCCCGTACCGAAGGTGCACTTGGCGGTGCCGGGCTCGAGGCAGGCCTCGGCCAGCAGGGCGGCCTGCTGATCGACGATGAGACCGGTGACCGGCACCGTGCCGCCGAAGAGCCGGGTGACACCCACGATCTCGTCGCTCGCCACGATCTCCGGAAGCGCCTCGTCGGCGAGCCCGAAGAGGTCCAGCAGCTCCTCGGACCAGGTGACCGTGTCGACGTCGAGGATCAGCGACCTGCTGGCGGTGGAGCTGTCGGTGACGAAAGCGCCGCACAGCCGGTTGACCAGCCAGGTGTCGGTGGTGGTCACCACGCCCGCTCGCGTGACGTTGTCTCGCAGCCACCGCATCTTCGGGGCCGAGAAGTACGGGTCGAGCACCAGTCCAGTCAGGTCCGCGATGCGCTCGCCGGCGTCGCGCCGCGCGTCGCAGATGGCCTCCGCGCGCCGGTCCTGCCAGACGATGGCGGCGGACAGCGGCTGTCCGGTGGCGCGATCCCAGGCGAGGACCGTCTCCCCCTGATTGGCCAGGGCGACCGCGGCGAGCGGGACACCGGCCTCCGAGACTGCCCGCCGTCCCGCGATCAGGACCGACTCGAGCAGGGCGTGCGGATCCTGTTCCACCCCACCCCCCTCCAGGTATCGCGGACGCAGCGGCACCTCGGCGAGGGAGAGCACCGTCCCGGCCTGGTCGACGACGATCGCCTTGGTCGCCGAGGTGCCCTGGTCGATGGCCAGGATGAAGGACATCTCAGGCCAGGCCGCTCTCGTGGTCCAGCTCGGCGTCGATGTTGTGCATCTCCGGCATCGTGAGCGCGCCGCGACCTCGTCGCGCGAGCAGGCCCACGAGGTAGACCGCCCCGATCGCGACCATCACGACGACGTACAGCCAGGCCTCCTTGAAGCTGGAGTCCCGGAAGAGCGCGAGCTCGAACACCAGCCAGGCCACGGAGACGACGAGGACCGGGAGCTCCCAGACGCCCGCATCGAACTTGCCGTTCGTCGGCAGCTGCTTGCGCTTGAGGATGTAGAGGACCACGACAGCCGAGTAGATGATCGCCGGCAGCAGGGTCGCGGCGCCGAAGAGGGTGAACAGGACGTTCTCGGCGCGGGTGGAGAGAGCCAGGAGCGCCTGCGCCAGGACGAGGTAGAAGACGGTCGCCTTGGCGGGAGTGTGGAAGCGCGGCGAGAGCTGCTGCCACTGGCGCCAGCCGGGGAACCGCTCGTCGCGGGACATCGCCCAGATGAGCCGGACGCCGGTCATCATGATGACCAGGCCGCAGGCGAAGATGGCCAGCACCACCATGACCAGCAGCAGAGTGCTGAGTGCGGTGCCGAGGGTCGACTCGATGACGTCGGCGATCGGAGTGCCCGACGATGCCAGCGCGACGGGGTCGCCGGCCGCGAGCGTCACGGCGACGATGAAGGCGAAGCCCAGGATGCCCGAGGCGAGGACCGCCATGATCATGGTGCGCGGGATGACCCGCTCCGGGTCGTTGGTCTCCTCGGCCATGTTCGCCGCCGACTCGAAGCCGACGATCGTGAAGGCGCCCAGCAGGAAGCCCAGCATCCACGGACCGGCCGAGGTCAGGTCGCCGAAGCTCCAGTAGCCCTCCGCGGGGATGGCCCCGGTGCTGAAGAGGTTCCCGGGGTCCATCCGGCCGCGCACGGCGGCGACCACCAGGAGCAGCACCGTGAGCAGGAGCATCCCGACGAGCTCGGCCGAGACGGCCGCGTTGTTGACCCGCTCGGCCCACGGGGTGGAGAGGCCGACGAGGAGGGCCTGGGCCACGATGACGACGGCGGTGATCGCGTAGGTGATGAACGCGGTGGCCTCGTAGTTGAGCAGCACCGGGAGCACCGTCGAGGCGACCGTGTAGTCCACGGCGACGACGACGATGGCCAGGAACATGAAGGAGATCCAGCCCATGATCCATCCCAGGACCGGGTTGGCCAGCCGAGACATCCACTGGTAGGCGTAGCCGGTCACCGGGATGCGGGAGGCGAGCAGGCCCAGGACCACGGCCACGCAGAGCTGCCCCACCACGGCGATCGGCCAGGTCCAGATCCCCATCGGCCCGGAGGAGTTCAGCACCGCCCCGTAGGTGGTGAAGATGCCGGTCGCGATCGAGACGAAGGCGAACGCCATCGCGAACGAGGCGAACCTCCCGGTGTCTCGCCGCAGCGCCTGCTCGTAGCCGAACCGGGACAGGTGGCGGCTGTCCTCGCCGGTGGGGACGGGCGTGCTGCTCATGCGGGCTCCTTGGTCTATACCAAACGGACTACGCCAGAGCATCGGGGGCCGGTGCGGACCCTGTCAAGGGTCGGTGATCGGCACGGACAGGTGCTGGGTCCATCCGGTTCCTCGACCCTAAAGTGGCGGCATGGCCACGGTCCCCACGTCTCCGACCCGATCCGCGTCGCCGCGCTACATCGAGATCGCCGCCGAGCTGCGGGAGCGCATCTTCGACAGCCAGCTGGCTCCGCACACGCTGCTGCCCTCCGAGCGCGAGATGAGTGAGCAGTTCGGTGTCAGCCGGATGACGGCGCGGCAGGCGCTGGCCCTGCTGGAGCGGGAGGGGCACGTCTACCGGTGGCCGCCGCGGGGGACCTTCGTGGCCGAGCCCCGGGTCCGCTTCCACATCGGCAGCTTCTCCGAGGAGGCCTCTCGCATGGGCCGCCATGCCGCCGCCGAGCTGCTGTGGGCGAAGGCGACGACCGACGCGACCGCAGCCCAGGCGGCCCTGGGCCTCGGTGACGACGGTGCCGTCCACGTCTTCCGCCGGCTCCGACTGATGGAGGACGAGCCGATCGCCCTGGAGACGACCTACTTCCCGGCGGATCTGACGCCGGGCATCCTCGAGACCCCGGTGGTCGGGTCGCTGTGGCAGGTGCTGCGCGAGCAGTTCGGCCTGCGCCTGGAGCGCTCCGAGGCCGTCCTGGAGTCCATCGTCCTGGACGAGGACTCGTGCAGCCGGCTGCGCGTGCGCGCAGCGTCCAGCGGCATCCTGCTCACGCGCACGACGTACGACGACCGCGGTCGTTGTGTGGAGTACGCCCGCGACGTCTACCGCGCCGACCGGGCCGCGTTCGAGGTCACCGCCTCCCTGACCCGGTAAGCGCCCAGGTGCCAAGAGTCCCGTGATCACGGGACGGCGTGACCGGCGACCGCGCCCTTCGGGGCGGGGGAGGTCTCGACCTCGGCGTGCGGACGCGACTGCCACAGCACCCAGTCGGCGCTGACGTCCCCCGCGGTGCGCAGCAGCGGGGGCAGGTACTCCTCCAGCAGCGTGTCGGTGGACGTCTCGGCCGCGTGCACGGTCACGTTCATGGCGGCGCGGACGACGCCGTGACCGTCGCGCACCGGCACGGCGACCGAGCGGACGCCCGGCGCGAGCTCCTCGTCGGCCAGCGCCCAGCCACGGGCGCGGACGCCGGTGAGCTCCTCGCGCAGCTGGTCGAGGCTGCGGCCGATGTAGGGCGGCAGGCCGGCCCGGCTCGGCTCGGCCAGCACCGCGGCCAGCGTCTCCGGGGGCAGCGCGGCGAGCAGCACCTTGCCCTGCGAGGTCTGCGCCGCCGGGAAGCGGGTGCCGATGTCGACCCGCAGCGCGATGATCTTGGGGACCGAGACGCGGGCGACGTAGACGATGTCGGAGCCGTCGAGCTGCGACATCGACGACGACTCGCCGGTGCGGCGCACGAGGGCCTCGAGGTGGGGCCGGGCCACCTCCCAGAGCCCGAGGGCGCTGACGTAGCTCATCCCCAGCCTCAGGACGCGCGGGGTCAACTCGAAGCCGCGGTCGGCCCCCTGGACATAGCCGATCTCCTGGAGTGTCAGCAGCAGTCGGCGGGCCGTCGGACGGGCGAGACCGGTGGCGGTCGCCACCTCGGTCAGGGACATGGTGGGCCGGCTCGCGTCGAAGGCCGCGAGGACGTCGAGCCCCCGGGCGAGCGCCTCCACGAAGTCGGGTCCCGACCCACGTCCTGCCACTGCGACTCCCTCGCTCGTCCCGGACTGCCCTGCGGAGCCTACGATCCCGCTCCGGGCTCGCCGAAGACGCTGCCCCGGGCGCCGTGCGTGGCCTCGGACTTGTAGTCGGTGTACTGGTAGGGGTTGTCCAGCACGTCGTCGTCCTCGGGGAGCTGCGGGTTCATGCCCGCCTGCCAGACCTCCTCGCCCATGGAGGAGCGCAGGTGCTCGACGGTGGCGTCGACCTTGGCGCGGACCGAGGCGGCGTCGTAGCCGACCAGCTCGCCGTCGGCCTTCACCACCCGCCCGTCGACCAGGACGGTGTGCACGTCACCCCGCTGCGCCTGGAACGCGACGTGGCCGTAGGGGTTGAGCAGCGGGAACGAGACCGGCGAGCGGTCGTTCTTGAGCAGCACCACGTCCGCCTTCATGCCTGGCTTCAGGCAGCCGAGGTCGTCGCGCCCCAGGGCCCGGGCGCCGCCGCGGGTCGCCCAGTCCACGACGTGCTCCGCGCGCAGGTGCACGTTGGTGACGGTGTCGCCCTTCGCGTGCGCCTCCAGGTGCTCGCGCGACCGGTCGGCGCCCAGGGTCGTGCGCATCGCCGAGAACAGGTCGCTGCTCCACCACACGCTGGTGTCCATCGACAGCGAGACGTCGATGCCGTGGCGACGCAGCTGCCAGGTGGGGGGATAGCCCTGGCCCGCGCTCTGCTCGGACTCGGTCGAGACCGACGCCGAGCCCCCCGACGCCGCGATCCGGTGGTAGGAGTCCGTGCTCAGCGTGGCCGCGTGCACGTAGACCGTCTCGGGGGTCATGAACCCGTGCTCGTGCATCAGTCGGATGCCGTCGTCGTTGGTCGCGCCCCAGACGCCGGCGTGCGTGGTGACCGGGAGGCCGAGCTCACGGGCGACCTCGAAGGCGGCCTTCTCCGGGAAGGACGGGTCTCCGGTGACGTCGAAGGCGAGCTGCAGGCCGAGCGAGTCGCTGCCGCGGTGCCGCTCGAGGAAGGCGCGGACGGCCGGGTCGGCGGTCCACTCCCAGGGGCCGGCCTGGATGTTGCCGTAGGCGAGCACGAAGCGGCCAGGCACGGCCGCAAGGCCCTCGACCGCCGCCTCGGCGTGGTCGACGCTCTGCAGGCCGTGCGACCAGTCGACGGTGGTGGTGACGCCGGCCTCGACCGCGTCCCAAGCGGAGAGCAGGTTGCCGGCCAGCACGTCCTCGGGCCGGAACGCCTTGCCGTGCTCGAGGTAGTACCAGACGAAGTACTGCGTCAGCGACCAGTCGGCGCCGTAGCCGCGCATCGCGGTCTGCCACATGTGGCGGTGCGTGTCGATCATCCCCGGCATCACGATGCCGCCGGACGCGTCGATCTCGTGGGTGCCCTCCGGCACGTCGAGACCGACGCCGACCTCGGCGATGCGGTCACCCACGACCAGCACGTCGGCGCCCTCGAGCACCGTGTGGGAGTCGTCCATCGTCAGGACGGTGCCGCCCCGCAGGACGACGGGCTGGCCGGCGGTGGGTGCAGGGCTCATGGACACTCCTCAGATCGGTGGACGTCGGTCCGCTGGACGGACACCCGGCCACTCTGCTGGTGACCCCGGTCACCCGTCAAGAGGTAGGCCGGCCAGCGATGGGGCTGCTTGACGAAACAGGACGGCCGCCACAAGACTGGCGACCAGATCGGACGACTGTCCGCATCCCGACGCTAGGACGACCTCGTATGACGCTGCCTGCCGCGCCCGAAGCCCGGTCCGACCGCACCGGACCCTTGGCCGGCCTGCTGGTCGCGGACTTCTCCCGCATCCTGGCCGGTCCCTACGCGACCATGCTGCTGGCCGACCTGGGAGCCGAGGTGATCAAGGTCGAGGGTCCCGCCGGTGACGACACCCGGAGCTGGTCGCCACCGCTGCGCGACGGCATCTCGACCTACTACCTGGGCGTCAACCGCAACAAGCGGTCGATCGCCCTGGACCTCAAGGACGAGCGCGACGCGACCGCGGCCCGCGAGCTGGCCCGACGCGCCGACATCGTGATCGAGAACTTCCGACCCGGCGGCCTGGCCCGCTTCGGCCTGGACTACGACTCGGTCGCCGCGACCAACCCCCGCGTCGTCTACGCCTCCATCAGCGGGTTCGGCAGCGGTCCCGAGGGAGCGAAGCTGCCGGGCTACGACCTGATCGTGCAGGCCATCTCGGGCCTGATGAGCCTGACCGGCTCCCCGGACGGGGAGCCCTACCGGGCGGGCATCTCGGTCTTCGACGTGATGGCCGGCCTGCACGCGAGCATCGGCGTCCTGGCCGCGGTGCACGAGCGTCACAGCTCCGGGCGCGGCCAGCACGTGGAGGTCAACCTGCTGTCCTCGGCGCTGTCCGGCCTGGTCAACCAGAGCAGCGCCTACGTCGCCGGGGGCGTGGTGCCCACCCGGATGGGCAACAGCCATCCCAGCCTCTTCCCCTACGAGCCGCTCCCGTGCTCGGACCGCGACCTGATCGTCACGGCCGGCAACAACGGCCAGTTCCGCAAGCTGGTGCAGGTGCTCGGGGTGCCCGAGCTGGCCGACGACCCGCGGTTCGCCCGCAACGAGGACCGGACCGCCCACCGCGACGAGCTGCGGCCGCTGCTGGTCGAGCGCCTCGCGACCCGGACCGCGATGGAGTGGTTCGAGGACATCATCGCGGCGGGGGTGCCCTGCGGCCCGATCAACACCATCGACGGGGGCGTTGCCTTCGCCGACGGCGTCGGGCTCGAGCCCGTCGTCGAGGTGGGCGACGGCGCGGACGCGGTCCCCTCGATCCGCAACCCGATCCGGCTGTCCGAGACCCCGCCGGACTACCACCGCCCGCCCCCCTCCCTGGACCAGCACGGCGCCGAGATCCGGGCCTGGCTGGAGCAGCCGACCGACGACCCCGAGGAGACCCGATGAGCCACGAGATGGACGGCCTGGACTTCCCCACCTCGCTGGGCACCTCGACGCCCGAGTCCATCGGACTGCTGGG
This sequence comes from uncultured Actinomycetota bacterium, assembly GCA_963713035.1. Lineage (GTDB taxonomy): Bacteria > Actinomycetota > Actinomycetes > Propionibacteriales > Nocardioidaceae > Nocardioides_B. The sequence continues at coordinate 419,951 of CAVQKB010000005.1, forward strand.
GCAGGACCTGACCGCCGACCTGATGGGCAAGGTGGGCTTCGGCGAGCTCGCCTTCTGGCTGGTCGCGATGCGCCGCCCCACCCCGAGCGAGGTGCGCGTCTTCGAGTCGGTGCTGGTCGCGCTCGCCGACCACGGCTTCACCCCGACCGCCATCGCCGCACGCGTCACCTACCTGTCCGCGCCCGACTCGCTCCAGGGCGCCCTCGCCGCCGGCCTGCTGGGCGGTGGTTCGCGGTTCCTGGGGGTGACCGAGGACTGCGGCGGCTACCTGCACGACGTACTCGCCGACGAGGAGTCGGCCGGCCGCGCGCTCCCCACCACCGACGAGGGCTGGGACGCGCTCGCGCTGTCCGCCGTGACCCGGACCAAGGAGGCCAAGCGGTTCGTCCCCGGCCTGGGGCACCCGGTCCACAAGGACGGCGACCCCCGCACTCCGGTCCTGATCGCGATCGCCGAGGAGGAGGGCCTGCGCGGTCCCCACCTGCGGCTGTTCGAGGCGATCGGCCGCACCCACGCCGCCGTGCTGGGGCGTCAGCTGCCCCTGAACGGTGCGGGGGTCTGCGGAGCGGCGCTCGCCGACCTGGGGCTGCCCGTCGAGCTGCTGCGGGGCTTCGCGCTGCTGGCTCGCGCCGCCGGACTGCTGGGCCAGCTGGCCGAGGAACGTCGGCGGCCCATTGCCAACGACATCTACCTGACCGTCGACCGCAACGCGACGTACGTCGACCCGGAGAGCTGAGCCCGCCCGCACCGCCCACCCAGAGAGGAGCGCCTGGTGGCCGAAGTCTGCGCCGTCATCGCCTCGACGCACCACCCCTTCTACTACCGCGCGAGCACCGCGACCGGCGCGGACCGGCCGCCCTTCGCTGACGAGTGGGTGGCCAAGATCGAGGCCTTCCGCGAGACCCTGACCCGGGCGCGACCGGACGTCCTGGTGATGGTCGGCAGCGACCACTTCCACCAGCTGTGGCTGGACAACATGCCCCAGTTCCTCGTCGGCAAGGCGCCGTTCTACGACGCGAACTGGTACAACGAGGAGCGCGAGTTCGGCCTCCCCCGGATGCGGCTCGCCGGCCAGGAGGACCTCTCGGCGCACATCCTGCGGCACGGCCTGGACGCTGACTTCGACCTCGCCTTCAGCAACGAGCTGCGGATCGACCACAGCATCACCTGCCCGATCATCACGTTGCGCCCGGAGGCGGACCTGCCGATCGTGCCGATCTACACCAACATCTTCGCGCCGCCGCTGCCGCAGCCCAAGCGGTTCGTGCAGCTCGGCCGAACGATCCGGCAACTGGTCGAGTCGTGGCCGGAGGACCTGCGGGTGGCCATCATCGGCACCGGCCACCTGTCGCTGGAGCTGGGCGGTCCGCGTCAGTTCGGCGAGCACGGCCCCGACCCCGACTTCGACCGCAGGGCCGTCGACTGGATCGCCGCGGGCGACATCGAGGGCTGTCTCGCCGAGGTGACCCTGGACAGCCTGCACGCACCCGGCAACGCCACCCACGGGTTCATGGACTTCATGCTGATGATGGGTGTCGCGGGGGAGGGGAGGCAGGCCGACCACGTGGACTCCCTCGACCTGTTCCACACGATGGAGGCCTACTTCACGTGGTACCCGAACGGAGTGCCCCAGCCATGAGCAAGTACCTCCTGGACAAGTTCCTCTTCACCGTCGACCGCGACCCCGAGCTGGTCGAGCGCTATCGCGAGGACCCCGCCGCCACGGTGGCGTGGTGGGAGGCGGAGGTGGCCAACCGCCTGCTCTCGTGCACCGTGGCCGAGCAGTCCACCTGGCAGGCGTTCACCGAGGAGGAGCGGGCCGCGCTCGTCGGGCACGACCACGTCGCGCTGTTCGAGATGGGTGCGCACCCGTTCCTCACGCTGACGCTCTTCATCGCGCTGTTCGAGCGCGACCACGGGCCGCTGGAGTACCAGAAGGCCTACGGCGCGGCGCTGCAGCACCTGTCCCTGCCCTACCCCGACATCGCGACCTGACGTGCGCGCCGCAGTGCTGGCCGCCACCGGCTCGGTGCCGACCGTCGGTCACCGTGACGCCCCCGTCCCCACCCCGGGTCGCAGCGTGGTGCGCGTGACGGCCGCCCCGGTGGTGCCGCTCGACGTGCTGTGCGCGACGGGGACGTCGTACTTCGGACAGCCGGCGACGCCGTACACGCCCGGTGTGCAAGGGGTCGGCGTGGTGGAGCAGTCAGAGGTCCTGGAGCCGGGCACCCGCGTCTGGTTCGCCACCTCGGCCGGGATGGCGCCCGGCGACGGGGCGCTCGCCGAGCTGTGCTCGGTGGCCGACGCCGACCTGGTCGCCGTGACCGCCGACCTCGACGACGCCTCGCTGGCGGCGCTGGGGCTCTCGGCCGTCGCGGCCTGGATGGCGCTGAGCTGGCGCGCCGCCCTGGCCCCGGGCGAGGTCGTCCTCGTCCTCGGCGGCGGGGGCGCGGTCGGCCAGGCCGGCATCGGCGCTGCCCGCGCGCTGGGGGCGCAGCGAGTAGTCGCGGCGTGCCGCAGTGCCGAGGCGGCCGGACGGGCTCGGGACGCCGGCGCCGACGAGGTCGTCACCACCGACGACAGCGACACCGCCGACCTGGTGGAGCGGCTCCGTGCGGCGTGCGGAGGTCCGGTGGACGTCGTCCTGGATCCCGTCTTCGGCCCGGTAGCCACCGCGGCAGCCCAGGTGCTCGGCCAGGGTGGCCGGCTGGTCAACCTCGGCGGCTCGGCCGGCGACGCCGCGACGTTCTCCTCCGCCGGGCTGCGGAGCCGGTCGGCCAGCGTGCTCGGCTACACCAACAACGCGTTGACGACGACCCAGCGGGCCTCGGCCGTCACCGACGTCGCGCGCCTGGCGGCAGAAGGTCGCCTGACCGTCGCGCACTCGGTCAGCCCCCTGGCGGAGATCGCGGACGCCTGGGTCGCCACCGCGGCCGGACGTGCCGCGCCCCGGCGAGTCCTGCTGCCCTGACCACCGCCCCGTCCTGCACCTGTTCTGCCCCGTCCGTCCCACCAGCCGACCGCTGTCACGAGTTCTCCACAGATCCGGCGACAGGGTCTAGCCCGGGGCGCGCACTTCTGGTGATACTCCCGAATCGGACATCCGCGGGACCTCGGGGGACCTGATGAGCCTGACCGGCTTCCACACCAGCGACCAGCACACCGACCTGGTCGACCAGCTCGACGCCGACCTGCGCGTCGCCGTGCGGGCCGAGGGCGTCGACCCGCAGCGCGACGCGGGCGTCGTACGCCGTTTGGCGGAGCGGGTGGTCGCCGAGCACGACCAGCGCAGCCTGACCGGGATAGTGCTGCCGGTGGCCGACCACGACGTCGTGCTCGAGGAGCTCGTGGCACGGGTGTCGGGCTTCGGCGCCCTGCAGCGATATCTCGACGACCCCACGGTGGAGGAGATCTGGATCAACGACCCGTCGCGGGTCTTCGTCGCCCGCGCCGGACGGCACGAGCTGACCTCCACGATCCTGTCGTCCGCGCAGGTGCAGGAGCTCGTGGAGCGGATGCTGAAGTCCAGCGGTCGGCGCATCGACGTCAGCACGCCGTTCGTGGACGCGATGCTGCCCGACGGCCACCGTCTGCACGTCGTGCTGGAGGGCATCTCGCGTGGCTTCTCGGCCGTCAACATCCGCAAGTTCGTGGTGCGCGCGTCCCGGTTGCAGGACCTCGTCGGACTCGGCAGCCTGACCGAGCAGGCCGCGGCGTTCCTCGACGCCGGGATCCGCGCCGGGCTCAACATCGTGGTCGCCGGCGGCACGCAGACTGGGAAGACGACGTTCCTGAACTGCTTGGCGGCGAGCATCCCCGGCCGTGAGCGGGTGATCAGCGTCGAGGAGGTCTACGAGCTGCGCTTCTCGCACCCGGACTGGGTCGCGCTTCAGACCCGTCAGCAGGGGCTCGAGGGCACCGGTGAGATCAGGCTGCGTGATCTCGTGAAGGAGAGCCTGCGCATGCGCCCGTCGCGGGTGATCGTCGGTGAGGTTCGCGCCGAGGAGTGCCTCGACCTGCTGTTGGCGCTCAACGCGGGGCTGCCGGGGATGGCGTCGTTGCACGCCAACTCGGCACGCGAGGCCCTGGTCAAGCTGTGCACCCTTCCGCTGCTCGCGGGGGAGAACATCTCCGCGCGCTTCGTGGTGCCGACCGTCGCGGCGTCGGTCGATCTCGTGGTCCACCTCGACATCGGCGCGGACGGCGTACGCCGGGTGGAGGAGATCGTGGCCGTGCCGGGACGGGTAGAGAACGACGTCATCGAGACGGAGCCGCTCTTCGTCCGCTCGGGGGATCGGCTGGTGCGCACGCAGGGCATGCCTCCACGACTGGAGCGGTTCGAGCGGCTCGGTCTCGACGTGCACGCGATCCTCACCGGTGGTGCGTGATGGGCACCGTGCTGGGGCTCGGGGTCGGCCTCGGCCTGGTCCTGGTCTGGCTGTCGTTCACCTCCCCACGGATGCCGTCCGCGCCCCGGACCCGGACGAGTCGCACCCGGGCGCTCCTCGACCGCGCCGGCCTTCCCGGTACGACGGTCGGCGGTGTGTGGACGGTCTCGGTCGTGCTCGGCGTACTCTCGTTCGTGGCGATCCAGGTCGTCTCACGCACCGCCCCGGTCGCCGCGGTCTTCGGCCTGATGGCGGCCTACCTGCCCTGGGCGCTGCTGGCCGGCCGCGCCCGCCGCCGGTCACGTGAGCTGGCCGAGGTGTGGCCGGAGGCCGTCGACAACCTGGCCTCGGCCGTGCGCGCCGGGCTGTCGCTGCCGGAGGCGCTCACCCAGCTGGGACACCGCGGCCCGGAGCCGTTGCGGGAGCCGTTCGCGGGCTTCGGGGCCGACTACCAGGTGACGGGCCGCTTCGGCGAGAGCCTGGACCGGCTCAAGCAACGGTTGGCCGACCCCGTGGGTGACCGCGTCGTCGAAGCGCTGCGGATCGCCCGGGAGGTCGGCGGCGGCGAGCTGGGCAGCCTGCTGCGCAACCTGTCGGGCTTCCTGCGTGACGACGCCCGGACCCGGTCCGAGCTCGAAGCCCGGCAGGCCTGGACCCTCAACGGTGCCCGGCTCGCGGTGTCCGCGCCCTGGCTGGTGCTGCTGATGTTGTCCTTCCAGCGCGAGGTGATCGCTCGCTACGCCTCACCTGCCGGCGTCGTGGTGCTCGCCGCCGGAGCCGGCCTCTGCCTGGTGGCCTACCGGACGATGGTCCGGATCGGCCGGCTGCCGACCGAGGAACGGGTGCTGTCGTGAGCCTGACGACATGGGGCTTGTTCCTCGGGGCCGGCCTCGGCTTCGGGCTGGTGCTCGTAGCGGGCCGGCTGATGGCCGTGCGCCGCCCCCAGCTGCAGCTGCGGGTGCTGCCCTACGTGCGAGACCTGCCGCAGGCCGACCGGCCGCTGGTGCCGGCGTTGCCCGCGGGGCCGTTCTCGGCGGTCTTCGGTCCTGCTCTGGCGTCGGCAGCGGACTCGCTGGGACGGCTGCTGGGCGGACACGCCTCGATCCGGCGCCGCCTCGAGCGCGCCAACCTGAGGACCAGCGTGCAGGACTTCCGCGTCGAGCAGGTGGTGTGGGGACTCGTCGCCTTCACTGTGACCGCGGCCGGTTCGCTGTTCGTCGCCCTGCGCTCGCCCGGTCGTGCGGTGCCGCTGCTGGTGCTCTGTGGCATCGCCTTCGTCAGTGGTGTCCTGCTGCGCGAGAACCGGCTCACGGCTCAGGTCAATGAGAGGGAGCGGCGGATCCTGACCGAGTTCCCGACCGTCGCGGAGCTGCTCGCTCTCGCGGTGGGAGCGGGCGAGGGGCCCGTAGCGGCGCTCGACCGCGTCGTGACCCGGTCACGCGGCGCCCTGTCGGAGGACCTGGCCGCCGTGCTGGCCGACGTCCGCACCGGCTCCTCGGTCTCGGCCGCTCTCGACGGGCTCGCGCGTCGGTCCGGCCTGCCGGTGGTGTCCCGCTTCGCCGAGGGCATGGCCGTCGCCCTCGAGCGCGGCACTCCGCTGTCCGGCGTGCTGCACGCCCAGGCGGCCGACGTCCGCGAGGCCGGGCGCCGGGCGCTGATCGAGTCCGGGGCGCGCAAGGAGATCGCGATGATGGTGCCCGTCGTGTTCCTCGTGCTCCCGGTGACCGTCGTCTTCGCCTTCTGGCCCGGTGTGGTCGGGCTGAACCTCGTGACCCCGTGATTCCTCGGAGATTGGATGCGACATGACCAAGCTGCTGGTGACCTGGCTGGCCCTGCTGACAGGGCTGGTCCGTCCACGGGCCCGCGACGAGCGCGGTGACGTGCCTGGCTGGGTGCTGATCACGGTGATGACAGCGGGGCTGGTCGCGGCGCTGTGGGCGATCGCCGGCCCTCAGCTGAGCCAGATGCTGCGCGACGCGCTGAGCTCGGTCCGCGGCGGCTGACCTCGTGCCGCCGGGGTTGCGCCGCATCGCGCGCGATCAGCGGGGTGCGGCGGTCGTCGACTTCGTGCTGGTGCTCGTGGTGCTGATCCCGCTGTTCCTGGGCATCCTGCAGGTCGCCCTGGTCCTGCACGTGCGCAACACCCTGACCGCCGCGGCGTCCGAAGGCGCGCGCTACGCCGCAACCGTCGATCGCCCGGTCGAGGCGGGTGCCGCTCGCACTCGTCAGCAGATCAGCGGTGCGCTGGCCGCCCGGTTCGCTCGCGACGTGACGGCGCACCCGGCGACGGTCCGGGGGGCCGCCGGTGTGGAGGTCGTGGTCAGCGCGGACGTGCCACCGCTGGGCCTGTGGGGTCCGGCCGTCCGGCTGCGGGCCACCGGTCACGCCATCGAGGAGGTCGCCCCGTGACCGGGCCCGCGCGACGCGACGAGCGAGGGACCGCGCTGGTCGAGGTGAGCTGGCTGGCGATCCTGCTGCTCGTGCCGCTGGTCTACCTCGTGCTGGCCGTCTTCGAGGTGCAGCGGGCGGCGTACGGCGTCAACGCTGCGGCTCGGGCAGCGGGACGGGCCTACACGCTCGCGCCCTCGCAGGGCGAGGCCGGCGCCCGGGCGCGGGGGGCGGCCGAGGTGGCGATGGCCGACCAGGGGCTCTCCCTGGCCGACGCCGGCATCGACCTCGGATGCGACCCAGACCCGCGCGACTGCCTCTCGCCCGGGTCGGTCGTGCACGTGCGACTCGTCTACACGGTGCGGCTGCCGCTGGTGCCGGACGCGCTGGGTGGCAACGCGCCCAGCATCCGGGTGCAGTCCGGCCACGACGTGCCCTACGGCACCTTCCGGGAGGACCGCTCATGAGCAGACCACCGGCCCGAGAGCGTGACGAGCGGGGCCAGACCACGCTGATGATCGTCGGGCTCGCGGTGGTCGCGATGCTGATGGTCGGCGTGGTGGTCGACGCCTCGGCGGCCTACCTGCGTCGCGACGGTCTCAACTCGCTGGCCGACGGAGCCGCGCTCGCCGCGGCCGACGGCGTGCAGGGCCGTCAGGTCTACGAGGGCGGCCTGGGGAAGCGGGCCCGGATCGACCCGGACGTGGCACGGCTGTTCGTCGCGGACTACCTGCGAGCGGCCGGTGCCGCGCGGCGCTACCCGGGGCTGAGCTACGACGTGGACGCCACCTCGCAGCGCGTGGTCGTCCGGGTGTCCGCTCCGCTCGACCTGCCCATCGCGCCGCCGGGCTGGGAGAGCCGTCCGGTCATCGACGGCACGGCCGCGTCGTTCGTCGTGGTGAGCGACTAGACACGGCTCGCTCAGCGAAATCTTAGGAAAAAACTTCCGGCGTACGTTGTAAACCGCATACCCGCTGGTGAGACCCCTTGTGCGCAACGCATCGTCGGTTCGGCTAACCCGGCAAATGGGGCAGACGCGGCATTGAGTGGGTTGTCGCGCACTCGTCCGGGTGGTTGAGTAAACGTCGTAGTGGTCAAGCAGGCGCCTCTACCGTGCAGCAGTGACGGAAGTAGGCACGATGACTCTGAGCCCCCAGGTCAGGCACGCGGACAACGCAGCGCCGGCCCGCCCCGCGACCCAGCCGTTCCCCGAGCACGACCGCAGCGCGACCACCGCGCGCCTGCTGGCCGAGCTCCACAGCACCGACGACGAGCGCGAGAAGGCCGCCCTGCGCGCCGAGGTCGTCGTGCTCAACATGGGCGTCGCCCGCGCCATCGCACACCGCTACCGCCAGCGCGGCCTCGCCGAGGACGACCTGGTCCAGGCGGCCTACGTCGGCCTGGTGAAGGCCGTCAACGGCTTCGACCCCAGCCACGAGCGGGACTTCCTCTCCTACGCCGTGCCCACCGTGACCGGTGAGGTCAAGCGCTACTTCCGGGACTTCGGTTGGGCAGTTCGCCCACCGCGGCGCGTGCAGGAGCTGCAGGGCCAGATCGCCAAGCAGTCCAGCGAGCTCACCCAGAAGCTCGGCCGCTCCCCGCGCCCGAGCGAGGTCGCCCACGACCTCGGGATCGACGTCGAGACCGTCATCGAGGCGCTCGCCGCCGACGGCGCGTTCACCCCCGCCTCCCTCGACGTGCCCGTCGGGGCGGACGGCGCGGCCACCCTCGGCGACCTGATGCCCGACCAGGGCGAGGAGTTCCAGAGTGCTGAGGCGCGCGTCGTCCTCGGGCCGGTCGTCCGGGCGCTCGCGCCGCGGGACCGCCGGATCATCGAGCTGCGGTTCTTCCACGGCTGGACCCAGGAGCAGATCGCCCAGGACATCGGCGTCACCCAGATGCAGGTCTCCCGGCTGCTGTCGCGGATCCTCAAGGACCTGCGCACCGAGCTCACCTGAGGCGGGGCGCCCACAGAAGGGCGCTCGCAGTCAGGACGAGCGCTTGACCGCCTTCTCCAACTCGGCCTTGGTCATCGTCGAGCGGCCCTTGACGCCCTGCGCCTTCGCCTCGTTGTAGAGCTGGTCGCGGGTGCGGCCGCCCGCCCCGGAGTGCGAGCGCAGCCCGCCTCGGCGCCCGGACGAGATGTCCTCGGTCGAGGACCGGCTCGCCTGCTCGGACTCGCCCGCGCGGGCCCGCTCCTTGTTGACCGTGCGAGCCGCGATCTCCTCCGCGGTCGACTCGTCGCGACCGCTGTCCTCCAGGCCCTCCTTGATGTGCTCGTACTGCCGCTCACGCTTCTTGCTCCACGCCTGCTGGGGCATCACGACCTCCGTCCGTGCGCTGGTTCGGTCTGCCCTCGACGTACCCGGTGGGCGGAGAAGGCATGCCGCGCGGTCGCGTAGGGTTGCCGATCGTGGCAGGCCCCGACTTCGCAACCCAGATCAAGACGCTCCAGGCGACGATGCACACCATCGAGCAGGTGCTCAACCTCGACGCGATGCGCGCCGAGATGGCGCGGCTCGGCGAGGAGGTCGCCGCCCCCGACCTGTGGGACGACCAGGCCAACGCCCAGCGCGTGACGGGCCGGCTCTCGGTGCTGCAGGGCGAGCTCGACCGCTTCACCGGTCTCGCGAGCCGCCTGGACGACCTCACGATCATGTTCGAGCTCGCGCAGGAGGAGGGCGACGCCTCCGCGCTCGCCGACGCCGAGGCCGAGCTGGCCCGGCTGCACAAGTCCGTGGAGGTCCTCGAGGTCCGCACCCTGCTCTCCGGCGAGTACGACGCCCGCGAGGCTCTGGTCACGCTCCGCTCCGGCGCCGGCGGCGTCGACGCGGCGGACTTCACCGAGATGCTGATGCGGATGTACACCCGCTGGGCCGAGCGCAACAACTACCCCGTCGAGGTCTTCGACACCTCCTACGCCGAGGAGGCCGGCCTCAAGTCCGCCACCTTCGCGGTCCACGCGCCCTACGCCTACGGCACCCTCTCGGTCGAGGCCGGCACCCACCGGCTGGTCCGGATCAGCCCCTTCGACAACCAGGGGCGGCGCCAGACCTCCTTCGCGGCGGTCGAGGTCGTCCCGGTGCTCGAGCAGACCGACGAGATCGAGATCCCCGACGAGGACATCCGCACCGACGTCTACCGCTCCGGCGGCCCGGGCGGCCAGTCGGTCAACACCACCGACTCCGCGGTCCGGCTCACCCACATCCCGACCGGCACCGTCGTCTCCTGCCAGAACGAGAAGAGCCAGCTGCAGAACAAGGCGAGCGCGATGATCGTGCTCAAGGCCAAGCTGCTCGCGCTGAAGAAGGCCGAGGAGAAGGCCCAGCTCGACGAGATGCGCGGTGACGTCCAGGCGTCGTGGGGCGACCAGATGCGCAACTACGTGCTGAACCCCTACCAGATCGTCAAGGACCTCCGCACGGGCTACGAGGAGGGCAACCCCGCCTCCGTGTTCGACGGCGAGATCGACGACTTCCTCGAGGCCGGCATCCGCTGGCGTCGGGGCGCCGACCACGCAGACAGCACCGCCGACTGACTCAGGCTGGCTCAGGGCCGGGCGCCGAGGGTGGTGGCCAGCCTCAGGCACCACTGCTCGCCGCGGCGCACCGTCTCGGCGCGCGCCCCCACCGACGGAGTCGTCAACCGGCAGCTGAACCAGGCGTCCCCGAACAGCCCGCGGACGGTGAACGACGAGGTCGCCGGCTTGCGGCTGCGGCAGTAGGTCGCGACCGACGGGGTGCCGTAGGCCGGTGCGCCCGCGACCTCAGTGCAGCCCTTCGCCGCCCGCGCCTCGCGCACGATCGACGTGCCGGTGCGCGGGGTGACGGGCCCGGCGAAGACCCAGGCCCGGGCCTGCGCGCCGTCGCTGGACTCGAGGGTGCAGTTGAACTCGTGGGCCACGTCGGTCACGCCCGGCGCGAGCGCCACCCGGTCGCCGCTGTCGTAGTGACCGGTCTCGCTCACCGGTCCGCCCAGCGCTGTCTCCACGGCCTCGGCGTCGATTCGGTCGCAGAACGGCTGACGCTCGATCGGGAGCGCGCTGAGGTCGACCGACTCCAGCGGCGTCGGGCTGGGGGAGGGCGTCGTACGGCGGGAGGTGCTGCTCGACACGGGGTCCGCACCCGACCGGACCAGCAGCCCGACCACCGTGACGGTGAGCGCGACCGCGACCACGGCGGCCACCACGAGGCGGATCCGGGTGCGCCGCCGCCGGGCCTCGGCACGGGCGACGCGCGACTCGGACACGGCCCCGACCCTATGCGAAACACCCGGGCGTGCTGGTTCGGGTCTCCGAGGTTCGTGGCCTAGACTCCGGAGTTGGTCGGATGCCCGGTAGCACCCCGTGACGGACGGGTTGGTCCCGCGCATGCAAGACGTCTGTCCCCGAGCCCGGCCAACACCTCCCCGTGATCCGATTCGAGAACGTCTCCAAGCAGTACGGCGGCACCAACCGCCCTGCGCTCGACGCCGTGACCGTCGAGGTCGAGAAGGGGGAGTTCGTCTTCCTCGTGGGGGCCTCCGGCTCCGGCAAGTCGACCTTCCTGCGTCTCGTGCTCCGCGAGGCGCGGCCCTCGCAGGGCAAGGTCTACGTCGCCGGCAAGGAGATCAACCGGCTCGCGGGCTGGAAGGTGCCGGCGCTGCGCCGCCAGATCGGCACCGTCTTCCAGGACTTCCGGCTGCTGCCGAACAAGACGGTGAGCGAGAACGTCGCGTTCGCCCTGCAAGTGATCGGCAAGCCGCGCTCGCACATCACCAAGGTGGTCCCCGAGACCCTCGAGCTGGTCGGCCTGGAGGGCAAGGGCAACCGCCTGCCCGACGAGCTGTCCGGCGGCGAGCAGCAGCGCGTGGCGATCGCGCGGGCCTTCGTCAACCGGCCGATGATCCTGATCGCCGACGAGCCCACCGGCAACCTCGACCCGAACACCTCGGTCGGCATCATGAAGCTGCTCGACCGGATCAACCGCACCGGGACCACCGTCCTGATGGCGACCCACGACGCCGGCATCGTCGACCAGATGCGCAAGCGCGTCATCGAGCTGTCCAACGGCACCGTCGTGCGCGACCAGTCGCGCGGCGTCTACGGCTACCAGCACTGACCCGGGGGCCCCCGCGCCGGACTGACGCGGAGGCCGCCCACCCCGACGACTGCACCAGTCCAGAGGAGCAGCACCAGACCCATGCAGCTGACCTACGTGTTCTCCGAGCTCGGCAACGGCCTGCGCCGCAACGTCTCGATGACCATCGCGGTGATCGTCACGATCTTCGTGTCCCTGACCCTGGTGGGCATGGGCCTGCTGCTCAACGCGCAGGCCGACAAGGCCGAGGCCTACTGGGGCAGCAAGCTCCAGATCACCATCTTCCTGTGCAACCAGAACTCCACCGCGGCCAACTGCGTCAACGGCGAGGTCACGACCGCCCAGAAGGACGCCGTCCGGCAGGTGCTGTCCACCAACGACGAGGTGTCGTCGTACCGCCTGGAGGGCAAGCAGCAGGCCTACGACAAGTGGCGCGAGGCCTACGTCTCCGACAACGACACCGAGCGGCGGGTGTACGACGCGATCAAGCCTTCGGACATGCAGGAGTCCTACTGGGTCCAGCTCGAGGACCCCGAGAAGTTCCAGGGCGTGAAGAGCGCCGTGGCGGGACTGCCGGGCGTCGCGACCGTGCGGGACCTGCGGGCGGTGCTCAAGCCGATCTACTTCTGGATGAACGTGATGAAGTGGGGGGCGATCTCGATCGCGTCGTTCCTGGTCGTGGCCGCGGTGCTCCAGGTCGGCAACACGATCCGGCTGGCGGCGTTCGCGCGACGGCGGGAGATCGGCATCATGCGCCTGGTGGGCGCCTCCAGCCTCTACATCCAGCTGCCGTTCCTGCTGGAGTCCCTGGTGGCCGCCCTGATCGGGGTGAGCCTCTCGGCGGGCGCGTTGCTGCTGTTCATGTGGGTCGTCATCTACAACACCCTCAGACCCTCGTCGAACATCGTGGCCTGGATCGACTGGAGCAACGCGATCTCGGCCATCGCGACGATCGCCGCCATCGGGCTGGCGCTGACGCTGATCCCGACCCTGGTAATGACCCGGAAATACCTCAAAGTGTGACTTCGGTGGGTTACCGTCGAAGTGCCTTCTTCTTCCCCGAGACTCCAAAGGCAGACTGTGCTTCGCACCCTTCCCCGCTCGTTCCGCCTGCGCGCGCTCACCCTGGTCATCTCCGGCAGCGTGCTCGCCGGCGTCGCTGCGTTGCCGCTGGCGCACGCTGAGGAGCTCGTCGAGAAGAAGCAGAAGATCGAGAAGCAGATCAACGGCGTGCACGACGACCTCGACGAGTCCAGCGCCCAGGTCCGCGCCGCCGCTGCTGCGCTGCGCAGCGCCCAGGTCCAGCTGGCCGCCGCCCAGGCGCACCTCGCCAAGACCCGGGGTGAGCTGGCCGCGGCGGAGGCGCTCGACGCCCAGATGCAGGCCGAGCTGGCCGCCGCCCGCGCCAAGCTGCGCAAGGCCCGCCGTGACCTGCTGACCGGACGCCGGAAGGTCGCGGGCCAGCAGGGCGAGCTGGGCCAGATCGTGGTGCAGAACTACCAGGAGGGCGACCCCTCCCTGATGGGGCTGTCCATGGTGCTCACCTCCCAGGACCCCACCGACCTGACCGGCCAGCTCAACTCGGTGCAGAACGTCATCGACAAGGAGTCGGTGGTGCTCAGCCGGCTCGAGGCGTCGCGCGCGCTGCTCACCGTGCAGGAGATGCAGGTGGAGGAGGCCAAGGCCGAGGTGGCCGAGGAGCGCAAGGCCGCGGCCGCGAACCTGCTGCGCAAGCAAGGCTTCGAGGCTCAGGCCGAGGCCGCTGAGCAGTCCGTCACCGGGCTGGTCACGCTCCGCGCCGAGGCGCAGGACGAGGCCGAGCGGGCCCGGGCCGCCGACCTCGCGCAGCTCAAGGGCCTCGAGAAGGAGCAGTCCCGGATCAGCGCCGTCCTGGCCAAGCGCGCCGAGGAGGCCCGCCGCCGCGCGGCGGCCGCCGCGCGGCGCGCCGGACAGGCCACCGGGCCGATCCTCAGCGACAACGGACCGCAGGGCTCGCCGGGATTCCTGAACTACCCGGTGGCGCCGCGCATCACCTCGGCCTTCGGCTGGCGCATGCACCCGATCTACGGCTACCGCTCGCTGCACGACGGCATCGACTTCGGCGCCGCCTGTGGCACCCCGATCCGCGCCGCGGCCAACGGCGTCGTGGTGGAGCGCTACTTCCAGTCGGCCTACGGCAACCGGGTCATCATCGACCACGGCTACCACAAGGGCGCCGGCCTGGCCACGATCACCAACCACATGAGCGGTCCCGCGATCGTCGCGCCCGGGCAGCGGGTCAAGCGCGGCCAGATCGTCGGCTTCATCGGCAACACCGGCTGGTCCACCGGCTGCCACCTGCACTACACCGTGCTCGCCAACGGCAGCCCGGTGAACCCGATGAACTGGTTCTGAGGGCCGCCGCCACCAACCCGCTTGCCGACTGCTGAGACAATCGTCCTCATGGTCAAGCAGGAGGGACGCAAGCTCGTCGCGCAGAACAAGAAGGCGCGACACGACTTCCTCATCGAGGACACCTTCGAGGCCGGCATGGTCCTGCAGGGCACCGAGGTGAAGTCGCTGCGGATGGGCCGCGCGTCCCTGGTCGACGGCTTCGCCGAGATCGACGGTGGCGAGATCTGGCTGCACGGCGTGCACATCCCGGAGTACACCCAGGGCACCTGGACCAACCACCCCGCCCGTCGCAAGCGCAAGCTGCTGCTCAACCGGGTCGAGATCGACAAGATCGAGCGCCGGGTCAACGAGCGCGGGCTGACGATCGTGCCGCTGTCGCTGTACTTCAAGGACGGTCGCGCCAAGGTCGAGATCGCGCTGGCCAAGGGCAAGAAGTCCTACGACAAGCGCCATGCGCTCGCCGAGCGGCAGGCCACCCGCGAGGCGCAGGTCGAGATGGGTCGCCGGCTCAAGGGCATCCGCGACTGATGCAGGACGTCGACGTCCCCGGCTGGTGGGCCGCGCTCGGACTGCCCGGGCCTGTACGACGTGCACGTGCACTTCCTGCCGCCGCCGGTGATGGCCAAGGTGCGCGCGCAGTTCGACTCCGCGGGGCCGCTGATCGGCCGGGAGTGGCCGCTGGTCTACCGCGGCGACGACGACGAGCGCGTCGCGCAGCTGCGCGCCCTCGGCGTACGCCGCTTCCCGTCCCTGCCCTACGCGCACCGGCCCGGGATCGCGGCCTACCTCAACGGCTGGGCGCGTGAGCTCGCGGACGCGGTGCCGGAGTGCCTGCGCTCGGCGACGTTCTACCCCGAGGAGGACACCGCGGCGTACGTCGCGGAGCTCATCGAGGACGGCACCGAGATCTTCAAGGTGCACGTCCAGGTCGGCGACTTCGACCTGCTCGACCCGCTGCTCGACGGGGCTTGGGGCGCCCTCGCGGAGGCCGGCACACCGGTCGTGGTGCACGCCAGCGGGGGACCGGTCGGCAACCGGCACACCGGGCCCGGGCCGATGCGCGCGCTGCTGGAGGGGCACCCCCGGCTGGGTGCCGTGATCGCGCACGCCGGCGCACCGGAGTACCACGGCTTCCTGGAGATCGCCGAGGACTTCGAACGGGTCTCGCTCGACACCACCATGGCCTTCACGGACTTCTTCGAGGAGATGGCGCCGTTCCCACCCGAGCTGCGGCCGCGGCTGAAGGCGCTCGGCGACGCCGGCAAGGTGCTGCTCGGCTCGGACTTCCCGAACCTGCCCTACCCCTATGCCCACCAGCTCGAGTCGCTCGCGCGGCTGGATCTCGGGGACGACTGGCTGCGCGCGGTCTGCTGGCACAACGCCGTCGCGCTGCTGGGCGAGCCGGGCTGACCTTCGGTCCCGCCCTACTGGACCAGCAGGCAGAAGGGGTGACCAGCCGGATCAGCGAGCACGTAGAGGGGCTCAGTCTCGTCGTTCGCCCGGTCGCGCAGCCGACGGGCACCCAAGGTCTCCGCACGCTCGCGCTGCCGCTCCAGGTCGGCGACGGAAGACACCGTGAAGTCCATGTGCATCTGCAGAGGGACCCGAGACGGAGACGAGCCTCCCACCGATGGCATCGATGGCATCGATGGCACTGTGCAGCAGAACCGGATAGTCAGGCATGGAACCCCTCTCTCGTGCACCGTCATGACCGTAGCGGCCGCTCTCGACGGAGCAGACCTGTGCGCACTCTGGGCAACGTGTGCGGACCAGAGGCGGTCTTCGGTCTTCGGTCGTTGGTCGAGCGCGCTGGCAGGGCTGGCGACGGTGGTGTCGGTGCGCCCAGCGAGCGCCCGAAGGCCGTCAAACCCGCCCGGATCTCCCAACTCTGCAGGTCGAAGCGGGCTCTTGGTCCGAGCCCGGCTGCTGGACGAAAGGCACCGATGTGGGCGAGGGTGCCGGGATGGAGCCGACGGCGAATCGGGGGTCTTACCAGCGGCGAACGGCGCCGATGGCCCGGGACGACCCGGTTGTGTGCTGGCTGCTGAAGGGTGACCCGGCCATCCGTTGGCAGGTGCTGCGCGACCTGCTCGATGCCCCGGACAGCGAGGTGGCGGCCGAGCGGGAGCGGGTGGAGCACGAGGGCTGGGGTGCTCGGCTGCTGGCGTTGCGGTCCTCCGACGGGCTGTGGGCCGACGGAGCCTGCTTCCCGGGGACGGCAGCATGGGCGGCGGACACCGCACGAGCTCTGGCTGCCGGTGAGTCACCGCCGCCGTGGCCGTCGCCCGAGCCGGGACCGGCCGGGGTGTCGGCCGAGGAGTCTGGTCCCGAGCCGGGCCAGCCCTGGACGGCGACGTACCCGGTGTTGCTCGACCTCTGCGAGCTGGGCGTCCGCCCGGACAGCCCGGTCATGCAGGAGACCGCGCGGCTGGTGGCTCGCAACTGCCGCTGGGAGTACGACGGCCTGCCGTTCTTCGCCGGCGAGGTCGACTGTTGCATCAACGCCGGCACGATCCGGATCGGCACCTACCTCAGCGTCGACGTCGAGCCGGTGGTGCGACGGCTTCTGGACGACCAGATGCCTGATGGTGGCTGGAACTGCTGGGCCGAGACCCGCCCGGCACCGTCCTCGTTCGCAAGCACCCTCGACGTGATCGATGCGTTGCTGCGATGGGAGCGCCGCACCGGCGGGTTCGAGCAGGTCCGCGAGGCCCGACGGAACGGAGAGGAATACCTGCTCCGGCGCCACCTGGTCCGGTCGCTGCGCACCGGCGAGGTGGTCGATCCGCAGTGGGAACTGTTCTCCTACCCCCCGCGCTGGCACTACGACCTCCTGAAGTCCACCGCCTACTTCGCCCGCCGTGGGGGCAGTCCCGATCCGCGTCTGGGAGAGGCGATCGAGCGCGTGCGCACCAGGCGCGCACCCGACGGACGCTGGCTGCTGGAGAACACCCACCCCGGAGCGGTCCACTTCCGGTTCGAGGCACCCGATGGCGCCCCCAGCCGGTGGAACACCCTGAGGGCGCTGCGGGTGCTGCGCTGGTACGACGAGTCCGCTCGTTCGGCGCGCACCAGCCAGTCCGCCTGCTGATCGGCGGCGCCCGTGCATGCGCATCGGTCCGGACGAGGGCGATCGTCGGTTTGCAGCCGAGAGCGGATCTGGGGTGGGCTCGCATGAATCGGCTCCACCGCATGAGCGTCCTGCTGGGCCTTCTCTCCCACGCCGACGCCGACGCCGCCGCTCGATGCATCGACGCCGGGCAGGCTCGATTCGCCGGTGGGTTGCCTGTCGGCGGGGGAGCCGTCGCGCTGGCAGGGCTGGCGACGGTGGTGTCGGTGCGCCAGCGGGCACCGGTCGTTTGACCGGGCATCGACACGAGCGTGCGGCTGGCTTCCCGCGGTCGAGGCGAACCCGCGACGTGGGCGCACTCGACTAGAGCGGGCGGGTGGTGAAGGTCCAGCCCTGGGGGCTGGTCCACTCGTAGGTGGGTCCGGGGTCGCGTGGGTCGCGGGGGTCGGCTGGGTCGGGTGGGCGGCGTCGGTAGGACCAGCCGCGGTGGGTCTTGGCGCGGTGGTGTCGTCGGCACAAGGCGGCGAGGTTTGCGGGGGTGGGTCTGGCCCGGTGGTCCGCCTTCGTCGATCGGGACGTAGGGGGTGGTGTGGTCGAGGTCGCAGGCGCGGGCGTCGGTGCGGCAGCCGGGGAACACGCAGTGCCGGTCGCGCAGGACCACCGTCTCGCGCATCCAGGCGGGTGGGTCGTGGGTGTCGACGGCGTCGTCGCGGCCCAGGTCGAGGACGGGACGGATCACCACCCCGCCGCCGCTGGCCTTGCCGCCGGTGTGGCGGTGGAGGCCGATTCGGGTGAGCCAGGATTCGAGGAGGGTCAGGGTGGCGGGCCCGAGCCTCTCAACCCGGCCGCTGCCGGGTCGGGTCGGGCTGGTGGCCAGGTCGGCCAGCGTGAGGTGCAGATAGACCACCGCACTGCTGGCCCTGGTAGCGCCGCCGGTGCTGCTGGGTCCCGTCGAGTCGGCGCGTCGGCCGGTCTGCCCCGGCTGCCTGTGTCCGGGCCGTCCGGGCTGCTCGGGCTGGGTGTCGGTGGTGTTGAAGAGGTCCAGGACGCGTTGCGGGCTGGCCAGCAGCCCCAGGGCATGGGCGCGTCGCCCGTCGAGGTGGTCGGTGTCGCCCAGTGCCTTGAGCTGGGTGGCGGTCCGGGTCAGGGTGTGGTCGAGGTCGAGCGCGTCCAGGGTGTCCAGCACCCCGGTGACCGTGGTGGTCGCGGTGGACTCGCGGTGGTCGAACCAGACCCCGCGTCGGGTCAGGGCGGCTTCCTCGACCCCGGCGGCGGTGTCGGGGTCGTGCTGCAGCAGCGCCTCGTGGACCGCGGGCCGGATCCGGTCACCCGGCAGCGACCCGCGCCGGGCGAGGACGGCGAGGTGGCGGTCCACGAACCCGGCCGCCGCCCGGGACAGGTGGGTGGTCTGCACGGCCGCGCGGCGGGCCTGCCACGCCGGCAGCACCCCGGCCTGCACCAGGTCCCACAGGCGCGGCAGCCGGTGCCGCAGCTCCAGCGCGTCGGCCACCAGCTGACAGCCGGCCCGGTAGGACACCGCGAGCGCGGCGGCGAGGTCGACCGCCGCGGCCTCGGTCACCTCCGGCGTGCCGTCCCCGCCCCGCCGCGGCGCGTCGTCCCCGGACACCAGGCAGCCGGGCTGGGCGAGGACCGGGTGCAGGTCGGCCCAGTGCGTCACCCCGGCCAGCAGATCGGCCTCCGCACGCTCCGCCGCGCGCCGCCGACCCACCACGAACGACAGCACCGACGCGTCGTCGAGTAGGCGGTCCATCGTGTCGAGCATGCTCCGACCCTTCGACCGACCACCAACGGTTTCCGGGGCCGGACCGGCGCAATCCCCTGTGCATACAGGGATCCCTCGGTCACCCGCCGGAGGGCACCCGAGGCATCGCACGCGGCACTTCGCCCCCCTGACGAGGGGTTCACGGAACAAGACGGGTGCCGGGCGGGTTGTGATGGGTACACTGCGAGAGCAGAACAACTCAAGAGGGGCTGATCGGTTTCGACTTGGGACGTTAGTTCCAGGGGAAGCGGGTCGAGGATCCACGGTTATCTCGTTAACGCTCCGTGGAAACCAATAACTGCCGACTCCAAGCGCAGTTCGTTCACCCTCGCCGCCTGAGCGACCGGTGAACGGGTCAGACTAGAGGCGCCTCCGCTCTAGAACCTGGCCTCATCAAGGAGGCTTGCTGCCGTGTCCGGGCCACGAGGACACGTCGGGACTTTTCTGTGGCTGAGTCTGTCGGCGACGTGTTCGTGCGAGTGCCGGGACTGAGAAGACGCCATCACGAACTGCACCCGGAGAAGCCCTGGATCGGCGCCGAAGGACGCGGGTTCGATTCCCGCCAGCTCCACCGCCGCATCAACCTCTTGAACGCGACAGCCGCCCCGACGCCTCGGGGCGGCTTTCGTCTGTCCGGACGTCGGTGGGTCGTCCTAGGCTCGCGGGATGGCTGCCACGGCATCGGCGCACCGGCTCAGCCGCCGCGAGGCGCGTCGCATCGCGGTGCGGGCCCAGCTGCTCAGCGCACCGCGACCCGACGACCTGGTCGAGACGGTCCGGCGGCTCGGCCGGCTCCAGCTGGAGCCGACGAGCGCGATCGCCCCGAGCGCCGACCTGGTGCTGTGGAGTCGCCTCGGGTCGTCGTACGACGGCGGGCGGCTGCGCGACGCCGCCGACGAGCAACGTCTGGTCGAGCTGCACGGGCACCTGCGTCCGGTCGAGGACATCGCGCTGCACCGCGCCGACATGACGGCCTTCCGCGACGGCATCGCCCTCGCCGGGTGGCAGCAGGAGCACCGCGCCTGGGTCCAGGCCAACGACGCGTGTCGTCGAGACCTGCTCGACCGGCTGCGCGCCGACGGCCCGCTGCCGTCGAGCGAGCTGCCCGACAGCTGCACGGTGCCGTGGAAGTCCTCGGGGTGGAACGACCACCGCAACGTGCGCATGATGCTCGACCTCCTGGCCCGGCGGGGCGAGGTGGCCGTTGCGGGAGGGCGGGGCCGCGAGCGACTGTGGGACCTGGCCGAGCGGGTCTATCCCGACGACCCCGGCCTGACGCCGGAGGAGGCCGCGCGCCTGCGCGGCGAGCGGTTGCTGGGCCAGCTCGGCATCGCGCGGCGCCGGGGCCCGGCCAGTCCGGTGGAGTCCACGGACGTCGGGGAGGCGGGGGAGCCGGCCGTGGTCGAAGGCACCTCCGGCACCTGGCGGGTCGACCCGGCGCAGCTGGGCCTGCCGTTCGCTGGCCGGGCCGCGCTGCTGTCGCCCTTCGACCGGCTGCTGTTCGACCGCCGCCGGATGGGCGAGCTCTTCGAGTTCGACTACGTCCTGGAGATGTACAAGCCCGCGGCCCGGCGACGATGGGGCTACTACGCCCTCCCGATCCTGCACGGTGACCGGCTGGTCGGGAAGCTCGACGCGAAGGCCGAGCGCGACCTGGGCGTGTTGCGGGTGTCGGCCGTGCACCAGGACCAGCCGTTCAGCGCTGCTCGCACCGCGGCGGTCGACCGCGAGATCGCCGACCTGGCGCGTTGGCTGGACCTTGAGATCGAGCGCGAGCGCTGACGGGCTGCGACGACGCGTCGCGCATCACGATCCGGTCGCGAAACGGGAGAGTCCGGTTGGGGCGCATGGGGTTGGGTACAGGTCGTCGTACCCAATTCTTCCTGAAAGGTGGAGCCACCATGGCCATCATCGGTTTCCTCGTATTCGGCCTCGTCGTCGGCGCCCTCGCCCGTCTGATCAAGCCCGGCAAGCAGAACCTCAGCATCGTGATGACGCTCGTCCTGGGCGTCGTCGGCTCGCTGATCGGCGGCATCATCGCCAGCGCGCTCGGCACCGGCAGCATCACCGAGCTCAACATCCTCGGCGCGATCATCGCGATCGTCGCCGCGGTGCTCCTGATCGGCGTCGCCGAGGGCATGTCGGGTCGGAACAAGTCCCACGCCTGACCCCCGTCACCATGGATGCGTGCCTGTTCTGCGGCATCGTCGCCGGTGACATCGAGGCCGACCGCGTGCTCGAGACCGAGCACGTGGTCGGCTTCCTCGATGTCCGGCCCGTGTTCAAGGGTCACACCCTGCTCGTGCCGCGTGAGCATGTCGTGACGTTGCCCGACCTGCCCGCGAGCCTGCGCGATCCCTTCCTCGAGGCGGGGCAGCGGCTCGCCCGCGCCGTCGTCGACGGACTCGGCGCCCAGGGCTCGTTCGTGGCGATGAACAATGTCGTCAGCCAGAGCGTGGCGCACCTGCACCTACACGTCGTCCCGCGCACCAAGGGCGACGGCCTGCGCGGCTTCTTCTGGCCGCGCACGCGCTACGCCGACGCCGCCGACAGCGCCGAGCACGCCGCCCGGCTGCGCGCGGCGCTCGAGGACGCCGCCTGATTGCCGGCTGGTGGTCCGAGCAGGTCGTGCCCCGGCTGGTGGACACGTGCCTGGGCCACGCCGAGGTCGACCAGCTGCGCGCCCTGGTCTGCCAGGGCCTGTACGGCGAGGTGGTCGAGATCGGTTTCGGCTCCGGCCTCAACGTCCGCCACTACCCGGCCGCCGTGACCCGTGTCAGCGCGGTCGAGCCCTCCGACGTGGCCTGGCACGCCGCCCGGCCTCGGCTCGCGGCGAGCACGGTCGACGTACGCCGGGAGGGGCTGGACGGCGAGCGGCTGGACCTGCCGGACACGTCGTACGACGCCGCGCTCTCGACCTTCACGATGTGCACGATCCCCGACCTCGGCGCCGCACTCGCGGAGCTGCGACGCGTGCTGCGACCCGGCGGGCGGTTCCACTTCGTCGAGCACGGGCTCTCGCCGGAGGCCGGGGTCGCACGCTGGCAGCAACGGCTCGAGCCCGTGCAGCGCCGGTTGTTCGCCGGCTGCCACCTGACCCGGCCGATCGCCGAGCAGGTGGAGGAGGCCGGGTTCACGATCGGCGACGTCGAGCGGTTCTACGCCCCGGCCCCGAAGCCGTTCGCCTACCTCTACCTGGGCTGGGCCACGGCGCCCTGACGGACCGGCTCGGACGGACTCGTCGCGTGGGTCAGCCGCGGACGGCCCCGGTCGTGGTTGCCGGTGCCGAGCGCCGCGATCCAGACTGCGGCCGCACCGATCGCGGCACCGCCCAGCGCGTCGACGAAGTAGTGCCAGCCGAGGTAGACCGTCGCCAGGACGGTCACGACCAGGAACACCCACAGCGCTCCGCGTACGACCCGGTGCAGTGAGAGCAGCTCGGCCATCAGGCAGACCGTCACCATGATTCCCACGTGCAGTGACGCGAAGGCCGCGATCGACTGGACGGCATGCGTGGCCCACGGGTCCGCCAGCACGGTGTACCGGTCGGCGATCATCGACTCCTGCAGCGTGGTGACGAAGGTGTGCGGCAGGGCCGCGAAGTCGTCGGGCCGGGCGTAGACCGGCCCCCGGGTCGGGACCGCGAAGTAGATCGCGACGCCGAGCACCCAGTCGACGGCCACGGCGGTGACGTACCACGCCCCGGCCGCCCGCTCGCGCGACCACACCAGCGCCACGACGAGCGACACGGGCACGAACACGATCCACGCGACGTACACGAAGGAGAAGAACTCTGCCGCCCAGCCGGTGCCGAAGAGCGCGTGCAGCACCACCGCCGGGTCGTGTCCCAGCCACAGCACCCGGTCGAGGCGCTCCAGCGTGGCGTCCCACAGCGAGCGGTTCACGAACGGGACGTAGCTCTTGAGGTTCCGGAACGCGGCGTAGGTGAGGTACCACGCGCCCAGCCCGGCGAGAGCGAAGCGGGTGTGCTCCCACGGCCAGCGCTCGCGTACGACGCGGACCAGCGTGCGCGGCACGCCGGTCACGGAGCGGTCCCGGCCCAGCGAGAGCCACAGCGTGCGCGGCACGACGTCGGTCAGCCAGGCCAGCGAGCAGGATGATCGGCAGCCGGACGTAGGTCGGGACGGCGACGCCGTCGGGGTCACGGAGCGGGAGGTGGTAGGTCGAGGCGACCGCGACCGCCGTCGCGGCCAGGGCGACGGACAGCAGCGACGGCGAACCGGAAGCGACCACTACGCACCCGTCGATGCTACGGGGCCGCCCCCTACAGTGACCTCACCAGTCCGACACGCGCCGGTCCGGGCGCCTACGAGGAGGAAGACCCCAGATGAGTCGCTTCGCCGGCAAGGTCGCCGTGGTCACGGGTAGCGCGCGCGGGATCGGCGCCGCCACCGCCCAGCGCTTCGCCGCGGAGGGGGCCGCCGTCGCGGTCCTCGACCTCGACCAGGAGGCCGCCGCCGCCACGGCCGCCGGCCTGGGAGCCGAGCGCGCGATCGGGGTGGCCTGCAACGTCGCCGACGCGGACTCCGTCGAGGCCGCGGTCGCCGCGGTCGTCGAGCAGCTCGGGCAGATCGACGTGCTGGTCAACAACGCCGGCGTCACCCGGGACAACCTGCTGTTCAAGATGACCGAGGACGACTGGGACGCGGTGATGGACGTGCACCTCAAGGGGTCGTTCCTGATGAGCCGGGCCGCGCAGAAGCACATGGTCGCGGCGAAGTACGGCAAGATCCTCAACCTCTCGAGCGTCTCCGCGCTCGGCAACCGCGGCCAGGCCAACTACTCCGCGGCCAAGATGGGCCTGCAGGGCTTCACCCGCACGCTCGCCCTCGAGCTCGGGCCCTTCGGGATCAACGTCAACGCGATCGCACCCGGCTTCATCGTCACCGACATGACCGACGCCACCGCGCGCCGGGTCGGCGTCGAGCCGGAGGCCTACCGCGAGGGCGCCGCCGCCGCGACCCCGGTGCGCCGGGTCGGCCAGCCCGAGGACATCGCCGCCGACCGCGGCGTTCCTGTGCTCGCGACGAGGCGTCGTTCATCACCGGCCAGACGCTGTACGTCGACGGCGGCGCCAAGATCTGAGTCCGCCGCGCGACACGCGCCCGGCCCGGGGGCAGGTCGACCCGGTTCGGTCGGCCCCTGGGCCACACTGGGCGCATGATCGGCAGCCACCTCGCGCGCCCGCACGCGGGCCCTCGTCGCGCTCGCCCTGACCGTCTCGCTGGCCCTCGCCGGGTGCACCGGGTCCTCGGACGAGCCGCGGCGACCGGACAGGCCCGGAGCGCAGTCGACCGCGGCCGGGCTCACCGTCGCGGGCCGCTGGCCGCTGACCGGCCTGCCGGTCAAGGGCGAGGCCCCGACGCACCCGGTGATGGTCGTCAAGATCGACAACACCTCCAGCCAGCAGCCCCAGATCGGGCTCGGGCAGGCCGACCTGGTCACCGAGGAGCTGGTCGAGGGCGGCGCCACCCGGCTGGCGGTCTTCTACTACCAGCGGACGCCCAGGCTCGTCGGCCCGGTGCGCTCCATGCGCGCCACCGACATCGGCATCGTCAAGCCGGCCAAGGCCGTGCTCGTCGCCAGCGGCGGTGCGCCGCCGACCGTGCGCCGGGTCAAGGCCGCGGGGATCACGACGTTCACCGAGGGCGCCACCGGCTACCGCCGCGACAACGCCCGCCGGGCGCCGTACAACCTGATGATGAACCTCGCCGCAGCTGGCCGAAGAAGGTGGAGGTCAAGGACACCGTCGACCCCTACCTCCCGTTCGGGCCGGCCGAGGACGTGCCGCAGGGGCAGCCGGCCACGCGGCTGTCCGCGGTGTTCTCGCCGAGCCACACCACCACCTGGAAGTACGAGCGCGGCACCTACACCAACCTCGACAGCTTCGCCCGCAGCGGTGACCGGTTCCGCCCCGACACCGTGCTGGTGCTGCGGGTGAAGGTCGGCGACGCGGGCTACCGCGACCCGGCCGGCAACCCGGTGCCGGAGACGAAGTTCGTCGGCACCGGCAAGGCGATGCTCTTCCACGGCGGCCGGGTCGTGCGCGGCACCTGGAGCAAGAAGCTGGACTCCACGATCTCGCTGAGCACCCGCGCCGGCGAGCTGACGGTCCCGGCCGGGCACA
Organism: uncultured Actinomycetota bacterium; assembly: GCA_963713035.1. Lineage (GTDB taxonomy): Bacteria > Actinomycetota > Actinomycetes > Propionibacteriales > Nocardioidaceae > Nocardioides_B. The sequence goes on from CAVQKB010000005.1 coordinate 445,200, forward strand.
CCTGGATCGAGCTGGTGCCGGCCAACGGCGGCAACGTCACCGATCGGTCGGTAGTCAGCCCGGTCGGCGCGCGTCGGCACCCGTGCCAGGGTCCGTCGGCGTCGTCGTCGGCGCCTCGGCCGGCGGTCGGAGTCGGCCGGGCGCCGGCAGCGGCGCGCCGGACTCGGCCATCGCGCGCAGGCCGGCGAGGATGTAGGCGATCGCGGCCTCGACCTCGGCGGAGGCCCGGCGCGGGTCGTCGGCGGTCGAGACCGCCGGCCCCGACGGCCGACATGGCGCCGAAGAAGACCCGGCTGAACGTCTCGACCATGCTCGGCTCGAGGTCGTAGGTCGACGAGCACGGCAGGAGACGATCTCCTGCACGATGCCGAAGGTGGTGCGCTCCTCCTGCTCGCGGTAGCGCTCGTAGCCGAGCACCGCGGGGCCGTCGGGGATCACGATCCGGCGGTAGCTCGGGCTCCTGCAGCACCTCGAGGAAGGCCCGCAGCCCGCCGAGCGCCTTCTCCCACGGGTCGCGCTGGCCGCGCACCGCGCGGCTGGATGTCCTTGGCGGCCCGCTCCTCGACCCGCTCGAAGACCGACTCGAACAGCGCCTGCTTGCCGCTGAAGTGGTGGTAGAGCGCGCCCTTGGTGACCCGGGCGCCGGCGACGATCTCGTCGAGGCTGGTGCCGGCGTAGCCGCGGTCGGTGAACAGCTCGGTGGCGACCTCGACCAGCGCGCGGCGGGTCGAGGCGGAGTACTCCTGGCGGCGGGAGGTGCCGTGCACCTTGCGCAGCGCCGCTTGCGCGCTCTTGGGGACCCGTGCCGTCATCGCGCGAAGCATAGGGCCGGCGGAGCGTGCGCGACGTCAGCGCGCGAGCGGTCGCAGTACCGTCGAGTATGCGCGTTGCATACCGTGGGTATGTCCAACGTACTCTGAGTACGTACCAACGGTATGTGAGAGAGAGCAGACCGTCAGACCATGACCTGCGGATGCTGCCCACCACCGCCGCGCGGACGTCCTCCGCGCGGTCGTCGAGGCGGCCGACGCCCGCCGCGACGGCGTGCTGCCCACCGACGCTCGCCCGGCGTCGCCGAGACCTTCGCCGACGAGTTCGCCCTGGTCGCCGCGCTGCAGATGCGCTGGCACACCCGCCTGGCCGGCCACATCGAGCGCGCCCTGAACGACGAGCCCGCGGACCTCGAGACCGCCGTGCTGCAGCGCCTGGCGCGCACCGCCGAGCGAGCTGGCCGGGGTGCGCGCAGATCCTCGACGCCTAGCGCTGCGCACCCGACCACCCCCGAGCTGCGGCCAGGCGCTGGAGAGGGCGCACCGCAAGGACTGGGTCGCTGCTGGCCGCGATGGCCGGCCGGGCCAGCGCCTCGGACGACGCCGGCCGCTGCACGGTCGGCCGCGCGCTCGAGCGCAGGCCCGGGCCGCGTACGACCCGGCCCCGACCCCGGCGCCGGTCACCGGCGTCCGGCGACCGCGGCAGACCGCACCGGCGGCTCGCTGATCGGCACGGCTCCAGGCCCACCTGGCCGCCTGAGACCACCGGGTCCCGATCAGCCCCGGCGCGATCCCCGCGGACTCCCTCGCGATCCCTCCCGAGCGTGATCGCCGGGCGCTCGACCTCGGCCGCAGCCGCGCGACGTGACACGATGAGCGGGTGAGCGACACGACGCCCGGACCCGAGTCAGCCCCGAGCATCTCCTACTCGATCACCGTCCGCCTCGAGCTGCCCGCGGGCGGCATCGGCGATCAGCAGGCTGACCAGCTGCGTCGAGGAGGCCGGCGGCATCGTCACCGCCCTCGACGTCACCGCGTCCGGGCCACGACCGGCTGCGCATCGACGTCACCTGCGCCGCCTCCGACACCGACCACGCCGACCGGATCGTCGAGGCGCTGCGCGGCATCGAGGGCGTGGCGGTGCACAAGGTCTCCGACCGGACCTTCCTGATGCACCTCGGCGGCACCATCGAGATGGCCACCAAGCACCCGATCCGCAACCGTGACGACCTCTCGATGGTCTACACGCCCGGGCGTCGCCCGGGTCTGCCAGGCGATCGCGGCCAACCCCGAGGACGCGCGGCGGCTGACCGTGAAGCGCAACTCCGTCGCGGTCGTCACCGACGGCTCCGCCGTGCTCGGGCTCGGCAACATCGGCCCGGCGGCCGCGCTGCCGGTGATGGAGGGCAAGGCGGCGCTGTTCAAGCGGTTCGCCGGCATCGACGCCTGGCCGCTGTGCCTGGACACCCAGGACCCCGACGCGATCGTCGAGATCGTCCGGGCCGTCTCGCCCGGCTTCGCCGGCATCAACCTCGAGGACATCTCCGCGCCGCGCTGCTTCGAGATCGAGGCGCGGCTGCGCGAGATCCTCGACATCCCGGTCTTCCACGACGACCAGCACGGCACCGCCATCGTGGTGCTGGCCGCGCTGACCAACGCGCTGCGGGTGGTCGGCAAGGACCTCGCCGACGTCCGGGTCGTGATGTCCGGCGCCGGCGCGGCCGGTACGGCGATCCTGCGGCTGCTGCTCGAGGCCGGCGCGCAGGACGTGGTGGTGGCCGACGTCGAGGGCGTCATCTACCGCGACCGTCCCGGGCTGCACGAGTCGCTGCACGCGCTGGCCGAGGCCACCAACAAGCACCGGCCTCACCGGCGCGCTGCAAGGAGGCGGTGCGTCGGCGCCGACGTGTTCATCGGGGTCTCGGCGCCCAACCTCCTCGACGGCGACGACGTCGCCGCGGATGGCCGACGGACTCGATCGTCTTCGCGCTGGCCAACCCGGTGCCCGAGATCGACCCCGGGGTGGCCCGCGAGCACGCCGCCGTGGTCGCGACCGGCCGCTCGGACTACCCCAACCAGATCAACAACGTGCTGGCGTTCCCCGGGCGTGTTCCGCGGGCTGCTCGACGCGCTCGGCCAACCAGATCGACGACACGCTGCTGGTGGCCGCCGCCGAGGCGATCGCCGGGCGTGGTCACCGCCGACGAGCTCAACGCCAACTACATCATCCCGAGCGTCTTCCACGCCGACGTGCACACCGCCGTCGCCACCGCCGTGCGCACGGCCGCGGAGGCGAGCAGCCAGGTGGCGACGATCGATGCCGACGGGCGCGATGCCTGAGCCGGCCGAGGCGGCGCGCGGCGTCGCGCCCGGCGACCTGCTGGTGGCCACGCCCGCCCTGCTCGACCCGAACTTCGAGCGCACCGTCGTGCTGGTGCTCGACGTCGACGAGGACGGCGCCCTCGGGGTGGTGCTCAACCGGCCCTCGACCGTCCGGTCGCGCGAGATCCTGCCCGGACTGGACCGCGTCGCCGGCGTCGCCCGACGTGCTGTTCCAGGGCGGCCCGGTGAGCACCGACTCGGCGCTCGCGGTCGGCCGCCCTCGGCGCGACGCCAGGACGCCGAGCCGGTCGGCTTCCGCCGGCTCTACGACGACGTCGGCATCGTCGACCTCGACACCCCGACCGAGATCGTGCGCGCCGGCGCTGACCGGGCTGCGGATCTTCGCCGGCTACGCCGGGTGGGGCGACGGAGCAGCTCGAGGACGGAGATCGCGGAGGGCTCCTGGTACGTCGTCCCCAGCCGACCCGGCCGACCTGTTCGGCGGCGACCCGCTGGGGCTGTGGACGCGGGTGCTGCGCCGCCAGCCCGGGCGAGCTGGCCTGGGTCTCCACCCGCCCGGCTCGACCCGACGCATGAACTGAGCACGGCCGGCGCCGGAGCGCGTTAGACTCGCTCGACCGTGAGCACCCAGATGAGCCCCGGCACCGCAGACGATCGAGGACCGCCGCACCCCGCCGACCGACGACGGCGACCACGAGCGCTTCTCGCACTACGTCGAGAAGGACAAGCTCACCGAGGCGATGGTGATGGGCACGCCCGGTCGTCGCGCTGTGCGGCAAGGTGTGGGTGCCCAGCCGCGACCCGGAGAAGTACCCGGTCTGCCCGGAGTGCAAGGACGCCTGGGAGAACCTCAAGAAGGACGACGACGAGTAGCCGCTCGCCCGCCGCCCCGTCGCCCGCGCACCCTGTCTCGAGAGACGTTGACCGACTCCGAACTCCCCGGCCTCCCGCCCCCGCCGGCCCGACGGCGCCCTGCTCCTCCCGGACGCTCCCCCCGGCCTACCCGGACCGCGCCGCCTGGGGCACCGCGACCAAGCTGCGCGCCTGGCAGACCGCGGCGCTCGACGCGTACTTCGCCGACAACCCCGCGCGACTTCCTGGCCGTCGCGACCCCGGGCGCCGGCAAGACGACGTTCGCGCTGACCGTCGCCGCCGAGCTGCTCGCCCGGCGGGTCGTCGACCGGATCACCGTGGTCGCCCCGACCGAGCACCTCAAGACCCAGTGGGCCGAGGCGGCCGCGCGCGCGGGCATCCCGATCGACCCGACGTACTCCGGCGCGAGAGGGCAAGACCAGCCAGGACTACGTCGGCGTCGCGGTCACCTACGCCGGGGTGGCGGTCAACCCGCTGGCGCACCGGATCCGCACCGAGCGGTTCAAGACCCTGGTGATCCTCGACGAGGTGCACCACGCCGGCGACGCGCTGTCGTGGGGCGAGGCGGTGCGCGAGGCGTTCGAGCCGGCGCAGCGGCGGCTGGCCCTGACCGGCACGCCGTTCCGCTCCGACATCAACCCGATCCCGTTCGTGTCCTACGCGCCCGGACCGCGACGGCGTCGGCCGCAGCGTCGCGGACTACACCTACGGCTACGCCCAGGCGCTGGCCGACCACGTCGTCCGCCCGGTGCTGTTCATGGCCTACAGCGGCGAGATGCAGTGGCGCACCCGCGCCGGCGACGAGATCGCCGCCCGGCTCGGCGAGCCGCTGACCAAGGACCTCACCGCGCAGGCGCTGCGCACCGCGCTCGACCCGCAGGGCGCGTGGATGCCGTCGGTGCTCGCGGCCGCCGACAAGCGGCTGACCGAGGTGCGCCGGCACGTGCCCGACGCCGGCGGGCTGGTGATCGCCTCCGACCAGGACTCCGCGCGCGCCTACGCCGCGCTGCTGACCACGATCACCGGCGAGAAGCCGACCGTCGTGCTCTCCGACGAGAAGGCCGCCTCGCAAGCGGATCGCGGCGTTCGCCGAGGGCGACGCAGCGCTGGATGGTCGCGGTCCGGATGGTCTCCGAGGGCGTCGACGTGCCGCGGCTCGCGGTCGGGGTCTACGCGACCCGCACCGCGACCCCGCTGTTCTTCGCGCAGGCCGTCGGCCGCTTCGTCCGGGCCCGGCGCCGCGGCGAGACCGCGTCGGTGTTCCTGCCGTCGGTGCCGAACCTGCTCGGCTTCGCCTCCGAGATGGAGGTCGAGCGCGACCACGTGCTCAAGCGCAAGGTCAACGACGAGGGCGACATCTTCGCCGCCGAGGACGAGCTGCTCGCCGCAGGCCAACGCGGCCGAGGGCGCCAGCGACGAGGAGCTGGGCTCGCTTCGAGGCGCTGGGCTCCGAGGCGCGCTTCGACCGGGTGCTCTACGACGGCGGCGAGTTCGGCCACGAGGGCGAGGTGCACGTCGGCTCCGAGGAGGAGATGGACTTCCTCGGCATCCCCGGGCTGCTCGAGCCCGACCAGGTGCGCGACCTGCTGCACCAGCGGCAGAGCGAGCGCGCCAAGCAGCAGCGGCGCACCTCGCTCGACGCCCGAGGACGTGCGTCCGCGACGTCTCCACCCACGAGCACCTCGCCACCCTGCGCCGCGAGCTCAACGGCCTGGTCGCGGCCTGGAACCACCGCACCGGCCAGCCGCACGGCGTCACCCACGCCGCGCTGCGCAAGGAGTGCGGCGGCCCGGCGGCCGCGGTGCCACCGCCGACCAGCTGCAGGCGCCGGATCGACCGGATCCGCGGACTGGGCCGCCGAGCGCCGCAGCTCCTGAGCCCGGGCATCGGCGGATAGCCTCAGCGGCATGGCCGCCGAGACCTCGCAGACCCTGGACCGCGGCCTGCGGGTGCTGCGGGTGCTGGCGGCCACGCCGGCCGGGCTGACCATCACCGCGCTGGCCGCGGAGATCGGGGTCAACCGCACCGTGGTCTACCGCCTCGTGGCCACCCTCGAGCAGCACGGTCTGGCCCGCCGCGACGCCGGCGGCCGGCTGCACGTCGGGCTCGGCGTGCTCTCGCTGGCCCGCGGCCTGCAGCCGGTGCTGCGCGAGCTGGCCGGCCCGGTGCTGCGCGGCGCTGGCCGAGGAGCTCGGCAGCACCGCCCACCTGACCGTCGCCGACGGGGGCGAGGCGCTGGCGATCGCGGTCGTCGAGCCGAGCTGGACCGACTACCACGTCGCCTACCGGGTCGGCGCCCGGCACCCGCTCGGAGCAGGGCGCCGCCGGCAAGGCGATCCTGCTCGGCGCGCACGACCGGCGAGCGGCCGCCGTACGTCGAGACGTGCGGCGAGATCCAGGCCGGGGCGCACGGCGTCGCGGCGCCGGTGCTCGGCGTCGAGGGGCTGCGAGGCGTCGGTCGGCATCGTGTCGCTCGGCGACCTCGACGCCGCCGAGGTCGGGCCGCGTGGTCGCCGCGGCCGCGGCCGGTGGCCGCGCGGCTGTCCTGACCGGCGGTCAGCCTGGCCCGTCGCGGCCAGTGGGTCACCGCACGGTCGTCGAGCCAGCTGCCCGACGGTCAGCGCGTGCATCGGCTGCGTCGCTCGGCCGGATCCGGGCCTCGTGGTCGAGCTGCTCGACCTGCGGGCGGCGCTGCACCGGGTGGTAGTCGCCGTCGGCCGGTGCCGCCGCGTCGTCGTGCTCGGGCACCCGGGCGTGGCCGACCACCTCGGTCCACCGCCTACCTCGGCGCCGTCGTCGGGCGCTACGCCAACCGGATCGCCCACGGCCACCTGCCGATCGACGGGGTCGAGTACCGGCAGCCCGACCAACGACCGCGGTCACGACCCTGCACGGCGGCCCCGACGGCTTCGACCGGCGGGTGTGGGAGGTCGTGGACCACGGCGTCGACCACGCCGAGCTGGCGCTGACCAGCCCGGACGGCGACCAGGGGTTCCCGGGCGAGCTGACGGCGCACGGTGCGCTACGAGGTCGACGGCGGCAGCCTGCGGCTCACGTGGACGCGCGCACCACCGCGCCGACGTCGGTCAACCTGACCAGCGCACGCCGTACTGGAACCTCGACGGCGAGGGGGCGGGCTGCGTCGACGACCACCTGCTGACGGTGCCGGCGGGACGCTCGCCCCCATCGACGCGACCGCGATCCCGCTGGCGCACCTGGCGGCCGTCGACGGCACGCCTCTGGACCTGCGTCGAGCCACCGGCTCGGTGACGTGCTGCGCCGCGACCTGCCGACGGAGCAGCATGTCGAGCAGCTCGCGCTCTCACGGCGGGATCGACCACTCGTTCGTCGTGCCGGGAGCGGGCGTGCGCGAGGTCGCGGTCTGGAGTCGCCGGCCGGCGGCTGCGGCTGCGGATGGCCTCGGACCAGCCGGCCGTGCAGGTCTACACCGGCAACAAGCTCGACGGCACGCTGCGCGATCGGGCGGCGCTACGAGCAGGCGCCGGCATCGCCCTCGAGCCGCAGCTGGCTCGGACTCCCCGCACCGGACGCCCGCGAGGGTGCCCTCGTGCCTCCTGCGCCCAGGCACCTCGACGACCGGTCAGGCTCAGCGCTCGAGCAGCGGCTGCGCCCGTCCAGCACCGAGGAGTACGCCGCGCACCCGGCGTAGTAGTCGGCCCGGGTCGTCGGGCTCGACGACGGTGTCGCGGCTTCCAGGCCGGGGCCGTCTCGTCCTGCGACAGCGTCCAGGCCGCCTGGCGCGCCGCGCCGAGGGCGACGTACTCGGCGGGCTCGGGCACGGCGACCGGCAGCGCGAACAGCCCGGCCGCGATGCGCTGCACGGCGGCCGAGCGCGCCGCGCCGCCGATCAGCACGATGCGCCGCGGGGTGACGCCGGCAGGCGCTCGAGCGGGGCGACGGCGTCGGCGAGGCCGCACAGCATGCCCTCGACCGACGCGCGGACCAGGTGGGCCGGCGTGGCGTTGTGCCGGGTCAGGCCGTGCAGCAGGCCGGTCGCGTCGGGCAGCGCGGGGGTGCGCTCGCCGTCGAGGAACGGCAGCAGCACCAGGCCCTCGGTGTCGTCGACCGACAGCGCGAGCCGGTCGAGGTCGGTCGAGCCGGCGCCCGGCCATCTGCAGCGCGGCACCGACCACCCGGGCGGCGTTGAGGGTGCACACCAGCGGCAGGAACCGGCCGGTCGCGTCGGCGAACCCGGCGACGATGCCGGAGGGGTCGGCGCGGCGGCTGGTCGGAGACCGCGAAGACGGTGCCGCTGGTGCCGAGGGAGACGACCACGTCGCCGGGCTCGAGGTCGAGGCCGAGCGCGGCGCCCATGTTGTCGCCGGTGCCGGGGGCGAGCAGCGATGCCGCCCGGGGTCTCGCCGACCGCCTCCGCGGGCCCGCGACCCGGGGCACGGCGAGGTCGCGGCCGAACGCGGTGCGCAGCAGGTCGGGTCGTAGGCGCCGGTCGGCGGCGGACCAGTAGCCGGTGCCGGACGCGTCGCCGCGGTCGGTGGTCGGCTCGCCGGCGCCGCCGCGCAGCTGGTGGGTGATCCAGTCGTGGGGGAGCAGCACGCCCTGGGCGCGCTCGAGCGACCTCGGGCTCGTGCTCGGCGACCCAGCGCAGCTTGGTGACCGTGAAGCTGGCCACCGGGACGACTGCCGGTGCGCGTCGGCCCAGGCCTGCGGCCCGCCGAGCTCCTCGATCAGGGCGTCGGCCTGCGGGGCGGAGCGGTTGTCGTTCCACAGCAGGGCGTCGCGGACCGGGGTGCCGGCCTCGTCGACGAGCACCATGCCGTGCTGCTGGCCGCCCACGGCGACCGCCTCGACGCCGTCGAGCAGCCCGGCGGAGGCCTGCTCCCAGGCCTGCCACCAGACGCGGGCGTCGACCTCGGTGACGTCGGGGTGGGGGGCCCGGCCCTCGCGCACCACCTCGCCGGTGTCGGCGTCGCAGACCACGACCTTGGTGTTCTGGGTGGAGCAGTCGATGCCGGCCACGAGCGTCATGGGCGAGACTACCCGGCGACCGCGTCACGGGGCCGGCGTCCACAGCGGGAGCACGCGGTGGGGGATCTGGGTGGCCAGCGCGATCACCGTCGAGGAGCGCACGATCCCGGCGTCGGACGAGCACCGCGTCGATCACCCGCTGCAGGTCGGCGTTGGAGCGGGCCACCACCCGGGCCCACATGTCGCCGGCGCCGGTGATCGTGAAGGCCTCCAGCACCTCCGGGATGCGGGCGAGGTGCTCGGCGACCGACTCGTGGCCCGGCCGCCCTGCCGGATCTCCAGGGTCAGGAACGCCGTCACCGGGTAGCCGAGCGCCTCGGGGTCCAGCTCCGGCCCCCACCCGGAGATCACGCCCGCGCGCGGTGAGCTTGTCCAGCCGGGCCTGCACGGTGCCGCGCGCGACGCCGAGCCGGCGGGAGGCCTCCAGCACCCCGATCCGGGGCTCGTCGGCGAACAGGTGGAGCAACGTGGCGTCCAGATCGTCCACGATCGGCGCTCTCGTACTGGGCAGGTTGTGCAGTGATTCGACGTACTGTTGCACACGATGGTGCGGCACCGGCCATGGATGCCGGCCATGACCGACGCGCTGAGCCCCGCGCCCTGACCGCCGACGAGCTCAAGGCCGACCTGACCCTGGAGCAGCTCCAGCAGCTGGTCGGGCTGGTGGAGTACGACGAGGAGCAGCGACGTCTTCCCGGTGACCGGCTGGGACGCGATCGTCTTCGTCGTCGGCAACGCCACCCAGACCGCGCACTACTACCAGTCCGCCTGGGGCATGCAGCTCGAGGCGCTACTCCGGCCCCGAGACCGGCAACCGCGACCACAAGTCGTTCGTGCTGCGCTCCGGCTCGATCCGGTTCGTCATCAACGGCGCGGTCGACCCCGACAGCCCGCTGGCCGACCACCACCGCCGGCACGGCGACGGCGTCGTCGACATCGCGCTCGAGGTGCCCGACGTCGACCGCTGCATCGCCCAGGCCCGCCAGGCCGGCGCCACCGTCGTGCGCGAGCCCGAGGACGTCACCGACGAGCACGGCACCGTCCGGATCGCCGCCATCGCGACCTACGGCGAGACCCGGCACACCCTGGTCGACCGCAGCCGCTACGACGGCCCCTACCTGCCCGGCTACCGCCCGGCCGCGTCCAGCCTGGGTCAGCCGCGCGAGGGCCAGCCGAAGCGGCTCTTCCAGGCCCTCGACCACATCGTCGGCAACGTCGAGCTCGGCCAGATGGACGAGTGGGTCAGCTTCTACAACAAGGTGATGGGCTTCGTGAACATGGCGGAGTTCATCGGCGACGACATCGCCACCGACTACTCCGCGCTGATGAGCAAGGTCGTCGCCAACGGCAACCACCGGGTGAAGTTCCCGCTCAACGAGCCGGCGATCGCCAAGAAGCAAGTCGCAGATCGACGAGTACCTCGAGTTCTACCGCGGCGCCGGCGCCCAGCACCTCGCGCGTCGCGACCAACGACATCCTCGCCTCGGTCGACGCGCTGCGCGCCAACGGCGTGGAGTTCCTCGACACCCCCGACTCCTACTACGAGGACCCCGAGCTGCGCGCGCGCATCGGCAAGGTCCGGGTGCCGATCGAGGAGCTGCAGAGGCGCAAGCATCCTGGTCGACCGCGACGAGGACGGCTACCTGCTGCAGATCTTCACCAAGCCGCTCGGCGACCGGCCCGACGGTGTTCTTCGAGCTGATCGAGCGGCACGGCTCGCTCGGCTTCGGCAAGGGCAACTTCAAGGCGCTGTTCGAGGCGATCGAGCGCGAGCAGGACAAGCGCGGCAACCTCTGAGCCCGGAGGCTCCGGGCCGCGGGACGGCTAGAGCACCTTGGACAGGAACGACTGCGTGCGCTCGTGCTGGGGGTCGGCGAGCACCGCGGCGGGCACGCCCTCCTCGACGATCACGCCGCCGTCCATGAAGACCAGGTGGTCGCCGACCTCGCGGGCGAAGCCCATCTCGTGGGTGACGACCATCATCGTCATGCCCTCGCGCGGCGAGGTCGCGCATCACGGCCAGCACGTCGCCGACGAGCTCGGGGTCGAGCGCGCTGGTCGGCTCGTCGAACAGCATCATGTCGGGGTCCATCGACAGCGCGCGGGCGATCGCGACGCGCTGCTGCTGCCCGCCGGACAGGTGCGCGGGATAGGCGTCCTCGCTGCTCGGCGAGGCCGACCTTCGTCGAGGTTCGTGCGCGCGACCTCGGCCGCCTCGTCCCTGCCGCGCCCCTTGACCCGCTGCTGGGCGATGGTGAGGTTGCGCAGCACGGTCAGGTGCGGGAACAGGTTGAACGGCTGGAACACCATGCCGATCCGCGCGCGGACCTCGTCGATGTCGCACGTCGGGGTCGGTGATCTCGATGCCCTCGACGAAGATCCGGCCCGACGTGGGCTGCTCCAGCAGGTTGACGCAGCGCAGCAGCGTCGACTTGCCGGAGCCGGAGGGGCCGATCACGCAGACCACCTCGCCGGTGTCGACGTGGAAGTCGATGCCCTTGAGCACCTCGTGGTCGCCGAACGACTTGTGCAGGTCCTGCACGTCGATCGCGGGCGCCTGCGGGTCGGTCGTGGCGACGCTCATCAGCGGGCCCTCTCGGCTGCGGGCCTCCAGCCGGCGGACCACGATGGAGAGCGGGATGGTGATCACCAGGTAGCACAGCGGCGATCGCGACCAGCGGGGTCAGGTTGATCTCCTGGTTGAGCACGTCGCGGCCGAACTTGGTCAGCTCGTACTGCGTCGAGGCGTGAGCCCGAGGACGTAGACCAGCGAGGAGTCCTTGGTCAGCAGGATCAGCTCGTTGGTCAGCGGCGGCAGCACGATCCGGAACGCCTGCGGGATCACGATCGAGACCATCGCCCGGCGCGTGCGACATGCCCAGCGACCGGGCCGCCTCGAGCTGGCCCTTCGGGCACGGCCTGGATGCCGGCGCGGATGGTCTCGGCCATGTAGGCCGCGCCGACCAGGCCGAGCGCGACGCGTGACCGAGCCGATCGTCGCCGCCGGGGACTCCGGCCCGGGAAGGCGAGCGGGATGCCGAAGCCGAAGGCGATGAAGACCACGCAGCGCGGGCACGCCGCGGAAGAACTCGATGTAGCCGGTGGCGATCCAGCGGTAGGGGCCGCACCGAGCGACAGCCGCATCAGCGCCAGCACCAGGCCCAGCGCCAGGCCGAAGACGAACGCGCAGCGCGGTGTAGATGAGCGTGTTCTTCAGCGCGATCGTGATCGACCTCGGGGAACATGCCCGGCAGCGATGTCGGGGTCGAAGAACGCGTCGCGCAGCGTGCCCCAGTCGGCCACGACGGCGATCAGCGACCAGCGAGCAGCACGCGAACTGGACGCCGCGTACTGCCGCGCCCCGCGGACTGATGCCGTGGCCCGCTGACTGCCGGGTGGGCCGTCGAGGCGTCACTGGCTCGGGCGCCTCGCCGAAGCACTTCTTGTAGATCTTGTCGTAGGTGCCGTCGGACTTGGCGTCCGCGATCGCCTCGTTGATCGTCTTGCAGCAGCTCGTCGTTCTGTCCTTGCTTGACCGCGAAGCCGTACTGCTCGCCGGTGTCGAACTCGGTGGCCACAGCGGTGTCGGGGTTCTCCTTGACGTAGTCGAGCAGCACGGCCGTTGTCGTTGACGCCGGCGTCGACCTGGCCGGTCTTGACCGCGCGTGGTCAGCAGGGCGAGGTCCTCGAACTCCTCGATCTTCGGCGTCCTCGGGCGCGTTGGCCTTGGCGTAGTCCTCGCCGGTGGTGCCGACCTGCACGCCGAGCGTCTTGCCGGCCAGGTCGTCCAGCGACTTGATCGGGGCGCCCGTTCTTGCACCAGCAGCGCCTGCGTGGCGTCGAAGTAGGGGTCGGAGAAGTCGATGCACCTTCTTGCGCTTCGTCGGTGATCGTCATGCCGGCCGCGGCGACGTCGCACTTGCCGGTGTTGAGGGCCTGGCCGGACTCGATGCCCTCGAAGGGCGTGTCGAAGATCTTCTGCTCGAGCGTCGAGCTTCTTGGCGACCAGGTCCATCAGGTCGACGTCGAAGCCGACGACCTTGCCGCCGTCGTTGTACTGGAACGGCTTGTAGGGCAGGTGGGTGCAGACGGTCAGCGTGCCGTCCTTGATGATCTTGGCCCCGTCCTTGGCCTCGGTCTTCTCGCCGCCGGCGGCACATCCCGAGGCGCCCAGGGCGAGGGCGAGGGCAGCGGCCAGGGTCGTGATCGCGCGCTTGGTCATGGTGCTCACCCTAGCCACCGCCCGCCGTCATCGGTGCGATGCACCTCCTAGGCTGCGCGCATGACGCAGATCCCGGCCGGCTGGTACCCCGACCCCGGAGCGCCGCCCGGCACGCCGCCCGGGCTGCGCTGGTGGGACGGCACCCAGTGGACCTCGAACGTGCAGCCCCCCCAGCAGCCGGTCCAGCAGCCGGTCCGGCAGCCGGTGTCGCACGACCAGCCGCCGCCGTACCAGCAGACCTACGGGCAGCCGGGCGCCGTGGCGACCCCGCCGGCGTACGGCGTCCGCGGGTCGGCCACGACGCCCGACGGGCAGCGGCTCGCGGGCTGGTGGCACCGCGTCCTCGCCTTCGCGATCGACGCGGTCATCCTGCTCGTGCTGTCGGGGTTGGTGGCCTTCCCGTTCACGTCCCGGTTGCTCGCGGCCTACGCCGACTTCTTCGACCAGACGATGCGCGCCATGGAATCGGGTGGGCAGCCGCCCGGCCAGGCCGACCTGCTGAGCAACGTGGCCGGACCGCTGCTCGGCTACGCCGTCATCGCGCTGGTGGTGAACCTGGTCTACAACGCGGTGTTCCTCAAGGCGCTGTCCGCGACCCCGGGCAAGCTGGTCACCGGTCTGCGGGTCCGGCTGCGCGATCAGCCCGGGCCGCTGTCGTGGGGCACGGTGCTCACGCGCTGGGCCGCGCAGCACATCGGCGGTCTCGTCGGTCTGCTGCCGGCCGTCGGCGCCCTGGGCACGCTCTACGCGCTGCTCGACGGGCTCTGGCCGCTGCGGGACCAGCGCAAGCAGGCCCTGCACGACAAGATCGCGCGCACCAACGTGGTGCGCAAGCAGGGTTAGCCGGATCAGTCGAGCTCGCCCACGGCGAGGAGCTCGGCCTCCTCGACCTGCTCGTCCTCGGTGGCCGGTGCGCGCCCGTGCAGGGTGCCGCGGCCGACGTACAGCACGACCACGCCGAGCAGCACGGCCCCGGCGCCCATCCAGAACGGCGCGTGGATGCTGACCTCCTCGCCGAGCTTGCCGGCCAGGAAGGGGGAGACGGCGCCGCCGCTGAACCGGACGAAGGAGTAGGCGGCGGAGGCGACCGGGCGCTCGACCGGGGCGGCGCCCATCACCGCCTCGGTGATCAGGGTGTTGTTGACGCCGAGGAAGGCGCCGGCCAGGACGATGCCGACGACCAGGGCGGCCTTGGAGTCGGTCAGGAGCGCCATCGCGGCCAGGTCGGCGGCGAAGAGCAGCAGCGCGCCGAGCACGCTCGGCACGGTGCCGAAGCGACGCTGCAGCCACGGAGCGGCCCACACCGAGGTGACCGCCAGCAGCAGGCCCCAGCCGAAGAAGACGAAGCCGACCTGGGAGGCGCTCATGTCGAGCGGGAAGGGCGCGTAGGCGAGCAGGGCGAAGAAGCCCATGTTGTAGAACAGCGCGGTGACCGCGATGGTGGCGAGGCCCGGGTGGCGCAGCGCGCGGAACGGGTCGAGCAGCGAGGTCTTGTGCTCCGCCGGCGGCGTCGTCGGCAGGAAGAACGCGGTGGCGACCAGCGCGACCAGCATCAGGCCGGCGACGCCGAAGAACGGTCCGCGCCAGGAGATCGACCCCAGCTGACCGCCGACCAGGGGGCCGGTCGCGATGCCGAGGCCGAGCGCGGCCTCGAACAGGATGATCGCCTGCGCCACCGAGCCGCTGGCCGCGGAGACGATCGTCGCGAGCGCGGTCGCGATGAACAGCGCGTTGCCCAGGCCCCAGCCGGCGCGGAAGCCCACGATCTGGCCGATGCTGCTCGAGGAGCCCGCGAGCGCGGAGAAGACGATGATCAGCACGAGCCCGCCGAGCAGCGTGCGCTTCGCGCCGATCCGGCTGGACACCACCCCGGTGATCAGCATCGCGATGCCGGTGACGGCCATGTAGCTGGTGAACAGCAGGGACACCTGGCTCGGGGAGGCGTCGAGCTGGTCGGCGATCGGCTTGAGGATCGGGTCGACCAGGCCGATGCCCATGAAGGCGATCACGCAGGCGAACGCGACGGCCCACACGGCGCGGGGCTGCTGCAGGATGGAGGGCTCGGCGGTGCCGGTGCCGGTGCTGGTGCTGGTGCGTGGTGCTCACGCTGTTCCTTCTGCTGGTGGTCGGGCTGGTCGGGCTGGTCGGGCTGGTCGGGCTGGTCGGGCTGGTGAGCTGGTTGGGCTGGTGGTCGGGGGTGGGCTCGAGGTCGTCGAGCAGGGCGCGCAGAACGGCGACCGTGGTGGCGAGGTCCTGCTCGTCGTGGTCGTGGCCCGCACGGCGGCCGCGCCGCCAGCGGTCGCTGATCACGGCGGCGCGCTCGCGGCGGGCCGCGGCCAGCACGGAGCGGCCCCGGTCGGTCAGGGCGACCAGGCTGGCGCGGGCGTCCTGCGGGTGCGGTCGCTTGGTGGCCCAGCCGCGCTCGGCCACGCTGCGCACGGCGGCCGACATCGTGGGCTGGGAGCACCGGTCGGCCGAGGCGAGCGCGCCGATGGTCGTCGGCCCGAGCTCGTCGAGCTGGGAGAGCAGCCGCAGGCTCGCGGTCGGCACGTCCGACGCGCCGGACCGGGTGGCCCGGGTGACCGCGCGCACCAGCCGCCCGGTGCACAGCACCAGCTCGGCGCTGAGCTCGTCGAGGCTCGGCGGCGATTGCTTGGTTCACGCAACCAGATTACATAGGAGTCCTATGCATGTCAGGGTCGGGTGCCTGGCTTTGCCAGGCCGGTGGACGCGTTGCCAGGCGCACACGCCTGCTCCACCGTCCATAACCCCGCGTTACAAGCGGAGGGCGGGTCGGAGGGCGGGGCGGAGGGCGGGGGCGGTCAGAGGGGGAACGGGGGGCGACCGGTCCCGGCCACCCGGTAGCGGCCCCAGACGTCGCGGTCCGACAGCCGGCCGGGGGCGGCGCCGTGCGGGGTGCGCAGCACCACCTGCGTGGTGCCCGTGTCGACCAGGGTGTCGACGGCGTCGTGCTGCGCGACCCGGCCCCACCAGTGGAACCGGCCGTCGATGGGCTGGAACGTGCCGCGCAGGTGGATCTGCACCTCGATCCCGGCACTGTCCGTGCTCTGGGTGCTGCCTGTGCCCTCGGGGAGCACCTGGGCCGGGCCGTCGTACTCATGACGTGCCGGCCCCGGGCTCGGCGGGCGGGGAGACCGGCGCAGCTCGGCGTCGTCGGCGTCGTCGGCGTCGCCGCCGAGCGCGTCGACCGGCACGCCGTAGGCCCGGCTGACCCCGACCAGGGCGTGCCACACGAAGGAGGAGAGGTAGCCGGCCACCGCGGTGCGCGTCATCGTCTGCCGCGCCAGCCACCACTCGCCGGTGGAGAGCCCGAGGCCGACCAGGCCGTGCGCCCACGGCTCGGCGCCGGCCGAGTCCACGCCGAAGCCGCGCAGCGTGTCGCCCATCACGCGCGCGATGGCGGCCGCGATCGTGGCCTTGCCGTCGGCGAGCGGGTCGGTGTCGCCGGGGACGCGGTGCTGCACCAGCAGCAGGAAGACGTTGGGGTGCTCCTCGAGGCAGGCGAGGTAGGAGTCGCAGGCCAGGTCGACGCGCTCGCGCAGCGTGCCGTCGGCGACGAGCGCGGGCGTGAGCCGCTCGATGACGACGGCGGCGCCCCAGGCGCCGACGGCGGCCTGCAGGTCGGCCTTGTCGGAGAAGTAGCGGTAGAGCACCGGCTTGCTCACCCCGGCCGCGGCCGCGATGTCGTCGAGGCCGGCCAGGGGTCCGAGCTGGTCGATCGCGGCGACCGCGGCCTCCACGAGCTCGGCGCGGCGCGCCTCGCGGTGCGCCGACCAGCGGGTGCTGCGCCCGTCGTCGCCTCGCGGCCTTGCCGCGGGCCGCGGCCTTGGCGAGCTGGTGCCCGATGCCCTTGACGCTGCGTGTCACGTCGGTCACAGTAGCAAACTAGGTGTTACTCGAAGTAACGGATACCCAGGTAACAGGTAACGCGAGCGACATGGTCGGCCAGGTAGACGACCGCAAGAGGGCTCGACCATCCGCTCGACCCGCACCCGGACCGTCCCGGCCGGCTGCTCCGGTCCAGCGCCAAGCAGAGCTACGACCCCGACGTCGACCTCGACTGGGACGCGCCGCTCGTGGAGGGCGCCTGGTTCATGCAGCCCGAGCGGCTCTCGCTCTACGGCACGCCGCTGTGGGAGGCGATGACCCAGGAGCAGCGGATCGAGCTGTCCCGCCACGAGGTCGCCTCGATCGCCAGCGTCGGCCTGTGGTTCGAGCTGATCCTGATGCAGATGATGGTGCGCGAGCTCTACGACGAGGACCCGCGCAGCGAGCGCACGCAGTACGCGCTGACCGAGGTCGGCGACGAGTGCCGGCACTCGGTGATGTTCGGCCGGGCCATCGAGCGGTGCGGCGCCCCGGCGTACGGTCCGACGCCGCACATCCACCGGCTCGGCCGCGGTTTCAAGACGGTGGCCGGTGGCGTCAGCGCCTACGCCTCGATCCTGGTCGCCGAGGAGATCCTGGACCGTTGGCAGCGCGAGCTGATGAGGGACGAGCGGGTGCAGCCGCTGACCCGGATGGTCTCGCGCGTGCACGTCCTGGAGGAGGCGCGGCACATGACGTTCGCCCGCGAGGAGGTCGAGCGCGCGGTGCCCGCGGCTGTCCCGCGCGCAGCTCGCCTGGCACCGCACGGTCACGGCGCAGACGGCGTTCATGGTCGCCCGCACGCTGGTGAACCCGGAGGTGTACGTCGCGGTGGGGCTCGACCCGGCGAGGCCAAGCGGGCGGCGCTTCACCAACCCGCACTACCGGCAGACGCTGGCGTGGATGGGGGAGAGGGTCGTCGGCTTCCTCGACGAGCAGGGCCTGATCGGTGCCGCGCAGCGGCCGGTCTGGAAGCGCTCGCTGCTGATGCCGGGCGCGCCCGGCTCAGCCGATAGCGGGCGTGATCGTGCCGGTGACCTCGCCGAGCGCGATCCGGCCGCCGCCGGCGCCGGGCGCGGTGGCCCGCAGCGTGACGGTGTCGCCGTCCTCGAGGAACGTCCGCGCCGTCGCCGAACGGCTCCTGCCCGCCCCAGGACAGCTCCAGGAACGAGCCGCGCTGGTCGCGCTCGGGGCCGCTGACCGTGCCGGAGGCGAACAGGTCGCCGGTGCGCAGCGAGGCGCCGTTGACGGTCAGGTGCGCGAGCATCTGGGCGGGCGACCAGTACATCGAGGCGTACGGCGGCCGGCTGACCGTCTCGCCGTTGAGCACCACCTCGATGTCGATGTCGAGCCCGGCGCGGCTCGTCCGACGCGCAGGTAGTCCAGCGGCTCGGGGTCCTGGCCGGGCAGGTCGACGCGGGCGGCGTCGAGCGCCTCGAGCGGGGTGACCCAGCCGCTGACCGAGGTGGCGAACGACTTGCCGAGGAACGGGCCCGAGCGGGACGTACTCCCAGGCCTGGATGTCGCGCGCCGACCAGTCGTTGAGCAGCGTCACGCCGAAGACGTGGTCGGCGAAGGCGGCGGTCGGCGACCGGCTCGCCGAGCCGGGTCGGCGCCGCCGACCACGAAGCCGAGCTCGGCCTCGATGTCGAGCCGGCGTGCTGGGGCCGTAGGTCGGGGCCGTCGTCGCTCGGGCGCGCTTGCGCTGGCCGCTGCGGGCGGCGCACGTCGGTGCCGGAGACCACCACCGTGCCGGCGCGGCCGTGGTAGCCGACCGGCAGGTGCCGCCAGTTCGGGCTTCAGCGGCTCGTCGTCGGGGCGGAAGATCCGGCCGACGTTGGTGGCGTGGTCGCAGCGAGCAGTAGAAGTCGACGTAGTCGCGCGACCTCGAACGGCATCCGCAGCGTCGACCTCGTCGACCGGCACCAGGTGCGGCTCGACCAGGTCGCGCTCGGTCTCGTCGGTGAGCAGGCCGGTCGAGCCAGGTCGCGCACCGAGGTCCAGGCCGGCGGCCCAGCGCCAGCAGCGGGTTGAGCGACGGCGCCTCGAAGACGTGGCCGACCTCGAGCATGTCGGCGGCCGCGACCGGTGCGAGGTCGACGACGTGGTCGCCGATGCGCACGCCGACCCGGGCCGGCTCGTCGCCGTGGCGCGAAGACGCCGTAGGGCAGGTTGTCGACGTCGTACGGCGAGCCGGCGGCGCCCTCCACCCAGGTGGGTCGGGCATGCGTCATGCGTCCTCCAGCAGTCCGGTCGCGATCAGGTCGACTCGAGGGGCTCGGTGACCGAGCAGGAGCCGAACGAGGTGAACCAGCGGCGGGCCGCGGCCAGGTCGGTCGTCGGCGGCGGCGCGACCAGGGCGCGCGGCGTCGGCCTCGGTCGAGCGACCGCCGCGACGTCGTCGACGCGAGCCGCCGTCGAAGCAGGCGCTGGGTGGCGACCAGCACGTTGAGGAAGCCGTGGTGCTCGAAGCCGGTGGCCGGGTCGCGGTGCCGCAGCGCGTGGTGCAGCCCGGCCGTGCACTTGAACGGCAGTCTCGCGGTCGAGCGCCGCGTCGATCCAGGCGCGCCAGCTCGCGCGCGGACGGGAACGCGTCGGCCTCGGTGCCGCCGGTGCGGAGCTTCAGCCGGAGCTCGGCGGCGGCGACCTCGTCGGCGGCGGCCAGCCAGCGAGCGCGGTGCGACGTCGGCCGGGGCAGCTCGACGTAGACCGGGACGTCGTCGTCGAGCACGCCGTCGGCGCGGGCGGCGTCGACGGCGGCGACCACCCGCCGGGCGTTGCCGGCCAGGTCGTCGCGGGTCGCGCAGCGCGATCTCGAGGCCGGCGACCGGCAGCCCGAGCCGGCGGCGCCAGGCCCAGCGGGCCGGCGACCTGCCCGGCGCCGCCGGTGACCACGACCGGACAGCGGGCGCGTCGACGTCCGCGCGACCAGCGGCGAGGTCGGTGTCGCGCAGCACGAAGCGGTCCGACGAGCTCGGCGTACCACGCCGCGCGGTGCGCGCGGTGCGCCGCGAGCGCGCCTCGGCAGCGGGGCGTTGCCGGGCGGGAAGATGGCGGCGTCGTCGACCAGGCCGAGCCAGGTCGGGCCAGGACGCGTGGATCGCGGGTCTGACACGGCGCCGACCCTAACGCACGACGCGATAGCGGACGAGACGCGTCCGATGATCGAACACCGGAGGACGCGATGACGTACTACCGCCAGGTCGGCGAGGTGCCGCCCGAAGCGGCACACCGCGTTCCGCGACGCCGACGGCGCCGCTGCGCTACGAGGAGCTGATGGGCGAGGAGGGCTTCTCCTCCGACTCCTCGCTGCTCTACCACCGCGGGCGTGCCCTCGGCGATCGTCGACAGCCAGGTCTGGGAGCTGCCCGACCTGTCGGTCACCGCGAACCACCCGCTCAAGCCGCGGCACCTCAGGCTGCACGGGCTCTTCGACGACGACGCCGGCGGCGCGACGCCGGTGCAGCACCGGCGGCTGGTGCTCGGCAACGGCGACGTGCGGATCTCCTACGTCGTGGCCGACGCGCGCCTCGCCGCTACTACCGCAACGCCGTCGGCGACGAGTGCGTCTACGTCGAGGCCGGGCAGCGGCACCGTCGAGACGGTGTTCGGCGTGCTGTCCTACCGCACCGGCGACTACGTCGTGGTGCCGCGCGCGACGACGCACCGCTGGCTGCCGGCGCGAGGCCGCAGCCGGCTCTACGCCGATCGAGGCCAACAGCCACATCGCGCCGCCGAAGCGCTACCTCTCCCGCTACGGCCAGCTGCTCGAGCACGCGCCGTACTGCGAGCGCGACCTGCACGGCCCGGCCGAGCCGCTTCCTCGTCGACGGGCACCGACGTCGAGGTGCTCGTCAAGCACCGCGGCAGCGGGCCCGTCGCGGGCCTGGTCGGCACCCGGATGACCTACGCCACGCACCCCTTCGACGTGGTCGGCTGGGACGGCTGCCTCTACCCCTACACGTTCAACGTCGAGGACTTCATGCCGATCACCGGCAAGGTGCACCAGCCGCCGCCGGTGCACCAGGTCTTCGAGGGCTGCGAACTTCGTGATCTGCAACTTCGTGCCCGCGCAAGGTCGACTACCACCCGCAGTCGATCCCGGTGCCCTACTACCACTCCAACGTCGACTCCGACGAGGTGATGTTCTACGTCGGCGGCGACTACGAGGCCCGCAAGGGCTCCGGCATCGACATCGGCTCGGTCTCGCTGCACCCGGGCGGCTACGCGCACGGCCCGCAGCCGTCGGCGGTCGAGGCGTCGATCGGCGCGGAGTACTTCGACGAGCTCGCCGTCATGGTCGACACGTTCCGCCCGCTCGACCTCGGCGAGGCCGGGCTGGCGGCCGAGGACCCGGCCTACGCCTGGACCTGGGCCGGCCGCGGACCGGCGGCCGGATCCGGCGACGACGGCGGCCGGCGGTGTATGAGCAACTCCTGATCCCGGGCACCATGCGCGCATGCCGACCTACGTCGCCTTCCTGCGTGCCGTCAACGTCGGCAAGCGGCCCTACCCGATGGCCGAGCTGCGCGCCGCATGGAGGCGGCGGGCTACGACGGGGTGCAGACGCACATCCAGACCGGCAACGTGCTGCTGACCAGCCCGCTGCGGTCGCGGGCCAAGGTCGAGACCGCGCTGGAGGAGCTCTTCGAGGCCGACCGCGGCTTCGCGGTCGCCACGATCGTGCTGACGCCCGCCGAGCTGGCCAGGTCGCGGCCGACTGCGACGAGCTCGCGGCGCAGCACCCGGCGGACCACGGTCCACTACGTCAGCCTGCTCAAGGAGGCGCCGACCGCCGCGGCCGCCCGGCCGTCGAGGAGCACGGCTACCCCGACGAGACCGCCGTCGTGCGGGACCGGGCGGTGCACCTGCTCTACGCCAAGCCGTACCACGAGGCCAAGGTGTCCAGCGTGCGTTCGTCGAGAAGCGCGCTCGGCGTCGGCCACCAACCGCAACGCCAAGGTGATCCGGGCGCTGGCCGAGAAGTGGGGCGCGTGACCGAGACGTCGTTCGCCGAGCCACGGCGTGCGGTGCGGGGCGACCCACGTGGCGGCGGCCTCCGACGACGCTCCTGGCGCGCGGCCGGCCGTCCCTGCGTGGTGATGGCGCACGGCTTCGGCTGCACCCGCGACGGTGGGCTGCTGCCCTTCGCCGAGCGGTTCGCGGCGGCCGGGCTCGACGTGCTGCTGTTCGACTACCGCGGCTTCGGCACGTCGGAGGGCACGCCCCGCCAGGACGTCGACCACCGCCGGCACCGGCAGGACTACCACGCGGCGCTGGCCTTCGCCCGGGCGCTCGCCGGGCGTCGACCCCGACCGGGTGGCGGTCTGGGGCACCAGCTACTCCGGCGGTCACGTCGTCGCGGTGGCGGCCGAGGACCCGCGGGTCGCCGCCGTCGTGTCGCAGGGGGCCGCCGTGGACGGGCTGGCGGTGCTGCGCGGCACGGGCCGCACCCCGACGCCCGGGCTCGCAGGGCAAGGCGCGCGCCCTGCTCGGCGCCGCCCTCCGCGACGTGGGCCGCGCCGCCGCCCGTCGTACACCGCGTGCGGGTCGAGGTCTTCGGCGCGCCGGGGGAGACCGCGATGATGACGACGCCCGAGCGGCGTCGCGGAGCTGGCTCCGATCCTGGGCCCGACCTTCGTCAACGAGCTGTGCGCCCGGGGTTGCTGCGGGTGCCGCTTCAACCGTCCCGTACGACGGGCGCGCGACGTGACCTGCCCGCTGCTGGTCGTCGTCGCCGAGCAGGACGAGATCGCGCCGCCGGCGTCGCTGCACGAGGTGGCCCGCCGGGCGCCGCGGCGCCGAGGTGGTGTCCTACGACTGCCGGCACTTCGCGATCTACACCGGCGAGGTGTTCGAGGACTCGGTCGCCGCCAGGTGGAGTTCCTCGCCCGGCACCTGGGCGGCCGAGGTCCGCCGCCGTGCGCGTAGGTTGCGCGGCATGGAGCCCGACCTCGACGTCCGCCTGGCCGACGGCGTGCTGCGCCTGACGATGGACCGCCCGGCGCAGCTCAACGCGATGACCGCCGCGATGAGCGACCGGCTCGTCGGCCGAGCTCGAGGGTGCGGCGGCCGAGGGACGACGTACGCGTGGTGCTGGTGGCGGGCGCCGGGGGCGCGTTCTGCTCCGGCGCCGACGTCGGCGGCGCCGAGGCGCACGAGCGACTTCGACGTGACCGCGCTCGACCGGGCCAACCGGATGATCCGCGCCGTCGTCGGGCTGGACAAGCCGGTGCGTGGCCGCGGTCGACGGCGTCGCCGCCGGGGTCGGCTGCTCGCTCGCGCTGGCCTGCGACCTGGTCGTGGCGACCGAGTCGGCGTCGTTCCTGCTGGCCTTCGCGCGGATCGGCCTGATGCCCGACGGGGGGGCGACGCGACCGTCGCCGCGTCGGTCGGCCGGGCCCGCGCGATGCGGATGGCGCTGCTGGCCGAGCCGCTGCCGGCGCGCGAGGCGTACGACGCCGGGCTGGTCAGCCACCTGGCCCCGACGACTCCTTCGAGGACACCGTCGAGGACGTCGTGGCCCGCCTCGCCGCCGGCCCGCCGCTGTCCTACGCCGCGACCAAGAAGGCCGTGAACGCCGCGACGCTGGGCCACCTGCACGACGCGCTCGAGCGGGAGCGCACCGGCCAGACGATGCTGCTGCGCACCGACGACGTGGCCGAGGGGATGCGCGCGTTCGGCGAGAAGCGCGCGCCGGTTCACCGGGGCGTGACCCGTTTCCAGGGGATGTCGCGACATCTTTCGCTTCCCCGCGTGAAGTTTCCATGGGAAGCGAAAGATTCGCTGCATCCCCTGGTAACGGTCGCCGAGCTCAGCCGATCTGGCGGCCCTCGGCGTCGGCCCAGTAGGGCGCGCGCAGCACCCGCTTGAGCAGCTTGCCGGAGGGGTTGCGGGGCAGCTCGTCGGCGAAGTCGACCGACCGCGGCCGCTTGAAGCCGGCGATCCGGTCCGCGGGCCCAGGCGACCAGCTCCGTCCTCGGTCAGCGTCGGACCCGGGACGGCGTACGACGACCGCCTTCACCGTCTCGCCCCAGCGTCTCGTCGGGGACGCCGATGACCGCGACGTCGGCGACGTCGGGGTGCTCGGAGAGCGCGGACTCGACCTCGATCGGGTAGACGTTCTCGGCGCCCGTCACGATCATGTCCTTGATCCGGTCGGTCAGGAACACGAAGCCCTCGTCGTCGAGGTAGCCCGCGTCGCCGGTGTGCAGCCAGCCGTCGGCGTCGAAGGCGGCCGCGGTCTCGGCGGGCTTGTGCCAGTAGCCGGGGGAGTTCTGCCGCGACCGGGTCCAGATCTCGCCGACCTCGCCGGGCGCGCAGTCCTCGCCGGTGGCCGGGTCGACGGCCTTCATCTCCACCCAGGGGTAGGGCTTGCCGGCCGAGCGCAGCAGGTGCTGCGCGCGGGCCGCCGGGGTCGTGGTCGGTCGCGGACAGCTCGGTGATCGCGCCGGTGGTCTCGGTGAGGCCGTAGACCTGGAACAGCGGCGCCCGGAACACCTCGAGCGCCCGCTTGAGCGCGCGCCGTGGTGATCGGCGAGGCGCCGTAGGCGATCGAGCGCAGGCTGGAGAAGTCGCGGTCGTCGGCGCCCGGCACCGCGCACATCATCTGCAGCACGGCCGGCACCAGGAACGCGTTGGTGATCCTGGCCTTCTCGATCGTGTCGATCAGCGCCGGCCGGGTCGATCATCGGCACCAGCACGTCGGTGCCGCCGCGGGCCAGCGCGACGTTGGCCCAGCCGGAGCCGCCGATGTGGAACAGCGGCATCGCGACCAGGGACACCGAGGTCTCGTCGACGTCCCAGGCGCTCGCGACGTCCATCAGCCCCGAGCAGTTGCCGTTGGTGAGCATCACGCCCTTGGGCAGGCCGGTGGTGCCGCGAGGTGTAGAGCTGCAGCACCACGTCGTCGTACGTCGACTCGCGGCCCGGGTCGTCGTCGGAGCCGGCGGCCACGACCAGGCCTCGAAGTCCTCGCCGGTCGCGCACCACCGCGCCAGCCCGGGCGCCTCGGCCTGGATCGCGGGCAGCGCGGCCTCGAACGCCGGGCCCGACGACCAGCACGCTGGCGCCGCGCGTCGTGCACGATGCGGCCCATCTCGGCCGGGGTGAGCCGGAAGTTCAGCGGCGCGATCGCGGCGCCGATCTTGGCGCGCGCCGAGCATCACCTCGAAGAACTCCGGGTTGTTGAGGTCGAGGTAGGCGACCCGGCCGTCCTCGCCGACGCCGAGCGTCGACGCAGCGCGTGGGCGACCCGGTTGCCGCGCTCGCTCGAGCTCGCGCGTAGGTCACGGTGCGGGTGGCGCCGACGAGCGCCGGGTGGTCGCCGCGCGTGCCGCGCCAGCTCGGTGAACATCTGCGCCAGCGGCGGGGTCAGGCGTCCCGCTCATCGACAGCGTCACCCCCGCCTCTCGCATCTCGCGCAGCGCCGCGGTGGTCGAGTCCGGCGCGACGCCCGCGCACAGCGACTGCGAGCAGCGTGGTCGTCGAACCCGTCGCGTACGGCGTCCAGGGCCGTCGCCCGCACGCAGTAGTCGGTGGCGATGCCGCACACGTCGACGTGGGTGACCTCGCGGCCGCGCAGCCAGTCGCGTCAGCGTGCGAGCCGTCCGGGCGCGCGTGCCCTCGAAGCCGGAGTAGGCCGCGGCGTGCTCGCCCTTGAGGAAGACCGCGTCGAACGGCTGCGGGTCGAGGTTGGGGTGGAAGGCCTCGCCGTCGGTGCCGACCACGCAGTGCGGCGGCCACGAGCGGTCGAAGTCGGGGTCGTCGCTGAAGTGGTCGCCGGGGTCGACGTGGTGGTCCCGGGTGGCGACCGCGACGTCGTAGTCGCGGCGCCTCGCGGGTCGCTGCGCGGTCCAGTGGTGCAGCAGCTCGCCGATGCGGAAGGCGACCTCGGCGCCGCCCGCGACGGCCAGGCTGCCGCCCTCGCAGAAGTCGTTCTGGACGTCGACCACGATCAGCGCGCGCTTCATGCCGCGACCCTAGCGAGCGGATGCGGCAGCCAGGCGAGGACGTCGCGGATCGTCGCGTCCCACAGCCCCCACTCGTGCTCGCCGGGCCGGAAGTCGACCTGCACGTCGACGCCGGCGGCCGTCGCCTCGTCGACGAAGCGCACGTTGCCGTCGTAGAGCGGGTCCTCGGTGCCGCACCCGACGTACACCGACGGCAGCGTGTCGACGTCGGCGTCGGCGAGCAGCGGCGAAGAGGTCGTCGCCGGGCCGATGGCGTCGCCGAAGACCCGCGTCGAACAGCGGTCGCGACGCTCGGGCCGCGGCTCAGCGCGGCCAGGTCGAGCGCGCCGGACAGGCTGGCCGCCGCGGCGAACCGCTCGGGCTGGCGCAGCGCCCACTTCAGCGCGCCGTAGCCGCCCATCGACAGGCCCGCCACGAAGGTGTCCTCGCGGCGGTCGGAGACCCGGAAGAACGACCGACCACCTCGGGCAGCTCCTCGGAGAGGTAGGTCCAGTAGCGGCCGCCGTGCAGCTCGTCGGCGTAGAAGCTGCGCTGCACCTGCGGCATCACCACCGCGAGGCCGAGCGGCGCGGCGTACCGCTCGATGCTGGTGTAGCGCAGCCAGGCGGTGTGGTCGTCGGACAGCCCGTGCAGCAGGTAGAGCACCGGGCAGGTCGCCGGTCGCGCTCGACGCCGGACGACCCCGATCTGCTCGGTCGCCGGCCTGCGGCAGCACCACCGTCACCGACGTGCCGACCTCGAGCACCTCGGAGAAGAAGTCGCAGCGGAGCAGGGCCATCGTCAGCCTCCGAGGTGCTGGGTCGGGATGACCGGCTCGCCCCGGGACAGCTGCCGGGCGCGCAGCGGCAGCTCGCCGCGCGAGGCCAGGTGCCGCGTCGCGGCTGGCCTCGAGGTCCTCGCGGCCGACGACCTCGCCGTCGCGCACCAGCGGCACCAGCAGCGAGCGGTCGTCGCCGTCGTCGACCGGCGGCTCGCCGATGCCGACCACCTCGGCCTCGGCGACGCCGTCGGCGCTGCGGCGGCGCAGCGCGTACTTGCGGCCGCCGATCGAGATCTTGTCCTTGCTCTTCTTCGCCACGCTCGACCATCTCGCCGTCGTCGCCCTCGCGCGAGACCAGCTTGTAGACGAAGCCGCACGTCGGGTGGCCGCTGCCGGTGACCAGCGACGTGCCGACGCCGTAGCCGTCGACGGGCGCGGCGGCCAGCGCGGCGATCGCGTGCTCGTCGAGGTCGGAGGTGACGATGATCCGGGTCGCCGTGCGCGCCGAGCCCGTCGAGCTGCGCGCGCACCTGGTGGGCGAGCACGCCGAGGTCGCCGCTGTCGATGCCGCACCGCCCCGAGCTCGGCGCCGGCGACCTCGACCCCGAGCCGCACCGCCTCGGCGACGTCGTAGGTGTCCACCAGCAGCGTCGTGCCCCGGCCGAGCGAGTCGACCTGGGCGGTGAACGCGTCCCGCTCGGTGTCGTGCAGGAGCGTGAAGCTGTGCGCGCTGGTGCCGGCCGTCGGGACGCCGTACCGGTGCCGGGCGGCGAGGTTGGACGGTGGTCGCGAAGCCGGCGACGTACGCCGCCCGGGCCGCCGCCACCGCCGCCTCCTCGTGGGTGCGGCGCGAGCCCATCTCGATGCACGGCCGGTCGCCGGCCGCCCAGGTCATCCGGGACGCAGCCGACGCGATCGCCGAGTCGTGGTTGAGGATCGAGAGCAGCACGCGTCTCGAGGAGCACCGCCTCGGCGAAGCGTCGACTCGACGTCGAGCAGCGGGGAGTAGGGGAAGTAGACCTCGCCCTCGGGGTAGCCCCAGATGTCGCCGGCGGAACCGGTAGCCGGCCAGCCACTCCAGCGTCGGCTCGTCGACCACGCGGCCCTCACGGAGCACGGCGAGGACGTCGTCGTCGAAGCGGAACGCCTCGATCGCGTCGAGCGCCCGCCCGACGCCGGCCACGACGCCGTAGCGACGCCCTTCGGGCAGCCGGCGCGGGAACAGCTCGAAGACCGCCCGCCGCTCGGCGGTGCCCGCGGCGAGCGCCGCCTGCAGCATGGTGAGCTCGTAGTGGTCGGTGAGGAGGGCGGTCGACGCGCTGGTCCCGGGGGTCACAGCGCGACTCTAGGATGTCGGCGTGTCCGCTCCCATCGCCCGTCGAGCTCGACCAGCCCGAGACCGACGACCTGACCCGCACCGACCGGCCGTGGGTGACCATCGTCTGGAACGACCCGGTGAACCTGATGTCCTACGTCACCTACGTGTTCCAGACCTACTTCGGCTATCCGAAGAAGAAGGCGGAGAAGCTGATGCTCGAGGTCCACCGCGACGGCAAGTCGATGGTGGCCAGCGGCTCGCGCGAGGAGATGGAGCGCGACGTGCAGGCGATGCACGAGTACGGCCTGTGGGCGACGATGGAGAAGCAGGACTAGATGAACGACGGGTTCCAGCGCCGACGCGGCGGCGGTGCGGTCGCGACGTTCACCGGCTTCGAGGCCGACCTGCTACGCAGCTCGCTTGCGCCCAGCTGGTCGAGCTGCTGCGCAACGAGGTCGCCGCCCCGCGCGCCGGCGAGGACCCGCTCGAGGCGCTGCTGGACTTCTCCGGCCCCACCACCGAGCCGGAGGACCCGGTCCTGGCGCGGCTCTTCCCGACGGCGTACCCCCACGACGAGGAGGCCGCCGGGGAGTTCCGCCGCTTCACCGAGGGCGGGCTGCGCGACCACAAGGCGCAGGCAGCGGTCGCGATCATCGACACCCTCGAGGAGGCCGGGCTGCCGGCCGAGCTCGGGGCGGACGGTCTGGTCGTCGACGTCGAGCTCGCCACCCCGGACGCCGTGACCTGGATGAAGTCCTTCACCGACATCCGGTTGGCGCTCGCGACCCGGCTCGGGGTGGAGGAGGACGACGAGGACTACTGGCTGGGGCTGCCCGACGAGGACCCGCAGGCGCACGTCTACGACATCTACCAGTGGGTCGGCTACCTCCAGGAGACCCTCGTCGAGGCCCTCTCCCGCTGACGGCCGCGTGGCGTCCGACGGCCCCGGGCGTCTCAGGATGCGGACTCGGTCGGGGGTGCGGGGGAGCGCCGACCGGCCTGCTCCTACGCTCGAACCGTGCTGAGGATCGACCAGGAGACCCACGACGCGATCATCGCGCACGCCAAGCGCGACCACCCCGACGAGGCCTGCGGCGTGGTGGCGGGGCCCGAGGGCTCGGACCGGCCCGAGCGCTTCGTGCCGATGGTCAACGCGGCGAGCTCGCCGACGTTCTACGAGTTCGACTCCACCGAGCTCCTACGGCTCTACCGCGAGATGGACGACAACGACGAGGAGCCGGTCGTCGTCTACCACTCCCACACCGCCACCGAGGCCTACCCTTCGCGCACCGATATCGGCCTCGCCCAAGAGCCCCACGCGCACTATGTGCTGGTCAGCACACGCGAGCACGGGAATGCTGAGGGCCCGGTGGAGTTGAGGTCTTACAGAATCATCGATGGCGAGGTGACCGAGGAAGAGGTCGCCGTCGTCCCCACGCGAGAAGATCTGAGGAGTCAGGCCTGATGTCAGTCGAGGTCCGCATCCCGACCATCCTGCGCACCTACACCGACGGCGAGAAGTCGGTCCAGGGCGCGGGTTCCACGCTGTCGGAGGTGATCGACGGCCTCGAGACCGCACACCCGGGCATCAAGGAGCGCCTGATCGAGAACGGCGACCTCCGGCGCTTCGTCAACGTCTACGTCAACGACGAGGACGTCCGCTTCACCGGCGGCCTGGAGACCTCCGTCTCCGACGGCGACCAGGTCGTCGTGCTGCCCGCCGTCGCCGGCGGCTGAGCCCGGCATGGCCCGGTTCGACTCGACGCTGGCGTCCGTCGGAGGCACACCGCTGGTCGGTCTGCCCCGGCTGTCGCCCTCTGCGGACGTGCGGCTGTGGGCCAAGCTCGAGGACCGCAATCCCACGGGCTCCATCAAGGACCGGGCCGCGCTGAAGATGGTCGAGGTCGCCGAGAAGGACGGCACCCTGCGTCCGGGCTGCACGATCCTCGAGCCCACCTCGGGCAACACCGGCATCTCGCTGGCGATGGCCGCGAAGCTCAAGGGCTACCGGCTGGTCTGCGTGATGCCGGAGAACACCTCCGAGGAGCGCCGCCAGCTGTTGCGCATGTGGGGTGCGGAGATCATCTCCTCGCCCGCGGCGGGCGGGTCCAACGAGGCCGTCCGGGTGGCCAAGCAGGTCGCCGACGAGCACCCCGACTGGGTGATGCTCTACCAGTACGGCAACCCCGCGAACGCCCTCGCGCACTACGAGGGGACCGCTCCGGAGGTGCTCGAGGACCTGCCTTCGGTCACGCACTTCGTCGCCGGCCTCGGGACCACCGGCACCCTGATGGGCGTCGGTCGCTTCTTCCGGGAGCACAAGCCCGACGTGACGATCGTCGCCGCCGAGCCGCGCTACGGCGAGCTGGTCTACGGCCTGCGCAACCTCGACGAGGGCTTCGTGCCCGAGCTGTACGACGCGTCGCTGATCGATGCGCGCTTCTCGGTCGGCCCACGCGACGCCGTACGGCGGGTGCGGGAGCTGCTCGAGGCCGAGGGACTGTTCGCCGGGATCTCGACCGGGGCGATCCTGCATGCTGCGCTCGGCCAGGCGGCGAAGTCGGTCAAGGCCGGCGAGCGCGCCGACATCGTCTTCGTGGTGTGCGACGGCGGCTGGAAGTACCTCTCCACCGGAGCCTACGAGGGCACCATCGAGGAGGCGGAGGACCGCCTCGAGGGCCAGCTCTGGGCCTAGGACCCGGCGGGCCCGGCCGCGTGGCGGGCCTCGAACCGGTCGTGGGACTCCTCGACCCGACGCAGGGTCGCCTCGGCCCGCAGGTGGGCTGCTGCTGCTCGGCTCAGCGCGGCGTTCGCCCGGGCCACCGCCGCTTCGTGGCGACTGCGGGCGGCGGTCCTCGCGTCGTCCACGCTCTGCGTGGCGCCCGTGTCGACGCCGACCTGCTGCTCGTCGAGGACGTCCTGCATCTCGTCGCGCCCGGTCTGCTCGTCGTCGAGCTGCTGCTGTCGGGAGTCGCGCCGCTCCTGGGTGCGGTCGAGGTCGGCCTGCCGGTGCGCGCGGTCGACCTGTGTCGCGAAGGAGACGTCGCCGGGCTGGAGCCGGTCCCGGTCCACGGCGTGCTGCTCCTCGTCGAGCCGGTCCTGCTCCTGGTCGGCGACCGCCTGCTGCCTGGTGGCGATGCTGTCGTCGAGCTCGGCCAGGGCCTGCTCGCGGTCCAGCTCCGTCTGCCCGCGGGTCGCGGGGTCGGTATCGGTCGGGGGGCCGGTCTCGGTCGTCATGTCGGCTCCTGGGGGCTGGTCGAGAGGCTGGCCTGAGCGAGAGGGCCGGGCCGGCCCAGGTGGTAGCCCTGGGCGTAGTCCACGCCGAGGTCCACGAGGAGCTGGAGGGTCTCGCTGTCCTCGACCCCTTCGGCGACCGTCCGCAGCCCGAAGCCCTTCGCCAGCTGCACGACGGCCTCGACGACGTGGCGGCTCGCCGAGTTGACGCACATGTCGTGCACGAACTCGATGTCGATCTTGAGGTAGTCCACGGGCAGCTGCTTGAGGTAGGCGAACCCCGAGTAGCCGGTCCCGAAGTCGTCCAGCGCCACCTGGCAGCCCAGCTCGCGGATCCGCTGGACGAACCGGCGACCTGCCTCGACGTTGGTGATCGCAGTCGTCTCGGTGATCTCGAGCACCAGCAGGGCCGGGTCGGCCCCGGATGCCGCCAGCCATCCGGCGAGGTCGTCGAGCAGCACGGGGTCGCTGGCCGAGGCGGCCGAGACGTTGACCTCGACCGCGTGCCCGGCCGCCGCCAGCTCGATCGCGCGCTGGAGGACCCACCGGTCGATGTCCTGGATCAGGCCGTACTCCTCGGCCGTGGCGAGGTACTCGCCGGGCCCGGAGATCGTCCCGTCCTTCTCCACGACCCGGAGCAGCAGCTCGTGCTGGGTCACCGCCATCGTGGACAGGTCGACGATCGGCTGGGCGTAGAGCGTGAAGCGGTCCTCCGCGAGGGCCGTCTCCACCCGTTGGATCCAGACGACGGCACTGAGCTCGTCCTGCATCCGCTCCTGCTCGGCGCGGACGTGCGTGGCGTCCATGAAGACCAGGACCCAGCCGCCGACGCCGTCCGCCGTCTGCAGGGGGGTCACGGTGTAGCTGACCGGGACGTCGAGACCGTCGCGTCGCACGAAGACGTCGTCCTCGACCTGGAGCACGCAGTCCTGGGCGCCCGCCCGGCCGACCGGGCACGCGTCCGCGGCATGGGTGAGCCCGTCCGAGCGCCGATGCTTGGTGATCGCATGGAGCGACTGGCCGCGGA
This sequence comes from uncultured Actinomycetota bacterium, assembly GCA_963713035.1. GTDB lineage: Bacteria > Actinomycetota > Actinomycetes > Propionibacteriales > Nocardioidaceae > Nocardioides_B. The sequence goes on from CAVQKB010000005.1 coordinate 477,614, forward strand.
CGTCCTCCAGGGACCAGCCCAGCATCGACTCGGCGGCTCGGTTCATCAGCGTGACGCCGCCGTCGGGTCCGAGGGCGAAGAGGCCCTCGCTCATGCTGTCCGTGACGGCCTCGAGGTTGGTGCGGGCGGCTCTGGCGTCCTCCTGGGCACGGTCCTGGGCCGAGACGTCCATCGCGACGCTCAGCGTGCCCGTGACCCGACCGGCGGTGTCGAGCAGCTCCATCCAGCGCGCATGGCCCACGAAGCGCGTGCCGTCCTTGCGCGACATCTCGTAGCGGCGGTCCAGCACGGCCTGGTCCTCGGCGACGGCGGTCACCGCCCGGGCGTCGAACAGCTCCCGGGAGGACCGACCGAGCACCTCCGCCTGCGACCAGCCGTAGAGCAGCTCGGCTCCGGTGCTCCATCGCGTGATGCGTTGGTCCGGGTCCGCGCCGACCACGGCGATCTCCAGCTGGTCCAGCACGGCTGACTGGATCCGCGCCTCCTCCTCCGCGCGACGGCGCTCGGTCACGTCGGTGTGCGTGATGACCATCCGTGCCGGCCCCTCCCCGACGAACACCGTCGCGGTGAAGGTGAACCACTGGTCTCCCAGGGCGTAGTCGAAGACGACCGGGTCCCGGCTCCCGGCCAGCAGGTCCCGGACCGCCGCGGGCAGCCTGGACGGCGCCCGGCTCGTCCCCGGCCCGGTCGCAGATCTCCAGGTAGCTCTGCTCGAGGTCCGAGTCGTCGCCTCGACCGTTGAGGCGCCCGAAGTCGCGCCAGGCCTGGTTCACGGCGACGATGCAGCCGTGCTCGTCCAGGATGGCGACCATGCCCGGGATCGAGTCGATCGTCGCGTGCCAGAACTCCGCCGCGTCCCGCGCCGCGCGCTCGGCCTGGCGGATCTCGGTGACGTCGCGACCCGTGGCGTACCAGAACCGTCCGTCGCTGACGCCGCTCCACGAGATCTCCCGATAGTCCCCGCCGGTCGTGCGCAGCCTCAGCTCGAGCGCTTCGAACCTGGCACCGGACGCACCGTGGGCGAGGGTCTCCAGGATGAGGGAAGGTCGCTCGGGTGGATGACGTCGCGCAGGGGGAGATCGTGCGTGCTGCGTCTCGGTCCAGCCCAGTGCCTGGCGCCAAGCCGGGTTGGTCGCCTGCAACCGTCCCCCTGTCGTCGGTCACGACCAGAAGGTCGCTCGAGGCGTCCCAGAAGACCTGCGGCAGGCCGCCGAGGACGCTCAGGCGGTCCGACGGATCCAGCGGGCGTAGAGGCACTGGTGCCTCGGACCTGCCGGTGTGCGCGCCGTACGACATAGTCTGCTCCGTCCCCGTGTGGCGGCTCTTCGTGATCACGAAGGTGCCCTGAGTCGGCGCGTGTCTTCCCGGAGAACCGTATGACAGATTCGCGTTCTTCGTCACCTATTGGAAAATTGTCCAGGCCACCCCGGGGACTCCGGGCGCGAGCGTCCACGGGATGTCCAGCGGGCGTCCACGCGGCGTCCGCGCGGGATATCGTGACCGCGCCCCCCGCCCACGTCTCCAGCCCAGCCTCGGGAGCACCCTCGTGCGTGAGATCGTCGTCTTCAGCGGCAACGCCCACCGACCGCTGGCCCAGGCCATCTGCGAGAACCTCGGGGTCGCACTGTCCTCGGTGGAGCTGACCCGGTTCAGCAACGACTGCCTCCAGGCGCAGCTGCAGGCCAACTGCCGGCAGCGCGACGTCTACATCGTGCAACCGCTGGTCCCTCCGACGCAGGAGCACCTGATGGAGCTGCTGCTGATGGTGGACGCCGCCAAGGGTGCCTCGGCGGCCCAGATCACCGCGGTGATCCCGCACTACGCCTACGCCCGCTCGGACAAGAAGGACTCTTCGCGCATCTCGATCGGCGGCAAGCTGGTCGCCGACATGCTGGCCACCGCCGGCGTCACCCGGGTGCTGACCATGACGCTGCACGCCCCCCAGGTGCACGGCTTCTTCTCGGTCCCGGTGGACCACCTGACCGCGCTCGGGGTGCTCGCCGACCACTTCCTGGCCCAGGACCTCACCGACACCGTGGTGGTCTCGCCCGACCTGGGCAACGCCAAGACCGCGACCCAGTTCGCCCGGCTGCTGGGCCTGCCCGGTGGCGGCCGGCAGCAAGCAGCGGCTGGCCGACGACCGGGTCGTGATCGACGCGATCGTGGGCGACGTCGAGGGCAAGCGGGCACTGGTGCTCGACGACGAGATCGCCACCGGCGGCTCGATCGTGGAGCTGCTCGACAAGCTCGGCGAGCTCGGCTGCACCGACGCCAAGGTCGCCACCACGCACGGCCTCTTCGTCGGCAAGGCGGTCTCCCGGCTCTCGGGTCACCCGATGATCAGCGAGGTCGTCACCACCGACACCGTGCCTCCGGCCGACTGGCCCGAGCTCAAGGTGCTCTCGGTGGCCGGGCTGTTCGCCGAGGCGATCGGCCGGGTGCACGCGGGGGAGTCGATCAGCAGCCTGTTCGACGGGGTGGACCCGACACTCGGCCCGCCGCAGCCCCGGCTGCCGTTCGACGTCTGACGCCGCGCCGGCCTGGATCCGTCCCGGCCACAGATCGTCTTGCCCGCCGGGCGGCTCCCCGTCGCCGCCGGACACCTGGCAGGCTGGGCGAATGCTCTACGAGGTCGTGCACGCGGTCCTGCCTCCGATCGCCAGGCTCGCGTGGCGCCCGCAGATCGAGGGGCTGGAGAACATCCCCGCGACCGGCCCGGTGATCATGGCCAGCAACCACCTGTCGTTCGCCGACAGCATGGTGATCCCCTTCTTCGTGCCGCGGAAGGTGGTCTTCCTCGCCAAGGAGGACTACTTCACCGGCACCGGGATCAAGGGCGCCCTGGTCCGCGGCTGGTTCGAGGGGATCGGGATGGTGCCGGTCGACCGCGACGACACCAAGGCCGCGCTGGCCTCGCTCGACATCGCGCTCGACGTGCTGAACCGGGGGGAGGCCTTCGGCATCTACCCCGAGGGCACCCGCTCGCGCGACGGTCGGCTCTACCGTGGCCGCACCGGCGTCGGGCACCTCGCGCTGACGTCCGGCGCGCCCGTCGTACCCGTCGGCCTGGTCGGCACCGAGGACATCCAGCCCGTCGGCACCACGGTGCCGCGGCGGGCCCGGGTGACGGTGCGGTTCGGTGAGCCGCTGCGCTTCGAGGGCCAGTACGCCGGGGTGCCGCAGGGCCGTGCGCGGCGCCAGGTCACCGACGTGATCATGGCCGAGATCCAGAAGCTCTCCGGGCAGCCCTTCGCCGGCGTCTACAACGAGCGGCCGGCCAGCGCCGAGTAGGCCTCGACCGGACCACGGCGAGATCGTGACGTGACGTCCGTCGCGTCGAGCGGTTTCGAGGGGGTGGGGGACCGCTCCACGCATTAGCCTGACCCGGTGGCAGACGCTCCGATCGGCATCTTCGACTCAGGCTTCGGTGGACTCACCGTGGCCCGTGCGGTGCTGGACCAGCTGCCGCACGAGCCGGTGCTCTACCTCGGTGACACCGCGCGTCAGCCCTACGGTCCCAAGCCGATCGGCGAGGTCCGGGAGTACGCCCTGGAGTGCCTCGACCACCTCGTCGGACAGGGCGTGAAGGCGCTGGTCATCGCGTGCAACTCGGCCAGCGCAGCCGTGCTCCGCGACGCCCGCGAGCGCTACCCGGTGCCCGTGGTGGAGGTGATCCACCCCGCCACGCGCCGCGCGGTGGCCGCCAGCCGCACCGGACGGATCGGGGTGATCTGCACGCGTGCGACGGCCGAGTCGATGGCCTACGACGACGCCTTCACCGCCGCGCCGCACGTCACCCTGTTCACGCAGGCCTGCCCGCGCTTCGTGGAGCTCGTCGAGGCGGGCGTGACCAGCGGCCCCGAGCTCCTCGCCGTCGCTCACGAGTACCTCGACCCGCTGACGTCGTACGGCATCGACACCCTGGTCCTCGGCTGCACGCACTACCCGCTGCTGACCGGCGCCGTGTCCTACGTGATGGGGGACCAGGTGACGCTCGTGTCGAGCGCGGAGGAGACGGCCAAAGACCTCTACGGCCTGCTCGCACGCGCCGGCCTGGAGCGCGACCCGGCGCTGCCGGCGCCCGTGCACCGGTTCCTCACGACGGGGCAGCCCGCGGAGTTCGAGCGGATCGGGCGGCGGTTCCTCGGCCCGGAGCTCGACGGGGTGCACCAGCTCGCGCAGGCCACGGTGTGGGCGTGAGGTGGGCATGAGGGTCACCGTCGTCGGCTGCTCCGGCTCCTTCCCCGGCCCGGACTCCTCGGCCAGCTGCTACCTGTTCGAGGCCGAGGCGGACGGGCGCAGCTGGCGGGTGCTGCTCGACCTCGGCAGCGGTGCGCTGGGCACCCTGCACCGGTTCATCGACCCGCTGAGCATCGACGCCGTGCTGATCAGCCACCTGCACCCGGACCACTACTTCGACATCAGCGGGCTCTACGTGATGTGGAAGTACCACCCCGACGGTCAGCGCGCACCGATCCCGATCTGGGGCCCGAAGGGCATCGCGAAGCAGTCCGCCAAGGCCTACGGCCTGCCGAAGGACCCGGGCATGGGGTCGGAGTTCTCCTTCTACGAGTACGACGCCCAGCCGGTGCGCCTGGGACCGTTCACCATCGACGTGGCCCGGCTGGTGCACCCGATCACGGCGTACGGGTTCCGGGTGCGCTGCGAGGGGGCCACGGTCGTCTACTCCGGCGACACCGGGCCGTGCGACGAGCTGGTCGAGCTCGCGCGCGGCGCCGACCTGATGCTGTGCGAGGCCGCCTTCCTGGAGAGCGGCACCAACCCGCCCGACCTGCACCTGACCGGCAAGCAGGCCGGCGTCGCGGCGGCCGAGGCCGGGGTGCGGCGTCTGGTGCTGACCCACATCCCGCCCTGGAACGACGAGCAGGCCACGCTGACCGAGGCGCGCGAGGCCTACGCCGGCCCGATCGACCTCGCCACGACCGGTCTGTCCTACGACCTCTGAGCGTCTTGCTGGTCGGCGCCGGCCACCCGGACTATCAGCTCGCGGGGTTCGACCGATCCAAGACCCCTCACGGCGGCGAGCTGATAGTCCGACTGGCCTCTCCCCACGGGGCGTCGTCGTGGCTACGGTCGGTCCATGGCCACGATGACGATGAACCGCGTGATCCACAGCGCCGTACGCCGTGACCTCGACCGGCTCGCCACCGCGCTGCGGTCGGCCGCCGACGGGGACACGAGCCGCGCCCGCGCCCTGCAGGCGGCCTACGTCCAGGTGCATGCCCAGCTCCGGCACCACCACGAGCAGGAGGACACCCTCGTGTTCCCGGCCCTGGGCCGGCTCGGGGTCGACACCGTCCTGATCGGCGAGATGGCGGACGAGCACCAGGCGATGTCGGACGCCCTGGGACGGACGGCCGGGGCGATGAACGCCTACGCCGTCACCGGTGCGGCCTCCGACGCGGCGGCCGCCCGGGCCAGCGTGGAGGACACCCGCGTCGTGGTGGACCGGCACCTGCGGCACGAGGAGGCGGAGCTCGAGCCGCTGATGTCGCCCCACCTCGGAAGCGCGGAGTGGAAGGCCGTGGAGAAGCAGCTCCGCAAGGTGCCGCCGACGACCGCCGGGGTCTTCTTCGCCTGGCTGACCGACGGCATGGGGCCCGAGGAGGAGCGCTACCTCAAGGACACCGTCCCGGGGCCGGTGGTCGCCGTCCTCACCAAGGTCTTCGGCCGCCGCTACCACCGCGAGATCGCGCCGATCTGGCGGGCGTGAACGCGGGCCGCTCGGCTGGGCTCAGCTGCTGCGACGCGGTGGGGTCGGCAGGAAGAACGAGACCCGCTCCTGGTAGTCGCGGTAGGCCGGACGGTCCTGCATCCGCCGCTCCGTGCGCTTGGCCCCGGTCGCGTAGACCAGCAGGTAGTTCATCGCCACGGGGGCGGGCAGCGTCCACGCGGCAGGGGCCGAGGCGGCGGCGGCGAGCCACACGCCGTCCCAGACGATGGAGTCGCCGAGGTAGTTGGGGTGCCGGGACCAGCCCCACAGTCCGGTGTCGAGCACCGGCGGCCGGTCGTCGCGCGGCTGCGCCATGTAGGCGTCCTTCTGCCGATCGGCGAGCGCCTCGACCACCGCGCCGGTGACCATCAAAGCGATGCCGGCCGGGAACAGCCACCGTCGCGCTGACCGCGGCAGCTGGCTGGCGGCCGCCACCTGGATCGGGGCCGAGACCAGCAGCTGGGCGAGCCCCTGGGTGAGGTACACCTTGGTGATCACGGTCGGCGTGGAGTCGCCCTCGAGGAACTCCTGGTAGCGCGGGTCCTCCTCGTCGCTGGCCTGGAAGCGCTTGATCATCAGCGTGGCGAGGCGAGCGGCCCAGCCGCTGGTTCCCGCAGCGAAGGCGAGCCGGCGCCACGGGTCGCCGTTGCCCACGAAGGCGCTGGTGATCGCGACGGCGGCCAGGCCGGGACCCCAGGCGGCATCCACGTAGTCGCGGCGGCCACGTGGCAGCCCGATCGCTGCGGTGGCTGCCTGGACGGCGGTCGTGACGACGGCCGACGCGGTGGCCACGCGGCGCAGGTTGACGAGGTCGACGCTCATGCGGCCAGTCAATCCCACGGCTGCAAACCGGTCACGCGTCCGGGGGCCCTTGACGAATGATCAAGCGAACACTTGAATAAGTCTCATGGACGATCGGCAGCTCGACACCGTCTTCGCGGCGCTGGGGGACCGCACCCGGCGCGACATCGTGGTGCGACTCAGTGCGGGCGAGGCGACGGTCAAGGAGCTGGCGGAGCCGTATGCCATGAGCCTGCAGGCCGTCTCGCAGCACATTCGGGTGCTGGAGCGGTCCGGGCTGCTCAGTCAGGGGCGCTACCGGCAGACCCGGCCCTGCCGGCTCGAACCCGTGGCCCTCGACTCCGCACTGTCGTGGATCGAGGAGAGCCGGCGCACGTGGTCCGAGCGGATGGATCGACTGCAGGCTCATCTCGACCACCTCCAGGGCGGTGAGGTGCGGTGAACGACGACGAGCTCGTGTACTCGCGGATCCTCGCCGCCCCACGCGAGCTCGTGTGGCGGTGCCTCACCGAGCCCGCCGAGCTGGCCCGCTTCTGGGGACCGCGCGGCATGGACACCCCGCTCGACGGCATCGTCGTCGAGCTCCGACCCGGTGGCCGGTTCGAGACCCGCATGGTCGGTGACCACGGCAGCCACACCATGCTCGCCACGTTCGTCGAGGTCGACCCACCGGAGCGGCTGGTCTGGGTCGAGTCGGTGACCGGGATGCACACCACCAGCACGCTGCACGCCCGCGGAGACCTCGAGACCGAGGTCGTGATCCACCAGCGGCGCGTGCCCGAGGCTATGCGCGTGCCCACGGCGAGGGCCGGGTTCCTCACCTCCCTCGACAAGCTCGCGGAGCACCTCGCCCACCTCATGCAAGGAGACCGATCGTGACCAGTGAGCAGACGTGGGTGGCGCCGACCCTCCAGGGCCTCGCCGATCTCCTGGAGAGCTCGTCGCCCGAGACGTGGGATGCCGCGTCGCTCTGCGACGGCTGGCGGGTCCGCCATGTCGTCGCGCACGTGACCATGCCGGTGCGGCTGAGTCCCGAGCAGTTCGGGGCGGAGATGGCGAAGGCCGGCGGTGACTTCACCACGCTGTCCGACACGGTGGCCTCGCGGGACGCCCAGCTGCCCGCCGATGACCTGCTCGAGCAGCTGCGCTCCCCGGCCCTGCACGCCTGGGAGCCACCGGGTGGCGGAGCGGCCGGGGCTCTGAGCCACGCCGTGATCCACTCCCTCGACGTGACCGTCGCGCTGGGCCGGCCCCCGCTCCCACCGCAACAGGCCGCGACCGCCGTACTGGAGACCCTCGCGGCCGCGGACGGCGCCCTGTTCGGCATCGACCTCACCGAGGTGCGGCTCGAGGCGACCGACACCGGCTGGAGCTGGGGCCGTGGCCGGCTGGTGCAGGCCGACAGCGGATCTCTGGTGGCACTCGTGAGCGGGCGCACCCTCCCCGACGGCCGCTCCCTGCGCTGAGACGTCGCGACGACCCGCCCGCGGGGGTGGCCGCCGTGGCGTCGGTAGGCTCCGCGACATGACGCGCGCAGACGGCAGGGACAACGACCAGCTCCGGCCGGTCACCATCACCCGCAACTGGCTCGACCACGCAGCAGGGTCCGTGCTCGTGGAGTTCGGCAAGACCCGGGTGCTGTGCGCAGCCTCGGCGAGCGAGGGTGTGCCGCGCTGGCGCAAGGGCTCGGGCCTGGGTTGGGTGACCGCGGAGTACGCCATGCTTCCCGCCTCCACCAACACCCGCTCGGACCGCGAGTCGGTCAAGGGCAGGATCGGTGGCCGCACCCACGAGATCTCCCGGCTGATCGGCCGGTCTCTCCGCGCGGTCATCGACTACAAGGCGCTCGGGGAGAACACCATCGTGCTGGACTGCGACGTCCTGCAGGCCGACGGAGGCACGCGGACAGCCGCGATCACCGGTGCGTACGTCGCCCTCGCCGATGCCGTGACCCACCTCAAGGGGCAAGGCGCACTCACCGGTGACCCGCTCACCGGCTCTGTCGCGGCGATCTCGGTCGGCATCATCGACGGTGAGCCGCGTCTCGACCTGCCCTACGAGGAGGACGTCCGCGCCGAGACCGACATGAACGTCGTGATGACCGGCGCCGGGGCCTACGTCGAGGTGCAGGGCACCGCCGAGAGCGCACCGTTCGACCGGGCGATGCTCGACCGCCTGCTGACGCTGGCCGAGAAGGGCTGCGTCGACCTGACCCAGCTGCAGCAGCAGGCGCTCGCGCGATGACGCGAGTGTTCCTCGCCTCGCGCAACGCGAAGAAGATCGCCGAGATGCGGCGCATCCTCGTCGAGCACGCCCCCGACATCGAGGTTCTCGGGCTCGACGACGTGGCGCCGTACGACGAGCCGGCGGAGACCGAGCCGTCCTTCTCCGGCAATGCGCTGCTCAAGGCCCACGCGGGTCTCCGCGCCACCGGTCTGGCGTCGATCGCCGACGACAGCGGCCTGTGCGTCGACGCCCTCAACGGGATGCCGGGCGTGCTGTCGGCGCGCTGGGCCGGCACCGCGAAGGACGACGCGTCCAACAACCGGCTGCTGCTCGAGCAGCTCGGCGACGTACCCGACGTACGACGCAGCGCGCACTTCACCTGCGCCGTCGCGCTCGTCCACCCGGGCGCGGACGGCGAGCCCGTCGAGCTCGTGGTGCACGGCGAGATGCCGGGCCGGGTGATCCGCGAAGAGCGCGGCGACGGCGGGTTCGGCTACGACGTGCTGTTCGTGGCCGACGGTCAGGACGACGGGCGTACGTCGGCCGAGCTGTCGGTGGAGGAGAAGGACGCGATCTCGCACCGCGGCAAGGCGCTCCGGGCGATCGCGCCCCAGGTGGCCGAGGTGCTCAGCCGCCAGCCGTGACCGGCCGACGCGCCGACTCGGCGGGTTTTCCACCAGCCGACGCGCCGACTCGGCGGGTTTTCGGCCAGCCGACGCGCCGGCTCGGCGGTCAGCCGAGGGTGACCACGATCTTGCCGGCGCCTGCGGTGCCCTGCTCGAGCGCCCGGTGGGCGTCGGCGACCTGGTCGAGCGGGAAGGTCTTCGAGACCACGACCTTCAGCAGGCCGTCGTCGACCAGCCGGGTCAGCGCATCGAGGTCGGCCCGGTCGGGGCGCACGAAGACGTAGGTGCCGCCGAGCTCGAGCACGGTCGCGGCGTCGACCACGGACGCGATGCGGGTGCCGCCGTCGACCTGCTTCGGAGCGTCCGCCAGCGCGTCGCCGCCGATCAGGTCCAGCACCGCGTCGACGGGCCGGTCGAGCTGCTCGCTGGCCGGGCCGGCCGCGTAGTCGAGCACCTCGTCGGCCCCGAGCGAGCGGACCAGGTCGTGGTTGCCGGGGGAGGCCGTGCCGATGACGTGGGCGCCCAGAGCCTTGGCGATCTGGACGGCGAAGAGGCCGACGCCGCCGGAGGCCGCATGGATCAGCACCCGCTCGCCGGCCTGCAGCTGCAGGGCCTGGACGAGAGCCTGGTAGGCGGTGAGCCCGGCCAGCGGCAGCGCCGCCGCCTCCTCGAACGACAGGCCGGCCGGCTTGGCCGTCACGGTGCGCTCGGGCGCGGGGACGAGCTCGGCCGTCGTACCGGCGTGCACGTCGTCACGGCGGACGTAGCCGTAGACCTCGTCACCGACCTGCACGCCGGTCACGACAGCCGGACCGACCTGCTCCACGACGCCGGCGACGTCCCAGCCCGGGACGATCGGGGTGTGGTGCGGGAACGCGCCGCGCAGGTAGCCCTCGCGGATCTTGTAGTCGACCGGGTTGACGCTGGCCGCGCGCACGCGCACCAGCACGGTGTCGGGGCCCATGGGCGGGTCGGCGACCTCCCGGACCGTCAGGACGTCGGCCGAGCCGAACTCGTCGTACACCGCTGCGCGCATGGGGAAAGCTCCTGCCAGAAGACGAAGGGGACCACTGGGCCCAACACCTCCGCGACGCAGGCATTCCCGCTGGGTGCGCCCGGTGAGATTCGAACTCACACTGGGCCGGACCTAAACCGACTGCCTCTGCCATTGGGCTACGGGCGCGCGGGCAGAGCCTAGTCGGCAACGGCCAGCCCGAGGTCCTTGCGCAGCTTGGCGACGTGACCGGTGGCCTTGACGTTGTACTGCGCCAGCTCGACGTCGCCGTCCTCCCCGACGACGAAGGTCGAGCGGATCACGCCCTGCACGACCTTGCCGTAGAGCGACTTCTCGCCGAACGCGCCGTAGGCCGAGAGGGTCTCCCTGGACGGGTCGGACAGCAGCGTGATCGTGAGGTGCTCGCGCTCGCGGAACGTCGCGAGCTTCTCCGGCCGATCGGGCGAGATGCCGAGCACGGTGTAGCCCGCGGCCTGGAGCGAGTCCAGCGAGTCGGTGAAGTCGCAGGCCTGCTTGGTGCATCCCGGGGTCATCGCGGCCGGGTAGAAGTAGATGATCACCTTCTGCCCGCGCAGCGAGGACAAGGTGACGTCCGCCCCCGTGTCGGAGGCCAGCGTGAAGTCGGGGGCGGCATCGCCGGGGGCGAGGCGGGTGTCGGTCACGGGGGTCCTTCCTGACCGGTCGGAGAGTGCCAGTTGCGAACGATTCGCAATAACGTAGCCTGGGCGGAGCCGGTGGGACCGGCGTCCCTCAACGTATCGACACCCGCAGGAGGCCCGCCATGCACGTGCCGGACGGCTTCCTCGACGCCCCCACCTCGATCGCCACGGGTGTCGTCGCTGCGGCGGCGGTGGGGGTCGCGCTACGGGGTGCACGGCGCGAGCTCGACGACCGCACCGCTCCGCTCGCGGGCCTGGTCGCGACGTTCGTGTTCGCCACCCAGATGCTGACCTTCCCGGTCGGTGCCGGCACCAGCGGCCACCTGCTCGGCGGCGCACTCGCCGCCGTCCTGGTCGGCCCCTGGACCGGCCTGCTCTGCATGAGCGTGGTCCTGCTCGTGCAGAGCCTGCTGTTCGCCGACGGCGGCATCACCGCCATCGGCACCAACATCGGCCTGATGGGCATCGTCACGGTGCTGGTCGCCTGGCTGGTCTTCCGCGGTCTGCAGCAGCTGCTGCCCAAGCGGCTCTCGCTGGTCCCCGTGACCGCGGCGCTCGCCGCCCTGGTCTCCGTCCCGGCCGCCGCGTTGGCCTTCGTCGGCCTCTACGCCGTGGGCGGCGCGGCCCCGATCCCGCTCGACACGCTCACCACGGCGATGCTCGGCTGGCACGTGCTCATCGGCGTCGGCGAGGCCGTCATCACCGGTCTCGCGGTCGGCTCGATCGTGGCGGTCCGACCCGACCTGGTGTACGGCGCGCGGCGGGTGCTGCACGCGCGCCCGCTCGAGCTCCGCACGCCGGGCCCGGTGGGGTCGTGAGCCGCCGCCGGGTCTCGACCACGGCCGTCCTGGTCACCGGCCTCGTGGTCGCGCTGCTGCTGGCCGGCGTGGTGAGCCTCTACGCCTCCTCCAGCCCCGACGCGCTCACCAAGGTCGCGCAGGACCAGGGTCTCTCCCGGACCCAGCGCGAGCACGCCGCGGCCGGCGGTCCCCTCGCCGGCTACGGCGTGCGGGGCGTCGACGACAAGCGGCTCTCGGGCGCGCTGGCGGGCGTCGTGGGCAGCGTGGTGGTGCTCGTGCTCGCGGGCGGGCTGACCTTCGCCGTACGCCGGCGTTCGCGGGGCGCCGACCGCGAACCCGCGGGACAGGCCTGACGTGGGTGCCGGACACGGCCACAAGCTGCACTTCCACGGCCACTCGCCGGTCCACCGGATGCCGGCCCACCTCAAGGTGCTGGCCCTGCTCGGCTTCGTGCTCGTGGTCGTGGCCACGCCGACGCACGGCCCGACGTGGTGGGCGTTCGCGGGCTACCTCGGCGTCCTCGTCTCGGTGGTCGCGCTCAGCCGGGTGCCGCCGACCTACCTGGTGCGCCGGATGGTCGTCGAGGTGCCGTTCGTGGTCTTCGCCGTCCTGATGCCGTTCATCTCCGACGGTCCGCGCACCGACGTGCTGGGGATCGAGGTCAGCCAGCCCGGGCTCACCGCCGGTCTGGCGCTGCTGGTGAAGGGCACGCTGGGCGTGCTCGCCAGCCTCACGCTCGCCGCGACCACCGAGCCGCGGCACCTGCTGGCCGGCCTGGAACGGCTGCGCGTGCCGAGCATGCTCGTGCAGATCATGGGCTTCATGATCCGCTACCTCGACGTGGTCACCGACGAGATGGCGCGGATGCGGGTGGCCCGCGAGTCGCGCGGCTTCGACGCGCGCAACGTGCGGCACTGGCCGATCCTGGCTCGCTCGGCGGGCGCGCTGTTCATCCGCTCCTACGAGCGCGGCGAGCGCGTCCACCTCGCGATGCTCGCCCGCGGCTACACCGGCACCCTGCCCCGCACCGACGAGCCCGCGCGATGAGCACCCCCGTCCTCGATGTGCAGGGACTGGCCTACGCCTACCCGGACGGCCACCAGGCGCTCTACGGCGTCGACCTGCACGTGCACCAGGGGGAGCGGGTCGCGCTGCTCGGGCCCAACGGCGCCGGCAAGACCACGCTCGTGCTGCACCTCAACGGCATCCTCCAGGCCGGCGCGGGCTCGGTGTCGGTATCCGGGCTGCGGGTCTCCAAGGAGCACCTCGCCGAGGTACGACGACGCGTCGGCGTCGTGTTCCAGGACCCCGACGACCAGCTTTTCATGGCGACCGTGCGCGACGACGTGGCCTTCGGGCCGGCCAACCTCGGCCTGCGTGGCGCCGAGCTCGACCGGCGCGTCAGCGAGGCCCTCGACCGGGTCGGGATGGCCGACTTCGCCGACCGGCCCCCGCACCACCTCAGCTTCGGTCAGCGTCGCCGCGTCGCGGTGGCGACGGTGCTTGCGATGCGCCCCGAGATCCTGGTGCTGGACGAGCCGTCGTCCAACCTCGACCCGGCCTCCCGCCGCGAGCTGGCCGAGATCCTCACCAGCCTGGACGTCACCGTGCTGATGGTGACGCACGACCTGCCCTACGCGATGGAGCTCTGCCCGCGGTCGGTGGTGCTCTCCGACGGCGTGATCGTGGCGGACGGGACGACGTACGACGTGCTGACCGACGACGCCTCGATGCGTGCGCACCGCCTCGAGCTGCCGTTCGGCTTCGATCCCCGCAACCTCGGCCGGCCGGTCGCCGGGTAGCCTCTCCCCAGCCCCGACGGACGAGGTCGGTGGCGTCCCATCGACAGGAGTTGACGTGGCTGACGCGAAGCCTGAGCCCCAGCCGGGCTCGATCGAGCACGACATCGAGGCGACCCGCGAGCGGCTCGCCGCGACCATCGACGAGCTCGCCTACCGGGCCAGCCCCAAGACGATCGTCCGCCGCGAGGTCGCCGGGGTCCGGGCGACGTTCGTCGACGCCCAGGGCAACCCCCGCACCGACAACATCCTCAAGGCAGCCGGAGCGGTCGTCGGCTTCATCGCGTTCGTCGTCGTGGTGCGCCGGCTGAACAAGTAGTCCGCGGCATGTCCGACAAGCTGCCGATCCGGATGCTGCACGACCGGGTGCTGGTCTCGGTCGACACCGAGGGGGAGCGCCGCTCCTCCGGCGGCATCGTGATCCCGGCGACGGCCGCGATGGGCGGCAGGCGACTGTCCTGGTCGCGGGTCGCCGCGGTCGGTCCGCACGTGCGGACCGTCGAGATCGGCGACAAGGTGCTCTTCGACCCCGAGGACAAGGCCGAGGTCGAGGTCAACGCCGAGACCTACGTGCTGATGCGGGAGCGCGACATCCACGCGGTGGCGGCCGAGCGGCTCGGCGACTCCCAGACCGGCCTCTACCTGTAGGTCCCGGACCCGCGAAAGGGGTCCCGCGACGACACGTCGCGGGACCCCTTCGCATGCGGGTGCCGGCTCAGGCGCGGTGCGAGCCGCCCTCGGTGGTGCCGTCCAGGCGGCGCTGGGTCTCGCCGGTCTCGCTGGTCTCGCTGGTCTGGCCGGTCTCGCCGGGGGCGGCGACCTGCTCGGTCGTCCCGTCCGGGTGCGTGACCGTCGTGGCCGGCTCCTGCGATGCGTGCCTGTCGTGCCCCTCGTGGCTGGCGTGGGTGCCGTCGCCGTGGTCGCCGCCGGTCGCGGACGTCTGGGGAGCGACGTAGTCGTCGCTCTTGGTGTCCACGTCCGGGTCGAGCTCGTCGGCGCGACGGAGGTTCTCGTGGTGCTCGTCGCGATGCGTGGCGGCGACCTGGTGACGCTCCTGCGCCTCCGCCTCGAGGCGCTGCGCCTCGGCCTGCTTCCGGTCGGCCTCGGCCCGGGCGGCGGCGGCCTTGGCCTCGGTCTCGCGGGCGTGCGCCTCCCGCTGCTGCAGCTCGGTGGTCTGAGCGGCGGCGTGCTCGCGCAGCTCCCCGGCGTGCTCGCGGTTGCGCTCCTGCTTCTTGCGGTTGGCGGCCGCGACGACGGCCGCGATGACGGCGATCACGACGATCGCCACGATGACCCAGATCAACCAGGACGGCATGGGTGTCTCCCTTGATTGGTGACGCGGTGGTGGTGCGGGTGGTGCGTAGGTGGACACCACGCCGTACCCGTGACCCCCGGGGGCAAACCGGGACCGGTGCGGCCGGGCGTCGAGCCGGAACGGCGTGGCGCGCGTGACTACCCGAGCTGCCCCCGCAGGCGGGTCAGCACCCGGGCCAGGATGCGGGACACCTGCATCTGGGTCACGCCGATCTCCTCGGCGATCTGGGCCTGCGTCTGCTGCCGGAAGAAGCGCAGGTAGAGCACCTCGCGCTCCCGCTCGGGCAGCGCCCGTACGGACGGGGCCAGCATCACCCGTGCCTCGGCGTCCGCGATGGCGTCGTCGTCCCCGGGCAGCAGGTCTCCGAGCACGCCGTTGCCGTCGGCGCCGATCGGGGTGTCGAGGGAGGTCGGGGTGAAGCAGCCGTCGGCCGAGAGGGCCTCGAGGACCTGCTCCTCCGGCACTCCGACCCGGGCGGCCACCTCGCTGACCCGCGGCGAGCGGCCGAGCTCGTGGGTGAGGTCGGCCTCGGCGCGGCTGACGTCCGCCTGCAGCTTCTGGATCGGGCGCGGCGGGCGGACCATCCAGCCGTAGTCGCGGAACTGACGCTTCACCTCGCCCTTCATGGTGACCACGGCGTAGGAGAGGAACTCGACCCCGAAGCCAGGGTCGAAGTTGCGAGCCGCCTTCAGCAGCGCCATCGCAGCGGCCTGGGTCAGGTCGTCGTCGGCGATGCCCCGGCCGCGGTAGCGCGAGGCGATCGCGCGGGCCAGGCCCATGTGCAGCACCACGACCTCGTCCTGCAGCCGTTTGCGCTCGAGCGGGTCGGTCTCGGCGGCGGCACGCACGAGCAGGTCGGCGGAGAGCGCCGAGCGGTTGCCGGGCGTGACGGGCTCGGCGAACTCGAGCGGGGAGAGCGGCTCGAGGTCGTCGACTGGAGTCGCTGCCTGCGTCACCGTCTGGGTCGCCATCTGGGTCACCGTGGTCACCTGCATTCCGCCGGGGGTGTCAGCACCCGACGGTGGCCGGGTCCTGTCTGCCGTGCTCCGAGACCCGAGATGGTGTATCGATGGGTGTACCCCTCAGTGCGGCGGCGAAACCAGCGGCGTCGTCCAGACTTCGCCGACTGTGCGCCGAGCGGCCTACACCGAGCGGGTGTACGACGCGTGCGTCATGCCGTCGCCGCGCTCGCCGTTCACCGTCGCCAGCGCGCGCAGGTCCTCCTCGTCGGGGCACCACCGGGCGGCCGCGACGTTCGCCCGCACCTGCTCAGGGCGGGTGGCTCCGGCGATCACGCTGCCGACACCGGGCTGCGCCGCGAGGCCGCCGACCGCGATGTCGAGCAGGTCCAGGCCGCGCTCCCGGGCGAAGGCATGCAGGCTCTCGACGCGGTCCCAGTCGGCGCCGTCGAGCCGGTGCCGCTGGCTGTCGGCCGCGAGCCGGCTGCCCGCCGGGGCACCCTCGCCGCGGGTGTACTTGCCGGTGAGCAGCCCGTAGGCCAGCGGGAAGTAGGCGACCAGGCTCATCCCCAGGTGCCGCAGCGCCGGGATCAGCTCCTCCTCCGCGGCCCGGTTGTACAACGAGTACTCGTTCTGCGCCGACACGAAGGACCGCAGCCCGCGACTCCGTGCCGTCCAGTGCGCGTCGACGACCTCCCAGGCCGCGAAGTTCGAGCAGCCGAGATAGCGGACCTTGCCCTCCTGCACCAGCTCCGTCAGTGCCTCCAGGGTCTCCTCGACCGGCGTGACGAGGTCGGGCTGGTGCAGCTGGTAGAGGTCGATGTACGACGTCCCGAGCCGTCGCAGGCTGGCCTCGACCGCCGTACGGATGTAGCGACGGGAGGCCCGAGCACCCCAGTCGGGGCCGTTGGCGCCCTGCATGTCCATGCCGAACTTCGTGGCGACCACGACGTCGTCGCGACGCTTGCCCAGGGCGCGCCCGAGGAGCTCCTCGCTGGCCCCGAGACCGTAGGTGTCGGAGGTGTCGAAGAGCGTGACGCCGGCGTCGATGGCAGCATCGACGACCGCACGGCTCTGGTCGGCGTCGATGCGGGCACCGAACGCGTTGGTGCCCAGACCCACGGTGGACACCATCAGCCCGCTGCGTCCGAGCGGACGGTAGGTCATGTCGGGGGTTGCGGCCATCAGCTCACCTGGAGCTGCACGACGACCTGCCCGAGACCGTGGTCCTCCACGTCGACGACGCCCGGCTGGGTGATCTTCAGCTTCCGGGTGCTCGTTCCGGCGGGGTAGGAGATCTCCTGCTCCGGGGTGGCGTGCACGTGCAGCTCCCCGGCCTGCTCGGCGTCGATCTCGAGCGTGACCGACTCGCCGAGCGCAGCCTTCACCCGGTCGCCGTTGGGCGTGACCGAGTCGCCGGTGATCGTGATGGCGATCGTCGTGCCGGCCGGCTTCTCGGGACGAGCGCTGGCACTCGCACTGGCACTGGCGCTCGCACTGGTGCTCGCACGGGGAGCGGCCGCGGAGCTCGTGCCACTGCCGCTTGCGGGGGCATCATCCCCGCCGCAGGAGGTCAGGACGGGGGCGGCAACGAGCAGCGCGAGCAGCGGCGCGACCCGGCGGGCGTGCGTGCGGTGAGGGCGGTGCATGGGGCTCCTTCGACGGGCAGGGGGCTGCCTCCCATCATCGGACACCGGCCGCCCCGCCGGTCGGGGAGGGGGTCCGGCCGCGGGCCTCCTCCATGGCGATCAGCATCCACAGTCCGACCGCCACGCAGGTCAGGGCAGCGGCCTCGACGACCAGGAACAGCGGCGAGTGACGCGGGACCTCGGAGAAGACGATGAAGCCGAACGCCAGCGACGTCATGCCGTTGACGATGTTGAGGGCCGGCATGGACGCCGAGAGCCCGGCGGTCCGGTAGGCGCGCTGGTTGGTCAGCACGCCGCCCGCCCCGGCCAGCAGGAGGGCGTAGGTGGGCCAGGCCGTGAGCATCGCCGGGAGCCCGCCGCTGTCGAGCTCCTGCAGCGACAGCTTCAGGAAGCCCGCCACCAGTCCGAACAGGACCCCACCCACGACCCCGAGGAGGAACGCCGCCCGCCGCGGGTTGCCGCGGACCCGGGCCGCGGCGAGGTTCGCAGCCAGGGCGACCACAAGGAAGCACAGGGTCAGTCCGACGGTCTGCCAGCCGAGGCCGGCGTCCTCGCCCGCGGTCGGGTCCGAGGCGACCAGGAACACCGCCAGCCCGGCCGCGGTGATCGCAACGGCGCGCAGCTCGGTGCCCGACGGCGCCCGCCGACTGATCGCCGCCCGGACCGGGACCGCCCACACGATGCCGCTCACGACGATCGGCTGGACGACGGCGATGGGTCCGGAGTGCAGCGCGCTGGCATGCAGGACGAAGGCGCACGTCGCGAGGAGCTGTCCGAGCAGCCACGGCGGCCGGCGCACGAGGTAGCCGAGCAGGGCCACGATCCCGGACTCCGGCGCGTTCTCCGCGGCGTGGTGCTGCACGGAGGAGGAGACCGCGAACGTGGCCGCGCTGAGCAGCGCGAGGGTCACGGCCAGCACGGTCACCCGCCCACTCTAGGGACGGGTGACCGGTCTGGAACCGTGGTGTTCGTGCCGCGCTGGACCTACTTCTCCAGGAACGACAGCAGGGCCGCGTTGAACTCGTCGGCGTGGCTGACGTTGAGGCCGTGCGGCGCGTCCTCGATGACGACGAGCTCGCTGCCCTCGATCGCCTCGTGGGTGCGCTGGCCCGAGCCCTCGAACGGAACCGTGCCGTCGCTGTCGCCGTGGATCACCAGCGCCGGCACCGTGATCGCCTCGAGGTCCTTGCGGAAGTCGGTGGTCGCGAAGGCCTCCATGCAGCCGAGTGCGGCCTCCTGGTTGCTCAGCTTGGCCAGGGCGATCGCCTCCTGACGCTGGTCCTCGGTGACCTTGAGGTCGTCGCCGGCGCTGAAGAACGCGGTCGTGAACTCGTCGAAGAAGGCGTCGCGGTCGTCCTCGAGGCCCTTCTTCATCCCGCTCGCGGCATCCTCGGTCAGCGGACCGTCGGGGTTGTCGTCGCTCTTCATGAGGTACGGCGGAACGGCGGCCGCGAACACGACGCTGTGCAGCTTGTCCTGGCCGTGCTTGCTGGCGTAGCGGGCGACCTCGCCGCCACCCATCGAGAAGCCCACCAGGGTGACGTCGGAGAGGTCCAGGTCGTCGATGACGTTGGCGAGGTCGTCGGCCAGCGAGTCGTAGTCGTACCTGTCGCCGGGGCCGGACTCGCCGAAGCCGCGCCGGTCGTAGGTCACGACGCGGTAGCCGGCGTCCTGCAGCGGACCGACCTGCTCCGACCAGGACTTGCCGGACAGCGGCCAGCCGTGGATCAGCACGACGGGGCGGCCCTCGCCGCCCAGGTCGCGGACGAACAGCTCACCCGCGTCGGCGGACTTGTGCCCGTTCTCGTTCTGGTTCGACTCGTTCTGGCTCGACTCGTTGTCGGGGGTGTCGGTGTCGGACATGCGTGCTCCTCGTCGTCGGGGACGGACCCGGTCGGCGGCGCCGAGCAGCGGGCTCGATGCCGTCGTCGTACCCACTCTGCAGGCGCGCAAGCGGGCGTCGGCCCGTGGCGGGACGGCCGTGCGAGGGACGGACGGGGGAGAGGTGCCGGGGTGCGCCATCAGGGACTCGAACCCCGAACCCGCTGATTAAGAGTCAGCTGCTCTGCCAATTGAGCTAATGGCGCGTCGTTCTGCGGTGAAGCGGTTGGAACTGTAGCAGCGGCGTCGGGCCCGGATGAAATCGAGACGAACCCTGCACGCGGGAGCGCGCGGGTCCCGGGGCACCCGATTCGACCCGTAGACGGGTGGAAACTGAAAATTTCTGAGAGTCTGCCCATCCAGGCTCCACGCTGGAGCGAACACTCTGCAGACACCGAACATGTAGCGGGTCGAGCGGGGCGCAGAAGGAGGCAGTGCATGTCCGAGCCTGGGCTCAGGCTGGTCCCCGCCGGCGGGGACGGCGGCGGTCACGACGTCGACCAGCTTCTCCGGCGCGTGGCCCGCGGTGACGCCTCGGCGTTCGAGTCGCTGTACGACGAGCTGGGCGGCGCCGTCTTCGGCGTGGCACGACGCGTGGTGCGCGACCCCGAGCGGGCCGAGGACGTGACGCAGGAGGTCTTCTTGGAGGTGTGGCGCAAGGCGGCACGCTTCGACAGTGCGCTCGGCAAGGCCAAGACGTGGGTGATGACCATCGCGCACCGACGGGCCGTGGACGCCGTACGACGCAACGAGGCCGCCAAGCGCAGCGACCTGCACACCGCACCGGACGAGGTCAGTCACGACGAGACCGCCGACGCGGCGATCGAGGCCGAGGAGCACGGAGCGGTCCGAGAGTGCATGGAGACCCTGACCGACCTACAGCTGGAGTCCGTGCGGCTGGCCTACTTCAACGGCTACACCTACAACGAGGTGGCGACTCTCCTGGAGAAGCCGCTTCCCACGATCAAGACCCGCATGCGGGACGGCCTGATCCGTCTCCGCGACTGCCTGGAGGGAGCGCGATGAGCACGGACCTGCACACTCTGTCGGGTGCCTACGCCCTCGACGCCCTGAGCGCCGACGAGGCCGCCGAGTTCGAACGACACCTGGACGGCTGCGAGGCCTGCTGCGACGAGGTCCGCGAGCTGCGCGAGGCCGCGGCCCGCATGGGCGCCGCCGAGGCGCTGCGCCCGCCGCCCGGTCTGCGGGAGCGGATCCTCGCCTCCGCCGACCAGATGGCGCAGCTGCCGCCGAAGGTCACCCCCATCGAGCGGGCGAGGTCGCGGACCGGCTCCTGGGCGACCCGCCTGGTCGCAGCTGCGGTGGTCGCCGTGCTGATGGTCGGAGCCGGGTTCGGCATCCGGTCCCTGCAGCAGCCCGACGACGCCGCCACCGTGGCGGTGAGCTCGGTCTTCGAGGCCTCCGACGCGCAGCAGGCGACCGTGGCCTCCTCGCAAGGTCCGCTCACCGTCGCGGCCTCACGCAAGCTCGGTCGGATGGCTGTGAAGACCCAGGACCTCGAGCGGCTCGGCGACCAGCGGGTCTACCAGATGTGGACCGTGCGTGACGGGACGGCGACGTCGGCCGGAGTGCTCGAGGACCTCGAGGCCGGCAAGGTGATGGCGGTCCCGAGCGCAGGCACCACGGTCGCCATCACGATCGAGCCGGAGGGTGGGTCACGTCTTCCCACGACCGACCCGGTCGTGGAGCTCGACCCGCGGCAGATCTGACCGCCGACGACCCGGGGGTACCGGTCAGCGGCCCGGCACGGACGCGCGCGACTCCAGCACCGCCTGGGCCGCGTTGTGACCGCCGAGGCCGCTGACCGCTCCGCCACGTCGGGAGCCCGAGCCGCACAGCAGCACGTTGGCGACCTCGGTCGCCACTCCCCAGCGCTGCGCCGGGGTGTCGAGGCGGGACCGGTCGCCGGTCCAGGGCCAAGCCAGGTCGCCGTGGAAGATGTGCCCGCCCGGCATCGCCAGGGCCTCGTCGACGTCCTGGGGGGCCTTCGCCTCCAGGCACGGGGCGCCCTGGTTGTCCAAGGTCAGCAGCGACTCCAGCGGCTCCTGGAGTGAGGCGTTGATCGCGTCGAGCGCCTGGCCGACGGCACGGTCCCGGGTGCCGACCAGGTCCTGCTCGAACAGCGCCGCCGGGGTGTGCACCCCGAAGTAGGTCAGCGTGTGCACGCCGCGGGCCGCCAGCGGACCGAGGATCGAGGGGTCGGTGAGCGAGTGGCAGTAGAGCTCACCGGGCTGCACGGTGGGCAGCGCGCCGGACGCCGCCTGCGCGTAGGCCGTCTGCAGCTCGTCGTAGCCCTCCGCGGCGTGGAAGGTGCCGCCGAACGCCTCGCGCGGCGAGACGCCGGACTTGAGCCGGGGCAGCCGGTCCACCAGCAGGTTGATCTTCAGCTGGGATCCTTCCGGTCGCTCGCCCGGCTCCTCGCCCAGCAGCACCTGCAGCACCCAGGGGGCGACGTTGCCCAGCACCCAGTCGCACGACGCCGAGGTCCAGGTGGACCCGTCGTGCCAGGTCACGGTCGCCTCGGTGCCGTCGGACTCGATGCCGCTCACGCCGGCACCCGTCACGATCGTCGCGCCTGCGTTGCGGGCCGCGACGGCGAGCGCGTCGGTCACCGCGCCCATGCCACCGACCGGGACCCGCCACTCGCCGGACCCGTTGCCGATCAGGTGGTAGAGGAAGCAGCGGTTCTGCACCAGCGAGGGCTCGTGCATGTCGGCGAACGTGCCGATCAGCGCGTCGGTCGCCACGACGCCGCGGACGGTGTCGTGCGCGAACCGGTCCTCGATGACCTGCCCGAGAGGTCGCTCGACGATGTGCTCCCAGGTCGCAGGGTCGACCAGCGCCCGCATCTCGCGACTGGTCCGGAGCGGCTCGAGGAGCGTGGGAGCCAGCACCTGGGCGAAGTCGGCGACCTCGTCGTAGAAGCGCCGCCACGCGCCGTACTCCTGGTCGGAGCCGGTGAGCGCCCGGAACGAGTCGGCCGTCGCTGTCCCCTCGGTGCGCTCGACCAGCAGACCGCTGTGCTTGCGGTCGCGCTGCACGGGTGTGTACGACGCCACGGCGCGCGATCGGAGCTCGAGGTTGAGGCCGAGGTCGTCGATCAGCTGTTGGGGCAGCAGGCTCACGAGGTAGGAGTAGCGGGACAGCCGCGCCGGCATCCCGGAGAAGGTCTTGGTCGAGACGGCCGCCCCGCCGGTGTGGGGGAGCCGTTCGAGCAAGAGCACCGACAGGTCGGCGCGGGCGAGGTAGGCCGCCGCGACGAGACCGTTGTGGCCACCGCCGACGATGACGACGTCGTAGTGCGCGTCGAGCGGGGCCGAGGTCTGCGAGGTCACGTCCCGAACGCTACCGGGGAGCGAGTCCGGGAATGCGGTGATCCGGTGGTTCGTTCACTCTTCAACGAACCTGGAACGGTCAGATCCCCATCGAGGAGTGCCCATGCCCGCCGTCACCGTCGCCGACCTCACCGCCCTGCCACGTCTGGCGGCACCCGGTCTGGGGGACGTGGTCCGACCCGTCGTCAGCGTGACCACGGCGCCGCGCGGCTTCGAGGGGGAGGGGTTCCCGGTCCGGCGCGCGTTCGCGGGCGTCGACCTGGCGCTCCTGGACCCGTTCGTGCACATGGACCAGATGGGCGAGGTGGAGTACGCACCGGGTGAGCCCAAGGGCACCCCGTGGCACCCGCACCGTGGATTCGAGACCGTGACCTACATGATCGACGGCGTCATGGACCACCAGGACAGCCAGGGCGGCGGCGGCTCCATCACCAACGGCGACACCCAGTGGATGACCGCCGGCTCCGGGATGCTGCACATCGAGACGCCGCCGGAGTGGCTGGTGGCCTCGGGTGGGCTCTTCCACGGCGTCCAGCTCTGGGTCAACCTCCCGCGCGACCAGAAGTGGGCCACCCCCCGCTACCAGGACCTGCGCTCCAGCCAGCTCGGTCTGGTCGCCAGCGGTGACGCGGGCGCACTGGTGCGCATCATCGCCGGCGACGTCGGCGGCCAGACCGGTCCGGGCTCGACGCACACGCCGATGGCGATGGTGCACGGCTCGCTGGCGCCCGGGGCGCGGTTGGACGTGCCGTGGCAGGTCCCCTTCAACGCGCTCGTCTACGTCCTGTCCGGGCACGGCACGGTCGGACTGGAGGAGCGCCCTCTGCAGGCAGGTCAGCTCGCCGTGCTCGGTGCCGGCGACTTCGTCACCCTCGCCGCCGCACGGCACCAGGAGAGCCGCAGTCCCGGGCTCGAGGTGCTGGTGCTGGGTGGCCGGCCGATCCGCGAGCCGGTCGCCTGGGGTGGGCCGTTCGTGATGAACACCAAGGCCGAGGTGCTGCAGGCCTTCGAGGACTTCCAGAGGGGTGCGATGGGTCGCGTCCCCGCCGTGCACGGCCACTCCGGCGACCCGCAGGACACCGTCGAGGGCTGAGCGACCGCGCGCGGAGCACTGGACCATATATACCCATGGGGGTATACTCGAGCCACGTACCAGCAGAGGAGCCCTGACCATGGTCGACCTGAACCCCGACGACATGACGCCCATCGTGCATCGCCTCAAGCGCGCCCAGGGACAGCTCGCCGGCGTGCTCCGGCTGCTCGAGGAGGGTCGCGAGTGCGAGGACGTCGTCACCCAGCTGGCCGCCGTCTCCAAGGCGCTCGACCGGGCCGGCTTCGCGATCGTGGCGGCCGGGCTGGAGCAGTGCCTGACCACGGGTCAGGGCATGGACAGCGTCGACGTGAAGAAGATGGAGCGGTTGTTCCTCTCGCTCGCCTGAGCGTCCGGTGACAGCACGAGGCCCCGGCTCGCAGGAGCCGGGGCCTCGTGCCTTCCTCGGGGTGAACGACGGGACTTGAACCCGCGACATCCGCGACCACAACGCGGCGCTCTACCAGCTGAGCTACGCCCACCATGCGTGTCGGCCCCTCACGAGCCCCGCGCGAGGCGGTCCGTCAGAAGCCGAAGCAGAGAAGAGTGTACCCGCTCTCAGACCGGTTCCGGACCGGGGGCGGACGCTCCGGTGAGCGAGCCGCCGTGCTCCGCGGCGAGCTGCTTGGCCCGCTCGGAGTCGGGCCCGGGTAGCGGCACGAACACCGCCGAGCGGTAGTAGCGCAGCTCCTCGATGCTCTCCTGGATGTCGGCGAGAGCCCGGTGGTTGCCGGACTTCGCGGGGGCGTTGAAGTAGGCCCGGGGGAACCAGCGTCGGGCCAGCTCCTTGATCGAGGACACGTCCACGATCCGGTAGTGCAGGAAGGACTCCAGCTCGGTCATGTCGCGCGCCAGGAAGGACCGGTCGGTGGCGACCGTGTTCCCCGCGAGGGGCG
Source organism: uncultured Actinomycetota bacterium (assembly GCA_963713035.1). GTDB lineage: Bacteria > Actinomycetota > Actinomycetes > Propionibacteriales > Nocardioidaceae > Nocardioides_B. The sequence continues at coordinate 502,420 of CAVQKB010000005.1, forward strand.
GACGGCTGCCGTCCGGGCAGTGCTCCTTGATGTAGGCCAGCACCTGCTGCTCGGCGTCGGCAAGCGTCGTACCCCCGTCGAGCTCCTCGAGCAGCCCGGACTTCGTGTGCATGGTGCGCACGAAGTCGTCCATCTGCGCCAGGGCCTCGGCGGTCGGCTTGACGATCACGTCGACGCCGTCGCCGAGCACGTTGAGGTCGAAGTCCGTCACCAGGGCCGCCACCTCGATCAGCGCATCCGCGCCGAGGTCGAGGCCGGTCATCTCGCAGTCGATCCACACCAGTCGCTCGTTCACGCTTCGAACCCTACCCACGCAGGTCGCGAGGCCCCGGGTGCCGGTGCGTTCAGACTGCTCTCAGCCGCCCTTCCTACAGTGGCCGCGTGCGTGGGACGTCGAGCAGGCTCCCGGACCTGGTGGGGGTAACCGCCCGGTTGGTCCTCGGCACGGTGTGGCTGGTGGCGGGAGTGCTCAAGCTCCCCGAGCCCAGCGAGGGCGTCCGCGCCGTCCGCGCCTACCGGCTGCTGCCCGAGAGCCTGGTGCCGGTCGTCGGGCACAGCCTCCCGGTCCTGGAGGTGCTCCTCGGGCTGTGCCTATTGCTCGGCCTGATGACCCGCCTCTCGGCGGTGCTGTCGACCCTTCTGCTCGTGGCGTTCGTGGTCGGCATCGCCTCCGCCTGGGCGCGAGGACTGTCCATCGAGTGCGGCTGCTTCGGCGGCGGCGGCGGCCCGGGGCAGGACGCAGCCGCGCAGTATCCCGGGGAGATCGCGCGCGACCTCGGGCTGCTGGCGCTCAGCGGCTGGCTCGCGTGGCGACCGCGCACCCCGGCTGCCGTCGACAACCACCTGCTGCCGCACACGAGCTGAGGGGACCGCACGCACCCGGACGACGCCGCACGACCTACGACAGAGAGACTGACGCCATGGCCAAGAAGCGCTCCGCTGCCACCCGTCGAGCCCAGGCGGAGGCCGCAGCCGCCCGGGCGGCGGAGCTCCGCAAGGCGCAGCAGCGCAAGGAGAACCGACGCCGCGCCCTGCTCGTGGGTGGCGCGGTGGTCGCGCTGCTGGCCCTCGTCCTGGTCCTGGGCTACCTCTTCCAGTCCTCGCGCGACAGCACCGGCGCGTCCGCCACGCCCCCCGCCGGCGCGGTCGGCACCTACGCCCTCGCGGTGGGTGAGGCGTCGGCCCCGGTGAGGGTCGACGTCTACGAGGACTTCCTGTGCCCGTTCTGCGGGCAGCTCGAGGAGGAGACCGGCGCCTGGCTGCAGGAGTACGCCGCGCAGGGCAAGGTCCAGGTCCGCTACCACGCCGTATCGATCCTGGACCCGAAGTCGAGCACCGACTACTCGACCCGCGCCGCCAACGCCCTCGGGGTGGTGCTGGACGCCGCAGGCCCCGAGGTGGCCACGACGTTCCATGACTCCCTCTTCGCGGACCAGCCCGCCGAGGGCAGCGCCGGTCTCGACGACGACGAGCTGGTCGACCTCGCGGTCCAGGCCGGGGCGACGGAGTCCGCCGTACGCCCGGGGATCGAGGGCCTCGCCTTCGAGCAGTGGGTCGAGAACGGCACCGACGCCGCCAGCAAGGTCGAGGGCTACCAGGGCACGCCGCTGGTGCTGCTCGACGGGGAGCCGCTGGAGGGCGACATCACGGAGATGGCGACCGCGCTCAGGGACGGGATCGACGCGAAGCAGGGCTGAGGGGCTCCGGCCGCGGCGGCTGGCACACTGACGCCGTGCCCGACTCCTCGCTGCCCAGCACCCCGTCGCCGTACGCCGCCTTCGTCGCGGGACTGCCCAAGGCCGAGATCCACGTGCACCACGTCGGGTCCGCCTCCCCCCGGATCGTCTCGGAGCTCGCCGCGCGGCACCCGGGTCCGGTGCCCAGCGACCTCGACGCGCTGCGGGAGTTCTTCACGTTCCGCGACTTCGGCCACTTCATCGAGGTCTACCTCGCGGTCGTCGACCTGCTCAAGGAGCCGGAGGACCTCCGGCTGCTGACCTACGAGGTCGCCGCCGACATGGCCGCCCAGAACATCCGCTACGCCGAGCTCACCCTCACCCCCTGGACGTCGGTGGCGAGGGGCATCGCGATCGAGGCCTACGTCGACGCGGTGGAGGACGCCCGGGTCGCTGCCGAGCGGGACCACGGCGTACGGCTCCGCTGGATCTACGACATCCCCGGCGAGTCCGGGCTGCCCGCGGGCGAGGACACGTTGCAGTACGCCCTGCACCACGCCCCCGACACGCTCATCGGCTTCGGTCTCGGCGGGCCGGAGGTCGGCGTCGGCCGCCCGCAGTTCAAGGACGTCTTCGACCAGGCCCGGGCGGCCGGGCTGCACAGCGTGCCGCACGCCGGGGAGACGACCGGCCCGGAGACCGTGTGGTCGGCGTTGCGCGACCTCGGCGCCGAGCGGATCGGACACGGCGTCTCCGCCATCCAGGACCCCGCGCTGGTCGACCACCTCGTCGAGCACCGGATCCCGCTGGAGGTCTGCCCGACCTCCAACATCGCCACCCGCGCCGTCGACCGCCTCGAGGACCACCCGATCCGGGCGCTGCACGAAGCCGGCGTGGTCGTCACGGTGAACAGCGACGACCCGCCGATGTTCGGCACCACGCTCAACCGGGAGTACGAGATCGCGGCACGCCTGCTCGACCTCGACGAGCGCGGCATCGCCGGGCTGGCCGCGGCCGCGGTGCACGCCAGCTTCCTGCCCGACGCGGACAAGGCCGCACTGGTGGCGGAGATCGACACCTACACCGACGCAGCGCTGCAGCGCTAAGCTCCACGCGGACCGGCACTCGCGGCGTCCGGGGCGCAGTCCGGGCGCGCGGGGCGGCGCGAGTGCCGGTCGACGTAGCGGTCGGCGCCCCCGGCAGGACTCGAACCTGCGACCTAGAGATTAGAAGGCTCTTGCTCTATCCAGCTGAGCTACAGGGGCTTGGTGCAGCGGCTCAGCCTACTGACCTGCGGCGCACTCAGGGGCGCAGCCCGGCCATCCACTCCTCGACGGCGGACGGGTCGCGGGGCAGCGAGGCCGAGAGGTTCCGCGAGCCGTCGGGGGTGACGACGAGGTCGTCCTCGATCCGGATGCCGAGGCCGCGCAGCTCCTCGGGGACGAGCAGGTCGTCCTCCTGGAAGTAGAGGCCGGGCTCGACGGTCAGCACCATGCCGGCCGCGAGGTCGCCCTGCTTGTAGGCCTCGGGGGCCGCCGAGGCGCAGTCGTGCACGTCGAGGCCGAGCATGTGGCTCGTGGAGTGCAGCGTCCAACGCTTGTAGACCAGGCTGTCCGGGGCCAGCGCCTCCTCGGCGGAGACCGGCAGCAGACCCAGGTCCTCGAGGCCGTGCGCGAGCACCTGCATCGCGGCGTGGTGCGGTGCCTCGAAGGGGACCCCGGGCCGGACGACGTCGATGCCGGCCTGCTGCGCGGCAAGCACCAGGGAGTAGATGTCGCGCTGGAGGGGCGTGAACGTCCCGTCGACCGGCAGGGTGCGGGTGACATCGGCGGTGTAGAGGTTGTCTCCCTCGACGCCCATGTCGAGCAGCAGCAGCTGACCGGGCGTGACCGGGCCGGAGTTCTCCGTCCAGTGCAGGGTCGTGGCGTGGCTGCCGCCGGCCACGATCGAGTCGTAGCCGAGGTCGTTGCCCATCGTGCGCGCGCGCCGGAAGAAGGTGCCCTCGAGCCACCGCTCGCCGTGCTCGAGGACGTTGTCCCACTCCCGGACGCTGTCGGTGAAGCCGAGCGCGGTGATGTCGCAGGCCTCCTGGAGCTGGTCGAGCTCCCAGGCATCCTTGACCAGTCGCAGCTCCGAGAGCACCCGCATCAGGTCCAGGTCGCCGCCGCCGTCGCCGGACACCAGCGAGTCGACGTGGTCGTCGACGCCCCGGTGCACCCGGGTCGTGGCCGAGGAGGCGAGCCGCTCGTCGAGGTCCTCGAGGTGGCGGACCTCGAGTCCGAGGGAGTCGGAGAGCTCCTGCAGGGAGGGGCGCCGTCCGGCCCACAGCTCGCCGTACCGGCGGTCGCGGAAGAACTCGTCGGTCTCCCGCGAGGACCGCGGCCGGGCGTAGAGCACGGACTCGCCACCCTCCAGCACGAGCACCGCGTCGCTGGTCTGGTTGCCGGTCAGGTGCACGTGGGCGCTGTCCGCGCGGAAGCGGTAGTCGGTGTCGTTGGCACGGACCTTGAACGCTCCGGCGGGCACCACGAGGCGCTCGCCCGGGAAGATGTCGGCCAGGGCAGTGCGTCGCTGGGCCGACCAGTCGGCCACCGAGTGCCGGGGGAGGTCGAGCTCGCGCTCGCCCCACCCCTCGCGCATGAAGGCGGCGTACCCCTCCGGGACGGCCTCGTCGTGCGGCTGGGTGTACGGCGTCGCGGGGGTCTGCTGGCTCACCCGGCCACCCTACGACGGGCCCGTGCCCCGATAGGCTGGCGGTGTGACGACCCCGCAGGTGCCGCCCGGACTCCTCGACCGGCCCCGCCGGCGCGGCGGCGTCGGGTTCACGGTGCTCGTGTCCGCCGCGATGCTGCTCGGTGCCGCCGTCGTCGGCGTGGTGCTCCTCGCCTCCAACGCCCCCGGGGCACTGGCGGTCGGCGTGGTCCTCGCCGCCCTGCCGGTCGGGCCGGTGATCGCGACCTACCTCTGGCTCGACCGTTACGAGCCCGAGCCGACGGGGCTGCTGGTGCTGGCCTTCGGTTGGGGCGCGCTCGTCGCGACCGGCGTGGCACTGGTGCTGCAGGTGCTCGACCAGTTCGTGCTCGGCACCCCCGACGACTGGTCGGCAGCGATCGTCGCGCCGATCACGGAGGAGGCGACGAAGGGGCTGTTCATCCTGCTGCTGCTGTGGTCCCGCCGACGGGTGATCGACGGTGTGCTCGACGGGATCGTCTACGCAGGGCTGGTCGGCGTCGGCTTCGCCTTCACCGAGAACATCCTCTACCTCGGCGGTGCGTACGTCGGCGGCGACGACCTCGGCGCGGGCGGTCTGGGCTCCGCGACGACCCTGTTCGTGGTCCGCGGTGTCTTCAGCCCCTTCGCGCACCCGCTGTTCACCTCGTTCATCGGGATCGGCGTCGGGCTCGGCCTCGGGGCGCGGAGCCGCGGCTGGAGGTTCGGTGCGCCGCTGCTGGGGTACGTCGTGGCAGTGCTCGCCCACGGGGCGTGGAACGCCTCGGCGTTCTTCGCCGGGGGTCAGGGCTTCGTGCTGACCTACCTGTTCGCGATGGTGCCGGCGTTCCTGCTGCTGGCCGTCTTCGCGGTGTGGGCCCGCAACCGGGAGGGGAAGATGTTGACGCGCAGCCTCGGGGATGCCGCGAGCCGTGGCTACCTGTCGCCGGTCGAGGTGCCGTGGCTGGTGCGCCTCCCGGCCCGGCGGGCGTCGCGTCGGCACGCCGCGGCGCAGGGCGGACCGGTCGCCGAGAAGGTGATGCGGGAGTACCAGCAGCAGGCCATCGAGCTCGGCTTCCTGCACGACCGCTACCTGCGCGGCACCGCGCCGGCCGACTTCGCGCAGCGCGGCTCGCTGATGGTGCAGCGGCTCCAGGCGCTGCGCCCCTACGTGCTCTACCCCCAGCCCCAGCGTCCGGCCGGTGCGCGGCAGTCGCAGTGGGAGGCCGGCCGATGAGCGAGTCGATGGACGAGTCGATCATCGGGGGCTCCACGCCCGGGGACCTCGAGATGGTGACCGCCCTGGTCCAGCTGCGGGAGGTGCTGGCAGCGGTGGCGCTGCCGCTCGACGTGCCGGGCGTCGACGAGCACCGCGCCACCCGGCAAGGAATGGTCGACCAGCTCGAGGACTACATCCTGCCGCGGCTGATCCAGATCGAGGCGCCCCTGCTCACCGTCGTCGGCGGCTCCACGGGTGCAGGCAAGTCGACACTGGTCAACTCGCTCGTCGGGACCCGGGTCACCGAGCCGGGTGTGCTCCGGCCCACCACCCGGTCCCCGGTGCTGGTCCACAACCCGGTCGACGTCGACTGGTTCGACAAGGAGCGCATCCTTCCGGGGCTGGGTCGCACCCCCCGGGCGACCGGAGACCCTGGCGCCCTGCAGCTCGTCGCCTCGGACGCCGTACCCCCGGGTCTCGCGATCCTCGACGCGCCCGACATCGACTCGGTCGAGGAGCGCAACCGCACCCTGGCCGCGGAGCTGCTGGCGGCCGCCGACCTGTGGCTGTTCGTCACCTCGGCGGCGCGCTACGCCGATCAGGTGCCCTGGGACTACCTCAAGGCGGCCGCGGAGCGCAGCACCGCGGTGGCGATCGTGCTGGACCGCACGCCGCCGGACGCCGTCGCGGAGGTCAGCGGGCACCTGGCCCGGATGCTGACCGCGCGGGGGCTGCGCGACTCGCCGCTGTTCACGGTGACCGAGGGGGCCGTGGACGACGACGGGCTGCTGCCCGCCGCGGCGGTGGCCGAGGTCCGCGCGTGGCTCGGCTCGCTCGCCACCGACGCCGAGGCCCGCGCCACGATCGTGCGCAAGACGCTCGACGGCGCCGTACGCGCGGTCTCGCGAGGCACCCATGACATCGCCGACGCGGCGGGGGAGCAGGTCGCGATGGCGACCCGGCTCCGGGCCGACGTCGACGCCGCCTACGACGCCGCCCTGGCCCAGGTGGACGAGGCCTCTGCGGACGGCACCCTGCTGCGCGGCGAGGTGCTGGCCCGTTGGCAGGAGTTCGTCGGGACCGGCGAGCTGCTGCGCTCGCTGGAGACCAAGGTGGGCTGGCTGCGCGACCGTGTCGTCGGCTGGGTCCGCGGCAAGCCGCAACAGGCCGAGCGGGTGACCGTCGCGGTCGAGTCGGGTCTCGAGACCCTGATCCTGGAGCACGCCGAAACCGCGGCCGAGCGGGCCGACGCTTCCTGGCGCTCGGTCACGGCCGGGCAGCACCTCGCCGAGGACTCCGGCCGCGACCTGGCTCGGGCCTCCCGCGACCTCCGGGTGCGGGCCGAGCGGACGGTCCGGGACTGGCAGCACGGGGTGCTGGAGATGGTGCGCAGCGAGGGGGCCGACAAGCGCTCCACGGCTCGCTTCCTGGCCTTCGGCGTCAACGGGCTCTCCGTCGCGCTGATGGTGGTGGTGTTCGCGCACACGGCCGGCGTCACCGGCACCGAGGCCGGGATCGCCGGTGGCAGCGCCATCGTCGGTCAGAAGCTGCTCGAGGCGGTCTTCGGCGACCAGGCCGTACGCCGGTTGGCCGACGCCGCGCGCGAGGACCTGAACCTCCGCGTCGCGGAGCTGTTCGCCGCCGAGAAGGCCCGCTACACCGACGTGCTCGACGCGCTCGGCATCGAGGCCGACGCCGTCGGCCGGCTGCGTGAGGTGTCGCGGCGCGTCGACGACCTGCGCTTCGCGAGCACGTCCCCCGAGGGGTCGACGTCATGACCTCGATCGTGGAGGGCGCCAAGCGGCTGGTGGGACGCGGCGGCCACGTCGCGGACCGCATCGACGGGCTGGACGAGGCGGTGCGGGCCGCCCGCGGCCGGCTGGACGACCGGCTCGTGGACGAGGCGGCCGCCGTCGCCGAGCGCGCGGGGGGTCGCCTGCGGCTCTCGGGCGACCACACCGTGGTCGCACTGGCGGGGGCGACCGGCTCCGGCAAGTCCTCGACCTTCAACGCCGTCACCGGGCTCGACCTCGCCGCGACCGGCGTACGCCGTCCCACCACGTCCTGGACCATGGCGTGCGCCTGGGGCTCCGACGGGGCCGGCGAGCTGCTCGACTGGCTCGGGGTGCCCAAGCGGCACCAGGTGCTGCGCACCAGCATGCTCGACGAGCCCGCCGCCGACCGGGACGGCACCGCCCTCGACGGCCTGGTGCTCCTCGACCTCCCCGACCACGACTCCACCGAGGTCGCCCACCACGTCGAGGTCGACCGGCTGGTCCGGCTCGCCGACCTGATGGTGTGGGTGCTCGACCCGCAGAAGTACGCCGACGCCGCGATCCACGACCGCTACCTCAAGCCGCTCGCGACGCACGCCGACGTGATGCTGGTCGTGCTCAACCACATCGACACCGTCCCGGAAGGTCGGCGGGACGCGATGGTGGGCGACCTCCAGCGGCTGCTGGCCCTCGACGGGCTCGAGGGTGTCCCGGTCATCGCCACGTCGGCCAGGCACGGCATCGGCATTCCGGAGCTCAAGGCGCAGATCGGCCGCCGGGTGGCGGCGAAGAAGACCATGAACAAGCGGCTGATGGCTGACGTGCACGCCGTGGCCCAGCGCTTGCAGGACGCGAACGGCGAGAGCCGGCCCGGTGACGTCGCGCGGGCGCGCAAGGCGGACCTGGTCGACGCCTTCGCGGACGCGGCCGGGGTGCCGACCGTCGTCGACGCCGTCGAGCGGTCGACCCGGCGCCGTGCCGCGCAGGCGACGGGCTGGCCGGTGACGTCGTGGCTGAGCCGCTTCAAGCCCGATCCGCTGCGCCGCCTGCACCTCGACCTCGGCCGCAACGGCAAGGAGCTGACCGCCCTGTCCCGGGCCTCGGTGCCGGAGGCAACCGCGGTCCAGCGCGCCCGGGTCGACACCGCGGTCCGTGCGGTGGCCGACGACGTGGGCGCCGAGCTGAGCCCGCCCTGGGCCACGGCCGTGCGCCGGGCGTCCACCGCACACCTCGACGACCTCGCCGACGCTCTGGACAAGGCGGTCACGACCACCGACCTGGGGGTCTCCCGCACGCCGCTGTGGTGGCGGCTGGTGCGGGTGCTGCAGTGGGCGCTCGTCCTCACGGCGCTCGCCGGGGGCCTCTGGCTGGGCGCTCTCGCGGTCATGGGCTACCTGCAGGTGCCGCAGCCCTCGACTCCCCGGCTGATCGGGCTGCCGGTGCCGACCCTGATGGTCCTCGGCGGCGTCGTGCTCGGCGTCGTGCTCGGGACGCTCTCCAAGCTCGTGGTGCGGCTGTCCGCGCGCGCCAAGGCACGATCGGTCGACAGGCGGCTGCGCGCCGCGATCGCCGAGGTCACCGAGCGCCTGGTGGTCGTGCCGGTCGAGGCCGAGGTCGAGGCCTACCGTGCGACCCGTGCGGGCCTCGCCACAGCCCTGCGCTGAGCCGGGTTCCGTCCCCAGGCGGCAGCGTGCGGCCGTCGTCCACAGGTCCGTGCGCGGCGGTCCCGTCCGCCGTACGCCGGCGGCAGGCTGGGAGTCTCCCTCGGCGGCACAGGTCGCCTGAGGTCGGACGACAGAGAGGCAGACCATGAACGAGGCGTTCGTGACGTTCCAGGGCTGGGTCGGCGGCGACGTGATCCACCGCGACACCCAGCAGGGCTCCGTGGCCAACTTCCGCGTGGGCTCGACCCCGCGGATCCGCAAGCGCAGCGGCGAGTGGGTCGACGGACCGACGTCGTGGTTCTCGGTGAGCTGCTGGCGGGCGCTGGCGGACCACGTGCGCGACTCCGTCCGCAAGGGCGAGCCGGTGCTGGTGCACGGGAGGCTGCGCACCGACGTGTGGACACGGGAGGACGGGCAGAGCTCGACGACCTACGTCGTGGAGGCGACCTACGTCGGGCACGACCTGTCCCGGGGCACCGCCGCCTTCGTGCGGTCGACCCGTCCCGAGCGCACGGAGGTCGACGACGAGGCCGAGACGACGCACCGGCAGCTGATCCACGACAACACCGGCGACCTGCCGCAGCTCGACAGCCTCGGGCGCGAGCGGAGCGACACCCGGGTCGCCTGACTCCTCGGCGCGATCGTCGGCGTCGCGCGGAGCGCGAGGGGCGTCTCGATTTCGGCAGCCTCGGGGTGAGCCGTAGGCTTCCTGATCATGGCTGAGTATGTGTTCACGCTGCGCAATGTGCGCAAGGCCCACGGCGACAAGGTCGTCCTCGACAACGTCACCCTCTCGTTCCTGCACGGGGCGAAGATCGGAGTCGTCGGACCCAACGGCACCGGCAAGTCGACCCTGCTGAAGATCATGGCCGGGCTCGACCACGCTTCCAACGGCGACGCCCTGCTCGACCCCGACGCGACCGTCGGCATGCTGCAGCAGGAGCCGCCGCTCACGGAGGGCAGGACGGTCCTCGAGAACGTCGAGGAGGCCGTCGGGGACATCATGGGCAAGCTGTCGCGCTACAACGCCATCTCCGAGGAGCTCGCCGCTCCGGACGCGGACTACGACACGCTGCTCGCCGAGATGGGCGACCTGCAGACCGACCTCGACCACGCCAACGCGTGGGACCTCGACAGCCGGCTCGACCAGGCGATGGACGCGCTGCGCTGCCCGCCCCCGGACGCGCTGGTCGACAAGCTGTCCGGTGGTGAGCGGCGCCGCGTGGCGCTGTGCAAGCTGCTCCTGCAGCAGCCGTCCCTGCTGCTGCTCGACGAGCCCACCAACCACCTGGACGCCGAGTCCGTGCAGTGGCTCGAGGGTCACCTGGCCTCCTACCCCGGTGCCGTGCTGGCCGTGACCCACGACCGCTACTTCCTCGACAACGTCGCGAGCTGGATCCTCGAGCTCGACCGGGGCAAGGCCCACCCCTACGAGGGCAACTACTCGACCTACCTGGAGACCAAGAAGGACCGCCTCAAGGTCGAGGGCGCCAAGGACGCGAAGCGCGCCAAGATGCTCGAGCGGGAGCTGGAGTGGGTGCGCTCCAACCCTAAGGCCCGGCAGGCCAAGAGCAAGTCCCGGCTGGCCCGCTACGAGGAGATGGCCGCCGAGGCCGACCGCAACCGCAAGATCGACCTCTCGGAGATCAACATCCCCGCGGGTCCCCGGCTCGGCGACGTGGTGCTCGAGACCGAGCAGCTCCAGAAGGGCTTCGGCGACCGGGTCCTGATCCGCGACCTCTCCTTCAAGCTCCCGCGCGCCGGCATCGTCGGCGTGATCGGCCCCAACGGCGTCGGCAAGACCACGCTGTTCCGGATGATCACCGGGGAGGAGCAGCCCGACGACGGCGAGCTCAAGGTGGGTCAGACCGTCAAGATCTCCTACGTCGACCAGAGCCGCGGCGGGATCGACCCGCAGAAGAACGTCTGGCAGGTCGTCTCCGACGAGCTCGACTTCATCAAGGTCGCCAACTTCGAGATGCCGAGCCGCGCCTACATCGCCTCCTTCGGCTTCAAGGGCCCGGACCAGCAGAAGAAGGCCGGCGTGCTCTCCGGTGGCGAGCGCAACCGGCTCAACCTGGCGCTGACGCTCAAGATGGGCGGCAACATGCTGCTCCTCGACGAGCCCACCAACGACCTGGACGTGGAGACCCTGCAGTCGCTCGAGGACGCGTTGCTGGAGTTCCCCGGCTGCGCCGTGATCACCTCGCACGACCGGTGGTTCCTGGACCGCACCGCGACCCACATCCTCGCCTGGGAGGGCGACAGCGAGGACTCCGGCAAGTGGTTCTGGTTCGAGGGCAACTTCGCCTCCTACGAGGCCAACAAGGTCGAGCGGCTCGGCGTGGAGGCGGCGCGCCCGCACCGCGTCACGCACCGCAAGCTCACCCGCGACTGACCTTCCCGATTCGTCTGCGATCCCGCGGGTCGCCCCCGCGGGGCGGTCGCAGACGAATCGGGGTTCAGGCGCAGCCGATGCAGGTCCGGGCGACCGGACGCGCCTCGAGCCGGCCCGCGCCCACGGGGTCGCCGCACCGCTCGCACACGCCGTAGGTCTTGGCCTGGATGCGGTCCTCGGCGGCGTCGATCTCCCGCAGGTCACGCCGGGCCTGGTCGACCAGCGCCGCGACCTGGGACCGCTCGAAGGCGATGGTGGCGCCCTCCGGGTCGTGCTCGTCGTCGGCGTTGGAGTCCCGGGAGGCGGCAACGATCTCGGCGTGGTCGCCGGTGAGGTCGGCGAGCCGTCGCAGGGTCCGGCGTCGCTGGTCGGCGAGCCGCTCGGCCGGCGCGTCGCTCACCGGTCGAGCGGGACGTCGAGCGGCGCGCCGCCGATCAGGGCGTCGGCGATGATCTTGCGCTGGATCTCCGAGGTGCCCTCGAAGATCCTGGTCAGCCGGGCGTCTCGCCAGTACCTCTCCACGGCGTACTCCGTGGTGTAGCCGTTGCCGCCGAAGATCTGGAGGGCCTGGCTGGTCACCCGCTCGGCCATCTCCGAGGCGAACAGCTTGGCCTGGGACGTCTCGGTGTTGGCGGGGACGCCGCTGTCCACGAGCCAGGCGGCGTGCTGGTAGGTCGCCCGGGCCGCGGCGACGTCCGTGGCCATGTCGGCCAGCAGGTGCCGGATGGCCTGCTGGTCGCCGATCGGCTCGCCGAACTGCACCCGCTGCTGGCAGTAGGTCAACGCGTCCTCGAGCGCGCCCCGCGCCAGCCCGACCGCGCGGGCGGCGGTCTGGGCGCGGGCCACGTTCAGCCAGCCGAGGCTGTGCTTGAACCCCTGCCCCTCCTCCTCACCGGTGTCCTGGAGCGCGTCGCCGGGCAGCCGCAGCCCGTCGAGCTCGAGCTGCCAGGTGGTGAGCCCGAAGTAGCCGATCTTGTCGATCGCCGCTCCGGTGACGCCGTCGGGGAACGTGCCCCGCTCCTTCTCGACCAGGAACAGCTCCAGGCCGTCGGACGGTCCGCGCCCCTCGCGGGGGTCCCGCGTGCGCGCCAGCAGGTGCAGGAAGTCGGCCGACAGTGCATGACCGACCCAGCGCTTGGTCCCGGTGACCACCCAGCGCTCGCCGTCGCGCTCGGCGCGGCAGGCGACGCTGGCGAGGTCGGAGCCCGCCTCGGGCTCGGAGAAGGCGATCGCGCCGATCCGCCGGCCGGCCGCGCTGGCCCGTCGCAGCGCCGTACGGCGGTCGGGGTCGGCGCTGTCGCAGCCGGTGCCGTTGCCGCGGGCGATGATGCTGCCGACGCTCATCCAGGCGCGCGCGAGCTCCTCGGAGACCAGGCAGTAGTCCAGCACGCCGAGCCCCAGACCGCCCTCGTCCGCGCCGACCAGCACGCCGAAGAGGCCGAGCTCGGCCATCCGGTCGAGCAGGTGCGGCGGGATGTCCTCGTGCCGCGGGTCGAGCTCGTTGGCGACCGGCAGCACCTCGTCCATCGCGAAGGCCCGCACCCGCTGGACCAGCGCGGTCCGCTGCGGGGTGTCGTACGGCGTCGCGGACGGGTAGACGGTGTGCACGGGATCGAGGGTGTGACGGTGCCAGACCGTCGTACCGGCGCTCATCACCGCAGCATGGCAGGCGCTAGCGGATGTCCATCGCGGGGTTGGCATCGATCAGCTTGTCGGTGACCGCGTCGAAGACCCGGCCGACGGCCTCGAAGTCCTGCTCGTCGACGAGGTCCACCAGGAACTCGCGCACGCTCGCCACGTGGGTGGGGGCGGCCTCGGCGAGGGCGCGCCCTCCTTGCTCGGTGAGCACCGCCTCGACGCCGCGGCCGTCGGACAGGCAGGCGTCGCGCACGACCAGCCCGGCCTCCTGCATCCGGGTCACGGTATGGGTCACCCGCGAGCGGGAATGGCTCACCGAGTCGGCAAGCATCGCCATCCGCATCCGGTGGTCCTCCGCCTCGGAGAGTCGGACCAGGATCTCGTACTCCGGCAGCGAGATCCGGTGCTGCTCGCGCAGGTCGCGGTCGAGCCGGTCCATGAGCAGCGTGGTGCCGACGAGGAAGGCGCGCCAGGTGCGCTGCTGCTGCTCGTCGAGCCAGCGGACGTCGGAGTCGCCGGCTCCGGTTGCCTGGGGGTCCGAGTTCCCGTTTCCGCGCATGGACACGATCTTAGCCACCACCTAATTGAAGGTTCAACGATTTCCTGCTACGGTCTTGACAGTTGAAGAAACAAGTTTAGCCGGCTCGGCCGGCGGAGGAGAGCACCCATGAGCATCGACGCACCCGCAGGCACCTGGACCATCGACCCCAGCCACACCGAGATCGGCTTCACCGCCCGCCACCTGATGAGCAAGGTCCGCGGCCGCTTCGAGACGTTCGAGGGCCGGCTCGTCACCGGGGACATGCCGAGCGCGACCGCCACGATCGACCTGCACTCGATCAGCACCAACGACGCGAACCGCGACACGCACCTGCGCTCGGGCGACTTCTTCGACGCCGAGAACAACGGCCCGATGACCTTCACCTCCACCCGTGTCGAGGCCGGTGGCCAGGGCCTCCTGGTGACCGGCGACCTCTCGCTCAAGGGCGTCACCAAGCCGGTCACGCTCGACGTCGAGTTCCTCGGCAGCGAGGGCGACCCCTGGGGCGGCACCCGCGTCGGCTTCGAGGGCACCACCTCGATCTCCCGCAAGGAGTTCGGCATCGACTTCAACATCCCGCTCGACGGCGGGCGCCTGATGATCGGCGACAAGATCGACATCACCGTCACCGCCGAGGCCGTCCTGCAGCAGGACGAGGCGCTCACCGCCTGACCGGTCAGCTCATGCGCTCCAAGATCATCGCCATGCCCTGACCGCCGCCGACGCACATCGTGATCAGGCCGGTCTGCCGGTCGTGCGACTGCAGGGAGTTGATCATGGTGTTCTGCAGCCGGGCACCGGTCATCCCGAACGGGTGACCGACCGCGATAGCGCCGCCGTTGACGTTGAGCCGGTCCAGGTCGATCCCCAGCTCCTGGTACGACGGCACGACCTGCGCGGCGAACGCCTCGTTGATCTCGACCAGGTCGATGTCGCCGATGCTCATGTTGGCGCGAGCCAGAGCCTGCTTGGTCGCCTCGACCGGACCGAGACCCATGATCTCGGGGGACAGGCCGGTGACCCCGGTGGAGACGATCCGGGCCAGCGGGGTCAGGCCGAGCTCCGCGGCCTTGGTGTCGGACATGACCACGACCGCCGCGGCGCCGTCGTTGAGCGCACAGCAGTTGCCGGCGGTCACGACGCCGTCGGGGCGGAACACCGGCTTCAGCCCGGAGACCCCCTCGAGGGTCACGCCGGCGCGGGGGCCGTCGTCAGCGGTGACCACGGTGCCGTCCGGAGTCGTCACCGGAGTGATCTCGCGGGCCCAGAAGCCGTTGTCGACCGCCTTCTCGGCGAGGTTCTGGCTCCGCACGCCGAACTCGTCGAGCTCCTGGCGCGAGAGACCGCGCAGTCGCGCGACGTTCTCGGCCGTCTGGCCCATCGCGATGTAGGCGTCCGGAACGCGGCCCTGCTCGCGCGGGTCGAGCCAGTCCTGCCCGCCCTGGGCGAGCTCGTCGGTGCGCGTCTTGGCGTCGGCGAAGACCGGGTTCATGGTGTCGGGCAGCGAGTCGGAGTTGCCCTTCGAGAAGCGCGACACCGTCTCCACGCCCGCTGAGATGAACACGTCGCCCTCGCCGGCCTTGATGGCGTGGAACGCCATCCGGGTGGTCTGCACCGAGGAGGAGCAGTAGCGGGTGATCGTGGCCCCGGGCAGGTGGTCGTAGCCCAGCAGCACCGAGACGATCCGGCCCATGTTGAAGCCGCTCTCGCCACCGGGCAGGCCGCAGCCGAGGTAGAGGTCGTCGATGTCCTTCGGGTCCAGCGCGGGGATCTTGTCGAGCGCGGCGCGCACGATCGTCGCGGTGAGGTCGTCGGGACGCAGGTCCTTCAGGGACCCCTTGAACGCCCGGCCGATCGGGGAACGGGCCGCGGAAACGATCACTGCCTCAGGCATCTGCACTCCTGCTCGGTTCGGTTACCGGCGCGTAGCCGGACAGGGGGCCCAGCCTAGGCCGCGGCCTGCGAGGATGACGGAGTGGCTCGACACATCTACCTGTGCCCGCTGCGCTGGGCCGACATGGACTCGCTCGGACACGTCAACAACGTGACCTACGTCGACTACCTGCAGGAGTCGCGCGTGGACATGCTGCGGGTGCACGCCCCGGCGAGCGGCGGCGAGCAGCTGGCCGAGGGCACGGTGGTCGTCCGGCACGAGGTCGAGTTCGTCGCTCCGCTGGTGTTCCGGTCCGAGCCGGTGCGCATCGAGTCGTGGGTCACCCGGATCCGCGCGGCGTCGTTCACGATGGCCTACGAGATCCTCGACGTCGCCCCCGACGGCACCCGCCACGTCTACACCCGGGCGCGCACGCTGCTCACGCCGTACGTCTTCAGCGAGGAGCGCCCCCGCCGGATCAACGACCGGGAGCGCGACGTCCTGGAGCGGTTCCTCGAGCCGGAGGAGGCGGCATGAGCGTGCACACCTACTCCTGCCAGGTCCGGTTCTCCGACGTCGACGTCTACGGGCACGTCAACAACGTCAAGTACTTCGAGTACTACCAGGAGGCGCGGATCGCCTTCCTGCTCTCGCTCGGCGACGGGCTGCTCGACGCCGGTTCCTCGATGCGGCAGGTGGTCGCGCAGATCGACGTGGACTACAAGCGGCCGATCCTGTTCCGCGCGGAGCCCTACCTCGTGCAGACCTGGGTGACCAGGATCGGCACCTCGTCCTACGACCTGGGCTGCACGATCCTGGACGGCGACGGCACGGTCTACTCGAAGGCCCGGGTCAGCCTGGTCGCCTTCGACCTCGCCACCCAGCGCTCGCGACCGCTCACCGCCGAGGAGCGTGGCCGGCTGACAGCCGTGCTCGAGGACTGAGCCTCACTCCTCGAAGCTGTTCACCATGAACTGCGCGGCGTGCGTGACGTAGTCCCAGAACTGCGCCTCGTGCTCGGGGGAGAGGTTCGCCTCGTCCAGACCGGCCCGGAAGTGCAGCAGCCAGTGGTCCTTGGCCAGGGGCGTGACCTTGAAGGGCGCATGCCGCATCCGCAGCCGCGGGTGGCCACGCTGGTCGCCGTACGTCGTGGGGCCGCCCCAGTACTGCACCAGGAACAGCGTGAACCGCTCCTGGGCGGGCCCGAGGTCCTCCTCGGGATAGAGCGGCCGGAGCACCTCGTCGGTCGCGACGCCCTGGTAGAAGCGGTCGACGATCTTTGCGATCGTCGGGTAGCCGCCGATCGCGTCGTAGAACGTCTCGGGCTGTCCAGCGGGAGGGGTCGTCACTTGTCCATTGTCTATGACTCGGCAAGGCTGAACGACGCAGCCCACCCCCCGTCCGCCGTACGAAGGAGACACCCATGGCCACCACGCGCACCTCGACGACCCACTGGGAGGGCTCCCTGATGGAGGGCGCCGGACAGGTCTCGCTGGAGTCCTCCGGCATCGGGTCGTACGACGTCTCGTGGCCGGCTCGCGCCGAGGAGCCGAACGGCAGGACCAGCCCCGAGGAGCTGATCGCCGCGGCGCACAGCGCCTGCTACTCGATGGCGCTCTCGCACGGGCTCGCCGGTGCCGGCACACCGCCCACCTCCGTCGACACGAAGGCCGACGTCACCTTCCAGCCGGGCGAGGGCATCACCGGCATCCACCTGAGCGTCGTCGGCCGGGTCGAGGGGATCAGCGCCGAGGACTTCGCCGCGGCCGCCGAGGACGCGAAGCAGAACTGCCCGGTCTCCCAGGCGCTCACCGGCACCACGATCACGCTGGACGCCACGCTGGCCTGAGTGACGCCTGCCGCCCAGCAGGCTCAGGCGGGTGCGCCGTAGACCATCCCGGTCGGGTGTGCGAAGTCGATGCCCTCGTGGTCGAAGCGCAGCTTGATCCGCTGCCGCATCTCGCGGGCGATCGCCCACTGCTCGAGCGGGGCGGTCTTGAGGGTGACCCGGACAGTGATCCAGTTGGGCGTGAGGTCCTGGATGCCCCAGACCTCGGGCTCCTCGATGATCATCCCCTTGTAGTCCTCGTCGTCCCACAGGTCGTGCGCGACGTCGCGCAGCACCTGCTGCACCCGGTGCAGGTCCGTGTCGAGGGCGACCGGGATGTCCAGGACGGTGCGTGCCCAGTTCTGGCTCTGGTTGCCGACCCGGATGATCTCGCCGTTGCGGACGTACCAGACCGTGCCTTCGACGTCGCGCACCCGGGTGACCCGCAGGCCGACCGCCTCGACCGTGCCGCCGGCCTCGCCGAGGTTGACCACGTCGCCCACGCCGTACTGGTCCTCGAAGATCATGAAGATGCCGGACAGGAAGTCCTTGACCAGGCTCTGGGCGCCGAAGCCGAGAGCGACGCCGACCACGCCGGCGCTCGCGATGAGGGGACCGACGGGGTAGCCGAGCTCGGCGACCGCGGTGATGCCGAAGACCGTGAAGACCACGATCGAGGCGATGCTCTTGAGCAGCGACCCCATCGTCTGCGCCCGCTGCACCCGGCGGCCGGCCAGCACGGTGGCCGAGTGCGGCTGCCTCTGGTCGCGCCGGCGACGCAGCACCGGGCTCGGCAGACCCTCGGCCGCGCGGTGCACCAGGCGGTTGATCAGTCGGTGCAGGAACCAGCGGATGGCGAGGGCGACCAAGGCCAGCACCAGGATGGCGAGCGGCTTGGCGATCAGCCAGTTCGCGGCCTGGGCGAGCCACTCGTTGCCCGTCGCCTGGTCGACCCAGACGCACCACGTGTCCTCGACGGCGCAGGTGGGTGTGGTTTGGAGCAGTGACATGGCCGCGACGTTACGAGACGTGATGGCCGTGGCCAAACCGAGTTGGGTACCCTGTGTCGCGTGACGAACCAGCCGCAGAACCGCCGGGTACGACGGGTCGGCCGCGTCCTCGCGATCACCCCGGCCGTCATCGTGACGAGCCTCACGGGCCCGGCCTTCGCCGAGGCCCCCGAGCAGTGGGAGTCCGACGGGGGGGTCTCGACCCTGCACGCCCTGCTGGTGCTGGGAGCGATCCCGCTCGGGCTGCTCGTGCTGATCACGCTGCTGGTCTACCTGCCCTCGATGTCGAAGGGGCAGAGCTACCGCCCGGGCGAGGTGTGGCGCGGTGAGCCGGCCTGGTTCGGCGGGCCCCGCGGAGGCGTCGACAAGGTCGGCGAGACCCCTCCGCCGGCGCAGGTCGGCGCCGGCTCGGACACCGCGAGGGGTGGCACCAGTGGCGGCTGGTGACGCGTTCTCGCCGGCTCAGCGGCACGAGATCGACAAGGCCATCCGGCACGCGGAGACCGCGTCGCGCCTGGAGTTCTCGGTCTACGTCGGGCGGGCCGACGCCGAGTCGCGACCGTTCGCCGAGCGCCTGCACGCCACGCTCGCCTCGCCCGACCGCTCGGTGCTGGTGCTCGTCGACCCCGCGGCCAAGCTGCTCGAGGTCGTCACCGGCAGCGAGGCACGCCGGCACCTCGACGACAG
This sequence comes from uncultured Actinomycetota bacterium, assembly GCA_963713035.1. Lineage (GTDB taxonomy): Bacteria > Actinomycetota > Actinomycetes > Propionibacteriales > Nocardioidaceae > Nocardioides_B. The sequence continues at coordinate 521,438 of CAVQKB010000005.1, forward strand.
CGCCACCAAGCTGGCCGTGCTGACCATGCAGACCGCCTTCGCGGCCGGCGACCTGGTGGGCGGGATCACCCAGGGCGTGCAGCAGCTCGCCGCGCACGCGCGCCGCCCCCAGCTGCGCCACTGACCGCTTGTAACGCGGGGTTATGGACGCAGAAGCAGGCGCGTACGCCTGCTTGAGCGTCCATAACCCCGCGTTACAACAGCGGGGTGGGGGTCAGGCGTCCGCAGCCTGCGCCCGCAGCGCCCGCGCGATGTCGGCGCGCGCCTCCCGGACGTAGCGCTTCGCGGCCGGATGGGCCGGCGACTGCGCCAGCCAGGTGTCCACCCGGTCCAGGGTGTCCTGGCCGGTGAGGCTGCGCGGGAACATGTACTCCAGGAACGTCGAGGCGGTCTGGGGGCTCCGGTCCCCCCAGACCGAGTCGGCCACGGCCAGGTAGCGCTCCAGGTAGGGCGCGAGCAGCTCGTCCTGCTCTGAGGTGTCGAACACGTAGGCGATGCTGCGCATCGTCTCGTTGGCCACGTCGTCGCGCTCGACCGCGTCGTGCCAGGCCGCCGCCTTCGCCTCCGCGGTCGGCAGCACCGCGAGCGCGGCCGCGGCCCGCTCCTGCCCGGAGATCGTGTGGTCGCGGTGCAGCTCCTCGAGAACGCGGGCGCGGTCGACCCGTCCGCGTGCCGCGAGGGCGGTGAGCAGGGTCCAGCGCAGGTCGGCCGACACGGTCAGTCCCTCCAGGGTCACCGACCCGTCGACCAGGCCCTCGACCAGGTCGAGGCCCTCGGCGCTCCGGGCGGCGCCGCCGTACGACGAGGGCGGGATGCGTTTGCCGGCGGTGCCGGCCAGGGAGCGCACGAAGGTCAGCTGCCGGTCGCTGCTCGGGGCTGCGCCCTCGATCAGCGACCGCACGCCGGCGTCCCACTGGGCGCGGAGGTCGGCGCGGTGTGCCGGTGCGGCGAACTGGTCGAGGGCCAGCTGCACGTAGAGCGGGAGCTGCTTGACGGCCGTCTCGTCGGTCTCGGTGGGCAGTCCGCGCAGCACCACCCGGACGAAGTCGGTGGCGGACAGCTCGGCCTCGCGGGTCATGTCCCACACCGCACCCCAGCACAGCGCCCGGGCCAGGGACTCCTCGATCGTCTCGATGGAGGACAGCACCGTGGCGAGCGACCGGTCGTCGAACCGGATCTTCGCGTAGGACAGGTCGCCGTCGTTGAGCAGCAGCAGGTCGGGCTGGGCCAGGCCGACCAGCTTGGCGACGTCGGTCCGCTCACCGACCACGTCGGTCTCGACCGTCGTGCGCCGCACCAGCAGGCCGCGCTCGTCGCGGTCGTAGAGCCCGACGCCGATCCGGTGCCGGCGCAGGGTCGGCGTTTCCGGGTGGGCGGACTGCACGACGGCGAACGACGTGTAGTGCCCGTGGGCATCCACCTGGAAGTCGGCGGTCAGCGTGTTGACGCCGATGGTCTGCAGCCACTCCTCGGCCCACGAGCCGAGCTCCCGCCCGGACGTCTCCTCCAGTGCGCTGAGCAGGTCGGAGAACTGCGAGTTGCCGAAGGCGTGCCGCTGGAAGTAGGTCCGCAGCCCGGCGAGGAACTCGCCCTCGCCCACCCAGGCCACCAGCTGCTTGAGCGCGGAGGCGCCCTTGGCGTAGGTGATGCCGTCGAAGTTGACCTCGACGGCGGCCAGGTCGTGGTTGTCGGCCGCGATCGGGTGCGAGGAGGGCAGCTGGTCCTGGCGGTAGGCCCAGTTCTTGCGGTTGTTCGTGAAGCCGGTCCAGGCCTCGTCGTACGACGTCGCGCTGACCGACGCGTGGTGCGCGGCCCACTCCGCGAAGGACTCGTTGAGCCACAGGTCGTCCCACCACTGCATGGTCACGAGGTCGCCGAACCACATGTGCGCCATCTCGTGGAGCACGGTGTTGGCGCGCTGCTCGTAGAACCACTGCGGTTGCCTGCTGCGGGGGAGGTACTCGTCGCGCAGCACGACGCAGCCGGCGTTCTCCATCGCGCCGTTGTTGAACTCCGGCACGTAGAGCTGGTCGTACTTGTGGAAGGGGTAGGGGAAGTCGAAGGCGTCCTCGAAGAACGCGAAGCCCTGCTGGGTGATCTGCACCAGCTCCTCCACATCGAGGTGCGCTGCCATCGACTGCCGGCAGTAGTGGCCCAGCGGGATCTCGCCGTGCTTGCCGACGTAGGTGTGTCGCACCTCGTGGTACTCCCCGGCCACCACGGCCGTGACGTAGGTCGAGAGCCGCTCGGTGGTGGGGAACCGCCACACGGAGAGGTCGCCGTCGGTCGGCTCGGGGTCCGGCGTGGCCGAGTTGGACACGACCTTCCAGTGCGACGGCGCGGTCACCGTGAAGTCGAAGACCGCCTTGAGGTCGGGCTGCTCGAACGTCGCGAACACCCGGCGGGCGTCGGGCACCTCGAACTGGGAGTAGAGGTAGATCCGGTCGTCAGCCGGGTCGACGAAGCGGTGCAGCCCCTCGCCGGTGTGGCTGTAGCGGCAGTCGGCGACCACCCGGAGCTCGTTGTCGAGCGCAAGGTCGTCGAGCCGGAGACGGTGGTCGGCGTAGACCTCGGCGGGGTCGAGCGCACGGCCGTTCAGCGTCACCTCGTGGACGGTCGCGCCCACGAGGTCGGCGAACGTCGACGCCCCGGACTCGCGGCTCGTGAACCGGATCACGGTCGCGGAGCGGAAGGAGGCGGCGTCGGCGGGGTCGAGGACGAGGTCGACGGCGTAGGAGTCGACGTCCAGGAGTGCGGCGCGGGTGCGCGCCTCGTCCCGGGTCAGGTTGGTTCCAGGCATGGGCCAATCGTCCACCCCCGGGAATAAGCCGAATCCAGCCGGGGCGTTCGCACCGCATCGACACGCACCCCCGTCGACTTCTGGTTCGACCCGCTCTGTCCCTGGGCCTGGCTGTCCTCGCGCTGGCTCTTGGAGGTCGCGAAGGTCCGGGACATCGAGCCGTCCTTCCACGTGATGAGCCTGGCCTACCTCAACCAGGACAAGGACATCTCGCAGGACTACCGCGACCTGCTCGAGCCCGCCTGGGGTCCGGTCCGGGTGGCCGTCGCCGCGGCCCAGGCCGAGGGCGACCAGGTGCTGCTGCCGCTCTACACCGCGCTGGGCAACCGGATCCACCTCGAGGGCCGCGCGATCGACCGCACCCTGATCGAGGAGGCGCTCGAGGAGGTCGGGCTGCCCGTGTCGCTGGCCGACGCGGCCGACTCCACGGCGTACGACGACGACCTGCGCAAGTCGCACCACGCCGGCATGGACCAGGTCGGGATGGACGTCGGGACCCCGGTCATCGCCACCGAGGGCACCGCGTTCTTCGGTCCGGTCCTCACGCCGGCTCCGCGGGGCGAGGCCGCTGGCCGGCTCTGGGACGGGGTGCTGCTGGTTGCCGCGACTCCCGGCTTCTACGAGCTCAAGCGCACCCGCACCCAGGACCCGGACTTCTCCTGACCGCACGGTCCGACTCGAGGAGGGCGCCGCTCCGGACATATCGGATAGCGACGCCCGGGGCCGCAGAACGGCCCTAGCCTGCTGAGCGTGCTCGCCGCACCCGCCCAGCTCCCGGCCGCCCAGGTCGCTGCTGCCGTACGCCGTGAGTGGGGCGTGGACGTCACGCACGCCGAGCACCTCGCGGTGGGCACCCGGGCCTGGCACTGGCAGGTCGGGGGCGACGACGGACCGGAGTGGTTCGCCACCGCCGAGACCGTGCGCAGCGCCGACGACCGGCAGGAGCGGCTGGCGTCCTACGAGACGGCGGTGCGGATCGCCTCCTGGCTGTCCTTCGCTGTCTCGCCGGTGCACACCCGCGACGCCCGCGTGGCGGTCGACGTCGCCCCGGGGCTGCTGCTGACCCTCACGCCGCGCCTGGAGGGTCAGGCTGGAGCGGGCGACTTCGTCGACGACGCCCAGCGGGCCATGGTGGCGTCGATGGTGGGCAGCCTGCACCGGCTGCCGCGGCCCCGGCAGCTGCCGCCCTGGCGGCCGAGCGTCGGCGGGCACTCGCAGGCCCGGGCCGTCGACCTGCAGCGCTGCCTGGAGCAGGTCGCCTGGTCCGGCGGTCCCTGGGCGGTGCCGACGGCCCGGTTGCTCGCCGAGGCCCGTCCGGTCGTCGAGCGCTCCCTGCGTCGCTTCGCGCTGCTCGCGGCCGCGATCTGCCACAGCGCCGACCGCTGGGTCGTCACGCACGGTGGCGCGGAGCCCGAGCACATGGTCGAGACCCCTGACGGCCCGCGGCTGGTGGGGTGGACGTCGCTGTGCGTGGGTCCCCGCGAGCGCGACCTGGGCGAGGTCCTCGGTGCCGCCGACGCCGACGGGCCGTGGTACGCCTACCTCGAGGCGGGCGGCCGGCCCGAGCCGCTCTCGCCCGGACACCGTGGAGGCGTTCGCCCTGCAGCGTCACCTGTCGCGGATCTCCGACGCCGCCGCGCTGTTCTGCCGCACGCACGCGGACGGGCCGGACGAGCGACGTGCGTTCGGTGAGCTCGAGCAGGAGCTCGGCGCGCTCGTGGTGCGCTGGCCCGCCGCCTGAGGTGCCCCGGCGCGCGTGCGACCCGGCCCGGGGGTGACCCGATTGCCGGCGTCACTAGGCTCGGGCCCATGAGCAGAGTCCTGTCCGCCGTCGCCTGGCCGTACGCCAACGGCCCGCGCCACATCGGCCACGTGGCCGGTTTCGGCGTGCCCTCCGACGTCTTCAGCCGCTACATGCGGATGGCCGGTCACGACGTGCTGATGGTGTCCGGCACTGACGAGCACGGCACCCCCATCCTGGTCGCGGCGGACGCCGCCGGCGTCACGGCCCGCGAGCTGGCGGACACCAACAACCGGATGATCGTGCAGGACCTGCACGACCTGGGGCTGTCCTACGACCTCTTCACCCGGACCACCACCCGCAACCACTACGCCGTGGTGCAGGAGATGTTCCGCACCGTGCACCGCAACGGCTACATGGTCGAGCAGACGACGCAGGCGGCGATCTCCCCCTCGACCGGGCGGACCCTGCCGGACCGCTACATCGAGGGCACCTGCCCGATCTGCGGCTACGACAGCGCCCGCGGCGACCAGTGCGACAACTGCGGCAACCAGCTCGACCCCACCGACCTGGTCGACCCGAAGAGCAAGATCAACGGCGAGACGCCGGACTTCGTCGAGACCCAGCACTACTTCCTCGACCTGCCGGCGCTGGCCGACGCGCTCAAGGCGTGGCTCGACGAGCGTGAGGCGTCGGGCACGTGGCGGCCCAACGTGATCAAGTTCAGCCAGAACATCCTCGAGGAGATCAAGCCGCGCGCGATGACGCGCGACATCGACTGGGGGATCCCGGTGCCCGGCTGGGAGGACCAGCCCAGCAAGCGGCTCTACGTCTGGTTCGACGCCGTGATCGGCTACCTCTCCGCGTCGATCGAGTGGGCCCGTCGCACCGGCGAGCCGGATCGCTGGCGCGACTGGTGGAACGACCCGGAGGCGCTGTCCTACTACTTCATGGGCAAGGACAACATCACCTTCCACTCCCAGATCTGGCCCGCGGAGCTGCTGGCCTACGACGGTCGGGGCGAGCGCGGCGGCGAGCCGGGGGAGTACGGCGCCCTCAACCTCCCCACCGAGGTCGTCTCCTCGGAGTTCCTCACCATGGAGGGCAAGCAGTTCTCGTCCTCGAGAGGAGTCGTGATCTACGTCCGCGACGTGCTCGAGCGCTACCAGCCCGACGCGCTGCGCTACTTCATCTCGGCCGCGGGACCGGAGAACAACGACAGCAACTTCACCTGGGTGGAGTTCGTGCGGCGCACCAACGACGAGCTCGTCGCCGGCTGGGGCAACCTGGTCAACCGCACCGCGAGCATGATCGCGAAGAGCTTCGGCGAGATCCCGGAGCTCGGTGACGTCTCCGCGGACGACCGCGCCGTGCTCGACGCCGTCGAGGCCGCCTTCGGCACCGTCGGCGACCTGGTCGGCCGGCACCGGCAGAAGGCCGGTCTGGCCGAGGCGATGCGGGCGGTGGCCGAGGTCAACCGCTACGTCTCGGACCAGTCCCCGTGGAAGCTCAAGGGCGAGGACGAACGCGCCCGTCTCGGCACGGTGCTGCACGTGACCGCGCAGTGCGTGGCCGACTGCAACCTGCTGCTGGCGCCGTTCCTGCCGCACAGCGCCAACGCCGTCGACCGGGTCCTCGGAGGGCCGGGCCAGGTGGCGCCCATGCCCGAGATCCGGGAGGTCGACGACCTCGACGGCGGCCCGTCGTATCCCGTGCTCACCGGCGACTACTCGAGCGCGCCGCGGTGGCAGCGGCACCCCGTCACGGCCGGCACCCCGGTCGCGAAGCCGACCCCGGTCTTCACCAAGCTCGACCCGTCCGTGGTCGACGAGGAGCTGGCGAGGCTGCAGGCATGACGCTGCACCCGCAGTCGGTCGCCGCGCTGGCGCTGCAGCGCGCCGGCACCCGTGTCGGGGACCCGGGCTTCTCCTACGAGGACCTCGTAGCCTTGCGTCGCGAGCAGGTCGAGCTGGCCGCCCTCGAGGACCGTGAGGACGTCACCCGGGTGGAGGACCTCGACGCGCACGGCCTCGCGGCCCGGCTCTACGTCCCCGCCTCCGCCGGCACCCGGCAGCAGCGCGTGGTCGTCTACCTGCACGGCGGGGGCTTCGCCCTCGGGGACCGCGACACCCACGACGCGCACGCGCGGCGGATCGCCAACCGGACCGGGTCGGTCGTGCTGGGCGTCGACTACCGCCGTCCGCCCGAGCACCCGTTCCCGGCCGCGGTGCAGGACTGCGACGCGGCGCTCGACTGGCTCACCGGCCAGGGCGGCTCGGTGGGCCTCGACGTGGGCGGCGTGGTGCTGGTCGGGGACAGCGCCGGGGCCAACCTCGCCCTGGTCACCGCGGTCCACCGTCCCGGCGTCCCGTCCGCGACCGTGCTGGCCTACCCCTTCGTGGACGCGTCGATGACGGGCGCGTCGTACGCCGTGCCCGACGGCGGGATCACCCGCGCCGACGCGGAGTGGTACTGGCAGCAGTACGCCTCCTCGCCTGCCGACTACGACCACCCCGACCTCTCCCCGATCCGCTCCGACGGGCTCGGAGCGCTGCCACCGACGCTGGTGCAGATCGCCGAGCACGACGCCCTCGCCGACGAGGACCGTGAGCTCGTCCGGCTCCTCGCCGCGGCGGGGGTCGACGTCGAGGTGACGACGTACGACGGCATGATCCACGGCTTCTGGCGGCTCCCTGAGCAGTTCGACGCGGCGGAGGACGCGCTGGCCGAGATCGTGGCGTTCCTCGACCGTCGGGTGCCACGGGGCCTCTGACAGACTTCGCACATGCGCGTCCACCTCGGCTCCGACCACGCCGGCCTCGAGCTCAAGGAGCACCTGCTCAACTGGCTGGCCGACCACGGCTACGAGGCCGTCGACCACGGCCCCTTCGTCTACGACGCCCTCGACGACTACCCGGTCTTCTGCCTGCGGGCGGCCGAGGCGGTCGCCGCGGACTGGCAGGACGGTGACGAGCACAGCCTCGGCGTGGTGATCGGCGGCTCGGGCAACGGCGAGGCGATCGCGGCCAACAAGGTGCGGGGGGTCCGCTGCGCGCTGGCGTGGAGCGAGGAGACCGCGGTGCTCGCCCGCGAGCACAACGACGCGAACGTCGTGTCCGTCGGAGGCCGGATGCACGCCGTCGAGGACATGACCCGCTTCGTCGAGGTGTTCCTCGAGACCGGCTTCACCGACGAGGAGCGGCACTCCCGCCGGATCCGGATGCTCGACGACTACGAGAAGACCGGCAACCTGCCCGACCTGCCCGACTCCGCCCTGGGTCGCGCGCCCTCCGGACAGCAGGGGAACGATGCCTGAGGGGCACACGCTGTTCCGGCTGGCCCGCACGCTGCGACGACCACTTCGCCGACCGGGTCGTGGCCGTCAGCAGCCCGCAGGGACGCTTCAGCCAGGCCGCGGAGCTGCTCGACGGCACCCGGCTGGTGAGCGCGCAGTCCTACGGCAAGCACCTGTTCGTCGACTTCGAGGCCGGCCGTCACGTGCACGTGCACCTCGGGCTCTACGGCAAGTTCGGCGTCCATGAGATGCCGCGGGACGAGCCGGTGCCCGAGCCGGTGGGGCAGGTCCGGCTGCGCCTGGTGGCCTCCCCGCGCGACGGGCGCCCCGCGACGTACGGCGACCTGCGCGGCGCCACGGCCTGCGAGCTGTTCACCGACGAGCAGCGGGTCGCGCTGCTCGACCGGCTCGGACCCGACCCGCTGCGCGCCGACGCCGACTGGACCCGGGCCTGGGAGCGGGTGCGGCGCTCCCGCACGGCGATCGGCGCCCTGCTGATGGACCAGTCGGTGCTCGCGGGCGTCGGCAACGTCTACCGCGCCGAGGTGCTGTTCCGGCACCGGCTGCACCCGCTGCGGCCCGGGACGTCGCTGCGGCGCGGGACCTTCGAGCAGGTCTGGGCCGACCTGGTCGCGCTCCTGGCCGACGGCGTCGTCCGGGGGCGGATCGACACCGTCCACGTCCTGCCCGACCCGTCGACGACCGGTCGCCTCCCCGACCCGGCGGAGCATCCCACCGGCCGGAGCCCGGTGTGGGTCTACCGTCGCCAGGGCGAGGCGTGCTTCGTGTGCGGCGCCCGGGTCCGCACCGAGGTCCTCGCCGGACGCAACCTGTTCTGGTGTCCGCGCTGCCAACCCGTCTTCCGCTCGCGCGCGCTGACCTGAGACGCGGCCGTCTGCACGAAGCCGCCCGCGCCGCGCTCGAGCGCCGTAGGGTCGGCCCCGTGGCCGCCGCTGCTCCGCCCTCCGAGCGCAGGCGCGGGTCGACGCCCGGGCGGGTGCTGGTGCGTTCGTGGAACCGCGGGCTGCGCCGGCTGCGGGAGTCCGAGGTGATCCCCGGTCTGCTGCTCGCCCTCTTCTGCGTCCTGGCCGGCATCGCGCAGTACGTCTTCCCGTTCGTGCCGCTGTCCGTCCTGGTGCTCCCGATGGTGATCGCCAACCTGGTGCTGAGTCCTCGCAGCCTGCCGTGGCTGGTGCTCCTGGCGCTCAGCGTCCTCGTCGTCGTGGTCGCGGCGACCCCGGGCTCGCTCGACACCCGCCGGGTCGGCGGCGTCGTGGTGATCTTCCTGGTCGGCGCGGTCAGCCTGGTCTCCTCGTTCCGGCGCACCAGCCTGGGCCTCGCCGGCGCCCGGGGCGAGTCGATGCTGGTCGACCTGCGCGACCGGATCCAGAACCAGGCCAGGGTGCCCGACCTGCCGCCGGAGTGGTACGCCGAGGCGGTGATGCGCTCGGCCGGAGGGTCGTCGTTCGCCGGCGACTTCATGGTCGCCTCACGCTCACGCGACGGTCGACGACTCCAGGTCGCCGTCGTCGACGTCTCCGGCAAGGGGGAGCAGGCCGGCTCCCGCTCCCTCCTTCTCTCCGGCGCCTTCGGGGGACTGCTCGGGGCGATGACCGCCGACCGGTTCCTGCCCGCCGCCAACGACTACCTGATCCGGCAGGACTGGGCGGAGGGCTTCGCCACCGCCGTCCACGTCTCCCTCGACCTGCACACCGGTGACTTCGAGCTGCGCTCGGCCGGCCACCCGCCCGCCGTCCAGCTGCGCGCCGGCTCCGGGCGGTGGGCGATCCACGAGACGGAGGGCCCGGTGCTCGGCCTGATGCGCGATGCCGACTTCGAGCTGGTCACCGGCACCCTCCAGCGTGGCGACACCCTGCTGCTCTACACCGACGGGCTGGTGGAGACCCCGCAGCGCGACATCTCCCTCGGCATCGACAAGCTCCTCGGTCAGGGGGAGCAGCTGCTCCGGGCCGGGTTCGAGCAGGGTGCGCACCGGCTGATCGACCGCCTGGAGTCACTGAACGACGACCGCGCGCTGCTGCTGCTGCACCGGCGGTAGCCGAGCGGGCCCGGGAGCGAGAGGCGGGACTGGAGCGGATGACGGGAATCGAACCCGCGTAGCTAGTTTGGAAGACTAGGGCTCTACCATTGAGCTACATCCGCCTGCTCGCACAGCTGTCGGCCGAGGTCGACGTCGGACCGGCGAGGCGGCACCATGGTGCCACAGCCGGTGCCCGTCCGCGGCGAGGGGTGGTCACGGCGCGATTACGGGTGCGCAGCCTCTCTCCCGTAGACTCCCCGAGGCCCCGCACGGGGCCGGCAGCAGCGGAGTGACCGGGGCGTAGCGTAGTGGCTAGCGCGCCTGCTTTGGGAGCAGGAGACCGCAGGTTCGAGTCCTGTCGCCCCGACCCAGCCTTGATCCAGCCTCGGCCCAGCCTCGGCCCAGCCTTGGCCCGGGTCAGGTGCATCTGCGACACCCCCCCATCCGGCTCGCTGCCCGTTCCTGCACACACGTTCACGTACACACCAAGGAGACCCACCTGTGAAGAGCGCCGTCGAGACTTTGAGCCCGACCCGGGCCAAGCTCACCGTCGAGGTGCCCTTCGAGGAGCTCAAGCCGAGCCTCGACGCGGCGTACAAGAAGATCGCCCAGCAGATCAACGTCCCCGGCTTCCGCCGCGGCAAGGTGCCGCCGATGGTCATCGACCGGCAGGTCGGCCGGGGCGCGGTCCTCGACGAGGCGATCAACGAGGCGCTGCCCAAGCTGTACGTCGAGGCGCTGCAGGCCAACGAGCTCGAGCCGCTGACCCAGCCGGAGATCGACATCACCAAGCTCGAGGACAACGAGACCCTCGAGTTCACCGCCGAGGTCGACGTCCGTCCCGAGGTCGAGCTGCCGGACTACACCGGCCTCGAGGTCAGCGTCGAGGACGTCGAGGTCAGCGACCAGGACGTCGAGGAGCAGGTGCAGAGCCTGCGCGAGCGCTTCGGCAGCCTCACCGAGGTCGAGCGCGCCGCGGCCGAGGGCGACTTCGTCGTGATGGACCTCGCGGCCCGTCGCGACGGCGAGATCGTCGAAGGTGCCGAGGTCAGCGAGATGAGCTACCAGGTCGGCAAGGGCGGCATGCTCGAGGGCCTCGACGAGGCCCTCGTCGGCCTGTCCGCCGGCGACTCCACGACGTTCACCTCCCAGCTGGTCGGTGGTGACCAGAAGGGCGAGGACGTCGAGGTCGAGGTGTCGGTCAGCTCGGTCAAGGAGCAGGAGCTCCCCGAGCTCGACGACGACTTCGCGCAGACCGCCTCCGAGTTCGACACGGTCGCGGAGCTGAACGACGACATCCGCACCCGGCTCTCGCGCGGCAAGCGCCTCGAGCAGGCGGCCGCCGCCCGCGACGCCGTCCTGGAGAAGCTGCTGGACCTGGTCGAGGTGCCCCTGCCCGACGGCATCGTGGACTCCGAGCTCACCGCCCGCCGCGAGCAGATCCAGCAGCAGCTGGCCTACGCCGGGATGACGATGGAGGCCTACCTCGACTCCGAGGAGCAGACCGTCGACGAGTTCGAGGCCGACCTCGAGAAGCGGGTCCGCGACGCGGTCGCCGCACAGTTCGTGCTCGACCAGGTCGCCAAGACCGAGGAGATCGGCGTCGACGAGGGCGAGCTGCAGGAACACCTGATGCGCCGCGCGCAGCAGTCCGGCCAGAACCCGCAGGAGTTCATCTCGCACATGCTCGAGCACAACCACATCCCGGAGATGGTCTCCGAGGTGGTGCGCGGCAAGGCGCTGGCCACGATCGTGGAGTCCGCGAAGGTCACCGACGCCTCCGGCAACCACGTCGAGCTGAAGAACCTCCAGCCCGACGGCACGGTGGCCGACCCGGCCGAGGTCGAGACCGCTGCCGCCGACGTGGCCGAGCCTGCCGACGGGCCCGCCGACGAGGCCGCCGACGGGCCTGCTGACGGGCCTGCTGACGGGGCCGAGAAGACCGACGACTGACCCACGCACCGTCGTGTACGACCCGTGTCACACCCTGTGACACGGGTCGTTGACGTTCGGGCCCGGGTCGCCGATCATGACCGCATGAGCGCCGCCACCGCAGCTCCCGCCCGCGGTCCCTCCCGAGATCGACACCGCCCCGGTGTGCTCGGCGCGCTGGCGCTGGCGGCCGAGGCCGCCGACGAGCTCGTGCTCGGCACCGTGCGCGACGTGCACGGCGCGGTCGCCGGCCGGGTCTGGTCGTTGGTCGGTCCCGGTGCAGCTGCGGGTGCCCGCGCCGCTGCGGCCGGGACCTCGGCTCACGGGCGGATCTCGTCCGCGGTCTACGCCGGGATCGGCGGCTCCCTGCGCGCCGGCGCCCGAGGTCTGCGGGCGGCGGACCGCGCCAGCGAGCGGGCGGGCGTGGGCGGCCGGCTGGAGGACAGCCACCGCGGCCGGATGGTGCTCTCGGCCGTCAACGGGCTGATGGGCGACCGCCTCGCCGAGACCCAGTCCGACCTCGCGATCTCGCTGGCCGTCCGCCGGCACGGACGCGACGTGGCCCTCGAGCGCGAACCGCTCGCCGAGGCGTTCCCCCGGGCCACCGGCGACCTGGTCGTCTTCCTGCACGGGCTGGGGGAGACCGAGACGGTGTGGCAGGTGCGGGCCGCCGAGTCCGGTGGCAGCTACGGTGCCCGGCTGGCCGCCGACTCGTCCTGGACCCCGGTCTACCTCCGCGCCAACACCGGCCTTCCCGTCGCCGAGAACGGTGTCGCCCTCGCCGCGCTCCTCGACCGGCTCGTGGAGGCCTGGCCGGTCGCCGTACGGCGGATCGCCCTGGTCGGGCACTCGATGGGCGGACTCGTCATGCGCTCCGCGTGCGCGGTGGTCAGCGACGCACCCGGGCAGTGGAACCGGCGCGTCACCGACGTCGTGACCCTCGGGACACCACACCTCGGAGCCCCGCTCGAGCGGGGCGTCGCGCTCGGAGCCCGGGCGCTCGGCGTGCTGCCGGAGTCGGCGCCCTTCGGCCGGATCCTGGAGTACCGCTCGGTGGGCATCCTGGACCTGCGGGCCGGCCTCGCCCCCGACGTGCAGAACCTCCCGCACGCGAAGTACCACCTGGTCGCCGCGACCCTGCACGGGTCGTTCCGGCACCCGGTGAGCGAGGCGTTCGGGGACCTGCTGGTGCGCTACCCCTCGGCAACCGGGCGACCGCGCCGGGGGGAGGAGATGTTCCCGGGCGCGGACGTCCTGCACATCAAGGGCGACCACTTCGACCTGCTCAACCACGAGGACGTCTACACGGCTCTGCGCGGGTGGCTGGCCTGATGGCGGCGCCGCTGCCGATCTCCGCGAGCGTGCAGGTCGCCGCGTCGCCGGACCGGGTGTGGGACGTGGTCGGCGACGTCGCGCGGATGCCCGAGTGGAGCCCCGAGCTGCGTCGCCTGCGCGTCCTCGGCGGCACCCCCGTCCGGCCGGGCAGCAGGCTGCTCGGCCTCAACCGCCGCGGCCTGGTCGCCTGGCCCACCCTCTCGACCGTCACCCGGCTCGAGCCCGGACGCGCGGTCGCGTGGAAGACCCGGGAGAGCGGGGCGACCTGGACCTACGAGGTCGAGCCCGCGGGCCAGGGCACCCGGCTGAGCGCGCGTCGCGACCTGCCGTCCTTCACGATCGGCACCACGGTGCTGGGGCCGATCCTCGGGGGCGCCGCCGCGCACGACCGCGAGCTCGAGGCCGGCCTGGCCGCGACCCTGGAGCGGATCCGGGACTGCGTCGAAGCAGGCTGACGAGACGATCGGCGCGTCGTCTCCGGGTGGCGCGCGACGTTCTGCGGCGTCCCGCGGCGATCTTGCGAGAACGTGCAGTGCACGAAGATGAGGGCCGGATCGCGTCTCGGCGTCTTGTGACCCGGGCGGGCCTGTTGTGGACTGCAAGCGGCTGCCGACCGCAGCCGCGCAGTCGAGATGAGCTCGGGCCGTCCTGGCACGAGACCGCACCGCTGACGCCCTCGTGGACCCGCTGGTCCAGGGCCGCCGTGCCGGTTCCGTCCGAGCCCGCTTCGCCGCGCCTGGAGCGACACGATCGCCGACGACGGAGGGAACCGTGCGTACAACATCAACCAGGCTGCTGAGCCTGGTCGTGGCAGCGGGACTGGGGTCGACCCTCGGACTGCCCGCAGTGACGTCCACCGCAGCCGCCTCACCCCAGGCGGCCCCCGCCGCCTCCAGCCGGGCCGGGACCCCCGACGAGGCTGCGGGGCACGAGTTCCCCAACCCGCTGGAGGACAAGCGCCGCGCTCTGCGCCAGGAGGCCCTGACCCGGCTGCTCGACGGCACGGGCAAGGTCGAGAAGCGCGGTGCCAGCACCGTGATGAAGGTCGGGAGGACCAGGACAGCCCGCTCGGCCGACAAGCGCGGCAGGACCGCGGCGTCCGCGACGACCCAGGACCAGTACGTCGAGCTCAGCCGGGAGAAGACCGACCGCATCTTCGTGGTGCTCGCGGAGTTCGGCGACGAGCGCGACCCGAGGTTCCCCGACAAGGACCTCGAGCCGTCGATCCCCGGCCCGACCACCTTCGAGGGGCCGTTGCACAACCGGATCCCGCAGCCCGACCGCACGAAGGACAACTCCACGGTCTGGCAGCCGGACTTCGACCGCGCGCACTTCCGGGACCTCTACTTCGGTGCGGGGGGCCCGATCGGCGCCGGTGCCGAGCAGGAGTCGGTCAAGCAGTACTACGAGCGGCAGTCCTCCGGCCGCTACAGCATCGACGGCCAGGTGACCGACTGGGTCAAGGTCCGCTACAACGAGGCGCGCTACGGCCGCTCGAGCGACGACCCCCAGGTCAACGGGGACGACCCCAACGTCTGCTCGGGCCACGTGTGCTCCAACACCTGGAACCTCGTGCAGGACGCGGTCAACCAGTGGTTCGCGGACCAGCGGGCCGCCGGCAGGTCCAAGGCGGCGATCAGGAAGGAGCTCGCGACCTTCGACCAGTGGGACCGCTACGACGTCGACGGCGACGGTGACTTCAACGAGCCCGACGGCTACCTCGACCACTTCCAGATCGTGCACTCCGGCGGCGACGAGGCCGACGGCGACCCGATCCAGGGTGAGGACGCCATCTGGTCGCACCGCTGGTACACCCAGACCACGCCGATCGGAGGCGGTGGCCCGAGCGGCCTCGGAGGCAGCCAGATCGGCGACACCGGCGTGTGGGTGGGCGACTACACGATCCAGCCGGAGAACGGCGGGATGAGCGTGTTCGCCCACGAGTACGGCCACGACCTCGGGCTGCCCGACCTCTACGACACGGCAGGCGGCGAGAACAGCGTCAACTACTGGTCGCTGATGGCGCAGAGCCGGGTCGACGGTCCCCGGCGACGAGGCGCTCGGGACCCGGGCCGCCGACTTCGGGGCCTGGGACAAGCTGCAGCTCGGGTGGCTGGACTACGAGACGGTGCTGCCCTCGCAGGGACGCACCCTTCAGCTCGGTCCGCACGAGTACAACTCCGCCAAGGCGCAGGCCGCGGTCGTCGTGCTTCCCGAGAAGCAGGTCACCACGACGCTGCCCACCCCGCCCTCGGGCGCCCGGCAGTGGTGGAGCGGTGCGGGCGACGACCTGAACACCACGATGTCGCGCCAGGTCACGCTCGCTGCCGGCACCTCCACGCTGGCGTTCCAGGCGAACTACGACATCGAGGACTGCGACGCGGACCCGTGCGACTACGCCTACGTCGAGGTCGACGACGGCACCGGGTGGAAGACCGTGCCCGGCACCATCACCCAGGCCGACGAGGGCAACGGCATCGACGGCACCAGTGACGGCTGGGTGCCGGCCAGCTTCGACCTGTCCGCCTACGCCGGGAAGACGATCGGGCTGCGCATGCGCTACTCGACCGACGGTGCGGTCGGCGGTCGGGGATTCTTCGCCGACGACGTCACCCTCACCTCCGGTGGGGCCACCGTCCTCAGCTCCGGCGCGGAGGCGCCACCCGAGGGCTGGACCCTGGCCGGCTTCTCCTCGGTGGGCGCGAGCATGTCGCAGGGCTTCGGGAACTACTACCTGGCCTCGCACCGCGACTACGTGTCGTTCGACAAGTACCTCCAGTCCGGGCCGTACAACTTCGGCTTCGCCAGCACCCGTCCGGACCTCGTCGAGCGGTTCCCCTACCAGGACGGCCTGCTGGTCAACTACTGGGACACCTCGGTGCCGGACAACAACACCAGCCAGCACCCCGGCTCGGGGCTGGTCCTGCCGGTGGACGCGAACCCGCGCCCGCTGGTGCGGCTCGACGGCGCCCTGTGGCGTCCTCGGGTGGCGGGGTACGACGCGCCCTTCTCGTTGGAGAAGTCCGACTCCTTCACGCTCCACGTGAACGGCGTCGCGAACTACATCCGCGGCCAGGCGGCCCAGCCGCTGTTCAACGACAGCAGGTCCTACTGGGACGCCACGCAGCCGTCGGCGAGCGTCAAGGTGCCGAACAACGGCGTGAACATGCGCGTGACCTCTACCGACGGCACGTCGCTGGGGCTGCGCGTGTGGAAGCGCACGTGACATCAGCCGGCCCGGTCACGCACCGGGCCGGCTGAGCAGGACGGACGATGCCGGGGGCCAGGGGCCTTCGAGCACCGTCCACACCGTGGCCGGGAGGTTCGCCTCCCGGCCACGGTCATCCCCGGCCCCCGTGCGCTGTGGGCGAACAACCCGGGACAGCCCGTGGAACTGGGGGAGGCACGGGCTAGGGTCGGTGCGTGCCTGAGAACAACGCGAGCAACGCCAGCCCTGCCACCCCCTCGATGAACGGTGGAGGGGGCTACGGCCTCGACGACCACATCTACCAGCGGCTCCTCAAGGAGCGGATCATCTTCCTCGGCTCCGAGGTGCGCGACCAGAACGCCAACGCGATCTGCGCGCAGATGCTGCTGCTCTCGGCGGAGGACCCCGAAGCCGACATCTTCCTGCACATCAACAGCCCCGGTGGCTCGGTCGACTCCGGGATGGCGATCTACGACACCATGAACTACATCCCCAACGACGTGGCGACCGTCGGCATGGGCCTGGCCGCCTCGATGGGCCAGTTCCTGCTCTGCGCCGGCACCGCCGGCAAGCGCTACGCCCTCCCGCACGCGCGGATCATGATGCACCAGCCCTCGGGAGGGATGGGCGGCTCTGCCTCGGACATCAAGATCCAGGCCCAGCAGTCGCTGCACATCAAGAAGGTGCTCTTCGAGCTGATCGCCGAGCACACCGGCCAGCCGCTCGAGCAGGTCGAGACCGACGCCGACCGCGACCGGTGGTTCACCGCGGAGCAGGCCAAGGAGTACGGCTTCATCGACAAGGTGATCACCAGCACCCGCCAGGTCGCCGACGAGGGCCGTCCGGCCCGCAACAAGTGAGGGACGCAGCGATGACGAGCATGAACATCCCCGGCCTGGGGGCGACCGGCCGGGCCAGCGAGCTGGCCTCGCCGAGCGCCAACTACTACATCCCCCAGTGGGAGGAGCGGACGTCCTACGGCTTCCGCCGCATCGATCCCTACGGCAAGCTGTTCGAGGACCGGATCATCTTCCTCGGCACGCCGATCAGCGACGACATCGCCAACGCGGTGATGGCCCAGCTGCTGTGCCTGGAGTCGATGGACCCCGACCGGGACATCCAGATCTACATCAACAGCCCGGGCGGCTCGTTCACCGCGCTGACGGCGATCTACGACACGATGCGGTTCATCAAGCCCGACGTGCAGACCGTCTGCCTGGGTCAGGCCGCCTCGGCCGCCGCGATCCTGCTGGCCGCCGGTGCGCCCGGCAAGCGCCTCGCGCTGCCCAACAGCCGGATCCTGATCCACCAGCCCTACACCGAGGGCACCTACGGCCAGGCCTCGGACATCGAGATCCAGGCCAACGAGATCCTGCGGATGCGTGAGCTGCTGGAGAAGATGATCGCCGAGCACTCCGGGCGCGACGTGGAGCAGGTCAGCCGCGACATCGACCGCGACAAGATCCTCACCGCCGACGCGGCCGTGGAGTACGGCCTGATCGACGCGATCCTGGAGTCCCGGAAGGCCTCGCTCACCCCTGCGTGAGCGGACCAGACCCAGGTCTGACCGAGGTCAAGGAGTCGCCGTGTCCCGCCCCAAACGGGGGCGGGACGGGGTACCTTCGAGTTCGAAGATTGCAGTTGACGCCGGCGGACGCAGCCGGGAGTCCGGGACCACCCGGAGCCCTCCCGGACGACCCCGGCCCGAAGCGTGAGGAGTCGTGCCTGTGGCACGCATCGGTGACGGTGGCGACCTGCTGAAGTGCTCGTTCTGCGGCAAGAGCCAGAAGCAGGTCAAGAAGCTGATCGCCGGCCCCGGCGTCTACATCTGCGACGAGTGCATCGACCTCTGCAACGAGATCATCGAGGAGGAGCTCAGCGAGGGGACCGAGGTCGGCCTCGAGGAGCTGCCCAAGCCGCGGGAGATCTTCGACTTCCTGAACTCCTACGTGATCGGCCAGGAGAACGCCAAGAAGGCGCTGGCGGTCGCGGTCTACAACCACTACAAGCGGGTCCAGGCCGGGGTGGCTGTGGGTGCGTCGCGGCACAAGTCCGACGACCTGGTCGAGATCGCCAAGTCCAACATCCTGGTGATCGGCCCGACCGGCTGCGGCAAGACCTACCTCGCCCAGACGCTGGCCCGGATGCTCAACGTGCCCTTCGCGATCGCGGACGCCACCGCGCTGACCGAGGCCGGCTACGTCGGCGAGGACGTCGAGAACATCCTGCTCAAGCTGATCCAGGCCGCCGACTACGACGTCAAGAAGGCCGAGACCGGGATCATCTACATCGACGAGATCGACAAGGTGGCCCGCAAGGCGGAGAACCCCTCGATCACGCGCGACGTCTCCGGCGAGGGCGTGCAGCAGGCACTGCTCAAGATCCTCGAGGGCACCACGGCCTCGGTCCCGCCGCAGGGCGGGCGCAAGCACCCGCACCAGGAGTTCATCCAGATCGACACCACCAACATCCTGTTCATCGTGGGTGGGGCGTTCTCCGGGCTCGAGCACATCGTCGAGTCGCGGATCGGCAAGAAGACGCTCGGCTTCGGCGCCACGCTGCCCACCAAGGCGGAGCGGGACATGGAGGCGATCTTCTCCGAGGTGATGCCCGAGGACCTGCTGAAGTTCGGCCTGATCCCCGAGTTCATCGGGCGGCTCCCGGTCATCGCCACCGTCGACAAGCTCAACCGTGCGGCGCTCGTCCAGATCCTCACCGAGCCGCGCAACGCGCTGATCAAGCAGTACCAGAAGCTCTTCGAGCTCGACGGCGTCGAGCTGGAGTTCACCACCGACGCCATCGAGGCCGTCGCGGACCTCGCGATGGTGCGCGGCACCGGCGCCCGGGGACTGCGCGCGATCATCGAGGAGGTCCTCCTGCACGTCATGTACGACGTGCCCTCGCGTGAGGACGTCGCCAAGGTGGTCGTCAGCGGCGAGGTCGTCAACGACAACGTGAACCCGACGCTGGTCCCGCGCGAGCCGGAGAAGAAGAAGAAGTCGGCCTGAGCGACGCTCGGACTAGGGTCGAGGGATGACCGCACCCGCGCCGCTGACCCTGCCTGCCTCGGACTGGGAGGGCTGGCTCGCCGCCCGCTGCGACGGGCAGCTCGCCGAGGCACGCCGCCTCGTGGAGGTGCTCCGGCAGCCCGCCGACCTGCCCTCCGACGGGGCCGGAGCCTCCGCTGCCGTGCTGGCGGTGTGGAACGACCTCAACCTCGCCCTGCACAACGCGTTCGCCGCTGCGTCCCTGCTCTCCAACGTGCACCCGGACGAGGCGGTCCGCTCCCGCGGGGAGCAGGCCGAGCAGGACGCCCACCGGCTGCTCACCGAGATCGGGCTCGACCGCGACCTCCACGACGCGCTCGACGGGGTGCGGCCCGGCGACCTCGATGCCGGAGGGCAGCGGGTGCACGCCCTCGCGATGCGGGACTTCCACCGCGCCGGCGTCGACCAGGAGCCCGACGTCCGGGACCGGCTGCGGCGGCTGGCCGAGCGGGAGACCGCGGTCGCCCAGGAGTTCTCCAAGAACATCCGCGACGGGGTCCGCTCGATCCAGGTCGACCCGGCCCTGCTGGCGGGGCTCCCGGCCGACTACATCGAGGCGCACCCGGCCGGCGACGACGGCACGGTGAGGATCACCACCGACTACCCCGACTACGTGCCGTTCGTGACGTTCTGCCGTGACCGGGGCGCCCGCGCCCGGATGGTCCACGAGTTCCAGAACCGCGCCTGGCCGGAGAACGGGCCGCTGCTGCGCGAGCTCCTCGAGCTGCGCCGTGAGCACGCCCGGCTACTCGGCTACGACGGGTGGCCGGCCTACGACGCCGAGATCAAGATGATCGGCAAGGGCTCGGCGATCCCGGAGTTCATCGAGCGGATCACCGAGGTCTCCGACGCCGCCGCCCGGCGCGACGTCGACGTGCTGCTCACCCGGCTGCAGCGCGACCACCCGGAGATCGACTCGGTCGACAACGTCGACAAGTCCTACTACCAGGAGGTGCTCCGGCGGGAGCGCTTCGACGTGGACGCCCAGCTGGTGCGGCCCTACTTCGACTTCGCCAAGGTGCGCGCCGGGCTGCTCGCCGTGACCGGCCGGCTCTTCGACCTCGAGTACGTCGAGGTGGACGCCCCGACGTGGCACGCCGACGTGACGTCGTACGACGTGCGGCGCGGGGGCGAGCGCATCGGCCGGATCCATCTCGACCTGCACCCGCGGCAGGGCAAGTACGGACACGCGGCGCAGTTCGACCTCGTGCCCGGCATCGCCGGCCGGCAGCTCCCGGAGGGCGTGCTGGTCTGCAACTTCTCGCGGCACCTGATGGAGCACGACCACGTCGTGACGCTGTTCCACGAGTTCGGCCACCTCGTGCACCACGTCCTCGCCGGCGCGCACCCGTGGACGCGCTTCTCCGGCGTCGCCACCGAGTGGGACTTCGTGGAGGCGCCGTCTCAGATGCTCGAGGAGTGGGCGTGGGACGCCGACGTGCTGCAGTCCTTCGCGACCGACGCCGACGGGCAGCCGATCCCGCGGGACTTGGTCGCGAAGATGCGCGCGGCGCACGACTTCGGCAAGGGCCTCTACGCCCGGACCCAGATGTTCTACGCGGCGCTCGCCTACACGCTGCACCAGGACGTGCCCGAGGACATCACGGCCACGATGGAGCAGCTGCAGGCCCGCTACGACGTGTTCACGACCGTCCCGGACACGCACTGGTTCGCCGCGTTCGGGCACCTCGAGGGCTACGGATCGGCCTACTACACCTACATGTGGAGCCTGGTGATCGCCAAGGACCTGTTCTCGGCCTTCGACGGCGACGATCTCTTCGACACCGAGGTGGCGCACCGGTACCGCGACCGGATCCTGGCCGCCGGCGGCAGCCGGGACGCCGCCGACCTGGTCGCGGACTTCCTCGGCCGTCCGTACCGGTTCGACTCGTTCGAGGCCTGGCTCAACCGCTGACCCCTCTCCTCCTCCTCTCGATTCGTCTGCGATCTGGCGGGTCGGTCAGGCGGGCCGATCGCAGACGAATCCCAGGGAGGGGACGCCCATCGCGCGGAGATCGTCGAGGATCGCGCCCGGGCCGAGCCGCACCTCGATGCTGGCGCAGCGCAGGATGGCGTGGTCCCACGCGGTGATCGCCCGCTGGCGGCGCAGGTCGCGCCACCAGTTGTCGACGAGCATGTGGAAGGAGCCGTCGATCTCGAGCACCAGCGTGCGACCACCGGGCAGCATCCAGGTGCAGTCCAGGTAGCGGCGTCGACCGTCGCGGTCGCGGCGCACCGCCTGCCGGTCCGGCGGCGCGAGCCCTGCCTGGCGGCACAACGCCCCGACGTCGATCTCGGCGAACGACTGCGCTCCTCCCGCGATGTCACCCAGGGCCTGGCGGAACAGCGCTCCGTGGCGGAGCTTGCGGATGTCGGTGCTCGCGAGCCACAGCCGGTCAGCGGTCGTGAGCTGCTGCTGTACGGCGGCGGCGAGCCGTCCGATGGCGCGCCGCACGAACCGGTCCCGTTCGGAGGTCAGCAGGACGGCGTGCTCGAGGTCGATGCGCGGCAGCCCGTCGTCGCCCAGAACGACCCAGTTGGCATAGCGGCGGCGGGACTGGTGGAACGTGATGCCTGGGAGCCGCGCGGCCAGGTCGCCCTTGGGGGTGAGCACGTGCACGGTGTCCTCGGCCGTCCAGGCAAGGCCGCCGAGCTCGCACGCGGTCGCGTGGGTGACCGCGGCGGCGGGCCCGGCGTGCAGCACGCCGAGCCAGATCCGCTGCGCACGCGTCAGGGCCGCGTTCTGGGCGGCCACCACGTCGGGCGCGACGGCGGTCCACCGGCCGACCTCGATCTCGTGCTCGACGCGGGTGTGACGGACGCCGAGGTCGCGCAGCTGGGTGCGGTGCAGGACGCCGAGCTGCCGTCGTACGAGGTGCGCGGCCTCCGGTACCCGATTCGTCTGCGGTCCTGCGTGGCGCGGGGGCGGATAAGGTGCAGACGAATCGGGGATGAGGGGGCGGCGCGTCATCCACCGATCGTCGTACGACGGCCGCGCGCATGCGTCCGGTCATCCACAGGCGGCTCCCGGCCCGCGATTCGTCTGCGACCGCCGCGAGGCAGCGACCCGCTAGACCGCAGACGAATCGGAGAGGGGGGGCGGGGGAGCGAAGGTGACGCTGACGGTGAGGTGGTCGGCCTCGGTGGGGGTGAAGACCAGGTCGCCCACGATCTTGCCGGCCGCCTTGAGGTCGTCGACGGCCCGGGCAGCGAGCTCCAGGTCCGCGGCCGGGCCGAAGACCTCCGCGCCGGAGAGCTCGGTGCGCATCGAGACCTTCGCAGTCGACTTTGCACCCCGGATGGCGCCGAGCGTCATCGCCACCGCGGGCAGCATCGCCACGTCGGCGGAGGCGGCCGAGCCCAGGTCGGTCGCGGTCGGCCAGGGCTGGCGGTGCACCGAGCCCTCCTGCCACCACGACCAGACCTCCTCGGTCACGTAGGGCAGGAACGGCGCGAGCAGCCGCAGCTGCACGTGCAGCGCGATCGCCAGCGCGGCCTTCGCGGACGCCGCTGCGGACTCGCCGCGGGCGCCGTACGCCCGCTCCTTGACCAGCTCGAGGTAGTCGTCGCAGAACTCCCAGAAGAACTTCTCGGTGACCTCGAGAGCGGTGGTGTAGTCGTAGCTCTCGAACGCCTCCGTCGCCCGCCGTACGACGACCGCCAGCGCCGACACCATGGCGCAGTCGATCGGCTCACTCACCGCGCTCGGGCTCAGCGTCGTGGCACCGACGCTGGAGAGTGCGAACTTCGAGGCGTTCAGGACCTTCATCGCCAGGCGCCGGCCGACCTTCATCTGGCTCTCGTCGAAGGGCGAGTCCAGCCCGGGTCGCGCCGTGGCGGCACGCCAGCGGACCGCGTCGGCGCCGAACTTGTCGAGGATCTCCGTCGGCACGACGGCGTTGCCCTTGGACTTGCTCATCTTCTTGCGGTCCGGGTCGACGATGAAGCCGGAGATCAGCGCGTTGGTCCACGGCACGACGTGGTTCTCGTGGTGGGCGCGCACCACCCGGGAGAACAGCCAGGTCCGGATGATGTCGTGGGCCTGGGTGGCCAGGTCCATCGGGAAGACCCGGGCGAACAGGTCGTCGTCGGACTCCCAGCCTCCGGCGATGTGCGGGGTCAGCGACGAGGTCGCCCAGGTGTCCATGATGTCGGGGTCGCCGACGAAGCCGCGGGGCTTGCCGCGCTGGGACTCCTCGTAGCCGGACGGCACGTCGGTCGAGGGGTCGACCGGCAGCTCGTCCTCGCGGGGGAGCAGCGGGTGGGCGTGGTCCGGCTCGCCCTCGTCGTCGAGCGGGTACCAGACCGGGAAGGGGATCCCGAAGAACCGCTGCCGCGAGATCAGCCAGTCGCCGTTGAGGCCGTTGACCCAGTTGGTGTAGCGGTGCGACATGTGCGCGGGCGTCCAGCGGATCTCCGAGCCGCGGGCGACGAGCTCGTCGCGCAGCTCGGCGTCGCGGCCGCCGTTGCGGATGTACCACTGCCGGGTCGAGACGATCTCGAGCGGCTTGTCGCCCTTCTCGTAGAAGTTCGTCATCCGCTGGGTGGGCCGGGGGTCGCCGTCCAGGTCTCCGCTCGCGCGCAGCTGCTCGACGATCGCCTCCCGCGCGCTGAAGGTGGTCTTGCCGGCCAGGGCGGCGTACGCCGTCGCGGCGGGCTCGGCGGCCAGCCACTCGGGCGTCTCGCGGTGCAGCCGGCCGTCGCGGCCGATCACGGTGCGGACGGGCAGCTGCAGCTCGCGCCACCACTGCACGTCGGTCAGGTCACCGAACGTGCACGACATCGCGATGCCGGCGCCCTTGTCGGGCTCGGCCGCCGGGTGGGCCAGGACGGGGATCTCGACGTCGAAGAGCGGGGAGCGGACCGTGGTCCCGAACAGCGGCTGGTAGCGCTCGTCGTCGGGGTGGGCGATCAGGGCGACGACGGCCGGAATCAGCTCGGGACGGGTGGTCTCGATGTGGACCGGTCCGTCGGCGCCGTGGAAGGCGACGCGGTGGTAGTGGCCGGCGTACTCCCGGGCCTCGAGCTCGGCCTGCGCCACCGCGGTCTGGAAGGTGACGTCCCACAGGGTGGGCGACTCCTGCAGGTAGGCCTCGCCGCGCGCGAAGTTGCGCAGGAAGGCGCGCTGGGACACGGTCTGGGACCGCGCCCCGACCGTGGTGTAGGTCTGCTTCCAGTCCACGGAGAGTCCGAGGGTGCGCCACAGCGACTCGAAGAGCTTCTCGTCCTCCTCGACGAGGCGCTCGCACAGCTCGACGAAGTTGGGTCGGCTGATCGGGATCTGCTTCTTGGCGTCGGGCTTCTCCGGCGCGGCGAAGTCGGCGTCGTAGGGCAGGGAGGGGTCGCAGCGCACGCCGAAGTAGTTCTGCACGCGACGCTCGGTGGGCAGGCCGTTGTCGTCCCAGCCCATCGGGTAGAAGACCTCCTTGCCACGCATCCGCTGGAAGCGCGCGATGAGGTCGGTGTGCGTGTAGGAGAAGACGTGCCCGACGTGCAGCGCCCCGGAGACGGTGGGGGGAGGGGTGTCGATCGAGTAGACCTCGCTGCGGTCCTTGGTGCGGTCGAAGGCGTAGGTGTCCTCGGCCTTCCAACGCTGCGACCAGGTCTCCTCGAGCCCCTCGAGCGCCGGCTTGTCCGGTACGACGACGTCACGCGCGGGGGCGGGCGTCGTCGCGGACAGGTCGGGGGCGAGCGGCTCGGAGGTCATGGCGCGAAATCCTACGTTCCGGCGCGCGGCCGCAGCGAACCCGTGCGACCGCGGCCGCCCCCGGTGAGCGTCCGGGACCGCCCCCTAGACTCGGGAGGCGATGTCCCACACCCCTGCCCCCGATGCCCCGACCGGACCGGTCTCCTCCTACGCCGAGGCCGAGCGCGCGCTCCTGGCTCGCTGGCCCGAGACCCGGCTGGAGCCGTCGCTGGACCGCATCCGGGCCCTGACCGAGCTGCTCGGGGAGCCGCAGACGTCGTACCCCGTCATCCACCTGACCGGCACCAACGGCAAGACCACGACCTCGCGGATGATCGACGCCCTGATCCGCGCGACCGGCCTGCGTCCGGGACGGTTCACCAGCCCGCACGTCGAGTCGATGACCGAGCGGATCTCCGTCGACGGGGAGCCGCTGTCGCAGGAGCGCTTCCTCGAGACCTACAACGAGGTGATCGGGCTCGCCGCGATGGTCGACGAGGAGGGCCCGCACCCGCTGTCCTTCTTCGAGCTGTCGGTCGCGATGGCCTACGCGGCCTTCGCCGACGCGCCCGTCGACGTGGCCGTCGTCGAGGTCGGCATGGGCGGGACGTGGGACGCCACCAACGTCGCGGAGGCGCGGGTCGCGGTGATCGGACCGATCGCGGTCGACCACAGCGCCTACCTCGGCGACCGTCCGGTGGACATCGCCCGGGAGAAGGCCGGCATCATCAAGCCCGGATCGGTGGTCGTCTGCGCGGAGCAGACCCCCGAGGTCGCGGCGGTCATCGCGGAGCGGGCGGCCGAGGTCGGTGCGAGCGTCGTGTGGGAGGGCCAGGACTTCGGCGTCGAGCACCGGGTGCCCGCGGTCGGGGGACAGATGCTGCGGCTGCGCGGGCTCCGCGCGGAGTACGACGAGCTGCTGGTGCCGCTGTACGGCGCCCACCAGGCGCAGAACGCCGCGATGGCGCTCGCCGCGGTGGAGGCCTTCCTGGGCGCCGAGCCGCTGGACGCCGAGCTCGTGCACGGCGCCTTCGAGGAGGTGACCTCGCCGGGACGGCTCGAGGTGATCCGGCGCAGCCCGAGCATCGTGCTGGACGCGGCGCACAACCCGCACGGCGCGCAGGCGGTGGCGGCCGCCCTGGAGGACTCGTTCGTCTTCAACCCGCTGGTCGGGGTGATCGGCGTGATGGCCGACAAGGACGCCGACGGCCTGCTCGCCGCGCTCGAGCCGGTCCTGGCCGAGGTCGTGGTGACCGCGAGCTCCACGGCCCGGGCGATGCCCGCCGAGGAGCTGGGCGAGGTCGCCCGCGGCATCTTCGGGACCGACCGGGTCACCGTGGTGCCGCGGCTCGACGACGCGATCACGGCGGCGGTGACGCTGGCCGAGCAGGGCGGCGTCTACGGCTCGGGCGGCGTGCTGGTGACGGGCTCGGTCGTCACCGTCGGTGACGCCCGCCGGATGCTCAAGCCGCGCGAACGCAGCCGCGAGCGTCTCCCGGAGCGTGGCGAGGACCCGCAGTGAGCTCCGCCCGCCGCGGCATGTGCGCCGGGATCCTGGTGCTGCAGGCGGTCGTCCTCTTCCTGACCGGCGTGGTCACCATCGGCAGCGGCGACATCCCCATCGCCGCCTCGCTGAGCATCGGGCTCGGACTGGCGCTGCTGTGCGTGCTGGCCGCCGGGATGCTGGGCCGGCCGGGTGGCTACGCGCTCGGGTGGGCCGTCCAGGTCGTCTCGCTCGGGCTCGGCTTCGTGGTCACCGCGATGTTCTTCCTCGGCGTGGTATTCGGGGCGCTGTGGGTCACCGCCTACGTCCTCGGCATCAGGATCGACCGCGAGCGCGGCGAGCGCCGGGTGCTGGAGGAGGAGTGGCGCGCCGAGCACGGCGGCTCCGCCGAGGTCCCGGAGGGACGGGACGGCGCGGGACGGTAGAGCGGGGGCACTAGGCTGCGGCGCATGTCACAACGCACTCTGGTCCTGCTCAAGCCCGACACCGTACGACGCGGACTGGTCGGCGACGTGGTGTCCCGGTTCGAGGCGAAGGGGCTCACGATCGTCGCCCTCGAGCTGCGCCACATCGACGCCGCCCAGGCCGACGCGCACTACGCCGAGCACGTCGAGCGGGACTTCTACCCGCCGCTGCGCGACTTCGTCACCTCCGGCCCGCTGGTCGCCGCGGTCCTCGAGGGCGACGAGGCGATCGAGGTGGTCCGCGCGCTGAACGGCGCCACCGACGGTCGCAAGGCCGCGCCGGGCACCATCCGCGGCGACCTGTCGCTGTCGAACCGCGAGAACCTCGTGCACGGCTCGGACTCCCCGGAGTCGGCCGAGCGCGAGATCGCGATGTGGTTCCCCCACCTCTGATGACCGGCCCGCTCTCGCCGACGCCGCGCAGCACGCCGAGCCGGAAGAGCGAGCGGGCGCAGACCGACCGCGCCGCCCTGTACGACGTCCTGGCGGCCTGCTACGTGTGCCACCTCGCCGTCGTGGTCGACGGGGTGCCGCTCGCCCTGCCGACCGTGTTCGCGGTCGACGTCGACGGGCCGGACCGGGACGGCACCCTCTACCTGCACGGCTCGGTCGCCTCGCGCAGCCTGGTGCAGGGCCCCGCGCAGCAGGTCAGTGTGACCTTCACGCTGCTCGACGGGCTGGTGCTGGCGCGTTCGGGCTTCAACCACTCGATGAACTACCGCTCCGCAGTGGTGGTCGGCCAGCCGCGGGTGGTCGAGGACCCCGAGGAGAAGCTGCATGCCGCCGACCTGCTGGTGGACCACGCCGTCCCGGGCCGGTCGGCGACGCTGCGCCGTCCGACCCGCAAGGAGCTCGCGGCCACGGCGGTGCTCGCCCTGCCGCTGCACGAGGCCTCGGTGAAGAGCCGGACCGGTGACCCGAAGGACGACGCGTCCGACGTCGAGGCGGGTGGCTGGGCGGGGGTGGTGCCGTTCCATCTGGTGGCCGGCGTCGTCTCGACGAGTGGCGACGCCGACGGCACCGCCGTACCCGCGCACGTCCTGGAGCTGCTCGCCCGGCACGCGTAGCTACCACACCCGTCACACACACCACACCCGCCCCGCGTGTCCCTGCCCGGGAACCGGCGCCGGCGCTCCTACGCTGGCTCCACGGGTCGTCGTGCGTCTGCGCCGACCCCTTCCAGGATGGACACGGCCCACGGACGAGCACGGGTAGGCGAGACATGGCGAACAGCTTCATCGGCCGCGACATGGCCGTGGACCTCGGCACCGCCAACACGCTCGTCTACGTCCGCGGCAAGGGCATCCTGCTCGACGAGCCGTCCGTGGTCGCGCTGAACTCCTCGACCAACGAGATCCTCGCGGTCGGGCACGAGGCCAAGCGGATGATCGGGCGCACGCCCGACAGCATCACCGCCATCCGACCGCTGCGCGACGGCGTGATCGCCGACTTCGAGTCGACCGAGCAGATGCTGCGCTACTTCATCCAGCAGGTGCACCGCCGCCGCTACTTCGCCAAGCCCCGCCTGGTGATCTGCGTGC
Source organism: uncultured Actinomycetota bacterium (assembly GCA_963713035.1). Taxonomy (GTDB): domain Bacteria; phylum Actinomycetota; class Actinomycetes; order Propionibacteriales; family Nocardioidaceae; genus Nocardioides_B. The sequence continues at coordinate 550,032 of CAVQKB010000005.1, forward strand.
CCAGCGGCATCACCGCCGTCGAGCAGCGCGCCGTCAAGGAGGCCGGCTACCAGGCCGGCGCCCGTCGGGTCTACATCGTGGAGGAGCCGATGGCCGCCGCCATCGGTGCCGGGCTGCCGGTGCACGAGGCGACCGGCAACATGGTCGTCGACGTCGGTGGCGGCACCACCGAGGTGGCCGTGATCTCCCTGGGCGGCATCGTCACCAGCCTCTCGATCCGCACTGCCGGCGACGACCTGGACCAGGCCGTGATCGCCTGGATGAAGAAGGAGCACTCCCTGATGCTGGGGGAGCGCACCGCCGAGGAGATCAAGATGACCCTCGGCAACGCCTTCCCGCTGACCCAGGAGCCCGAGGCCGAGATCCGCGGCCGGGACATGGTCTCCGGGCTGCCCAAGACCGTGGTCGTCTCCTCCTCCGAGGTTCGGATGGCCCTCGAGGAGCCGCTGCACGCGATCGTCGACGCGGTCCGCACCACCCTCGACCAGACCCCGCCCGAGCTGGCCGGGGACATCATGGACCGCGGACTGGTCCTCACCGGCGGCGGAGCGCTGCTGCGCGGCCTCGACGAGCGGATCCGGCACGAGACCGGCCTGCCGGTGCACGTCGCCGAGGAGCCGCTGCACTCGGTCGCGATGGGCGCCGGCAAGTGCGTCGAGGAGTTCGAGGCGCTCCAGCAGGTGCTCGTCTCGGAGCCCCGCCGATGAACCGGGACCGCCCCTCCCACGCGGTGCTCGCCCTGCTCCTGCTCGCCTCCTTCACCGTGATCACCCTCGACGTGCGCGGCGGTGAGGACTCCCCGCTCGACCCGGTCCGCACCGTCGTCGGCGCGGTCGTCGGGCCGGTCGAGAACACCACCGCGGCCGCCGTACGCCCCTTCTCGGCGGTGCCGGAGCTGTTCCGCACCACCCACGGGCTGCGCGAGGACGCCACCCGGCTGCGCGCCGAGAACGCCCGCCTGCGCGGCGAGCTCGCCGGCTCGGGCATCGACCGCAACCGGGTCGCCGAGGTGGACGGGCTGATCGCCAGCTCTGAGCAGACCGGCTACGCCCTGGTGCCCGCCCGCGTGGTCGCCCTCGGGCCGGCCCAGACGTTCTCCCGCACCGTGACCATCGACGCCGGCCGTCGCGCGGGGGTGCTGCCGGACATGACCGTGCTCAACAACGACGGTCTCGTCGGCCGCGTGGTCCGCGCCGACAGCGCCACCGCGACCGTGCTGCTGCTGGTCGACCGCGAGTCCACGGTCGGCGCGCGACTCGGCTCCAGCATGGAGATCGGCTCGCTCAAGGGACGCGGCGGGATCGGCGGCGACGCCCGGCTCGACCTCGACCTCATCGACGCCGCCGCCTCCGCGACCAAGGGCGACGCGCTCGTCACGTGGGGCAGCAAGGGCGGGGCGCCGTACGTCGCCGGCATCCCGATCGGCCAGGTGGCCGACGTCTACTCCAGCCCGCGCCAGCAGTCCACGCAGGCCGTGATCGCTCCGTACGTCGACTTCAGCTCCCTCGACCTCGTCGGAGTCGTGGTCGACCAGGACACCGAGAGCGACCGCACCGTGATCCGCGCCGAGCCGCAGCCGCCGCAGCCCAAGGGGGACCGCCGATGACCGCGCTCCGCGCCCTGGCCCTGACCGGGCTGGTGCTGCTCGCCGTCGTGCTGCAGGTCGCGGTCTTCTCCGCGATGTCCTTCGACGGCGTGGTGCCCAACCTCGCCCTCGTCGTGGTGGTCGGCGCCGCACTGGTGCGCGGACCGGAGTTCGCCGCGACCCTCGGCTTCCTCGGCGGCCTCGCCCTCGACCTCGCCCCTCCGGCCGACCACGTCGCCGGTCGCTGGGCGCTCGCCCTGGTCGTCGTGGGCTACCTCGCCGGCCGGGTCCGCCAGGACGCCGGCACCTCCGCGCTCTCCGCGGTCGTCACCGTCGCCGCCTGCTCCTTCGTGGGCACCTCGATCGTCGCGCTCAGCGGGATGCTGCTGCGTGACCCCGCGGTCCCGGTGGGCCACGCGCTCGCGGTGATCCCGCTCTCGGTCGGCTACGACATCCTGGTCACGCCGTTCGTGCTGCCGGTCGTCCTGCGGCTCTTCCGTTCGCTGCAACCGCCGCAGGTCGCGTACTGATGGCCGCCGGTCGGGTGCACGCGACCAGCGCCACCCGGGGACGCCTCCGGCTGGTCGTCGTGCAGGCCCTGGTGCTGTCGCTGTTCCTCACGCTGTTCGCGCGGCTCTGGTACATGCAGGTGCTCGGCGGCGAGGCCTACCAGGCGCAGGCGGCGGAGCAGTCGGTGCGCCAGCTCGTCGTGCAGCCCGCCCGCGGCCTGATCGTCGACGGCATGGGACGCCCCCTCGTCACCAACCGCGCGTCCTGGGTGGTCAGCCTGGACCGCACCATGCTGCAGAAGATGGGCGACATGCAGCAGCAGGCGCTGGTCGAGCGGGTCGGCCGGGCGGTCAAGGTCCCGGCAGCGAAGATCCGCGCCCGCACGCTGCTGTGCGGCCAGGAGGGCGCCGTCTCCGGCACCTGCTGGAACGGCTCGCCCTACCAGCCGGTGCCCGTGGCCTACGACGTCGACCAGCAGGTGGCGGTCTCGATCATGGAGCAGGGCGAGGACTTCCCGGCCGTGCTGGTCGAGCAGCAGAACGTGCGCTCCTACCCCTCGCCCTACGGCATCAACGCCGCGCACCTGCTGGGCTACCTGAGCCCGATCACCGAGGAGGAGCTCGACGAGGCCCAGGACGAGGACGACACCTCCGTGCACGGCGCGTCGGTCGTCGGCCGGGCCGGGCTGGAGAAGGAGTACGACAAGTACCTCCGCGGGCAGCCCGGCTACAAGCAGGTCGCGGTCGACTCGATGGGGCGGGTGCTCGGCGACTCCGGCGAGGTCGAGGGCCGCGAGGGCGACACCCTGGTCACCTCGATCGACGCGCGCGTCCAGGGGGTCGTGGAGCAGCAGCTCGACCAGACCATCCGGACGGCACGCGCGACCTTCGACAAGGTGTCCGGCAAGAAGTACGTCGCCGACCAGGGCGCCGCGATCGTGCTGAACGCCAAGAACGGCCAGGTCGTCGCGATGGCCGGCATGCCGACGTACGACCCGAAGGTCTGGGTGGGCGGGATCAGCACCAAGCAGCTGAAGCGGCTGTACTCCGCCAAGCAGGGCAACCCGCTGCTCTCGCGCGCCACCCAGGGCCAGTTCGCACCCGGGTCGACGTGGAAGCCGGTGATGACGGCCGGCGCCCTGTCCAACGGGTTCTCCCAGGACACCCGCCTCAACTGCTCCTCGTCCCTGCAGGTCGGCAACCGCGCCTTCAAGAACTACGAGTCCGGCTCCTACGGGTCGATCGGCTTCGACAAGGCGCTGCAGGTCTCCTGCAACACGTTCTTCTACCGGGTGGGCTACTCGTTCTGGCAGCGGTTCGGCACCGACATCGACGACGTCGAGGCCAAGGACCCCCTGGTGACGGAGGCGAAGAGCTTCGGCTTCGGCTCGCCGACCGGCATCGACATCCCGGGCGAGGCCAGCGGACGGATCGCCGACCGGGCGTGGAAGCTGGCCTACTGGAAGGCCAACAAGGACTACTACTGCAAGATCGGCAAGAAGCCCGGCAACGACTTCCTGCACCGCTTCGCCCGCGAGTTCTGCGTCGAGGGGTTCGTCTACCGTGCCGGCGACGCGGTGAACTTCGCGATCGGCCAGGGCGACACGATGGTGACGCCGCTGCAGCTCGCCCGGGCGTACGGCGCCCTGGCCAACGGCGGCACGCTCTACGAGCCCCGCGTGGCCAAGGCGATCGTCGACCCGGCCGGCAAGCTGGTGCGCACCATCCCGCCGAAGAAGGCCTCCAAGGTCCCGGTCAGCAAGAGCGACCTGGCCTACATCGACCGGGCCCTGCAGGGCACCTCGCGCACCGGCACGATGTCGTGGCGGCTCATCGACTTCCCGCTCGACAAGGTCAAGATCCGGTCCAAGACCGGGTCGGCCGAGGTCTACGGCAAGCAGAGCACGTCGTGGGTGGCGTCGTACGACAAGAACTTCGTGGTCGTGATGATGGTCTCCCAGGGCGGCACCGGCTCGGGCACCTCGGGCCCGGCGATCCGCAAGATCTGGGAGGCGCTCTACGGCATCAAGGGGATGAGCGTGCGCACCGACCGGGCCGCGCTGCCCGGGGCCCGGCCGCCGAGCAAGCTGCCGGTCTTCGCGCAGGACGGCGAGATCCTGCCGCCCGTCCCGACCCGCGCGACCTCGACGAAGAGGAAGGGACGCCGATGAGCCTCGTCGCGGTCCGACCCCGTGGCCAGCGGACGCACGGCGTCCAGGTCTCGGGAACCACCACGCGGGTCAAGGCCGCCCGCCTCGACTGGGCCCTGATGTTCGCCGCGGCCGCCCTGCTCGCGATCGGCACGATGCTCGTGTGGTCGGCCACCTCGACCCGCGAGACACTCACCGACGGCGACCCGCACGCCTACGTGAAGCGGCACCTGGTCAACATCGCGATCGGCGTCGTGCTCGGTGTCATGGTCGCGGCCACCGACCACCGCTGGGTCCGGATCCTCGCGCCCCTGGTCTACGTCGCCTCGGTGCTCGGACTGGTGGCGGTGCTCGCGATGGGCGTGACGATCAACGGGTCCCGCTCGTGGATCCAGCTCGGCGGGCTGTCGGTGCAGCCGGCGGAGTTCGCCAAGCTGGCCGTCGTCATCGCCATGGCGTTGATGGTCGCCGAACGCACCGAGGGCTCCCTGAACCGCAAGGAGGTCGGCACCCGCGACGTCGCCGCGATGCTCGCGATCGCCGGTCTGCCGGCCCTGCTGATCCTGCTGCAGCCCGACCTCGGCACCGTGCTGGTGCTGTCCGCGACGGTCTTCGGGGTCATCGCGGTCTCCGGTGCCCGGCGGGGCTGGCTGCTCGGCCTCGTGCTGGGTGCGGTCGGGGTCGCAACGGTGGCGATCAAGGCCGGACTGCTCGAGTCCTACCAGATCGACCGCTTCATGGCGTTCACCGATCCGCTGCTCGACCCCCGAGGAGCCGGCTACAACACCACCCAGGCGCGGATCGCGATCGGCAACGGCGGGATCTTCGGGCAGGGTCTCTTCGACGGCTCCCAGACCCGGTCCGGCTTCGTCCCCGAGCAGCACACCGACTTCATCTTCACCGTGGCCGGCGAGGAGCTCGGCCTGGTCGGCTCCGCGGTGATCATCGCGCTGCTCGGCGTGGTGCTCTGGCGCGCGCTGCGGATCGCCGTGCACGCCGAGGACCTGTTCGGGCGGGTGGCCTCCGCGGGCATCGCCTGCTGGTTCGGCTTCCAGGCCTTCCAGAACGTCGGCATGTGCCTGGGCATCATGCCCGTCACCGGCGTCCCCCTCCCGCTCGTGTCGTACGGCGGCAGCTCGATGTTCGCGAGCCTGATGGCGCTCGGCCTCCTCCAGAACGTGCACCTGCGCAGCGGCGAGGGGATCGGCATCGCCCGGTCGCGGCTGCAGCGTTCCCGCTTCTGACCGAACCGGGTGGGGTGGCCCGGATGCGCCATGGACGCCACGCGCCGACCGGGGCACGCTGGAGGCAGCAGCACACCGGAGCGGGGTGGGAGCGATGGACGTCGTGGAGCTGCACCGGCGAGCGGTGGCCGCCTGGACCGCGGCCGTGGACGAGATCCGGCCACAGCAGTGGGACGAGCCCACGCCCTGCTCGGCCTGGACCGTGCGCGACGTGGTCAACCACGTCGCCGGCGAGGACGCATGGACGGTCCCACTCCTGCGCGGGCGGACGATGGCCGACGTCGGCGAGACCCTCGACGGGGACCTGCTCGCCGACCATCCGATCGACACTGCGATGCGGCTGGCCGCCGAAGCGGTCGCGGTGGTCGCGGAGCGGCTGCCGGCCGGGGAGCGGGTGCACCTGTCCTACGGGGACGAGGAGCCGGGAGAGTACGTCCACCAGCTCGCGGCCGACCATCTCGTGCACGCCTGGGACGTGCGGGTGGCCGTCGGCGCCGACCCGACGCTGCCGGCCGACCTGGTCGCCGAGGTGGCCGACTGGTTCGCGGAGCGCGAGGAGCTCTACCGCTCCGTGGGCGTGATCGCCGAGCGGGCGTCGTACGCCGAGGACGCGGACGCGCAGACACGGCTGCTGGCCGGCTTCGGGCGCGACGCCGACTGGGCGCCCTGAGGCCCCGCCGTTTCGGTGTGGGCGCCGCGCACGACGTACCCTGGGAGCGCCCCCCACCCCGTTCGGAAGGTCTGCCACCGTGCCCGCCGGAGCCAGCGACACCACCCTGTCCACCGACAGCGTGTTCCCGCGCCTGGAGCCGCTGCTCCCGTCGGTGCAGAAGCCGATCCAGTACGTCGGCGGCGAGCTCAACTCCACGCCCAAGGACTGGGGTGACGACACCACGGTCCGGTGGGCGCTGATGTACCCCGACGCCTACGAGGTCGGACTCCCCAACCAGGGCGTCCAGATCCTCTACGAGGTGCTCAACGAGCGGGACTGGATCGTGGCCGAGCGCACCTACTCGGTGTGGCCCGACATGGAGCAGGTGATGCGCGAGCACCGGATCCCGCAGTTCACCGTCGACAACCACCGCCCGGTCCGCGCCTTCGACCTGTTCGGCATCTCGTTCTCCACCGAGCTGGGCTACACCAACCTGCTCACCGCCCTCGACCTGGCCGGCATCCCGCTGCACACCGCGGACCGCACCGACGACGACCCGCTGGTGATCGCGGGCGGGCACGCCGCGTTCAACCCGGAGCCGGTGTCGGACTTCGTGGACGCCGCCGTGCTCGGCGACGGCGAGGAGATCGTGCTCGCGATCTCCGACGTGGTGCGCGAGTGGAAGGAGGAGGGGCGCCCGGGACTGGGCGGTCGTACGTCGCGTGACGAGCTGCTCTACCGGCTCGCCGTCTCCGGCGCGGTCTACGTGCCTCGCTTCTACGACGTCACCTACCTCCCCGACGGCCGGATCAAGCGCGTCGCCCCCAACACCTCCGGCGTGCCGTGGCGGGTGCACAAGCACACGCTGATGGACCTCGACGCCTGGCCCTATCCCCGCAAGCCGCTGGTGCCGCTGGCCGAGACCGTGCACGAGCGCTACTCGGTGGAGATCTTCCGCGGCTGCACGCGCGGCTGCCGCTTCTGCCAGGCCGGCATGATCACCCGCCCGGTGCGCGAGCGGTCCATCACCACGATCGGCGACATGGTCGAGAGCGGCATCCGCAACTCCGGCTTCGAGGAGGTCGGGCTGCTGTCGCTCTCGAGCGCCGACCACACCGAGATCGGGGAGGTCGCCAAGGGCCTGGCCGACCGCTACGAGGGCACCAACGTGTCGCTCTCACTGCCCTCGACCCGAGTCGACGCCTTCAACATCACCCTCGCCAACGAGTTCTCCCGCAACGGCCGCCGGTCCGGGCTGACCTTCGCCCCCGAGGGCGGGTCCGAGCGGCTGCGCAAGGTGATCAACAAGATGGTCACCGAGGAGGACCTGATCCGCACCGTCGCGACGGCCTACTCGCACGGCTGGCGCCAGGTGAAGCTGTACTTCATGTGCGGTCTGCCGACCGAGACCGACGAGGACGTCCTGGAGATCGCGGACCTGGCGAAGAAGGTGATCGCCAAGGGACGCGAGGTCTCCGGACGCAACGACATCCGGTGCACGGTGTCGATCGGCGGCTTCGTGCCCAAGCCGCACACGCCCTTCCAGTGGGCCGCGCAGCTCGACCACGAGACGACGGACGCGCGGCTGCAGAAGCTGCGCGACGACGTACGCGCCGACAAGAAGTTCGCCCGAGCGATCGGCTTCCGCTACCACGACGGTCGGCCGGGCATCATCGAGGGCCTGCTGTCGCGCGGCGACCGCCGCGTCGGCCGGGTCATCGAGGCGGCGTGGCGCGACGGCGGCCGGTTCGACGGGTGGAGCGAGCACTTCTCCTACGACCGGTGGGAGCAGGCCGCCGCGACCGGGCTGGCCGGCACCGCGGTCGACCTGGACTGGTACACCACGCGCGAGCGCGAGCACGCCGAGGTGCTGCCCTGGGACCACCTGGACTCCGGGCTCGACAAGGACTGGCTGTGGGAGGACTGGCAGGACGCCATCGACCCCGACTCCCAGGTCGAGGTCGAGGACTGCCGCTGGACGCCCTGCTACGACTGCGGCGTCTGCCCGCAGATGGACACCGAGATCCAGATCGGCCCCACCGGCAAGACGCTGCTGCCGCTCAGCGTCGTCTGAGCCGACCCGGCGCGTCGGCTGGTCCGAAACCCCTCGACCCGGCGCGTCGGCTGGTCCGAAACCCCTCGACCCGGCGCGTCGGCTGGTCCAGACGACCAGCAGACGCGCCGACTCGGCGGGTGGGGGACCAGCAGACGCGCCGACTGGGCGGGTGGGGGACCGGTAGACGCGCCGACTGGGCGGGTCTGAGACCAGCCGACGCGCCGACTCGGTCAGCCGGTGACGTGCGAGTGGTACTTCCAGATGAAGTCGAAGTTCTTCCGGTACGCCGCGAAGGCGCCGCGCCGCGGGATGTGCATGGTGACCTCGTCGCCGTGCAGCGCGATGTCGGACCAGTTCTGCGACCCCGTCCACACGTGCCAGGCCGCCTTCTTGTTGTAGTTGCCCGACAGGATCATGTACTTCTGGTGGGTGTACATGTCGACCTCGCCGTCGCGGTTGCGGTCGTAGCTCGCGGTGCGGACGGGGACCCCGTTGGCCCGCAGGTGCTTCACGACGTAGCCGCCGCCGTCACTGTGCAGGACGCGGATGTTGCACCCGTTGCGCGACAGCGATGCGACCTTGTCGGCGAGGTAGCGGCCGCGCTGGCCGTTCCAGCCGTACATCGAGATGCGGATCAGGGTCTTGTTGCCGATGCCCGTCGGGCCGGAGGCGCCCGTGCACCTGATCCGGCTCAGCCGCCCCATCACGGGGTCGTTGCTCCGGTTGGTGTTGTAGCGCGGGTAGAAGTTGATGTCGTAGCCGCCGCGCACCGTGTAGCTGCGGTACGGCTGGCCCATCGCCCGGTCGCGCTTCATCTCGTTGAACACCTGGGCGTAGGCGTTGTACATCGGCTTGTTGTCCTTGACCGTGAACATGTCGTTCCACTGGTTCCGGGCGCCGTAGCCGGTGAGGTTCGCCGACCCCATCATCGTCACGTAGCCCGCGGAGCCGGTCTTGGAGAACAGGTAGAACTTCGAGTGCAGGTTGCCGCGGCGCCCGCGGCACGAGCGGTTGCACACCCGCAGGAAGCTGGACTTCTCGATGTTGGTGCCGAGCGCCTTGCGCAGTCGCCGGGTCTGTCGCGACGTCCAGTTGTCGTTGAGCAGCATCTGCACGCTGACGCCGCGCTTCTTGGCCCTGATCAGGGAGTCGGCGATGTCCTTGCGGTCGTTGGAGTACGTCGCGACCTTGATCGTGGAGCCCTTGCGGCTGTTGTTCACCGCGAGCACGAACTTCTTGATCAGCCGCTCCTTGGACGTGGCGCCGCCCCAGGGGTTGTTGAAGGCTGCCCCACCCTGCGGCTCGTAGGCCTGCGCGGCGACACCGGTGGTGAGGGTCAGGAACAAGGTCAGGGCGAGGACGGCGCTGAGGCGCTTGAGCATCTGGAGAACTCCCGTGAAGTCACAGCCGCCCGGTCGAACGGGAACGACCGGCTACTGACGTACGACAGGCGGCTCCGAGCGAGCCGCCTCTGATCGATGTCTTTACTTTGTCCGCACGAGAGTAGTGCACGAGAGTCCCAGGTCCAGGCTCGTCGGCGCGTGTTGTCCCGCACACCGCTCAGCGGGCGGCGGGTTGGGTGGTCCGAGCGCCGATCTCGTCCTCGATGTACGACGGGCGCGCGACGCTGAGGCCGGCGAGGAGCTGGGGCACGCACAGCACGATCAGCGCCACCAGCGGGACGGTCCACCCACCGGTGAGCTCGTAGAGCAGGCCCATCCCGAACGGCCCGATCGCAGCGATCAGGTAGCCCACGGACTGGGTGAACCCGGACAGGGCCGCGGTGCCCTCGCTGGTGCGGGCCCGCAGCCCGATCAGGGTGAGCACGACGGGGAAGACCGAGGCCGCGACGCCGATCAGCACCGCCCACAGCCAGGCGCCGGCCACCGGCGCGAGAATCAGCCCGAGGTAGCCGATCGGGTAGAGCGAGACCAGCGCCGTGATCAGCCAGGTCTGGTGCTCCATGCGGGCGGCCCACGCGGGCAGCCAGAACGACAGCGGGATGCTCATCGCGGTGATCACGCCGAGCAGCAGTCCCGCCGTACCGGCCGAGAAGCCGGCGTCGCGGTAGACCTGGGCGAACCAGCCGAAGACCGCATAGGCCTGCAGCGACTGCAGCCCGAAGAACAGCGCCATCCCCCACCCCAGCCGGGTGCGCGCCACAGCCCCGAGCGAGAGCCGGCCGGCAACCCCTTCGGGTGCCGTGTCGTGGCGCAGCAGCCCGAACCAGGGGAGTGCGGCGAGCACCGCGGTCGCCGCCCAGGCCATCAGCCCCCACCGCCAGGACCCCAGGCCCTGCGAGAGCGGCACGGTGAGCACGGACCCGAGCGTGAGTCCCACCGCGAGCGAGGTCGTGTAGACCGACGTCATCAACCCGACGCGGTCCGGGAAGTGCAGCTTCACCAGCGACGGCAGCAGCACGTTGGCGGTGGCCATCCCGGCGAGCGCGAGCAGGGAGAAGAGCAGGAACAGCGGGATGCTGGACAGCTGGGAGCGGGTGACCAGCCCCACGACGACCGCGATCAGCGACAGCAGCGTGACCTTGTGCAGCCCGAGACCCCGCGCCAGCATCGGCGCGAGGGCGCCGAAGGCCGCGAACGCCAGCACGGGCAGCGTCGTCAGGACCCCCGCGGTGGTGGGGGACATGCCGAGCCCGCCGGAGGAGCTGGTGATCTCGTCGAGCACCGGGCCCACGCTCACCGCGGCAGGACGGAGGTTGAAGGCCAGCACGACGATGCCGACGACGACGAGGACCCGCTCGGCGCGGGTGTCCCGATGCTCGGTCGGGAGTCCCGTCTGGTCGCTCGTCACCGCAGCATCCTCGCGCACCCGTCCGCGGTCACCGGCCGCGGGTGGACGCCGTAGGGTCGACGCGTGCGTGACCAACCCGAGCAGCAGGCGCCGCCCGTCCAGCGGCTCCGGATCCGCTACGCCAAGCGCGGCCGGCTGCGCTTCACCAGCCACCGTGACTTCTCGCGGGCCTTCGAGCGGGCCATCGCGCGGGCCCAGGTGCCGATGGCCTACTCCTCCGGGTTCCACCCGCACCCCCGCATCTCCTACGCGGGTGCGTCGCCGACCGGCGCGGCGAGCGAGGCGGAGTACGTCGAGATCGGGCTGGCACGCGAGACCGACCCCGACGTCGTACGACGCGCGCTCGACGAGGCGCTGCCGCACGGGCTCGACGTCATGCAGGTCGTCGTCTCACCGGGCGGCTCCCTGACGGACCGGCTCGAGGCCAGCCAGTGGCGGATCACCGTCCCCGACCTGGCGGTGGACGCCGGACGCTCCGCCGCCGCCGACTTCCTCGCGGCCGAGACGGTGCTGGTCGAGCGGATGACGAAGAAGGGGCTGCGCACCTTCGACTGCCGCGCCGCGGTCGTCTCGCTCGACGTCGAAGCGAGCACGGCGAGCGGGTCTGCCGCACCCGGTCCCGGAGGCGAGTGTGCGATACTCCAGGTGGTCCTACGGCACGGAACCCCGTCCGTGAGACCCGACGACGTCCTCGCCGGACTCCGCGACATCGCTGGACTCGAGACGAGCACCGCTCCTTTGCACGAGCGACTCGCCCAGGGCCCTCTCGACGAGCTGACCGGCACGGTGGGCGACCCGTTGGCACTCAACCGCGACACGGCGTGACCGTCGGTGACAGGGATGGTCTGCACCCGCCGGTGACCGCGGAATCTGCCCCCGGTTCGCCCGACTGACGCTCACCCGGAGGGGGTCGCCGCCCGGCGCCGTGACCCCGTGCGTCGCCGGTCCGACCGCAGGCTTACGCCCGACCGGCACTCCCGGTCTGGCGACCGAACCGCCCCCGTGCCGACGCCGCTCCTGCGTCCAGGGGGGACAGGAGAGCAGATGCTCGACGACAACGAGAACACCCCCGAGTCGGCCCCCGAGGCCGCCCCCACGTCCGCGAACCCGCCGGACGTCGCCGGCGAGTCCGGGGCCGCTCCCGTCAAGAAGGCGGCGAAGAAGGCCACCAAGAAGGCGGCCGCGAAGAAGACCACGAGCCGCACCTCCGCCAAGAAGTCGGCCACGAAACCGGCCGAGTCGACCGAGCCGCCGGGCGGACCTTCCGACGCGCCCGAGGTGGCGGCGCAGGCCGACCCCGGACCGGTGGATCCCGCCGTCGCGACGTCCGGCGACGCTCCCGCCCCTGCGAGGAAGACCGCCAAGAAGGCGGCGAAGCGAACCACCAAGAAGGCCGCTGCTGCCCGGGGCGAGACCCCGCCCGACGCGGGCGACGGCCCCGGCACCGGTGCCGGGCTGGGCACTGGCTCGGGCGATGGCTCGGGCGATGGCTCGGACGCTGCCCCGGGTGACGGCACTGGCTCCGGTGACGGCGCTGGCTCCAGCGCCCCCACGATCCCGCTGTTCAAGGCACCCGAGCCCACGCCGCGCAAGCGAGCGGCCAAGAAGACCAGTGCACGCATGGACCCCGCGAAGGCCGCCGAGCCCGCGTCGGTCGACGACGCCCCGACGAACGAGGGCGACCCGGTCGTTTCCGAGAGCGTCTCGGGGGACACAGCTCAGGACGCTGCCGAGGATGCCGCCCCCTCGCGCACCCGGTCCCGGTCCGGTGCCCGCTCGCGAGGCCAGGAGAACGCCGGCGGCAGCGACCACGCCGAGGCCGACACGGACTCCGACGACGACAGCACCGAGGACGACGAGACCACCGACGACGCCGGCAGCGACAGCGAAGGCGGCGGCGGCAACCGTCGTCGGCGTCGCCGCGGCGGCCGTCGGCGCCGCAAGAGCACCGGCGAGGACTCCGAGGGATCCGACGGTGCCGACGGTACCGACGGCAACCGGGACGACTCCACCGGCACCAACGGCGACCACGACAACCACGGGAGCGACGGCAGCCGGGACGACGCCGGCGACGACTCCGACGCGGCGGACGGCAAGAAGTCCGGTGGCAGGTCCGGCGGACGACAGTCCGGAGGGCGCCAGTCCGGCGGCCGGAACAACGGCGGCGGCAAGGGCTCCCAGGGGCCCGACGCCGACGCCGGCGACAACGGCGACCAGAGCGACGACGCAGAGGGCACCGGCTCGCGCCGGCGCCGGCGTCGACGCCGCTCCGGGGAGGACGGCGACGGGGGCAACGACGACCCGCAGAACACCGTCACCCGGGTCCGCAAGCCCCGCAACGCCGAGGACGAGATCACCAGCCTGTCCGGCTCGACCCGGCTCGAGGCCAAGAAGCAGCGTCGGCGGGAAGGTCGCGAGGCCGGCCGGCGCCGCGCCCCGATCGTCAGCGAGGCGGAGTTCCTCGCCCGCCGGGAGGCCGTCGACCGGGTGATGGTGATCCGGCAGCGTGCCGACCTCACCCAGATCGCCGTGCTCGAGGACAAGGTGCTCGTCGAGCACTACGTCGCACGCGACTCGCAGACCTCGCTGATCGGCAACGTCTACCTCGGCCGGGTGCAGAACGTCCTGCCGTCGATGGAGGCCGCCTTCATCGACATCGGCAAGGGCCGCAACGCGGTGCTCTACGCCGGCGAGGTCAACTGGGACTCGCTCGGCGCCGGCAACGGTCCGCGCAAGATCGAGCAGGTCCTCAAGTCCGGCCAGCCGATCCTGGTGCAGGTCAGCAAGGACCCGATCGGTCACAAGGGCGCTCGGCTCACCAGCCAGGTCAGCCTCCCGGGCCGCTTCCTGGTCTACGTCCCCGACGGCACCACCAGCGGCATCTCCCGCAAGCTCCCCGACACCGAGCGCACCCGTCTCAAGACGCTGCTCAAGGAGATCGTCCCCGACAGCGCCGGCGTGATCGTGCGTACGGCGGCCGAGGGCGCCTCCGAGGAGGAGCTCACCAAGGACGTCGAGCGGCTGACCGCGCGCTGGGCCGACATCGAGGCCCAGGTGGAGAAGGCGTCCACCGGCGGCGGCACCTCGCCGCAGCTGCTGTACGGCGAGCCCGACCTGACGCTCAAGGTGGTCCGCGACCTGTTCACCGAGGACTTCGCCAAGCTCGTCATCTCCGGAGACGACGCCTGGGACGTGGTGGACACCTACGTCGAGAACGTCGCCCCCGACCTTGCTGAGCGGCTCGAGAGGTTCGACGACGACGGGGACGTGTTCGCGGCGTACCGGATCGACGAGCAGATCGCCAAGGGGCTGGACCGCAAGGTCTGGCTGCCCTCGGGGGGGTCGCTGATCATCGACCGCACCGAGGCGATGACCGTCGTCGACGTCAACACCGGCAAGTTCACCGGCTCCGGGGGCAACCTCGAGGAGACCGTCACCAAGAACAACCTCGAGGCGGCGGAGGAGATGGTCCGCCAGCTCCGGCTGCGCGACATCGGCGGCATCATCGTCGTCGACTTCATCGACATGGTGCTCGAGAGCAACCGCGACCTCGTGCTGCGCCGGATGGTGGAGTGCCTCGGTCGCGACCGCACCCGTCACCAGGTCGCCGAGGTGACCTCGCTCGGCCTGGTGCAGATGACCCGCAAGCGGATCGGCACCGGCCTGCTCGAGGCGTTCAGCGAGAACTGCGAGCACTGCCAGGGCCGCGGCCTGATCACCCACCACGAGCCCGTCGAGCCCAAGAAGGGCAAGCAGGACGACGAGCCGCGTCGCGGTGGCAGTGGTGGCAGTGGTGGCAGCGGTCGCCGCGCCGGCCGCGGCCGCAAGGGCGACGACGCCGATCACGGTTCCGGCAGCGGGTCGGGCAACGGCACCGGCCGGGCCCCGTCCCCCAAGGACGTGGCCGCGATGGCCCGGCACGAGCCGAGGCCGACCGAGGACGGCGCGCCCGCCCCTGAGTCGGCACCCGAGTCGGCAGCCCAGTCCGCACCCGAGCCCGCCCCGGAGTCCGCCCCGGAGTCCGTGCCGTCGCAGGCGGCCACGTCGGAGGCGGCACCGCAGGCGGCCACGCCGGAGTCGAGTGCGGCTCCGGACGCGCCCGACACCCCGGTGGACACCACGCCTGAGCAGTCCGAGCCGGCGCCGGAGCCGGCCGAGCCGGTGTCGACGACGCCCCGCCTGGTCACCTCCTCGCGTCGCCGGGTGGCACGCCGACCCGCCGGTCCGCCGTCGGGGGCAGTGGCTTCGGACCCGTCGCCGGACCAGTCGCCGGACCGTCGCCGGACCAGTCGCCGGACCCGTCAGCGGAGTCGGGGGACGGCCCCGCCACCGAGGAGAGGGCCGAGGTCTGACCGGTCGGCCCGGTGGCCGTTTTGACCCACCGGGCCCGCATCCGTAAACTCGATCCTCGGTGCCCGTCAGGGTGCCGTCGTGCGTGTGCGGTGCACCGCTCCCGTCCTGTTCCCGAGGACGTGCGGAGCGCTCCGGCACCCACATCCGAACTTCCCGTAGCAACACGTCCGACGAAGAGAGTGAGTCCGCGGTGTACGCGATCGTGCGCAGTGGCGGCCAGCAGCAGAAGGTTGCTGTCGGTGACGTCATCGAGATCGACAAGATTGCCCACGAGGTGGGTGACTCGGTCACGCTTCCCGTGCTCATGCTCGTCGACGGGGAGAAGGTGACCTCCAGCGCGGACGCGCTGGGCAAGGCCACCGTCACCGTCGAGGTCCTGGGTGCCACCAAGGGTCCCAAGATCACGATCCTGAAGTACAAGAACAAGACCGGCTACCGCAAGCGCCAGGGTCACCGCCAGAAGTACACCCAGGTGAAGGTCACCGACATCTCCGCCTGAGCGGAGACGTCGCGACCCGACCGGTTTCCCGACCCGACCCCGTTAGACACAGAGGACTGAACTCATGGCACACAAGAAGGGCGCAGCCTCGACCAAGAACGGTCGGGACTCGAACTCCCAGCGGCTCGGGGTCAAGCGCTACGGCGGCCAGCTGGTCAACGCCGGCGAGATCATCGTGCGTCAGCGCGGCACCCACTTCCACCCCGGCAGCGGCGTCGGCCGCGGCGGCGACGACACGCTCTTCGCCCTCGTCGGTGGCAACGTGGAGTTCGGCACCAAGCGGGGCCGTCGCGTGATCAACATCCTCCCGACCGCCGAGTGACCTCGGCCGGGACCTGAAACGTTCGCCTCGAAGGGGCGCCCTGCTGAGACGAGCAGGGCGCCCCTTCGCCGTTCCCCGGAACGTCTCCACAACGCTCCACCAGAAACACTGAGACCACCAGAGAGAAGAGTGCCGAGATGGCCGTGCCGACGTTCGTCGACCGGGTGACGATGCAGGTCACCGCGGGTCGAGGCGGCAACGGGGTCGCCTCGGTGCACCGCGAGAAGTTCAAGCCGCTGGGTGGGCCCGACGGGGGCAACGGCGGACCGGGCGGCAGCGTGATCCTGCGCGTCGATCCTGACGTGACGACGCTGGTCGACTTCCACCACAGTCCGCACCGCAAGGCCGAGCACGGCGGGCACGGCGCGGGCAGCCACCGCAACGGCGGGCACGGCTCCGACCTGGTGCTGCACGTCCCGGACGGCACGGTGGTCAGCGACAGCGAGGGCACGGTGCTCGCGGACCTGGTCGGTCCCGGCACCGAGATGGTGATCGCCGAGGGCGGTCGCGGCGGTCTCGGCAACGCGGCGCTCTCCTCCTCCAAGCGCAAGGCCCCCGGCTTCGCCCTGCTCGGCGAGCCCGGCGACGACCTCGCGATCGTGCTCGAGCTCAAGGTGGTCGCCGACATCGGCCTGGTCGGCTTCCCGAGCGCCGGCAAGTCCAGCCTGATCGCGGCCCTGTCGCGGGCCCGACCCAAGATCGCGGACTACCCGTTCACGACGCTGATCCCGAACCTCGGCGTGGTCACGGCCGGCGACACGACGTTCACGGTCGCCGACGTCCCCGGGCTGATCGAGGGCGCCAGCGAGGGTCGTGGCCTCGGGCACGACTTCCTGCGCCACATCGAGCGCTGCGCCGCACTGGTGCACGTCATCGACACCGCGACCATGGAGCCCGGGCGGGACCCGCTCTCCGACCTCGACGTGATCGAGCACGAGCTGGCGTCGTACGGCGGGCTCGAGGACCGCCCCCGCCTGGTGGCGCTCAACAAGGTCGACGTGCCCGACGGACGCGACCTCGCCGACATCGTGGCCGAGGACTTCGCGGCCCGCGGCCTGACGATCCACCAGGTCTCCGCGGCCAGCCACGAGGGGCTGCGCGAGCTGTCCTTCGCGATGGCCGAGGTGGTCTCGCAGGCGCGCCGCGACCGGCCGGTGCGGGAGGCGACCCGGATCGTGCTGCGTCCTGCCGAGGCCAAGGGCGGACCGGACTTCACGGTCAAGGAGACCGGCGAGGGCTGGCGGGTGCGCGGCACCAAGCCGGAGCGCTGGGTGCGCCAGACCGACTTCACCAACGACGAGGCCGTCGGCTTCCTCGCCGACCGGCTGAACCGGCTCGGCGTGGAGGACCAGCTGCTCAAGCTGGGTGCCGTGGAGGGCGACACGGTCCTCATCGGCCAGGCCGACGACGCCGTCGTCTTCGACTTCCGGCCGATGGTCGAGACCGGCGCCGAGCTGCTCGGACGCCGCGGCGAGGACGCCCGCTTCGAGTCGACCCGGCCGGCGGCCCAGCGCCGTCGCGCGATCGACGAGGCGATGGGGTCGCGTGCCGAGCACGAGACCCGCGCCGACGTCGCGCGCCGCCTGGGCGTCGTGGACCCGGACGCGCAGGGCGACGGTGCCGCCGACGACCCCGCCGCCCGGCCCGGCTCGACCGACTTCGGCTGGAGCGAGGACGACCCCGGCGAGACGGGCCGGGACGCCTGATGGTCCGTCGCGACCAGGTCGCCACCGCTGCCCGTGTGGTGGTCAAGGTGGGCTCCTCGTCGCTGACCACCGCAGCGGGCGGCATCGACCCCGAACGGGTGCGTTCGCTGGTCGACGCGCTGGCCGCCACCCGCGCCCGGGGCGCCGAGGTGGTCCTGGTGTCCTCCGGTGCGATCGCCGCCGGTCTGGCCCCGCTCGGTCTGGTGCGCCGCCCGCGGGACCTGGCCACCCAGCAGGCCGCCGCCGCGGTCGGGCAGGGCCTGCTGGTGCGTGGCTACAACGAGGAGCTGTCCCGCCACGGCATCACCGCCGGGCAGGTGCTGCTGACCGTCGACGACGTCACCCGGCGCAGCCACTACCGCAACGCCTACCGCACCTTCGCCAAGCTGCTCGAGCTCGGCGTCCTGCCGGTCGTCAACGAGAACGACACGGTCGCGACGTCGGAGATCCGCTTCGGGGACAACGACCGCCTCGCGGCCCTGGTGGCGCACCTGGTGCACGCCGACCTGCTGGTGCTCCTCTCCGACGTCGACGGTCTGTACGACGGCAACCCGGCGCGCGACGCCGCGGCGAGGCTGCTGTCGGACGTGGGGTCCGACACCGACCTCACCGCGGTGCGGATCGGCCGCACCGGGTCGGCCGGGCTCGGCACCGGCGGGATGGCCACCAAGGTGGAGTCCGCCCGGATCGCCACCGGCGCCGGCATCCCGGTGGTGCTGACCTCGGCCGAGCAGGCGGCCCGCGCCTTGGCGGGCGACCCCGTCGGCACCCTGTTCCACCCCACCGGCAGGCATCGCCCGACCCGGCTGCTGTGGCTGGCGCACGCCACCGAGCCCAAGGGCCGGATCTTCCTCGACCCCGGGGCGGTGCGGGCGCTGACCGAGCGGCGCGCGTCGCTGCTGCCGGTCGGCATCACCCGGGTCAGCGGATCCTTCGTCGGGGGAGACCCCGTCGACCTGGTCGACCCTGACGGCGTGCCGGTCGCGCGCGGCCTGGTCAACTACGACGCCGACGAGCTCCCCGCGCTGGTCGGGCGCTCGACCCACGACCTCGCGGTCGAGCTCGGGGCGTCGTACGAGCGTGAGGTCGTGCACCGCGACGACCTGGTCCTGCTGCCGCGGTCCTGACGTCCGGGCGCTCTCGGCCGGGCGTGCGACGGACTTCACACGAGTTCCGCCAAAGGGCTCACACCGATGCCCGATTCCGTCCAGACTGAGGGCGATCCTCACGACTGCCGGAGCGGCGGTGGGGGGACGTGACAGATCCGTGACGGGGCGTTTCGGGGCCTGCTAGGGGTGACTTCGTTGGGTGAGCTTTCTCGACTGTGGCACGTGACCGTGACGGTCGCCGGAGACGAGGTCGAGCCGCTGATCGTGCGCAACGCCCTGCGTCGCCTCAACGAGCAGCGTCCCTTCCTGCACTCGCTGAAGTACGCCGGGCACCGCGCGGAGCTGCAGTACTGGGAGGAGGCCGACACCCTGCTCGACGCCTCCTCGCTGGCCCTGCGGGTGTGGAACGAGCACCGCGAGTCGGCCGGGCTGCCCCGCTGGGAGGTGGTCGGCCTCGAGGTGCTGGAGCGGACGATCTTCCTGTCGCGCGGCATGGAGTACAACGTCATCGTCGACCTTCACGATGTGACACCGCTGCCCTTCTGAGCGGCGGCCGATCTACGCTGGCGCCATGAGCGTCGAGGCAGTCCACGCGTCCGCCGTGCGCGCCCGTGGGGCCGCGCACGAGCTCGCCCTCGCCACCCGCGCCACCAAGGACGCCGCGCTGCACGCGATGGCCGACCACCTGGTCGCGGCCTGCACGCAGGTGCTTGCGGCGAACGACGCCGACGTCGCAGCCGCGCGGGACCGCGCGATGCCGGAGGCGATGGTCGACCGGCTCCGCCTCGACGCCGAACGCGTCACCGCGATGGCGGACGGGCTCCGCGACGTCGCCGGACTGCCGGACCCCGTCGGCGAGGTGGTGCGCGGCTCCACGCTCGCCAACGGCCTCGAGCTGCGGCAGGTGCGGGTGCCCTTCGGCGTGGTCGGGATGATCTACGAGGGGCGGCCCAACGTCACGGCCGACGCTGCCGGCATCTGCCTCAAGAGCGGCAACGCCGTGCTGCTGCGCGGATCCTCGAGCGCGCAGCACTCCAACGAGGCGATCGTGACGGCGCTGCGCATCGGGGTGGAGCAGGCCGGCCTTCCCGCCGACGCCGTCCAGCTGGTCCCGGGGGAGGGGCACGATCCGGCGAAGGCCCTGATGCGGGCGCGCGGACTCGTCGACGTCCTGATCCCGCGCGGCGGCGCCGGTCTGATCCGGTCGGTCGTGGAGGAGTCGACCGTGCCGGTGATCGAGACCGGCGTCGGCAACTGCCACGTGTACGTCGACCGCGCGGCCGACCTCGACCAGGCGCTGGCGATCGTGCTCAACGCCAAGACCCACCGCCCCTCGGTGTGCAACGCGGCCGAGTCCCTGCTGGTGCACGCCGACGTGGCCGATGTCTTCGTGCCGCGGGTCGTCGCGGCCCTGCAGGAGGCCGGGGTGACCGTGCACGGCGACGAGGTGTTCGCGGCGCAGGAGGGGGTGGTCGCGGCCACCGACGAGGACCACGCCGCGGAGTACCTCTCGCTCGACATCTCCGCCGCCGTCGTACCCGACCTCGAGGCGGCGGTCGCGCACATCCGCCGCTGGTCCTCCGGGCACACCGAGGCGATCGTGACCGGCTCGCAGGAGGCCGCGCGTCGGTTCACCGCGGCCGTCGACTCGGCGGCGGTCGTCGTCAACGCCTCCACCCGGTTCACCGACGGCGGGGAGTTCGGCTTCGGGGCCGAGATCGGGATCTCCACGCAGAAGCTGCACGCGCGGGGCCCGATGGGACTGCCGGAGATGACGTCCACCAAGTACGTCGTCACCGGGACGGGTCACATCCGCTGACCCACGACCGCCGTGGCCGCCAGGTCGGCGTCGTGCACCACCTCCGGCACCAGCCCGGAGCGGGCGAACACCTCGGCCAGCACGGGCGCCTGCGCTTCGCTGGTCTCGACCAGCAGGTGACCGCCGACGCCGAGCCACACGGCGGCCGACGAGGCGATGCGGCGCGCCGGGTCCAGGCCGTCCGGACCGCCGTCGAGGGTGCGGTGCGGCTCGTGGTCGCGTGCCTCGGGCGGCAGCAGCATGATCGCGTCGGTGGGGACGTAGGGCGCGTTGGCCACGATCACGTCGACCCGCCCGCGCAGACGCGCCGGGAGGGCGTCGTACAGGTCACCTCGGTGCACGGCGCCCCCGACCGACGCGACGTTGCGGCTCGCGCAGGCCACCGCGAGGGGGTCGACGTCGGCGGCATGCAGCTCGACCCCTCCCACCGCGGTGGCGAGGGCCGCCCCGACCGCGCCGCAGCCGCAGCACAGGTCGACGACGACCTCGCCGGGTCCGGTCAGGGTGGCTCCCAGCTGCACGAGGAGCTCCGTGCGGCGCCGGGGCACGAAGACGCCAGGGTCCACCTCCCACCGGCTGCCGGCGAACGCGACCCAGCCGAGCAGGTGCTCCAGGGGCACGCCGGCGACCCGCTGTGCGACCAGGGCGTCGAGGACGGGCGCGTCGACTGCGGCCTGCACGAGCAGCGCGGCCTCGTCCTCGGCGAAGACACAGCCCGCCGCGCGCAACGCGCGCACGACCGCGTCGAGCGATCGACGGTCGGCGGGGGCACGGGTCATGGGGGTTCACAGTGACAGGATCTCGGCCATGACGGGGAGTCCACGCACGATCGACGTTGCCGAGCGCCGCGCCCGCCTGGTCCGCCGACACCGGCTGCTGGCCGAGGAGCGCACCGACGACGTCCCCGCGATCGCCGACAGCGTCGTGGCGCTGCACTCCACCGACCCGGTCACGGTCCACCTCTCCGCCACCGCGCGGATGCGCACCCCGTCGGTGGAGGCGGTCGAGCGGGCGCTGTACGTCGACCGCGAGGTGCTGCGGCACCACGCGATGCGCCGCACGCTCTGGGTCGCGACCCCCGACGTCGCCCGGTGCATGCACGCCGCGGCCACCCGCAGGCTGATCGGCCCCGAGCATCGGCGCACCGCCCGGATGCTCGCCGAGAACGGCATCGAGGACCCGGAGACGTGGCTGGTCGACGCGCGTCGCCGTGTCCTCGCCACGCTGCGCGAGCACGGGCCGATGACCGCCCGCTCGCTCGGGCAGCAGGTCCCCGAGCTGCGGCACGAGATCGTCCTGGCGCGGGGCAAGCGCTACGAGGGGATGGCGTCCGCTCACACGCGGGTGCTGCTCAACCTGGGGTTCGAGGGCGCGATCCTGCGCGCCCGGCCGACCGGCACCTGGATCAACGGCGCCTACACCTATGTCTCTGCCGACGCGTGGCTTGAGGGCGGGCTCGGCGACCTCGGGGAGCAGGAGGGGGCCCGCGACCTCGCGCTGCGCTGGCTGCACGCCTTCGGCCCCGGCACCGCCACCGACCTGCAGTGGTGGATGGGCTGGACGGTCGCGACCACCCGGCGTGCGCTGGCCGACTGCGGGGCCGTCGAGGTGCGCGTCGACGGTGGCGCGGCCTTCGTGGCTCCCGACGACGTGGACCCGGTCGCCCCGGTCGCGCCCTGCGTCGCCGTCCTCCCCGGGCTCGACCCGACCACGATGGGCTGGAAGCAGCGCGGCTGGTACCTCCCCGACGCCTGCGCCGACGTCTTCGACCGGATGGGCAACGCCGGTCCGACGCTGTGGGTCGACGGCGTCGTCGTGGGTGGCTGGGTCCAGAGCTCGACGGGTGAGATCCGCACCCGGCTGCTGGTCGACGTCCCCGCGGACCGGGTCGCCGCGCTCGACGAACGGATCGCGGCGGTGGCCGCTGTCGTGGGCGAGACCCGGTTCCGTGTCCGTTTCCCGAGCCCGGTGTCGACGGCGCTGTTGCTCGGCTGAGACGCATAGGGTGTGCCCATGGCGACTGCCACCCGGGGGGACCACGACAAGTTCGGCGACCTCGACGTCTGGACCGATCCCGCCCAGGAGCGCATCGGCACGTCCGCCACCCTCATCACCGCCGTCCGCACGATCGCCTCGGTCGTCCTGGCCGGCTGGGCCGCGCACGAGCGCAGCCTGACCCTGCTCGTGGTGGCGCTGGTCGTCTACTGGGTCGGCGACAGCCTCGACGGCTTCGTGGCCCGGATCCGCGGCTGCGAGACCCGGATCGGGGCGGTGCTCGACATCCTGTCCGACCGGTTCTGCGCGGCGGCGTTCTACCTCGGTTTGGTGTGGCTGCAGCCGGAGTTCGCCGTCCCGGTCTTCATCTACCTCGCGGAGTTCATGGTCGTTGACTGCTTCTTGTCGCTGGCCTTCCTGGCGTGGCCGGTGCGCAGCCCCAACTACTTCTACGTCATCGACCGGCCGCTGTGGCTGTGGAACTGGTCCAAGCCCGGGAAGGCGGTCAACTCCTCGCTCTTCGCGGTGCTGCTCCTGGTGACCGGATGGGCCTGGCTGGGAGCGGTCATCGCGACCGGGTTGCTGGTCCTCAAGTGCGCCTCCCTGGTCCGCCTGGGCCGCATCGGCCTACCGGTGCCCGCGCGGTAGAGTGCGCGCATGTCGATCGTTCCCCTGCTGACGTCCGCTGCCGCCGAAGAGGGCGCCGCCGGCGTCGACCCGTGGCTCGTGGGTGGCGGGGTCCTGCTGCTCCTGCTCCTGCTGCTCATGGGCCTGGTCGCCTTCGGCGCCGGCCGCGACCACTCCTAGGCCGGGTCGCCCCGGTGCCCCGCTGCGATGACGCGTGAGTGAGCGCGAGGCGTCCGTACGTCGGCGGATCGGCGTCATGGGCGGCACCTTCGACCCGATCCACCACGGGCACCTGGTCGCCGCCAGCGAGGTGCAGTCCTGGTTCGGGCTGGACGAGGTCGTCTTCGTCCCCACCGGCCAGCCGTGGCAGAAGCAGACCCGCGAGGTGTCGGCCGCCGAGGACCGCTACCTGATGACGGTCATCGCGACCGCGTCCAACCCGCGCTTCTGGGTGTCCCGGGTGGACATCGACCGCGAGGGCCCGACGTACACCATCGACACCCTGCGGGACCTGCACCTCGAGCTGCCCGACGCCGACCTCTACTTCATCACCGGCGCGGATGCGCTCGGGGACATCTTCACCTGGCGCGACGCCGACGAGCTGTTCGAGCTCGCGCACTTCGTCGGCTGCACCCGGCCCGGCTACCCGATGGAGCCGAGCATGCTCGCGGGGATCCCGGAGGACCGGGTGACGATCGTGGAGATCCCGGCGCTGGCGATCTCCTCCACCGACTGCCGCAAGCGCCGCACCCGAGGCGAACCGGTGTGGTACCTCGTGCCCGACGGCGTCGTGCAGTACATCTCCAAGTACGAGCTCTACGCCCCCGATCCGCCCGTCACCAGACCGACCTCGAAGCTAGGACCCCACGAATGAGCAGCCGATGACCGCCACCGAACGCGCCCTCGACCTGGTCCGCACCGCTGCCCAGGCAGCCTCGGACAAGCAGGCCGAGAACATCGTGGCCTTCGACGTCTCCGAGCAGCTCGTGATCACCGACGCGTTCCTGCTGGCCTCCGCGCCCAACGACCGCCAGGTCAAGGCGATCGTCGACGCCGTCGAGGACGCGCTGCGCGAGCTCGGGGCCAAGCCGGTGCGACGCGAGGGCGAGCGCGACGGCCGCTGGGTGCTGATGGACTACGCCGAGATCGTGGTGCACGTGCAGCACGAGGAGGAGCGGTCCTTCTACGCCCTCGAGCGGTTGTGGCGCGACTGCCCGGTGATCACGCTGCCCGACACGGTCACCTCCGGTCGCGGTCAGTGACCGCACGGCTCGCGTGACCCGCACGCTGGTCCTGCTCCGGCACGGGCAAACCTCGTGGAACGCCTCCGGCCGAGCGCAGGGGCTCGCCGACGTCGGCCTCGACGAGCTCGGGCACGCACAGGCACGCGCGGCCGCGCCGTACCTCGCCCGGCTGCGTCCGGTGGCGCTGTGGACCTCGGACCTGCTGCGCGCACGGGAGACCGCGGCGTACATCGAGCGCGCGACCGGGCTGGAGGCGAAGCGGGACGAGCGGCTCCGTGAGTTCGACGTCGGCGACCGCCAGGGACTGACGATGGCGCAGTTCGCTGCACAGTGGCCCGACGAGCACGCCTCCTGGGTCGCGGGCGACGACCGGTTCCCGGTGCACGGCGCCGAGACCCATCTCGACGTGGAGTCCCGGATGGTGCCCGCGCTCCGCGAGGCGCTGGACTCGCTGGACTCCGGCGACACCGGCGTCGTCGTGACGCACGGCGCCGCGCTGAAGGTGGGCCTCACGGGCCTGCTCGGGTGGCCGCGCGTGCACAGCGGCGACCTGCGCGCGATCAGCAACTGCGGGTGGGCGATCGTCTCCGCGCAGCCTCCGGATTCCCGCCCGCGGCTGGCCGCCTACGACCAGCGGGTGCTGCCCGACCCGCCCGCCGGCCCCGCCGACGCCGCCCCCTGAACGGCGCGAGCCCCCGATTCGCTTCCACCTGGGGCGTTGGCTAAGATCGCGGAGTTGCCCGGGCAGTCCTGGGTGGCGGGGCTGTGGCGCAGCTGGTAGCGCACCTCCATGGCATGGAGGGGGTCAGGGGTTCGAGTCCCCTCAGCTCCACTCGAGGTCTCACGTCAGCGGGTCCCCCGGGGCCCGCTGTGTCGTTCTCGGGGGACGCTCGCAGGGCATCGCGGGCATCGCGGGAGGAGACGAGAGCGGCATGAACCGTCGAGGTCCCGCGCGTCTGCGAGGGGACGGCACGACTCCGGACGCCCGCAGCGTCTACGGGTCGCGGCTGCTCGGGCCGGCCGACCAGTCCGCCCGACAGATGCGCGTCCGGGTGCAATTGCTGCTCACCGCCATGCTGGTCTCCACGAACCTGGTCGGCGCGGGCCTGGTGTTCCTGATCTCCTTCATCATCATCCCGGCGCCCGAGGCCAACGCGGCGACCCGTCTGGCGATCGCGATCGCCGTACCCGTCTACGTGGCGGTGGCCGTGGTGGTCGGCACGGTGACCGGGACGACGGCGACGCTGCGGGCGCTGCGCTGGAGCATCGAGGACGAGGTCGTGCCCAGTGCCGCCCAGCGCGACCACGTCCTGAAGGTGCCGTTCCGGCTGACCCTGATCCAGTCCGCGCTCTGGGTCGGGGCGACCGTGCTGTTCACCGGGCTGAGCGTGGTGCTGCAACCCGGTCGCGCTCTGACGACGGGGCTCACGATCGGGACCGCGACCATCGTGGTGTCCGGGATCGCCTACCTGCTCACCGAGCTCGCGCTGCGCCCGGTCACCGCCCGCGCCCTCACCGAGACCCGGTCCGGCGACGAGCCGCGCGGCGGCGGCGTCCGGACCCGGATGGTGGCCTTCTGGCTGGTCGGCACCGGGGCGCCGGTCGGCGCCCTGTTCGTCGGCGCGGTGCTCGCCCTGGCCGGGGTGTCCGCCGTGGACCGGTTGGCCGTCGCCTCGGTCGTGGTCAGCGCCGTGGTGCTGGTGTTCGGCCTGTGGGTCACGATCCTCGGCGCTCGCTCCGTCGAGGCGCCCGTCCGGTCCGTGCGGCAGGCCATGCGCGCGGTCGAGGACGGTCACCTCGACACCGAGGTCATCGTCTACGACGGCACCGAGCTCGGCCTGCTCCAAGCCGGCTACAACGAGATGGTCGCCGGGCTCCGGGACCGCGAGCGCCTCAGTGACCTGTTCGGCCGGCACGTCGGGCGCCAGGTGGCGCAGATGACCGCCGACGGCGAGGTCGACGTCGAGCTCGGCGGCGCCACGCGCGTCGCCTCGGTCCTGTTCGTGGACCTGACCGGCTCGACGTCGTACGCCGAGGAGCACGCGCCGGCCGAGGTGGTGGCGATGCTGAACAGATTCTTCGGTGTCGTGTTCACGGCGGTTGACGACCACGGCGGGCTGGTCAACAAGTTCATGGGGGACGCCGTGCTGGCGCTGTTCGGGGCGCCCGTCGAGCAGCCGGACCACGCCGCCGCCGCCCTCGGTGCCGCGCAGCAGATCGCGGACCGGCTCGCGGCCGAGGTCACCGAGATCGGCTTCGGGGTGGGCGTGGCCACCGGCGAGGTCGTGGTCGGTCATGTCGGGCACGAGGAGCGCTTCGAGTACACCGCCATCGGGGACGCGGTGAACTCCGCGGCCCGGGTCACCGACCTGGCCAAGCAGGTCGACGGCTGCGTGCTGGCGACGGCCGAGGCGGTGTCGGCGGCCGGCGCGGAGGCGGACTGGGTCGAGCACGACTGCCAGGTGCTGCGGGGGCGGAGCGCGCCGACGACGCTCTTCGTGCCGGCCGGGCCCGCCGTCGTACGACGCGGCTGAGAGCGCTCTGGTCGGCTACCAGGGCTGGCTCTGCTGGGCGCCGTGCCCGGGCAGACCGGCCAGCAGCTCGCGTCCGCGGATCGCGTGCTTGTGCTCGACGAGCACCTCGTAGCGGGTCGCGACGATCCGGCTCACCGAGCTGAAGTCGCGCTGGCCCCTCGTGGCGGCGTAGCCGACGAGTGCCCAGATGACGCCGAACAGTGCGCCGAAGGCGACCGTGGAGAGGATCACCGCGAGGGCCGAGCCGGTGCCGAAGAACGAGAAGATCAGGCCGATGAACAGACCCATCCAGACACCGGAGAGCAGGCCGCCGAGGGCGACCCGTCCGGTCGTGAGCCGCCCGGTGACCCGTTCGACCTGCTTGAGGTCGGTGCCGACGATCATGCAGTTCTCGACCGGGAACTCCTGGTCCGACAGGTAGTCCACGGCCTTCTGCGCGTCGTCGTACTTGTCGTAGACACCGAGCGACTGCGGGAAGTCGAGGGTCAGGCCGGTGCGGAGGTTGCGGGCGTTCGGCGAGGTGCTCATGGCCCCATCCTCCCACCGGATCCCCAGGATCTGCTGAGCGCCTGCTGTGCGGAGCCCGCACTCTGCCCAGGGAGATCTGTCGCTTCCCACGGGAAGATCACCATGGGCAGCGAAAGATTCGCTGCATCCCCTGGTAAACGGTCAGGCGATCGTCATGCCGCCGTCGACGGCGAGGGTCTGGCCCGTGACGTAGCCACCGGCGGCGCTGGCCAGGAACACCAGCGCGGCGGCGAGCTCCTCACCCTCTCCCTTGCGGCCGGCGGGCACCCGCTGGAGCGCGAGGTCGAGGTAGCCCTCGGGGTACTGGTCGGTCATCTCCGAGGCGAAGAAGCCGGGGGCGAGGGCGTTGACGCGGATCCCCTTGCGCCCGGTCCACTGCTGAGCCAGGTCGCGGGTGAGCCCGATCAGGGCGGCCTTGGTGGCGGAGTAGGCCGCCTGCGGCAGGCCGCCGGTGGTCAGGCCCAGGACGCTGCTGATGTTGACGATGCTGCTCCCGGGCTGCATGACGCGACCGCAGGACTGCGCCATCCAGTAGCAGCCGTTGAGGTTGACGTCGACGACTGCGCGGAACTGCTCCGGGGTCTCGTGGGTCGCGGGGACGGCGGTGCCGATCCCGGCGTTGTTGACCAGGATGTCGACCCGGCCGAGCTCGGACATCGCGGTGTCGACGAGCCGCTGGCAGTCCTCGGGGGAGGACACGTCGGTGGCCACCACGAGCGCGCGGCGACCGGCCGCCTCGACGAGCTCCCGGGTCACCTCGAGCTTCTCCACGCGTCGGGCGGCCAGCACCACGTCGGCACCGGCCTCCGCGAGCGCCTGCGCGAACGCGACGCCGAGACCCGAGGAGGCCCCGGTCACGATCGCCACCTTGCCGTCGAGGCGGAACAGGTCGAGCACGGTCATGAGGGGTCCTCTCGGTCGTTGCTGCGGTCGCTGCGTGCGGGGCGGGGCGGGGTCAGGCGTCGGCGGCGTGCCGCGCGTCCCACGCGCTGCGCACCATGTCGTCGACGCTGTGGCGCATCTTCCAGTCCAGGTCGCGGGCGGCGAGCTCGCCGGAGGCCACGATGCGGGCCGGGTCGCCGGGTCGGCGGGCGTGGATCTCGGGCACGAAGTCCACGCCGGTGACCCGGGCCATCGCGTCCATGATCTGCTTCACCGACAGGCCGTCCCCGCTGCCGAGGTTGTAGACCGGCGCCAGCTCCGCGCCGCGCGTCAGGGCCTGCGCGGCGGCCACGTGCGACACGGCCAGGTCCGCGACGTGCACGTAGTCGCGCACGCAGGTGCCGTCCGGCGTCGTGTAGTCGTCGCCGTTGATCCGCGGTGTGCGACCGGCGATCAGTGCCTCGATGACGAGCGGGAAGAGGTTGTGCGGGCTGGTGTCGTAGACCTCGGGCGTGCCCGAGCCCACGACGTTGAAGTAGCGCAGCGAGGTGTGCCGCAGACCGGTCGCGGTGGCCTGGTCGCGCAGCAGCCACTCACCGATCAGCTTGCTCTCGCCGTACGGCGACTCGGGACGGGTCGGGGTCTGCTCGGTGACCGTGTCGACGTCCGGGGTGCCGAACGTCGCGGCGCTCGAGGAGAACACCACCTTGTCCACCTCGGCGTCGGCCATCGCGTGCAGCACGCTGAGGGTGCCGGTGACGTTCTGGTCGTAGGTGTGCAGCGGGCGCTGCACCGACACCCCGGCGTACTTGAAGCCGGCGACGTGCACGACCCCCTCGACCGCGTGCTCGCGCAGGGTGCGGGTCACCAGCGCCGTGTCGCGGATGTCGCCGTCGACGAACGGCACGTCGTCCGGCACGAACCCCCGGTGCCCGCTGGACAGGTCGTCGAGCACGACAGCCCCCAGCCCGCGCTCACCGAAGGCCCGCACCACATGGGCTCCGATGTAGCCGGCTCCGCCGGTCACCAACCACGTCATGTCCTGGTCCTCTCGGATTCGCCGTCCGGTCCTGTCCTGCCCGGTCCCGGCATTGCGCTGATGCTGCTCCGGGCCGCCGCGCCGACCCTAGTACGTCGCGCGCCGAGCACCCGCCGGCTGCCCGGGCGGCGCCGCGCGACACGGAATCCGGTCGCCCCGGGATGCGTGCGCACGCCAAGAAGTGGGGAGTAGGTTCCCAGAAGTTCCCGTGACCGTACTCAGGAGGCTCGATGGTTCTCGCGGCGGCATCCGACCTTCGGCTCGACACCAACTGGGTCGACTACCTGCTGATCGGGCTCTACTTCGTCTTCGTGCTGGGCATCGGCCTGCTCGCCAAGCGCGCGGTGTCCAGCAGCATCGACTTCTTCCTCTCCGGACGCTCGCTGCCGGCCTGGGTGACGGGCCTGGCCTTCATCTCGGCCAACCTCGGTGCCGTCGAGATCATCGGCATGTCGGCCAACGGCGCCAACTACGGCATCCCGACGGTGCACTACTTCTGGGTCGGCGCCGTGCCCGCCATGCTGTTCCTGGGCGTCGTGATGATGCCGTTCTACTACGGCTCCAAGGTGCGCTCGGTCCCGGAGTTCATGAACCGCCGGTTCGGCACCGCGGCGCACCTGGTCAACGCGCTGAGCTTCGCCCTCGCGCAGCTGCTCATCGCCGGCATCAACCTCTACCTGCTGGCCAACATCGTCGAGATCATCCTGGGCTGGAACCTCTACCTCTCCCTGGTCGCCGCGGCGATCGTGGTGCTCACCTACACCAGCCTCGGCGGCCTGTCGGCCGCGATCTACAACGAGGTGCTGCAGTTCTTCGTGATCGTCGCGGCCCTGCTGCCGCTGACGATCGTCGGCCTGCACAAGGTCGGCGGCTACGACGGGCTGAAGGACAAGGTGTCCGCGAGCGCCGGAGGCGGCGAGCAGCTGTCCTCCTGGCCCGGCACGGCGCTCACCGGCTTCGACAGCCCGCTGCTGTCGGTCATCGGCATCGTGTTCGGCCTCGGCTTCGTGCTGTCCTTCGGCTACTGGACCACCAACTTCGTCGAGGTGCAGCGGGCGATGGCCTCGAGCTCGATCTCGGCCGCGCAGCGGGCTCCGATCATCGGTGCCTTCCCCAAGATGTTCATCCCGTTCATCGTGATCTTCCCCGGCATGATCGCCGGGGTCCTGGTCAACGAGATCTCGGAGCCGAAGAGCTCGGGGGGCACCCCCGACTACAACAACGCGCTGCTCTACCTGATCCGCGACCTGCTGCCCAACGGCATGCTCGGCGTCGCGATCGCCGGACTGCTGGCCTCGTTCATGGCCGGCATGGCCGCCAACATCTCGGCGTTCAACACGGTCTTCTCCTACGACCTGTGGCAGACCTACGTGAAGAAGGACGAGCCGGACGGCTACTACACCCGGGTCGGCCGCATCGCCACCGTTGCCGCGACCGTGATCGCGATCGGCACGGCGCTCTTCGCGGCGTCGTACTCCAACATCATGAACTACCTCCAGACGCTGTTCGGGTTCTTCAACGCACCCCTGTTCGCCACCTTCATCCTCGGCATGTTCTGGAAGCGGATGAGTCCGGCGGCCGGCTGGATCGGCTTGGTCAGCGGCACGGCCGCCGCGGTGTTCGTCGGCGTGCTCAGCCAGGACGCGCTCGGGCCGATGTCGATCGGAGTCGTCGGGCTGTCCGGGCAGGGCGCGAGCTTCGTCGCGGCGGGCGCGGCCTTCGTCGTCGACATCGTGGTCAGTGTGGTCGTCAGCCTGGTGACGGCTCCCAAGCCGGAGTCGGAGCTGCGCGGACTGGTCTACTCGCTGACGCCGAAGAAGGACTTCCACGACGCCAACGAGGGCACCCTGGCGTGGTACCAGCAGCCGACCCGGCTCGCCGGCATCGGACTCGCCGTCGTCGTCGTCCTCAACATCCTCTTCTGGTAAGGGAGCGCCCCATGAGCGAGCACAACGCCCCGCGCAGCGGCAACACCGGCAGCGTCCGAGCCGACCACGGTGCGACGGGGCAGGCGCACAAGGCCGGCGCCTTCGACATCCGCGTCTTCATCGCGTCCCTGATCGGCATCTACGGCGTCGTCCTCGTGATCGCCGCGTTCTTCGTGAGCGACGCCGAGATGGACAAGGCCGACGGACTGAACATCAACATGTACGCCGGCATCGGGATGGTCGTGGTCGCCGCGCTGTTCCTGGTGTGGGCCCGGATGCGTCCGGTGGTCGTCCCGGACGACCCCTCGGACCAGCCTGCCGAACCTGCCGACGGGTCGGACAGCGACGGCGGGACGGCCGCTCACTGACGCCTGCTCGATGACGGGTAGTCAAATATGTTACGAACACCCGGATCCGGGGAACGGTGAAGCCGGAGCCGGGGGGCTCCACCACAACCACCGTGTCCGGGGGGGCCATATATGTCGATCGATCGCGTCGAGACGCGACCACCGGCCGGGGCGCTGCTGCGGCGGCCCGCGGTCGTGGTGCGCCACCACGTGCTGAGGAGCCTGCACGCCGCCGGTTTCGACGACGTGCTCCCGGCGCACCTGGGGGTGTTCCAGCACCCGGGCCCTGACGGTCAGCGCCCCGGCGTGCTCGCCATGCGCACCCGGGCCTCCAAGCAGGCCATGAACCACCTGTTGCACCAGCTCGAGTCCGCCGGCTACATCGTCCGGGAGTCCCACCCCCACGACCGCCGCAACCGGGTCGTCCGGCTGACCGAGCGGGGCCGGCGCGCGGCCGAGGTGATCGACGCCGCGCTGCGCGAGCTCGAGCACCGCTGGTCCGAGGCGCTGGGCGAGTCGACCTACGAGGACCTGGCCCGGGCCCTGGTGCGGCTCGAGGGTCTGCTGGACGAGCAGGTCGACCCCTAGTCTGCGGACGGCTCGGCGGCCCGATGGCCCGTGCGCTGGCGCGAAAGGGCAGCGACCTCGCCCGGACCCGTGCGATACCCTCGTGCCGTGCACAGGCGACTCCTTCTCAGCCAGCCGCGTTGACCGGCGGCCCCACGCGGGCCAGGCAGCGCGGCCACCCCTCGTGACGGAGGGGTTTTTTTGTGCCTCCGGCGAGGCGAGAAGGACCACCGGGACCACGGGCGGCGCACCACGGGCCGGCAGGGACGAGAGGGAAGCGAGACGATGAGCGAGCAGGAGACGACCGACCACTACGACGTGGCGGCGACGCAGGAGAAGTGGCTGAAGGTCTGGGCCGAGCTGAACCCGTTCCAGGCGGCCGACGACGGCGCGCGGGAGCGTCGCTACGCGCTCACGATGTTCCCCTACCCCTCCGGCGACCTGCACATGGGTCACGCCGAGGTCACCGCGCTGCACGACGTGATCGCCCGCTACTGGCGGATGCAGGGCTACGACGTGATGAACCCGATCGGGTGGGACTCGTTCGGGCTGCCCGCCGAGAACGCCGCGATCCGCCGCGACGAGCACCCGGCGACGTACACCTACGCCAACATCGAGACCCAGGCCGAGTCCTTCCGGCGCTTCGGCATCTCCTTCGACTGGTCGCGTCGGCTGCACACCAGCGACCCGGAGTACTACCGCTGGACCCAGTGGCTGTTCCTGCGCTTCCGTGAGCGCGGCCTGGCCTACCGCAAGTTCTCGCCGGTCAACTGGTGCCCTCACGACCAGACCGTGCTGGCCAACGAGCAGGTCGTCGACGGCATGTGCGAGCGCTGCGGTGCCGAGGTCACCAAGCGCGAGCTGTCGCAGTGGTACTTCAAGGTCACCGACTACGCCCAGCGGCTGCTGGACGACATGGCGCTGCTGGAGGACAGCTGGCCCGAGCGGGTGCTGACCCTGCAGCGCAACTGGATCGGCCGCTCCGAGGGTGCGCACGTGGACTTCGCGGTCGACGGTCGTGACGAGCCGGTCTCGGTGTTCACGACGCGTCCCGACACGCTGTTCGGTGCGACCTTCTTCGTCGTGGCGGCCGACGCCAAGCTGGCCGCCGAGCTGGTGGCACCCGAGCAGCGGGCGGCCTTCGAGGCCTACCGCGAGGAGATCCGCAAGGCCAGCGACATCGACCGGATGTCGACCGAGCGACCGAAGACCGGCGTCTTCCTGGGGCGCCACGCCACCAACCCGGTCAACGGCGAGCAGATCCCGGTGTACGCCGCGGACTACGTGCTGGCCGACTACGGCACCGGGGCGATCATGGCCGTTCCGGGACAGGACCAGCGCGACTGGGACTTCGCGGAGAGGTTCGAGCTGGCGATCCGTCGCACGGTGCAGCCGCCGGAGGGCTGGGAGGGCAAGGCCTACACCGGCAACGGTCCGGCCGTGAACTCGACCAACGGCACGGTCAGCCTGGACGGCCTGGACATCGACGCCGCCAAGACCGCGATCATCGACTACCTCGAGGACCGGGGCACCGGCACCCGGGCCGTCAACTTCCGGCTGCGGGACTGGCTGCTGTCGCGCCAGCGCTTCTGGGGCTGCCCGATCCCGATCGTGCACTGCGCGGCGTGCGGCGAGGTCGCGGTGCCCGACGACCAGCTGCCGGTGGAGCTGCCCGACCTGCGCGGCGCCGACCTGAAGCCGCAGGGCACCTCACCGCTGGCCGCGGCGGAGGACTGGGTCAACGTGCCCTGCCCGTCGTGCGGTGAGCCGGCGAAGCGCGACAGCGACACGATGGACACGTTCGTGGACTCGTCGTGGTACTTCCTGCGCTACTGCTCGCCGCACTACACCGACGGGCCCTTCGACCCCGAGGCCGTGCGCAACTGGATGCCGGCCCAGCAGTACGTCGGCGGCGTCGAGCACGCGATCCTGCACCTGCTCTACAGCCGGTTCTTCACCAAGGTGCTGCACGACATGGGCATGGTCGACTTCGTGGAGCCGTTCACGGCGCTGATGAACCAGGGCACCGTGATCAACCAGGGCAAGAAGATGAGCAAGTCCCTGGGCAACGGCGTCAACCTGGGCGACCAGCTGGACGCCTTCGGCGTGGACGCCGTGCGGCTCACGCTGGTGTTCGCCGGCCCGCCCGAGGACAACATCGACTGGGCCGACCTGTCGCCCGGCGGCTCGCTGCGCTTCCTGCAGCGTGCCTGGCGGCTGAGCGGCGACGTCACCTCGGCGCCGGGCACGTCGCCCGAGGCCGGGGACGTGGCACTGCGCAAGGCCACCCACCGCACCGTGCACGACGCCGCGCAGCTGCTGGACTCCCAGCGGTTCAACGTGCTCGTCGCGCGGGTCATGGAGCTGGTCAACGCGACCCGCAAGACGATCGACGCCGGCGCCGGTCCGGCCGACCCGGCCGTGCGGGAGGCCGCCGAGGTGGTCACGATCCTGCTGAGCCTGGTCGCGCCCTTCACCGCCGAGGAGATGTGGGAGCGGCTGGGCCACCAGCCCACCGTCGCCGACGTCTCCTGGCCGACGGTCGACCCGGCCCTGCTGGTCGAGGACGTGGTCACCGCGGTCGTCCAGGTGCAGGGCAAGGTCCGCAGCCGGCTCGAGGTCAGCCCGGACGTCACCGAGGCCGACCTGCAGGCCGCCGCGCTGGCCGACCCCGCCGTGCAGCGTGCGCTCGAGGGCAAGACCGTGCGCACGGTGATCGTGCGCGCCCCCAAGCTGGTGAACATCGTCGCGGGCTGAGGCCGGTGACCGTTTACCAGGGGATGCAGCGAATCTTTCGCTGCCCACGGTGAAGTTCCCGTGGGCAGCGACAGTTCTCCATGGGAAGCGCGAGGCGTGCGGGTCCGCCGTACGACGGGCGCGGGACGACCGCCGTGCAACGGCCCGTCCGCTCAGAACCCGGCGAGCGCAGCCTCGACGGTCTGGTGCCCGGCA
Organism: uncultured Actinomycetota bacterium; assembly: GCA_963713035.1. GTDB lineage: Bacteria > Actinomycetota > Actinomycetes > Propionibacteriales > Nocardioidaceae > Nocardioides_B. Next base: position 585,490 of record CAVQKB010000005.1, read on the forward strand.
AGCAGGTCGAAGCTCGCGCCGATCGTCCCCGGCGTGCTCAGCGCAGCCGCGATCACCAGCGCCACGTCGGCACGGGGCACCTCGCCCCGGTCCAGCGTGCCGACCTGGACCCGGCCGGTGGACGGGTCGTCGGTGAGCCGCCCCGGGCGTACGACGGTCCAGTCGAGGTCGCGGGAGACGAGGTCGTCGTCCGCTGCCTTCTTGGCACGCAGGTACACCTGGAACACGTCGTCGCTGTCAGGGTCGGCCTGGTTGGTGCCCATCGAGGAGATCATCACGTAACGCCGTACGCCGGCCTGCTCGGCCGCGTCGGCGAGCAGCACGGCGGCGCCCTTGTCGACGGTCTCCTTGCGCGCGACGCCGCTCTCGGGGCCGCCCCCGGCTGCGAACACCACGGCGTCCGCGCCCTGAAGCACCGAGGCCAGCGCGTCGACGTCGGTGTGCTCGAGGTCGAGCACGACCGCCTCGGCGCCGTTCGCCTCGAGCGCGCCCACCTGGTCGGGGTTGCGCACGATGCCGACGGGCTGGTCGCCGCGCTCGGACAGCGCCCGCTCCAAGTGCTGGGCGATCTGGCCGTGGCCTCCGGCGATGACGACGCGCATGGTTCTCCTCGAGAAGGGTGGGGGTGGTCCTGTGCCAACGCGGTGACCCGGCGGGCTGTTCCCCAGGCGGGCGATAACCTGCGCGCATGTCCCGGACCGTCGCCGTCGTCACCGACTCCACGGCGATGCTCGCCGCCGAGCTCGCCGTCGAGCGCGCCATCACGGTGGTGCCGCTGCAGGTGGTCGTCGGGGCGCGGTCGTACGACGAGGGCGTCGACGACGAGGCCACGCCCGCGACCATCTCCGCCGCACTGAGCGCCTGGACGCCGGTGAGCACGTCGCGACCGACGCCGGCGGTGTTCCTGGAGGCCTACGAGAGGGCCGCTGCGGACGGTGCGGAGTCGGTGCTCTCGATCCACCTGTCCGGGGAGATGAGCGGCACCTTCGAGTCGGCGCAGCTCGCGGCGCGGCAGGCCTCCGTGCCGGTGCGCGCGGTCGACACCCGACAGCTGGGGATGGCCACCGGCTACGCGGTCCTGACGGCCGCCGACGTCCTGGACCGTGGCGGGTCGGCGGAGGAGGCCGCGGGGGCGGCGCTCGCTCGTGCCGATGCGACCACGTCGCTGTTCTACGTCGACACCCTGGAGTACCTCCGCCGGGGCGGACGCATCGGCGCCGCCGCTGCCCTGCTCGGATCAGCGCTGGCGGTCAAGCCGTTGCTGGAGATCGTCGACGGCCGGATCGCGACCCGGGAGAAGGTGCGTACGGCGGCCCGGGCGCTGGGCCGGCTCGAGGAGCTCGCGGTCGCCGCGGCCGAGCAGAGACCGGTGGACGTGACGGTGGCACACCTGGCCAGCGCGGACCGAGCCGCGACCCTGGCCGACCACCTGCGTCGTCGACTCGCGGGGCAGCTCGGCGAGCGCGACGTCACGGTCGGCGAGGTCGGAGCGGTGATCGGCGCCCATGTCGGACCCGGCATGGTGGCGGTCGTGGTGGCCCCGCGCTAGCCACGTTCCGTCCCCAGCCGGAGCCGGGCCGAGGTTGTCCACAGCCGCTCCAGGTACTGCTTCCCGGGAGGTGCCGGACTTCCTAGGTTCGTCGCATGCGCTCACGGAAGTCCACCCACGACCAGGTCGCCGCGGTGGCTCGGCGTCGGCTGGAGCTGCTGAGCGCCGAGCTCGCCGAGATCCGCCCCGACCCGGTGCACGTCACCCCCGGCACCGCCGGGGACCGGGGCGGGTCCGGCGAGCCGCGGGGTCTCGCTGCGCCCTCCGTGCCCGACCCGCCGACGGCACCGCCGCACCACGGACCGCCCGCACCGCTCCGGGACCTGCCCGAACCGGGTCGGCACGCGCACCGCTCGGTCGGGCTCGGCGCCTCGGTGGCCGGCTGGGCCGAGGATCGGCTGCCGCCGACGCTGCAGGGCCGGGTGCGGCTGTCCTCGGTGCACCTGACTGTGCTGGCGCTGCTCGTGGCCGCCGCGCTGGGAATGACGGCGTGGTGGGTGGCGCGCGCCGAGGACCCGGGGGTGCCGGTGTCCGCGGACGTTCCCGCGGCCTCCGGTGCCGCTCTCGTGACTCCGACCGTCCCCGCCTCACCGGCGGCGGCTCCCGGGGGGCCGGTGGCCGCCCCCGTGGCGTCGGCGAGCGCGAGCACCGGGCAGGTGGTGGTCGACGTCGCCGGCAAGGTGCGACGACCGGGCATCGCGAGCCTGCCGGTCGGGGCACGCGTCGTCGACGCGCTCGCAGCGGCCGGGGGAGCGCGGCGCGGGGTCAGCCTCACCGGGCTCAACTTGGCCCGGGTGCTCGTGGACGGCGAGCAGGTCGTCGTCGGTGTGCCGCCACCTCCCGGCGTGGCCGCGTCCGCGGCCTCGGCGCCGGGTGCGGCCGCCTCACCCGGGGGCGGTCTGATGGTGAGCCTCAACTCCGCGACCCAGGCTGAGCTCGAGGAGCTGCCGGGCATCGGGCCGGTCACCGCCCAGAAGATCGTGGCCTACCGGACCGACAACGGCGCCTTCAGCTCGGTCGACCAGCTGCTCGAGGTGTCCGGGATCGGTGACGCCACGCTCGCGGAGGTGGCGCCCTTTGTGACGCTCTGATGCCGCGGCCGCCCGCTCCCGCCCCGGCGGCGACGTCCGCGCCTACGGCCAGGTCCGCGCCGAAGACAGGCGCGGCTCCGCTGCCGCGACCCGACCTGCGGGTCGTGCTGCTGGCGCTGGCCGGCTGGGCCGGGGCGCTCGCGGTGCTGGGTCTGCCCGGCTGGTGCTGGCCGACGGCGCTGCTGCTCGGCGGTGTCGGGGCGCTGCGACGACGGCGTCGTGGGCGCTCCGTGGCGACCCTGACGGGCTGTCTGGTCGCGGCAGCGGCGGTCGCCAGCGTGAGCGCGGTCCGGGTGGAGGCCAACCGGTCGAGCCCCGTGGCCGACCTGGCGGGTCAGGGCGCTGCGGTGACGGTGGTGGGGACGGTGCGCACCGACCCGGTGGTGCGCGACGGCCGGTTCGGGTCCTTCACCCTGACCCGGTTGACAGTCCGCCGGGTGGTGGGCCGGGGACGGGAGTACGCCACGGCGGTGCCGGTGCTGGTCATCGGCGACACCGACTGGAGCCGGGTGCGGCTCGGGGCCCGGGTCGAGACCACGGGCCGGCTCGGACCGGCCGGCGGGGTGGATCTGGCCGGCGTGCTGTCCACCGGCCGCGCGCCGCGGGTGCTGGAGCAGCCGGCCGATGTCCTGGCCGGGGCCGAGCGGGTGCGTTCGGCCCTCCGCTCGTCGGTCGGCGGCCCGGCCGACGCCCGCGCCCTGGTGCCGGCCCTGGTGGTCGGCGACGACCAGCGGATGTCGGCCGAGGCGGTCGAGGACTTCCGCACCTGCGGGCTGACCCACCTCGCGGCGGTGTCCGGGACCAACCTCACCCTGGTCGTCGGCTTCCTGCTGGTGCTCGCGCGCTGGGCCGGGGTGCGTGCCCGGGGCCTGCTCGTCGTCGGGATCGTCGGGGTGGTCGGGTTCGTGGTGCTGGCCCGCCCCGAGCCCAGCGTGCTCCGGGCCGCAGCGATGGGATCGGTCGCGCTGGTGGGGATGTCGACCCGTGGAGGTGGGGTGCGGGGGGCCGTCCGCGACCACGGCGTGCGGGCGCTGGGGGTGGCGGTGCTCCTGCTGCTGCTCATCGATCCGTGGCTGGCGACCTCGGTGGGCTTCGTGCTGTCCGCGCTGGCCACGGCCGGGATCCTGGTGCTCGGGCCACCGTTCCGGGACGCGCTGGCGACCTGGCTGCCACGCTGGGCCGCCGAGGCGCTGGCCATCCCGTTGGCCGCCCAGCTCGCCTGCACGCCGGTGGTCGCGGCGATCTCCGGGCAGGTCAGCCTCGTCGCGGTGCTGGCGAACCTGCTCGTCGCGCCCGCCGTCGCACCCGCCACCGTCCTCGGTCTGCTGGGCGCCTTCCTGACGTTGGTCGCCGAGCCCGTCGGTGGACTCTGCGGCACGCTGGCCGGCTGGTCCGCCGCGTGGATCATCGCGGTCGCCGTACGCCTGGCCGACCTGCCGACCGCCGCGGTCGACTGGTCGGCCGGGGTCGTCTCGGTGGCGGTCCTCGCACTGCTGTGCGTCGTGGTCGGACTGGGTGCGGGTCGGGTGCTGGCACGGCCCCGGGCAGCTCTCGGTCTGGGAGTGGTCCTGGTGGTCGTGATGCTGCGGCCGCTGCCGACTCCCGGTTGGCCGCCGGACGGGTGGGTGCTGGTCGCGTGCGACGTCGGGCAGGGTGACGGGCTGGTGCTCAATGCGGGCGACGGGGCCGCGGTGGTGGTGGACACCGGGCCCGATCCGCCGGCGATGAAGCGCTGCCTGGACCGGCTCGGGGTGCGACAGGTGCCGGTCGTGGTGCTGACCCACTTCCACGCGGACCACGTCGATGGCCTGCCCAGCGTGCTGGCGGACCGCCGGGTGGGCGAGGTGGAGCTGACGGGGGAGGAGGACCCGGCCTCCGGCGCGGAGCAGGTACGTCGCTGGGCGGCGGCTCGTGACGTCGCGGTGCGGGTCCCGGCCTACGGCGAGGTCCGCCGGGTCGGTGCGCTGACCTGGCAGGTGGTCGGGCCAGTAGCACCAGCACGAGCGCGGGCGTCGACCCCGGGTGGCACCCGTAGCAGCGAAGGGGGCTCGTCGGCCAACAACGCCAGCCTGGTGCTGGTCGTGCAGGTGCGCGGCGTCCGCATCCTGCTGGCGGGGGACATCGAGCCCGAGGCCCAGCAGCGGCTCGAGCGCAGCCTGCCGGACCTGCGCGTCGACGTGCTGAAGGTGCCCCACCACGGCAGCCGCTACCAGGACCCCGCGCTGCTGCGTGGGCTCGGCGCGCGGCTGGCGGTGGTGTCGGTCGGGCGGGGCAACGACTACGGGCACCCTGCGTCCGCGACGCTGTCCCTGCTGCGCGGGGCGGGCATGCGGGTGGCGCGCACCGATGAGCTCGGCGACGTCGCCGTCGTCGTGCGCGACGGCCGGTTGCGGGTGCAGGGCCGGTGACCCTCAGGCCTGCTGGTCGGTGTCGATCAGGTAGCCGCCGTCGTCGTCCTCGATCAGGCCGAGCCGGTGCCGCTCGGTGCTGGTGCGGCCGTCGCTGGTGCGGTACTTCAGCGTCGCGAGCACGCTGTTGCTCTGGTCGGTCGCCTGCACCTTGCTCACCTCCACCGAGGAGATCCCGCGCCAGAAGCCGTCGTACCGGTCGCGGCCCTGTGCCTGCAGCGACGGGCCGAGCATCGCCCAGGCTTCGTCGGAGCCACCGGGCGCGATCGCGAAGTAGTCCCGCAGCAGCTGCTCCTTCTTCCCGGCCGCACCGGCGGGTGCCGCCGCGGACGAGGTCGGGGCAGCGGACGGGGTCTCGGCCGACGAGGACGGGGACGGTGACGGCGACGTGCTGCGGCTGGAGGCCTCGGTCGGCGACGCGGACGCGGTGTCGGAGGGGTCCCCGCCCGCGGTGTCGGCCGGGTCGTCGGTGCGTTGCGAGGAGAGGTAGGCGATGCCACCCAGGACCAGCAGCAGTGCCAGCGCGCCCAGGACGGCGTAGAGACCCCGGCGTGAGGAACGACGGCCCGAGTCGGGGTCGGGAGCGGACGCGGCGGCAGCGGCGGGAGCAGCGGGAGCAGCGGCCGGGGCGGCCGGTGTCGGCGCGGGCGCCGCTGCGACCTCCTCACGGGCCGGCTCGGGAGCCGGGCGCTCGAAGTGCGCCGTGGCCGCCGCGCCCGCGGTGTGCTCGCGGGTGTGCGTCTCGTGCGCCCCCTTCAGCCGGCCCAGCGCGTGGGCCGTGTCCTCCATGGACCAGCGGGAGCTGGGGTCGCGGTCCATCATCCGCGACAGGGCGGGCTCGAGGAACTCCGCCCGGTGCGGGGTGCGCGGCGGTCCGGACGTGATGTCGTGCAGCACCGCGACCGGGTTCGCACGCGGTTCGTACGGCGGTCGGCCCTCGACCGCGGCGTACAGCGTCGCGCCGAGCGCCCACACGTCGGCGGCCTGGCCGGGCTCGCCGCCGCGGGCGATCTCGGGGGCGAAGTAGCTCGGCGTGCCGGTCAGGAAGCCGGACTGCGTCAGGGCGGGGTCGCCGTGCGTGCGGGCGATGCCGAAGTCGCTGATCTTGGCGACGCCGTCGTGCCGGATCAGCACGTTGCCGGGCTTGACGTCCCGGTGGGTGATGCCGGCGCCGTGCGCGGCGGCCAGCCCCTCGGCGACCTGCGCCCCGATGTCGGCGACCTGCTCGGGGGACAGGGGGCCGTCCTCCTTGATGATCGCGGACAGCGAGCGTCCCGGGATGTGCTCCATGACCAGCCAGATCGCGCCGGCCTCCTCGACCACGTCGAAGACCGTCACCACGTTGCGGTGGTTCAGCCCCGCCGACGAACGCGCCTCGCGGAACGCCCGGGCGGAGTCGGTGACCGACTCGTTCGGCAGCAGGCCCACCTGCTTGACGGCCACGTCGCGGCGCAGCGTCTCGTCGCGGCAGAGCCAGACGGTTCCCATGCCGCCCTGGCCGATCGCTCGCTGGACGCGGTAGCGGCCTCCGATGAGGTCGGGCAACGGAGCTCCTTCGCTGGTGGCGGGTGGGGCGACGGTGCGATGGCGGGGCGGGTCGGGGCGGGCCGGGCGGGTCCGGGCACGCCGGGGCAGCGACGTGCGTTCGTGGCGTCGTACCCACCATGCGGTGCGGCTACGCCTGTCGGGGCCGTGTGGGAAGGTGTCCGCACCATGGCGAAACCGCAGGCGTCCGACATCCTGGGCCGCGTCACGCTGGTGACCGGTCCGGAGGAGTTCCTCAACCAGCGCACCGTGTCGGCGGCGATCGCCGCGGTGCGGTCGGCCGATCCCGAGTCCGAGGTCTCCGAGACCAACGCCGACCAGATCGGGATGGCGGCGCTGGGCGACCTCGCCGCCCCGTCCCTGTTCTCCTCGATCCGCTGCGTGGTCGTGCGCGGCCTCGAGGACCTCCCCGAGGAGGCGCACGACGGGATGCTGGAGTACGCCGCGTCCCCGGCCGACGACATCGGGCTGGTGCTGGTGCACTCCGGCGGCCAGAAGGGCAGCGGCCTGCTCGCCAAGCTCCGCAAGATCGGCACCGTCACCGAGGTGCGGTCAGCCCCCCTGAAGCCGTCGGAGTACTCCCGCTTCGTCGCCGCCGAGGTCCGCGGTCATGGCGGTCGGATCGCCGAGGACGCCGCCGACCTGCTGGTGCAGGCGATCGGCCAGGACCTGCGGGCGCTCGCCGGGGCGGCTCACCAGCTGGCCAGCGACTTCCCCAGTGAGCCGTTGACCGAGACGGTCGTGCGGCGCTACTTCGGTGGCCGGGCCGAGGTGAAGTCGTTCGCGATCGCGGACGCGGCCCTCTTCGGGCGGACGGCGGTCGCGCTGGAGGAGCTGCGCTGGGCGCTGGACAACGGCACCGCCCCGATCCTGGTGACGAGCGCGTTCGCGACCGGGTTGCGCGGGCTCGGCAAGTTCGCCTCCGCACCGCGCGGCCTGCGCGAGGCCGACCTGGCGCGGGAGGCCGGGGTGCCGCCGTGGAAGCTGCGGGTGCTGCGCGACCAGGCGCGCGGCTGGGACGACCTGGGTCTGGTTACGGCGATCGTCGCCGTGGCCCAGGCCGACGCCGACGTCAAGGGGGCGGCCGGCGACGCGTCGTACGCCTTGGAGCGGATGGTGCTCAGGGTGAGCGAGGCCCGCACGGTGCGCCAGTCCGGCTAGGGACGGCCGGCTCGCGCGAAGCGGGGCTCAACGACGACGAGGCGCCGGCTCCCGGGGGGAGCGGCGCCTCGTGCGAGAAGCGTGGGGGCCTGCGTCAGAGGGACGCGGCGCGCTTGCTGATGGCCGACTTGCGGTTCGCGGCCTGGTTGCGGTGGATCACACCGGCCGAAGCGGCCTTGTCGAGCTTCTTGGTGGCCACGGCGGCCAGGGCGCGGGCCTCCTCGGCCTCGCCGGCGTCGGCCGCGGTGCGGAACTTGCGCACGGCGGACTTCAGCGCCGACTTCACGGACTTGTTGCGCTCGTGCGCAGCGATCGTCTGTCGGTTGCGCTTGATCTGGGACTTGATGTTCGCCACGGGGCAGGCCTCGATCGGTGTTCGGCTACGGGAAAGGATGGTCACGTCGGTGGCGCACCCGGGGGTGACCTCCGGACACGCGACCGCTCACGATACCAGCGGCGGTCCGGACCGCCCAATCGTGGGCTCACCAGCCACGACGCCGAGCCAGCCAGGACCAGGTGGCCTGCGCGAACCAGGCCTGGTGCCGGCGCAGGTACGGCGAGGAGTTCGGCACCGGGGCGTCGCGACGCTCGAGGAAGAACCCGGCCAGCAGCGCCAGCAGGGCGTCGATGTCGTCGGCGGCGACGTGCCGGGTCAGGGACCGCTCGGCGAGCACCCGGTCCACGTCGAGGCCGTCGCCGGACGGACCGATCAGCAGCGTGACGGTGTCGATCCAGGCCGCCCCGCGGGTGGGCCAGTTCCAGTCGCAGAGCAGCGTCCGGCCGTCGGCGGCGAGCAGGAAGTTGTCGTCGCGGGCGTCGGTGTGCACCAGGGTGTTGCCCGCGGTGGCGGTCGGGACCCGGGCGGCGAGCTCCTCGGCCTCGTCGAGGTGCGGCCAGGCGGGCACCGTGCGGCGCACGTGCTCCCAGCAGCGGGCCTCGTCGGCCAGCTCGTCGGCGTAGGTGGCCAGCACGACCGGCGGCGGGGTCAGGGACTGCGCGAGCACCTCCAGCGTGTCCAGGCAGCGGTCGAGCTCGTCCGGGCTCCACGGCCGGACGGGGTTGCGGTGCTCGACGTGCTCCAGGGCGAGCAGCACCCACAGGTCGTCCTCGTGGGTCCAGAGCAGGCCGGGGACGGGAAGTCCGGAGGGCAGCTCGCGCAGCTGGGCGGCCTCGGCGGCGTAGGCCTCCGCGAACGGCCGCTGCGCGCGCTTGCTGGCCGCCTTGAGGAACATCCGGCGACCGTTCGCGCCGAGCAGCGCCGTGGCGCAGCCGGGCGTGTAGCCGGCGCCCGCGGACTCCCAGTCGACCACCGTGGTGCCGAACCGGTCCTCCACCAGGCGCCGGATGTGCGGCGGCAGCAGCATCCAGTCCAGCCTCCGGGTGGTCGCGCCGTAGGGGAGGGGCGGGAGCTCGGACAGCGGCTGCGGGCCGGTGGTGGAGCTGGTCATGTGCGCATTGTGTACGGCGTCCGGCGGTGCGTCACGCAGGCGCGGCTGGACGGGCGCGCGCCGCCGCTGTGGGAGAATGCGCAGGTTCCCCGCACGCTACCGAGAGACCCCTGTGCCCTCCTCGCAGTCCGCTCCGCCTCCGGGCAAGACCGATCCCGCGATCATCCGCAACTTCTGCATCATCGCGCACATCGACCACGGCAAGTCGACGCTGGCCGACCGCATGCTGCAGCTCACCGGTGTGGTCGACGAGCGCAGCGCCCGGGCGCAGTACCTCGACCGGATGGACATCGAGCGCGAGCGCGGCATCACGATCAAGAGCCAGGCGGTCCGGATGCCGTGGACGGTCCCGGTCGACAACACGGCCGGCGCGACTCCCGGCGGCTACGTGCTGAACATGATCGACACCCCCGGCCACGTCGACTTCACCTACGAGGTCTCGCGCTCGCTGGAGGCGTGCGAGGCCGCGGTGCTCTTGGTCGACGCCGCGCAGGGGATCGAGGCCCAGACGCTCGCGAACCTCTATCTGGCGCTCGGCGCCGACCTGCACGTCATCCCGGTGCTCAACAAGATCGACCTGCCCTCGGCGCAGCCCGAGAAGTACGCCGCCGAGCTCGCGGGCATCATCGGCTGCGATCCCTCCGACGTGCTGCAGGTCTCCGCCAAGACCGGGTACGGCGTCCAGCAGCTGCTCAACGAGATCGTCGCCCAGACCCCCGGCCCGGTCGGCGACCCCGACGCCCCGGCCCGCGCCCTGATCTTCGACTCCGTCTACGACACCTACCGCGGCGTCGTGACCTACGTGCGGGTTTTCGACGGCAAGCTCACGCACCGCGACAAGATCAAGATGATGTCGACCGGCGCCACCCACGAGATGCTCGAGGTCGGCGTGATCTCGCCCGAGCCGATCAAGGCCGGCGACCTCGGCGTCGGCGAGGTGGGCTACCTGATCACCGGTGTGAAGGACGTCCGCCAGTCCCGCGTGGGCGACACCGTCACCTCCCAGCACCACGGCGCCACCGAGGCGCTCGGCGGCTACAAGCACCCCAACCCGATGGTGTTCGCCGGCCTGTTCCCGATCGACGGCGACGACTACCCCACGCTGCGCGACGCGCTGGAGCGGCTGCAGCTCAACGACGCGGCCCTGGCCTACGAGCCGGAGACTTCGGGCGCGCTGGGCTTCGGCTTCCGCTGCGGCTTCCTCGGCCTGCTGCACATGGAGATCGTCCGGGAGCGGCTGGAGCGGGAGTTCAACCTCGACCTGATCTCCACGGCGCCCAACGTCGTCTACTCGGTGCTGATGGAGGACGGCTCGGAGCAGGTCGTCACCAACCCCAGCGAGTACCCCTCCGGCGGCAAGATCGCCGAGGTGCGGGAGCCGGTCGTCAAGGCAACGATCCTGAGCCCCAGCGACTTCATCGGCGTGATCATGGAGCTCTGCCAGTCCAAGCGCGGCCAGCTCGACGGCATGGACTACCTCTCGGCCGACCGGGTCGAGATGCGCTACACGCTGCCGCTCGCGGAGATCGTCTTCGACTTCTTCGACCAGCTGAAGTCGCGCACCAAGGGCTACGCCTCCCTGGACTACGAGCCGACCGGCGACCAGGCCGCCGACCTGGTCAAGGTCGACATCCTGCTGCAGGGGGAGACCGTCGATGCGTTCAGCGCGATCGTGCACCGGGACGCGGCCTACGGCTACGGCGTGATGTTGGCCGGCAAGCTGCGCGAGCTGATCCCGCGCCAGCAGTTCGAGGTGCCGATCCAGGCGGCGATCGGCGCCCGGGTGATCGCCCGGGAGACGATCCGTGCGATCCGCAAGGACGTGCTGGCCAAGTGCTACGGCGGCGACATCACCCGCAAGCGCAAGCTGCTGGAGAAGCAGAAGGAGGGCAAGAAGCGGATGAAGATGGTGGGCCGCGTCGAGGTTCCCCAGGAGGCCTTCGTGGCCGCGCTCTCCTCCGACGGCGCGCCCGGGGACAAGAAGAAGAAGTGAGGCACCACCGCGCCGTCGAGGGCGGGGCCCGATGACCTGGCCGCGCCCGGTGCCGCTGATCGGTGACGCCACGTCCGCGGCCGAGCGGGCCGCGGCGGTCGACGCGTGGGCGTTCCCCGAGGCGTCGCGGGAGGCCCTGCACGACGTGATCGCCGCGCGGCGCGACATCCGCCGCTACCGGCCCGACCCGGTCCCCGCCGAGGTGCTCGAGCGGGTGCTCACGGCGGCGCACCGGGCCCCCTCGGTGGGGCACAGCCAGCCGTGGCGCTTCCTGGTCGTCACCGAGCCGGCGACCCGGGAGCGGGCGGCCAGGATGGCCGACGAGCAGCGGCTCCGGCAGGCGCGTGAGCTCGAGCCGGACGCCGCACGACGCCTGCTGGACCTCCAGCTCGAGGGCATCCGCGAGGCGCCGTACGGCATCGTGGTGGCCTGCGACCGCCGCACCCCGGCCGCCGGCGTGCTCGGTCGGGCCACCTTCCCCGACGCCGATCTCTGGTCGTGTGCGTGCGCGATCCAGAACCTCTGGCTGGCAGCCCGTGCCGAGGGGCTCGGCGTCGGCTGGGTCACGCTGTTCGACCCGGTCGAGCTGGCCGACCTGCTGGGGCTGCCGGACGGTGTGGTCACGCTCGGCTGGCTGTGCCTGGGCTGGCCCGACGAGCGGCCGCCCGCCCCGGGGCTCGAGCGGGCGGGCTGGTCCCGACGACAGCCGCTGGAGGAGGTCGTGCTGCGCGAGCGCTGGCACGAGCCCTCCGAGGGTGGGGTCGCGCCTCCGCCGTCCCACCTGCGCTCACCCGACGCGACCCGGGTGGTCGGGGCCCGGGACCGGGCCGACCGGCTGCTGACGCCGCTGGGTTCGCTCGGGGTCCTGGACCGCTGCGTGGACCGCGTGGAGGCGACCGGACACCCTGCGGTGGCCGACGACCTCGGGCTGCGCGGTCGGCTGGTGGTGGCGGCCGGTCGGCACCGGGTGACCCGCTGGGGGGTCAGCGCCTACGCCGACTCGGTCACCGACGACGTGCTGGCCGCCTCGCGGGCCGGGTCCTCGGCCGGCGCGGTCGCGGCGGCGGCCGCCGATCTCGACTTCACGATCATCGACGCCGGTACGTCGTCGGGCGACCTGCGGGAGACCGACGCCCTCACGTCCGCGGAGGTCGACGCGCTGCTGGAGCGCGGCCGACGGGTCGGGCGCGACAGCGCGGCGGAGCACGCCCTGGTCGCGCTGGGCGAGGTCGGGGTCGGGAACACCACGGTGTCGGCGGCGCTGGCGGCCGGCCTGCTCGGGCTGCGGGCCGACGACGTCGTCGGGCTCGGTGCCGGCGCCGACAGCGAGATGCTGGCCCGCAAGCGGGAGGTGGTGTCCGACGCGCTCGGGCGGGCGGCTCAGCGGTCCGGCGACCTCCGCGGCAGACCCGAGGCGGCGCTCGCAGCGCTCGGCGGCCCGGAGCTGTGCCTGCTGGCCGGTGTGGTCCTCGGCGCGGCCGCTGCGGGGGCTGTCGTGGTGCTGGACGGGCTGGCGACCACGGTCGCGGCGATCAGCGCGCTGGGCCTCGAGCCGGGAGTCGGGGCCTACCTCGTCGCCGGTCAGCGCAGCCGCGAGCGCGCACACAGCGCGGCGCTGGACCACCTGGGGCTCGAGCCGCTGCTGGACCTCCGGCTGCGCGCCGGGGAGGGCGTCGGCGCCGCGTTGGCGTGCGGCCTGCTCGCCGACGCGGTCCGGGTCCGTCGCGGCACCGCGCGGACCGGGGCCGACCCGGACCGGTCCTAGCGACGCCGCAGCAGGTAGGTGTCCATCACCCAGCCGCGAGCCGCCCGGGCCGCGGCCCGCTGCGTCTCGAGGGCGGGCAGCACCTCGGCGAGCCGTCCGGCGACCAGGACCTCGTCGGAGGTGCCGAGGTTGGCCCCCCACCAGACGTCCCAGTCGCCGTCCAGGGTGCGGCAGGTGAGGTCGCCGTCGAGCATCACCACGAGGTTGTCCGCGCCGGCCCGGACCGTCTCGGCCAGCCGGCGGCCGGTGGTGACGGTGACCGGCTCCCCGACCCGGTGCAGCACGATCCGGTGCCGGGCGGCGAGCAGCTGCACGGAGCTGACTCCGGGCACCACGTCGTAGGGGAAGGAGAGCGTGCCGCGCTCGAGGATCCGCTCCACGATCCGCAGGTGGCTGTCGTAGAGGGACGGGTCGCCCCACACCAGCAGCCCGCCGACCTCGTCGGGCCCCAACCGGGCCAGCTCGGCCTCCCAGGCCACCGCCCGCGCCTCGTGCCAGTCGACCACCTCCGCGCGGTAGTCCGACGGCGAGCGGTCGCGCGGAGGGTCGGCCACCTCCACCACGCGGTGCTGGCCGGTGACGTGCCGGCGCAAGATCTCCTGGCGCAGCGTGACCAGGTCGTCGACCCCGCGGTCCTTGGCGGCGACCAGGAAGACGTCGACGTCCTCGAGCGCCGCCACCGCCTCGACGGTGAGCTGGTCGACGCCGCCCGGGCCGATCCCGACGACGCGCAGCCGCTTCACCTGCGGTCCTCGAGGTCCCCCTCGACCTCGAGGTAGGCCTGCTGCATCGCCGCCACCGTGTCCGGGTCGGGCTCGGCCCACAGACCGCGCTCCGCGGCCTCGGAGAGCCGCTCCACCATGCTGTGCAGGGCCCACGGGTTCGCCTCGCGCAGGAACGCCTGGTTCTCGGGGTCGAGCACGTAGCTCTGCGCCAGCGACTCGTACATCCAGTCGGGTACGACGCCGGCGGTCGCGTCGTAGCCGAAGAGGTAGTCGACGGTCGCGGCCATCTCGAAGGCGCCCTTGTAGCCGTGCCGGCGCATCGCGGTCATCCAGCGGGGGTTGACCACCCGCGAGCGGAACACCCGGGCGGTCTCCTCGGTCAGCGACCGGGTCCGGACCGCGTCCGGGGTGGTGGAGTCGCCGATGTAGGCCGCCGGCGCGGTGCCGGTCAGCGAGCGCACCGTGGCCACCATGCCGCCGTGGTACTGGAAGTAGTCGTCGGAGTCGGCGATGTCGTGCTCGCGGGTGTCGGTGTTCTTGGCCGCGACGTTGATCCGGCGGTAGTTGGCGCGCATGTCGTCGCCGGCGGCCCGACCCTCCAGCCCGCGGCCGTAGGCGAAGCCGCCCCACGCCGTGTAGACCTCCGCCAGGTCCGCGTCGGTGCGCCAGTTGCCGGACTCGATCAGCGGCAGCAGCCCGGCGCCGTACGCCCCGGGCTTGGAGCCGAAGATGCGCGTGGTGGCCCGGCGCCAGTCGCCGTGCGCGGCCAGGTCGGCCTGCGCGTGGGCGCGCACGAAGTTGTCCTCGGCGGGCTCGTCGAGCTCGGCGACCATCGCGAACGCGTCGTCGAGCATCGAGACGACGTGCGGGAAGGCGTCGCGGAAGAAGCCGGAGATCCGGACGGTCACGTCGATGCGGGGCCGGCCCAGCTCGGCCAGCGGCACCACCTCGAGGCTGCCGACCCGACGCGACTCCTCCTGCCACAGCGGACGGACGCCGATGAGGGCGAGGACCTCGGCGATGTCGTCCCCGGAAGTGCGCATCGCTGACGTGCCCCACACCGAGAGACCGACGGAGTGCGGGTAGCCGCCGGTGTCCGCGACGTAGCGGTCCACCAGCGACGCGGCCATCGCGAGCCCGGTGTCGTAGGCGAGTCGGGACGGCACCGCCTTGGGGTCGACGGTGTAGAAGTTGCGGCCGGTCGGCAGCACGTTGACCAGCCCGCGCAGGGGGGAGCCGGACGGCCCCGCGGGGATGTAGCCGCCCTCGAGGGCGTGCAGCACCGCCGACATCTCGTCGGTGGTGCGGTCCAGGCGGGGGACCACCTGGGTCGCGGCGAAGTCCAGCACCGAGGCGACCACCTCGTCGGGGTGGCCGAGGGTCCGCTCGACGACGCCGGCCGACGCGGAGGGATCCCAGTCCAGGGCCTCCATCGCCAGCACCAGCGCGCGGGCGCGCTCCTCCGCGGCGTCCACCGCGGCCGTGTCGGAGCCGTTCTCCTTGAGCCCGAGCGCCGCGCGCAGTCCGGGCAGCGCGTTGGCCTGGCCGCCCCAGACCTGGTTGGCGCGCAGGATGGCGAGCACCAGGTTGACCCGGGCCTCGCCGACCGGCGGCGCACCGAGCACGTGCAGCCCGTCGCGGATCTGGGCGTCCTTGATCTCGCACAGCCAGCCGTCAACGTGCAGCAGGAAGTCGTCGAACTCCGCGTCGTGCGGCCGGTCGTCCAGGCCGAGGTCGTGGTCGAGCTGGGCGGCCTGGATCAGCGTCCAGATCTGCGCCCGGATCGCGGGCAGCTTGGCGGGGTCCATCGCCGCGATGTTGGCGTGCTCGTCCATCAGCTGCTCGAGCCGGGCGATGTCGCCGTAGGCCTCGGCGCGGGCCATCGGCGGCACCAGGTGGTCCACGATCGTGGCGTGCCCGCGGCGCTTGGCCTGGGCGCCCTCGCCGGGGTCGTTGACCAGGAACGGGTAGACCAGCGGCATGGAGCCGATCGCGGCGTCGGTGGCGCAGTCGGCGGAGAGTGCGACGGTCTTGCCGGGCAGCCACTCCATCGAGCCGTGCTTGCCCAGGTGCACCACGGCATGCGCGCCGAAGTCGTTCTCCAGCCAGCGGTAGGCCGCGAGGTAGTGGTGGCTGGGCGGCAGGTCCGGGTCGTGGTAGATCGCGACCGGGTTCTCCCCGAAGCCGCGCGGGGGCTGGATCAGCACCACGACGTTGCCGGCCTGCAGCGTCGCGAGCACGATCTCGTCGCCGTCGACGTACAGCCGGCCGGGCGCCTCGCCCCAGTGCTCGGTCATCGCCTGCCGCAGCCCCTCGGGGAAGCCGGCGAACCAGCGCCGGTAGGTCGCGGCGGGGATCCGGACCGGGCTGCCGGACAGCTGCTCGGCGCTCAGCCAGTCCTCGTCCTGCCCGCCCGCGTCGATGAGTGCGTGGATCAGGGCGTTGCCGGCCTCGGTCTCGTCCTCGAGGTCCAGGCCGGGCAGGCCGTCGCCGAGGTCGTAGCCCTGAGCGGCCATCGCCCGCAGCAGGCGTACGGCGGACAGCGGCGTGTCCAGGCCGACGGCGTTGCCGACGCGGCTGTGCTTGGTCGGGTAGGCCGACAGCACCAGCGCCACCCGACGCTGGTCCACCGGGGTGTGCCGCAGCCGGGCGTGCGCCGCAGCGATGCCGGCCACCCGCGCGCAGCGCTCCGGGTCGGCGACGTAGCGCGGCAGCCCGGCCGGGTCGTCGGGGTCGGTCTCCTTGAACGAGAAGGCCGTGGTGATGATCCGGCCGTCGAACTCCGGGACCGCGACCTGGGTGGCGGCGTCGAGCGGGGAGACGCCGTCGTCGGAGGCCAGCCAGGTGGCCCGGTCCCAGGTCAGGCAGAGCCCCTGCAGCAGCGGGATGTCCAGGGCGGCGAGGGCCGCGACGTCCCAGGCCTCGTCGTCCCCGCCCGCGCTGGAGGTGGCGGGCTTGGTGCCGCCGGCGGCGAGCACGGTGACGATCAGGGCGTCGAGCGTGCCGAGCTCGGCGAGCAGGTCGTCGGGTGCGCCCCGCAGCGAGGAGCAGAAGATCGGGACGCCGACGGCGTCCCCGGTGGCGTCGACGGCGTCGGCCAGGTCGTGCACGAAGCGGTCGTTGCCGGAGGCGTGGTGGGCCTTGTAGAAGAGGATCCCGATCCGGGAGCCGGTGGCGTCGCTGTCGCGGGGGAGCACCCCCCAGTCCGGGAGGGCGGCGGGTGGCTCGAAGCCCTCGCCGGTGAGCAGCACCGTGTCGGAGACGAAGGCGTGCATCTGGGCCAGGTTCGCCGGGCCGCCCTCGGCGAGGTAGCGGTGCACCTGCACCGCCGTGCCGACCGGGACGGTGGACTGCTCCATCAGCTCGGCGCTGGGCTCGCGCTCGCCGCCGACCACCACCATCGGGACGCCGGCCGCGCGGATCCGGGCGAAGCCGCTGCACAGGTCCTCGGGGCGGCCCAGGATGCGCGCGACGACCAGGTCGCAGTGCTCGATCTCGCCCATCTCGGCGTGCGAGGCCCGTCCCGGGTTGGCCAGCAGGAAGTCCGCGCCGGAGGCCCGGGCGGAGAGCAGGTCGGTGTCCGAGGTGGACAGCAGGGCGATGCGGGGCATCGACGCTCCTTCGTGGAGTTCTCGCTCCGTCCGATGGGTTCGTCGAGGTCAGTGTCTGGCTGGTGGGCCCTGCTCGAGCCCACATCACAGTGGCGGAACCGCCCCGGCGTTGCACCGGGTTCCTGAGGTCACGACGACGAAGGCGCCAGCATAGACCCTGCCGGAGGACCTCCGGTGCGTGTGCCATCCTGTGCCGGTGCTCGACCAGATCGCGTCCCGGGGGCGACCCGACCGGTGCCCCGGGGTGACCCGTCCGTGGCTGGCCGAGGACGGCGCGCTGGTGCGGTTGCGGCTGGTCGGCGGCTCCCTCGACGCGGCCGCGCTCCGGGCCCTGGTCGACCTCGCCGCAACGTACGGCGACGGCGACCTGCACCTGACGAAGCGGGCCAACCTCCAGCTGCGCGGCATCCCGCACGTGGACGGTGACGTGCCGGCGGGCTTCGTCGACGGCGTCCGCGCCGCGGGCCTGCTGCCCTCGACGGCGCACGACCGGGTCCGCAACGTCATGGTCTCGCCGCTCACCGGTCGGCTCGGCGGACGGGTCGACCTGCGCGCCGCTGCCGCCGAGCTCGACCGGCTGCTGCTCGACGACCCCGCCTGTGCCGCGCTGGCCGGCCGGTTCCTCTTCGTGCTCGACGACGGTCGGGGCGACCTGGTCGCGCGGACCGCGGACCTGGCGGCGGTGGCGCTCGACGCCGACACCGTGCAGCTGCGCGCCGGCGCCGAACAGTGGGGGCCCGTGGTCCCGGTCGGCGAGACCGCGGCGGCCCTGCACCGGCTGACCCGGCGGTTCCTCGACGTCCGCGGGTCGGGTCCCGCGGCGCCCTGGCACGTCGACGAGCTCGCCGACGCGCTGGTCGAGCCGGGCGCAGGCCCCCTCGGTCGCGACCCCCGCAGCCGCGTGCACGCCGACCCCCCGCCGTACGGGTGGCTGCGGCAGGACGACGGCCGCGCGCTCGAGCACGTCGCCGTGGAGGGCGGGATCCTCACCCCCGACACGGCCGCCGATGTGCTGGCCCGGGCGGGCGCCCAGGTCGTCGTCACCCCCTGGCACGGCCTGCTGCTGCCCGACCTGGAGCCCCGATGAC
Source organism: uncultured Actinomycetota bacterium (assembly GCA_963713035.1). GTDB lineage: Bacteria > Actinomycetota > Actinomycetes > Propionibacteriales > Nocardioidaceae > Nocardioides_B. The sequence continues at coordinate 603,874 of CAVQKB010000005.1, forward strand.
CCACGAACCCCCTCCGCACCGCTACGACTACGAGCGCGACGGCGCCGCGATCTACCGGGCGTCCTTCGCGACGATCCGCGCCGAGACCGACCTGAGCCGGGTGCCGCAGGACGCCGAGAAGGTCGCGGTCCGGATGGTGCACGCCAGCGGGCAGACCGACCTCACCCGCGACCTGCAGGTGCACCCCGGCCTGGTCGCGGCGGCTCGTGAGGCGCTGCACGCGGGAGCGCCGATCCTCTGCGACGCCCACATGGTCGCCTCCGGCGTGACACGAGCCCGGCTGCCCAAGGACAACGAGGTGCTCTGCCTGCTGCGGGACCCGCGCGTGCCCGAGCTGGCCCGCCGCTGGGGAACCACCCGCTCGGCCGCCGCGGTGTCGCTGTGGGAGGACCGCCTCGAGGGCGCCGTCGTGGCGGTCGGCAACGCCCCGACCGCGCTGTTCCACCTGCTGGAGATGATCGACGCGGGCGGGCCGCGTCCGGCGGCGGTCGTCGGCGTCCCCGTCGGCTTCATCGGCGCCGCCGAGTCCAAGGACGCCCTCGCCGCACACCCGGCGCAGGTGCCCTACCTCGTCGTCCGCGGTCGCCGCGGTGGCTCGGCGATGGCCGCGTCGGCCCTCAACGCCCTCGCCCAGGAGACCGAGTGACCCCCGGGGGCGGCCGGCTGTACGGCGTCGGGCTCGGCCCGGGTGACCCGGAGCTGGTCACGCTCAAGGCGGCCCGGTTGATCGCCGCCGCCGACGTCGTGGCCTACCACGCGGGGCGGCACGGCAGCTCGATCGCGCGCACCATCGCCGCCGACCTGATCCCGGCGGGCGTCCTCGAGGAGCAGCTGGTCTACCCGGTCACCACCGGGGCGGCCGCGCACCCCGGGGGGTACGCCGGCGCGATGGCCGACTTCTACGAGGAGTCCGCGGCCCGGCTCGGCGCCCATCTCGCGGCCGGGCGCGACGTGGTGCTGCTGGCTGAGGGCGATCCGCTGTTCTACGGGTCCTACATGTACATGCACGACCGCCTGGCCGACCGCTTCGTGACCGAGGTGGTGCCGGGCGTGACGTCCGTGGCGGCTGCCTCTGCCGCCGTCGCGAGCCCCCTCGTGCGGCAGACCGACGTGCTGACGATCCTGCCCGGCACGCTGCCCGAGGCCGAGCTGGCCCGCCGGCTGGCCGACACCCAGGGCGCCGTGATCATGAAGCTCGGCCGCACCTTCCCCGCCGTACGCCGGGCGCTGGAGGCCGCGGGACGGCTGGGGGACGCGTCCTACGTCGAGCGCGCGTCGACCGACCGCCAACGCGTGCTGCCGGTGGCCGACGTGGACCCCTCGACGGTGCCGTACTTCTCGATCATCGTCGTGGCCGGAGACTCCGCCGCCGACGCCACCCGCTACGAGACGGCGGCGAGCCGCGACGCAGTGGAGCGGGACGACGCCCGCACGGGCGAGCTGCTGGTCGTGGGGCTGGGCCCGGCCGGCGACGACTGGCTCACCCCCGAGGTGGCGGAGGCGCTCGGCGGCGTGGACCACGTCGTGGGCTACGCGCCCTACGTCAACCGGGTCCCGCAGCGGGCCGGGCTGCAGCGGCACGCCAGCGGCAACACCGTCGAGGTGGACCGGGCAAGGATGGCGCTCGACCTGGCCCGGTCGGGGGAGCGGGTCGCGGTCGTCTCGGGTGGTGACGCCGGCGTCTTCGGGATGGCGTCCGCGGTGTTCGAGGCCGCGCAGGAGCCGCCGTACGACGCGGTGCCGGTGCGGGTGCTGCCCGGCATGACCGCGGTGCAGGCGGTCGCAGCCCGCGCCGGCGCGCCGCTCGGCGGCGACTTCGCGGTCCTGAGCCTCTCGGACCGGCTGAAGCCGTGGGAGGTGATCGAGCAGCGCCTCGCCGCCGTGGCGCAGGCCGACCTGGTGCTGGCGGTCTACAACCCGGCGTCGCGCTCGCGCACCACCCAGGTCGCCGAGATGCAGCAGGTGCTGCTGCGGCACCGGCCCCCCGCGACCGTGCTCGTCGTCGGCCGCGACGTCGGTCGTCCGGGGGAGAGCCTCGAGGTGACCACGCTCGGCGAGCTGGACCCGAGCACGATCGACATGCGCTGCCTGCTGATCGTGGGCTCGTCCGGCACGTCCGTCACGACGACGGGCCGGGTCTGGACCCGTCGCTCGGTGAGCTGAGCGCAGGCCGCGCCCGCCCCGCGTCGTACAGGTGCGACTCAGCGACGCAGTCCGCGTCGGAGCGGGCCGCCAGCGCTCGGCTGACGATGATCACCGCCGTGTGCCGCAGCCCCGCGGGCTCCACCCGGTCGGCGATGTCGCCCAGCGTGCCGCGAAGCACCACCTCGTGCGGGCGGGAGGCGAACGCCACCACGGCCACCGGGCACTCGGCGCCGTAGGACACAGTGAGGCGCTCGGCGAGCGCCCGGATCCGGGTGATGCCCAGGTGCAGCACCAGCGAGCCGCCGATCGCCGCCGTGGCCTCCAGCGACTCCGAGTCCGGCATCGCGGTGGACCGGGCCTGGGTGCGGGTGAGCACCACGGTCTGCACGAGCTCGGGGACGGTGAGCTCCACACCCAGGGCGGCCGCGGCCGCGGCGTACGCCGGCACCCCGGGGGTGACGTCCCACGGGACCCCGGCGGCGTCGAGCCGCCGGGTCTGCTCGGTCAGGGCGGAGTAGAGCGAGGGGTCCCCCGAGCAGAGGCGTACGACGTCGAGGCCGTCGTCGTGCGCGCCGACGACCGCGGCTGTGATCGCGTCGAGGTCGAGGTGCTGGGTGTCGACCAGGCGGGCGTGCGGGGGGCAGTGCGCCAGCACGGAGTCGTCGATGTAGGTCCCGGCGTAGACGCACACGTCGGCTGCCCGCAGCCGGTCGACGGCCCGGACCGTCAGCAGGTCCGCCGCACCGGGGCCGGCCCCGACGAAGTGCACCGTCACCGGGTCACCGCCCACTGCACGACGGGGCGGGCCGGCCGCCAGCCGGTGAACGATCCGAGCGGCTCGGCGTGCTCCACGGCGAGCCGGGTCAGCTCGCCGCCGACGCGCCGACGCCAGGAGAGCACGACCTCCTCGGTCTCCAGCGTCACTGCGTGGACAACCAGCCGGCCGCCAGCGGGAAGCCGGTCCCAGCAGGCGTCGAGCACGCCGGGACGTGCCGCGCCGCCGCCGACGAACACGGCGGTCGGGTCCGGAAGGCCGTCGAGCGCCTCGGGTGCCGCGCCCTCGACGACGGTGAGCGCCGGGACCCCCAGCCGGTGCGCGTTGCGGGTCACCCGGGCGGCGCGCTCGGCGACGGTCTCCACGGCGACCGCGTGGCAGCGCGGGTCGCTGCGCATCCACTCGATCCCGACCGACCCCGCGCCCGCCCCGACGTCCCAGAGCAGCGCTCCGGGGTGCGGGGCGAGCCGCGAGAGCGCGGAGGCGCGCAGGTCGCGCTTGGTGAGCTGGCCGTCGTGCTCGAAGGCGTCGTCGGGCAGACCCGGCACGCCGCCGAGGAGGAGCGCGGACGGGTCCGCGACGACCTGCAGGCACACCACGTTGAGGGCGGGCGCCGGCCCGTCCCAGGTCGCTGCGGTGGCGTACGTGACCCCCTCGGTCTGCGCCCCGAGGTCGGACAGGACCGTCATCTCGGTGCCGCCGAAGCCCGCCGCGACGAGCAGGTCACCCAGCTCCGCGGGCGTCTCGCCGTCCGAGGACAGCACCACCAGACGTCGCCCTGGCGTGAGGTAGCGGTGCAGCACCGACACCTCGCGGCCCACCACCGAGACGACGTCGACGCTCTCCGCGGACCAGCCCATCCGGGCTCGGGCGAGAGCCGCTGACGACACCGCCGGATGCACGTCGACCTGCTCAGGTCCCAGCAGGGCAACGAGATTCGTCGCGATGCCGGACACGAGCGGGTCGCCGGAGGCGAGCACCACGACGTGCCGGTCGCCGTACGACTCGAGCAGGCCGGGCAGCGCCGGGAGCAGCGGGGAGGGCCAGGTCCGCCGGACCGCGGAGGTGGGCGGCACGAGTGCCAGGTGCCGGGCGCCGCCGAGCAGCACCTCGGCGCCGAGGACCAGGTCGCGCGCGCCCGCGGGCAGGCCCGTCCAGCCGTCCGCGCCGATGCCGACGACGCTCACGCGGGGACCCATGGCGGGGAACTCTAGGGCATCTCGCACCGCGCCGGACGCCGGCTGGACAAGCGACCGCGGCAGGCTACGATCACGTCGGCAGCTACAGACCGAGGTGCCCCTCACGGGGATAATCGGGAAGTCGGTGAGAGTCCGACACAGGCCCGCTGCGGTGACCTGGGAGCCGTCGATCGGCGCGCGAGCGCAGCCACTGGACGCGAGTCCGGGAAGGCGATCGGACCGGTGATGATCAGGAAGTCCGAAGACCGGCCTCGATCTGTGCCACGAACCATCCCAGCGGAGCCTGCGGAGGACACGTGCACCACTACCCGTTCAGCGCGGTCGTCGGATCCGACGACCTCGGACTCGCCCTGTCCCTGACCGCGGTGTCGCCGGACGTCGGCGGCGTCCTGGTCCGCGGCGAGAAGGGCACCGCCAAGTCCACGATGGTGCGGGCGCTCGCCAGCCTGCTGCCCGACGTCACCGTCGTCGAGGGCTGCCGGTTCTCCTGCGACCCCGACCGCCCCGACCCGGTCTGCCCCGACGGCCCGCACCACGGCGCGTCCCCGGTCACCCGACCGGCAAGGCTGGTGGAGCTGCCGGTCGGCGCCACCGAGGACCGGGTCATCGGCTCGCTGCACCTGGGGCGGGCGCTCAGCGACGGCGTCACGGAGTTCGACCCCGGGCTGCTGGCCCGCGCGCACCGCGGCCTGCTGTACGTCGACGAGGTCAACCTGCTGCACGACCACCTGGTCGACCTGCTTCTCGACGCCGCCGCGATGGGCCGCTCCACCGTCGAGCGCGACGGCGTCTCGGTCGGCCACGACTCCCGCTTCGTGCTGGTGGGCACGATGAACCCCGAGGAGGGCGAGCTGCGCCCCCAGCTGCTCGACCGGTTCGGGCTCAGCGTCGACGTGGCGGCTCCCCGCGACCCGGCGCTGCGGGTCGAGGTGGTCCGACGCCGGATGGCCTACGACGCCGACCCGGCCGCGATGGCGCGGCGCTACGCACAGGACGAGCAGGCGCTGGCCGAGCGCATCCTCAAGGCGCGCACGCTGCTGCCGGACGTCGTGCTGGACGACGACGTGCTGCTCGACATCGCCCGGGTCTGCGCGGCGTTCGACGTCGACGGCATGCGCGCCGACATCGTCACCGCCCGGACGGCCGCGGCGCACGCCGCCTGGTCGGGCCGGACGATCGTCACCCGGGAGGACGTGCGGGTCGCCGCCCGGCTGGCGATCCCGCACCGGCGACGACGCTCGCCGTTCGACGAGCCGGGGCAGGACGACCGCACCATCGAGGAGACACTGCCGCCCGACGAGCCGGAGCCGGAGCCCGAGCCCGACGGCCCCGGCGACGACCCCGGCAGCGGCCCCGGCAGCGGCTCGGACGGGGACGACCCGGGACAGCCGCCGGACAGCGACGACGGCACCGGGGCGACGGGCGACGGCGAGGGAGGCACCCCCACGGTCCGCGGGAGGCCCCACCTCGGTGGACGCTGCCGGCGACCCGTTCCGGACCCGGCTGCTCGCGGCCCAGGGGATCGGCCGGGGCGAGGCCGGCCGCCGCTCCCGGGCGCGGACCTCCACCGGTCGCACCGTCGGCGCGACCCGGCAGCCCGACGGTCCGGTGCACCTGCCTGCCACGATCCGGGCGGCGGCGCAGCACCCCGGCCGGATCCGGTCCGACGACCTGCGGCACGCCGTGCGGGAGGGCCGCGAGTCCAACCTGGTGCTGCTCTGCGTCGACGCCTCGGGGTCGATGGCCGCGCAGCGCCGGATGGAGCAGGTCAAGGCCGCTGTGCTCTCACTGCTCCTCGACGCCTACCAACGCCGCGACAAGGTCGGGCTGATCACCTTCCGTGAGGGCTCCGCCGACGTCGTCCTGCCCCCGACCGGGTCCGTCGACCTGGCGGCCAAGCGGCTCGCCGCGCTCCCGGCGGGAGGCCGCACGCCGCTGGCCGAGGGCCTGCTCGAGGCCACCCGCACGATCGAGCGCGAGCGCCTCAAGGACCCGCGGCGCCGCCCGCTGCTCGTGGTGGTGACCGACGGGCGCGCCACCCACGGCACGCACGCCGTCGAGCGCTCCGGACTGGCCGCCGACCGGCTGGCCGCCGCCGGGGTGGCCAGCGTGGTCATCGACTGCGAGACCGGCCGGATGCGGATGGGCCTCGCGGTCCGGCTCGCGACCCGGCTGGGGGCCGAGCACGTGCCCGTCGGCGAGGTCAGTGCCGAGGCGATCACCCGACACGTCCAGCGAAAGGTGGCCTGAGATGCCGCAGGGACAGCCGCTCACCGTGCCCGACGACGGGCTCACCACCCGGCAGCGCCGCAACCGGCCGCTGGTGATGGTGCACACCGGCGACGGCAAGGGGAAGTCCACGGCCGCCTTCGGCCTCGCGCTGCGGGGCTGGAACCAGGGCTGGTCGATCGCGGTCTTCCAGTTCGTGAAGTCGGCCAAGTGGCGCCTGGGCGAGCAGACCGCCTTCGAGCACCTGCCCTCCGACCACGGCAGCATCGAGTGGCACAAGATGGGCTCCGGCTGGTCCTGGTCGCGCAAGCACGGCGACGAGGAGGACCACGCCCTGGCTGCGGCCGAGGGCTGGGCGGAGATCAAGCGCCGGATCGCCGCCGAGCAGCACGACATGCTGCTGCTCGACGAGTTCACCTACCCGATCAACTGGGGCTGGGTCGACGTCGACGACGTGGTGGAGACGCTCGCGAACCGCCCGGGACACCAGCACGTCGTGATCACCGGCCGCCGAGCCGACCCGAAGCTCCTCGAGGTCGCCGACCTGGTCACCGAGATGACCAAGGTCAAGCACCCGATGGACGCGGGTCAGAAGGGCCAGAGGGGCATCGAGTGGTGAGCGTCCCGCGGCTCGTGGTGGCCGCGCCGGCGAGCGGGCACGGCAAGACCACGGTGGCCACCGGACTGATGGCGGCGCTGCGCGCGGCCGGGCACGAGGTGTCCGGGCACAAGGTCGGTCCGGACTACATCGACCCCGGCTACCACGCGCTCGCCACCGGCCGTCCGGGTCGCAACCTCGACCCGCACCTGGTGGGCGAGCAGTTGCTGGTGCCGCTGTTCCTGCACGGTGCGGCCACGCCGCGGCCCGCGGACGTGGCGGTCGTCGAGGGCGTGATGGGCCTGTACGACGGGGCGCTGGGCCGCCGCGGGTTCGCCTCGACGGCGCACGTCGCGGCCGACCTCGGTGCGCCCGTGGTCCTGGTCGTCGACATCTCGCACGCGGCGCGCTCGGTCGGGGCCGTGGTCCACGGCATGGCGACCTTCGACCCGGCCGTGCGGGTCGCCGGCGTGATCCTCAACAAGGCGGGGTCGCCGCGGCACGCCGCCGAGGCGCGTGGCGCCGTCGAGGAGCTCGGCTTCCGGGTGCTGGGCGTGCTGCACCGCGACGACGGCATCTCCGCGCCCTCGCGCCACCTCGGCCTGGTGCCGGCCGCGGAGCGCCCGGAGGCGGAGGCGACCCTGGCCCGGCTCGCGGCCCGCGTGGCCGAGCACGTCGACGTGGACGCCGTCCTGTCGATCGCCCGCACCGCGCCCGACCTGGACGGTCCCGCCTGGGACCCCGAGGTCGCGCTCGGCGAGTCGGCGCGTCCGCTGGTCGCCGACTCCCCGGTGGTGGCCGTGGCCGGCGGCCGCGCCTTCACGTTCCGCTACGCCGAGACCGAGGAGCTGCTCCGAGCCGCCGGCTGCCGGGTCGAGGTCTTCGACCCCACGACCGATGCGGCCCTGCCCGCGGGCACGGCGGCGCTCTACGTCGGCGGCGGCTTCCCCGAGGTGCACGCGGCCGAGCTCGGCTCCAACGCCGCACTGCTGCGGGCCGTGCGCGACGCGGTCCGCGACGGGCTGCCGACGGTCGCGGAGTGCGCCGGCCTGCTCTACCTCTGCCGGACGGTCGACGGCGTGCCGATGTCCGCGGCGCTGCCCGCCGCCGGTGCGATGACCCCGGGTCTGACCCTGGGCTACCGCACCGCGCGCGCGCACGACTCGCTGCTCACCCGCAGGGGCGAGCGGGTCACCGGTCACGAGTTCCACCGCACGACGGTGCTGCCCGGCGCGGGCGACCAGCCCGCGTGGACGGTCGCCGGCGAACCGGCCGGCTTCGCGAGCGACACCCTGCACGCGTCGTACCTGCACGTGCACTGGGCCGGCTTCCCGCACCTGGCTGCCCGGCTCGCCGACGCCGCTCGCGCCTACGCCGGCCGGAGCCGCACCCCCGGTCCCGACCTGCACCACCACGGGGACCGGGAGGCCGCCGCGGGCCTGGTCGACCTGGCCGTCAACGTGCACCCCGGGCCGCGACCCGCGTGGCTCGACACCGCCCTGCGTGCCTCGTTCGACGACCTGGCCCGCTACCCCGACGCGGGCCCGGCCCGGGCGGCGCTCGCCGCTCGCCACCGCCGCCGGGTCCGAGGAGGTGCTGCCGACCGCCGGTGGCGCCGAGGCGTTCACGCTGGTGGCCCGGATGCGGTCCTGGACCCGCCCGGTGGTGGTGCACCCGCAGTTCACCGAGCCCGAAGCCGCCCTCGCGGCCGCCGGCCACGCCGTCACGCGCGTGCTGCTGCGACCCGAGGACGGCTTCCGGCTCGACGCCGGGCTGGTGCCCGAGGACGCCGACCTCGTCGTCGTGGGCAACCCGACCAACCCGACCGGGGTGCTGCACCCGCGGTCCGTGATCGAGTCGCTGCTGCGGCCCGGACGCGTCGTGGTGGTCGACGAGGCGTTCATGGACGCGGTGCCGGGGGAGCCGGAGTCGTCGTGCGAGCGACCGCTGCCCGGGCTGCTGGTGCTGCGCAGCCTGACCAAGACCTGGTCCCTGCCCGGCATCCGCGCCGGGTACGTCGTCGGCGACGCCGACCTGGTCGCGGAGGCCGCCGCCCAGCAGCCGCCGTGGTCGGTCTCGACGCCGGCCGTCGCGGCCATGGTGGCCTGCGGCACCCGAGGCCGCGCGCGACGAGAGCGAGCGGCGCGCCGCACTCGTCGCCGGCTGGCGCGCCGAGCTCGTCGCGGTCCTCGCGGACCGGGGCCTGAGCGTGGCCGGCGATCCGGTGACGCCGTTCGTGCTGGTGCCCGGCCCGGCCGGGCTGCGCGAGCGGCTGCGCGAGCAGGGGTTCGCGGTGCGCCGGGGCGACACCTTCCCCGGGCTCGGTCCGGACTGGGTGCGGATCGCGGTGCGCGACCCGGAGACGACGAGCGCCCTCGCGGCCGCGATCGGGTCCTGCCTCTCCGCGACCGCGTCGGTCTGAGGTGGGACGGCCGGCCGGCCTGGCCCTCGGCTACGCCGCCGACCGGCTGCTCGGCGACCCCGCGCGCTACCACCCGGTCGCGGGCTTCGGACGGCTCGCGGCCACGGTGGAGGCCCGCACCTGGAGCGACCGACGCGGAGCCGGCGTGCTGCACACCGCCCTGCTCGTCGGCGGGGCCTGCGCCCTCGGCCGGGTGCTGCCGGACCGCACCCTGACGACCGCCCTCTGCACCTGGACGGTGCTCGGCGGCCGGTCCCTGGGACGTGAGGCGGCGCGGGTCAGCGGGCACCTGGACGCCGGGGACCTCGCCGCCGCCCGCGCGCGGGTGACCCACCTGGTGGGCCGCGACCCGACCCGGCTCGGTGCCGACGAGATCGCCCGCGCCGTGGTCGAGTCGGTCGCCGAGAACACCAGCGACGCCGTGGTCGCGCCGCTGCTCTGGGGTGCCGTCGCCGGGCCGATGGGTCTGCTGGGCTACCGCGCCGCGAACACCCTCGACGCGATGGTCGGGCACCGCAGCCCGCGCTACCGCCACTTCGGCTGGGCCGCCGCCCGGCTCGACGACGTGCTCAACCTGGTGCCGGCCCGGGTCACCGCCCTGCTGGCCGCGACCGAGGACCCCGGTCCGGCCCTGCACGCCTGGCGGTCCGACGCCGGGCGGCACCCCAGCCCCAACGCCGGCCCGGTCGAGGCGGCTTTCGCGGGTGCGCTCGGGCTGCGACTCGGCGGCGTGAACCGCTACGGCGCGGACGTGCAGGACCGCGGCCACCTCGGCAGCGGTCGCGCCCCGGAGCCGGCCGACGTCGCCCGGGCGGTGCGCTTGGCCGACCGGGTCGGGCTCATGGCGCTGGCGGTCGCCGTGCTGCTCGCTGCGACACCCAGGCGCGTGCCGCGGCGACGTCGCTGACCTGCTCCACACCCGGCGGCGCCGAGGGACGTCGTACGACGACCACGGGGAGGTCGAGCGAGGCCGCAGCGTCGAGCTTGGCCCGGGTGAGGTCGCCGCCGGAGTCCTTGGTGACCAGCACCCGGATGTCGTGCGCCCGCATCAGGTCGCGCTCGGCGTCCACGGTGTAGGGGCCGCGGGCCAGCAGCACCGTCCACCCGGAGGGAGGGGGTCCTCGACGGGGTCGACCACGCGGACCAGCACCGTCTCGTCGCGCAGCGGGCCGACGAACCGGTCCAGCCGCTGCCGGCCGGTCGTCAGGAAGACCGGTCCGCCCAGCCGGGCCGCAGCGAGGGCGGCGTCCTCGTGGGAGTCGACCCAGTGCCAGTCGTCGCGTCCGTCGGCCGGCGCCGGAGCCGACCAGCCCGGCCGGGCCAGCCGCAGCAGTGGGCGGTCGGCGGCACGGCAGGCGAGGGCCGCCGAGGCCGAGATCGTCGTCGCGAACGGGTGGGTCGCGTCGACGACCAGGTCGAAGTCGACCAGCGCCTGCTCCAGCCCGGCGGCGCCGCCGAACCCTCCGGTGCGCACCTCGCCGGCGGGCAGCCGCGGTCGCTGCACCCGCCCGGCGAGCGAGGAGACCACGTCGACCCCGTCCGCCACCAGGGCCGACGCCAGCTCCCGGGCCTCGCCCGTGCCGCCGAGCAGCAGCACCCTCACGCGAGCCCGCCCCGCACGACGGGCACCGCGCCCGGGCCGTCGGCGACCAGGCCGTCGGTGACCAGGCCCAGCAGCGCCTCCACGTCGAGGTGCTCCTCGACCGCGTCGGCGAGGGCGTCGAGGCGCGCCTCGCGCAACGCGGGGAAGCTGACCGTCCCGGTGCGCAGCGAGACACCGAGCAGGCCTGCGACCTCGTCGAGCCAGGCCGTGCGCAGCAGGTCGCCCTCCAGGCTGCCGTGCCACATGGTGCCGAACACCGACCCGTCCCGCGCCCCGCCGAGGAACGGCTCGCCGGAGCCGACCCGCACCCGACCGTGGTGGATCTCGTAGCCGGAGGCGGGCACGCCGAGGGCTTCGCCCTCCGGCAGGGCCAGCACCTTGTCGGCGACGAACTCGGTCGTGACGTCGAGCAGACCCAGACCCGCGACGTGGGCGCCCGGGACCCCCTCCACGCCGGCCGGGTCGTCGACGGTGCGTCCGAGCATCTGGAAGCCGCCGCAGATGCCGAGCACCGGACCGCCCCGGCTCGCGTGCCGGACGATCGCGTCCGCGAGGCCGCGCTCGCGCAGCCAGGCCAGGTCGGCGATCGTGGCGCGGGTGCCGGGCAGCACGACGACGTCGGCCGACGCCAGCGCCCGGGGGCCGTCGGCGAAGACCACGTCGAGGCCGGGCTCCAGGCACAGGGCGTCCACGTCGGTGAAGTTGGAGATCCGCGGCAGCACCACGACCGCGACGCGCAGCCGCTCGGTCCCCGCCTCGGAGGGCCCGCGCGGCCGGTCACGCAGCGCGAGCGCGTCCTCGGAGTCCAGCCACAGGCCCGGGAGCCAGGGCAGCACCCCGAGCACCGGGCGGCCGGTCAGCCGGTGCAGCTGGTCAAGGCCCGGCGCCAGCAGCGCCGGGTCGCCGCGGAACTTGTTCACCACGAAGCCCGCGACCAGTGCCTGGTCGGCCTCCTCGAGCAGCGCTACGGTGCCGAACATCGCCGCGAGCACGCCGCCCCGGTCGATGTCGCCGACGACCACGGTCGGGATCCGGCCGTGCCGGGCCAGCCCCATGTTGACGTAGTCCCCGCGCCGCAGGTTGATCTCCGCCGGGCTGCCCGCGCCCTCGCAGACCACGACGTCGTAGCGACGGCTCAGGTCGTCGTACGCCGCGAAGGCCGCCTCCCGGAGCGCGGCGCGACCGCTGGCGAACTCGCCCGCCTCGAGGTGTCCTGCGGGACGCCCCATGACGACCACGTGGCTGCGCCGGTCGCTGCCGGGCTTGAGCAGCACCGGGTTCATCGCCGCCTCGGGCTCGGCGCGCGCAGCGACGGACTGCACCCACTGGGCGCGCCCGATCTCGGCCCCGTCGACGGTGACCATGGAGTTGTTGGACATGTTCTGCGCCTTGTACGGCGCCACGCGCAGGCCGCGCCGGGCGAACGCGCGGCACAGCCCGGTCGTGACCACCGACTTGCCGGCGTCCGAGGTGGTGCCCGCGACGAGCAGGGAGCCCGTCACAGCACCGCCTCGCCGAGGACGCCGGGAGTCGTCAGCCGGGGGAGCAGCGCCTCGGGCACGGGGGACAGGCCGGGGCCGCCGGCCCGCACCCAGCGCGCGATCGCGTCCACGGTCGGCTCGTCGAGCACCTCGGCCAGCCACACCGGTCGACCGCCGCGGCGCCGGCCGGAAGCACCCGGCTGCACGACCACGACGTTGGACTTCTCGCACGCGAGCAGGCAGGCCGTGGCGTCGACGACGGCGGCGCCCTCGGTGGCACGGCTCAGGCGGGCGTAGAGGGCGTCGTGGTCGACGTCCGGGTGCTTGCGCGCCGTGCCGCAGCAGCAGTCCCGGCACACCCGCACCCGCGGACCACTCACCTCGTGAGCGCCGGGTCGCGCCGAGCGGCGGGCGCGCGGGTGGTCAGCAGCCCGAATACGACGGCCAGCACGGACCACATCACGGCCAGCTGGGCCAACGAGGCCAGCCGGAAGTCCCACACCAGGTCCGCCGGCACGTCCGCCGGGATCCGGTCGCCGGTGGAGGGCAGCAGCCACAGCACCAGGGCGGTCAGCACCGCACCGCCGAGCAGGGCGGCGCTGAGCCGTGCCGGTGCCTGCACCCCGCGGGCCCGCAGCAGGTGCCCGATCGCCGTGGACGCGCCCACGACCAGCAGCCCCAGCAGGATGGTCAGGACGTAGACCAGCGTGCGCCGGCTGACCGTCGACGGGTCACCGACCCCCGGCGGGTCGGCCGGCACCGCCAGTGCCGGCAGCAGCGTGAAGACGCCGAAGCCGAGGACGCCGAGCCACAGGGCCCGGGCGTGGTCGCCGACCCCGGGCAGCCGGTGCCGGACCCGGGCGAAGACCACGCCGAAGACCACCCCGAACAGCACCCCGGCGACGATGGCGGTGCCCGCCCCGACCAGCACCTGGGCGGTGCGCGAGACCACGGCGCCGCCGTGGGAGTGCCCACCCGCGGCGTGCTCGCGGGCGTCCTCGATCAGCAGGGCGCGCGCGATCACCGGCTCGGTGAGCAGCCACATCACCAGGGCAGCGGCCAGCCCGGCCGTCGCTCCGGCGACCGCGCCGTCACGCAGCAGTCGCGAGAACCGCACGCTCTAGTGGCAGGGCACGCCGAGGGCGTGCCGGGCGTCGTGGGTCAGCTCGTGCACGTAGGCGGCCTGCTGGGCGCTCAGCAGGGCGCCGTTCTCCTGGAACAGCACGTAGAGCCCGAACAGGGCGATCGTGACCAGTGCCCAGGCCCACAGGGGCACGGCGACGGCGGACACGGCCGGACGGAGAGCGGGCGCGGGAGCAGCGGAATTGGTCATGGTTGACCCCTTCTTCCATACCTCGTGGACGGTTGACGCTGCAGCCGGTCTCCTGGCTTCCGGATCGACGTCCCGTTCCCGCCTTCCCAGCGCCCGAGGGCGCCAGTGGCGAAGTAGGAGGGGACTCCCCGGTCACAGTGGCGAGGACCACGCCGGAATCTCACCGGCTTCCCGTGTACCGCAACTCGAGCGAAAGCCAACCACATCCGCGGCGCTGCTGGGAAGCAGACCCGCCCACTCCGATTCGTCTGCGGTCCGGCGGGTCGCTTCCGCGGACGGATCGCAGACGAATCGGGGAGGATGAGCCGCATGAGCGCACACGTGGTCTCCGTCAACGTCGGCACCCCGGTCGACGTCAGCTGGGCCGGCTCCGTGGGGCGTACGGCGATCCGCAAGCGGCCCACGACGGGACCGGTCCGCGTGCACGCTCTCGGCCTCGAGGGCGACGAGGTCGCCGACAAGCGGGACCACGGCGGAATCGACCAGGCGGTCTACGCCTTCGCCCAGGAGGACCTCGACTTCTGGACCGAGCAGCTCGGGGAGCGGGTGCCGCCCGCCCTCTTCGGGGAGAACCTCACGACCTCGGGCATCGACGTCAACGAGGCGCAGCTCGGGGAGCAGTGGCGGGTGGGCTCGGTGCTGCTGCAGGTGTCGTCGGTGCGGATCCCGTGCTCGACGTTCCAGAACCACCTCGCCCTCGAGGGCTTCGACGAGACCGGGTGGGTGAAGCGGTTCACGGCCCAGAAGCGACCCGGGCCCTACCTCAAGGTGGTCGAGGAAGGCACCCTGGCCGCCGGGGACGACCTCGTCGTCACGCATCGACCCGACCACGGTGTCACCGTCTCGACGATGTTCGCGGCTCTCACCACCGACCGGTCGCTGCTGCCCGAGCTGCTGCGGGTCGACGACCTGCCGGACTGGGTGCACGCCAAGGCCCGCGCCTACCAGGGCTGAGTTCTCTGAACTGTGCAACGAGTCTGCGTCGCGCACGAACCTGACCGAGGCTCCGATCCGGCGCGGTGACCTACCGCTCGGTAGCCACGTGTTCTACGTTGGGCGACAACACCCACACCCCACCGAACGCGCCGTTCAGGCCGGGCTGAGACGACGTTCGGGCAACGCGACACCAGGAGAGCGATGTCCAGCACCGCCGTCAACCACGACATGTCCGTGATCGAGAACCGTCCGCCCAATGTGGGTCGGCAGTTCTTCGACCGGGTCTCGGAGACGCCGAACCGCGAGGCCTACCGCTACCCCCAGGGTGACACGTGGGAGTCCCAGACCTGGCAGGAGACCGGTGACCACGTCACCAAGCTCGCCGCCGGCCTGGTAGCGCTCGGGATCGAGCCCGAGCAGCGCGTCGGGATCGCCTCGGGCACCCGCTACGAGTGGATCCTGGCCGACCTGGCGATCATGTCCGCGGGCGGCGCCACGACGACGGTCTACCCCTCGACGATGGCCGAGGACGTCGGCTACATCCTCGCCGACTCCGAGTGCCGGGTGGTCTTCGCCGAGGACGCCACCCAGGTCGCCAAGCTCACCGACCGACGCGCCGAGCTGCCCCACCTGAGCAAGGTCGTGGTCTTCGAGGGCGCCGCGGACGGCGACTGGGTGATCAGCATGGCCGACCTCGAGAAGCTCGGTGAGGAGCTGCTGGCCGAGCAGCCCGACGTGGTCGAGCAGCGGATCGAGGCCACCGGCCCGGACGCCCTGGCCACCCTCATCTACACCTCCGGCACCACCGGGCGGCCCAAGGGTGTGCGACTGCGACACGGGTCGTGGACCTACGAGGGTGCGGCCATCCAGGCGCAGAACATCCTCGACGAGAACGACCTGCAGTTCCTGTGGCTCCCGATGGCGCACTCCTTCGGCAAGGTGCTGCTCTCCACGCAGCTCGCCTGCGGCTTCGCCACCGCGGTCGACGGCCGCGTCGACAAGATCATCGAGAACCTGGCCGTCGTACGCCCGACCTTCATGGGCGCGGCTCCCCGCATCTTCGAGAAGGCGCACGGCCGGATCGTCACGATGCAGGCCTCCGAGGGCGGTCTGAAGGAGAAGATCTTCAACCAGGCCTTCAAGGTCGGCCTCGAGCGCGACCGTCTGGTGCGCGAGGGCAAGCCGGTGCCCTTCCTGCTGGCCAAGCAGCACGCCCTGTTCGACAAGCTCGTGTTCAGCAAGATCCGGGAGCGCTTCGGTGGACGGGTCCGGTTCTTCATCTCCGGCGCCGCCGCCCTCAACCAGGACATCGCGGAGTGGTTCGGCGCGGCCGGGATCACCATCCTCGAGGGCTACGGGATGACGGAGTCGTCGGCCGGCTCGTTCGTGAACCACCCCGACGACAACCGGTTCGGCACGGTCGGCCCGGTCGTTCCGGGCAGCGAGGTCAAGATCGCGGACGACGGCGAGGTGCTGATCAAGGGCCCCGGCGTGATGGACGGCTACCACAACCTGCCCGAGCAGACCGCCGAGACGCTGACCGAGGACGGCTGGCTGATGACCGGCGACATCGGCGAGCTCGACGCCGACGGCTACCTCAAGATCACCGACCGCAAGAAGGACCTGTTCAAGACCTCGGGCGGCAAGTACATCGCGCCGTCGTCGATCGAGTCCCAGTTCAAGGCGGTCTGCCCCTATGCGAGCCAGTTCCTCGTGCACGGCGCGGAGCGCAACTTCTGCGTCGCGCTGATCACCCTCGACCCGGACGCGATGGAGGGGTGGGCGGCCGAGAACGGCATGGCCGGCAAGTCCTACGCCGAGATCGTGGGCTCGCAGCAGGTCCAGGACATGGTGAGCGGCTACGTCGAGACCCTCAACGCGCGGCTCAACCGCTGGGAGACGATCAAGAAGTGGATCCTGCTGGACCACGACCTGACCGTCGAGTCCGGTGAGCTGACCCCGTCGATGAAGGTCAAGCGCAAGGTCGTCGAAGGCAACTACAAGGACAAGATCGACCAGCTCTACGCCTGACCGCGCGGCTGCTCCCTCGGCCTCGGGGGAGCAGCAGCCGGGCCCGCGCTCCGCCAACGGGGCCGGTGGGAGGATGGCGCCATGCCGTCCGTCCTGCCCGAGGGGGAGCCCGCCCCCGAGGACGGGTCGCTCCCGGCGTCGGCGCTGGTCGGGCTCGGCTCCCGGCCGTTCGGGTTCTACGTGCACGTGCCGTTCTGCGCGGTGCGATGCGGCTACTGCGACTTCAACACCTACACCGCGAGCGAGCTCGGGCCGGGCGCCTCGCGCACGACGTACGCCGACGCGGCGATCGCCGAGGTCCGGCTGGCGCGCCGGGTGCTCGGGAGACCTCGACCTGCCGGTCGACACGGTGTTCTTCGGAGGGGGTACGCCGACGCTGCTGCCGCCGCACGACCTGACCCGGGTGGTCTCCGCGATCCGCGACGAGTTCGGTCTCCAGCCCGGCGCGGAGGTCACGACCGAGTCCAACCCCGACAGCGTCGACGCCGAGGCACTGACGGTGCTGCGTGAGGGCGGCATCAACCGGGTGTCGTTCGGGATGCAGTCGGCGGTCTCGCACGTGCTGCGGGTGCTGGATCGCACCCACGACCCGGCGCGGGTGCCGCAGGTCGTGCGCTGGGCGCGCGAGGCCGGCTTCGACCAGGTCAGCCTCGACCTGATCTACGGCACGCCGGGTGAGTCGCTCGAGGACTGGCGCCGCTCGCTCGACGCCGCCCTCGCCTGCGAGCCCGACCACCTCTCGGCGTACGCGCTGATCGTGGAGGACGGCACCGCCCTGGCGCGGCAGGTCCGACGCGGCCAGGTGCCGATGACCGACGACGACGACCTGGCCGACAAGTACCTCCTGACCGACGCGGTCGCCGAGTCGGCCGGCCTGCGGTGGTACGAGGTCTCCAACTGGGCCCGCGACGACGCGGCCGCCTGCCGGCACAACGAGGGCTACTGGACCGGTGGCGACTGGTGGGGTGTCGGCCCGGGTGCCCACGGGCACGTCGGCGGGGTGCGCTGGTGGAACGTCAAGCACCCCACGGCGTACGCCGCGCGGATGGCGGCCGGCCTCAGCCCGGCCCACGCCCGCGAGGTGCTCGACCCGGAGACCCGGCGCGTCGAGCGGGTGCTGCTGGAGGCCCGGCTCCGGCGTGGGCTGCCGCTCGACGTCCTCGACGCGGCAGGACGCGCGGCTCTCCCGGCTCAGGTCGAGCGCGGCCTCGCGCAGGTCGAGGACGACCGGCTGGTGCTGAGCGTTCCCGGCCGGCTGCTCGCCGACGCCGTGGTGCGCGACCTGCTCACTTGATGAAGCGGATCGTGACCGGGTAGCGGTAGTCCTCGAAGCTCGCGACCTTGACGGCCGCCAGCACCATCAGGACCAGGCTGCCGACCCAGACCGCGAACACCAGCACGAAGCCGATCAGCACGATCATCAGCACGAAGCTCACCAGGTAGGCGATCAGCAGCGTGAGCTGGAAGTTGAGCGCCTCCTTGCCCTGCCGGTCGAGCCACGGCGAGCGGTCCTTGTAGACCAGCCACACCACCAGCGGCGCGACGAACCCGAGCAGGAGCGGGCCGAGGTGCGCCCCGATGGCCCACATCTTCTCCTCGTCGGGCCGCAGCGGCGGCGGGGCGCCGTACGCCGGGCCCGGCTGGTGCCCGGGCGGCTGCCCCGGCTGGTGCCCGGGCGGCTGGTGCGGTTCAGGTGGTGGCGGGGGCCCCGTGGTCATGGCCCCATGCAAGCACCGGAGCGGCCGTCGCGACAGGTCCGAACGGGTGGCCTTTGCCCGGTTGGGCGGTGACCGGACGCAGGTCTCGGGGCTCAGAACCTGCGGAACGTCACGCGCTACCGGGGGTGGTGACGAAGTCGATGAGCTCCTCGACCCGGCCGAGCAGGCTCGGCTCGAGGTCGGCGTAGGAGCGGACGCCGCCCAAGATGTGCTTCCAGGCCCGGGCGATGTCGGCCTGGTCGCGGTGCGGCCAGCCCATCTGCTGGCAGATGCCCTTCTTCCACTCGATGCTGCGCGGGATCTGCGGCCAGGCCTCGCGCCCGAAGCGCTGCGGCTTCACGGCCGCCCAGATGTCCACGAACGGGTGGCCCACGATCAGGACGTGCGCGCCGACGGGGCTGGCGGCGACCGACCGCGCGATCCGGCTCTCCTTGGACCCCGCGACCAGGTGGTCCACGAGGACGCCGACCCGGCGCTCGGGAGAGGGACGGAAGTCGCGCAGGTGCTCGGCGAGGTCGTCGACGCCTTCGAGGTACTCCACGACCACGCCCTCGAGGCGGAGGTCGTCACCCCACACCTTCTCGACGAGCTCGGCGTCGTGCCGGCCCTCGACGAAGATCCTGCTGGCGCGGGCGACGCGCGCCTGGGTGCCGGGTACGGCGACGGAGCCGGACGCCGTCCGGGTGGCGACCTCGGGGCCGGACCGGGTCGGCGGCACCAGGATCACCGGGACGCCCTCCAGCAGGAAGCCGGTGCCGAGGGGGAAGGTGCGTCGCTTGCCGCGCCGGTCCTCCAGCGTCACGGTGCCCAGGTCGCGCTCGACGGCCACGATCTCGCCGCACCAGTCGGTGGTGACCTCCTCCACGACCAGGCCCTTGTCGGCGTAGGTATCCACCGCACGACCGCGCCGAGGGGCGCGCCAGTCGGTGTTGAGGACGTCGGATCCGTAGCGGTCGTGGGACACCCGAGCACGGTAGTCGGGGGCAGCGGGACGCCCTCGCCAACGCGCCGCGCCGTCCCGCGACGGCGGGACGGCCGGGGCGATGTCTTGAACGACGATCCGCTCGCGATATATCGTCGACGTATCGAGACCGGTCGCCGCGGGGCGCCGACGAGGGGAGATGCCATGAGCCAGAGTCCGTGGGACCAGCCCTGGGGGTCGCGCCGCGGCCACCGTGGCAGCGGGTCGTGGAGCGCAGGTCCGCCGCCGTGGGTCGAGGGCCTGATCAGCCTGGCCCGGTCCGGCGGACCGGGGGACGGGCCTCGCGGGCCGATGGGCCATCGCGGCCCGAAGGTACGACGGGGGGACGTCCGAGCGGCGATCCTCGACGTGCTCGCCGTCGAGCCGATGAACGGCTACCAGATCATCCAGCAGATCGCCGAGCGCAGCGGCGGCGCCTGGAAGCCGAGCCCCGGCTCGGTCTACCCGACGGTGCAGCAGCTCGAGGACGAGGGCCTGGTCGAGGGCAGTGAAGGCTCCGGACGCCGGCTGCTGCGGCTGACCGACGCAGGCCTCACCTACGTCGAGGAGCACCCCGACGAGCTGGCCGACACCTGGCGGGCCTTCGACGAGCCCGCTGCCGACCAGGGACCCGGCGACCTCAAGCCGGTCATCGGCCAGGTGATGGGCGCCGTGTGGCAGGTCGTGATGTCCGGCACCCGCCAGCAGCAGGCCGAGGCCGCCGAGATCCTCGCCGACACCCGGCGCCGGCTCTACGGCCTGCTCGCCGACGGTGACGGTGGGGCGGCCGACGGGGCGTCCGAGGGGACGCCCGGCGGGGCCGCCTCGACGCCGGAGGACGGTGAGCCGGGGCCGAGCTGAGCCGCCGGCTCAGATCAGCGGCAGCGTCTTCGACGTGCGGGGCAGGTGCGCGTAGCCCCGTCGTACGGCGTCCGCCAGGTGCTCGGCCGGGTAGGGCCAGCCGCCCTCGCCGGCGGCGGCCAGCGCGTCACGCACCGGGACCCCTCGCGAGGCGAGGTCGCGGATCGTCTCGGCCACCACGCCGATCGCGCTGCGCTGCTCCTCGACGAACTCCTTGCCGACCGGCGCGCCGTGACCGGGCACCACGATGCTGTCGGGGCCGAGCAGGCCGAGCACCAGGTCGAGCGTGGCCGGCCAGTCCATCGGGAAGCAGTCCTCGCCGAACCCCGGAACCGCGCCGCGGGCGGCCGACTCCTCGACGAGGTCGCCGGCGAACATCAGGTCGGCGTCGGGCACCCGGACCACCGCGTCGCCGGCCGTGTGGCCGCGACCGGGGTGGATCAGCTCGACCTGACGGTCGCCGAGGTCGAGCACCCGGGCGGAGGAGAACGTCTCGGTCGGCAGCAGCAGCCGGGTCGCGGCGATGTCCGCGTTGCGCGGGTCGCCGGGATCGGCGGACGCCCGCGCCTGGACCGCCGGCCCCTCCGCGGCCAGCGCCTGGGCCGCGTCGTCGTGCGCGACGACCGGCACCCCGTCGTACGCCTCGGAGAAGACCACGTTGCCGAAGGTGTGGTCGAAGTGCCCGTGCGTGTTGAGGATCGCGACCACCTCGCCCGCTCCGAGCGCCCGGACCTGCTCGACGACGCGGCGGGCCTCCACCTCGCTCGCGTGGGTGTCCACGACCAGCAGCCCGCGCTCTCCGCCGATCACCCCGACGTTGACGTCGAACCAGGCGTGCCGGGCGACCCAGCACCGCTCGGCGATCTCGACGAAGCCGGTGTCGTGCAGGGGGGCGGTCACGGGGAGCAGCCTAGTAGGCTTGGCACTCGGAACGGGCGAGTGCCAAGCGCGGCCGGCGACAGCCGGCCCCCAGCGAACGGAGGCGAGAGGTCATGGTCGAGGAACGCCGCCTGGCCGTGCTCCGTGCGATCGTCGAGGACTACGTCGCCACGCAGGAGCCGGTCGGCTCCAAGGCGCTGGTCGACCGTCACCAGCTGGGGGTCTCCCCGGCGACGGTCCGCAACGACATGGCCGCGCTGGAGGAGGAGGGGTTCATCACCCAGCCGCACACCAGCGCCGGCCGGATCCCCACCGACAAGGGCTACCGGTTGTTCGTGGACCGGCTCAGCCAGGTCAAGACCGCTCTCGGGTGCCGAGAAGCGCGCGATCGAGACGCTGCTGGAGGGGGCGATCGACCTCGACGACGTCGTCCAGCGCAGCGTGCGGCTGCTCGCGCAGCTGACCCGTCAGGTCGCGATCGTGCAGTACCCCGTGCTGTCCCGCTCGACCGTCCGGCACGTCGAGGTGGTGCCGCTGAGCGCCGCGCGCGTGCTGCTGGTGCTGATCCTCTCGACCGGGCGCGTGGAGCAGCGGGTGGTGGAGCTCCCCGCGACGCTCGAGGAGGACCGGATCGCCGACCTCCGCACCCGTCTGAACCGCACGATCGTGGGGGAGCGGCTCGCGGACGCCTCGGCCAAGCTGGTCGACCTGCCCGACGAGTTCGCCCCCGCCCAGCGGGGGCCGGTCGCGGTGCTCGTCGCGGCGATGATCGAGGCGATGTCCGACCACCGCTCGGACGAGCGCGTGGCGGTCGGCGGCACCGCCAACCTGGCCCGCTTCGGCGACGGCTTCGACCTCTCGATCCGGCCGATGCTCGAGGCGCTCGAGGAGCACGTCGTGCTGCTCAAGCTGCTCGGCGAGGCGTCGTCACCCTCGACGGTGACGGTGCGCATCGGCCACGAGGGGCCCTATCAGGAGCTCGCGACCACGTCGGTCGTGGCGACCGGGTACGGACCGGGCGACGAAGCCCTGGCCGCACTCGGCATCGTGGGCCCGACCCGGATGGACTACCCAGGAACGATGGCGGCGGTGCGCGCGGTAGCGCGCTACGTCTCCCGGATCCTCGACGAAGGATGAGGCAGCAGCTGTGAGCTCAGGACCTGTACGACACCCTCGGTGTGGCCCGCGACGCCGACGGCGACGCGATCAAGAAGGCCTACCGCAGGCTGGCGCGTCAGCTCCACCCGGACGTCAACCCCGACCCGGAGACGCAGGAGAAGTTCAAGGACGTCACCCGCGCCTACGAGGTGCTCTCCGACCCGGAGAAGCGTCGGATGTACGACCTGGGCGGCGACCCGTTCAACGGCGCCGGTGGGTTCGGTGGCGCCGGCGCGGGCGCGGGGTTCTCCTTCACCGACATCATGGACGCCTTCTTCGGCGGTGGCGGCGGGGCCGGTGGCGCCGGCGCTCCCGGTGCCGGTGGTCGGGGTCCCCGACCGCGCGTACGACGGGGGCAGGACGCCCTGATCCGGCTCGAGGTCGACCTCGCCGAGGCCGCCTTCGGCACCACCCACGAGCTGATGGTCGACACCGCCGTGCTGTGCACGGTCTGCCACGGCGACGGCGCCGCCCCCGGCTCGCGGCCGATGCCGTGCGAGACCTGCGGCGGACGCGGCGAGACGGTGCACGCTGCAGCGCTCGTTCCTCGGCGAGATCCGCACCATGCGTCCGTGCGCGGCGTGCCGCGGCTTCGGCACGATCATCCCCGAGCCGTGCCGGGAGTGCTCGGGCGACGGCCGCGTGCGGTCGCGCCGCTCGCTGACCGTCAAGATCCCTGCGGGCGTGGACACCGGCACCCGCGTGCAGCTGACCGGCCAGGGCGAGGTCGGCCCCGGTGGCGGCCCCGCCGGCGACCTCTACGTCGAGATGCACGTCAACGAGCACCCGGTCTTCCAGCCGCGACGGCGTGGACCTGGTCTGCGACGTGACGATCCCGATGACCGCAGCCGCGCTCGGCACCACGATCGAGCTGCCCACCCTCGAGGCCGACGTCGGCCGTGGCCGGCTCCGACGTGGAGACGACGTCCCCCTGGAGATCCGGCCCGGCACCCAGTCCGGCACCCAGACGGTCCTCGCGGGCCGCGGCATCCCCTCGTTGCGCGGCACCGGCCGCGGCGACCTGGTCGTCCGGATCGTGGTGGAGACGCCGACCCGGCTCGACGGCCGCCAGGAGGAGCTGCTGCGCGAGCTGGCGGCCCTGCGTGACGAGGAGGACCCCGACGGCCGCGTGAACGCTCCGCACAAGTCGGTCTTCGACCGGCTCCGCGACGCCTTCAACCCCCGATGAGCTTCCCGGTGTTCGTGCACGACGCGATCGCCGCGGCGGCCGTCGGCGACCGGGTCGAGATGACCGGGGACGAGGCGCGGCACGCGGTCGTCGTGAAGCGGCATCGCGTCGGCGAGCAGGTCTCGCTGACCGACGGCGCGGGTACGACGGCCACGGTCACCGTCACCGCGACCACGAAGAGCCCGCCGGTCCTGACCGCGACGATCGACGACGTCGCCACGGTCGAGCGCGAGATGCCACGCGTCGTCGTGGTGCAGGCCGTGCCCAAGGGCGACCGGGGCGAGCTCGCGGTGGAGATGCTGACCGAGGTCGGCGTCGACCTGGTCGTGCCGTGGGCCGCCTCCCGCTCGGTCGCGGTGTGGCGCGGGGAGAAGCGGGACAAGGCTCTGGCGAAGTGGCGCAGCGACGTCGCGCGAGGCCGCCAAGCAGGCCCGCCGAGCGTGGTTCCCCGAGGTGGCCGACCTGGTCACCACCGAGCAGGTCGTCGACCTGCTGCGGGACGCGTCCGTGCCCGTCGTGCTCCACGAGGCGGCCTCCGGCCCGCTGGCCGACCTGCCGGTCCCCGGCCGCGGCGAGATCGTCATCGTCGTGGGACCCGAGGGCGGCATCAGCGACGAGGAGCTCGCGGCGTTCGCCGCCGTGGGGGCGGAGCCGGTCCGGATGGGCACCTCGGTGCTGCGTACGTCGACCGCCGGCGTCGCGGCGACCGCCGCCCTGCTCGCCCGCACCCGCTGGCGCTAGCCGCGCAGCAGCGTCGTGACCCGCTCGACCTCGTCGTCGAGCTGGACGCGCTCCCGCGGGGACAGCCGGGAGAACACCTCGGTCTCGACCTGGTGGTCGCGCCACCACCACAGCCCGGCCATGAATCCGTCGACCCAGAGCGTGTGACCGGTCCCACCGTTGGGACCCTGCCACCTGCGCCGGACGTCCTCCGGCATCACCCGCGACCGGTCGGCGTGCGAGAGCCAGACGTTGTCGTAGCCGCCGAGCAGCCGGACCGGTGCGGGTGCATCGCCCTCGACGGAGAGCGCATCGGGCACGTCGTACCGGGTGCGGCCGTCCTCGCAGGCGACCTCGACCAGCTCCTCGCGCATCGCGGCGAACACCGGTCCGAGTCGGGTCACCCTCGACCAGGTCGTCATGTCCGAGGCGGTCGCGGGCCCGAAGGCGCGCAGGTAGCGCCGGACCAGCCCGGGCAGGTCGAGTGTCGTCGACGGGCGGCCCACCTGGCGCTCGACGGTCTGGTAGCGCACGCCGCCCGAGCGGCCCCACAGCCCGCGCGGCGGCAGCTGCACCAGCGCGACCCGCTCGCGCGCGGCGTGCGCGAGGGCGGCGGCGGGCGCGTCGAACGTCTCGGCCAACCTCTCGCCGAGCCCCTTCACCGACACCGGGCCGTCAGCCAGGGTCGCGTGCACCGCCTCGACCAGCGCGTCGACGGGGACGTGCCGGGCGGGCGCGCTCACCGGGCTGCTGCCGGCCACCCGATCGAGCGCGGGCTGCACCCATCGACGCAGGGACAACGCGTCGTCCGGCGTCAGCACGTGGATGGTGCCGCGCAGGGCCACGAGGCGCACGGCGTCGCCGACCTCGAGGGCGGAGGACAGCGCGGCGGGGTCGAAGCCTTCGATGCGGGCAGCGAGCGAGAGGTAGGGCGAAAGATTGTCCTGTGCCTGCAGGCCGATCAGGTGGTCGACCATCCCCAAGGCGGGCGCCGCCGTGCGCTCCAGCAGGTGCTGGCGCGCCAGCAGCGTGCGGTTGAGGTCCCGGGTCGAGCGCACCCGGCGAGTGTATTCAGCGCACCGTGATCCGCTTGGTGTCCCGCGTCGCGCCGTTGCCCTCGCCGTCGCTCGCGTCCTCGTCGTGCACGACCAGCGTGTAGTCGCCGGGCTCGGCGGTGACCTCGAAGGAGTACGGCGAGAGGGTGCAGCACTCACGCGCCGTGGTGGCGCCTCGCTGCACGACCTCGTCTCCTCGCATCAGCTCCCACTGCACGTTGGCCTCGACGGCGCTGGCGTCGCCGGTGACCACGAACGGACTGCCCACGGTGGCGTCCTGCACCGGCTGCTCGACCGAGACGGGGGACAGCACGTCGTCCGCAGAGGCCGGCACGAGCGGGCCGTCGACCGGGACGCCGAGCACCCGGTCGGCCGGCTCGCCGTCGATCAGCAGCGTCACCTCGAGGTCGCGCCCGACCAGGTCGCGCATCGTGAGGACCAGCTGCTGCAGGGCGAGCAGTGACTGGTCCGGCGACCAGCCGGCGGGCCGGTCCGCGAGGCCGGCGCGGTAGGCCTCGCGGCGGGAGAGCGACACCGTGACCTGCGCGACGTCGCCGCCGCCGTCGACCGAGACGGCCTCGACGACGGTGCCGGCGGGCCAGGCCGCCCGGTAGTCCGGGTCGGCGGGGGTGCCGGACAGCCCGGCCGCGACCGCACGCAGTCCCAGGCGGCGGGCACCCTGGTCGCCGAGCGGCTCGGTGACCCGCTCGCGGAAGAGCCGCTCGCCGGCGCCCGTGTCCCCGACGTAGTAGACCCACGGATAGCGGGGCACGGTCGGCGGTGCGGGTGCGAGCGCCTGCTCGGACTCGTCCGGGCTCGGGTCGGGCCCCGGGCCCAGCCCCCCGCGACCGTGCGGGAGCCCGACCAGCACGACCACCGCAGCGACCGCCGCTGCCGAGGCGAGCACGGTGGCGGCTCCCGCCCAGCGGCCGCGTCCCAGACGGCCGAGCCGCGCGCGGCGCTCGGGCGTGCGGGCCGCGATCGCCTCGAGACCGTGCCTGGGCTCGACGTCCTCGACGGCCTCGGTGATCAGCGCGCGCAGGCGGTCGTCGTACGGCTCGGTCATGCGGGGTCCTCCTCGGTCGGGGGCGGGGCATCGCTCAATACCGGGCCCAGCGACGGGCCCAGGGACAGGCGCAGCGCCGCGGCGCCCCGGGACGCGTGGCTCTTGACGGCGCCGCGGCTGATGCCCAGCGTCGCGGCGATGTCGGCCTCGGACAGGTCGAGGTAGTAGCGCAGCGCGAGCACCTCGCGCTGCCGGGCGGGCAGGGCACGCATCGCGTCGAGGACAACCGCCCGCCGAGCGGACACCAGCGCGTGCTCGTCGGTGCCCGGCCGGTCGCGGTCGACGGGTGGCACGTAGCGACGCTCGACCCCCCGGCGGCGCAGCACCGAGCGGGCCCGGTTCACCACGCTCTGGCGCAGGTAGGCCAGCGCCCGGTCGGGGTCGCGCAGCGACCGGCCGTGCATCGCGACGAACGCGTCCTGCACGACCTCCTCGGCGGTCTCCACGTCGCGCACGAGCAGCACCGCGAGCCGCACGAGCCGGCGGTAGTGCCCGGCGTAGAGCTGGTGGACGAGGGCGTCCGGGTCGTCGTCGGGGTGCGCGCGCGGCATCGCGTCTCCTCGCTCCCGGCGGACGATCAGGTCGGTGGTCACGCTAGTTCCACGCGTACGTCGTCCCGCCGGTTCACACGCCGTACTGTGAACCTCATGGCTGAGGCGACCGCGGACCCGGACTGCTTGTTCTGCAAGATCGTCAGCGGCGACATCCCGGCCGACGTGGTGCACGAGACCGACACCACCGTGGCGTTCCGCGACATCGAGCCGCAGGCGCCCACGCACGTGCTGGTGATCCCGCGCAGCCACCGTCCGCACGCCGCCGCGCTCGCCGCCGAGGAGCCAGCCGTGCTCGTCGACCTGGTCGACGCGGCCGCCGCGATCGCCGAGCAGGAGGGCCTCGACGCGGGCTACCGGCTGGTGTTCAACACCGGAGCGCAGGCGCACCAGACGGTCTTCCACGTCCACCTGCACGTGCTCGGCGGCCGTTCACTGGGCTGGCCGCCGGGATGACCCGACCCAGGACGCGCACGACGGCCCTGCTCCTGGTGCTCGGCCTCGCGCTCGGCGCGTGCAGCGCGGGCACCGGCACCGCCGCGTCGCCGCAGCAGGAGTCGAGCCCGGCGTCGTCCGCGACGCCGTCGCACACCGGTCACGGTCCCGTCGCCAAGCCCGCTACACCCGGGAAGGGCGAGCCGCTGCGCGCGGGGGAGCGCAAGGTCGACCTCGCGATGGATCAGCCCTACACGCCGTCGGCGCCCTACGGCACCGGCACCGACGACTACCGCTGCTTCGTGCTCGACCCGCAGCTCGACCAGGACGCGTTCATCACCGGGCTCGACATCCTGCCCGGCAACCCCGACGTGGTGCACCACGTGATCCTGTTCCGCGCTCCGCCGGCATCCCTGGACGCCGTCCAGGCCAAGGACGACGCGGAGGACGGTCCGGGCTGGACCTGCTTCGGCGGCGCCGGCGTCGGACGGGACGAGCAGCTGCAGGACGCACCGTGGCTCGGCGCCTGGGCGCCCGGCGGCACGGAGCAGCTGATGGCCGACGACGTCGGCGTGCCGGTGGAGGCCGGATCGAAGGTGATCATGCAGGTGCACTACAACCTGCTCGCCGGCACTGCGCCCGACGTCAGCACCACCCAGCTGCGCCTCGCCCCCGCCAGCAGCGACCTCGCCCCGCTCCAGACGACGCTGCTGCCGGCGCCGGTCGAGATGCCGTGCCGTCCCGACCACGACGAGAGCCCGCTGTGCGAGCGTGACGCCGCGCTCGCCGACCTCAACGAGCGGTTCGGCGAGGTCGGGATGGCGGCCAACTACCTGCACTTCCTGTGCGGCGAGGTCCAGCAGGACGACGTGCAGGTGTGCGACCGGCCGATCCGCACACCCTCGACGTTGCGCGCCGTCGCCGGTCACATGCACCTGCTGGGCAGGTCCATCAGCATCGAGGTCAACCCGGGCACGGCCCAGGCGCGCAAGGTGCTCGACGTGCCGGTCTGGGACTTCGACGACCAGGGATCCCGGCCGGTGCGGCCGGTGCCGCTCGACGTGGGCGACACCGTGCGGGTCACCTGCCGCCACGACCAGGCGCTGCGCGACGTGCTCCCGGCGTTCGAGGACCAGCCCGAGCGCTACGTCCTGTGGGGTGAGGGCACCACCGACGAGATGTGCCTCGGCATCCTGCTCACCACGCCGAGGAGCTGACCCCGGAGCGCCGGGTCAGGTCCCGGTGAGCTGGAACCACAGCTGGAGGCCCAGCGGCACGCAGACCGCCGCGAGCATCACCCAGGCCACCCAGCGGTGCCAGCGCTTGGCAGGGTCGAGCGAGGCGGCGACCGCGATCAGGCCGGCGTTGTCGCTCCAGCGGTCGATGCCCATCCGCTGCGCGTCGACCGGGAACGGGTGGCGTGGCAGGAAGTCCTCGGGAGTGATCAGCTCGACGCCGTCCGGGTCCCCGTCTCCCGACCAGTCGCCCGGGGGGCCGGGATGCTCCTGCATGCAGCGACTCTAGCCGGGCGTCCCACCGCGGGGCCGGGTCCGCCGGCGGGCGGGGTGCGCAAACGCCCTGGCGTGGTGGTGCCGCGGCACCCGTAAACTGGTGGCGACCACGCGACGAGAAGACCAGGAGGTCGGCCCCAGCGCCGCCCATGACCGACGAGACAACCCCGCCGCACCTCCAGCCGGCCACCGTGCCGGCGGATGCTCCGTCGCACACGATCGTGGTGCCGACCAGCATTCCGATGGTGTCCCTCCTCGGCCCCGGCGACGAGCACCTCGCCCTCGTCGAGAAGGCCTTCACCGCGGACGTGCACGTCCGCGGCAACCAGGTGACGCTGCGGGGCGAGCCCGCCGAGGTGGCCCTGGTCGAGCGGCTGCTCGACGAGCTGGTCACGATCATCCGCACCGGGCAGGGGATCACCACCGAGACCGTCGAGCGCGCGATCGGGATGCTGCGCACCGAGACGACCGAGCACCCGGCCGACGTGCTGAGCCTCAACATCCTGTCCAACCGCGGTCGCACGATCCGTCCCAAGACGCTCAACCAGAAGCGCTACGTGGACGCGATCGACAAGCACACCATCGTGTTCGGCATCGGTCCGGCCGGCACCGGCAAGACCTACCTGGCGATGGCCAAGGCCGTGCAGGCGCTGCAGAACAAGTCCGTCAACCGGATCATCCTCACCCGCCCGGCCGTCGAGGCGGGGGAGCGGCTGGGGTTCCTGCCCGGCACGCTCAGCGAGAAGATCGACCCCTACCTCCGCCCGCTGTACGACGCGCTGCACGACATGCTCGACCCGGAGCTGATCCCCAAGCTCCTGGCCGCCAACACCATCGAGGTCGCACCCCTGGCCTACATGCGCGGCCGCTCGCTCAACGACGCGTTCATCATCCTCGACGAGGCGCAGAACACCTCGCCCGAGCAGATGAAGATGTTCCTGACCCGGCTCGGCTTCGGCTCCAAGATGGTCGTCACCGGCGACGTCACGCAGGTCGACCTGCCCTCGGGCACCCACAGCGGGCTGCGGGTCGTGCAGAACATCCTGTCCGAGATCGACGACGTCTCGTTCAACCGGCTGACGGCCCAGGACGTCGTACGCCACCGCCTGGTGGGCCAGATCGTGGCCGCCTACGACGACTACGACTCCCGGCGACCGGATGCCGGCGACCCCGCGGCCGACGGCCGGCGCGGCCCGCGCAGCACCCGCGCGTGAGCGCCGAGAGGGAGGACGAGGACCCGATGAGTGTCGAGGTGCTGAACGAGTCGGGCGCCGAGGTCGACGTGACGGGGCTCTCCCGGCTGTCGCGCTTCGTGCTGGAGCGGATGCGCGTGCACCCCCAGGCCGAGCTCTGCATCAAGGTCGTCGACGAGGCGACCATCGCCGAGCTCAACGAGCACTGGATGGACAAGGAGGGCCCGACCGACGTGCTGGCCTTCCCGATGGACGAGCTCCGTCCCGGCCTGGTCGACGAGGACCCCGAGGAGGGCGTGCTCGGCGACCTGGTGCTCTGCCCCGCGGTCGCGCAGCGGCAGGCGGTGGAGGCCGGGCACAGCACCGCCGACGAGATCGACCTGCTCACGACGCACGGGATCCTGCACCTGCTCGGCTACGACCACGCCGAGCCCGAGGAGCACGCCGAGATGTTCGGGCTCCAGGGCCGGCTGCTCACCGAGTGGCATGCGGACAGGGCCTCGGAGTGAGCCTCGTCGACATCTGGCTGCTGGTCGCCGCGGCGCTCGCCGCGCTGGTGGCCGGGCTGTTCAGCAGCGCGGACGCCGCGCTGTCGTCGTTCTCCAAGGCGCGGGCCGAGGAGATCGCCGCGGCCGGCAAGTCCGGCGCCGCCCGGCTGCTCGTCATCGTCGAGGACCCGCCGCGCTACCTCAACACCGCGCTGTTCCTGCGGATGCTGTCGGAGATCACCTCGATCATCGCGGTCACCGTCGTGATGCTCGACCTGATCGTGCCGCGCGGGGGCTCCGAGGCGGGGCCCGAGTCCGACTCCGGCCGTTGGCTGGCCATGCTGCTCGCGCTCGCGATCATGCTCGTCGTGTCGTTCGTGGTGATCGGCGTCGCTCCCCGCACCGTGGGGCGCCAGCACGCGGAGCGCGTCGCGCTGCTGTCGTCCGGGCCGCTCATCGCGGCCACCAAGGTGCTCGGCCCCCTGCCGCGGCTGCTGATCCTGATCGGCAACGCGATCACCCCGGGGCGCGGCTTCAGCGAGGGCCCGTTCGCCTCCGAGGCCGAGCTGCGCGAGCTCGTCGACCTGGCCGAGGCGAGCAGCGTGATCGAGTCCGGTGAGCGGCAGATGATCCACTCCGTCTTCGAGCTCGGCGACACCATCGTGCGCGAGGTGATGGTCCCGCGCACCGACGTGGTGTTCATCGAGAGCCACAAGACGCTGCGGCAGGCGATGTCGCTGGCGCTGCGCAGCGGCTACTCCCGGATCCCGGTGATCGGCGAGAACCTCGACGACGTCGTCGGCTTCGCCTACCTCAAGGACATCACCAAGCGGGTCTTCGACCGCCGCGAGGCCGAGTCGACCGAGCGGGTGGACTCGGTGCTCCGTCAGGTGCTCTACGTCCCCGACTCCAAGCCGGTCGACGCCCTGCTGCGCGAGATGCAGGCGGAGCGCAAGCACGTCGCCGTCGTCATCGACGAGTACGGCGGCACCGCCGGCCTGGTCACGATCGAGGACGTGCTCGAGGAGATCGTCGGGGAGATCACCGACGAGTACGACCAGGCCGGGGTCGACGTGGAGAACCTCGCCAGCGGCGTCGTGCGCGTCAGCTCCCGCTTCCCGGTCGACGACCTGGAGGAGGTCTCGGGCATCGACGTCCAGGACGACGACGTGGACAGCGTGGGCGGCCTGATGGCCAAGTACCTCGGCCGGGTCCCGATCGCGGGCTCCGTGGTGGAGGTGCACGGCCTCCGCTTCGAGGCCGAGGCGCCGTCCGGGCGGCGCAACCGGATCGGCGCGGTGCGGATCAGTCGCCTGGAGCCGGAGCAGCACGAGCGCGGTCGCGACCCGCGCGAGGAACGCGGTGACCGGCCCGACCGGCCCGAGCCCGACACCCACCACGACGAGAGCCGGGTGAGCCGATGACCGACGCCACCGTCCTGACCGACCCCGAGGACACCAAGCTCGTCACCTTGGCGCGCAGCACCCGCGCACGCACCCGCGCCGCCGAGGGGGCCTGCGTGCGCGACCAGGACGGTCGCACCTACGCCGGGGCGACCGTGGCGTTGCCGACCCTGCGGCTCACCGCGGTCCAGGTCGCCGTCGCGATGGCCGTGACCAGCGGCGCCCGGAGCCTCGAGGCGGTGGTGGTGCTCGGCGAGTCCGCGGTCGTCGAGGAGGCCGACCTCTCCGTCGTGCGCGACCTGTCCGGTGCCGGCGTGCCGGTGCACCTCGCCGCACCCGACGGCACCGTCATCGCCTCCGTCGAGAGCTAGCCCCGCTCGCGGCCCGACGCCCTAGTAGCTGCCCGGCACCGGCCAGCTGAGCAGGTCGCCGATGCCCTTGCCGCCGTCGTGGACGATCCGGTCGCTGGACCCGGCCACGATGCTGGCGATGTTGTGCTGGCTGGTGGTGTCGTCGGAGAGGTACTCGCTGTGCCCCAACGACTCCTCGAAGACCTCGAGGCCCACCTCGGCGCGCTCGGCGGACAGGCCCGTCAGACCGTCCATGTGGCTGGGGTCGATGCCGAACTGCCCGAGGTCGGCCACCACGTCGCGACGGGCCTCGATGCGGAACGCATGGTCGGCGGGTACGTCGATCTGGTCGAGGTGGTCGGTGCCGAGGCCGGGAGACCCGAAGATCACCAGGTCGTCGACGCCGTTCTGCTCCTGCAGGGCGAGCCCGGTCGTGAGCGAGCCGTAGGAGTGCCCCAGTGCGGTCAGGTGCGGGTCGGTGTCGCGGGCCGCGTCCAGGCCGTTGTAGAACCGGTTGAGGTCCTCGGCGCCGGTCTGGGCGAGGTCGTCGTTGGCGACCGACCGCGACGGCAGCAACGCTGATGAGTCGAGCTGCGGGGCGTCGTACCCGAGCCAGGAGACCGTCGCGACGGTGCCGCCCTGGCCGTAGCGCTCGGCCTCGTCGGCCGCCCGGAGCCGGATCTCGTTGAGGTCGGAGTCGTAGCCCTCCAGGCTGTCCTGCACGGTGCTGGTCAGACCGGGGGTGAACACGGCGACGTGGTCGGCGGTGTCGACGTTGCCGATCGCGACGGCGGCATGCAGCTGCTCGCCGGAGTCCGGGTCGAGGACGAGCAGCTGACGGTCGCCGAGAGCGAGCGTCTCCTCGACCTGGTCGAGGGCGTCGAGCTTGCCGCGGACGTCGTCGAGCCGGGCGTCGTCGTTGGTGAAGGTGCCGCCGAACAGGTTGTCGTCGAGGTTGTCCTGCAGCCGCTCGGCCTCGGCCTCCAGCTCGGAGCGGTAGTCGTCGATCAGCGAGCGGTTGGCGAGGTCGCGGGCGTAGGCGGGGATGCCGTCGGTGTTACCGATCCAGCGCGGGTGCTCGTCGATGACCGTGCGCTTCTCGTCGTCGGTGAGGCCGTCCCACCAGGCGTTCTGGTCGGCGGGGCTGCCGCCGTCGGGGGGCTCGAGCAGGTCGCGCCGTCCGGCCGCGGTGCCGGCGGCCGCTGCGTCGGCGAGGGTGTCGCTGCCACCGTCGACGCCGCCCGTGGAGGCCAGCAGCAGCGCCTGCGACAGCTCGGTGTCCGCGTGCCCGGCGTTGCGCAGCGCCTGCTCGATCCGGTCGACGATCTCGTCGCACACCGCCTGCCGGTCGGCGCGCGCGGTGTCGCCGTCGGGGGTGGGGTCGGAGTCGGTGACCTGACCGGTCACCGCGTCCACCGCGAACCCCTGTGAGCGGGCGTGCGACACGGCGTCCTGGAGCTGCGTGCGGGCGGCGCCGATCGCCGTACGCCCGGCGTCGAGGGCGGCCACGACCGCGCTGACCTCGGCGACCAGGTCGGCCAGCCGCAGCTGGAGGTCGCCGTGCTCGGTCCGGGCGGCGGTGGCGGCGGCGGAGATCCAGGTGCCGGGCGGTCGTCCGCCGTCGAGCTCGTCCTGCAGGTCGAGCAGCGCGCGGCGCCGACGGGTCAGCGCCTCGGCGACGCCGTCGAGCTCGGCGGGGCGCCAGTCCAGGACCGTGTGGATGCTGGGCATCCGATCACTGCCCCATCGGGCCGCGCGGGCCCAGCAGGTGGCGGGGGGCGAAGCCCTGCGCCGAGACGTCGTCGGTGCCGTCGTACGCCGCGGCGCTGGCCTCGAGCCGGCCCTGCTGCGCTCGGGCGTCACTCGCCCAGTCGGCGAAGCGGGTCTGCCACACGGCGGCCAGCGATCGGGCAGCGCCGGCGCTGGCGCTTCCGGCCAGCGCGCCGGGCACCGGGTCGAGCAGCAGGTGCGGCGCCGCCCCCTGCACGCCGTCCGCGGCCGCGCCGATCTGCTTCGCCGCGCTCCGGAGCTGGCCGGTCACCACCTCGATGTCGCCCATGCGTCGTGCCCCCCGTTTCGCGTCGTCAGCCGTCGGACTTGTCGTACTCCGGGATCACGACCTCGTCGTCACCGGGACTCTCGGTCGTCGGCGTCGAGGTCCACACGTGGCAGCCGGTCGAGATGCCCAGCACGGTGTTGCTCGACAGACCGTAGACGTAGCGTCCGCCCCGGTCGTCCTCGCCGAAGACCTGGAGGTCGTCGTCGGCGTCCACGACCGTTCCCGTCGTGGTGAAGCCGTGGGCGCGTCCGACCTTCTCCACGATCTGCGCGGACCGTCGCCAGTCGGCGCTGTCGTAGGTCCCGCGGAAGGAGAAGCTCTCCAGCGCGACCCGTTCGCCGTCCTCGGCCTCGCCGGCCCTGCATCCGGCGCGCACGGCGGTCGGGTTGTTCGCGGAGACGCCCCAGTCGCGGGCCCCCAGCTCGTCGTCGAGCGCGGCGACCATCTCCGTGCGCATCGTGCGGTAGTCGGCCAGGACGGTCTCCATGGCCGCGCCGTCGCCGGGTGTGTCCGGGCTCGAGGTGCTGGTCACGTCCGACCTCTCCTTCTCCGCGGAGTTGCTGCCACAGCCGCCCAGCGGGACCAGGGCGATCAGGGCGACGGCGAGGCCGGCGACGGGGTGCCGCCACCTGCGCTGCGTCATCGGGTCTCCCTGGTGCGTCTGCTCGCGGCCGCTCGTGCGGGTCACCCTAGTAGGTCGTGCTCGTGCCTCGGCGGAAGATCCCTGCTCCCCTCCGGCGAGGATCGGAGTTACGTTGGTCGGGTGAGCACGCTCGTCGGCTGGGACGGCCACGCCGAGGCGGTCGCTCGGGCGCGGAGGTCCTACGCGGCGCTCCCGCCGGGCGCCCCCGTCAGGCTGGCCAAACGCACCTCGAACCTCTTCCGCGTGCGCACCCGCACCGACACTCCCGGGCTCGACGTCTCCGGCCTCACCGGCGTAATCGACCTCGACCTCGCCGCCGACGGCACGGCCACCGCGGACGTGCAGGGC
Organism: uncultured Actinomycetota bacterium; assembly: GCA_963713035.1. GTDB lineage: Bacteria > Actinomycetota > Actinomycetes > Propionibacteriales > Nocardioidaceae > Nocardioides_B. The sequence continues at coordinate 639,214 of CAVQKB010000005.1, forward strand.
ATGTGCACCTACGAGGACCTGGTCGACGTCACCCTCGCTCGCGGCTACATCCCGTACGTCGTGCCGCAGCTGCGCACCATCACCCTGGGCGGCGCCGTCACCGGACTGGGGATCGAGTCGACGTCGTTCCGCAACGGCCTGCCGCACGAGTCGGTGCTGGAGATGGACGTGCTGACCGGAGCCGGAGACCTGGTCACCACGCGGCCCGGTGAGGACCTCTTCGACGCCTTCCCCAACTCCTACGGGTCGCTGGGCTACGCGATCCGCCTCCGGATCCGGCTGGAGGAGGCACCGGCGTCGGTGCGGCTGCGACACGTCCGCGTCGACGACCTCGAGACGCTCGCCAAGACCATCGAGGTGATCGTCGAGCAGGGCGAGCACGACGGGGTGCGCGTCGACGGGCTCGACGGCGTCGCGTTCGAGCCCGACGAGGTCTACCTGACGCTCGCCACCTGGAGCGACGAACGCCCGGCGCGGACCAGCGACCACACCGGCCCGCAGCCCTACTTCCGCTCCCTCCAGCAGCGCGCGGCCGACACCCTGTCGACCTACGACTACCTCTGGCGGTGGGACACCGACTGGTTCTGGTGCTCGGGCGCCTTCGGCCTGCACGACCCCCGCGTGCGCAGGCTCTGGCCACGGCGCTGGAGGCGCAGCGACGTCTACCACCGGCTCGTCGGTCTCGAGAACCGTTTCGGTGTCGTCGCCCGCCTCGACCGGTGGCGTGGCCGGCCGGCGCGTGAACGGGTGATCGCGGACATCGAGGTGCCGGTCGACCGGGTCGCGGAGTTCCTGCGCTGGTTCGACGCCGAGGTCGGCATGCGACCGGTGTGGCTGTGCCCCCTGCGCGCGGAGCGTCGCTGGCCGTCGTACCCGTTGGAGCCGGGGGCGACCTACGTCAACGTCGGCTTCTGGGGCACCGTCGCGGTCGCCCCCGGCGCGGCCGACGGCGACGTCAGCCGGGCCGTCGAGGCACAGGTGACTGCGCTCGGCGGCCACAAGTCCCTCTACGCGGACGCCTACTACGACCGCGCGACGTTCGAGCGGCTCTACGGCGTCGACAACCAGGAGCGGGTCGCCGCGGTGACCGACCCGGACCAGCGGCTCGCGAGCCTCTACGAGAAGGCGGTGCTTCGCCGATGACCAGCACGCTCAACCGACCCGACACCCAGATCACCATCGGCGAGGCCATCGCGCGGTTGATGCCGGAGGGCGTCCCGTTCCGCTTCACGGCCTACGACGGCAGTGCGGCCGGGCCCGAGGACTCGCCGGTGCGGCTGCACCTGCGCACCGAGCGGGGACTCTCCTACCTGTTGACCGCGCCGGGCGACCTCGGCATGGCGCGCGCCTACGTCTCGGGCGACCTCGAGCTGTCCGGCGTCCACCCCGGCGACCCCTACGTCGCGATGCGGTTGCTGCAGCGCGAGGCCGGCATCCGGGTCCCGTCGCCGGCCGAGGCGTTCGCGATCGTGCGCAGCCTGGGGTGGGGCCACCTCAGGCCGCCGCCCCCGCCCCCGCAGGAGGCGCTGCCCAGGTGGCGTCGGCTGCTCGAGGGCCTCCGGCACTCCAGGACCCGCGACGCCGGCGCGATCCAGCACCACTACGACGTCTCCAACCGCTTCTACGAGCTGGTCCTCGGGCCTTCGATGACCTACACCTGTGCCTGCTTCCCGTCCGAGGACGCCACGCTCGAGGAGGCCCAGGCCACGAAGTACGACCTGGTGGCGCGCAAGCTCGGTCTCCAGCCGGGGATGCGGCTGCTCGACGTGGGCAGTGGCTGGGGCGGCATGGTGCGACACGCGGCGCGCGAGTACGGCGTCGAGGTGGTCGGCGTGACGCTGTCGCGCGAGCAGGCCGCCTGGGCCCAGCACGCCATCTGGAGTGAGGGCCTCGGCCACCGGGCGCAGGTGCGCTTCGGCGACTACCGCGACGTCGTCGACACCGGCTTCGACGCGATCAGCTCGATCGGCCTGACCGAGCACATCGGCGTGCGCAGCTACCCGGCGTACTTCTCGTTCCTGCGCGACAAGCTGGTCCCGGGAGGACGGCTGCTCAACCACTGCATCACGAGGCCCGCGAACACCGTCACCGACACCGGGGCCTTCATCGACCGCTACGTGTTCCCCGACGGTGAGCTGACCGGGGCGGGGCGGATCATCACCGAGATGCAGGACGTCGGTCTCGAGGTCCGGCACCAGGAGAACCTCCGTGAGCACTACGCCCTGACCCTCAAGGGCTGGTCGCAGAACCTCGTGGCGCACTGGGACGAGTGCGTGGGCGAGGTCGGCGAGGGCACCGCCAAGGTGTGGGGCCTCTACATGGCCGGGTCGCGGCTGTCGTTCGAGCGCAACGAGATCCAGCTGCACCAGGTCCTGGCCGTCAGGCCGGACCGGGACGGCGACGCCCGCTTCCCGCTGCGGCCCACCTGGCTCGGCTGACCGCGCAGCCCGTCGGAACCGGTGATGGCCGACTGCTCGGACTCGGCCCGGTTCCTCGACGATCCGCGTAACCTCGAGAGGGTCCTCGACGATTACCTACGTCGAGGACTCATCCACTGCGTGGGAGGGTGCATGAGTCCTGTGTCGGGTCCCGGTCTGACCGGTCTGGCACGGCGCGCGGAACCCCTCACCCGCGCGCGGGAGCAGCGACGCATGACCCCTGGATCCGGCCCGGTGGAACCCCCGTCCACCGGGCCGGACCTCAACCCTCCTCCGGGGGGTCCGGCGTGAGCGGGGCGAGCGCGGTCACCGACCAGCTCGTCGCGGCCGCGGTGGCCGGTGACGGCGATGCGCTCGCGGCCGTCTACGCAGAGATCTCACCCCAGGTGCTGGGCTACCTACGAGCCCGTGGCGCCGAGGACCCGGAAGGCCTGACCAACGAGGTGTTCGTGCACGTGCTGCGTCGACTGGGAGGACTCGTGGGAGGAGCCGTCGGGCTGCGCACCTTCGTCTTCTCCGTCGCGCACGCCCGCTACGTCGACGAGACCCGGTCGCGATCCCGCCGACCGGCCGAGGCGACCTACGACCCGGACCGCGACGCGCGCACCGCTCCGTCGGCGGAGTCGGCTGCGCTGGCCGGCGACATCCTGGGACCGGACGCCCACCTGGCCCGGGCGCTCGGGCAGCTCAGCGTCGACCAGCGCTCCGTCGTCACCCTGCGCATCATCGGCGACCTGAGCCTGGAGCAGACCGCGGAGGTGCTCGGCAAGAGCACCGGCGCCGTCAAGCAGCTCCAGCGACGGGCGCTGCTGACGCTCCGGACGCTCGTCGACCGGGGGGAGGTGTCGCTGTGAGCACGTCCCCCACCACCGTCGTCGCGGAGATGGTCGCCGACATCGAGGAGTTCCTCGACACCGACGCCCGCACCGACGTGCTGACCGACCTGCTGCTCGAGCTCGCCGCGTTCGGGGAGACCTCGGCACCCCCGCCGTCCGACGCGCTGGTCCGGATCTTCGAGAGCGGAGTCATGCCCTTCCCGAGGCCGATGCGGCCGCGTCCGACCGGCGACGTCGCCGGGGCCGGCCGGGCGGGGCGCCGCGGCCGGGGGGTGGCCGCGGGGATCGCCGCCGCCGCGGTGGCCGCGCTCTCGGTCACCGGCGCCGCGGCCGCCGCCAACGAGCTGCCCCCGTCGCTGCAGCGGGTCGTGGCGGAGCTCTCCGAGGACCTCCTGCCCTTCTCCTTCCCACGTCCGCACGGCGACCCGGGTCAGCACGGCGACCCGCACCTGCCGGGCAGCGATGCGGGGGAGGCCGACCCCGTGGGCAGGCCCGGTCCGGACGCCTCGCCCGGCCGGCGGAGCCCCGCCGGTCCGGGTGGCGCCGACCGCTCCGCGAAGGACCGCGTCGGATCCCTCGACGGGGGACGCGGCGCCCCCTCGGCGGGCGCGCGGACCACGCCGCAGGGCGGCGACGACCCGGGTGCGGAGGCGTCGACCCCGGCCGATCCGAGCGACCAGGCTCGTCCTCCGCGCCGCGCCCGGCCCACGGGGCGCCCGGCCGAGCCGCTGCGTCCGCAGGCCACCGGGACCGCCAGGCCGGCGAAGCCCGTCACACCCCTTCGGCCTCTACGTCCGACCAAGCCGACCAAGCCGACCGCGCCGACCCGGCCGGCTGGGCCCGTCGGCACACAGGCACGCCGGCACGCAGGCAGTCCGGCGCCGAGTAGTACAGCGCCGGCCACGCCGACGTACAGGTCGGCCGGATCGGACGCGTGCGGCCCCGGATCGGGCCGACCTGTACGTCCGGATGGCCGCCACGACCGACGGATCCGGGTCCGCGACCGCCCCGCACATGGCCGGGCAGACGACCCGGTGGGAGGATCGGGACGTGCCCGACCCCGCTGCCCCCTCGTCCACCGGTGACCGACCGTCCGACGGGGACCCGTTCCGCAGCGGCTTCGCGTGCTTCGTGGGGCGGCCCAACGCCGGCAAGTCCACACTGACCAACGCCATCGTCGGCTCCAAGGTCGCCATCACCTCCTCGCGTCCCCAGACCACGCGCACCGTGGTGCGCGGCATCGTGCACCGTCCCGACGCGCAGCTGGTGCTGGTCGACACCCCGGGGCTGCACCGGCCCCGAACGCTTCTCGGTGAGCGACTCAACGACCTGGTCACCTCGACGTGGTCCGAGGTCGACGTCGTCGCGGTCTGCCTGCCGGCCAACGAGAAGGTCGGCCCCGGCGACCGGTTCATCGTCGGCGAGCTGGCCAAGGTCCGCCGCACGACGAAGTTCGCCGTGGTCACCAAGACCGACCTCGTCACGTCCGAGCAGCTCGCCGAGCACCTGCTCTCCGTGGCCGCCCTGGGCGAGCAGACCGGGACCGACTGGGAGGAGATCGTGCCGGTCTCCGCCCAGGCCGGCGACCAGGTCGGCCTGCTCGCGGACCTGCTGGTGGCGCGGCTCCCCGCCGGGCCGCAGCTCTACCCGGACGGCGACATCACCGACGCCCCGGAGGAGCAGCTGGTGGCCGAGCTGGTCCGCGAGGCGGCCCTGGAGGGCGTCCGCGACGAGCTGCCGCACTCGATCGCCGTCGTGGTCGAGGAGATGGGCCTGCGAGAGGGCCGACCGGCCGACCGCCCGCTGCTCGACATCCACGCCAACCTGTTCGTGGAGCGGTCGTCGCAGAAGGGCATCGTCATCGGCCACCAGGGCAGCCGGCTGCGACACGTCGGCACCGAGGCGCGCAAGCAGATCGAGGCCCTGCTCGGCACGCCGGTCTACCTCGACCTGCACGTGAAGATCGCCAAGGACTGGCAGCGCGACCCCAAGCAGCTGCGTCGCCTCGGCTTCTAGTCCCTCAGCGGTCCGGGGTCCAGCAGAAGCCGTAGCGCTGCCCGCGCGCCCACTGCGCCCTGGTCGGCCACTCCCAGCCGTACCGGAACGTCAAGGTGTCCGCGGCGGCCTCGCGCGCCCGGTCCTTGCACGGCCCGTCGCCGGCGCGGCGGACGGTGGAGGTGCCCGGGTAGGCCGCTCCGCCGGACAGGCCGATGGTGTCGATGGCACGCCACGAGTGCGGGCGGCCGCAGATGATCCGGGTGAAGCCGGCGGCTCCTGGGGCGGCCGTCCCGCACAGGCCGTACGTCGCCAGGGCACCGCCTCGACCCAGGACGCCCTTGAGCGAGCCCTTGCGGGGCAGGGGCAGCAGCTGCTCGCCGGTGCCGAAGCCGACCAGGTCGCACCGGAACCAGTCGGCACCCGCATCGGACTGCGCGAGGGTGGGGCTGTACCAGACCACGTTGAAGCGGCTCAGCCGCCGCGTCTCCTCCGACCCGCCGAGGTACGACGCGAGCCGGGCCGGGCACGTCGTGGACAGCTGGCGCTGCACGGCGGCGGAGTCGACCGCGACGGCGTGCCCGTCGACGACCGTGTCGAGACGACCGACGTGGATGGTGCGGCTGGTGTGCGTACGCCGGCAGCTCACCGGGGTGGACGCGTTGGTGGGTCGGGTGAGGTCGCGGGTGCCGACGCGGTAGCAGGCCGACTGCGGCGGCGCGGCCGGACGCGCGGCGGCGGGGGTCGGGGAGGTCGCGGTGGGCGTCGGTGATCCGGACGTCTCCGAGGCACTCGTGGTCGCAGTGGAGGAGCCGGACGTCGCAGGGGTCGCCGACGGGTCGCCGCCGCCGGAGCAGCCGGCGACCAGCACCAGCGAGACCAGCGTCCCGGCCAGCGCGGTGGAGCGGCGGCGGGTCACTGGTCGGTCTTGGCCCAGCACACCGAACGACGGTTGCCGGCCTTCCACTCGGCCTCGTGGAAGAACGTGAAGCCGAACTCGTAGTCGACCGGGTAGTTCATCCACGCCCCGACCGAGTCGGAGCAGAAGTCACGGGTGCGGACCTCGACCAGCCGGTCACCCGGGTAGGGGTCGTCCTTCTTGCCGAGCACGATCGTGGTCACCGCCCGCCAGGTGTGCTTCTCGCTGCAGGCGATCTTCACCGACCCGTTCACGGTCGGGCCGTCGACGCAGACCAGCCACCGGTCGTCGGGCCGGCCGAGCAGCACCCCCTTGGCCGTCTTGGGCAGCGTCACGAACTTCTTCGACTGCTCCCCGCCGCCGACCACGTCGCAGCGCCACCAGTGCGCGCCCTTCTCCCAGGCGGCCTTGGACGGACGGAACCAGGCCCACGTCATCGTCGAGCGGAGCACCAGGCTCTCGTTGCCACCGAGGAACTCCTGGAGCTTGGGCTGGCACTGGGTGAAGACGTAGGCGCCGAGCTTGGGGGAGTCCGGGTCTCCGGCTGCCAGGTCGGCGGGGAAGCTGCCCACCGCATAGGTCTCCGCGGTGTGCGGCTCGGAGCAGGCGACGGCCTCGGTGGTGTTGCTGGAGCGTGCGATGTCCTGCGGCGTGAGCGACCGGCAGGCCCCGACCTTGGGCGGGTCCATCACCACGCTGGCCTCGGGATCGTCCTCGGCCTCGCTCTGCGAGCACGCGCTGAGGACGAGCAGCAGCAGGGCAGCCAGCAGGCTGCCCCAGGCACGGCGATGCACGACGGGGGACCTCACGATGCGGTGGAGAGCAGTGCCGCGATGGTACCGCCGAGCTCGTACGCCGCCTCGACGTGATCCGGCCCCACCTCGCCGAGCACCTCGAGGACGTCGTAGCCCTGCCGCCAGCCGAGCGCCTGCACGATCGAGAGCACCGAGCGCACGGCGCCCTCCACGTCGTAGCGGCCGTGGACGAGCAGCCCGAAGGGCCGCCCGGCGGTGCTCCCGGCCGAGTCGTCGGCGCTTCCGGTCGGGGACAGCGACCCACCGACCTGCAGGAAGGTGCTGTCGAAGAAGTGCTTGAGCGCGCCCGACATGTAGCCGAAGTTGGCCGGGGTCGCCAGCAGGTAGCCGTCCGCGTCCAGCACGTCCGCGGCGGTCGCCTCGAGGGCCGGGCGTACGACGACCTCGACGTCCTCGATCGCGTCGTCGTCCGCCCCAGCCAGCAGAGCGTCGACCAGCTCCCGGACGCCGCGCGTCGGGGAGTGGTGCACGACCAGCAGCCGGGTCATGCGGCGCCCGTCGTGCGGCGGTTGACGAGCCACACCCCGAGGATCACCAGCGCGGCGCCGATCAGCAGCGAGACGCCCAGGGTCTCCCCGAGCAGCAGGGAGCCGATCAGCAGCGAGACCAGCGGCACGAAGAAGATGTACGACGCGGCACGGCTCGCCTCGCCGGAGCCGACCAGCCCGAACCACAGCGTCCACGACAGCCCGGTGCCGATGACGGACGCGTAGAGGAACGCCGCCACGAACGCCGGGGTCCAGGTGATGTCGGCGCCCTCCACCGCGGCCCCGCCCGCCGTGAGCACCAGTCCGCCGACCACGAAGGGCAGCGCCACCGCCCACCAGACGTCTACCTGACCGGCGTACCGCTTGAAGGCGATGGTGCCCAGCGACCAGATCAGGGCGCCGCCCACCGCGTAGCCGACGCCGAGGACGGACACGTGCCCGTCGAGCGCGCCCGCGCTGACCACGACGATGCCCGCGAACCCGACCAGCAGGCCCAGGACCTTGCGGGCCGTCAGCGACTCGCCGAGCAGGGGGGCGGCGAGCACGCCGGTCAGCACCGGCTGCAGGTAGATCAGCACCGCAGCCAGCCCCGAGGGCAGCTCCAGGATCGCGAGCGTCTGCAGCGTGAAGAAGACCACCACGTTGAGCAGCGTCAGCACGGCGTACGCCGGCCACGAGTGCCGCAGCGACGGCAGCCCCGAGCGGGCCGTCGCGAACACTGCGACGATGCCACCGCCGAGGACCGAGCGGAGCCCGGCGAACAGCACGGGCGGGGCGTTCTCCAGCCCGATCTTGACCGCCGCGAAGGTGGAGCCCCACGCCAGGACGAGCAGCACGATGGCGCCGATCCGTGCGTCGGGCCGTCGGGTCGTCACGCGCCTCATGGTGCCACCCGGTCCGGGCCGGGCCACGGGGTGTGCTGACCGGCGGGTGGGAGCCGGGTGCGCGCTCGACGGGGCCGAGGCTATGGTGGGACCATCATGACGCGCCAGCGGCTCCTCCTTGGCTGCCGCAGCGAGGTCTCGTAACCCGGACCTCCTCGCTGCGGGGTTCGACGCTGTTCCGGGAACCAACCCGACGCACAGCCGGAGACATCACATGACCAGCAAGCGCACCGCGAACCACCAGGCCTCGTCCCCGATGCCGTTCCACCGCTACCGCGCCTTCCCGCCGATCGACCTGCCGGACCGCACCTGGCCCTCGGGGACGATCACGCAGGCGCCGCGGTGGCTGTCCACCGACCTCCGGGACGGCAACCAGGCCCTGATCGACCCGATGTCGCCGTCGCGCAAGATGCGGATGTTCGACCTGTTGGTGCGGATGGGCTACAAGGAGATCGAGGTCGGCTTCCCCTCGGCGAGCGAGACCGACTTCGCCTTCGTGCGTCAGCTCATCGAGGGCGACAAGGTCCCCGACGACGTGACGATCTCGGTGCTGACCCAGGCCCGCGAGGACCTCATCGAGCGCAGCGTGCAGTCGCTGGTCGGCGTGCCCCGCGCCAACGTGCACCTCTACAACGCGATCGCCCCGCTGTTCCGCCGGGTGGTGTTCCACGCCGGCAAGGACGAGATCAAGGCGATCGCGACGCGCGGCACCGAGCTGTTCATGAAGTACGCCGAGAACTACCTGGACAAGACCGAGATCGGCTACGAGTACTCACCGGAGATCTTCACCGGCTCCGAGATGCCGTTCGCCGTCGAGGTGTGCGAGGCGGTCTCCGACGTGTGGCAGCCCGACGACGACCGCGAGATCATCCTCAACCTGCCCGCGACGGTCGAGATGGCCACGCCCAACGTCTACGCGGACCAGATCGAGTGGTTCGGCCGGCAGCTGAGCCGGCGCGAGAACACCACCATCTCGCTGCACCCGCACAACGACCGCGGTACGGCGGTCGCCGCGACGGAGCTCGCGATGATGGCCGGCGCCGACCGCGTCGAAGGCTGCCTGTTCGGCCACGGCGAGCGCACCGGCAACGTCGACCTGGTGACCCTGGGCATGAACCTCTTCAGCCAGGGCGTCGACCCCAAGATCGACTTCTCCGACATCGACGAGATCCGTCGCACGGTGGAGTACTGCACCCAGCTGCCCGTCCACCCGCGCCACCCCTACGCCGGCGACCTCGTCTACACGGCGTTCAGCGGGTCGCACCAGGACGCCATCAAGAAGGGCCTCGAGGCGCTGGAGGAGATCGCCACCGAGGCCGGCCGACCCGTCGCCGAGCTGCCCTGGGAGGCGCCGTACCTCCCGATCGACCCGCACGACGTGGGTCGCAGCTACGAGGCGGTCATCCGGGTCAACAGCCAGTCCGGCAAGGGCGGCGTGGCCTACATCTTGAAGTCCGAGCACAAGCTGGACCTGCCGCGCCGGCTGCAGATCGAGTTCAGCCGGGCCGTGCAGCAGCACACCGACGTCGAGGGCGGTGAGATGGCGCCGAGCGACATCTGGGACGCGTTCCGCGGCGAGTACCTCGAGCGGAGCACGCCGCTGAAGCTCGACTCGGTGCACACCTCGTCGGCCGCCGGGGAGAAGGATGCCCTCGAGGTCAACGTCTACGTCGAGGACGAGCTGCGCACGCTGACCGGCACCGGCAACGGCCCGATCGCGGCCTTCGTCGACGCCGTCTCGCGGCTCGCCGACGACGAGCTGTCGCGCGGCAGCGCCCTGTTCGAGAACCGCAACGACATCCGGGTGCTGGACTACCACGAGCACGCACTGTCCTCCGGCGGCGACGCGCTCGCCGCGGCGTACGTCGAGTGCGCCGTCGGCGACCAGATCCTCTGGGGCGTCGGCGTCGACGCCAACATCGTGACCGCCTCCCTTAAGGCCGTGATCTCGGCGGTGAACCGGGCCTGACCGTTTACCAGGGGATGCAGCGAATCTTTCGCTTCCCACGGTGAACTTCCCATGGGTAGCGCAAGATTCGCTGCATCCCCTGGTAAACAGGCGGCATGACCGACCCTCACGACTTCCTCGCCGTCGACGACCTGCTCGACGACGACGCGCGCGCGGTGCGCGACACGGTGCGCGACTTCGCAGAGGCCGAGCTGTCGCCGCACGTGGCCGACTGGTACGACGCGGGCACGCTGCCCGACGACCTCGGGCCCCGGCTCGGCGCGATCGGGCTGCTCGGCATGCACCTGGAGGGCTACGGGTGCGCGGGCATGAGCGCCACGGCGTACGGCGTCGCCTGCCGTGAGCTCGAGGCCGTCGACTCCGGCCTGCGGAGCTTCGTGTCCGTGCAGGGATCGCTGGCGATGTACGCCATCCACCGGTGGGGCAGCGACGCCCACAAGGACGAGTGGCTGCCGCGGATGGCGACCGGGGAGGCGCTCGGCTGCTTCGGCCTCACCGAGCCCGACGCCGGCAGCGACCCGGGAGCGATGCGGACCCGGGCCCGGCGCGACGGCGACGACTGGGTGCTCAACGGCTCCAAGATGTGGATCACCAACGGCACCCTCGCCGCGGTCGCGGTCGTGTGGGCCCAGACCGACGACGGCATCCGCGGCTTCGTGGTGCCGACCGACACCCCGGGCTTCACCGCCACCAAGATCCTGCGCAAGCTCTCGCTGCGCGCGTCGGTGACGGCCGAGCTGTCCTTCGACGACCTGCGGCTGCCCGGCGACGCGGTCTTCCCCGACGTCCGCGGCCTGAAGGGTCCGCTGTCCTGCCTCAACGAGGCCCGCTACGGCATCCTCTGGGGCGCGGTCGGCGCGGCGCGGGCCTGCTACGAGGAGGCGCTGGCCTACTCCCTCGAGCGCCAGCAGTTCGGCAGGCCGCTCGCGTCGTTCCAGCTCTCGCAGCGCAAGCTCGCCGAGATGGTCGTCGCGGTCAACAACGCGTCCCTGGCCGCCGTACGCCTCGGCACGCTGAAGGACGAGGGCCGGCTCGCTCCGGCGCAGGTGTCCTACGGCAAGCTGGCCAACGTGCGCGCCGCGATCGACGTGGCCCGGTCGGCCCGCACCATGCTCGGGGGTGCTGGCATCACGCTCGACCACAGCGTGATGCGGCACATGAACAACCTCGAGACGGTGCTGACCTACGAGGGCACCGAGGAGATGCACCTGCTGTCCGTGGGCGCGGCGGTCACCGGGATCCCGGCGTTCCGCTGAGTCCTTGCCGACGACTCGGCCGGGTCGTCCGGCTCGCTCGGGTCGCCCGGGTCACTCGGTGTAGAAGGTGCGCACGGCGTTGAGCGCCTCCTCGGCGACCTCGTCGAGCGGCGGGCTGACGTCGACCACGGAGCCGGCCTCGTCGTCGTCGAGGTCCTCGAGGGTGTCGAACTGCGAGCGCAGCAGCGTCGAGGGCATGAAGTGCTTGGTGCGCTGCTGCATCCGCTGCTCGAGCACCTCGAACGGTGCGTGCAGGTGCACGAAGAACGTCGGTGCCGCGTCCCGCAGCACGTCGCGGTAGGACCGCTTCAGCGCCGAGCAGGTGACGACCGTCGAGACGCCCTCGAAGTCACGGACCGCGGTGAGCTCGGCGATCGCCTGCAGCCAGGGCCAGCGGTCCTCGTCGGTGAGAGGGGTGCCGCTCTCCATCTTCGCGATGTTGCGGCTCGGGTGGAGCTCGTCTCCCTCGATGAACTCGCAGCCCAGTTCCTCGGCCAGCTCCCGGGCCACGGTGGTCTTGCCGGTGGCGGAGACCCCCATCACCACCACGTGCAGCAGACGACGTCGTGAACCAGGCATGGCCCCACCCAACCATGTCGTGCCTCGGTCCGGGCCGGGCACCGCTACCCTCGGGGTTACCCGTCGGTATCCCGGAACAGGAGCGTCAGTGGCCACCTTGGTGTCGGAACGCGTCGGTCAGTACTTCGTCGAGGGGCACCGGCTGGAGTACACCGAGTACGGCGGTGGCGACCGCTGGGTGGTCCTGCTGCACGGCCAGCTCATGCCGCGCCGGATGCAGGAGCCGCTGGCGCGCGCGATCGCCGGCGAGGGCTTCCACGTCGTCGCGCTTGACCTCCTCGGCCACGGCCGCTCCGACCGTCCGCGCGACCCGCGGATCTACTCCATGACGAGCTTCGGCGAGCAGGTCGTCGCCCTGCTGGACCACCTGGGCGCCGAGCAGGCGGTGGTCGGGGGCACCTCGCTGGGGGCGAACGTCTCCCTCGAGGTCGCCGACGCCGCCCCCGACCGGGTGCGGGGTCTGCTGCTGGAGATGCCGGTGCTCGACAACGCGCTCGAGGCCGGCCTGATCGCCTTCGGGCCGATGCTCTTCGCGGCCCGCTTCCTGCCCCTCACCATCGACGTGCTGCGCAAGGTCACGTTGCTGGTGCCCCGGGGCGTGGTGCCGTTCTGGGCCGGCATCGGGCTCGACACCCTCAACCAGCAGCCCGGCCCGATGGCGGCGGCGATCCACGGGATCTTCTTCGGGCGGATCGCGCCGGCGAGCAAGCGCCGCCGGCAGATCCAGGCCCCCGCCCTGGTCGTCGGCCACCCCCGGGACCCGATCCACCCGGCAGCCGACGCCGCGATGCTGGCCGAGGAGATGCCGCGCGCCCGCTTCGTCGCCGCGCGCAGCATCGTGGAGTGGCGTTCGCGACCGGCCCGGCTCGACGCCGAGGCGGTGGCGTTCGTCAGCCAGTGCTGGAAGGCGCCGCGCCGCCGCGCGGCGACGTCCTAACGCCGCCGGGTCAGACGGCGACGTCCTGACGTCGCCGGGTCAGCGCTGCACGTGCGCGAGCGACTTCAGCCCACGCTCGAGGTGCCACTGCAGGTAGGCCGCCACCAGGCCGGTGGCCTCCCGTCGGTGCCACGGCTCGCTGGCGTCGACGACCGGCCAGTCGCCGGCCAGCAGCGCGCCGAGCAGCAGCACCGTCTCGGGAGCAGGGTTGGCGGAGCCGGGCATCCGGCAGGTCGAGCACAGCATCCCGCCGGACGCCGGGCTGAACGACCGGTGCGGACCCATCAGGCCGCAGCGGGCGCACGCCTCGAACGTCGGGGCGTAGCCGGCCACCGCCAGGGAGCGCAGCAGGAACGAGTCGAGCACCTGGCCGGGTGACCGACCCGTGTCGCAGATCGCGCGCAGCGCACCGACGAGCAGCAGGAACTGCTGCAGCGCCGGCTCCTTGTCCTCGATCACCAGGCGCTCGGCGGTCTCGAGCATCACCGTGCCCGCGGTGTAGCGCTCGTAGTCGGCGCCCATCTGCGAGGCGAACGGCGCGAGGGTCTCGGCCTGCGTGACGATGTCGAGCGAGCGGCCCTCGGCGATCTGCAGGTCGACGTGCGTGAACGGCTCCAGCCTCGATCCGAAGCGCGACGAGGTACGCCGTACGCCCTTGGCCACGGCACGGACCCGCCCCGAGCTGCGGGTGAGCAGCGTGATGATGCGGTCCGCCTCACCCAGCTTCTGGGTGCGCAGCACGACTGCCTCGTCCCGGTAGAGCCCCACGTGACCATTGTCCCTCCCCGGCCGGGCGTACGGCGCCCCGCCCGGCCGCACCGACGTGGAAGTTTCCCCCGACTCGGGGGAGCGGGGGGTCAGCCCTCGTCGAGCAGCCGGTCCAGGGAGGCGTTGAACTCCTTGAGGAGCCGACCGAAGTCGTCGAGGTCGGCGTCGGGCCAGTCCGACAGGGCCGTGCGCAGCCGGTCGCGGCGGTAGTCGCGGGTGCGCTCGAGGACGTCGCGACCGGTGGCGGTGAGGTCGAGGATGGAGGCGCGGCGGTCCGACGGGTCGGTCGTGCGCTCGGCGAGCTCGAGCTCCTCGAGGGCCTGGACCTGACGGGTGATCGTGGAGGGGTCCAGACCGAAGGCGGTGGCCAGGGCGCCGAGTCGCTGCGGCCCCTCGTCGACCAGCTTGCACATGATCCCGTAGGCGGACCGCTCGAGGTTGACCTCGCCGGACGCGGTCGAGAGGTGGATGCGCTGCACCCTCCTCAGCAGCCACGTGAGCTGCTGCTCGATCTGCTCGTTGGCCGTGTCCATGCCGCCTGCCCTTCGCGGTGTCCGGTCGTGTTGGATGCAAGGTACAGATCCCCGGGGGACCTGTGTAGGCAGAAACGAACCTGAACAGCAATCAGTTCCGAGGAGGGTGGATGCGCGCGAAGCCCCGACGCCGCGAGGTCAGGACGCCGGACCCGCACCCGTCCGGAGCCCGACCGCCGCTCCTGCCGCCGGAGCTCGTGCCGGCGCACGTCGCGATCGTGATGGACGGCAACGGCCGCTGGGCCAAGGAACGCGGTCTGCCCCGCACCAAGGGCCACGAGCAGGGCGAGTCGTCGCTGTTCGACGTGGTCGAGGGCGCGATCGAGATCGGCGTGAAGGCGGTCTCGGCCTACGCGTTCTCGACCGAGAACTGGGCGCGCAGCCCTGATGAGGTCCGCTTCCTGATGGGCTTCAACCGCGACGTCATCCGTCGCCGCCGCGACGAGATGCACGAGCTCGGCGTCCGGGTGCGCTGGGCCGGTCGTCGACCACGGCTGTGGCGCTCGGTGATCAAGGAGCTCGAGGTCGCCGAGGAGCTGACCCGCGACAACGACGTGCTGACGCTGACGATGTGCGTCAACTACGGCGGTCGCGCCGAGCTGGCCGACGCCGCTCGCTCGATCGCGGTCGAGGTCGCGGCCGGACGCCTCGACCCGGCGAAGGTCGACGAGCGCACCTTCGCCAAGCACCTCTACGTCCCCGAGCTCGCCGACGCGGACCTGGTCTGGCGGACGTCCGGGGAGCAGCGGCTGTCCAACTTCCTGCTCTGGCAGGCGGCCTACTCCGAGCTGGTGTTCACCGACGTCCTGTGGCCCGACGTCGACCGGCTGGCGCTGTGGAGGGCGATCGAGATCTACGCCGCCCGCGACCGGCGGTACGGCGGCGCGCAGCCTCACGAGACCAGCTGACCGCTCACCGGGTCGTCGGCTCAGCAGTCGGGGCAGGTGCCGAAGATCTCGAGGGTGTGGCTGACGTCGGTGAAGCCGTGCTCTCCCGCCACGCTGTCGGCCCACCTCTCGACGGTCGGCCCCTCCACCTCCACGGTGCGCCCGCACCCGCGGCACACCAGGTGGTGGTGGTGTGCCGCGCTGCAACGCCGGTAGAGCGCCTCGCCGTCCTCGGTGCGCAGCATGTCCACCTCGCCACCATCGGCCAGCGCCTGCAGGGTGCGGTAGACCGTGGAGAGCCCGACGTTGTCGCCGTTGGTGCGCAGCAGGTCATGGATGTCCTGCGCGCTGCGGAAGTCCTCGAAGCTCTGCATCGCCCCCGCGACGGCCCGACGCTGGCGGGTGGGGCGGGTGCCCTGCGGGAGGGCCGGCTCAGTGCTCGTCATAGTGGCTCCCGTGGACGGCGTGGCGGTGTCCGTCGTGGACGTAGTCGACGTGGTCCCCGTGCTGGACGGCGGTGTGACCGCAGTCGTCGCCGTGCTCGTGGTCGTGCTCCTCGGGTACGACGTCGTGGTCGGCGAGCGCCGCGCCCGAGCCCGGTGACGCGTCCGACGGCCCGGCGGCGAACGGCTGCCGCACCCGTTGCCGACGCCGCAGCAGGACCCCGACGGGGTAGGCCGCGGCGAAGCACGCCAGGGCGAGCAGCACGATCGTGGCGCCCGGTGCGACGTCGACGAAGGCCGAGACCGTGACCCCGCCGAGCGAGGCGAGCATCCCGATGCCCATCGCGGAGAACAGCGTGACCCGGAAGCCGCGGGAGAGCTGCTGGGCGGCCGCGACCGGGACCACCATCAGCGCGCTCACGAGGAGCAGCCCGACGGTGCGCATCGCGACCGTGACCGTCACGGCCGCCATCACCGAGACCAGCAGGTTGTAGAGCCGGACGTTCAGCCCCGCCACCTGCGCGAACTCCTGGTCCTGCGCGACGGCGAACAGCTGGGGGGCCAGACCGGTCGCGGTGATCACGACGACGAGGGCGAGCACCGCGGTGACCCATACGTCGACGGAGGAGATCGTGGTGATCGACCCGAACAGGTAGATGTTGAGCGTCGCGGCGCTCTGGCCGGCGAGGCCGGTGATCAGCACGCCGCCGGCGATGCCGCCGTAGAACAGCAGCGCGAGTGCGACGTCGCCGCTCGTCCGGCCGCTCTCGCGGATCACCTCGACGATGACGGCGCCGATGATCGCGACGATGACGGCGGTGACGGTGGGGGAGGTGCCGGTCAGCAGGCCGAGTGCCACGCCGGTGACCGCCACGTGCCCGATGCCGTCGCCCATCAGGGCCTGCCGGCGCTGCACGAGGTAGGTGCCGACGGCCGGTGCCGCGAGCCCGGTGAAGAGCGCGCCGAGCAGCGCCCGGACCATGAAGTCGTAGGTGAGCAGGCTCATCGCGCCGCCCCCGGTCCGTCGAAGGGCGACGTCACGCTCGGGACGTGGTCCACGCTGCGGCGCTCCGGCTCGTGGTGGTGTCCGTGGTCGTGGACGACGTCGGTGAACGCGTCGAGCCGCGGACCGTCGTACGCCACCCGGCCGTCGCGCATCACCACGGTGCGGTCGACGAGCGGACCGAGCGGGCCGAGCTCGTGGGCGACGAGGACGATCGTGGCGCCGCGGGCGACGATCCCGGCCAGTGCGTCGGCGAAGGCCTGCTGGCTCTGCACGTCGACACCCGCCGTCGGCTCGTCGAGCACGAGCAGGTCGGGGACGCCAGCCAGCGCGCGAGCGATCAGGACGCGCTGCTGCTGGCCGCCGGACAGCGTCGAGACGCCGTCTCGCGCCTTGTCGGTCAGGCCGACGGCGGCGATGGCGGTCTCGACGGCCTCGCGGTCGACCCGGCTCGGCGGCAGGAACGGACGCCGTCGTGACAGCCGTCCGGACGCGACCACCTCGCGGACGGAGGCGGGGACGCCCGACCCGGCCCCGATCCGCTGCGGCACGAAGCCGACCCGGCGCCAGTCGCGGAACCCGTCGAGCGGGGTGCCGAAGAGGGCCACCTCGCCGCGGCACGTCGGGACCAGGCCCATCATCATGCGCACGAGCGTGGACTTGCCGGACCCGTTGGCCCCCAGGACGGCGAGGACCTCGCCCTCCTGGACCTCGACGTCGATGCCGCGCAGCACGGGGCGTCCGCCGAGCTCCACGGCACCTTCGCTGATCGCGACCACGGGCGGCTTCACGAGCAGCCGTTCGCGGTGCGGAGTGCCTCGAGGTTGGCGCGCATCAGGGAAAGATAGTCCTGGTCCGCGGTGTCGTCGCCGAGACCTTCGAGGGGGTCGAGCACGGCGGTCTCGATGCCGAGGTCCTCGGCCAGGCTCTGCGCGAACTTCGGGCTGGCCAGCTCCTCGGAGAACACCGTGGTCACCTGGTCGGTGCGGATCAGGTCCCGCAGCTCCCCCAGGTGCGTCGGGGACGGCTCGGCACCGGGGGAGAGGCCGTTGATCGCGACCACCTCGAGGCCGTACCGGGTGCCGAGGTAGCCGAAGGCGTCGTGGCTGACCACGACCGTGTCGATGCGGCAGTCGGACAGTCCCTGCTCGAAGTCCTGGTCCAGCGCGGTCAGGTCGGCCTGCAGCTGCGCCAGGTTGTCGGCATAGGCGTCCGCACGGTCCGGGTCGGCCTCCGCCAGCTCACCCTCGACGGCCTCGGCGACCGTCGCCAACCGGGTCGGATCCAGCCAGAAGTGCGGGTCGTCGCCCTCGAGGTCGGCGACCTCGGCCGCGTCCACCGAGCGCTCCGGGCCGCTCTGCTCGATCGCGGCGTCGACGGCCGGCTGAAAGCCGCTCTCGTAGAGCACCACGTCGGCGTCGGCCACCTCGCCCGTCTGCCGGACGGTCAGCTCGAGGTCGTGCGGCTCCTGGCCGGGCTGGGTCAGGTTCACGACTTCGACACCGCCGACCCCGTCCGCCAGTCGCTGGGCGACGTACTCCAAGGGGTAGAACGAGGTCACCACGCGCGTCCCCGCCTCGCCGCCGCTCGCGCCCCCACAGGCGCCGAGGAGCAGTGCGGCGACGGCGATGCCGGCGACGCCTGCCGCACGCTGTCGCAGGGCTCCGCCGACGCGCTGAGGAGAGGCGGCTCCGACGCGCTGAGGACATGCGGCTCCGACGCGCTGAGGACATGCAGGCTTCATGACAATGATTCTCAACGCTAATGACAACCATTGTCAAACGTCGACCCGGCGCGTCGGCTGGTCTGAACCCCCCTCGAGTCGGCGCGTCGGCTGGTCTGAACCCCCTCGAGTCGGCGCGTCGGCTGGTCACAGCGTCCGCCGCCACCTGCAGACGCGCCGACTCGGCGGGTTTGGGGCCTGCAGACGCGCCGACTCGGCGGGTTTGGGGCCTGCAGACGCGCCGACTCGGCGGGTTTGGGGCCTGCAGACGCGCCGGGTCGGCGGGTAGCGTGCGGACGTGATCGTGGTGAACCGGTTCCGGGTCGAGCAGGACGAGCAGGACTTCCAGCAGGCGGCCCTCGCGGCGTTGGCGGCGCTGGCGCAACGGCCCGGGTACGTCGACGGGCAGGTGGGTCGCAACGTGGACGACCCGACGTTGTGGCTGCTGAGCACCACCTGGGCCAACGTGGGCAGCTACCGCCGCGCACTGTCGGCCTACGAGGTCAAGGTCAGCGCCGTACCCCTGCTCTCGCAGGCGATCGACGAGCCCTCGGCCTACGAGCAGGTGGACGCGGACGGCGGCACGAACGAGCAGAGGCCGCGCGAGCTGGACTGAGCCAGCCTCGGTAGTCTGAGCGCTTCGCCGTCAGCCAGCCGGCGCCCCGAGAGGAAGTCCTCACCCGTGGCCAAGTCCAAGAACTCCACGCTCGACGCCGTCGTCTCCCTCTGCAAGCGCCGGGGCTTCGTCTTCCCCTGCGGCGAGATCTACGGCGGCACCCGGTCGGCCTGGGACTACGGACCGCTGGGCGTCGAGCTCAAGGAGAACATCAAGCGCCAGTGGTGGCGGATGATGGTGACGGCCCGCGACGACGTCGTCGGCCTGGACTCCTCGGTGATCCTGCCCACGCGCACCTGGGAGGCGTCGGGTCACGTCTCCACCTTCACCGACCCGCTCACCGAGTGCCAGTCCTGTCACAAGCGCTTCCGCCTCGACCACATGCAGGAGGCGTTCGCGGCCAAGAAGAGCGACCTCGACCCCGACGACGTCAAGCTCGACGAGCTGGCCTGCCCCAACTGCGGCACCCGCGGCGCCTGGACCGAGCCGCGGCAGTTCAACATGATGCTGAAGACCTACCTCGGCGTCATCGAGGACGAGTCCGGGCTGCACTACCTGCGTCCCGAGACCGCGCAGGGCATCTTCCTCAACTTCGTCAACGTCGTGAACGCCGCCCGCAAGAAGCCGCCGTTCGGCATCGCCCAGACCGGCAAGAGCTTCCGCAACGAGATCACCCCGGGCAACTTCATCTTCCGCACGCGCGAGTTCGAGCAGATGGAGATGGAGTTCTTCGTCCCGCCGGGCGAGGACGAGGAGTGGCACCAGCAGTGGATCGACCTGCGCACCCAGTGGTACGTCGACCTCGGGATCGACCCCGACAACCTGCGCCACTACGAGCACCCGCAGGAGAAGCTGTCGCACTACGCCAAGCGGACCGTCGACATCGAGTACCGCTTCGGCTTCTCCGGCCGTGACTTCGAGGAGCTCGAGGGCGTCGCCAACCGCACCGACTTCGACCTCAAGCAGCACAGCGAGTTCTCCGGCCAGGACCTGTCGTACTTCGACCAGGCGTCCGGCGAGCGCTACCTGCCCTACGTCATCGAGCCCGCGGCCGGTCTCACCCGCGCGCTGATGGCGTTCCTGATCGACGCCTACACCGAGGACGAGGCTCCCAACACCAAGGGCGGCGTCGACAAGCGGACCGTGCTCAAGCTCGACCCGCGACTCGCCCCGGTCAAGGTCGCGGTGCTGCCGCTCTCACGCAACGCCGACCTGTCGCCGAAGGCGAAGGCGCTGGCCAGCGAGCTGCGCGGCGTCGGGTGGAACGTCGACTTCGACGACGCCGGTGCGATCGGGCGCCGCTACCGTCGCCAGGACGAGATCGGCACGCCGTACTGCGTCACCGTCGACTTCGACACGCTCCAGGACGACGCGGTGACGATCCGGGAGCGGGACTCGATGCAGCAGGAGCGGATCGGCCTCGGGCAGGTCAGGTCCTACTTCGCCGAGCGCCTGCTGGGTTGCTGACCGGGATCGGTTCCGCGGGTCCTGGGTCGCGCCGGCCCGGGCCCGTGCAGAATGTGGGGGTGCGCAGCCCCCGTCGTTCCCTCGTGTCCCTGGCCGCCGTCGCCACGTCGGCCGCTCTCGCGCTGAGCGGCTGCTCCGGCTCCGACGGGTCGGATGGCTCTGACAGCTCGAGCACGCCCGACGCATCGGCGTCCTCGACCGCGGCGTCGGGCTCGAGCAGCGCAGCCGCCTCGCCGTCGGCGTCCTCGACCGTGGCGGTCCCGGACGGAGTCGAGCTGACCGAGCAGGGCGAAGGGCTCTCCTTCGAGGAGCCGGCCACCGTGATCTTCGAGCCCGCGCAGGGCCGGGGCTCGACGCTCGAGCTGACGGTGCAGAGCGTCGCGAAGGGCAGCCTGGACGACTTCAAGGGCTTCATCCTCGACGACGCCTACAAGCAGAAGGCCGACTACTACTACGCCAAGGTGAGCGTCAAGAACGTCGGCGAGGGTGACGTCGGCGGGGTCGCGGTGCCGCTGTGGGGCGTCAACGCCGCCAACACGCTGCTGCCCGCGGTGACGTTCATGACGAGCTTCAAGAAGTGTCCCTCCAAGCCGCTGCCCGCGAAGTTCCCGGCCGGTGCGGAGCTGGAGACCTGCTTGGTCTTCCTGTCGCCGAACGCCGGCGGCCTGGAGTCGGTGAGCTACCGCCCGAGCCAGGAGTTCGACCCGATCTCCTGGACCGGTGACATCACCACCCCGAAGCCCAAGCCCAAGCCCAAGCCGAAGGCCAAGAAGAAGGGCTGAGCCCGTGCCTCGGGGGAGGACGGTGCTGACGATCGTGGCACTCGTCGGTCTGGTGCTCGTCGCCACCCTGGGCGTCGCGATGCTCGTGCCGCCGGACACCGACCTCGACGCCACCTCGCGCGCCGTGGACTTCTCGCGGCCCGAGCTGTTGTGGGCCGAGGAGACGACGCTGTACTACGGCGACGAGACGTTCGACCTGGGCTCGGCCCACGTGCGTGGGATGGCGCCCTCCCCGCACGGCATCTTCCTGGAGGTCGCGCGCAAGCCGGGCTACCAGGTGATCCCCCGCTGGGTGCTCTTCGACGGGAAGCGGGTGCACGAGCTTCCCGGCGAGCCGGATGACGTCACGGTCTCGCCCGACGGGCGCTACGCCGGTTGGCTCGACCGCAAGGGACCGCTGCGGCCGGGGGGCCGGCTGGCGGCGGTCGTGGTGGTGGACCTGGAGACCGGCGACACCGTGTTCCGCACCAGCGAGGGCATGGGCGGCTTCACCGACGACCTCGGCGACCTCTACGAGGAGCTGGACCCGCGCTTCCTCGGCTTCGACACCGACAACCGGCCCTACTGGAGTCTCGGGGAACGGCGCCGCGCGGACCTCGCGACCGGCGCCGTCGAGGTGGCCGAGAGAAAGGCACCACCGGGGGCGGAGGCCAGCACGGTCATGGTCGGGACGGTCACCGACCCGCGCCGCGGCACCCGCGTGTCGGTCCGCGACGGCAAGGAGCTGCCGGGACAGGACGCCGCGGAGTCCGGATGGCTCTCGCCGGACGGCCGCTGGCTGCTGAGCACCGAGACCAACGGTGTCACGCCCCGAGTCACCCGACCCGGCACGGGCGAGGAGATCCGTCTCGACACGCCTGGGCAGGGTCTCTACGCCGGCAGCTGGCTCGACGAGGACGCCCTCACCCTCCTCGTCGTCCCGCGTCGGGTGAAGTCCTTCCAGACCGACCTGCAGGACGAGCTGCTCGGCCGGTGGGTCCGCTGCACGCTGCCCGACGGGTCCTGCACCGTGGTGGCCACGACCCCGACGGCCGCTGCTGCCGTCGGACCCGGCGGCAGCATCCCCGGCGACGCCGAGCGCTGATTTCGTCGCGATCACGCGCTCGTCGCACAATGGAGGCATGACCGCCGTCCTGCCCCGCGAGCTCGTGCTGGGCCCGCTGCGCGTGCAGACACCCGTCGTGCTCGCCCCGATGGCCGGCATCACCAACGCCGCCTACCGCCGGCTCTGCCGCGAGCAGGGCGCCGGACTCTACGTGTGCGAGATGATCACCTCGCGCGGCATCGTGGAGCGCGACGAGACCACGCTGAAGATGCTGGTCTTCGACGAGCTCGAGGACGTCAGGTCGGTGCAGCTCTACGGGACCGACCCGGTCTACGTCGGCAAGGCCGCGGAGATTCTCTGCGCGGAGTACGGCGTCGCGCACATCGACCTCAACTTCGGCTGCCCGGTCCCCAAGGTCACCCGCAAGGGCGGCGGCGGTGCGCTGCCGTGGAAGCGTCGGCTGCTCGGCGAGATCCTCGAGTCGGCGGTGCGTGCGGCCACGCCGTACGGCGTCCCGGTCACGATCAAGACCCGCAAGGGCATCGACGCCCAGCACCTGACCTACCTCGACGCCGGTCGCATCGCCCAGGAGTCCGGCTGCGCCGCGATAGCCCTGCACGGTCGGACCGTCGACCAGGCCTACTCCGGACGCGCGGACTGGTCCGCGATCGGCGAGCTCGTGTCGCACGTGGACATCCCGGTCCTGGGCAACGGCGACATCTGGGAGGCGCAGGACGCGATCGCGATGGTCGAGGAGACCGGCGCCGCCGGGGTCGTGGTCGGACGCGGCTGCCTGGGCCGGCCCTGGCTGTTCCGCGACCTGGCGGCGGCCTTCCGGGGTGAGCAGGTGGCCACGCTGCCGGGGCTCGGCGAGGTCAGCGCGATGATGCGCCGGCACGCCGAGCTGCTCTGCCAGCACATGGGGGAGGAGCGCGGCTGCAAGGAGTTCCGCAAGCACGTGTCGTGGTACCTCAAGGGGTTCACGGCCGGCGGCGAGCTCCGCAACAGCCTCGCCCTGGTCACCTCCCTCGCCGCGCTCGACGACCTGCTGGCCCGGCTCGACCCGGCTGAGGCGTTCCCGGTCGCGGCGCTGGGCACCCCCCGGGGTCGCCAGGGCAGCCCGCGGCGCGTCGTACTCCCACAGGGGTGGCTCGACGACACCGACGGCACCGGGTGCACGGTCGAGGAGGACCTGCACTCGGGCGGGTGAGTCGCGCGCTCGATCTGTGAGGCCGGGCACAGGCGCAGGCGGGGGACCCGGGGCGAGTCTGGTCCGGATGTGACGGGCGCTCGGGTCCTGTGTTTCACTCGTGACTTCGTGCCCACCGGCGGAATCCCCACCGCCGGGGCACGCAAGCGCACCGCCCACGACCTGAAGACTGTCCCCAACCCCCTGATGGTGATCTCTTCGTGACCTCCGCACGCCACCGACAGGTGGTCGAGCACGCCCCTCGGCGCCGCTACGTCCGCCTCGCCGGCCCCGCCTCCGCCGCCGCCCTGCTGACCACCGCCCTGGTGGGCGGCGCCGTCGCCGTCGGCACCGAGCCCGCAAACGTGACCTCCGCAGGCGAGACGGCCCGCGCCGCCGAGCCCGCCAACCGCGCGCCGATGAAGGTCGAGCTCGACCCGGCCGACTCGCCCTACCTGGCCGCCCGCATCGGCACCTTCTCCCGCTCCGCCAAGCGCGTGACGCTCGCCGAGAAGCCCGACGTCAAGGACCGTCAGTTCATGACGGCCGACCTCAACCTGTGGGCCGAGCCGAAGGCCAAGGGCAAGCCGATCGACGTCCTCGACGAGGGCGACAAGGTCGCGCTGACCGGGGTCGCCAAGAACGGCTTCGCCCAGATCCTGTTCGACGACCAGATCCGTTGGGTCAACCGCGACTACCTGGCCGACAAGATGCCCAAGGAGCCGAAGCCCACGCCCGAGACCGCGGCGGCGGCTTCCGGCGGCGGCATCTCCAGCGCCCCGTGCCCGGACGGCTCGGGCACCGAGTCCGGACTGACCGACTCCGCCGTGCGGCTCTACCGAGCGGTCTGCGCGGAGTTCCCCGCGCTGTCGTCGTACGGCGGCTACGACGGTCACGGCGAGCACAGCGGCGGCAAGGCCATCGACTTCATGGTCAGCGACGCGGCCCTCGGTCAGGCTGTCGCCAACTGGGCGCTGGCCCACAGCGGCGAGCTCGACCTGTTCGACATCATCTGGTCCAAGCGGATCTGGACGATCCAGCGGGCGAGCGAGGGCTGGCGCGCGATGTCGGACCGCGGGTCCGCCACCGCCAACCACTACGACCACGTGCACATCATGGTGAACTAGCGCCGCACTCCCAGGTGGCATGCGGCAGGCCGCTGTGCTTTGGTGGTCGGCATGCTCTCGACCCTGCGCCGTTCCGCCGTCCTGACCGGGGTCGCGGCCCTGACCGCCGCGATCGTCATTCCCGCCCTGACCAGTCCGGCGCCGTCGAGCGACGTGCGGACCGTGGCGGAGAAGCGGCCGACCAACGCCGCCAAGATCTACCGCTGGGGCAACGCGTCCTGGTACGACGACTTCGTCGGGCCGGTCAAGCGCGGCAAGTGGAAGCTCGACGGTGACATCCGCAACCAGCACGGCATGCTCACGATCAACGGCGGCTCCCGAGCCCGGGACGTCAGCGCGACGGTGACCGACCACGCCCGCGCCTACGGTCGCTGGGAGAGTCGTGTCCGGGCGGAGCAGTACACCTCGCGCTACACGCCGTACAAGGTCGTGGCCGAGCTGGTCCCGGCCGGGTCGTCGTACAGCTGTGGCGCGAAGAGCCTGGTCACCGCGCGCTACCCGCTCGGCGGAAGCGTCGCCCGGATGGCCGTGCGCACCAAGCCGGCCAACCGGTTCGTGGCGAGCAAGCGGCTCGACCTGCGCCCGGGACCGTTCCACACCTACGCCGTCGAGGTGACCAAGAGCCACATCTCGTGGTTCGTCGACACCCGCGTGCAGCGCACCGAGCGTCGACCCGCGGCGCTGGCCGGCACGACGTTCAAGGTGCGCTTCCGGCTCGAGGCGACGCCGGGCCGGCGGATGAACCCGGGCCGGATGCAGATGGACTGGGCGCGCTACTACACGCTGGAGCGCAAGAACGCGAAGTCGATCGCGGCGCCGCAGCTGACCCGCAAGACCTACGCCGGCGCCTGCTGAGTCCGCAGTCGGACGTGCACATCCAGCGTCCGGAGCGGTGTTCGCGCCGCCGTGAGGCATTGTGCACGTCCGGTTGCGGCGCGCAGTAGGGTCACGCTCGATGGCGACCGAGCTGTACGACGAGGCGGCGACCGCCCGCTGGGTGGACGAACCGCCCAAGCGGCGCGAGCGCACGCCGTTCGAGCGCGACCGGGCTCGCCTGGTGCACTCGGCCTCGCTGCGCCGGCTCGCCGCCAAGACGCAGGTCGTGGGGCCGCAGACCGACGACTTCGTGCGCAACCGGCTGACCCACTCCCTGGAGGTCGCGCAGGTCGCGCGCGACCTCGGACGCACGCTGGGCTGCGACCCTGACGTGGTCGAGACCGCAGCACTGGCCCACGATCTCGGCCACCCGCCCTACGGCCACAACGGCGAGCGGGTCCTCGACGAGGTCAGCGAGTCCTGCGGCGGCTTCGAGGGCAACGCCCAGACGCTGCGGATCCTGACCCGGTTGGAGGCCAAGACGCTGGACGCCGCGGGGGACTCCGTCGGGCTCAACCTGACGCGCGCGACGCTGGACGCCACGATCAAGTACCCCTGGGGTCGCACCGACGCCGGCGACCCGGTGGGTTCGCACTCCGACGGCACCCGGCGGTCGGTACGCAAGTTCGGCGTCTACGACGACGACCGTCCGGTGTTCGCCTGGATCCGCGCGGGAGTCGACGCGCCCCGCCAGTGCGTCGAGGCGCAGGTGATGGACCTCGCTGACGACGTGGCCTACTCCGTGCACGACCTCGAGGACGGTGTGGTCGCCGGCAAGATCGAGCTGGCCCGGCTCGAGCACCGCGAGGAGCGCGAGCAGGTGTGGGACACCGTCCGCGACTGGTACCTCCCCGCTGCCTCCGACGCCGAGCTCGACGAGGCGCTGCGGCTGCTGAGACGGACGGTGTCCTGGCCGACCGGGCCGTACGACGGCAGCCGCACCTCGATGGCCGCGCTGAAGAACCTCACGTCCGACCTGATCGGCGGCTTCTGCACGAGCGTGCGCGACGCGACGTACGACGCCTACGGCGACCGGCCGCTGGTGCGCCACCAGGCCGAGGTGGTGACGCCGAGCGGGACCGCCAAGCAGATCGCCGTGCTCAAGGGCGTCGCCGCGCACTACGTGATGCGCGCGGACGACCGGGTGCTGGTCCTCGACCAGCAGCGCGAGGTGGTCGCCGAGCTGGTCTCGCTGCTGCGGGAGCGTGGTCCGGCCGAGCTGATGCCCGCCCACCGGATCGACTTCGAGGCCGCCGGCACCGACGCCGAGCGTCTCCGGGTGGTCGTCGACCAGGTCGCCTCGCTCACCGACGCCTCCGCGCTCGCCTGGCACACCCGGCTGTCCACAGGCGCCCGCCCGGTCGGCTGAGCGACCCGTAGACTCGGCCGCGTGGCTGGGCTGATCCGTGACGACGACATCGCCCTGGTGCGGGAGAAGTCCCGGATCGAGGAGATCGTCTCCGACTACGTCACGCTGAAGAACGCCGGCGGCGGCTCGCGCAAGGGTCTGTGCCCCTTCCACGACGAGAAGTCGCCGTCCTTCCACGTCACTCCGTCGCGGAACTTCTTCCACTGCTTCGGCTGCGGCGAGGGCGGCGACGTCATCGCCTTCCTGATGAAGATCGACGGCATCGGCTTCACCGACGCGGTCGAGCGGCTGGCCGACAAGTACGGCGTCCAGCTGCGCTACCAGGAGGGGGACGCCGCGCGGCCTGCCAAGCGCGAGCACAACCTGCGTCCGAGGATGCTGGAGGCGCACAAGGTCGCGCAGGCGTTCTACGCCGAGCAGCTCGAGACGCCCGACGCCCTGCAGGCGCGGCTGTTCCTGGACGAGCGCGGCTTCGACAAGGACGCGGCCGCCACCTTCGGCCTGGGGTTCGCCCCACGCAGCGGCGAGGAGCTCTACAAGCACCTGCGGCAGAAGGGCTTCCGTGACGAGGAGATCGTGACCGGGGGCCTGTGCGCCGAGGGCAACCGCGGCCACTACGACCGGTTCCGCGGTCGGCTGCTGTGGCCGATCCGGGAGACCAACGGCGACGTGATCGGCTTCGGTGCCCGGCGGATCTTCGACGACGACCGGATCGAGGCGAAGTACCTCAACACCCCGGAGTCGCCGATCTACAAGAAGAGCCACGTGCTCTACGGCATCGACCTGGCGCGTCGCGACATCGCCCGGGCGAGCCAGGCGGTCGTCGTCGAGGGCTACACCGACGTGATGGCCTGCCACCTGGCCGGCGTCCCCACGGCCGTCGCGACCTGTGGCACGGCGTTCGGCGAGGACCACGGCCGGGTGCTGCGCCGGCTGCTGCAGGACCACGACGAGTTTCGCGGCGAGGTGATCTTCACCTTCGACGGTGACTCGGCCGGCCAGAAGGCCGCGCTGCGGGCGTTCGAGGGCGACCAGAACTTCGCCGGACAGACCTACGTCGCGGTCGAGCCGTCGGGCATGGACCCGTGCGACCTGCGCCTCAAGGACGGCGACGCCGCGGTGCGCGAGCTGGTCGCCCGGCGGATCCCGCTCTACCGCTTCGTGCTCTCCAACGTCGTCGGCCGCTACGACCTCGACCGGGCCGACGGCCGGGTCGACGCGCTGCGCGAGGCCGCCAAGCTGGTCTCCGCGATCCGTGACCGGTCCAAGGTCGAGGCGTTCTCGCGCGAGCTGGCCGGCATGGTCGGCGCCGACATCGAGGAGGCCCGCACCGAGGTGCGTAGGGCCGCCGCCCGTGGTCCCGAGAAGCCCCGCGGGCGCCCCGCCCAGGTGGCGGCCGAGCCGGCGTCGGAGCAGCCACGCCAGCAGCTGCCGGACCTGCGGGACCCGCGGTTCTCCCTGGAGCGGGAGACCCTCAAGCTCGTCGTCCAGCACCCCGACGCGGTCGCCCGGATGGCCAAGGACGTCGACGGTGACGACTTCACCCATCCGACCTACCGCGCCGTGTGGGACGCGGTCACCGCCTGCGGAGGGCCGGCCAGCGCTCCCAGCGGCGAGGTGTGGGTCGGCAAGCTGCGCGACATCCTCACCGAGCCGGCTAACCGGCAGGCCCTCTCGGCGTTGGCCGTCGAGCCGCTGCTGTCCAGCAAGGACCCCACCACGGCGTACGTCGCCGCGCACGTGTTCCGGCTGCAGGAGGTGACGGCGCTGCGTCGGATCGCGGATCTCAAGTCCCGGCTGCAGCGCACCAACCCGGTGGAGCAGCCCACGGACTACAACCGGATGTTCGGCGAGCTGGTCGCCCTGGAGCAGCACCGCCGCACGCTGCGCGAGAAGGCCATCGGTGGCGAGCTGTGAGGGCCCCGTTCCGGCGTGCGCCGCGACCTCCGGCCCAGGTGCTCGCCCGGGCTCCGCTCGCCGACCAGAAGGTGCTCGCGCACGCCCCGACCGGCGACGGCGGCTGGCTGCTCGGCACCCGGGACGCCCTGCTCAGCATCGGTGCGGAGCAGGTCGTGCGGCTCCCGTGGGAGCGGGTCGAGGCCGCTGACTGGGACCGCGACACCGAGCAGCTGCGGGTCACCGAGGTCGGCGAGCACGGTCCCGCCCACCTCTTCACGCTCGACGACCCGCGGCTGCTGCTCCAGCTGGTGCGGGAGCGGGTGACGGCGAGCGTGCTGCTGCAGCGGCGCGCGCTGGTGAGCGGCAAGCGCGGCGTCACGGTGGTCGCGCGCAAGGCGCCGCGGCGCGACGGGGAGGTCACCTTCTCGTTCCGCACCGACCGCGGTCTGGACCCCGACGACCCGGTCGTGGTGGCGGCCACCGAGCGTGCGGTCCGGGAGGCCCGCGAGGAGCTGGGCCTCGACGGGGAACCGATTTAGCAGCAGCGTCGGTGTCTTGCTAACCTTGCCGACGCACGATCCCCTGTAGCTCAATTGGCAGAGCATTCGACTGTTAATCGGAGGGTTGTTGGTTCGAGTCCAACCGGGGGAGCGAGAACGGGCCTCACAAGGGCCCGTTTCTTCTTAACCCCCACCCCGCCGGCGCGGATCGCATCCTGCCGCATGAGCCCCACGCGTCCCGGGTAGGAGGGGGAGATGAACCTCTCGGACCGGAAGGTGGCGCCATGGGGACCGGAGTGACCTTGATCGTGGTGGGCGCGATCCTCGCGTTCGCCGTCGAGGACGACGTGCCGGGCATCAACCTGGGCGTGGCCGGCTTGATCCTGATGATCGCGGGCGCCGCGGTCGTGGCCTACGCCCGGCAGGGCAGCGAGCACCGGCGCACCGTCGTACGGCGCGACGACGCCGACCCGGCGAGCGGCGCCGAGGGCACGCACGTGGTCGAGGAGATCCAGCGGGTCCGCGGGGTCAAGCCGTCCCGCGAGTCCAGCTACTGAGCCCTACTCCTCGTCGGCGTCCCAGCCCATCGGGTAGACCTCGAAGCCCGTGGCGTGCGCGACACCCATCCGCTGCCCCCCGGCGCGTGACATGCCCTCGAGGAACTCGCCCGCGTCGAAGTGCTCCCACCCGAGGCCGTCGATGTAGGCCTGGTGGGCCCGCAGCGACGCGACGCCCTTCTCGACCGTGTCGCTGATGTCGACGCCGTGCGCGCTGTGCGGCGAGCCCGCGACCCACACGTGGGTGACGCCACCCCACGGCTCGTGCCCGGCGGCCACCTGGTCGTGGAAGACCCAGCGGTTCCCTGCGTCGCGTACGGCGTCGAGGGTCGCCTTGCCCACGGCGATGTGGTCGGCCTGGTTGAGGCGGTTGCCGCCCCAGGTCGGGTGGAAGTTGTTGGTGATCACGATGTCGGGCCGGTGAATCCGGACCTCCTCGCAGATCGCGCGACGCAGCGGGACGCCGTACTCCAGGACGCCGTCGGGCAGCCCGAGGAAGTCGACCTGGTCGACACCGACGATCTTGGCCGACTCGACCTGCTCGGCCTCGCGGACCCGACGGCTCTCGTCGGGCTCGAGCCCGTCGATGCCGGCCTCGCCGCTGGTGACCATGCAGTAGACGACCTGCTTGCCCTGTGCGGTCCACCGCGCGACGGCCGCGGCGCTGCCGAACTCCATGTCGTCGGGGTGGGCCACGACGCACAGGGCGCGCTCCCAGTCCTCGCGCAGTGGTGTGAGGGGGGTGGGCTCGTGCGTCATGTCAGCCTCCGTTGGCCGAGAAGTGCTGGTAGTCGGGGTGCGACCAGCGTGCACCCCACGGCCAGCCGATGGCGCGCATGCGGCTCGCGACCACACCTCGGCTGGTGATCATCCCGGTCCGGACGTTACGCCGGTTCAGGTAGGTGCGGGCGAACGACGGGTAGACCCGGCTGCCGACGACGTAGGGGTTGCGCACCGTGTTGATGTCGATGGCATTGCCGTAGGAGTGCTGCGAGACGCGGTAGGGGTTTCCGGTCACCGGACGGCAGTTGAAGGCCGAGGTGTTGTCGGCCCTCATGGCGGCCATGTCGGACTGGGTCGGGGTGCGGCTGCCGCCCGCGTAGTACGCATCGGAGGGCTTCATGGAGCGCAGCGGGAACCGCTTCGCGAACGACGACTTGAACACGTCGAGCATCGGCCCGACGGCGCTCGCGCGGACCACCAGCGAGCCACGGGCGACGGTGCCCCGGGTGTAGGTGAAGCGGTTCATCGTGATCCGGCGCAGGCCGTCGGGGTCGACCGGGCAGCCCGAGCGGTAGGAGTGGGGCACGTCGCTGCGGTCGAGCGGTCCCGACACCACGATGTCCTGGCGCGGGACGACCGTGCGGCTCACGGAGCCGGAGACGGCCTTGCGGCCGTCGTCCCAGGTGGCGACGGCGCGGAAGGTGTAGGTCGAGGTCCGGTTGGAGCTGAACGGCACGGAGTAGGAACCGTCGGATGCCCGGGTCGTGCGGTAGGCGACCCACGTCGTGCCGGAGCGGCGCTGCACGGCCACGCTGACCGGACCGGGGACCGTCGGGTTGACGGCCCCGGCGATCGCGTAGTCGCGGAGCGTCGCGACCGTCGCCGGCAGCCCGATGGTGACCTTGCGGGCCGGCAGCGGGTTGACCTTGACGGTGACCGTCGCCGCTGCGGACGAGGCCTTGCCGTCGGTGGCCTGGTAGGTGAACGACAGCGTCCGGCCGGCGTCGTCGGCCTTGGCGGTGAAGGCCAGGGTCGTCCTGTCGCTGGAGCGCGCGACGCGGCCGCTGAGGGTGCCGAAGCCGTCCGCGACGGTCAGCACGTCGTCGGGGTCCGCGTCGGTGTCGTTGGCGAGCACCCTGATGGTGGTGGCGACGCCGGCATCGACCGTGGCCGTGTCGCCGACCGCGACCGGCGCACTGTTGGGCGGGGGCTCGTCGGTGGAGTCGCTCGTCGCCTGCTCCCCGGTTGCCTGCTCCCCGGCCGTGGCCACGCCGACCGGGGTGAGCAGGCCGAGGGCGAGCAGGAGGGCGGCGGCGCTGAGACCTCTGGGCTTCACGGATTCATCCTCTTCATCGGAACTGGCTGACCAGCCGTTGGGTCTGGGCGGGGGAGAAGGGGGCACGGCCCTGGGCGGCCACGAGTACGACGTCTCGGCCGGTGACGATCGCGACCTCACGGTAGGGGTCGGACTGCGGGGTGCGGTTCGATGCGAGCGCATCGGTCGCGGGCTCGACGAGGTCGGTGACCAGCGGTCCGATCGCCTCGCTCGCGGAGCGGCCCTCACAGGCGCGCAGGTTGGTGGCGCGGGCGTCGTAGAACGTGCGTGCGGTGGCCGCGTCGGCGAAGCGGGCGCGTACGGCGATCACCTTCGTGCCCTGAACGGAGTAGTCGACCTCGAGCGCGTGCGTCGGCGCGGGCATCGCGGCGGCGCGGTCACAGCCGAACGGCACGGCCGTCTGCACGATCTCGTCGGGGCGCCGGGCGAGCGCGGGCGTGCCGTTGCCGGAGTACCCCTCCTCGGCGTCGCCCGCGTCGACCGAGTAGGTCCAACCGGCCCCGAGCGACGACGGCTTCGGGAAGGACCGCTTCGACAGCGGGCCGGACGATGTTGCGGGCTCGTCCATGGAGCCGGCCTTCGGGGCGTCGGCGGCGGGGCTGCTCTCGGCGCTCTCGGGGCTCGCGCTGATCGGCACGTCCGATGCGGCAGTCGAGGCCGCCGTACGCGAGGAGGACGCGGGAGCGGGACTGCTGCTGCAGCCGGCGGCACCGAGCAGCACCCCGAGGACGACGGCACCTGCCGCCCCCCGTGTCGCTCCGCCCAGCCGTGTCACCGGCTCAGAGTAAAGGACGCGGGGGGTCGGTGAACGCCGATCACCGATGTCGCCACGATGCTGCCCGCCGTCCCGGCGGACTCGCAGATCAGCGCCTGTGCAGCACTGCGGTCTGCCGGGTCGGTAGGGTCGTGCCGCTCGGGGCGGTAGCTCAGCCGGTTAGAGCAGAGGACTCATAATCCTTGGGTCGTGGGTTCGAGCCCCACCCGCCCCACCGAACGGATCAACTGATCGATTCTGAGGGCGACGTGCGGAACGGCTTTCGTTCGCGGGCGGTCACAGGTAGAGCGTGGGCCTGCGGTCTTCGAGGATGTGGTTCCGGGAGCTGATCGCGTGCCGGTCACCCGAGATCGGCACCGTGGCCTGCAGCCTGCCGGTGCTGTCCTTCTCTCCGACGGACCATCCGTCGGTGCCGATGATGGCTGTCCCCTGCGTCCATACGGTGCCGCGTTCTGCACCCGCCCTGTCGCAGCAGACGATCGCAACCCCAGATGCCCGGGCCGCAGCCATGGCTTGGATCACCTCGGGCGGGTGCTCACCTGGGGGACGGGGGACGGTTGGCCAGTTGGTGGGGACCGCAATGATGTCGGCGCCGGCGAGGGCCAGCGCCCTCGGCAGCTCCGGGAACTCCAGGTCGTAGCAGATCAGCACTCCGAGGCGCCCGATCGGTGTCTCGACCGGGGACGGGGTTGCGTCGCCAGGTCTGAAGATCTCCTTCTCGGAGTCCCACAGGTGCGTCTTGCGGTACGTCGCAGCGACGCCGCCGCGGGTTATCACCGCGACGCTGTTGTACACCGCGTCATCCGCTGACTCGCAGAACCCCACCACCAGAACGGTGTCGTCGCGGAGCAACGACGCCCACTCGTCGAAGACCTCAGCCGTCGCCGGTAAGGCGCAACGCTGTGCCTCATCAGTCGTCAGGTGGTAACCACTGGTCGCCAGCTCGGGAAGCACGAGCAACTGGACGTCGGTGCGCACAGCATCGAGGACTGCCTGTCTGACGAGTCGCAGGTTGGCGTCCAGCTCGCCCACCTCGGGCGCGAGCTCGTGGCAACGGACTACGACCGCGCGGTCCGCGGGGACAGCCCTCGGTGCTGCAGGGGTCACGACTGGAATCGTGCCAGCCGCATGGTGGCGGTGTTGCGATGAGCGGCCATTCCCTCGGAGTCAGAGATGACCCGGACCGACTCGGCGAGCAGCGGTGTCGCCGCCCTCGAGATGCGTTGGTAGGTCAGTGGCTTGAGGAAGCGCGCGACCGAGAGCCCTGCGCTGTGCTTGGCTCCGCCGGCGGTCGGCAGAACGTGGTTGGTGCCGGCCATGCCCTTGTCGGAGTACGCAACGGTGCTCCATGGCCCCAAGAAGATCGAGCCGTAGTTGCGCAGGTTCTGGTGGTAGTAGTCATCGTCGGCGGTGATGACCTCGAGGTGCTCGGGGGCCAGGTCGTCCATCAGGGCAACGGCCGTCGCCCGGTCCGCTGCAACGGTGATGGAACCGTAGTCGCGCCACGCCGGGCCGGCGATGTCGGACGTCTCGAGGCTCTCCAGCTGCTTGTCGACCGCGGCCAGCACCGCCCGAGCCAGCTCCTCGGAGGTGGTCACCAAGGCAGCCGGGGAGTCAGTGCCATGCTCGGCCTGACCGAGCAGGTCCGCCGCCACGAGCTCGGGGTCCGCTGTCTCATCCGCGAGCACAGCCACCTCCGAGGGGCCTGCGAGCAGGTCGATCGCCACCGTGCCGAAGAGCTGCCGCTTGGCCTCCGCGACGTAGGCATTGCCTGCCCCGACCAACATGTCCGCCGGCATCTCCTCGAGCAACCCGAATGCCATGGCTGCGAGCGCCTGCACCCCACCCAGGACGAACACGCGGTCCACGCCGCTCAGATGGGCCGCGTACAGGACGGCCGGGTTGGCTGCTCCATCGGGCTGTGGGGGCGTGCAGGCCATGACGCTGGGCACCCCGGCCTCCTTCGCCACCCCCACCGTCATGAACGCGCTCGCCGTGAGTGGGAAGCGCCCGGCTGGCAGGTAGGCGCCGACGCGCGAGACCGGGACGTAGCGCAACCCGGTGACGAGTCCGTCCTCGAGGGATACCTCGAAGTCGTGCATCCGGGAGCGCTGTTCGCGTGCGAAGGCCCGCGTCCGACTCGAGCCGAGCTCGATCGCCTCGCGGAGATCGGCGGGAAGGCGGTCCCCGCTGGCCGCGACCTCCTGGGCGGACAGCTCGAAGTCCCCGTCGCCCCACCGGTCGAGCTCGCGCGCGTAGTCGCGCACAGCGTCGAGCCCCCGCTTCTCGATGTCCAGCAGCATCCTCGAGACCGTGTCGACGACGGCCGGGTCACGCTGAGCGGCGGGTCCGGTGGCCGCGGGTGTCTTGAGGAGGGTGAAGGTCCCCGTGAGGGACTCCAGAACGGCAGGCGTGAAGAGCATGCTGGGAGTCTAGGAATCGACTTTCCGAAGGACAAGACGATACCTGCCTTCACATGGCATAGCCTCAGACTATGACGCTCACGCAGTTCCGCGCGTTCCTTGCCGCGGCGACGACCGGATCCTTCACCGCGGCGGCCCGCGAGCTGCAGACGACTCAGCCCACCGTCTCCGAGCTGGTGCGCAAGCTCGAGGACGAGAGTGGGCTCCCCCTGTTCGCCCGCGCCAGCAGACGGCTGACTCTGACGGCCGCCGGTGAGGAGCTTCTGCCCTGGGCGAGACGCGCGGTCGACGGCGCCGACGGTGCGCTCCAGTCACTCCGGGCCCTGCAGGGACTGGAAGGAGGCGTCGCCGCCTTCGGCGTGCTGCGCAATGCGCCCTTCTACTTCCTTTCAGACTTGGTGCAGAGGTTCCACGATGCCCGCCCGGGCATGAACATCCGACTGGTGGGTCAGAACTCCGTCGAGGTGGCAGAAGCGGTGCGATCCGGTCGACTGGAGGCCGGGCTCGTCGTCCTGCCGATCCAGGCCGACAACCTGGACGTCGAGCCGATCATGCGCGACGAGGTCCTGTGGGTCAGCGCCGATCCGGCGAAGACGGCGAGTCCGGTGAGCATCGAGGACCTGGCCAGCAGCGATCTGGTGCTCTACGACGCCCACTACGGTTGGAGCGATCCCACCCGGCGACAGCTGCTGGAGCGTGCACAAGCAGCGGGTGTCCGGCTGGAGCCGTCGATCGAGGTCGAGAGCGTGGAGTCCGCGCTCGCCCTCGTCTCTCGAGGAGTGGGGCAGACGATCGCGTCGCGAGCCGTCACCGAGCACCACACCTTCCCGCCCAACCTCCATACAAGCCCGTTCGCGGACCCCCTGTTCGACACCATCGCGCTGGTCACGAGGCAGCACGCGACGCTGTCTCCTGGCACCGCGGAGCTCGCCGCCATGGCGACCTCGATGCTGCTCGGACGAATGCCAGCGGAACGCCTCGGCCTGTCTCGTCATGGGTGACCCTATGGATGGCATCGGTTCTCATAGCGTTGTGCTATGCCAAACGCCGTTGCTACGTTACCCGGCCTAGAGGGCCGACCGGACGCTCCGTAGCGCACCACACCTGGGGAATCCAATGAACAAGTTCACCGAAGAGGCGCCAGCGAGTGCACCGACGCACGTCGGGAAACGTGTGGAGTCGCGGTCGATCGACTGGGTGCCCCTGTCCGAACGCGGCGGAAAGCCCTGGTCGTTGTTCTCGCTCTGGTTCATGTCCAACGCCAACGTGACCACGCTGGCCACCGGGATGCTGGGGGCCGCGCTCGGTGCGACGTTCCTGACGTCGGTGCTCGCCATCCTTCTCGGCGTGGCCGTGGGCACGGTGTTCACCGCCTTCCACTCCGCCCAGGGCCCCCAGCTCGGCCTTCCGCAGATGATCCAGTCACGAGCGCAGTTCGGGTACCGCGGGGTCATCCTGATCTGCGCGATCGTCGTGTTCAGCCTGGTCGGCTTCAACATGTTCAACCAGATGCTCGGCGCCGAGATCCTGACCATGACCACGGGAGTCGAGGCGAACTGGCTCTGGTACCTCGTGCAGAGCGCCCTGGCCGTCACCCTCGCCATCTTCGGCTACCACTGGATCCACTCGACCCAGAAGTGGCTGACCCTCCTCTTCCTGATGACCTTCGGCATCTTCACTGTGCTGGCGCTGTTCTCCGTGCCGCTGGACTCCGCTCAGCTCGGGCTCGGTGACTTCACCTGGCCGTCGTTCCTCGTCCAGTTCGGCGCAGCAGCGGCCTACGCACTGGGGTGGGCGCCCTACGTCTCCGACTACTCGCGCTACCTCCCGCCCCAGACCAACCCGGCCAAAGCCTCTGCCTACACCTATGGCGGCGTCTTCGTCGGCGCAGCCTGGCTGATGATCCTGGGCGCCTTCATCGCAGCCGCACTCACCGGCACAGCACCGCTCGAGGGGGTGCGGGATGTCGCCGACCAGATCCTCCCGGGCAGCGGGGGATGGCTGCTCGTCTTCGCCCTCCCGGGCCTCATCGCCGTCATCACGGTGAACATCTACGCCGCCGCCATGGAGCTGATCACGATGGCGGACTCGGTTCACCCGATCAAGCCCACGCGGGGCATCCGCGTCGCTGCAGCGGTCATCATCGGGGCGGCTGCGTTCATCGGAAACATGCTGAGCACGGGCGCGTTCTTGGACAACTTCGGCAGCTTCCTGGTGGTGCTGCTGTACATCCTCGTGCCCTGGACGTCGGTGAACCTCGTGGACTACTACGTCGTACGCCGTGGCACCTACGCCATCCGGGAGATCTTCAACCGCGACGGAATCTACGGGACCTGGGGAGGTCGCGGCCTGGGCGCCTACGGCATCGGCATCGTCGCGATGGTGCCGTTCGCCGTCACGAGCTGGTACACCGGACCGGTTGCCGAAGCTCTCGGTGGAGCGGACCTCGCATTGTTCGTCGGCCTGATTGCGTCCGGATTGAGCTATCTGCTGCTGTCCCGCTCCATCGACTTCGAGCGTGAGCGGGAGCTGGCTGCAGAGCACAAGGAGCGCTATGGCGAACATGCGGTCACTTTCGGTGACCACGTCGACGCCTGACCACACCCACGCTCGCGTCAGGCAGAGGCGGCGGTCACGCCATTGTGCGGACTCTCCCGTCCGTGCTCACCTACACTGATCGGATGTCCGCGACAAACCGCCTGAAATCCCTGGTCCTCGCCTGGGACGCCCCGGGTCTCGAAGCCGCACTTGCGGTACTGGTCGAGGACGAGCGCGCCGAGGCACGGGCGTGGGTGCTGGCCGACAAGGAGTTCTTCGCGACCGTGCGCGATCGCGAGCCGCGCACCGTGGGGGTGCGCGACCCGGCGTGGGCGCTGATCGGGTCGGCGGCGTGGATGCGCACCATGTGCGTGGTGGCGCTGTGCAGCCCGGTCGAGGCAGCGCGTGCGATCGAGTGGGACGAGATCTGGGACTACATGCGACCGCCGGCGCGCGAGCACGTTCGCCGACTGGTCGCCGCCCGACCGCGCGAGTGGGCGGAGACGTTCCTGACGACGACGGCCGCCCTGCGACTGTCGGGTCGGACAGCCGACCGCGCCGGGTCCTGCTTGGCCTGGTTGGTGGCCGCGGGACTGGCCGACCACGGACTGCCCTGCCCGAGCGGGCCGACGTTCCTGGAGCACTACTTCTCCTACCACCAGCACGATCCGGAAGCCGCGGCCAGGCTGCGTGCCGAGCGACTGGCCCCCGACCTCGTCTACGTCATGATCGAGTCCGGTCTTGCCGCCCGTCTCAGGGCGCTGCACGAGGCCGTCCCGGCGTTGGTCGCCGACGGCACGCTCGACCGCGGCCGGTTGATCGGCGCTTGCCTGCAGTCGCTCACGGCGGAGACCCGAGTTGGATCCCAGCGGGCGGTGGCCCGGCTGGTGGCGGCCCTCGAGCTGCGTCCCCAGGAGGTGCCGGGCGGGCTGTCGTTCCTCATCGGTGTGATGGCCGTCAGTGACGGCTCCGTCGGGAAGGTGATCCTCCCGCTGGCCCTGGCCCTGGTCGAGGACGTGCCCGGGCTGGACGAGATCACCCGGGTGATCGCCGGCCGCAAGGAGCGCAAGCAGAAGCAGATGCTCCTCGCAGCGCTCCGCACCCTCGCCACCGAGCACACCGTTGGCCCGGGCGGTGTGCTGGCCGCGCTAGAGGGGCTGGAGGCTGGTCAGGAGGATGCGTCGCTGCAGCGCGACATCGACGCTCTGCGAGCCGACCTCGGGGCTGCGGCCGACCCCGCGCAGGAGCGGCACGAGGTCCTGGGGTTGTGGCAGCGCGACATCGATCCCGGGCCGGAGCCGAAGCGGCCGGGATGGCTGCAGCCGTCGTATGTCGACGTGTCGACCTTCCTCGATCGGCGGCAGCAGCCGTACCCGCCAGCCTTCGTCTTCGTCATGGACGCCTTCCTTCGCGGACTCGCGGCCGCGGGAGACGCCAGCACCTTCGTAGCGCAGTGCCAGCGGCTCCGGGTGGACGGCAACCTCGCGCTGACCCGTCTCGACCGCCTGCTTGAACCGGTCTTCCTTGCCGGTGGCCTGCGAGTGCTGTGGCCGGCAGCCCTGGAGATCGCCGACGACGTCGCCTCGGCCGGTCGCAGCCTGCCCGGGCTGCCGGACCTCCTGCGGATGCTCACGCGCTACGCACCTGAGGTGCCCGACGGCTGGCACCTGCCGGCCCACCTGGCCGGACTCGCCAACGGCCCGGGAGCCACCAAGACCCAGCTCGAGGCGAGAGCCCTCGGCGCCGCCCTGAACCGGGTCGAGGTGAGCGTCTTCGCGGCCGAGCCGGTCGTCGCGCCCACGAGCGCGGCGCGCGGGCTGTGGGAGCAGCGGGAGCCGGTGCCGGCCCTGACCTGGCTGCTCGACCCGTTCTACCAGCACCACCGACCGGTGCCCGACGACCATCTGCCCTACGTACTGGCCCTGGGCAGCGGCGTCGCGCAGCGCGGGCACAGCGTCCCGCACCTTCCGTTGGCCATGGACAACGAGCTGCTACGCCTGCTGGCCGTCACAGCGCAGATCGACGGCGTGGACGTCGTACGACGGCGGATCGCGGCTGTACGGCGGAGGCCGGGGTCCGACGAGGGCCCCACCAGTCGGGCCATCGAGCGGTGGCAGAGCGGAGAGCTCACCGCAGAGAGCTACGACCGGGTGCTCGCCGAGGACCGCAGCCACGGACCCGCGGTGGATCGAGTGGTGTTCGCCTGGATGTGCGAGCAGCTGGTCCGTCTGCCCACCCATCCCGGCTCGTTGTGCGCACCGCACCGGACCGACGGCACCGTGGACCTGACCCGTGTGGCCAGCCAGATCCGGTCCTTCGCCGGGATCGCGACGATCGGCCCGCTCGACCTGCTGCTGACGGTGACCCGCCTCCGGCCGGCGGGAGACGACGGCCTCGCCGAGCTCGACGGGCTGGAGCTGTGGACCGATCCCCTCGTCACCCGCACGACGTCCGGGTGCGAGTCCTTCGACGTCGTCCCGCTGCTGCGCGCCTGGATCGAGAGCGGTGGGTCGAGCGCCGGCCGGCCGCCCGTCGACCTCTCCCTCGTCGCGGGGGTCACTCACGACGACCTGCGGGGACCGGCGAGCCATCCCGAGGTGCTGCGTCGCGTGTGGCCCTGTGATCTTCGGTTGGGGGAGACCGAGGACGGGGGCGTGATCGGTGGCGACCGGCCCATCGTCCTCGAGGACGGCCGCCTGCCCGCGGAGGCCTGGGCGCAGTTCTTCGACCTCACGTTCTCCCAGGACCCGACGGCACGCGACGCAGCGCTGACCCACCTGGCCCATCTAGCCGCCT
Organism: uncultured Actinomycetota bacterium; assembly: GCA_963713035.1. GTDB lineage: Bacteria > Actinomycetota > Actinomycetes > Propionibacteriales > Nocardioidaceae > Nocardioides_B. Next base: position 679,705 of record CAVQKB010000005.1, read on the forward strand.
ACGACGGTGTCCTCGGCTCCGAGGTGACGGTCCCGACGGCGCTGTCCCGCCTGGCCGAGGGCCGACTGCCGCTCGCACGGTTCGGCGAGAGCCTGCAGTGGCTGTTCGAGCGAGGCGGACTGCGCCAGCTCTGGCCGCTCGGCCTGGCCGTGGGTGTGGCCGCGGCTGTACGCAGCCCCAAGCCCACCGGGCTGCCCTTCCTGCTCGGCTGCCTCACGACCTATGCACCGGAGGTGCCGGCCGACGCCCGAACGGTCCCCACCGAGCTCGCCTCCCTGGCTGCGTCCGCCGGCAGCACCAAGACGCATGCGGCCGCGCGCGAGCTCGTCGCCGCGCTCGAGAGTGCGGACGGTGTGGCGGCATGAATGCCTTCGCGAGTGCGTCCGCCCTGACCCGCGACGACACCGGTACGCGACTGGCCCTGGCCACGGCGCGAGGGGTGACCCCCGACGGGGTCGTGGACCGTCCCAGCTTCTTCGCGGGCTTCCTCGCCCGTCCCGACGTGGCAGCGGCAGGACTGCTGAGCGTCGCCGACGTGGCCATGGCCCGCTATGCCGACGCTGGCCTGGCCCAGCGCGTGGCCAACCTCGACCCGATCGTGACCGCCGGCGGAGATCGGCTGCGGTTCGAGTCGTTCTCGGCCTGCAACGGCGTGCACGCCCGCTTCGACCTCCTGGCGGACGGTGTGGACAGCGGAGAGATCACCTTCGGGACCACCAACGTCGACGTCGGCCAACCCCTGCGCACCGCCCTGGCCCGGGTCGACCGGCACCAGCTCCTCCACCTGGCGGTCGGCAGGGATGCGCTCACCGCCTCCACCCCGGAGCACACCCACGTCGAGCGGGCGGTAGGCCTCCCGGACCGCTGGGTGCGAGGCTGCGCCGAGGTGCCGTCCATCGCTGCCGGCATGCGACCTGTCGCGACCCTCCGCGGCGCACAGATCACCCGCTTCCTCGGCGACCTGCCCTCGACCGCGCCTCCCGGGCCCTCCCTCTACCTGGTGACCGTGGGCGGATCTGTGCGCACGACCGGGCATCGCCTGCCCGGCTCGGTCGCCATCACCGGCACCTCGCGGCTCAAGGCCGCCGCTCGCATCGCGCGTTTCGCCACCGACCTGACGGTGTTCGACGGTCCGAGCGACACCAGCGGCTGGGTCTTCGAGGTGCCCGGCGGGCGGGTGACCCTGATGCTCAGTCCCGGTCCGTTCCGTGGCTTCTCCGGCGAGGGCGGACTGCTCGAACTGCTGGCCGGCCCGGAGGCGCGACAACAGGGTGAGGCTCTTCTTCCGCACCTCGCGTGGACGCCCTCGGTCGACGAGGTGCGCCTGGCCCGCGTCGCCGGACGCACCCGGCAGGAGGTGCGCGCCGGGCTCGCGTGGCTGTCCGCGTCCGGCCGGGTCGGCTTCGACCTCGCCGAGCAGGCACGCTTCCACCGCGACCTGCCGGTGGACGCCGAGCAGGTGCTGCGCCGCAATCCCCGCCTGCGAGGAGCCCGTCGACTGGTCGATGGCGGCGCGGTCACCGCCCAGGGGGCGGGATGGCTGGTCGCCGGTGACCACGGGACCTACCGCGTCGAGGGTGACCACTGCACCTGCCCCTGGGTCGCCGAGCACGGCCACTCACGGGGTCCGTGCAAGCACCTGCTGGCGGTCGCGCTGGTGGGAGACGCGGTCAGCGGTTCCGGTCGTGGTGCTCGTGGTGGTGGTCGCCGTCCTCGTGACCCGCGAACTTCGTCAGGCCACGGCTGACGATGTAGGCGATCGCCAGCCAGGTCACGAACTTCCAGGCCTCATGGGCGCCGAAGGACTGCTCGTCGACGCCCTGGTCGGTGACGGCCGCGGCGATGAGGAGCAGGAGGCTGACGACGACGAACACCCAGAACTCGGTGGTCTTGAACGACGACTTGACGTTCACCCTCGGGCGGCCGCCGCCCAAGGACAGCGGGTTCCCGCCCTGGGAGAACCGCTGCTGCTGTCCGCCCTGATGCCCCTGATGCCCCGGGTTGCCCTGGTAGCCAGGCGAGGCCTGCTGGCTCTCCCAGCTCTGCTGGGGAACGGCACCCTGGATCCGGGTCTGGTTGTCATAGCCACCGGGGCCACCGGGGCCACCGGGGTAGCCCGGCTGAGTGACGTGCGCCCTGAGCTGGGCGCGCGGTCACCTGTACCCGCAATGCGGACGAAACACACACGCTCCGGTACGGACGCCGGGGCCCCGGTCAGGCGGTGGTGAGGGACTTCGCCGCCGCGCGCCGGTCCAGCCAGAGCTCGAGCTCCGCCGCCGGCACGGCCCGGGACCACAGGAAGCCCTGGCCGACGTCGCAGCCGTGGCGCACGAGCTCGGCGAGCGCCGCCTCGTTCTCGACGCCCTCCGCGACCATGGGCAGCCCGAGGCTGTGCGACAGCGCCACGGTGGCGGCGACGAGGGCGGCGGACCGCTGGTCGTCGGCCATGTCCAGCACGAAGGACTTGTCCAGCTTCAGCTCGTCGAGGGGCAGGTCACGCAGGTAGGCCAGGGAGCTGTAGCCGGTGCCGAAGTCGTCCACCGAGATCCGGATGCCCGCGTCGCGCAGCTGGCTCAAAACCTCGCGAGCGCCCTCGCGGTCGGCCATCAGGAAGTCCTCGGTGATCTCCAGCTGGAGGAAGCGCGGGGGCAGCGAGCGCTCGACGAGCATCGCCGTCACCGCGTCGGCCAACGACGCCTGGCCCAGCGAGCTCGCCGAGAGGTTGACCGCGACCGCGAGGTTGCGGCCCTCGGCGTACCACGCGGCGGCCTGGTCGAGGGCCTTGGCCAGCACGACCCGGGTCAGCTGGTTCATCAGCCCGGCGTCCTCGACGACGGACAGGAAGCTGTCGGGGTAGAGCAGCCCCCGGTCGGGGTGGTCCCACCGGACCAGGGCCTCCACCCCGGAGACCTCGTTCGTCGCCAGGGTGACCTTCGGCTGGTAGTAGACGGTCAGCTGGTCGCTCTCCAGTGCGACCCGGAGCTCGTTCTGGGTGCGCAGGCGGACGGCCCCGCGGACGTCGTCCTCCCGGGTGTAGGTGTGGGAGCCGGAGCGCGTGGCCTTGGCCCGGTACATCGCGATGTCGGCATGACGCAGCAGCACGCTGAGGTCGGGGCCGTGCTCGGGGTACATCGCGACCCCCACGCTCACCTGGCTGTGCAGGGTGAGCCCTCGAAGGGTGAACGGCTCCTCCACGGCGGCCATCAGCTTGACCGAGACCGCCTCTGCGGCAGCCGGGGTCGCTCCGGGCAGCACCACGGCGAACTCGTCTCCGCCGAGGCGGGCCAGCAGGTCCCCCTCGCGCAGGCAGCCCTCCAGCCGATCGCCCACCTCGACGAGCAGCAGGTCGCCGATGTGGTGGCCCAGGGAGTCGTTGACCTCCTTGAACTTGTCCAGGTCGAGCAGCAGCAGGGCGCCGATGTCGTGGTGTGCCGTCTCGAGGAGCTTCGGCGTCTCGGCATAGAGTGCGCGGCGGTTGGGAAGCCCGGTGAGGTCGTCGGTCGTCGCCTGACGCTTGAGGTCCGCCATCCGGATCAGCTGCGTGAACGCCAGCTGGGTGCGCACCGCCGCCACGAGGACCGAGACGCCGGCCAGGGTCACCGCGATCCCCGGCAGCGGCGTTCGGGTGCCGAGCACCAGCACTCCCAGGCCGACCGCGGTCGAGACGGCGGGAACGGCCAGGGCTGCGTGGTGCGTGCGGGCCGACGGTACCGTCGTACCGGGTTCGGCGCGCGCGATCCGGACCACCCACAGGGCGACCAGGCACATGCCGATCGCCCAGGTCCCGTCCAGCAGGGTGCCGACGCTGTAGGTCTCGTTGGTGACTCGGAGGGCGTAGACCACGTCGCCTGCCGCGTAGATCACCAGGGCGGCCACGAGTACGGCGGACTGCCGCCCGACCCGCCACCCCTGCACGACGATCATGCCGGTCAGCGTCGCGACGAGGAGCAGGTCGGAGACGGGGTAGGCGAGCGACACCACGGTGGCGAGGGACAAGGGTCCGGTGGCAGCCGACTCGAGGACGGGCGCGAGGACGACGGCGATCGCGGAGGCCGCGGCCAGCGAGCCGACCGCGCTGTCCAGCCACAGGGCCGAGGGGAGCCCGCGCAGGTTCCTGCGGGACGTGACGACCAGGGCGGCCATCATCAGCGCGGGGAAGGCCAGGTAGCCCAGGTCGGCGTAGGACGGGAAGGGGAACTCCGCGACGGCCTGCGAGCCCACGACGTAGTAGGTGTTGCCCAGCGCGAAGGCCACCGCGGCGGCCGTCGCCAGCGCGATCTCGGGGCGTCGGCCACCCGGCAGGGCGAGGGCGGCGCCACACACGAGGGCCGGCACCCACAGCGCTGCCACGCCGATCACGCCGTCGACCAGGAGCGAGAACTCGTCTCCCTGCGCGACCAGGCCGATCAGGAACGCACTCAGCGTCACCCACATCAGCAGGCTGAGGAGGTTGACGACCGGCTCGCAGAGATCTCTCTCAGCCCCCGGGACCCGGACGCGTCGCCCCGATGGTGGTCGACGCGCCGAGTCCTGAGTCACGGGTAAAGTAGAACAGACGATGACCCGGTTTGGTCTGTTATCGACCGATGTCGCGCGGACGGCATAGCCCCGCCGCAGACCGGGCCGGGCGGCGTCGTGCTCAGCTCTCCAGGGCGGCGTCGAGCGTGATCTCCACGCCGGCGAGCGCCTTGCTGACCGGGCAGCCGTCCTTGGCCTTCTCGGCCGCCTCCGCGAAGCCGGCCTCGTCGAGACCCTCGACCTCGCCGCGGACGGTGAGCGTGATGCCGGTGATCTTGAAGCCGCCGTCGGACGGGTCCGGGCCGAGCGAGACGTCGGCCTGCACGTCGAGGTGCTGCGGGGTGCCGCCGGCCTGCGCGACGAACGCGGAGAGCTGCATGGCGTAGCAGGCGGAGTGCGCCGCTCCGATGAGCTCCTCGGGGCTGGTGGTGCCGTCGGCGTCGTCGGCCGCGCGCTTGGGGAAGGACACGTCGTAGGTGCCGACCTTGGAGGAGGAGAGCTCGACCTGGCCGGAGCCGGTCTCGAGGGTGCCGTTCCAAGCGGTGCGGGAGGTACGGGTGGGCATGGCGGACCTTTCGGCAGGGTGCGATGGGAAGACTTGTGCACAAGGTAACCGGCGGGTGGCGTCGGTTCAAGCCCGCCCCACGTACGACGGCGGAGCCGCCGCCGACCGGGACGGCTAGGGCCCGCCGAAGTGGGCACCGGCGCGGCATGAACCTGCCTGGACTCGTCGTGGTCGGCGGCGGCCCGGCCGCCCTGGAGACGGCGCGCGCCTACCGCGTCGCCGGGGGCGCCGGCGCGGTGACGCTGCTGAGCGCGGATCGCCATCCGCCGTACAACCGGCCGCCGCTGAGCAAGGACCACCTCCGTGGCGAGAGCGGCACGCACGAGCTGCCGCTCGAGGACGACTCGTTCTACGCCGCGCAGGGGATCGACCTCCGGCTGGGGGTGCGCGTGGCGGCTCTGCGGCCCGACGACCGCGCCGTGGTGCTCGATGACGGGAGCACGCTGGCCTACGACGTGTGCGTGCTCGCCACCGGCGCCTCCCCGACACCGCTGCCGGTCGAGGGTGCCGACCACCCCGATGTGCTCTACCTGCGCTCCCGGGTCGACGGCGAGGTCCTCCGCGCCCGGGCCGAGACGGAGAGGTCCGCGGTCGTGGTCGGCTCCGGCTTCATCGGTTGCGAGGCGGCCGCGTCACTCGCCGCCCGCGGGCTTGACGTCGTGATGGTCTCGCACGAGGAGGTGCCGCAGGCCGGGCGGCTCGGGGACGAGGCCGGGGCGCGGATCGCCGGCTGGCTGACCGAGGCAGGCGTGCAGGTCGTCGGCGGTGTGGACGTGAGCCGCGTAGAGGACGGACGCCGGGTCGTGCTGGCCGACGGCACGTCGTACGACGGCGGGCTGGTGCTGCTGGCCACCGGCGTGACGCCGCACGGCGAGCTGGCCGAGGCCGCCGGACTGGACTGCGAGGACGGCCGGGTGCTGGTCGACGCCGCGATGCGCACCAGCCGGGACGGTGTCCTGGCGGCCGGCGACGTCGCGCTCGCGCACAACGGCACGGCGGGACGCCGGCTCGTGGTCGAGCACTGGGGCGAGGCCCTGCGGATGGGTGAGATCGCCGGGACGACGGCCGCGGGCGGCGACGACAGCTGGTCCGAGGCGCCCGGGTTCTGGAGCGAGATCGGCACCCGTACGCTGAAGTACTCCGCGTGGGGCGACGGCCACGACAGCACGCGGTTCGTTGACCACGAGGGCGGCGGGTTCACGGTCTGGTACGGCCGCGCCGGTACGACGGTCGGGGTGCTGACCCACGACGCGGACGACGACTACGAGCGCGGCCAACACCTCGTCGAGCAGGGCGCGACGTTCTAGGCCTCAGAGCAGCTCGATCAGCCGCATCGCGTCGTGGGGCGCCCGGCCCTTGACGTCGTTGTCGAAGTAGACGAAGCAGTCCAGACCCTGCGCGTTCCAGCCGCGACACCTGTCGGCCCAGCCGCGCAGGGACGCATCGGTGTAGCCGCTGGCGTACAGCTCGACGTCACCGTGCAGCCGCAGGTACATCAGGTCGGCGGTGACCTGCGCGACCTTCGGCCACCGGCCCGCGGTGTCGGCCAGCACCCCGGCCACCGCGTGCCGGCGCAGGACGTCGGATGCTTCCTCGGTGGCGAACGTCGCGCTGCGGAACTCCAGGGCGTGCCGCAGCGGCAGGTCGACCTCGGTCGTGGTGAGCGCCCGGTCCGCGGCGACCTTGTCGTCGTGCCGCGCCGCGAGAGTGGCCGCCGCACCCGTCGTACGGGGCAGCAGGGCGAGGAACGCGTCGAGCACGTCGGCGTCGAAGCGCAGGTTCTCCGGCAGCTGCCACAGCACCGGTCCGAGCGTGGGACCCAGGGCCAGCACGCCGGAGGCGAAGAAGTTCGCCAGCGCGGTCTCGCAGTCGACCAGCCGCTTGAGGTGCGTGACGTAGCGCGGGCCCTTGACCGCGAAGACGAAGTCGTCGGGGGTCTCCGCCCGCCAGGAGGCGTACGACGTCGGCCGCTGCAAGGAGTAGAAGGAGCCGTTGATCTCGATCGAGGTCAGCCGGCTCGCGGCGTACTCCAGCTCGCGTCGCTGCACCAGCCCCACCGGGTAGAAGTCCCCCCGCCAACCGGCGTAGCGCCATCCGGAGATGCCGACGCGGGTGGTCGCGCTCAGCCGAGGTCCTCGAGCGGGACCGACTCGTCGCGCAGCCGGTCGGCCCCGACGTCGCTGCCGACGAGCCGGCGCAGGTGGTCGGTGGCGTCCCAGTCGTTGGCGTGCATCGCGGCCACGACCCGTCCGCCGGCCAGCCAGAAGGCCGTGAACGTGCGGCTCGCGGTGTCGCCGCGCAGCACCACGTCGTCGTAGCCGTCCGGGCCGACGCTGCCGACGTACTCCATCCCGAGGTCGTACTGGTCGGTGAAGAAGTAGGGCATCCGGTCGTAGGTCACGTCCTGGCCGAGCATCACCTGCGCAGCCGTCTCGCCCTGCCCGACGGCGGTGTCCCAGTGCTCGACGCGGATCCGGCGGCCGAGGACGGGGTGGTCGTGACGGGCGACGTCGCCGGCGGCCAGCACGTCCGGGTCGGAGGTGCGCAGGGACGCGTCCACCAGCACGCCGTCCTCGACCGCGAGACCGGCCGCTTCGGCCAAGGTGACGTTCGGCACGACGCCGACGCCGACGACGAGCAGGTCGGCCGTGAAGGTGTCCCCGTCCGCGAGGCGTACGACGGCGCGCTCGCCGTCACGCTCGACGGCCGACACCTCGACGCCGGTGCGCAGATCGACACCGTGCTCGCGGTGCAGGCCCGCGAAGACCTCGGCGACCTCGGGACCGAGGACCCGCAGCAGGGGCAGGTCGAGCGACTCCAGCACGGTCACCGACGACCCGGCCGCGCGAGCAGCCGCCGCGACCTCGAGCCCGATCCAGCCGGCTCCGATCACGATGACCGACCGCCCCTCGCCGAACGACTCCTTGAGGCGCTGGCTGTCCTCGATCGTGCGCAGGTAGGCGACGGGTGCGCCCGAGTCGTCGGCGAGGGCGAGTCGGCGCGGGGACGCCCCGGTCGCCAGCAGCAGCCGGGCGTAGGTCTGCTGGCCGTTGCGGGTGTGCACGACGTGCGCGGCCGGGTCGATCGACGTGACGGTCTCGCCCAGGCGCAGGTCGACGTCGTGCTCGTCGTACCAGTCGGGGTCGTGCACGAAGGCCGACTCCAGCTCCTCGTCGCCGAGCAGGTAGCCCTTGGACAGGGGTGGTCGCTCGTAGGGCAGGTGGTGCTCCTCGCCGAACAGCACGAGCGGCCCGTCGTACCCGGCGGCGCGCAGCGCCTCCACGGCCTTGGCGGCGGCGAGGCCACCTCCGACGACGACGAACGGCTCCGGCATGGCGTCTCCCACGAGTCTGGACAGGAGCCCGACAGTAGCCCGGATCGCCCCGGTTCAGGCAGGTTGACCTGGCTGGGAGACTGGCGAGGTGAGCACGTTCGAGGCGGTCCACGAGCCGTTGGTGGCGCGGGACGTGCTGCTCGGCCGCACCACCCACGTGCGTCGGCTGGTGCCCAACAAGACCCGTCGGATGATCGGCGCGTGGTGCTTCCTGGACCACTACGGTCCCGACGACATCGCGGCCACGGGCGGCATGTGGGTGCCGCCGCACCCGCACACCGGCCTCCAGACGGTGACCTGGCTGTTCGAGGGTCTCGGCCTGCACACCGACAGCCTCGGCTCGCATCAGCTGATCCGCCCGGGGCAGCTGAACGTGATGACCGCCGGCCCCGGCATCTGCCACGCCGAGGTCTCACCCGCGGATGCGCCGCCGCAGCTGCACGGCGTACAGCTGTGGGTGTGCCTGCCTGAAGCCGTGCGTGACAGCACGCCGCCCGACTTCACGCACCTGGCCGAGCTGCCGACGTACGACGAGCACGGCGTCACGGTGCGGGTGCTGGTCGGCTCGCTGGCCGGCGAGACGTCCACCGCTCCGGCGCACACGCCGCTCGTGGGTGCCGAGCTCACGCTGGCGCCCGGCTCCACCGCGGTGCTGCCGCTCGAGCCGGGCTTCGAGTACGGCGTCCTGGTGGCCGCCGGCGCGGTGGAGGTCGACGGCGTGCGGATCGAGCGCAATGCGATGAGCTACCTGGGGGAGGGGCGGCGCGAGCTTGCCGTGCGAGGCGCCCCGGACGAGGAGACGGTCGTGATGCTGCTCGGCGGAGCGCCGTTCGAGGAGCAGATCGTGATGTGGTGGAACTTCATCGGCCGCAGCCACGACGAGATCGTCGCCCAGCGCGAGGCCTGGAACGGCACCGGGATCGCCTTCGAGCCCGAGCGCTTCGGGGTGGTCCGCGACTTCGACGGCGACCGGCTGCTCGCGCCCCCGATGCCGAACACCCGGCTCAAGCCGCGTGGTCGCAGCTGACCGCCGTCGGACCCGCCTTGGTAAAATTGAGGCAACTGTGGCGCGTGTGACCTGGTTCGGGGCACAATGGTCACGAACACTGCACCGACAAGTGAACACCGACGAGTTCGTGCCCACCGCACGCCACGTTGTCGATCGAGCTGAGACCGCTGGGGAAGGCGTATCTCGCGCCGGATCGACAGGAGGCCACGGTGTCTACACGCACTTCCACACGGGGCGTGCTCTACGTCCACTCCGCGCCGTCCGCACTGTGCCCGCACATCGAGTGGGCCGTCGGTGGCGTGCTCGGTGCTGCCGTCAGCCTGGACTGGACCCCGCAGGGCGCCCAGGCCGGCACCTACCGTGCGGAGTTCTCCTGGTCCGGCGAAGCCGGCACCGCCGCGGCGGTGGCCTCCGGTCTGCGCGGCTGGGACCACCTGCGCTTCGAGATCACCGAGGAGCCCACCGCGTCCGGTCAGGGCGGCACCGAGGGGGCTCGCTACTCCTACACGCCCAATCTCGGCGTCTTCCACGCCGTCACCGGCCTGCACGGCGACATCATGATCCCCGAGGACCGGCTCAAGGCCGCCGTGGTCAAGGCCGCGCTCGGTGACACCACGCTCAACCTGGAGATCGACAAGCTGCTCGGCAAGCCGTGGGACGACGAGCTGGAGACCTTCCGGCACGCCGGCGACGGCGCCCCGGTCCGCTGGCTGCACCAGGTCGTCTGACCCGCCCCGCCCGCGGCCTGCCCCGCCCCGCGGCCTGCCCCGCCCCGCCTTACCCGTTGAGTAGCCAGTTGTGCCCCGTTGAGTGGGCACCTCGTGCCCCGTTGAGTAGGCACTTGTGTCCCGTTGAGTAGGCACTTGTGTCCCGTTGAGCGGGCAGTTGTTGCCCTCCCGGGGGAGCCCCTGCGCGCCGTACGACGGACCCGGATGCCACGCACCGGGACAGAACTGGCTGCTCGACGGAGCACGACTGCCTACTCGACGGAGCACGAGCGCCTACTGAACGGGGCAGGAGCTGCCTACTGAACGGGGCAGGACTGCCTACTGAACGGGGCAGTGCTGGGGTTGCAGGTCAGACGGTGGCGAAGGCGACGGCGACGTTGGAGCCGCCGAAGCCGAAGGAGTTGTTCAGCGCGACGAAGTCACCGGCCGGCAGGTCGCGCGGCTTGGTGGCGATGTCCAGGTCGACGGCCGGGTCCTGGTTGTCGAGGTTGATCGTCGGCGGCACCATGCGGTGGTGGATCGCCAGCACGGTGGCCAGCGACTCCAGCGCGCCCGCGCCGCCGAGCAGGTGCCCGGTCATCGACTTGGTGCTGGTGACGACGACCTGCTCGGCCGCCTTGCCCAGCGTCGCGTGGATCATCAGGCCCTCGGCGATGTCGCCCTGCGGGGTCGAGGTGGCGTGCGCGTTGATGTGGCGGACGTCCGAGGCGGCAAAGTCGCCCTCGATCATCGCCCGGGCGATCGCGCGGGCACCGCCGCGACCCGAGGGGTCAGGCTGCGCGATGTCGTGGGAGTCGTCGGTGAGGCCGGCGCCCTTGACCTCGGCGTAGATCCTCGCGCCGCGAGCCTTGGCGTGCTCCTCGGACTCCAGGATCAGCACAGCTGCGCCCTCACCGAGCACGAAGCCGTCGCGGCCGGTGTCCCAGGGACGGGAGACCGCGGTCGGGTCGCCCTCCTTCTTCGACAGCGCCATCATCTGGCCGAAGGCGGCCATCGGGAGCGGGTGGATCGCGGCCTCGGTGCCCCCGACGACGACCACGTCGGCGCGGCCGAGACGGATCTGGTCGACACCGAGCGCGATGCCCTCGTTGCCCGACGCACAGGCCGAGACCGGGCTCTGCACGGGGCCCATGGCGTTGACGTAGAGGCCGACGTTCGCTGCGGGGGCGTTGGGCATCAGCATCGGGACTGCGAGCGGCGAGACCCGACGGAAGCCCTTCTCCTTGAGCGTGTCGTAGTTGGCCAGCAGGGTCTGGACGCCGCCGATGCCGGAGGGCAGCGCGACTCCGGTGCGCTCCGGGTCGGGTGGGGACACGTCGAGCCCGGCGTCGGCCCACGCCTCCATCGCCGCGACCATCGCGAACTGCGTGGACCGGTCGAGCCGGCGCGCCTTGACCCGCTCGAGGACATCGGTGGGCTCCACGGCCGCGATGGCCGCCACCTTCACCGGGATGGTGTCGGCCCAGTCGTAGGGGAGTGCGGTGACACCGGACTGCCCGGCGATCAGTGCGGCCCAGGTGCTGGGCACGTCACCGCCCACGGGGGACGTGGTGCCGAGTCCGGTCACGACGACGCGTGTGGTGCTCATCTGTCTGTTCACCTCAGGGTGTCTCGGGTCAGGTCTAGCTGTGCGGGTCGAGCGGGGGACGCCCCTGCGGCATCGGAGCCGTCGGGCTCACGATGCCGCAGGGCACGTCGACGTGCTGCGAGGCGGTGGTGCGTCAGCCGTTCTGGGCGCGCTCGATGAACGCGACGGCGTCGCCGACGGTCTTGAGGTTCTTGACCTCGTCGTCGGGGATCTTGACGTCGAACTTCTCCTCGGCGGCCACGACGACCTCGACCATCGACAGCGAGTCGACGTCGAGGTCCTCGACGAAGGACTTGTCGACCTGAACGTCGTCGGCGGGGATGCCGGCGACCTCGTTGACGATCTCGGCGAGGTCGGCGCGGATCTCTTCGGTGGTTGCCATGTGCGGCTCCTTGCTGTTGGGGTGGGTACTGCGGGCGGGTCGTGCACCGGACGTCGTACGACGACCGGACGGCTGGTGGGTCAGGGGACGCGGACGACCTGCGCGGCGTAGGCCAGGCCGGCGCCGAAGGCGATCAGCAGGGCCAGGTCACCGCTCTTGGCGTCGCCCTCGGCGATCATCCGGTCGAGCGCGAGGGGGATCGAGGCGGCCGAGCTGTTGCCCTGGTCGGCAACGTCGCGGCCGATCTTGACGTGGTCGGGCAGCTTCATCGAGCGCGCCATCGCGTCGATGATGCGCATGTTGGCCTGGTGCGGGACGAAGACGTCGAGGTCGTCGACCGAGACGCCGCTCTGGTCGAGGGTCTGCTGGGCGACCTTGGCCATCTCGTAGGCGGCCCAGCGGAAGACGGCGTTGCCCTGCATGACCAGGTGCGGCATGGTCGGCTGGTCCATCTCGATGACGTCGCGCCAGTCCTCGCGCTGCCGGATCAGGTCGAACTGCTCGCCGTCGGAGCCCCAGACGACCGGGCCGATGCCGGGCTCGTCGGACGGCCCGATCACGCAGGCGCCGGCACCGTCGGAGAAGATGAAGGCCGTGCCGCGGTCGCCGACGTCGGTCAGGTCGGAGAGCCGCTCGACGCCGATGACGAGCACGTGCTTGGCGCTGCCGCCGCGGACCATGTCCGAGCCGAGTGCGACGCCGTGACAGAAGCCGGCGCAGGCGGCGCTGATGTCGAAGGCCGCGGGGCGGTCGGTGCCGAGCTCGTGCGCGATCGCGGTCGCGACGGCAGGGGTCTGGAACATGTGGGAGACGGTCGCGACGACGATCGCGTCGATCTGGCCGACCTCGATGCCCGAGGCCTCGAGGGCCTTGCGGGCGGCGCCGACCGACATCGACTGCACCGTCTCGTCCTCGGAGGCCCAGCGGCGAGTCTTGATGCCGGAGCGCTGCTGGATCCACTCGTCGCTGGAGTCGATCGCCTCGACGATCTCGGAGTTCGGGATCAGCCGGCTGGCGCGGTAGCTGCCGAAGCCGAGGATCGCGGCGTGCTGCGGACCGGTGGACGGGTTCAGGCTCTTCATGACGGGACTTCCTCGGAGGGGAGACGGGTGGGCGGTTGGCCGGGGGAGACGCCGTGCCGGTCGCAGAAGCTGCGGGCGTCGTCGAGCTGGTCGGGGGTCTTGAGCGCGAAGGTCTCGACGCCCTTCAGGTGGCGCTTGGCGATCCCGGTCAGGGTGCCGGCGGGCGGCACCTCGAGGAGCCCGGTGACGCCCAGGTCGCGCATCGTCTCCATGCAGAGGTCCCAGCGGACCGGGTTGCTGACCTGCGTGACGATCCGATCGAGGACGTCTCGGCCGTCGCGCACGACCGCCCCGTCGCGGTTGGAGATGATCGGCGTGCGGGCCTCGTGGGTGGAGACCGACCGCGCGAGCCGCTGGAGTACGTCGACCGCCGGCGCCATGTGCCCGGTGTGGAACGCGCCGGCCACCGACAGCGGCATCAGGCGCGCCTTGGCCGGCGCGTCGTCGGCGAAGGCGGCCAGCTGCTCGACGGTGCCGGCGGCCACGATCTGTCCGGGGCCGTTATCGTTGGCGGGGGTCAGACCGTGCCGGTCGAGGGCGGCGAGCACCTCGTCGCGGTCGCCACCGAGGATCGCGGTCATGCTCGTGGGGGTGACGGCGGAGGCTGCGGCCATCGAGCGGCCGCGCTCGCGGACCAGCACCATCGCCTGCTCCGCCGAGATCGCGCCGACCCCGGCCGCGGCCGTCAGCTCGCCGACGCTGTGACCGGCGACGCCGCCGACCCGGGCGAACGCCTCCGCGGGGTGCGGGAACAGCTCGAGGGCGGCCAGCAGGCCGGAGGCGACCAGCAACGGCTGGGCCACGGCGGTGTCGCGGATGGTCTCCGCGTCGGCCTCGGTGCCGTAGTGGACCAGGTCGAGGCCGCTGACCGTCGAAAGCCATTCGAGCCGCTCGGCGAAGGTGGGCAGCTCGAGCCAGGGGGTCAGGAAGCCAGGCGTCTGAGCGCCTTGACCGGGAGCGACGATGACGAGCACGTCTCTAGCCTCGCGTGCCGGGGGTCTCGCCCGCGCCCTCGGCACAGACGAAGATTGCGGGGGTGTTCTTGTAGGAACCCCACAAAGAAGTCTTTACACGGCGCTGGGCGGCGTCGAGTCCGGGGACGTCAGCCGACCCAGCGTGAGAGCCACCCGGTAGGTGTAGGCCTGGCGCGGGTCCGAGGGGGACAGGCCGGTCCGCTCGGTCGCTCCGCGCAGGCGGTAGCGGACGGTGTTGGCGTGCACGAACATCGCGCGCGCGGTCCCCTCGATCGAGCCGCCGTGGTCGAGGAACGTCGAGACGGTGTCGATCGTGGCGGGTCCGGCGTCCGCCAGCGGCCGGTACACCTCCTGCACCAGCTGGCGCCGGGCGTGGCCGTCGCCGGACAGGGCGCGCTCGGGCAGCAGGTCGTCGCTGGTCACCGGGCGGGGGGCGTGCGGCCAGCCGGGTGCGGCGCGCAGCCCGGCCGTCGCCGCGCGCGCGGAGATGCTCGCCCGGACGAGGTCGGGAACGACGGGCCCGACGACCACGGGGCCTGCTCCGAAGTGCGCCACGACGGCGGCGCCCGCCTTGTCCGGGTTGTCGACGCCGCCCAGGATGACGACCAGCCGGTCTCCCTGGACCGCGCACAACGCGTCCAGTCCCACGTGGCGCGCGGCCCGGCGTACGTCGTCGATGATCGAGCCGCGCCCGGGGGCGTCGGAGGCGGGCATCCGGCCGAGCACCACCACGACGTCGCCCTCGGACTCCCAGCCGAGTGCGCTCGCGCGCGACAGCACGGTCTCGTCGGCCTCCGCACGCAGCACGCTGTCCACGACCAGGGCCTCCAGCCGGGCGTCCCAGGCGCCGCGCATCTCCGCGGCCCGGGCGTAGACCTCGGCCGTGGCGAAGGCGACCTCGCGTGCGTAGCGCACGATCGACTCCCGCACGGAGGCCGCGTGCTCCTCGCCGACGGCGTCGACGACGTTCTCCTCGACCACCTCGATGGTGAGCCGGACCATCTCCACGGTTTGGTGGAGGCTCACAACACCTGTGAGGGTCTGCGGGGCGACGCCGAACACCTCCGCGGTGACCGGGGTCGTGCCCGCCGGCTCCTGGTACCACGCCACGAACGCGCGGATGCCGGCCTGCACGATCAACCCGATCCACGACCGGTCCTCGGCCGAGAGATTGCGGAACCACGGCATGTCCAGATCCATGCGGGCGAGCGTGGAGGTGCTCAGGGACCCCACGGAGCGCTGCAGCCGTGCGGCGATCTCCCCGCGGTCGTCGTCGCCCTGCGGCGTGCCCGTGGCCATGCCCCGAGCCTAGTTGCCTTCGGGAACGGTGACCCCTGACGCGGCGGACAGGGGCCGCTCAGCCGTCTGGTCCGGTCGGACGGTTTCGGCCCCGGATGCCGGGGGTTATGCGCTGTTTGCCATGGGTTCTGGTTAGAGTCGCGGGTACGCACCCGGTAGAGGAGCCGTATGCCCAAGCCGATCGAGGTCCAGTACCTCACCATCCACGGGCACAAGCGTGCGTTCGTGAAGATCGGGTCCGGGCCCGCGCTGCTCCTGCTGCACGGCCTCGGGTGCGACCACACCACCTGGCTGCCGGTCATCGCGGCCCTCTCGCGGCGCTACACCGTGATCGCCCCCGACCTGCTGGGTCACGGGCGATCGGCCAAGCCGCGCGCCGACTACAGCGTCGGCGGCTACGCCAACGGCATGCGCGACCTGCTGACCGTGCTCGGCATCGACAAGGTGACGGTGGTCGGCCACAGCTTCGGGGGTGGCGTCGCGATGCAGTTCGCCTACCAGTTCCCCGAGCGCACCGAGCGCATGGTCCTGGTCGCCCCCGGTGGCCTGGGCCCCGAGGTGAGCCCGGCGATCCGGGCGATCACACTCCCGGGCTTCCACACCCTGATGGGCGTCGTGACCCTGCCGGGCATCCGGCACGTGACCAAGGCGTCCATGCGGGCGCTCGCCGGATCCGGCATCTCCGTGGCGCGCGACCTCGACGAGGTCGCCGAGATCGTCGACTCCTTCAAGGATCCCCGCACCCGTACGGCGATCCGGCACGTCGTGTCGGCCGTCGTGGACTGGCGCGGACAGGTCGTCACGATGGTCGACCGGGCCTACCTGACGCAGGCCATGCCGATGTGCGTCATCTGGGGCACCGAGGACTCCGTCATCCCGGTGCGGCACGCCGGCATCGTCGCCGAGCTCGCGCCCGACGCGACGGTCGAGGTCATCGCCAACGCCGGCCACTTCCCGCACAAGGACCATCCACAGCGGTTCGTCAAGATCCTCGACGAGTTCGTCCGCCGCAACCCGCCGGCGTCCTACCACCGCGGACGCTGGCGCTCGCTGCTGCGGAGCGGTCGCGCCGTGCCCGTGCCGGCCGAGGTCCGGCCGGTGCGCCAGGTTGAGATCGCCTGAGCACCGGCCCGCCGGCTTCGCTCAGGCGTCTCCGCCCTCCTGCTTGACGTCCCGCACGGCCGTCGGGTCGTCGATCTGGTAGGTGTCGAACGCGTCCTGGACGACCTCGGGCTTGATCTCGCCGCGCATGGCGAGCGCCTGCAGGGCTTGCACCACGACCGACTGGGCGTCGATGTGGAAGAAGCGCCGAGCCGCGGGCCGGGTGTCGGCGAAGCCGAAGCCGTCGGCACCGAGGGCGTGGTAGTCGCCGGGGACCCACTTGACGATCTGGTTGGGCACCGCGCGCATGTAGTCGCTGACCGCGATGACCGGGCCCTCGGCCTCCTTGAGCTTGTCGGTGACGTAGGGCACCTTGGCCGGCTCCGAGGGGTGCAGGAGGTTCCACTCCTCGCACGCGACGGCGTCGCGCGCGAGCTCGTTCCACGACGTGACCGACCAGGTGTCGGCGGCCACGCCCCAGTCCTCGGCCAGCATCCGGGCGGCGTCGGTGATCCACGGGAAGCCGACACCGGAGGCGAGCAGCTGCACGCGGGGCGGGTGCTCCCCGTTGCTCGTGCTCACCTTCGGCGGGGTGGCGACGTGGTAGATCCCCTTGAGCAGACCCTCGACGTCGAGGTCGTCCGGCTCCTTGGGCTGCACGGTCGGCTCGTTGTAGACCGTCAGGTAGAAGATGACGTTCTCGCCCGTCGGGTGGCCCTCGGTCTCGCCGTACATCCGCGAGAGACCGGACTGCACGATGTGGCTGATCTCGTAGGCCATCGCCGGGTCGTAGTGCACGACCGCGGGGTTGGTCGCCGCGAGCAGCGGGGAGTGGCCGTCGGCGTGCTGCAGCCCCTCGCCGGTCAGCGTCGTACGGCCCGCGGTGGCACCGATCAGGAAGCCGCGCGCCAGCTGGTCGGCCATCGCCCAGATCGAGTCACCGGTGCGCTGGAAGCCGAACATCGAGTAGAAGAGGTAGAACGGGATCATGTGCTCGCCGTGCGTGGCGTAGGCCGAGCCGGCGGCCGTGGCCGAGGCCATCGCTCCCGCCTCGGAGATGCCCTCGTGCAGCATCTGGCCCTGCGCCGACTCCTTGTAGGCCAGCAGCATGTTGCGGTCGACCGACTCGTAGCGCTGGCCCATCGGGTTGTAGACCTTGGCGGTCGGGAACATGCCGTCCATGCCGAAGGTGCGGTACTCGTCGGGGGCGATGGGTACGACGCGGGGGCCGATCTCCTTGTCGCGCATCAGGTCGCGCAGCAGCCGCACCAGCGCCATCGTGGTGGCGATGGCCTGCTTGCCGGAGCCCTGCTTGAGCTCGGAGTAGACCTTGTCGCCGGGGAGCTTGAGGAGCTTGGAGCGGTCCTCACGGGCCGGCAGCGAGCCGCCGAGCGCCTCGCGGCGCGACAGCATGTACTCGATCTCGGGGGAGTCCTTGCCGGGGTGGAAGAACGGCGCGATCTCCGACTCGTCGATCTCCTTGTCGCTGATCGGCAGGTAGAGCCGGTCGCGGAACTTCTTGAGGTCGGCCTTGGTGAGCTTCTTCATCTGGTGCGTGGCGTTCTTGCCCTCGAGGGCGTCGATCGTCCAGCCCTTCACGGTGTGCGCCAGGATCACGGTCGGCTGGCCGACGTGCTTGGTGGCGGCGTCGAAGGCCGAGTAGACCTTGCGGTAGTCGTGCCCGCCGCGCGGCAGCTTGGCGATCTGCTCGTCGCTCATGTGCTCGACCATCTTGCGCAGCCGGGGGTCGCCGCCGAAGAAGTTCTCGCGGATGTAGTCGCCGGACTCCACGGAGTAGGTCTGGAACTGGCCGTCGGGGGTGCTGTTCATCTTGTTGACCAGCACACCGTCGACGTCGCGGGCGAGCAGGTCGTCCCACTCGCGGCCCCAGACGACCTTGATGACGTTCCAGCCCGCGCCACGGAACGTGGACTCGAGCTCCTGGATGATCTTGCCGTTGCCGCGCACCGGACCGTCGAGCTGCTGCAGGTTGCAGTTGATGACGAACGTGAGGTTGTCGAGCTCCTCGCGGGCCGCGACACCGATGGCGCCGAGCGACTCGGGCTCACCCATCTCGCCGTCCCCGAGGAACGCCCAGACGTGCTGCTGGCTGGTGTCCTTGACGCCACGGTTGTCCATGTAGCGGTTGAACCGGGCCTGGTAGATCGCGTTGATGGCAGTCAGGCCCATCGACACGGTCGGGAACTCCCAGAAGTCCGGCATCAGCCGAGGGTGCGGGTAGGACGACAGTCCCTGGCCCACGCCGTGCTGCACCTCCTGGCGGAAACGCGAGAGCTGGGTCTCGTTGAGCCGACCCTCGAGGAAGGCGCGGGCGTAGATGCCGGGGGAGGCGTGGCCCTGGATGTAGACCTGGTCGCCACCGCCCTCGTGGTTCTTGCCGCGGAAGAAGTGGTTGAAGCCGACCTCGTAGAGCGAGGCGGAGGACTGGTAGGTCGCGATGTGCCCGCCGACCTCGAGGCCCTTGCGGTTCGCGGTCGACACGGTGACCGCGGCGTTCCAGCGCAGGAAGGCGCGGATCCGGCGCTCGATGTCCTCGTCGCCGGGGAACCACGGCTCGCGCTCGGGCGGGATCGTGTTGATGTAGTCGGTGCTGCGCAGCGCGGGGACGCCGACGTTCTGCTCACGGGCCCGCTCCAGCAGCCGCAGCATCAGGTAGCGGGCGCGACCGCGGCCGCGGTCGTCGACCATCGAGTCGAAGGAGTCGAGCCACTCCTTGGTCTCGTCGGGGTCGATGTCCGGGAGCTGGGTGGGCAGCCCCTCGTGGATGACCGGGGGACGACCGACCGCCTTCGTCGGGTTGCTGTGCTCAGAACCAGTAGCCACGATGCCTCTGCTCTCGCGTTGTCACGATCCAACCTCTACACCGGACGGGCCCGGGTCCCGGGAACGTCACCCCTGCATCGTGTCACGCCGGGCCGAGCCAGGAAATCTACCGATCGGTAGCCCCGATCCGCGAGGTGCTCGCGACGTACGCCGCTGCACGGGTGCGCGCGGCTGCTGTGAGACTGTGCGTTCGGGTCCCGCCCGTCCGACGGGCCGGGTAGCGTGCCTCCCGACCTGTGACCTTGCGCACCGAGACGTCTTCGGATGGACTACGCGCAGCGCACGAGAGCAGCACGAGCAACACGAGCAGAACGCAGTCTTGTGAACCAGCACTGAACCTACGGAGGAGTCCAAGTGAGCGCGACCTCGGGTGGAGGCGATCGAACGGCCACCCAGACGCCCGGTGAACGGCTGGGCTTCAAGACCGGGACCGTGGTCCAGGAGCTGGGGTGGGACGAGGACGTCGACGACGACCTCCGCCGCCAGATCGAGGACACCGTCGACGGTGACCTGGTCGACGGGGACTACGGCAACGTCGTGGACTCGGTGCTGCTGTGGTGGCGCGACGACGACGGCGACCTGGTCGACGCGCTCGTGGACTCGCTGACCGACCTGGTGGCCGGGGGCGTGATCTGGCTGCTCACCCCGAAGGTGGGTCGCCCGCAGGCCGTGGACCCCTCCGACATCGCCGAGGCGGCGCCGGTCGCCGGCCTGGCGACGACCACCACCGCGGCCGTCTCGCAGGACTGGTCCGCGACCCGCCTGGTCGCGCCGAAGGGCCCGGCGTGAGCCACGCCCGCCCGGTCGGACTCTGCTGACGGGTTCCGCCTGCGCCTGCGCGCGTGGCCCGGTCTGGCCGTCGGTGTAACTCCCGGTTACATTGCCTTCACCCGCCCCGCTCAGGAGGTCTCTCGTTGACTCAGCTCTCGCAGGCTCTCGGTCGTATCGGCCAGGCGCCCACGATGCTCACGACGTTGGCCCGGGCGGGCGTGATCAAGCCCTACCCGCCTCTCAAGCTGGCCCGCGTGGCCAAGACGCTGGCCTCTTGGGGCACCGGGCCCGCGGGCGGGTTCGCCGCGATGGCGATCCTGCGGACCGACCGTACGGCGCTCGTCGACGAGCTCGGTGAGCTGACCTTCGGCGAGCTGCACGAGCGCAGCAACCGGCTCGCCGACGCGCTGCGCGACCACGGCGTCGCCGCGGGTGAGGGCATCGCCGTGATGTGCCGCAACCACCGTGGCTTCGTGGACGTGAGCATCGCGGCGGCCAAGCTCGGCGCCGACATCCTCTACCTCAACACCGCCTTCGCCGGTCCGCAGCTCGTCGACGTGCTCGAGCGGGAGCAGCCCAAGGTCGTCGTACACGACCAAGAGTTCGCCGAGCTCATCGACAAGGCCGACACCCGGGAGCGGATCCTCGGCTGGGTCGACGACGAGGACGCCGCCGGCGACACCGCGACGATCGAGAGCCTGATCAAGGCCGGCAAGCCGGTCGAGCACCCGGCTCCCGACAAGCAGAGCCGGATCATCATCTTGACCTCGGGCACCACCGGCACCCCGAAGGGCGCCCCGCGCAGCGAGGCCGGCATCGAGGCGGCCACGGCGCTGCTGTCCCGGCTTCCGCTGCGGTCCGGCTGGCGCTGCCACGTCGCCGCCCCCCTGTTCCACACCTGGGGCTGGGCGCACTTCGCCCTGGCGATGCTGCTCGGCTCCACCGTGGTGCTGCGCCGCAGCTTCGACCCCGAGCAGTGCCTGCAGCTGCTGACCGAGGAGGGCTGCGACTCGCTGGTCGTGATCCCGGTGATGCTGCAACGGATCATGGGGCTGCCGCAGGAGACCCGGGACTCCTACGACCTGTCCCAGGTGAAGGTGGTCGCCGCCTCCGGCTCCGCGCTGCCCGGTGACCTCTCGGACGAGTGGATGGACCAGTTCGGCGAGAACCTCTACAACATCTACGGCTCCACCGAGGTCGCCTACGCGACCATCGCGAGCCCGTCGGACCTGCGTGAGGCGCCGGGTACGGCGGGGCGCCCGCCGTTCGCCACCGTCGTGAAGATCTACGGCGACGACGAGCAGGAGCTGCCGCAGGGCGAGGCCGGGCGGATCTTCGTCGGCAACAGCATCCTGTTCGAGGGCTACACCGGCGGCGGCAGCAAGGACACGATCGACGGGCTGATGGCCACCGGGGACGTCGGCCGCTTCGACGAGGGCGGTCGGCTGATCGTCGAGGGTCGCGACGACGAGATGATCGTCTCCGGCGGTGAGAACGTCTTCCCCAAGGAGGTCGAGGACTGCCTCGCGCGGCACGACAAGGTCTCCGAGGCCGCCGCGATCGGCGTCGACGACGAGGACTACGGCAAGCGGCTCAAGGCGTTCGTGGTGACCACCTCCGAGGTGTCCGAGGACGAGCTCAAGGAGTTCGTGAAGAAGAACCTTGCGCGCTACAAGGTGCCGCGCGAGTTCGTCTTCCTCGACGAGCTGCCCCGCAACGCCACCGGCAAGGTGCTCAAGCGCGAGCTCGCCGACGACGGGGACGACGACAACGACAGTGGGGACGACGACGACTCGTGAGCGTGGAGGTCGGCGACCGGGCTCCTGACTTCGCGCTGCGCGACCAGCACGGCGCCACCGTCGAGCTCGCGTCGCTGCGCGGCGAGCGGGTCGTGGTGGTGATGTTCTACCCCTACGCCTTCAGCCGGGTCTGCAGCGGTGAGCTGGCCGGCGTCCGCGACGCGGTCCCGTCCTTCGCCCCCGACCGGGTGCAGGTGCTGGCCGTGTCCTGCGACCCGATGTTCGCGCTGCGGGCCTTCGCGGAGGCCGACGCTCTCACCTTCCCGCTGCTGTCCGACTTCTGGCCGCACGGCGCGGTTGCCTCGTCGTACGGTGTCTTCGACGCGGAGCGAGGGTGTGCCCGGCGGTCGACGTTCGTGCTCGACCTCGGCGGGGTGGTCCGGTGGTCGGTGCACAGCGCGATGGCCCAGGGTCGGGATGTCGCCGAGCTCGTCGACGCCGTGGCCGCGCTCGACAGTTCCGGGGGCTAAGTAAAGAAATCCGGTTTTACGGGGCTTCTTCCTGACAAGCCCTTGCGCGGGGTAGTTGAATAGTCACTGCAACGACCGCTGGTGACCCGAGACGCCGGCGGTCGTTGTGCTTTTCCGCGGCCCTTGCGCCGGCCCTCGTGCCGGCTCGAGCGCCGGGCCCGTAGGCTGACCCGCGATTCCGGGGCGTATAGCTCAGCGGTAGAGCACCTCCCTTACAAGGAGGTGGTCGCAGGTTCGATCCCTGCTGCGCCCACCGATCTCCGCCCTCGCGCGCCCCCGCCGCGCCGTACCGGGGTGACCGTTTACCAGGGGATGCAGCAAATCTTTCGCTTCCCACGGGAATATCACCATGGGAAGCGAAAGATTCGCTGCATCCCCTGGTAATCAGGAGGCGCTCACCTCGCGCGGACGGGGGCGAACGCCCCGAACGGCGGGCGCGCGCTTGTTAGGCTGACCGGCGGCCGTATCGCCGATGCGGACCGCGACGGTGTGTCCGCCCAGCGGCGGGACCTTCCTGGAGGGCTGGGGTGTGTCGGGGACCGTGACCCGAGGGACACCGGGGGAGACCCCGCAGGCGCCGCCGCCCTCACCGACCCGAGCTGGGGCGCGCAAGCGCCGGCGGCCGTGGCGGCGGGCGCAGGGCCTGGGCGGGACGCTGGGCGTCACCGCGCTGGGGGCGCTGTGGCCCGGGGCCGGCTACCTCTGGAGCGGGCGCAAGGTCCTCGGCCTGCTGCTGATGACGCTGAGCCTGGCGGCGGTCGGGGCGACCGTCTGGTACGTCGCCCAGGACCCCCGCGCGGCCCTCGACATCGCCTTCGCCCCCAGCCGGCTCAAGACCGTCGCGATCATGGTGAGCGCCGTCTTCGCGCTGTGGGCCCTGGTGGTGCTGACGACCTACCTGATGGTGCGCCCCCGTCAGCGTCGCCGGTCGCACACCGTCGTCGGTACGGCGTTCGTGCTGCTGCTCTGCCTGGCGGTCGCGGCACCGGTCGCGCTGACGGCCCGCTACTCGCTCGTGCAGGCCGACCTGGTGGAGACCGTCTTCGAGGACAACCAGAGCGCCACGGCTCCCAAGGACGTCACGGTCGAGGACCCCTGGAACGGCCGCGACCGCGTCAACGTGCTGCTGCTCGGGGGGGACGGCGGGGTGGACCGGGTCGGGGTGCGCACCGACTCGATGATCCTGATGAGCCTGCACACCCGCACCGGCCGCACCACGATGTTCAGCCTGCCGCGCAACATGATGAACGCCCCGTTCCCGCGCGACAGCCCGCTGCACGACCTCTACCCCAACGGCTTCAACGGCAGCAGCGGCGACCCGGGAGGCTACCTGCTCAACGCGGTCTACCGGGTCGTCCCCGAGGAGCACCCGAAGGTGCTCGGGCGCACCGACAACGAGGGCGCCGACGCCCTCAAGCAGGCCGTCGAAGCCACGCTGGGACAACCGGTGGACTACTACGTGCTGGTCAACCTGCAGGGGTTCCGGCAGATCGTCGACGCGATGGGCGGGGTCACCGTCAACATCAACAGCCCCATCCCGATCGGCGGCAACACCGACCTCGGCGTCCCGCCGGACGACTACCTCGACCCGGGGCCCGACCAGCGGCTCAACGGCTTCGAGGCGCTGTGGTACTCCCGGGGCCGCTACGGCGGCGACGACTACCAGCGGATGGACCGGCAGCGGTGCATGATCGGCGCGATCATCGACGAGGCCAAGCCGCTCAACCTGCTGCGCCGCTATCAAGGTGCTGGCGGCGGCCGGGAAGCAGATCGTCCGCAGCGACATCCCCTCCTCCCTGCTGCCGGCGTTCGTCGACCTGGCGATGAAGACCAAGAACAGCCAGCTCACCTCGGTGGTCTTCAAGCCCTCGGAGCGCTTCTCGCCGGCGGACCCCGACTTCGCCTGGATGCGCAAGGTGGTCCGCAAGGCGATCGCGCCACCGCCGCCGCGCAAGCCCTCGGCCGACGACCGCAACGGTGGCACGCCGTCCCCGTCCGCCTCGCCGAGCGCCACGGCGACGCCTGACCCGGACGACGCCGGCAAGGCGCAGGACGCCAAGGACACCTGCGCCTACCGACCGGACGACTGAGGGTCGGGGGCCCTATTGTCGGCCGCATGACGCTTCGCCTGGCCGACGTGACGCGGCTGCTCGACGGCTGGTACGACCCCCGCTGGGCCGAGTCGTGGGACGCCGTCGGGCTGGTCTGCGGCGACCCGGAGCAACCCGTCGAGAAGGTGCTGTTCGCCGTCGACCCTGCTCCGTCGGTGGTGGCGGAGGCGCTGGAGTGGGGCGCCGACCTCGTCGTCGTCCACCACCCGCTGCTGCTCACGCCCGTGCACGGCGTCGCGGCGACCACCCCCAAGGGGCGGATCGTGCACACCCTGCAGCGCGCTGGTACGGCGTTGCTGACCGCGCACACCAACGCCGACGTGCCGGCCGACGGCGTCAACGAGGCACTGGCGCGCGCTGTGGGCGTCCTTGATCCGAGCGTCCTGGTGCCCGGCGAGGACGAGCAGCGCGACAAGCTCGTCACGTTCGTGCCGCACGCCGACGCGGACGCCGTACGCCACGCCCTCGCGGCCGCCGGCGCGGGGCGGATCGGCGACTACGACACCGTCAGCTTCACCGGCGAGGGCGAGGGCCGCTTCCGCCCCGGCGAGGGGGCGCGCCCCGTCATCGGCCGGGTCGGCGAGCTCGAGGTGGTGCCCGAGGCGCGGATCGAGGTGGTGCTGCCGCGTTCCCGGCGACGCCAGGTCGTGCAGGCGCTGGTGGCTGCGCACCCCTACGAGGAGGTGGCGTACGACGTCGTGGAGCTGGCCGACGTCCCCGGCGAGCGGGCGGCGTCGCGGGGTCATGGGCGCATCGGACGGCTTGCGGAGCCGACGACCCTGGGGGAGTTCGCGCAACGGGTCTGCGACGTGCTGCCCGCCACCGCGCACGGCGTGCGTGTCTCCGGGGACCCGGCCCGCCGGGTCGAGACCGTCGCGGTCGGGAGCGGGTCCGGCGACCACCTGCTCGAGACCGTGCTTGGCACGGACGCGGACGTCTACCTCACCTCCGACCTGCGCCACCACCGGGCCGCGGAGTTCCGGGAGGCGGCGGGCGACGCCGGCCCCACGCTGGTCGACGTCGCGCACTGGGCTGCGGAGTGGACCTGGCTGCCGGTCGTCGAAGCCAAACTGGTGCAGGCGGTGCGGGCAGAGGGCGATACGGTGGAGACACGGGTGAGCCAGCTCGTCACCGACCCGTGGGACTTCAGAGTCGACACGGGTCGACCACCCCGCACGTGAGGAGATCCCGCTGAAAGCCGACGCGTTCTCGCAGCTCAAGCTGCTCGACGTCCAAGAGCTCGACGCCCAGCTCGACCAGCTCCGGCACCGCCGGGGCACGCTGCCCGAGATCGCTGAGCTCGCGGTCCTGGAGACCCAGCGCAGCGACGTCTCCGGACGCACGCGCGACGCCCAGATCGAGCTCGACGACCTGACCCGGGAGCAGAAGAAGGCCGACGCCGACGTCGAGCAGGTCAAGGCCCGCCGGACGCGCGACCAGGACCGGATGGACAAGGGGCTGGTCACGAACCCCAAGGACCTGGAGCGGATGCAGCAGGAGCTGGTCTCGCTGGCCCGCCGGATCTCCGACCTGGAGGACACCGAGCTCGAGGTGATGGAGAAGCTCGAGACGGTGCAGGGCGAGCACGCCGAGCTCAGCGCCGCACTGCAGCAGATCGAGACCCGGCGCGCCGAGCTGGTCACCAGTCGCGACGGGTCGCTCGCGGCGATCGACGACGAGGTGGAACGGGTGAGTCGGGAGCGCGCGACCACGGCGAGCGGTGTGCCCGACGACCTGCTGGCGCTCTACGAGAAGATCCGGGCCCAGAAGGGCGGCGTCGGCGCCGCAGCCCTGCGCGCGCGGCGCTGCACGGGCTGCAACATGGACCTCAACGCCTCCGACCTGGGCGTGATCGCCAAGGCGCCGACCGACGACGTGCTGCGCTGTGAGGAGTGCAACCGGATCCTGGTGCGCACCTCCGAGTCGGGAATCTGAGGGTGTCGCACCGCTCGGTCCGGATCGAGGCCGACGGCGGGTCCCGCGGCAACCCCGGCCCGGCGGCGTACGGCGCGGTGCTCTTCGACGCCGACACCGGCGAGGTCGTCGCCGAGCGTGCCGAGGGCATCGGGCGCGCGACCAACAACGTCGCGGAGTACTCCGGCCTGATCGCCGGTCTCGAGCTGGCCGCCGAGCACGCTCCCGGGGCGGCCGTCGAGGTCCGGATGGACTCCAAGCTCGTCGTGGAGCAGATGTCGGGCCGGTGGAAGATCAAGCACCCGGACATGAAGCCGCTGGCGGCCCGGGCGGCAGCGCTCGCCCCGGCGGGGACGACCTACACCTGGATCCCGCGGGAGCAGAACAAGCACGCGGACCGGATCCTCAACGAGGCGCTCGACGGGGGCTCGCGAGCGGCCGAGCCCGCGGCGCCGAGCGAGGCGCCCATCCGTCCCGCCCGCGGCTGGGCGCCGGACGCAGTCGGCACCACGCTGGTGCTCGTCCGGCACGGCGTCACCGAGCACACCGCGGGCAAGCGGTTCTCCGGCGGGCTCGGCGGTCGCAACCCGGGCCTCACCGAGGAGGGCCGGGCCCAGATCAGGGCGACGGCCGACTGGCTGTCGCCGCTCGCCGAGGCCATCGACGTCGTCGTGTCCTCGCCGGTGCGCCGCACCCAGGAGTCGGCCGAGATCCTGGCGGCCCGGCTGGACAAGGACGTCGTCACCGAGGACGGCATCGCGGAGATGGAGTTCGGCACCTGGGAGGGGCTGACCTTCGAGGAGGTCCGCACCTCCTACCCCGACGACCTGGACTCCTGGCTCGGTTCGCTCGAGGCCGCACCCGGTGGCGGGGAGTCCTTCCGGACGGTCGAGAAGCGGGTGCTCGGCAGCCTCGAGCGCCTGCTCGCCGAGCACGCGGGTCGCACCGTGCTGCTCGTCAGCCACGTCACGCCGATCAAGGTGATCGTCGCGCAGGCTCTCGGTGCGCCACTCGAGTCGGTCTACCGGATGGAGCTGACGCCGGCCTCCGTCAGCGTGGTGTCGTTCTACTCCGACGGTCGGGCCGGCCTGCGGATGTTCAACGCGCGGCCCACCGACCTGGCGTTCTGAGGCGGTCCTCAGAGCTCGCGGACCACCACGTCGAGGCGGGTGCCGTGCGGGCCCGGGCCGTCCGCCTCGACGGTCCAGCCGAGGTCCTCCAGGTGCTGGGCGAGACGAGCCGGGGTGCGGGGGGTGGCTCCGTCCTCGAGCAGCGTGCGCACGATCCGACCCTTGGTGGCCTTGTTGAAGTGCGACACCACCGAGCGTCGGCCGTTCTTCTCGTGCAGCACCCGCAGGGTCGCGACCCGACGGGCCAGGTCGGGCTGCGGTCGCCAGAACGCCGCGTAGGTCGTCGAACGGAGGTCCAGCAGCAGTCCGCGGCCGCTGGCCTCGCGCACCGCGCCGTCCAGGTGCTGCTTCCAGTACGTCGACACGGTGCCGATGCCGGGCAGGGACACGTCGCCGGAGAGCCGGTAGGCCGGGATCCGGTCGGCGGGTCGCAGCAGCCCGAAGAGGCCGGAGGTGATCGCGAGCCACGACGTCGCCCGCCGCCGGGCCGCCGCGTCGAGGGAGGGCAGGTCGAGCGCCTCGTAGAGCACCCCGGAGTACACCCGGTCGGCGCGCGCCGTCGCCGCCGTACGCAACCGGGCGTTCGCGGCGACCGCGGCGGCCTGCGTGGGACCGAGCCCGAGCGCGCGGACCGCGGTGTCCGCCTCGCTCGAGCACAGCGCGACCAGCGCGTCGAGCACCTCGGCACGCTGCCCCTCCAGCGTCGGGAAGGACAACGCTGTGAGGTCCAGCGGCTTGCCACGGCCGGGGGCGGTCTTGCCCTCCGAGGGAGGCAGCAGGATCAGCACGGCGGTCACCCTATGCTGCAGGCACCCAGACGGACGGACGAGGTGACAGCGGTGCCCAGGCGAGTGGTGAAGGTCCGTGCCCCCCAGGGGGGCGCCGACGCGCAGATGGTGTCCGACGGTGTCGCCCGGATCCAGCAGGAGCACGATCTGTCCCCGGAGTTCCCGCCGGCCGTGCAGCAGGCGGCCGAGCAGGCTGCAGGTGCGCCTCGACTGCCGGACCTGGACCGCACGGACATCCCGTTCGTGACGATCGACCCCGTCGGCGCCCAGGACCTCGACCAGGCGCTGCACGTCGAGCGGTCCGGCGACGGCTACGTCGTGCACTACGCGATCGCCGACGTCGCCGCCTTCGTCTCGCCGGGGGACCCGGTCGACGAAGAGGCCAACCGCCGCGGGGAGACCCTCTACGGGGCCGACTCCAAGGTGCCGCTGCACCCGAAGGTGCTCTCGGAGCAAGCCGCGTCGCTGCTGCCCGACCAGGACCGGCCCGCGCTGCTGTGGACGATCCAGGTCGACGGCCAGGGGGAGGGCACCGCCGTCGACGTGGTGCGCGCGATGGTCCGGAGCCGGGCGCAGCTGGACTACGAGGGCCTTCAGCAGCAGATCGACGCGGGTACGGCGCAGGAGATGTTCGCGGTGCTCGGCGAGGTCGGCGAGCTGCGCCAGAAGCGTGAGGCGGCCCGCGGCGGCGTGTCGCTGCCGCTGCCCGAGCAGGAGGTCGACCTCGAGGACGGTCAGGCGTCGTTGACCTTCCGGTCGATGCTGCCGGTCGAGGAGTGGAACGCGCAGATCTCCCTGCTCACCGGGATGGCCGCCGCCTCGCTGATGGTGCACGCCCGGGTCGGGCTGCTGCGCACCCTGCCCCCTCCGGACCCGCGCGACGTGGAGCGGCTGCACCGCACCGCGAAGGCGCTGCACATCGAGTGGCCCGACGACCAGCCCTACCCTGACTTCATCCGCTCGCTCGACCCGACCAAGCCGCACCACGCGGCGATGGTCGTGGCGTGCACCCGGCTGCTGCGCGGCTCGGGCTACGTCGGGTTCGACGGCGAGCTGCCCGAGCAGCCGCTGCACGCAGCCATCGCCTCGGAGTACGCCCATGTCACCGCCCCGCTGCGCCGGCTCGTCGACCGCTACGGCGGCGAGATCTGCGTCGCGCTGTGCGCGGGGACGCCGGTGCCGTCCTGGGTCCTGGACAAGCTCGACGAGCTGCCCGCGACGATGCGGGACTCCGGTCGTCGGGCCAACCAGTACGAGCGGGCCGTGCTCGACCTCGCCGAGGCGGTGCTGCTCGCCCCGCAGGCAGGGCAGACGTTCACCGGTGTCGTGGTCCAGGTCGACTCCGACGACCCGAAGCGCGGCGTGGTCGTCGTACAGCAGCCGGCGGTGGAGGCCTGGGTGACCTCGGCGCAGGACCTGCCGCTGGGCACCGAGGTCGAGGTCCGGCTCGCCGAGGTCGACGTCGAGACGCGGACGGTCCGCTTCGAGCTCTGACCCCCCTCGATTCGTCTGCGATCTGGAGGGTCTCGCCCACGAGGACGTCGCAGACGAATCGCGGCGGCGGCTAGACTCGCGGTGGATGAGCCGGCCGGGCGGCCGCGGCGGGGCAACCCGTCGAGGAAGGTCCGGGCTCCACAGGGCGAGGTGGTGGGCAACACCCACCCGGGGTGACCCGCGGGACAGTGCCACAGAGAACAGACCGCCCCGCTTGCGGGGTAAGGGTGAAACGGTGGTGTAAGAGACCACCAGCGTTCCGGGTGACCGGAACGGCTCGGTAAACCCCACCTGGAGCAAGGTCAAGAAGGAGAGCTCGCTCTCCGCGTGAGCGTTCGAGGGCGGCCCGCCCGAGCTCACGGGTAGACCGCACGAGGCTGTCGGCAACGGCGGCCCTAGATGGATGGTCGCCGACCGCAGCACCGCGAGGTGCGCGGAGACAGAACCCGGCCTACAGGCCGGCTCATCCCTCGCCCGGAATCCGGGCAGCACCTCGGGTGTTGTCCAGGCGATAGGAGATGAGCCGTGAACTTCCCGCCGACCCGACAGACCCACCCCGTCGAGGCCTACCACCGCGCCTGGTCGCTGCTCGAGGAGCGCGACCCCCGCGGAGCGATCGCCCTGCTGGACCCCGCGATCGACGCCGAGCCCGACTCCACCAGCCTGCGCACCCTGCGGGCCTGGGCCTACTTCCAGGCCGCGCAGCTGCAGCGCGCCGAGGACGAGCTCGCCACCCTGGTCGAGGAGTGCCCCACCGACGTCTGGGCGCGCTTCGCCCTCGGACGCGTCCTGGAGCGGCAGTCGAGGTACGCCGACGCGCTGCCGCACCTGCGCCTCGCCGCCGTCATGTCCGGCGAGACCGAGCACGAGGCCGCGGTGCTGCGGGTCGAGCGACGGCTCGCGGAGACCGGCGCGACGTCGTACGACGACCTCGTCTGAGTGCTACCGGGCGCCCCTGGGCCCGATCGCCGCACCGCATCAGCGCGACCGTGCGTGTAGTTTCCGGAGCAGGGGAAACCTTCCTCCCGGATCTGTCGGCACGGCGCAAGGAGCACGCGATGAGCGACGACGCGGAGTACTGGTTCTGTCTCAAGCACCACACGGTCGAGCCCCGCGAGGGCTGCCGCAACCAGGACCGGCTGGGTCCTTATGCCACCTCCGAGGAGGCGTCGCACGCGCTCGACAAGGTCGAGGAGCGCAACGAGGACTGGGACTCCGACCCGAAGTGGAACGACGACAAGCTCGAGGACTGACCGCTCAACAGCAGCGAGCCCCCGCCGACGGCGGGGGCTCGCTGCTGTTCAGGACGCCGGTCAGGACTTCTTGGCGGTCTTCTTGGCGGTGCTCTTCTTCGCCGGTGACTTCTTGGCGGCGGTCTTGGTGGTGGTCTTCTTCGCCGGTGACTTCTTGGCGGCGGTCTTGGTGGTGGTCTTCTTCGCCGGTGACTTCTTGGCGGCGGTCTTGGTGGTGGTCTTCTTGGCGGGTGACTTCTTGGCGGCGGTCTTGGTGGTGGTCTTCTTGGCCGGTGGTCTTCTTGGCGGGCGACTTCTTGGCCGGGGCCTTCGCCGTCTTGACCACCTTCTTCGCCGCGGCGGCTGTCTTCGTGACAGCCTTCTTGACGGGCGACTTCGCGGTGCTCTTCTTCGCCGGTGACTTCTTGGCCTGTGGTCTTCTTGGCCGGTCGACTTCTTCGCCGGTGACTTCTTCGCCGTGGTCTTCTTCGTTGCAGCCATCAGGGCCTCCCGTTTCTATGCGCCGACACCAGGTCGGTCGACATCAGGCGTGGACGGCCAGGCGGTCGCCCC
Organism: uncultured Actinomycetota bacterium; assembly: GCA_963713035.1. Lineage (GTDB taxonomy): Bacteria > Actinomycetota > Actinomycetes > Propionibacteriales > Nocardioidaceae > Nocardioides_B. Next base: position 711,411 of record CAVQKB010000005.1, read on the forward strand.
GCCTATGATCTTGGCAACATCGAGGCGTGAAGTGAACGAATTTGTGAAAGTAGATCTGCGTGTCGGCATTGCCACGGACCCTCGTCTTCGATAGCGCGACCTCGCGTCACACTCGCGATCCCCTTGCAGCACAGGGGAATCACACCGGTACGACGTCGACCCCGTCGTCCCCGCGGGGCGGTCGCTGGTGAGGCACGACCTCGACCAGTCGGGCCCGTTCATCGGCATCGGCGGTCTCGCAGTCGCGGCATTCCTGTACGGCTACTCCGCGATCGCGCTGCCGAGCTGGCTGCACAGCCTCGTGATGCCGTTGCTCTGGTTCGTGCTGGTCTTCCTGGCCGTCGCCTGGTTCACGCCGCGACCACGACGCGTGGTGTGGCTGCCGTTCGTGGCCGTCGCGGCATGGTTCGCGCTGATCATCGGCTTCGGTCCGGACGCGTGAGCGGCTAGAACGTGTGCTCCGGCCCGGGGAAGGTCCCGGCTGCCACATCGGCCGCGTACTCCGTCGCCGCCTGGAGCAGCACCCCGTGCAGATCGGCGTACTGCTTGACGAAACGCGGCATCCGGCCGGTGCGAAGACCGGCCATGTCCTGCCACACGAGCACCTGAGCGTCGCAGTCGACGCCGGCGCCGATGCCGATGGTCGGGATGCTCAGCGCGTGGGTGATCTCGGCAGCGACATCCCCCGGCACCATCTCCATCACGATCGCGAACGCACCCGCGGCCTCCATCGCCTGCGCGTCGGCGAGCAGGCGACGACCGGTCTCGCCCCGGCCCTGCACGCGGTAGCCGCCGAGGTTGTGCTCGGACTGCGGGGTGAAGCCGATGTGGGCCATCACCGGGATGCCGGCCTGCGTGCACTTCTCGACCTGGGGCACCATCTCGGCGCCGCCCTCGAGCTTCACGGCGTGCGCGTTGCTCTCCTTCATGAAGCGCACGGCGGTGTGGAACGCCTGCTCCGCGGACCCCTGGTAGGACCCGAACGGCAGGTCCGCGACGACCAGCGCGCGCCGTACGGAGCGAGACACCGCCCGGGCCAGCGGGATCAGCTCGTCCACCGTCACCGGCAGGGAGGTCTCGTTGCCGTAGACGTTGTTGGACGCGGAGTCGCCCACGAGCAGCACGGGGATGCCGGCCTCGTCGAAGGTGGCGGCGGTGTACATGTCGTAGGCGGTGAGCATCGCCCACCGCTCCCCGCGCTCCTTCATCTCCCGCAGGTGGTGGGTCCGGACCCGCTTCACCGGTGCGGCTGCCTCGGGGGTGCCCGTGGGTCCGCTGCCGTACGGCGCCGTCGTCTCGCTCATGCGTGTCCTCCAGCGATGTTCTCGAGGCCCGCCTGGCCGGGTCCCCGGAGCCTCTCAGGCTAGACCTCGACGGGGGCCCGGTGGCTGTGTCGTCGCTCACCGCCGCATGCCCCGAGGCCGTTAGGGCAGACTCGCACCGTGGACTTCACCTCCGCCTACGACCAGGGCTTCGCACGCGTCGCCGCCTGCACGCTCGCGACCGTGATCGCCGACCCCCAGGCCAACGCGGATGCCGTGCTCGCGCAGGCGCGCGCCTGCCACGACGAGGGCGTCGCGGTCGCGGTCTTCCCCGAGCTCTGCCTGACCGGCTACGCCATCGACGACCTGCTGCTGCAAGAGGTCGTCCTCGACGCGGTCGAGGTCGCGATCAGCACTCTCGTCGAGGCCTCGCGCGAGCTGCTTCCGGTGCTGGTGGTGGGAGCGCCGGTGCGCAAGGACCTGCGGCTCTACAACTGCGCCGTGGTCATCCACCGCGGCGCGGTGCTGGGCGTCGTACCCAAGCAGATGCTCCCCAACTACCGGGAGTTCTACGAGCGTCGGCACTTCGCGTCGGGCGAGGACCAACGCGACGCGACGGTGCGGCTCGGTGGCGCCGAGGTGCCGTTCGGCGTGGACCTGCTCTTCCGCGCCGTCGACGTCCGCGACCTCGTGCTGCACGTGGAGATCTGCGAGGACCTGTGGGTGCCGCTGCCACCGAGCGCGCAGGCCGCGCTCGCCGGCGCCACGGTGCTGACCAACCTGTCGGGCTCGCCGATCACGGTGGCGCGGGCCGAGGACCGGCGACTGCTGGTGCGCTCGGCGTCGATGCGCTGCCTGGCGGCCTACCTCTACGCCGCAGCGGGCCTGGGGGAGTCCACCACGGACCTGTCCTGGGACGGACAGACGATGGTCTACGAGTGTGGTGACCTGCTGGGCGAGACCGAGCGGTTCCCCGAAGGCCCTCGGCGTACGACGGTCGACGTCGACCTGCTGCGAATCCGGCAGGACCGGCTGCGTCAGGGGACGTTCGACGACAACCGGCACTCCTCGCAGGTGAGCGCCGCCGACTACCGGATCGTCGAGCTCGTCCTCGACCCGCCCCGCGACGACGTCGGCCTGCGGCGCCACGTCGACCGCTTCCCCTTCGTGCCGGACGACCCCGAGCGCCTCGCGCTGGACTGCTACGAGGCCTACAACATCCAGGTGTCGGGGCTCGAGCAGCGGCTCGCCGCGATCGGGCACCCGAAGGTCGTCATCGGCGTCTCGGGCGGCCTCGACTCCACCCACGCGCTGATCGTCGCGGCCAACGCGATGGACCGGCTCGGTCGTCCCCGCACCGACATCCACGCGTTCACGATGCCCGGCTTCGCGACCAGCGACACCACCAAGTCCTACGCCACGCGACTGTCCCGGGCTCTGGGCGTGACGTTCGAGGAGGTCGACATCCGGCCCGCCGCGACGCAGATGCTGGAGGATCTCGCGCACCCGTTCTCCGAGGGCGAGCCGGTCTACGACGTGACGTTCGAGAACGTCCAGGCCGGCCTGCGCACCGACTACCTCTTCCGCTTCGCCAACCACCGCAACGGGATCGTGCTGGGCACCGGCGACCTGTCCGAGCTCGCGCTCGGCTGGTGCACCTACGGCGTGGGCGACCAGATGTCGCACTACGCCGTCAACACCGGCGTGCCCAAGACCCTCATCCAGCACCTGATCCGCTGGGTGGCCGGCACCGACCAGGTCGACGACGCCACCTCGGCGGTGCTGCTGGAGATCGTCGCCCAGGAGATCTCGCCGGAGCTGGTGCCGGTGGGGGAGGGCGAGCGGCCGCAGAGCACCGAGGACGCGATCGGTCCCTACGCCCTGCAGGACTTCACGCTCTTCCACGTGCTGCGCTACGGCTTCCCGCCCAGCCGGATCGCCTTCCTCGCCGAGCACGCCTGGTCCGACGCGTCGATCGGCGCGTGGCCGCCCGGCTTCGACGACAGCCGCCGGACCGCCTACGACCTGGCCACCATCCGGCACTGGCTCGAGGTGTTCGTGCGGCGGTTCTTCGCCTTCAGCCAGTTCAAGCGGTCGGCGCTGCCGAACGGCCCGAAGGTGTCGGCCGGAGGCTCGTTGTCGCCGCGCGGCGACTGGCGTGCGCCCTCCGACGGCAACGCGGCCGCCTGGCTGGCCGAGCTCGACCGCAACGTCCCCTCGGGCTAGCGGGAGGACCGGCGAAGGTCGGTTACGTCGGGGAAACATGCGACAGTCAGACTGGCCGACGCCCGACCGGACGTGGCGGGCCACACCGAGGCAAGGGAGGCGCCCGGATGGGCAAGCAGGAGGACTTCGTGCTCCGCGCACTCGAGGAGCGCGACGTGCGGTTCGTGCGGCTGTGGTTCACCGACGTGCTCGGCTACCTCAAGTCCGTGGCGATCGCTCCCGCCGAGCTCGAGGGCGCGTTCAGCGAGGGCATCGGCTTCGACGGCTCCGCCATCGAGGGCTTCGCGCGCGTCTACGAGGCCGACATGCTGGCCAAGCCCGACCCGTCCACCTTCCAGATCCTGCCGTGGCGCGGCGAGGGCCCCAGCACGGCGCGGATGTTCTGCGACATCGTGATGCCCGACGGCTCCCCGTCGTACGCCGATCCGCGCTTCGTGCTCAAGCGCACGCTGTCGAAGGCGGCCGAGAACGGCTTCACCTTCTACACGCACCCCGAGATCGAGTTCTACCTCTTCAAGGACACCCCGACGCCCGGCGGTGACCCGGTGCCGGTGGACCGCAGCGGCTACTTCGACCACACCGCGCAGAGCATGGGCTCGGACTTCCGGCGCGAGGCGATCACCATGCTCGAGGCGATGGGCATCTCGGTGGAGTTCTCCCACCACGAGGGCGGCCCGGGCCAGCAGGAGATCGACCTGCGCTACGCCGACGCGCTCTCGACGGCCGACAACATCATGACGTTCCGCACCGTCGTGCGCGAGGTCGCGCTGAGCCAGGGCATCTGGGCGACCTTCATGCCCAAGCCGTTCACGACGCACCCGGGCTCGGGCATGCACACGCACGTGTCGCTGTTCGAGGGCGACCGCAACGCGTTCTACGAGGCAGGCGCGGAGTACCAGCTCTCCCGCACCGGTCGCCAGTTCATCGCCGGGGTCCTCAAGCACGCCTCCGAGATCGCGGTCGTCACCAACCAGTGGGTCAACTCCTACAAGCGGCTGATGTGGGGCGGTGAGGCGCCGTCGTACATCTGCTGGGGCCACAACAACCGCTCCGCGATGATCCGGGTGCCGATGTACAAGCCCAACAAGGGCCAGTCCACCCGCATGGAGCTGCGCACCATCGACTCCGCCGCCAACCCCTACCTCGCGTTCGCGGTGCTCCTCGGCGCCGGGATGAAGGGCATCGAGGAGGGCTACGAGCTGCCGCGGGAGGCCGAGGACGACGTGTGGTCGCTGACCGAGCGCGAGCGGCAGTCCCTGGGCATCGACCCGCTGCCGCACAGCCTGCAGGACGCCATCAAGGTCGCGGAGCGCTCCGAGCTGCTGGCCGAGACGCTGGGCGAGCACGTCTTCGACTTCTTCCTGCGCAACAAGCGCTCGGAGTGGGAGGAGTACCGCGTGCAGGTGTCCGCCTTCGAGCGGGACCGGATGCTTCCGCTGCTCTGAGCGGCTCGGCCCTGGCTGCCGGTCGCGGCGGGGAGCCGATAGGTTCGGCGGGTGACCGCGCCCCGTCCGATCCTCGTCGTCGAGCACGAGGACCAGTGCCCACCCGGCTGGATGGGCGAGTGGCTGCTCGAGGCCGGCTGCGCGATCGACGTACGACGTCCCTACACCGGCGACGCGCTGCCCGACGACCTGGCGGCTCACGCCGGAATGATGGTGCTCGGGGGCGAGATGGGGGCGTACGACGACGCCGACCATCCGTGGCTGAGCGACGTCAAGCAGCTGGTCCGCCGGCACGCGCAGGACGGCCCGCCGGTGCTCGGCATCTGCCTGGGACACCAGCTCGCGGCCGTCGCGCTCGGCGGGTCCGTCGCCCGCAACGCGCACGGTCAGCAGATCGGCGTGCTCGGTGTCGGCTGGACCGCGCAGGCGCACGACGACCCGCTGCTCGCCGCGCTCGCGGCCCTGGGTCGCGACGTGCCTGCTGTGCAGTGGAACAACGACGTCGTGACCGCACTCCCCGACGGCGCGGCCGCGCTCGCCCGGACCCCGCGCGGGGAGCTGCAGGCCGCCCGGCTCGCGCCATCGGTGTGGGGCGTGCAGTGGCACCCGGAAGCGGGCGTCGACATCATCGCGCCGTGGGCCGAGCACGACCGCGACGACGCGGTGGAGCGGGGCGTCGACCTGGACTCCTACCTGCGCGACATCGCCGAGGCGCACGACCGGCTGCGGGTGACCTGGCGGCTGCTGGCCCATCGGTTCGCGGACCTGTGCCAGACCCGTCCCGCCCCGGCGCTCCGATGAGCACCGGCCGGGTCTCCACGGCCGCGGGGCTGCTGGCCCGGCTCGGGTTCGAGGACGCCGAGGGCTCGGCCGCTGCGCTGGCCCGCCTCGGCAGCCATGCCGAGGAGCTCGTGCACCTGATCGCCGCGACCGCCGATCCGGACCAGGCGGCCGGCTACCTCGCCGAGCTCGCGGACCGGGTGGACGGCCGCGCCGAGCTGCTGGAGGCGCTGAGTGCCGAGGAGGGCACCGCGATGCGGTTGCTGTCCGTGCTCGGGGCCAGCTCCGCGCTCGGCGACCATCTGCTGCGGCACCCCGACCACTGGGAGGACCTGCGCGACCCGGTCCTCGGGTCCACCCGTCCGCCCGCCTTCGCGGTGCGCGGCGACCTGCTCCGCGCGGTGGGCGCCGACCCCGCCGCGGCGGACCCGGTCGCCGACGGCGACGACGGTCCGGACGCGCTCCGGGTGACCTACCGCCGATTGCTGCTCCGGCTCGCCTCCCGCGACCTGTCGCACGCCGTGGGCGTCGACGACGTGGCGGCCGAGCTCTCCGACCTGGCCGCCGGCACCCTCGACGCAGCGCTGGCCGTCGCCCGGCAACGGGTGGGGGAGCCGGCGGCCTCGGCCCGGCTCGCGGTGATCGCGATGGGCAAGTGCGGCGGTCACGAGCTCAACTACGTCAGCGACGTCGACGTCATCTTCGTGGCCGAGCCGGTCGAGGGGGCCGACGAGGCAGCCGCGATGCGGGCCGCGACCCAGCTCGCCTCCCACCTGATCCGGATCTGCTCCGACCACACCGCCGAGGGCACCATCTGGCCCGTCGACGCCGCGCTGCGTCCCGAGGGCAAGTCGGGTCCGCTGGTCCGCACGCTGGCCAGCCACGAGGGCTACTACCAGCGGTGGGCCAAGACGTGGGAGTTCCAGGCGCTGCTCAAGGCGCGCCCGGTCGCCGGCGACCTCGCCCTCGGCGCGGCCTACCAGGAGCGGATCACCCCCCTGGTCTGGTCGGCCTCGGAGCGCGAAGGTTTCGTGACCGACGTACAAGCCATGCGTCGGCGCGTCGTCGAGCACATCCCGGCCGCCCACGCCGAGCGGCAGATCAAGCTCGGCGCGGGTGGGCTGCGCGACGTGGAGTTCGCCGTGCAGCTGCTGCAGCTGGTGCACGGCCGTACGGACGAGTCGATCCGGGCGTCCACGACCCTCTCGGCCCTGGAGTACCTCACCCGCGGCGGGTACGTCGGACGCGAGGACGGGGCCGCCCTCGACGAGGCCTACCGGTTCCTGCGCACGCTCGAGCACCGGATGCAGCTCGAGGGGCTGCGACGCACGCACGTGCTGCCCGAGGACGAGGCCTCGCTGCGTGCGCTGGGCCGGTCCATGGGCTTGACCAAGGACCCGGTCAAGGAGCTCGACCAGCAGTGGCGCCGGCACAGCAAGGAGGTGCGCCGGCTGCACGAGAAGCTCTTCTACCGGCCGTTGCTCGCCGCCGTCGCCAAGCTCCCGGGCGACGAGGCCCGGCTCTCGCCCGAGTCCGCCAAGCAGCGGCTCGCCGCCCTCGGGTTCGACGACCCGCCGGGCGCCCTGCGCCACCTGGAGGCGCTGACCGGCGGCCTGTCGCGGTCGGCCAGCATCCAGCGCACGCTCCTGCCGGCGATGCTGCAGTGGTTCGCCGACGCCCCCAACCCCGACGCCGGGCTGTTCGGCTTCCGGCAGATCTCGGAGGCGCTGGGCTCGACGCACTGGTACCTCCAGACGTTGCGGGACGAGGGCCAGGTCGCCCAGCGGCTCGCCATGGTGCTCGCGTCCAGCCGCTATGCCACCGACCTGCTGCAGCGCGCCCCGGACGGGGTGCGGATGCTGGCCTCCGACGAGGCGCTGCAGCCACTGACCCGGGCGGCGCTCCAGAAGGAGACCGTCGCCGCCGGCCAGCGGCACGCGGACCCGACCCAGGCGGTCACCGCGGTGCGCGCGATCCGCCGCCGTGAGCTGTTCCGGATCTCGGTGGCCGACCTGCTCGGCCTGCTCGACGTGGACCAGGTCGGTTACGCCCTCACCGACGTCATGCACGCCACCCTTGAAGGGGCGCTGGCCGCCGCGCTCGCCGCCATCACGGCCGAACGGCGCGGCGACCTGCCGATGCGGATGGCGATCGTCGCGATGGGCCGCTACGGCGGCGGCGAGCTCGGCTACGGCAGCGACGCGGACGTCATGTTCGTCTACGAGCCGGTGGACGGCGCCGAGGCCGAGCAGGCCGCTCGCGCCGCCCGCGACGTGGCCAACGAGCTGCGACGGCTGCTGTCGCTGCCCGGCACCGACCCGCCCATCGAGGTCGACGCCGGACTGCGCCCCGAGGGCAAGCAGGGGCCACTGGTGCGCACCCTCGAGTCCTACGCCGCCTACTACGCCAAGTGGTCGGCGGTGTGGGAGGCGCAGGCACTGCTGCGCGCCAGCCCGAACGTCGGCGACCAGCCCCTCGCCGCCCGCTTCCGCGAGCTGATCGACCCGCTGCGGTTCCCCGCGGACGGGATCAGCGACGACGACGTGCTGGAGGTGCGCCGGATCAAGGCACGCGTCGACAACGAGCGGCTGCCGCGCGGTGCCGACCCAGCGACCCACCTCAAGCTCGGCCGCGGTGGCCTCTCCGACGTGGAGTGGACCGTGCAGCTGCTGCAGATGCAGCACGCCGGGCGGGTCGAGGCGCTGCGCACCACCCGCACCCTGGACGCGCTCGAGGCCGCGGTCGCCGCCGACCTGCTGCCGGCTGCCGACGCGCAGGCCCTGGCCACCGCGTGGCGCACCGCGAGCGGGCTGCGCAACGCGATCACCCAGGTGCGCGGCCGTCCCGCCGACTCGCTGCCCCGCGACGCCCGGGAGAAGGCCGCGGTCGCCGCGATCCGGGGCTACCCGCCGGGGGTGTCGGACCGGCTGGTCGACGACTACCTGCGCGTCACCCGTCTCGCCCGGCAGGTCGTCGAGCGCGTCTTCTGGGGCTGACCCGCGAGGCCAGGTGCTCGTGCCAGGCCTGGCGGAACGCCGGGTGCAGCGGCAGGGCGTCCACGTCGTCGGGCGCGACCCACGCGAGCTGCTCGGACTCCCACTGCTCGATCAGCGCCGGCCGTTCCGTGACGGTCGCGATCACGGTCGTGTAGGTCCAGCCGCCGCAGACGGCCTCGAACAGCTCGCGGACGTCGTACACGTCGGAGTTGACGCCGAGCTCCTCGTGCGCCTCCCGGGCTGCCGCGGCCAGCACGTCCTCCCCGGGGTCGATCGCGCCGCCGGGGGTCGACCAGGTGCCGCCCATGTGGGTGCGCTCGGCACGCTTCTGCAGCAGCACGTGCCCGTCGTGGACCAGCAGCAGTCCGGCGGCCCCGCGCGCGCCCCAGTGCCGGTGTCCGTGCGCGCAGACGGCGTAGCGGCTCATGCGCTCGGATCGGCGACCGAGCAGCCGACGACGCCCGGTCCCAGGGCGGTCGGGGCGAGGGACGGCATGGCGCACACGCTAGTGGACCGGTGCCAGGTCATGGCGACGCCCGGTGGGAAGAGGCCATGCGGGCTATCAGCTCGCCGCCGCAGGGCGTGGTGGATCGTTCCAAGCGTGCGAGGTGATAGTCCGCGTGGCCGGCGCATCCGCGCCAGGCCGGACGACCAGCGTGCCCCGGTCGCAGCCCTTCCGATCAGGTCCGGGCGTACTTCGCGATGTCCTCGGTGAAGTTCGTGACCACGGCACTCGAAAGCGTCGGTCGGATGTCGGTCATCGTGTCCAGGTAGTCCTGGGTGGTCGCCTCGCAGCGGCTCCCGCTGTCGACGCTGCACTCGAACATGCGCTGCGCGACGGTCCGAGCAGCATGGGTGATGTCGGCCGGGGTGAAGTTCTCGCTGGCGTCCACCAAGCGGCCGATGTCGACCTTCTGGGCGGTGGAGCGGAGGTGACCCGCCCACATCGCCGCCCGTGCTGTGCCGTCGGGTGGACCGATCGGCAGGACGTAGTCGAAGCGTCCGTGCCGGAGGAAGGCGGCGTCGAGGGCACGCACGGAGTTGGTGGCGCAGACCAGCAGGCGTCCGTCCTGCTCCCGGAAGCTGACCAGGGCCTTGAGGAGCTCGTTGACGACCGCGACCGAGGAGCCGCCGCCCTCGCGCTGAGCGGCGATCTCCTCGACCTCGTCGATGAACACCACGACGTTCTCCAGCTCGGCCAGGGCGCCGAAGGCCTGACTGATCCCTGCCGCCAGCCCACCGTCGGCGCTGGCCATGCGGGAGGGGAACAGCTCGACGAACGGCCAGGCCAGGCGGCTCGCCACCGCTTTGGCGAAGGTGGTCCTGCCGGTCCCGGGAGGTCCGAACAGCACGACGGCGCGCGGCGGCTCGACTCCGTGCGCGTGCGCCTCTTGAGGTCGCGCGAGCGGGAGCACCAGGCGCCGTTCGATCAGGCGCTTCTCCTCGGTCATCCCGGCCACCTGGTCCCACAGGCCCGCGTTGGGCACGGACCCCCCGAGGGCCCGCAGCAGCACGGCGGATGCGGGATTCACCCTCTCGCTCTTCTCGAACAGAGACACAGCCGCGCGTTGCCTGAAGCCGGAGTTGAGGAAGGCCTGGGTCCCGGTCTCGTTGTCCGGCAACAGCGCTCTGATGCTGCGGACCCCGATGGCGGTGAGCCGGTGCTCCAGCTCGCCGACGAGCGCACTGCCCATGCCCCGGCCCCGCCAGTCGGGGGCGAGTGCGAGGCGGATGACCCACGCCCGATCTCCGTCGACCCGGCTGATGGCTGCGCCGACGACGCGTCCGTCGTGGACGGCCGCGACCGCGGGGTGTCGCTCCAAGACGGCGCTCACCACGTCCGCGAGTGCGAACAGCGGACCCTGGTCGGTCGTGGAGGATGCCTCGTCCAGGCGCACCAGCTCCTCGAGGTCGGCAGGGGTGACGTCTCGCAGGTGCCAGTCGGGCATCGTCGTCCTCTCTGAGCCGTGGAGCGCAGGCGCGGCGACCGCGACCCTACCCAGATCGGCGGTCAAACGGCGGCTGCGGCGATCTGCACCTCTGGCCCACGCGACTAGGACACACGAAGCCAGGTGGGTTGAGCTGTCGAGAGAGTGTCGGTGGACGCGCCTAGGTTGGCTGGCATGACCACCACTCCCGATGTCATCGCCCGGTACTACGCCTCGGCGGCCGAGGGTGACCTCGACGCCCTCCTCGACTGCTTCACCCCGCAGGCTCACGTTTTCGATGAGGGCCAGCACCACCACGGCCTCGCTGAGGTCCGCAGGTGGCGGGAGCGCGTGGCTTCCCGCTACACGTACACGACCGAGATCACCGGGACCCGGCAGACAACCGACGACGAGTACGTCGTGGCCACCCATCTCGAAGGCGACTTCCCCGGTGGGGTCGTCGACCTGGAGCAGAAGTTCACCGTGAGCGGTGACCTCATCTCAGAGCTCCTGATCTGAGCCGACGGGTCTCGCAGCGCGGTGCGTCACACCGCCACCTGTCGGCGCGTCTCCGCGTTGTCGGATCTGCCGACGCGCGTGCGATCGTGTCTATGCTCCCGGCATGGGCGACACCGCGTTCGAAGTCCGGTTGGCGCGACTCCGCGCGAACCTCGATGAGGTCGGCACGCTGCTGCGAGACCATGGTGAGACGCATTGGCTGACGTGGGTCGTCGCCTGCCGTACCCGGCTGGACTCCCACAACTCTGCCGTGTTCGATGACTTGCTCGGGGCATTCGGAGGGATGGGTAGCGTCAACGATCTACTGATCCTGGCCGCGAACGGACACCTCGTCCGGCCCGAAGACGAGACCGCAGTCAACGACCGGCTCACCGCCCTTCGCGAAGCGATATGGGACGACGGAACCATGCTTCGGCACGATCTTCGCGGATCGCAGTAGCGAACCACACACTCGTCTTCAGCTGGCGGTGCGCGCTCATGCCGGTGCGAGTGCGTCCCAGCAACTGCCGCCTGCGCACTGTTCTCGTGGCGGCGGAAGGTCGGGACGCTGTGGGCCGGGGCCGCGGTGCGCCCGGCAATCGAGCGGATCGCCTCGCTGGGTAGCCGCTACATGCTCGAGCTGTAGTCGCTCTGGTCGCGGTCGCGCACTGCAGCGACGGCCGAGACGATGGCAAGCCCGTCGCTCCCGATCCCGCTGACGACTATCTCCTGCTGGCGGTCGGCCTCCTTGACGCGGTCCTTCGGCACGAACAGCTTGGTCGGGGCGCCGAGGCCGAGTGCGGCGATGAGCAGGGCCGTCCGGTCGTCGGCGGCCGACTCGCCCAGCAGGGCGGCTCGGACCCGGGCGATTACCTCGTCGCGGCCCGCAGCGGGGGTGGGGCGCAGGCGGCGGGTCGCAAGTACGGCGAGCATCCTGCCGGTCTCCTCGACAAGCAGTCCCTCGGTGACCAGACGCTTGGCGAGCTGGGTGTCGGTAGGCAGGAGGACGACGTTCCGTGCCACCGTGTGCCCGACACCTCCGGCGTCGAGGCCGCTGAGGGCGGAGTCCAGTTCGGGGCTCCCGAGCGGGGCGGAGTCACGGACCGTGTAGCGGGCCGTCCTGCCGGTGCCCGAGACCGTGATCCTCCCCTGGTACGCCAGCTCCAGCAGGAGCCCGGCGGCCACCACGTACTTGGCGTTGCTGTTCCATCGCTTGCCGGTGGCGGGGTTGATCGCGGCCAGGAGCGCCTGCTGGGCCAGGGGGACGTCACCACGGTCCGGGGGCGGGCTGTGGGCTGCGGTGGGGTGGTCCGGAACTCCCAGGGCCGCGCGTAACCACTTCAACACGCCTGTGACTCCTAGGGATCGTCGGACTCGGTGGGCGAGGTGGTCGGCGGCGCGCTCTCGCTAGCACGGACGGTAGATCTTCGCAGCAGCCGGGTGCGCCGGGATGAGGACCATCACGGCCAGGAGCCGAGCGTCCCCACGTTCCGCCAGGTTCCAGGTTCCGATGCGCATGGTCGGAGTGTGGCGTCATGGTCGGACGACTCAGGGTCTTGGTTTCGACACGCTCGTTCCTCGCTGCTCAACCAGCAGCGCGGGTGGAGCAGATCTTCTGGGGAAGTTCCGTGGAACCTGGCCCATTTTGCGCCAACGAAAACGGCCCCTGAACCTGCGTCTCCGCAGTTCAGGGGCCGTTTCAAATGACGACGCGGATCAGATGTCGTAGTAGAGCTCGAACTCGTGCGGGTGCGGCCGCAGCTGCACCGGCAGGATCTCCTGGGTGCGCTTGTAGTCGATCCACGTCTCGATCAGGTCGGGGGTGAAGACACCGCCGACGGTCAGGAAGTCGTGGTCGGCCTCGAGGTTGTCCAGCACCGCACCCAGCGAGGTCGGCACCTGGTCGATCTCGGCCATCTCGTCCGGCGGCAGCTCGTAGATGTCCTTGTCCACCGGCGCCGGCGGCTCGATCTTGTTCTTGATGCCGTCGAGGCCGGCGAGCAGCAGCGCCGAGAAGGCGAGGTAGGGGTTCGCCGACGGGTCGGGGCACCGGAACTCGATGCGCTTGGCCTTGGGGTTGGCGCCCGTGATCGGGATCCGCACGCAGGCCGAGCGGTTGCGCTGGCTGTAGACCAGGCTGATCGGGGCCTCGAAGCCGGGCACCAGGCGGTGGTAGGAGTTCACCGTCGGGTTCGTGAACGCCAGCAGCGACGGAGCGTGCTTGAGCAGGCCGCCGATGTAGTAGCGCGCCATGTCCGACAGGCCGCCGTACCCGGTCTCGTCGAAGAACAGCGGCTCGCCGTTGTTCCAGATCGACTGGTGGCAGTGCATGCCCGAGCCGTTGTCGCCGAAGATCGGCTTCGGCATGAAGGTCGCGGTCTTGCCGTTGCGCCAGGCGACGTTCTTGATCATGTACTTGAACTTCATGACGTCGTCGGCGGCCTTGAGCAGCTCGTCGAAGCGGTAGTTGATCTCCGCCTGGCCCGCCGTACCGACCTCGTGGTGCGCCCGCTCCACGATCAGGCCGGACTTCTCCAGCTCGATGACCATCTCGTCGCGCAGCTCGCCGAAGTGGTCGGTGGGGGCGACCGGGAAGTAGCCGCCCTTGTACTTCACCTTGTAGCCGCGGTTGTTGTCCTCGGAGCCGGTGTTCCAGGCGCCAGCTTCGGAGTCGATCTCGTAGTACCCGGCGTTGGCCTTGGTCTCGAAGCGGACCTTGTCGAAGACGTAGAACTCGGCCTCGGGAGCGAAGTACGCCGTGTCGCCGATGCCGGTGCTCGCGAGGTAGGCCATCGCCTTGCGAGCGATGTTGCGCGGGTCGCGGCTGTAGGCCTCACCGGTGATCGGGTCGTGGATGAAGAAGTTCACGACCAGCGTCTTGGAGATCCGGAAGGGGTCGATGTAGGCCGTGGTCGGGTCCGGGAACAGCGACATGTCGGACTCGTGGATGGCCTGGAACCCGCGGATCGAGGACCCGTCGAAGCTCAGCCCGTCGTCGAACACCGACTGGTCGAACGACGAGACCGGCACGGTGAAGTGCTGCATCACACCGGGGAGGTCGCAGAAGCGCACGTCGACCATCTCGACGCCCTCGTCCTTGATGTACTTCAGCAGCTCTTCGCTGTTTGCGAACATTCGTCCTCCTTGGCCCCGCGGGGCCACGTGAGCAAGTGGGTTGGGCAGCGAGCGCGATGCTTCACTGCACCACGACCAGCACGCTATGAGCGCGCAGTTTCTCCGGGGTATCTGGATTGTTTCGCCCATGTAACAGGCCTCCCGCAGGCGTTGTCCACGCGCCGATCACCCCCCTGGATACGGTGGAGCCGTGAGCCCCGCATCAGGTCAGAGTGCCGACCAGCAGTCGTACGCCGGCCAGCGGCTGGGGCTGCCCCCGCAGGGGCGTGGTGCCGCCGCGGGCTGGCCCCGCCGGATCGTGGCGCTCTTCGTCGACTGGTTCGCGTCGTTGCTGGTCGCCGGCGCGATCGTCGGCGATGCTGCGCTGTCCTCGCACGACTGGCGCGCGTGGGTGCCGATGCTGGTGTTCTTCACGCAGGTGTCGCTGCTGACCGCGCTCGCCGGCGGGTCGTTCGGGCAGCTGCTGCTGCGGATCGCGGTCGTCCGGCTCGACCGTCGGCCGCTCAACCTGCTGATGTCGATGCTGCGGACGCTGTTGATCTGCCTCGTCGTGCCGCCGGTCATCTACAACCGCGACCGGCGCGGCCTGCACGACCTCGCAGCCGGCACCGTCGCCATCCGCCGCTAGACCCGGGTCAACGGGGGACGAGACCCGGGTCAACGGGGGAGGAGACCCGGGTCAACGGGTGATGCGGACCTGCGCGACGTCGAGGTAGCCGGTGCGGAAGCCCGCCTCGCAGTAGGCCAGGTAGAACTCCCACATCCGGCAGAACCGGTCGTCGAAGCCGAGGCCGAGGACCTGGTCCCAGTGCTGCACGAACTGCTCGCGCCACAGCCGCAGCGTGTGGGCGTAGTGCTGGCCCATCGGCGCGATGTTGGTGATGTGCATCCGGGTGTGCTTGCGCAGCACCTCGTGGAGCGCGTCGGTGGAGGGCAGCATGCCGCCGGGGAAGATGTACTTGTGGATCCAGGTGTAGGTGTCGCGGGTCGCGACCATCCGGTGGTGCGCGATCAGGATCGCCTGGATCGCGGCGACGCCGCCGGGGGCGAGCAGCGACTCGATCTTGGCGAAGTACGTCGGCCAGTACTCCTCGCCGACGGCCTCGACCATCTCCACGCTCACCACGGCGTCGAACTCGCCGTCCTGGTCGCGGTAGTCACGCACCGCGATCTCGACCAGGTCGGCGACGCCGGCGGCGTCCACGCGCGCCTGCGCCAGGGCCGCCTGCTCGCCTGACAGCGTCACCGTCGTGACGTGGGCGCCACGCTCGGCGGCGCGGATCGCCAGGGTGCCCCAGCCGGTGCCGATCTCCAGCACGCGGGAGCCGGCCTCGACGTTGGCCGCGTCCAGGATCGCGTCGACCTTGCGCAGCTGGGCGTGCTCGAGCTCGTCGAGGGTCGGCGGCGTCTCGAGGGACTCGAACAGCGCGGAGGAGTAGGACAGCGACGGGTCCAGGAACGTCTCGAACATGTCGTTGGACAGGTCGTAGTGCGCCTCGATGTTCTTCTTCGAGCCCTCGACGGTGTTCGCCGGGTTGAGGCCGCGGGGGAGCACCGTGTGCCGCAGCTTGTAGAAGGCCGGCTTGATCAGGTCGGTCAGCCGCTCGGCGAAGGGCGCCAGCGCGTCGGCGAGGTCACTGCCCTCCTCGACGCTCCACTCCCGGGCCATGTAGGACTCCCCGAGTCCGATCATCGGGCTGCGGGCGAGCCGGGCGAAGAACGCGTCGGGCTGGTCCACCCGCAGGACCGGGCAGCCCTGGTGCAGCGGGGCGCCGTAGAGCTCACCGGTGGCGAGACGCGCGGTCACGGGCACGCCGCGCAGGATCCGCTTGACGACCTCACGCGCGATCCGGCCGCGGACGCCGTACGACGGGGGGGCCGGCAGCAACGCGGAGGAGGCTGTCGTGGAGGGGTTCAGGGTGGTGCTCATGCCATGCCTTTCGGGGCTCGGTGCGGGCGACGGGGAATGACGGGGAGGCGGCGCAGCCAGAGGCGGATGCCGTGCCAGCGGATCAGGGCGGCGACCCGCTGCGAGGGCAACGGGTTGGCGGCGACGGCGCGCACGACCCGACCGGTGCGGGCCGGTTCGAGGTCGCCGTGCACCGACGCGGTGAACACGGTCCGGTCGTCCTGGCTGAGCGAGATCGCGACCATCACCTCGGAGCCGGTCAGCTTGGTCCGGATGTCGTAGCGTCCCTCGACGGCGAAGAACGGCGAGACGTAGAACTCCTTGTCGACCGTCGCGGGGGACTTCTCCGCAACCGACAGCGGGTAGCAGTGCCGCTCGCCGTAGGTGTTGTGCACCTCGGCCAGCACGCCCTCCAGGGCGCCGTCGGCGTCGAAGCAGAAGTAGGTCGTCAGCGGGTCGAACACGTAGCCCAGGGACCGGGCGTTGGCGAGCACGAGGACGCGAGCGGCGGTCCACGCCACGTCCTGGGCCCGCAGGTAGGAGTGCACCTTGTCGATCAGGGGGCGGCTGTCGTCGGGACCGAAGTGGTCCTGGCTGCGGATCGCGACCAGTCCACGCAGCCAGCGGGGGAACGCGGTGTCGGCGCGGGCCGCGTCGACGAGCCACATCGGGGTGGTGTGCGCGAACGTGTAGGTGAACGGACGCGTGCGTCGGTGGTGGACGCGGGCGCGGACGTAGGACGGAGCCGTCGTGAGGGTGCTCACCAGGTGGCTCCGAGCGCCTCGGCCGCGGCGACGCCGGAGCGGCAGCCGTCCTCGTGGAAGCCCCACCCGTGGTAGGCGCCCGCGAAGGCGATCCGGTCGTTGCTGAGCTCGGCGAGGCGGGTCTGCGCGGCGACGGACTCGGCGGTGTAGGTCGGGTGCAGGTAGGTCATCGCGGCGATCGTGTCGGACGGCTCGTCGCCCTCGCCCGGGTTGAGCGTGACCACCAGTGGGCTGCTCTCCGGGTGGCCCTGGAGGCGGTTCATCCAGTAGGACACCTGCGAGCGGTCGGAGACCGTGTCGCAGCCGTCGAGCCGGTAGTTCCACGCCGCGCGACCGCGGTGCAGCGCCGGCAGCACGGACTCGTCGCGGTGCAGCCAGGCCTGGTTGGTGGAGTAGCCGAACGCGCCGAGCAGCGACTCCTCGAGCTCGTCGGCGTCCGTGAGGAGTGCGAGCGCGTCGTCGGCGTGGGTGGCGACGACGACCTTGTCGAAGCTGTGGTGCTCGCCGTGCTCGTCGTCGAGCTCGATCCCGTCGGGCTTGCGGCTGACCGCGGTGATCCGGGTGCGGGCGTGCACGACGTCGAGGCGGGAGGTCACCTGGTCGACGTACGACCGGGAGCCGCCGACCACGGTGTGCCAGGTGGGAGCGTCGTTGAGGACCAGGAAGCCGTGGTGGCGCAGGAAGGCGAAGAGGTACGCCGCGGGGTAGGCCAGCGACTCCTGGTGGCCCATCGACCACACGCACGAGACGATCGGCAGCGCGTAGTGGCTGCGGAAGTAGGCGTCGAAGCCGTGCCGCTCGAGGAAGTCGCCGTAGGACAGGTCGCCGTCGGGAGCCTCGTCGAGGAGCTTCAGCGCGGCCTTCTGGAACCGACGCACGGCCAGCAGCATCCGCCAGAACCGCGGGTCGAGGATCCGGCGGCGCTGGGCGAAGATGCCTGGCGCCTTGCGGCCGCCCACGTAGTTGAGGCCGCAGCCGCCGCAGCTGATGCTCATGCTCATCTCGGTCGGCCGCGTCTGCACCCCGAGCTCGCCGAACATCCGGCGGAGGTGGGGGTAGGTGCGGTCGTTGAGCACGATGAACCCGGAGTCGACGGGCACGGAGGTGCCGTCGGCGAGCGTCACGTCGTGGGTGTGGGCGTGGCCGCCGATCCGCTCGTCGGCCTCGAACAGGGTGACGTGGTGGTCGCGCTGCAGCAGGTAGGCGGCCGTGAGGCCGGACACGCCCCCGCCGATCACGGCGACCGTGGGGCGGGATCGGGTGGATTCCGTCATGGAGGAGGTTCGTCCTGGGTGCGTCGGTGGATGGGTCTTCGCCACGAGCCGGTTGCCGCCGGCGGAGCCGATCACGGGCCTGTTCGGCTCCGCTGCCCCCGAGCTCCGTCGGATGACTGTCGTGTGCCCATTCCGGCGCTGCTCGACACGTGTGCCGGTTGGGCGTTGTCCGACTGATACCGGCGCTGACCGGGGGAACGGTCATAGGATGGGCGCCTCGCAGCACCCGCCGCACGTCCGACCCCGGGGGACCCACCATGCGCATCCGTCGTACTCTCGCCGCCGTGGCGGTCGTCACGCTGTCGAGCACCACCCTCGTCGCCTGCGGCGGCGGCGGCACCGAGAGCACCTCGTCCTCGTCCGATGCCGCCTCCGAGCAGGCGTCGGACGCGCCGACCACGTCCGAGCCGAGCGGAGAGGCCGAGTCGGGCGACCTGGAGGAGCTCGACCGCGACGCGCTGGTGAAGGCGATCACCCAGAACACCCTGGACGCCGGCAGCGCCCACCTGACCATGTCGATGGGTGGCGCCAACGGTCTCGAGGCGGAGGGCGACGTGAGCTACGAGGGCGCGGCTCCCGCCATGGTGATGACGATGACCGGCGACTCGTTCGGAGCCGGCGGCTCGATGGAGATGCGGTTCGTCGACAAGGTCATGTACCTCTCGATCCCGCAGATGACGCCGGCCGGGAAGTTCATCAAGATCGACCCCCGGGACAAGTCCAACCCGATGGCGCAGTCGATGGGGGACCTCGACAAGCAGATGGACCCGCTCAGCAGCGTGAAGGCGATGCAGGCCGGGGTCAAGGACGTGACGCTGGTCGGTCCGGAGACGGTCGACGGCACCGAGACCAACCACTACAAGGTCGCCGTCGACACCAAGAAGATGCTGGCCTCCATGGGCGGCGACCAGTCCGCGGCGGCCGGAGCGCTGCCCGCCGAGCTCGTCTACGACATGTGGCTCGACGGCGACGACCTGCTGCGGCGGATGGACTTCGACTTCGCCGGTGCCTCGACGACGATGCGGATGTCGGACTACGGCAAGCGGGTCGACGTGTTGGCCCCGCCGGCCTCCAAGATCGTCACGGGCCCGGGCCAGTAGCCCAGGGGCACACCGGGGAGTCGTGGGGATTCGCTCAGCGGCCCCGCTGGTTGCCACGGGAGCCCTTCATGCTGGTCGGCACCGGGCCCTTGGGGATCGGGATGTTGGACCGGTTGGCGTCGAGCGCCTTCAGCCGCTGCAGCACGTCGGTCATCTGGGCGGGCTTGATGTTGCGGCCCAGCTTGGCCACGTGGCGCGACAGCTTCGGCACGGGGACAGCGCCCTCGGAGGTGCCGCTGATCACCTCGTGGATGGGGGTGTCGGAGGCGACCCGCTCGTGCTTGCGGCGCTCGGTGGCCAGCAGCGAGCGCAGGCGCTGAGGGTTGCCCTCGCCGACCAGGACGATGCCGGGAGGACCGACCACGCGGTGGACGAGGTCCTGGTTGCGGTTGAAGGCGATGCCGGGCTCGACCTTCCAGCCCCGCTTGAGCACGTTGAGGGCGGCCGCTGCGGCTCCCGGCTGACCCTCGATCTCGGCGTACTGCGCCTTCTGCGCGCGGCGGCCGAACACGATGATGACCGCGAGCACGCCGATCAGGACCGAGGTCACGATGTCGAGGACCATCGGCCCGGGCACCAGGGTGAAGATGCCGAAGGCGATGCCGCCGGCCAGCAGGAAGACACCCAGCAGGATCAGCCCGATGCGCTTGTCGGTCTTCCTCGTCATCTTGTAGACGAGTCGGATCTGCTTGAGCCGGCCCTGCTTCTTCTCGGGCTTGGGGCTCTTCTCGGTCTTGGCCTTCTTCGCCATCAGGTGGTGCCTCTGCTGTTCTGCTCGGTCGACGCGGGACGCGGGGAGTATCTCAGAGGGACGGCTCAGGCCGTCGCCGCGGCACCTTCGCGTGCCGCGATGGCCTGCTGGTAGAGCCGGCCGGCGCGGTAGGACGAGCGCACCAGCGGACCCGACATCACCCCGGTGAAACCGACCGCGTCGGCCTCGTCCTTGAGCTCGACGAACTCCTGCGGCTTGACCCACCGCTCCACCGGGTGGTGCCGCGGCGAGGGACGGAGGTACTGCGTGATCGTGATCAGCTCACACCCCGCGTCATGCAGGTCCACCAACGCCTGGGAGACCTCCTCACGGGTCTCACCCATCCCCAGGATCAGGTTGGACTTCGTCACCAACCCGAACTCCCGCGCCGCGGTGAGCACGTCCAGGGACCGCTCGTAGCGGAACGCCGGCCGGATCCGCTTGAAGATCCGCGGCACCGTCTCGACGTTGTGGGCCAGCACCTCCGGACGGCTCTCGAACACCTCCGCCAACAGGTCGGGCTTGCCGTTGAAGTCCGGGATCAGGTTCTCCACCCCGGTCCCGGGGTTCAACGCATGGATCTGGCGGACCGTCTCGGCGTAGAGCCACGCACCACCATCGGGCAGGTCGTCACGCGCGACACCGGTGATGGTCGCGTAGCGCAACCCCATCGTCGCCACGCTCTCCCCGACCCGACGCGGCTCGTCGCGGTCCAGCGGCTGCGGCTTGCCGGTGTCGATCTGGCAGAAGTCACAGCGCCGGGTGCACTGGTCCCCACCGATCAGGAACGTGGCCTCCCGGTCCTCCCAGCACTCGAAGATGTTGGGACAGGCCGCCTCCTGGCACACCGTGTGCAGCCCCTCGGACTTCACGAGGTTCTGCAGCTCGCGGTACTGCGGGCCCATGGAGGCCTTGGTCTTGATCCACTCGGGTTTGCGCTCGATCGGGGTCTCCGCGTTGCGCACCTCGAGCCGGAGCAGCTTGCGTCCCTGGGGCACCGGGCTTCCGGGTGCCGCTCCGGGCGCGCTGGAGGGCTGGGAGGGGGCTTGAGTCACCGTGTCACTCTACGCCGGAGCCTGCGGCGACCCCAATCCGGCGAGAGGCCGTCGGCACCCCTCCGGCCTCCGCTCAGGGGACGTCGCGTCTCTGGAACGACACCGCGGAGAGCACCATCACGACCAGCAGCAGCACCCCGAGGTACGTCGCCGCGTCGGCCGACGACACCAGGAACGTCTGGTCGCAGCCGGCCCGGCTCGGCGGGCACCTCATGCGGGGGTCGTAGACCTGCAGGCCGTCGCGGATCCAGGCGAAGACGTTGGTCGCGAGGCTGAACCGGGGCGCCCGCTCGATCGGAAGGATCGTGACGACCGCCTCGCCGATGACGGTGTAGGCGAACAGCACGGCCAGGGTGCCGACGGTGTGCCGTAGCAGCATGGTCAGCGCGAAGCCGCCGAGGCCGCCGGCGGCCGCGAGGGCGACGCCGCGGGCCGCCGCCCACCCGACCTGCTGCAGCACGGGTCCCGGCGTCGAGAGGCCCCGCGCCTCGGCTGTCAGCCAGAGGGCGAGCCAGAAGCCCGCGACCAGGGTCCCGGCCACGAGGGCGGAGGCGAGCAGGACGGCCAGCGCCTTGGCGGTCCAGATGCGGCGTCTTCTGGGCTCGAACAGCAGCTGGTTGCTCATCGACCCCGAGGCCCAGTCGGCGCCGGCGAAGGTCGTCCCCGCGATGACCAGCAGCGCCGTCACCAGCACCACGACGGCGATCCCGCTGTCGCCCGTCTCCTCGGCGAGCGACAGGGGTGCCCGGTCGAGGAAGAACTCCGCGCGCGGGACCAGGGCGTCCTGGCAGGCGGCGTCGGTGGCGTCGGGGCCGAAGTAGGTGGTCGGGTCGGCCAGGCAGTTCTCCAGCTCGCGTCGGGACCCGGGCGAGGCGCGCTGCTCCTCGGCCCGGGCCTGTGCGCGCGACATGTCCGCAGCGCTGACCGGACGGGTGTCGTAGAGCGTGGTGGCGGCCAGGAGGGCGGTGAGCAGGGCCGCTGCGAGCACCAGCAGGACGACGGCCCGGCGCGAGAACAACCGGTTGAGCTCGACCCGCAGCAGTCTCATGCCTTCCCCCCGTCCTGGTCGGTCGGCTCGCCGCTGGGTGCCGCGTGCAGGGTGTCGCTGCGCGTGAGGTGGAGGAAGACCGACTCCAGGTCGGCGCGCACCGGGGTGAGCTCGCGCAGGTAGTGCCCGTGCTGCGCCAGCACCCGGGTGACGGCGTCGGGCTCGAAGCCGCCGCCGTCGGCACCCGAGACGACGAGCCGTTCGCCGGAGCGGCGTACGTCGTAGCCGGCCCGCTCCAGCACGCGGCGGGCGCCGTCGAGGTCGGCGACCGCGACCTTCACCTGGGCGGCGTGCTCCCGGCGGACCAGCTCGTCGACGGAGCCGGTGGCGAGCAGCCGACCGTTGCCGATGATCGAGACCGAGTGGCAGACCTGCTGCACCTCGGCCAGGATGTGCGAGCTGAGCAGCACGGTCACCCCGCTGTCGGCGAGCCCGCCGATCATCGTGCGGATGTCGCGGATCCCGGCCGGGTCGAGACCGTTGGTCGGCTCGTCGAGGATCAGCAGGTCCGGGGACTTCAGCAGCGTGGCCGCGATCGCCAGCCGCTGCTTCATGCCGAGGGAGTAGCCCTGGTAGCGGTCTCGTCCCCGACCGCCCAGGCCGACCTGGGCGAGCGCGGTGTCGACCTGCTGGCCGGGGACACCCACCGAGCGGGCCAGCAGCTGGAGGTTCTTGCGGCCGGTGAAGGTCGGCACGAACTTCGGCTGCTCCACCACCGCACCCACCCGAGCCATGACGTGAGGGAGGCGTTGAGGCACCGGCTCGCCGAACAGCGCCATCGAGCCGCTCGTCGCGGAGGCCAGTCCGAGCAGCATCCGGATGGTGGTGGTCTTCCCCGAGCCGTTGGGACCGAGGAAGCCGTGCACGCCGCCGGCGGGGACGGCGAGGTCGAGGTCCTGCACGGCGACCACGCGGCGACCGCGCCGGGTGCGGAACTCCTTGCGCAGACCGGTGGTCTCGATGACGAGGCCGCCGCGGGACGAGGCGGGGTCGGTCATCTTCGGAGTCTCACCCACCTGTTCGGTCGGGACGTGCAGGCACGCCGGTCCGTCAGGCGCCGGGGGTGATCAGGGCGTAGCGCCTGCCCGGCTCCGGTTTGGCGGCATAGTCCGGCGTCGCGTCGTACGGCGCCCAGGCGAGCAGCTCGCGCAGGTGTCGCTCGACGACCGGGGCCACCTCCGCGACCGTCACGTCGCGACCGAGCTCGACCGAGAGGCTGGTGACGCCGGCGTCGCTGATGCCGCACGGCACGAACCGGTCGTACCACCCGAGGTCGACGTCGCAGTTGATCGCGAAGCCGTGCATGGTGACGCCGCGGCTGACCCGGATGCCGAGCGCGGCGATCTTGCGCTCGGGTCCCTTCGCGTCCTGCGCGAGCCAGACCCCGCTGCGCCCGGGGACCCGCGCCGTGGCGACGCCGAGCTCGGTGCAGGCGTGGATCAGCGCCTCCTCGACGCGTCGTACGTAGTCGACGACCAGCACGTGGTCGGGCAGCCGCACGATCGGGTAGCCGACCAGCTGGCCGGGGCCGTGGAAGGTGATCTTGCCGCCGCGGTCGACGTCGATGACCGGGGTGCCGTCGTCCAGCAGCGGCCGCTCGTGCGGCTCGGTGCGCTTGCCGGCGGTGAAGACGGGAGGGTGCTCCAGCAGCAGCACGGTCTCCGGGCCGCCGTCGACGACGCGGGCGTGCACCTCGCGCTGCAGGTCCCAGGCGGCGAGGTAGTCGACGGCGTCGGCACCGAAGCCGGCGGTCTCGAAGGTCAGGTCTGCCACGGTCCGAGCCTACGCCGCTCCGGGAGGCTGTGGACGAGCGCCGACGCCGCCGGCGGGGATCGGCCAGGCTGGTCCCATGCGCTCGCCCCACCACCGTTCCTCGCGCACCACGGGCCGGTCCGTCGCCGCGGTGGCCGTCGTCGCGGTCGTGGCAGGTGCGGTCGTGGTCGGGCTGACCGTCGGTCGGGGGTGGGTGGCTGAGCGTCCGGGCCCGCCCCCGGGTCCGGCGGTCTCCTCGGCACGGGTTGCGGCCCTTCCGGGTCGGGACGCCGACGTCGCCGCGCTGGCCGTGCTCCGCGGGTGGGACGAGGAGCGGGCGGCGGCGTACGCGTCCGGCTCGGTCGCCGACCTGCGTGCGCTGTACGTCCCCGGCTCGGCGGCGGGGGACGCCGATGTCGAGGTGCTGCGGTCCTACCGCTCGCGTGGCCTCCGGGTGGAGGGGGTGCGGATGCAGGTGCTCGACGTCGCGGTTCTCGACCGCGGTCCGCGGTGGTGGCGGCTCCGAGTCACCGACCGGGTGAGCGGCGCGGTGGCTGTCGCGGACGGGGTCCGGCAGCCGTTGCCGCGGGACACGGCCACCACGCGGGTCGCTGGAGCTCCGGCGGGTCGACGACCGCTGGCGGGTCGCGAGCGTCAGGTCAGCGCCGCTGCGAGCCGGTCGTTGAGGGTGGGGTGCTCGAAGGTGAACCCCTCGGCCAGCAGACGCGCCGGCTCGACGCGGTTCGAGCCGAGCAGCTCCGAGGCGATCGGGGGGGCGCCGAGCCGGATCGCGAAGGCGGGCACCGGGACAACGCTGGGGCGGCGCAGCATCCGGCCGAGCTCGCGTCCGAACTCCGCGTTGGTGGTGGCGTTCGGCGCGGACAGGTTGTAGGCGCCCTGCGACTCCCCACGGGCGACGTCGTCGACCACGTGCGTGGCCGCCCGCACCCAGTCCGGGAGCGAGATCGTGGAGAAGTACTGCTCACCCGAGCCGACGGGACCCCCGAGGCCGGCCTTGAACACCCGAGCCAGGATCTTCATCGCTCCGCCACGGCGGTCCAGCACGATGCTGGTGCGCAGCGTGGCCACCGCGGCTCCGGCGTCGCGCGCCGGGACCGTCGCCTCCTGCCAGGCCCGGCTGACACCACCCATGAAGGTGTCCGCGTCGAAGGCCGAGTCCTCGGTCATCTTCACAGCACCCCGGTCGCCGTAGCCGGAGATGCCGTTCTGCGCGACCAGGCCGGGCTTGCGGTCGGAGGCCGCGATCGCCTCGGCCAGGGTGCGGGTGGTGCGGACCCGACTGTCGGTGAAGGTCTTCATGTACGACGCGGTCCACGGCCAGTGCGCCAGCGGGGCACCGGACAGGGTGGCCACGACGTCGGCGCTCTCGATGACCGCGCGGTCGACGTGACCGGCGTACGGGTCCCACCGGGACTCCGAGGCCGAGAGTGCCTCGCCGCGCACCAGCCGGACCACCTCGTGGCCCTCGCGGGCCAGGTGATCGCGCCAGGCGGTGCCGAGGAAGCCGGAGACGCCGGCGAGCACGAGCTTCATAGCGCGAACGTACCCGGGTCGAAAAGCCGGAATCCCCCTGCCCACCGAGGTGGACAGGGGGATCGCCGGTGCTGCGGGACCGGGTCTGGGGTCAGACCTCGAACTGGCCGGACTCGAGCCGCTGCTTCACGTCGGTGAGGAAGCGGGCCGCGTCGGCACCGTCGACGATCCGGTGGTCGTAGGTGAGCGCCAGGTAGACCATCCGACGCACGGCGATCGTCTCGCCGAGGTTGTCGTCGTCGATGACCACGGCACGCTTCACCACCGAGCCGGTGCCGAGGATCGCGACCTGCGGCTGGTTGATGATCGGGGTGTCGAAGAGCGCACCACGGCTGCCGGTGTTGGTCAGCGTGAAGGTGCCACCGGCCAGCTCGTCGGGACCGATCTTGTTCCGGCGCGTCCGGTCGGCGATGTCGGCGATCTTGCGGGCCAGGCCCGCGATCGAGAGGTCGCCGGCATCCTTGATGACCGGGGTGAGCAGGCCCTTCTCGGTGTCCACCGCGACCGAGAGGTTCTCGTGGTCGAAGTAGGTGACCTCGCCCTTCTCGGTGTCCACCGCCGCGTTGAGCGACGGGTGCGCCTTGAGCGCGTCGATCGCGGCCTTCGCGAAGAACGGCAGGAAGGACAGCTTGACGCCCTCGCGGGCCGCGAAGTCGGCCTTGGCGGCGTCGCGGAGCCGGGCGATGTTGGTCACGTCGACCTCGACCACCGTGGTCAGCTGCGCCGAAACCTGCAGCGACTCGACCATCCGCTTGGCGATCACCTTGCGCAACCGCGTCATCGGCTCGGTCTTGCCGCGCAGCGGGCTGGGCTCCGGCGTCGTCGGCTTCGAGCCGCCACCGGCCGGGGCGGCGGCCGGGGCGGCCTCCTCCTTCGGTGCGGCGGCGGCCTTGACCTTCTCGGCCGCCTCGAGCACGTCCTGCTTGCGGATCCGGCCACCGACACCGCTGCCGGTGACGTCCTTGAGGTCGACGCCGTGCTCCGCAGCCATCTTGCGCACCAGCGGCGTGACGTAGGGGCCGGCGTCGTCCGACCCGCCGGACCTGCTCGTGGACGAGTCGTCGCCCGCGGCGGGCTGCTCCTTGGTCGGCTCGGGGGCCTTCTTCTCGGCCGGCTTCGCCTGCTCGGTCTCCTGCTTCGCCTCGGGCTTCTTCTCAGGCTCGGGCTCGGGCTCCGGCTTCTTCTCGGGCTCGGGCTCGGGCTCCTGCTCGGCCTCGGGCTCCTTCTCGGGCTCGCTGTCGTCGCCACCACCGGCGTCCCCGGAGCCCACGATCGCCAGCTCGGCGCCCACCTCGACGGTCTCGTCCTCCTCGACCTTGATCTCCAGCAGCGTGCCGGCGACCGGGGAGGGGATCTCGGTGTCGACCTTGTCGGTCGAGACCTCCAGCAGCGGCTCGTCGACCGCGACGTCGTCGCCGACCTGCTTGAGCCAGCGGGTGACGGTGCCCTCGGTGACCGACTCGCCCAGGGCGGGCAGGGTCACCGGGGTGCCGGAGCCGCTGCCGCCGGAGCCCTTGGCCTCCGCCTCCGCCTCGGGCTTGGTCTCCGCCGATCCGCCGGCGGTCTCTTGGGCGGGCGGCGCGTCCTCGGTCGTGGCGTCGGGCACGTCGCCCTCAGGCTCGGTCTTGCGGTCGGAGCCGTCGTCGCCTCCCTCGTCGTCGTCGGCGGCCGCGGGTGCCTCCTGGGCGGACTGCTCGTCCTGGGCCTCGTCGTCGACCCCCTCGCTGTCGGCGCCGCCCTCGGAGTCGGACTCCTCCGACGCGCTGTCGTCGGAGGAGTCGGATTCGCCGGACTCGCCCTCGTCACCGATCGTGCACAGCTCCGCGCCGACCTCGACGGTCTCGTCCTCCTCCGCCTTGATCTCCAGCAGCGTGCCGGCGACCGGGGAGGGGATCTCGGTGTCGACCTTGTCGGTCGAGACCTCCAGCAGCGGCTCGTCGACCGCGACGTCGTCGCCGACCTGCTTGAGCCAGCGGGTGACGGTGCCTTCGGTGACGGACTCGCCGAGAGCGGGGAGGGTGACTGGGGTCGCCATGGGGTTCCTTCGCTTGTCGTCCTGCTGGGTCGTACTGCTGGGTGGTCGTGCGGTGCTGCGGGTCGATCCTATGAGTGCGCGTGCAAGGGCTTGCCGGCCAGCGCGAGGTGCGCCTCGCCGAGAGCCTCGTTCTGGGTGGGGTGCGCGTGGACCAGGGGGGCCACGTCCTCGGGGTGGGCCTGCCAGCCGTAGATCAGCTGGGCCTCGCCGATCATCTCGCCGGCGCGGGCGCCGACGATGTGCACGCCGACGACCGGGCCGTCCACGCGACGTACGAGCTTGACGAACCCCTGGGTCTTGAGGATCTGGCTCTTGCCGTTGCCGCCGAGGTCGTAGGTCAGCGCCTCGACCTCCTCGTCGCCGTACGTCGAGCGCGCGGCCGCCTCGGTCAGGCCCACGGAGGCCACCTCGGGGTCGCAGTAGGTGACGCGGGGGATCGCGAGCTCGTCGATCGGGGCGGGGGAGAGGCCGGCGATCTCCTCGGCGACGAAGATGCCCTGGGCGAAGCCGCGGTGCGCGAGCTGCAGGCCCGGCACGATGTCGCCGACCGCGAAGACACCCTCGACCGCGGTTCGCAGCCGGTCGTCGGTGAGCACGAAGCCGCGGTCCGTCGCGACGCCCTGCTCCTCGTAGCCGAGACCGGAGGTGGTGGGCCCGCGTCCGACGGCGACGAGCAGCACCTCTGCCTCGAGGACCTCGCCGCCCTCGACGGTGACCCGGACGCCGGTGTCGGTGGACTCCACGGACTGGAAGGGAGTGCCGGTGCGGGCCTTGATGCCGCGCTTGCGGAAGGCCCGCTGCACCACGGCGGAGACCGCCTCGTCCTCGGACGCGACCAGACGCGGGAGTGCCTCCAGGATGGTGACCTCGGCGCCGAAGGACCGCCAGACACTGGCGAACTCGCAGCCGATGACGCCGCCGCCGAGCACGATCGCGGAGGCGGGCACGTGGTCGAGCGTGAGTGCGTGGTCCGAGGTCAGCACCCGGTGGCCGTCGACGTCGAGGCCGGGCAGCGACTTGGAGTAGGAGCCGGACGCGAGCACGACGTGCCGGCCGGAGTAGGACTCGCCGTTGACCTCGACGGTGCGCGGACCGACCAGGCGGCCCTCACCCTCGACGACGGTGATGCCGCGGCTCTTGATGAGGCCGGTCAGGCCGGAGAAGAGGCGGCTGACCACGCCGTCCTTGTACTTGTTGACCCCGCCCATGTCGATGCCCTCGAACGTGGCGTTGACGCCGAACTGCTCGGCGTCCCGAGCGGCGTCGGCCACCTCGGCCGCGTGCAGCAGCGCCTTGGTGGGGATGCAGCCGACGTGCAGGCAGGTGCCGCCGAGCTTGCCCTTCTCGACGAGGGCGACGCGCAGACCGAGCTGTGCTGCGCGCAGGGCGCAGGCGTAGCCGCCGCTGCCCGCGCCCAGGATCACTACGTCGAAGTCGTCCGCCACATGCCCTCTTCTCGACCTTGCGCGCCGGCCCGGGTGGTGTGGGTCGGCGGATGTCCGGGGGATCGCCCCGCTCTCACCGGGTGTCATCCTTGCACCAAACGGCGAGGTGTCCACACCGGGTCCGGGCCGGTTCTCGTGCCTCTCGGTGCCCGTGCCGGGGGCGCGCTCTGCGTCGCCGTGTCGCGGGTTTCAGCGAAACCTCAGTCCCGACGGGCACACTGGTGCCCATGGGTTGGCTGGATCGGCTGCGGGCTCCGCGCCGCACGAAGATGCGACGTCCGGGACGCTCGGGTGCCGCGACCACGGTCCGGGCCTCCGACGCCGCCGACGAGCGGCACCTCCACGAGTTCGCCACCACCCGGCGCGGGGTCGAGGGTTTCGTCGAGCCGCGCACCGCGGTCAGCGACGTCACGATCATCCTCGTCGCGCACGACGGCGAGTGGACCCGTCGACGGGTGCCGTCCGTGGACTGGGCCCATCGCTTCGCCAACGACAACGGCGTGCCGTCGTACGACGCCGCGGTGGTCGGCTACCCCGAGCGGATGCGGGAGTACAACCGGCGCCAGAAGCAGTCCGGGCTCGGCTGACCCGCCCCGCCCCTCTCGTTGAGTGGTCAGTTGTGCCCCATCGAGTAGGCACTCGCGCTCCGTCGAGTAGGCACTCGCGCTCCGTCGAGTAGGCACGTGTCCGCGTACGGCGGGCACAACTGACCACTCGACGGGGCACAACTGACCACTCGACGGGGCACACCTGACCACTCGACGGGGCACACCTGACCACTCAACGGGAGGGCGGGGAGCGGCCTACTCGGCGGCGGCGAGGTCGGCGGCGAGCTCGACCAGGGTGGCCAGCGCGAAGCCGGTACCCCCACTGGGCACGTGACCGAAGGGCCCGCGGGTGTTGAACGCCGGGCCGGCGATGTCGAGGTGCACCCAGGGACGCTCGCCGACGAACTCCTGCAGGAACGCCGCCGCGTAGAGCGCCCCGCCGAACACGTCGACGTTGTGCTGCATCAGGTCGGCCACCTTGCTGTGGGTGCGGACCTTCTCCGTCATCTCCTCGGCGATCGGCAGCGGCCACAGCACCTCCCCGGCGCGGGCGCCCGCGGCGATCGTCCGGGCGACCAGCGCGTCGTCGTTGCCGAGGATGCCCGCGATCCGGTCGCCGAGCGCGGTCTCGCAGGCGCCGGTCAGGGTCGCGACGTCGACCATCAGGTCGGGCTCCGACTCGCCCGCCAGGGTCAGCGCGTCCGCCAGGACGAGCCGTCCCTCGGCGTCGGTGTTGAGCACCTCGACGGTGGTGCCGCCGTACATCGTCAGCACGTCGCCGGGACGGGTCGCGGTGCCCGAGACCATGTTCTCCGCCATCGGCACCAACGCGGTGACGCGCACCGGCAGCTCGAGCTCGGCGATCGCGAAGACGGCGGCGGCGACCACGGCCGCGCCGGCCATGTCGCACTTCATCGTCTGCATGCCGGCGCTGGACTTGATGCTCAGGCCGCCGGAGTCGTAGGTGATGCCCTTGCCCACCAGGGCGAGGTGCTGGGCGGCGCCCCGGGGGCGGTAGGTCAGCTCGACCAGCCGCGGCGGGTTGGCGGAGCCCTGCCCGACACCGACGATGCCGCCGAACCCGCGCGCGACGAGCTCGGTGTCGTCGACGACGCGGACCGAGACCTTGCCTGCCTTGCGTGACTTCTGCTCGGCCACGACCGCGGCCGCGAACAGCTCGGGCGTCAGGTCGCCGGCGGGGGTGTTGACCCAGTCGCGGACCAGCGTGGTGGCGACCGCGACGGCCTCGCCGATGGCCAGCGCACGCTGGGCGCCCTTGGTGCGCGCCACGTCGGTGAGCACGACCACCTCGCCGGCCCCCGAGGCGCCGTCGCCGGACTTGTAGGCGGTGAACGCGTAGCCGCCGAGCCGGCTGCCCTCCACGACGGCGCGCACGAGGTGCTCGTCGGTGGCCGGCAGCGCCAGCGCGAAGGACGCGGCGTTGGACACCGCGCGGGTGGCGGCGCCAGCGGCCCGCCGTACGGCGGAGGGGTCGAGGCCGGACGCCGGGAGGTCACCGAGCCCGACCAGGATCAGCAGCGGCGACTTGATGACGCCTCCGGTCGGCACCTTGGCGACCTCGCCGGCACGGGCGGTGAACCCGAGCGTCGAGAGCAGGGGCGCGAACTTGCGGCCGTAGGCCGAGGCCACGCCCTCGCCGCCCGGGGCGGCGCGAAGTCCGCGCGGGGTGCGCACCACCCCGATCGCGACCACGTCCGCCTTGCTCTTCTCGGCCGCACCCTTGCTCAGGGTGTAGGCGGGGCCGGCGGATCGACGTGCGGGGGTCCGAGTGGGGCTCACCGTGCGGACTCTAGCCGCCGGAGACGCGCCGGACGGCTGCGGTAGGTTCGGCGCCGTGACCCAGCCCGCCCTCCTCCAGTCCCCCATGCACGACCGGCACGTCGCCCTCGGCGCGAAGCTGGCGGAGTTCGGCGGCTGGTCGATGCCGCTGGAGTACGCCGGCCAGGGCGTCGTCAAGGAGCACACCGCGGTGCGCGAGGCCGTCGGCGTCTTCGACGTGAGCCACCTCGGCAAGGCGGTGGTCCGCGGGCCCGGCGCCGCGGCGTACGTCAACGCGACGCTGTCCAACGACCTCGGCCGGATCGGCCCCGGTCAGGCGCAGTACACGCTCTGCTGCGACGACGCGTCCGGCGGCGTCGTCGACGACCTGATCGCCTACCTGTACGGCGAGGACCACGTCTTCCTGATCCCCAACGCCGCCAACACCGCCGAGGTCGTACGGCGTCTCGCGGCCGGCGCACCCGAGGGTGTCGAGGTGGTCGACCAGCACCGCGACCACGCCGTGCTCGCGGTACAGGGGCCACGCTCCGACGACGTGCTCGTCGCACTCGGCCTGCCGACCGGACACGACTACATGTCCTTCGTGGAGGCCGAGCACGACGGCGCCACGGTCGTGGTGTGCCGCACGGGCTACACCGGCGAGCGTGGCTACGAGCTGGTCTGCCCCGCGGACGCGGCACCCGCGCTGTGGGACGCGCTGCTCGCGGCCGGCGAACCGCACGGGATCGTGCCGTGCGGCCTCGGGGCGCGCGACACCCTGCGCACGGAGATGGGCTATCCCCTGCACGGGCAGGACATCAGTCTCGACGTGACCCCGGTGCAGGCGCGGCTCGGCTGGGCCGTCGGCTGGAAGAAGGACACGTTCTGGGGCAAGGACGCGCTCGTGGCCGAGAAGGAGGCGGGTCCGGCGCGGACGCTGCGCGGTCTCGTCGCCACCGGCCGCGGCATCCCCCGTCCGCACATGCGGGTGCTGCTCGCCGCCGACGTGCCCGTCGGGGAGATCACGTCCGGCACCTTCTCGCCGACGCGGCGCCAGGGCGTCGGTCTCGCGCTGATCGCGACCCAGGTCACCGACGGCGCGGAGGTGTCGGTCGACGTGCGGGGCCGGCGCGAGGTGTTCACCGTGACCCGTCCTCCCTTCGTGGAGGCCGGCGTCCGCGAGTAGCCCGGCGGGCTCATCGGACGTCGCGGAACTCCGCTGAGCGGCGACTGCCGTTCCACGCGAAGCCTTCGGCGGCGAAGGCCTGCACCACCGGGTGGGTGGCAGTGTGCACGGAGGGCGACGCCTCGGCCTGACTCAGCCACCAGGTGTTCGGCGAGCCGGAGTCGCCCAGCCGGGTCGGGTTCTCCCAGGGGTTCACCGACACCACCGTCCCGCGGGCGTGCGAGCCGATTCGTGGTGGGTCGCCCGGCGTGCGCTGGCAGGCGAAGCCGAACGTCGAGTCGGTGCGCAGGCCCCGTGCGACCGCCGTGGTCCAACCACCGAGCGTCTCGAGCCGGCGGAGGCCGCGAACCGGTTGCCCAGCGTCGTACAGGCGGGTGAAGACGCGAGCGAGCTGGGCGGCGGACCCGGCCGCGACGACGAGCTCACCCCGGTGTCGGTGCCCGTCGAAGCCCCAGTAGGACACCGTCAGTCGCCGCAGGCCGGCACGCCCGACCGGGCAGCCGCGGCGCCAGGACCGATCGCGCATCTGTCTCCACACGGCAGGGCTCACGTCGTAGGTCCGCGGTTGGGCACCAGCGTCCGTCGCGAGCGGCTGCGCGGCCAGGGGAGCGGGTGCAGGAGAGCCGACGGGAGCGACCACCACAGGGACCGTCGTGGGGACCGCCAACGTGGCAGAGGACGCCCCGTTCGCGGTGGCGCGCAACCGCATGCCTTCGCGGACCGGCAGGGAGACAGTCGCCGACCCCGTCCGGTCCGTCGCGCTGGTGACGAGGTCCTGCCAGCTCCCCGCGACGAGCGTCTGAACCGTGACGAGGTGCCAGGGCGTCGGTGTGCCGTTGGTCGCTGAGAGTCGGACCGTGAGCGGCAGGCGGGTCCCGAGCGAGGCCGTCTCCGACCGGGTGCGCAGCGTGACCGTTGAGGCCGGGGCCCGCTCGGGCCACACCGTCAAGGTGGAGGTCCGGCCCTGATCGGCGAGGAGGGTGCGCAGCAGGCCGACCTCGTCGGTCGTCACCCCGTCCACCCCGAGGCCGACCATGCGTGTCATGTCCGCCGCGGCGTTCACCGTCCAGGAACCGACCCGGAGCCCGAGGTCGTGGCTCGAACGGACCAGGTCGTCGCCGAGGAGGTCATGGCGCACGTCGACCTCGGCCGCCCAGGGCCGAGCGGCGACGGCCGCCGGGTCGAAGAGCTGGTTCGCCGACGGACCCAGGAGCACGATCGGGATCTCGGCGTGAGCGGCGTGCAGACGGTCGAGGAACCCCCAGTCGAAGCTCTCCACGTACAACCGAGGACGACCGTCGGCCCGAGGCTCCCGCCAGGCGGGATGGCCGGCCAGCACGTTCGCGAGCACGTCGGCCATCCGTGGATAGACGTCAGGGTTCTTCGCTTCCACGGTGAGGCCCACAGGGGCGTCAGCGAGCTCGGTCAGCACCTCGTCCAGCGTCAGGACCCGCGAGCCGGTGAACATGCCGCCTGCGGTCCAGCCGCCGGCGTCCAGCGTCCTGATCTCGTCCGCGGTGAAGTCCTGGAGGCGCCAGGGGGAGCGGGAGGGGAACTGTCGCTGCACGTCCGTGGTGCGCGACAACGTGGAGTCGTGCACCACGAACGGCACGTCGTCCTGGCTCAGGCCGACGTCGATGCTGAGCCGGTCGGCCTGCTTGGCGACGGCGAGGTCGAGAGCGGCGAGCGTGTGCTCGGGGGCGTCCCTGGACGCACCCCGATGCGCGATGAGCTCGACCCCGGTGTCGGCCGGGGGAGACGCGTCGGCTCGGGCAGCCGGCCGGCGACACCGCGGCCACGAGGCCCAGCAGTGCCGTGATCACTGCGATCGTGCGGCTTCGTTGCATGTCGTGGTCTTCCTCGGTGGTCCGCAGCAGGCTAGGGCCGAAACGGCGAGGAGGTCAGGACAATGCGCAGATCAGCAGGCCGGCGGTCAGCACCGTCTCGACGGCCGCTCCGAGGACGTCGCCGGTGACGCCGCCGAGACGACGTACGCAGTGCGCGACCAGGGCCGCGCCACAAGGCAGCCCCACGACGGCGGCGAGGGCGGTCGGGGCCGGCGCGCCGGCGACGACCGCGAGGGCGACCACGAGCGCGGCGACCGCGACGGCCACGCCCGCGCCGAGCGGTCCCACCGATCCGGCGACCAGCCGACCCAGGCCGTCCTGCCGCGCGGCCGGAACGCCGCGCAGACAGGCGAGCGGGAGCGCGAGCCGGCTCACGGCGACGAGGGCGACCACCGCGACCGCACCACCGGGGCGTGGCAGCACGGAGGCGAGCGCCGCCACCTGCACCAGCAGCACCAACACCAGGGTCACGACGCCGAAGGGCCCGACGTCGCTCTTGCGCATGACGCCCAGGGCGCCGTCGGCCGGGCGCCCGGAGCCCAGCCCGTCGGCGGTGTCCGCGAGGCCGTCGAGGTGCAACCCGCGGGTGAGCAGCGCGAGCGCCGCCACGACCAGGACGCCCTGCAGCAGGGCGGAGAGCGGCAGCAGCGAGGGCAGGATCGGCGAGCGCGCCGAGGGCCAGCCCGACGACCGGGGCGAAGGTCATGGCCACCCCGCCGGTGCGCCGGTCGAGGTCGGTGGGGGCGGGCACCGGCAGGATCGTCAGCGTGCCGACCGCGAGCCGCACGGCGTTCACAACGGGGTCACCCGGCCGGCCGTGCACCACAGCACGTCCTCGGTGACCGCGGCGAGGCGGGCGTTGAGCCGGCCCATCTCGTCGCGGAAACGGCGACCGGCCGCGCTGTCGGGCACGACGCCCTGGCCGACCTCGTTGCTCACCGCGACCACCCGCCGCTTGGTCGTACGCCAGGCCGCGACCAGCGCGTCGACGTCGGCCTGCACGCCCTGCTGGCCGCTGCTCGCCCAGGCAGCGTCGTCCCACGCGTCGTGCCGGTCCATCACCCGGGTCAGCCACAGGGTCAGGCAGTCCACCAGGAGCGGCTCGCCGTCCGAGGTCAGCAGCGCCTCGACGTCGAGGGTCTCGACCGTGGTCCAGTGCGCGGGTCGACGGTCGCGGTGCGCCCGGACCCGGGCGGACCACTCGTCGTCGTGGTCGGCCGGGTAGGCCGTCGCCACGTAGGTCACCGCCTCCTCGGGGGCCAGCATCGCCTCCGCGGCACTCGACTTGCCGGAGCGGGCGCCTCCGAGCACGAGGGTGCGACCTCGTGCCGGCGTAACGGGCCGGACTCCGAGCGTGGTGCCGTCGTCGACGACCCGCGCGCCCCACGCGGCCAGCCGGCGCGCGAGGTCCGGCGGGTTGTGGTGCGACAGGTGCACCGCGACGACGTCGGTGCGGTCGGTGACGGCGCCGACCTCGCGAAGACGGCGCAGCTGCTCGGGGAAGGTGTCCAGGTCGAGGTGGTCGGTGCCGTGGCCGGTGTGGTCTCCGAAGGTCTCCTCCAGCAGGACCACGTCGAGGTCGGCGTCGCGCAGCGCCTCGACGGTCGCATCAGGCAGCGCCCCGGTGTCGGTGGCGTAGAGCACCCGGCCGCCGGGCGCGGTCACGTCGAACAGCACGGCCGACCCGTCCGCACCGTGGCGTGCGGCGAGCACCCGGACGTCGTACGACGTCAAGGTGTGGCGCTCACCGGGAGCGACGGCGACGAAGCGCACGGGGGAGTCGGGTGCCACCCACTGCGCCGCCTGCTCGACGACCTCGGGCGGGCCGAGCACGTCGAGCGGCCGGTCGGCGTCGACCCACGAGCGGAACAGCAGGAACGCCGGCGCACAGTGGTCGGGGTGCGCGTGGGTGATCAGGACGTGCCGCAGCGACGTCAGGTCCAGGCCTGCTCGCTGCGCGGCGTGCGGCGTCTCGGGTCCGCAGTCCAGCAGCAGCGTGCCGTCGAGCAGCGCCGAGGTCTGGCCGCGCAGCCGTCCCTCGCGCCGGGCCTGCGTGCACGACGCGCAGGTGCAGTGCGGGTTGGGCCACCCGTCGGCCGAGCCGGTGCCGAGCAGCGTGAGGTTCACGGCCGGAACTCCGCCGTCGCGTCGAACGCCGCCCGGCGCGACGCCCGGCGCAGGGCGCGCAGCAGCGCCGTACCGGCCAGCAGGACGACGAGCCCCGAGAGGACCGCGCGGCCGAGGTCCCAGGGCAGCGAGGTGGTCAGGTAGAAGACGAGGTAGCGGTGCAGGTTGGCGCCGAACGGGTCGCCGGCGACGAAGGTGACCTCGGGGCCGTAGGAGGCGAACGGCCAGAACCACAGGTTCATCACGAGTCCGTAGCCGAGCCCGACCACCAGCGAGTAGACCGCCAGCGTGGCCACCTCGCCGCGGCCGCGCGTCCGCGGCAGGCAGCCGGCGAAGAAGCCGACCCAGCCGGCCGCGATCATCTGGAAGGGCAGCCACGGCCCGACGCCACCGGTCAGCAGGGCGCCGACGAACAGCGTGATGGCACCGAGCACGAAGCCGAAGCCGCGGCCGAACACCCGGCCGCCGAGGATGATCACCGCGAAGCTCGGCTCCAGGCCGGCCGTGCCCGGACCGAGGGCCCGCAGCGCCCCGCCGACGGCGGCCAGCATGCCGAGCATCGCGACCGCCTTGGCATCGATGCCCCCGGACGTGAGCTCGGCCAGCACGACCGCAGCCAGCAGCGGCAGCAGCAGGACGAAGATCAGGGGCGCGTCGCCCGAGTGCGAGAGGTCGAGAGCGGCGCCGGGCTGCACCAGGAACGGCCAGCCGAAGGCGACCAGGCCGACCGCGAACGACGCCGCGAGGGCGAGCCCCGACCGCAGCCGCACGGGTACGACGGCCGGCGCGGGCCCCACGCTCATCGCGGCACCTGCTCGGACGCCAGGGCGACCGCGACCTCGGTGGGGGTCAGCCAGGACTGCGGTGCCAGCACCTTGGCGACCTGCGGGCGCGAAGGCCGGGGACGAGACCACGACCGACGCCGTCGTCCCGTCCGCGACCAGCTCACCGTCGGAGATCACCAGCACCCGGGTCGCGACCTCGGCCACCAGCTCGACGTCGTGGGTGGCGAGCAGCACGGCGTGGCCCTGGGAGGCCAGGTCGCGCAGGATCTCCACCAGCCGGTGCTTGGCGGTGTAGTCGAGACCTCGGGTCGGCTCGTCGAGGAGCAGCAGCGAGGGGCGGGCGGCGAGCACGATCGCCAGCGCCAGCGTCAGCCGCTGGCCCTCGGACAGGTCGCGGGGGTGCTGGTCGAGCGGCACCCCGCCCGAGAGCCGGCGGAAGATCCCCAAGGTGGTCCCTCCCGGCACCCGGGCGTCACGGTCGGCCTGCTCGCACTCCCGGCCGACCGACGCGGCGTAGAGCAGGTCAGCCGGGACCTGCGGCACCAGGCCGACGTGCCGCAGCAGCGCCACCGGCTTCAGGTCGGCCGGGTCCAGGCCCTCGACCCGCACCGTGCCGGACGTCGGACGTCGCATCCCGACGAGCGCCTTCAGCAGCGTGGACTTGCCGGCGCCGTTGCGACCCATCAGCGCGACCACCTCGCCGCCGCCCACCGACGTGCTGACGCCGGCCACGGCGTGCTGCCGGCCGTAGCTGACGACCAGGTCGCGGACGACCGCGACGGGCTCGCCCACCGGGGCGCTCCAGCGGGCCGGCGGCGTCAGGTCCGCGAGCCGGTCGCGCAGCGGGGCCGCGCGACGCCGGGCGTCGCGGACCGACAGCGGGAGCGGCTGCCAGCCGGCGACCCGGCCGAGCTCGACGACCGGCGGCGCCACAGGGGAGTCGCGCAGCACCTCCTCCGGGGTGCCGGACACGACGGGGTCGCCGCCGCCGGGCACGAGCACGACGCGGTCGGCGTACTGGGCGACCCGCTCGAGGCGGTGCTCGGCCAGCACGACGGTCAGGCCGAGGTCGTGCACGAGCCGCTGCAGCGTCGCGAGCACCTCCTCGGCGGCCAGCGGGTCGAGTGCGGAGGTGGGCTCGTCGAGGACCAGCACCCGCGGGTGGGTGGTCAGCACCGAGCCGATCGCGACCCGCTGCTGCTGCCCGCCGGAGAGGGCGGCGACCGGCCGGTGCCGGACCTCGGCCAGGCCGAGCAGGTCCAGGGTCTCCTCGACACGCTTGCGCATCAGGTCGGGTGCGAGGCCGAGCGACTCCATCCCGTAGGCCAGCTCGTCCTCGACGGTGTCGGTGACGAACCCGGCCAGCGGGTCCTGCCCGACGTAGCCGACGACGTCGGCCAGGTCGCGCGGCCGGTGGGTGCGCGTGTCCCGCCCGTCGACGACCACGCGACCGTGCAGCGTGCCACCGGAGAAGTGCGGGACCAGGCCGTTGAGCGTGCGCAGCAGGGTGCTCTTGCCGGAGCCGGTGCGCCCCACGACCAGCACCAGCTCGCCCTCGGGGACGACGAGGTCGACCCCGGAGAGGACCGGGACGGTGGTGTCGGCGAACGTGACACCGACCTGCTCGAGGCGGATCACGCGGCGACCTCCACGGGTGCGGAAGCGTCGGGCACACGGGGCGACGGCGCCGACGCTGCGGGCGGCGGCGGCGCCAAGGACCGCGGGTGCGAGCGCCAGCAGGATGCCGGCGCAACCCAGCAGCGGTACGGGCGGCACGGCCGTGGCGCTGGCCAGGAAGTAGCTGCCCGGCGCGAGCTGCACGTCGACGAAGACCGCCGCCGCCGCGAGCGCCCCGGCCCCGGTGACCAGCCACTCCGGCAGGGCCCACGGGTCGGGCCGGTAGCGCGAGCGGCCCGTACGACGACCGCCCACGTGCAGGCCGACGGCCGCGACCAGCATGCCGAGGAACAGCATCGGCAGGCCCGAGCAGGGCCGAGGCGGTGCCGTCGAGCAGCCCGTAGATCCCGACGCACACGCCGAGCAGCCCACCCAGCACGAGCGCCCCGGTCGTGCGTCGCGAGACGCGGCTCTCATCCGTCGTACGCCCGTAGCCGCGGGAGTCCATCGCTGCGGCCAGGTCGACCGATCGCTCCAGGGCGCCCTCGAGCACCGGCAT
Organism: uncultured Actinomycetota bacterium; assembly: GCA_963713035.1. Taxonomy (GTDB): domain Bacteria; phylum Actinomycetota; class Actinomycetes; order Propionibacteriales; family Nocardioidaceae; genus Nocardioides_B. Next base: position 750,816 of record CAVQKB010000005.1, read on the forward strand.
CGCGAGCCGGCGCAGGGCGCCGAGGCCGGAGGTCCGCTGGCCGCGGAGCCGGTGCGCCTCCCGGACGCGTCGCGGCGTCGACGACCAGCTGCGGGGCGAACGTCAGCGCGATCACGCAGGCCACGCCAATCTCGTAGAGCGCGCCCGGGACGTAGCGCAGCAGCCGGCGTGCGCTCCCGAGCGCGTTCGCGGCACCCACGCAGCACAGGATGGTGGCCAGCTGCAGACCTTCGTAGAAGGCGCGCAGCACCGCCTCGAGGCTGACCACCCCGCCCAGCTTGAGGCCGCTGCCCGCGGGCATCGGAAGCGACGGCAGCTCGACCAGCACGGTCGGTCCCTGCGCTCCGGTCGACAGCAACGCCTGGAAGAGGATCCGCACCGCGATGATCACCAGCGACAGCTTGAGGAACGCGACGTAGGAGCGCGACCAGGGCGCGTTGCTCCGCCGGGCCATCACCACGAAGCCGGTGACGACGAGGATCAGCGCGAGGGGCACCGGGTTCTGGGTGCGGCTGGCCGCCGCGGCCAGGGCCACCGCCCACAGCCACCAGGCCCCCGGATGCAGGATCCGGGGGAAGGTGACGAGGTGCTGCGGTCGCATGGAGGCGTACGCCGTCAGGCGGTCTTGCCGCGCCGGGACAGGGCGAAGGCCGCACCGCCGATGACGATGACGGCCACGCCCACGCCGATCAGCGTCCACGGGGCGCCGTCGTCGCCGTCCTCGCTGGCCTCGCTCGCCTCATCGCTGCTTTCGGCGGTCGCGGCGCCGTCGGCGGCCGCCTGCTGCGGCAGCGCGAACTCGACGGTCGGCTCGTCGGCCGCCGCCTCCGGGTCCTTGACCGTCACCGAGCAGCCCTTGGCCGGGTAGCCGTCGACGCCGCACACCAGACCGCCCTCGGCGCGGACGTCGGCCACGGCGTCCAGCACCTGCTGGCCGTTGGCGTCCTCGGCGACCAGGGCGCAGGCGCCGCGGGGCTCCTCGGGGGCCGCGCCGTCGGAGTCGGCCGGGGTGCCGTAGTCGAGCAGCACGCCGACCCGCTTCTCGCCGGCCTTGGCCTCCTGCCCCTCGCACAGGTCGTCGACGGTGTAGGTCGTCGCCTCGGTGCGGGGCTGCAGGCCATCAGCAGCGGTGGAGAGGCCGTAGCGGTAGGCCTCGACGGCGCCGTCCTCGGGGACGAAGTCGGCGGGGCCCGTGGTGGCGAAGGCGTAGGCGCCGTCCTCGACGTGGAAGTAGTTCCAGTACTTGTAGCCGTCGGCGGCGCTGGCCGAGCCGGCCGACGAGACGACGTACAGCAGGGAGAGGAGCAGGGGGACGAGCGCGCGGGTGGGGCGGGGCACGGGAGGCCCTTTCGTTGCGGAGGTGCACAGACGACGCCGGACCACTCGCAGAGGACCCGGCTCCCGTCCCGCAGACCTCGACGGATGGTGTGGAGCCGCCTGCCGCCTCGGTTCTCCGGCTCACCGGGTGCGACGCCCTCGGGCGTGCGACCGGTCCACGGTTGCGGGTCAGCGCCGGAGTCGAACCGGCTTTCCCGGGTGTGGCAGGTACGCCACGGTCCCACGGGCGCCGGGCACGGTCAAAGCAGGGTGGCTAGTCTCACGGCATGACGCACTCCCTCGAGCCCTCCTCGTCCTTCGGCACCGGCGAGTCCGCCCAGCGCAGCAGCTGGCGCTGGCGCTTCGAGGACTCCTCGGGCACCGAGGTCACGACGTCCGAGGCGTCCGCCGCGACCGGGTTCCCGTCGCAGAGCGACGCGGAGTCCTGGGTGGGCGAGGTCTGGCGCGACCTGCTCGAGGACGGCGTGGACCAGGTCACCCTGTTCGAGGGCGACCGCGAGGTGTACGGGCCGATGAGCCTGCACGGCCAGAGCTGACCGTTTCCGGGCTCTGCGGCGGGGTGGACCGGCCGCACGCACGTCGCGGGTCGTCGTACCTGCGCCCTGGCGTCGCCGTGGCCCGCCCTGCCCATGGGGAACTGTCGCTGCCCACGGGAAGTTCACCGTGGGCAGCGACAGATTCGCTGCATCCCCTGGTAAACGGGCAGGGGGAGCAGCGCTGCTAGAAGTCGCGCTTCTGGGGGGAGCGCGTCTTGTCGGGGTCGCTCTCGACGGCGTTGCCGAGGACCTCGTCGATCGTCTTGAGGGCGTCGGCGTCGAGCTTCACGCCGGCGGCCTTGACGTTCTCGGTGACCTGCTCGGGGCGGGAGGCGCCGATGATCGCCGCGGAGACGTTGTCGTTCTGCAGGGTCCAGGCGACGGCGAGCTGAGCGAGGGAGAGCCCGGCCTCGTCGGCGACCGGCTGCAGCCGCTGGACGCGCTCGAGCACGTCGTCGTTCATCCAGCGCGAGATCATGTCCGCGCCGCCCTTGGTGTCGGTGGCCCGCGACCCGGCGGGGTGCTCCTGGCCCGGCTTGTACTTGCCGGTCAGCGCGCCCTGGGCGATCGGGGACCAGACGATCTGGCCGATGCCGAGCTCCTCGCAGGTGGGCACCACCTCGGGCTCGATGACGCGCCACAGCATGTTGTACTGCGGCTGGTTCGAGACCAGCGGGATGCGGAGGTCACGGGCCAACGCGTGGGCGGCCCGGATCTCCTCCGCGCGCCACTCCGAGACGCCGATGTAGTGCGCGCGGCCGGAGTGCACGACGTCGGCGAAGGCCTCCATCGTCTCCTCGAGCGGGGTCTCGTAGTCGTAGCGGTGCGCCTGGTAGAGGTCGACGTAGTCGGTGCCGAGCCGCTCCAGCGAGCCGTTGATCGACTCCATGATGTGCTTGCGCGACAGGCCGTGGTCGTTGTGCTTGCCGGGGCCGGTCGGGAAGTAGACCTTGGTGAAGATCTCCAGGCCCTCGCGGCGCTCGCCCTTCAGCGCCTTGCCGAGCACCGTCTCGGCCTTGGTGTTCGCGTAGACGTCCGCGGTGTCGAAGGTGGTGATGCCCTCGTCGAGGGCCTGCCGGACGCAGGCCAGTGCCGCGTCCTCCTCCACCTGGGAGCCGTGGGTGAGCCAGTTGCCGTAGGCGATCGCCGAGATCTTCAGACCGCTCTTGCCGAGGTTACGAATCTCCATGCCCACGAACCTAGCGACCGACCTGAAGCGCCTTGCCCGGAGGCCTCGGCCCCGAGGGGAAGCCGGGGTCGGGCGAGCGGTCAGTAGCGCTCGGGCAGCTTGGCGCCGATCTTGACCTGCGTCTTGGGCAGCCGGATGAACCGCAGCTGCAGGGACCGCAGCACCGCGTAGCCGGCGGCGCCCTTGGTGGACTCGTCGGGGAAGCGCCTGCGGACCTCGCGGCGCACCCGGATCACCACCAGCACGGTGTCCAGGGCGACCAGCAGGATCGTCGCGCTCCACAGGCCGTTGCTCAGCGACGGCGCGAAGCCCTGGGTCAGCATGATCACGATCAGCAGGGGGAGGAGCAGCTCGGCCATGCACAGCCGGGCGTCGACCCAGTCCCGCACGAAGCGGCGGACCGGGCCCTTGTCGCGGGCCGGCAGGTAGCGCTCGTCGCCGGCCTTCATCTTCGCGCGGATCTCGGCGCTGCTCTCCGCGCGACCGGTGGGGCCGGTGCGGGCGCCCCGGGCCTTGCGGTTCGCGCGGGCGGCGGCCTTCTTGTCCAGCGGCACCTTGGCGCGGGCCTTGGCGGCGGCCTCCGCCTCGCGACGGGAGGGGGTGGGTCGCCCCTTGCCGCCGGGCTTGAGCGGGGCGTCGGTGAGGGTGGCTTCGGTCTTGCTGCGACGGAACACGGCGCCCACCCTAGTCGGGAGCACGGGCGCGGGAACCTCCTACTCCGCCGGACCGTTGCCCCGTAGGGTGGAAGTCCACCCGACGCACTGGCACCAGGTGCACCTTCGAGACAGAAAAGGGGGCCCGCACTCCATGAGCCTCATGAAGCGCTTCAGCCTGATCTTCCGGGCCAAGGCCGACAAGGCGCTGGACCGCGCCGAGGACCCGCGCGAGACGCTGGACTACAGCTACAAGCGGCAGCTCGAGCTGCTCTCGAAGGTACGTCGCGGGGTGGCCGACGTCGCCACCAGCCGCAAGCGGGTCGAGCTCCAGGCCGCCCAGCTGAACCAGCAGTCCGACAAGCTCACCCAGCAGGCGCAGAAGGCGCTCTCGCTCGGCCGCGAGGACCTCGCGCGGGAGGCGCTGACCCGCAAGTCCGCGCTCACCGTCCAGATGCAGGACCTCGAGGCCCAGCGCGCCCAGCTGCAGGGCGAGGAGGAGAAGCTCACGCTTGCCTCGCAGCGGCTGCAGGCCAAGGTCGAGTCCTTCCGCACGCAGAAGGAGACGATCAAGGCCAAGTACACCGCCGCCGAGGCGCAGACCCGCATCAACGAGGCGTTCTCCGGCATCTCCGAGGAGATGGGCGACGTCGGCATGGCCGTGCAGCGCGCCGAGGACAAGACCGCGCAGATGCAGGCCCGTGCCGGTGCGATCGACGAGCTGATCGCCTCCGGCGCGCTCGACGACGCCAGCTCGATCAACGGCGGCGACGACATCTCGCGCGAGCTGGAGTCGATGTCCTCGCAGTCCGACGTGGAGTCCGAGCTCGCTGCCCTCAAGGCCGGAACCTCGGCGGGCCAGGCCCCCCAGGCCCTCGAGGCCGGCGACGGCACGCCGTCGGCCGCGCCGGTGCAGGAGACCCAGAAGGAAGAGGGCCCGGCATGATCGTCCGGATCCTCGGGGAGGGGCAGCGCGAGCTGTCCGAGGCCGAGGTGTCGGGTCTCAACGACCTCGACGCCGCGGTCGAGAAGGCGGTCGAGGCCGGGGACACCGCGACCTTCACGCAGAGCCTCGCGGCACTGCTGGACGCCGTACGCTCCGCCGGCGCGCCGCTGGCCGACGAGTCCCTCGAGGACTCCGACCTGATCCTGCCGCCGAGCGACGCCACGCTGGAGGAGGTGCGGGAGCTGCTCGGCGACGACGGGCTGATCCCGGGCTGATGGCCAGGACCCGCTTCATCGGCGACCCCGGGCTGACCGCCCGGATGGTCCTCGTGATGTTCCTGCTCGGCGCGCTGTTCGTGTCGTTCGTCGTGGTGCTGATGTACGTCGGTGGGTCCTACGGCGGCTCCGGCCTCGCGGTCATCATCGGCCTCGCGGGCATCGGCGTCGCGTGGTTCCAGTGGTACAACTCCGACAAGATCGCCCTCAAGGCGATGGGCGCCCGCGAGGTCACCCCCCAGGAGGCCCCGGAGCTGCACGGCGTCATCGACCGCCTGTGCGCGCTGGCCGACATGCCCAAGCCGCGGGTCGCGATCGCCTACACCGACCTGCCGAACGCCTTCGCCACCGGCCGCTCGCCGGAGCGCTCCGCGGTCTGCGTGACCACCGGCATCCTCGACAAGCTGACCGCCGAGGAGATGGAGGGCGTGCTCGCCCACGAGCTCTCGCACGTGGCGCACCGCGACGTGCTCGTCATGACGCTGGCCGCGTCGGCCGGCATCGCCGCCGGCATGCTGACCCGCGGCGCGCAGTACGGCGCGATCTTCGGGGGACGGGGCCGTCGCGACAACAACGGGCCGCCGTTCTGGCTGATCGCGCTGGTGATCAGCCTGATCGTCTACGCCGTCAGCTTCTTCCTGACCCGGATGCTCTCGCGCTACCGCGAGCTGGGCGCCGACCGGGCGGGGGCCTACCTCACCCAGAAGCCGTCCGCCCTGGCGAGCGCCCTGACCAAGATCAGCGGGGAGATCGCCTCGATCCCGAGCAAGGACCTCCGCTCGGCTCAGTCGATGAACGCCTTCTTCATCGCCCCGGCCGTGAGCGGCATGACGCTGAAGACGCTGACCTCGACCCACCCCTCGCTCGAGCAGCGACTCGAGCAGCTGGCCAAGGTGTCGGCCGAGCTCGGCAAGCCCATGGACGGTGGCTTCACGCCCGGCCTCGGGCGCTGAGCGGATGGGTCTCTGGAACACCCTGACGGGGCGCAGCAAGCCGGTCCAGGCCAACCTCGACGCGCTGTTCTCGCTGACGTCGGCGGCCGATCACCCTGCAGACCGCGGCCGGGTTCGTGCCGACCGGCCGCGGCTCGGTCTGCTACCGCGCCGCCGAGGGCGAGGCCTTCGCCCAGACCCAGAACGACGTGATCGCGCTGCTCGACCACGACGACGACCCCGACGTCGAGCTGAGCACGGACTCCTTCGGCTTCAGCTGGCTGCTGGCCCGGCAGGCGCCCGACGACCTGCCGGCCCTGGTCACCGACCTGCACACGATCAACACGTCCCTGGAGGCGCAGGGCTTCGGATCCAACCTGCTGTGCTCGCTGGTCGGCTTCCACGACACGAGCGGCCGGTCGCTGGCCCTGGTCTACCTCTACAAGCAGGGCACGTTCTACCCGTTCTCGCCGGTCGGCGGCGCGGGCGGGCAGAAGCGCGACAACCTGCTGGAGATCCAGGTCCGCGACCTGGTCGCGGGGGACCTGCCGGTCGAGCCGCAGCTGACCCGGTGGATGCCGCTGTGGGGAGCCCCCGGCCTGTAGCCGCCGGGCAGCCGGTCAGTCCTTGGTGGCGCGTGCCGGGAGGTCGAGCATCCGCTGCAACGCGACCTGCGCCCACTCCCGGGTCTCCGGGTCGACCTGGATCCGGTTGACGACGGTGCCGGCGACGAGGTTCTCCAGCGCCCACACCAGGTGCGGCAGGTCGATCCGGTTCATCGTCGAGCAGTAGCAGACGGTCTTGTCCAGGAAGTAGATCTCCTGGTCCGGGTGCGCGTCGGCGAGCCGCTGCACCAGGTTGAGCTCGGTGCCGATCGCCCACTTCGAGCCGGCCGGCGCGTTCGCCACGGTGTCGATGATGAACTCCGTCGAGCCGACCAGGTCCGAGCGGGTGACCACCTCGTGGGTGCACTCGGGGTGCACCAGCACCTTGACGCCGGGCACCCGCTCGCGGACGTCGTCGACGCACTGCGCGGTGAAGCGACCGTGCACCGAGCAGTGCCCCTTCCACAAGATCACCCGGGCGTCCTGCAGCTCCTCGGACGGTGAGCCCGCCCTGCGGCTTGTGGGGGTTCCACACGACGCACTCCTCGAGCGAGAAGCCCATCTGGAGCACGGCGGTGTTGCGGCCGAGGTGCTGGTCGGGCAGGAACAGCACCTTGGCGTCCGGCACCTGGTCGAAGGCCCACTCCAGCGCGACCTGCGCGTTGGAGGAGGTGCAGACCGCGCCGCCGTGCCGGCCGCAGAAGGCCTTGATGTCGGCGGAGGAGTTCATGTAGGTGACGGGGACGACCGACGAGACGATTCCGGCGTCCTCCAGGGCGTCCCAGGCGTCCTCGACCTGCGCGAGCGCGGCCATGTCGGCCATCGAGCAACCGGCGGCGAGGTCGGGCAGCACCACCTGCTGGTGCGCGCCGGTGAGGATGTCGGCCGACTCCGCCATGAAGTGGACGCCGCAGAAGACCACGAACTCCGCCTCGGGCCGGGCGGCCGCCTCGCGGGCGAGCTTGAAGGAGTCGCCGGTCACGTCGGCGAACCGGATCACCTCGTCGCGCTGGTAGTGGTGGCCGAGCACGAACACCCGGTCGCCCAGCGCGGCCTTGGCGGCCTCCGCGCGCGCCACCAGCTCGGGGTCGGAGGCCTCGGGCAGCGACCCCGGGCAGTCCACGCCGCGCTCGGAGCGGGGGTCCGTGCCACGGCCCAGGACGAGCAGGGGGAGGTCGGTCGTCGTCACTCCGTGATCCTGTCACAGGGCCCGTCAGAGGAAATGGGGCGAGGGAAGGTACGGCGTGGGCGGGCGCATCCCGCGCAGGGCGAGGTAGCCGTCCGTGCGCAGCGTCAGCCGGGCGGCCAGGCCGACGTCGAGGGCCCACTGGTTCGCCCCCGTGACGTGACCGACCTCGAACGGCGCGTCGGGCGACGCCGACGCCAGCGCCTCCCAGAGCAGCTCGGTCGCCGTACGACGGCTGGTCGCGGCGAGCAGGTGCAGGCCGCGCCCGGGGTCGACGTAGGCGTAGCCGGACCCGGTCGGCCGGTCGGCGACGACCAGCCGGAACCGGGCGAGCAGCTGCGCGTGGTCGGGGCCGTGCGCGGCGTCGCGCACCTGCCGGTCCACGGAGTCCATCAGGTCCACGTCCCCCGGGGACCCCTCGCGGACCCGCTCGACGACCGGCAGCAGCTCGCGCCGGACGAGGCCGCTCAGCGTCATCGTCGGGTGCAGGTCGAAGCCGGCCAGCCGGTAGCGCCGCAGCGCGGCCGGGTCGTCGGTGGCGGCCAGCATGGAGCGCAGGCACCCGGATCCGTGGCTCGCGGCGGCGTCGAGCAGCGTGCGGCCGATGCCGCGGCCGTGCAGCTCGGGTCGCACGGCGTAGGTCGCCAGCAACCAGGTGGTGTCGCGACGCAGCCCGACCGCGACACCGAGCACGTGGTGGGCGTCCTCGGCCACGAAGCAGCCGCCGGGGTCGGTGCCGATCAGGTGCGAGACCCGCGCCCGCCAGGCCGCGTCGCGCACGGGGTCGGGGGTGGTCGGCGGGTCCGGGTCGCCGACGCGCGCCGTACGGCGGTCCAGGTCGTCGAAGGCCTCGCGGACGACGTGCTGGGCCGGTTCGACGTCGGCGAGCCGCATCGGTCGCACGTAGTAGTCGGCCACGGGGCCAGCCTAGGGAGCCGGGCGCTGAGGGGGCAGGCACCGATGGGACAGGATGGGGTGATGCGCGTCCTGATCGCACCTGACAAGTTCGCCGGCACCCTGAGCGCGGTCGAGGCCGCCGAGGCCATCGCCGAGGGGTGGCGGCGTCGTGCGCCCGACGACGACCTCGACCTGGTGCCGATGGCCGACGGCGGTCCCGGCTTCGTCGACGTGCTGCACGCCTCGCTCGGCGGGGAGCTGCTGGCGGTGACGGTGCGGGGGCCCTACGGCGAGCAGGTGCCGGCCTCGGTCCTGCTGGTCGAGCAGGACGGTCTCAGCACCGCCTACGTCGAGAGCGCCCAGGCCTGCGGGCTGCACCTGACCCCGGAGGCGGACCGTCGCCCGGAGCAGGCGGCCACCCTGGGCGTCGGCGACCTGCTCGCCGCGGCCGTCGACGCCGGGGCCCGACGGATCGTCGTCGGGCTGGGCGGGTCCGGCACCAACGACGGCGGGGCCGGGCTCCTCGCCGGCCTGGGCGCGACGTCGCAGCCGCAGGGCAGCCTGGAGCACGGCGCGACGGGGCTCGCCGACCTCGAGAGCGTCGACCTGGCCGCCGCCCGCGCCCGGGTCGACGGCGTCGAGCTCGTCGCGGCCAGCGACGTCGACAACCCGCTGCTCGGGCTGCGCGGCGCGATCAACGTCTTCGGCCCCCAGAAGGGCGTCCCCGCCGACCGGCTGCAGGCCGTCGATGCCCTGCTGGAGCGGCTGGCCGTCGCCACGGACAAGAGGACGGCCAACGGCAAGGGGGCCGGAGCCGCCGGCGGGCTCGGCTTCGCGCTGCTGCTCCTGGGCGCCTCCCGGGTGCCCGGCGTGGACGTGGTCGTCGACGCCGTCGGGCTGCGCGCCCGCGCCCAGCAGGCGGACCTCGTCATCACCGGGGAGGGCGCCTTCGACTTCTCCTCCCGCTCGGGGAAGGTGCCGTACGGCGTCGCCGCCGTCGCGGGTGAGGCGCTGCAGCCCTGCATCGCCCTCGCCGGCAAGGTGCTCGTGGGGTCCCGCGAGATGCGCACGCTGGGCGTGGAGTCGGCCTACTCCACCTCCGACCTGGTGGGCGAGGAGGCCAGCTTCGCCGATCCGGCGGGCAGCCTGGCCGCCCTCGCGGAGCGCACCGCGCGCACGCTGGAGCCGCTGAGCTCCACGGGCGATGGGGGAATACCCGGGCGTGTGCGACCATTGAGAAGGCAACACGACCAAGCGATTGGGGAGCACACCGATGACCGAGCAGGTCGACACCACCACCCAGACCGACATGCGCGCGGACAGCATCAACGTCAGCGACACGGCCGCCTCGAAGGTGAAGAGCCTCCTCGAGCAGGAGGGTCGTGACGACCTCCAGCTGCGCATCGCCGTACAGCCCGGCGGCTGCTCCGGTCTGCGCTACCAGCTGTTCTTCGACGAGCGCAACCTCGACGGCGACGTCGTCACCGACTTCAACGGCGTGTCCGTGGTCGTCGACCGGATGAGCGTCCCCTACCTCAACGGTGCCGTGATCGACTTCGTCGACACCATCGAGAAGCAGGGCTTCACCATCGACAACCCGAACGCCACCGGGTCCTGCGCCTGCGGCGACTCGTTCCACTGACCCACCCGGCGTCCTGACGCCGGCCGCGACGTGCGAGCCCCGGTCCCACCCCTGTGGAGCCGGGGCTCGCTGCCTGCCCGACCCCCGGTGACGACGCCTACTGCACGTTCTGGAACGGCATCCTCAGCGGGACGAGCGCCCCGTCGTTGCGTACGTCGCGCACCAGCCGCCCGGCCAGGGGACGGCTCAGCGAGACGTTGACGACGGCGCTGCGGTCGACCTCGCCGCAGTCCTGCCCGCGCACCTCGGCAGCGGCCCGTCGCAGGGTCACCAGGACGCTGCGCCGGGTCTCCTCGACCTGCGGACGGGCGATCCGGCCGCCGCAGTCGGCCAGGTCGACCTCGTAGGACAGCGCGAGCACCGTCCCCGTGGCCCGGTAGCCGGTGATCCGGACGGACCCGCGACCGGTGCGCGAGGGCTCGGGTGCGTCGACGCCGGACGGGGTCAGCAGCTGGCGGGGGCCGACGATCCCGGCGTCGGGACGGTCCGGGCCGCCTCCGCCGTCCGAGGGAGCCATCGCCCGCGGGACGCCCACGACCAGGGCCACCACGGCGACCGAGGCGGCCAGGGGCACGAGCCAGCGACCGGTGGTGCCCACGAGCCGTCTTCGGGGTGGGAGAGCGGGACCGGCCCGCTCCGCCCCGTCAGTCCGAGACGTGGGCGCGGGCCAGCCGGGCGGCCGCCTCGCCGACCTCGATCCGGGGCTTGGCGATCTCGCGCGGGTAGTCCTCGAAGCGGATGCTCGGCGCCGGGCGGGTCACCGCTCGGGCGGTGCGCTCGGCGGCGGTGCGGCGACCGGGCAGCCGCAGGGCGGCCTCGACGGCGAGACAGTCGCTGGTCATCTCGGTGGCGGACGCCGGCTCGTCGTACGGCAGACGCGGACTGCTCGGGGTGCTCATGCCCGCCACGGTAGGAGCTACCGCGGGGTATTCGGAGGCGTACCAACCGGTAGTCTCGCGCCGTCGCGGATTTACCCGCGGGCCCGGCCCTCACCGAAGGAAATCTCCTGTGTCGCTGCTCGTGACCGGCTCCATCGCCACCGACCACCTGATGTCCTTCCCGGGCCGGTTCGCCGACTCCCTGGTCGTGGACCAGCTCGACAAGATCGCGCTGTCCTTCCTGGTCGAGGACCTCGAGGTGCGCCGCGGCGGCTGTGCGGCCAACATCTCCTTCGGGCTCGGCAACCTCGGCCTGCGCCCGATCCTCGTCGGTGCGGTCGGCGAGGACTTCGTGGACTACCGGTCCTGGCTGGAGCGGCACAACGTGGACTGCGACTCGGTGCACGTCTCGCAGACCAAGCACACCGCACGCTTCGTGTGCACCAACGACTCCACGATGGCGCAGATCGCCTCGTTCTACGCCGGCGCCATGAGCGAGGCCCGCGAGATCGAGCTGGCCCCGGTGGTGGAGCGGGTCGGCGGCGCGACCTACGTCCTGATCGGCCCGAACGACCCGGAGGGGATGCTGCGGCACACCGCCGAGTGCCGTAAGCGGGGCTACCCGTTCATCGCCGACCCGAGCCAGCAGCTGGCGTTCGGCGACGGCGAGATGATCAAGGAGCTCATCGACGGCGCCGCGATCCTGTTCAGCAACGAGTACGAGTCGGCGCTGATCCAGCAGAAGACGGGCTGGAGCGCCGAGGAGGTGCTCGCCAAGGTCGGCACCCAGGTCGTGACGCTGGGCGCCGAGGGCGTCCGGGTCGAGCGCACCGGCCAGGAGCCGATCGTCGTCGCGGCGGTCCCCGAGATCGCCAAGGTCGAGCCGACCGGGGTCGGGGACGCCTTCCGTGCCGGCTTCCTGGCCGCCCTCGAGTGGGAGCTCTCGCTCGAGCGGGCCGCGCAGCTCGGCTGCCTGCTCGCGGTGTACGTCGTGGAGAAGGTCGGCACGCAGGAGTACACCCTGCACCAGCAGGCGTTCCTCGAGCGCTTCGCCGACGCCTACGGCGAGGAGGCCGCCGCCGAGGTGGCGGCGCACGTGCGCACGCCGCGCCCCTGAGCCGTTCGGGGCCCGGGTCTCAGGCGAGGCGGATCCGCTCCAGCACCCGGTCCGCGGCCCGCCCGTCCTCCAGGTGGCCGTAGGTCGCCCGGAACGCGTCGTACGACGGCCCGGGGGTGCCGGACGACAGGACCGCCTCGACCAGCTCGTCCTCGGTGCGCGTCACCGGTCCGGGGGCGTCGGAGAGCAGGTCGAAGTAGAACCCACGGGTGTGGTCGCGGTAGCGCTCCAGGTCGTAGGCGTGCAGGACGATCGGCCGGCCGGTGAGCGCGAAGTCGAACATCAGGGACGAGTAGTCGGTCACCAGCACGTCCGCGGCCAGCAGCAGCTCACGCACGTCCCGGTGCCACGAGACGTCCAGGACCCCCAGAGCAGCGGGCGGCGTCGACCGGCCGGTCATCATCGCGTGCAGCCGGGTCAGCACCACGTGCTCGCGCCCGTCGTCGAGGCGGGACGCGAAGGACGCGACGTCCAGACCGAGCGGGACGTCGCGGCGCTCGGAGTAGCGCTCGTCGTCGCGCCAGGTCGGGGCGTAGAGCACCACCCGCGTCTCCTCGCCCAGCCCGAGCTCCCGGCGTACGGCGGCGCGCGCGGCCGGTGCGCCGGGTGAGACCAGCAGGTCGTTGCGCGGGTAGCCGGTCTCCCACACGGGCCCGTCGAAGGCGAAGGCCTTCCGCAGCCGGGGCGTGCTGGCGGCGTTGGGGGAGAGCAGGACGTCCCAGCGGGCGACGTCGCGGTCGAGCAGCGCGAGCCGACCGTCGGGCACGATCAGGGCGTCGTGGTGGATCCGCTTGAGCGGCGTGCCGTGCCAGGTCTGGAGGTACCGCGTCCCCGGCGACTTGGTCCACTCCACCTCGATGTGGGTGCTGGCGACGACCAGGTCGGCCGACTCCAGCGTCGGGCGAGCGTCGGGACCGTCGATCTCCACGGTGTCGACGTCGGAGGGGAACGCCGTGGCGTGGGCGGGGTCGAGCAGCCACACGTGCTCGAGGCCCGGGCGGTCGCACAACCGCTCCCACAGCGCGCGCGGGTTGTCGGAGAACCGGCCGTGGAAGCTGCTCCACACGATCCGGGTGCTCACCGGAGCCGCCGGATGAGGAAGCGGGGCACGCCGTCGTCCGCGACGTCCTCGCCGAGGAACTCCTGGCGCCGCATCCGGCACCAGGCCGGCAGGTCGGGACGGGCCGCCGGGTCATCGGCGACGACGGCGACGGTGCCACCGACGGCGACGTCGCCGATGTTCGTGGCCAGCCGGATCACCGGCAGCGGGCACCGAAGTCCGCGGCAGTCGAGCTCGAGGTCGGCCTCGGGCAGGCGGCTCACCGGTGCCGCCGCCGGATCTCCTCGACCACGCCCGGCAATGCCGTGAGCAGCCGGTCGACGTCGGCCTCGGTGGTGTCCCGGGTCAGCGAGACCCGCACGTTGCCGTGGGTCAGGGCGCCCATCGCCGCGAGCACGTGGGAGGGCTCCAGCGCGCTGGCCGTGCAGGCCGAGCCCGACGCGACGGCGACGCCCAGCCGGTCGAGCTCGGTGACGAGGGCCTCGCCGTCGACGTACAGGCAGGAGAAGGTGACCACGTGCGGCAGCCGCTCGACCGGGTCGCCGACGACCTCGACGTCCTCGAGCGTCGTTGCTCCCGCGCGGACCCGGTCCACCAGGACCCGCTGCCGGGCCGCGACCTCGGCGCCCTCGGCGACGACGGCTTGGAGCGCCGCGGCTGCCGCCAGGACCGCGGGCACGTTCTCGAAGCCCGCCACGCGTGGGTCGGAGCGGTCGTCGGTAGGGAACGGAGCCCGCCACCGCGCGCCCTTGCGGACCAGCAGCACGCCGACGCCCGCGGGTCCGCCCCACTTGTGTGCGGACGCCGCTGCCGCCGCCCACCCGGGCGGGAGGGCGGTGCGACCGGCGGACGCGGCCGCGTCCACGACGAGCGGGACACCGTGCCGGGCAGCAAGGTCCGCGACCCCGTCCGGGCCGGCGATCGGTTGCAGCGTGCCCACCTCCGGGTTGGCGCTCTGCACGGCGAGCGCGCCCACCCCGTCGCGGACCAGCTCGTCGGTGAGGGCGTCGCATCGCACCCGGCCGGCGGCGTCCACCGGCACGCTCGCGGTGCTCGCCCCCGCGACGTGTCGCGACCACCAGGCCCCGGCCGCGAGCACGGCGGAGTGCTCGACGGCCGAGTGCACCAGCCGCAGCCCCACCCGGCGCCGGCCCTCCAGCACGCCGAGCACCGCCAGGTGGACGGCCGCGGTGCCCGACGAGGCGAAGCTGACCTCGTCCGGCCGAGCCTCGAACACCTCGGCGACCACCTCCCGCGCGTTGTCGAGCAGGAGGCGCGCCGTACGTCCCGCCCGGTGCAGTCGCAGCGGGTCGGCGTACCCCTGGTCCAGCGCCGCCAGCAGCGTGTCCCGGGCGGCCGGGTGCAGCGGCTCGGAGGAGACCGCGTCGAGGTAGGCCGGGGCCGGGGCCCGGTCGCCCGCGGCGGTGCTGGCAGTCGGGTCGGTCACACCGCGAAACTACCGCCCGCCCCGCGCTCGATCGTTGCTGCCTCAGTAGTAACCTTCATCCTGATCGACCCTGCTCGTGCACCAGAGAAGCCGCACCAGACCCACCGCTCGATGAGTTGTTCGTTGACAGAGAGGCTCCGACGTTGAGTCCGCACCTCCGTTCGCGGTTCCGCCCCCTGCGCCGCACGCTCCAGCTGGCCGTGGTCTCGGCCGCGATCCTGCTGCTGGCATCGTGCTCGTCGGTCGAGCAGGACTCGATCAGCCGTCTCGCCCAGCCCGAGGGCGTCACCGACCGCACGGACGGGATGGCCGGCCTGTGGATGGGCTCGTGGCTGGCCGCGATGATCGTCGGGGTGGTCGTCTGGGGACTGATCGGCTACGCGTGCTTCAAGTTCCGCCGCCGCTCCGACGACGAGATCCCGGTGCAGACGCGCTACAACCTGCCGATCGAGATCCTCTACACCGTCGCGCCCGTCGTGATGGTGCTGGTCTTCTTCTTCTTCACCGTCAAGGTGCAGAACGACGTCGTCCCGGTCTCGGAGCGCACCCAGGACGCCGAGCACACGGTCACCGTCGTGGGCCAGCAGTGGTCCTGGACCTTCAACTACGACAAGGACGAGGCCCTCGACGGCGAGACGACGGTCTACGACGGCGGCACCACCGCCGACCGGCCGACGCTCTACCTCCCCGTCGACGAGAGCGTGAAGTTCAAGCTCCGCTCGCCCGACGTCATCCACTCGTTCTGGGTCCCGGCCTTCCTGTTCAAGATGGACGTCGTCCCGGGTCGCGACAACGAGTTCACGCTCACCCCGACCCGTGAGGGCACCTTCATCGGCCGCTGTGCGGAGCTGTGCGGCGCCTACCACTCGCGGATGCTCTTCGACGTCAAGGTGGTCAGTGCCCAGGACTACGCCGACCACCTCGCGGGTCTGCAGGAGCAGGGCAACATCGGCCCGGCGCTCGGCGGCGAGGACGCCAACACGCTGAAGGGTTCGGACGCTGTGCAGGAAAGCGATCCTGGAATGGGAGGCAACTGATGACCGGCGCGGCCTTCGAGGCGGGCGGGACCTACGTCCGCAACCGCGAGCACACCCTCGGTCAGCAGGTCGTGCGGGTGCTCACCACCACCGACCACAAGCTGATCGGCAAGCTCTACCTCGGCACGTCGTTCATGTGGTTCCTGATCGGCGGCCTGATGGCCATGCTGATCCGTTCGGAGCTCGCGTTCCCGGGGCAGCAGGTCGTCAACGACGAGCTCTACAACCAGCTGTTCACGATGCACGGCACGATCATGCTGCTGCTCTTCGCGACCCCGCTGTTCTTCGGGTTCGCCAACGTGATCATGCCGCTGCAGATCGGCTCGCCCGACGTGGCGTTCCCGCGGCTGAACATGTTCAGCTACTGGCTGTTCCTGTTCGGCGGGCTGATCGCCGGCTCGGGCTTCCTCACCCCCGAGGGGGCGGCGGACTTCGGCTGGTTCGCCTACACACCGCTGTCCAATGCGGTCCGCAGCCCGGGCGTCGGTGGCGACCTGTGGATCATGGGTCTGTGGATGGCCGGTCTCGGCACCATCCTCGGTGCCGTCAACTTCATCACCACGATCATCTGCATGCGCGCGCCCGGCATGACGATGTTCCGGATGCCGATCTTCGTGTGGAACACCCTGGTCACCAGCCTGCTGGTGCTGATCGCGTTCCCGATCCTCGCCGGCGCGCTGCTGATGCTGGAGGCCGACCGCCAGTTCGGCGCCCACGTCTTCGACGCCGCCAACGGTGGCCCGATCCTGTGGCAACACCTGTTCTGGTTCTTCGGGCACCCTGAGGTCTACATCATCGCGCTGCCGTTCTTCGGCATCATCACCGAGATCCTGCCGGTGTTCAGCCGCAAGCCGGTCTTCGGCTACGTCGGCCTCGTCGCCGCCACGATGGGCATCGCGATCCTCTCGGTCGCCGTCTGGGCGCACCACATGTTCGTCACCGGCGCCGTAGACCTGCCGTTCTTCTCCGGCATGACCTTCCTGATCGCCGTACCGACCGGGGTGAAGTTCTTCAACTGGATCGGCACGATGTGGGGCGGATCTCTGTCCTTCGACACCCCGATGCTGTGGTCGGTCGGCTTCCTGACGACGTTCCTGTTCGGTGGCCTGACCGGCATCATCCTGGCCAGCCCGCCGCTGGACTTCCACGTCTCCGACTCCTACTTCGTGGTGGCGCACTTCCACTACGTGGTGTTCGGGACCGTGGTGTTCGCGATGTTCGCCGGCTTCTACTTCTGGTGGCCCAAGATGACCGGCCGGATGCTCGACGAGCGGCTCGGCAAGCTGCACTTCTGGCTGCTGTTCGTCGGCTTCCACACCACCTTCCTGGTGCAGCACTGGCTGGGTGTCGAGGGCATGCCGCGGCGCTACGCCGACTACCTGCCCAGCGACGGCTTCACCGTCGCTGAACCAGGTCTCGACCATCGGCGCGTTCCTGCTGGGCGCCTCGACCCTGCCGTTCCTGTGGAACGTCTACAAGTCCGCCAAGACGCCGCCCGTGGGCGTCGACGACCCGTGGGGCTGGGGCCGCTCCTTGGAGTGGGCCACCTCGAGCCCGCCGCCGCGGCACAACTTCGTCACCATCCCGCGGATCCGCTCGGAGTCCCCGGCCTTCGACCTGCACCACCCCGAGGTCGCTGCGCTGGAGATGGCCGACAACGACAAGCTGGGCGACGAGGACGACGGGGTGGACGCCCCGAGCGTCGGCGGCCGTCGTGAGCACCTGGAGCAGCAGATGGGTCATCCGATCCGCGACGAGAAGGGCGAGCGCTGACCGATGAGGGCCGAGACCTGGATCTTCGGGATCTGCACGATCTTCTTCCTGCTGGTGGCGCCCGCCTACTGGTTCATCTCCGGCGACCCCACCGGGACGTCCGCGCTCACGATGACCTTCCTGCTGACCCTGCTGATGACCTTCTACCTCGGCGTGCACGCTCGCAAGATGGCCACGTCCGGGCTGCGTCCCGAGGACCGTCAGGACGCCGAGATCGCCGACGGCGCCGGTGAGCTGGGGTTCTTCCCGCCGTACAGCTGGTGGCCGCTGTGGTGCGGCGCCACCCTCGCGGTGATCGTCTTCGGGGTGGCGATGGGTGCCTGGTGGCTCTTCCTCATCGGAGCGGGGCTCGGAGTCCTCGCCGTGAGCGGGCTGGTCTACGAGTACTACGTGGGCGTCCACGCGCACTGACCCCCACCGGGCCACCGGTCTGGAGTCGGACCGCTGCGTCCGCAATGTCGGGTTGCGTCAGCGATGTCGCGCGCGAGCGTGACCAAGACGTGACGGGTCCCACGGTGCAGGAGCCGGAACCCGGCGGATCGGTTGTTAGGCTGGCGAAGCCACGCACAGTCTTCGAGGGGAACCCATGTCCGCACGTCCCGGTGACCGTTCGCGCCCTGCTGCGCGCCGTCACGCCGTCGCGCTGACCGGCCTGGTCGCACTCGCTCTCGGCGTCGCCGGCTGCACCTCCGGCGCCCAGCAGGCCCCCCGAGCCGCTGGCTCCAGTGACAGCGCTGCCTCGGAGGCCGAGTCCACGTCGCCGACGCCGGAGGTCTCCCAGGCCAAGGTGTCCACCAACGTGCGAGGCTCGGGCGTCCGGGTGGACCGCGACGTCGAGGTCACGGTCGCCGACGGCACGCTCGAGGCCGTCGAAGTCACCTACGGCAAGGCGGCCAAGGCCCTGAAGGGCACGCTGTCGAAGGATCGGACGAGCTGGACCGCCGACGCGCGCCTCGAACCGGGAGTCCGCTACCGCGTTGCCGCCACCGCGGTGGACGCCGACGGCGTCGAGGCGAAGGACGCCAGCTCGTTCCGGACCGAGGCGCTGACCCTGGACCAGCAGACCTACCCCAGCTTCGCGCCACTCGACGGCGAGACCGTCGGCGTCGGAATGCCGGTTGTCGTCAGCTTCGACGTGCCGATCTCCGACCGGGCCGCGATCGAGAAGAAGCTCACCGTGACCAACACCTCCGGCCAGCGAGGCGCCTGGCACTGGATCAGCGACTCCGAGGTGCACTGGCGCCCGGCGACGTACTGGAAGCCCGGGACGGACGTGACCGTCACCGCCGACGTCAACAGTGTGGCCGCCGGCAACGGCGTCTACGGCCAGCTGAGCCGTTCCTCGAGCTTCCACGTGGGGGACGCCGTGATCAGCAGGGTCAACGCCAAGACCCACCGCATGAAGACCTTCCGCAACGGCACGCTGATCCGCACCACGCCGATCACCACCGGCAAGGCCGGCTTCACCACCCGCTCGGGCGTGAAGGTGATCATGGAGAAGTTCCGCAGCAGGCGGATGAACTCCGAGACGGTCGGCATCAGCCGGGACAACCCGGAGGCCTACGACATCGACGACGTGCAGTACGCCATGCGGGTCACCAACAGCGGCGAGTTCCTGCACGCCGCGCCCTGGTCGGTCGGCTCGCAGGGCCGGGCGAACGTCAGCCACGGCTGCACCGGCATGAGCACCGCGAACGCCGCCTGGATCTACAACATCAGCAAGCGCGGCGACGTCGTGGAGTACGTCGGCACCAAGCGGCCGATGACCCTCGACAACGGCTACGGCGACTGGAACGCGTCCTTCGCCGACTACAAGCAGGGCTCCGCCCTCAGCTGACCCGCTGACCCGCGCCCCCCGCCTACTCGTTGAGTAGGCACTTGTGCTCCGTCGAGTAGGCAGTTGGGTCCCGTCCGCGGGGTCGCGCGACAGCGAACGGGCCGGTCACCCGCCTCGGGAGGCGGGGGACCGGCCCGTTCGACCGTTCTCGGAGCTGTCCGGGTTGCCGGGTGCAGCTCAGTGCTTGCGCAGCTCGTCGCCCTCCATCGGGTGCCGGCCGTCGTACTGGTGGCCGTCGGCCGCCTGGCCGTCGAGCTCGTACTCCCCGGAGTACTCACCGGCAGGCAGCTGCTGGTGGCCCTCGGAATGCTGGGCGAGCTCGTGCGCGGAGTGGTGACGCGCCGACTCGAGCTCCTCGCGCGTCGGCTTCTGGATGTTGTCGTTGAACCAGAAGTGCGACAGCTTGGAGCGCAGCCGCATCAGCGCGACCTTGCGGTTGGCGACGCCGTTGGTGTCCGCATCGCTGGGTGCCGCCGCGATCATGTCGCGGTCGCGCGCGGTCAGCGTGTAGGCCTCGGACTCCGAGATCGGCAGGTGCTTCTCGGCGTAGCCGCCCTCGGGGGACCGCATGATGACGCCGGTCTCGTAGCCGTGCAGCAGACGGTTCTGGTCGGCCCGCTGCAGCGAGATGCACCAGCGGCGGGTGATCCAGAACGCCAGCACCGGACCCACGAAGACCGCGACGCGGTTGAAGTAGGTGATGGCGTTGAGGTTCAGCTGCAGCTTGACGGCGATGATGTCGTTGCCGCCGGCCATCCACAGGATGCCGTAGAAGGTCATCAGCGCGACCATCGTGGCGGTGCGGTTGGGGGCGTTGCGCGGGCGCTGGAGCAGGTGGTGCTCACGCTTGTCGCCGGTGATCCACTGCTCCAGGAAGGGCAGCATCATCAGGATCGTGAACATCAGGCCGGGCAGCACGATGATCGGCAGGAAGACGTTCCAGGACATCGTGAAGCCGAACAGGTGCGTCTCCCAGCCGGGCATGATGCGCAGCGCGCCGTCCGGCCAGCCCATGTACCAGTCCGGCTGGGAGCCGGCGGTGACCTGGGACGGGTCGTAGGGGCCGAAGCGCCACACCGGGTTGAGCGTCATCAGACCGCCCATCAGCGCGGTGACACCGAACACGATGAAGAAGAAGCCACCGGCCTTCGCCATGTAGACGGGCATCAGCGGGTAGCCGACGACGTTGTCGTTGGTGCGGCCGGGGCCAGGCCACTGGGTGTGCTTGTGGAAGACGAGCAGCAGCATGTGGGCGCCGATGAGCGCCAGCAGGACGCCGGGGATCAGCAGCACGTGCGCCGTGTAGAGCCGCGAGATGATCGCGTCTCCCGGGAACTCGCCGTCAAACAGGAAGAACGACAGATAGGTGCCGACCACCGGCATCGACTTCATGAAGCCGTCGGCGGCTCGGATGCCGGTGCCGGAGAGCAGGTCGTCGGGGAGGGAGTAGCCGGTGAAGCCCTCGAGCGTGCCCAGGAGCAGCAGCAGCGAGCCGATCACCCAGTTGAGCTCACGCGGCTTGCGGAACGCGCCCGTGAAGTACACCCGCAGCAGGTGCACCATCATGGAGGCGATGAACAGCATCGCCGCCCAGTGGTGCATCTGCCGCATCAGCAGTCCACCGCGTACGTCGAAGGAGATGTGCAGCGTGGAGGAGTAGGCCTCCGACATCGTCACGCCGCGGAGCTGGTCGTAGGTGCCTTCGTAGACGACCTCGCCCATGCTCGGCTTGTACCAGAGCGTCAGGAACGTGCCGGTGAGCAGCAGGACCACGAAGCTCCACAGGGCGATCTCGCCCAGCATGAAAGACCAGTGGTCGGGGAAGACCTTGCGCAGCTGCTTCTTGGACAGGGCGGCGAGACCGGTGCGCTCGTCGACCCAGTTGCCGGCGCCGGCGACGCGGTTCGGCTTCGGAGGCTTGGCAGCCTTCTTGCCGTTGGTGGTGGCGGTGCTGGTTGCCATCGGTGTCACCCACGTTCCCAGTAGCTGGGGCCGACCGGCTCGGTGAAGTCGCTCTGCGCGACGAGGTACCCCTCGTCGTCCACCGTGATGGGGAGCTGAGGGACTGCCCGAGCGGCCGGTCCGAACACCACTTTGCCGTTGTCTGCCAGGTCGAACGTCGACTGGTGGCACGGGCACAGCAGGTGGTGCGTCTGCTGTTCCCACAGGGAGATCGGGCAGCCCACGTGGGTGCAGATCTTGGAGTAGCACAAGATGCCTTCGACGCCCCAGTTCTCGCGGCCCTTGGCCGGAGTGATGTCACTGGGCTTCATGCGCACGATGATGATGGCGGCCTTGGTCTTGGCCTGGTTGAGCTCGACCCCCTCGAAGATCGGCTCGCCCTCCTCGTCGGTCTCGAAGAAGACGGCCGGCTCGCCGTTGATGAGCT
The DNA here is from genome assembly GCA_963713035.1 of uncultured Actinomycetota bacterium. Taxonomy (GTDB): domain Bacteria; phylum Actinomycetota; class Actinomycetes; order Propionibacteriales; family Nocardioidaceae; genus Nocardioides_B. Next base: position 772,553 of record CAVQKB010000005.1, read on the forward strand.
GCCCGATCTCGACCTCCTCGGGCTTGATCGGGGTGCCGGCGACGTCGTTGACCAGCCGCATGCCCTTCTTCCAGACCGTGGAGGCCAGCTTGGCGCCCGGCAGCGGACCGAGGTCGCCGAGCACGATGACCGCCGGCAGCCCGAGCATGCCGAGGGCGCCGAGCAGCGAGTTGCGGATCAGCGGGCGGCGGGCGATGCCGGAGTCGGCCACGCCGGCGTTCAGGGCGGCGATCGCCTCCTCGCGGTCGGTCGCGCTCGAGGCGGCGGGGTGCCGCATCTCGACGACCTCGACGTCGCTCATCAGCTTGCGCGCCCACTGGATGGCGCCGACGCCGATGCAGAGCAGCGCCATCCCCAGCGTGACGCCCAGCGCGATGTTGGAGGCGCCGTACCCGAGGATGAGGGTGGGGTCCTCGCCGATGTCGAGCACGAGGTAGGCGACCACGAAGAGGACCGCGAAGACAGCCGACAGGCCGAACAGGCCGGCCACCTGCCGCTCCGCACGTCGCTCGGCGGCCTCGTCGATGTCGGTCGGGCGCGGCTCGTGGGCCGGCAGCCCCGGGTCCGGCAGCGGGTCGGCGGCCAGGGCACCGGCCTGGTCGCGGGTGGCGACCTCGCCGGAGGTGTGGGTGTCGGTCACGTCTGTGCCCCCTTCTTGGAGCGGACGGAGTGCGAGGCGATCCAGACCGCGAACGCGACCAGGCCGCCGATGCCGAACAGCCAGGCGAAGAGTCCCTCGGACACCGGGCCCAACGAACCGAGCGCGGACCCGCCGTAGTTGGGGTCCTCCTCGATGCTCTTGAGGTAGGCGATCACGTCCCGCTTCTGCTCGGGCTTGAGGACCCCGTCGGAGAACACCGGCATCTGCTGGGGGCCGGTCAGCATCGCCTCGTAGATGTACTTCTCGTCGACGCCCTTCAGCGTCGGGGCGTACTTGCCGCCGGGCAGGGCGCCGCCGGAGGCCGCGAAGCCGTGGCAGGCCGTGCAGTTGGTGCGCCAGAACTGGCCGCCCCGCACGATGGCCTCCTCGCGCTCGTCCTCGGGGATGGCCGAGGCGGCAGTAGTCCTGCTCCTCGGGGACGGAGGGGCCGGGACCGAGCGAGGAGACGTACGCCGCGAGGGCGCTGATCTCGGCATCGGTGTAGACGACCTCCTTGCGCGGGGCCTGCACCCCGGGGCGCGCCAGGGGCATCCGACCGGTGCCGACCTGGAAGTCCACGGAGGCGGCGCCGACGCCGGCCAACGGGGGGCCGTACTGGTTGCCACGCTTGGTGACGATGCCCTCACCGTTCTTGCCGTGGCAGGAGGCACAACCGACCAGGAACAGGGCGCGGCCCTGCTCCACGGTGGACTGGTCCGCAGCCTCGGTCTCGGCGTTCGCAGGCCCGAGAACGGCAGTCAGGCCACCGGTCAGCAGCAGCCCGAGCAGCACCACGACGACGCCGGCGTAGCGGCTGCGCCGCTTGGCGGAGAGTCGAGCGGAAATGAGTCGCACGAAGACTTCCTCTGGTCGTTCTCGGTCGGCGTCCGGTCGGGTCGCGTGGCGGGTGCTACTGGATGAGGTAGATCGTCGCGAACAGGCCGATCCAGACGACGTCGACGAAGTGCCAGTAGTAGGACACGACGATGGCGCTGACGGCTTGCTCGTGAGTGAACTTGCGAGCGACGTAGGTGCGGCCGAGGACCAGCAGGAAGGCGATCAGCCCGCCCGTCACGTGCAGTCCGTGGAAGCCGGTGGTGAGGTAGAACATCGAGCCGTAGGCGTCGCTCGGGATCGTCATCCCCTCTTCGATCAGCGCGGTGTACTCCAGTGCCTGACCGCCGACGAAGATCGCGCCCATGACATAGGTGAGGATGAACCACTCGCGCAGGCCCCAGCGGGTGAACTGGTGCACCTTGCCGGTGCGACCGGACTGGCCGCGCTCGGCCGCGAAGACACCCCACTGGCAGGTGACCGACGACAGCACCAGGATCAGGGTGTTGACCGTCGCGAAGGGCACGTTGAGCTTGTCGGTCTGCTGCGCCCAAAGGTCGTTGGTGGTCACGTTGACCGCCCGGATGGTGAAGTACGCCGCGAACAGCGCCGCGAAGAACATCAGCTCGCTGGACAGCCACACGATGGTCCCGACACTGACCATGCTCGGCCGGTCGTGGTGCCCGTGCAGGCGGGACGCGGGGATCGCGGTTGCGGGAGAGGCCACGTCGTCATTATGTCGTCAACCACCCAACTACGGCACCCCGGCCCCCTCCGTTTCGGCGTCGGCTTTTTCACAACCGGCGTGGCGGCGTCGTACGGCGGCCCGAACCGGTGCGGGAAACGCCGCTTCGGGTACCTAGGCTGGACTCATGAGCCCGCTCCACGAGGTCGTCCCCGCGCTCGCCGCCGAGGCCGGCCTACCGCCGTTCTCGTGGAGCCGGGCGCTGACCTCGTGGGAGCTCGACCCGGTCCTCACGGTGGTGATCGTCTGGCTCGGCGGCGCCTACCTCTACGGCGTGTGGGTCCTGCGGGACCGCGGGCGACCACTGGCCGCCGGGCCGGACCCTGGCCTTCGTCGCCGCCGGGCTCGGGACCTTCTTCCTCGCCACGTCGTCGGGCCTGGGGAGGTACGACACCACCCTGCTCTCGGTGCACATGGTCCAGCACATGCTGCTCTCGATGCTGGTCCCGCTCTTCCTCGCGCTGGGTGCCCCCGTCACGCTGCTGCTGCGCACCCTGCCGCGCCGTCCGCGACGCCTGCTCAACCGGCTGCTGCACTCGCGACTGGGTCGGGTGCTGTCCTTCGCGCCGTTGACCTTCCTGCTGTTCGTGCTCAGTCCCTGGGCGCTGTACTACACGGGCTGGTACGACGCCGCGCTGCGCTCCGAGGTCGTGCACGTCCTGATGCACCTCCACCTCGTCACCGTCGGCGCGCTGTTCTTCTGGCCGCTGGTCGGGGCCGACCCGGTGCCGGGCCGGGTCGCCTTCCCGTTCCGCTTCCTGCTGCTCGTGCTGACCTTGCCGTTCCACGCGTTCCTAGGCGTCTCGATCATGAGCCAGAGCGACCTGATCGCCGGTTCCTGGTACCGGTCACTGCCGATGGCCTGGCTGCCGGACCCCGCAGCGGACCAGCACCTCGCGGGCGGCATCCTGTGGGGTGCCGGCGACGCGGTCGGGATCGTGTTCCTGGCGGTGCTGTTCGTGCAGTGGGTGCGGTCCTCCATGCGGGAGGCCGTCCGCGAGGACCGGCGGCTCGACCGCCTCGAGCAGCAGCAGGCACGCGGCCGGTAGAGTGCGCCGCGTGACGAACGCCTCCGCTGCCGAGCCGCTCAAGGTCCTCGTCTTCAGCGACGACGCGAACACCCGCGACCCAGGTGATCAACGCACTGGGCCGCCGTCCGCACCCCGACCTCCCCGAGGCGGAGTACGTCGAGGTGGCCACCGAACCGGTCGTGGTGCAGCAGATGGACGGCGGCCTCATCGACCTCGCGATCCTCGACGGGGAGGCCGTGCCCGCCGGCGGGATGGGCATCGCCAAGCAGATGAAGGACGAGATCTACCAGTGCCCGCCGATCCTGGTGCTCACCGGTCGACCGCAGGACGCCTGGCTGGCCACCTGGTCGCGCGCCGACGCGGCGGTGCCGCACCCGATCGACCCGCTGCTCATCGGCGAGGTCGTGGTCCGGCTGCTGGCGCCGCGCGTGCCGGCCGCCGGCTGAGTCCGGCCATGAGCGTGACCCGCCAGCTGGCCCGAGGTGCTGACCGCCCTGGTCACCGGTCACGACCTGTCGCGTCGACGAGACCGCCTGGGCCATGGGCGAGATCCTCGCCGGCGGCGCGACACCGGCCCAGATCGCCGGGTTCGCGGTCGCGCTGCGCAGCAAGGGCGAGACCATCGACGAGCTCGAGGGCCTGGTCGCGGCGATGTACGAGTTCGCCACCCCGCTGGTGGTGACCGGCCGGGTGCTCGACGTCGTCGGCACCGGGGGAGACCGCTCGATGTCGGTGAACATCTCGACGATGGCGGCCATCGTCGCCGCCGGTGCGGGCGCGCCGGTGGTCAAGCACGGCAACCGCTCCGCCTCCTCCAAGGCCGGCACCGCCGACGTGCTCGAGTCGCTCGGCATCCGGCTCGACCTGCCCGCTACTGCGGTGGCCAGGGTCGGTGAGCAGGCCGGCATCACCTTCTGCTTCGCCGCCGCCTTCCACCCGGCCCTGCGGCACGCCGCCGTCCCGCGCCGCGAGCTCGGCATCGCCACCACGTTCAACCTGCTCGGACCGCTCGCGAACCCGGCGAAGCCCGAGGCTCAAGCGGTGGGCTGCGCCGACCTGCGGATGGCGCCGGTGATGGCCGGGGTGTTCGCGCACCGTGGCGTCGACGCCTTCGTCTTCCGTGGGGACGACGGGCTCGACGAGCTCACCACCACCACGACCTCGCGCCTGTGGGCGGTGCACGGCGGCGTGGTCGAGGAGCACGCCGTGGACCCCGCGCGCTTCGGTCTGGGTGGGGGGACGACGGAGGGCCTGCGCGGCCGGGACGCGTCGTACAACGCCGAGGTCGTACGACGCGTGGTGGGCGGCGAGCACGGGGAGGTGCGCAACGCCGTGCTCCTCAACGCCGGTGCCGCGCTCGCCGTGCACGCCGCGGAGGAGGGCACGCTGGAGGACCGGCTCGCCGCGGGCATCCAGCGGGCGGTCGAGGCCGTCGACTCCGGGCGCGCGCAGGCGACGCTGGAGCGCTGGATCCAGGTCAGCGCCTCCGCCTGAGGACTCCACCGGAGCGCGACACCGTGCGCTCCGACGCGAACGGAAGGACGAGACCACGTGAGTCCGGACGAGGGCCGTGTCCGCGTCGCCCTGAGCATGCTGACGCTGGTGCCGGGCGAGATGGGCGGCAGCGAGCGCTACGCCCGCCACCTGGTGCGCGAGCTCGGCCGCTCGGCCGAGGTCGACGCGGTCGCGGTGGTGCCGCGCACGGCGGCGGGCTTCGCCGACGGCGTGCGCGAGGAGGTCGTGCACGCCGTGGGGGGCGCCGACACCCTCGCCTCGCGACTCGGTGCGCTGGCGCGGGCCCAGCTGCACCGCAGGCGGATCGAGGCGCTGCGCAGCTGCGACGTCACGCACTACCCGTTCACCGTGCCGATCCCGACCGCGCGCCGAGGGGGGCCGGTCGTCCAGACGCTGCACGACGTCCAGCACCGGGACCTGCCGGCGATGTTCTCCGCCGCCGAGCGGGCCTACCGCGCGGTGATGTACGACCGCGGTGCCCGCCGCGCCGACGCCGTCGTCACGATCAGCGCCTTCGGTCGCGAGCGGGCCGTTGCCACGCTGGGCCTCGACCCGGCGAAGGTGCACGTGGCACCGCTCGGGGTGGAGCCGGTCGACGACCTGGGACACGGCGGAGGTGGGTTCGTCCTCTATCCGGCGCGAGCCTGGCCGCACAAGAACCACGCCCGGCTGGTCGAGGCCATGGCGCAGGTCCGCGTACGGCGTCCGGAGCTGCGGCTGGTGCTGACCGGCGGCGGTCTCGACGGCCTGGGAGACCTGCCCGACTGGGTCGAGCGACGGGGTCACGTCACGGACGCCGAGCTGGAGGAGCTCTACCGCCGCGCCGAGTGCCTCGCCTTCCCGAGCCTCTACGAGGGGTTCGGCCTGCCGCCGCTGGAGGCGATGGTGCGGGGCTGCCCGGTCGCGTCCTCGTGGGCGGCGGCGCTCCCGGAGGTGTGCGGGGACGCGGCGGTGCTCTTCGACCCCGAGGACGTCGCGGCGATCGCCGCGGGCATCGAGACGGCACTCACCAGCCGGTCCCGCCTGGTGCCGGCGGGCCTGGAGCGGGCGCGCGGGTTTACCTGGGCGGCGTGTGCCGCCGCGCACGTCGCGGTGTACCGGGCGGTGTCGGCCCGGCGCTGAGGGTCCGGCGCTGAGGATCGTGAGCCGAGGATCAGGCGCGAGCGGCACGGGCACGGGCGTTGGCGGCCGCCGCGGCGCGCGCCGAGGCCCACCGGACCGGTGCGTGCCACAGCGGCGCCAGCGGGCGCAGCGGTGCCGGCAGGTGACGGCGCTTGACGAGGTCGGCCTCCGCCGAGGAACCGGCCCGGTTGGCCACGGTCAGCGAGTCGGCGTGCCAGCGGAACGCCGAGACCGAGCGGCGGGTGCTGACGAAGCGACCCTGGCCCCGCAGCCGCAGGAACATGTCGAGGTCCATCACGTAGCGCAGCGACGGGTCGAACAGGCCGACCCGGCGCATCGCGTCGAGCCGGATCAGGCTGCCGGGGTGGGGGACCAGGTCGGGACCCCACGCGAGCAGCCACCGCGCGAGCCGGCCGGCCCGGCTGGTGAACAGCACCGTGCCGGCGTCATCGATGTAGTCGCAGCCGCCGTAGGCCACCACGATGCCCGCGTCGTCGGCCATCAGGTCGCGCAGCGTGCGCAGGCCGTGCGGCCGGAACAGGTCGTCGTCGCCGATCCAGGCGTAGAACGTCTCGTCCTGGGCTGCGGCCAGTCCCGCGTTGATCGCCTCGGAGATCCCCGTCGCCGGGTCGTCGACCACGAGCGCCCCGCGGGCGCGGCACAGGGCGCGGGCCTCGGTGGCGCGGGTGGGCAGGACCACCACGAGGCGGAGCGAGACGTCGCCCCGCTGCTGCTCGACGGAGTCGAGGGTCTCGGCGAGCGTGCCGAGCCGGTCGCCGAGGGTGGGCAGCACGACGAGGATCGAGCCGTCAGCCACGGGGCTGCTCGTCTCGCAGGGGAGGCAGGGTCTCGGGGGGCGGGACCGCACCGGGAGGCAGCCGGCGCAGGCTGCTCGGGTCGTCCTGCGCCATCCGCAGCAGCGCGACCTCCTCGGCCAGGGTGCGGGTGCGGTCCTCCATGCGTCCGAGCTCGTGGCTGTGCTGGATGCTCACGACGAGCAGCACCATGCTGGCCACGAAGAACAGCAGGTTGGACGGCACCTGGACGCCGATGATCTCGGCGGCCCGCGACAGCAGGGCCGGGAACACCGCGATGAGCAGGGCGAAGAGCGCCACGATGACCCAGAACACGGCGTACTTCTCCCGCAGCCGGTGCCGGCGCATCATCTCGAACAGGAACACCAGCGTGACGATCGAGCCGACAGCGCCCAGGACGTAGTTGGGGTTCACAGCGGCTCCTCCCGAGGCTTCTCCACCGCGGTCGGCCAGCGCCGCACGAGCGCCAGGCTGAGGGCGACGAACGCGCGCAGCAGGAAGACCGCCGCACGCAGCGTGGACTGGGTCGGCGTGCCGCTGGCCCGGGTGCGCATCGAGACCGGCACCTGCACCACGCGGCACTGCATGCGCAGCGCGATGACGAGGGACTCGACGGTGTCGCCGAGGTACTCCGCGGGGTAGTGCAGCGCGAAGACCCGCATCGCCCGGCGGTTGACGGCCCGGAAGCCGCTCGTCACGTCGCTGAGCCGGTTGCCGGCGAGCCGGGACAGCACCAGGGCGAGCACCCACATCGCGGCGCGCCGGGCCCGGTGCACGGTGTAGTCACCGGTGCCGGCGAAGCGTGCGCCCACGACGATGTCGGCGTGCTCGAGCTGCTCGATCAGGGCCGTGGCGTACGCCGGGTCGTGCTGGCCGTCCGCGTCGACCTGCACCACGACGTCGTACCCGTTGCGGACGGCGTAGCGGTAGCCGGTGCGCATCGCACCGCCGACGCCGAGGTTGAAGGGGAGCCGGCAGACCAGCGCGCCGGCGGCGGCCGCCACGGCCGCGGTGTCGTCACCCGAGCCGTCGTCGACGACCAGGACGTCGAACGAGGGGTGGACGGCGCGCACCTCGGTGACGACGGCGGCCACGTTGTCCTGCTCGTTCCAGGCGGGCACCACCACCAGGACACGCTGGCTCCTCGCCATCGGTGCGGACACCGGGCAATCGTAGGCGCTGGGCCGTCGAGGTGGGGGACGTCGGGCGCCGCGCGACGAGGGGGACCCGGCCGGACGCGGCCGGGCGGCTCAGTCGAGGCCGAGCGAGAAGGCCGACTCCAGGTCGTGCTGGGAGTAGGTCCGGAAGGCGATGTGGGTCTCGGTCCCGGTGATCCCGTCGACCTTGTTCAGCCGGTCCGCGACCACCGCGGCCACGTCGTCGTGGTCGCGCACCCGGACCAGGGCGATCAGGTCGATCTGGCCGGTCACGGAGTAGACCTCGCTGACCCCCTCGAGCGCGGCGACCTGCTCGGCGACCTCGGGGATGCGCGCGACGTCGGCCTTGATGAACACGATGGCGGTGATCATGGGGGCCACGCTAGCGGAGCCACGGCGGGCGGCGAATGCCCGATACCGCCGCGTGCCGTCGGCCCGGGTCCTAACCTCTAGTGGTGCGTCCGCCGTTCTCGCCTGCCGCCGTGGCCGCCGTGGCGGCGCTCGCCGGCACCGTCGGCTACGTCGTCGTCGACTCCGGTGTGCTGCCGGAGTGGGTCGCGGTCGGGCTGGTGCTCACGCTCCTCGCCCTGGTGCCCTCGGCCCCCACCCTTGCGGGCCGGCTGCTGCTGAACATCGGTCTGACCGTCGGCTGGGCGCCGTTGCTGTGGTGGGTGGACTGGGGGGTCGACCTCAACCACGGCGGTGCGCTCGTGGCGGTCGCGGTCGGCGTCAGCGTCGGGACCGTGACCGTACGGCGCTCGTGGCGCGCGCTGCTGCCCGGCACCCGGTGGGTGGACCTGCTGCTGCCGGGGGCGGTCGTCGCGGCCGGGGTGGCGACCCTGCCGCTGAGCCGGGTCACCGACCCGGTGCGGGCCCTCGCCGTGCTGGTCCCGGGCGCCGACAACTGGGCGCACTTCGACATGTTCACCACCATCCGGGCCCGGGGCGCCCTGACCGATGCGCTCGGCGGCGCACCGGCGCCGGACGGCTCCGGTTGGGCCTACGACACCTATCCGAAGGGGTTCCACGCGCTGGTGGCCAGCCTGTCGGAGGTGACCGCTCCGACGCTGCGCCCTGACCCGGACGGCTTGGTCGTCTACGCGCACGCGGTGGCCCTGCTCGTGGTGCTCGGCACCGTGCTCGTGACCGCTGCCGTGCTCTCGGTGCCGCGGCTGGCACAGCGCCCGGCCCTGACGGTCCCGGCGGTCGCGGTGACCTGGACCGCGCTGCTGTGGGAGCCCGGGCAGAAGGTCCTCGCGAACGGCTTCGCCTCCTTCTGGCTGGCAGCCGTCGCGGCTGCCACCGCACTGCTGCTGAGCCTGGCGAGCCCGCAGTCCTCGTCGTGGCTGCGCGTCGTCACGGTCGGCGGGCTGCTGGTGAGCGTGGCGCACACCTGGACCCCGCTGGTCGTGGTCGCCGCCCCGGCGGCCCTCGCCGTGCTCGTGGCACCGCACGACCGCGCGACGGGCCGACCGGGTCGCAGGGTCGTCGCGCTCCGCCTGGCCGTGCTGACCGTGGCAGCCCTGGCCGCCGCGAAGGCGCTCGTGATCCTCTTCGCCACGGTCGAGGTCGGCTTCATCGTCTCCGAGGTCAGCGGCTTCGACGGCACCTCGCCGCTGCCGACCTTCGCCCTGCTCCTCGCGGTGCTGCTCGCGGTGCTCGCCGTGCTCTCCGGCCGGTGTCCGGTGCGCGACGACGAGGGCGAGTCGCTCGTCGGACGGTTCCGGAGCCTGCTGCTCGCGGTCGTGCTGGGGGTCGGCTCGCTGGCCACCCTGCTGGTGCTCCAGGTCCGGACGATCGGCACCACGTCGTACTACTTCTTGAAGTACCTGCTCGGCTTCGAGCTGATCCTGGCGTGCGTCGCCCCTGCCGTCGTCGCTCTGGTCATGGCCGGACTGCTGCCGCACCGGCGGGCGCCGTGGCGGTTGGGGGTGAGCGCGGCCGCCGTCGTCACCGCGACGTTCGCCTTCGGTCTCCCGCTGTGGGCCGGCGGCCTGCTGTTCTCCACCACCGACGACGGCACGGCCGCGGTCCAGGCGCCCTACTCGCGGGCGGCACTGTCCCGCGGCGTGGTCGCAGCCGCCCGGACCACGACCCCGGCCGAGTCCCTCGACACCACCTACGTCGCGGTCGGCGCCGGCAACGCGGTGGAGATCTTCTACCCCGACGCGTGGTACCACGCGATCAACGCGACCGCGACCGGCACGGTCTCGGCGCGATCCACCGTGCTGCGTACCAACGCCGACACCGTCGGGGAGGCGGCAGCACTGGCCCGTCGGCTGCTCCGTGCGGATCCTGCGGTGCAGATCGTCGTCGACCCGGCGGTGCTCGAGGAGATGCGCGCCGCGGTGGACGACGCCGCCCTGGCGGCCCGGGTGCGTCCGATCGGGTCCTAGGGGCCGTCGGCGACCGGCAGCGGCCAGCAGGGGTCGGCTCAGTCCGGCCGGTCGGGGGCCCGAGTGGCGGGCGTCTGCGCGGCGGCGGCCAGGAGCAGGAGCGCAGCCCCCACCCCCAGCACGACCACCACCCACGGGGCCGGTCCGCTCCAGGCCGACGACCCGGCGTAGGGGCCGACCGACCGCTCCCGGGCCAGCACGTGCAGCATCGACCAGACCTGCCCGACGGTCAGGGCCGCGGCCAGCCCCCCGGCCAGGACGACGCCCTGGACACCGGCCCGGACGTGCCGGAGGGCGGGGGGTCGGCGGTCCAGGGCCAGGCCGGCCAGCAGGAACAGACCCAGGTGGTACGGCGCGCCGTAGCGGCCCTGCCACAGCGGCCCCGAGAACGTGATGGACGTCAGGGTGAAGAGGAATGGCACGCCCAGCGCGAAGACCAGGCAGCCTGCCATCGTCCAGCGCAGTCCGCGCGCGGCGCGGCGGAAGCCGACGACGAGGAGCACGAGCAGGATCGGACCGAGGAGGAGGTAGACGCCCAGCGGGGCGGGGTCGCTGCGACGGGGGAAGGCGGCGATGCCCTGGAGGAACCAGAGCGGGACCTGCTCCACGGTGGCCGCCCAGCGGTCGTCGACACCGGCGTCGAACGGTGCGAGTCCCTGGGTGCCCGCGGCGCGGGTCCACGTCGCCGCCGCGAGCGCGCTCGTCAGCACCACCACTCCGCCGGCGGCCAGCAGGCGCCAGTGGGCGCGCAGCAGCTCCCCGATGCCGGCGCGACCGATGAGCGGGAGGGTAGTCGCGGCGATCGCCAGCACCCAGAACGGCCCCAGCGAGCGCGGCACGCAGGCGACGGCGGCGCTGACGGTCGCGACCGTCAGCAGCGCGCGGGCGTGCCGGTCCCGGCCCCGTGCGGTCGCGCACCCGAGCAGCGCGCACCACAGGGCAAGGGCGGCGGCGATCTCGATGCCGTTGGGCGCCGCCATCGAGAAGCTGAAGGTGATGATCGGCGTGGCTCCCGCCAGCAGGGCCACCAACGGCCAGGCGGTCGCGGCCCAGAGGCGCAGGCACCAGGCCGCGAGCGCGACGAAGACCGCGCACAGCAGAGCGGCGGCCGCGCGCATGCCGTAGAGCGCGGCGGTACCGTCCCAGACGTTCGCGACCTGGCCGACGGCCGCGTAGAAGACCGGGTTGTAGGCGGCCGCCGACGAGCTGACCAGCACCCGGTCGTCGCCGAGCGCACGCACCGGGAAGCAGTTGTCGGGGCGCATGTACTCATAGCTGGTGCACACCGGTCGGGCCGCGCGCACCATCGTCGCAGGCACCGACACCAGCTGCCCGCGCCCTCCCGGAACCGTGAGCGTGCTCGGTGCCCAGTCGCCCCCGGCCACCTGGGCGGCCCGGTAGGCGTGGTCGATCTCGTCGGTGCCGCGGTAGGGCGGCAGCGTCGCGATCCAGGCCGCCTGCACCAGGGCGCAGCCGAGCAGGACGAGCACGGCGACCCGGCGCGCGGAGGCACGCGTGCGACGGACCGTGGTCGCGTGGGTCACGTCCCCCCGGTCGGTCGTGACGTCACCCCCTGGCCGCATGCCACCGACCCTAGGGCGTGGCACGGCCGGTCGACGGGACCAAGCGGGTCGTTCACCGGACCGGCTGGTGCACCGGCCGGAGCGAACGCCGGTCCTCGAAGGGCGTCAGGGACTGCCGGGACTCCTCGACGGCGTCGTGCACCCGCAGGTGCTTGGTGGCGCCGCCGACCGGGCAGCTCCACTCACCCTCGACGTGCACGAGCCGCACCCCGTCGGACTCCAGCCAGCGCAGCACCTTCTCGCTCTCCTCCGCGGTGGCGGCGGGGGCCGGGCCGACCCCGGGCAGCACCGTGTCGGCCGACGCGGTCAGCGAGCGGACGTAGTCGCCGGCGTGCGCGCCCGACGGGATCACCCCGGCGGCGACGAGTCGGCCGTGGCGCACCACGTGGACGCTCCAGCGACCGTCGTCGCGCCGGGCGGCCACCACCTCGGGGCAGCGGGTCAGTGCGTGCAGCCGCTGGGTGCGGGCGGCGCCGCGCAGGAAGGCCGCGAGTCGGTCGCGCCACGACCCGGCGTCCTCGAAGCGGTCGGTGGCCGCCAGGGCCCGCATCCGCCGGGACACCGAGGCGACCACGTCGTCCGGGCTCGCCACCAGGGCCGAGCGCAGCTGCTCCACGACCTCGGCGTAGCGCTGCGGCGACACCCCGCCGTTGCACGGCGACAGGCACTTGCCCATCTCGGCCAGCGCGCACGCGCTCAGCGCCGGCACCCGCGGCATCCGCCCGCCGCACTGCCGGATCGGGAACGCCTCGTGCAGCGCGGCCACCGAGCGCTCGGCGGTGCGCCGGGAGGAGTAGGGACCGATGTAGTCGGCGCCGTCGTCGATCACGGTGCGCACCAGCGACAGCCGCGGCCAGGGCTCACGGGTCAGCTTGATCCAGTGCACCCGCTCGGGGAAGCGCGAGCGGCGGTTGTACTTCGGCTTGTGCTCGGCGATCAGCCGCAGCTCGCGGACCTCGGCCTCGAGCGGGGTCGCGCACTCAATGCCCGTGACCGTCGCCGCGATCGCCACCATCTCGCCCATCCTCGAGCGGGTCTCGGAAGCGGTGAAGTAGGTGCGGACCCGGGTGCGCAGGTCCTTGGACGTCCCGACGTAGAGCACCCGGCCGCGCTCGTCCTTGAACAGGTAGACGCCCGGGGCGTGGGGCAGCTGCTCGGCGAGGTGGCGCTTGCGTCGCTGCGCCGTCGAGACCCGGGCGCTGAAGGTCTGCAGCTCCTCGAGGGTGTGCACGCCGAGGTTGCCGAGCCGCGCCATCAGGCCGTGCAGCACGTCGACCGTCGCCCGGGCGTCGGAGAGCGCCCGGTGGTTGGGCGTCGTCGTCGAGCCGAACGCGACGGCGAGGGACGACAGCTTGCAGTTGGGGGCGTCGTCGCGGGTGATCACGCGCCGGGCGAGCTTGGCGGTGTCGAGCACCTCGAACCGCGGCCAGGGGCGACCCTGCTGGGCGGCGAAGTGCTGCAGGAACCCCACGTCGAACGGCGCATTGTGCGCGACCAGCACGCACCCCTGCGCGAACTCCAGGAACTGGGGCAGCACCTGCTCGATCGGCGGCGCCGGGGCGACCATCCGGTCGGTGATGCCGGTCAGCACCGCGATGAAGGCCGGAATGGCCTGGTGGGGGTTGACGAGGGTCTGGAACTCGCCCAGCACCTCGCCGCCGCGCACCTTGACCGCGCCGACCTCCGTGATCATCGAGCCGGCCTTCGCCGACCCGCCGGTGGTCTCCAGGTCGACCACGCAGAAGGTCACGTCGCGCAGCGAGCGGCCCAGCTCGTCGAAGCTGCGCTGCGCCTCCCAGCGAGGAGTGGTCGCGGGTGCAGCGACAGTCGGGCGGGTCATGGTGCTGACGCTAGAGGTGGGCACCGACCAAACCGGCCAGCGACGCGGCCTACCCTGGTGGAGCCCGCTGCCGGGCCCGACCGGAACGCCCAGGAGGTACGACGACCGTGGCTGCCGCCCTGCCCGACGAGCACACCCGCTGGCGCTGCGGCGGCTGCGGGAACCTCACCCGGTTCGACGTGACCCGGACCGCCAGGACGACCGAGTTCTGGCACTTCGACCTGGCCGGCGACCACCGCGTCGAGGACAGCACGACCGAGCGCGAGGACCTGGCCGCGGTGACCTGTCGCTGGTGCGGGCGCGACGACGCGATCGAGCTGGTCTCCCGCGCGGAGGCGGACGCGTCCCCGACGTGAGTGGATCCGACCGGGTGGAGCCCGACGTCGAGCCCGACGACCAGCCCGACGACCAGCCCGACGACCAGCCCGGTGCCGAGGAGCGGCTCGCCGGGCGGTTGCCCGAGCCGGTCCGGCACCGGGTGGTGGCGCTGGCCAGCGACGCGCTCGGACGGGTGCCGCCCGACCGGCTGCCCCCGTCCCTGCGCAAGGTCGCGACGTTCACCCCGCAGCGTCGGGCCCGGCTGGCCGCCACGCAGATCGCGGCCGCGCTCGAGGCCGACCCGGGCGTCCGCGACCTCCTCGCCGCCCAGGTCCGGCTGGCGCACCCGGACCTGACCGCGCCTGTCGACTCCGGCCACCGGCTCGCTGCGGGCGACCCCGTCGAGGTCGCCGCCCTGGCCTACCTGCTGCGTCCCGACGGATGGGCCGCACTGGTCGCCGCGGGTGACGCGGCCGTGGCGCAGCAGCGGTCCGGCGAGCAGGACCGCCGGGCCGCAGAGCACGCCGAGCGGCAGCAGCAGCGGCTCGCGGAGGTGACCGAGGAGCTCCGGAGCACCCGACGGCGGCAGCGCGATCAGATCACCGAGCTCAAGGCGGAGATCGGCGACCTCCGGCACCGGCTGGGCGAGGCCCGGACCCGCGCGCGACAGGCCGAGCGGCAGGCCGAGGCCGCGTCCCTCGCAGCCGCCGACGCGACGACGGCGGGTACGGCGGCCGCGACCGCCGCGGAGGCCGAGGCGCGACGGCTCCGCGGCCGGGTCGCCGAGCTGGAGCGCGGGCTTGGCCTGGAGCGCCGCACCGCCCGCACCGAGCGCGGAGCCGAGCAGGTGCGCACCCGGCTGCTGCTGGACACCCTGCTGGAGACCGCCCAGGGCCTGCGCCGCGAGCTCGCGCTGCCCGCGGTCGGCGGCACCCCCGCCGACCTCGTGGAGGCGGCGCACGCCGTCGACGAGGGCAGCCGGGCCTCGTCGGGGCACGGGTCGCTGGCCCTCGACGACCCGGCGCTGCTGGACCAGCTGCTCGGGTTGCCGCGGGTGCACCTGGTCGTGGACGGCTACAACGTGACCAAAGGGGCCTGGCCGGAGCAGCCCCTGGACCGTCAGCGCGAGCTCCTGCTGGCCGGGTTGGCTCCGCTGGTCGCGCGCCGCGGCACCGAGGTGAGCGTGGTCTTCGACGCCGCCGACGCGCACGAGCGACCCCTCGTCATCCGCCCGCGCGGCGTGCGCGTGCTGTTCAGCCCGCTCGGGATGATCGCCGACGACGTGATCCGCGAGCTGGTCGCGGTCGAGCCCTCAGGCCGACCCGTCGTCGTGGTCACCGACGACCGGGCCGTCGCGGTCGACGTACGCCGCGACGGGGCCAGGGTCGTGTCCTCCGCAGCCCTGAGCCGGCTGCTCGCCCGCGGCTGAGAGCCGCGGCGCAGAAACTGTCGGCGCCGGATGGGACGTTGCTCTGGACGCGGTCCGCGCGTCACGGACCGACCCGGGAGGGTTCACCGATGAGCGTGCACATCGACTGCGACACCTGCGTGGTGCGGGGGCTGGCCTGCCATGACTGCGTGGTGACGGTGCTGCTGGGGCCACCCCCCGAGCTGGGCTTCGACGACGACGAGCGCCGGGCCCTCGACGTGCTCGCCGGGTCCGGCCTGGTGCCGCCGCTGCGGATGGTGGCGCCGCTGGACGGTCCGGACGTCGCCTCGTCCGCCTGAGCGGCGTGACGCAGACCACGGCGCCGGTCGCGGCTCGGGGGTTTGCTCCCCATGACGGGGTCCACGTAGTCTGGGCCGCTGGTGCCTGTCGCAGTCGACCAGACCGGTTGGCTCAGGCGCCGCGTTGAGTCCAGACGACGGCCGGGGGCTGCCGGAGTCCGGAGCCGGGGAACCATGTTCCCGGGGTTAATCGCGCATCGCCGTGCCGCACGTCGGTCGGCTCCGCGCGACGGGTTCCTTTGCCGCCCGCACCCGTCAGCTAACCCGGTAGGCGTGGAGACAAAGAGGAGACCGTCCGCTTGATCGACGGCCACAAGCGCTTCGCCCGTGTTCTGGCGACCCTGAGCATCACCGCCCTCGGCGGCACGATGCTGGTTGCATCCCCGAGCCAGGCCGAGCCCGACATCGACAGCGTCCAGACCAAGGTCGACGCGCTCTACGAGCAGGCCGAGCAGGCCTCCGAGCGCTACAACGACGTCCGGCTGGAGATGGGTCGCGCCCGGACCCGGCTCGGAGCCCTCCAGGCCGACCTCGCCCGCCAGGAGGACAAGGTCGCCGGTGTCCGCGAGCAGGTCGCGAGCGCGGTGGTGAGCCAGTACCAGGGCCAGGCCCTGTCCACGACGACGCAGGTCGTGCTCTCCGAGGACCCCGACGCCTTCCTCGACCAGATGACCATGGTCTCGGAGTACAACGCCCAGCAGACCCAGCTGATGGCGGACTTCGCCGTCCAGGCCAAGCAGCTCGAGATGCGGGAGGCCGCCGCCCAGCGCGAGGTCACCCGGATCGCCCGGGCCAAGAAGCAGCTCGGCACCGAGAAGTCCCGCATCGACACCAAGGCTGCCGAGGCCAAGGAGCTGCTCGCCACGCTCGAGGCGCGCGCCGCGGCCAAGCCGAGCCGCAGCGCCGAGCGGACGCCCGATCCCGCCCCCGTCGCCGCCTCCGGCAGCGCCGGTGCCGCGGTGCAGTACGCCCTCGCCCAGGTCGGCAAGTCCTACGTGTACGGCGCCGCGGGCCCGAGCGCGTTCGACTGCTCCGGGCTGACGATGATGGCCTGGCAGCAGGCGGGCGTCGGTCTCGCGCACTCCTCGCGGGTCCAGGCCGGCGGTGCGCGCGTGTCCCAGTCCGACCTGCAGCCCGGTGACCTGGTCTTCTACTACAGCCCGGTCAGCCACGTCGGCATGTACATCGGCAACGGGCAGATCGTCCACGCCGCCAACCCCAGCACCGGTGTCCAGATCGCCCCGGTGAACTCCATGCCGTACTCCGGTGCGGTCCGCCCGCGCTGATCGACGCTCGCAGGCCGGCCGTCCCCGTTGGTGGGTGGTCGGCCTCCTGCTCGCCACCCTCGGCGTGGTGGTCGCACTGGTCCTGCTCCGCGGTCCCGAGCGCGCGGTGCTGCCCTCCCCGCAGGCGCCGACCGGCGGTTCCCCGGCTGCCGACCCGGTCGCCGCCCGCGCCGACGACGCGGCTGAGCTGCTGGAGCGGCTCGGACCGGCCCTCGAGTCCGGTGACGCCGCCGAGATCCGCGCCCTCGCGGCACCGGGCGACCGCGCGGCGAGCCGCGAGCTGCTGACCCTGCGCGACAACGTTGCGGCGTTGGGCATCGCCGACCTGCGACTGCGCTACGTCGACGAGGACGACGCCCGGCTCAGCGCCGAGCGTGAGCGAACCCTGGGGGATCGCGGCTGGGTCGGCGACGTGTCGTTGGACTGGACGATGCCCAGCTACGACGCAGGGCCCGGCCACCGGGAGATCTCGATAACCTTCGTGCAGCACGACGCGGGCGTCTCGTTCGTGACCGCGCGCGACGACGCCGGTGAGGCCGCGCCATTGTGGCTTCTCGACCGGGTCCGCGTGCAGCGCACCCCGCGGGCGCTCGTGGCGACCACCGGGTCGCAGCGGCCGGCGCGCTACCTCCCGCTCGCTGACCAGGCCGTGCGCGACGTCCGCACGGTGCTGCCGCGTTGGCGCGGCACGCTGGTCGTCGAGGTGCCGGCCACCTCGCAGGAGCTGGGACGGGTGCTGGGCGCCGCGCCGGACGCCTACCGCGGCATCGCGGCCGTCACCACGACCGTCGACGGGACCACGACCGCGTCCGCGCCGAGCCACATCTACCTCAACACCGCGGTGTTCGACCCGCTGGGCGCCCAGGGCGCCCAGGTCGTGATGAGCCACGAGGCCACGCACGTCGCGACGGACGCCGCGACGGCCGAGCTGCCCACCTGGCTGCTCGAGGGGTTCGCCGACTACGTGGCGCTGGCGCACGTGGACCTGCCGGTCTCGGTGACCGCGAGCCAGATCCTGGCGCAGGTGCGCACGGACGGCCCGCCACGCTCGCTGCCCGGTCCGGCCGACTTCGACTCCCGCAACCAGGCCCTCGGCGCGACGTACGAGTCGGCCTGGCTGGCGTGCCGGCTCCTCGAGGAGAGGTACGGCGAGCGGCGGCTGATCGAGTTCTACGACGCCGCCCAACGGACGGGGTCGGCGACCGAGCCGTTCCGCAAGGTCCTCGGCACCGACGAGGGCGCCTTCGTGCGGGCGTGGAAGCGCTACCTGCGCGACCTCGCCGCGGCGTGATCAACCCGGCGGCGGCGCTGGACCGGTCTGGCAGGCTGACCGGGTGAGACCATCGGGACCACCCAGGCTGTCTCGCGGGGCAGCGCTGCTGACGGCGCTCGGGTCGTTCGCAGTCGTGGTCGCCCTCGCCTCCTGGCTGGTGCCCTGGGCCTGGGTGCCGGGCGGCCACCTCGTCCCGGCACCCGCGTCGTCGATGTTCACCGCCGACCAGGTCGCCCGCGCGGAACGGTTCGCGACGTGGCGACGGTCGCTGTCCTGGTCGGCGTACGCCCTCTCCCTCGGGGTGCTCGCACTGCTCGCCTTCTCGACCCGCGGGGCCCGGCTGGTGCGGCGGGTGGGCGGAGGACGTCGCTGGTGGCTGGCCGTGCCGCTCGTGACCCTGGCGGTCCTGCTGGTCGAGCGGCTGGTCACCCTGCCGTTCGCGGTCGCCGCGCACCAGGTCGGACTGGTCTACGGCATCACCCGTCAGGGGTACGGCGCCTGGCTGGTCGACGTGGTGAAGTCGCTCGGAGTCACGTGGGCGGCCACGTCGTTGTTGCTGCTGCTGCTCGTGGGGCTGGCCCGGCGGTGGCCGCGCCGGTGGTTCCTCGGGGCCGGAGCCGTGGCCCTGGCGCTGACCTTCGCGGGGTCGTTCCTCTACCCGGTGGTGGTCGAGCCGGTGTTCAACCGGTTCACGCCGATGGCGGACGGTCCCTTCAAGGCATCCGTGCTGCGGCTGGCCGAGCAGGAGGGGGTCGCGGTGGACCAGGTGCTCGTCGCGGACGCCTCCCGGCGGACCACGACCCTGAACGCCTACGTCAGCGGGTTCGGCGGCACCCGCCGGGTGGTCGTCTACGACAACCTGCTCGACGACCTCACGCCCGCCGAGGCGCGGGTGGTGATCGCCCACGAGCTGGGTCATGCGAAGCACGACGACGTGCTGCTGGGCACGACGCTGGGGTCGTTGGGCGCGGTCGGGGGAGTGGCGCTGCTCGCGCTGCTGCTCGACAGCCGGCGGCTGCGTCGGCGTGCTCACGTGCGCGAGACGGACGCGAGCGTCGTACCCCTCGTGCTGGTGCTGGTGGCACTCGGCACCTTCCTGGTCAGCCCGGCGCAGAACGTGGTGAGTCGGGCGGTCGAGGCGCGGGCCGACCGGACGTCGCTGGCGGCGACGGGGACGGCGACGACCTTCGTGCGGATGCAGCGACGGCTCGCGCTGGCCTCGGTGGCGGACCCCACGCCCCCGGCGTGGAGCCAGCTGTGGTGGGGCAGCCACCCGACGGTGCTGCAGCGTGCCGGGCTACCCGCCTCGTTGGCGCGCGCAGAGGACGACCGACCATGAGCCGGGTGCTCGTGGTGACCAACGACTTCCCGACGCGTCGCGGAGGCATCGAGTCGTTCGTGCTGGCCCTGTGCCGCGGGCTGCCGCCCGAGGACGTGGTGGTCTACACGGCCTCGATGCCGGGGGACGGGCCCTACGACGCCCCGCTGCCGTTCCCGGTCTACCGCGACCCCAGCCGCACGCTGCTGCCGACCCGAGCCGTAGCGCGCCGGGCGGCCGAGGTGCTGCGCCGGCACGGTTGCGACCGGGTGGTCTACGGCGCCAGCGTCCCGCTCGGGCTGCTGGCACCCCGGATGCGTGCCGCCGGGGCGACCCGCCAGGTGGCGTTGACGCACGGGCACGAGGTCTGGTGGGCCCGGGTCCCCGGCACCCGGCAGGCGCTCCGTCGGGTAGGGGAGTCCGTCGACGTGCTGACGTTCGTCAGCGAGTGGTGCCGGGCCCAGGTGGCGCCGGCACTCTCGGAGCGCGGACGCGAGCGGCTCGCACGGCTGTCGCCCGGTGTGGACCCCGACCGCTTCCACCCGGGTTGCGGCGGGGACGCCGTACGCCGTCGGCTCGCGATCGCACCGACCGCCCCGGTCGTGGTTTGCACGGCTCGGATGGTGCGGCGCAAGGGGCAGGACACGTTGGTGCGGGCGTGGCCGCAGGTGCTGCGCAGGCACCCCGACGCGGTGCTGCTGCTCGTGGGCGACGGCCCGGACCGTCGTCGCATCGAGCGGCTGGTCGACCGGCACGGCGTACGGCGGTCGGTGCTGCTCACCGGCAGTGTGCCCTGGGAGGAGGTGGCGGCCCACACCGACGCCGGCGACGTCTTCGCCCTGCCGTGCCGGTCCCGGCTCGCGGGGCTGGAGCCCGAGGCGTGGGGGATCGTCTTCCTCGAGGCGCAGGCGTGCGGTCTCCCCGTCGTGATCGGCCGCTCCGGAGGCGCTCCGGAGACCCTGCGGGGGAGGGAGAGGTCGTCGAGCCGGCTCCCGAGGCGACCGCGGCGGCGCTGCTGCGGGCGCTGGCGCGGGTCGACCGCGATGCTCGGCTGCGAGGCGGGCGGCCGGACTGGGCGGAGGCCGACTCGTGGGCCGCGGTCACGGCACGGCTCGCAGGTCTGCTCGAGGGCTGAGGTCCGAGCCGGGTAGTCCGGGCCGGGTAGTCGGGGTAACGACGAAGGCCCGACCGGTCGGGTCGGGCCCTCGTGCGCTCAGCGAGGCAGCGGAGAGGCGGTCAGCCGCCGTTGCCGATGCTGGTTGCGCTCTTGTTGAAGATGCCCGAGAGGTTGCCACCGAGGAGGCTGACGGCGGCGATGATGATGATCGCGATGAGGGCGACGAGCAGGCCGTACTCGACGGCCGAGGCGCCGCGCTCGGTCGTGGCCAACGCCCGGAGGCGGATGCGGGTGTACTGCAGCAGATCAGTCATGACGGTCTCCCCTGTGAATGAGTGGTGGTCCGACCAGAACCAGACCTCAATTATGACATTTCGGACACGGCTTCACACGACTTTTCGCCGTTGTGCCGGGGCGGAGAGATCAGCAGCCGCCCGACTGGGTGCTGGCCGCGACCGAGGTGCAGCTGCGCTGGAACAGTCCGTTCGTCGCACCCCCGAAGAAGGTGACGCCGGCGATGATCACGATCGCGATCAGGCCGACGAGGATGGCGTACTCGACGGCCGAGGCGCCGCGCTGGTCGCGTGCGCGGTGCCGGCCCGGAGCGCAGTGCGGGGCGAGGATCGACATGCTGTTCTCCTCTTCTGTGCCGCGACGCGGAGTGGGGCCCGGAAACGACTGAGCGCTGGTCTGCGCACCGCGGACGGGGCGAGACCAGCGCTCAGTGGAAGGAATTCAGCTGCCGATGCTCTTCGCGGTCTTGTTGAAGATGCCGGACAGGTTGCCACCGAGGAGGCTGACGGCGGCGATGATGATGATCGCGATGAGGGCGACGAGCAGGCCGTACTCGACGGCGGACGCGCCGCGCTCGGTCTTGGCCATGGCGGCGAGACGGATGCGGGTGTAGGTGACGAGGTCGTTCATGATGGTTTCTCCCAAGGTGAGCGCTTGAGCTGGAGCCGCAGGTGGATCCAACAAGACAAGTCTCGCAGCGCGGGCACTCCGTGCGAATCGGGTGAACGGCCCTGCTTGGCACACCGGGCGGATGAGCGTGAATCATCCGAAAGGACTATTCAGTCCGGGTGTGTGGCTCAACCGTCCTGCAGGTCGTCGGCGAGCAGACCCGACCGGACGGCCTTCATGATCGCGTCGGCACGGTTCGAGGCGCCGAGCTTCTCGTAGATCTTGGAGATGTGCGTCTTGGCCGTCGAGTCGCTGACGAAGATGGACCGGGCGATCGCGGAGACGCTGAAGCCCCGCGCGAGCAGGCTGAGCACCTCGGACTCGCGCTGGGTCAGCTGGGGGCCGGCCGGCGTCATCCGGCGACGCATCGCGCCGGCGAGGTCGGCGGCCGTGAACGAGCGGGGCGAGACCAGGGCGTGCCGAGCCGCAGCGACCACCTCGTCGGCCGGGGCGTCCTTGGCGACGAAGGCCGACGCGCCGGCCTCGAGCGCCGCGAAGAGCTGCTCGTCGCCGGCGTACATCGTGAGCACCACCATGCCGGTGTCGTGACCCTGGCGGCGGACCTCCTTCACCAGCTCGAAGCCGGTGCCGTCGGGCAGCCGCACGTCGGTGATCACCACGTCGGGCTTCGTGGTCGCGAACAGCCGAAGGCCCTCGCTGACCGACGCGGCCTGGCCGCAGACCTCGAAGTCGTCCTGGCCCTCGAACGCGCGCGCGAGTCCCTGCCGGATCAGGTCGTGGTCGTCGATGAGCAGGACGCGCGTGATGGGTCTCGGACTCTGTGGACATCAGGTGTGAGAACTTTCGTGGGTCAGGGCGTGCTTGGCAGCCACCCTAACGCTCACGACCGTCCCCCGGGTGCGCTTCCTCTCCCGTTTCGCTGTCGATGTCGACGGTGGCGTCGATGCGTGCCGCACGCTCCCTCATGATCGAGATGCCGTAGGAGTCGTCGCGGCGGCCGTGGATCCCGCGGCCGTCGTCGCGCACGACCAGGCGGGCCTGGGGCGGATCGGTCCAGCAGTCCACCCAGAGGTTCTGGGCGGAGGCGTGCTTGCGGGCGTTGGTGATCGCCTCCTGGGCGATGCGCAGCAGCTCGGCCTCGACGCTGGGCGCCAGCCGGGTGGCGGCCTCCTTGAGCGTGAGGTGCACCGTCAGGTCGGACTTGGCGCCGACCTGGCGGACGTAGTCGGAGAGCGCGGAGCCGAGGCCGTTGGTGGCCGAGACGTCGCTGCGGAGGTCGAAGATCGACAGGCGCAGGTCGCCGACGACGCGGGTCAGCTCGCCGCGCAGCTCGCGCAGGCCCTGGGCGACCACCGGGTCCCGGGTCGTGGAGGCCAGGTGGTCCACGACGTAGCCCAGCGAGGCGACCTCCTGGGCGATGCCGTCGTGGATCTCGCGGGCGAGTCGCTGCCGCTCGTCCGCGGTGGCCATGGAGCGGATCTCGTCGAAGACCAGGGCGGTGTCCAGGCGCAGGCTGTGCGCGTCGACCTGCTGCATCAGCGGCGCCAGGGACTCCTGGGCCGTCGCGATCGACGAGGACGACACGACCACGCCGATCATCCGGTTGCCGACGCGCAGCGGCAGCACCACCCGGTGACGGGCCTCCCGGTTGCCCGAGGGAACCACCCCCAAGATCGGCTCCATCTCGGCCCAGCAGCGCTCGACGAGCGGGTCGTTGGGCATCAGGAACTGCTGGGCCCCGACCCCGCGGTAGCCCAGGGGCACCAGGATCGAGCCCTTCATCTTCGCGAAGACGGCCGCGTAGCTGTCCTCGAGCTCCTCGTGCAGGGTGGCCATCAGCTGGGCGGCGATGCCGTCGGAGTCCAGTCCCGCGGACAGTCTGCGGGTCACCTGGCGCAGCTGGGTCAGCAGCTGCCGGGCCGACTCGTAGTGCGCGTCCTGGTTGCCGCGGGGGCCCTGCGAGAGGCCGAGGCTGCGTGCCCAGACCCCGAGCAGTCCGCCACCGAAGTTGGTCAGCAGCCACGGCGCGAGGGCGATGATCCGTTCACTGGCCCCGACGAACCCGGTCGTCGCGAGCGGCACGAGCACGACCGCCGCGACCTGGGCGAGCATGGTGACGGCGACCCCGGGGAAGCCGCGGAACAGCCCGGCGAGCAGCGGCAGCACCACGAGGTAGGGCATCAAGATGACCGAGCTGGGGAAGGTCAGCGCCATCACGATCCCGACCAGCACCGTCTCGGCGGTGAGGCCGATCAGGGTGGTGTTGCCCAGCACGTAGGAGAGGTAGGCCGACATCGCGCCCACGACGGCGACCGCGAGCACGGTCTGGATGGAGACCGCGTCGCGGGCCACCAGGGACAGGCCGAAGATCGCCGCCAGGCAGAAGATCCGACTGGTGACGGCGATCTGCTCGCGCTGGTTCAATTCAGCGCTCCGCCTCCACCGAATACCTCGATCATGCCGATGACCGCGGGGCCGATGACCGCGACGAACAGGGCCGGAAGGATGAAGAGAACCAGCGGCACCATGATCTTCACCGGGATCTTCTGGGCGGCCTCCTCGGCTCGCTGACGGCGCTTGACCCGCATCTCCTGGGACTGCACGCGCAGCACCTGGCCGACCGGGATGCCGAAGGCGTCGGCCTGGACCATCGAGGAGCAGAACGCGCGCAGGTCCGGCAGCGAGTTGCGCTCGCCCATGGCCCGCATCGCCTGGGCCCGGCCCAGTCCGATCTGCATCTCCTGCAGGACGCGGGAGAACTCGGCGGCCACGGGACCGGTGGTGTTGCGGGCCACCTGCTGGATCGCCGCGTCGAAGCCGAGACCGGCCTCGACCGAGATCGTCAGCAGGTCGATGGCGTCCGGCAGCTCGCGCTCCATCTTGTTGGTGCGGTCGTAGCCCTTCTGGTACAGGAAGAGGTTCGGTCCGAAGAAGCCCACGAGGGTGCCGGCGGCGGCGCTGCCCAGCGTGAACATGCCGCCCTTCTGGAGCAGGAAGCCGAACAGCAGTCCGGCTACCAGCCCACCGGCGAGGCCGACGACCTTGAGGGAGAGCACCCGGTCGACGGTCCAACCGGGCGGGTTGCCGGCCACGTTGAGCTTGGCCAGGATGCGCTCGCTGTAGTCGCTCGGGGTGAGCCGCCGACCCAGGCCGGTGAACCGGCCCAGCAGGGGGGTGAGGACCCGGGTGTTGAAGTCGGGCTCGAGCTCCTTCTTCATCTGCGAGGGAGCGGCCGAGAACGCGTCCATCACGGCGAGTGACTTCGACACACCGTGGGACTCGTTGGTGAAGACCCCGACGGCGGTCAGCGACAGGAAGATCCCGGCGAAGATGCCGAGGATCCCCAGGCCCAGCAGGATGGTGATCACGGGCTCAGACCTCCAGCTTGATCATGCGGCTCATCATGAACCATCCGAGGCCCATCAGCAGGCCCATGATGCCGAGCATCACGTAGCCGACGGGCGTGGTGAACAGCGGGTCGACGTACGTCCGGTTGGTCGTGAACTCGTAGGCGAGGATCGCTGGAGGCATCGCCAGCAGGATGTAGGCCGAGAAGCGACCCTCCGCGGACAACGACTTGACCTGCCGGCGGAGGTACTCCCGCTCCCGCAGCGTCCCTGCGACGTTGAGCATCAGCTCGGACAGGTTGCCGCCGACCTCGCGCTGGATCCGGATCGCCATCACGGTCCACTTGAAGTCCTCGCTCATCATCCGCTCGCCGATGGTCTCGAGGGCGTCCTCGATGGGCACGCCCAGGCGGCTCTCGACGAGCGCGCGCCGGAACTCGACGGCCATCGGCTCGGCGCCCTCCCGCACGATGGTGTCCATGCCCTGCGGGAGGGACAGTCCGGCCTGGAGGCTGCCGGCCATCAGCTGCAGCGTGCCAGCGAGCTGGGCGTTGAAGGCCTTGAGGCGACGCGACTGCTTGTGTCCGAGGTACAGCCAGGGCAGGGCGATGCCCAGGCCCAGGCCGATCACGCCGACCAGGAGGTTGCCGCCGCCGAAGAGGAACAGCAGTGCGAAGCCGCCGATGGCCAGCCCGCCCCACAGCAGCACCCATTCGGCCGGGCGGAGGGCCAGGCCGGCCGCGTCCAGCTTGGAGCCGAGCTTGGCCTCGAACCCCCGGTTGCTCTCGAGCGCCTTGCTGGCCATCCCCACCGCCGAGGCGGCGACCCCCTGGGGGGCCTGCTGGGGGCTGCGCTGTCCGCGCCCGTTGCCGGTGTAGACCGAGATCCGCTCCTCCAGCGTGGGCTGCTTGCTGCGCAGGCCTCCGAGGAGCACGAGCAGGACCACGAGGACGCCGAGGCCGACGGCGACGAGGCCGCCGAGCATCAGGTCCCGCGACGGCATGAAGCCGGGGGTAGCAGGCTGCAGGTCGGTCGAGGGGCCGGTCTTCTCGACCGTCGACGCGGCCGCCAGGGTCACGAACGCGGTGCGCGTGTAGGTCTCGTCGCCGGCCTCGAGGGACACGGTGATGTTGCCCTCGCGGGGGGCGCCCTCGGGCAGCTCCGCGGCGACCAGGACCTGGTTGGCGAGGGTCTGCGCCTCGCCGGCGAAGACCCCGGCCAGTGCCTTGGGGTCGGCGGCGCTGATCACGGCGCCGCCACCCGCCTCGGACAGGGGGGAGAGCAGTCCGGAGTCCCGGGGCGACTGGTCGAGCGCCACCACGTCGACCTTCACCCCCGACTTCTTCGTCTGGGCGGTCACCTTCTCGATCGGGGTCTTGGAGGTGTCCCGACCGTCCGACAGCACGATGATGCTGCGCTGGCCACTGGCGCCGCTGGTCTGCACGGCCTGGCTGAGCCCGTCGTACAGCCGGGTGCCGAGGGACATCTCGAGGCCGTCGACCACGGCCGTGGACGCGGCGCGGTCCAGCGTCGGCTCCTGGGCGACCGCGACCGTGCCGGCGAACGTCACGATGCCGACGTAGAGGTCGTCGGGCGCGGAGTCGAGGAAGACCTTGGCCGCGGCCTTGGCGGCGGCGAACTTGCCCTTGGCCGCCATGCTCTCGCTGACGTCGATCGCGAGCACCGCCGTACGGCGGACGGACTCGTCGCCGGCGTCGGAGGCGAGCGTGGCGGTGGCGTCGACCGGCGTTCCCTCGACGGAGACCTCGACGGTGGACAGGTCAGGAGCGCCGTCGCCGACGCCCGGCAGGGAGTACAGCACGCTCAGCGTGCCGTCCTTCGCCTCGACGTGGTCGATGCTGCCCTCGGCTGCCGTGGCCGGACCGACCGTCACGAGGGCTCCGACCGCCCCGAGGAGGAGCGTGACGAGGATCCGGGCGCGCAGAGGAGGCCGTGTCACGCTCAGACCCCGTCCATGGCGAACAGCATCGGGTCGACGTGGACGTTCGCGTGGGCGAGCTTCTCGAGGAACTTCGGGCGCAGACCGGTCGCGCGCAGCCGGCCGAGGGTCTTGCCGTTCTCGTCGAAGCCGAACGAGTGGTCGTAGACGAAGACGTCCTGGAGGGTGATGACCTCGCCCTCCATCCGCTCCACCTCGGTCACGTGCGTGATCCGGCGCGAGCCGTCCTTGAGCCGGCTCTGGTGCACGACCAGGTCGACGGCGGAGGCGATCTGCTCGCGGATCGCCCGGATCGGCAGGTCCATGCCCGCCATCAGCACGAGGGTCTCCAGGCGGGCCAGCGTGTCGCGGGGGCCGTTGGAGTGCACGGTGCAGATGGAGCCGTCGTGACCGGTGTTCATGGCCTGCAGCATGTCGAGCGCGGAGGAGTCGCGGACCTCGCCGACGACGATGCGGTCGGGGCGCATGCGCAGGGAGTTCTTCACCAGGTCGCGGATGTCCACGCCGCCCTTCCCCTCGATGTTCGGCGGGCGGGACTCCAGGCGCAGCACGTGGTCCTGGTGCAGCTGGAGCTCCGCGGCGTCCTCGATGGTGATGATCCGCTCGTCGGAGGGGATGAACGACGAGAGGACATTGAGGGTGGTCGTCTTGCCGGCGCCGGTGCTGCCGGAGACGACCACGTTCAGACGCCCGCGCACGCACGCCTCCAGGAAGTCGGCCGTGCGCTGGGAGTAGGTGCCGAACGCGACGAGGTCCGCCGAGGTGTAGGGGTCGGCGGAGAACTTGCGGATCGTGAGCAGCGAGCCGTCGACGGCCAGCGGGGGGATCACCGCGTTGACGCGGCTGCCGTCGGGGAGGCGGGCGTCGACCATCGGGCTCGACTCGTCGACCCGGCGGCCGATGCGCGACACGATCTTGTCGATCGTGCGGCGCAGGTGCTGCTCGTCGGTGAAGTGACCGTCGACCTTCTGGAGCCGTCCGCTGCGCTCGATGTAGATGCTGTTCGGTCCGTTGACCATGACCTCGGTGAGGTCCGGGTCGCGCAGGAACGGCTCGATCGGACCGTAGCCGAGGATGTCGTCGGCGATCTCCTGCGAGATCCGGGTGCGCTCGGCGGTGGTCAGCAGGATGTCCTCGGCCTGCATCGCCTCCTGCAGTGCGCCCTTGACCATGTGCTCGAGCTCGGTCTGGGTGAGCTCGGCGTCGTACAGCTTGGGTCCGAGCTGCTGCAGCAGGGTGTTGTGCACCTGCGCCTTGAGGTCGCTGTAGTCGTTCTCAACCTTCTTCTCGGTGCCCTGGCGACGTTCGGACAGGGTCGCCATGGCGTCGGTGGTGGGGGTCACGGTCGCCCGGTCGCGGGAGGCCGCGGCCAAGCGGTCGGCAAGACTGGTCATGTCTACCTACTGTTCCGTCGAAGGAGCGAGCGTCGCCCGTGCGTGCCGGCGGGTGCGGCCGCCGCGGCACCGGCGCCGCCGCCCGCTGCCAGCTGGTGGGCGAGCGCCGTGATGGCCGCGCTGACCGCGTGCTTGGGCTGCGCCGAGATGATCGGCTCCCCGGAGTTGGTGGCGTGCGCCACCTGCGAGGAGGTCGGGATCGAGGCCGAGATCGTCATGCCCAGGGTGCTCTGCACCTTGTCGGGTGTGAGGCCGACCTTGTCGTCGGCCCGGTTGAGCACCAGCCAGCGGCGCGGCTTGGGGAAGTTGAGCAGGTCCAGCGTCTCGACCGCGACCTTGACGTTCTTGAGCGTGGGCACGTCGAGGGTGGTGACCAGCAGCATCTCGTCGGTCTCGTCGAAGGCCTGGAGGGCGTACTCGTCGAACGACGGCGAGGTGTCAACCACGACGAAGTCGAAGTGCGCCTTGAGCAGGTGCAGGATCCGCCCGACCAGCACCGCGGGGATGCTGTCCTTGGCGTCCGGCTGCACCGGGGCGACCAGGGCGAAGACAGTGTCCTGGTAGGACGTCAGCAGCGGCTCGACGACGTCGAAGTCCAGCCCGCTCTCCAGGTGCACCGCATCGGCGATGGTGCGCGCGGGGAAGAGCTGGAGCGTGATCGCGACATCGCCGAAAGCCAGGTCGAGGTCGACCAGGCAGACCCGGCGGGTGCCCTTCTCGCTGAGGGCCACCGCGAGGTTCACCGCGAGCGTCGTCTTGCCGACGCCGCCCTTGGGCGAGAAGACCGTGATCTGGCGGCCGCGGTTGCCGTCCGCCGCCGTGACGCCGCCCGTGAGGGCGCTCCACACCTGGTGCGCCCGGGCGACGGCGGAGCCGAGCCCGGTCAGGTCGCGCTCGTCGACGACCTCGCGCATGCCGCTGCGCAGTGCCTCGGCCAGCACGCTGGTGTCGACGCGGCGCCGGATCAGGATGACGCTGACCACGGGACGGGTGACGCGGAGCGTGTCGGCCAGCGCTGCCGCGGCCTCGAGGTCGACACCGGGACCCAGGATGACCGCGTGCTCGTCGGGGGAGTCCGCCAGCAGGCGCTTGAGGTCCTCGAGGTTGCCCACCACGTGGGAGTTGCTCCCCGTGACGGTGGTGAACATGTCGGCGTTCGACCGGCTGCTCTCGACGATGATCGGCATCAGGTCACCGGAACAGGTTGTTGGTCGTGACGCCCGGGCCGGCCGCCACCTTGGACTTGTCGTTCAGCAGCCCGAAGCTGAGCTCGCCCTGCGACGCGGCGAACATGATCCGCTCCGCGTCGCTCTGGTCGAGCGCGAGGGTGAAGAGCGTCTTGGGCAGCTGCTCGGTGGTCTGGTCGCCCTCGGTGGTGGTCTTCGTCGTGGAGACGACGGTGGTGTCGCCGACAGCGACCACCTGCGCGCGGGGCATCAGCAGCCGGGTCTGGCCGGCTCCCTTGTCGTTGGCGGAGTTCATGAAGATCGCGACCTCGGCGCCGGGCGAGACGAAGCCCGCTACGCGTCCGGTGTCGGACAGGGACACCGAGATGGCGATCTGTCCCTCGGGGAGCGTGAGCGTGGACACGTCGCCGGCGGAGCCGAACTTGGCGGTGATGATCTGCTCGTTGGGGTAGATCGCCGAGAGGGCGACCTGGTCCTCGAGCCCGGAGACCGAGTTGACGGCGCCGGTCAGCACCTGGGCGCGCGGCACCGTGCCGACCTGCAGCTTGCCGGCGGTCTGCGCCTGGGCCAGGGTCTCACCGGCGTCGATCTGGGTGACCGCCTTGAGGACCTTGACCGGCGACTGGTTGGCCTCGGCACGGGTGTCCGCGCCGCGGACGTAGAGGAACACCATGCTGGTGCCCAGGGCGGCGATCAGGGCCGCCACGATCAAGAGAACTGTCCTGCGTCCCATTGCCTGTCTTCCTTGGCTCGCTCGGTGGCAGCGGGAGCAGACAGGTCACCTCGTGCCACGGCACGCGGTGTCGGTCGATCTCCCAAGGGGGGCCAGCATCAGCCCCGAGGTAAAGAGTTCCCCAGCACCGAGGCTCGCGTCTCGCGAATCGGCGAAATAGTCCACTTGTCCTATCCGCCCTGGCCGGATGGCGGAGCCGGCCGCCGAACAGGCGGTCCTCAGCGGGCGTAGAGGTCGTCGACCTCGCGCCGCAGCTGCCGCATCACGACGTTGCGCCGCAGCTTGAGACTGGGCGTGAGCTGTCCCGCCTCCTCGGTCCAGTCCTGGGCCAGGACGACGAAGCGGCGGATCGCCTCGGCCTGGGACACGGCCCGGTTGGCGTCGTCGACGGCGCCCTGGACGGCCGCGACCAGGTCGGCGTCATCGGCGAGCCGGGCCGCCAGCCGGTCGGCGTCGACGTCGCGTCTCGTCGGTGCCGACCTTGCCGTGGGCGCGGCCCCAGGCCACGATCCCGTCGCGGTCGAGGGTCACCAGGGCCGCGATGTAGGGGCGTCCGTCGCCCACGACCATCGCCTGGCTGACCAAGCGCATGGGCGCGGAGCTGGTCCTCGAGGACGGCCGGGGCGACGTTCTTGCCGCCGGCGGTCACCAGGATCTCCTTCTTGCGGCCGGTCACGCGCACGAAGCCCTCGTCGTCGATCTCCCCGAGGTCCCCGGTCAGCAGCCAGCCGTCCTCGGACAGCACGGCCGCCGTGGCCTCCTCGTCGCGCCAGTAGCCGGCCATCACCTGCCCGCCGCGGACCGCCAGCTCGCCGTCCTCGGCGACCCGGACCGCGGTGCCGCCCAGGGGACGGCCCACCGAGCCGATCTTGAGGGCGTCGGGCAGGTTGACGGTGACGGCGGCCGTCGTCTCGGTCAGTCCGTAGCCCTCCAGGACGGTCACCCCGATGCCCCGGTAGAAGTGGCCGAGACGCTCGCCGAGCGGAGCACCCCCCGAGATGGCGTGCCGGCAGCGCCCGCCCAGAGCCTCGCGCATCCGGCGGTAGACCATCCGGTCGAAGGCTCGGTGCCGAGCGCGCAGGAGGAGTCCGGGACCTCCCTCGTCGAGCGCACGGCTGTAGGCGATGGCGGTCTCCGCCGCCCGGTCGAACACCCGGCCGCGACCGTCCGCCGCGGCGTTCTGGCTCGCGGCGTTGAACAGCTTCTCGAAGACCCGGGGGACGGCCAGCACGAACGTCGGCCCGAACGCGCCCAGGTCCGCGGCGAGGTGCACGATGTCGGGGGCGTGGCCGAGCGTCACCCGCCGTCGTACGGCGCCGATCTGCACGATCCGCGCGAACACGTGGGCCAGGGGCAGGAACAGCAGGGTCGAGGACTCCTCGTCGAAGAGTGCGTCGAGCTCCTCGACGGCGACGCCCAGCTCGGTCATGAAGTTGCCGTGGGTGAGCATGCAGCCCTTGGGGCGGCCGGTGGTGCCGGAGGTGTAGAGCAGGGAGGCCACACTCTCGGGCGTCGCGTGCCGGCGGCGGAGCTCGAGGTCGTCGTCGGACACCCCGGCGCCCGCCGCAGTCAGCCGGGCGACGGCGTCGTCCTCGATCGTCCAGAGGGAACAGGCGACGCCCGCCGTCGCGAACCCGCTCGGCGTGCGCAGGAGTCTCGACGACCATGGCGCGTGGTTCGCAGTCCGCGAGGATCCAGCCGATCTGCTCGACCGAGGAGGTCTCGTAGACCGGCACGCTGATCGCCCCGGCGAACCACACGGCGTAGTCGAGCAGGGTCCACTCGTAGCGCGTCCGGGACAGCAGGGCGACCCGGTCACCGGCCTCGACACCGTTGGCGACCAGCCCCTTCGCCACGCCCCGGACCTCACGGAGGAACTCCGCGGCGCTGACGTCGAGCCAGGCGTCGTCGCCGGGGGAGGGGCGGACCCGGAACGCCACCGAGTCGCCGTGCTCGGAGCCGTTGGCGACCACGTCGTCGGTGAGGTTGCCCGTGGTCGGCAGGTCGACCACGGACGGCGATGCGTACTCGCGCATGATGTCGGCTCGGCTCCGTTCGGTCGGCCCGGTTCGGTCTGCAGTTGATGACGCAGTGTCGTGGCCCACCGTAGCCATCAGGGCTGCCGCCGCGGCGGCCGGCACGAACGGTCAGGCCGGATAGTCCGTCCGGACGATATTTCTGGACTTCTCCCCCCATCGGGACGTGGGGGTGCAAGTATTCGCTTGTGCCAAATGTCCGGTTCCCACGCCTGCCCTCGACCCTCCGGGTCGGGCGGCGACCTGCCTCCCAACGCGGCTCGGCGGCCGTGGAGTTCGCGATCGTCGTGCCGCTCCTGCTGCTGGTGGTCTTCGGCATCGTCAACTTCGGCCTCGTGATGGTGCAGAAGGCGACGCTGGCCAACTCCGCGCGCTCCGCTGCCCGCTATGCCGTGGTGAACGCCTACAGCACCACGCACACCTGCAAGAGCGTGATCGATAAGGCGCGTGACGGCTCGACGACGCTGGGGATCACCCCGGCGAACAAGACCGACGTCAAGGTGACCGTGACCCTGACCAACAGCGCGAGCTCGGCGTCGTTCGTCGTGTGCGAGGCGGCTGCCGGCGGCAGCAGCTCGGTCAACACCGCGCCGTGCGCCGACACCCGGGGCAGCAAGTCGGCCGCGACGCCGGACAGTCTCACGGTGAAGACCGAGTACAGCACCAAGCTGATCGTCGCCACCCCGGGCCTGGGCACGTCGGTGCCGTTGACCTCGTCTAGCACCTTCATCTGCGAGTACTACTCATGACCATCGCCCAGCGACGTCGCGACGAGCGCGGGGTGACCGCCGTCCTGACTGCGATCATGGCCGTCGTCCTCCTCTCGATCATGGCCTTCGTCTCCGACTTCGGCTTCGCCTACGCCAACCAGCGCCGCATCCAGAACGGCGCCGATGCGGCCGCCCTGGCGGTGGGCAAGAAGATCGCTGCCGAGTCACTGAGCGTGGACGACTGCACCCTGGTCCGCACGAAGTTCAACACCGCCCTCTCCCGCAGCTACGCGCTCAGCGTGTTCCGCAAGAGCGCCGACACCACGGCAGCGCTCGCCACCGGCGCGACCGGGTTCGACGTGTCGTGCGAGACGGTCGCGGGCACGAGCGGCACCGCAGTGGTCAAGGTCAGGGGCGAGCAGGACTCGCCCAGCTTCCTCGGCGGTCTCTTCGGGGTCACCAAGGTCCCGGTCGCCCAGCAGGCTCGTGCCATCGTCGCCCCGGTCGGAGGCGCGGTCGGGCTCCGTCCCTTCGCCATCTGCCGGGTGTTCGCCGAGGCGATCCAGAACGCACCGAGCACAACTTTTGTGGTCCCGATCACCAACGCGGACACCGGTTGCGGGTCCGCCTCCGGCAACTGGGCCATGCTCGACTTCAACGGCGGCAGCAACCCGACCGGCGACATGAAGTCATGGATCCTGAACGGCTACGACCAGGAGCTGTCGGTCGCCTCGCCGCTCACGCTCGCGGGGGATCCCGGCTTCAACGTCAACGCGGCCACGACCGAGATGGACGCGATGATGACGCTCAACGACATCGTGCTCCCCGTCTACACGTCGGTGACCGGCAGCGGCAACAACACGCAGTACACCATCAGCGGGTTCCTCGCCGTCACGCCCTGCCGCTACTCCATCAACAACAAGTCCGGACCGGCGCCCGCGTCGGTGAACCCGTTGTGCGGCGCGCTGCCCCTGACGCCGCCGAGCGACTACCTGCAGGTGAGGTACTCCGGCTACATCCCGGTCGGCAGCCTGAACCTCAAGTGCAAGCTGGCCGACAACGCCTGCGACCACGGCCCCCGCGCCGTGACGCTGGCGGACTGAGCGACCTGCCCCTGCGAGAGCCGCCCGCCGGAGGCTAGGCTCCGCAGAGTCCTCCCCGAGGCCTCGAGGCAAGGAGCCGCCCGCATGGCTGAGCAGACCACGTCGAGCATCGTCATCTCCGCCGACCCCGCGTCGGTGATGGCCGTGATCGCCGACTTCGAGTCCTACCCGCAGTGGGCGCAGGGCGTGAAGCGGGCCGAACCCGTCGATGCGGGGGACCGTCCCGAGCAGGTGTACTTCGAGCTCGACGCCAGCCCGATCAAGGACGCCTACACGCTGGCCTACACCTGGCAGGGCGACGCCTCCGTGGCGTGGACGCTGGTCGAGGCGAAGATGCTCAAGTCCATGGACGGCGCCTACGAGCTCGAGGACCGGGGCGACGGCAGCACCGAGGTCACCTACCGGCTCGCGGTCGACATCTCGATCCCGATGATCGGCATGCTCAAGCGCAAGGCCGAGAAGGTCATCATCGACACCGCGCTCAAGGGGCTCAAGAAGCGCGTCGAGTCGCTCGGCTGACGCCGGCTCCTGCTCACGTGCGCATCATTCTGTTCACCGGCAAGGGCGGCGTCGGCAAGACGACCGCCGCGGCCGGTACGGCGACCGGGGCCGCGCGTGCCGGACACCGCACCCTGGTGCTCTCGACCGACGCGGCCCACTCGCTCGCGGACGCCTTCGGGGTCCCGATCGGAGCGGAGCCGACGCCGGTCGCCGACCGGCTGTTCGTGCAGCAGGTCGACGCCCAGCAGCGCTTCGAGCGGTCGTGGGCCGACATCGCGGGCTACCTGCTCTCGGTCCTGGACGCCGCCGGTGTCGACCCGATCACCGCCGAGGAGCTGACGGTGCTCCCGGGGGCCGAGGAGGTGCTCGCCCTGCTGGAGCTGCGCACCCAGGTGCTCTCGGGCGACTGGGACGTCGTGGTGGTCGACTGCGCCCCCACGGCGGAGACGTTGCGGCTGCTCGCGCTGCCCGAGGCGCTGGGGTGGTACATGGACCGGGTCTTCCCGGCCGAACGACGCATCGTCAAGGCGCTGCGCCCGGTCCTCGCCAAGGCCGCCGGCGTCCCGATGCCCCACGACACCGTCTTCGACGCGGTCGAGCGCCTGCACCACGACCTCGAGGAGGTGCACCAGCTGCTCACCGGCAAGGACGCCAGCGTCCGGCTGGTGCTCACGCCCGAGACGGTCGTGGTGGCCGAGGCGCGCCGCTCCCTGACCACGCTGTCGCTCTTCGGCTACGTCGTCGACGGTGTCGTCGCCAACCGGGTGTTCCCCACCGAGGGTGCCGACGCCTGGCGGCTCCAGTGGGCCGAGGCGCAGGGGTCGGTGCTCGCCGAGATCGAGCAGTCCTTCGTCGGGCTACCGATCTGGCGCTCGACCTACCAGCCGGTGGAGCCGGTCGGGGTCGACGCGCTGGCCGACTTCGCCGAGGCCGCCTACAGCGGGGACGACCCGCTCGCCAAGCCGGACGGCGACGGTCCGATGACCATCGCACGCACGCGCACGGGAGCGGTCTTGAGCATCGCACTACCGTTTGTCGCGAAGTCCGACATCGACCTCGCGCGACGGCAACGACAAGGAGATGAGCTGGTGGTGACGGTGGGCTCCTACCGGCGGCTGATCGCGTTGCCCGCCGCGCTGCGCCGGCACGTCATCGCGGGAGCCCGCATCGAGGACGCGGCCCTGCAGGTGCGGTTCCGCACTCCGCAGGACGAGGCCGAGCGGGGCGTGTCATGAGCGACCGACGCGACGGCGAGGGCGAAAGCTCCGCGGGCGACGGTCCCGTGGGGTCGGTCGGCGAGGAGGCAGCCAAGCTGCTCGCGGCCCTGCAGGGCTGGGCCAAGGAGACCGGCGGCGACTACGCCGACGCGACGGGTGCCGCCGCCGCGGGCGCGGCCTCGGCGCTGCACCGCATCGACGAGCACCTCGCCACCGGGGGCGAGGACTGCCGCTACTGCCCGGTGTGCCAGATGATCTCGGTGGTCCGGCAGACCAGGCCGGAGGTCCGCGACCACCTGGCGAGCGCCGCATCCTCGCTGCTGCAGGCGGCGGCCGGCATCCTGGCGACGACCGTGCCCGACCGCTCGTCGGCCGACACGGCCGACGCCGACGGCACGCCCCGCGGGACCCCTGCGGGGGACGGACGCGTGCAGAAGATCGACCTGGACGACGACAGTGACGACGACAGTGACGACGACAGTGACGACGAGTGGAAGGACACCTGATGGCCCTCACAGCGGGCATCGACGTCGGCGGCACCAAGATCGCCGGCGGCGTCGTGGACGAGCGGGGCCGGATCCTGGCCACAGCGCGTCGGGAGTCACCGGCCACCGACACCGACGCGATCGAGCGCAACATCGAGGACCTGGTCGCCGAGCTGAAGGCCGCCCATGCCATCGAGGCCGTGGGCGTGGGGGCGGCGGGCTTCGTGGACGCCGCTCGTTCCACGGTGCTCTTCGCCCCGAACCTCGCCTGGCGCGACGAGCCGCTGCGCAGCGACCTCGAGAAGCGGCTGGGGCTGCCGGTCGTGATCGAGAACGATGCCAACGCCGCGGCCTGGGGCGAGTTCACCTACGGGGCCGGCGAGGACGTCGACGATTCCCTGCTGGTCACCGTCGGGACCGGCGTCGGCGGCGGGATCGTGCTCAACGGCGAGCTGCACCGCGGCGCCTTCGGGGTCGCGGCCGAGATCGGCCACATGCGCGTGATGCCGGGCGGACGGCTGTGCGGCTGCGGCAACCACGGCTGCTGGGAGCAGTACGCCAGCGGCTCGGCCCTGGTGCGCGACACCCGGGAGCAGGCCGGTCAGGGGTCGCTGATCGCACGCTCCCTGCTCGACCGTGCCGGCGGGCGGGTCGAGGACATCACCGGCCCGCTGATCACCGAGGCCGCCCGGGACGGCGACTCGTTCGCCCGTGAGCAGCTCGCCTCCCTGGGACGGTGGCTGGGGGAGGGGATCGCCAGCCTGACCGCCGTCCTCGACCCGGCCGTGGTCGTCATCGGCGGCGGTGTCTCCGAGGCCGGAGACCTGCTCCTGGACCCGATCCGGGCGCACTTCAAGGCCAACCTCACGGGTCGGCACTACCGCCCCGAGCTGCAGGTGCGGGCGGCCCTGCTCGGCAACAAGGCCGGGATGATCGGGGCAGCGGACCTCGCCCGTCGACCCTGACCGACGATCCTCCCGTCCGCGCACCAAGATCCTCGTTCGCCCACCCCGGGCGCGGTCGCTACCGATACTTGACGGGTGTCTGTCAGTGAAGCGACGCCTCCCGGCCTCGAGAGCGTGAGCTCCGGGCCCGAGCCGGGCCCCGCCGTGCCCTCGGACTCGCTGGTACGACGCCTGCTCGGCCCGCTCTCCGTGGTCACGCTCGGCATCTTGATGGCGCGGGTGACCGTCCACGCCGGCCGGGCGCTCGACAACAGCGACACCTTCTTCCACCTGCGGCTCGGCGAGGAGTTCCTGGGCGGGTGGTCGCTGCGTGACCCCGGAATGCTGTCCCGCTTCGCGACGGCGCCCTGGCTGCCGACGCAGTGGTCGACCGAGATCGTCATGGCGCTCGTCACCGACGCCTTCGGCCTGCCGGGGCTGGCCTGGCTCTTCGGGGCTCTCTACCTGACCTTCATCGTCCTCACCTACGTGCTGTGTCGCCGGCAGGGCGCGCCGCTGCCCTCCGTCGTGGCCACCGGGGTCGTGGTGATCGCGGCGGGCGCCTCGCTCTCGGCCCGGCCGCAGGTGGTCAGCCTGATCCTGTTCGTCCTCACCCTGCTGGCCTGGCAGCGGGCCGGTCGGACCCTGCGGCCGCCGTGGCTGCTGGTGCCGCTCACCTGGGTCTGGGCCACCGCCCACGGCATGTGGACCTTCGGCGTGATCCTCGGCGTCGTGACCTGCGTCGGACTGCTCCTGGACCGGCGAGCCGGTCGAGGCCAGCTGCTGCGGATGGCCGCCGTGCCCGCGGCCTGCGTCATCGCAGCCATGCTCACCCCGGTCGGCCCCGGCCTGGTCACCACGCAGCTCGCCGTGGGTCGCCGGACTGCGCTGATCGTCGAGTGGGGGCCGACGTCGTTCCGTGAGGTCGGCGCCCTGCTGGTGGCCGTCCTGGCGGGCGCGCTGATCGTGGTGTGGTGCCGGGGTCGCCGTCCCACCTGGACCGAGCTGCTGCAGGTGGGGCTCGGCGTCGCCTGGGTCCTGCTCGTCGTACGCATGGTGCCGTTCGGTGCCCTGCTCATCGCTCCCGCCTTCGTCGCCGCCATCAGCCGGCTGGTGCCGGACGAGGCGCCAGCCGGCGCCTTCCGCCGGCTCGAGCCCTGGGCGGTCGGCGCGATCGCCGTGGCCTGCCTGGGCGTGCTGGCGCTCACCGTCCCGACGGGCGCGAACCAGGAGGCCGGCGTCCCCACCCGCTTCGCGGAGCGGCTCGCGGCCCTGCCCGCCGGCTCCGCGGTCCTCGTGGAGGACGGCGTCGGCGCCTGGATCGAGTGGCGCGACCCGGACCTGGACCCCGTGATCGACGGGATGCTGGACGCCTACCCGGTCGAGTACATCGCCGACTTCCAGTCCTACCGCGCCCTCGAGCCCGGCTGGAAGGACTACGTCGCCGACAGCGGGGCCCGCGACGCGGTGATCCTCCGGGGTTCCGCCTTGAGCGAGGCCCTCGTCGACCGCGGCTGGCGGCAGGTCCAGGCCGACCGCGCCTGGGCCTACCTGGTGGCCCCGTGACGGTCCGCCCGTGACGGTCCGCTCGTGACGGTCCGCTCGTGACGGCCCGCCCGTGACGGTCCGGGTCCTGACCTGGAACATCCTGCTGGGCGGCCGGCGCGGCAGCCCGGTGCACGAGGTCGTCCGCCGCGTGCGTCCCGACGTCCTGCTCGTCAACGAGTGCCCCAAGCGGCCGGTGCTGTGGCGGCGCGACTGCCGCCGGCTCGCCGACGGGTGGGAGCTGCGCTGGGTCGCGGGCGGTCGGCCCGCGGGGTCGAACCTGGTGGCGGTGGGGGACCGGGTTGCGGTCACGACCACGCACGACCAGGTGCTGCCGCAGCCGTGGCTCGCGCCGCGGCGAGGCGTGAGCGTCGCCCAGCTCCGGGTGCGCGGGCAGCTGCTGGCCACGGTCTCCTGCCACCTCAGCCTGGATCGGGAGCGCCGCGTCGCCGAGGTACGGCGGGTGCTGGACGCCACCCGCGGGCTGCGGGGACCGGTCGTCCTGGGTGGCGACCTCAACGAGCCGCCGGACGGGCCGTGCTGGGCGATGCTGCGCGCGGCCGGGTTCGTCGACCACGGCAGCCGCTCGTGGCGCACCTTCCCGGCGGAGCGGCCTGAGCGGCGCATCGACGCCCTGCTCGTGCGCGGAGCCGCCGGCGTCCTGCACCACGGCGACCCCGGCGTCGCACCCGAGCTGCTCGCTGCCGCCAGCGACCACCGGCCGGTGCTGCTCGAGCTCGACCTCTGACCTCGTCCGTTCGGCCACTTCTGTGCCGATTCGCTGCGGCCGGGCCCCGCGCCTTCCTACCGTTTCCTCAACCCCCTTCTGCGAGGAGACGTGACCCGATGGCCGTAGCCGACCCGGTCGACCAGGCCCGTCCGGTCGCTGCACCGCCGGCTGCCCCGAGCGGCCCGAGCGACACCCCCGGCCCGGGCGCATCGACGGGCAGGTCGACCACGGCGCTGTTCACGCTCACGGCGTTCCTGGGGGCGGCCCTGCTGTTCCTGGTGGAGCCGTTGGTCGCCAAGCTGCTGCTCCCCGACTTCGGTGGCTCGGCCACGGTGTGGAGCACCAGCTCGCTGTTCTTCCAGCTGCTGCTGCTCGCGGCCTACGCCTACTGCCACTGGTCGACCACGGTCCTGGGCGCCCGATGGCAGCCCCGCGCGCACCTGGTGCTGCTGCTCGCCCCCGTCGTCGCGCTGCCGATCGCGCTGCCCCTGGACGCCGCGCCCTCGCTGGGCGCTCAGCCGGCACTCTGGCTGATCCGGACGCTGGCCATCACGGTGGGGCTTCCCTTCCTGGTGGTCGCCACGACCGGCCCGCTGCTGCAGAAGTGGTTCTCCTGGATCGGCTCAGCCCGGTCCCGCGACCCCTACTTCCTGTTCGCCGCCAGCAACCTCGGCAGCTTCGTCGGTCTGCTGGCCTACCCCCTCGTGGTCGAGCCCCATCTCTCGCTGGACCAGCAGCGGTCCTGGTGGTCGCTGTCCTACGCCGTCTTCCTGGCCCTGACCGGGCTCTGCGCCGGGCTGGCGATCCGGCGCAACCGCCGGACCGCTCGCCCAGCGGTCACCGGCACCGCGGAAGCGGTTGCTCCGGCCCGCACCACCCCGACCCGGCTGCCACTGCGCCGCCTGGCGACGTGGTTGCTGCTCGCCTTCCTGCCGTCCACGCTGATGCTCGGCGTGACGGCACACCTGGCCACCGACGTCGGGTCGATCCCCCTGCTGTGGGTGGTTCCGCTCGCGGTCTACCTCGGCACGTTCGTGGCGGCGTTCGCCCGGTCGACCCGCGCGCAGCCGCGGACCGCGGTCCGGATCGCGGTGGCCGCGGCGCTCGTCGAGGTGCTGCTGGTGCTGCGACCGAGCTTCGGCCTGCTGCCGCTGACCCTGCTCTCCGGCATCGTCACGCTGGCGGCGGTCGCCTACGCCGCGCACGCGCGGCTGCACGCCGACCGGCCACCGCCGGAGCAGCTGACCGCGTTCTACCTGACCGTGTCCGCCGGAGGCGCCCTCGGCGGGGTCCTCAACGGCCTGGTGGCCCCGATCGTGTTCACCAGCGTCCTGGAGTACCCCCTGGCCCTGGCCGCGGTGCCGTTGCTGCTGCTGGGGATGCGAGCCGGCCCGTCCACCCGGCTGCTCGACGTCGTCACCGCCAACGGAGTCCGGAGGGCGTGCGCGTTCCTGGCGGCCGGCACGGTCCTGTGCCTGCTGCTCTGGGCGGTGCAGCACCTGCTGACCGGCTACCCGCTCGCGCTGCTGGTGGTGGGTGTGGTCGCCACCGTCGGCTGGGTGATCAGCCGCCTGCCCGGTACGACGGCCGTGCTCGTCGTCGCCCTCGTGCTCAGCCAGCTGCTGATCCCGGTGCGCAGCGTCATCGAGCAGTCCCGCACGTTCTACGGCACCTACCGCGTCGTCGACACCGGTACGACCCACGAGCTCGTGCACGGCTCCACGGTGCACGGCACCCAGTTCCTCGACGACGCACGCCGGCGTACGCCGACCACCTACTACGCACGGGGCGGTCCCGTCGGCGACGCGTTCGCCGCGCTGCCGGACGACGGACCGGTCCGGGTCGCCGCGGTCGGGCTGGGTGCGGGGTCGATCGCGGCCTACGGCCGGCCCGGAGAGCGGATCGACTTCTTCGAGATCGACCCCGAGGTGGAGCGCATCGCCCGCGATCCCGAGCTGTTCAGCTACCTGGCCGACTCCGAGGCGACCGTCCGCACCACCATCGGCGACGGTCGGCTGGCGCTGGCCCGCACCCCCCGCGCCCGCTACGACATGATCGTCCTGGACGCCTTCAGCTCCGACTCGATCCCGGTGCACCTGATGACCCGCGAGGCGATCGAGATGTACCTCGCCCGGCTCAAGCCCGGCGGCGTGCTGATGTTCCACATCTCCAACCGGGTCTTCGACCTCGCACCGGTGCTGCGCGGGGCGGCCGACGACCTCGGCCTGCACGCCGTGATCGGCAGCAGCACCTCACGGGTGGACGACGCGACGCCCACCCGCTGGGTGGCGCTCGGCCAGGACGTCGACGCGGTCGACCGGATCGCGCGCGACGACCAGTGGTCCGACCTGACCGGACCGGCCCAGCACTGGACCGACGACTACTCCTCGGTGCTCTCGGTCCTGTCCTGGTGACGCGGCCGCTCGGTCAGGACCGCTTGGTGGTGTAGCCCTCGACCAGCTCGCTCGCGAGCTGCTCGAGGAACAGCCCGACGTCGGTGACGATGCCGCGGGCCTGCGAGGAGCCGCGGTCGGCGAGCTTGGTCACCGTGGCGGGGTTGATGTCGACGCAGACCAGCGGGATCGAGGCGGGCAGGATGTTGCCGGTCGCCACGGAGTGCAGCATCGTGGCGACCATCAGGCAGAACCCGACGTCGGTCAGCTTGGCCCGCATCGCGCGCTGGCCCTCGATCACGTCGGTGTAGACGTCGGGCAGCGGGCCGTCGTCGCGGACCGAGCCGACGAGGACGAACTCCTTCTCGTGCGTCACCAGGGCGTGCATGATCCCCCCGGTGAGCACGCCCTGGTCGACGGCGTCGCGGATCGACCCGGCGCGCCGGATCCGGTTGAGGGCGCGGATGTGGTGCTCGTGGCCGTGCTCGACGCCGCGCCCCTGCGCGAGGTCGACGCCCAGCGACGTACCGAACAGGGAGGACTCGATGTCGTGGGTCGCCAGGGCGTTGCCGGCGAAGAGCACGTCGACGAAGCCGGCGTCGACCAGCGCGACCATGGCCGGCGCGGCGCCGGTGTGGACCACCCCGGGTCCGCCGACCCACAGCACCTTCTTGCCGTCGGCCTTGGCCTCGCGCATGCCGTCGGCGACCTGGCGCACCAGGACCGCCTGCGGCTTCTCGCTCGACACGTCGGACTCCATGAAGCCGAAGGAGCCCTCGGCCTTGGTCAGTGCGGGCACGTCGACGCGGATGCCGGAGGCGCCGCACACCACCTGCATGCCGGCCTTCACGTCGGCCATCGGCAGGGTGTAGACGCGCACGGTCTCCCCGCTGTCGTCGACGATCAGGCCGCAGTCCATCTCGGGGTTGTCCACGCGGACCCACCGACCGTCCAGACGGACCCGGGTCTCGAGGTTGGTGGTGGAGTAGAAGGTGTCGGGGAAGACCCCGTCCTGCTCGGCGAGGGAGGTCTCCGCCAGCCCGGGGTCGACCTGGTTGACGCCGCGGGTCTGCAGCCGCATCAGGAGCCGCTGGAGAGCCTCGTCGTCCGGCGTGGTCACGGTGATCGTCGCGGAGGAGAGGTCGGCCGCCTCGTGACCGACGTCGAACCGGTCGATCACCCAGTCCCCGGAGTACTCCCGGATGTCGTCGAGCACCCGGGACAAGATGCCGGTGTCGATCAGGTGGCCGCTGATCTCGACGGTCTCGCTGACGTTCAACGCAGGTTCTCCCCAGAGGCTCGAGCAGGCGTACGACGGACGCGTCGGACCCTACACAACCGCGCCGTCGTCGCCCGACCAGTCGTCGCCCCGGCGTTCCATCGTGGCGACCAGGAAGACGAACCCGCCGACGAACGACGCGACGAGCAGCAACGAGAACCAGCCCGGGTAGCTCCACCCGAGCACGACGGCCAGCAGCATCAGGACCGGCGACCCGAAGAGGCCGAGCCAGGCGATCCGGCGGGCCGGTGTCGCGCGCGGCATCGGCGGCGGCTCCGGGGGGACGAAGTGGCCCTCGTCGTGCCAGCTGGCCGCGCCTGCGTCGTTGCCGGGGAGCGACTCGAGGTAGCTGCGGTCGAAGACGCCGGGACCGGCCAGCGCGGCGGCCGGTGGCTCGGGCGACTCGGGCGGCTCGGGTGCGGCCACCGGCGCCGCGGCGAGCGGCCCGAGGTCGGGCTGGGCGTCGTAGTTCTCGATGATCGCGCGCCAGGCGGCGTCCTCGTCGAACGGGGTCTGCGCCTCGCCCGACCCGTCGGCGCCGTCGGACCCGTCGGCCCCGTCGGGGGGGACGGAGGAGTCGCTCGACGAGGCCGCGCGGTCGCGACGGGCTGGCTCACCGTCGCGTGGGGTCTCGTCGGGGTGCGTCATGGTCCTGTCACTCGTCGTACGAACTGGGCCGACTCCTCGAAGATCGCCGGGGCGTCGTTGTCGAGCGTAGCGACGTGGTAGCTGTTCTCAAGCATCCGCACGGTCAGGTCCCGCGAGGACACGGCCGCCTTGACCGCCTGCAGCGACGAGGGGTCCACCACGTGGTCCTCGGTCGACTTGAAGAACAGCAGCGGCTGGGTGACCCGGGGCAGGTCCTCGCGCAGGTCCTTCCAGGCGTGGATCATCGAGTGCGCGGCCCGCAGCGGGGTCTTGGTGTAGCCGTGCTCCTCCACCCCCTCCTTCGCGATGTCGTTGGCGATGCCGGGGAAGGCCGGCACGACGTGCTTGAGCACCGGCAGCGCGAGCACGTCCTTGCGCGCAGTG
Source organism: uncultured Actinomycetota bacterium (assembly GCA_963713035.1). Lineage (GTDB taxonomy): Bacteria > Actinomycetota > Actinomycetes > Propionibacteriales > Nocardioidaceae > Nocardioides_B. The sequence continues at coordinate 816,791 of CAVQKB010000005.1, forward strand.
TGGACCGCCGCGTTGACCACCACGATGCCCGCGACGTCCCGTCCCCGGTCGGCCGCCAGCCGCAGCACCAGGCCGCCGCCCATCGACAGCCCGCCGACCACGACCTGGTCGCAGTTGGCGCGCAGCTTCTCGAAGGCACGCTCCACCTCGCCGTACCAGTCCGCCCAGCGGGTGCGGTTGAGCTCCTGCCACGTGGTGCCGTGCCCGGGCAGCCGGGGTACGGCGACGCCGTAGCCGTGCTCGGCCAGGGCGCGGCCCCACGGCACGGTGGAGGCGGGGGAGCCGGTGAAGCCGTGCACCAGCAGGACTCCGACCCGTTGGCCGTCGTCGCGCTGCGGGGTCGCGTCGGCGTAGAAGGGCTCCGCGGTGGGGGCGATGGACACAGCGTGCTCCAGGGACGGGCGGGTGGCGGTGCCAGGAATCGTCGCATGGAGGCCGGGCCGGGGCTAGGGTTTCGAACGGACGCGCACGCGACCGGTCCGGACCGGGTCGGGGTGCGACGCCACAGACGCCACACTGGGTGGACCCGGGCTCGTGCCTCGGCCTGCTGAGTCAGAGAGAGGTCGGCTTCGTTGTTCTACTGGTTGCTCAAGTGGGTGCTGCTCGGACCCCTGCTGAAGCTGGTCTTCCGGCCGCAGACCGAGGGTGTCGAGAACGTCCCCGACGAGGGCGCCGCGATCCTGGCCAGCAACCACCTCTCCTATGCCGACTGGCTCTTCATGCCGCTCACCTTGACCCGCCGGGTCACGTTCGTGGCCAAGGCGGAGTACTTCACGACGCCGGGCGTCAAGGGCTGGTTCCAGAAGAAGTTCTTCTCCGGCGCCGGGCAGGTGCCGATCGACCGGGGCGGTGCGTCGGCCGCCGAGGGCGCCCTCAAGGCGGCCAAGCGGATCCTGGGTCAGGGTGAGCTGTTCGGGATCTACCCCGAGGGCACCCGTTCCCACGACGGTCGGCTCTACCGTGGCAAGACCGGGGTGGCCCGGCTCGCGCTGGAGACGAAGGTGCCGGTCATCCCGGTCGCGGTGGTGGGGACCGACGTGGTGGCGCCTCCCGGCAAGAAGTTCGGCACGTTCACCCGTCCCGTGGTGCGCTTCGGCGCCCCGCTCGACTTCTCCCGCTACGACGGGCTCGAGAACGACCGCTTCATCCTGCGCTCGATCACCGACGAGATCATGTACGAGATCATGCGGCTCTCCGGGCAGGAGTACGTCGACATGTACGCCACCCGCGCCAAGGCCCTCGACAAGGAGACCAGGGACGCCGCCCGCAAGGCCGAGTCCCGGGTCGGCACCGACGCGGTGGCGGGACCCGAGGACGCCGGACCGGGCAGCGTCGACGGGCTCAAGGCCTCCTAGGGGGCTGCCCGGCCGCCATGCCTGAGACACGCGCACGCACCGACCTGCTCGACCCGATCTCCGAGCAGGTCCACACCACCCTCTACCGCGCGCTGGCGGTCCTGCGCGGCGTGGTGGGCATCTATGCGGTGGTCCTCAACGCGCTGCGCTGGCGGGAGTTCGAGCACCCGCTGGCCGGGTGGGCCGTCGTCGTCCTGATCGTCGTGTGGACCGGCTTCGCCGCCTGGGCGTACGACGCGCCACGGCGGCGTGGTCTGCCTCTGCTCGTCGGCGACTTCGCCGTCGCCGCGGCGACGCTGCTGTCCACGCCGTACGTCCAGAGCGACGCGATGCTCGAGCGGCACGCCTCGAGCATGCCGTCGTTCTGGGTGATGGCGGCGGTGCTGGCCTGGGCGGTCTCGCGCGGCTGGGTCGCGGGCGTGCTGGCGGCCGTGCTGATGTCGGTGGTCGACCTGTCGGTGCGCACGCAGTGGACGGGGACCACCTGGGGCAACATCTTCCTGCTGCTGCTCGCCGCCGGCATCGTGGGCTACTCGGTGGCGTTGATCCGGGTGGCGTCGGAGGCACGGGCCGAGGCCGAGCGGATCGCGGCGGCCCTGGCCGAGCGCGCCCGGCTCGCCCGGGCCGTGCACGACGGTGTGCTGCAGGTGCTGGCCATGGTGCAGCGCCGCGGTGTGGAGCTGGGCGGTGAGGCGGCCGACCTGGGGCGGATGGCAGGCGAGCAGGAGGTCGCCCTGCGGGCCCTGGTGCAGGGCAACGCGGTCGCGGCCCGGGCGGGGAGCATCCCGCCCGACGGGGGGCCCGCGGACCTCGCCGAGGCGCTGGCCCCGCTGGAGACCCGGAGCGTCGCGGTCTCGAAGCCCGCGGGGCCGGTGCTGCTGCCGCCGCCGGTGGTCGAGGAGCTCGTCGCGGTGGTCCGCACCTGTCTGGACAACGTCGAGCGGCACGTGGGTCCCGGGGCCCCGGCCTGGGTGCTGCTGGAGGACCTCGGCTCGTCGGTCGTGCTCAGCGTCCGCGACGAGGGGCCGGGGATCGCGGCCGGGCGGCTGGAGCAGGCGGCCGCCGAGGGGCGGCTCGGGGTCAGCGAGTCGATCTGTGGCCGGGTCCGGGACCTGGGCGGCACCGCCGAGGTGGTGACCGCGCCCGGACGGGGCACGGAGTGGGAGATCACGGTCCCGGTGCGGAGCTGACTACTCCTGCATCGCTCCGGCGGGCTGCTCCGTGGCGCTGCTCAGGGAGCCCGTCGGACCGGTCCCCTCCTTGCCGGCGGAGGGTCCGGCGGACGGTCCGTGGGACCGCAGGTCGGGCAGCGCCTGGACGGCGACGAGGGACGGCGTCGCCGGCTCCGGCTGCCGGGCGGGGGAGAAGGCGAAGTGGTTGTCGAGGTCGTCCACGTCGGTCAGCGCGAAGCCGAGCGAGGCGAACAGGTCAGTGGCGCGGACGTTCTGGCGCGGGACCTGCAGCGCGACCTCGAGGCCCTCCATGCGGGCGTGGGCGAGCAGGTCGCGGATGATCGCGGTGCCCAGGCCGTGGGAGCGGTGCTCGGGCATCAGCGTGAGGTCGATCAGGTGCAGGGTCTCGTCGGCCACCAGGGCGTAGAGGCGCCCGACCGGACGGCCGTCGTCGAGGACCACGAAGCGCTCGTGGTGCGGGTAGCGCGCGGCGAACCGGCGCTCCTGGGCGATGTGCTGGATCCGGAGCACGTGGCGCGCCAGGTTGGGGTTGGGGAGAGCCGCGACCTCGCTCTCCCACGTCGTGCAGAAGACGTCGTACACGAAGGCGTCGTCGGTTGCGACGACAGCCTTGAGATACGCCCGGCTTCCCAGGTTCGACACCATGCCACTCCCCTCCGACCACCAGTATCGGTGCTCGGACCCACCAAATCGAGCAATTCCGTCGGGATGAATCGGAAATTTAGGAATCAATCCATCAGAACAGGCCGGGATCCCCGTACCCGCCCGACACCGGTCTAGCCTGTTTTCCCATGACGATCCACTCCGACCACCCGTTTCTGGACCCGGAGCCCGATCGCGACCCGGTCCGCCGCCTGCGGGGCCGCCTCGCGGGCACGGTATCCCTGTGGACCGCCGGCTCCGGCCGGGCGCGCTCCGGGCTCACCGTGTCCTCGCTGGTGGTCGCCCCCGGTGAGCCGTCCCGGGTGCTGGGACTGATCGACCCCGACTCCGACCTCGCCGACGCCGTGGCCCGGACGGGCACCGTGGTGGTGCAGCTGCTGGCGTGGCGGCACCGCGATCTGGCCGACGCCTTCGCGGGTGTCGCCCCCGCGCCCGGCGGCCCCTTCAAGATGGCGACCTGGACCGAGTCCGCCTGGGGGCCGGTCCTCGACGGCGTCGAGGCGTGGACCGGGCTGCGCGTCGGGCCCGACCCGCGCGAGGTGGGCTGGTCGCTGCTGCTCGACGGTGAGGTCGAGCACGTGGAGATCGCCACGGCGGCGGCCGACCTGCCGGACGAGCCGCTGGTGCACCGGCGCGGTCGGTACGTCCGGCCCGGGTGAGCGGCTAGCCTGCCGCGGGTGAGTCACGGTGAGCAGCCCGCAGGTCCGCCCGGAGCGGTCCCGCTGACCGTGATGGTCGTGGACGACCACCCGATGTGGCGCGAGGGAGTCGCCCGCGACCTGCAGGAGGCCGGCCTGGTGGTTGCCGCGACCGCCGCCAACGGCACCGAGGCGCTGACCCGCGCCCGCGCCGTACGCCCACGGGTCGTGGTGCTGGACCTGCAGATCCCGGCCCCCACCGGCGTCGAGGTCACCGCGGTGCTCGTCAAGGAGGACCCGACCGTGCGGGTGCTGATCCTGTCGGCCTCCGGTGAGCAGGCGGACGTGCTCGAGGCGGTCAAGGCCGGCGCGACCGGCTACCTCGTCAAGTCGGCCTCGCGCGAGGAGCTGCTCGCCGCCGTGCGCCGGGTGGCCGAGGGCGACACCGTCTTCACACCGGGACTGGCCGGGCTGGTGCTGGGGGAGTACCGCCGGCTCTCCGACACCCCTGAGACCTCCGTGGACCCCGAGACCCCGCGGCTGACCGACCGCGAGACGGAGGTGCTGCGGCTGGTGGCCAAGGGGCTGTCCTACAAGCAGATCGCCGAGCGGCTGTTCCTCTCGCACCGGACGGTGCAGAACCACGTGCAGAACACCCTGCGCAAGCTGCAGCTGCACAACCGCGTGCAGCTGGTGCGCTACGCGATCGAGCAGGGCCTCGACGACGCGTAGCCCTCTATCCTCGGGGCGTGAGCACCGACGGGGACCCGCTGCTGAGCTCGCTGCTGGGCATCGCCGAGGAGCTCTACGGCCTGCCGCCGGCGGAGTTCACCGGCACCCGCAACGCCTGGGCCAAGCAGACCAAGGCCGACGGCGACGCCGCGCTGGCCAAGCGGGTCACCGAGCTCCGCAAGCCCTCGACCGCCGCCTGGGTGGTCAACGTGCTGATGCGGCACCAGGGCGACCAGATGGCGCAGGTGCTCGACCTCGGCGCCTCGCTGCGCCGGGCCCAGGCCGACCTCGACGGCGAGGCGCTGCGCGACCTCGCCCGGCAGCGGCGCCAGCTGACGACCGCGGTGACCCGGCAGGGGCGCGACCTGGCCAAGGACCTCGGGCAGAGGCTGACCGAGGCCGTCGCCGACCAGGTGCAGGACACCCTGCACGCGGCGATGGTCGACGAGGCCGCGGCGCAGGCGGTGACGTGTGGGCTGCTGGTCACCGCGCTGACCTCGACGGGGGTGGCCTCCGCTCCCGACGAGTACGTCGACGCGATCGCGGTGCCCGAGGCGATCGGGCGCACGGCGCGACCGCGACCCCACCCCGCTCGGGCCCCGGCGAAACGCGGACTGTCCGTCGTACCCGACCTCGAGGAGGCCGCGCCCGCGGTCGACCGGGAGGCGGAGGCCCGGGCGGCGGCCCTCGAGGAGGCGCGGCAGGCCGTGACCTCCGCGAAGAGCGGGGCCGACGAGGCGCGCAAGAAGGTGCGCAAGGCGACCAAGCGGATCGAGCGGGGGCAGGCCGCGACGCTGCAGACGGCCGAGGAGCTGGAGGAGGCCCGGCGTCGGGTGGCCGAGCTGGAGCACCGGCTCGAGCAGCTCGACGACGAGTCGGTCGAGGCGGACCGGAGGAAGGAACGCGCCGAGGCGAAGTACGCCGCGGCCCAGGAGGCCCTCGAGCAGGCGCAGACCACCCTGCAGGACCTCTCCTAGTCGGCCCAGCCCTTGGCCCGCTCGACGGCCCTGCGCCAGCGCTGGTGCGCGGCGTCGGCCTGGTCGCGGTCCCCGGCGGGCTCGAAGCGACGGTCCAGCTGCCAGGTCTCCCGCAGGTCGTCGGTGGACTCCCACACGCCGGTGCCGAGCCCGGCCAGGAACGCCGCGCCGAGCGCCGTGGTCTCGACGATCTCCGGCCGCTCGACCGGGACGCCGAGCTGGTCGGCCTGCAGCTGGCAGAGCAGGTCGTTGGCGCTGGCTCCACCGTCGACGGTGAGCGAGGTGAGCGGGGTCTCGGCCGGCAGCGTGTCGACCACGTCGCGGACCTCGAAGGTGATCGCCTCCAGCGTCGCCCGGACGAGGTGCGCGCGCGTCGTACCCCGGGTGATGCCGATGATCAGGCCGCGGGCGTGCGGGTCCCAGTCGGGGGCGCCCAGGCCGGTCAGCGCCGGCACGAAGACCACGCCCTCGGAGTCGTCCACGGTCGAGGCGATCGCGGCGGTCTCCGCGGCCGAGCCGACGACCTGGATGCCGTCGCGCAGCCACTGCACCGCGGCGCCCGTCACGAAGATCGCGCCCTCGAGGGCGTAGGTGAGCTCGCCGCTCGGCGACTTCCAGGCAGCGGTCGAGAGCAGCCCGGCGTCGGAGCGGACCACGTCCGTGCCGGTGTTGGTGAGGATGAAGGACCCGGTGCCGTAGGTGCACTTGGTGTCGCCGACGTCGTAGCAGGTCTGGCCGAACAGCGCGGCGTTCTGGTCGCCGGCGATGCCCGCGATCGGCAGCTCCAGGCCCAGGAACGAACGGGCGTCGGTGGTCGCGATCTCGCCCCACGACGGCACGATCTCCGGCAGGGCGTCGCGCGGCACGCCGAACAGCGCGCAGAGCTCGTCGCTCCAGTCGCCCCGCTCGAGGTCGAACAGCAACGTCCGCGATGCGTTGGAGACGTCGGTCGCGTGCCAGGTGCCGCGGGTCATCCGGGCGATCAGGTAGGAGTCGACGGTGCCCACCGCGTAGCGGCCGTCCTGCACGAGCGCCCAGGTGTGCGGCTCGTTCTCGGCCAGCCAGACCAGCTTGGTGCCGGAGAAGTAGGGGTCGAGCCGGAGCCCGGTGAGCTCGGCCACTCGCTCCTCGTGGCCCTCCTCGCGCAGCCGGTTGCAGATGGCCGCGGTGCGTCGGTCCTGCCACACGATCGCGCGCCGTGGCGAGCCCAGCGTCTCGCGGTCCCAGAGCAGGATGGTCTCGCGCTGGTTGGTGATCCCGATGCCGCGCAGCTGCGAGGCGTCGACCTGGGCCACCGCGGCGCGGGTCGCCTCCAGGGTGGCCTGCCAGATCTCCTCGGGGGAGTGCTCCACCCAGCCGGGCTGGGGGAAGTGCTGCGCGAACTCCTGGTAGCCCTTGGCGGCGATCGTCCCCTCGGGGGTGACCACCACGGCGGTGACCCCCGTCGTCCCGGCATCGATGGCGAGCACGCTCATGCAGGCATCCAAGCAGACGGCCGCCACGGCGACCGGCAGTCGCGGGCGGGTCAGGCGGCCCGGCTGCGTCGAGCCGGCGCGGGTGCCGGTCGCCGTGGTGGCACCAGGGCCTCCAGGAACTCGAAGGAGTCCGCCTCGATCACCAGCCGGAGCCGGCGGTCGAGCAGATCGGGTCGGCCGATGCCGGGGACGACGACCTGCGGTTCGAGGTGCAGCCCCGCGACGTCCAGGGCGATGGCGCGCAGCACGGACTCGAAGGGGTTGTCCGCGAGCGGTGTGGCGTGCTCCGCGACCCGGCAGCAGCGCCGTCGATCTCGTGCGGCGCGAGGTCGAGGTAGACCAGACGCAGCCCGTGGCGCCGGTTCGCGGACACCTTGCGCTTGCGGGGCACGGCGACCGCCGGGGTCCGGGGGACGTGCTTGAGCTTCCACCCGTGCATCCGGGCGGCACTGTCGAGGCACAGCACACCGGAGAGCTCACGCGCCCGGCGCAGCGCGGCGTCCGCGCCGGGGAGGGCGTAGTGCCCCACTCCGTCGCGGACCACCTCGCCGTGCTCGAACGCCCTCCTCAGCTGGGCGCGCGACGTCAGCCGGACCACGGTGGCCGCATCCGCGACCCCGCCGTGGCGCTCGAGCGCCTCGATCACGTGCACAGGTCGAGCCTGCCTGCTTCCGGAGCAGGCCGTCGGCCGTCGTCCACAGCCACGACGACCGGCACTCGCCCGCCTGTCGCCGGGGGCGGTGCCGCGGCGTGTGGCAACTGCCGGTCGCCGTGGCGGTGCTCATCTGTTGGAACGATCGAACGCCCGCGTTCCCCGGCGGCGTCCGGCTCGCTAGGGTCGTCACGCCCGTCGTACGACGGGACGAGTCGAGCTCGAAGGAGTGTCCGCATGCGCGTCGGAGTCCTCACCGGTGGCGGTGACTGTCCCGGTCTGAACGCCGTGATCCGGGCCGTGGTCCGCAAGGGCGTGGGGGAGTACGGCTTCGAGTTCGTCGGCTTCCTCGACGGCTGGCGCGGCCCGCTCGAGAACAAGACCACGCCCCTGGGCGTCGACCAGGTCCGCGGCATCCTGCCCCGCGGCGGCACCATCTTGAAGTCCTCGCGGACCAACCCGTTCAAGATCGAGGGCGGCGTCGAGCAGATCAAGGACAACCTCGCGGCCAACGGTGTCGACGCGCTCGTGGCGATCGGCGGCGAGGACACCCTCGGGGTCGCCACGCGCCTTGCCGACCTGGGTGTCAACGTGGTCGGGGTGCCCAAGACGATCGACAACGACCTGTCCGGGACCGACTTCACCTTCGGCTTCGACACGGCGGTCAACATCGCGACCGAGGCGATCGACCGGCTGCACACCACGGCCGAGTCGCACCACCGGGTGCTCGTCGTCGAGGTGATGGGGCGGCACGCCGGCTGGATCGCCCTGCACAGCGGCATCGCCGGTGGCGCCAACGTGGTGCTGATCCCCGAGCAGCCGTTCGACATCGACAAGGTCTGCGGCTACGTCGAGAAGCGCTTCGAGTCGCACTACTCCCCGATCATCGTGGTCTCCGAGGGCGCGGTGCCGGTCGAGGGCGGCGACATGACGCTGGTCAGCGGCGAGAAGGACGCGTTCGGCCACGTGCGCCTCGGCGGGATCGGCGACCGGCTCTCCAAGGAGATCGAGGACCGGACCGGCAAGGAGGCCCGCGCCGTGGTGCTCGGGCACGTCCAGCGCGGTGGCACGCCGACCGCCTTCGACCGGTGGCTGGCGACCCGCTTCGGCCTGCACGCGATCACCGCGGTCGCCGAGCAGGACTACGGCACGATGGTCGCGCTGCACGGCACCGACATCGTCCGGGTCCCGCTGGCCGAAGGCACGGGCGAGCTCAAGCTGGTGAAGCCCGCGGAGTACGCCGAGGCCGAGGTCTTCTTCGGCTGAGCCGATTCGTCTGCGCTCTGGCGGGTCCGCGCCGCGGGGTGATCGCAGACGAATCGGGTGGACGCCTACGGTGAGGTCATGCCGTCCACGCCGTCCATGCAGTCCTCCACCTCCACCTCGTCGCCTGCGTCCACCGCCGTCCTGAGCGACGCCCGCGCGTCCGTGGCCGCGCGCGTCATCGCCGCGATGGCCGGGCCCGACGCGCGGCTGCGGGAGGACCAGGCGACCGCGGTGGCGGCGCTGTCCGAGGACGGCTCCCGGGTGCTGGTCGTGCAGGCCACCGGGTGGGGCAAGTCGGCGGTCTACTGGGCAGCGACGGCCGTACGACGCGCGGAGGGCCGGGGCCCGACGCTGGTGGTCTCGCCGCTGCTGTCGCTGATGCGCGACCAGGTCGCGGCGGCCTCCCGGGCGGGCCTCACGGCGGCCACGCTCAACTCCTCCAACATCGAGGAGTGGTCCTCGATCGAGGCCGCGCTCCGGGCCGGGGAGCTCGACGTGCTGCTGGTCTCGCCGGAGCGGCTGGCCAACCCCGGGTTCGGGCGTCGGGTGCTCGACGGACTGGCGGGCCGGCTCGGCCTGCTGGTCATCGACGAGGCGCACGCGGTCTCCGACTGGGGGCACGACTTCCGACCCGACTACCGGCGGGTGTCCGACGTGCTGCAGCGGCTCAACCCGGCGACGCCGGTGCTCGCCACGACGGCCACCGCCAACGAGCGGGTCACCGAGGACGTGGCCCAGCAGCTGGGCGACGCGACGCTCGTGCTGCGGGGTCAGCTGGCGCGCGCGAGCCTCGAGCTGTCGGTGGTCGACCGGCTCTCGCCGCTGGAGCGCTACGCCTGGGTCGTCGACCACCTGCCGCGCCTGGAGGGCTCCGGCATCGTCTACGCCCTGACGGTCTCCGACGCGGAGCGCCTGGCCGCCGCCGTCCGCGAGGTGCACGGGGACGCCGTGCCGGTCGCGGCCTACTCCGGCAAGCTCGACGGCGACGAGCGGCACCGTCTCGAGGACGCGCTGCGCGACAACCGGCTCAAGGCGCTGATCGCGACGTCCGCGCTGGGCATGGGCTACGACAAGCCCGACCTCGGGTTCGTGGTGCACGTGGGGGCGCCCCCCTCCCCGGTGTCCTACTACCAGCAGGTGGGTCGAGCCGGTCGCGCGATCGACCACGCGCACGCGATCCTGCTGCCGTCCGACGCCGACTCCGGCGTGTGGGAGTACTTCACGACCTCCACGATCCCGGTCCCAGAGCAGGTCCGGGCAGTGCTCGACGTCCTCGACCGCTCACGGCTGGACTCCCCGGACGGCGAGCCGATGAGCGTGCCGGCGCTCGAGGCCCAGACCGGCGTACGGCGCGGGCGGGTCGAGCTGCTGCTCAAGCAGCTTGCGGTCGACGGGGTGGTCGACCGGGTCGAGGGCGGCTGGACCGGCACCGGCAAGGACTGGTCCTACGACCACGAGCACTACGACGGCGTGGTCGCGGTGCGCCGGCGCGAGGCCGACATCATGCGCGCCTACGTGCGCGGCGAACGCTGCCTGATGGAGCTGCTGCAGTCCTCGCTCGACGACCCGGCCGCCGAGCCGTGCGGTCGCTGCTCGGTCTGCCGCGGCGGCCTGCCCGAGGCGCTGGACGGCGCGCCGTCGGAGGAGACGGTGTCCGCGGTGACCGCGCTGCTGCGGGGTCAGGTGCACGTGCTCGAGCCGCGCAAGATGTGGCCCGGAGGGGCCTTCGGTGCGCGCGGCAGGATCCCGGTCGACGAGTCGCACCCTCCCGGCCGGACCCTGGTCTTCGCCGACGCCCCCGAGTGGCGCGAGAGCGTCGCGGCGATGTTCGCGCGCGACGCGCAGGCGCCGCAGGACGTCCGCGACGGCTGCGTGCGGCTGCTGTCGCAGTGGCGGCGGGACTGGCCGGCCCGTCCGGAGGTCGTCGTCGACCTGCCCGCAGCCGGCTACCCCGTGCTGACCGCCTCGGTGGCCGACCACCTCGCCGAGGTCGGCCGGCTGGACCGGGCGTCGCTGCCGGTGCCGGCCACCCTCCCCGACCTGCGCTCGCTGGGGTCGGCCGACGAGGCGGCCTTCTGGAAGGACGTGCTCGACGGCGCGGTCCCGGAGGCCGTGGCCGGTCGGTGCGTGCTGCTGGTGGTGGACGCCACGTCCTCGCTGTGGCCGGTCACCGTGGCGGCAGCTGTGCTGCGCCGGGCGGGCGCGGCCGCCGTGCTGCCCCTGGTCGTGCACCGGCGCCCCTGAGGCGCCTGAGGTTTCGGTGTCCTGCCCGAACGGGTAGGGAGGGGCACCGAGCCGAAGGGGATGGCCATGACCGCGCAGGTGGACGAGTCCGCGACCGATGCCGACGGGGGTGGGCTCAAGCGGGTGATGGGGCCTCGGCTGCTGCTGCTGTTCATCGTCGGTGACATCCTCGGAGCCGGTGTCTACGCCGTCACCGGTGACATCGCCGGCGAGGTCGGCGGGATGGCCTGGGTGCCGTTCCTGGTGGCCTTCTCGATCGCGACCCTGACGGCCTTCTCCTACCTCGAGCTGGTCACGAAGTACCCGCAGAGCGCTGGCGCGGCGCTCTACGCCCACAAGGCGTTCGGGCTGCACTTCGTGACGTTCCTCGTGGCCTTCACCGTGGTGTGCTCGGGCATCACGAGCGCGTCCACGTCCTCGAACCTGCTGGCCGCCAACCTGCTGGCCGGGCTCGACGCCACCATCGGGGGCGTGCCGACCGGAGGTGGCGCCACCTTGCTCGTGGCCCTCGTCTTCATCGTCGTGCTGGCGCTGGTCAACCTGCGCGGCGTCGGGGAGAGCGTGAAGTTCAACGTCGTGCTGACCCTCGTCGAGATCACCGCGCTCGCGATCGTCATCCTGATCGGCTTCTACGTGATGGTGTCCCAGGGCGTCGACGTCGGCCGCGTGGTCACCTTCGACTCCGGCGCCGACCGCGGCGTCTTCGCGGCCGTCACGGTCGCCACGGCGGTCGCCTTCTTCGCGATGGTGGGCTTCGAGGACTCGGTCAACATGGTCGAGGAGACCAAGGAGCCGGAGCGGATCTTCCCCAAGGTGATGCTCACCGGCCTCGGCATCGCGGTGATCATCTACATGCTCGTCGCCGTCTCCGTCGTGATGGTGCTGCCGGTCGGGCAGATCCAGGACTACGACGGCGAGGCCGGCATCCTGATCGAGGTCGTCAAGGCCGGCGCACCCGGCTTCCCGGTCGGAACGGTGTTCCCGTTCCTGACGGTGTTCGCGGTCGCGAACACCGCGTTGATCAACATGCTGATGGCCAGCCGGCTGATCTACGGCATGGCCCGGCAGGATGTCCTGCCGCGGAGCCTGGCGAAGGTGCTGCCCTCCCGTCGTACGCCGTGGGCCGCGATCGTCTTCACCACGGTCCTGGCCGTCGGCCTGATCACCTACGTCACGGTCGACTCCGAGAGCTCCATCGTCGCCGCGCTCGCAGGCACGACCGGTCTGCTGCTGCTCGTGGTCTTCACGATCGTCAACGTCGCCTGCCTGGTGCTGCGCAAGGACCGCACGGCCACCGGGACCTTCCGGGTGCCGACCGTCTTCCCGGTCATCGGGGCGGTGACCTCGGCGTTCCTCGTCGGGCCGTGGGCGCGGGACCGCGAGGACTGGGTGCAGTACGAGATCGCGTCCTACCTGCTCGGCATCGGCATCGTGCTGTGGCTGCTGACCTGGCTGACCAACCGCGGGGTGCGGGCCAAGAAGACCGGCTTCCGCGACGTCGACTCCCTGAGCGGCTGAGCGAAGGGCGCTCAGCGGGGGACGCGGCGGGCGACCCGCACGGTCGTGGTGCCCACCGGCTGGTAGCCGAGCGCGTCGTTGGCCTCGGTCATCGCGGTGTCGCTCGAGTCGTCGCCGGCCCAGGCCTCGGTCACGCCGGCATAGGCCAGCGACGTGAGCATCCGCGCCTTCAGCCAGACGGCCAGGTCGCGGCGGGAGTACTCCGGACGGGTGGCTGTGATGCCGCTCCACGCGCGACGCCGCTTCCGGTCCACCATCACGCTGGTGAACGCTGCCACGACGGGGCTCGCACCACTCTCGTCGAGCAGGGCCCAGGAGAGCTCGGGCGCGTTGTCGGGGTTGTTCCACCAGTCGGCGCGGAAGTGGTCGAGGGTGTAGCGCTGGGTCTGACCGCTGCGGTCGGTCTGCGCGGAGGCGTGGTGCGCGTCGAGCAGCAGCTGGAGGTCGCCCACCTCGAGCAGGCCCACCGGACGCAGCGGCGTGCCGTCGGGCCGGGTCGGGTCTGCCCCCACCCGGGCGACCTGCGCCGGGTCGACGCGGACGATCCGGTTCTCGCCGGTGGGCAGGAAGCCGTGCCGCACCGCGAAGGCCATCGAGATCGGATCGCCGTTGCACACCGAGGACAGCGTGTCGGCGTCCGGGAACGCCGTGGTCGCCGTGCGCAGCAGGGTGCCGCCCACCCCGCGGCTGATCAGGTCCGGATGCACCTCGACGGTGACCGAGACCCGGCCGTCACCGTGGTCGCGACCGGTGGCGGTGCCGGCGACCACGCCGTCGACGACGCCGACCCAGTGCCGCCGGGTCAGGGTCGGGTCCTGGCGCAGGTCCGAGGCGACCCGTGTGGGGGTGCGCACGAGGTGCGGCATGGCGAGCGTCCAGACGACCCCGATCGCGGCAGCGTCGTCCGGGCGGGCGTCACGGACGATCACCTCGGGCATCGGGCCAGGGTAGTTCCTCCTTCAACCGGATCCGGCGGCTTTGGCGGACCTCGTCCGGCGTAGGCTGGATCGGTGAGCCACTCGACTGTTCCCGACCTCGCCTCGCTGCACGCCCAGGGGGCCGCCCAGCAGCCGTCCTGGCCCGACGCCGCCGCCCTCGAGACCGCGGTGGCCAAGCTGCGCAGCGTCCCGCCGCTGGTGTTCGCGGGCGAGTGCGACGAGCTGACCGCCAAGCTCGCGGCGGTGGCCCGGGGCGAGGCGTTCCTGCTCCAGGGCGGCGACTGCGCCGAGACCTTCGACGGCGTGACCGCCGACAACGTGCGCAACAAGCTGCGGGTGCTGCTCCAGATGGCCGTGGTGCTGACCTACGCAGCATCCGTCCCCGTCGTGAAGCTGGGCCGGATCGCCGGCCAGTACGCCAAGCCGCGCTCGTCGGACTCCGAGACGCGCGAGGGCGTCACGCTGCCGGCGTACCGCGGTGACGCCGTCAACGGCTTCGACTTCACCCCGGAGTCCCGGATCCCCGACCCGCAGCGGCTGGTGGAGGTCTACCACTCGTCCGCCGCGACGCTGAACCTCGTGCGCGCGTTCGTGACCGGCGGCTACGCCGACCTGCGGCAGGTGCACACGTGGAACACCGACTTCGTCCGCAGCTCCCCGGTCGGCAAGCGCTACGAGAAGATCGCCGGCGAGATCGACCGGGCGCTGACCTTCATGCAGGCGATCGGCGCCGACCCCGACGAGTTCCACCGGGTCGACTTCCACTCCAGCCACGAGGCGCTGCTGCTGGAGTACGAACACGCCCTGACCCGGATCGACTCCCGCACCCAGCAGCCGTACGACGTCTCCGGCCACTTCGTCTGGATCGGCGAGCGGACCCGCCAGCTCGACGGAGCGCACGTCGAGCTGCTCTCGCACATCCGCAACCCGATCGGCGTCAAGCTCGGCCCGACCACGAGCCCGGACGACGCGATCGCGCTGGCGCAGCGGCTCAACCCCGACAACGTGCCCGGACGGCTGACCTTCATCACCCGCATGGGGGCGGGCAAGATCCGTGAGGCGCTCCCGAACCTCGTGGAGAAGGTCACCGCGGCCGGGGTCACCGTGGCGTGGGTGTGCGACCCGATGCACGGCAACACGTTCGAGGCGTCCAGCGGCTACAAGACCCGTCGCTTCGACGACGTGATCTCCGAGGTGCAGGGGTTCTTCGACGTGCACCGCTCGCTGGGCACCTGGCCCGGCGGTGTGCACGTCGAGCTGACTGGCGACGACGTCACCGAGTGCGTGGGCGGCGGCGAGGCGCTGCTGGAGGGCGACCTCGGCTGCCGCTACGAGTCCGCGTGCGACCCCCGCCTCAACCGCGTGCAGTCGCTCGAGCTGGCGTTCCTGGTCGCCGAGATGCTGAGCAGCGTCCAGACGTGAGCCCAGATGTGAGCCCAGACACCGGCTGCGTCGACCTCCGCTCCGACACCGTCACCCGCCCCACCCCGGCCATGCGTCAGGCAATGGCGCGGGCCGAGGTCGGCGACGACGTCTACGACGAGGACCCCACCGTCCGTGCGCTCGAGGAGCGCGTCGCGGACCTGTTCGGCCACGAGGCGGCACTGTTCACCCCGACCGGCTCGATGGCCAACGTGCTCGCCGTGCACACCCTGGTCGGTGTCGGCGAGGAGGTGCTCTGCCACTCCTCGGCGCACATCGCCCGGGCCGAGCTCGGGGCGCACGCGGCGATCGGCGGCCTCACGATGCGCACCTGGTCCGGGCGGCCCGTCGACCTCGCCCAGATCGAGGAGCTGTTCGCCCCCGACCTGGGCCCGTTCTTCGTGCCCACCCGCGCGGTCTCGGTCGAGAACACCCACAACTTCGGCGGCGGCACGATCACCCCGATCGAGGACCTCCAGGCGCTGCGTCGGTTCGCCGACGACCGCGGCATCGGCATCGAGGTCGACGGCGCCCGGCTGTGGAACGCGCACGTCGCCACCGGCACCCCGCTCCGGGAGTACGGCGCGGTGGCCCACGTCCTCGCGGTCTGCCTCAGCAAGGGCCTCGGTGCGCCGATCGGCTCGCTCGTCGTCGGGTCCGCCGCGGCGATCGCGGAGTCCCGCGTGTGGCGCAAACGGCTGGGCGGCGGCATGCGGCAGGTCGGCATCCTCGCCGCGGCGGGGCTGCACGCCCTCGACCACCACCTGGAGCGGCTGGCCGACGACCACGTGCACGCCCGGCGGCTCGCCGACGCCTGTGGCGTCGACCCCGCGTCCGTCGACACGAACATCGTGGTGGTCGACGTACCCGACGCGGCGGCGGTGGTCGCGGCCGCCCGCGAGGAGGGCGTGCTCGTCTCGGCCGTCGGGCCGCGTGCGCTGCGGATGGTCACCCACCTCGACGTGGACGACGCCCAGACCGAGGCCGCCGCGTCGGTGCTGCGCAAGGTGCTCGCGTGAGCAGCTGGCGCGACGAGGCGAGCCCGGAGACGCGCGAGCGGCTCGACCTGCTGCTGCACGCCGCCCTCACGGCAGGTCGTGAGCAGCTCGACCGGGCCGGTGAGTTCTTCCCGTTCGCGGTGGTCGTGCGGACCGACGGCGAGACCCACCAGGTGCAGCCGGAGGTGCCCGCCTCCCGCGACGTCACCGAGACGCACGAGCGCTGCTGGCAGGCGCTGACCGAGCGGGTCGGCGACCTGGCCGCCACGGCGGTCGTCACCAATGTCGGTGGCGCCGGCGAGGACGCGATCGCCGTCGCGCTCGAGGACCACGAAGGCGTGGCGATCGAGGTGTTCCTGCCCTACGTCGTGCAGCGCAAGGTCAACGGCAAGAAACCCGCCCAGAAGCACCGCTTCGGCGACGTGGTCGCCGTCCAGGGCACCCGACGGCTCTGGGCCTAGGCAGAGTCAGCGAAGCCCTGCCCGCGGACGCACCCGGGTGCCGGCGTCCACCCGTCCGACCGCGGGCGGCAGCTGCCGGACGGTCTGCGCGAGCGCCCGGAGCTCCGAGCCGAGGAGGGCCTGAGGGCCGTCGCACAGCGCCGTCTCCGGGTCGGGGTGCACATCGACGATCACGCCGTCGGCGCCGACCGCGATGCCGGCGCGGGACAGCGGCACCACGAGGTCCTTGCGGCCCGCGGCGTGCGAGGGGTCGATGATGATCGGCAGGTGGCTGGTGGCCTGCACGACCGGCACCGCCGAGATGTCCAGGGTGTTGCGGGTGGCCGGCTCGAAGGTGCGGATGCCGCGCTCGCAGAGCACCACGTCGAGGTTGCCGCGCTGGGCGATGTACTCCGCGGCCATCAGCCACTCCTCGATCGTCGCGGTCATGCCGCGCTTGAGCAGGACCGGCTTGCCGGACTCGCCGACCGCCTGCAGCAGGCCGAAGTTGGCCATGTTGCGGGTGCCGATCTGGAGCATGTCGGCGTGCTCGGCCACCACCGGCACGTCGCGGGCGTCCACCACCTCGGTGACCACGGGCATCCCGGTGACCTCCCGGACCGAGGAGAGGATCTCCAGGCCGCGGACGCCGAGCCCCTGGAAGGCGTACGGCGAGGTGCGCGGCTTGTAGGCGCCGCCGCGCAGCATCGTGGCACCGGCGGCCTGCGCCATCTCGGCGGCCTCGAGGGTCTGGGCCGCCGACTCCACGGCGCACGGCCCGGCGATGAACGTGAAGGTGTCGGGACCGATCGGCACCCGGTGCTGGGGCCCGTCGACCCACACGGTGCTGCGGTCGCGATGGTGCTGCCGGCTCACCAGCTTGTAGGGGTCGGAGATCCGGTGCACGTCGCCGACCCCGCGCAGGCTGCGCAGGTTGAGGCCGTGGAACGACTCGATGTCGCCGACCAGCCCGATGATCGTGCGGACGACGCCCTTGCTGACGAAGGCCTCTCCGCCGACGCTCTCGACCTTCTCGACGACCCGGGCGACGTCCTCGTCGGTGGCCTCCGGTGTCATGACGACGACCATGGTGTGTTTCCTCTCGTGGGCCTGGACCACCGGCAAGCATGCGACGACGCCCCTACCGAATGGCGAGGGGCGTCGGGAGAAACGTAGGACGGCGGCGCGGCCGCGCCGCGCACGTCCCACGATCCGGGACAGGGGTCGCGGGCCCCGCTACACCGCGATGTGCTGCACCTCGGCCTCGATCCGCCGCCGGGGCGAGAGCTCGGCGACCAGCATCGCGGCGAGCACCATCAGCCCGCCGACGAGCATCCGGCCGGTGGCCGACTCCCCGCCGAGCAGCACCGCGAACGTCGCCGCGAACACCGGCTCCATGCTCATGATGATGGCCGCCCGCGCCGGAGGCAGGTGCGCCTGGGCCCAGGTCTGCGCGAGCATCGCCAGCGCCCCCGCGAACAGCGCCATGTAGAGCACCGAGGCCCAGTCGGCCCGGGTGCTCGGCAGCACCACGCCGTCGTACGCCGTGGCGGCGAAGCAGACGACCGCGATGACCAGCAGCTGCACGACGGCCATCCCGGTCGCCTGACGGGCGTCGCTCCACGCTCCGAGGCCGACGATGTGCAGGGCGTAGAGCAGGGCGGCGATGAAGGTGATCGCCTGCCCGTAGCCGATCGACAGCCCGGTCAGGGAGAGCACCGCCAGCCCGAGCATCGCCAGGGCGACCGCAGCCCAGGTCAGGGACGTGATCCTGGTGCCCAGAAGCACCGCCGCGAAGACCGGTGTCGCGACGACGTAGGTGCCGGTGATGAAGCCGGACACGCTCGCCGGGGTGTGGGCCAGCCCTGCCGTCTGCAGGATCTGGGCCAGCCCGTAGACGAGGCCCAGCACGCTCGCGTGCCGCCACGACTCACGGCTGAGCCGCCCCAGGGACCGGGGCGTGAGAGCGGCGAGCACCACCGCGGCGATCGCGAAACGCACCGCGAGGAAGTCCAGGACGGGCACCCGGTCGAGCAGGTCCCGGATCAGGTAGAACGTCGAGCCCCACATGACCGTCACAGCCAGCAGCGCCAGGGTGGCCAGGACGCCCGCGGGGTTGCGCAGGCGGGGGACGGAGGAGGGATCGGGCACGAGGAGGAAGCCTACGGAACGGGTCAGACGACGAAGACGGTGACCGTGCTGCCCTTGGGTGCCCGGTCCCCGCCGCCGGGGGTCTGCTTCACGACGTACTCCAGGCCGACGTAGAGGTCGGTCTGCTGCTTGTCCACGGTGAAGCCGGCGTCGCGCAGCCGCTGCTCGGCGTCGGCGATCCCCATGCCGGTGACCTTGGGGACGTCGACCAGCACCGGCCCCTTCGAGACCACGAGGTCGACCTTGTCGCCCCGGAACAGCGTCCCGGTGCGCGGGTTCTGCGAGAGGACCGTGCCCTTCTCGACCGTGTCGTCGTACTCCTCGGAGACGTCCACGTCGAAGCCGGCCTTGGCGAGCGCCCGCTCCGCCTCGTCCGCGTCCTTGCCGGTGTGGTCGACGACCTCGATCGGACGGGGCCCCTTGGAGACCACGAGGTCGACAGCGGTGTCCGGGCGCAGGGACGTGCCGGGCTTCGGGTCGGCGGCGAGCACCACGCCGCGGGCGATCTTCGGCGAGAACGCGTAGGTCGCGCGGCCGAACGCCAGCCCCTCCTCGCGCAGAGCGTCCTGCGCGGAGTCCAGCGACATGCCACGCAGTGCCGGCACCTCGTGCCGCTCCGGGCCGCGCGAGAGCACGGCGGCGACGGTGCCGTCGCGGGTGATGCGCTCGCCCCCGGCCGGATCCGTGCGGACCACGTTGCCGACCGGGATCGTCTCGGAGAAGGCGCGGCCGGCGATGCGGAAGCCGAGCCCGGCGGCGTCGACCTTGCGCTCCGCGGCCGACTGGGTCAGGTTGATGACGCCGGGAGCGCTGACGTAGCGGCCGGAGCCGAACCACCAGCCGCCGACGCCCGCCCCGACGGCGAGCAGCAGCACGAGCACCAGGAGCGCCGGTCCGCGACGGGACCGTCGCGGAGCCGGGACGGGGCGGTGCGGGGCACCGGGACGCCGCGCCACCGTCGCCGGGTGTCCGGGCTCGAGGCTGATCCGGCTGGTGTCGTCGGTGCGGACGCCCTGCGCCGCCTGGGCCGGGCTGAGGATGGTCGGCCCCGAGCCGGCCGCGGGATCCTCGCGGACGTAGTCGATGAACTCGTCCTCGCGGTGGACCGGCATCGTCGGGGACAGGTCCGCGACGAGGTCGGGGTCGTCGAGGACGCCGTGGTCGAGGGCGGCCCGCACCCGGCGTACCTGGTGCAGCAGCACGCGCGCGTCGGCGGGGCGGAGCTCCCGGTCGCGGGCGGTGGCGCGGGCCACCAGCGCGTCGACGTACGGCGGCAGCCCGGGCACCCGGGCCGAGGGGGGCGGGACGTCCTCGTGCACGTGCTTGTAGGCGACCTGGATCGGGGAGTCACCCTCGTGCGGCTTGCGCCCGGTGAGCATCTCGTAGAGGACCACACCGGCGGCGTAGACGTCGCTGCGGGCATCGGCGGTGCCGTCGACGACGAGCTCGGGGGAGAGGTAGGACACGGTGCCGATCAGCACGCCTCCGGTGGCGGTGTGCTGGGTCTCGGCGTTGATCGCGCGCGCCAGGCCGAAGTCGGCGACCTTGACCCGCCCGTCGTCGGCGAGCAGGACGTTCTCCGGCTTCACGTCCCGGTGGATCAGCCCGGCCGCGTGGGCGGCTGCGAGGGCGGAGAGCACCGGGTCGATCAGGGCGAGCGCCCTGGCCGGCGCCATCGGCGCCTCCGTGCGGACCAGGTCGCGCAGGGTGTGGCCCGGGACGTACTCCATGGCCAGGAAGAGGGTGCCGCCGTCGTCGCCCTGGTCGTAGACGCCCACGACGTGCGGGTGTGAGAGCCGGGCGGCGGCGCGGGCCTCGCGCACAAAGCGGCCCGCGAAGTCGTCGTCGCCACCGAGCCCGGCATGCATGACCTTGAGCGCGCAGGTCCGGTCCAGGCGGAGGTCGGTCGCCTCGTAGACGGTGGCCATGCCGCCCCGCGCGATGCGGGGCCCGACGCGGTAGCGGCCGTCGAGGACGCGCCCGATCATCGGGTCGGCGACAGTCCTGTCCACGCTGCGCACGACGATCTCGACCTCCGGTGCAGGCCGGGGAGGGGGAAGGGGGCCCCCGGCGTGACCTGCCCGATTCTAGGTGCGCGGGCCCGGAACCGAGCCGGAGCACGAGGTGTCGGCGTGGCGAGCCACGCCCGGTGCCGAGGTCAGGCCGGGTCCCAGCCGGTGCGCAGCTGGCCACGCAGGGCGCGGACGTTGCGGACGTAGGCCCGGGTGGAGGGGTACATCCCGCGCGCCCGGATGGACCCGAGGCCCTGGTAGTACGACCCGATCACGGTGCCCCCCGAGGTCAGGTCCTGCAGCACGCTGATCAGCAGCACCCCGGCCGTGACGTTGTCGCGCAGCCCGTGCAGGTTGAGCCGGCGGCCGGCGTACGACGTGGAGATCCAGCGACCGGTGCCCGGCATGACCTGCATCGCGCCGATGGCGCCCGCCGAGGAGATCCGCCGCTGCTGCCAGCCGGCCTCCTGCCAGGAGATCGCCAGCGCCAGGCGTGGGTTGACGCCGTGTCGCTTCGCCGTGCGCACGATCACCGAGCGGACCGTGGCCCGGCTCGCGTCCGCGTGCGCCCAGGGGCGACCGCTGGCGCGCGACCGCGAGGTCCGCCGGGGGGCCGGTGTGGCCGCACGGTCCTTGCGGGCGCGGCGGGCGGCCGCGACGACGACCGGGATCCGGATCCGGCGGCCGACGTAGAGCCGGGAGTGGCGGCCGAGGTCGTTGAGGGCTCGCAGCTCGCGCGTCCAGGCGTGGTAGCGGACCGCCAGCCCGGTCGCGGTGTCGCCCCGTTTGACGCGGTGCACCACGATCCGGCGCCCAGGATGACCGGGCCAGGCGCGTCCGGTGGCCGCGACGGGGGTCAGGTCCGTAGCGGTGGTCGTCGGCGACGGCGAGGCGGTGGGCGTGCGCGGTGCGACGTCGGCGGGGGCGCCCGCGACCAGGACCGCGATCGCCGTACCCGCGCTCAGCGTCCCGGAGAGGACGCGGGCGCCACGGAGGCGTCGGGCGGTGGTGCTCGGGGTGGGGGAGGTCACCGGGACTCCTGGGGAAGCAGGGGCTGGTGGGAACGACTGTGTCCCACCGGGTGGAACCCGGTCAAGGCGTGCGGCCGCTCAGTCCGGGGCGCGGTCGGGCTTCGCGGCAGCGGGCAGGTCGGTCCGCAGCGACGCGTGCAGGGGCGTGCGGCAGCCGGCCCCGCGGCAGTCGCGCAGCAGGTCCAGCGTCCTCGCCAGCCGCCGGACGACGGGGCGCAGCGCGGGGCGCCCGACGAGGTTGGTCAGCTCACGGGGGTCCCGTCGCAGGTCGTAGAGCTCGCGCTCCCGACTGGCGTGCTCGACGTAGAGGTAGCCGCCCACGCGGACGCCCTGGGAGAACCGCAGCGGCGTCGGCCCGTCGGCGTCGACCAGGAAGTTGTCGCTCTCGGCGGTGTCCGTGCCGACCGCTCGCGGCCCGGTCTCGGTGAGGATGCCGCGGTCCCAGCCCCGGTCGCCGCGCCGGGCGACGTCGAGCAGGTTCGTGCCGTCCACCGACCGGGGCACCCGGACCCCGGCCATGCC
This sequence comes from uncultured Actinomycetota bacterium, assembly GCA_963713035.1. GTDB lineage: Bacteria > Actinomycetota > Actinomycetes > Propionibacteriales > Nocardioidaceae > Nocardioides_B. The sequence goes on from CAVQKB010000005.1 coordinate 839,018, forward strand.
CAGGATCGTCGGGGCGAAGTCGATCATCGAGAACGGGTCGGTGCGGGTCTCGCCGCGCGGGATGCCCGGGCCCCGGATCATCAGCGGCACGCGCAGGGACGGCTCGTAGGGCAGGATCTTGCCCTGCCGCATCCGGTGCTCGCCGAGGAAGTAGCCGTTGTCGGAGGTGAACACCACGTAGGTGTTGCGCAGCTGCCCCGAGCGCCGCAGCGTCCGGATCATCCGGCCGACCTGCCGGTCGACGAGCCAGAGCGCCTCGGCGCGCTGCCGGGCGCTGGCGGTGACCGCCCGCTCCTCCGCCGCGGACAGGGGCGGCAGGCCGCGGATGAAGAAGGGCTTGTCCGAGACGTCGCCCTCGCCCTGGTGACCGGGGGGTCGGGTGAGCTGCGCGTCGAAACGACCCCACACCCGCCGGGGGCGGGCCGGGTTGCGGAACACCTGCTCGGTGCCGTCCGCGCGCAGCACCGGGGGCGGGTCGTCGCGCTCGGTCGGGCTGCCGTGGTGCGGCGCGACGAACGAGGTCCAGGAGAAGAACGGCCGCGGCGACGACGCCTGCTCCCGCAGGAGCTCGCGGGTCAGCCGCCCGAACAGGCTGGTCTGGTAGGTGCCCTGGTGCGGCACCAGGCGGCCGTTGTCGTTGAGGGTGGTGTCGAAGTAGCGGTAGGTGCCGCCGTCGAGCTCGGAGCCCTCCTCGATCCCGCCGTCGACCGAGCCCTTCCAGTCGCTCCAGCCGGGGGGGACGTAGCGCAGCGAGGACCCTCCGTCGGGCGCCCGCTGGACGCCGTACCCGTTGAGGTACTTGCCGAGGAAAGCCGTGTCGTAGCCGGCCCGGTTGAGCCACACCGGGAGCGTCCGCCGGTCCTCGAGGGCCGCGAAGCCGTACGGCGGGGCGTGCGACCACACGTGGTGGTTGTGGGAGTACTGGCCGGTCAGGAACGACGCCCGCGCCGGGCAGCACAGCGGTTGCGGGGAGAACGTGTTGGTGAACCGCACGCCCTGGTCGCCGATCAGCCGCCGCACGTGGGGCATGAACCGGAGGTCGTCGTCGCGGGCGTCGTCGGTCATCACCACGACCACGTTGGGCCGGTCGCTGCGTCCGACCAGCGGCCGCATCGACAGGGCGGCGCGGCGCTCGGGGCCGCGGACCTGGCGGGGCCGCGGCGGGTCGGCCTGCCGGGGCGCGCTGACCACGCTCGGAGCCCCCTCGGACGGGGCGCCCCCGGGCACCTGGGTGCTTCCGGCGACGACGCAGGTCACCAGGAGGAGAGCCAGCAGCGGCAGCGACGGCACGAGCCGGCGCGTGCGGGTGTGGCGTGGCACGGCTGCTCCCTCCGAGCGGAGTGACGACGGGTACGGCGCCGACGGCTCAGCACCGGGCGGTGGCAACTGTACGGCCGCGGGCGTGGGAAACTCCCGGGTGTGGAGGAAACCCAGACGCCCGACTCATCCGACCTCGCCACCCTCGTGGGGGAGTGGCTCGACTGGGCCGGAGCGGCCGCCCTGCTCGGCGTCAGCGTCAGCAAGGTCCGCCAGCTGATCCGCGAGCAGCAGCTCGCCGGCGCCGTGCCGGTGCCCGGCGAGGGTCAGCGGGTGCCGGCCGAGCTGATCCAGGACGGCGTCGTGGTCAAGGGCGTCCCCGGCGTGCTGACGGTCCTGCACGACGGCGGGTACGACGACCGGGAGTCGATCACCTGGCTGTTCACGGCCGACGACACCATCCCCGGCCGCCCGATCGACGCCCTGCGCGAGAACCGCGGCGCCGAGGTCAAGCGCCGCGCGCAGGCGATGGCCTTCTGAGCCCTGCCCGCCGCGTTGTCAGGCGCTCACGTCGCCCGGGCGACGTCACCGCCTGACACGTCCGCGGGCGCCGGTCAGATCGCGCGCTGGGTGGCGGCTGCGGCGAGCTCGCGGAGCACCTCGCGCGCGTGCGGGGTCACCGGGGCCTCGTCGAGTGCCGCCAGCGACGTCGCGGTGAGCACGTCGATCCGCTGCTCGACCTCGGCGTGCGCGCCGGACGCGTCGATGACCCGGCGCAGGTCGGCCACGTCGGCGTCGGACAGCGGCCGGCCGAGCGAGGAGTCGAGGAGCGCCGCGTCCGCGGCCGAGGCGGCGTCGAGCGCCAGCGCGACGAGCACGGTGCGCTTGCCCTCGGTGAGGTCGTCGCCCGCGGGCTTGCCCGTGACGGTCGGGTCGCCGTACACACCGAGGAGGTCGTCGCGGAGCTGGAAGGCCTCGCCGAGCGGCAGCCCGAAGGCGGTCAGCGCCTCGATCATGTCCGGTGACGCGCCGGCGAGGGCGGCGCCGACGTGCAGCGGCCGCTCGATGGAGTACTTCGCGGACTTGTAGCGCAGCACCCGCATCGCCTGCTCCACGTCGCAGGCGCCGCGCGCCTGCACCGAGACGTCGAGGAACTGCCCGGTGATGACCTCGCTGCGGGTGGTGTCGAAGTAGCCGAGCGCCCGCCGTACGACGTCGTGGTCGAGGCCGCACCGGCGCAGCATCTCGTCGGCCCAGGACAGCAGCAGGTCGCCGAGCAGGATCGCGGCGGCGGCGCCGTACTGCTGCGGGTCGCCGCTCCAGCCGGCGTCCCGGTGCACCGCCTCGAAGGCCCGGTGGGTCGACGGCCGGCCGCGGCGGGTGTCGGAGGCGTCCATGTAGTCGTCGTGGACCAGGGCGCTCGCGTGCAGCAGCTCGAGTGAGGCGGCGGCGCGCACGAGGGCCGCCTCGTCGACCGGCTCGGCGACGGCCCGGTGGCCCCAGTAGCAGAACGCCGCCCGGAACCGCTTGCCTCCGCCGACCGCCGCGTGCGCCGCCTCCACCAGCCGCGCCGCGTCGTCGCCCAGCGGCGCCAGCCGGACCGCCTGCTCGTCGACGAAGCCGTCGAGCGCCGCCCGGATGTCGGCGCGGAAGCGGTCGGCGTCCCAGGCGGCAGTCACGGGCGCGAGCCTACGTCCGGCGTGGACGGTCTGTCGGGGGCGGCCCGCAGCCTCCTATGCTGTTGCGTATGGCGCTCGGACCCACCTCCACCACCCCGGCCAGCTCGCCCCGCGTCGGGGACCTGCTCGCCGCCGGGGAACGCTCCATCTCCTTCGAGTTCTTCCCGCCCAAGGACGAGGCCGGCGAGCGTCAGCTGTGGACGGCCCTGCGCGAGCTCGAGCCGCTGCGTCCGTCCTTCGTCTCGGTGACGTACGGCGCCGGCGGGACGACTCGCGACCGCACCGTGCACATCACCGAGGGCATCGCGCAGCAGACCACGCTCACCCCGATGGCCCACCTGACCTGCGTCGGGCACACCCGGGCCGAGCTGCGCTCGGTGATCGGGTCCTACGCCGCGGCCGGGGTGCGCAACGTGCTCGCGCTCCGCGGCGACCCGCCCGAGGGTCCGACCGCGACGTTCCGGCCGCACCCCGGGGGCCTCAACAACGCCGTCGAGCTGGTCGAGATGACCCGGGAGCTCGGCGACTTCTCGGTGGGCGTCGCGGCGTTCCCCGAGGTGCACCCGGCCGCGGAGTCCGCGGACTCCGACGCCCGCTACCTCGCCGCGAAGGCGCGCGCAGGAGCGGAGTTCGCGATCACCCAGCTGTTCTTCCGGCCGGCCGACTACTTCGCGCTGGTCGACCGGGTCGCGGCGCTCGGTGTCGACATCGCGATCATCCCGGGGATCATGCCGATCACGAACCTCGCCCAGATCACCCGGATGGCCGACCTGTCCGGGGCCGCGCTGCCCGACGAGGTGGTGGAGCGGGTCTCGCGCTTCGACGGCGACCCCGCCGCCGTCCGGGCCGAGGGCATCGCGCTGGCCACCGAGATGTGCGACGAGCTGCTCGCGCAGGGCGCCCCCGGCCTGCACTTCTACACGCTGAACCGGTCGAAGGCGACGCGGGAGATCTACGCGGGCCTGCGCAGCAGCGTCGCCTGACATCACCGCGACCGGCACTCGGCGCCCGCACCGGCCCCCGTCGGCCCGATCGGGTGCGAGTGCCGGTCGAGGTGGTCGCCTCAGCGACCGATCCGCTCGGCGACGGTCGCGGCGGACAGCCCGACCAGCGGCAGTCCGGCCCCGGCCGCGACGTGCGCGCCGACGGCGTACACCCCCTCGAACGGCAGCCCGAAGCCGGCGGCGTACTTGCGGTCGATGGTGGCGCGGCCCTGCCAGAGCGTGCCGTACGGCGACCCGCTGAGCTCCTCCACCTGGTCGAGGGGGGACCGGTCCACGCGCACCTCCACCTGCCGGCGGACGTCGACGCCGAGGCGGGCCATCGCGGTCAGCAGGTCCTCCGAGAGCCGCCCGCGGCCGAGGACCGTCCAGGCGGCGGCGCCGGCCGGGGCGGTGTCGTGCACACGGACGACGAGCGTCGGGTCGCCGTGCAGGATCGTCTCGGGTGCCAGGTCGGGGACGTCGCCGACCAGGCCGAGGTGAGTCACCACCGGCGGGAGCGCCGGCATGGTGCGGGCGACGAAGGGCGCCAGCGCAGGCAGCCGGCGCGGGTCGGTCGCGCAGACCACGACGTCGGCGTCGAGCGATCCGGCGGCGGTGTCGACGCCGATCACCCGCCGGCCCTGGAGCCGCAGGTCGTAGGCGTTCGTGTCCAGCAGCACCTCGACCTTGCGCTCCCGCAGCCGCTCGGCCATCGCCTCGGCCAGCCGGCCCATCCCGCCGGGCACGGTCCAGACCCCGAAGTTCTGCTCCACGTAGGACCACATGCCGGTCCACGCCGGCACGTTGCGGGCGTCGTGCCCGTCGAGCAGCGCCCCGAGCAGCGCGAGCTCGCGCAGCCGCTCGTCCTTGAACGTCCGCGTCACGTGCTTGTGGAGCGTCGTGCGGTCGTGCAGGACCGCGCGGGTGGCCCGGTCGACGTGCTCGGGGGAGTAGGGCCGCTCCAGGTAGACCCGACGCAGCAGGTCCCAGGTCGGTGCGAAGCCGTGCACGTAGTCGACCCACTGCTCGCCGAGGTCGGCGCCCATCGCGGCGGTGACGGCCTCGAGCTGCGCCGACCGGCTGCCGGACGGCATGGCGAGCACGGTCTTGTCGGCGAAGCGGTGCTCGCGCATCGGCTCCACGGGGACGAGGTCGAGCGCGCGCTCCAGCGGCCGGCCGGACTTGCGGAACAGGTCGCGTACGACGGCGGGCAGCGCGGTCGACGTCGGGCCGGCGTCCCACCGGAACCCGTCCTTCTCGACGAACCCCAGCGCCCCGCCGAGCACCCCACGCCGCTCGACGATCGTCACCGCATGCCCCTGCTTCGCGAGCCGGGCGGCGACCGCTGTGCCCGCGAAGCCGCCACCGACCACCACCACCCGCGCCATGCACGGAGGCTACGGCAGCCTCCGGCACCCGGATGGCCTCAGCCGGCGTCCGGCTCCATCGGGACGGTCGCGGTGCAGTCGTAGCCCGTGCCCGGCAGCGTGAAGTCGCACCCGTTCGCGTCCTTGGTCGGCGCCGGGAAGACCAGGTCGGGGGCGGACGCGATCGAGGTCATCGTGTCGACGTCGACGTTCCACTGCTCCTCGGCGGCCTGCGGGGAGCGTGCCTGCACCGACTCCGTCGCGACCGTGACGAAGGTGCCGCCGCGTCGGACCTCGACTGCCCGGACGAACCACAGCCGGTCCGGGTCCACCCGCCGCCAGTTCCGCACGGCGGAGAGCGACGGCTGGCCGGCGACCCGCTCCTGGGTCCCGGCACGCACGGGGGAGACGGTCGTGACGACTGGTCGGCCGGTGTCGGTGCGCGTGACCTCGCAGGCCAGGTCGTAGCCCTCGGCGAGTCCCTCGCGGCACTGCTGCGCCGGGTCGCCCTCGGCCTCGCTCCTGGAGTAGATCAGGTTGACCACGAACGTGTGGTCCAGGCCCCACGCGTAGTCGCCTCGCCAGCTACTGGCCCGGTCGAGGTACTGCGCGGGGAGCTTCTGGTCCTGGCTGTCGTAGGCCCGGACCGCGCCGGTGTCGAACGGCGCCGAGACCCGTCGCACCTGTGAGCGGACGGTGTCGTCGAGCCGCTGGGCCATCCGCCGGGCGTCGTAGGAGTCGAGGGCGTCCTGGGTCGCGGCGTCCAGCCCGCTGCGGTCCCCTCGGCCGGCGGGGCCGACCGGACCGGTGAGGTGCGGGACCGTCGCAGCGCCCAGGCCCAGCACCGCGAGACAGGCCGCGCCGGCGACCAGGCGACGGGTGCGCAGCCGGTTGCGGCCCTGCTGCAAAGCGGCGTCGGGTGTGAGGGTGAACGGCGGCTCGCCGGTGGTGGCGTCGTCGCGCACCAGGGTGCGGAGCGTGTCGTTGGTCATCGGGTCTCCTCGAGCTCGAGGGCGGGAAGGTGCGTGCGCAGGGTGGCCAGGGCCCGGGAGGTCTGGCTCTTGACGGTGCCCTCGGCGACCCCGAGTGCGGTGGCGGTCTCGATCACCGACAGGTCGTCGAGGAAGCGCAGCGCGACGATCGCGCGCTGCTGCGGCGGGAGCACGGCCAGGGTGCGGGCGATGTCGAAGCTCGGGGCCGGGTCGCTGCTGCCGCGGTCCGGAGGGGCGTCGGTCAGCCGCTCACGCCTGTTCTTGCGCAGGTGCGAGAGGCACTGGTTGACCAGCGTGCGCCGCGCGAACGCGTCGACCGTCTCCTGCCGGATCCGCGGCCAGTGCGTGTAGAGCTGCACGAACGTCGCCTGCACCATGTCCTCGGCCGTGTGCCAGTCGCGGACGACGAGGAACGCCGTACGTCGCAAGGCTGGTGCGCGGGCGGCGAAGTACTCCCGCACCTCGACCTCACGCTGCTGTGCCCGCACCGTCCCACCCCCGTCTCGAGATCCTCATGCCTTCTGTACGCACCACAGGGTCCGCAGGTTCAAGGACGGGTGCGCGTGGCTACTCGACGTCGACCTCGGTCGCGCCGGTCATCGCGACCAGCTCGTCGTAGGTGGAGGAGAACACCGCGGCCGGGTGGCCCGCGGCGGCCCACACCACGTCGTACCTCCGCAGCCAGGGGTCGATGTAGGTCGGGACCGGAGCCGGGTGCGCGATCGGGGAGACCCCGCCGATCACCTGGCCGGTGTGCTCGCGCACGAACTCCGGCTTCGCGCGCTTGAGCTGCTCGACGCCGATCGTCGCGGCGACCTTGGCGGTGTCGACGCGGTGCGCGCCCGAGGTCAGCACCAGCACGGGGGAGCCGCCGGCGTCGAACAGCAGGCTGTTGGCGATCGCGCCGACCTCGCAGCCCAGCGCCTCGGCGGCCAGGGCCGCGGTGTGCACCGACTCCGGCAGCACCACGATCTCGCCGGTCCCGCCCTGCTGGTGCAGTGCGGCCCGGAAGCGGGTGATCGTCGGGTGCTCGGCTGGCTCCTGGCTCATGCCCGCACCTTAGGCAGCCCGTCGTCCACCGGGCACGAGATCGGCCCTTGACGGACTGTCGGAGCGGCGGTGTACCGTGGTTGATGTTCGAACAGGTGTTCGAACAACCGCCGTGGCGGGGCGACCTCGACCCCCGCCCTGCCACGGCTGCGGGGTCGAGCCGTGGGTGGGTGAGCAGCGACCTCGAGAGGTGTGGGCAGATGCGACGGTACGACGACCCGGTGGACGTGCGACGGGGGAGGGTGGCGGGAGCCGGCAGCGGGCAGGTGCTCGTCGAGGGGCCCGAGCAGTTCCTGTGGCGGGGTCGGCTCTGGAAGGTCTCGGCGGTGCTCGCGCACTGGGTGGAGACCGGTCCCTGGTGGCGCTCGGGCGGCGTGCGCGCGGTGCTCGGCGCCGAGGACGAGCAGGCCCAGCGGACCGACCGGTCGGGCGCGGCCCCCTCTGTCGCGCCCGCCGAGCTGGGGGCCGAGCGCGACGTGTGGCGGGTCGAGGCGGACCGCGGCATGGGCACCGGCCGGGGCGTGTTCGACCTGGTCTTCGACTGGGCCGACGGTGGCTGGCGCCTGACCCGGTGCCTGGACTGAGGGGCGTGCTGATGAACCTCCAGCCCTTCGACCTCCCGGCCGCCTCCCACGCCTACCTCGATCGCGCGGCCGCATCGCTGCGCGAGGCGATGACCACCGCCGAGGTGCCGCGGCGCTACGCCACCGCGCACGTCGCCGCGCTCCGGGCGACCGCCGCCCTGCTCGCCGCCCGGGCGACCCCGGCCGGGCCGGCCCGTCGCGGCCGTCAGCAGAAGAACGCCTGGGTGCTGCTCGCCGAGGTGGCGCCCGAGTTCGCGGAGTGGGCGGCGTTCTTCTCCGCCGGCGCCGCCAAGCGTGCCGCGGCCGAGACCGGGTCCGTCCGTGCGGTCACCGAGCGGGAGGCCGACGACCTGGTCCGGGACGCCGACCGGTTCCTCGGGCTGGTCGAGGAGTCCCTCGGGATGGCCCGGCACGTTCCCCACCAGACGCCGTTGTCCTTCCCCCGCCAGGGGGGCGCCGACCCGCGGCACGCCGAGGGAAGGCACCACGTTGCCTGATCCGTTCGTCCACCTGCGCGTCGCCTCCGGCTACTCCCTGCAGTACGGCGCCTCGCACCCGCACGTCCTGGTGGAGCGCGCCGTCGAGCAGGAGATGGACGTGCTCGCGCTGACCGACCGCGACGGGGCCTACGGTGCGGTCCGGTTCGCCAAGGCCTGCCTGCAGGGCGGGATCCGTCCGGTGCTCGGCGTCGACCTGGCGATGGCGCCGCTGCACCCGTGGTCCACCGGGGGCGCCGCCACCCGGTCCCGCCACCAGTCCGGCCAGCTGTCCGGCCAGTTGTCCGGCCGGCTGTCCGACCGGCGTTCGGGTGAGGGACCGGTGCGGCAGCCGGTGCGCGGGGGTGCCTTCCGGGACCAGCGGCTGCCCCGGGTGACGTTCCTGGCCGGCAGCCGCCGGGGCTGGGCGGCGGTGTGCCGGCTGGTGTCGGCCACCCACCTGGCGGGTGAGCGCGGCCAGCCGGTGACCACCCTCGACCTGGTCGCCGAGCACGTGGGCTCCGGCGTCGACAGCGGTGACGTGGTGGTCCTGCTCGGTCCGGGGTCGGAGGTCGGCCGGGCGGTGACGCTGCGTCGCGAGGACCTCGCCCACGCGGCCCTGCAGCCGTGGCTCGACGTGGTCGACCGCTCCGACCTGGTCCTCGAGGTGGTCTCCCACCGGCTGCCCGGCTCCGGCCCGGGGTCGGCGCCGCACGCTGCCCGGATGCTCGGTCTGGCCCGGTCGACCGGGCTCGGCTCGGTGCTGACCAACGCGGTGCGCTACGCCGACCGGTCGGACGCGCCGACGGTCGACGTCCTCGACGCCGCCCGCCGGCTGGTCCCGCTCGGCTCTGCTGATCTGCGACACGTCGGCTCGACCGGGATCAGGGGCAACGCCGAGGGGTTCCTCAAGTCCGGCAAGGAGATGGCGGAGGTCGCCGAGGAGGTGGCCCGCTTCGCCGGGCTCGGCGACGGCGACCAGGAGGGCCGCCGGCTGCTGGCCCGCACCCGTGCGGTGGCGGAGCGGTGCGCTCTCGACCCGCGCTTCGACCTGGGACTGGGAGAGGTGCACTTCCCGGAGTTCGAGATCGTCGGCGGGGGCGAGGGGACCAGCGCCGACGCGGTGCTCCGCTCCCGGTGCGAGGCCGGCATCGGTCGGCGCTACCCCGGGATGCCACGACAGAAGATCTGGAAGCGGCTCGACGACGAGCTGCAGATCGTCGGCTCGCTCGGCTACGCCTCCTACTTCCTCACCGTCGGCGACGTCACCGACCTGATCAAGGAGATGGGGGTGCGGTGCGCCGCCCGCGGCTCCGGCGCGGGCAGCCTGGTCAACTACCTGCTCGGCATCTCCGGGGTCGACCCGCTGCGTCACCACCTGCTGATGGAGCGGTTCCTCTCGCCGTTGCGCCGGGCGCTGCCCGACATCGACGTCGACGTCGAGTCGGCGCGTCGGCTGGAGGTCTACGAGGCGGTCCTCGACCGCTACGGCGGCGAGCGCTGCGTGTGCGTCTCGATGATGGACACCTACCGCGTCCGGCACGCGGTCCGTGACGTCGGCGCTGCGCTCGGCATGCCGGTCGGCGAGATCGACGCGATCGCCAAGGCGTTCCCGCACATCCGTGCGCGCGATGCCCGCAACGCGCTCAACGAGCTGCCCGAGCTGCGGGCCTCCGGGCTGGGCGAGCAGCGGCTCGACCTGCTGTTCCGGTTGGTCGAGCGGCTCGACGGCCTGCCCCGGCACATCGCCGTGCACCCCTGCGGCGTGCTGCTGTCCGACGCGACGCTGCTCGACCGCACGCCGGTGGAGGCGTCGTACGCCGGCTTCCCGATGAGCCAGTTCGACAAGGACGACGTCGAGGACCTCGGTCTGCTCAAGCTCGACGTGCTCGGCATCCGCATGCAGTCCTCGATGGCGCACGCGGTCGACGAGATCGAGCGGGTCGAAGGGGTGCGGATCGACCTCGACGACGAGGAGCAGGTGCCGTTCGACGACGAGTCGACGTTCTCGATGATCTCGCAGGCGAAGACGCTCGGCTGCTTCCAGATCGAGTCGCCCGGTCAGCGTGAGCTGGTCGGCAAGTCCGGCATCGACTCGTTCGAGGACATCATCATCGACATCTCGCTGTTCCGGCCCGGCCCGGTCAAGAGCGACATGATCACGCCCTACCTCGAGGTCAAGCAGGGGTGGAAGCCGCCGCGCTACCTCCACGACGACCTCGCACCGATCCTCGGTCCGACGCACGGCGTGGTGGTCTTCCACGAGCAGGTGATCGAGATGATCGCGCAGTTCACCGGCTGCACGCTGGCCGAGGCCGACGAGGCCCGCCGGGCGCTCGGCGACGTCGAGGGCATGGCCGAGACCCGGCTCTGGTTCTTCCCGCGCGCCCTTCGCCGTGGCTACCCCCGGGTGGTGGTCGAGCAGCTCTGGAAGGTGCTCGCGGCATTCGCGTCGTTCGGCTTCTGCAAGGCGCACGCGGCGGCGTTCGCGCTGCCGACCTACCAGTCGGCCTGGCTCAAGGCGCACTACCCGGCACACTTCCTGTCCGGCGTGCTCACCCACGACCCGGGCATGTACCCCAAGCGGCTGATCCTCGACGACGCCCGCCAGTTCGGCATCACCGTCCTCGGCCTGGACGTGAACTCCTCGGAGAAGACCTACGTCGTGGAGCGGGTCGGGGTCGCCGCCGCGCCGCCGGAGGTGTCCGGCGAACCGTCCCGGCGGGCTCCCGGTCCAGGGCTGCCCGACGGCCGGGCCTACGGCATCCGGTTGTCGCTCTCGGAGGTCAAGGGGATCTCCGAGGCCGAGGTCGACCGGATCGTCGCGGCCCGGCCCTACCACTCGCTGACCGACTTCTGGCAGCGTGCCCGAGTCACCCGGCCGGTGCTCGAGCGGCTGGTGCTCGCCGGCGGCTTCGACGCGGTCTACGGCATCGGCTCCCCGGTGACCGGGCAGGGCGGCGTGCGCCGACGTGGCACCGTCACCCGGCGCGACCTGCTGCTGCAGGTGAGCGACCTCGACCGGCACACCCGCTCGGTCGACCGGGCCAGCCGGGGCCGCGGCCGGGGGCTGGCCAGCGCCGGCGTCGCCCCGGGAGGCACCGTCGCGGCGGCGGCGCGGGCCGCGGACGCCGCCGAGCGCAACAGCTCCGACGCCCGGGTCCGGGACCGCCAGCGCGAGCTGCAGCCACGCCACGACCAGCCGGGCGGGCAGGACCGCGGCCAGGGACCGCAGGGCGAGGTGCCCTGGGACCGACGGCAGGGGATGCACCCGACCACGGCGCAGACCGGGGTCTGGGAGCAGGCGGCGCGCCAGTCGCAGGCGACCCGCAAGCCGACACCGGTGTCCTCGGTGCAGCTGGCCCTCGACCTGGGCGACACCCCGACCGACGGCGAGGTCAGCGGGCTGCCCGAGATGAGCGCCACCGAGCGGGTCCGGGCCGAGCTGGAGATCCTCGGCCTGGACGCCAGCGCCCACGTCATCGACTTCTACGCCCCGTTCCTCGACGCGCTGGGGGTCACCCGCTCGGTCGACCTGCTCGGACGGCGGGCCCAGTCCGAGCTGCTGGTGGCCGGGGTGAAGGTCGCCACCCAGACCCCGCCGATCCGCTCCGGGCGCCGGGTCGTCTTCCTGACCCTCGACGATGCGACCGGTCCGGTCGACGCGACGTTCTTCGAGGACGTGCAGGGGCCCTATGCCGCCACGGTGTTCCACTCCTGGTTGCTGGTGGTCCGAGGCGTGCTGCGGCGCACCGGCCGGCAGGGTGTCTCGCTGCGAGCCACCGGGTGCTGGGAGCTGCCGGTGCTGCACGACGCCTGGCGCGCAGGTGGGCCGGGGCACGGGATGGCGGCCGTCCACGAGCTGATGACGGCGATGCCGGAGGGGTTCGGTGCCGCTGCTCTCGCGGAGGGCGCGGTGCACGGGGCGGCCGAGAGCCGGGCCAGTCGTCCGGTGGTGGCACGTCCCGACCTCACCCACCACCGGGAGGGCAACCGGCAGACCCAGGACGGCGGCGCCGCGGCCGGCGGGAGCGCTGCCGGCGGGATGGGGCGTCGTCGGGTGCTGGTGCACTCGAGCGGGTTCGCCCTGTCCCCCTACGCCGACATCAAGCCGGCCGGTGAGGACGCCAAGCGCACCGGGCGTCCCGACCAGCTCGGCGAGCTCGACCAGCTGGACCGGCAGCCCGACCGGCAGCCGGACCGGCAGCCGGACTGGCAGCCGGACTGGGACGACGCCGTCGATCCGCCGCCGCGGCCCCGCCCCGGGACCGGCGCCACGCCGGGCTCGTCCGCGGCCGCCCCCCGCAAGCTCTGGCACTCCTCCTCGGGGAGCTCGGGCGGATGAGTCGCGACCGGATCGGCGGGCCGCACCCCCTAGGGTGGGCGCCATGCCAGCCACGCCAGCCGAGCGGGACCAGCCGGGTTCGTCCAGCAGCCCGTCGGGCACCCTGCAGCGGCGTAGTGCGGCCCGCACGGCCGTCGTCTGGAACGCTCTGCGCACCGTGCTCGACGAGCAGCGGTCCGCGACCGGACGTCCTGCCTCGGTGGTCGACATCGGAGGCGGCACCGGCGGATTCGCGGTCCGGGTCGCCGAGCTCGGCGACCGGGTCGTGGTCGTCGACCCCAGTCCCGACGCGCTCGCGATCCTGGCCCGCCGGGCCGAGGAGAGCGGTGTCGCCGACCGGGTCACCGGACGCCAGGGCGACCTCGGCGGCCTGCAGCAGCTCACCGACCTGCTGCCCGACGGCGAGGGCGCTGCCGACGTGGTGCTCTGCCACGGCGTGCTCGAGATCGTCGCCGACCCGGCGGCAGCACTCACCGCGCTGGCGGGGCTGCTGCGCCCCGGTGGGGTGCTCAGCCTGCTGGTCAACCAGCGGCACGCGGCGGTGGTCACCCGGGCGATGGCCGGTCACTTCACCGCAGCCCGCACCCTGCTCGACGACACCGGGAGCCCGAGCGCACCGGACTCGAGCTCACCGGGACAGGCCAACCGCCGGTTCACCGCTGACGAGGTCACCGCGGCGCTCGACACCGCGGGCTTCGAGACCCGCTTCCTGCAGGGCGTCCGGGTCTTCGTCGACCTGGTGCCCAGCTCGCTGGTCGACCTCGAGCCCGGTGCCGCAGCCGCGCTGGTCGAGCTCGAGCGCGCGGTGGCGGACCGCCCGGAGTACCTCGCCCTCGCGACCCAGGTGCACGCCCTGGCCGTCCGCCGCTAGTCCCGCCCCTCCACCCGACCCGGCCGGCCCGGCCGGCCCGCCCCGGTGGGGTCGCCGATGAACTCCCGGGCCGACCCTCGGGTCGACGATCAGGCCGACCCTCGGGTCGACGATCGGGCCGACCACCGGGCCCGTCTGGAGGTGCTCTCGCGCGACTGCCCGGTCCTGCACGTCGACATGGACGCCTTCTACGCGTCCGTCGCGATCCGGGACCGTCCCGACCTGCACCACGTCCCGGTCGTGGTGGGCGGCGGCCTGCGCGGCGTGGTGCTGTCGGCCAACTACCACGCCCGGGCCTACGGCGTCCGCTCCGCGATGCCGATGACCCGGGCCCGGCGGCTGTGCCCCAACGCCGTCGTGGTGTCCCCGGACTACGCGGTGTTCGAGGTGGTCTCGAAGTCCGTGATGGAGACGTTCCGGCGGGTCACGCCGCTGGTCGAGGTGGTCTCCCTCGACGAGGCCTTCCTCGACGTGTCCGGGTCGGTGCGGCGGCTCGGGTCGCCGTACGCCATCGCGGAGCGGCTGCGCGCCACGGTGTACGACGAGCAGGGCGTCACCTGCTCGGTGGGGATGGCCGCGACCGTCGCGGTGGCCAAGCTGGCGAGCCGGCGCGCGAAGCCGGACGGGATCGTGGTGGTGCCGCCGGCGGCGGTGACCACGTTCCTGCACCCCCTCGACGTCGGCGAGCTGTGGGGAGTGGGGGAGAAGACCGCCGACCTGCTGCACCGGCTGGGGCTGATGACCGTCGGGGACGTCGCGCACACCCCGGTCGGCACGCTGCGTCGAGCGGTGGGCGTCGCGATGGCCGACCAGCTGCACCGACTGGCGTGGGGCGAGGACCGTCGCACCGTGACCGAGCGTCGTGGCCACGACGAGCCGGACAGGAGCATGGGCGCCGACGAGACGTTCGGTCGGGACACCGACGACCCGGAGGTGGTGCTGCGCGAGGTGCTGCGGCTCTCCGCGAAGGTCGGCGGCCGGATGCGCACCGCCGGGGTGGCCGGGCGGACGGTGACGCTGAAGGTGCGGTTCGCCGACTTCACCACGATCACCCGGTCCAAGACGATGGGTGAGGCCACCGACGTCACCCAGGAGATCTACCGCACCGCCACCCGGCTGTTCACCGGTCTGGGTCTGCAACGAGCCCGGATCCGGCTGGTCGGCGTCCGGGTCGAGGGTCTCGTGCCCCGGGAGACGGTGCAGCGACAGCTGGTGCTCGGCGAGCGGGAGCGCGGCTGGTCCGAGGCCGACACCGCCGTCGATCGCGCGGTGCTCCGGTTCGGGGCCGCGGCGGTGCGACCGGCTACTCTGCTGCACACCGACGGAGCAGGCTGAGGCCGCAGCGGCACCGTCGGGCAGGGCTCCAAGGGCGAGCGGACCGGGAGGTGCCACCGTGGCCGACCAGTTCAGCGACCCCACGCACCAGGGTGCGGACCCGGACCTCTCCGTCGACGAGGCCGACATGCTGCGCGGCATCCTGGCCACCGTGCACGAGGGGGTGCTCGCCACCGACCCCGCCGGCTCCATCGAGTGGGCCAACGAGTCTGCGGTGCGGATCTTCGGCCACCCCCTCGACGACCTGGTGGGCCGGCCGCTCACCGCGCTCATCGCCCCCCGCCACCACGACGACCTGGTTGCCGCTCGGCAACGGGCGTCCGCGGGCGAGCCGGTCGCGCGGCTGCTGCTCGAGGGACTGCGTCGGGACACAAGCACGTTCGAGATGGCGGTGACCCCGGCGGTTCGCCGCGACGCACGTGGCCGGGTGCTCGGGATCAGCGTGGTGGTCGCCGACCTCACTGACGAGAACCGGCTCCGGCAGGAGCTGACCGAGGCACTCGCCCGGGCGGACGCGCGCTTCGACCAGAGCGACACCCCGCAGGCGCTGCTCGACCTCGAGACCCGCTTCGTCGCGGTCAACGACGCCGGTTGCCGGCTGCTCGGGCTTACCCGCGACGACCTCATCGGTCTCGCCGCCACCGACCTGATCGGCCCGGACGAGGTCGCCCAGGTCGCCGACCGGATCGACGACCTCCGGGCCGGACGCGGACGCTCCCTGTCGACCGAGCTGACCGCGCACCTGCAGGGTCGCGACGTCCCGCTGCTCGTCGACGCCAGCGTGGTCCACGACGACGATCAGCACCCGCGCGAGATCGTGGTGTCCGCGCGCGACCTCACCGACGTGCACGAGGCGAGGCGGCGGCTCGCCGCGCAGGGCCACTTCTTCGAGGCGCTCTACCGCCGCGCCACCGACGTCGTCGTGGTGACCGACCGCGACAACCGGCTGACCTACGTCTCGCCCTCCTACGAAGGCGTGTTCGGCCGCCCGGGCAGCGAGGTGCTCGGCAAGGTCGGGTTCGAGTTCGTGCATCCCGACGACGTCGCGGCCTCCCGCGACTACCTCGAGCAGCTGCTCGCGGAGCCGGGCGCCTCGGCCCGCCGGCTGTCTCGGGCTCGCGTCCCCGACGGCGACTGGCGCTGGTTCGACACCATCACGACCAACTGCCTCGACGACCCCGACATCGGCGGGATGGTCTCCAACCTGCGCGACGTCACCTCCGAGATCGAGGCGCAGGGCCAGCTGCGCGAGAGCGAGGCGCGCTACCGCGCCATCGTCGAGACGGCCCAGGAGGGGATCGTGGCGCTGGCCCCGGACGGCTCGGTGCTGTTCGCCAACGACAAGCTCGCGCAGCTCACGGGGGTGCCGTTGGAGGAGATCTACCAGCGTGGTCTCGGGGGACTGCTCGACCCGGTCGAGCGCGAGCGGATGCACGCCCGGCTCGACGTCCGCGAGCACGTCGGGCCCGAGCAGTACGAAGTGACCTACCGGCACCCGGACGGCACCCATCGCACCTGGAGCGTCGCCGCGAGCCCGCTGTTCCACGACGACGGGACGGCGATGGGGGCGCTGGGCATGGTGTCCGACGTGACGACGTCGCGCGCGGCCGAGGCGGAGCTGCGGCACCGGGCCCTGCACGACTCGCTGACCGGTCTGCCCAACCGGGCGCTGCTCGTCGACCGGCTCTCGATGGCCTCCGCCCGGCTGGCGCGGGGCACCAGCCACGGTGCCGCGGTGCTGTTCTTGGACCTCGACCACTTCAAGCTCGTCAACGACCGGCACGGTCACGAGGCCGGGGACCGGTTGCTGGGCCAGGTCGCCATCCGGTTGCGCGGCGCGGTCCGCGACGCCGACACGGTCGCCCGGATCGGGGGCGACGAGTTCGCGATCGTCTGCGAGAACGCCGACGAGACACAGGTGATGGCCGTGGCCTCCCGGGTGCACCGGGCACTGGCGGTCTCCTTCGACCTCGACGGGGAGCCGTTGCACGTCGCTGCCAGCATCGGGGTGGCCCTGGCGCCACCGAACCCGGTCGGGGATCTCCTCCGGTTCGCCGATGCCGCGATGTACGACGCCAAGCAGGCGGGTCGGAGTCGGGTCTCGGTCTACGACGGGGCCGCCGACGGGGTGCTGCACCGTCGCCTGGAGATCGTCAACGCGCTGAAGGAGGCCCTGGAGGGCGACGCTCTTACGCTGGGCTACCAGCCGCTGGTCGATCTCGCCACCGACGACCTGGTGGGTCTGGAGGCGCTGCTGCGCTGGCAGCACCCGACGCTCGGCGACGTACCGCCCCTCGAGCTGGTGCGGGCCGCCGAGTCGGCCGGTCTCGCCTTCGAGCTCGACCGCCGCGTGCTGCTCACCGCCGCCCACGAGCTGGTCCGGCTGCGCCGGTGCGGCGACGTGGGTGACGAGGTCGCGGTCTGGGTCAACATCTCCGCGCACAGCACCCATCGGCCGCTCGACGACCTGATCGACGAGGTCGTCGCCCGCAGCGGCCTGCCGGCCCGGTGCCTGGGCCTGGAGATCACCGAGCGAGCGCTGATGGACAACGCCCAGCACAGCGCTCGGATGCTCACCTGGGTGGCCGAGCGCGGGGTCCGGGTGGCCGTCGACGACGTGGGCACCGGCTACACCTCCCTGGCCGACCTGCACCGCCTGCCGCTGAGCGTCCTGAAGATCGACCGGTCGTTCGTGGGCGACCTCACCACCGTCGAGGAGGCGCTCGCCGTCGCCCGGTCGGTCGTCGGGCTGGCCGCGACGACGGGCATGACGACGGTGGCCGAGGGCGTCGAGACCGAGGACCAGGTGCGGGTGCTGCGCGAGCTCGGCTGCCGGGTGGGGCAGGGTTTCCTGTGGGGGCCTGCCGTGCCGGGCGACGAGGTCGCCGCCTCGCTGGCCCGTTGGCGCCACTGAGCCCCGGGCTGGTGCGGCGGCCCGGCCGGCCCCGGACGTGACAGCGGCCCCGGGTCGCGAGGACCGGGGGCCGCTGGTGACCGGCACATCGGGGGGCGGATGGCCGGCTTCGCGAGCGGCAGGGGGCATGCCGTGGTCCCGCGAGAAGCTGCGAGGACGGGCTCCGTTCTCCCAGGAAACGATGCTCGTCGTGATGCAGTCACCGAGAGTGTCGGCGTCCGTGCGGGCCATACTTGATAGCCCATCGTGACTATTTCGGACGACCTTTTCGGCCGGATGTGCGCTTATGACGGCCTGTCTGACTGTCAATCGCAGCGATTTCGGGTACTGGCGGGTGTGCTGTGGCAGCCTGAGGCGACGGTAAAGGGATCTACGGAGAGCTAGTCATGAGTGTGCGGGGCGACGGAAGTGGCGGCGGGTTGGCGCTGGCAGAGGTGGCGGGACCGCCCGATGCCTGGTCCGAGCTGACGCTCGACGACCTGCGGCTGTACCGCCGCAACCTGGCCGCCGAGGAGGAGAAGATCTCCTACTGGCGCCGTCTGGTGCACGCCCGGATCGACGTGTTGGAGGCCGAGGCCCACCACGAGCGCCCGCTGCGTCTCGACGAGCTGATCCGGGTGCTGGGCGACACCGGCGCCGGCCGCACCCGCACGGCCCTGGTCAGCGTCCGCGCCGAGGACTCCCTGCCGGAGCTGCCCGTGCTCGCCGACATGTGGGTGACCGAGCTCGACCCGCATGACACCGAGGAGGTCGCCGCCGCCGTACGCCGGTTGCGGGTGGCCGAGGAGCAGCTGACCGACTACCGCCGTGCGCTGCACGAGCGGCTCGACGCCTCCACCGCCGAGCTCATCTCCCGCTACCGCCAGGACCCGGTCAGCGCGCTGGTCGCGTTCCGGCGTCCGCACAACGGTGCCGGTCGCGGCGGGGGCATGTCGTGACGCCGAGCGAGGACCTCGACCAGATCTGGCGTGAGTTCCGCGCCACCCACGACGCCGCCCTGCGCAACCGCCTGGTGCTGCAGTACGCCCCGTTGGTCAAGTACGTCGCCGGGCGGCTGCGCACCCGGATGCCCGACACCGTCGACCAGGACGACCTGGTCTCCGACGGTGTGCTCGGACTCATGGATGCCATCGAGCGCTTCGAGCCGGCTCGCGGCCTGTCCTTCCAGACCTTCGCGGTGCCCCGCATCCGTGGCGCGATCATCGACGGCATGCGGTCGATGGACTTCGTGCCCCGCTCGGTGCGCGACAAGCTCCGCACGGTGCAGCGCGCGCGGGTCGACCTGGAGGAGCAGCTCGGCCGGGCACCGGAGGACACCGAGATCGCCGGCGAGGTCGGCATCCCGGTCCAGCAGCTGCGCGACCTGACGCGCCAGGCCAGCTCCAACCACGCCAACCTCGACGACTTCGACCTGGCCGACGAGCTCTCCTCGGCCGCGGACCACAAGGTCGAGCAGGGGGACACGAACGCCTCGCTGATGCGCGTCGTCGACCAGCTCGCTGAACGCGACCAGGTGATCATCGCGCTGTACTACTTCGAGGGCCTGACGCTGGCCGAGATCGGCCAGGTGCTCGGCGTCACCGAGTCCCGGGTCAGCCAGGTGCACCGCCGCGCGACCAGCACGCTGCGCGAGAAGCTGCTCGCCCTCGACTCCGCCTGAGGCCGTCGACCGTCTCACGACGGCAGCTTCGGGGGTGTGGATTTCCGGGCTCGGGTACCGATTGCCAGAACTGCTGCCTAGACTGACGACGAGTACTTGTTGGCGGGAGGAATCTGTGCCGCTCTCGGAAGAAGAGTTGCGTCTGCTCGAGCAGATGGAGCGCGCGCTGGTCGCTGAGGACCCGAAGCTCGCGTCCACGATGCGCGGGACGCGGATCCGGGCGAACGCGCGCCGTCGTGCCGTGCTGGCCGGAGGTGTGTTCGTCGTCGGTGTCGTGGTCCTGATGACCGGTGCGGTCACCAAGAACACCGTCGTCGGGATCGTCGGCTTCGTCGTGATGCTCGCCTCGGCCTATGTCGCGCTGAGCTCGTGGCGGAGCCCCGGCCAGCCGACCGAGCAGCCGCAGGCCCCGGCCGCGGGCACTCATCCCTCGCTCAGCGTGCTCGAGGGTGGCCGCGCCAAGAAGCGGTCCGCCCGAGGCTCGCGCGGCGCTGGGCGCCCGCAGTCGCAGGGCTCGATGATGGAGCGCTTCGAGGAGCGCTGGCGTCGTCGTCGCGACCAGAACGGCTACTGACCCGCCTGCCGGCTGATCGCTGCGGCTGAGGTCAGACCGCGCGGTCGACGCCGGCCTCGGCCAGCACCGGGCCGCGGCCTCGGGACCGGGCGGGACGGGCGCGGAAGGACAGCAGCAGCGAGGCCGGCAGCCAGGTGGCTCGCAGCCGGCGCCGCCGGCCCGCTCCGGCCATCAGCGCGGCGACGCAGCGGTCGACGTCGGTGCGGACCTGTTCGGCCGCGGCCGCGTCAGCGGGCACCGAGCGTGCGTAACGGGCCTGCTCGGTCCTTCCGACCAGCCGGCGTAGGGCAGCTTCCGCGTCGGGGTCGCTGCCGGGCCCACGCTTCTCGGGACGGCCGGCAGCGCCGGTGGCCCCGCCGGCGTCGCTCGGGGCGGGCGACGCGAAACCGGCGATGAGCGCGGTCGCGGTCGCACGCAGGGTGAGCCGGTCCCGCCAGGTGATGCCGAGGTCGAGGGCGCTGTCGCGCAGCTCGGCCCAGGCCGCCTCGGCGACCCCGGTGCTGTCACCCACGTCCCGCCAACGGCGCCGACGGATCCAGCTCCGGGTGGTGCGCGGTGCGAGCAGCAGCAGGACGAGCAGCAGCACGCTGCCCAGGGTCGCGAGGAACGCGGGACGCAGCAGCGCCGAGCCTCGGTCGCCGGCGCCCGCCCCCGGCGTGAGCGCGTTGTCCCGGTCGGCGCGGTTGAGCGGCGGGGCGACCGCGGACGCCGAGCTGCGGGACTCGGTCGGTTGGGCGCTCGGCACGTCCTGGCGGGTGTAGCCGGGGACGGACGTGGCCCGGTCCTGGGGTGTGGGCTCGAAGCGCACCCAGCCGATCCCCCCGAAGTACATCTCGGGCCAGGCGTGCAGGTCGTGCGAGCTGTAGACGTAGGTGTCCTCCCCGCGTCGGTCGGGTCGCAGGAAGCCGACGGCGACGCGCGAGGGGATCCCCAAGGAGCGGCCCATGGTCGCCATCGCGGCGGCGAACTGCTCGCAGTAGCCGGTGCGGCTGCCGCGGCCCGTGCCCAGGAAGCTCACCAGCTCGTCGGTGCCGTTGCCCGAGGACCGGTCGAGGGAGTAGGTGAAGCCCCCGTCCCGCCGGAACCAGCTCTGCAGGGCGACGGCCTGCTCGAACTTGCTGTCCCGTCCCTCGGTGACCTCGCGGGCCAGACGTCGCACGCCGGCCGGCAGCTCGCGGGGGAGCCGGGTGTTGGGGGAGTAGACCGAGGCGGGCGCCGGGACGGCGTCGGCCAGGTCGGCCGCGCTCGGGTCGATGTCGAGGGCGCTGACCCGGTAGGTCAGGCCCTCGGTCGTCTGGCCGTCGGCGGCGCTGATGAAGTCCATCGTGGTGCGGTCGTAGCGCCAGTCGCCGGCCGCCTGCACCGACGCGACCGGGTACGGCGTGGGCAGCCAGCGTGACTTGAAGGCGCCGCTCACGCGCAGGGTGGCCGGGGTCTGCCTCGTCGGCACTGCAGGACTCAGCCCGGGCGGCCGGGGCACCTCGCCCAGTGCGCGCTGCTTCACCGGGATGGAGCGGCCGGACGGCCTCCAGGCACTGCCGTCGAAGGAGTTGAGCACGGAGATCCGCAGGTAGGACGGGTCCTTCTCGGTGGTCGTCACCTCCACCAGGTCGACGTCCTGGCCGCGGGCGAGGTCGCGACGCAGGTCGACCATCGGGTTGGAGATCGATACCGAGTCGCCGTCGCCGTCGCCTGACCCGTTGCCGTCGCCGAAGAGACTGGTGGAGAAGGTCGGCACGAAGATCGGGACGATCACGGCGAGGCCGGTGGCGGTGAGGCCGATCTTGCGGGCCGAGGACCAGACCGCCTGGCTGCTGACCGGCGTCGCCTGGGTGTCGAAGACGCGTCCTGCGCCACTGAGCTGATGACCCCAGTGGGCCAGCCGCTGCGACTCGTCGGCTGCGATCAGGAAGAGGAACGCGAGGGCCGCTGCGGCGAACTTCGGCCACGAGACGCCCCCGTCGAGGATGCTGACCGGCGCCGTGTACACCGCGAGCAGCGGCAACCCGGCGAGTGGCGCGCGACGCAGGCCGACCGCGAGGAAGTCGACGAGCACGGCGGTGAGCACGCCGGCGACGACCATCAGGGGGTAGAACTCCGGCACCGAGCGGGGGACCGGAGCGGAGTAGGACTGGGCTGCGGAGCCCGACTCGACGATGACGTCGAGCATCGCCTGGAGGGACGTGCCGGTGGGCACCCAGCCCGCCACGGCGTACGGCGCGGCGAACCGGTGGTGCAGCCAGACCAGCACCACCACGACCTGCAGCAGCAGCACGACGACCGCCGGCAGCCGGCCGGCGCGCAGCACGAGACCGCTCGCCGCGACGAGCACCACGCCGCCGAGGATCGGCACCAGGTAGCCCGAGGGGTCCTCCGCGAACCGGCTCCACGCCAGCAGGGTGAGGTAGGTGGTGAGGCCGGCCAGCAGCGTGGTGACCAAGGTGGCGGGACGGAGCCGGTGCCAGAGGTTCATCGCGACACCCCCGGGGCGGCAGACGCGGCCGGGGTGCAGCCGCCCCGGGTCGCGGCGCCGAGCTCCTGCCACACGGAGGGGATGGGGGTCTCGGGGAGGGCGGCCACCGAGCGCCAGGCGTGCGCTCCCAGCCAGGCCAGGCTGCGTGCGGTGCCGAGCGCGCCGGACGTGTCGGCCCCCCGCGTCCAGGCGGGTACGTCGACCACGACGGCCATCGCACCCGACGCGGAGTGCCGCATCCGGGTGAGCACCGGGTGGTCGTGGTCGCCGATGTCACCGAGGACCGCGATCAGCAGCCCGGAGTGGCCGGACTCGGCCAGCCACCGGGTGTCGAGGTGGGGGTGGGTCCGCGGGGTGAGCACGGCCAACGACTCCAGCAGCGGGGCGGTCTCGGCCGACGTGGCGCCGTGCTCGTGCCAGCCGACGCCGGACTCCTCGCCGCCGGCGGTGACCAGCCGGACGCGGAAGCCGCGCTGGGCCAGGTGCACCGCGACGGAGGCCGCGATCGACACGGCGTGCTCGAGGGAGGAGGCCGCCCCGGTGCCGCGATGGGCGAAGGTGCGGTTGTCGAGGAACAGCGTGGCCCGGGACTGCCAGGGCTGCTCCTCGCGGCGCACCATCAGCTCGCCGGCGTGTGCGCTGCTGCGCCAGTGCACCCGCCGCAGGTCGTCGCCGCGGCGGTACTCCCGGACCGTGACGTCCTCGGCGCTCCCGCTGGCGAACGCGCGCGGTCGGTTGTCGCCCGAGCCGGTCCAGGCCCCCGAGAGCGGGATCGGCGGCAGCGGGTGGACCCGTGGGGTGACCACGAGGGTCGATCGGCTCTGGAAGGTGCGGTCCAGCTCGATCAGGCCGAACGGGTCGCTGAGCCGGACCTTCATCGGACCGACGTCGAACCTGCCGCGGACGTCGGACCGGACCAGGTAGCCGACGCTGCGCTTCCACCGCGGACCCATCCGATCCACCACGAAGCGCGGGCGGGTGCCCAGGACGTAGGGGATCTGGTCCTCGAGCAGCAGCAGCCCGGTGGGCATCCGACCGTCGTTGGTCAGGTCCAGCTGCACCCGGGCCTGCTGGCCGGCCGAGACCTGGGCCGGGTTGATCGACCGCACCAGACCGAGCCGGTAGCGGCTGCGGCCCAGGAAGAACGCGGTCGCCAGCGGCAGCAGGATCAGCAGCGCGCCGACGCGGACCAGCTCGTCGTAGCCCAGGAAGAGCGCGCACACGAAGGCGGTGACCCCGGCGGCCAGGAAGGCCCGGCCCCGGACGGTGAGTGCCCGCATGGCTTCGCGCATCTGCTCCCTCCCGTCCTCGTGTCGTCGACCTCTGGCGCGTGCGGAAGGCTCAGCCGGCGCTGCGGCGGCCGCTGAGCGAGGGCATCGCGACGCCGTCGAGGATCTGGCGCAGCGTGGCCTGGGGGGTGCGGCCGCTCATCGATGCCTCCACCGTGGTGAGCAGCCGGTGCGAGAGCACCTGGACCGCGAGCTCCTGCACGTCGTCGGGGATGACGTAGTCGCGGCCCTCGATCGCGGCGGAGGCCTTCGCCGCGCGCACCAGGTGCAGGGTCGCGCGGGGTGAGGCGCCGAGCATCAGGTCGGCGGACGCGCGGGTCGCGGTCGTGATCGCGACGGCGTAGCGCTGCACCGCCTCGGAGACGTAGACCTGGCCGACGATGTCGATCAGCTTGCGCAGCTCGGCGGCGTCGGTGACCGGCTCGAGGTCGTCGAGCGGGTTGGTGCGGGTGTGCGAGCCGAGCATCGCGATCTCCGCGGCCTCGACGGGGTAGCCCATCGAGACCCGCGCCATGAACCGGTCGCGCTGGGCCTCCGGCAGGGCGTAGGTGCCCTCCATCTCGATCGGGTTCTGCGTCGCGATCACCATGAACGGCTGGTCGAGGTGGTAGGTCGTGCCGTCGACGGTGACCTGGCGCTCCTCCATGCACTCGAGCATCGCCGACTGCGTCTTGGGGGAGGCGCGGTTGATCTCGTCGCCGACCACGATGTTGGCGAAGATGCCGCCGGGACGGAACTCGAACGCGCGGGTGTCCTGGTTGAAGACCGACACCCCCGTCACGTCCGAGGGCAGCAGGTCCGGCGTGAACTGGATGCGGCGGACCGTGCAGTCGATCGAGCGGGCCAGCGTCTTGCTGAGCATCGTCTTCCCCACCCCGGGGACGTCCTCGATGAGCAGGTGTCCCTCGCTGAGCAGCACGATCAGCGCCAGCCGGGTCACCTCGGGCTTGCCCTCGATGACCTTCTCGATGTTGGCGCGGATCCGGCCGGTGACCCGGGCCAGCGTGTCCAGGTCGGCTCCGCCCCCGGTCGACTCGAGCGCGCCGGGCGACCGGGAGGTCGACTGGTCCTGCGATGAGGTCACGCGTGTCCTCTTTCTCGTCACGTCGCGCCGACAGCCCCGCTCAGGCGCCGCGCCGGATGTCGTGTAGTCAACCTCATCGCTCCAAGGACTGTCATCGCACCGGTCCGGGGCTGCACGCCGGCATCCACCACATCGCCCCACGAGCGGGTGGTCGACGCGTGGGTGGCACTGGTGTGCCGCTCGTGACCGCCCGTGGCCGCCGGTCGCGCCCGGTGCGCCCGGGACGGATCAGGGCCCCAAAACGCGCGGAAATGGTTGACGGTGGGGGATGGTGGAGTAGAGTGGTGCGCAGTGGAGGAGATGACGGTCCTTCTGCACCGGGATGGGGAGGGGTCGGATGTTCTTCGGCACCTACACGCCTCGCCTGGACGACAAGGGCCGGCTGTTCCTTCCGGCGAAGTTCCGAGATGAGCTGGCGGAGGGTCTTGTGGTCACTCGAGGGCAGGAGCGCTGCCTCTACGTGTGGTCCCTGACCGAGTTCGGCAAGCTCACCGAGCGGCTCCGCGAGGCACCGGTCACCAACAAGGCGACCCGCGACTACGTGCGGATGTTCTTCGCCGGTGCCTCGGACGAGACGCCGGACAAGCAGGGCCGGATCACGGTGCCGCCGATGCTGCGCCAGTACGCCTCCCTGTCGAAGGACTGCATCGTGATCGGCGCCATGAACCGGATCGAGATCTGGGACGCCGGGTCGTGGCAGAGCTACTCCGACGAGCAGGAGCAGGCGTTCGCGGACCTCTCCGACGAGGTCTTCCCGGGCGTCTGACCGCAGCGCGCAGCACCAGCAGCAGCACCGCAGCACCGCAGCACCGCAGCACAACTGAACAGCGTCGATGAGTCGCAGGACGAGGTCTCGCGTCCGTCCCGCCCACTTCCCTCCCGCAGGAGCCGTCTGGCGCACCTTCCCCGGTGCCAGAAGGAGACCTGCGGGGGGCAGGGCGGACGCAGGACCTGGCCCGGCGAACCGACGCAGCAGCACCGCCCACGCAGCAGGCAGGACGGCACCAGCCAGCACCACCGACAGACGGGTCGAGAACCGATGACGCACACGCCGGCACTGCCGCCGCAGCCGCGGCACCGGCGCGGCTGGCTGGTCGACCCGGTGCGCGCGGAGCTGGGAACGGTCGCGCCGGTGCGCCGGGTGCGCCACCAGGTCCGCGACGGCGCCGCGGTGATCGCCTTCTCGGCCGCCGCCTCCACCGGTCTGGCGCTCGCCCTGCTCGTCCTCGTCCAGCTCGCCGGCCCCTCGAGCTGAGCGGGTCGAGATGACGAGCCCTCACCACGTCCCGGTCCTGCTCGACCGGGTCGTCGCTCTCGTGGCACCCGCCCTCGAGACCTCCGACGGCGGTCGCAGGCTCCTGGTCGACGCGACGCTCGGCCTCGGCGGGCACACCGAGGCGGTGCTGCAGCGGTGCCCGCAGGCGCACGTGATCGGCATCGACCGGGACACGCACGCCCTGGACCGCAGCCGCGAGCGCCTGGCGCCGTACGGCGAGCGGGTCACGTTCGTGCACGCGGTCTACGACGAGATCGGCGCGGTGCTCAGCGACCTCGGCCACGACCACGTCGACGGGGTGCTGTTCGACCTGGGCGTCTCCTCGATGCAGCTCGACGTGCGCGAGCGGGGCTTCGCCTACGCCGAGGACGCGCCGCTGGACATGCGGATGGACGACGCCGAGGGACCGACCGCCGCCGACGTGCTCAACGACTACCCCGTCGAGGACCTCACCCGGGT
The DNA here is from genome assembly GCA_963713035.1 of uncultured Actinomycetota bacterium. Classification (GTDB taxonomy): domain Bacteria; phylum Actinomycetota; class Actinomycetes; order Propionibacteriales; family Nocardioidaceae; genus Nocardioides_B. The sequence continues at coordinate 865,686 of CAVQKB010000005.1, forward strand.
GCTGCGGCACTACGGCGAGGAGAAGTTCGCCCGGCGGATCGCCGAGGCCGTGGTGCGGGCCCGCACGGTCGAGCCGTTCACCCGCTCGGCCCGGCTCGTCGAGCTGCTCTACGACGCGATCCCCGCCCCGGCCCGTCGTACCGGGGGGCACCCCGCGAAGCGGACCTTCCAGGCGCTGCGCATCGAGGTCAACGACGAGCTCGCCGTCCTGCGCCGCGCCCTCCCCGCCGCCGTCGACGCGATCGGGGTCGGTGGCCGCGTGGTCGTCATGTCCTACCACTCGCTCGAGGACCGGATCACCAAGCACGCCTTCACCGCCGTCACCCGCTCCGAGGTCCCGCCCGACATGCCGTTCGTGCCCGAGGGTCACGAGCCCCGGCTGCGGCTGGTGACGCGGGGAGCGGAGAAGGCGTCGGCCGAGGAGATCGCCGCCAACCCGCGGGCCGCCTCGGTCCGGCTGCGCGCGGTCGAGCGGCTCCGGGACGAGGCCGTCGCATGACCACTACGAGCAGCCTCCGGTCGCACAGCACGGAGTCACGCAGCACGGAGTCAAGGGGAGGGGAACCGCGATGAGCGCACTGATCAACCAGACCCGCAGCCGGGTGCCGAAGTTCGCGGAGGCCGCGGTCGAGCGAGCACGGCTGAGCGTCGTTCCCCGGGTGACGCGCAGCCGGGCCCCGCGGGTGCCGTTCGTGACGCTGGTGTCGCTGATCCTCGTCGCAGGCGTCGCCGGGCTGCTGTTCTTCAACACCTCGATGCAGCAGGCGTCGTTCGCCGCGACCGCGCTCGAGGGCCGGGCCCGCGTGCTCGACGCCCACGAGCAGTCGCTGCAGATGGAGCTCGCCGAGCTGCGCGACCCGCAGCGGGTGGCGCTGCGGGCCAAGGAGCAGGGCATGGTCGCCCCCGACCGCCCCGCGTTCATCCGGCTCTCCGACGGCCGGGTCCTCGGCAGCCCCACCGCGGCCACGCCCGAGGACGACATGCGGGTCACCCCGATGCCGGTGCGCAAGCCGCGCAGCCTGCGGCCGCGCCCGATCGTGATCGAGGTGCGCCCGGAGGTGGAGACGACCAAGAAGACCGCCCGCGCTGCGACCGGCGCGTCCCCCGTCCGTGACGGTGCCGCGACCGGTACAAGTGACACCACCGAGCAGGACCGTCAGCAGGGGAGTCAGCGTTGACCCAGCCGAGCCGTCCCCGACCGGGGCAGTCACGCCGCCCGCGGCGCCCGGTGGCACGCTCGCTGCGAGGCGCCTCGCTGCTACGGCTGCGGATCGCCTTCATCCTGATCGCCATGGTGGTGTCGGTGTTCGCGGCACGGCTGTTCCAGCTGCAGGGCGTGGACGCCAAGGCGTACGTCGCCAAGGCGCGCGCCGAGGGGGTGGTGACGCTCACGCTGCCGGCCACCCGGGGCCGGATCACCGACCGCAACGGTGAGCCGCTCGCGGAGTCGGTCGACGGCATGATGCTGGTCGCCGACCCCGTGGTGACCGCGAAGAACGCCAGCGCGATCGCGACGGTGGTCGCGCGACGTCTCGACGTGGACTACTTCGACGTGCTGACCCGACTGACGCAAGCCCGGCACGCGTTTCCAGTACCTCGCCCGGCGGGTCCCCTCGACCCGGGCGCGCGCCGTCGTCGACACGTTGGAGGCGCGAGGCATCAAGGGCGTCGGCACCCGGCGCGACCCGGTCCGTGACTACCCGGCCAAGGACGTCGCGGCCAACCTGGTCGGCTTCATGAACGCCGAGGGCGACGCGGGCGAGGGCGCCGAGCTGGTCTTCGACCGGCTGCTGTCGGGCAAGGACGGCTCGGCCAGCTACGAGATCGGCCGGGGCAACCGGATCCCGCTCGGCGACAACTCGGTGGTCAAGCCCCGCAGCGGCAAGGACGTGCGCCTCACCATCGACCGGGACGTGCAGTGGTACGCCCAGCGGGTGATCCGCAACTCGGTGGAGAACTCCGGTGGGTCGTCCGGCTCGGCGGTCGTCATGGACACCAAGACCGGTCAGCTGCTCGCGGTCGCCGACTACCCGACGTTCGACGCCAACCAGCCCACGCTGAGCAAGAAGGCCGACCTCGGCTCCCGCGCGCTGCGCGACGTCTTCGAGCCCGGCTCGGTGCAGAAGGTGCTGACCGCCTCGTCCCTGATCGACGCCGGCAAGGTCACCCCGGACACCAAGATCGTGGTTCCCTCGACGCTGCCGCGCGGGGACCGGGTGATCCACGACTGGTTCGAGCACGAGAAGCTGCGGCTGACCCTCACCGGCGTGATCGCGCGGTCCTCCAACATCGGCACGGTCCTGGCCGCGTCGGAGTTCGAGCCGCAGGAGCTCTACGACTACCTGCGCGGCTTCGGTCTCGGGCAGCGCACCGGCATCGGGGTGCCCGGCGAGTCCGCGGGCGTGCTCAACGACTGGCGCAACTGGCAGCCGATCAACCAGGACACCATCTCCTTCGGCCAGGGCCTGTCGGTCAACGCCGTCCAGATGGCCGCAGCCGTCAACGTGATCGCCAACGGCGGCGTCTACGTCAAGCCCAGCCTGGTGCAGGGCGCCGAGACCACCTCCGGCGGCGAGACGGTCGGGTCCGACACGACCACGACCCACCGCGTCATCAGCAGGCAGGCCGCCGAGCAGACCGCCGAGATGATGGAGGCGGTCACCAACCCCGAGACCGGCACCGCGATCAAGGCAGGCGTGGAGGGATACCGGGTGGCCGGCAAGACCGGCACCGCCCAGCGGGTCGGCAAGACCTGCCGCTGCTACGACGGCACCTTCACCGTCTCCTTCGGCGGCTTCGCCCCGGCCGACGCCCCGCGCTTCCTGGTCTACGTCGTGGTGCAGGACCCGGCGGGCGGCGGCGGTGGCTCCGTCGGCGGCCCGGCGTTCCACCGGATCATGAGCTACCTGCTGCAGAAGTACGCCGTCGCCCCGACCGGCACCGCGGCGCCCACGCCCGTCATCGACTGGTGACCGGGACCGGTACCCTCTCCGGCGTGTCCGAGCCGATCCCGCTGCGCCCCTCCCGGCCGGTGGAGACGCCGCTCGCGGACGTGGCCGGCTGGCTGGACGGGTGGGCCGAAGGCGGCTCGGTCCAGGTCCGCGGCGACACCTCCGGCACGCTCACGGGCGTCACGCTGAGCTCGCTCCGCGTCCGGCCCGGGGACCTGTACGTCGCCCCCGCGGGTGCGAGCGTGCACGGTGCGTCGTACGCCGCCGACGCCGTGGCACTGGGCGCGGTCGCGGTGCTCACCGACCCGGCTGGTCTGGTCCTGTGCGACGCGGCTCACGACGGGGCCGGACTGGGTGTGCCGGTGCTGGTGGTCGAGCGGCCCCGGGCCGTCCTCGGCCGGCTCGCCGCCCGGGTGTACGGCGACCCAGCCCGGCGCATCCGGTTGGTCGCGGTCACCGGCACCCAGGGCAAGACCACCACCACCCGCCTCGCCGAGGGGGCGCTCACCGACGGGGGCCTCCCCGCCGCGGTCGTCGGCACGGTCGGCACCCGGGTCAACGGCACCGACGTGAAGACGTCCCTGACCACGCCCGAGGCGCCCGACCTGCACGCGTTGTTCGCGGTGATGGCGGAGCGCGGCGTCGTGGCGTGCGCGATGGAGGTGAGCAGCCACGCCCTGGTGATGGGGCGGGTCGACGGCGTGGTCTTCGACGTCGCCTGCTTCACCAACCTGGGACGCGACCACCTCGACTTCCACGCCGACGTCGAGGAGTACTTCGCCGCGAAGGCCTTGCTCTTCACGCCCGAGCGCGCCCGGCTCGCGCTGGTCAACGTCGACGACGCACACGGCCGCCGTCTCGTCGGCGAGGCGACGATCCCGGTGCGGACGTTCTCGGCCGAGGGCCGGGCCGCCGACTGGCGGGCCAGCGACGTCGACCTCGAGCCCACCGGCTCGTCCTTCACCGTGCACGCGCCGAGCGGCGAGACCTTCCGCGCCCGCGTGCCGCTGACCGGCGACTTCAACGTGGCCAACGCCCTGTGCGCGCTCGCCGGTCTCGGCGAGGCCGGGTTCGACGCGGCCGCGCTCGCCGACGCGATGGGTACGTCACGGGGCGTGCCCGGCCGCCTGGAGCAGGTGGACGCCGGACAGGACTTCCTCGCGGTCGTGGACTACGCCCACAAGCCGGACGCCGTCACGGCCGCCCTGGGCGCGCTGCGCCCGCTGACGACCGGATCGCTGGTCGTCGTGATCGGCGCCGGCGGCGACCGGGACCCCGGCAAACGGCCCCTGATGGGGGAGATCGCGGCCCGGCTGGCGGACGTGCTGGTGGTGACCGACGACAACCCGCGCAGCGAGGACCCGGCTGCGATCCGGGAGGCGGTGCGCCGAGGGGCCGAGGTCGTGCCGGAGTCCGAGCGGGCCGCCGTGCACGAGGTCGGCGACCGGCGCGCGGCGATCCGGCTCGCCGTGTCCCTGGCCCGGGCGGGGGACACCGTCGTCATCGCGGGCAAGGGGCACGAGACCGGGCAGGAGGTCGCCGGCACCGTGCACCCCTTCGACGACCGGACCGTGCTGCGCGAGGAGCTGACCGCGCGGTGATCGCCCTGTCCCTGCCCGAGATCGCCGACGTCGTCGGCGGCACCGTGGTGCACGACGACGGTGGCACCGTCGACGCCCCTGCCTTCGTGGACAGCCGGATAGCCGAGCGGGGCGGCCTGTTCGTGGCCGTCGTCGGCGAGCGGGTGGACGGGCACGACTACGCCCGGACCGCGGTCGACGCCGGCGCGGCGGCCGTGCTGTCGTCGCGCGACACCGGGCTCCCCGGCGTGCTGGTCGACGACGTGATGACGGCGCTGGCCGACCTGGCCCGGCACGTCCTGCGTGAGCTGCGGGTCGGTGGGATCAAGGTGCTCGCGCTGACCGGGTCGCAGGGGAAGACCAGCACCAAGGACGTCCTGGCCCAGGTGCTCGAGGCGCACGGCCGCACCGTGGCGACGCACGGCTCCTTCAACAACGAGCTCGGGCTGCCGCTGACCGTGCTCCGGGCCGACCGCACCACGCAGCACCTGCTGCTCGAGATGGGCGCCCGGCACATCGGCGACCTGGAGGCCTCCTGCCGGGTCGCGCCGCCGCAGGTGTCGATGGTGCTGAACGTCGGCAAGGCCCATCTGGGCGAGTTCGGCTCGCAGCAGGCGATCGCCGTGGCCAAGGGCGAGATCGTCGAGGGGCTGCCCCCTGCCGAGCACGGAGGCGTCGCGGTCCTCAACGCCGACGACGACCTGGTGCGTGCGATGGCGTCCCGGACCTCGGCAAGGGTCAGCACCTTCGGGTCCGGGGTCGGCGCCGACGTCCGCTTCGACGACGTGGTGCTCGACGAGCTCGGCCGCCCGTCGTTCGACCTCGTGGTCGGCGACCGGCGGGAGCGGGTGTCGCTCCGCCTCGTCGGCGAGCACCACGTCGGCAACGCGGCGGCGGCGGCGGCAGCGGCGCTCGCGGTCGACGTACCCCTCGACACCGTCGTCTCCGCGCTCGGCGCCGCCGTCGCGGCGTCGCGGGGCCGGATGGAGGTGCACGAGCGGGCCGACGGCGTGACCGTCATCGACGACGCCTACAACGCCAACCCCGACTCGATGCGCGCTGCGCTCAAGGCGCTGGCAGCCGTCGGCCGGGGCCGGCCGGCGGGGCGCACCGTCGCCGTCCTCGGCGAGATGCGCGAGCTGGGCGAGTCGAGCCGCGAGGAGCACGACGGCGTTGGCAGACTGGCCGTGCGTCTCGACGTCGAGCAGCTGCTCGTCGTCGGCGAGGCGGCCCGGCCGCTGCACCTCGGTGCGTGCCTGGAAGGGTCGTGGGGCGGGGAGTCGGTGTTCGTCGAGGACGCCGAGGCCGCGTTGGCGTGGCTGCGGGCGCACCTGCGTCCCGGTGACGTGGTGCTCTTCAAGGCGTCCAACGCCGTCCAGCTGAGCCGGGTCGCCGAGGCCGTCCTGACCGACCAGACCGCACACGCGACACACGAGGAGAACGGTCCATGAGGGCAATCCTGCTCGCGGGCGGTCTGTCCCTGATCTTCACGCTGCTCGGCACCCGGGTGGCGATCCGGGTGCTGGTGGCGAAGGGCTACGGGCAGCTGATCCGCGACGACGGACCGACCACCCACCACACCAAGCGCGGCACGCCGACGATGGGCGGGCTGGTGATCATCGCGTCGGTGACCGTCGCCTACCTGCTGGCCAAGCTGCTCACCCGCGACCTGCCGTCGTACTCCGCGCTGCTGCTGCTCTTCTTGTTCATCGGGCTCGGCTTCGTGGGCTTCCTCGACGACTACATCAAGATCGCCAAGCAGCGCAGCCTCGGCCTGCGCAGCAAGGCCAAGATGGCCGGCCAGACGCTCGTGGCGGTGGTCTTCGGTGCGCTCGCGCTGACCCGGCCGGACTCCCGCGGACAGACCCCGGCCTCCCGGCACCTGTCGTTCATCCGCGACTTCGACACCTTCACGCTGCCCGCCGTGGTGGTCGTGCTGCTGATCCTGGTGCTGATCGCCGGGGCCAGCAACGCGGTGAACCTCACCGACGGCCTCGACGGTCTCGCGACCGGCGCCTCGACGATGGTGTTCGGCGCCTACACGCTGGTGAACATCTGGCAGAACAACCAGTGGTGCGCCATCAGCCAGAACAACAAGTGCTACGACGTCCGTGACCCGCTCGACCTGGCCGCCATCGCCGCGGCCCTGACCGGTGCCTGCTTCGGCTTCCTGTGGTGGAACGCGTCCCCGGCCAAGATCTTCATGGGTGACACCGGCTCGCTGTCGCTGGGCGGCGCGCTGGCCGGCTTCGCGATCCTGACCCGCACGGAGTTCCTGCTGGCGATCCTCGGTGGCCTGTTCGTGATCCAGACGCTGTCGGTGATCTTGCAGGTGGGCTACTTCAAGGCCACGAAGGGCAAGCGGATGTTCCGGATGGCACCACTGCACCACCACTTCGAGCTCAAGGGCTGGGACGAGATCACCGTCACGATCAGGTTCTGGATCATCACCGGCATCTGCGTGGCCGCAGGGCTCGGCATCTTCTACGCCGAGTGGGTCGCGGGCGTGGGCAGCATCCAGTGACCACCCCGGTCTCGGACCTGGACCGCGGCAGCGACTGGGGTCCGGTCCGGGTCGTCGTGCTCGGCATCGGGGTCTCCGGCTTCGCCGCCGCGGACAACCTCGTGCACGTCGGCGCCCAGGTGACCGTGCTCGCGGAGTCCGCCACCGACGCCCAGCGGGAGAAGGCCGACCTGCTCGGCCTGCTCGGTGCGCAGGTGCGGATCGGTGCAGGGGCCAGCGGCACGCTTCCCGACGACGTCGACCTGGTCGTGACCTCGCCGGGCGTGCCCCCCACCGCGCCGCTGGTCGTCGCCGCGGGGGAGCGAGGCGTGCCGGTGTGGGGCGAGGTCGAGCTGGCCTGGCGGCTGCGCGACCCCGACCACCCCGGCACCTGGCTGTGCGTGACCGGCACCAACGGCAAGACGACCACCGTGCAGATGCTGGAGTCGATCCTGCGTGCCGCCGGGGTCAACGCCATCGCCTGCGGCAACGTCGGCCTGCCGATCGTCGAGGCCGTGATGGACCCGGAGCCCTACGCCGTCTACGCCGTCGAGCTCTCCAGCTTCCAGCTGCACTACACGCAGACGATGTCGGCGCACGCGGCCGCGGTCCTCAACGTCGCCGAGGACCACCTCGACTGGTACACCGGGCCCGACGGGATGGCCGACTACGTCGCCGACAAGGGCCGGATCTACGAACGCGTCCAGCACACCTGCGTCTACAACGTCGCCGACCCGGTCACCGAGCAGCTGGTCCGCGACGCCGACGTCGTCGAGGGGGCCCGGGCGGTCGGCTTCACGCTGGGCACGCCGGCCGTCGGGATGGTCGGCGTCGTCGAGGACGTGCTGGCCGACCGGGCGTTCGTCGAGCAGCGCGAGCACGCGGCGGCCGAGCTCGCCGTGCTCTCCGACCTCGCGTCCTCCGCGCCGCACTTCGTGGCCAACGCGCTGGCCGCAGCCGCCCTGGCCCGCTCCGTGGGGGTCAGCCCCTCCGGGGTGCGCGAGGGCCTGCGCGCGTTCGTGCCCGACGGCCACCGGATCGCCGACCTCGGCTCGATCGACGAGGTCCGCTACGTCGACGACTCCAAGGCCACCAACCCGCACGCCGCCGCCTCCTCGCTGGCCGCCTACGACCCGGTGGTCTGGGTCGCAGGCGGCCTCGCCAAGGGCGCCTCGTTCGACGACCTGGTCCTCGGTGTCCGGGACCGGCTCCGGGGCGTCGTACTCCTGGGGCGCGACCGCGCCGTGGTGCGTGAGGCACTTGCCCGACACGCGCCCGATGTCCGCGTGGTCGAGGTCGAGGACGGGGAGACTTCAGCCATGGACCGCGTGGTGGAGGCGGCCGCACGCCTGGCTCGTCCGGGAGACACCGTGCTCCTCGCCCCCGGTTGCGCATCCATGGACATGTTCGCGAACTACGGTGCTCGCGGGGATGCCTTCGCCGAGTCGGTCCGCCGGCTGCGCGACTGAAGGCCGACGCCCCGGAGCCTGGAGCTGGGAGGGGCACCGCGTGACCACCACGACCGGGGACCGGGCGCAGGTCGGCTGGCTCGCCGGGGTCCGGCACACCCTGGATCGCCCGCTCACGTCGTACTACCTGCTGCTCGGCGCCTCGACGCTGCTGCTCACCATCGGCCTGATGGAGGTGCTGTCCGCCTCCAGCGTCGACGGCTTCGTCAACCACGGCAACAGCTACTACTGGTTCCTGCGACAGCTCACCTGGGTCGCGCTCGCGCTGCCGATCGCCTTCGTCGCGACGCGGCTGCCGCACCGCGTCCTGCGGATGCTGGCCTGGCCCGCGATGCTCGCCGCGGTCGTGCTGCTGGCCCTGACCGCCAAGTTCGGCGTCGAGGTCAACGGCAACAGGAACTGGCTCGCCCTCGGACCGGTGGTCATCCAGCCGGCCGAGGTCGCCAAGCTCGCGATCATCCTGTGGTGCTCCGACGTCTACGCCCGCAAGGAGCGGCTGCTCGGCGACTGGCGGCACACGCTGGTCCCCGTGGCTCCTGTCAGCCTGGTCATCGTGGGGCTGGTGCTCTTCGGCGGCGACCTGGGCACGGCCCTGGTCCTGATGGCGATCGTGCTCGGGATGCTCTGGGTGGTCGGTGCGCCGGCGCGGCTGTTCGCCGGCTCGCTGGTCACGGTCGCCGTCGTCGCGCTCTACATCGCCAGCACCAGCCAGGAGCGCCTCGAGCGGCTGACCAACTTCGCCGACCCGTTCAAGGACTACCAGGGGGCGGGCTGGCAGTCCGCGCACGGCCTGTTCGCCTTCTCCAGCGGCGGCCTGTTCGGCAAGGGCATCTCCGCCAGCCAGCAGAAGTGGGGCAGCCTGCCCGAGGCGCACACCGACTTCATCCTGGCCGTGCTCGGCGAGGAGCTCGGCCTGGTCGGCACGCTGCTGGTGCTCGCCCTCTTCCTGACCATCGCCTACGCCGGCATCCGGGTGGCGGTCCGCACCAGCGACCCGTTCGTGCGCTACATGGCGGCCGGGATCACGGTCTGGCTGACCGCGCAGATGATGGTCAACGTGGGCATGGTCCTCGCGCTGCTCCCGGTCATCGGCCTCCCGCTGCCGCTGGTGTCCTACGGCGGCTCGGCGCTGCTGCCGTCCCTGGTCGCCCTCGGGCTGCTGGTGTCGTTCGCCCGCTCCGAGCCGGGGGCGAAGGCGGCCCTGCAGGCCCGGCGCCGGCGTCGCTCCTCCGCGGGCGTGACCGCCGGCGGCGCCTCCTCCGCCCACCGCGTCCCGGCGAGGCAGCCCCGGTGAGGGTCCTCCTCGCGGGCGGGGGCACGGCGGGCCACACCTCGCCGCTGCTGGCCACCGCCGACGCCCTGCGACGGCTCGACCCGGGCGTGGAGGTCACCGCGCTCGGCACCCCCCGCGGCCTCGAGGGCCGGGTCGTCCCCGAGGCGGGCTACCCCCTCGAGATGATCCCGCCGGTGCCGCTGCCGCGCCGGCCCAACGCCGACCTGGCCCGGGTGCCCACCCGGCTGCGGGCCTCGGTCCGGGCCGCGCGCGAGGTGATCGAGCGGCTGCAGCCCGACGTCGTGGTCGGCTTCGGCGGCTACGTCAGCGTGCCGGCCTACCTCGCCGCCCGCCGCCGGGTGCCGATCGTCGTCCACGAGGGCAACGCGCTGCCCGGGATCGCCAACAAGCTGGGCGCCCGGCTGACCACCCACGTCGCGACGAGCTTCCCCGACACCCCCCTGCGCCACGCCGTCTACACCGGCCTGCCGATCCGGCGGATGATCTCCACGCTCGACCGGGCCGCGATGCGGGCCGAGGCGCGTGCGGGGTTCGGCCTCGAGCCCGACCTGCCGACCGTGCTGGTGACCGGTGGCTCGCAGGGCGCGCGCCGGCTCAACCAGTCGGTCTCGGGCGCGGCCCGGGCCTTCGCGGCGGCCGGGGTCCAGGTGCTGCACGTGGTGGGTCCCCAGGGCGAGGCGCCCGGGTCCCGCGACGCGGGCGGACCGCCGTACGTCGTGCTGCCGTACGTCGACCGCATGGACCTCGCCTACGCGGCGGCCGACCTGGTGGTGTGCCGCGCCGGGGCCAACACCGTCACGGAGGTGGCGGCGGTCGGTCTGCCCGCGGTCTTCGTGCCGCTCCCGATCGGCAACGGCGAGCAGGAGCTCAACGCCCGGCCCGTGATCGACGCCGGCGGCGGCCTGCTCGTCTCGGACGGGGCGCTCACCTCGGAGTGGGTCGGCGCCACCGTGCCGGCGCTGGCCGGCGATCCCGGCCGGCTCGCGGCGATGTCGGCCGCGGCGTCCGGGCTGATCCCGCGCGACGCCGACGAGGTCCTGGCCCGCATGGTGCTGGCTGCCGGAGGTGCCCGATGAGGGTGCCCGTGCCCGACGTCCTGCTCCCCGCCGACGAGCTGGGACGGGTGCACTTCGTCGGCATCGGCGGCGCCGGGCTGTCCGGCATCGCCCGGATCATGCTCGCCCGCGGGATGACGGTGAGCGGCAGCGACGCCAAGGAGTCCCGGGCCGTCGAGTCACTGCGGGCGCTGGGTGCGACCTGCTGGGTGGGACACGCCGCCGAGCAGGTGGAGGGCGCCGACACGCTCGTCGTCTCCACCGCGGTGCGGGAGGACAACCCCGAGGTCGTCGAGGCGCTGCGGCGCGGACTGCGGGTGCTGCCGCGGTCGGCCGCCCTGGAGTCGGTCATGCAGGGGCGCCGGGTCGTCGCCGTGGCCGGCACGCACGGCAAGACCACGACCACCTCGCTGCTCACGGTCGCGCTGCAGCACTGCGGCGCCGACCCGTCCTTCGCGATCGGCGGCGAGCTCAACGAGTCCGGGTCCAACGCCCACGACGGCAGCGGCGAGGTCTTCGTCGCGGAGGCCGACGAGAGCGACGGCGCCTTCCTCGTCTACTCGCCGTACGGCGCCCTGGTGACCAACGTCGAGGCCGACCACCTGGACAACTACGGCACCGAGGAGGCCTACCACGAGGCGTTCACGACCTTCCTCGGCCAGATCGACCCGGCCGGCTTCCTGGTGGCCGTGGTGGACGACGACGGGGCCGCCGACCTGGCCGAGCAGGCGCGTGAGCGCGGGCTCGCCGTGGTCGGCGTGGGCGAGTCAGCGCGGGCCGACCTGCGGGCGGAGTCGCTGGAGTTCGAGGGCGCGACGTCCCGGTTCACGGTCGTCGACCGCGGTCGCCGCCTCGGCGACGTCGCGCTGCAGATCCCCGGGCGGCACTACGTGCTCGACGCGCTGGCGGCGCTCGCGGCGGGCCTGCAGCTCGGCTACCCGTTCGCCGACCTGCGTCGGGGGCTCGAGGCCTTCACCGGCACCCGCCGCCGGATGGAGCTGAAGGGCGAGGCCGCCGGCGTGCGGGTCTACGACAGCTATGCCCACCACCCCAACGAGATCGCCGGCGACCTGCAGGCCGCGCGCTCGCTCGCCGGCGACGGGCGCGTCGTGGTCGCCTTCCAGCCGCACCTGGTCTCGCGCACCAAGATCTTCGGCCCCGGCATGGGGGTCGCGCTCGGCGCCGCCGACGAGGTCGTGGTGATGGACGTCTACGTCGCGCGCGAGGACTCCGAGCCGGGCGTGAACGGCGCGCTCGTCGCGTCCCACGTCCCGCTCGCCGACGAGCACGTGCTCTTCGAGCCGTCCTGGGCCCGGACCCCGGCCGCGCTGGTCGAGCGCGCGCGGCCCGGCGACCTGGTCCTGACGCTGGGTGCCGGCGACGTGACCCTCGTCGGCCCCGAGGTGCTCGAGCTGCTCCGGGAGCGGGAGAGCTCCGCGCGATGAGCATCTTCACGCGCGACCCCGGCACCCGCTCGGGCCGGGACGACGGCCCCGCTGTCGTTGAGGGCACCCAGGACACCGACGACGACACCGAGCGGACCGTCCGCATCGCCCGCAAGAAGTTCGTGCGCCGGCAGTGGGCCCGCCGCTGGCTGGCCTGGCGCCGGGTCGTGGTGGCGGCCCTGCTCGTCGCCCTGCGTCGGCACCGGGGCCTGGCTGGTGTTCTTCTCCTCCGCGATGGCCGTCAACGGCTTCCGCGTGCTGGGGGCCGACAGCCTCTCCGCGGCGCAGGTGCGTCGAGCGGCCGCCGTACCCCTGGGGTCGCCGCTGGCCACCGTCGACCTCGACGCGGTGACCCGGCGGATCGAGGACCTCCCGGCGGTGCTGAGCGTGGACGTGTCGCGCTCCTGGCCCGACCGGGTGCGCATCGACGTCACCGAGCGCGAGCCGGTCGCGGTGGTCGAGCGCGGCGGTCGGCTGCGCGGCCTGGACACCGACGGCGTGGTGTTCCGCCGCTACGGCGCCCGACCGCCGAACCTGCCGCTGATCAAGATCGCCGACGGCGTCCAGCGAGACGCCCTCGCCGAGGCCGCGCAGGTGGCGGGCGCACTGCCCGACGACCTGGCCCGTCGGGTGGAGTACGTCGAGGTGCGCACCGTCGACACGATCTCGATGCGGCTGCGCAACGGCCGCACGGTGCGCTGGGGGAGCGCGGACGAGTCCGCGACCAAGGCCCGGGTGCTCGACGTCCTGCTGCAGCAGCGGGTGACCCGCCGGGCGTCGCTGTTCGACGTCAGCGTGCCGGGCCAGCCGATCACCAAGGGCTGAGCGGGCCGACCCCTCTTCCCGATTCGTCTGCGATCGGGCGGGTCCCCGCTGCCGGGCCGACGCAGACGAATCTCGAAAAGTCGGCGCCGCGCCGCGTGTCGGCGCGGTTCGTGCCGGCCCGGGCCCTACCTTCGTTCTCAGCACGAGGTTGACATAACTATAACCCTCTACTTGAGGGTAAGGGTTGAGGAAGCCGATCCCGTGCACTTCCCCACCGACTACACACCCCGTCTGCCCGCACCGGAACACCTGTCATCACCTGGCACCGGTCCCGGGCAGCCCGAGCAGCGAGAGGCACTGCCGTGGCAGCACCGCAGAACTACCTGGCCGTCATCAAGGTCGTGGGTATTGGTGGAGGTGGAGTCAACGCCGTCAACCGGATGATCGAGGTCGGCCTCAAGGGGGTCGAGTTCATCGCCATCAACACCGACGCCCAGGCCCTTCTCATGAGCGACGCCGACGTCAAGCTCGACATCGGCCGCGAGCTCACCCGGGGCCTCGGCGCCGGCGCCAACCCCGACGTCGGCGGCAAGGCCGCCGAGGACCACGCCGAAGAGATCGAAGAGGTGATCAAGGGCGCCGACATGGTCTTCGTCACCGCGGGCGAGGGCGGCGGAACCGGCACCGGAGGCGCTCCCGTCGTGGCCCGCATCGCCCGGTCGCTCGGCGCCCTCACCATCGGTGTGGTCACCCGGCCGTTCTCCTTCGAGGGCCGCCGCCGCGCCAACCAGGCCGAGGAGGGCATCTCCGGCCTGCGCGACGAGGTCGACACCCTGATCGTCATCCCCAACGACCGACTGCTGTCCATCAGCGACCGCAACGTGTCGGTCCTCGACGCCTTCAAGCAGGCCGACCAGGTGCTGCTGCAGGGTGTCTCCGGCATCACCGACCTGATCACCACCCCGGGCCTGATCAACCTGGACTTCGCGGACGTCAAGTCCGTGATGTCCAACGCCGGCTCCGCGCTGATGGGCATCGGCTCGGCCCGCGGCGAGGACCGTGCGGTCGCAGCGGCCGAGATGGCGGTCTCCAGCCCGCTGCTCGAGGCCTCCATCGACGGTGCGTACGGCGTCCTGCTCTCGATCGCGGGCGGTTCCGACCTCGGCCTGTTCGAGATCAACGAGGCCGCGGCGCTGGTGTCCCAGGCCGCGCACGCCGAGGCCAACATCATCTTCGGCGCCGTCATCGACGACGCCCTCGGTGACGAGGTCCGGGTCACGGTCATCGCCGCCGGCTTCGACGGCGGGATGCCCAAGCGTCGCGAGTCCGGCAACGTGCTGCGCCGCGAGCCCGTCGAGCAGCAGTCCCAGACCGAGACGCGGGCCGCCGCCCAGGGGCTGCCGACCCAGTCGGCCACCCCGCAGCGGCAGCCGGTCCCGGCCGGTGTCGCGGGTGCGTCCCGCCCCACCGGCAGCAGCACGTCGCCGCGGCAGCAGGAGGCTCCGGTGTCGTTCCGCAGCAGCCGCGAGGAGGCCGGTGCCCAGCAGGGTGCGGTGCCGTCGCGCGACCCGAGGGGGGAGACTGGTGGCCAGCAGCAGGCCGCGCCGCAGCGGCAGAACCGCCAGTTCGCCTTCGACGACGACGACCTGGACGTGCCCGACTTCCTGAAGTAGAAGGAGCAGCGACCGGAGTGTTCGCCCACCAGGACACCGACGCCCCGGTCGAGATCGCGTTCACGGACCGCCACGGGGGAACCAGTGGCGGTCCGTTCGCGTCCCTCAACCTCGCCGAGCCCGGCTCCGACGCGGCCCCGCAGCACGAGCGGGAGGCCGTGCGCCGCAACGTCGAGGTGGTGCTCGACGCGTTCACCGGCGGGTCCGAGCCGCCACCCCTGGTCCGGATGCGCCAGGTCCACGGCCGCGAGGTGCACGTGGTGGACGCCTCGCACGCCGAGGAGCCGCCCACCGGTGACGGCCTGGTGACCGCCGTGCCCGGTGTCGTGCTGATGGTGCGGGTGGCCGACTGCGTGCCGGTGCTGCTCGCCGACGCCCGCGCCGGAGTCGTGGGCGCCGCGCACGCGGGACGTCCCGGTCTGGTCGCCGGGGTCGTCCCGGCGACGGTCGCCGCCATGCGGGAGGCGGGCGCCGACGACCTTCGGGCCTGGGTGGGACCGCACGTGTGCGGCTCCTGCTACGAGGTGCCGGCCGATCTGCGCGACGACGTCGCGGCCGTCGTACCCGAGGCGTGGGCGCAGACGTCGTGGGGCACCCCCGCGGTCGACGTCGGCGCCGGCGTGCTCGCCCAGCTGCACGCCGTCGGTGTGGCGACCACCCGGGTCGACCGGTGCACCATCGAGGACGACGCCCTCTTCTCCTACCGTCGCCAGGGTCGTGACTCGGGCCGTCTCGCGGGCCTCGTCTGGGTGCGACCGTGAGCGCGCGCCGCGACGAGCTCGAGACCAACCTCGCCCGGGTGCGGGCCCGGATCGCGGACGCCTGCGGTCGTGCCGGCCGCGCGCCCGACGAGGTCACGCTGACGGTGGTCACGAAGTACTTCCCCGCCTCCGACGTACGCCTGCTCGCCGAGCTCGGGGTGCGGCACGTGGGGGAGAACAAGCACCAGGAGGCGCAGGCGAAAGCCGCCGAGTGCGCCGACCTGGACCTGGTCTGGCACTTCGTCGGCGGCCTGCAGAGCAACAAGGCCGCCGCGGTCGCGTCGTACGCCGGCGTGGTGGAGTCACTCGACCGGCCCAAGCTCCTGCGCGGGCTGGGGCGCGGCGCCATCGAGGGTGAGCGTGTCGTCGACTGCCTGGTGCAGGTCAACCTCGATCCCGACGAGGGGGCCGGCTCCGCCCGAGCGGGCGCCGCTCCGGGCGACGTGGTGGCCCTCGCGGAGCAGGTCGCCGCCACCGACGGTCTCCGGCTGCGTGGGGTGATGGCCGTGGCGCCCCGGGCCGCGGATCCCCTGCCCGGCTTCGAGAAGCTCGCCCGGATCGCCGCCGAGGTCGCGCGGGTCGACCCCGGCGCCACCTGGGTCTCGGCGGGCATGAGCGCCGACCTCGAGCAGGGCGTGGAATCGGGCGCGACACACGTGCGGATAGGCAGCGCGGTGCTCGGTGCGAGGCCCTCGGACCGGTAGGGTCGAAGGTGCAGCACCACGAGTCACACGTGGCCGAGCGTCTCCCGTCCGAGGGGGTCGACGGCGTACCGGAAGGGCAAGAGTCATGGGCAGCGCGATGCGCAAGATGGGTGTCTACCTGGGCCTGCTCGAGGACACCGAGCGCTACGAGGACGACTACTACGACGAGTACGACGAGCAGCCGCAGCGCCCGCGCGCCGAGGAGTCGGCGCGTCCTGCCCCCGTCGCCAACATCTCCGAGCGCCGGCGGCCGGTGCCGGCGCAGGCCGTGCCGCAGCCGTCCACGGTGGCGGAGCTCTCGCGGATCACCACGCTGCACCCGCGCACCTACAACGAGGCGCGCACGATCGGGGAGAACTTCCGTGAGGGAGTCCCGGTGATCATGAACCTCTCGGAGATGGACGACAACGACGCCAAGCGCCTCGTCGACTTCGCCGCCGGTCTGGTGTTCGCCGTCCGCGGCACGATCGAGCGGGTCACCGCGAAGGTGTTCCTGCTCTCGCCCCCCAACGTGTCGGTGGCGGCCGAGGACAAGCAGCGGATCGCCGACTCCGGCTTCTTCAACCAGAGCTAGCGCGTGAGCCAGCACGTCCGGCGACCAGCCGGGCTCCTTGTCGGGTCTGGCTAGTCTGCCGTCGTGGGACCTGTCGCCTTCACCCTCTACACCCTGCTCGGCTTCTTCCTGGTGCTGATGCTGATCCGCCTCGTGGTGGACTGGGTGCAGGTCTTCGCGCGCTCGTGGAGCCCGCGGGGACCGATCCTGTTCGTGCTGGAGATCGTCTACACGATCACCGATCCGCCGATCGTGTTCATCCGGCGCTTCGTGCCGCCGCTGCGGATCGGCGCCGTGGCGCTGGACACGAGCTTCATCATCGTGCTGATCGCGATCTACCTGCTGCGCACGCTGCTGCTGCGGATCCCCGTCTGATCGAGCGCCGGCCGCGCCGCGCGACGTCCGTGTTGTGGGGGATGGCGCACGGATGGGTATCCTCGCTCAGGTCGAGAAGCGCCTCGTCCTGCCGACCGCCCCACTGGCCAGCCACCGGGCCGGCTGGGAGTACGGTGGGCGCGGCGCCGGCGCCCGGGAGCACGACCCCTCCGGACCCGGCCGATCGATGCACCACAGCCAACGCACCACAGCCTGAGACTGATGACCAGAGACTGATGACTACGAACGAGCAAAGGGTGAGTCATGCCGCTGACGCCTGAGGACGTGAGCAACAAGCGCTTTACCCCGGTGCGTCTCCGCGAGGGGTACGACATGGGCGAGGTGGACCAGTTCCTCGACGAGGTGGAGGCCGAGCTGGCCCGCCTGACGCGTGAGAACGAGGACCTCCGCAGCAAGCTGTCGTCCGCGCAGCAGGGTGGCTCGGCCGGGTCCACCGCCCCGGCCGCCGCCGAGCAGAAGGCCCCGGAGCCGCAGAAGGCGGCCGAGCCCGCTCCGGCTCCGACCCCGGCCGCTGCACCGGCGGAGACGATCAAGGTCACCACGGTCGCGGACGCCTCCAGCGCCGCCGCCCGTCTGCTCGAGATCGCGACCCGCAACGCCGACGAGCTGGTGGGCGAGGCCAAGGACCAGGCCGACAAGATCGTCGGTGAGGCGCGCACCAAGTCCGAGCGCCTCGAGTCCGAGAGCAAGACCAAGGCCGAGCGTCTCGAGTCCGACGCCCGCACGCGCTCTCAGATGCTCGACTCCGAGACCGCCGAGCGTCGCCAGCAGCTCTTCGGCGACCTGGAGAAGCAGAAGGAGAAGCTCAACGCGGAGGTCGAGAACCTCCGGTCCTTCGAGCGCGAGTACCGCAGCCGCCTCAAGACGTACTTCCAGCAGCAGCTCTCCGCGCTGGACGGTGCCGGGGAGGCCGGCGTGCTCGGTGGCGGCAGCGACCACGCCCCGAAGCGGCTCAAGTCGCTGCTCGGCGACGACGCCGACTCGCAGGGCGGCCAGAACGGCTGACTCCAGCGCCGTACGACGACACGAGGCCGGTGCTCCCCGCGGGGGGCACCGGCCTCGTCGTACGTCGGGGTGAGGCTCAGACCCGGGTGACCGAGAAGGACAGGCCCAGCGCCTCGTCGCGCACGAATGGCTCCTTGGGCTCGCCCTCACCCATCTCCACGGCGAGCACCTCCTCCGACACCAGGGCGGCGTTCTCCTGCAACGCCGCGGCGGTGTCACCCTCTGCCTGCCAGACCAGCACGATCCGGTCGCTGACGTCGAAGCCGCTGCTCTTGCGGGCCTCCTGCACCAGACGCACCACCTCGCGGGCCACTCCCGCGCGGACGAGCTCCGGGGTCAGCTCCAGGTCGAGCGCGACGGTCTCGCCCTGCTCGTTGACGACCGACCATCCCTCGCGCGGCCGCTCGGAGACGATCACCTCCTCGCGGAGCACCTCCACGTCCTCGCCGTCGACGGGGACGACCGCCCGGCCGTCGGCGTCCAGCGCCCGGGCCAGGGCGGAGGCGTCGGCCTGCGCGATCGCGGCCGCCACCTGGGGGGTCTGCTTCGCGAACCGCTTGCCCAGTGCGCGGAAGTTGCCCTTGGCGGAGAAGTCCACCAGGTCGGCGCCCGCCGAGGACAACGGCTCGACGACCCCGACGTTGAGCTCGGCCGCGACCTCCGCTCGCAGCTCCTCGTCGAGCAGGGCGTGTGCCGCCGAAGGGATCAGGGCCCGCCGCAGTGGCTGACGGGTGCGCACCTTCGCATCGGCGCGAGCGGCCCGACCGAGCTCCACGAGGCGTCGGGTCAGGTTGACCTGCTCGCGCAGCGCGTCGTCGACGAGCGCGTCGTCGACCTCGGGCCAGGAGGCGAGGTGCACCGACTCCGGCAGCTCCTGCGACGTCGAGGCGAACACGTCCTGCCAGACGCGCTCGGTCACGAACGGCGTCAGCGGCGCCATCAGCAGCGTCACGAGGCGCAGGCACTCGTGCAGTGTCGCCAGGGCCGAGGGGTCGCCCTCCCAGAAGCGGCGCCGCGAGCGGCGGACGTACCAGTTCGAGAGGTCGTCGACGTACGACGCCAGCAGCGTGCCGGCGCGCTGGGTGTCGAACACCTCGAGCGCGTCGGTCACGCCGCGCGCGATCCGGTGCGCCTCGGACAGGGCCCAGCGGTCGAGCACCGGACGGTCGGCCGGCGCCGGGGCGGGGTCGCGGCCTGCGTCCTGGGGGGACCACTGCGACGTGCGCGCGTAGAGCACCTGGAAGGCGACGATGTTCCAGTAGGTCAGCAGGACCTTGCGGACCGTCTCCTGGATCGTCGTGTGCCCGACGCGCCGGGCCGCCCACGGCGAGCCGGACGCGGCCATGAACCAGCGGACCGCGTCGGCGCCGTGCTCGTCCATCAGCGGCATCGGCTCCAGGATGTTGCCGAGGTGCTTGGACATCTTGCGGCCGTCCTCGGCCAGGATGTGGCCCAGGCAGAGGACGTTGCGGTAGGACGACTCGTCGAAGACCAGGGTGCCGATCGCCATCAGCGTGTAGAACCAGCCACGGGTCTGGTCGATGGCCTCGCAGATGAAGTCGGCGGGGTAGGCCTGCTCGAACCGCTCCACCGAACCGGGCTGGTGGGGGTAGCCCCACTGCGCGAACGGCATCGAGCCGCTGTCGAACCACGCGTCGATCACCTCGGGCACCCGTCGCGCCTCACCCCCGCAGGTCGGGCACGCGAACACGACCGCATCCACGAAGGGACGGTGCGGGTCGAGCCCGGACTGGTCGGAGCCGGTCAGCTCCGAGAGCTCCGCCAACGAGCCGACGCAGGTCTGGTGGCCCTCCGAGCAGCGCCAGATGGGCAGCGGCGTGCCCCAGTAGCGACTGCGTGAGAGCGCCCAGTCGATGTTGTTCTCGAGCCAGTCGCCGTAGCGTCCCCACTGGATGGTCTCGGGGAACCAGGACGTGCTGCCGTTCTCCCGCAGCAGCGCGTCCTTCACCTGCGTGGTCCGGACGTACCAGGACGGCTGGGCGTAGTACATCAGCGGCGTGTGGCACCGCCAGCAGTGCGGGTAGCTGTGCTCGTAGGGCAGGTGGCGGAACAGCAGGCCGCGGGACTCGAGGTCGCGGACCAGGTCGGTGTCGGCGTGCTTGAAGAACTGGCCGCCGACCAGTCCCAGGGACTCCACGAAGTGACCGTCGGGCTGCACGGGTACGACGATGGGGAGACCGTAGGACCGGCACACCGCCAGGTCGTCCTCGCCGAAGGCGGGGGACTGGTGCACCAGCCCGGTGCCGTCCTCGGTGGTGACGTAGTCGGCCAGCACGACGGCGTGCGGGGTGCCCTCGCTGGCAGGGAACTCCACCAGCTCGAACGGCCGCTGGTAGGTCCAGCCCTCCAGGTCGCGCCCGGTGACGGTGCCCTGCACGGTCCAGCCCTCGCCGAGGACCTCCGCGAACAGCGGCTCGGCCACGACGAGCGTCTCGGTGTCGTTGGTCGCGACGACGTAGTCGACATCCGGCTTGGCCGCGACGGCGGTGTTCGACACCAGCGTCCACGGCGTCGTCGTCCACACCAGCAGCGCCGCCCCCGGGGAGTCGGGCGAGCCGGCGTACGGCCCGGAGGTGAGGGGGAAGCGCACGTAGACGCTGGGGTCGGTGACCGTCTCGTAGCCCTGCGCGAGCTCGTGGTCGGACAGCCCGGTGCCGCACCGGGGGCAGTAGGGCGCGACGCGGTAGTCCTCGACCAGCAGGCCCTTGTCGTGGATCTGCTTCAGCGCCCACCACACCGACTCCACGTAGGCGGGATCCATCGTGCGGTAGGGGTCGCTGGTGTCGACCCAGTAGCCCATCCGCCCGGTCATCTCCTCGAAGGCGCCGACGTGCCGCTGCACCGACTCGCGGCAGCGGGCGTTGAACTCCGCGACACCGTAGGCCTCGATGTCGGCCTTGCCGGAGAAGCCGAGCTCCTTCTCCACCGCCAGCTCGACCGGGAGCCCGTGGCAGTCCCAGCCGGCCTTCCGCTCCACGAGGTAGCCCTGCATCGTCTTGAAGCGGGGGAAGACGTCCTTGAAGACCCGGGCCTCGACGTGGTGGGTGCCCGGTCGTCCGTTCGCCGTCGGCGGGCCCTCGTAGAACGTCCAGCGCGGGTTGCCCTGCGACTGCGCGAGCGACGTGGCGAACGTCTGGTGCTCGGACCAGTAGTCGAGCACCTCGTGCTCGAGCGCGGGCAGGTCCACCTGGGGCGGGACGGGGCGGTACTCGGTCACGGGGTTCCTTCGGCCAGCTGGTGCGCCGTGGCGGCGCGATGGGCTGAAGGGACGAGTCCGTCCGGTGTCCCGGTCGGGCCCGCGGTACCACCCTCCTTGGCGTACGGCGACGGGTCGCCGTCGTACGCCCTCTCTCGAGGTCACCGCAGCCGGGTCTACCCGCCCCGGCGACCCGAACGGATCGACGCGGCGCTCTTCCGGCGGCTCAGGGGTGATCTTCGCTCCGGCCAACACCCCCGGGCTCTCACCGTCCCCGGGTCGCTGCCGGCTGTGCTCGGAGCTACTCGTCCCGTCCACGCCTTGCGGTGCGCCCAGTCTGCCAGACGGCCGGGGGCGAGATCACCCCGGTTTCAGCGCCTGCGAAATCGGCGGCCTCCTGGGCGCGCTGTGTTGTCTCGGGTGTGCGTGCGGCATATCCTCACCCAACGCGTGGGGCGAGACGACACCAGGGCCGCACGCTCCTTGGTGTTGTGGCACGGCTGAGAGGGGGCCGCGGGCAGATGGCGGGCACGAGAGCACGAGCGCTGGCGGGCCGGACCGTCGCCGCCGCCAAGAAGGTGACCGGCCGCTCCGCGGCTGCGTCCAAGAAGGCCGCGCCCGCGAAGAAGGCCGCGCCCGCGAAGAAGGCCGCGCCCGCGAAGAAGGCCGCGCCCGTGAAGGTGGCTGCGAAGAAGACGCCGGCCAAGAAGGCTGCGCCGGCGAAGAAGGCTGCGCCGCAGCGGCCGGAAGAAGGCCGCGCCCGCGAAGAAGGCCGCGCCCGCGAAGAAGGCCGCGCCCGCGAAGGTGGCTGCGAAGAAGACGCCGGCCAAGAAGGCTGCGCCGGCCAAGCAGGCCGCACGCGCCAAGGTGGCTGCGACGAAGACGCCCGCCAAGAAGGCCGCACCCGCCAAGAAGGCAGCGCCCGCCAAGCAGGCCGCACCCGCCAAGGTGGCAGCGAAGAAGACGCCCGCCAAGAAGGCCCCCGCTAAGCAGGCCGCACCCGCCACGGTGGCCGCGACGAAGGCCCCCGCCAAGAAGGCCGCCCCCCGGCGGTTGGCGGTCAAGGCCGACGAGAAGCCGTGGACCAAGGCCGAGCTCGACGAGGTCCGCGGCGAGCTCGACGCCGAGCGCACCCGGCTGCGCTCCGAGCTCAACCTCGCCGAGCACGAGCTGCACGACCTGATGCGCGACGCGGGAGACGGTGCGGGCAACGACCAGGCGGACGTCGGGTCGACGACGTTCGAGCGCGACCACGAGATGAGCCTGGCCAACAACGCTCGCGAGATGCTCGCGCAGACCGAGCGCGCGCTCGCGCGGATCAAGGACGGCACCTACGGCGTCTGCGAACGGTGCGGGGAGCCGATCGGCAAGATGCGGTTGATGGCTTTCCCCCGTGCGACACTGTGCCTGTCATGCAAGCAGCGCGAGGAGCGTCGCTGAACGGCGACACCGACCAGCCCTCCCCCGACGAGACGGCCCCGCAGGCCTCGTCGCCCGGTGCAGGGGCCCGTTCCGACCGGGTGGCGCCTCGACGCGCCCGAGCGCTCGCGGTCTTCGCGTCCGTCGCGCTGCTCGGCTACGCCGTCGACCTGGGCAGCAAGGTGCTGGCCGTCGAGAAGCTCACCGGTCAGGCTCCCGTGCCGGTCGTCGGCGACGTGCTGACCCTCTACCTCGCGCGCAACCCCGGCGCGGCGTTCAGCACCGGGACGTCGTACACCCTGGTGCTCTCCTTCGTCGCGATCGCAGCCGCCCTGGGGGTGCTGTGGTTCGCACGCCGGCTGGGCAGCGTCGTCTGGGCGCTCGGCGCTCGGGTTCCTGATGGCCGGGATCCTGGGCAACCTGACCGACCGGATCTTCCGGTCGCCCGGCGTGCTCCGTGGCCACGTCGTGGACTTCCTGCAGCTGCCGAACTGGCCGATCTTCAACGTGGCCGACGTGTGCATCAACATCGCGGCCGGCCTGATCATCCTGCAGGCACTGCGTGGCATCTCCCTCGACGGCACCAGCACTCCCACCCGACGCTCCGGCCGTACGCCGCGGCGCGGGCCGACCACGACCTCGTGACGGCGACCGACGCGGGCCGGGGCGGCGACCAGCGCACCGTCACCGTTCCCGAGGGGTTGGCCGGCGAGCGCGTCGACGCCGCCATCGCGCGGATGTTCGGGCTCTCGCGCACGCGGGCCGCCGACCTGATCCGGGACGGTTTCGTCGCCGTCGACGGGCGGGAGCCGTCCAAGTCGCAGCGGGTGGAGTCCGGCTCCATGCTCGACGTGACCATCCCGGCCCTGGTCGACCCGGTCGCGATCGTCCCGGCGATGGTCGAGGGCATCAAGATCGTGCACGACGACGACGCCATCGTGGTGATCGACAAGCCGGTGGGCGTCGCGGTCCACCCCAGTCCCGGCTGGACCGGTCCCACCGTCGTCGGCCACCTGATGGCCGCGGGCTTCCGCATCTCCACCAGCGGTGCGGCCGAGCGGCAGGGGATCGTGCAGCGGCTCGACGTGGGCACCTCGGGGGTGATGGTCATCGCGAAGTCCGAGCGCGGCTACTCCGTGCTCAAGAACGCCTTCCGGCACCGCACGGTCGACAAGGTCTACCACGCGCTGGTCCAGGGGCACCCCGACCCGCTGCAGGGCACGGTCGACGCCCCGATCGGTCGCCATCCCAAGGCCGACTACAAGTTCACGGTGATGGCCGACGGCAAGGCCAGCGTCACGCACTACGAGACGCTCGAGGCACACCGGTTCGCCAGCCTGCTCGAGGTGGTCCTCGAGACCGGGCGCACCCACCAGATCCGGGTGCACATGGCGGCGCTCAAGCACCCTTGCGTCGGCGACCTCACCTACGGCGCCGACCCCAGGCTGGCGGCCCGGGTGGGTCTGTCCCGGCAGTGGCTGCACGCGGTCCGGCTGGGGTTCGAGCATCCGGAGAGCGGCGAGCGGGTCGAGTACCAGTCCGACTACCCCGACGACCTCCAGCGCGCGCTGGACACCCTGCGCGATGCCGTCTGAGCCGGCTCTCGTCCTCCGCCCGTCGACCCCCGACGACGCGGACGCGCTCGCCGAGCTGCTGCTGGCCTCCCGCGCCGCGGCCCATCCCGCGGTGCCCCGCTCGGTGCACCCGCCCGACGACGTACGTCGCTGGTTCCGGGCTCGGTTCGAGGACCCGGCGGCCGAGGTCTGGCAGGCCGAGGAGGACGGTGTCCCGCTCGGGCTGCTGCTGCTCGAGCACGACTGGGTGCACTCGCTCTACGTCGCTCCGGGGCGCACCGGCGAAGGCATCGGCAGTGCCCTGCTCGAGCTGGCCCGGACGTTGCGCCCGCGCGGGTTGGGGCTGTGGGTCTTCGCGTCCAACCCCCGCGCGCAGCGGTTCTACGCCCGCCACGGGTTCGTCGAGGTGCGCCGCACCGACGGCTCCGGTCCCGACGGCAACGAGGAGGGCGCGCCCGACGTCGAGATGGCCTGGCCCGACCCCACGTCGCTGCCGGCGATGCGCGCTCGGATCGACGACCTCGACGACCGGCTCGCGACGCTGCTCGAGGAGCGGGCCGGACTGACGGCCGCGGTCCAGGCGCTCAAGGCGGTCCCGGGGCACGCCGGTCGCGACCGGGGACGCGAGCAGGAGATCGTGGCGCGGATGGCCGCGCTCGCGCCGACGCTCGGCGTCGACGGGATGGGCCGCATCATGGAGGCGGTCATCAGCGAGAGCCTCGACGCCACGGAGCAGGACGGAACAACGCGGGGAACCGGGGGGTTGCCGTCATCGGACGTCGGATGAGGAAGGAGCACGGGGTGAGGGTCGAGATCTGGGCGGACGTGGTCTGCCCCTGGTGCTACGTCGGCAAGCGGCGCTTCGAGGTCGCGCTTCAGGCGTTCGAGCACCGCGACGAGGTCGAGGTGGTGTGGCGCAGCTTCGAGCTCGATCCCGCGACCGTCTCCGACACCGAAGCGGAGCGCGGCGACAACGTCGCGCGACTCGCGGAGAAGTACTCCCTGAGTCTCGCCGACGCCCGGGCCGCGATCGCCCGGACCACGCAGGCGGCGGCGGCCGAGGGACTGGAGCTCGCTCTGGACCGGGCGCGCACCTCCCGCACCTTCGACGCGCACCGCCTGGTGCACCTCGCCGCCGAGCACGGCCTCGCCGAGCAGGTCGAGGAACGTCTGATGCACGCACACTTCTCCGAGGGAGCCTCGGTCGCGGACCGCGACACCCTGCTGCGCCTGGTGGCCGAGGTCGGGGTGGACGCGTCTGCGGCGGCGGATGTCCTCGACAGCGACGCCTTCGCCGACGCCGTACGAGCCGACGAGGCGGAGGCAGCCGCGCTCGGCATCGGCGGCGTGCCGTTCTTCGTCCTGGACCGGAGCTACGGCGTGTCCGGGGCGCAGCCCTCGGAGCACCTGCTCTCCGCCCTGCATCAGGCGTGGGCCGCCCGGCTGCCCGTCTGACCCGACCCGACCCCGACCCACCCCGACCCACCCAGGAGGAACCCGATGGCCCGACCCCCGTTGCCCGAGGACGTCCGCGCCCTGTTCGCCCGGCCCAACCCGGCGGTGATGGCGTCCCTGCGCGCCGACGGCCAGCCGGTGACCGTGGCGACCTGGTACCTCGTGGACGGCGACCGGATCCTGATCAACCTCGACGAGAGCCGCAAGCGGCTCGACCACCTGCGCAGCGACCCGCGGGTCTCGCTCACCGCGCTCGCCGAGGGCGACTGGTACACCCACGTCAGCGTCCAGGGGAAGGTCGTCGAGATCGCCCCGGACCCGGACCTCGAAGGCATCGACCGGCTGGCGACGCACTACACCGGAGCGCCCTACCCCACCCGCGACCGGGCTCGCGTGAACGTCTGGATCGAGGTCGAGACCTGGCACGGCTGGGGGAGCGCGGCCCGCTCCTGAGCTGTCGGTGGGTCCTGCCATCATCCTCTCGTGGGGTCGCGTAGGCTGACTTCTCTTCCCCACGAAGCACGACCGCGGGCCCCGGCGGGGCCTTCTCCGGTCTGCTCGGTCGTGTCCGCAGCGTGCAGCCGGAAGGGGCGTCCAGCGCCGATGTCAGCAGGGTCCACGGGGTCGTCGGGGTCGTTCGTGCACCTCCACGTGCACACCGAGTACTCCATGCTCGACGGTGCCGCCCGGCTCTCGGACATGTTCGAGCGCACCCGCGAGCTGGGCATGGACGCGATCGCGATGACCGACCACGGCAACGTGTTCGGCGCCTACGACTTCTACGCCAAGGCGCGCGCCGCCGGCGTCAAGCCGATCATCGGGATGGAGGCCTACCTCACCCCCAACACCTCCCGCTTCGAGCGCAAGCGGGTGCGCTGGAACAACGGCGGGGACGACGACGTCTCCGGCAGCGGGGCCTACACCCACATGACCCTGCTCGCGCAGAGCACCGAGGGCATGCACAACCTCTTCCGGCTCTCGTCCCGGTCCTCCAAGGAGGGCTTCTTCTACAAGCCGCGCGCGGACCGCGAGCTGCTCGCCGAGCACTCCGCGGGCCTGATCGGCACCACCGGCTGCCCTTCCGGGGAGGTGCAGACCTGGCTGCGGATCGGCGACTACGCGAAGGCACGTGCCTCGGCCGGGGACTTCCAGGACATCTTCGGCAGGGAGAACTTCTTCCTCGAGCTGATGGACCACGGGCTGTCCATCGAGACCCGGGTGCGCGACGGGCTGCTCCGGCTGTCCCAGGACCTCGGCATCCCGCCCGTCGCGACCAACGACTCCCACTACACCAATCCCGGCGACGCGACGGCCCACGAGCACCTGCTGTGCGTCTCCTCCGGCAGCACGATGGCCGACCCCAAGCGCTTCAAGTTCAACGGCGACTCCTACTACATCAAGTCGCCCGCCGAGATGCGCGAGCTGTGGGCCGACCGGCACGGCCTCCCGGAGGCCTGCGACAACACGCTGCTGATCGCCGAGCGCTGCGAGGTGGAGTTCGACGAGTCCGCCAACTACATGCCCCGGTTCCCCGTCCCCGAGGGGGAGACCGAGGACACCTGGTTCGTCAAGGAGATCGAGCGCGGGCTGCGCTACCGCTACCCCGACGGCATCACCCCCGAGGTGCGCAAGCAGGCCGACTTCGAGATCGGCGTCATCACCGCGATGGGCTTCCCGGGGTACTTCCTCGTGGTCGCCGACTTCATCAACTGGGCCAAGAACAACGGCATCCGGGTCGGTCCCGGACGCGGCTCGGGTGCGGGCTCGATGGCCGCCTACGCGATGCGGATCACCGATCTCGACCCGCTCCAGCACGGTCTGATCTTCGAGCGCTTCCTCAACCCCGACCGCGTCTCGATGCCCGACTTCGACATCGACTTCGACGAGCGCCGGCGCGGTGAGGTGATCCGCTACGTCTCCGACAAGTACGGCGACGACCGGGTCTCGATGATCGTCACCTACGGCACCATCAAGGCCAAGCAGGCTGTCAAGGACTCCTCGCGGATCCTGGGCTACCCGTTCGCGATGGGCGACCGGATCACCAAGGCCATGCCGGCCGCGGTGATGGGCAAGGACGTCCCGCTCAAGGAGATCTTCGACGCCGGCCATCCGCGCTACGGCGAGGGCGGTGAGTTCCGGGCTCTCTACGGGCAGGACGCCGACGTCAAGAAGGTCGTCGACACCGCGATCGGCATCGAGGGCCTCAAGCGCCAGTGGGGCGTGCACGCCGCGGGCGTGATCATGTCGAGCGAGCCGCTCGAGGGTGTCATCCCGGTGATGAAGCGCGAGCAGGACGGCGCGATCATCACGCAGTTCGACTACCCGACCTGCGAGCGCCTCGGCCTGATCAAGATGGACTTCCTCGGGCTGCGCAACCTGACGATCCTCGACGACGCCCTGATCAACATCGCCAACAACCGCGGCGAGAAGGTCGTCCTGGAGGAGCTGAAGTCCCTCGACGACCCGGCCACCTTCGCGCTGCTCGGTCGCGGTGACACGCTCGGCGTCTTCCAGCTCGACGGCGGACCGATGCGGGCACTGCTGCGCAGCATGCGCCCCGACACCTTCGAGGACATCTCTGCCGTCGGTGCCCTCTACCGCCCCGGTCCGATGGGTGCCGACTCGCACAACAAGTACGCCCGTCGCAAGAACGGCCGCGAGGAGGTCGTGGCGATCCACCCGGAGCTGGCCGAGCCGCTCCAGGACATCCTGGGGGAGACCTACGGGCTGATCGTCTACCAGGAGCAGGTCATGGCGATCGCCCAGAAGCTCGCGGGCTACTCGCTGGGACAGGCCGACATCCTGCGCCGCGCGATGGGCAAGAAGAAGAAGTCCGAGCTGGACAAGCAGTTCGAGGGCTTCTCCCAGGGCATGCAGGACCGCGGCTACTCGATGTCCGCCGTCCAGACGCTGTGGGACATCCTGCTGCCGTTCTCCGACTACGCCTTCAACAAGGCGCACTCGGCGGCGTACGGCCTGGTGTCCTACTGGACGGCCTACCTCAAGGCGAACTACCCGGCCGAGTACATGGCCGCCGTCCTCACGTCCGTCAAGGACGACAAGGACAAGATGGCCATCTACCTCAACGAGTGCCGGCGGATGAAGATCCAGGTGCTGCCTCCGGACGTCAACGAGTCCGAGGCCACCTTCACCCCGATCGGGGACGACATCCGCTTCGGCCTGACCGCCATCCGCAACGTCGGGGCCAACGTCGTGGACAAGATCGTGGAGTCCCGGCGCGAGAAGGGCCGCTTCGTCGACTTCAACGACTTCATGGACAAGGTCCCGCTGGTCGTGTGCAACAAGCGGCTGATCGAGTCGCTCGCCAAGGCGGGGGCGTTCGACGACATGGGCCACAAGCGGCGCGCGATCGTCGCCGTCCACGAGGAGGCGGTCGACAAGTACGCCGACGCCAAGCGCAACGACGACGGCGGCCAGGACTCGCTGATGGCGATGCTGGGCCTCGACGAGGTCGGCGGCGCGGGGACCAGCGTCGACGTGCCCGACATCGCCGACTGGGACAAGCAGTCGCTGCTCGGCCACGAGCGCGAGATGCTCGGGCTCTACGTGTCCGACCACCCCCTGATGGGCCTCGAGCACGTCCTGTCGGCCAGCGCGGACTGCACCATCGGCCAGCTCCTGACCGACGAGGACCGCGCTGACGGCTCGACGGTGACCGTCTCGGGCCTGATCACCTCGGTGCAGCGCAAGATCACCAAGCGCGGCGACGCCTGGGCGATGGTCAGCGTCGAGGACCTCGAGGGCGCCATCGACGTGCTGCTGTTCCCGAGCGCCTACCAGCTGGCCAGCACGCTGCTCAACGAGGACGCGATCGTGACCGTCAAGGGTCGGCTGTCGCGCTCCAAGGACCAGCCGGAGCTGCACGGGCAGGAGGTCAGCGTCCCCGACCTCTCCGACGGTCCGTCCGGCCCCGTGGTCATCTCGATGCCGTCGACGCGGTGCACGATGCCGGTCGTGGAGCAGCTCAAGGACGTCCTGGGCACCCATCCCGGGGTGACCGAAGTACGGTTGCGCCTGATGACCAGGAACGCCACCACCGTGATGAAGCTGGACGACCGCCTGCGGGTGTCGGCCAGCCCGGCCCTCTTCGCCGACCTGAAGGCGCTGCTCGGGCCGCACTGCCTGGCCGGCTAGGGATGAGCGAGCTCTCTCGGCCCTCGTCCGTGGGCCGGCCCCCCGACGCTCCGCACCGACCGCGGCGCCGTGGCGTGGCGCGCCCCGTGCTGCTGGTGCTCGGGCTCTACCTCGTGCTCGGCCTGGTCGCCGGAGTCGTCTGGTGGCAGGTCGCTCCGACCGCCGAGTTCGTCAAGCTCCGGAACGGCAGCGGCAGCATGGGCGACGTCGGTCTCGGCCGACAGTTCGACGCCGACGGATGGTACGTCGTGGTGGCCGGCGTCGCCGGCCTGCTCAGCGGGCTGGTGCTGATGGCGGTCACGATCTGGCGGCGGGGCGACGAGCTGGTCGTGCTTCCCGCGATGCTGGTCGGATCGGTCGTCGCTGCCCTGGTCATGGCCCGGCTCGGCCACCTGCTCGGTCCCGACGATCCTGCGCAGGCACTCGCGGGTGCAGCGGTCGGTGCCCGCGTTCCCGACGTGCTCAGCCTGACCGCGCAGACCGCCTACCTCACGTGGCCGGTCGCGGTGCTGTTCGGCGCGCTGATGGTGCTGCTCGGTCCCGAACCCGCATCGGATGCGGCACCCGGGCCGACACCGGACCCGGCCGCGTCTCGGGGACCCGCGTAACACTTCGGGCACGGTCGACCTCCGGTCTCGAGAACTACCCGAAGCGCGATGCCGGTGGGCACTAAACTTCCCGACGAGCCATCCGGTCGCGCGGCACGTTCGAGGTGCCCGCGACCGCCCTGTGTCCGCAGCCGCGACACAGCACCGTCAGAGGGGGAGCACCACCAGATGTCGACCACACCGCACGACGACGAGCCCGGCGGGCCGTCCGGCGCCGGGCCGACCGGCCAGCAGCCCCAGCCCGAGTACCTCGGGTCCGACAGCCCGGCCGGACCGACCTCCGGCACGCCGACCGACCCGGCGGGCGGGGCCACGGGAGGCTCCGGGACGGGTGGTCGGCGCACCGCGCTGGTCGCCGGGGCCGCCGTCGCGGTCGTCGCCGCGGTCGGTGTCGGTGCCTACGGGGTCGTCTCGCTGTTGGCCGGAGGCGATTCGCCCGCCACCGCCGTGCCGGCGAACACGGTCGCCTACCTCAGTCTCGACCTCGACCCGTCGGCGTCGCAGAAGGTGGAGGCGTTCAAGATCCTGCGGAAGTTCCCCGGGATCAAGAAGGAGCTGGGCTCGCAGGAGGACCTGCGCCGGGCCGTCTTCGAGCAGATCCAGAAGGAGGGTGACTGCGCGGACCTCGACTATGCCAAGGACATCGAGCCCTGGATCGGCGAGCGGGTCGCCGTGGCCGCCGTACCCGACGACGCGAAGGGTGCGATCCCGGTCCTGGCCCTGCAGGTCAAGGACGAGGCCGAGGCCGCAGCCGGCTTCAAGGCGCTCGAGGGCTGCGACTCCACCGACGGCGACTCCCTCAGTGGCCACGCCTTCGTCGGCGACTACGCGCTGCTGGCCGAGACCCAGAAGCTCGCCGACACGATCGCCGCAGAGGTCGAGGCCGGCACGCTGGCCGACTCCTCGGACTTCACCGACACGATGGACGACGCCGGCGACCCCGGCATCGTGACGATGTACGCCTCGAAGGACGCCCCCGCAGCCATCGCCGCAGCGATGAAGTCCCAGGACGGAGCCGAGGAGCTGTTCGGCGGTACGCCGTTCGGCGACATCGAGTCGACCTACCAGGACTTCGAGGGGGCGGCCGGCGTGGTCCGCTTCCGAGACGGCGCCGTGGAGGCGGAGTTCGCGGTGCGGGGTGTCCCGTCCGTGGTCAGCACCGGCGACGGTGGCTCGTCGGTCGACAGCCTGCCGGCCACGACGGCCGCTGCACTCTCGGTCGCCCTGCGCGACGGGTGGCTCGCGGAGTACGTCGAGGCCACCAAGAAGATGGGCGAGGGCAAGGCGTTCGACGACATGATGCGGCAGGGCGAGCAGGCCACCGGCCTGCAGCTCCCCGAGGACATCGAGACCATGCTCGGGGACGGCGTCACGATCTCGATCGACGCCGGCACCGACTTCGAGGCCCTGGCCGAGTCGCCGGACCCGACGCAGGTGCCGGCCGGTCTCCGGATCCAGGGCGACCCGGAGCAGATCACGCCGATCATCGACAAGCTCACGGCGCTGGCCGGACCGGACGGCGACCTGGTGCAGGTCGAGACCGGTGACGGTCAGGTCGCGGTCAGCCTCAGCCCGGACTACGCCAGCACGCTGTTGGAGCCGGGCACGTTGGGCTCGAGCACCGCGTTCAAGGACGTCGTCCCCGAGGCGGGCAGGGCCGCCGGGGCCTTCTTCGTGAACTTCGACGCAGGCGACGGCTGGGCCGTGCGGCTGGGCGACCTGATCTCCGACGGCGACCCGGAGGTCGCGGCGAACCTGGAGCCGCTGGACGCGCTCGGCATCAGCGGGTGGCAGGAGGGCGAGGGCGCGCAGCACGGGCTGCTGCGCCTGACCACCGACTGAACGACGTACGACGCGAAAGTTTGCCCAAGACCGGCCCGCCTGACGGCGGGCCGGTCTTGTTCTCGGTGGCTCCCCGGCGATACGCTCCGGAGACAGAATTGCGTATCGCGAAATGAGTTGCTTCATGCGCAACAAGATGCACGGCCGGTTCCTCGCCGAGATGCTCACCTCCGCGCGCTACGAGGTGCTGCCGACGAACACCATCGAGGACAAGCTCCTCGCGCACGTACCCCTGGACCGCACGCTCACGGTCACCGCATCCCCGGCGAAGGGGATCGAGGCCACGCTCGACCTCGCCGAGCGGCTGGCCCGGCACGGCTACGACGCGGTGCCGCACCTCGCCGCTCGGATGGTCAGCGGCCGGAGCGAGCTGGCGGAGATCGCCGAGCGGATGGTCGCTGCCGGGGTGCGGACGGTCTTCGTGCCCGGGGGCGACCAGGACCCGCCGGCCGGTGACTACCTCTCGGCGCTCGACCTCCTCGAGGACCTGACCGCGCTCGGCCGCCCGTTCGCCGGCGTCGGCATCGCCGGCTACCCGGAGTCGCACCCCACGATCAGCGACGACCTGACCGTGCAGGCGATGTGGGACAAGCGGCGGCACGCCACGCAGGTGGTGAGCAACCTGTCGTTCGACCCGGAGACGATCCGGGTGTGGCTGGAGCGGCTGCGCTCGCGCGGCATCACGATGCCCCTGCTCCTCGGGGTCCCCGGCCCGATCGACCGCGCCAAGCTGCTCACGATGGCCACCAAGATCGGGGTCGGCGACTCCACGCGCTTCCTGGCCAAGCACAAGGGGACCTTCGCGCGGCTGGCCGCGCCCGGGGGCTTCACCGGCGAGCGGTTCCTGGAGCGCTGTGCCCCGACCCTGGCGAAGCCCGAGGCGCTCGTCACCGGGCTGCACGTCTACACGTTCAACCAGGTCGCCGAGACGGAGGCCTGGCGGCGGGAGTTCCTCGACCGCCTGATGGTCGCGGGCTAGCCCGAGCTGTCAGGCGCTGACGTCGCCAGAGCGACGTCACCGCCTGACACGTCGGCGCCCACGAGCCCGGCGAGGGCCCGCTCGAGCCCGACGTGTCCGGTCTCCACCACCGTCAGCGGCAGCCCGATCCGCTCCGCGGCCCGCTGCGCTGCGAGGTGCAGCTCGTCGTCGGGCCGCTGGGCCAGCCACACCATCCGGGTGTAGTGCCGGAAGTAGTCGTCGCGCAGCTCGGGGTAGCGGTCCAGGCCGAGCTCGACGATCACGCTCCGCTCGAAGGAGCGCACCAGGAAGTCGGTCAGCACGTAGGTGCCCGGGTCGGCCTCGAACATCGCCGCGATCCGGTCGGCGCCGCCGTACACGTCGTAGCAGTGCAGTCCCGGCAGCCGGTCCAGGCCACGTCGCTCGCAGACCTCGTCGAGGGCGCCGTACGTGCCGCAGTCGGCGTAGCCCACCGCGACCCGGTCGTAGCGCAGCTCGAGGTCGTCCACGAGCCGTTCGACGTCGCCCGCGATCCGCTGCGGGTGGTTGTGCAGCAGGGGCGGGAGAGGTACGACGTCCAGCGGCCAGCCACGTCGCGACGCGATCTCGGCACACGGCTGCGCGATCGCGCCGCAGGCGACCAGGGCGACGGCCCCCCTCCGATTCGTCTGCGACTGCTCCACGGGGGAGACCCGCTGGATCGCAGACGAATCGGGGTGGGGGTCAGCCGGGGAAGGCGAGGAGGTCGACGAACCGGTCGTTGAAGTCGGTGCGGTCGGAGAGCTCCACATAGGTCACCTCCTCCAGCAGCGCCAGCGCGCCGGCGCGCTCGCGGACGCTGAGCAGGCTCATCTTGGCGCCCTCGCCCGCCACGTTGCCGGCGGAGACGATCCGCAGCACCGGGATCTTGGGCACCAGGCCGATCCGGATCGCGGCCGCGGGGGAGAGGTAGCTGCCGAACGACCCGGCCAGCAGCACCTGCTGCACGTCCTCCTGCTCCAGGCCGAGCCCCTCGAGCAGCAGCGCCCAGCCGGTCGCGATGGCGCCCTTGGCGAACTGCAGCTCGCGCACGTCTCGCTGGGAGAGGTAGACGCAGTCCTCGGTCGCGGCGCCCGGCTCGGGGCGGTGCAGGATGAACACCCGCTCCTGGCCGACCGCGGACATCCGGTCGGCGACGTACGGCGCCAGCTCCTTGGCCACGTCGTCGGACACGAGCCGACCGGTGTTGTCGAGCAGACCGATCCGCACCAGCTCGGAGACCGCGTCGACCAGACCGGACCCGCACAGGCCGCGGGGCTCGACGTCCCCGATCACCTGGAGGCTCACGCCCCCCTCGACGTCGGCGTCGATCTTGATCACCTCGATCGCGCCGTCGGCCGCGCGCATGCCGCACCGGATGGCACCACCCTCGAAGGCCGGCCCCGCGGGCGCCGCGGTCGAGACGATGGTGTCGCCGTCGCTGAGCACGATCTCGCAGTTGGTCCCGACGTCGATGAACAGCCGAACCCGCTTGTCGCGGTCCATCCCGGTGGCGAGCATGCCCGAGACGATGTCGCCGCCCACGTAGGCCCCGAGTGCGGGGAAGAGCACGGCCCGAGCGCCCGGGTGCAGGGTCAGGCCGAGGTCGGAGGCCATCAGCGTCGGCAGCGTCCGCGACGACATCACGAACGGTGCGACGCCGAGCGGCTCGGGGTCGATGCCCAGCACCAGAGCGGTCATCGTGGCGTTGCCGGCCAGGGCGACCTCGTAGACCTCGTCGGGGAGCACGTCGGCCTCGCTGAGCACGTCGTTGGTCAGCTCCGACAGCGTCGACTGCGCGAGGTCGCGCAACCGGCCTGCAGCCTCGGGGTCCATCATCGTGGCGCTGATCCGGGTGATCACGTCGCCACCGAACGGCTGCTGCTTGTTGAGCATCGAGGACACCGCCGCCGGCGTGCCGGTCGAGGTGTCGATCAGCGTGGCGACCACGGTCGTCGTACCCAGGTCGAAGGCGATCGCGAAGCGGCGCCCGGTGGTGTCACCGGGCTCCACGTCGACCAGCACCTCGTCGACGACCACGGCCGTCACCTTGTAGTCGGCGGCGCGCAGCACCGTCGGGAGCCGCCGCAGGGCATGCAGGTCGGGCGTGAGCTCGAGATCGTCCATCGCCTCGCTGAGCCGTTGCAGGTCGCTGCGCTGGTCGGACAGCGACGGCTCCGCGAGCTCGACGTAGCGCTTCTGGATCGCAGGTCGCAAGATCACCTGACGACCCACCCCGAGCGTCGCAGCCTTGGGACGCGTGGTCAGGGGCGGCACCTCGATGGCGAGGTCGGCGGTGGCCTGCGCGAGGCAGGCCAGCCGCCAGCCGGCGTCGAGCTCGGCCTGCGTGAACGACCGCTGGTCGAGCCGGTGCACCGGCACGCTGCCCGCGGACGAGGGGAGCACCTGGATCTTGCACTTCTTGCAGGTGCCGTGCCCCCCGCAGGTGGAGTCGATCGCGATGCCGTTCCAGCTGGCCGCGTCGAAGACCGTCACCCCGGTGGGCACACGTACGTCGCGGCCGGAGGGGGAGAAGGCGAGCTGCACGCGGCCCGAGCCGTCGTGCGCCGCCGAACCCGGCCCGTCAGGTGGCTCGATCAGGCCCTCGCGACGAAGACCGTCGACCTCGACGTCGGGGGGCCGGCTCTGGTGATCGGTCATCAGGTCGCGACGGCCTGCTTCTTGCGGTGTTCGGCGATCCACGCCATGCCCCACTCGTCGTGGTCCATCAGCACGTCGGCCGCCTTGACGGCGTTGACGATCTGCGCGGTGCGGGTGTCCATGATCGCGCTGGTCAGACCCGCGGTCATCGCCATCGGCAGGAACGCCGCGCCCAGGGTGTGCCGGTCGGGCATGCCGAACGACACGTTGGAGGCGCCGCAGGTCATGTTCAGCCCGTGCTCGTCGCGGATCCGTCGCATCGTGTCCAGCGTGACGCGCAACGACGCCGTGTCGGCGCCGACCGGCATGGCCAGCGGGTCGATGACGATGTCCTGCTTGGCGATGCCGTACTCCTTGGTGGCCACCTCCACGATGTGCTGCACCAGCTCGAGGCGCCGATCCGCCTCCATCGGGATCTCCTCCGCGTCGTTGGGCAGGGCGATGATCGCGGCGTCGTACTTCTTGACCAGCGGCAGGATCAGCTCCATCCGCTCGTCCTCGGCGGTGACCGAGTTGACCAGCGCGCGGCCCTGGTAGACCGAGAGCCCGGCCTCGAGGGCCTCCACGACGGAGGAGTCGATGCAGATCGGGGTGGCGGTCATGCCCTGCACCAGCGTGATCGCCTTGGCCAGCAGCTCCGGCTCGTCGACGAGGGGCAGCCCCATGTTGACGTCGAGGACGTCGGCACCGCCCTCGACCTGCGCGACGACGTCCCGCTCGATCGCGGACATGTCACCGGCGCGCAGCTGCTCCTGGAAGATCTTGCGACCCGTCGGGTTGATCCGCTCGCCGATCAGGCAGAAGCGCCGGTGGTGGCCGAGGACCACCTCGGCGCCGCCGTGGGCGGCGGAGCGCAGGACCGTCTCGAGTGGCGCGCTCATGCGTCCACCAGAGCGCGCTTCTTCTTCAGCAGGTCCTTGGCGCGCTTGACCGTGGCCGAGGCGTCGGCCGCGTAGCCGTCGGCGCCGACCGCGTCGGCGTACTCCTGGGTGACGGGTGCTCCGCCCACCATCACGATGACCTGGTCGCGCAGACCGGCCTTCTCGAGGGCGTTGAGGTTGGCCTTGAACATCGGCATCGTGGTGGTGAGGAACGCCGAGAAGCCGACGATGTCGGGCTGGTGCTCCTGGATCTTCTCCACGAACTTCTCCGGCGCCACCTGGACGCCGAGGTCGATCACCTCGAAGCCGGCGCCCTCGAGCATGATGTTGACGAGGTTCTTGCCGATGTCGTGGACGTCGCCCTTGACGGTGCCCATCAGGAACTTGCCGATCGTCTGCACGCCGGTGTCGGCGAGCAGTGGTCGCAGCACCTCCATCGCGCCGGCCATCGCGCGGCCCGCGATGAGCATCTCCGGGACGAAGAAGTCGCCGCGCTCGAAGCGGGCGCCGACCTCCTCGAGGGCGGGGATGAGCGAGTCGAACAGCAGGGTCTGGGGTTCCATGTTCTGCTCGAGTGCGGTGTGCGTGAGCTCGAGGACCTCAGGTGCGTTGCCGACCAGTGTCTGGTCGTACATGCGCTGCAGAAGCTCGTCAGGCGTCATGCCGCGCCCTCCTTTCCGGGTGTGCGGTGCGTGGACGGGACCTGGTTGCGCGTGCGCGCGTTGAGCAGCGCCGACAGGGCGTCGGCCTGCTCCACGAGGAGCCGGCTGACCGGCTCGACGCGATCCTGGAGCCGGGCGGTGGGCCCGGACACGCCGAGCGCGGCGACGACGCCGTCGCGGCCCTCGACAGCGGCCGCGATCGCGCTGAGCCCGTTCTCGAGCTCGTCGACCGTGGTGGCGATGTGGGTGCGCCGGATGTCGCGCAGCTCGGCCTCGAGCGCGCTGTGCGTGGAGACCGTGCGCGGCGTGCGGGTCTCCAGCCGGCCGCTCGGGACCGGCAGGCAGCCGAACGCGTAGAGCACCTTGCCCAGCGAGGAGCAGTGCGGTGGCACGTCGACCTGGTTCCAGTCGCGCGCCGAGAGGAGGTACGTCGACTCCACCTGCGCGATGTGCACGACGTCCTCGCC
Organism: uncultured Actinomycetota bacterium; assembly: GCA_963713035.1. Classification (GTDB taxonomy): domain Bacteria; phylum Actinomycetota; class Actinomycetes; order Propionibacteriales; family Nocardioidaceae; genus Nocardioides_B. The sequence continues at coordinate 903,757 of CAVQKB010000005.1, forward strand.
GCGCGCGACGCCGAGGTGGACGGTCTCCCCGGTGCCGGCGCCGACGGCCTCGAGGACCGGTCGCGCGAGCCGGGCGACCTGGGGCCACGGGTCGTGCACCGCGGCGTGCAGCGCGAACAGCGGCCCGGCGACGTACCCGCCGCCGGCGTCGCGCTCGATCAGGTCGGTGCTCTCGAGCGCCGCCAGCAGGCGGGAGGTGGTGGACCGGGCCAGCCCGGTCTCGTCGCAGAGGTCGGTGAACGTCAGCGGCTCGTCGGCGCGCACCACCAGGTCGATCAGCGCAGCGGCGCGACCGACCGCCTGCGTGCCACCGGGGGAGGTGCTCATCTGATCCCTTGCCACGACATGGTGCGAAAGTGTTTCATGATGTGGAACCGGGTTCCACATGATGAGGCTAGGATGCCGACGAGCGCCGGTCAAGCACATCGTTGATACGTCTGATGGAGGGTTTGCATGTTCCGCAACACGATGCCCCGCTACGAGGTCCTGTCCCAGGACGCGATGGCCAAGCTGGACGCCGGCTGGCGGCGCCTGGTGACCGAGATCGGGGTGGAGTTCGACAGCGAGCGAGCTCTCGAGCTGTTCCGGCAGGCCGGGCAGAAGGTCGAGGGCCAGACGGTCTTCCTCGACCCCGAGTTCGTGCTCGCGCAGGTGGCGAAGGCGCCGCGCGAGTTCGACGTGCAGGCCCGCAACCCCGAGCACAACATCCACATCGGCGGCGACGCGATGGCCTTCGGCGCCGTCTACGGCCCGCCCTTCGTGCGCGAGGGCGACGTCCGCCGCGACGCGACGATGAACGACTTCGAGCGGTTCACCAAGCTCGCGCAGACCTTCCCGGTGCTCGACTCGGCCGGCGGCATCATCTGCGAGCCCAACGACACGCCGCTCGACTCGCGGCACCTCGACATGACCTACACGCTGCAGACGCTGACCGACAAGGTCTACATGGGCAACGTGGTCTCCGGGGTCAACGCCCGCGACACCATCGCGATGGGCGAGATCCTCTTCGGCGGCCGCGAGGCCATCGAGAAGACCCCCGTGTCGATCTCGCTGATCAACTGCAACTCCCCGCTGCACTGGGACGACCGGATGCTCGAGTCGCTGTTCGAGTACACCCTCGCCGGCCAGCCCTGCGTCGTCACGCCGTTCATCTTGATGGGCGCGATGTCCCCGGTCACCATTCCGGCCGCGCTCGTGCAGCAGATCGCCGAGGCGCTGTCCGGCATCGCGCTCACCCAGCTGATCCGGCCCGGCGCGCCGGTCATCTTCGGGTCGTTCCTGTCCAACATCAACATGCAGTCCGGCTCGCCGACCTTCGGCACCCCGGAGTCGGCGATCGGGCTCTTCTGCACCGGCCAGATCGCCCGCCACTTCGGTCTCCCGTTCCGCTCGGGAGGCGGTCTGACCTCCTCGCAGGTCGCCGACGCGCAGGCGGGCTACGAGGCGCTGATGACGATGCTGCCGACGTTCCTCGCGGGCGCCAACTGGGTGATGCACTCCGCCGGCTGGCTCGAGGGCGGACTGGTGGCCGGCTTCGAGAAGTTCATCGTCGACGTCGAGCTGCTGCAGATGCTGAAGGCGGAGTTCACGCCGCTCGAGATCGACGACGACAGCCTGGCCTTCGGCGCCCACCAGGAGGTCGGCCACGGCGGCCACTTCCTCGGCGCCATGCACACCATGGAGCGGTTCCGGACCTGCTTCTACCGGCCGCTGCTGTCGTCCTCGGACAACTACGAGCGCTGGAGCCGCAACGGCTCGCTCGACGCCAACGCGCGCGCCTCGCAGATCTACCAGGCCAAGCTCGAGGAGTACGTCGCGCCGCCGCTCGACGACGCGATCCGGGCCGAGCTGCAGGAGTACGTCATCCGCCGTCGCGCGGAGCTCGGCGACTGACCCTCCCCTCCCCGATTCGTCTGCGATCTAGCGGGTCCTCCCCGCGTGGCGGTCGCAGACGAATCGGGGCCGGCAGACCGCCGTACCGGCGCGGGCTGACCATGGGGAACTGTCGCTGCCCATGGGAAGTTCACCGTGGGAAGCGAAAGATTCGCTGCATCCCCTGGTAAACGGTCAGCGGAGCACCACGGTCTTGTGGCCGTTCAGCAGCACCCGCGACTCGGCGTGCCAGCGCACGGCGCGGGAGAGCACCTGGCTCTCCACGTCGCGGCCGGCGGCGGCGAGCTCGGCGGGGTCGAGGCGGTGGTCGACGCGCATCACGTCCTGCTCGATGATCGGGCCCTCGTCGAGCTCGCCGGTCACGTAGTGCGCGGTGGCGCCGACGAGCTTCACACCGCGGTCGAAGGCCTGGTGGTAGGGGCGGGCGCCCTTGAAGCTCGGCAGGAACGAGTGGTGGATATTGATCGCCTTGCCCTCGAGGCGACGGCACATGTCGTCGGAGAGCACCTGCATGTACCGCGCCAGCACGACCAGGTCGACGCCCTGCGCGTCGACCAGGTCGAGGATCGTCGCCTCGGCCTCCGCCTTGGTGTCGGGGGTGACCGGCACGTGGTGGAAGGGCACGCCGTAGGACTCGGTCAGCTGCTGGCAGTCGGTGTGGTTGGAGACCACGCCGAGCACGTCGATCTGCAGGGCCTGCTTGCTCCACCGGAACAGCAGGTCGTTGAGGCAGTGGCTGAACTTCGAGACCAGGATCAGCGTCCGGTACGGCGCCGTGGCGACCCACAGCTCCCAGGTCATCGAGAAGCGCTCGGCGATGGGGGCGAAGGTCGCGCGCAGCACCTCGAGGTCGACGGCTTCGTCGGAGATCGAGAACTTCACCCGCATGAAGAAGCGGTGCTCGGCGACGTCGTCGTACTGCTGGCTCTCCAAGATGTTGCCGCCGTGCTCCACGAGCAGACCGGTGACGGCGTGCACGATGCCGGGGCGGTCGGGGCACACGATGGTCAAGACGTAGTTCATGGCGACATGGGACCAGTTCGGTGGGCCTCCGGTCAACGAGGCGCGTTGCGCCCACCGAAACTCGTCCTGTCATACGCAACACGAGTGCGCTACGGTCAGGCCATGCAGGCGGCCGTCGAAGATCCGTCCCACGCTCCCGGGGGCGTGCAGTCGGTCGACCGTGCCTTGACCATTCTGGCCATTCTGGCCCGGCACGGCGAGGCCGGCGTCACCGACATCGCCGCCGAGCTGGGCGTGCACAAGTCCACCGCGTTCCGGTTGGTGGCGACGCTGGAGTCGCACGGCATGGTCGAGCAGAACGAGGACCGCGGCAAGTACCGCCTCGGGGTCGGCGTGCTCCGGCTCGCGGGGGCGACCACCGCCCGGCTCGACGTGGTGCAGGAGGCCCGGCCGATCTGCCGCAAGCTCGCGGCCGACTCGGGGGAGACGGTCAACATCGCAGTGCTGTCGGACCGCTCCGCGCTCTACCTCGACCAGGTCGCCGGTCGCTCGGCGCTGCAGTCGCACAACTGGGTCGGCCAGCACATCCCGCTGCACGCCACGTCCAACGGCAAGGTGCTGCTGTCCGGGCTGTCCGGCGACGAGGTGGACCTCCGGCTGCCGCGGCTGCCGTCGTACACCGAGGAGACGGTGACCTCGCGGGCTAAGCTGCGCCGCCAGCTCGCCGAGGTGCGGAGCGTGGGCTACGCCGTCGCCGTGGACGAGCTCGAGGTCGGCCTGACCGCCATCGCGGCGCCGGTGCACAACGCGCAGGGCGACGTGATCGCGTCCCTCAGCGTGTCCGGGCCCACGTTCCGGATGGGCGAGGGTCGGGTCAAGGAGCTCGTCGCGCTGGTCTCGGACGCCGCCGAGGAGGTCTCGCGCCGGCTGGGATATGGCTCGGGTTAGTGGTTGAGGACGAACTCCCGTGGCACTAGCGTTGCGTGGAGCACAACAGGTCGCGACATACGCAACAATGGATCGGCAGACGAGGACGGACGACGCAGGTGGCTGAGCTCTTCATCGGAGGGACGTGGGTCGGCGCCACCGAAGGCGAGCGGCGCGAGATCCGCTGTCCGGCCGACGGCTCGCTCATTGCGGAGATCGACGAGGCGGGTCCGAAGGACACCGCCCTTGCGATCGCTGCGGCGCGCACCGCCTTCGACGACGGGCCGTGGCCCGCGACCAGCGTGCTCGAGCGCGGCGCCCTGCTGCACCGGGTGGCGGATCTGCTGGCCCGCGACAAGGACCTGGTGGCGCGTGCCGAGTCGCTCGACACCGGCAAGCGCCTCGTCGAGAGCGAGTACGACGTCGACGACATCGTCGGCGTCTTCCACCACTACGGCAACGTCGCAGCCGAGGAGGCCGGCCGGGTCGTCGACACCGGACGTGCCGACGTGGTCAGCCGGATCGTGCACGAGCCGGTCGGCGTCTGCGGCCTGATCACCCCGTGGAACTACCCGCTGCTCCAGACCGCCTGGAAGGTCGCCCCGGCGCTCGCCGCCGGCAACACCTTCGTGCTCAAGCCCTCCGAGCTGACGCCGCACACCGCGATCCACCTGATGCGCCTGCTCGAGGAGGCCGGGTTGCCCGCGGGGGTGGCCAACCTGGTGCTCGGTGCGGGTCCGCGGGCCGGAGCGCTGCTGAGCGAGGACCCACGCGTCGACCTGGTCTCGTTCACCGGAGGACTTCTCACCGGCAGGCGGATCATGGCGAGTGCGGCCGAGACGGTGAAGAAGGTCGCCCTCGAGCTCGGCGGCAAGAACCCCAACATCGTCTTCGCCGACGCCGACCGCGAGGCCGCGCTCGACTTCGCGCTGACCGCGGTCTTCCTGCACTCCGGCCAGGTCTGCTCGGCCGGCGCGCGGCTGGTCGTCGAGGAGTCCATCCACGACGAGTTCGTCGACGAGCTGGTGCGTCGCGCCGAGCTGATCCGTCTCGGCGGGCCCTTCGACGACGACGCCGAGACCGGACCGCTGATCTCCGCTGCGCACCGCGACAAGGTCGAGGAGTACGTCGCCCGCGGGATCGCCGAGGGTGCGGTGCTGCGCACCGGCGGAGCACGCCCGGACGACGCATCGTTGGCCGACGGCTTCTACTACCCGCCCACCGTGCTCGACGGCTGCGACCGCACGATGTCGGTCACCCAGGACGAGTCGTTCGGTCCGGTGCTCACCGTCGAGACGTTCACCGACGAGGACGACGCCGTCCGGATCGCCAACGACAGCATCTACGGCCTCGCCGGCGGTGTGTGGACGCAGAACGCCGGTCGCGCGGAGCGGGTCACGGCCCGGCTGCGGATGGGCACGGTCTGGATCAACGACTACCACCCCTACGTGCCGCAGGCCGAGTGGGGCGGCTACAAGCAGTCCGGCGTCGGGCGCGAGCTCGGCCGCATGGGTCTCGAGGAGTACCGCGAGACCAAGCACGTCTGGCACAACATCCGGCCCGAACCGCAACGGTGGTTCGACGGGCGCGACTCCGGGACCTCGGCCCGGGACTGAGAGGCGGAACATGAGCGGGCGCAACAGCTACGACTACGTGATCGTCGGTGGGGGGTCCGCCGGGTGCGCGCTCGCCAACCGGCTGAGTGCCGACCCCGGCACCTCGGTCCTGGTGCTCGAGGCCGGGCGCAGCGACTTCCGGATCGACCCGTTCATCCACATGCCGGCCGCCCTGCCCTACCCGATCGGCAACCGGCTCTACGACTGGAAGTACGAGTCGGAGCCGGAGCCGCACATGGGCGGCCGCACGGTCTACCACGCGCGCGGGAAGGTCCTCGGCGGCTCCAGCAGCATCAACGGGATGATCTTCCAGCGCGGCAACCCGCTCGACTACGAGCGCTGGGCGGGCGACAAGGGGATGGAGTCCTGGGACTACGCGCACTGCCTGCCCTACTTCAAGCGGATGGAGACCTGTCTCGCCGGCGCCGACGAGTGGCGTGGCGGCAGCGGCCCGCTGGTGCTCGAGCGCGGTCCAGCCACCAGCCCGCTCTTCGGGGCGTTCTTCGAGGCCGCGCAGCAGGCGGGCCACCCGCTCACCACTGACGTCAACGGCTACCGGCAGGAGGGCTTCGCCGCCTTCGACCGCAACGTGCACCGCGGTCGCCGCCTGAGTGCAGCGCGGGCCTACCTGCACCCGGTGCGCAGCCGGCCCAACCTCGACGTGCACACCCTCTCGACCGTGACCGGGCTGCGACTGGCGGGCAACCGGGTGACCGGGGTCGACTACAAGCGCGCCGGGCGGGACCGCAGCGTCAACGCCGCGGAGGTGGTGCTGTGCGGCGGCGCCATCAACAGCCCCCAGCTGCTGCTGCTCTCGGGCATCGGACCGAAGGCCGACCTCGAGCGGCTCGGCATCCCGGTGGTCGCGGACCTGCCGGGCGTGGGCGCGAACCTCCAGGACCACCTCGAGGTCTACATCCAGTACGCCTCCAAGCAGCCGGTCTCGATCGGTCCGTGGCTCAAGCACCGCCACAAGCCGCGGATCGGCGCGGAGTGGCTGTTCCTGCGTCGGGGAGTGGGGTCGAGCAACCACTTCGAGGCGGGCGGCTTCATCCGCAGCAACGACTCGGTCGACTACCCCAACCTGATGTTCCACTTCCTGCCCATCGCGATCCGGTACGACGGCTCGCAGCCGGCCGCGGAGCACGGCTACCAGGTCCACATCGGGCCGATGTACTCCGACGTGCGCGGGTCGGTCACGTTGAAGTCGCGCGACCCGTTCGAGCACCCGGCCCTGCGGTTCAACTACCTCTCGACGGAGAACGACCGGCGGGAGTGGATCGAGATGGTGCGCGCAGCGCGACACATCCTGAACCAGCCCGCCTTCGACGTGTTCAACGCCGGTGAGATCTCGCCGGGCCCGTCGGTGGAGACCGACCAGGAGATCCTCGACTGGGTCGCCAAGGACGCCGAGACCGCGCTGCACCCGTCGTGCACCGCGAAGATGGGCGTCGACGAGACCGGGGTGCTCGACCCGGAGACGATGCGCGTGCACGGCGTCGACGGGCTGCGCGTCGTGGACGCCTCCTCGATGCCCTACGTCACCAACGGCAACATCTACGCCCCCGTGATGATGCTGGCCGAGAAGTCGGCCGACCTGATCCTGGGCAACACGCCGCTGCCGCCGTCGTACGCGCCCTACTACCGCTTCCGGGAGAACGATCCGCTCGACCCGCCCACGGATCGCGAGGACCAGCGATGACCACGACAGCGCCCAGCCCGGTGCCGGCCGGCGCCGGGGACGGCGAGCCCGCCCTCGCGGTGCGGGACCTCTGGAAGATCTTCGGCGACCGTGCCGACAAGATCATCGGCACCCCCGACGCCGACCTGCCCCGGCGGGAGCTGCAGACCAAGACCGGCTGCGTGTCGGCGGTCAAGGACGTCTCCTTCGACGTCGCGCCCGGCGAGGTGTTCGTGGTCATGGGTCTGTCGGGGTCCGGCAAGTCGACGCTGGTGCGGCTGCTGACCCGGCTGATCGAGCCGACCCACGGCAGCATCCGGATCTCCGGCCGAGACATCTCCACCGCGGGCGACGCCGAGCTGCGCGAGCTGCGCCGCAAGCACGTCGCCATGGTCTTCCAGCACTTCGGGCTGCTGCCGCACCGCAAGGTGATCGACAACATCGCCTTCGGGCTCGAGGTCCGCGGCGAGGAGAAGAAGAGCCGGCGCGACCGGGCCCAGGAGATGGTCGACCTGGTCGGGCTGTCGGGCTATGAGAACTCCTTCCCCGACCAGCTCTCCGGCGGCATGCAGCAGCGCGTGGGCCTGGCCCGTGCGCTGGCGGCCGACCCGGAGGTGCTGATGTTCGACGAGCCGTTCTCCGCGCTCGACCCGCTCATCCGGCGGGACATGCAGAACGAGGTCATCCGGCTGCACCACGAGGTGCACAAGACGATGGTGTTCGTCACCCACGACCTCGCCGAGGCGCTCAAGCTCGGCGACCGGATCCTGATCATGCGGGACGGCGAGATCATCCAGATCGGGCGTCCGGACGAGGTCGTCGGCGCTCCGGCCGACGACTACGTCAAGGACTTCGTCAGCGAGGTGCCCAAGTCCCACGTCCTGACGCTGCGCTGGGTGATGCGACCGCCCCGGCCGGGGGAGGCGGAGTCCGGTCCGGTCCTGCAGTCGGACCGGATCGTGCGCGACGCGGCCCGCGAGGTGCTGGCCGCGCACGGGCCGGTGCGCGTCTTCGACGGCGAGGACCTCGTCGGCGTCGTCGATGACGAGGACATCCTGCGGGTCGTGGTGGCCGAGGAGTCCGGCACCCGACCGACCGCGGCGGGTGCGTCGACGTGACCACGCTTCAGGACCGCCCGGCTGCCCCGTTGAGCAGCAAGGAGGAGCAGCCCTACGTCGAGCCGAGCAAGCCGCGTCGCACCGGGCTCCTGCTCGTCGTGCTGCTCGTGGTGTGGGTCGCCGGCTGGGCGGTCCTGCGCGGTCAGGGCACGCTGGCCCTCGGGTTCCAGGACCAGACCGACCTCCACCGCTGGATCAACGACCTGCGTGACGACATCCAGCTCGCCGCGTCGCGCGGCAACTGGTTCTTCGACGGCGTCATCGGCTCGATCTCCACCGTTCTCAACGCAGTGGTGGGGCAGGCCCAGGAGCTGATCAGCGCACCGGCCTTCCCGCGTCCGGTCCCCGACATCGGCTGGCTCGGCGTCGCCGCGCTGATGACCTGGATCGGCTTCGCCCTCGCCGGTGCCCGCTCGGCCCTGCTGGTGCTCGGCACCGTCCTCGCCTTCGGGGTGCTGGGCTACTGGCAGGACAGCATGGACACCCTGATCATCACGGTCGTCGCCGTGCTCATCTGCTGCCTGATCGGGCTGCCGCTGGGCATCGCGATGGCCCGTCGTCGCGCCGTGTCGGCCGCCATCACGCCGGTCCTCGACCTGATGCAGACGATGCCGGCCTTCGCCTACCTCGCACCGCTGGCGCTCTTCTTCGGCATCGGCGCCTCCTCCGCGGTCATCGCCACCCTGATCTACGCCCTGCCGCCGCTGGTACGGATCACCGAGCACGGCATTCGCTCGGTGCCCGACTCGACGATCGAGGCCGCGGGCTCGCTCGGCGTCACCCGAGGACAGCTGCTGCGGCAGGTGCAGCTGCCGATGGCTCGCCGCACCATCGTGGTCGGCATCAACCAGTGCACGATGGCCGCGCTCTCGATGGCGACCATCGCAGCCTTCGTCAACAGCCCCGGCCTGGGCAAGCCCGTGGTCGCCGCTCTGCAGAGCCTCGACGTCGGCACCGCCGCGGTCGCCGGCCTGGCGATCGTGCTGGCGGCGATCATGCTCGACCGCACGACGACGGCGGCGAGCGAGAGGACCGAGCGGGACCAGGGGGTCGGCGCGGTCGGGGGACCGGGCGTGGTGCTGATGCGGGTGGTGCTCGAGCGGCTGCCCCGCTGGGCCAGCGAGGAGAGCAAGGGACGCCGTCCCCGCCCGACGCCGGCCTTCCGGCGCGTGCTGCTGGGCGTCACCCTGATCCCGGTGCTGGTGAGCGTCTACCTCTCACGCACCTACCTCGGTCTCGCGACATTCCCGGAGGGCCTCAACGTCGGACGCCGACTGGCCGGCGCGATCTCCGACGGCACCGACACCGTCGTCAACGCGGTCGACGGCGTCAGCGGCACCTTCAAGGACGCCGTGACCTACGGCCTGCTGAACCCGTTGCAGTCGCTTCTGGGGGAGACGCCCTGGTGGCTGATGGCGCTGGTGCTGGTCGTCGCGGCCTATCTGCTGGGCGGCTGGCGGCCCGCGGCAGTGACCGTCGCCTGCGAGGCGGTCATCTTCGGCACCGGGCTGTGGCACGACGCGATGGTCACGCTGACGATGACGCTGGTGGCGACGGTCATGGTGATGCTCGTCGCGATGGCGCTCGGGGTCTGGATGGGGCGCAGCCGGCGCGCGGACACGTTGATCCGGCCGTTCCTCGACACCTTCCAGACGATCCCGCCCTTCGTCTACCTGGTGCCCGCGCTGGCCCTCTTCGGGGCCACCCGCTTCACCGCGATCGTGGCGGCGATGGCCTACGCCGTACCCATCGCCACGAAGCTGGTGGCCGACGGCATCCGCGGGGTGGACCCCGCCACGGTGGAGGCGGCCCGCTCGCAGGGCATCACGCGCTGGCAGATGATCCGCAAGGTGCAGCTGCCGATGGCCCGGGAGGCGCTCGTGCTCGCCACCAACCAGGGGCTGCTCTACGTCTTGTCGATGGTGGTCATCGGCGGCATGGTCGGCGCCGGCAGTCTCGGCTACATCGTGGTGTCCGGCTTCTCCCAGTCCCAGCTGTTCGGCAAGGGACTCGCGGCCGGCATCGCCATCACCGCTCTCGGGGTCATGCTCGACCGGACCGCGCGGTACGCCGCCGCGCGCCACGGCCGCGCCTAGGCAGCACCCGTTCACGCACGAAATCAAGCAGGGAATCACGCACGGAATCACGCACCGGGTCACCCACGAAGTCACACACGAAGGGACATGCAATGGCACGAGGGACACGTCGGCCGAGGATCCTCGGTCTGGCCAGCCTCGCCGCGGTCGCGGCGCTCACGCTGGCCGGCTGCGGCGGCGGCAACATCGAGGAGAGCGGCACGTCGTCCGCCGGGGGGAAGGACTGCGGCGAGCTGAACATCGCCGTCAACCCCTGGACCGGCTACGTCTCCAACGCGCACGTGATCGGCTACGTCGCGGAGAGCAAGCTCGGGTGCAAGGTCTCCTACCAGGACGTCAAGGAGGAGGTCGGCTGGCAGGGGATGGCCACCGGCACGATCGACACGATCGTGGAGAACTGGGGCCACGACGACCTGATCAAGAAGTACATCGACGACCAGAAGACCGTCCAGGACGCGGGGCTCACCGGCAACGACGGGATCATCGGCTGGTACGTCCCGCCGTGGATGGCCGAGAAGTACCCCGACATCACCGACTGGAAGAACCTCAACAAGTACGCCGACATGTTCAAGACCTCCGAGTCGGGGGGCAAGGGCCAGCTCCTGGACGGCGACCCGTCCTACGTCACCAACGACGAGGCCCTCGTGAAGAACCTCAAGCTCGACTACAAGGTCGTGACCGGCGGCAGCGAGGCCGCGCTGATCCAGAGCTTCCGGAGTGCGGAGAAGAACAAGAAGCCGCTGCTCGCCTACTTCTACGAGCCGCAGTTCTTCTTCTCGGAGATGAAGCTGGTCAAGGTCGACCTGCCCCCCTACACCGAGGGCTGCGACGCCGACGCCGAGAAGGTCGCCTGCGACTACCCGCCCTACAAGCTCAACAAGCTGATCTCCACGAAGTTCGCCGACTCGGGCTCGCCCGCGGTCGACCTGATCAAGAGCTTCGAGTGGACCAACGACGACCAGAACCTGGTCTCCACCGACATCGCCGAGGGGGGCATGGACCCCGACGAGGCTGCGAAGAAGTGGGTCGAGGCCAACCCCGACAAGGTCGAGGCCTGGCTGAAGTAGCACCACGTCCGATCTCCCCCGTCGCGCCTGGTTGACAGCCGCGGCGGGGGAGACGCATGCTGAAGGCCTGTTTCACATAGCGCACGCAGTTGCGTACTACGCAACGGATCAAGGACTCCTCATGGCCACCGTCCCCGCCACCGCCCGCGTCGTCGTCATCGGCGCCGGCATCGTCGGCAACAGCCTCGTGCACCACCTGGCCCGGTTGGGCTGGACCGACATCGTGCAGATCGACAAGGGGCCGCTGCCCAACCCCGGCGGCTCCACGGGGCACGCGTCGAACTTCATCTTCCCCGTGGACCACTCGCGGGAGATCGCGGACCTGACGCTCGACTCGGTCAGGCAGTACAAGGAGATGGGCGTCTTCACCGAGTCCGGTGGCTTCGAGGTGGCGCGCACCGAGGAGCGCATGGAGGAGCTGCGGCGCCGGATGTCCTCGGCCAAGGCCTGGGGCATCGAGGCGGAGCTGGTGACCCCGGAGCAGGTCGTGGAGAAGGTGCCGTTCCTCGAGGCCGACCAGATCATCGGCGCCTTCTGGACCCCGTCGGTCGGCGTCGTCGACTCGCTGCGAGCGGGCACGATCATGCGCGAGCGCGCGCTCGAGACCGGCGCCCTGACCGTCGTCCCCACGGTGGAGGTCACCGGGCTCGACGTCGAGGACGGACGCATCAAGCGGGTGCGCACGACCGGCGGCGACATCGAGGCCGAGACCGTCGTGATCGCCTGCGGTGTGTGGAGCCCCAAGATCGGCGACATGGCGGGAATCAGCATCCCGCTGACCCCGGCCGTGCACCAGATGATCAGCGTCGGCCCCTGCCCGCAGCTGGCGGACACGGAGGGCGAGATCTCCTTCCCGATCATCCGCGACATGGACACCTACTGCTACGAGCGGCAGCACGGCGCCGACATGGAGGTCGGCTCCTACGCCCACCGCGCGATCCTGCACGAGCCCGAGGAGATCCCCTCGATCGAGCAGGCCAAGCTGTCGCCGACGGAGATGCCCTTCACCTCCGACGACTTCGACCCCCAGCTGGAGCAGGCCTTCGAGCTGATGCCGGACCTGCTGGGCGCCGAGGGCGCCGAGATCCGCTACGCGATCAACGGCCTGCTGTCGCTGACCTGCGACGGCAACCCGATCCTCGGCGAGAGCCTGGTCTCGGGTCTCTGGACCGCCGCGGCGGTGTGGATCAAGGAGGGCCCGGGCGTCGGACGCGCGGTCGCGGAGTGGATGACGCACGGTCACCCCGAGATCGACGTGCACCACTCCGACATTGCGCGGTTCCACCCGCACCAGATGCGGCGTGAGCACACCCGGGCGCGCACCACCGAGGCGTTCATCAAGACCTACGGCATCATCCACCCCGCCGAGCAGTACGAGTCCGACCGCGACCAGCGGCTCTCCCCGATGCACGACTCCGAGGTCAAGCTCGGAGCGCGCTTCTTCGAGGCCGCCGGCTGGGAGCGCCCGCAGTGGTACGAGTCCAACGCCGACCTGGTCGAGGAGTACGGCGACCAGGTGATGCCCCGCGAGCACGAGTGGGACGCTCGCTGGTGGAGCCCGATCGTCAACGCCGAGCACCTGCGGATGCGTGCCGCCGCGGGCATCATCGACCTGAGCGCCTTCTCGATCTTCGACATCACCGGCCCCGGAGCGCTCGACGCGGTCCAGCGCACCTGCGTCTCGCAGTGCGACGTCGCCGTCGGCAAGGTCGTCTACACGCCCGTCCTCGACGCCAAGGGCGGGTTCCTCTCCGACCTGACGGTGATGCGGCTCGGCGACGAGCACTTCCGCGTCGTCACGGGCGGCGCGCACGGGCGCGCGGACGAGCAGTGGTTCCGCCGGCAGCTGCCCGCGGACGGCTCTGCGGAGCTGACCGCGCACACCGACACGGTCGTCACCGTGGGCCTCTGGGGCCCCCGCGCCCGCGACATCCTCGCCTCGCTCACGGGCGACGACGTCTCGCACGAGGGCTTCGGCTTCCTGTCCTGCCGAGAGATCACCGTCGCCGACGTGCCGGTCCTGGCCTCGCGCATCTCCTACGTCGGCGAGCTCGGCTGGGAGCTGTACGTCGACGTGGAGCACGCTGCGACCCTGTGGGAGAAGCTGCTCGAGGCCGGAGCGCCGCACGGCGCGCGCCCCGTCGGCATCGGCGTCTACGGCACCACCGGACGCATCGAGAAGGGCTACCGCGCCTACGGCGCCGAGCTCGACGGCGAGCGCACGATCGTCGAGGCCGGCATGCAGCGGCCCAAGGTCAAGGCCGCGGACTTCGTGGGCAAGGAGGCCTACCTCGCCCAGCGTGAGGCTGCCCCTGCCGCGGTGCTGTGCACCATGACCGTGGACGACCACACGTCCGCGAGCGGCACGAAGCGCTACATGCTCGGCGGCGAGCCGATCCTGACGCGTGCGGGGGAGGCCCTCGTCGACGGGCACGGCCACCACCCCTACGTCACGACCGCCGGCTCGGCGCCCTCGCTGGGCAAGCACGTGCTGCTGGCCTACCTGCCGCCGGACCAGGCGACGCTCGGCAACGAGCTCGCGGTCTCCTACATGGAGGAGCTCTACCCCGTGACCGTCGGCTCCGTCGACGCGACGTCGCTCTTCGACCCCGCCAACAACCGGATCCGAGCATGAGCAACGTCCTGGTCTGCATCAAGCGGGTGCCCGACCTCGGCGGCGAGATCTCGCTGACCGCCGACGGCATGGCGGTCGACGACTCCTCGCTCGGCCACACCGTCAGCCCGCACGAGGACTGCGCCGTCGAGCTGGCGATCTCGGTGGCCAAGGACACCGGCGGCGAGGCGACCGTGCTGACCCTCGGCTCCTCCGACGCCGTCGAGCAGCTGCGCAACGCCCTGGCCCTCGGTTGCACCGGTGCGGTGCTGGTCGAGGCCGACGCGTCCGGCTACGGGCCGGCCGACGTGGCGCGCACGATCGCCGAGGTGGTCCGCGCGCACGAGGCTCGCGGGACGACGTACGACCTCGTGCTGCTGGGCAACGACGCCTCGGACACCGGCGACTTCCAAGTCGGTGTGCGACTGGGCTACGCGCTCGACCGGCCTGTGGTCACGGGCATCTCGACGCTCGAGGTCGACGCCGACACCGTGGTCGCGCGGGGCAGTGCCCCGGACGGCGGCACCGAGGTCTTCGAGCTCGCGCTGCCCGCGGTCGTCACCGTCATGGAGGGCGGCATCGAGCCGCGCTATCCCTCCATCCCGGGCCGGATGAAGGCCAAGAAGGTGCAGGTCGAGCAGATCGAGCCCACCGGCACGCCCGCCGGCTCGGGTCGCGTCCGGCTCAAGCTGCCCGAGGCGCAGCCCAGCCAGGTCTCCATCCTGGGCACGGGCGCCGACGCCGCACCCGCGGTCGTCGACCTGCTGGAGAAGCTGGGGGTCACCCGATGACCGACGTCCTGGTGCTCGTCGAGACCGACGCCGACGGCGTCATCGAGGTCTCCCGCGAGGCCCTCACCTTCGCCCGTGACATTGGCGACGTGCACGCGCTCGTCGTGGGGGACGGGCCCAGCGGGCTCGTCGACCAGCTCGGTGCGTACGGCGTCTCGTCGGTGCTGCACGCCGACGGCGAGCCGTTCACGTCCTACGCGGCGGCGGCCTGGGCCGCGGCCGTGGTCGCAGCCGCCGCCGACCGGCACGTCGTGCTGGCCGCCGGCACCGCGCGTGGCAACGAGGTGCTCGCCCACGTGGCCTGCCGCCTCGACGTCGCGATGGCCGCCAACGTCGTCGCCGTGGACGGCGCGTCGCCGCTGGCCGTGTCGCGGCAGGTGCTCGGCGGCTCGGCGCTGGAGGAGCTGCGGCTCGAGGACCCGGTCGCGGTGCTCACCGTGGCAGGTCACGCGTGCGACCCGCGGCCGGCGGACGTCGCCACCACCCCGACCGTGCAGCCGCTCGACGTGCCCGTCACCGACGCCGACCTGCGGGCGCGCGTGGTGCGCACCGAGCCCGGCGAGCCCGACGAGTCCGGCAGCCTGAAGTCCGCCCGCGTCGTGGTCGGGGCCGGACGGGGAGCGGGCAGCGCCGACGGGTTCACCGACCTGCTCGAGCTCGCCGACCTGCTCGACGGCTCGCTCGGCGTCTCCCGCGTGGTCACCAGCCTGGGCTGGCGGCCGCACCACGAGCAGGTCGGACAGACCGGCAGCCGGGTCTCGCCGGACCTCTACGTCGCCTGCGGCATCAGCGGCGCGATCCAGCACTGGGCCGGCATGTCGAGCTCCAAGACGATCCTGGCGATCAACTCCGACGAGGACGCCCCGATGGTCACCAAGGCGCACTACGCCGTGATCGGCGACCTGCACGAGATCGTGCCGGCGATCAACGAGGAGCTGCGCCGCCGCACCGGCTGACCGCCGAGTCGGCGCGTCGGCTGGCCGCCACCCCGCCGAGTCGGCGCGTCGGCTGGCCGCCACCCCGCCGAGTCGGCGCGTCGGCTGGCCGCCACCCCGTCGAGCCGGCGCGTCGGCTGGCCGCGACCGGGCAGACTGTGCGCGTGCCAGCCCTCCGTCGCCTCGACCTGTTCGCGCTCGCTGCGGCGCTGCTGACCCTGGCGGTGCTGGGGTTCTACCTGGTGCTGACCCGGCTGGAGGGGGGCTCGCCGACGATGTGGGCGGTGTGGCCGCTGGCCGGCGCCTCCTGCGGCGTGCTGTACGCCGCCTGGCGCACCTCGCCCCTGCGCCGCGCCGTGCTGGTGGTCTGCGCGATGGTGATCTTCTTCTTCGGCTTCCTCACCGTGCTCTCCATCGGGCCACCCCTGCTGCTCGCGTCCGTGCTCTGCATCCTCAGCGTGCTGCGCTCGCCGACGCGGGACTGGCGCGACACCGTCTGAGCCGGATCGTCTCCGGGTCGTCGTTCGGTGCGTCTGCCGGTGCGTTCCGGTGCGTTTGGTGCGATGTAGAGTCCTACCGGAAACAGACTATTCGTCCGGTTTCGCCGCTCGGGCGTGCCGGGCAGGGTCAGCTCATCGCAGCAGCCGACGTCGACGGGGCCTCGGCGCTGACGCACCTGGGGGTACCACGCATGCTCGTTCGTCCGCTCCTCGCCGCGCTCGTCGCCTTCGTCGCCGTCATCGCCCTGCCGGGCGTGGCCCACGCCACCGTGGCCTCCGGCAACTCGGTCGGCTCCTACTCCTGCAACGCCTACGGCACCGGCGACTCCCGGGCCAGCTGGACGTGCACGGTGCGGGACAAGGCCTGCGACGGGCGCAACGTCTACGTCCAGATCGCGCTCGCCAACTCCAACGTGATGTCGGGTTGGACGCGGGGCACCAGCAACACCCGAGGCTGCGGGAGCACGGTCAAGTCGACCAACAGCAGCTCCTGGTCCGGCCGGATCGACTACGTCTACTTCCGGGTGTGCAAGGACATCCCGCGCGGCTACGACACCTGCTACAGCAGCACGGAGCGCCGCGACTCCTGACCCCTCCGGGTGTGGAGCCCGGCCCGTCCGTCACCGACGGATCGGGGCCACCGTCGCGTCGGTGACGCGCACCAGGTCGGCGGGGGAGATCCCCAGGTCGAGGCCGCGGCGTCCCCCGGAGACGTAGACCACGTCGTGCCCGAGCGCCGAGGTGTCCACGAGCGTGAGGTGCGCACGCCGCTGCCCGACCGGTGAGATGCCGCCGACGACGTACCCGGTGGCGCGCTCGGCCTCCGCCGGATCGGCCATCGTCGCCCGCTTCCCCCCGGCCGCGGCGGCGACGGCCTTGAGGTCGAGCTGCCCGGCGACCGGCACGACTCCCACGACCAGCCGTCCGTCGACAGAGGCGAGCAGGGTCTTGAGCACCTGCTCCGGGTCGAGTCCGAGCGTCGCGGCGGCCTCCATCCCGTACGACGTCGCGCCCGGGTCGTGCGCGTAGGAGTGCTCGGTGAACGGCACGCCGGCCCGGGTCAGAGCGGTCGTGGCCGGCGTACTGCCGGGACTCTGTCTCCTCGCCATCGGGTCGCCCTAGTTGGGCGACCAGCTGGTGCGCGCGACCTCGGTGGCCGGCAGGGACGGGATCGCCCGCATCGCCCGCATCTCCTCGCGCAGCAGGTGCCGGATCATCATCAGCCGGTCGAGCGGGGTGCTGGTCTCGAGCAGCTCCTGGCGCTCCTTGAGGGTGAGCAGACAGGTCGCGGCGAGGCTGTAGGAGAGGTACTCCGGGTCGCGGGGGAAGTCGCCGTCGAGGACGTCGCCGCCGCGCATCGCCGAGAGCCGGCGCCGGTACTCCTGGAAGGTCGCGAGGGTCCGGGTGGCCTCCGTCGCCTCGGGGGCGCTCCCGGAGGGCGCGCGGTGCGGGGGCAGCGACTCGACGTCGCCGACGAGGTACTCCCCGGACGTGTGCAGCCCGTCGAGCCGCATCCGCTTGCGTCCGACCACCTCGATGTCGAAGCGACCGTCCTCGTAGGGCTCCACCGAGGTCATCTGCACCACGCAGCCGACGCGGTGCACCGAGTGCACGGAGGAGCTCCACCGCTCGCCGACCTCGTAGCCCTCCCGGATGGCCACGATCCCGAACAGCCGCAGCGACTTGTCGGAGATGCTCAGCAGGTGGTGGACCAGGGCGCGGTAGCGGTCCTCGAAGACGTGCAGCGGCACGGTGACACCCGGGAACACCACGGTGTTCAGGGGGAAGATGGGGAGCTGCTCGCGCACGGACCTCAAACTACCCATGTGTCGGAGGTCTCTGCGCGTGAACCACCGTCCGGACCGTGGACCGTTCGCACCTAGAATCGCCTCATGATCCGCCGTATCGACCTCCGGGGCGAGAGCGCCACTGACTACCGCGCCGTCGTCCCGCGCGCCGAGTTCGACGTCGAGGCCGCCCTCGACGTCGTCCGCCCGATCTGCGACGACGTGCGCCACCGGGGTGTCGAGGCGGTCCTGGAGTACGGCGCGAAGTTCGACGGCGTGCAGGCCACGGAGATCGCCGTGCCCGTCGAGGCGATCGCGCAGGCGCTCGTCGAGCTCGACCCGGCCGTACGAGCCGGCCTCGAGGAGTCCATCCGCCGGCTGCGGATGACCTGCGAGGCCGAGCTCGAGCAGGACACCACCACCCGGGTCGTGCCGGGCGGAACCGTCAGCCAGATGATGGTGCCGATCCAGCGTGTCGGGCTCTACGTCCCGGGTGGCCTCGCGCCGCTCGTGTCCAGCGTGGTCATGAACGTCGTCCCCGCACAGGTCGCCGGTGTCGGGTCCATCGCCCTCACGTCGTCCCCGCAGCGGACCGCGTTCGGCTCCTGGGGCAGCGGCCTGCCGCACCCCACGATCCTGGCCGCCTGCGCGCTGCTGGGCATCGACGAGGTCTACGCCGTCGGAGGCGCCCAGGCGATCGCGATGTTCGCCTACGGCGCGGGGCCGTGCCGCCAGGTCGACCTCGTGACCGGTCCCGGCAACATCTACACCGTGTCCGCCAAGCGGCTGCTGAAGGGCGTCGTGGGCATCGACTCCGAGGCCGGTCCGACCGAGATCGCGATCCTGGCCGACGACACCGCGGACGCCGCCTTCGTCGCCGCCGACCTGCTCAGCCAGGCCGAGCACGACCCGATGGCCGCGGCCGTGCTGGTCACGACCTCCACCGCGCTGGCCGACGACGTCGAGGCCGAGCTCGACAAGCAGGTCTCCGCGACCCGCCACGTCGACCGGATCCGGGCGTCCCTCTCCGGGCAGCAGTCGGCGGTCGTGCTCGTCGACGACCTCGAGCAGGGCCTGTCCGTGGTCGACGCCTACGCCGCCGAGCACCTCGAGATCCAGACCCGCGACGCCGCCACGCTGGCCCGACGGGTGCGCAACGCCGGCGCGATCTTCGTCGGCGCCTTCGCGCCGGTCTCGCTCGGCGACTACTGCGCCGGCTCCAACCACGTGCTGCCCACCGCCGGCTGTGCGTGCCACAGCTCGGGACTGTCGGTGCGCTCGTTCCTCAAGGCCCTGCACGTCATCGAGTACGACGAGCAGGCGCTGCGCGACGTCGCACCGCACGTGCTCGCCCTCGCGAACGCCGAGGACCTGCCGGGGCACGGCGCCGCCATCGACGTACGCCTCGCGCGCGGGTCCGGAGAGTCCTGATGCAGCTGCCCCTGCGGGAGGAGCTGCGCGGGATCGAGCCGTACGGCGCTCCGCAGCTGTCCTTCGACGAGGCTCCCGTCCAGCTCAACGTCAACGAGAACCCCTACCCGCCCTCGGAGTCCGTCGTCGCCGACGTCGCCGTGGCGGTGGCCGAGGCCGCGCGCACGCTCAACCGCTACCCGGACCGGGAGTTCACCGCCCTGCGCGAGGACCTCGCGGCCTACCTCGGCCACGGGGTGACCGCGGACCAGGTGTGGGCGGCCAACGGCTCCAACGAGGTGATGCTGCAGCTGCTGCAGGCGTTCGGCGGCCCGGGCCGCACAGCCGTGTCGTTCGCACCGACGTACTCCATGTATCCCGAGTACGCCCGCGACACCCTGACCGGCTGGGTCACGGGCCACCGGGAGGACGACTTCAGCCTCGACCTGGACCACGCGCGTGCGGTCATCGCCGAGCACCGCCCGACGGTTGTGCTGCTGCCCTCGCCGAACAACCCGACCGGCACCGCGCTGCCGCCGGCCGCGGTCGTCGCGGTCTGCGCCGCCGCCGCCGAGCACGGCGGGGTCGTGGTCATCGACGAGGCCTACGGCGAGTTCCGGCGCGCGGGCACGCCGTCCGCGCTCGAGGTGCTGCCGCACACCCCGAACCTCGTGGTCAGCCGCACCATGAGCAAGGCGTTCGCCCTCGCCGGTGCCCGGCTGGGCTATCTCGCGGCGGCGAAGGAGATCACCGACGCGATCCGCGTGGTGCGGCTGCCCTACCACCTGTCGGCGGTCACCCAGGCCGTCGCGCGGGTGGCCCTGCGGCACGCCGACGAGCTGCTGGCCCGGGTCGACGACCTGCGCGCCGAGCGGGACCGCACCGTCACGTGGTTGCGCGAGCAGGGGCTGCGGGTCGCCGACAGCGACGCCAACTACGTGCTGTTCGGCACGTTCGCCGACCGGCACGCCGTCTGGCAGGCTCTCCTGGACCGCGGCGTGCTGATCCGCGAGACCGGGCCGGACGGCTGGCTGCGGGTCTCGATCGGCACGGCAGCGGAGATGGCGGCGTTCGAGCAGGCACTAGTGGAGGTACTCCGATGAGCAGGACCGCACGGATCGAGCGCGCGACCAAGGAGTCGACGGTGCTCGTCGAGGTCGACCTCGACGGGACCGGTCGCAGCCAGGTCTCCACCGGGGTCGGGTTCTACGACCACATGCTGACGGCCTTCTCGAGGCACTCGCTCATCGACCTGACCGTGCAGACCGACGGCGACACCCACATCGACGCGCACCACACGGTGGAGGACACCGCGATCGCGCTCGGCGACGCGCTGCGCGAGGCGCTCGGCGACAAGGCCGGCATCCGTCGCTTCGGCGACTCGCTCGTGCCGTTGGACGAGGCGCTGGTCCAGTGCGCCGTCGACGTCTCCGGCCGGCCCTACTGCGTGCACGTCGGCGAGCCGGACGCCCAGGCGTTCGTCACGATCGGCGGCAGCTCGGTCGGCTACCTCGGCTCGCTGACCCGGCACGTGTTCGAGACGCTGGCGCACCACGCCCAGATCGCCCTGCACGTGCGGGTGCTCTCCGGCCGCGACCCGCACCACCTCGTCGAGGCACAGTTCAAGGCCGTCGCGCGTGCACTGCGCGACGCCGTGGCCCTCGACCCGCGGGAGACGGGCGTGCCCAGCACCAAGGGCACCCTGTGAGTCCAGCCACCGACCCGGACGGGGCCGGGGGCACGGGACACACAAGACACACGGGGAACCCGACCGTCGTGGTCCTCGACTACGGCTTCGGCAACCTCCGCTCCGCGGTGCGGGCCCTCGAACGCGCCGGCGCCGAGGTCACCCTGACCGCCGACCGCGACGCGGCGATGGCCGCGGACGGCCTGGTGGTGCCGGGGGTCGGTGCCTTCGCGGCGTGCGTCGAGGGGATCCGCGCCGTGCGGGGCCACGAGGTGGTGGGTCGACGGCTCGCGGGCGGTCGCAAGGTGCTCGGG
The DNA here is from genome assembly GCA_963713035.1 of uncultured Actinomycetota bacterium. GTDB lineage: Bacteria > Actinomycetota > Actinomycetes > Propionibacteriales > Nocardioidaceae > Nocardioides_B. The sequence goes on from CAVQKB010000005.1 coordinate 925,156, forward strand.
ATCTGCGTCGGCATGCAGGTGCTGTTCGCCCGTGGTGTCGAGCACGGTGTCGACACGCCGGGCCTGGACGAGTGGCCGGGCGTGGTGGAGCGGTTGCAGGCACCCGTCGTGCCGCACATGGGCTGGAACACCGTGGAGACGCCGCCGGACACCGCGCTCTTCGAGGGTGTCGAGCACGAGCGGTTCTACTTCGTGCACTCCTACGGCGTCCGCGACTGGACCCTGCGGACCAACGGCCGGACCCGCGCACCCCAGGTGACCTGGGCGACCCACGGGGGCGACCGCTTCGTCGCCGCCGTGGAGAACGGCCCGCTGAGCGCCACGCAGTTCCACCCCGAGAAGTCCGGGGACGCCGGCGCGCGGCTGCTCCGCAACTGGGTCGGGTCGCTCTGAGCAAGCAGCGCGCGCGTCGTCGGGCGGCCCGGGAGCACGAGGCGGCGCTCAAGGCGGCGGCCCGAGCGGCGGAGGCGGAGCGGCGGGAGCGACGTGCGGCACGCGCCCACGCCGTACGACGGCACACGACCGACCGGCTCCCGGGCCGCACGCGCGTCGGTCGCGACACCGGCGGCCTGGCGCGTCGTCGACGCCGGCAGACCTCCCTGCTGCTGGCCACGCTCGGGGCGCTCAACGTGCTCGTCTGGGTGCTGCGACCGGACTGGGATGCCCGGCTCGCGGCCCTGGTGGTGAGCGTGCTGGCCGCTCCGGTCCTGCACGCCCTGCTGGTCCCGCGACGCTAGGACGCCGCGACCGCGTGACGAACGGCTCGTTTTACCCGATTTGGCCCCGGACGGGGTAGATCGTTCCTAGGCTGATGGCTCGGCGTGCAGCAGATCGCGTCGGGCCAGCAACGGGACGAGGGCACCATGATGTCGGCGACCGACTCGAGGTCGGAGCGCTCCGCGCAGCACCCCACGCTCGAGCGTCTGCTCCGCGAGGGGCTGGTGACGAGCGTGTTCCAGCCCATCGTCGACCTCCAGACCGGACGGGTCGCGGCCTTCGAGGCCCTCGCTCGCGGCCCGGAGGGGCCGTGGCAGAGCCCGGCCGCCCTGTTCACCGCGGCCCGGGAGCAGGACCTGCTGGCCGAGCTCGACCTGGCCTGCGGCGAGGCCGCGCTGCGCGGCGCCGCACGCAACGGCCTGGTGGCGCCGGCGACGATCTTCGTGAACATCGAGCCGGAGGCGCTCGAGGACGCCGCGCTGCGGCGCCTGCGCGAGCTGTGCGACGAGGTGCCGGGCGGCCTCACGGTGGTCCTCGAGATCACCGAGCGCGCCCTGGCGTCCCGCCCGGCCGAGCTGCTGCGGTCGGTCGAGCGGGTCCGGGAGCTCGGGTGGGGCGTGGCGCTCGACGACGTGGGTGCCGAGGTCGCCTCGCTGGCGTTCATGCCGTTGCTGCGACCCGACGTCGTCAAGCTCGACCTGCGGCTGGTCCAGGGTCGTCCCACTCCCGCCGTCGCGCAGATCATGAACGCCGTCAACGCCTACGCCGAGTCGACCGGCGCGCTGATCCTGGCCGAGGGCATCGAGAACGAGACGCACCTGGAGACCGCCTGCGGCCTGGGCGCCACGCTCGGTCAGGGTTGGTTCTTCGGCCGCCCGACCGCTGATCCCGACATCTCCCAGGTCGGCGCCCAGCTGCTGCTATCGCGATGCGTGCCCGTCGCCGACTCCGAGTTCGGGTCCCCCTTCGCCTGCTTGCCGGCCGGCACCCCGTTGCGTACGGCGTCCAAGCGGTTGCTCGTCGAGCTCAGCAAGCAGCTCGAGCAGGAGGCCCTCCGGGTGGGCGACACCTGCGTCGTGGCGTCCACCTTCCAGCAGGCGCAGCACTTCACCCCGGCGACGGCCCAGCGCTACCGCGACCTGGTGGAGCGGACCTTCTTCGTGTGCGCGATCGGCGAGGACCTGCCCGAGCAGCCCGTCCCCGGTCTGCGCGGCGCCTCGCTTCAGGCCGACGACCCGGTGCTCGGGGAGTGGGACGTCGCCGTCCTCGGCCCGCACTTCAGCGCCGCGCTGCTGGCCCGCGACCTGGGGGACTCCGGTCCGGACATGCAGCGTCGGTTCGAGTACGCCCTCACCTACGAGCGCGACACCGTCACCGCAGCCACGCGCCAGCTGCTGTCCCGGGTGGCGCCGCGCGTGGCGACCCCGGGCGAGACCCCTGCCCCGACCCTGGACGAGGTGGCCGGTCCCGCCCCCGCCGGCAGGATCGCGTCCACCGGCGCGCGTGCGAGCGCCCTGCTCGACCAGGCGCTCGCCACGACCTCCAACGGGGTCTGCATCGCCGACGTCACCCGACCCGGTCAGCCCCTCGTCTACGTCAACGCCGCCTTCGCCGAGCTGGCGGGCTACCCGGAGGCCGACCTGCTCGGCCGCAACTGCCGCCTCCTGCAGACCCCGGAGACCGACCGTGCCGCGGTGGGTCGGCTCCGCGAGGCGATCGCCGCCGGCCGGGAGTGCCGCGAGGTGATCCTCAACGCGCGGGGCCCCGACCGGGAGCCCTGGTGGAACGAGGTGACGCTCTCACCGGTCCGCGACGCCGACGGCCAGGTGGTGCAGTACATCGGCGTGCAGAACGACGTCACGGCGCGGATGCAGGCCGAGCGCGCCCTCGCGCACGAGACCGAGCGGGCCCGCGCCTACCGCGACCGGATCGAGGAGCTGGCCCACACCGACCCGCTGACCGGCCTGTGGAACCGCCGCCGGCTCGAGGAGCGCGTCGAGGTCGAGCTGTGGGACGCCCGGGTGCGAGACGGCGCACTGGCGCTGCTGCTCCTCGACCTCGACGGCTTCGCCGACGTCAACGACTCGCACGGCCGCGCGCTCGGTGACGAGGTCCTGACGGTCACCGCGCAGCGGCTGAGCGGCAGCCTCCGGCGCAGCGACTTCCTGGCCCGGCTCGGCGGTGACGAGTTCCTGGTCGCGGTCACCGGGCTGCACCCCTCGGACGCGGCCGAGCGCGCGCGCGACATCGCCGACGTGCTGGCGGCCGCGGTCCGCGAGCCGATCCACGTGGGCGACTCGGAGGTGGTCGTAGGGGGCAGCGTCGCCATCAGCGTCTTCCCCGACGACGGCGCGGAGTTCGGCCGGCTGCTGCGCCTGGCCGAGCTGAGGCTGTACGACCTCAAGCACCCCGGTCCCTGAGGCCGGGTCAGCGCACCGGGTGACCGGCAGCGGCCAGCGACTCCTTGACGTCGCCGACCGCCAGCGTGCCGAAGTGGAACACCGACGCCGCGAGCACGGCGTCCGCCCCGGCCCGGACCGCCGGCGCGAAGTGCTCCACCCGTCCGGCGCCACCGGAGGCGATCACCGGGATCGAGACCTCCCGCCGCACCAGGCCGATCAGCTCGAGGTCGAACCCGTCCCGGGTGCCGTCGGCGTCCATCGCGTTGAGCAGGATCTCGCCGGCGCCCAGCTCGGCCGCCCGGCGCGCCCAGGCCACGGCGTCCAGGCCGGTGCTCGTGCGGCCGCCGTGGGTGGTGACCTCGAAGCCGCTGTCGGTGCCGTCCGCCCGGCGGGCGTCGACGGAGAGGACCAGCACCTGGTTGCCGAACCGGTCGGCGATCTCCGCGACGAGCTCCGGGCGACGAATCGCGGCGGTGTTCACGGCCACCTTGTCCGCACCCGCGCGCAGCAGCCGGTCGACGTCCTGGACGCTGCCGACCCCACCGCCGACGGTCAACGGGATGAACACCTGCTCGGCCGTGCGGGACACGATCTCGAGCGTCGTCGCACGCCCCTCGTGGGAGGCTGAGATGTCGAGGAAGGTCAGCTCGTCCGCGCCCGCCGCGTCGTAGACCTTGGCCAGCTCGACCGGGTCGCCGGCGTCGCGCAGGTTCGAGAAGTTGACGCCCTTGACCACTCGTCCCGCGTCGACGTCGAGACAGGGGATCACCCGGACCGCGAGCGTCATGAGGCCGGCCGGGTCAGGGCGAGCGCGTCCTCGAGGGTGAACCGGCCCTCGTAGAGCGCCGTGCCGACGATCGCTCCCTCCACTCCCTCGGGCACCAGTGCCTGCAGCGCCTCGAGGTCGCTCAGCTCGGTGATGCCGCCCGACGCCACGACCGGTCGGTCCGTCGCCGCGCACACCTGGCGGAGCAGCTCCAGGTTGGGGCCCGCGAGCATGCCGTCCTTGTTGACGTCGGTGACCACGTAGCGCGCGCAGCCCTCGTCGTCGAGACGCGCGAGAACGTCGTACAGGTCGCCGCCCTCGGAGGTCCAGCCGCGTGCCGCGAGGGTGCGCCCACGGACGTCCAGGCCGACCGCCACCCGGTCGCCGTACGACGCGATGGCCCCCGCGCACCACTCCGGCTGCTCCAGCGCCGCGGTGCCGATGTTCACGCGCCGGCAGCCGGTCGCCATCGCTGCCTCGAGCGACGCGTCGTCACGGATGCCGCCGCTCATCTCGACCGAGATGTCCAGGGTGCCGACGATCTGGGCGAGGAGCTCGCGGTTGTGGCCGCGGCCGAACGCCGCGTCCAGGTCGACGAGGTGGATCCACTCCGCGCCGCGCGCCTGCCAGTTCAGCGCGGCCTCGACCGGGTCGCCGAAGCGCTTCTCCGAGCCGGCCACACCCTGCACCAGCTGGACGGCCTGGCCGCCGGCGATGTCGACGGCGGGCAGCAGCTCGAGGTAGTCGCTCATGCTCCCCAGCCTAGGAGTCGCCTCCGAGGGACGGAGACCGAGGCGGGTGCGCGTGAGACGTGCCACTCCGCAGCGGCGCGCAGCGCTCCGGTGGGCCGGCGGCCCGCCGACGCGTGTCGGGGATGTCGTACCTCGCTCGTAGGGTTGGGGCCGTGACCACCTCCGACCCGGCGCGGGACAAGCGCGGCACCCTGCGCGACGGGTTCGCGGTGCTGGGCGTCGCGATCCGGCGGGAGCCGTGGATCTTCACGCTCTCGACCCTCGGCAGCCTGGTCTTCGGTGCGATGACCGTGGCGGACGCCTGGGTGCTCGGCTGGGCGACCGACCACGTGGTGCTGCCGTCCTTCCGCACGGGCGACGTCGACGCGAGCGGCCTGTGGGTGATCCTGGCGCTCTTCGTCGCGGTGGCGATCGGACGGGCGGTCGGGATCGTCGCGCGCCGGCTCGGTGCAGGGGTGATGCAGTACCGCATGCAGGCGCACTACCGGCGCGACGTCACCCGCCAGTACCTCAAGCTCCCGATGTCCTGGCACCAGCAGCACCCCACCGGACAGCTGCTGTCCAACGCCAACGCCGACGTCGAGGCCGCCTGGGCGCCGATCGCGCCGCTGCCGATGGCCGTCGGCACCGTCGCGATGATGGTGATCGCGGTCGTCCAGATGCTCCTCACCGACATGGTGCTGGCGGTCGTGGGCATCCTGGTGTTCCCGCTCGTGATCGCCGTCAACGTGATCTACCAGCGGCTCCAGTCGCCGTTGATGACGCGCGCGCAGGCGCTGCGCGCCGAGGTCAGCGAGGTCGCGCACGAGTCCTTCGACGGGGGCCTGGTCGTCAAGTCGCTGGGCCGGGAGACCGAGGAGACCGCCCGCTTCGCGACGAAGGCCCACCAGCTGCGCGACACCAACATCAGGGCCGGCCGGATCCGCGCCGCCTTCGACCCGGTCCTGGAGGCGCTGCCGAGCATCGGTGTGCTGGCCGTGCTCGTGGTCGGCGTCTACCGGGTCGACCAGGGCCTGACCGATCCCGGCAACGTGGTCACGGTCAGCTACCTGCTGACCATCGTGTCCTTCCCGATCCGTTCCCTCGGCTGGCTCGTGGGGGAGTTCCCGCGCAGCGTGGTCGGCTTCGACCGGGTGCACCGGGTCCTCGACGCCACCGGGGAGATGCCGTACGGCGACCGGCGCCTGCCCACCGGGTCGCACGGTGCACGGCTCGAGGTCTCCCACCTCGCCTACGCCTACGACGAGGACCAACCGCTGCTGAACGACGTGACCTTCGAGCTCGCCGCCGGGCGCACGGTCGCCGTCGTCGGTGCGACGGCCAGCGGCAAGAGCACGCTGGCCGCGCTGCTGCTGCGGCTGCTCGACCCGGTCTCCGGCAGCATCCGGGTCGACGGGAGCGATCTGCGCGAGCTCGCTCCGGGTGCGCTGGCCGAGCAGGTCGCGCTGGTGCCCCAGCAGGCCTTCCTCTTCGACGACACCGTGCGGGGCAACGTCACGCTGGGCGCCGACGTCACCGACGACGACGTGTGGGCCGCCCTGCGGACAGCCCAGGCCGACGGCTTCGTCGCCGCCCTGCCCCAGGGGCTGGACAGCCGCCTCGGCGAGCGTGGCACCTCGCTGTCCGGTGGTCAGCGGCAGCGACTGTCCCTGGCGCGCGCCCTGGTGCGCCGCCCCCGGCTGCTCGTGATGGACGACGCCACCTCCGCGGTCGACCCCGAGGTCGAGGCCCGGATCCTCGCGGCCCTGCGGTCCGGCAGCGACGAGAGCACCGTCGTGGTCGTGGCCTACCGCAAGGCCACGATCGCGCTCGCCGACGACGTGGTCTTCCTGCGCGGGGGCCGGGTCGAGGACCAGGGCACCCACGCCGACCTGCTGCAGCGCAACCCGGCCTACGCCGACCTGGTCAACGCCTATGAGCAGGAAGCCGCCCAGGAGGTGGCGCGATGAGCAGCCCCGCGACCACCGGCGCCGCCGGCACCAGCATGGACACCGGCGAGGACATCTCGGCGCTGCGCACCATCGCTCGCGGCATCGAGCTGTCCCCGGAGCTCAAGGACGGCTTCCGTGGCACGCTCGCCTTCGCGCTGCTCTCCACGCTGGGCCGGATCGTCGTCCCGGTCGCGGTGCAGCAGACCCTCGACCGGGGCGTGCGCGCCTCCGGCGGGCCGGACCTCGGCTTCGTCGCCCTCGTGGCGGTGCTCGCCCTGCTCGCCGTCGCGGTGACCGGCGCGGCGTCGTACGCCATGACCTACCGGCTCTTCACCAGCGCCGAGCGCGGTCTGGCCACGCTACGGATCAAGGCCTTCCGGCACGTCCACGACCTGCCGCTGCTGACCCAGAACACCGAGCGTCGCGGCGCCCTCGTGGCGCGCGTCACCAGCGACGTCGACCAGGTCTCGCAGTTCCTGATCTTCGGCGGCGTGATCGCGGTCGTCTCCGTCGGCCAGATCCTGGTCGCGACCCTGGTCATGGCGATCTACAGCTGGCAGCTGACGATCGTGGTGTGGGTCTGCTTCCTGCCGCTGTTCTTGTCCCTGCGGTTCTTCCAGAAGAAGCTGTCCCTGGCCTACGGCGTCGTCCGCCTCCAGGTCGGGCACATGCTGAGCGCCGTGTCGGAGCCCGTCGTGGGGGCGGCCACCGTCCGGTCCTACGCCATCGAGCACCGCACCCAGGAGCGCATCGACACCGCGATCGACCGCTATAAGGTCGCCAGCACCCGCGCCCAGGGCCTGACCGCCTTCTCGTTCTCGCTCGGCGGGCTCTCGGCCGGTCTCGCCAACGCCGGCGTGCTGATCGTCGGGGTGCTGCTCGGCGTCGACGGCGACATCACCGCCGGCAAGGTGCTGGCCTTCGCCTTCCTCGTCACGCTGTTCGTCGGTCCCGTGCAGATGGGCACCCAGGTGCTCACCGACGCCCAGAACGCCATCGCCGGCTGGCGCCGTGTGATCGGCATCCTGGACACCCCGGCCGACGTCGTCGACCCGGGGACGCGGGGCACCTCGCTGCCCAGCGAGGCGGTCACCATCCGGTTCGACTCGGTCGGCTTCGCCTACCCGGGCGGCGCGCCGGTGCTGCACGACGTCGACCTCGAGATCGCGCCCAACACCCGGCTCGCCGTGGTCGGGGAGACCGGCTCGGGCAAGACCACGCTGGCCAAGCTGCTGACCCGGCTGATGGACCCGACCAGCGGCGCCGTCCGGCTCGACGGCATCGACCTGCGAGACGTGCCCTTCGACTCGCTGCGGGAGCGGGTCGTGCTGGTGCCGCAGGAGGGCTTCCTGTTCGACAGCACGCTGCGCGCCAACGCGCTCTACGGCAAGCTCGACGCGACCGACGAGGAGATCCGCACCGCGATCGAGCAGCTCGGGCTCGCGGACTGGCTGGAGACCCTGCCGCGCGGCCTCGACACCCGCGTCGGGCAGCGCGGGGAGTCGCTGTCGGCGGGGGAGCGGCAGCTGGTCGCCCTGGTGCGCGCCCACCTGGCGGACCCCGACCTGCTGGTGCTCGACGAGGCCACCAGCGCCGTCGACCCGGCCCTGGAGATGCGGATCGCCCGGGCCCTGGAGCGGCTGACCAAGGGCCGCACGTCGGTGACGATCGCGCACCGGATGTCGACCGCCGAGGGCGCCGACGAGGTGGTCGTCGTCGACCGGGGCCGGGTCGTGCAGCGCGGCCCGCACGCCGCCCTCGTGGCCGAGGGCGGCGTCTACGGCCGGTTGCACGCCAGCTGGGTGGCTCAGCAGTCCGTCCGCTGACCCCCGATTCGTCTGCGGTCTGGCGGGTCCCTCCGACGGACCGGTCGCAGACGAATCGGAGCCGGTCGGCACACTGGAGTCATGAGCACCTCTCTCGACCCGGCCATCGCGGCGCGTCTCAAGCGCGACGCCCAGGGGCTGGTCCCCGCGGTGGTCCAGCAGCACGGCACCGGCGAGGTGCTGATGGTCGGCTGGATGGACGACGAGGCGCTGCACCGGACGCTGACCACGGGGCGCTCGACCTTCTGGAGCCGGTCGCGCCAGGAGTACTGGGTCAAGGGCGAGACCTCCGGCCACCGCCAGCACGTCCGCGAGGTCCGGCTCGACTGCGACGGCGACACGCTGCTCGTGCAGGTCGACCAGGAGGGTCCCGCCTGCCACACCGGCGACCGGACCTGCTTCGACGCCGGCCTGCTGGGCGATGGCTGAGCGCCGCTCGTTCGGGACCACCGTCTCGACCGGGCTCGGCGGCGCCGCGCTCGCCGCGGTCGCCGCGGGGCAGCAGTGGGCCTCCGCGAGCGGCCGGGCGGGTGGGGTCGACGTCACCGAGGGCGTCCGTGGCTCGGACTCCGCGCCGCTGGCCGTCGCGCTCGCCCTGGTTGCGCTCGCGGCCTGGGGGGTCGTGCTGGTCGTCCGGGGTCGGGCCCGTCAGGTGATGGCGGTCGTGGGCGCCGTGGCCTCCGTCGGCGTCGCGGCGGCGACGATCGCCGCCCTGACCCGCGCCCCCGACGACGCCGTCGAGGCGGTGGTCGCCCGGGGTGCGTCCGGCGACGGGGTCTCGGGCTCGCTGTCCGGGTGGTACTGGGCCACGCTCGTCGGCGCGACACTCGCCCTGCTGACGTTCGTGGCCGCCGTACGCCTGGCTCCGAGATGGCCCGCCATGTCCAGCAGGTACGACGCTCCCGTCGGCCGGGCCCCGGCGGAGGCGACCAGCCACGGACCCGACCTGTCGAGCGCCGACGAGCGCGACCTGTGGAAGGCCCTCGACGAGGGCCGCGACCCGACCGCCTGAGATCCCGTCGGGGGCACCTAGGATGGTCACCCACCGACCCGCACACCGCACACCTCGAGGAGCTCTCGCGATGGCACACCACGGCAACACCCCGGCCGCCTGGGCCGGTGTGGTCATCATCCTGCTCGGCTTCACCGTCGGCGGGATCGGCCTGGTCATCGACAGCTGGCCGGTGTTCTGGGTCGGCGTCGTCCTGGGGGTGGTCGGCCCCATCGTCGGCAAGGTCATGCAGAAGATGGGTCTGGGCGCCGAGCCGCTGGCCACCTCCGACCACCGCTGAGCACATGACCGCCGCGCTCCTCGTTGCCCCGCGCACCAGCCAGGACCCCCGCCCCCGTGGGCGACGGGTGGCCGGGCCGCTGCTGCTGGCCGGGGGAGTGCTGGCCGTCAGCGTCGCCCTGCACCTGCGTGACCCGCACCAGGGTGGCTCCTGGGGACTGTGCCCGTGGCTGTTCCTCACCGGCACCTACTGCCCCGGCTGCGGTGGTTTGCGCGCGGTCAACGACCTCACCCACGGCGACCTGGTGGCCGCTGCCTCCAGCAACCTGCTGCTGCTCGGCACGCTGCCGTTCGCGGCGGTGATCTGGGCCCGGGCCGTTCGGGACCGCTGGCGCGGCGTCGTACGCCCGGTGAGCTCGCGGTGGGCGGTGACCGCGGCCGTCGCCTTCTTCGCGCTGGCCCTGCTCTTCGCGGTGCTGCGCAACACGGCGCTCGGAGCCTGGCTCGCTCCCTGAGCCCCGCGTTCCGGGCGGACGGCGCGACACGCCGCAGTGCGCGACCGACACGCCCACCTCGCGCCGGCTTAAGGCGCGCTGACCTGCGGTTTAACCGCGGCCCGAAAAACAGTGCGGACAATTGCCCGAACCCGCTTGCGTCCCTGCGGGTCCGGTCCTAGGGTTACCACTACATCTAGTAGTTACACGCGTGTAGTTCTCCACAGATAGTGGTCACTTCTACACAGGGCACCTGCTGGTTGTCCCCACGTTACCCACAGATCCGTCCCCAGGCCCGACGCCCCGACCGGGGTCTGTGAGCCATGCCCGGAAGCATCCGGCAGGGACGAATGTGGGGGTCGTGGGTGTTGACCTAGCAGCAGGACCAGCCAGCAGACCAGCCAGCCAGACCGGCCGGCGACCGGCGTCACACGGTGTCCATCAGGGTGAGAGGAGCGGCCGACATGCACTGCCCGTACTGCCGCCACACCGACACCCGGGTCCTGGACAGCCGGGTCACCGAGGACGGCGGCGCGATCCGTCGTCGGCGCTCCTGCCCGGCGGACAGCGGCGGGTGCGGCAAGCGGTTCAGCACCGTCGAGCAGATGCAGCTCGTCGTCGTGAAGCGCTCCGGTGCGACCGAGCCGTTCACCCGGGACAAGGCCGTCGCCGGGGTCCGGAAGGCCTGCAAGGGCCGCCCGGTCACCGAGGACGACCTGGCCTGCCTCGGACAGCAGGTCGAGGACGCCCTGCGCTGCGAGGGCTGGGCCGAGGTGCCCGCCCACGAGGTCGGCATGTCGATCCTGGCGCCGTTGCGCGAGCTCGACGAGGTCGCCTACCTCCGCTTCGCGAGCGTCTACCGCGCCTTCGAGTCGGCCGACGACTTCGAGGCCGAGATCGCCGTGCTGCGAGCCGAGCGGCCCGCGCGAGCGACGGAGCCCGACCCCCACCCAGCCCGCACGGGCTGACCCGATCTGCCCCGGGCCGTCGTGGGGAAGCGGCGGTCCGGGGCACACCACCTCGCTGGTGCAGCTTGCGAGCAGCACCGGCCCACGAACGACAGACAGCACCGGCACAGCACGACCACTAGGCGAGTTTCAGCGACACTGGGGATCAAGGAGACAGGCATGACGGAGACGGTCAGCGGCGCAGCACAGGTGGCCTCGCAGCGACGCAAGGGCGGCAAGGGCCTGAAGATGGAGCGCGTCTTCAGCACCGAGGGCGTGCACCCCTACGACGAGATCACCTGGGAGCGTCGCGACGTCCTCCAGCAGAACTGGAAGACCGGCGAGACCGTCTTCGAGCAGAAGGGGGTGGAGTTCCCGCAGTTCTGGTCGCTCAACGCCTCCACGATCGTCACCACCAAGTACTTCCGCGGCGCCGTCGGCACGGACGTGCGCGAGTGGAGCCTCAAGCAGCTGGTCGACCGCGTCGTGCACACCTACCGCAAGGGCGGCGAGGACGCCGGCTACTTCGCGTCCGAGGCGGACGCCGAGCTCTTCGAGCACGAGCTGACCTGGCTCCTGGTCAACCAGTACTTCTCGTTCAACTCCCCGGTGTGGTTCAACGTCGGCACGCAGAGCCCGCAGCAGGTCTCCGCGTGCTTCATCCTGTCGGTCGACGACTCGATGGACTCGATCCTCAACTGGTACAAGGAGGAGGGGTTCATCTTCAAGGGCGGCTCCGGCGCCGGCCTGAACCTCTCGCGCATCCGCTCCTCCAAGGAGCTGCTCTCCTCCGGCGGCACCGCCTCGGGTCCGGTCTCCTTCATGCGCGGCGCCGACGCGTCCGCGGGCACCATCAAGTCCGGCGGCGCGACGCGTCGGGCCGCCAAGATGGTCGTCCTCGACGTCGACCACCCGGACATCGAGGAGTTCGTGATGACCAAGGCGCGCGAGGAGGACAAGATCCGCGCGCTGCGCGACGCCGGCTTCGACATGGACCTCGGCGGTGCCGACATCACCTCCGTGCAGTACCAGAACGCCAACAACTCCGTCCGCGTCAGCGACGAGTTCATGCGCGCGGTCGAGGAGGGGACGTCGTTCGGCCTCCGGGCCCGCAAGGACAACGCCGTGATCGAGGAGGTCGACGCCCGCGAGCTGTTCCGCAAGATCGCGGTGGCCGCCTGGGAGTGCGCCGACCCGGGCCTGCAGTACGACGACACGATCAACGACTGGCACACCAACCCCGAGACCGGTCGGATCACGGCCTCCAACCCCTGCTCGGAGTACATGTCCCTGGACAACTCCTCGTGCAACCTCGCCTCGCTCAACCTGCTCAAGTTCCTCAAGGACGACGACACCTTCGACGCGCCGCTGTTCGCCAAGGCGGTCGAGCTGATCATCACCGCGATGGACATCTCGATCTGCTTCGCGGACTTCCCGACCGAGTCGATCGGCGAGACCACCCGCACCTACCGGCAGCTCGGCATCGGCTACGCCAACCTCGGCGCCCTGCTGATGGCGATGGGGCTCGGCTACGACTCCGACGGTGGCCGCGCGATGGCCGCCGCGATCACGTCGCTGATGACCGGCCAGTCCTACAAGCGCTCCGCCGAGCTCGCCGCCGTCGTCGGCCCCTACGACGGCTACGCCCGCAACGCCTCCGCCCACAAGCGCGTGATGCGCAAGCACCAGGCCGCGAACGACGCGATCCGGTCGATCCACAGCCACGACCGCGACGTACACGTCCTGGCCACCCAGGCCTGGGACGCGGTGGTGAAGACGGGCGAGAAGTTCGGCTACCGCAACGCGCAGGCCTCGGTGCTCGCGCCGACCGGCACCATCGGCTTCATGATGGACTGCGACACCACCGGCATCGAGCCGGACTTCTCGCTGGTGAAGTTCAAGAAGCTGGTCGGCGGTGGCTCGATGCAGATCGTCAACCAGACGATCCCGCGTGCGCTGCGCAAGCTGGGCTACCAGGAGGAGCAGGTCGAGGCGATCGTCGAGTTTATCGCCGACAAGGGCCACGTGATCGACGCTCCCGGCCTGAAGACCGAGCACTACGAGGTGTTCGACACCGCGATGGGCGCCCGCTCGCTCAAGCCGATGGGCCACGTGCGGATGATGGCCGCGGCGCAGCCGTTCCTGTCCGGTGCGATCAGCAAGACCGTGAACCTCCCCGAGAGCGCCACGGTCGAGGAGATCGAGGACGTCTACATGCAGTCGTGGAAGCTGGGGCTCAAGGCCACGGCGATCTACCGCGACAACTGCAAGGTCGGCCAGCCGCTCTCCGACGGGGGCAGCACCGCCAAGGACGCCATCACCGACGCGGCCGCCGCCGCCGCCGAGGTCAGGACCGTCGTCGAGCGCCCGGTGCGCAAGCGGCTGCCGAAGTCCCGTCCCTCGCGGACCACGTCGTTCACCGTCGGTGGCGCCGAGGGCTACATGACCGCGGGCTCCTACCCCGACGACGGTCTCGGCGAGGTCTTCCTCAAGCTCGGCAAGCAGGGCTCGACCCTGGCCGGCGTGATGGACGCCTTCTCGATGGCGATCAGCATCTCGCTGCAGTACGGCGTCCCGCTGGAGACCTACGTCTCGAAGTTCACCAACATGAAGTTCGAGCCTGCCGGCCTCACCGACGACCCGGACGTGCGGATGTCGCAGTCGATCATGGACTACATCTTCCGTCGGCTGGCGTTGGACTACCTGCCCTTCGAGAAGCGCTCCGCGATGGGCATCCACACCGCGGAGGAGCGGCAGCGCCAGCTCGAGACGGGCTCCTACGAGGCCACGGCCGAGGAGATCCCGGAGGCCGAGTCGCTGGTCAGCGGTCGCGTCGACCTCGCGGGCGGGACCCCGGCGCCCACGGCGTCGACGGCGTCGACGGCGTCGACGGCGTCGACGACATCCACGGCGGACACGGCGGCCACCGAGGAGGCTCGGGTGCAGGAGGCGCCGAAGGGCGTGCACACCTCGGCCGAGCTGATGGAGGCCATCACCGGCACTGCCGTGGACAGCCCGCTGTGCTTCACCTGCGGCACCAAGATGCGTCCCGCGGGCAGCTGCTACGTCTGCGAGGGCTGCGGCAGCACCAGCGGCTGCAGCTGATCGCACCCGGACGTGCGCAACGGCTCGCGCGGGCCCCGGTGAGGGCTCGCGGCGACGTTGTGCACGTCCGGTTCCGCGTTCGGCACCGGCGGTCGGCAGAACTGTCGGTCGCGCGTGAAAGCCTCGGGGCGTGACGGTGCAGATCCATCGGGCGGAGTCGACCGACCTGCTCGCCGAGGGGCTCGGCGAGCTGCTGGCGAGCCCGCTCGACGACCCGTTCGCCGAGGAGGTCGTGGTGGTCCCGGCGCGCGGCGTGGAGCGCTGGCTGACCCAACGGCTCTCCCACCGGTTGGGGCACGGGCCCCGCGGTGGCGACGGCGTGTGCGCGGGCGTGCGGTTCCTCAGCCCGCACTCGCTGGTGGCGATGCTGCTCGGCCGGGAGCGGGACGACCCGTGGGAGCCCGACCGGATGGTGTGGCCGCTGCTCGACGTCATCGACGAATCGCTGGACGAGCCGTGGTGCGCGGCGCTGGCCGCCCACCTGGGGCACGGCGTCGAGGGCGAGGAGGGGGAGCTGCGCGCGAGCCGGCGCTACTCCGTCGCGCGTCGCCTGGCCGGCCTGTTCGCCGGCTACGCCGTGCAGCGACCAGCGCTGGTCACCGACTGGCGTGCGGGCTGCGACACCGACGGGACCGGCGCGCCGGTCGACGTCGACCTGGCCTGGCAGCCTGAGCTGTGGCGTCGGCTGGTGCACCGGGTCGACGCCCCGCCGCCCGACGTGCGGCACACCGCGACGCTGGTCCGGCTGCGCTCGGGTGGAGACGGGCTCGACCTGCCGCCTCGGCTGTCGCTGTTCGGACACACCCGTCTCCCGGTGACCGAGGTCGAGCTGCTCGGGGCGCTGGGCGAGCTGCGTGAGGTCCACCTGTGGCTGCCCCAGGTCTCCGAGCCGCTGTGGCAGGCGCTGTCGGACGCCGGGGGCCCGGTGCCGCGCTCGGCCGACACGTCGATCCGGCAGGTGGGGCACCCGCTGCTGGGCTCGCTGGGGCGAGACGCGCGGGAGCTGCAGCGGACCCTGGCGGTCGTCTCGACGCGCTCGACCCGGACGGCGGCGGCGCCGAGGACGCCCTCCCTGCTGGGTTGGCTGCAGGACGACCTGCGTGCCAACACCGAGCCGGACGCCGCGACCAGGGCCACGCGCGTCCTCGAAGCCGATGACCGTTCGGTGCAGGTGCACGCCTGCCACGGACCGACCCGCCAGGTCGACGTGCTGCGGGAGGTGCTCGTCGGACTGCTCGAGGACGACCCCTCGCTCGAGCCGCGCGACATCGTGGTGATGTGCCCCGACATCGAGACCTTCGCACCGTTGGTCCAGGCAGGCTTCGGGCTCGTCGACCCGACGGACGGGCGCGCGGACCAGGGCCAGGCCGGTCACCCCGGCCACCGGCTGCGGTTGCGGCTGGCGGACCGCGCACTCTCGAGCACCAACCCGCTGCTCGCCCTGGCCGCCAGACTCGTCGAGCTCGCCGGAGGCCGGGTGACCGCGACCGAGGTCCTCGACCTCGCCTCGTCCGAGCCGGTGCGCCGACGGTTCGGCTTCGACGACGACGACCTGGACCAGCTCGCGCTGTGGGTGGACGCCGCGGCGATCCGGTGGGGTCTCGACCTCCGGCATCGTGCGGCCTACGGCCTCGACCGCGCCGAGAACACCTGGCAGGCCGGCCTCGACCGCGTCCTGCTCGGCGTGGCCATGGCCGCGGAGGAGCACCGCTTCGTGGGGGCGACGCTGCCCGTGGACGACGTGGCGAGCAACGACATCGACCTCGCCGGCCGCTTCGGGGAGTACGTCGACCGGCTCGGCCGGTTCGTCGAGGCAGCCGAGGCGGCGACCACGATGGGGGACTGGGTGGCCGCGCTCTCGACCGGTGTCCAGCAGGTCGCGGAGGTGCCCCCGCGCGAGGCCTGGCAGCAGGCCCAGTTCGACCGGGAGCTGGCCCGGATCGGCGACTCGACCGTCGCGGGAGCGGGGGCGACCCGGACCATGATGCTCGCCGACGTGCGGCACCTGCTGGCGCACCGGCTCGGTGGCCGGCCCACCCGCGCGAACTTCCGCACGGGCACCCTGACCGTCTGCACCATGGTCCCGATGCGATCCGTGCCGCACCGGGTCGTCTGCCTGCTCGGGCTCGACGACGGCGTCTTCCCGCGTGCTGGGTCGGTCGACGGCGACGACGTCCTCGCGCGCGCCCCGATGACCGGCGAGCGCGATGTGCGCAGCGAGGACCGGCAGCTGTTCCTCGACGCCATCCTGGCCGCGCGCGAGACCCTGGTCGTCACCTACACCGGAGCCAACGAGCAGACCGGAGCCCCACGTCCGCCGGCCGTGCCGCTCGGCGAGCTGCTGGACGCCCTGGACACCACGGCGTCGCCCCACGCGGGTCTCGACGGACGGTCCGTCCGGGACCACGTCGTGGTGCACCACCCGCTGCAGCCCTTCGACGTCCGCAACCTGGTGCCGGGAGACCTGGTGGGGCGGCGACCCTTCAGCTTCGACCGGTCCTCCCTCGACGGGGCACGTGCCGCCCGTGGCGCCCGGACCCCGGCGTCCACGCTCGTCACCGGACCGCTCCCGGCGCGAGCGACCGAGGACGTCGCGCTCGCCGACCTGCACGCGTTCCTCGCGCACCCGGTGCGGGCCTTCCTGCGGCAGCGCCTCGACGTGACCGCGCCGCTCGAGGCCGAGGAGGTGCTCGACGCGATCCCGCTGACGCTCGACGGCCTGGAGAAGTGGAAGATCGGCGACCGGATGCTCGGCGCGATCTTCGACGGTGCGTCGCCGCCCGACGTGGTGGATGCCGAGGTGCTGCGGGGCAACCTGCCCCCGGGTCCCCTCGGCGGTCACGCCCTCGAGGAGATCCGCACCCAGCTCACCGGGCTCATCGCGCAGACGTGGTCGCTGCGGTCGGGCGAGGCACGCACGCTCACGGTGGACGTCGACCTCGGCCACGGTCGCCGGCTGACCGGCACGGTGCCCTCGGTGTTCGGCAACAAGCTCGTCAACGTCAGCTACTCCAGCCTCGCCGCCAAGCACCGGCTGAAGAGCTGGCTCGACCTGCTCGCGCTGACCGTCGGCCACCCTGACGAGAGCTGGACCGCGCACACCCTGGGGCGCGGCCGGGCGGGCACGGCACACGCCCTGATCGCCCCTCCCGACGACCGGGCGGAGGGCTGGCTGCGCGAGCTCGTCGATCTCTACGACCGCGGGCTGCGCGAGCCGCTGCCGATCCCGGTCAAGACGGCGCTGGCCTACGCCGAGGCCGCCCAGCAGAGCGCCCGAGGCGCCCACGTCGACCCGGACCTCAAGGCGCGCCGGCTGTGGGAGACGGATCGCTTCAACGCGGCCGGGATCCCGGGCGAGGACGGCGACGCCTCGCACGTGCAGGTGTTCGGCGAGCGCGCGCCGTACGCCGTGCTCACCACCGACCCGCGCGACGACGAGGACTGGAACATCGCACCCCACCGGCTCGGCCGGTTGGCGGTCCGGCTGTGGAGCCCGCTGCTCGGTGGCGCGGAGCGGGTGGGGCACCTGTGAGGTCCTTCGACATCCGCGACCCGCTGCCCACGGGGACGACCCTGCTCGAGGCCAGCGCGGGCACCGGCAAGACCTGGACCATCGGCGCGCTGGTCGCCCGCTACGTCGCCGAGGGCGTCGTGACCCTCGAGCAGATGCTGATCGTGACCTTCGGTCGCGCGGCCAGCCAGGAGCTGCGCGAGCGCGTCCGGACCCAGCTCGTCGAGGCCGAGCGGGCGCTCGCCTCGCCCCAGGACGTGACCGAGCCGAGCGACCTGATCACCCTGCTCCTCGACGGCAGCCCCGACCGGCTCCTGGAGCGGCGGCGTCGGCTGCGCGACGCCCTCGGTGCCTTCGACGGGGCCACGATCGCCACGACGCACCAGTTCTGCCACCTGGTGCTGCGGAGCCTGGGGGTGGCCGGCGACACCGACGCCAGTGCCGCGCTCGTCGAGGACCTCGAGGACCTGCTGGGCGAGGTCGTCGACGACCTCTACCTGCGCCGCTTCGCCGACACCGACGGCCCACCCCCGCTGAGGCACGCCGAGGCGATGTCGCTCGCGCGGTCGGTCGTCTCCGACCCGCAGGCCCGGCTGGAGCCGTGCGACCCAGACCCGGACAGCGCGCCCGGTCTGCGCGTCGCGTTCGCCCACGATGTACGACGCGAGCTGGACCGGCGCAAGCGACGGCTCGGCGTGCTGAGCTACGACGACCTGCTCTCGCAGCTGGCCGACGCCTTGCGCGACGATGCCGCGCCGGCTCGCCAGCGGATGCGGCAGCGGTGGAAGGTCGTGCTCGTCGACGAGTTCCAGGACACCGACCCGGTGCAGTGGCAGGTGCTCGACCGGGCGTTCACCGGGCACGCGACGATGGTGCTGATCGGCGACCCCAAGCAGGCGATCTACGCCTTCCGGGGTGGCGACGTCACGACCTACCTCCAGGCCGCCGCCACCGCGACGACCCGCAAGACCTTGACCACCAACTGGCGCAGCGACACGGCGCTGCTGGACCCGCTGCAGGTGGTGCTGCGCGGAGCCGCCCTGGGGGACGAGGCGATCGTGGTCCGCGACGTCTCGGCCCACCACCAGGGCAGCCGGCTGGAGGGTGCCGGGCCACCGTTCCGGCTCCGGGTGGTGCGCAAGGACGTCCTCGGACGCCGTCCCCACAGCAGCCTGACCATCGGCGTGGTCCGGCCGCACGTCTACGACGACGTGGCGCGCGACATCGCACGGCTGCTCACCTCGGGGGCGACGTTCGACGGGGAACCGTTGCAGCCGCGCGACGTCGCCGTGATCGCGTTCCGCAACAACGACCTGCAGGCGATCCAGCAGGCGCTGGCCGGCCTCGGCGTGCCCGCGGTCGTGGCGGGCAGTGGCAGCGTCTTCGCCACGCCCGCGGCGACCGAGTGGCTGCGGCTGCTGGAGGCGCTGGAGCAGCCGCACCGCTCTCCCCGGGTCCGCAGTGCGGCGTTGACGGCGTTCTTCGGCGCTTCGGCCACCGAGCTCGACGCCGGAGGGGACGTGCTGACCGACCGGGTGGCGTCGACCGCGCGGGACTGGGCCGAGCTGCTCGCCGGCCGCGGCGTCGCAGCGGTGCTCGAGGCGGCCGTGTCCGCGGGCCTCACGGCCCGGGTGCTCGCGCGGGTCGACGGCGAGCGCCTGCTCACCGACCTGCGCCACGTCGGGCAGTCCCTGCACCAGGTCGCCGTCGACGAGCGGCTGGGGCTGGTCGCGCTGCTGACCTGGTTGCGGGCCCAGATGGCCGAGGACAAGGTGGAGGTCGCCACCGAGCGCACCCGCCGCCTCGACAGCGACGCGGCCGCCGTGCAGCTGGTGACGATCCACGGGAGCAAGGGGTTGGAGTACCCCGTCGTCTACCTGCCGACGCTGTGGGACCGCTTCCCGCAGGAGCCGGCCGTCCCGCGCTTCCACATCGACGACCACCGCTGCATCGACGTCGGTCAGGGGGGTCCGCAGTGGGCGGCGCACCTGAGCGCTGCCCAGGCCGAGGACGACGGTGAGCTGCTGCGGCTGCTCTACGTCGCGATGACCCGGGCCCGCTCGCAGGTGGTGGCCTGGTGGGCGCCGACCACCAAGAACACTCCGGCCTCGTCGCTGCAGCGGATGCTCTTCGGTCGCCAGCCCGGCTGGTCGCAGGTGCCGTCCCAGCAGGCCGTGCACAGCGAGGACGACGTGGTCCGGATCCTCGGCGCGTGGCGGGACGCCGGCGGCCCCTGGCCGGAGATGTCGGCGCTGCCCCAGCTGCCCGCGGTCGACCTGGCGTCCGACGACCGGCGGCTCGACGTACGCCGGTTCACGCGGCGCGTCGACACCACATGGCGCCGCACGTCGTACTCCGCGCTGTCCGCGGCCGCGCAGGGCGAGCCCGTCCGCGCGGTCGGCAGCGAGCCGGAGGAGGTGCCCCGCGACGACGAGGCGATGCCGGCTCGTGGCGACGAGGCCCCGCCGGGGCCGGCCGCCGAGGCCGTGCCGTCCCCGATGGCCGACCTGCCGGTGGGGGCGACGTTCGGGTCGCTGGTGCACGCGGTGCTGGAGCACGCCGACCCGCAGGCGCCCGACCTGCGCGAGGAGCTGCTCGCCCGGATCCACGAGCAGCTGGTGTTCTGGCCGGTGGCGGTCGACGTCGAGCTGCTCGCCGACGCGCTCGTCGCGGTCCACGACACGCCGCTGGGGCCCCTGGCCGGTGAGCGGACCCTGCGCGACATCGCTGCGGGCGACCGGCTGCGCGAGATGGACTTCGAGCTGCCGCTGGCCGGAGGGGACGTCTCCGGCTACGACGCGGCCCCCGTCACCCTCGGCGACGTGGCGCCCCTGCTGCGCACGCACCTGCCCCCCGGGGACCCGCTGCTGCCCTACGCCGACGCGCTCGCGGTCCCGGCGCTGGCCGCGCAGGACCTCCGCGGCTACCTGACCGGGTCGGTCGACGTGGTGCTGCGGGTGAGCGACGGTGACGCGAGCCGCTACCTGGTCGTGGACTACAAGACCAACTGGCTGGGCGCGGTGCCGGGGGAGGGATCGCCGCTGAGCTCCGAGGACTACCGCCCCGAGGCGCTCGACGCCGCGATGGGGCACTCCGACTACCCGTTGCAGGCGCTGCTCTACGCGGTGGTGCTGCACCGGTTCCTGCGCTGGCGGCAGCCCGGCTACGCCCCGTCGGTCCACCTCGGCGGCGTGCTCTACCTCTACCTGCGCGGCATGTGCGGACCGGAGACCCCCCGGGTGGCGGGGCACCCGTGCGGTGTCTTCGCCTGGCGCCCCCCGGTGGCGCTGGTCGAGGCACTGTCGGACCTGCTGGACGGGAGGCACCCCAGATGACGGAGCTCGACGAGCACACCGATCCGCTGGACCGTCGGCTCGCCCTGGGGGCGCGGGGCCTGCTGCGGGACTTCAACGAGGCGGGTGTGCTGACCTCGGCCGACGTGCTGGTGGCGACCCGGGTCGGACGGCTGACGGGGGAGTCCGACGAGCTGGTGCTGCTCGCGGCCGCCCTGGCCGTGCGCGCCGTGCGCCATGGCTCGGTGGGGGTGGACCTGGGCACCGTCGCCGAGGTCGCTCCGGAGCTGGCCTGGCCGTCCGCGGGCTTTCCCTCTGGGGAGCGGCCCTCCGCGGACTGGGCCGCCAGGGTGCGGGAGAGCCCGCTGGTGCGGCACGGCGTGCTGCGGCACGAGCACGGCCTGCTCTACCTCGACCGCTACTGGCGGCTCGAGGGCCAGCTGGCCGACGACCTCCGCGCGCGGCTGACGCAGCCACCGCCCGGCGTCGACGCCGTCACCCTCGAGGCCGGGCTGTCGCGGGTCTTCCCCGACGCGTCGTACGCCGAGCAGCGGGCCGCCTCGCGGCAGGCGGCGACCGCCTGGACCACCGTCCTGACCGGGGGACCGGGCACCGGCAAGACCACCGCCGTCGCCGGCGTGCTGGCGCTGCTGGTCGAGCAGGCCGAGCGCGCGGGCCGCCCGGCCCCCCGGATCGCCCTGACCGCCCCGACCGGCAAGGCGGCCGCCCGGCTGCAGGAGGCCGTCGTGCAGGCCACGGCGCGCCTCGCCGCCGAGGACCGCGACCGGCTCGGCGAGCTGCGGTCGGTGACGCTGCACCGGCTGCTGGGCACCCGACGTGACAACGGCACCCGCTTCCGTCACCACCGCGGCAACCGGCTGCCCCACGACGTGGTGGTGGTCGACGAGTCGTCGATGGTGTCGCTGACGATGATGGCGCGGCTGATGGAGGCCGTGCGTCCGGACGCCCGGCTGCTGCTCGTCGGCGACCCCGACCAGCTCGCGTCCGTGGAGGCGGGGGCCGTGCTGTCGGACCTGGTGGCCGGTCTGGGCGGTCGCGCGTCGTCCCCGGTGGCCCACCTCGAGACCGTGCACCGCTTCGGCGCCGACATCGGTCGGCTGGCCGAGGCGCTGCGGGCCGGCTCCGCCGAGGAGGTGCTCGCGGTGCTCCGCTCGGGAGCCGAGGGCGTGGAGTTCGTGGAGAGCGACGACCCGGCGGCACGGCTCCGCGAGGGACTGGTGCGGCACGCGGTCGCGCTGCGCTCGTCGGCGGAGGCGGGGGACTCGCGCGCCGCCGTCGCGGAGCTCGACCGGCAGCGGCTGCTTTGCGCCCACCGCGACGGACCCTACGGCGTGCAGCACTGGAACCGTCAGGTCGAGCACTGGCTCTCCGAGACCACCGGCGACCCGCTCTACGAGCCGATGTACGTCGGGCGGCCGCTGCTGGTCACCGCTAACGACTACGGACTCGGGGTCAACAACGGGGACGCCGGCGTCGTCGTGCGCACCTCCGAGGGGATGCGGGCGGTCGTCAACGGCTCGCACGGTCTGGCCGACTTCTCGACGAGCCGGATGAGCGACGTCGAGACGATGTTCGCGACCACGATCCACAAGAGCCAGGGCAGCCAGGTCGACGAGGTCACCGTGCTGCTGCCGCCGCCCGACTCACGCCTGCTGACCCGCGAGCTGTTCTACACCGCGGTGACCCGCGCGAAGGCGCTGGTGCGCGTCGTCGGCACGGAGGAGTCGGTGCGGGCCGCGGTCGAGCGGCGCGCCCTGCGGGCGTCCGGCCTGCGGCACCGACTCTGAGCGCGGGCGCAGGCCGTCGACGGCTACCGGTGCGCCAGGTAGTCGGCTGCGACGCCGCGCAGGCGGTCGTGCGCGCCGTCGTACGCCGCGGCCGAGCCGAGCAGCAGCTTGGGCAGCTTGGCGACCATCGTGTAGTTGGTGTCCACGACGTTGCCGACCGGCGCTAGCCCGGCCTGGCTGACCAGCTGGAGGGCGTCGAGCTCCTCGAGCCCGAGCAGCCCGCCGGTCCAGCCGACCAGGTCGTGCTGGCTCATCCGGTAGGCGTCCTCGAGCGGCCGCGTCGAGCCGGTCGTCATCAGGAAGTCGTCGCTCTCGATGCGCGGTGACGGGGGTGCGGAGCCCTTGATCAGGTCGACGACGACGACGGTGTTCATGGCCGCCTCGACCGCGGTGCCGCAGACCTCGCCCTCACCCTGACGGGCGTGCCCGTCCCCGATGGAGAGCAGTCCGCCGGGCACGTTGACCGGGAAGTACGCCGTGACGCCGGCACGCATCTCGGGGGTGTCCATGTTGCCGCCGTGCGCGGCCGGCGTGATGGACATCAGCACCTCACCGGCGGTGGGCGCGACGCCGACGGTGCCGTGCATCGGGTCCAGCGGCAGCTCGACGCTGAAGTCGGAGCGGCGGGCCTGGAAGCGGCACACGCCCGCGGCGACGTCGATCTCGTAGATCCACACCCGCTCCTCCAGTGCCGGGTGCAGCATCGCCGTCTGGTGCGTCGTGGTCAGCGCCCCGAAGTGGGGGAACGTGCTCGACACAGCCCAGTCGCGGGCCGGGGCGATCTCGACGAAGTGCACCGCCAGCGTGTCGCCGACCTCGGCCCCTTCGACCGCGATCGGGCCGGTCACCGGGTTGAGGAACGGGAACTCGCACACCGCGCTGGGCAGGTCGTCGACGCCGCGCACGTTGCCGGCGAAGCAGTCCTCGGTGGCCAGCTCGACGATCGTGCCCGGGGCCACGGTCAGGAGCGGGTCGCGGCCGCCGAAGGCGTAGGCGAACTGGTCACGGGTGGGCCGCAGGCTGCGGACGTCGGTCATCGAACCTCCTGCGTCGCGGGCGCGGAGTCGTCGAGGGTGAGCTCGGGCCGGCGGCCGGTGACGAGCAGCGCGATCAGTGCGACGATGCCGAGCGCGAACCACACCAGTCCCATCCACTTGGCGGCCAGGTCGGCGTTGATGAGCACGTAGGCCAGGATCACGAAGCCGAGGGCGGGGGACACCAGGTGGGCCAGCCAGTTGCGGCTGCCGCTGCGCACGACGTAGTGCCAGAAGACCGACACGTTGAGGGCCAGGAAGGCAGTGAGCGCCCCGAAGTTGACCAGGGTGCTGAGCAGGGTGATGCCGTCGGCCAGCTCGGCCATCACCAGACCGACCGCCAGCGACACCACGGCGACCAGGACGGTCGCGTTCGTCGGCACCCCCTTGGTGGGGTGGACCTTGGCCAGGAAGGACGGCAGCTGCCGGTCCCGGGCCATCGCGAAGAGCAGGCGCGAGGTGGCGGCCTGGGCCACCAGGGAGTTCGCGAACCCCCAGGCGATCGCGGTGGCCAGAGCGGTGACCTTGGCCAGCCAGACCCCGCCGGCGACGCCGGCCGCGTCGTAGAACGCCGTGCCGCCCGGGTCGCCGTTGGTGATCAGGTCGTCGGGGTTCGGGACGAGCAGGGCCGCGACCCAGGTCTGCACGATGAAGAGCACACCGGCGAGCAGGAGTGCGGCCACCATCGAGCGGCCGATCGCGTTGACGGACTCCTTGTTCTCCTCGGCGAGCGTGGAGATGCCGTCGAAGCCCAGGAAGGACAGCACCGCGATGGACACCGCACCGAAGACCAGGGGCAGCGAGAAGGTGTCGGCGTTGTAGAGCGGGGTGAAGTCGAAGCCGCGACCCTTGCCCTGCGCCAGCGCGACGATGCCGATGACGATGAAGATCGCCAGCACGATCAGCTCGGCGATCAGCATCACCTTGTTGACCTTGGCGGTCAGCTCGATGCCGGCGAAGTTCACGGCGGTGTTGAGCGCCACGAAGCCGACCAGCCACAGCCAGACCGGGACAGCAGGCACGAGGGAGTTCATCGCGATGCCGGCGATCAAGTACAGCAGGCTGGGGATCAGGATGTAGTCCAGCAGGATCATCCAGCCCGAGAGGAAGCCCACCGACGGTGCGATGCCGCGGCCGGCGTAGGTGTAGACCGAGCCGGCCATCGGGAAGGCCCGCGACATCTGGGAGTAGGACCAGGCCGTGAAGATCATCGCCACCATGCCGATGACGTAGGCCAGGGCGACCATGCCGCCGGATCCCTGGAACACGCCGCCGAAGATGCCGAACGGTGCGATCGGCACCATGAACACCAGTCCGTAGACCAGCAGGTCGGTGAAGCTCAGGGAGCGGTGCAGCTCCTGGGTGTAGCCGTAGCGCTCGATGTCGTGGTGCTGCTTGCGCGTCTCGCTCATGGGGCCCTCGCTCCGTCGTGCCCGGTCAGGACGGAGGAGACTCTAGAGCATTTAGTTCCAAATGGAAGTAGTGCGTCTCATCACGCGACGCCGTCGACCACCGTGAGGTCGAGGCCCTCGGCGCGGGCCAGGTGCACGCTGCGGGTCCGGCGCACGTCGACCGCCCCGGCGGCCGCCGCTGCCAGCCCGGCCGGCCGCAGGGCCCCCGCCTGGGCCAGGCGGGCGACGAGGTGCAGCCCGTCGTAGACGCCCTCGGCATAGCTGTCCAGCACGGGGGCCCTCGGGCCGAGCACCGCGGCGTGCCGCTCCGCAAGCATCAGGTGCCGCTCATCGGTCATCGAGGCGAACGACGACATGGCGGAGTAGAAGGTGCCGGCGCGCTCGCCGTCCCCGGCCAGCAGGCCGTTCTCCTCCAGCGCGCCCGACAGCCGAACGAGGCGTCGGTCCAGGTCTGAGTGCCGCAGCGCGCGGTGGAGGGTGACCAGGTCACGGCCGACCAGGCTCAGCAGCACGGCGTCGGCGCGGGTACGACGCAGCTCGTCCACCAGCCGGTCCACCCGGGCGGTGACGTCGCCGAGCGCCACCAGCTCCTCCAGCACCACCTCCGAACCGTGGGAGGCCACCAGCCGGCGGGCGCTGGCGTGCACCGAGCGCGGCCAGATGTAGTCGTTGCCCACCAGCGCCCAGCGCCGCAGCCCGTGCTGCCCGGTCAGCCAGCCGACGGCCGCGCTGAGCTGCTGCGTCGGGTCGGCGCCGATGCAGACCACGCCGTCGAGGCGGCTGCCGCCCTCGTGCGGCGGTGTGAAGACGTACGGCGTCCGGCCGGCCACCGTGCGCTCGACCGCCCGGTGCACGTCGCTGGTGTGGAAGCCGACCAGAGCGTCGACGGCGTCGGCCTCGCAGAGCGCGGAGACCTCGCGACCGACGACGTCCGGCCGGGCGCCGCCGTCGACGAGGACCAGGTCGACGTACGCCCCGCGGACGCCGCCGGCGACGTTGACCTCGTGCACGGCCAGCAGGGCCGCGTCGACCGCGGACGGACCGATCATGCCGAGCGGACCGGACTGCGGCACGACCAGACCGATCCGGAGACCGCGCTCGGCCCGCGGGGCCAGCAGGGCCGCCAGCGGGTCGCAGAAGCGCGCCTCGATCTCCACCGGCATGAGTATGCTCCAACTCTGCTGCGGTGGAGGGAGGGGTGCGACGTGGATCACGTGGTGGCTGCGTCGACCCCGCTCGTGGACCGGTTGACCCGGGCCCAGCGCTATGCGTCCCAAGGGCTCGCGAGGGCGCTGCGCGAGGACGGCTGCACCCTCGACCAGTGGCGCCTGCTGCGCGTCCTCGTCGACGGCGAGGGTCACCTGATGGGGGAGCTGGCGACCGCGCTCGCGGTGCCGCAGCCGACGCTGACCCGGCTCGTCGACGGCCTCACCGACCGGGCCTGCGTCTTCCGTCGCGCCTGCGAGGTCGACGGCCGCAAGGTCGGCGTGCACCTGTCGCGGCAGGGACGCATCCTGCTGGCGCGGCTGGACGCGCTCGCCGCCGCGCACGAGTCGGCGTTGCGCGACGACCCGGTGTGGCAGCAGATGTCCGACGGGCTGCTGCGGGACTAGCCCGGTCGACGCCCGGGTGCCGGGTCAGCCGCAGTTGTCGCAGACACCCGTCGCCGGGATCGCCATGAAGCAGTTCGGACAGATGTTCGGGGCGGGGGGCTCCACGATCCTGCGCGCCTTGGGCTTGGGAGCGGCCTTGGCGCGGGCCGTGGCGAGCTCCAGCTCGTTCTCGTCGACGACCACGTCGAAGCCGAGCGCCTCGAGCGCCTTGGCGGCGCCGTCCTTGCCGGCGCCGGTGAACTCGTCGCTCATCGCGGTGCGCCCCGTGGCGTGCAGGTAGGCGACGCCGAGGATGGCCAGCGGGTCGTACTCCTGGCCGTCCTGCCACAGCGAGTAGGCCTTGGTCCGGGGGAACCGGTAGCGCGCCAGGAACTCCCGCGACCCCAGGCTGTTGCACTCGGCAATGGCGGCGTGGACGTGTTCGGGGTGGACGCGGTTCCAGTCAGGCATGTACACAACGTACGACGAATGCTGCGTTCGTGTCGGGGCGGGTCATGCCTGGTCCCTCCAGGCGGCCGCGATGTCGCGGTAGCTGGCGATCCGCCGGCCCCGGTCCAGGCTGGGCGTGACGACCACGATCTCGTCGGCCTGAGCCTGCTCGCGCAGCTCGAGCAGCCGCTCCGCGACCTGCTTGGCCGGCCCGGTGGCCATCCGGGGATCCCGCTCGCGACGACCGGAGCGGAACTCCGGGGACCGGGCGAAGTCCACGACCTCCTCGGGGCGCAGCGGCTCGCGCTTGTTGCGGGCCAGGTTGCGCATGGTCAGCGCCCAGGCCGCCTCGAACTCCAGTACGGCGTCCTCGTCGTCGCTGCCGAAGGCGAGCACCGACATCGCGGAGTAGGGCCGGTCGTGCTCGCGGCGCGGCTGGAAGTCGCGCCGGTAGCCGCGCAGCACCTCGACGGCCAGGTCCGGGCTCTGGTGGTGGGCGAAGGCGGCGCTGAGCCCGTTGACGGCAGCGAAGGACGGGCCGTAGGCACTGGAGCCGAGCAGGAAGATCTCCGGCATCTCGTCCACGACCGGGGCCGCGACGAGTGGGGCGTAGGGATGGTCGGCGGGGAACCCCTCGCCGAGGAAGGCGAGCAGCTCGGCTACCTGGCCGGGGAAGTCCCGCTGCACGTCGGCGGCGACCCCGCGACGGAGCACATGGGCGGTCAGCGGGTCGGTGCCGGGCGCACGGCCCAGGGCGAGGTCGATCCGGCCGGGGTGCATCGCGAGCAGGGTGCGGAACATCTCCGCGACCTTGAAGGGCGCGTGGTTGGGCAGCATGATCCCGGCCGCGCCCACCCGGATCCGCGAGGTGTGCGCCCCGATGTGCGCGGTGAGGAGCTCCGGTGCGCTGCACGCGAGGCTCTGCATGTTGTGGTGCTCGGAGACCCAGTAGCGCCGGTAGCCGGCGTCCTCCACGGCGCGTGCGACGTCGACGGCTCCGGCGAGGGCCGCCGAGGCGGGTTCGCCGTACTCGATGCCGACGAAGTCCAGCACGGACAGGGGGAGGGACGAGGGGGTCACGCAGCAGCACCTCAGAAGCGTCGGGGTCATGGGTGCCAACCGTCGTCCGGGATGCGGTATTCCACGTCGGCGGGGCAGGCCGACCGCCTGCCCCGAGGGCCGTCTCAGAGCGCGGCGGGGGCGCCCTCGGCCGGCGCGTCGGTCTTGCGCGCGTTGATCACCAGCGCCGTGACCAGCCAGCCGGTGGCCAGCAGTCCGGCGGCGACGAAGAACGCGACGTGGTAGCCCTCGATGAAGGCCAACGGCGCGAGCCGCTCGGCGTCCTCGGGGCTGCGCACGTTGTCGGCCAGGTAGCCGGTCACCGCGCCGGCGAAGAGCGTGTTGAGCAGGGCTGTGCCCAACGAGCCACCGATCTGCTGCGAGGTGTTGAGCACTGCGCTGGCCACGCCGGCGTCGTGTGCCTCGACATCGGCCAGGGCCGTGCTGGAGGCCGGGATGAACACCCCGGCCAGGCCGATGCTCATCAGCAGCATGGCGGGCAGCACGTGGCTCCAGTAGGCCGTGTCCTGGCCGATCGTGGTGAGGAGCAGCATCCCGGCGACGGCCATCGCAAGGCCGACCAGCATGATCGGCTTCGGTCCGAGCCGGGGGAGCAGGGTGGCCACCACGCCGGCGGACGCGATGATGCCCCCGCTGAAGGGGAGGAACGCGAACCCGGAGCGCAACGGGCTCCAGCCCAGGTTGACCTGGAAGTAGTAGGTCAGGAACAGGAACATCGCGAAGAGCCCCGCTCCGACGAACAGGAAGACCAGGTAGGACCCGCCGCGGTTGCGGTCCAGCACCACCCGCAGCGGCAGCATCGGGTTGCGGCTGCGCTGCTCCCAGAGCACGAACCCCACCAGCAGCACCGCGGCCGCGACCAGGAAGGTCAGCGTGGTCGGGTCGCCCCAGCCCTGCACGGCGGTGGACGTCCGGTCCTCCGGGTTCTTCAGGCGAGCCGCCTCGGTGAAGCCGTAGACCAGGGAGAACAGGCCGGCGGTGGCCAGCAGCACGCCGGGGACGTCGTAGCGCGTGTCCCCGTGCGCCTTGCTCTCCTTGACCAACGGGATCGCCGCCAGCGCCACGATGACCGCCACCGGCACGTTGACCCCGAGGCACCAGCGCCAGGAGGTGAACTCGGTCAGCACGCCGCCGACGATCAGGCCGATCGCCGCGCCACCGCCCGAGAGCGCGCCGAAGACGCCGAACGCCTTGGCCCGCTCGCGCGGTTCGGTGAAGGTGACGGTCACCAGGGACAGCGCGGAGGGTGCCATCAGGGCGGCGAACGCTCCCTGCAGCGCACGGGCGGCGAACAGCAGCTCCTGGTTGGGGGCGAGCCCGCCGAGCGCCGAGGCGGCGGCGAAGCCACCGAGCCCGATCAGGAAGGTGCGCTTGCGCCCGGTGTAGTCGGCGATCCGGCCACCGAGCAGCAGCAGGGCGCCGAAGGCCAGGGTGTAGGCCGTGACGACCCACTGGCGGTCGGCGTTGCTGATGCCGAGGTCGCTCTGGGCGGAGGGCAGGGCGATGTTCACGATCGAGGCGTCGAGCACGATCATCAGCTGCGCCGCGGCGAGCACGGCCAGGGCCCACCACCGCCGGGGATCCGGCTCGGCCGGGGTGGTGCGCGGCGGCGTCGCCGCGGCAGTGGACTCGGACACGAGGGGCTCCTGGGTGCGTGGGATCGAGACATGGCCATCGAGATGGACCAGGAACGACAACCAGCGGACGGTCGATCTGCTTCCCGTCCGGCAGAAGTTTGTGCCCGACAGCCGACAGCCGACAGCCGACGGCGTGCCGTCGCGTCGCGGGTGTCTAGCCGCGCTGCTCGGCGACCGAGTTGCCGCCGTCGACGACGAGGCACTGTCCGGTCACGTAGGAGGCGCCCGGTGAGCACAGGAACGCCACGGCGGCCGCCACCTCGTCGGGTCGTCCGCTGCGCGCGAGCGGCGTACGGCGTCCCTGGTCCGCCTCGTCCGCTGTCTGGCTCGGCGTCGTCACCCATCCCGGCGCGACGGCGTTGACCGTGACCCCGTCGCCGGCGTGGTCGACCGCGACGGCTCTCGCGAGCCCGAGCAGCCCGGCCTTGGCCGCGGCGTAGGCCGTCTCACCGCGCATCGCCATCACGGGACCGGTCACCGACGAGACCATCACCACCCGTCCCCAGCCGGCGGCGACCATGGCGGGCAGCAGGGCGCGGGTGCACAGGAAGGCGGTGTCGAGGTTGCGGGCCTGCGAGCGCCGCCAGGTGACGAGCGACAGATCTCCGAGGGTCCCGGACTCGACCGCGCCGTCGTGCCTGATGCTGGTCATCCCGGCGTTGTTGACCAGCACCGCCGGGGCCCCGAGCGTCGCGGTGACGGTGTCGCGCACGGCGGCCACCTGGTCCTCGTCGGTGAGGTCGGCCACGACGCCGGTGGCGCGCACCCCGAGGGCCTGCAGCTCAGCTGCGCGCTCGTGCACGCGGTCGGTGGTGGCGGCGACCGCGACGGACGCGCCCAGCCGGCCGAGCAGCCTGGCTACGGCGAACCCGATCCCGTCGGCCGAACCGGCCCCGGTGACCAGGGCGACGCGTCCGCCCAGGTCGAAGGCCCCGGGTTGCCCGCTGTCGGCGGTCAGCCGTTGCCTCCGGCCCGGAACGCCACCCAGGCGTCGCTCATCCGGTCGGCCTGGCCGGGCGTGAACATGTTCATGCAGGAGTCCTGCGTGTAGTCCATGAAGTTGTGGATCGGGTCCTTGCCGGGCGCTGTGCAGGTGTCGGCGCCGGTCGGGCAGTCGAACTGCGGCTGCGCCTCGCGCGGGGTGTCGGCCACGTTGTCGCCGCGGGCGGAGCAACCGCCGTTGAAGGTGTGGTCGAGCATCAGCCAGTGGCCGACCTCGTGGGTCAGGGTGTCGCCGAGGGCGTACTTGCCAGCCCTGCCGCCCGGCATGGACTCGTCGAGCATCACCACGCCGTCGATGTAGTCCCGGCCGCTGTTGTAGCCCTTGGGGAAGTAGGCCCAGCCCAGCAGCCCACCTCCGATGTCGGCCGCATAGACGTTCAGCGTCTCGGAGTCCCCGGTGTGCAGGGCCTGCTTCATGTCGCGTTCGGTCTTGCCGGGCGCCACGTGGGCCCAGGCCGAGTTCACCGTGTAGGTCGTGTCGGAGAGGTCGAAGCGGAAGGGCGTGTCGGCCGCAGGGGTCGTGGTGGTCCCGGTCCGGCCGCCGAAGGAGTCGTTGAGGACCGTCATCTGCGCTGCGATCATCGTGTCCATCCGGGTCTTCTCCTTGCCGACCAGGGTGTGGTCGGAGACGACGTGGAAGACCGTCGGGATGGTGACCGACCCGTTCGCCAGGCGCGGGGCGTCGGGCAGCACGCCGTACATGTTGGCGTCCTTCGGGGCGTAGAGAGCCGGCTCCTTCGCGGTGGCGCCCTTGGCGACGCGCGCACCCGAGGTGGCGGATGCGGGGTCGCAGGAGGCGCCGCCGGCCGTCGCGCTGGAGACCGGCGCGACGGTCAGCACCGTGCTGCCGAGCGCGACCACGGCGACTGCGGCGGAGGACAGAAGGGTGCGTGCACGCATGGAGAAGGGCTCCTCGAGATAGCGACCGTTGACTCGGGGATTCTCGCCGCGTCGGGCCCAAAGGTCCAGACACGCGGCCGGATCGATCGGTCGAATCGTGCGGCTCGCTACCGGAGGGGGTCCACCTCGGCATAATTGCCGACCGATGCGGCGAGCACGCCGAGATGGAAGGTGCCGTCGCCCAGGAGGTGGTCCAGGGCCGTCAGGTGGCTGGTGTAGCTGCCCACGTTGTACTCCGCGGTCATCGCGATCCCGCCGTGCAGCTGGATCGCCTCCTGCCCGACGTGCCGGCCCGCCCGGCTCACCTGGAGGCCCGCCCGCGCGGCCGCCTCGGCGACCTCGTGCGCGTCGCCCGAGACCTGCACCATGGTGGCCCACAGCGCGACGCTGCGAGCCAGCTCCAGCGAGACGTACATGTCCGCGGCCCGGAAGTTCAGCGCCTGGAAGGTGTTCAGGGTGACCCCGAACTGCTTGCGGCTCTTGAGGTAGGCCGAGGTCGACGACAGGGCGACCTCCATGGCGCCCAGCGCCTCGTTGGCAGCGGCGATCCGCGTCGCGTCGAGCGCTGCGGCGACGTGCGCGGTGGCGTCCCCACCCGCGCCGAGGGGTACGGCGGGAGTGCCGTCGAACCCGATCCGTGCGGCGCGGCCACCGTCGAACGTCGGGTAGCCCGAGCGGGTCAGCCCGGTCGCGTCACCGGCGACCAGGAACAGACCCGTGCCGCCGTCGGGCAGCACGGCGCTCACCACGAGCTGGTCGGCGCGCGCGCCGTGCGGCACCGGCTCCTTGACGCCGTCCAGCGTCCAGGTGTCGCCCTCCGTGGCACGGACGGCGCGAGCGTCAGGCGACCACCGCCCGCCGGGCTCCGCGTGGGCGAAGGCCAGCACGGTCTCGCCGGACGCGACGCCCTCGAGCAGGGTCGTCTTCTGCTCCTCGCTGCCGGCGAGGGCGACCACGCCGCCCGCGAGCACGACCGAGGTCAGGAACGGCTCGGGTGCGAGCACGCGCCCCATCTCCTGCGCGACGATCCCGACCTCGACCGGGCCGGCGCCCATGCCGCCGTACGCCTCGTCGAAGGGGAGGCCGAGCACGCCCATCTCGGCCAGCCGGGTCCACAGCTTCTCGTCGAAGCCGGTCCCGTCCTCGACGGTGCGGCGACGGTTCTCGAAGTCGCCGTAGGCCTTGCCGACCAGTCCGCGGACCGCCTCGCGGAGCGCCTGCTGCTCGTCGTCATAGGTGAAGTCCATGTCAGCCCCTCAGAGTCCCAGGATCGTCTTCGCGATGATCTGCCGCTGGATCTCGTTGGACCCGCCGTAGATCGACGCCTTGCGGAGGTTCAGGTAGACCGGCGTCGCGCGCCGGGTCCAGGCGGGCAGGTCCGAGTCGTCGTCGGCCCCGGAGGCCAGCGAGGCCGGGCCGGCGAGGTCGACGACCAGCTCGCTGACCGCCTGCTGCAGCTCGGTGCCCTTCAGCTTCAGCACCGACGAGGCCGGGTGCGGCTTGCCGTCGGCGGAGTTGGCGACGACGCGCAGCGCGGTCAGCTCGAGGGCGAGCAGCTCGTTCTCGAGCTCGGCGACGCGGGCCGCCGTGAGCGGGTCGTCGAGCAGGTCGAGCGACCTCGCGTAGTCCTTGGCCTGGGCGAGCACCCGCTTGGTGGCACCGACCGGGGCGACTCCGACGCGCTCGTTGCCGAGCAGGAACTTGGCGTAGTCCCAGCCCTTGTTGAGCTCACCGACGAGGTTGTCGGCCGGGACGCGGACGTCCTCGAACCAGACCTCGTTCACCTCGTGGCCGCCGTCGATCAGCTCGATCGGCCGGACCGTGACGCCAGGGCTCGTCATGTCGATCAGCAGGAAGGAGATGCCTGCCTGCTTCTTCACGTCGGGGTCGGTGCGGACCAGGCAGAAGATCCAGTCGCCGTACTGGCCCAGCGTGGTCCAGGTCTTCTGGCCGTTGACGACGAACTCGTCGCCCTCGCGGACCGCCGTCGTGCGCAGCGAGGCCAGGTCCGAGCCGGCGTCCGGCTCGGAGAAGCCCTGGCTCCACCAGATGTCGAGGTTGGCCGTCTTGGCCAGGAAGCGCTCCTTCAGCTCCTGCGACCCGAAGGCGGCGATCACCGGGCCGACCATGGAGGCGTTGAACGCCAGCGGCGGAGGCACGCAGGCGCGCTGCATCTCCTCGTGCCAGATGTGCCGCTGCAGCTGCGACCAGCCCTTGCCACCCCACTCCTCGGGCCAGTGCGGCACGGCGAGGCCGGCGGCGTTCATCGCCTGCTGGCTGCGCACGATCTGGTCCTTGGTCAGCTCCTGGCGCGCGGCGACCGAGTCGCGGACGTCCTGGGGGACCTGGGTGGTGAAGAACGCGCGCATCTCCTCACGGAATGCGGCGTCCTCGGCGGAGAGCTCCAGCTGCATCGACGTACCTCCGGTAGATGACTGCCTGCATCCTGGCAGGCGCGCGCAACAAGTGACCCACCGGTAGGGGTGTCTTCTCGGCGCGACCCGTCCCGCGTCACCGGGGTGGCAGGCAGGGGCCGCGGCCGAGGCGGGCCAGGCCCGCGCGGTCGCCAGGCCCGAGGTCCAGCTGCCCGACGTTGTCTTCGTACATCAGCTCGCGGCGGTCCGCGACGTGGGTGAGGCCGACGAGGTGACCGAGCTCGTGCATCACGATCGCGCGGATTTGCAGGCGGCCGGTGGGGCCGCGCAGGACCTCGGTGAGCTGCGGTGCGTCCAGTGACACGGTGCCGGACACGTAGACCTGCCGTCCCGTCGCTCCGTAGCCGTCCGGGACGCTGCCACCCAGTCCGGCGACGTCTCCCGCCAGCCCGGGGTCCTCCTCCGGGGTGGTCCAGGTGACCAGGCCAGGAGCGACCTCGCGGCGCAGCGCCCGGTCGCGACGGAACGCGACGACGTCGGTGGTGCTGGTCCCGACGATGCGGAGGTCGAGCCCGGTCGCCACCGAGATCTCGTGGGCCGCCTCCGCGAGGATCTCCGATGCCCCCGCCGGGGCCCGGCGTTCGTCGACCACCAGCTCGATCGGCCGGCACGAGCTGTAGGCGACGGGTACGGCGGGGTTCCCGGGCTGCGTGAGCAGGTAGCGGTAGCTGCCGCCGTCCACGCTGCCGGCGGCTGCCGACCCGCGGCCCAGGATGCCGTCGACGAAGACGGTGGGGAGAGCGTCCGGGTTCTGGTAGCCGAACGCGAGCGTGCCCAGCGTGCCCACGGACACTGCCAGGGCGACCAGCTGCAGCCTGCGGGCGATGCCCCCTGACCTGGTGACCCCGCCGGCGTCGAGCCGGTCGAGCTCCCGCAGCCGGCGGTGCATGTCTCGTCGTCGCCGATGCGCACCGAACGTCGCCGCGTCCCAGATTCGTCCCCCCATGACAGGGACCAGCCTGACAGGCAACCCCGCTGGTGTGGGGCGAAACGTTCCAATGCGCGCTACCTGTTCGGTTCGCTGACCCGGCCCTCACGTGCGCAGGGGGTGGTGTCGTCGTGGGTGGCGGTGGGGGTCGAGGTGGGGTGGGGGGAGGAACTCGGGGTGTTGGTGGGGGTTGAGGGTGATGTGCCAGGGGGTGTGGTGGATCAGGGTGTGGTGGGTGCGGCAGAGCAGGACGAGGTTGGGTAGGGAGGTTGCTCCGCCGTTGGCCCAGTGGGTGATGTGGTGGGCATCGCAGGCGATGGGTGGTCGGGTGCAGGAGGGGAAGGCGCAGTGTTGGTCGCGGGCGACCAGGGCGTGCCACAGGGCGGGGGTGACCAGGCGGTGGGTGCGGCCGAGGTCGAGGATCTGGGAGTGGGTGCCGAGCACGAGGGGGAGGATCTCGGCGTCGCAGGCCAGGCGGCGCACGGCGTGGGCGGAGAGGCGGTGCCCTTCGCTGGTGACCGCTGACCCGCTGCCCCGGCCGGTTCGCAGTCTCGGTGTCGGTGTTGGTGTTGGTGAGCTGTTGGGTGAGGGTGTCGTAGTCCAGGGTGATGGTGATCCGGGGTGGGACGCCGTGGGAGTCGGGTAGCAGGCTGGTTGCGGCGAGGCGGCGGGAGGCCTCGACCAGGGCGTCCCACAGGCGGGCGCCGTGGTCGCGGGGGTCGCGGCCGTCGTGGGCGCAGTCCCCGATCCCGCAGGCACCGGCCCGGTCGGTCGGGGCAGCCCCACACCCCGCACCTGACCCAGGCCGACCCAGTGCCAGGCCCAGTGCCTGACTGTGTCGTGGGTTGGGTTGTGGGTGTTGTGGTGGGGTGGGGTGCGGCCAGGGGGCGTAGTGCGTTGGTGATCCAGGCGGCGTCCTCGATGGTGCCGCGGCCGGTGATCCGGACCCCGCCCAGGCCGTCCTCGACGATGGACAGGAACCGGCGCAGGTGCGCGGAGCGTTCGATGCGTTGCAGGGCGCGTTCCTCGCGGGCGGCGTCGCCGTCGGGGTCCAGCCGTTCACACACGTGGGCGGCGGCCTTGGCCAGGTCGGTGGCGTCGCGGACCTGGGCTTCGTGGACGAGGAGCTGTTCGGCCGCGTCGCGCAGCCCGGGGTGGACCGGGAGCCGATCGAGGGCGTCGAGGATGACCAGGGCCTGGGTGCGCGACAGCGTCCCGGCGGCCATCGCCTGCCCCAGCCGGGGGTGGTCGGTGCTCACGGCGTGGGCCAGCCGGGTCAGGGCCTTGCCGCTGCCCTTGCGGCCCCCGGTGAGTGCGGTCAGGAAGTCCGCGGTGCTGGCCCAGCCCGCGGCCTTGGCCGCACCGGTGGCGTCGATCTCGGTGACCACCTCGACCAGCACCGCGTCCAGCAGCGAACGCAGCGACTCGATCGCGCACACCGTGTCCAGCAGCTCACCGGCCGGACGCGCAGCCCACAAGGTGCCCCGCAACCCCGCGACGGTCTGCGTGATCGCCAGCCCACGGACTGAACCGCGTGCGGCCGTGCGGATGCGGCGGAGCCGGCGGGTCGATGGTGCTGGTCATAGCAGTGACTCTGCCACCGACCACCGACAGTTTCCGCGCCGCAGCAGACGAGAATGCCGTTGTTCACAAGGGGAAACTCGGCCACCGAGCCACCGCCGGCCTGTGGACGGAAACCGGCCCGCAGTTGCCGGGCCGCGCGTCCGGGGCACGGCGCGTTGGGACTACGAGAGGCCGAGGATGGTGCCGTCGTCGGCGAGGTCGATGCGGGAGGCGGACGGGTCGCGCGGGCAGGCCCGGCATCGTCATCATGTCGCCGCACACCATCACCACGAAGCCGGCTCCGGCGGAGAGCCGGACCTCCCGCACGTGCAGCTCGTGCCCCGACGGAGCGCCGAGGGCCTTGGGGTCCGTGGAGAAGGAGTACTGCGTCTTCGCCACGCACACCGGGAGGCCGCCGTACCCGTCGGCCTCGATGCGCTGCAGCCGCCGTCGCGCTCGCGCGTCCCAGGTGACCTCACCGGCGCCGTAGATGCGGCTGGCGATCCGCTCGACCTTCGCGGTGAGGCTGAGGTCGTCGGCATAGGTGAAGGAGAAGGCGTACGGCGAGGGCTCCTGCAGCACCTGGAGGACGCCCTTGGCGAGGTCCTGCGCGCCGACGCCGCCGTCGGTGAAGTGCGTGGCGGGGAAGGCCTGCACGCCCTCGGCGGCGACCAGGTCCACGACCTTGGCGATCTCCTCGTCGCTGTCGGTGGGGAAGCGGTTGACCGCGACCACGCAGGGGATCCCGTAGACCTGGCGCACGTTGTGCAGGTGTCGTCGGAGGTTCACCATCCCGGCCTCGACGGCGTCCACGTCGGGTGTCGAGAGGTCGGCGAGCGCGACACCGCCGTGGTACTTCAGCGCCTTCACGGTCGCCACCAGCACGGCGGCATCGGGGCGCAGCCCGGACTTGCGGCACTTGATGTCGACGAACTTCTCCGCGCCCAGGTCGGCGCCGAAGCCGGCCTCGGTGATCACGATGTCGGCCAGGCGCAGGGCCGCGCGGGTCGCGGTGACGGAGGAGCAGCCGTGCGCGATGTTGGCGAAGGGTCCGCCGTGCACGAAGGCGGGGGCGTGCTCGAGGGTCTGCACGAGGTTGGGAGCCAGCGCGTCGCGCAGGACCGCGGCCATCGCGCCGTGCGCCTGCAGGTCGCGGGCGGTCACCGGCTTCGTCGCCCGGGTGTAGCCGATGACGATGTCGCCGATCCGCTTCTTGAGGTCGGCCCACGACTCGGTGAGGCAGAAGATCGCCATCAGCTCGGAGGCCACGACGATGTCGAAGCCCTCCTCGCGCGGGAATCCGTTGGCGTGGCCGCCGAGCGCGACGGTGATCTCGCGCAGCGCGCGGTCGTTCATGTCCAGGACGCGCTTCCAGGTCACGCTGCGCACGTCGATGTCGAGCGCGTTGCCCTGGTGGATGTGGTTGTCGATCAGGGCGGAGAGCAGGTTGTTGGCCGCCGCGATGGCGGCGAAGTCCCCGGTGAAGTGCAGGTTGATGTCGGTCATCGGGACGACCTGCGCGTAGCCGCCCCCGGCCGCGCCGCCCTTCATCCCGAACACCGGGCCCATGGAGGGCTCACGCAGGCACGCCATCGCCTTCTCGCCGAGGCCCTGCAGGGCGTCGGTCAGCCCGACGGTCGTGGTGGTCTTGCCCTCGCCGGGCGGGGTGGGGGACAGCGCGGTGACGAGCACCAGCTTGCCGAGCGGCCGGTCGGCCAGGCTCGCGAGGTAGGTCAGGTCGACCTTCGCCTTGGTGTGCCCGTAGGGCACCAGGTGCTCGGCGCCGATTCCCAGACCCTGGGCGATCTCGGCGATCGGCCGCATCCGTGCGGCGTTGGCGATCTCGATGTCTGAGCGCACGGTGTGCCCCTCCCGGTGGTTGCCCCAGGTGCACCGTAGCCGCACCGCGGTGTGGCGGAAGGGGACTGGACGACGCGAACGTCGCGTCAGTGACGCGAGAGCCAGCGCCGGCGCGGCTGCTGCGGCGTGGAGGCGGTGCGCTGCGCGGGCACCGTCAGCTCCGGATGCCGGCTGAACCAGCAGGTCCGGCACCAGGCCACGGCGCGCAGGTTGACCGATCGGAGGAACGCCTCGTCCTCCCGCACCGAGGCATGGCACCCCTCGCAGCTGAAGACCTGTTCCATCGAGACCCCCGTCCCTGTCGGCCGGGCCCCTCTGCCCTGCGACAGGCTCAGCATGGCAAACAGTCGGCGCCACGCAAAGGATCTGCGGCGATTCGTGAGCAGATTCCTCCGCTGGAACCAGATGGCTATCGTGAGGGCATGTCCTGGGTCGGTCCGGTGGTGAAGAGCGCCGCGAAGTACGGCGTCAAGTACGGTCCGCACGCGCGAGTGGCGTGGGAGACCGGCGGCAAGCAGGTGCAGGCCGCGGTGCGCATCCGGATGGACGAGGCCGCGCTGCGGCGGCGAGCGTTCGACCAGGCCGGCAGCACGCTCGAGGGGTCGGTGCTGCGGGTGGTCGACCACGGGGACGCGGTCTACGTCGTGTTCGCCGGCGACGAGCCGGTCGGGTCCTACCCCGAGGTGGCGCAGCCGCTCGACGTCCTGGTCGCGAAGCGTGACCTGAGCAAGCGCGTGACACCGGAGCAGCACCGCGAGCAGCAGGTGCGCGAGCGACTGCGGCGGGCGGGCCGGACTGCCGGCGGCAAGGTACGGCGCCGCCGCGGCCTCACGTCGTGAGCCAGCCCGGGTCGTCGGGGATGTCGCACGACTGCTCGTCGAGCCACTCCAGCGGCACCACCTCGAGCGCGCGCCGGTTGGTGGAGCCGAGCACCACCGGGGCGGGTGCGCCGTCGCGGTAGGCCTGCGCCCAGCGTGCCGCGACCACGCACCAGCGGTCCCCGGGCACCAGGCCCGGGAAGCCGTACTCCGGCCGAGGAGTGGACAGGTCGTTGCCCACGGCCTTCTGGTGCGCCAGGAACTCCGCCGTCATCACCGCGCACACGGTGTGCAGCCCGACGTCCTCGGGCCCGCACGCGCACGAGCCGTCGCGGTAGAAGCCGGTCAGCGGCTCGGTGCCGCACGGCTGCAGCACTGTCCCGAAGAGGTTGTACTCCGTCATGGACCCATCTTGCCGGAACGTCCCGGTCAGAGCCGGACCACCGTCATCCCGGCACTCGTCGCCGGGCTGCTCATGGCGGCCAGCGCCGGCCCGGCCTCGTGCAGCCCGACGACCCGTCCGACGAGCCGATCCGGTCGCAGCACGCCCGAGGCGACGAGCTCGAGCATCGCCGGGTAGTCGCGAGCCGGCATGCCGTGGGAGCCGTGCACGGACAGCTCCTTGGCGATGACGAGGTCCATCGGGAGCGGCGGGGTCGCGTCCTCGCCGAGCAGCAGTCCCACCTGCACGTGGCGGCCCCGGGGACGCAGGCAGGACACCGACGCCCCGGCGGTGGCGGGGGAGCCGACCGCATCCAGCGACACGTGGGCGCCGCCGTCGGTGAGGCGGTGGATGTCCGCCGGGTCGCCGGTCGTGACGGCGCCGAGGGAGGCCGCCAGGTCGCGGGCGGCGGCCGAGGTGTCGACGGCCACCACCCGGGCGCCGAGCGCCACCGCGATCATCACCGCGGACAGCCCGACGCCCCCGCAGCCGTGCACCACGACATGGTCGTCGCGCCGCACCCGCCCGTGCGTGGTGAGCGCACGGAAGGCGGTCGCGAACCGGCAGCCGAGCGAGGCTGCGGTGACGGCGTCGAGCCCCTCCGGGAGGGGTACGACGTTGAGGTCGGCGGCGTGCACGGCGACCAGCTCGGCGAACGAGCCGGGGCCGGTGAACCCCGGTTGGGTCTGATCGGGGCAGACCTGGGCGTCCCCGGCGAGACAGTAGGCGCAGTGGCCGCAGCCGCACACGAACGGCACCGTCACGCGCTCACCCACCTGCCGCCGTACGACCGCGGGACCGAGCTCGACGACCACGCCGGCGAACTCGTGCCCGGGCACGTGTGGGAGCGCCACCGGGTCGTGGCCCTGCCAGGCATGCCAGTCCGAGCGGCACACCCCGGTCGCCTCCACGCGGATCACGGCACCGTCGTCGGGGCAGGAGGGAGGGGGCAGGTCGACCAGGGTCGGGGTCGCGCCGTAGGCGGAGAACTGGACGGCGCGCATGCCGCCGATCGTAGGGAACCCTGCGCGGGCCCTCGCCCGTGGCCCGTGGGCCGTCACTCCGTGCTGATCGCGTCGAGCACGTCGAGACGGGCGGCGCGGCGTGCGGGGAGCACCGCGGCGAGGATGCCGGCGACGGCGGCCAGGGCGACGAAGACCAGCAGCTGCAGCCAGGGGATCTCCAGCACGTCGATGCCCTCGTCGGCGATCGCCCGTTGCAGCGCCACCCCGAACACCAGCCCCATGCCGACCCCGAGGGTCGCGCCGAGCACCGCGACGATGACCGCCTCCAGGCGCACCATCCGCCGCAGCTGGCGGCGGGACAGCCCGACCGCACGAAGCAGGCCGACCTCGCGGGTGCGCTCGATCACCGACAGCGCGAGCGTGTTGATGATGCCGAGCACGGCGATCACGACGGCGAGCCCGAGCAGGGCGTAGATGAAGTACAGGAACAGGTTGATCTGCTCGCGCTGCTCCTGCGCGAACTCACCCGGGTCCTTGACCGTGACGGTCGGCAGCGGCTTGATGATCCGGTCGACGGCACGGCGTACGGCGCCCGCGTCGGCGTCTCCCGCCTTGGTGACGAACAGCATCGAGTCGAGCGGGGCGAGCCCGCCCCGGGCGAAGGCGTCCTGGGTGACCAGGTAGTTGCCCGGGACTGCGCCGGCACGGCCGAAGATCGCGACCACCTCGAGGTCGAGGGTGCGGGCCTGGAACTTCATCGGGACGGTGTCGCCGACCTCGAGACCCCTGCGCTGGGCCGTCTGCTCGCCGACCACGACGGTCCCGGGCCTCAGCGCGAGCAGGGAGCCCTGCTTCATCGGGATGGCCAGCGCCAGGCCGAGATCCTCGGGATCGACGGCGGCGACGTAGGCGTTCTTGCCTTTGATCGTCGGGAAGGCCTGTCGCAGGGAGGCGACGCTGCGGACCCCGTCGACCTGACGGATCTGGTCGGCGATCCCGGTGGAGAAGGGGGCTCCGACGAGGTTGGACACCACGAACTGCGAGGTCAGCGTGCGCTCCACCGCGGCGTCGGTGCTGGCCGTCGCGGAGCGGCCCAGGATCGACATCAGCGCGACCAGGGTCAGCCCGATCATCAGCGCGCTCGCGGTGGCCGCCGTGCGGCGCGGGTTGCGGGTGGAGTTCTGGGCGGCGAGCACGCCCACGGTGCCGAAGGCGCGCCGGTAGCCCACCGAGAACAGCTTCACCAGCGGGCGGCCCAGCCATGGGCTGAGGAGCGAGACGCCGACCAGGATGGAGAGCATCCCCAGCCCGATGAGCAGCAGGCCGACGTCGTCCTCGCGCATGAAGCCGACGACCATGGCGCCGATGCCGAGCGCGATCAGCCCGGCGCCGACGAACACGCGCCTGCGCAGCGACGACTCCGGCAGCGCGACGTCGTCGCCGAGGGCGGCCACGGGCGCGATCCGGGAGGCGCGTCGGGCGGGCAGGTAGGCCGCGATCACCGTGATCACCACGCCCACGGCGTACGACGCCACGATCGTGCGCAGGTTGATCCCGAACTCGGCCCGGCTCAGGTCGAGGCCGAAGGTCCCGAACAGCGCCTGCAGGCCGCGCGCCAGCAGGTAGCCGACCCCGAGGCCGATCGTCGAGCCGAACAGC
Source organism: uncultured Actinomycetota bacterium (assembly GCA_963713035.1). Classification (GTDB taxonomy): domain Bacteria; phylum Actinomycetota; class Actinomycetes; order Propionibacteriales; family Nocardioidaceae; genus Nocardioides_B. The sequence goes on from CAVQKB010000005.1 coordinate 967,716, forward strand.
CCGACCACGACCGCCTCGACGAGCACCGAGACGTTGACCTGCCGGCGGGAGGCGCCGAGGGCTCGCAGCAGGGCGAGCTCGCGGCTGCGCTGCGCGACGAGGATCGAGAAGGTGTTGATGATCAGGAACGTGCCGACCACCAGCGAGATCGCCGCGAAGACGAGCAGGAAGGTGTTCAGGAAGCCGAGCACCTCGTCGAGGCTCTGCTGGTTCTTCTTCACGACCGCGTCCCCGGTGCGGGCCACGACTCCCGCCGGCAGGATCTCGTTGGCGGCCTTGGCGAGCTGCGCGCGGCTGGTCCCGGGGGCGGCGTCGAGGCTGACGGCGGAGTAGACGTCCCGTCCGTCGAAGAACGTCTTCTGCATGTAGTCCAGCTCGAAGAGCGTCAGCGTCGCGCCGTTGAGGCCGCCGTTGCCGAACTCCACCAGGCCGGTGATCCGCACCTCGATGGTGGGCGGCGTGCCGGGTGTCACGAGCGTGACCGTGTCGCCGACGCCGTAGCCGGCCTTGCGGGCGGTGTCGACGTCGAGCGCGACCTCGGCGGCGCCGTCGGGGAAGGCGCCGGCCGCCAGGTTGATGATCGGCTGGCCGAGGAGGTTCGTCGCGCCGGTGTAGTTGAAGGCCAGACCGGGCGGGCCGTTGCCGCCGACCACCTTGCCGCTGCGGCCGATCACGTAGACCGACTGCAGCTGCGTGCTCGGGTGCACCGACCGGACCCCCGGCAGCTGGCCGAGCTCGTCCACGGTGGCGCGGGGGATGGTGCGGGAGTCCTGCTGCGACTCGAAGTCGCCGGCCCCCTTGGGGGCGATCTCGACGTCGGCGGTGGAGCCCTCGATGATGCCGTCGAAGGCCCGGCCCATCGCGTCGGTGAAGATGAACGACCCGGCCACGAAGGCGACGCCCAGCACGATCGCGAACGCGCTGAGGGCCAGGCGCAGCTTGCGGGCGAACAGGTTCCGCCAGGTCATCTTCAGCACGTGGGCGAGTCTGCCGTACGCCACCCCCCGCATTCGCCCGATATCGGACCGGGCGGTCTACCAGTTCGGCAACGATGCGCGTAGCGGTCGGCTCCGGGCGTGCCTCGGCCCACGCGACACCGGGAGGAGCCGTAGCGTTCTCCTGTGACCAGCACCGTCTCCCGCGTGGACGACTACCAGCGGCGACACCCCGTCGTGGGCTTCCCCCTCGCCGTCGTCTACAAGCTCGTCGACGACCAGGGCAGCTACCTGGCGGCGATCGTCACCTACTACGCGTTCATCGCGATCTTCCCGCTGCTGCTGATCGCCTCCTCCGTGCTCGGCTTCCTGCTGCAGGGCAACGCCGACCTCCGGCAGGCGGTGCTGACCTCGGCGCTGAGCCAGTTCCCGATCGTGGGCACCCAGCTCGGGCAGCCGGAGGGGCTCACCGGCAGCACGTCGGCGGTCGTCATCGGCGCGGTGGCGGCCCTGTACGGCGTCCTCGGGCTCGGCCAGGCCGCGCAGAACGCCGTCAACGTCGCCTGGTCGGTGCCGCGCAACAGCAGGGCGAACCCGTTCGCCAGCCGGCTGCGCAGCTTCTTCCTGCTCTCCATCGCGGGGGTCGCCGTGCTGCTGGTCACGATGCTGTCGTCGGCCGCGAGCCACCTGGAGGTCTTCGGCTCCACGGACGTGCACACCGGGCTGCGCTGGCTGTTCCGGCTGGTGTCGCTGGCGCTCACCGCCCTCGTCATCAGCGTGCTGATGCGGTTCGCGACCGTGCGCCGCGAGAGCATCCGTGAGGTGCTCCCGGGGGCCGTCACGGTCGCGGTGCTGTGGCAGCTGCTCCAGCTCGTCGGCGGCGCCTACGTCGGCAACGTCATCGGGCGGGCCACCGACATGAACGCCGTCTTCGCGGTGGTGCTCGGCCTGCTCGCGCTGCTGTTCGCGGCCTCGCTGTCGGCGGTGCTCGGGCTCGAGGTCAACGTGGTGCTGCGCAAGAACCTCTACCCGCGTGCGCTGCTGACCCCGTTCACCGACGACGTCGACCTGACCGAGGCGGACAAGCGTGCCTATGCCGCCTACGCGAAGGCCCAGCGGCACAAGGGCTTCGAGAAGGTGCGGGTGTCGTTCGAGGAGCGCCCCACCCGAGGCCGACGACACGTGAGGGCGTGGCTGCTGCTCGCCCTGCTCGCGTTCCTCATGGCCTGCACGTCGGCCTCCGGTCCAGCCAAGGACGAGACCTACCGTGCGTGCAACGGACGTGCACCTCGACGACGTGCGCGGACCGCGGCCGTCGTACGTGCAGGGGGAGCTGGCCGACTTCCCCGGCTCGGACGCGATGTGCCAGGGCCTGTGGCTGCCCGGGGCGGAGGCATGGTTCGTGCCACAGGGCCTCGCGCTGGACGGCCGGACTGCGTGGGTCAGTGGCTACCGGTGGCGCCCCGGCTACGGCAACCGACCGTGCCGGCTGCTGCACGTGTCGCTGCGCACCGGAAAGCTGCTCGGGTCCAGTGACCGCATCAGCGGCTCGGTCGGCGGACGCTCCTCGACGTTCTGCCGGCACGGCGGCGCGCTGTCGCTCGACCGCCACGGGCTGTGGGTCTCCGAGACCGACCGGCTCTGGCTGCTCGATCCGGAGCGCGTCGGGCGCGCCGACCAGGTGCGGCGGGTGTGGCGGGTGCAGGACCCGGTGAAGGGGTCGGTCATGGTGAGCCGAGGGGGCGAGTTCGGGCTGGGGGCCTTCGAGGACGTCGGTCCCGGTGCGCTCCGGTGGTACTCCTACCGCCGGCTGCTCGCTCCCGACGTGGACACGATCGGCACGCGCGGCTCCGCGACGACCGTCGTGCCGGTGCGGTCCGGGTCCGTCGTACGGCGGGTGCAGGGCGCCTTCGCGGACGACGACGAGATGTGGCAGACGTCATCGGTGTCGACCTGCGGGATGCTCGTCACACCGGACGGCGACCGGGTGGCTTTCGGCCCGGGCGCCGAGGACGTCGAGCTCGACGGGCGGGGCAACGTCTGGGTGGTGCTCGAGTCAGGGGCCCGCAACTACCAGCGTGATGGTCGGCCGCTGGTCCCCATGCTGGCGCGGTTCGACCTCGCGCGCATCGTCGACGGTCCGGTCGAGCGCTGCGACTGGTGAGCGGGCTCGGTGATTCTGTCGGCGCGGCGTCCTATCGTCCGTCGCCATGGAACTCACGGATGCCGCGACGTTGGCCACGGAGCTGCTCGAGGAGCACGGCCTCGAGCACTGGACGATCATGTTCGACTCGGCCAAGAAGCGGGCGGGAGTGTGCCGCTTCGGGCCGCGTGTCATCGGCCTGAGTGGGCCGCTCACGCGCCTGCACACGCCCGAGGAGGTGCGGCAGACGGTGCTGCACGAGATCGCGCACGCACTCGTCGGTCCCGAGCACGGCCACGACGCCGTGTGGCAGGCCCAGGCCCGCGCCATCGGAGGCGACGCCCGGCGCTGCCTACCCCCCGATGCCCCCGCGGTGCCCGCGCCGTGGGTGGGGGTGTGCCCGGCCGGACACCGGAGCTCGCGGCACCGACGACCCGAGCGGGTGGTGTCGTGCGTGAGGTGCTCGCCGACGTTCAGCATCGAGCACGTCCTCGAGTGGACCTTCCGCGGTGGCCCTGCGGCGCTGCACCCCAACTACGTCGCCGAGCTGGACAGGATGCGCAACGGCGGACGGCTGCGCATGGCCCGGGTGGGGGACCGGGTCCGCATCACCGTGCGCGGCGACTTCCACGGCCGCACCGGGACGGTGGTGAAGGTGGGCCGGACCAGCTATCACGTGCAGCTGCCCGGATGGAGGGTCCGCGTGGTCTTCGCCGGCGCCGAGCCGTTCTCGCCCTCACGGGTGTGAGGACGCCGTCACGCCGCGAGGTCGTCGGCGGCCACGACCCGGATGGTGTCGTCGCCGGCGACGTGCGTGGGCCACATCGGCACCGTGTGCCGCTGGCCGGCGTCGTACAACGCTCGCGTCCAGACCACGTCCTCCTCACGCAGCGCCGCGTCGCCGGGCCGCATGTAGAGGAACGCTGCTCGGGAGTCCTCCGGGAACTCCATATCGATCAATTGTCGACAGGTCGCGAGCAGCTCGTCGACGCTGCGCTGCGACGGTCGGCTCGGGAGCTCGACGAAGTCGCTGATGTGCGGCATCACCGTGCCGTCATCGGCCACGAAGAGGAGGTAGAGCCGGGGGCGCACCGTGCCCAGCGGCTGCATCAGCAGGGTCCACAGCGCGTGCAGGTCCGCCTGTGAGGTCACGGTCGGGAGTTCGTGTCGTTCGTCCATGGCACTAGCCTGCGCCGATTGCCCGCCGCGCGTCGGCCGTTGTCCACAGGTCCGGTCTGGCGCCGAGCGACAGGCTGTTCCAGGCGTCCGGGGATGGTTTCCCTGCACTGGTAGCCCTGTTCCTCGGCCACAAAGCGAGTGAGCCATGGAGCACATCGGGTGTTCTCAGCCACCGCCGCGGCGCGCGCGAGCCGGTGATCTTCGTGCCCCGCGCGCGGGTCAGCGTCTGCCGGTGCGCCGGACGCACGTGCAGGTACCTCGGCCAGGGCGTACCTGGTCGAGGTACCTGCTGGGAAAGGGCGCTGCCGGGTCTCTGGCCGGTCGGCCGGTGGTCGGGGCCTTCCGGCACGGTCACGTGTCAGGCGGTCAGAGGGGGTGGGTGGTGAGGGTCCAGCCGAGCGGGCTGGTCCAGGTGTAGCCGGGACCGATGTCGCGGGCGGAGCGGTCGGGGTCGTCGGGTGGTCGTCGTCGGTAGCTCCAGGCGCGGTGGGTCTTGGCGCGGTGGTGCCTGCGGCACAGGGCCGCGAGATTGCCTGGATGGGTTTGGCCGGGCGGACCCCCGGCGTCGGGATCGAGGTAGGGCTCGATGTGGTCGAGGTCGCAGGATCTGGCGTCGATACCGCAGCCGGGAAACACGCAGTGCTTGTCGCGCAAAATGACGAGCTCGCGCATCCACTCGGGTGGGTCGTGCCGGTCCACCGCGTCGGTGCGGTTCATGTCCACGACGGGACGGATCGTGACGCCGGCGCCGTGCAACCCGATGCGCGTCAGCCAGTCTTGGAGGACCTGCAGGCTCGCGGGGCCGAGCTTCTCCACCCAGCCCCCACCGCCACCGGCTTCCCCGCTTCCTGCGGTGGGGTTGGTGGCGAGGTCGGCGAGGGTGATGTGCAGGTAGACCGTCGTGCCGGTGCGCCGGAACGGGCCGCCGCCCTCGACGTTGGCGGCGTTGTTGGTCGAGTCGGCGCGTGTGCTGGCGGTGTTGTTGGTCGAGTCGGCGCGTGTGCTGGCGGTGTTGTTGGTCGAGTCGGCGCGTGTGCTGGCGTCGGTATCAGCAGTGGAACGGGTGAAGAAGTCCAAGGCGCGCTGCGGGTCGGCGAGCAGGCCGAGGGCGTGGGCGCGGCGGGTGTCGAGGTGGTCGGTGTCGCCGAGGTGCTTGAGCTGGGTGGCGATGTCACTCAGGGCCTGGTCGAGGTCGATCGCGTCCAGGGTGTCCAGGATGCCGGTCAGGGTGGTGGTGGCGGTGGACTGACGGTGGTCGAACCACACGCCGCGCTTGTGCAACGCCGCTTCCTCGACACCGGCGGCGACCTCGGGGTCGTGGTGGAGGAGGGCTTCGTGGATCAGGGGACGGACCTTCCCAGGGGGTAGGTCACCACGCCGGGCGAGGACGGACAGGTGCCGGTCCACGAACAACGCGGCCGGCTGGGACAGGTGGGTGGTCTGGGCGGCGACCTGGCAAGCTTTCCACGCGGCCAGGGTGCCGGCTTGCACGAGCGCCCACAGTCTCGGGAGGCGGTAGTGCAGCTCGAGGGTGTCGGCGACCAGCTGCAGCCCAGCCCGGTAGGAGACACCCAAAGCGGCGGCGAGGTCGACCACGGCAGCTTCGGTGACCTCGGGTGCACCGACACCCGCCAGGCGACATCCCTGGTCATCCGGGTCAGGGGGCAGGATCCCACCCAGCGGGCGGTCGATCGGCCACGACGCAGCACCAGCGGCACCCGCGTGCGGGTCGGTGACGGGGTGCAGGTCGGCCCAGTGCACCACCCCGGCGAGCAGGTCGGCCTCGGCCTGGTCCGCATTGCGTCGCTGCGCCACCACGAACGTCAACACCGAGTGGTCATCCAGCGCCCGCACATCGACGCCCCGCACGTCGCTGACAGCAGCAGGGTGGCTGGGCTGCGGGTGCGGGGTGGTCGTGTCGAGCATGCTCGAAGCCTACGATCGAGCACCGACAGTTTCGGGTCGAGAACGACCCGGAATCGCGTTACCCACAAAGGAAATCTTGAGAAGTTTCCGCGCGAACCCGGCCTCGTCTCGGTTCCGGTTGGCGAGCCGGACGAACGACGTACCAGGGGCACAAGTGACCACTCGACGGGACACGAGTGACCACTCACAACACCCGGGCGCAAGTGACCACTCGACGGGACACGAGTGACCACTCAACAACACCCCGGGGCGCGCAAGTGACCACTCGACGGGACACGACTGACCACTCAACAACACCCCGGGGCGCACAAGTGACCACTCGACGGGGCACAAGTGACCACTCGACGACGGACGGGGTGAGCGCCGCTCAGCGGCCAGGGGGAGGAGGGCGTCGACGGCGTCGGCGAAGAGCCGGGTGTGGAGGTCGACGTCGGGCTGGGTGGTGTCGGGGCACATCAGCGCCATGTTGTGGAACGGCGTGATGAGCACCCCGCGGTTGGCCATGAACAGGTGGAGATACTCGTCGAGCTCGTCGTCGGCGGAGGCAGCGGAGGCGGAGCCGGAGGTGGGCGCGGGGGAGGCGAAGCGGTACTCCGCACGGGCGCCGAGCTGGCTCACCGACCACGGCACACCGGTGCGGTCGAGGGTGGCCTGGACGCCGGCCGTGAACGAGTCGCACAACGAGACCATGCGGGTGAACGCCGGGGGAGTCAGCACCGAGGACAGCGTCGCGCGCATCGCCGCCACCGACAGTGCGTTGCCGGCCAGGGTGCCTCCGACGCCGCCGACGTCCACCAGGTCCGCCGACGGGTCGGACGAGGCCGCCGCGGCGACCTCGGCGGTGATGCCGTAGGCCCCGCTGGGGATCCCGCCCCCGATGCTCTTGCCGATCACCAGGATGTCGGGGGACAGGTCCCACAGCGCGGTGGCACCGCCCGGTCCGGCCGAGAAGGTGTGCGTCTCGTCGATCATCAGCAGGGCGCCGTACTGCGTGGCCAACTCGCGCAGGCCGGTCAGGAACCCGTCCGAGGGAAGCACGATCCCGATGTTGGTCAGCGCCGGCTCGGTGAGGATCGCCGCGACGTCGCCGTGCGCGAGCTGCTCCTCGACCGCGGCGAGGTCGTTGAACTCGCAGACCCGGGTGGTCTCCGAGAGGGCGACCGGCGGACCGACGAGACCGGGTCGCGCCACGGCGTCGCCGTCGGGACCGGGCACGGCGAACGCCTCGTCGACCGAGCCGTGGTAGCAGTAGGCGAAGGTCAGGATCTTGGGCTTGCCGGTGACCAGCCGGGCGATCCGGATCGCCCAGCGGTTCGCGTCGGTCGCCGTCAGCGTGAACGACCACAGCGGCAGCCCGAACCGGTTCGACAGCTCGGCGCCGACCCACTCGGCGTCCTCGGTCGGCAGCATGGTGGTGATCCCGCCCTGCTCGGAGAGCCGTCTAGTCACCGCCTCGACGGTGGCCGCCGGGCTGTGGCCCGCCATGGCGCCCGTGTCGCCCATCGCGAAGTCGACGTACTCGTGGCCGTCCACGTCCACGACCCGGTTGCCCCACGCGCGGTCGAGGTAGAGCGGGAAGCCACCGGACCACATGTTCATCCAGGTCATCGGCACCCGGCCGAACAGGTGGCCCGCGCCGTCGTACAGCTGCCGGGAGCGCGGGTGCGAGGATGCGTACGTCGCCCGCTCGGCGTCGAGCAGGGACGTCAGGCGGGTGCGGTCGAGGGCCATAGCCGGACCGTCTCGGAACGGAGGGATCCACGTCAAGCCGTGGAGCGGGTCCCTAGGCTGCGAGCATGCCCGAGCCCCGCCGCCGACGTACCGCCCGCGTCGCCACCGTCGTACGCACCGAGCGCCTGTCGCCGTCGATGGTGCGGGTCGTGCTCGGCGGGGACGGCCTCGCGGCGTTCGAGCCGTCCGCGTGCTCGGACTCCTACGTCAAGGTGGTCTTCGTCCACCCCGACGTGCCGCGGCCGTTCGGTCGCACGGAGGACGGCCGGGTCGCGATCGACGACCTAACCGACGACCCGCAGAAGGCTCCTCGGATGCGCAGCTACACGGTGCGCTCCTTCGTGGACGGGGAGCTGGTCCTGGACTTCGTGGTGCACGGCGACGCGGGCCTGGCCGGACCCTGGGCGGCCCGCGCGGCCGCGGGCGACGAGGTGCTGCTGCTCGGACCGGGGGGTGGCTACGCACCGGATCCCACGGCCGACTTCCACCTGTTCGCCGGCGACCTCAGCGCGCTACCGGCCATCGCGGTCGCGCTGGAGCGGCTGCCCGCGGACGCGCAGGGTGCCGTCCTCGTCGAGGCGCACCCGCGTGACCGGCTCGACCTCGAGGCGCCGGCCGGGGTGCGGACGACCTGGGTCGACGAGGGGGGACTCGTGGAGGCCGTCCGCGCCCTGCCGTGGCCGGCGGGCGTCGTGCACGCCTTCGTGCACGGGGAGGCCGGCGCGGTCAGAGAGCTGCGGCGCTACCTGCGCCTCGAGCTCGGGCTGGACCTCGCCGCGCTGTCGATCTCCGGGTACTGGCGCCGGGGCGACGACGACGAGCGGTGGCGGGCCGGCAAGCGGCAGTGGAACGCCGAGGTCGAGCGCAGCGAGCACGCCGCGGTCGGCTGACGGAGCCGCTCAGGCGCTGGGCTCCGCCGCCGGCTTCCGCTGGTACATCGCCGCGTCCGCGCGGGCGAGCAGCGCGACCGCCGTGTCCTGCGAGCCCTCCGGCATCGCGACCCCGATCGACGCGCCGACCACGCCCATCTGCTCACCCTCGACCTCGATCGGTCCGCTGAGGGCCTGGTGCAGCCGGTGCGCGAGCAGGTCGAGCGCCTCCGGGGTGGCGTCCTCGACCAGCACCACGAACTCGTCGCCGCCGTAGCGCGAGAGCACGTCAGAGTCGCGCACCGAGTCGAGCAGCCGCTCGGTCACGATCCGCAGCACCGCGTCACCGGCCGCGTGGCCGAAGCGGTCGTTCACGGCCTTGAAGCCGTTGAGGTCCAGGAACAGCACCCCCGGCGCCGTGCCGCCGCGCCGTCGACGCGCGAACGCCCGGTGCAGCGCGTCCTCGAACATCGTGCGGTTGGGCAGCCCGGTCAGCGGGTCCCGGGCCGCGGCCAGCGCGAGCGCACCGGCTGCCTTGCGCAGCTCCAGCATCCGCACCGTGAGGGCTGCGAGGTCCCGCAGCCGGTCGACCTGCAGACCGGTGAGCTCGGCCGGCTCCGGACCGTAGGCGCACAGGGTTCCGACCGTGTGGCCGCTGGCGAGCACGAGCGGCGCCGCGACGTACAGCCGGATGTGCTCCAGCTCGCCGGTGACGTGCGGGTTGTCGGCGAACCGCTCGTCGAGGGTGGCGTCGGGGACGTAGGTGACGTCGTCCGACTCGATGCTGCGGTCGCACATCGACTGCGAGCGCGCGACCTGCGACGGCTCGGTGCCGTAGGCCGCCGCCTGCCACTGACGGTCGGCGTCGATCAGGTTGATCACCGCGACCGGGGTGCCGCAGACGTACGACGTGAGCCGAGCCATGCCGTCCAGGTCGAGGTTGCGCGGCTGGTCCAGGATCGAGAGCCCGTGCAGTGCGGCGAGTCGCTCCAGCTCCGCCTGGGAGAGCAGCAGGCGCAGGGCTTCGGGCGGCATGAGGGCAGTGTGTCAGCGCGAACCGCGAGCGACGAGCCGTCGCCACGATTTAACCGGCGGTACCGGTTCCGGTCAGACCCCGGCCGCCTCCTCCAGCGCGTCGAGCTCGTGGTCCAGGTGGGTGAGCAGACGCTGCAGGCGCGGGACCGTACGGCGGCAGCCGGTGAGCCCGAAGCCCATCACGTCGGCGTACGACGTGCAGGTGATGTTGAGGGCCATGCCGTGGATCGGGATCGAGAGGGGATACATGCCCTCGAGCCGTGCGCCGTTGTAGTAGTGCGGCTCCTTCGGCCCGGGGACGTTGCTGATGATCAGGTTGAACGGCGGCCGGGTGATGCCCTGCAGCCGGAGCATGGGCGCGAGGACGGCGGGCGCCATCCCGAGGGCGCTCATGGCCAGGATCTGCGACGGCGTCATCGAGCCGAGCGCCTGCTTCCCGCTCTGCATCGAGTGGTGGATGCTCCGCAGCCGGTCCGCGGGGTCGGTCAGCTGGGTGCCCAGCCGGACCATCACGCTGCCGACGGCGTTGCCGCCGGTGGCCGACGCGCTCTGCGAGTCCTTGGCCTTGAGGCCGACCGGGACCATCGCGACCAGCGACGCGTCCGGGAGTGCGTCCAGGTCGATCAGGTAGCGCCGGATCGCGCCGCTGGTCATCGCGAGCACCACGTCGTTGACCGTCGTCCCGCTCGCCCGGCCGATCGCCTTGATCCGCTCCAGCGGCCAGTCCTGGGCCGCGAACCGGCGCGATCCCGTGATCCGGGTGTTGAAGATGGTGCGGGGGGCGTAGAGGGACACCGCGGAGGTCTCGTTGCGGACCCCGCGCGTCAGGGTGCGCACCAGCGCGCCGGGCAGGCCGGCCGCTTCGGCGCTGACGCCCAGGGCGGTGCGGAAGGCGCTCATCGGCAGGTCCAGGATGCCGGCGTCGGACTCCTGGCGCGACGCCTCGGCGCGTGAGGCCGCCGCCCCCTTGGCCCACATCGGCGCCATGCCGGTGCGGTTCGGGTCGGTGGACAGCACCGCCTGCAGCAACCGCATCGAGGAGACGCCGTCCACGAGTCCGTGGTGCATCTTGGTGTACATCGCGACCCGGCCGTCGCGCATCCCCTCGATGACGTGCGCCTCCCACAGCGGACGCTCACGGGCCAGCCGTGTGCTGTGCAGCCGCGACCCCAGCTCCAGCAGCTCGCGCACCCGTCCCGGCTTGGGCAGCGCGCTGTGCCGGACGTGGTACTCGAGGTCGAACTCGTCGTCCTCCTGCCAGACCCACTGACCGCCGGTCGCGACCGAGCGGTGCGGGCGCTTGAGGAACAGCGGGGCGATCTCGTCGACATCGCTCATCTGCTCGAACAGCTGCTTGGTGAAGTTGCGTCCGGCGCCCTCCGGCTTGCGGAACAGCTGCAGCCCGCCGACGTGCATCGGCTGCGCGCGGTTCTCGGCCAGCATGAACGCCGACGACGTGGGATCCATGGGAGTGACCATCGACCTCCCTCTCTGCAGTGGTGTCCGAGTGACCGTTCCCCCATCTCGGCCCCGTCAAGCGCAACTGTTCCTGCTGCCGGGTCGACTGTCGGTGGCCAACCGTAGGGTCGAGGACATGGTGGACCTCTCCTCGTCGCTCCCGGACGAGGACCTGCGCCTGCGCTACGGCACTCCGACGCTGGACCGCGCCTGGGACTACGTCCGCCGCGGCAAGGTGCTCAGCTGCACCCACGAGCTCGACGGGGACGGGGACCTCGACATCCGGGGCACCGTGAGCGGTTCGACCGGTGTGCCGTACGTCGTGACGATCAGCGTCGGGCTCGACGAGCGGGGCGTCTGGGTCTTCGGCCGGTGCAGCTGCCCGGTGCACGAGGGCTGCAAGCACGTGCTGGCCCTGCTGATCACCGTCCGCGACGAGCAGGGCCAGGACTCGCCCGACGCCCGGCGTCGCTGGGAGCGGCAGCTGTCCGGCCTGCTCGACGAGCTCGACGTCCGCGCCGAGCGGAGCGCCCTGCCGGGCAAGCCGCTGGCCCTGCAGGTCGACCTCAGGCCGCCGCAGCGGGCCGGGACGTTCCGGGGCTGGTCCACGGCACCGGCCGCGCGCGGGGTGCTGCGGCTGCGACCGCTGCAGCGCGGTGCGCGGGACAACTGGGTGCGCACCGGCATCGCGTGGACCGACGTGCCCCAGCTCGACCGCCGGGGCCACCCCGGTCCGCAGGTCGCAGCGCTCAACGACCTGCTGGCGGCGCACCGCACCGCGAGCCGCCAGCTCTACTTCGGCGCCGACGCGCACATCTCGCTCGGCGGGTTCGGGCCGGGGGAGGTCGCCCTGCTCCGGCAGGCCGTCGAGAGCGGGATGCCGCTGGTGCCCGGGCCGGGCCTGGCGGCCGTCGACCTGGCCGACCCGGTCACGCTGCGGCTCGACGTGAACGCCCCGGCCGGGGAGGACGCCCGGCTCCGGCTCGGCGTGCGGCTCGGTCCGGAGTGGTTCTCCGCCGGCGACCTCGACGTGCTCGGCGACGGCGGCCACGCCGTCGCGCTGTGGACGGCGGAGGGCGATGCCTGGGCGGTCACCCTGGCGGGGCTGACGCTGCCCGCGGGCCCCGAGGTGCGTCGCCTGCTGCGGCAGGGCGACTCGGTGGTGGTGCCCGCCGCCGATCGCGACGACCTGGTCGCGGAGTACCTCCCCCGTCTGCACCGCCACGTCCCGGTCCTGTCCTCCGACGGGTCCGTCGAGCCCCCGCAGACCCCCACCCCACGGCTGGTGCTGGCCGTGGCCTGGGTCGCCGTCGACGAGGTGCGGATCGGCTGGACCTGGCGCTACCGGGTCGGTCCGGACGACCGGGTCTACGACCTCGGCGAGGTCCGCGGGCTGCGCGGCCTGCGATCGCCGGACGCCGAGCGGGCTCTGCTGGACGCCCTCGTGCTCGACGACGAGCAGGCCTACCACCTCTGCCGCGCCCATCGCCGGGACACCGGTCTGGAGGACCGCGTCGTGTTCCGCGACGCCGACGCCATCCTGTTCGCCGAGCAGCTGCTGCCGGGGCTGCGCGAGCAGGTCGAGGTCGACGAGACGGGACAGCAGCCGGTCTACCAGGAGCTGCACGGGGCGCCGGTGATCCACTTCGCCGCCCGCACCGACGAGGCGACCGCATCCTCCGCAGGCGTCGAGGACCGCACCGACTGGCTCGACCTGGAGATCGTGGTGACCGTCGACGGCGTGCCGGTCGCCCTGGCCCAGGTGCTCGAGGCGCTGACCCAGGGCCGCGACCGGGTGATCTTGCGCAAGGGCCGGCACGTGCGCATCGACCGCCCGGAGTTCGCCCACCTGGCGCGGCTCGTCGAGGCGGCCGCCGAGCTCCGGGAGCAGCCGGAGGGGGCAGTGCGGGTCGGGCACCACGACCTCGGGCTGTGGGACGAGCTGGCCGAGGTCGGCATCGTCGACGAGCAGGCGGCCCGGTGGGTGCGGTCGGCGCAGGCGCTGCGCTCCCTGGAGACCCTGCCCGAGGTGAAGCCCGTCGGTCTGGAGGCCGACCTGCGCTCCTACCAGCTCGACGGCTTCCGCTGGCTGGCCTACCTCTGGTCGGCCGGGCTCGGGGGGATCCTGGCCGACGACATGGGCCTGGGCAAGACGATGCAGACCCTGGCCCTGGTGGCGCACGCCCGCGACCAGGGGGCCCGGCCGTTCCTGGTGGTCGCGCCGACGAGCGTGGTGTCCACGTGGGCTCAGCGAGGCGGCGCACTTCACCCCGGGGCTCGACGTCCGGGTGGTCTCGGAGTCATCGGGGCGGCGCGGGGAGTCGATCGCGTCGCTGTGCGCGGGCGCGGACGTCGTGGTGACGTCGTACACCCTGTTCCGGCTCGAGGCCGCCGACTACGTCGAGCAGGAGTGGGGCGGGCTCGTCCTCGACGAGGCGCAGACGGTCAAGAACCACCACGGCAAGACCTACCAGGCGGTGCGCCGGCTCGACGTGCCGTTCCGGCTGGCGCTGACCGGGACCCCGATGGAGAACCGGCTGATGGAGCTGTGGTCGCTGCTCTCCATCGTGGCTCCCGGCCTCTACCCCTGGCCGCAGCGGTTCTCCGAGCGGGTGGCGGTGCCGGTGGAGCGGCTCGGCGACGCGGAGGTGCTGGCCGGCTTCCGCCGCCGGATCCGCCCGTTCCTGCTGCGGCGCACCAAGGAGGTGGTCGCCGCGGACCTGCCGCCGAAGCAGGAGCAGGTGCTCGAGGTGTCGCTGACCCCGCGGCACCGCACGGTCTACGAGACGCACCTGCAACGCGAGCGGCAGACCGTCCTGGGCCTGGTCGAGGAGGACTTCGCCAAGCACCGGATCGCGATCTTCCGGTCCCTGACCCGGCTGCGTCAGCTCAGCCTCGACGCGGCGCTCGTCGACCCGGCCTACGACGGCATCGGCTCGGCCAAGGTCGACGTGCTGGTGGACCACCTGCTCGAGATCACGGCCGAGGGGCACCGGGCGCTGGTGTTCAGCTCGTTCACGTCGTTCCTGGGCCGGGTGCGGGCCCGGCTCGAGCGGGAGGGCATCGCCGCCTCCTACCTCGACGGCTCCACCCGGCACCGCGGCGAGGTGGTGCGCGGCTTCCGCGAGGGCGACGACCCGGTCTTCCTGATCAGCCTCAAAGCCGGCGGCGTGGGGCTCACGCTGACCGAGGCCGACTACGTGTTCGTGCTCGACCCGTGGTGGAACCCCGCCGTCGAGGCGCAGGCCGTGGACCGGACGCACCGCATCGGCCAGCAGCGGCCGGTCAACATCTACCGCCTCGTCGCCGCCGACACGATCGAGGAGAAGGTGATGGCGCTCAAGGCCCGCAAGGCGGCGCTGTTCGCCCAGGTGGTCGACGGCGACGCGCTGATGAGCACCCCCCTGGGCGCCGACGACGTGCGGGCGCTCTTCGAGGACTGAGCGTGGCTCAGGCCCGCGCGCGCCCTGTCCCGGTGGAGCCGAGCGTCGACTCCCGGGGCACCAGCGCGAACCCGACGCTGACCTCGCGGGTGGGGGCCGTGGGACGGGCGATCCGGTCCGTCAGCAGCCGCACCGCCTCGCGGGCGATGGCCGCCTTGTCCGGCGCGATGGTGCTCAGGGTCGGCGTGCAGAAGCGACCGTCCTCGATGTCGTCGATGCCCGCCACCGCGACGTCGTCGGGCACCCGGAGACCGCGGATCGCCAGCGTGCGCAGCGCCCCGAGCGCGAGCTGGTCGTTGAAGCAGAGGACCGCGTCCGGCGGGCGACCCTGCCCGTCGTCGAGCAGGGAGGCCATCGCGTCGGCCCCGGCCGCCCGCTCGTAGGCCGGCACGGCCCGGGTCAGGCCGGGATCGAGGGTCAGCCCGGCGGCGGCGAGCGCCTGCTCGTAGCCGGCCCGGCGCACGGCGGCCACGCCGGAGCGGGCCTCCCCGCCGGCCTGGTAGCCGATCGCGGCGACCCGGCTGCGGCCCTGGGCGAGCAGGTGCTCGGTGGCTGCCCGGGCGGCCGCGACGTTGTCGAACGCCACGTGGTCGATGTCGGCGCCCCCGATCTTCTCGCCCAGCAGCACGATCGGTGTCTCGCTGCCGACCTCGCTGAGCTCGGCGTACCCCATCGCGACGGGGGAGAGGATCAGCCCGTCGATCAGGTGGCTGCGCACCCCGGTGGCGACGATCTCCTCACGGACCCGCAGCCCGTCGGTCTGGTCGACCAGCACGGTGTAGCCGAGCTGCTCGGCCTCCTGGACCACGCAGCGGGTCAGCTCGGCGAAGTAGGGCATGTCCAGCGCGGGCACGGCCAGCGCGATCACCCCGGAGCGTCCGCGACGCAGCGACCGGGCCGAGAGGTTCGCGCGGTAGCCGAGCTCCTCGATCGAGGACTGCACCCGCTCCCGCATCCCCGGCGAGACGTGCACGTAGCCGTTGACCACGTTGCTGACGGTCTTCACCGAGACGCCGGCGTGGTCCGCGACGTCGCGCAGCCGGACGCGCATCCGACCTCCCTGCTGGTTGCCCCTGCTGGTTGCCCCTGCTGGTTGCCCCTGCTGATGGGCCCTGGGTGGTCCAGGTGTCTGCATCGTGGTCAGGGTACGGCGCGGCGAAGGTTTACAACGATGTAAAAGACCGGTAGACAAGGACGCATGCCTGTGGCCCACCTCACCTTGGACCCGGCCTTCCGGGTCGGCGCCGTCGATCCCCGCCTGTTCGGCACCTTCGTCGAGCACATGGGACGCAGCGTCTACACCGGGATCCACGAGAGCGGCCATCCGCGTGCCGACCCGGACGGCTTCCGCGAGGACGTGCTGGAGCTGGTCCGCGAGCTCGGACCCACCGTGGTGCGCTACCCGGGGGGCAACTTCGTCTCCGGCTACCGCTGGGAGGACGGCATCGGGCCCGTCGAGGAGCGCCCCCGCCGGCTCGACCTGGCCTGGCGCACCGTCGAGACCAACGCCGTCGGCGTCGACGAGTTCGCCGCCTGGTGCAAGCGCGCCGACCTCGACCCGGTGATGGCGGTCAACCTCGGCACCCGCGGCGTCCAGGAGGCCGCCGACCTGCTGGAGTACTGCAACCACCCCGGCGGCACCGCGCTGTCGGACCTGCGCCGCTCGCACGGGGCCAAGGAGCCGCACGACATCGCGGTCTGGTGCCTGGGCAACGAGCTCGACGGACCCTGGCAGGTCGGGCACAAGACCGCCTACGAGTACGGCCGGCTGGCCGCCGAGACGGCGCGCGCGATGCGGATGGTCGACCCCCGCATCGAGCTGGTCGCCTGCGGCAGCTCGAACAGCTCGATGCCGACGTTCGCCTCCTGGGAGGCCACCACCCTCGAGCAGTGCTACGACCTGGTCGACTACGTCTCGCTGCACACCTACTACGACCCGCGGGCCACCGACCGGGACAGCTTCCTGGCGAGCGCCCTGGACCTGGAGTGGATGATCGAGACGATCGTCGCCACCGCCGACCACGTCGGCGCCCGGCTGGGGTCGCGCAAGCGGCTGCGCCTCTCGGTCGACGAGTGGAACGTCTGGCACCAGTCCCGGTTCGCCGGCCAGGACCAGCTGGGCTACGACGGCGAGGACCCGGCGCTGATCGAGGACGTCTACGACGTCGCCGACGCCGTGGTCGTGGGGTCGCTGCTGATCACCTTGCTGCGGCACGCCGACCGGATCGGCATCGCCTGCCAGGCCCAGCTGGTCAACGTGATCGCACCGATCATGACGCGCGCCGGCGGACCCGCCTGGCGGCAGAGCATCTTCCACCCGTTCGCGCAGGCCAGCCGGTACGCCCGGGGGGAGGTGCTACGCGTCGAGACCCGCACCGAGCACCACTCCACCGCCGACCACGACGACGTGCCGCTCGTCGACAGCGTGGCGACCTACGACGAGGAGACCGGGGCGCTCACGCTGCTGTGCGTGAACCGGTCCGGGCACGAGGACGCCCGGCTGGAGGTCACGGCCCGGGCGTTCGCCGGCCTCGCGCTGGTGGAGGCCACCGTGCTGGCGCACGAGGACCCGACCACCACCAACACCGAGGACCAGCCGGACGCCGTGCGACCCCGTCCGCTGCGCGACGTCGAGGTCCGCGACGGCCAGGTCTCGGCGGTGCTGCCGCCGGTGTCGTGGTCCGTGCTGCGCCTGTCCACCACCCGCACCTGAGTCACCCGAAGCCCAGCCCGAAGCCAGCCCGAGCCCGAAGCCCAGCGAACACCCACGACAGGGAGACCCCCACGATGTTCCCCACCACCCGCCGCACCGCCTCGCCGCTGACCCTGCCGACGCCGATGAGCCGACGCGGCTTCCTGACCCTCTCGGCCGCCGGGTCGCTCGGCCTGCTCGCGGGCTGCGGAGGCGGCAAGGGCGTCGGTGACACCGGCGCCCAGGGCGTCGGCGGGTTCACCGGCTCCTACGACGGGCCGAAGCTCGACCTGGCCTACTGGAACGGCTTCACCGGGGGCGACGGCCCGGCGATGAAGGCGCTCGTCGACCAGTTCAACGGTGACAACCCCAAGATCACCGTGAAGCCGAACACCGTGCAGTGGGCCGACTTCTACCAGCGGCTCCCCGCTGCCGCGCAGGCCGGCAAGGGCCCCGACGTGGGGGCCATGCACCTGGACCAGCTCGCCACCAACGCGGCCCGCAAGGTGATCGTGCCGCTCGACGACCTGGCCTCCTCCCTCGAGCTCTCCGAGTCCGACTTCACCAAGGAGGTCTGGGGGCCGGGCATCTACCAGGGCAAGCGCTACGGCATCCCGCTGGACGTGCACTGCCTGGCGATGTACTGGAACAAGGACCACTTCGAGAAGGCAGGCATCACCGAGGCTCCGACCGACGCGGCCAGCTTCGACGAGGCCTGCCAGAAGCTGCAGAAGGCCGGCTACGACACTCCGTTCTGGGTGCCGAACCAGTGGCCGGGCCACCTGATGTTCCTCTCGATCCTGTGGCAGAACGGCGGTGCGCCGTACGCCGAGGACGGCTCGACGGCGACCTACGCCGACCAGGCCGGGACCGATGCCCTGGGCTGGATGGTCGAGCAGGTCAAGAAGGGCTACAGCCCGCCGAACGTCGACATCGACGCGCAGTACACCGCCTTCAAGAACGGCAAGACCTCGATCACCTGGGACGGCATCTGGCAGCTCAACGACCTGGCCGCCTCCGGCCTGCCCTTCGGTGTCGCGCCGGTGCCCGCGGTGGGCAAGGAGCCGGCGGTCTGGGCCAACTCGCACCACTTCTTCCTGACCGAGCAGGCCGCCGAGGACAAGAACCGCGCCAACGCCTCGAAGACCTTCATCGGCTGGATGAGCAAGCAGTCCTCGGCCTGGTCCGAGGCCGGCATGATCCCGGCCCGCAACTCGGCGCGCGAGGAGTCCGCGTTCACCGACTCGCCGCAGAGCGTCTTCGCCGACTACCTGCCGAACCTGCGGTTCCTGCCGCCGGTCCCCGGGCTCGGCGACGTCCAGCCCCAGACCCTCGAGGTCGCCGTCAACGAGGCGGTGCTCGGCAAGACCGCCCCCGAGGCCGCGCTGTCGAGGTCGGCCGGCAACGCCAGCAAGCTGATGGAGAAGAACCTCGACAAGTTCGGATCGGCCTGAGCGGTGTCGGTCTCCGCGAGCCGGCGGGCCTGGACGCCCTGGGTCTTCCTGGCGCCCTACCTGGCGCTCTTCGTCACGTTCGTGCTGCTGCCGATCGTGCTCGGGCTGTGGATCAGCCTGCACGACTGGGACTTCACGCTGCCCGGCAAGCCGTTCGTCGGCCTGGACAACTACACCGCCCTGCTCGATCCCGACTCCCTGGCCTTCAAGCCGTTCTGGAGCTCGCTGCAGGCCACCGGCATCTTCACGCTGTTCAGCGTGCCGCTGCTGCTCGTGGTGCCGCTCGGCGTGGCCCTGGTCATGAACCAGCGCTTCCGCGGACGCAACGTCTTCCGCAGCATCTTCTTCGCGCCCTACGTCCTGGGCGTCGCGGTCGTCGGGGTGCTGTGGCGGTTCCTGCTGGACGCCAACATCGGGGTGGTCAACGCCACCCTCGGGGCGGTCGGGCTGCCCGACGGCACCGCGTGGCTCACGTCGCTGCCGGCGGCCTGGGTCTCACTCGTGCTCGTGACGGTCTGGTGGACGCTCGGGTTCAACGCGGTGATCTTCCTCGCCGGCCTCCAGGACGTCCCTGCTGAGCTGTACGAAGCGGCGGAGGTCGACGGCGCCGGGGTCTGGGCACGCTTCCGGCACGTGACGCTGCCGAGCCTGCGTCCGGTGACGACCTTCGTCACCATGATCACGATCATCGCCTCGGCCAACATGTTCGGCCAGTCGTTCATCATGACCAAGGGCGCGCCCGGCCAGGAGACCCGGACCTCGATCTACTACATCGCCGAGACCGGCCTGCAGAACTTCCAGATGGGGTCGGCCGCCGCGGCGTCGTGGGTGCTGACGGTGGCGCTGATGGTGCTGTCCGTCGTGGTCTTCCTGGTGTCCCGGGAGCGCGACGGCTCGCGTGGTCGTACGGCGGCGAAGGTGAGGTCGAGCGCATGAGGGCCCCGACGAGAGCCCTGCGCTACGTGCTGCTCGGCCTGCTCACGCTGCTGTTCGTGAGCCCGTTGCTGTTCATGGTCTCGACCTCGTTCAAGACCCGGCGGGAGTCCGGGCGCACACCGCCGACGCTCTTCCCCCAGGAGCCCACGCTCGACGCCTACCGCCAGATCCTGTCCGCGACCGACACCCCGGTCTTCCGGTGGTTCGCCAACTCGATGCTGGCGGCGACGACCAACGCGCTCATCGTCGTGGTCACCGCCTCCCTGGCGGCCTACGCGCTGGCCCGGATGGACTTCCGGGGCCGCGGGGTCATGATGGGCCTGATCATCGCCACGCTGTTCGTGCCGCCGGTCATCCTGGTCATCCCCAACTACGAGATCGTCGGCCGGCTGTTCTGGCTCGACACCCTGATCGCGGTGATCGTGCCGACCGCCGCCAACGCGTTCGGCGTGTTCTTCCTGCGGCAGTTCTTCATCTCGATCCCGGCCGAGCTCGAGGAGTCGGCGTTCCTCGACGGCGCCAACACCTGGCAGGTGTTCACCAAGATCGTGGTGCCGCTGTCGCGGCCCGCGCTCGCGACGCTGACCCTGCTGGCGTTCCTGACCAACTGGAACGACTTCCTGTGGCCCGTCTACGTGCTGTTCAGCCCCGACCAGCAGACGCTGCAGGCGGGTCTGTCCACGCTGCAGTCGGCCAACGCCGTGCGCTACGACCTGCTGATGGCCGGCGCCGTGATCGCCAGCGTCCCGGTGCTGATCCTCTACTCGCTCGCGCAGCGGTTCGTCATCGAGGGTGTCTCGCGCTCCGGCCTGAAGGGGTGAGGCGTCGCACGCTCCTGCTCGGTGGCGCCGCGGGCGCCCTGGCCGCATGCACCCCCACGACCGGACGACCCGACCCCACCCGATCTCGCAAGGACGCCGCCATCTTCGACCTCTCGCTCACCGAGCAGCACCGCTATCGGCTGTTCCACGTCGTGGCACCCGGGTTCGTGCAGGACGAGCGCCCGGGCGGCGAGGTGGACACCATCACCCTCAGCGACACCACACCGCCCGCGCCCTTCGCGGCCGTGGAGGTCGAGGTCGAGCGGCTCGGCGGCGTCGTGGTGGCCGGGCTCGTCGCCGGGGACGACCGGGTCGTCGCGACCTACAGCCCGTCCTCGCGCACGGTGACCCTCGAGGTGCGCAGCGGCGGGCGCACCCGCGTCCTGCGCCGCGCGAAGGTGGACCTGCCCTCGACGTTCACCTTCGGGGTCGCGATCTGCGAGAACCAGCTGACCGCCCTGGCCCGGGTCGGCGGGACCTGGCGCCCGTTGCTCACCGAGCGCACGAAGGTCTCGGCGGTCGTGGACCTGCGCGACCCGGCGGTGCTGGGCCGCTACGTCTACGCCTGGGGCGTCCGCTCCGGTACGGCGACCCTGGGTGCCGTGCGCGCGGGCCCCTTCGGGATGACCGGGCTGCGCGACCCGCACGTCGTCCAGGACGCCGACGGGACGCCGTACGTCCGCGACGGCAAGGCCTACCTCACCTGGACCTGCGCCGGGCTCGGCTTCTTCCAGCAGGCGCACTGGGGCGTGTTCACCCTCGACCTCGCCGACCCGACCCGGTTGGAGCAGGTGGCCCAGCTCTACAGCCGGCGGGACGGGCTGCTGCTCGGCGACCACGCGGGCCAGGTCGTCCGGGACGGCGACCGGTGGCTGGTGGCGACCTCCTCGTGGGGCGACTTCGAGGCCGGCCGTGCCGGAGGCGGCGTGCACGTGCGCCACCTGAGCACCACGGCCGACCTGCTCAGCGGGGTCCACCTGCTCGAGACCGAGCGCACCGACCTGCCGACCGACGTGGGCTCCTGGGATCCCGGCTTCACCCGCATCGACGGCGCCTGGCGGCTCGGCTTCGTGGAGAGCCCCTCGCAGGACCCCTTCGTCTTCCACCCCGCGCTCACGCGCACCGACGCCGACGACCCGTGGACCGGGCTGCGTCGCGTCGGGGCCGCCGACGACCTCGACCAGTGCGAGGGACCGGTGCTGGCCGAGGTGGACGGCACCTGGTGGTTCCTCGCCAGCGACGGCGACGCGCGGCACTACCCGGTGTTCGACCTCGAGATGGTGCGCGTGGGGCGACTCGATGCGCCGTACCCGACCAACATCCCGCACCCGCAGCTGCTGCGCCGGGGGCCGGGGGACTGGTTGATGATCTCCTTCGACGGCACGCAGTTCGCCGAGGACACGATGGGGTACGGCGGCCACGGTGACGTCGTGATCCTGGGCTCACGAGCCTGATCCCCGGGTTGGGTCGTTTTGCCCCGGACGTCCGATCTCGCGACTAGCCTTCGTAGCCGTGAGCTCCCCCCTGGCCCCGGCCCGCAGAACCCTCGTCGTCCTGGTCACGGCGCTCGCCTCGATGGCCGCCGCCACGCTGGCGGCCGCGGACGGCATCGACATCTCGCACTGGCAGGGCACGGTCGCCTGGAGCAAGGTGGACGCCGCCGGCACCCAGTTCGCGTTCATGAAGGCGACCGAGGGGTCGAGCTACACCGATCCGACGCTCGGCCGGAACTGGAGCGGCGCCAAGGCAGTCGGGATCTACCGCGGCGCCTACCACTTCGCGCGGCCCAGCGCCGGGTCGGCGGCCGCCCAGGCGCGCTTCTACGTCTCGAAGGTGCCGTCGTTCACCGAGGCCGGGAGCCTGCCTCCCGTGCTCGACCTCGAAGCCACCGGCGGACTGAGCCGGTCGGCCCTGCGCACCTGGGTGGCCACGTGGCTGAGCACGGTCGAGGACCTGACGGGTCGCGTCCCGGTCCTCTACTTCTCGCCCTCCTTCTGGGAGACCAACCTCGGCAACGACCAGGGGTTCTCGCGCTACCCGTTGTGGATCGCGCACTACACGACCGGGTCCCCGCGGATCCCGGGCGGGTGGGACGGCTACACCTTCTGGCAGTACACCTCGAGCGGTCGGGTCAGTGGCATCGCCGGCAACGTCGACAAGAACCGGTTCTTCGGCACCTCGGCCCAGCTCGCAGCCCTGGCCCGCACCACAGGGGGGACCAGCGCCCCGGTGCCCGCCGGCCCGACGCTGCCGGCCGCGGCGGACACCGCCGTCACGGTGACCACGACCGCCCTGACAGCGGCCATCAACGAGCCCGTGACCTTCACCGGCGACGTGACGGGGACCGTGGACCGGCTTCCCGTCGGAGGCCGCGACGTCGGACTGTGGTCGCGCTCCGTGGGCGCCACCACCTGGACCCGCGTGGCAACCGGCAGCACGGACCCGTCCGGCCGCTACGCGCTCACGGCGCGGGTGCCGCGTTCCAGCGACTACGCCGTGCGCTCGACCGGTGACTCGGCCTACGCCGCCGGCGCGTCGACGACCGTGCGGGTGAGCACGCCTGCCCGGGTCGTGGCACAGCTCGACCAGCGCGCCAGTCGTGCCCGGGTCCGTCGCGGAGCCGCGGTCCAGCTGTTCGGGCACCTGACGTCGCCCCAGGGTGGCGTCGGCGGCCAGACCGTGCGCGTCTACAAGAAGCCGCTGCGCGGCGGGTCCTGGGTCCGGCGTGAAGGCGACGACCAGCCTCGCTCCGACCGGCTGGTGGTCGGTGACGATCAACCCCCGCCGCTCCCGGGTCTACCGGGCGGTCAGCGCCGACACCCTGTGGTACGTCGGTGCGCGCTCCAACCAGGTCACCGTCCGCATGCGCTGAGGGGCATCTGGGACGTACGGGACAGGGGTCAAGTCAGGGCCTCCGGCTGCCGATATCAGATTTGTGCCGCTAATCCGCCCCAACACGCCGTCGTTCCGTCTATGTTTCTCACCCATGGGAGAGAAGTTGAGTCGAGTTACCTCTGTGACTGCCGCGTCCGTCGCGATGCTGCTGGCAGGAGTGGCCAGTGTGGCGTTCGTCGCCTCGCCCGCCGCCTCGGCGCCGCGCACCCCCCCGGCCCCGGTCACCTCGTCGTTCACCGTCAGCTCCTTCAACGTGCTCGGCGGCTCGCACACGCCGCCCGGGGGCAAGTTCGCCTCGGGCGTGGCCCGGATGACGGGAGTCAACCAGCTGCTCGACCAGCACGACGTCGAGGTCGCCGGCTTCCAGGAGCTGCAGGCCGACCAGTACAACCGGTTCATGGAGATCACCGCCGGCGCCTGGGCGGCGTACCCGGGCCTGCAGCTGGCCCGCAAGGACTCCGAGAACTCCATCGGCTGGCGCACCGACACCTTCAGCCTGGTCAAGGCCGAGACGATCAACATCCCCTACTTCAACGGCAGCCCGCGCAAGATGCCGGTGGTGCTGCTGCGCGAGAAGTCGACCGGCGTGCTGTCGTACTTCGCCAACTTCCACAACCCGGCCTCGATCAAGAGGTACGGCGACGCCACCGCCTACCGCCGCGAGGCGACCCGCATCGAGATCGCCCTGGCCAACAAGCTCGAGCTGACCGGGATCCCGGTGTTCTTCACCGGCGACTTCAACGAGCGCGACATCTACTTCTGCGAGCTGGTCGGCGGGACCTCCCTGAAGGCCGCCCGCGGAGGCTCCGTCGTCAACGGCGTCTGCGACGCGCGCCGGCCTCGAGCGGTGGACTGGATCTTCGGCTCCGAGGCGGTGAGCTTCTCCAACTACAACGAGGACCGCGGTGACCTGGTCGACAAGACCACCGACCACCCGGTCATCACCAGCGACGTGCAGGTCGACGCCTCGAAGTTCCCCGGCTCGCTGCCGAGTGCTCCCGCGCCGCTGCCGCAGCTGACCGCGACCGTGAGGCCGGTGATCAAGCCGGCCGCCGCGGACAACGCCAGGGGGGCGGGCGACGCAGTCACCACGACGGGCTCCGAGCTGGTCTCCACGCCGAGCACCTGGAACAAGGCCGACGCCGACCTGGACTACCAGTGGCTGCGCAACGGGGTCGACATCCCCCTGGCCAACCGGGCGAAGTACATCGTCCGGCCCGCCGACGCCGGCAAGGCCGTGACGCTCGAGGTGACCGCGAACCTGCCCGGCTACCGCAGCGGCACCACCACCTCCAACGGAATCGCGATGCCCAAGCTCGCGACGGCCACGACCGCTCGCCTCGCGGATCCGACGATCCGCCAGCGCGTGCGGCCGCGTGTCATGCTCACCGTGGCGGACTCCGACGTGCCCCGCACCGGACGGGTCGGAGTCCGGGTGGACGGTCGCTGGCGGGCCGGTGCCACGCTCGCCGAGGTGGCCGACGGCCGGATCACCGTCAGCGTGCCGCGGCTGAGCCGGGGACGGCACACCGTGACTGCGGTGTACTACGGCAACGAGCAGCTCAGCTCCTCGGTGTCGAAGGCAATGGCGCTGCAGGTCCGTCGCTGAGGCCGGCTGCCTAACGGGGCAGGTCGTCGGGGACGGTCAGGCGGGGCACCCCGCCGAGCCGTCGGTGGAAGCGCACGTGGTCGGCGTGCGCGTCCAGCACCCGCCAGAGGGTCGCGTGCGCGGCCCACGCCAGGGGCTCGTCGCCCTGCTGCCAGGTCGGGCCGAAGCTGATCCACACCGGTGTCCAACCGGCGGCGAGATCCCACTCGCCCCGGTGCCGCTCGAGCAGGCGGTGCCGGAGCTGGAAGGCCTGCCGGGGGCCGTCGACGCAGATCGGTGCGGTGCGGACCGGCCACACCCGGAGGTCGAGCGCCATCAGCTCGAGCTCGACGTCGGCGAGCAGGTGCGGGTCGACCAGGGCGGTGGCGACGTTCTCTCGAGGGGCTGAGCGCACCGGAGCACGCTAACGCGGGCCGGCCCCGCTCGTCAGCCGGACGCGGCAGGCTCAGGGAGTGGCGGACGCACCGGCCGTCGGCGAGGCCGTAGCCGTGGCCGTGGGGCTGGTCTGCGTGGTGGGCGTCGGGCTGGTCGACCCACCCGTGCCGGACGTGCTGCCGGCACCACCGCTGGGGCTGCTGCCAGCGCTGGGTGAGCCGGTGCGCGAGGGCGAGGCGCTGCCCGACGCGCCCGTCGTGGGCGTCGCCGCTCCCGTGCCGGCGCCGGTCGGGGTCGCGCTCGGGTCGGTGCCGGGCTCGTCGCCGGCCTCGTCCGTCGTCGTCCCGTCGGGGGTGAGCGAACCCTGGTCCTTCTCGATCACGGCGAGGATCTGCTGCTCGTAGGACGTCAGCCGGTCCCGGATCTCCGTCAGGGGCACCTGGGTGATGTTCGACCCGAAGGCCGCGATCTCCTGCCAGACCTGGGACAGCTCGGCCATGCCCGCCTCGGTGAGCGGGCCGTCGAGGGTGACGAACAGCTGCGTGGCGAGCGCGTAGGTGAGGCAGTTGACGCAGTCGTAGTTGACGGCCGCGGAGATGTTCTGCGGCGCGGCCACGTGGTTGTCGCCGGTGACCAGCACGATCTGGAAGCCGATCGAGACGGCGGCACAGTTGGTGCAGCTGGCGAAGGCGTAGGCCTCGTTCTTGTTCAACGCGGGTGAGTCGTCCTCGACCCACACGAGCGCGAACGCGACGTCGTACTGGATGGTGTTGTCCCGGGTGTTGACCGCCATCGCCTGGTTGTCGCCCGTGCCGGGGTCCAGCGGCTTGTTGAACGGGAAGACCCACGGCTGCGCAGCGGTCGACCCGTTGCCGGTGCCCTCGGCCGCGCCGGCGGGGTCTGCGCCGCCGGGGCCGGCGGTGTCGCCGCCTCGGGGCAGCAGCACCATCGCGAGCTGCGGCTTCTCGGCCGTCGGGCGCGCGTCACCGCGGGCCCAGCCGGTGGTGAAGCGGCCGTACTGGCCGGCCTGCACCCCGGCGGACGGGGGACGTACGGCGGCGGAGACCTGCGTGAGCGTGCCGCCCTCGTAGGGCTGGATCGGCCGGTAGCTGCCCTCGCGGGGCCACCACACGTAGACCAGGCCGGCGACCAGTGCCAGGGCGAGGAGACCGGCCACACCGCGTCGCATCGGACGCCCTTCGGTGCGCCTCCAGACGGCGGTGGAGATCTGCCGCACCAGGCGGACGAGGATGTAGGCGATGGCGAAGATCGGGAAGATCACGGCCACCATGGCGAGCGACCGGGCGCCGACCTGGAGGAGGTCGACGTCCCCCCAGGCTCCAGCGAGCAGCGCCGCCTGCTTCTGAGCACTCGCCCACGCGGTGCCGACGAGCCGCGGCAGGGCGACGACCATGCTGAACAGCGCGAAGGCCAGCAGCGGGACGACGAGCAGCACCCACACCGTCACGACGGCACGGGCCCAGGGCTTGAGGATGGTGGTCTCGGGGTGCTTCCAGCGCCACGGCAGCAGACCCAGCAGCGTCGGCTTGATCCGGTGGAAGAGGTCGGGGACACCGGTAACGTCGGCCAGCACGTGGTAGCCGTCGAAGCGGACCAGCGGCGTCAGCTGGCGGATCATCTGCAGGATCTGGGTGGCGACGACGAGCAGTAGCGCGTCATATCGGATCGCCCACCAGACGCCCGCGATGGCGACCGTGATGATCGCGTTGAAGTAGAGCCCGCCGAGGTCGGTGCGGACCCGACCCGCGCGACCGAGCCGGTAGGAGTCGGTGACGTCGGTGTAGAAGGCCGGCCAGACCAGGTAGATGCCCGCGCCCATCACACCCGGGGTGGCGCCGCCGCGTCGCGCGGCGGCAGCATGCCCGAACTCGTGGAAGCCCGCCGAGAAGACCGTGACCACGAAGACGAGCAGCAGCAGGCCGGGCTTGTCGAAGGCTTCGTACGTCGCGGACGCGAGGCCCTTGCGGAAGAACACCCACCAGGTCACGGCCGCGAAGACCGCCATGACCGACAGCACGAGCAGCGGGTTGAAAAGCAGCGCGAAGGGGGAG
The DNA here is from genome assembly GCA_963713035.1 of uncultured Actinomycetota bacterium. Taxonomy (GTDB): domain Bacteria; phylum Actinomycetota; class Actinomycetes; order Propionibacteriales; family Nocardioidaceae; genus Nocardioides_B. The sequence continues at coordinate 995,289 of CAVQKB010000005.1, forward strand.
GTCAGGCGCCGGGTCCGCTCGGGGTCGCTCACGGCGTACTTGAAGCGCAGGGCTAGGAGCGGGTTGGACTTCTCCACCTGCGGCTGGGACCCGTCCTCACCGACCAGCAGCCCCGAGGGCCGCAGCTGGTTCTCCACCAGGGTGCGGACGTTGTCGGCGGTGACGGTGCGCCCGAACGACGCGCTGACGTCCCGCGCCACCTCGTCGTAGGTCCGCTCGCCGTCCACGGCCGCGAGCACCAGGTAGAGCAGCGGTGACAGCTGGATGGTCTGGCCGTCCGAGCGGCGGGCCAGCGCGGGAGGCTCGCGGTAGCCGGACCCCTTCATCTCCCCGATCAGCTCGACGTCGTCGGCGCGGCGGGGAACGTCCGCCGACGCCGCAGGACGCGACGACCCTGACGAGTCGTCGCGTCCTGCGGCTGGCGCGGCCGGCGCGCCGGCCTCGGGGATCACGGCCATGAAGGAGCGCTACCTGCCTACTGCTTGATCTCGGAGCTCTGGTCGGAGTTCGCCTCGGCGGACCCGGTGATGTCCTGGTTGATGATCGCGTCCTGCTGGGAGACGGCAACCGCGTCGCTGTTGACACTGCCGACGTTGGCGGCCACGGCCGCGTCGATCGGGGCGGCGACGTTGGCGTTGGCCGCCACCGCGCCGTTGATGGGCGCCGAGATGTCGGCGTCGGCGTTCAGGTTGACGTCCACGTTGAGCAGGTCGCCGGACAGCGCGCCGCTGCCCACGCCGCCGAGGCCGTCGGTCGCGCCGTCCAGGCCGTCCGTGGCGCCGCCGACCGTGTCGTCGACCGTGCCGCCGAGGCCGTCCGTGACGCCGTCCGTCGTCCCGCCGGTCGCCCCACCGGTGACACCGTCGACGGTGTCGCCGACCGTGCCGGTCGTGCCGTCGACCGTGCCCGTGGCGCCGTCGACCGCACCGCCGACCGTGTCCGTGGTGCCGTCGAGCGCACCGCCCAGCGAGCCCGAGTCGGCCGCGAGCGTGCCGGCGGCCTCCGGGGTGCCGGCGTCGGTGGAGGCGCCGTCGTCGATGACGTCGTTGCCCTGGTCGATCGTGCTGTCCTGGGTGGCGTTCGCCGCCGCGTCGGCGTCGATGCCCTGGTTGATCATGACGCCCTGGTCCGACAGCGCCTGGGCGGTGGAGTCGACGGACAGGATGTTGGCGCCGACGGCCGCGTCGATCGGGGCCGCGACGTTCGCGTTGGCCGCGACAGCCAGGTCGATGGGGGCGGCAGCGTCGATCGCGAGGTCGAGGTCGGCGTTGAGGTCGAGGATCGAGACGACCTCCTTGTCCGGGAGGGCGGTCACGCCCTGGGCGCCGAGCTCCTCTGCGGAGAGGCCGTTCTGGTCGTCGTTCATGGTGTCTCCGTCTCCGGCGCGGGTCTCGCGCACATCGCAGGTCAGGGGGGAGATACCCGCCCAGCGTCGCCCCAAACGAGCCTGGACGTGCGGACGAGTCGATTTTGGCACCGCTGCTCAAGTCGGACCTATCGGACGCCGATGCTCCGGATGTCAACCATGGCAAGGCTTGGGAGGGCTTTTCGATGGCACTGCGTGCTGCCCTGCGCCTGGGCGCCGGCTCGGTCGCGGCGGTCGGCCTGCTCGCCCTCGCCCTGCACCTGGCCGAGGGCGCCCCCGGTGACCGCCGTGCGGACTCCGGTACGACGGCCGGCCCGGCGTCGTACGCCGCCGACAGCGGGACCCGCTCCACCCTCGAGAGCAGCCTCACCCCGGCCGCGGCCCGCGCCCCACGTTCGCCGGCACCCGTCGACGAGACCCGGCCGCACAGACACGTCGTCGACCCCGAGACCGGCGGCCTCGTCTCTGTCGCGGGCCTCGAGTCGGTGGTGCCGCGAGCCGACGCGCTCGGGCCCGTGCACGTGGACCCGCTGCCGGACGGCGTCGACCTCGACGACCCCAGTGACACCGCGACTCTGCTGCGCAGGGCCGGCGTGGCCGCGCCGGCGCCTGCGTCCGCGGCCGGCGTCACCCCGCCCGGGTCCAGCACCGTGCGGACCCTCACCGCCCACGTCACTCCGTCCTGCTCCGGGACCGGCGCCGACGGCAAGCGGGTGCAGGTGCTCTACGTCCGTGAGGCGACGACCCCCTCCCGTTTCACCAGCGTGCTGCCCGCCCTGCGCAACGAGGTGGCGAACGTCGACGACGTCGTCGCGGTGTCGGCCGAGCAGACCGGTGGCCTGCGCCGGGTGCGGTGGGTGCACGACGCCGGGTGCGCTCCGGTGATCGGGGAGGTCGTGCTCCCGGCCGGTTCGCTCGGTTCGGACTGGAAGACGACGGTCGCGGCGATGAGCGCCGCCGGCTACAAGGACAACGACCGCAAGTACCTGATGTTCGCCGACGCCCAGGCACTGTGCGGGATCGGCAGCGTCTACGCCGACAGCAGCAGCGGTGCGAGCAACTACAACAACGTGTACGGCGGGTACGCCCGCGTCGACACCCCCTGCTGGAGCACGTCCCACTCCGTCGCGGCCCACGAGGTGACCCACAACCTGGGCGGCGTCCAGAGGTCTGCGCCGCACGCCACGGCCAACGGGCACTGCTACGACGAGTCCGACCTGCTGTGCTACGACGACGGCTCGGGCGTCGCGATGAAGCAGGTCTGCGCCAGCGCGCAGGAGGACCTCCTCGACTGCAACAACGACGACTACTTCCACTCCGCACCGCCCGCCGGCAGCTACCTCGCCACCAACTGGAACGTCGCCGGCTCCGGATACCTCGACCGCACGCTCACCGAGCCGCCGCCGTCCTCGACGCCACCCGTCGTGACCGTGACGGCGTCGAGCGCGAGCGCGGAGACCGGTGACCGGGTGACGTTCACGGCGAGCGCCGGCCGCGCCTGCCACGTGGCAGTGGAGCGGGGCCGCGGGGTGCACGCTGAGCGCCGGGAGCTCCAGCAGCGCCACCGTCCTGTGCCCTGCCTCGGTGACCGGCACCGTCACCGTGCGCGCCACGGCGACCGACACGAGCACCGGCCAGACCGGCACCGGCACCGCCTCCGTCTCGATGACGCGGGCCGCTGCCCCGGAGGCCGTCGTCACGGCTCCGGCCTCCGCGACGGCCGGGACGTCGTTCCCGGTGGACGTCGCGGCATCGGGGAAGGCGCCGTTCGGCTACGCCTGGACGGTCAGCGGGACGGTCAGCGGGACGGTCCAGGGCTGCACCGTGGCCGCCCCGTCCGCAGCGTCCACCACCGTGGCCTGCCCCGCCGACCTGCCCGCGCAGCGGCTCGCCGTGACCGTGACGGTCAGCCAGGCCGACGCCCAGAGCACCAGCCGGACGTCGTACGTCGACCTGGCCGCCGCCGCACCGACGGGGGCGAGGCCGGCGCCCGCGGCCTCGAGCTGGACCGTGCCCACGCTGACCCGCGGTGTGCTCACCGCCGGCCTGCGATCGGGGGACGCTGCGGTGGCCGGAGCGCCGGTCGTCCTGCAGGCACGCTGGAGCGGCGAGACGACCTATGCCGACCTCGCCACCGTCACCACCGACGCCGCCGGCCTGGTCACGGCGCAGCTCGCCTACCCGCGTGCCGGCTCCTTCCGCTTCGCCTACGCAGGCGGGGAGTCCGCGGCGGCAGCGCTCTCGGCCGACACCTTCGTCAAGGTCGGCAGCCGGCTCTCAGCCGGCCTGCCCCGCCGGAAGGTCGTCGGAGCCACCCTCGTGACGAGCACCGATCAGCGGGTCGGCGGTGCGTCGCTCGTTCTGCGGAAACGGGTCGCGGGCACCTCGCGGTGGGTCTACGTCGCCAGCGCTCGCACCGGCACGACCGGTCAGGTCGCGCTCGCCGTCCGGCCACGCCGGCTGACCTACTACCGGTGGAGCTTCGCCGGGTCCGGCTGGCTCGACGCCGTCGTCAGTGGCCAGGTGGCCGTCCGGCGTTGAGTCACAGGTGGGGCAGCACCTCGGCGGCGACGAGGTCGAGGTGGTCGAGGTCGGCGAGGTCGAGCAGCTGCAGGTAGACCCGCGTGGAGCCGGCCGCGGCGTAGCGCGCCAAGGTGTCGAGTGCCTCCTGGGGCGTTCCGGCGACGCCGTTCGCGCGCAGCTCGTCGACCTCGCGGCCGATGGCCTCGGCCCGACGCGCCAGCTCCGCCTCGTCGCGACCCACGCACAGCACCAACGCGTTGGAGCGGACCAGGGCGGCCGGGTCGCGGTCGATCGCCTCGCAGGCGGCACCGACCCGCTCGAACAGCGTGCGCGTGGTCTCCACCGAGTCGAACGGGACGTTGAACTCGGCTGCGTGCCGCGCCGCCAGGGCGGGGGTCCGCCGCTTCCCCTTGCCGCCGATGATGACGGGGACCGGTGACTGCACCGGCTTGGGCAGGCCGGGGGACTCGACCACGGTGTAGTGGCGTCCGGAGAAGTCGAAGGTGCCGCCGGGCGGCGTGCCCCACAGCCCGGTGACGATCGCCAGCGACTCCTCGAGCCGGTCGAAGCGCTCACCGGTGTCGGGGAAGGGGATGCCGTAGGCGGCGTGCTCGGCGGCGAACCAGCCGGCACCGATGCCGAGCTCCACCCGCCCGCCGCTCATCTGGTCGGCCTGGGCGACCGAGATCGCCAACGGGCCGGGCAGCCGGAAGGTGGCCGAGGTGACCAGCGTGCCGAGCCGGATCCGGGACGTCTCGCGGGCCAGCGCCGCGATGGTCAGCCACGCGTCGGTGGGTCCGGGCAGACCCGAGGCCCCCATGGCCAGGTAGTGGTCGGAGCGGAAGAAGGCGTCGAAGCCGAGCTCCTCGCTGCGACGTGCGACGGCGAGCAGGTCGTCGTACGTCGCACCCTGCTGCGGCTCGGTGAAGATCCTCAGGTCCATGCGTGCAGCCTCTCAGAACTTCACCGCCGACACGTGCGGGCGACCCCGCGTGAACCGCTCCCGCGAGGGCGTGGTGGGCGACAATGCGTCCATGACGACCCAGGAACCGACGCCGCGCTTCACGCTGGTCCGACTGCGTGAGGGCTACGAGCGGGCGCAGGTCGAGGAGTTCCTCGACCAGGTCGAGGCGGCGCTGCAGTTCGACCCGCCTCTGATGCGGGCCGCCGAGGTCGAGGCCAAGCTCTTCCGGACGGTGCGGCTGCGGCAGGGCTACGACCTGGCCGAGGTCGACGACCACCTCGACCACCTCGCGGAGCAGCTGCGGGCCCGCCAGGCGGGCGACTGACCCGTGACCGAGGAGGCTCTCCGGGCCTGGGTGCTGCACGTCGACCTCGACCAGTTCATCGCCGCCGTCGAGGTCCTGCGCCGCCCGGAGCTGGTCGGGCTTCCCGTCGTGGTCGGTGGCCGGGGCGACCCGACGGAGCGCGGGGTGGTGGCGACCGCCTCTTACGAGGCTCGCGTCCACGGGGTGGGCTCCGGGATGCCGTTGCGCACGGCGGCCCGCAAGCTTCCCGATGCGGTCTTCCTCCCGGCGGACCACCCGGCCTACGACGCGGCCTCGGCGCAGGTGATGGACACCCTCCGCTCCTTCGGGATGCCGGTCGAGGTGCTCGGCTGGGACGAGGCCTTCCTCGCGGCGGAGCTGCCGGTGTCGGCCGACCCGGCGGAGCTCGCGCAGCGGGTGCGGGCCGCCGTGCTCGAGCAGACCCGGCTGCACTGCTCGGTCGGCATCGGCGACAACAAGCTGCAGGCCAAGATCGCCACGTCCTTCGGCAAGCCGCGGGGAGTCGGCCGGCTGACCTCGCAGGACTGGGCGGCCGTGATGGGCGACCGACCCACCGAGGCGCTGTGGGGGATCGGGCGCAAGACCGCCCGGCGGCTCGCGGACCTGGGCATCCACACGGTGTCCGAGCTGGGCGCGACGCCGGCCTCGGTGCTGGCGGAGGCGATCGGCCCGACGATGGGGCCGTGGTACCGCCGGCTCGGGCGCGGCGTGGACTCCTCGCCGGTCGACCCGACGCCGTACGTCGCGCGCGGTCACGGCCGCGAGACCACCTTCCAGACCGACCTCGACGACTGGGACCTGGTCGCCGACGCGGTGCGCGAGCTGGCCGCCCAGGTCGGCGCGGACATCGGTGCTGAAGGGCGCCCGGCGGTGCGGGTCGCGATGAAGCTGCGCTATGCGCCGTTCGAGACCCGCACCCGCAGCCTGACCCTGCCTGCGCCGACCTCCGAGGTCGGTGACCTGACCGCGGCCGCACTGGAGCTGCTGGGGCGCTTCGACCATGCTCGTGCCGTCCGGCTCGTCGGCGTGCGCGCGGAGATGACCGCACCGACGGACTGACCCGGCGACCGGTGCCGTGCCACTGGTCGTGCCACCTGCCTCCAGGGTGAGCAACGCCACGGTGGCCCGACGGGCGCACGGTTCGCCGCGGGGACCGCTCGAGGCTCACACTGGTCGGGCGATGGGTGAGACGACATGAGGGACGGGGGGCCCCCCGACAGGGACGCCAACCGCGAGATCTACAAGACGCTCGACCTCGCACTGCGGGTCGGCGAGGTCCTGCTCTCCTCCGGTGCGGGCGCCGCCGACGTGGGCGCCACCATGCTCAACGTGGCGCACGGCTGCGGCCTGCGGGGCGCGACCGCCGACGTGACGTTCACCGAGCTCGCGATGAGCTACCAGACCAGCTACGACGAGCCGGCGATGATCCAGATCCGGCAGGTGCGCCACCGCGAGATCGACTACGAGGACCTCACGCTCGTCGACCATCTCGTCCGGGACCTGATCGCCGGCGAGATCGACCGCGACGCCGCTCGTTCGCGGCTCGCCCGCGTGGTGTCCTCCGGGCACCGGCTGCCGCGCTGGGCGGTGACCCTCGGCCTCGGTGTGATGGGCGGCGGGGTCGGCCTCGTGCTCGGCGGCGACACGGTGGTGGTCGCGATCGCGTTCGTCGCGGCGATCGGGGTCGACCTGATCCAGCGCCAGCTGTCGCGCCGACGGCTTCCCGGCTTCTACCAGCAGGTCGCCGGCGGTCTGCTCGCGACTCTGCTGGCCGTCGGCACCGTCGCCGTGGGCGTCGAGGTGAACCCCTCGCTGGTCGTGACCGCGGGGATCATCCTGCTGCTGGCCGGCGTCAACTTCATGGGGGCGATCCAGGACGCCCTCACCGGGTTCCCCCTGACGGCCGGTGCCCGGATCCTCGAGGCGATGCTGTCCACCGCCGGTGTGATCGCCGGGGTGAGCGGTGGCCTCACCGTGGGGCGGATGCTGGGGGTGAACCTCGGCCGCCTCGACCCCGGTGCGACCGGTCTGCAGGACCTGCCCCTGGTGACGCTCGGCGCCGCCGTGACAGCGGCCGCGTTCGCCTTCGCGTCGTACGCCCCGCTGCGCTCGCTGCTGCCGATCGCCCTGATCGCCGCCGTCGCCACCGGGGTCTACCGCGTCGTGGCCGATCAGGGGTTCGGCGTCGCGTGGGGGGCCGCGGTGGCGGCGGTCCTGATCGGCATGGTCAGCTATGCGGTCGCCGGTCGGGTCCGGGTGCCTCCGCTCGTGGTCGTCGTCTCTGCGATCGTGCCGATGCTCCCGGGGCTGGCGATCTACCGCGGGCTCACGCTCCTCTCGGAGGGCGGCAACGGCCTGCTCTCCATCATCAACGCCGCGGCGATCGCGATCGCCCTGGCGTCGGGCGTGATCCTGGGGGAGTACATCGCCCAGCCGCTCAAGCGCGAGGCGCGCCGGCTCGAGAGCCGACTCTCGGGCCCTCGGCTGGTGGGACCGCTCCGAGCCCGGACCGTCAAGCGTCGACACCCCCCGGCCGACCCGCGCTGACCGGGCCGGGCCCGCTCAGCGCACGGTGAAGGACGCGTGGCCCGCGGGGGCCACCTCGCTGACCTCGACCCGGTCCACCCGGGCGTGCGGGGGGCCGTGCCGGGTCCACGCGACCAGCGACTCGACCGCGCTCCGCGGGCCCTCGAAGACGGCGCGCACGGTGCCGTCGGGCTCGTTCGAGACCCACCCGGCGACTCCGGCGGCTCCGGCCTGCGCCCGGCAGGAGTCGCGGAAGAACACGCCCTGCACGCGACCGTGCACCACGACCGCACGGGCGACCTCGTCCTCGCTCACGTGACCACCGTGGCACGGGCGAGCACGCGCAGCCACCCCTCGGCCGCCACCCGGTCGTACGGCGCCCGGCCGGCGGCGAGGGCGGCCCGCACCGACTCGCACGACCGCGTCGCGGTGCGCACCAGGTCCTCGGGGTAGCCGAACACGGACCGGTGCTGGGCGAACTCGTCCTCGTCGTCGACCCAGACCCGTCCGCTCCACCCGCGCAGCACGTCGAGGTCGAGGTCGATGGACGTGATCGAGTCGCCCTGCCGGACGCCGAGGGTGGCGATGTCGACGTACACGTCGCAGGGCACCTGCCCGCCGCGCTCGTAGAAGGTGGCGACGAACGTGCCCGCGACCGGGAAGAGGCTGACCTGCGGACGGTCCGTGTGGAAGGCGGCGCCCGGTCGGCTCATCAACGTGTCGGTGACCGCGCCGACCCAGGTCCCGTGCGCGTCGTGGCCGAGCAGCAGACCGTCGTACTCCCAGTGCGGCCGGTCAGGCCACTTCCGGGCGACGACCCGGACCGGTGCGGGCGCGCTCACGACGTGACGCAGTCCTGCCAGCGATCCGAGGCCGGGGCACAGTTGAACCAGTAGGGCCCGACGCGAAGCGCATGGTGGTCGGGGTAGGCCACGCGCTTGCCGGGCACCGCCTCCAGCATCCGCTGCAGCCGGTCGGGATCGTGGTGCAGCCACCGGAGCTCGCGACCGTCGTCGAGGACCAGGATCAGCATCCGGTCGTCGAGGATGGCGTTGCTCACCTGGTGCGAGGGGGACCGGACCGCCTCCCCCTGGTGGCGGTAGTGCATGAGGTGCCCGGGGGAGTAGAGGTCGCAGGTCCGACCGTCCCGCACCGCGGCCGACTGCCGGGGCGCGTCGCCCGCGATCTGCTCGACGGACGGCGCGGCGCGTTGGGCGCCCGGCGCGTCCTGCTTGGTCATCGTGGGCCTCCGCTCGCAAACCCGTCGGCCGCGAGGGCCAGCTCCGCATCGCCGGGCCTCGGGGGCTCGCTCGCAGCATAACCACGAGAGGGCGGAGAATGGGCCCCATGGCACCTCCGACCCTGGCCGAGGCGCTGCTCGACCTCGACGCCGCGACCAGGGCGCGGGTGCAGCCGGCGCTGACGTGGTTCGCCGAGCACGGCGCCGCTCCACCCGCCGTACCCTCCGCCGCCCTGGTGGGCGGCTACCTCGGCGAGGTGCTGCCGACCGCCCGGGCGGACGGCCGGGAGTCGCACGAGGTCGCCTGGTCCCTGGGCGACCTGTTCGAGGCGGCCGGCCTGTCCGAGCTGGGGGCGCTGTGCCGGGCCGCCCCCGTCCACGCCCGCCTGGCGGCCTGGCGCTGGACGACGGCGTTCGAGGCGGTGCCGTCCGTGTTCTGGCAGCCGGCGATGGCCGGGCTCGACATCGGCGTGCCCTCGCGGGTCCGGCACTCCCTGGCCAGCACGACCGCGCTGCTCGTGGAGATCGGCGACGGCGTCGAGGTCACTGCCGCCGGGCACCTGCAGCCAGCGACGGTGCGGGCCCTGGACGACCGGTTCCGGTGGACCGAGGAGTTCCCGTGGATGCGCTCGGACGCTGAGACCGACGTGGCCCCCCTGCACTTCCTGCACGAGCACCTGCGGGCCCAGGGGCTGCTGGCACGCAGCGACGGGCGGCTGGTCCGCACCCCCTCGGGGGTCGCCGCCACGGACGACCTCGACCTGCTGTGGCGGGCGGTGGTCGCCCCCGAGCCGCGGTGGCGGCACGCGTTCGAGCTCGACGCTCTCGGCGTGCTGGCCGCGTCGCTGATCCGCGCTCGCTCGTTCACGCCGGGACGGGTCGCCGAGGAGCTGGTCCACGTGCTGGCGGCGAAGTGGCACCCGACGTCCGGCGACGTGGTGTTCGACCGGGCGTCGGTGGTGGTGCAGACGTGGTACCAGCTCGGGGTCCCGCTGGGCTGGTGGGACACCGGCCGCGGGCCGGCCGACCGACGCCTGAACCACTTCGGCCACGCGGCAGCCGCTGCGCTGTTCCGGTCGGTGACGGCCCGCCGAGGCTGAGGCCTACTTCGCGCGCGCGGCGCGCGGGCCCGCCCAACGGGCCGCGAAGGCGAACACGCGCTGGTAGCGGGCGCCGAGCACCTTGGCGACGAAGTCCAGGATCTTGGCGTCGGCGCCGACCAGCACGCGCGGCTTGTTCCTCAGCACGCCGTCGATGATGATCTCGGCCGCGCGGTCCGGCGACATCCGCGCCATCTTGGTGTCGAAGTGCTTGGCCACGGCGGCGACGTCGTGCGAGGCGGTGGCGCGCGCGTTGCGCACGATCGCGGTCTTGATGCCGCCGGGGTGGACACAGGTGACCTGGACCGGGTGCTTCGCGATCAGCATCTCCTGGCGCAGCGCCTCGGTGAAGCCGCGCACGGCGTACTTCGCGGAGTTGTAGGCGCTCTGGCCCGGCATCGAGACGAGTCCGAACAGGCTGGAGATGTTCACCAGGTGCCCGTCGCCCGAGGCGATCAGGTGCGGCAGGAACTCCTTGGAGCCGTGGACGACGCCCCAGAAGTCGACGTCCATGACCCACTCGAAGTCCTCGTAGGACACCTCTTCGAAGTCGCCGTGCAGTGCGACGCCCGCGTTGTTGACCACGACGTTGACGCCGCCCAGCTCGGTGCTCAGCATCGAGGCGTAGGAGGCGAGGGCGGCACGGTCGCGCACGTCGAGCTTGTCGGTGCGGACCTCGCGGTGGGTGCGGGTCTGCACCAGCTGGGCGGTCTCGACGAGGCCGACCTCGTCCCAGTCGGACAGGGCGAGCACGGCGCCCAGGTCGGCGGCGCGCAGCGCGAGCGCCCGGCCGATGCCGGACCCGGCTCCGGTGATGACCATGACCTTGCCGTCGAGCGTCTTCATGCCGAGACCATCCTGTCGTCGTCCTGGGTGAGGCGGGGGACCGCGGTGTAGGCCTCGCTGTCGAAGCGGGCGGTCAGCCGGCGGAAGGTGTAGGTGGTGCGGGGCCACAGGGTGACGTTGCGCCCGTGGGAGTCGAGGTACCAGCTCGAGCATCCGCCCGAGCTCCAGACGGTGCGCTGCATGCGCCGTTGCAGGTCGTCGTTCCAGTGTCGCTGGGCCTCCGCGGTCGGCTCGACCGCAGCGACGCCCTCGGCGCGCATCCGTCGCAGCGCATCGACGGCGTAGGCCACCTGCGACTCGATCATGAAGACCATGCTGGAGTGACCCAGGCCGGTGTTGGGGCCGACGAGGAAGAACAGGTTGGGGAAGCCGTGCACCGTGGCGCCCTTGTAGGCCGAGGTCCCCTCCTGCTCGAACCGCTGCGACAGCCGGACGCCGCCGCGCCCGCGGATCACCTGCGCGATGGGGAGGTCGGTGGCGAGGAACCCGGTCGCGACGACCAGGACGTCGATCTCGCGCTCGGTGCCGTCCTCGGTGACGATGCCGCGGGGGGTGACCTTGCTGATCTTGTCGGTGACCAGGTCGACGTCGTCCCGATCGAGGGTGGGGTACCAGTCGTTGGAGATCAGGATCCGCTTGCAGCCGATCGCGAAGTCCGGCGTCACCTTCTCGCGCAGCGCCGGGTCGCTGATGCCCTTGCGGATGTTGAGCTGGGCGGCCTTCGCGGCCGGGGCGGCGATCCGCGGGTCGACGACGAAGGCGGGCACGAAGGCCTCGCGGGCCCAGTAGATCGCGCTGCGGTAGGCCTTCTGGACGCCGGGGAGATGCTGGAACGCGAGGTGCTCGAGGCGGGTGTAGGCGCGGTCGCGTCGGGGGATGACGTGCGGTGCGGTGCGCTGGTAGACGTCCAGGTGCGCCACGCGGTCCGCGATCTCCGGCACGATCTGGATGGCCGACGCGCCGGTGCCGATCACGGCGACCCGCTTGCCCGTGAGGTCGTGGTCGTGCCGCCACTGCGAGGAGTGGAAGATCTCGCCGCCGAACGAGTCGATGCCCTCGATGTCGGGCAGCTTCGCGTCGGAGAGGGCGCCCGCGGCCGACACCAGCACGTCCGCGGTGAGGCTGCCGGTCGACGTACGGATGTGCCAGAGGTGCGCGTCCTCGTCCCACCGGGCGTCCTCGAGGTTGGTGCGGAACCGGCAGCGGTCGAGCACGCCCGACTCGGCGGCGACGCGCTTGAGGTAGGCCTGGATCTCCGGCTGGGGGGAGAAGGAGCGGGACCACGTCGGGTTGGGCGCGAAGGAGAACGAGTAGAGCTGCGAGGGAACGTCGCAGGCCGCGCCGGGATAGGTGTTGTCGCGCCAGGTGCCGCCGACGTCGTCGCCGCGCTCGGCCACCAGGAAGTCGTGCTCACCCGCCTCGTCGAGCTTGATGGCCATGCCGAGGCCGGCGAAGCCTGCGCCCACGATGAAGGTGTGGACGTGGTCAGGGAGCGAGGAGGGAGCGCTGGATGCGGTCATGGGTCGAACCTACCGACGGTATTGAACGACCGTCAATAGCGTTGTTGAATGAAGTTCAGTAGTATCCGTCACATGAGCAGTTCCCTCGAGGGCGTCACCGGCCGCACCCGGCTGGCGCCCGGCACCCGTCGCGAGCAGCTGCTCGACCTCGGGGTCCGGCTGCTCTCCACGCGCTCCCTCGACGAGATCTCGATCGAGATGCTGGCCGAGGAGGCCGGGATCTCGCGCGGGCTGCTCTACCACTACTTCGGCAACAAGCGGGAGTTCCATCGCGCCGTCGTACGCCGGGCGGCTGACGAGCTGATCGAGGTGACCGCACCGGTCGGGGACGGTGAACCGCTGGAGCGGCTGGCCAGGTCGCTGGACGCCTACGTCGACTACGTCGTCGGCAACTTCGCCGGCTACACCTCGCTCGTGCGCGCGGCGGCGAGCGGCGACGACGACCTCCGGCAGATCTACGAGGAGTCCCGGGCGGCGTTGACCGACCGGATCTTCGACGTCGCCGAGAGTGAAGGGGTGCTCGAGCTGCTCACCGCCGCGGACACCCCGGCCGTGCGGTTGATGGTGCGCGGCTGGAGCGCTCTGTGCGAGGACGTGGTGATCGCGTGGGTGCAGGACGACCGCGGGGTCACCAAGGACGACCTGCTCGCGATGCTCTCCGCGGCCCTGCCCGGCGTGCTGGCCGGAACTGCCTGAGCTGCAGCCGGAGCGCATACGTCAGGAGGTATGGGCGCGGACGTGCCGGCACCTCGGCCAGGGCGTGCCTGGTCGAGGCATCTGCACGGGTGAGGTGTGCGTCGGCAGGTGTGCGCGGCCGTCACAACCGCGGGGTGTGCCGGGTGGTCAGTGGGGGTGGGTGGTGAGGGTCCAGCCGAGGGGGCTGGTCCAGGTGTAGCCGGGGCCGATGTCGCGGGCGGAGCGGTCGGGGTCGTCGGGTGGTCGTCGTCGGTAGCTCCAGGCGCGGTGGGTCTTGGCGCGGTGGTGTCTGCGGCACAGGGCCGCGAGATTGCCTGGGTGGGTTTGGCCGGGCGGACCACCGGCGTCGAGGATCGAGGTAGGGCTCGATGTGGTCGAGGTCGCAGGATCTGGCGTCGATACTGCAGCCGGGGAACACGCAGTGCTTGTCGCGCAGGATGACGAGCTCGCGCATCCACTCGGGTGGGTCGTGCCGGTCCACCGCGTCGGTGCGGGCGTGGGTGCGGTCGTCAGCACGAGGGTCGGCGCGGCGCATGTCGAGGACGGGGCGGATGGTGACGCCGGGACCGTGCAGCCCGATCCGGGTCAGCCAGTCCTGCAGGAGCTGCAGGCTCGCGGGGCCCAGCTTCTCCACCCAGCCCCCCGCCGGCTTCCACGCTTCCAACGGCAGGGTTGGTGGCGAGGTCGGCGAGGGTGATGTGCAGGTAGACCGTCGCGCCGGTGCGCCGGAACGGGCTGCTGCCCTGCTCGTCGCCGGCGGTGTTGGTGGTCGAGTCGGCGCGTGTGCTGGTCTCGGCGGTGTCCTGCTGGTCGGGATGCTGGCTGGTGTGGTGGGTGAAGAGGTCCAGGGCGCGTTGGGGGTGGGCGAGCAGGCCGAGGGCGTGGGCGCGGCGGGTGTCGAGGTGGTCGGTGTCGCCGAGGTGCTTCAGCTGGGCGGCGATGTCACTCAGGGTGTGGTCGAGGTCGATCGCGTCCAGGGTGTCCAGGATGCCGGTCAGGGTGGTGGTGGCGGTGGACTGACGGTGGTCGAACCACACACCACGCTTGTGCAACGCGGCCTCCTCCACACCGGCGGCGACCTCGGGGTCGTGTTGGAGGAGGGCTTCGTGGATCAGGGGTCGGACCCTGCCCTGGTGGTAGGTCCCCGCGTCGGGCGAGGACGGACAGGTGCCGGTCCACAAAGGATGCGGCCGCCTGGGACAGGTGGGTGGTCTGCGCGGCGACGTGGCGGGCTTTCCAGGCGGCCAGGGTGCCGGCCTGCACGAGCGCCCAGAGTCGGGGGAGGCGGTAGTGCAGCTCGAGGGTGTCGGCGACCAGCTGCAGCCCGGCCCGGTAGGAGATACCCAGGGCGGCGGCGAGGTCGACCACGGCGGCTTCGGTGACCTCGGGTGCACCGACACCGGCCAGGCGACATCCGTGGTCGTCCGGGTCGGGGGGCAGGATCCCGCCCAGCGGGCGGTCGTCCGGCCACGACGCAGCACCAGCGGCACCCGCGTGCGGGTCGGTGACGGGGTGCAGGTCGGCCCAGTGCACCACCCCGGCGAGCAGGTCGGCCTCGGCCTGGTCCGCGTGGCGTCGCTGCGCCGACCACGAACGTCAACACCGAGCGGTCATCGAGCGCCCGCACATCAACGCGCGACACGTCGCTCGCCGCGTCCGCGGCCACGTTGCCGACAGCGCGATGGGCGGGACTGCTGCCGGGTCGCGGGTGCGGGGTGGTCGTGTCGAGCATGCTCGCAGCCTACGAGCGAGCGCCGACAGTTTCGGGTCGAGAACGACCCGGAATCGCGTTACCCACAAAGGAAATCTCGAGAAGTCTTCCGCGCGAACCCGGGCGTGGTCTCCGGCCCCGGGGCAGCGAGGCCGAGGGTCGCCGTACCGGGACACAAGTGACCACTCGACGGGGCACGAGTGACCACTCAACGACGAACCCGGGGGCGCAAGTGACCACTCAACGGGGCACGACTGACCACTCAACGACCGGGGGGTCAGGCGCCGATCCAGGTGTACTCGACCTCGGGGCGGCCGCTGCCGCCGTACCGGACGCCGCGGCCCACCTGTCCCTCGGCGGCGAGGTACTCCAGGTAGCGGCGGGCGGTGACGCGCGAGGCGCCGATCGCGGCCGCCACCTCCGAGGCGGAGCGGCCCGCGCCGCTGTCGCGCAGAGCCGCGGTCAGGTCGCGCAGGGTGTCGCTGCTCATCCCCTTGGGCAGCACCGACGGGCCGGACGGGGCGGCGCGCAGCGTGCCCAGCATCTGGTCCACCTCGTGCTGGCCGACGGTGCTGTCGCTGGCGGTGAGGCGGCGGCGGTACTCCGCGTACTGCTCGAGCTTGGTGCGGAAGCCGGCGTAGGTGAACGGCTTGAGCAGGTAGAGCACCACGCCCTGCGAGACCGCGCGCTTGACCACGTCGAGGTCGCGCGCCGCGGTCACCGCGACCACGTCGCACCAGTGCCCCTCAGCCCGCATCGTGCGCAGCAGCGCCAGGCCGTGCCCGTCGGGCAGGTTCATGTCGAGCAGCACCAGCTCCACGGGCGCGCCGTCGCGGGCGGTCGCGCGCAGCAGCCGCAGCGCCTCGACCGAGGAACGGGCGACGCCGGCGAGCTCGAAACCCTGGGTACGGCGGACGTAGTCGGCGTGCGCCTCGGAGGCGAGCGTCTCGTCCTCGACGACGAGCACCCGCACATCCACGCTCACGGCTCGATCCGCACGAAGAAGTCGGCGCCGCCGAGGTCGGAGGTGGTGACCTCCATCCGACCGTCGTAGCGCCGTACGGCCTGCGCGACCAGCGCCAGCCCGAGCCCCCGTCCCACGGGTCCCTCGGAGCTCTTCGTGGACCAGCCCCGCTCGAAGGCGAGGCCGGCCACCTCTGCAGGCAGGCCCGGGCCGGAGTCGGAGACCTGCAGGTGCAGGAATCCGGGGGTGCCGATCAGGGCGACCTCGACCACGCGCTGCTCGGCCTCGGAGACCGCGTCGATGGCGTTGTCGACCAGGTTGCCGATGATCGTCACCGCGTCGCGGGCCTCGACGGGAAGCCCGTCGACATCGGTGGTCTCGGCGATCCGCAGCTGCACGCCGCGCTCGGCGGCCTGGGCGGTCTTGCCGAGCAGCAACGCGGACACGACCGGATCGGACACCGCGGAGACCACCCGGTCGGTGAGCAGCTGGGCGACCTCGAGCTCCTCGATGGCGAAGTCGATCGCCTCGTCGGTGCGGCCCATCTCGACGAGCGACACCATGGTGTGCAACCGGTTGGCGGCCTCGTGGTTCTGCGAGCGCAGCGACTCGGCGAGCCCGCGCACGGTGTCGAGCTCGCCGGCGACGGCCTGGATCTCGGTGTGGTCGCGCAGCGTCACCACCGACCCGACCTCGCGTCCCTCCCACGACGCCGGTGCGGTGTTGACGACGAGCACCGCGTCGTCGACGAGGTGGATCTCGTCGGGCCGCCGGTCGGACGACAGCACGGTCCGGGTCAGCGACTCGGGGAGGCCGAGCTCCTCGACGTGCCGCCCGGTCGAGGCGTCGTCGAGCCCGAGCAGGCGCTTGGCCTCCTCGTTGACCAGCTGCACGCGGCCGTCGGCGTCCACGAGCAGGAGACCCTCGCGCACGGCGTGCAGCACCGCGTCGTAGTACTCGTACATCCGGGTGATCTCACGCTCGCCCATGCCGTGCGTCTGACGTCGCAGCCTCCGGTTGATCAGCCACGCGCCGGCGAGGCCGACCGCGAGCACGGTCGTGCCGGCCAGCGCGATCGTCGGCAGCCGGGCCGCCAACGCGTCCTGGATGCGGTTCATGGTGATGCCGACCGACACCAGCGCCACCACGGTGCCGTCGTCGTCCTCGACCGGCACGACGGCGCGCATCGAACGGCCGAGCGTGCCGGTGTACTCCTGGGTGAACTGCCCGCCCTCGGGAGCGTCGCCCAGGTCGCCGATGAACTTCTGGCCGATCTCGCGCGGGTTGGGGTGGGAGTAGCGGGTCCGGTCCAGGCCCATCACGACGACGAAGTCGGTGCGCGAGTCGACGCGGACCCGCTCGGCGAACGGCTGCACCACCCGCGACGGGTCCGGCTCGGTCACCGCCCGCCGTACCTCCGGGGTGTCGGCGACGCTGACCGCGACGGCCAGCGCCTGGTCGCGGGCGTTGTCGAGCTGCGACCGACGGGCGTCGGCGAGGGCCAACGCGACCGCCCCCACCACGACGGCCACCACGACGAGCACCTGGAGCACCAGGATCTGGTGCGCCACCGTGCTCCGCGACCGCGACGCAGGAATGGGGCGGGGCGGCGTGGTCACGAGGGCATTCTCGCCCACGCCGCAGCTCGGCCGCGTGAACACAACGACCACAAGAGTGACCGCAGTCACAGTGGGAACGATCGTTGCGGCAGGGAGGCCGAACGACCGGCCCCCGACGAACCGTGGAGGAACCCGCATGGCCACCGACCGCCCGTCCGCGACACCGTCCGGACCCCCGACCCCTCCGGCCCGGCGCGACCGGTCCCACCTGCTCTACATCGCAGTCATCATCGCGGTCCTGCTCGGCATCGCCGTGGGGCTCCTCGCACCCGACTTCGCCGTCAAGCTCAAGCCGATCGGCACCGCCTTCGTCGCGCTGATCAAGATGATGATCTCGCCGGTCATCTTCTGCACCATCGTGCTGGGCGTCGGGTCCGTCGCCAGCGCCGCGCACGTCGGCAAGGTCGGCGGGCTCGCGCTGGGCTACTTCCTGTCCATGTCGACCGTCGCGCTCGCCATCGGCCTGGTCGTGGGCAACCTCATCCATCCGGGCGAGGGGCTCAACCTGACCGACGAGGTCGCCCAGGCCGGGGCCGCGCAGGCCGGCGAGTCCGAGGGCACGATGGACTTCATCATCGGCGTGATCCCGACGACGCTGGTCTCGGCGCTCACCGAGGGCGAGGTCCTCCAGACCCTCCTGGTGGCGCTGCTCATCGGCTTCGCCGTGCAGGCCATGGGCGCGGCGGGCAAGCCGGTCATCCGCGGCGTCGAGCACATCCAGCGGGTCGTCTTCCGGGTGCTCGCGATGATCATGTGGGTCGCCCCGATCGGCGCCTTCGGTGCGATCGCCGGGGTCGTCGGGGAGACGGGCATCGACGCCCTCAAGAGCCTGGCGATCCTGATGATCGCCTTCTACCTCACCTGCGCGATCTTCGTCTTCGGCATGCTCGGGCTGATCCTGCGCCTGGCCACCGGCGTCAACATCTTCGCCCTGCTGAAGTACCTCGGCCGGGAGTTCCTGCTGATCCTGTCCACCTCCTCCTCGGAGTCGGCACTCCCGCGCCTGATGGCCAAGATGGAGCACGCCGGCATCGAGAAGACGACGGTCGGGGTCGTCGTGCCGACCGGCTACTCGTTCAACCTCGACGGCACCGCGATCTACCTGACGATGGCGTCGCTGTTCATCGCCGAGGCGCTGGGGGACCCGCTGAGCATCGGCGAGCAGATCTCCCTGCTGGTCTTCATGGTGATCGCGTCCAAGGGCGCCGCGGGCGTGACCGGAGCCGGTCTCGCCACACTGGCCGGCGGCCTGTCCAGCCACCGTCCCGAGCTGCTCGACGGCGTCGGCCTGATCGTCGGCATCGACCGGTTCATGTCGGAGGCCCGTGCGCTGACCAACTTCGCCGGCAACGCCGTCGCGACCGTCCTGATCGGCCACTGGACCGACGGTCTCGACCGTGAGCAGCTCGACGCGGTGCTGGCCGGCCGGCTGCCCTTCGACGAGACCACCATGCTCGACGCCGACGACCACGCCGGCGGCGCCGCCGCGCACGCGCACCACCCGGCCGAGGAGCAGTCCGCGCAGCCGGGCCAGCCCACCCGGTAGCGGCCACGAGGGGGGCGAGGACCGCGTAGGCTCCGGCTGTGCTCGGCACCGACACCGGCCTGCGCCTCCTCGGCCCCTCCGACCTCCCCGCGATGTTGGAGCTGGTGGCCTGCGACCCGGTCGTCAACGTGTTCGCCGACTACCGCAGCCGGCTGACCCAGCTCGACCCGCGCTGGCTCGGCGGGGAGATGTGGGGGTACGCCGAGGACGGTCGCCTGGTGTCCGCCTGCCACGCCGCCGCCAACCTGGTGCCGGTCCAGGCCACGCCGCGGGCGATCGAGGCCTTCGTCGCGCGAGCGGTCAGCCAGCGTCGTCGGTGCGCCACCGTGGTCGGTCCGACCGACACGATCCGCCCGATGTGGGAGCAGCTGGCGCCGCACTGGCCCCGCCCCCGTGAGGTGCGCTGGGACCAGCCGCACCTCGAGATCGCCGGGCCGCCGGCGGTGCCGCCCGACCCGGACGTCCGGCGCACCCGGGAGTCCGACGTCGACGTGCTCTACCCGGCGTGCGTGGCGATGTACACCGAGGAGGTCGGGGTCTCGCCGGAGGCCGGTGGGGGAGCCGACCTCTACCGCGCCCGGGTGCTGCAGCTGGTCTCGCGCGGCTGGTCGTTCGCGCGCATCGAGCAGGGCCGGGTCGTCTTCAAGGCCGAGGTCGCCGCCGCGTCGCCGTACGCCTGCCAGATCCAGGGCGTGTACGTCGACCCGGCGCGTCGCGGCGAAGGCCTGGCCGCAGCCGGCATGGCCGCCGTGGTCGAGATCGCGCTGCGCGACATCGCGCCTGTCGTCTCGCTCTACGTCAACGCGCACAACGTCGCCGCCCGCCGGGCCTACGAGCGGGCCGGCTTCGTGCAGAGCGGCACCTTCTCCACGGTCATGTTCTGAGGCGATCGCCCCGCCCCCGGGCGACGGGATGCGGCATGACGGGCGGCGGGATGGCATGACGGGCGGCGGGATGCGGCCGTTAGCCTTCACCCCATGAACGCTGCCCCCGACGTCGCTCGCCCCGCGCACATCTCCGCAGGAGCCCCCCGATGATCCTGCGGATGTCGAGCCTGTTCGTGCGCACGCTGCGCGACGACCCCGCGGACGCGGAGGTGGCCAGCCACCGGCTGCTCGTCCGGGCCGGCTACATCCGCCGGGTGGCCCCGGGCATCTACACCTGGCTGCCGCTGGGTCTGCGAGTGCTGCGCAACGTCGAGCGGGTGGTGCGCGAGGAGATGGACTCCATGGGTGCGCAGGAGCTGCAGTTCCCCGCGCTGCTGCCGCGCGAACCCTACGAGGCGACCGGCCGCTGGACGGAGTACGGCGACGGCATCTTCCGGCTCCAGGACCGCAAGGGCGCCGACTACCTGCTGGGTCCCACCCACGAGGAGCTCTTCACGCTCCTGGTCAAGGACCTCTACTCCTCCTACAAGGACCTGCCCGTCTGGCTCTACCAGATCCAGACGAAGTACCGCGACGAGGCGCGCCCGCGCGCCGGGGTGCTCCGCGGCCGCGAGTTCGTCATGAAGGACTCCTACTCCTTCGACACCACCGACGAGGGGCTGGAGCGCTCCTACGCCGCGCACCGGGCCGCCTACATCAAGACCTTCGACCGGCTCGGCTTCGACTACGTGATCGTCAAGGCCACCTCTGGCGCGATGGGCGGTTCGATGTCCGAGGAGTTCCTGGCCACGGCCGACAACGGCGAGGACACCTACGTCCGGTGCTCGAGCTGCGACTACGCCGCTAACGTGGAGGCCGTGCAGCTGCGGGCGCCCCAGCCGGTGCCGTACGACGACCTGCCCGCCGCGCACGCCGAGCAGACCCCGGACACCCCCACCATCGAGACGCTCGTGAACCACCTCAACGACGCGTTCCCACGCGAGGACCGGCCCTGGCACGCCGGCGACACGCTCAAGAACGTCATCGTCGTGCTCAAGCACCCGGACGGCACCCGCGAGCCCGTCGCGATCGGCCTGCCCGGAGACCGCGAGGTCGACGAGAAGCGGCTGGGGGGACAGCTGGAGCCGATCGAGGTGGAGGCCTTCACCGAGGCGGACTTCGCTCAGCACCCGTCGCTGACCAAGGGCTACATCGGTCCCGGCGTGCTGGGGGAGAAGAACGACTCGGGCATCCGCTACCTGGTCGACCCCCGCATCGTCGAGGGCACCCGATGGGTCACCGGCGCCGACGTGCCCGGCTCGCACGTGCTCGACCTCGTGGCCGGACGCGACTTCACCCCGGACGGCACGATCGAGGCCGCCGAGGTCCGCGACGGCGACCCCTGCCCCCGCGACCACGGGCCGGGGGCCACCGGCACGCTGCACACCGCACGGGGCATCGAGATGGGCCACATCTTCGCGCTCGGCCGCAAGTACGCCGAGGCGCTGGGCCTGCAGGTGCTGGACGAGAACGGCAAGCTCGTCACGGTCACCATGGGCTCCTACGGCATCGGCGTCTCGCGCGCCGTGGCTGCCGTCGCCGAGAACACCCACGACGAGCTCGGCCTGGTGTGGCCGCGTGAGATCGCACCCGCCGACGTGCACATCGTGGCCACCGGCAAGGACACCGCGGTCTACGACGCGGCTGCCGCCCTCGCCGTCGAGCTCACCGGCCACGGTCTGCACGTGATCTACGACGACCGGCCGAAGGTCTCGCCGGGGGTGAAGTTCAAGGACGCGGAGCTGATCGGCGTGCCCACGATCGTCGTGGTGGGCAAGGGGCTGGTCGACGGCAACGTCGAGGTCAAGGACCGCGCGACGGGCGAGCGGGAGGACGTCGCCGCTCCACGACGCCGTCGCCCACGTGCTGGCCGCGGTGCGCGAGCCCGTCGGCAACCCCATCACGGAGGACTGAGCGTGGGGGAGCGCATCGAGGCCGTCATCTTCGACTGGGGCGGCACCCTCACCCCCTGGCACACGATCGACTTCGACCTCGAGGCCCAGGCCCTGGCCGCCGCCGCGGTGGACGCCGACGCGTCGGCCGCCCGGATGCTCCGGGCCGCGGCCAACGTCGTGTGGGGCCGGTCGCGCGACCACCACACCAGCGGGACGGTCGCCGACCTCTTCGCGGAGGCCGGGCTCACCCACGACCCGCGGCTGCTCACGGCCTACCGGGAGTTCTGGGAGCCGCACACCACGACCGACGAGGATGTGGTGCCGCTGCTGCGCCGGCTGCAGGGCGACGGGATCAAGGTGGGGGTGCTGTCCAACACGCTGTGGCCGCGCGACTGGCACGAGGAGTGCTTCCGTCGAGACGGCGTGCTGGACCTCGTGGACGGGGCTGTCTACAGCAGCGAGGTGCCCTGGACGAAGCCGGCGCCGGAGGCGTTCCGGGCTGCGATGGAGTCCGTCGGCGTCCACGACCCCGCTGCCTGCGTGTTCGTCGGCGATCGGCTCTTCGACGACATCTGGGGCGCAGCCAACGCCGGCATGCGCACCATCCACGTGCCGCACAGCGACATCCCCCTCGAGCAGGTCGGGCACACCGAGGGCGAGCCGGACGCGGTCGTGGAGCGGCTGGCCGACGTGTACGACGTCGTCGCGGCCTGGCGGACCGGGGGCTGACCGCGCCCGCTCTGCACGATCCGGCACCTGCGCAAACATGCACAACCTCCGGGCCCGGACGTCTTCCGCTGCCCGGGCCGGTCGGGCAAGGTCGACGCACCGGGCCACCCGTCCGGCCCGAACCCGAAGGACGCGCAGCCGATGACCCGTCTCCCCCTCCGCCGCCTGGCCGCCGTCTCCGGCGTCACGGCGCTCGTCGCCGGGCTCATGCTCACCGGCGCCGTCGCTCCCGTCCAGGCACGCATCCCGGCCGTCGAGAAGGCCGCCTGCTTCGAGCCCGAGGATGCCGGCCTGGCCAGCGCCTCGGCGCGGGGCGGCCGGAGCGGCGCGGACCACCGCGACGTCTCGGTGAGGCAGCAGGCCGCCATCGACGAGCGCACCCGGCAGATCCTCGCGGACAAGCGGAAGGCGGGTGGCGGCAGCGGCGGTGGCACCGGCACGGGGACGGCCGGCGCCGCGATCCCGGTCTACGTCCACGTGATGATGGACGCCAACGGCAACGGCAACGTGAGCGACGCCCAGATCGCCAGCCAGGTCGCAGTCCTGAACACGACGTACGGCGGCCAGGAGTCGAGCACCGCCTCCGACACCGGCTTCACCTTCGGCCTCGCGGGGACGGACCGGTACTACAACACCCAGTGGCACCAGGACAAGTCCAGCGCGACCTACCGCTCCAAGACGCGTCAGGGCGGTGCCAACGCGCTGAACATCTGGCTGGTCGACTTCTCCTACCTCGGGATCGCCACCTTCCCGTGGGACTACGCCCGCAATCCCGGCATCGACGGCATCCGGGTGCAGTACACCTCGGTCCCCGGGGGTTCGGCCACCAACTACAACCTCGGCGAGACCGCGACCCACGAGGCGGGCCACTGGCTCGGTCTCTACCACACGTTCCAGGGCGGTTGCACGACCACGAACGACAGCGTGAGCGACACCCCGGCGCAGGGCAGCGCCACCAACGGGTGTCCCGTCGGCCGCGACTCCTGCACGCTCCCGGGCCTCGACCCCATCCACAACTACATGGACTACAGCTACGACAGCTGCTACACGGAGTTCACCTCCGGCCAGACCACGCGGATGCAGCAGATGTTCTCCGCGTACCGCGCCTGACACTCTCGGGCAGGCACGGCCACGACGACCCTCTCCACCTCGGACCTCCCACCGCGGTGTGGAGGGTCGTCGCACGTCCGGACGCGCCGGCCGGTCCGCCGTCAGAGCTCCGGGGCCCCCGGGAACGCGGTCGGTCCGGCGCCGAACGCCAGCTGGCGCACAGCGGCATCGCTCAGCGCGTCGACCGCCCACCGGCGGTCGCCGCGCGAGGTGCTGCCGACCGTCTGCGCGTAGACCCGCGCCGACCGCTCCTCGGTGCC
Organism: uncultured Actinomycetota bacterium; assembly: GCA_963713035.1. GTDB lineage: Bacteria > Actinomycetota > Actinomycetes > Propionibacteriales > Nocardioidaceae > Nocardioides_B. The sequence goes on from CAVQKB010000005.1 coordinate 1,019,155, forward strand.
CCGGGCGACCAGCGACAGCTGCGCGGGGGTGGTCGGGTCGTCGGGGAGCACGTAGCCGACCTCCGCGGCGACCGGGTCCCCACCCGCGGCCCGGACCATGGCGGTGAGCTGGTCGCGCCGTCCTCGGTGGGCGGCGTAGGCGGCGGACAGCCGCGCGGCCAGGGCAGGTTCGCGCGACGCGGGCACCCGGCCGCCGAGCACGCCGTAGACGTAGACCGCGGCATGCTCAGCGGCCAGGGTCTCCTGCAGTGCCTCGAGCGGGGTCATGCCGGCTTCCCCGCCGAGCGGAGCACGCTGGCGTGCTGGGCCGAGGACGCCGCCATGCTGGCCAGGACGCGGGCGAAGGCACCGCTGCGTGCCTCGAGGGCCGACCGGCGGCCGACCAGCGCGAGCCGGTCCTCCCGGCGGGCGAGGGCGGCCAGCGCCGCCGAGGGACGAGGGGCGACGCTGCCGCCGGGGACGGCCGGCTCCGCAGCGGCGGGGGGACGCTGCTCCTCGGGGACGGCCGCGGTCAGCAGGTCGACGTGGGCCCGGTGGGCGGCCTCCACGACGGACAGCACGGCCTTCAGCCGCGGGTGCTGCTCGGTCGTCGCCCGGACCAGGTCCAGGACCCGCTGCTCGTCGCGGAGCACCGTCGCCGCCAGTGCGACGTCGGGGTCCGGCTCGCCGGACGTGACGGTCTCGCGCGGCGTGCCGACCGGCCGGGTGGGGGAGCCCGACGTGCAGCCCGACAGCGTGAGGGCAGCCGCGGCGAGCGATCCGCCGACCGCCGTACGACGGGTCACGCCGGCCGGGCGGCGTACGGCGTCGGAGGGGGGCGGCACGCCAGGGAGCCTACGAGACGGTGAAGGACAGCAGTCGGTAGCCCTTCTGGGTCAGGCGCATCCGCACCTCGAACGTCGAGCCCTCTCGCGCCCGGTTGGTGTTGCGGAAGCTGCCGTCGCTGTTGAAGGAGTCGCTCTCCGGCAGGTCGACCGTGGCGCGGGCCCGGTGACCGTTGCCGTCCCGGGTCACCTTCACCTTCCGCACCTCCACGCCGGGGAAGTCGACCGACCAGCCCTGGGCGCGCCGCTTCGCGAGCTCCCGGGCGAACGGCTTGCACCCCCGGCAGGTGCCCTGGGCACCGAGGGCGGAGAGCGGGTCGGCGTCGTTGGTGCGCAGGGCGTAGGCCCACGTGTCCATCACGTGCTCGGCGAAGGCCACCTGGCCGGCGCGTCCCTTGCGTGCCGGGGGCACCGCGGGGGCCGCCTCCGTCGTCGGTGCGGGATCGGCCGTCGTTCCGGGCGTGTCGCTCGGTGTAGCACTCGGTTCGGTGCCGGTCGAGGAGGCGCTGGGCTGCGAGGAGGCGCTCGGCCTCGAGGAGGAGGCGGTGGGGCCGTCGTCGCTGCAGCCGGCCAGGGCGGCGGAGCCCCCGACGAGCGCGACGGACAGCACGAGGGGGACCGTCCAGGACGGCGACGAGCGGGCCATGCCCGAGGCTAACCCGCGAGGGAGGCTAGGGTTGGGGAACCACAACAGCACAGCAGGGAGGACGCCCGTGAGCACCGATCAGAGCCGGGACCGACTTGCCGAGGCTCTCACCGACGTCCTGACGGCGCCGCTCGCCGAGCGCGGTCTCGACGTCGAGGCCGTCGAGGTCACACCCGCCGGCCGGCGCCGGCTGCTGCGGGTGGCCGTCGACAAGGACGGCGGTGTCTCGCTCGACGACATCGCCGAGACCACCAAGCAGGTCTCCCAGCTCCTCGACGACCACGGCACGATGGGGGAGCAGCCCTACACGCTCGAGGTGACCTCTCCCGGGATCGACCGGCCGCTCACCCACGCGCGGCACTGGCGACGCAACCAGGACCGTCTGGTCAAGGTCGACACGACGGACGGTCGGACCCTCACCGGCCGGATCACCCGCAGCGACGACGAGCAGGTCGTCCTCGACGTCGACGGCGAGCCCACCGAGGTCGCCCTCGCCGACGTCGCCAAGGCCAAGGTCCAGATCGAGTTCAACCGGAAGGAGTCCTGAAGGCATGGACATCGACATGACGATCCTGCGAGCGCTGGAGCGCGAGAAGGAGATCTCCTTCGACATCCTCGTCGAGGCGATCGAGCAGGCGCTGCTCACGGCGTACCACAAGACCGCGGGGGCCCGACCAGACGCGCGCGTCTCGCTCGACCGCAAGAACGGGCACGTCACGGTCTTCGCCACGGAGACCGACGACGAGGGCAACACCGTCGCGGAGTACGAGGACACCCCCGACGGCTTCGGGCGGATCGCGGCCACGACCGCGAAGCAGATCATGCTGCAGCGGCTGCGCGACGCCGAGGACGACATCAAGTTCGGCGAGTTCTCCGGCAAGGAGGGCGACATCGTCTCCGGGGTGATCCAGCAGGGGCACGACCCGCAGGACGTGATGGTCGACCTCGGCCGGCTCGAGGCGCTGCTGCCGTCCGGTGAGCGGGTCCCGGGGGAGCGCTACCAGCACGGCACCCGGATCCGCTGCCTGGTGATCTCGGTGCGCAAGGGGATGCGCGGGCCGCAGGTGATGCTGTCGCGCTCCCACCCGAACCTGGTCCGGAAGTTGTTCGCCCTCGAGGTCCCGGAGGTCGCCGACGGCACCGTCGAGATCTGCGGCATCGCCCGCGAGGCCGGCCATCGCACCAAGATCGCGGTGCGCACGTCGGTGCCCGGCGTCAACGCGAAGGGCTCCTGCATCGGCCCGATGGGCCAGCGGGTCCGCGCGGTGATGAGCGAGCTGCACGGGGAGAAGATCGACATCGTCGACCACTCCGACGATCCCGCCGAGATGGTGGCCCACGCCCTGTCCCCGGCCCGGGTCAGCAGCGTGGAGGTCGTCGACCTCGAAGCCCGCTCGGCCCGGGTGATCGTGCCCGACTACCAGCTCTCGCTCGCGATCGGCAAGGAGGGCCAGAACGCCCGGCTGGCCGCACGGCTCACCGGCTGGCGCATCGACATCCGCTCCGACGAGGCGCCCGCTCCCGGCCAGCCCGTGCCGGTCGCACCGCCGCTGGAGGAGTCCGGCGTCTGACCCGCCACCACCGGGTTCGGCGTACCAGCGCCGAGCCGGTAGACTGAACGACGGTCCGCCACCGCGCCCCGCGTCCCAGCAGGAAGCACGAGCAGCCATGCCCTCCGACTCACGTCACGAGAGCGTGCGCACGTGTGTGGGGTGCCGGGAGCGGGCCACGAAACGAGAGTTGCTGCGAGTCGTCGCCGACGGCCGGGGTCCGGACCTTCGGGTCCTCCCCGATCCGGCGCGCCGAGCACCAGGCCGCGGGGCGCACCTGCATCCCACGGCCGCGTGCCTCGAGCTCGCACTCCGCCGCCGGGCACTGCCCCGGGCCCTCCGCCTGACGGGGGACCAGGGTCGGCTGTCCACGACGGAGCTGGAGGCCTACGTACGACGGACCGCCGAGCAACCGCACCCGCAGCACCACCCCGACACACCGTGACCGACCGACAGAAGTGGGAGCAGCAGCTCATGAGCACTCGATGAGTACTTCCCGATGAGCATGCACACCAGCTAACGGTCCGATCTCCCTCCTCCGCCAGGAACGAGGACTCGGGCCAGGAGGAGAAGCGTGGCTAAGACCCGAGTCCACGAGCTCGCTAAAGAGCTCGGCGTCGAGAGCAAGATCGTTCTCGAGAAGCTGAAAGAGATGGGCGAGTTCGTCAAGTCGGCATCGTCGACGATCGAGCTCCCCGTCGAGATGAAGTTCAAGAAGCAGTTCGGCGGCGAGCTCAAGGCCGACGGTGGCGACGCCCCGGCGTCTGCTCCCGCGTCCGGCTCGAGGACCCCGGCGAAGAAGGCCGCCTCGGCCAAGCCCGCTGCGTCCGAGCCCGGTGCCCCGAGTGCCGACGGTCCGAGCTCCGACGGTCCGAGCGCAGGCGCTCAGACCTCAGGCGCCCCGACCTCGGGCGCCCCCCGTCCCGGACCTCGCCCCGGTCCGTCGCGTCCGGCGGAGCCCGAGCCGGCCCCGGTGCAGGAGCAGCCCGCTGCGTCCGTGCCCGAGGTCAGCGCACCGGCCCAGCCGGCTGCCGAGGCCGTCCCCGAGGCCCCGGCGGCGAGCGCCGACGCCTCCACGACTGCGACCCCCTCGAGTCCCACCAGTCGTCCGGGCCCGCGTCCGGGTGCTGGTGGAGCCGGTGGTGCGGCCGGAGGTCGTCCCGCCAGCGGCGGTCGCCCCGGTTCGCCGCGCCCCGGCAACAACCCCTTCGCCCCGTCGCAGGGCATGGGCCGTCGCCCCGCCCCGCGTCCGGGCGCCACGCCGGAGACCCCGGCCGACCGACCCCCGCGTCCGCCGGCCGGTCGTGACGGTGCCGCCCCGCCCCGTCCCGGCGGCGCTCCTGCCGGCGGCGCTGGTCGCCCCGGCATGCCGCGTCCCAACCCGGCGATGATGCCCAAGTCCCCGGCCGCCTTCGGCGGTGGACCCGGTGGACGTCCCGGCCCCGGCGGCCCCGGTGGTCCGGGCGGCCGCGGTGGCGCTCCGGGCCGTGGCGGCCCGGGTGCCGCGCGTGGTGGTCCGGGTGCCGGTCGCGGCGGTGCGCCCGGTGGCGCCCCCGGTGGTGCACCCGGTGGGTACGCCGGCCGCCCCGGTGGCGGTGGTCGCCCCGGCGGCAGCCGTCCTGGCCAGCGCGGGCAGACCCAGGGCGCCTTCGGTCGCCCCGGCGGTCCCTCGCGTCGCGGTCGCAAGTCGAAGCGGGCACGTCGTCAGGAGTTCGAGGCGATGCAGGCCCCGACGATCGGTGGCGTGCGCGTCCGCAAGGGCGACGGCGAGACGATCCGGCTGGCCCGGGGCTCGTCCCTGACCGACTTCGCCGAGAAGATCGGCGTCGACGCCGCCTCGCTGGTGCAGATGCTGTTCAGCCTCGGCGAGATGGTCACCGCGACGGAGTCCGTCAACGACGAGACGCTGGAGCTGCTCGGCGACGAGCTCAACTACGTCATCGAGGTCGTGTCCCCCGAGGACGAGGACCGCGAGCTGCTGGAGTCCTTCGACCTCGAGTTCGGTGAGGACGAGGGCACCGAGGAGGACCTCGCGGCCCGTCCGCCGGTGGTCACCGTCATGGGTCACGTCGACCACGGCAAGACCAAGCTCCTCGACGCGCTGCGCAACGCCAACGTCGTCGACAAGGAGGCCGGTGGCATCACCCAGCACATCGGCGCCTACCAGGTCCACACGGACGTGGACGGCAACGAGCGTCGGATCACCTTCATCGACACCCCGGGCCACGAGGCGTTCACCGCCATGCGTGCCCGTGGTGCGCAGGCGACCGACATCGCGGTGCTGGTGGTCGCGGCCGACGACGGTGTCATGCCGCAGACGGTCGAGGCGCTCAACCACGCCAAGGCCGCCGGTGTCCCGATCGTGGTCGCGGTCAACAAGATCGACAAGCCCGACGCGGACCCGACCAAGGTCCGTGGCCAGCTGACGGAGTACGGACTGGTACCCGAGGAGTACGGCGGCGACACGATGTTCGTCGACGTCTCCGCGCGGGCCGGGCTGAACCTCGACAAGCTGCTCGAGGCCGTCGTGCTCACCGCCGACGCGTCCCTGGACCTGCGGGCCAACCCCGACCAGGACGCCCAGGGCCTCATCGTCGAGGCGCACCTCGACCGGGGTCGCGGACCGGTGGCGACCGTGCTCATCCAGCGCGGCACGCTGCGCGTCGGCGACTCGATCGTGGCGGGTCCCGCCTACGGCCGGGTCCGGGCGATGCTCGACGAGTTCGGCGACAACATCGAGGAGGCCGACCCGTCGCGCCCCGCGATGGTGCTCGGTCTGACCGCCGTCCCCGGCGCCGGCCAGAACCTGATCGTCGTCGAGGACGACCGCATCGCCCGGCAGATCGCCGAGCGGCGCGAGTCGCGTGAGCGTGCGGCCATGCAGGCCAAGCGTCGCGTGCGTCGTACCCTCGAGGACTTCATGGCCTCGATGGAGAAGGGCAAGAGCCAGGAGCTCAACCTGATCCTGAAGGGCGACGTGTCCGGCTCGGTCGAGGCGCTGGAGGACTCCCTCGCCAAGATCGACGTCGGCGACGAGGTCAACCTGCGGGTCATCGACCGCGGTGTCGGTGCGATCACCGAGACCAACGTCGACCTCGCGGCCGCCTCCGACGCCATCATCATCGGCTTCAACGTGCGCCCGCAGGGCAAGGCGACGGAGATGGCCGACAAGGAGGGTGTCGAGATCCGGTACTACTCGGTCATCTACCAGGCGATCGAGGAGATCGAGGCGGCGCTCAAGGGGCTGCTCAAGCCGGAGTACGAGGAGATCTCGCTCGGCCAGGCCGAGATCCGCGAGATCTTCCGCTCCAGCAAGATCGGCAACATCGCCGGCTGCATGGTCACCAGTGGTGTCATCCGACGCAACGCCAAGGCGCGGCTCATCCGCGACGGCAACGTGGCGTCCGACAACCTGGACCTGTCGTCGCTGCGCCGCGAGAAGGACGACGTCTCCGAGGTCCGCGAGGGCTTCGAGTGCGGTCTGACGCTGCGGGGCTTCAACGACATCAAGCAGGGCGATGTCGTGGAGTGCTTCGAGATGCGCGAGATCCCGCGCGCGTAGTGCGTGCCGTCTGATTACCAGGGGATGCAGCGAATCTTTCGCTTCCCACGGGAACCTTTCCGTGGGGAGCGAAAGATTCCCGACATCCCCTGGTAATCGTCACCCCCGCCGTTCCGACGCAGGAGATGAGCAAGTGGTCAGTCCCAGGGTTCGCAAGGTCGCGGACCGCATCCAGGTGATCGTCGCGGAGATGCTGGAACGCCGGGTCAAGGACCCGCGGCTCGGCTTCGTCACGGTCACCGACGTGCGGGTCAGCGGCGACACCCAGCAGGCGTCGGTGTTCTACACGGTGCTGGGCGAGGAGGACGACCTCATCGGTACGGCGGCCGCGCTCGAGTCGGCCAAGGGGCTGATCCGCTCCGAGGTCGGCAAGCAGCTCGGCATGCGGCACGTGCCGACACTGGAGTTCATCCACGACGCCCTGCCCGACACGGCTCGCCACATCGACGAGCTGCTGGCGCGGGCGCGGGAGTCCGACGCGGCGGTCGCGGCCGACGCGGCCGGCAAGACCTACGCGGGCGAGGCCGACCCCTATCGCAAGCCGCACGAGGACGACGAGCTCGAGCCCGAGCCCGACGAGCGGTGAACGGGCTCGTCGTCGTCGACAAGCCCGGCGGCCTGACCTCGCACGACGTGGTCGCCCGGGTCCGCCGGCTGGCCGGCACCCGCAAGGTGGGACACGCCGGCACGCTGGACCCGATGGCGACCGGGGTGCTGCTGGTCGGGGTCAACCGCGCCACCCGGCTGCTCGGCCACCTGGCGCTGACCGAGAAGGCCTACTCCGCCACCGTGCGGCTCGGCGCGGCGACGAGCACCGACGACGCCGAGGGGGAGACGGTGTCGACGGCCCCCGTCGCGCACCTGAGCGAGGACGTGGTGCGGACCGCGGCCGATGCGTTCGTCGGTGAGCTGCAGCAGCGACCCTCGTCGGTCTCCGCGATCAAGGTCGACGGCAAGCGGGCCTACGCCCGGGTGCGCGACGGCGAGGCCGTCGACCTGCCCACCCGCGCGGTGACCGTGCACGCCCTCGACGTCACCGCCGTCCGGATCGGCGACGGAGCACGTCGACGTCGACATCGCTCTGCGCTGCACCAGTGGCACCTACGTGCGCGCCATCGCCCGCGACCTCGGCGACGCCCTCGGCGTGGGTGGGCACCTCACGGTGCTGCGTCGTACGGCGGTCGGGCCGTTCGATCTCGGTGAGGCGCGCACGCTCGACGCACTCGCCGACTCCTTCGCGGTCCTGGACCTCGTCGACGTCGCGCGGCGCTGCTTCCCGACGTACGACCTCGACGACGCGCAGGCCCGTGACGTCGGCTACGGCCGCCGGCTGACCGTGCCGCTGGGCGTTCCGCCCGGTGGAGGACCGGCGGCGGTCTTCGCACCGGACGGCACGTTCCTGGCCCTCTACGAGCAGCGTGGCGAGGTCGCGGCCCCGGTGGCCGTCTTCGTCTAGTGGCGCTGTGGGAGCATCGTCCGGTGCAGACCTGGCGATCTCCCGACGAGGTGCCCGCGGAGCTCGGCCGGACCGTCGTGACGGTCGGCAACTTCGACGGTGTGCACCTGGGCCACCAGCACGTCCTGCAGCGGGCGCGCGAGGTCGCGGACTCGCTCGGCGGGCTGCCGGTCGTCGTGGTCACCTTCGACCCGCACCCGATCTCGGTGCTGCGTCCGGAGCACGCACCCCCGACGCTGACCAGCATCGCGACCCGGGTCGCGCTGCTCGCGGAGGCCGGGGTGGACGGCGTCCTGGTGCTGCCCTTCACCCGTGAGGTGGCCGGCTGGTCGCCGGAGCGGTTCGTCACCGAGGTGATCGTCGAGGCCTTGCACGCCCGGGCCGTGGTGGTCGGTGCGAACTTCCGCTTCGGCGCCAGGGCCGGGGGCGACGTGGCCCTGCTGGCCGAGCTCGGCCAGGAGCACGACTTCACCGCCGAGGGCATCGCGCTCGACGGCGGCCCGCAGGTGTGGTCCTCCACCTACGTCCGGCAGTGCCTGCTCAGCGGCGACGTCGAGGGCGCCGCCCAGGCGCTCGGCCATCCGTTCACGGTGCGCGGCGAGGTCGTCCCCGGTGAGCAGCGCGGCCGCGAGCTGGGCTACCCGACGGCCAACGTGCCGACGCGCGGCATGCAGGCCTTCCCTCCCGACGGTGTGTACGCCGGGTGGCTGCGGCGGCTCGACGGCGTCGAGGGACTGCTGCCCGCGGCGATCAGCGTCGGCACCAACCCCACCTTCGACGGCGAGCGCGAGCGGCGCGTGGAGTCCTACGTGCTCGACCGCGACGACCTGGAGCTGTACGGCGTCGAGGTGGAGGTGTCCTTCGTGAGCCGGATCCGCGGCATGCTCCGCTTCGACAGCGTCGAGGAGCTGGTCGCGACGATGGCCGGCGACGTGGAGGGCACGCGCGCCGCCCTCGGCCTGGGCTGAGAGGACACCCGGCATGGTCGAGCGCGACCAGACGCTGCGCGACGCCGAGCAGTGGTTCCTGCGGCACGGCCTGCCCTACTTCGTGGCCGACGAGCTCGCCGACGTGAGGCGCGGCCTGTCCCGGGCGCGGCTGCTCCCGGTGGTCGGCCTCGCGTTCCTGGTGGGCGCCGCGGCCGGGGTGTCGCTCGGGCTCGGGTGGCGAGACGTGTCCGGGGGGCTGGTCCTCGGGCTGCTGGGGGCCGGTGCGGTGCTGGCGCTCTACGCGGCCACGACGCTGCGGCTCAGGGTGATCGCAACCTGGGCGGGACGGCGCACCTTCGCCAGCCTCGGCATGCTGTTCCCGCTGATCACCCGGGCGCTCCCGTTGCTGCTGCTGTTCATCACGTTCCTGTTCATCAACACCGAGGTCTGGATGGTCGCGGACTCCCTCGACCCCGGTGTGCTCGCCCTGGCGGTGATGTTCTTCGCCGCGATCGCGATCGTCTTCCTCCTGGTGCGGCTGCCCGAGGAGATGGACCGCGTCGACGACGACGTCGACCCGCAGCGCCTCGCCCAGCGCTGCGAGGGCACGCCGGTCGCGGGCAGTGCCGCCGAGGTGTTCGAGCGCGCCGACCAGCACCTCGGCGAGGTCGTGGAGGTGACCGGCCTGCAGAAGTGGAACCTGGTGCTGGTGCTGCTGGTCGCCCAGTTCCTGCAGGTGCTGCTGCTCTCACTGGCGGTGCTGCTGTTCTTCCTGGTCTTCGGCACCGTCGTCATGCAGCAGGACGTCGTGGCTGCGTGGCTGGGGGACGAGAGCACCAGCGTCACCGTGCCGCTGGTGAAGGTGTCGGTGTTCCTCGCCGGCTTCTCGGGTCTCTACTTCACGGTCTACGCGGTGACCGAGGAGTCCTACCGGCAGCAGTTCTTCACCTCGATCACGCGCGAGCTCGAGCGGGCGGTCGCCGTGCGGGCGGTCTACCGGAGCCTGCGCGACCTCTGACCCGTCGCGTACGACGAACGCCCCCCGGCCCACGAGGGGCCGAGGGGCGTCGTACGCACCGGAGATCAGGCGTCGAGGTCCTGCTCCACCAGGGCGGCGATCGTGTCGACCGCGTCCTGGTCGTCGCCGGAGACCTCGACGCTGTCTCCGTGCGACGCGCCGAGGGTCATGATCAGCAGCGACGAGGCCGCGTCGACGGGCTCCTCGCCCGCGACCGCGAGGGTGACCTCGGAGTCGAGCTCGCCGGCTGCCTCGGAGATGATCGCGGCAGGTCGGGCGTGCAGACCGACGGACGAGCCGACGGTGACGGTCTTGGTGGGCATGCGGTTCTCCTGGTTCGAGGTGGGGGAGGTGTGGTCAGTCTCAGGCAGCAACGGTGATCTCGTCCACGGACGTCTTGCGAGCGGCGGCCGTCTTGAGCGCGGTGACCGCTGCCGCGGCGACCAGCACCCCGGCGAGCAGCGCGACCAGGAAGCCGATGATGTTGAGCACCGCGAAGATCACGAAGATGCCACCGTGCGGAGCGCGCAGCCCGACGCCGAAGGCCATCGACAGGCCGCCGGTGACGGCTGAGCCGGCCATGATCGAGGGGATGACGCGCAGCGGGTCGGCCGCGGCGAACGGAATCGCACCCTCGGTGATGAAGGAGGCCCCGAGGAGCCAGGCTGCCTTGCCGTTCTCCCGCTCGAGCGGGGTGTAGAGCTGCGGGCGGACCAGGGTGGACAGGGCGAGCGCCAGCGGGGGCACCATGCCGGCGAGCATGACCGCACCCATCACCTTCAGCTGCGGGGAGTTGCCGCTGGCCGCCGCCGCCGCGCCGAGACCGGCGGTGGCGAACGTGTAGGCGGTCTTGTTCAGCGGGCCGCCCATGTCGAAGGCCATCATCAGGCCGAGGACGATGCCGAGGAGGACCGCGGAGCCGCCGTTGAGGCTGTTCAGGCCGTCGGACAGGGCCGTCATCAGGGCGCTGAGCGGCTTGCCGAGCACGACGAGCATCAGGACGCCGGCGATCAGGGTGGCGCCCAGCGGGATCACCACGACGGGCATCAGGCCGCGGGCCCAGGTCGGGACCTTCCGCTGCGCGATCCAGTGCGCGATCAAGCCGGCGAGCACGCCGCCGACGATGCCGCCGAGGAAGCCGGCGTTCAGCACGGACGCGGCGAGCGCGCCCATCACGAAGCCCGGTGCGATGCCGGGACGGTCCGCGATCGCGTAGGCGATGTAGCCCGCCAGCGCCGGGACCAGGAAGCCGAACGCCGTGGCGCCGATCTTGAAGAACACCGCGCCCAGGTAGGCGCCGAGGCCGCCGGCGGCGTGGTCCAGGCCGAGCGCGCCGGTGTCGGGCAGGTTGAACAGGGTGTTGTCGGCGAGCACCTTGTCGACGATCCCCTCGAGGGCGATCTCGTAGCCCGCGAGCAGGAAGCCGAGCGCGATCAGCAGACCGCCGGCCGCGACGAACGGGATCATGTAGGAGACGCCGGTCATCAGGACCCGACGCACCCGGAGGCCCCAGGACTCCTCACCCGTGCTGCTCGACGAGCTGCTCGAGGCGGCACCGCCGGCCGCGCCCTCGACCCGCGGGCCGTTGGGGTCGTCGGCGTGGCGCAGCGCCTCGGCGATCATCGAGTCCGCGTCGTCCATCGGGCGCTTCACGCCGGAGGCGACGAGCGGCAGGCCGGCGAAGCGGCCGCGGTCGCGGACCCCCACGTCGACCGCGAAGATCGCGGCGTCGGCGTTGCGGATGGTCTCGACCGGCAGCGGGGTGGAGCCGGCCGATCCCTGGGTCTCCACGGCGATCTCGACCCCGGCGCGCAGAGCGGCGGCCTCGAGGGCCTCGGCGGCCATGTAGGTGTGGGCGATCCCGGTCGGGCAGGCGGTGACGGCCACGATGCGTCGTACCTGGGCGGCGGGTGCCGCCGGCGCGGGCTCCGAGGGCTGGGTGGTCGGGGCGGCGGCGACCGGGGCAGCAGCGGCGGGCGCAGGCGCGGAGCCGGCGGGGATCTTGACGACGCCGCTGACGAGCTCGACGACGGCCTCGGGGGTCTGCGCGCCGCGCAGGCCGTCGGTGAAGTCCTTCTTGACCAGGGCCCGCGCGAGCTGGGTGAGCACCTTGAGGTGGGTGGCGTCCCCACCGGCGGGGGCGGCGATCAGGAACGCCAGGTCGGCCGGGCCGTCCTTGGCGCCGAAGTCGGTCGACGGCGACAGCCGGGCGAACGCCAGCGTCGGCACGTCGACGTGCTCGGTGCGGCAGTGCGGGATGGCGATACCGCCCGGAAGACCGGTCGCGGACGTGGCCTCGCGCGCCAGTGCGTCCTCGGCCAGGCCGTCGGCGTCGCCGGTGCGGCCGGCGTCCGCCACCAGGGCGGCCAGGGCCCGGATCACGTCGGTCTTGTCGGTGCCGAGTGACGCGTCCAGGCGCACGAGCCCGGGCGTGATCATCGGCTGGGTGCCGGTTGAGTCGGTCATGTCTCCTCAGTTCTCCACAGTTGCAGGGGTCGGGGTGAGCGCGCGTACGTCGACGAGCTCGGGGTGGATGTCGGACGGGGTGGGGATGGTCGTGCCGGGCAGACCCGCGGCGGCGCTGCCGTAGGCGACGGCGAGCCGCAGGCACTCCGCCGGGGCCAGGCCCCGCTGGTCGCCGAGCAGGAAGCCGAACAGGCTGGAGTCGCCCGCACCCACGGTGCTGACGACGGTGGTGGGGGGCGGCGTGGCGTGCCACGCGCCCTCGGCGGTCACGAGCACCGCGCCGGAGCCGCCGAGCGTGGCCAGCACCGCCTCGACGCCTCGCGACACCAGCACCTGCGCCGCCTCGGCCGCGGCGTGCGGGTCGGCCTCGATCGCGTCGGCGTCGCCGCCGGTGAGGGAGGCGAGCTCCTCGCCGTTGGGCTTCATCAGGGCGGGGGCGGCCTGCTCCAGTGCGGCGGTGAGGGCGACCAGCGGCGCGCCGGACGTGTCGACGGCGACCCGCGCCGGGGTGGCACGCAGGGCGGCGACGAGATCGGCGTACCAGTCGTCGGGCGCACCCGGCGGCAGCGATCCGGCGAGCACCACCCAGGTGGCGCTGTGCGCGCGCAGCGCCACGGCGTCGGCGAGCCGGGCGAGGTCCGCCGGCCCGGTCACGGCGCCGGGGCTGTTCACCTTGGTGGTGGTCCCGTCGGGCTCGGTGAGCGTGAGGTTGACGCGTACGTCGCCCGCGGGCGCCTCGGGACGGCAGTCGATGCCGTCGCGCAGCAGCTCGACGACGAACGGATCGTCCTTGAGGGCCGGCAGCACGGCGATGGTGCGCACACCGGCGGCGACCGCGGCACGGGAGATGTTCACGCCCTTGCCGCCGGCCTGGGAGGTGATGGACTCGGCACGCAGGACGGCGCCGCGCTCGAGGGGGCCGGCCAGCGCCACCGTGCGGTCGATGCTCGGGTTGGGGGTCAGGGTGAGGATCATGCGACGAGCACCTCGATGTCGAGCCGCTCCAGGGCGGCGAGGTCGGCGCGGCGGATGCCGCTGTCGGTGACGACGACGTCCACGTCGGCGAGCTCGGCGAAGCGGACCGTGTGCTCCTGGCCGATCTTGGAGGAGTCGACCAGGACGACGACCCGGTGGGCGCCGGTGACCATGGCGCGCTTGACCGCAGCCTCCGCGAAGTCGGGGGTGCTGAGCCCGTGAGTCAGGCTGAGTCCGTTGGCGCCGACGAAGACGACGTCCGCGCGCAGCACGTCGAGCGCGGCGACCGTGTCCTCGCCGACGGCCGCGTGCGTGGTGGGACGGACCCGGCCGGGGAGCAGCTGCAGGGCGATGTGCGGAGCGCCGGCGAGGCGGGAGGCGATCGGGACGGCGTTGGTGACGACGGTCAGCCGCAGGTCGCGCGGGATCATCATCGCCAGCCGTGCGGTCGTGGTCCCGGCGTCGAGCAGGACGCTGCCACCGCTCGCGGGCAGCAGCTCGAGCGCCCGCTTGGCGATCTTGTCCTTCTCGTCGGCGTGGGCCAGGTCGCGGTCGCCGACCTTGGCCTCGAGCACGCTGAGGGAGGCGGCCGGGACGGCCCCGCCGTGCACGCGGCGGACCACGCCGGCGCGCTCGAGCGCGGAGAGGTCGCGGCGGACGGTCTCGGTGGTGACGTCGTACTCGGCGGCGAGGGCGTTGACCGACTGCCGGCCGCCCTGGGCGACCCGTTCGGCGATGGCCTGCTGACGTTCCTCGGCGTACATCGGGCCTCCTTCCCGTCGTGGGTGGTTTTGATTGCGAATCAAAGTTTGTATGTGTTGTTCTACGCCCGAATCTGTTGACTGTCAAGGGCCGGGGCGCTTATGGTTTGACGCATGTCACAGGCACCCACCCCGGTCACCCCCGTCTCCCCGCCCGCTCCGGCCGGCCACCACGTCCTGCGCGGCACCCCGGTCGTCCCAGGGGTGGCCTACGCCCCCGCCGTGGTCGCCACCGTCGAGGTCGCCCCGGCCGCGGTCGCCGCGTTCGAGGCGGTCGGGTTCACTGACACCGACGCCGCCCTGGCCGCCTACGACACCGCCGTCTCCGCGGCCGCCGACGGGCTCGCGGCTCGGGCCGCGGGGGCGAGCGGCGCCGCGGCCGAGGTGCTGACCGCGACCGCCGGCCTGGCCCGGGACAAGGGGCTGCGCGCCGCCGTGAAGAAGCGGCTGGCCGCCGGCGACCCGCTGCTGACCGCGCTGCACGCCGCCGTCGACCAGTTCGCCGGGATCTTCACCGCCATGGGCGGGCTGATGGCCGAGCGGGTCACCGACCTGCGCGACATCGAGCGCCGGGTCACCGCACGCCTCGTCGGCGAGCCCGAGCCCGGGGTGCCCACGCCCGACCGGCCCTCCGTGCTCGTCGCCGAGGACCTGGCACCCGCCGACACCGCCGGGTCTCGACGCCCGCACCGTCGTCGCCCTGGTGACCGAGCGGGGCGGGCCGACCAGCCACACGGCAATCATCGCGCGCCAGCTCGGCATCCCGTGCGTGGTGGGCGTGGCCGACCTGATGAGCGTCCGCTCCGGCACCGCGCTGATGGTGGACGGTACGACGGGGGAGATCACGCTCGAGCCGGATGCCGAGACCGCCACCCGTCTGGTCGCGGAGACCGGCGCCGCACGTGAGGCCCTCGCCCGGTGGACCGGGCCAGGCGCCACGTCCGACGGCACCCCGGTCAAGCTGCTCGCCAACGTCGCGGACGGCGCGTCGTCCGCCTCGTCCGGCGAGGGGCCGGTGGAGGGCGTCGGGCTGTTCCGCACCGAGCTGTGCTTCCTCAACCGCAAGGACGAGCCGAGCGTGGAGGAGCAGGCCGACATCTACAGCGACGTGCTGTCGCCCTTCGCGGGCGACCGCTACGTCGTGGTGCGCACGCTGGACGCCGGATCCGACAAGCCGATCGCGTTCGCGACCCACGAGGGCGAGGAGAACCCCGCCCTCGGCGTGCGCGGCCTGCGGCTCTCCTTCTCCAACCCCGGCCTGATGGAGCGGCAGCTCGCCGGCATCGCCGCCGCCGCGGAGCGCACGGGCACCGAGACCTGGGTGATGGCGCCGATGGTGGCGACCGTCGCCGAGGCCGCCGACTTCGCCGCGCAGGTGCGCGCCCACGGCCTCAAGGCCGGGGTGATGGTGGAGATCCCGAGCGCCGCGCTGCTCGCGCACCAGATGCTCGAGGTCGTCGACTTCCTCTCGATCGGCACCAACGACCTGACGCAGTACACGATGGCCGCCGACCGGATGGCCACCGACCTCGCGCACCTCACCGACGCCTGGCAGCCGGCCGTGCTGCAGCTGATCGCCATCACCGCCGAGGCCGGCCGCAACGCCGGCAAGCCGGTGGGCGTCTGCGGTGAGGCGGCGGCCGACCCGATGCTGGCGACCGCCCTGGTGGGCATGGGGATCACGTCGCTGTCGATGGCGCTGGCCGCCGTGCGCCCGGTCGGTGCGCAGCTGGCGGCCGTCTCCATGGACGTCTGCGAGCAGGCCGCCGAGGCGGCGATCGCCGCAGCCGACCCGATGGCCGCACGCGAGGCCGTGCGCGCGGTCATCACCGCCTGACTCACCCGGCCAGGGCGGAAACCGTCACCGGGACGCCGGACAGCACCGCGTTGCCGCTGACGTCGAGCACGGCGGGGTCGGTCAGGTCGTTGACCGACGCGCCGGGCAGTTCCGTCGCGTGCGAGAGCAGGACGCCGTCGCGCCGGTGCCCGTAGCCGTGCGGCAGGCTGACCACCCCCGGCATCATGTCGGCACTCGCCTGTACCTCGACCTCGACGGCGCCCACCGCCGAGGAGACGCGCACGACGTCCCCGTCGGCGATCCCGCGGGCGGGCAGGTCGTCGGGGTGCATGTGCAGCTGGTGCCGTGGTCGCCCCTTGGTGAGGCGCGGCTGGTTGTGCATCCAGGAGTTGTTGTCGCGCTGGTGCCGCCGGCCGATCAGGAGCAGCCCGTCCGCCGGCGCCGACGACGCCGCGAGCCTCGTCAGGTCGGCGAGCACCAGCGCCGGAGCCGCCTGCACGCGTCCGGCGGGCAACCGCGCGGGCAGGCACGGCTTCAACGGCCCGAGGTCCACCGGGCCCTTCGCCAGCCGGCGCACCGAGAGCCGGGTGCGTCCGCTGCGCAGCAGCAGGTCGATCGTCCGCGTCGGCGACAACCGCATCCGGGCCTGCTGCAGCAGCCGCTTCTTCAGCGGACGCTTCGTCGCCAGCAGCCGCTGGGTGCGCAGCACGATCTCCCGGTAGATCTCCCAGTCGTGCATCGCGCCGTCCGGTGTGGGCAGCACCGCCGGGGTGAAGCGGGCGGTGTCGCGGACCGCGAGCACGTGGAAGACCAGGTCGTAGTGGTCGCGCTCGAGCGCCGTCGTCGGCGGCAGGATCACGTCGGCATGGCGGGTGGTCTCGTTGACGTAGAGGTCCACGGCGGCCACGAAGTCCAGCCCGGCGATGGCCTCGTCCAGCCCCGACCCGTCCGGTGTCGAGGAGACCGGGTTGCCCGCCAGGGTGAGCAGGGCGCGCACCTGGCCGTCACCGGGCGTGCGGATCTCCTCCGCGAGCGTCGCGACCGGCAGCTCGCCGCCGAACTCCGGCAGCCCGCGCACCCGGGAGCGCCACAGGTCGTGGTGACCTCGGCCGATCAGCCCACGGCCGACCACGTCGATCGCCGGGTCGGTGAACATCACTCCGCCCGGCCGATCGACGTTGCCGGTCACGAGGTTGAGCAGGTTGACCGCCCACGTCGCGACCAGCCCGAACTCCTGGGTGGACACCCCGACCCGTCCGTAGACCGCGGCCGCCGGTGCCGCGGCCAGGTCACGCGCCAGGCGTCGTACGACGTTCGCGTCGAGGCCGGACCGGGTGGCGGCGCGCTCGGGGGTGAACGGCTCGACCGCGCTGCGTACGGCGTCCAGACCGTCGACGTACGACGGGGGAGCGACCAGGTCCTCGGCGAACAGCACCTGCAGCATCGCCAGCAGCACGAAGGCGTCGGTGCCGGGGCGCACGAAGTGGTGCTCGTGCGCCTGCTTGGCGGTCTCGGTCCGGCGGGGGTCGACCACGACCATCCGGCCCTCGCGCGCCTTGAGCGCCCGGAGCCGTGCGGGGAAGTCGGGGGCGGTCATCAGGCTGCCGTTGGACGCCATCGGGTTGGCCCCGAACACCAGCAGGTGCTGGGTGCGGTCGAGGTCGGGGACCGGCACCAGCAGCTGGTGGCCGTACATCAGGTAGGCGAGCAGCTGCGCGGGCAGCTGGTCGACCGAGGTGGCGCTGAACTTGTTGCGGGTGCGGAACGACTTCACCAGCGCGGTGCCGTGCGTCATCGAGCCCAGGCTGTGCACGTTGGGGTTGCCGAGGTAGATCGCCAGCGCGTCCCGCCCGTGGTCGCGCACCGCCGTCGCGAGGCCCGCGGCCGTCAGGTCGAGCGCCTCGTCCCAGGAGATCTCCTGCCAGTCCGCCCCGGACCCGGAGCCGACCCGGCGGACCGGACGCCGCAGCCGGTCGGGGTCCTCGTGCAGGTCGGGCAGCGCCACGCCCTTGGGGCAGATGTGCCCGCGCGAGAGGGGGTCGGCCGGGTCGCCCTTGACCGACGTCACGTGCGGTCCGCCGGGGCCGTCCTCGACCTCGAGCAGCAGCCCGCAGATCGCCTCGCACAGGTTGCACACGCCGCGCTTCTCCACCATGGGGTCACCCTCGCACGTCCCCCCCTCGATTCGTCTGCGATCGTGCGGGGGGCCGAGGCGGAGCGGTCGCAGACGAATCCGGCGGACGAAGCCGGGAGCACCGATTCGGAGAAGCGACAGCACGTTGCTAGTCTGGGACGGTTGCCCAGCCCCCTTCGACGGAGCCGGGCGACAACGTCATACGCCGTACAACGGCCGCGGATCGAGAGTGCCCGGGTGAACAGGCCCCGGCGCGCCGCGCAACGAGCATGTTTACGAGAGGAGCTGCGCGTGTCCACTGGCACCGATGCAGAGACCAAGAAGAAGATCATCGCCGACTACGCCACCACCGAGGGCGACACCGGTTCGCCGGAGGTCCAGGTCGCGCTGCTCACGCACCGCATCGCCCACCTGACCGAGCACCTCAAGGAGCACAAGCACGACCACCACAGCCGTCGTGGTCTGCTCCTCCTCGTCGGTCAGCGTCGTCGCCTGCTCAACTACATGCAGCAGGAAGACATCAACCGCTACCGCTCGATCATCGAGCGTCTCGGCCTGCGCCGATGAGCTGTGGGGCGGTCCCACCGGCACTCGCCGGAGGGGCCGCCCCTGCTCAGTTCCACCCCCGTCCGGCCACTAGGGTCGGACGGGACGCAGCACCAGCAGACACATCAGCAGACAACTGAACACTCATCCACTGGAGCGAGGAGCAGGCGTCCTGCCCGGTCCTCGGTAGTGGCCTTCGGGAGTCGCCCTCAGGGGCGGCCCGCCGCGGGCCTCGATCGAAGACCGGCACCCTGTGCGCAGAAGGCCGGCAGGCCTTCCAGGGCGCTTTCGCGTGATCGCTCCGCGAACAAGAAAGGGGACCCCATGACTGAGGGACCCGAGATCCACGCCGTCGAGACCGTGATCGACAACGGCTCGTTCGGCACCCGCACCGTCAAGTTCGAGTCGGGCTTCCTGGCCCGTCAGGCCGCCGGTTCGGTGACCGCCTACCTCGACGACGAGACCATGCTGCTGTCGGCCACCACCGCCGGCAAGCACCCCAAGGACCACTTCGACTTCTTCCCCCTCACGATCGACGTGGAGGAGCGGATGTACGCCGTGGGCCAGATCCCCGGCTCGTTCTTCCGCAGCGAGGGTCGTCCCGGCGAGGACGCGATCCTCACCTGCCGGCTGATCGACCGGCCGCTGCGCCCGACCTTCAAGAAGGGTCTGCGCAACGAGGTCCAGGTCGTCATCACCGTGCTGGCGCTCGACCCCGACCAGCCCTACGACGTGCTGGCCATCAACGCCGCCTCCATGTCCACCCAGCTGTCCGGCCTGCCGTTCTCCGGCCCGGTCGGCGGCGTGCGCGTCGCGCTGATCGACGGCCAGTGGGTCGCGTTCCCGTCGCACTCGCAGCTCGAGCGCGCGGTGTTCGACATGGTCGTCGCCGGTCGGGTCACCGACACCGGTGACGTCGCGATCATGATGGTCGAGGCGGAGTCCACCGAGCAGACCTTCGAGCTCGTGCAGAGCGGGGTGCAGGCGCCGACCGAGGAGGTCGTCGCCGGCGGTCTCGACGCGGCGAAGCCGTTCATCAAGCAGCTCGTCGAGGCTCAGGTCGAGCTGGCCAAGCAGGCCGCCAAGCCGATCAAGGACTTCCCGATCTTCCTCGACTACGAGGACGACGTCTTCGCCGCCATCGAGTCGGCCGCCTCGGCCGACCTCGCCTCGGCGCTGACGATCGCCGGCAAGCAGGAGCGCGAGTCGCGCCTCGACGAGGTCAAGGACGGGGTGCTCGAGAAGGTCGGGCCCCAGTTCGAGGGTCGCGAGAAGGAGCTCGGCGCGGCGTTCCGGTCCGTCACCAAGAAGCTGGTCCGCGAGCGCGTGCTGCGCGACAAGGTCCGCATCGACGGCCGTGGCCTCACCGACATCCGGACCCTGTCCGCCGAGGTCGGCGTGATCCCGCGGGTGCACGGCTCGGCGCTGTTCGAGCGCGGCGAGACCCAGATCCTGGGTGTCACCACGCTCAACATGCTGACGCTGGAGCAGAAGCTCGACACGCTCTCCCCGGAGAAGACGCGTCGCTACATGCACAAGTACGTCTTCCCGCCCTACTCCACCGGTGAGACCGGCCGGGTGGGTTCGCCGAAGCGTCGCGAGGTCGGTCACGGTGCGCTCGCGCGCCGTGCGCTGCTGCCGGTGCTGCCGACGCGTGAGGAGTTCCCCTACGCGATCCGTCAGCTCTCCGAGGCGATGGGCTCCAACGGCTCGACGTCCATGGGCTCGGTCTGCGCCGCGACCCTGTCGCTGCTGCAGGCCGGTGTGCCGCTGAAGGCCCCCGTCGCCGGCATCGCGATGGGCCTCATCTCCGGAGAGGTCGACGGCAAGACCGAGTACGTCGCGATCACCGACATCCTGGGCGCCGAGGACGCGTTCGGCGACATGGACTTCAAGGTCGCCGGCACGCCCGACTTCGTCACCGCGCTGCAGCTCGACACCAAGCTCGACGGCATCCCCGCCGACGTGCTCGCTGCCGCGCTCGGCCAGGCCAAGGACGCCCGTACGGCGATCCTCGAGGTGATGGCCGAGGCGATCGACGCTCCCGCCGAGATGTCGATCAACGCCCCCCGGATCATCACCATGAAGGTTCCGGTCGACAAGATCGGCGAGGTGATCGGTCCGAAGGGCAAGGTCATCAACCAGATCCAGGACGACACCGGCGCGCAGATCACCATCGAGGACGACGGCACGATCTACGTCGGCGCCACCAACGGCGAGTCGGCCGAGGCCGCCCGCTCGATCATCAACGGCATCGCGAACCCGACGATGCCCGAGATCGGCGAGCGCTACCTCGGTACGGTCGTCAAGACGACGAACTTCGGTGCGTTCGTCTCGCTGCTCCCGGGCAAGGACGGCCTGCTGCACATCAGCAAGCTCCGTGGCCTGGCCGGCGGCAAGCGGGTCGAGAACGTCGAGGACGTCGTCTCGGTCGGCCAGAAGATCCAGGTCGAGATCGGCGAGATCGACGACCGCGGCAAGCTGTCGCTGGTTCCGGTGCTCGACGAGGCCCAGCAGGCCGCCGAGGACTCCGCCGAGTAGGTGGCAGTCTCCGCAGCACAGCAGAAGCCCGGCACGACCCGCACCCTCCTGTCCGTCAAGGACGGGGGAGCACTGGTACGACGTACCGTGCTCCCCGGGGGGCTGCGGGTCGTGACCGAGGCGATGCCCGGCGTCCGGTCCGCCTCCATCGGGGTGTGGGTCGGCGTCGGGTCGCGCGACGAGTCCCCGCAGCTGTCGGGGGCCTCGCACTTCCTTGAGCACCTGCTCTTCAAGGGCACGCCCTCGCGCTCCGCGCTGGACATCTCGGTCTCGCTCGACGAGGTCGGCGGCGAGTTCAACGCGTTCACCGCCAAGGAGTACACCTGCTTCCACGCGCGGGTGCTCGACGAGGACCTCGCCCTCGCCGTGGACGTGCTCGGCGACATGGTGACGTCCTCGACCCTCGAGGCCGAGGACGTGGAGGCCGAGCGCGAGGTCATCCTCGACGAGATCGCCATGCACGACGACGACCCCGACGACGTGGTGGGCAACCTTTACGCCGAGAAGGCGTGGGGCGCCTCGCCGGTGGGTCGCCCGATCGCCGGCACCGTCGAGACGATCAAGTCGCTGACCCGCACCCAGATCCGGCGGTACTACCGCACCCGCTACGTCCCGGAGAACATGGTCGTCGCGGTCGCCGGCAACGTCGACCACACCAGCGTCGTGCGCCAGGTGCGGGCGGCGTTCTCGCGCAACGGGTTCCTCGCCGACACCGACGTCGCGCCGCTCCCCGTGCGTCGCGCGGCCACCGCCCGTCGTACGGCGCCGGGCGACGTCGTGATGAAGCGCTCCTTCGAACAGGTCAACCTGGTGCTCGGCGTCAACGGCCTGGTGCGCACCGACGAGCGGCGCTACGCGCTCGGGGTGCTCAACGCGGCGCTCGGCGGCGGCACGTCGTCCCGACTGTTCCAGGAGGTCCGCGAGAAGCGTGGACTGGCCTACTCGGTCTACTCCTACGCCTCGCACTACGCCGACGCGGGCACGTTCGCGGTGGCCGTCGGCTGCCTGCCCTCCAAGGTCGCGGACGTGCTGCGCGTGGTCCGCGCCGAGCTCGACCGGCTCGCTGTGGGTGGCATCACCCCCGAGGAGCTGTCCCGGGGCAAGGGACAGCTGCGCGGCGGCCTGGTCCTGGCCCTGGAGGACTCCGGCTCGCGGATGTCGCGGATCGCCAAGGCCGAGCTGCTCTACGACGAGCTGCCCTCCATCGACGCGGTGCTGCAGCGCGTCGACGACGTGACGGTCCAGGACGTCGACGCCCTGGCGCGCGCCCTGTTCGGCCAGAAGCAGACGCTGGCCGTCGTCGGCCCGTTCTCCTCGCTGCCGGCCTGACCCGGTTCAGCTGGCGGTGCGCTCGCCGTCGATGAGGTAGCGCCCATCGTCGTACGTCAGGTCCAGCACGGTCGGACGCCTGCCGGTGCCGAAGTTGGTGAACCGCACGCGGTAGCTGACGACGAGACGCTCGGGGTCGGCGGTGATGTCGAGGATGGTGGGCTCGCCGACGCCGTCCCAGAAGTCGCGGTACTTCTTCTTCCCACCGCTCTCGCGCTGGAACTTCGGGGTCAGCATCTCGAAGGACTGAGCCGGGTCGGCCGCGATCGCGGCCACGTAGCTGCGGATGAACGCCTCCATCCCGCGGACCGTCGGCCCGCTCGCCGCCGGCCGCGCCGACGGTGACGCGGACGTGCTCGCCGCGGTGGGCTCGGACGCCCCGGTCGTGGCGGTGCCGGCGGGCTCCTGGTCGTTGCGCAGCAGGGCGACGGTGCCGACGACCAGTCCCAGGACGAGCGCGACGGCCAGTCCGACGAGGACCCCGGCCGGCAGCCGCCGTCGCGGTGCGTTGGCGTGCTGGCCGGCGAAGGGCGGCGGCCCCGGGATCGGCGCGGCCGGGGCGGGCACCGGTGCGGCGACGGGGGCGACCAGGGTCGCCGCGGCCGCGCGCGCTCCGCGGTCGGCCAGGAAGTCGCGGACCTGCGTCATCGTCCAGCGGTCCGCAGGGTCCTTGGCCATCGTGGCGTCGAGCAGCGGTCCCATCCAGCCCGCGTCGGCCAGCCGTGGGGGGTCCTCGTGGACGATGCGGTAGAGCCCGGCGATCACGTTGTCGCCCATGTCGTACGGCGTCCGGCCGGACAGCACGTGGAACACCGTGGCGCCGAGCGACCACACGTCGACGGCCTCGCCGCCGCCCTGCCCCAGCGCGGCCTCGGGGGCGAGGTAGGCCGGTGATCCGGTCACCATCCCGGTCTGGGTCAGCGACGGGTCGGCCGAGATCCGGGCGATGCCGAAGTCGGTCAGCTTCGCCCGGCGGCGCTCGTCGACCAGGATGTTGGACGGCTTCACGTCGCGGTGCACGATGCCTGCCGCGTGCGCCGCCACCAGGGCGTCGGCGGCCTGCTGCAGCAGGGGCGCCGCGTCGTCGGGGGAGAGCGGTCCCTGCTGCGCGACGAGCTGGGACAGCGTGGTGCCCTCGACGTGCTCCATCACCAGCCAGTGGGCGTCGGTCTCCTCGTCGACGACGAGGTTGAAGATCGCCACCACGTGCGGGTGGTTCAGCCGGGCCGCCAGCCGGGCCTCCCGCTGCGCCCGCGCGAGGTCGGTGCTGTCGGCGCCGGGCAGCAGACCGATGCGCTTGAGCGCCACCTCGCGCCCGAGGACCTCGTCGGTCGCGAGGTAGACCGGACCCATGCCGCCGCGCCCGATCTCACGCTCCAGGGTGTACCTGCCTGCGATCACGCGTGCCATCCGCTCCAGGGTCGTCGTGCTGCCACCCCTGATCGTAGGCGTGGCGCTGCGGTGCCGGCAGATCGGCCACCTGAGGATTGACATCGAACAGGTGTTCGAATACCATCACCGCATGGCGACGCAAACCGCGACTCCCGGAGTCGTGGCCGTGCGCGCGTGGCTGGACGAGCTGTCCAGCGTCGACGTCACCTCCGGCGGCGACGCGACGGATCGCGAGCGCATCGAGCTGATCGGCGAGCTGGAGCGGCGCAAGGGTGCGGCGGCGGCAGCGCAGGCTCGCCTCACCGTCGACTTCGACGACTCGCAGCGACAGGCGCAGCGCGAGGCCGGCGTGCGTGCGCAGGACGTCGGGGCAGGCGTCGCGGCCCAGATCGGTTTGGCTCGTCGGGACAGCCCGGTGAAGGGCGCCCGTCATCTCGGTCTGGCGCGCGTGCTGGTCGAGGAGCTGCCGCGCACGTTCCGGGCGCTGAGCGTGGGCGTCACCACGGAGTGGCGGGCCACGCTGGTGGCGCGCGAGACCGCTTGCCTGACCCGCGAGGACCGGCGCCGCGTCGATGCCGAGCTGTCGGGCCGGCCGGGCGGGCTCGGATCGCTGGGCGACCGGCAGACCGAGGCCGAGGCCCGCCGCCTCGCCTACCGGCTCGACCCGGAGGCCGCGGTGCGGCGCCACAGCCCGGCGGAGTCCGAGCGGCGGGTGACGCTGCGTCCGGCGCCCGACACCATGACGCTGCTGACCGGGCTGCTGCCCGTCCGCCAGGGAGGGGGCACGGTTCCGGCCGGCGTGGCTCGGTCCTGGGTGCGCGAGACCGCCGCCGAGGTGTGGCTGCGCCGCCTCTACGCCGCGCCGGGCACCGGGTCCCTGGTCGCGATGGACTCCGCCAGGCGGGTGTTCACCGTCCGGCTGCGTCGGCCGACAACGCTCAGGGGCTGTGCCAGGCCTGCAACCTCGCCAAGAAGGCTCCCGGCTGGACCGCCCACGTCGAGGGCGGGTCCGTGCGGACCGCCACCCCCACCGGGCACCGCTACCTCAGCGCACCACCCTCCTGGTCCCCGCCTGCTCCGTCGGTCCGAGCCCGGATCGACTTCTCCTTCGATCGGCTCGTCCTGACGGCGTGAGCAGCTCGTCCTCGGCGTTCGCCCCGGGACGTTCGGCCCTCCCGTAGGCGTGGTCGAACCGTCATGCTGGGGCTGGTGACCCGAGATCTCGAACGGCTGCTGGACACCCTCCCGCCGCGCCCACGCGTCGTCGTGAGCGGCAACGCGGCGACGCCGTGGACGCTGCTCCGACTCTTCGACGCCGCTGTTGAGAGCTACGTCCTGCACCAGCTCAACCCGCAGCCCGGGGTCCCGGACCGGCCGGGGGTGAGGCTCGAGACGCCCTTCGTCGGGCCCGGAGCGCGACGCAGTCCCCGCCTGTCCTACCTGCCGGTCCGGCTCTCGCTGGTGCCGCTGCTGTACGCCGATCGACTGCGTCCCGACGTGGTGCTGCTGCACACCTCGCTGCCGCACGACGGCACGGTCTCGCTCGGCACCGAGGTCAATGTGCTGCCGGCGGCGGTGGAGGCAGTACGACGCCGGGGGGGCCTCGTCGTCGCGCAGCTGGACCCTGCCATGCCCTACGTGTACGGCGACGGCGTGCTGCCGCTGTCGTGGCTCGACGCGACCATCGAGGCCTGCGACCCACCCGGCTCGCCGCTGCCGTCCCTGTCCGACGATGCCTCACAGGGGGTCGCGGCCAACGTTGCGCGCCGGATCCGAGACGGTGCGACGATCCAGACCGGCATCGGCAGCATCCCTGACGCAGTCCTCTCCGCCCTGCACGACCGGCGTGGACTGCGCTTCTGGAGCGAGATGATCAGCGACGGCGTCCTGGACCTGGAGAAGGCCGGTGCCCTCGACCCCGAGACCGTGATCACCTGCTCGTTCCTCTTCGGGTCGCCGGAGCTCTACGCGTGGGCCGACCACAACCCGCGGCTGCGGCTGCGCCGCACGGAAGTCACCAACGACCCGAGCCTGATCAGCGGCAACGAGGCGATGATCTCCCTCAACACAGCCCTCCAGGTGGACCTCTACGCCCAGGTGAACGCCTCTCGGATGCACGGTCGTCCGCACAGCGGCTTCGGCGGCCAGACCGACTTCATCGTCGGAGCCCTGCACGCACCGCGGGGGCAGGCCGTGATCGCGCTGCGGTCCTGGCACCCGCGCGCCGACGTGTCGACCGTCGTCCCGATGGTCGATGAGCCGGTCACGTCCTTCCAGCCCTCGGCCGTGGTGACCGAGCAGGGCACCGCCGAGCTGTGGGGGCGGTCCGAGCGGGAGCAGGCCGCGCTACTGGTCTCGCAGGCCGCCCACCCGCGGGCGAGGGACGAGCTGCGCGAGGAGGGACGGTCCCTCGGGCTGCTGGACTGACCGGGGCCGCTGGCCGCCCCGGGACGAAGGTCCCTCCGGTCGTGACCTCGTGCCCTGCCGAGGACGACGCATCCGCCGGAGACTCGGGTCATGAACACCACCGTGAGTCCCGGGTCCGTGCTGGTCGGCGTCGACGGGTCGGCGGCCAGCGACGCCGCCGTCGTCTGGGCGGCCACCTACGCCTCCACCCACCGCCGACCGCTCACGATCGTGCACGGCACGGGCGCCCCGGTGGTGACCGACTTCGTGATCGACCTGAACGAGACGCTGCACGGCCTGCGGCTCGCCGGTCGGCGGGTCACCTCGCAGGCGCAGGACGTGGCCCAGCGCGTGAGCGACTCACTCGAGGTCACCGTGCAGCTGGACACCACCGACCCGCGTGCCCTGCTCACCGAGGCGGCGCAAGGCGCCCACCTGCTCGTCGTGGGCAGCCGCGGGCACGGCGCGGTCCTCAGCCTGCTGCTGGGCTCGGTCAGCGTCGCGCTGGCGGCGCACGCGCCCTGTCCCGTCGTGGTGGTCCGCCCTGCGGCGACCGACGAGCCGGCGACACCGGCTCCGGTCGTGGTGGGCATCGACGGTGAGGCCGACGCGGCCGCGGCCCTGACCTTCGGCTTCGAGCTCGCCTCCGCCCAGGGTCGCCCCGTCGAGGTCGTGCACGCGGCGGGCGACCCGTGGATGTTCCCCGTCCCCGACCAGCTGGGTGCCTCGATGGCCGAGGTGATCTCCGCCGACTGGGAGCTGCTGCTGGCCGAGTCGGTCGCCGGCTACGGCGAGAAGTTCCCGGACGTCACGTTCTCGAGCGCCGTGCTGCAGGGCTCGGCCGCCGCCGCGCTGGTGGCTCGCTCCGCGCGGGCCTCGACCGTCGTCGTCGGCGCCCGCGGACGCAGCGCCCTGACCCACCTGCTGCTGGGCTCGGTGAGCCGCTCGGTGGTCGAGCACGCGCACTGCACGGTCGCCGTGGTCCGAGGACCCGGGCGATGAACGCCTCGGTCCCGCTCGGGGCCGCGGCGTGCCGCGAGCTGCTCGAGGGCGGAGTGGTGGGCCGGGTGGCGATGGCGACGCCGGTCGGCCCTCGCATCGTCCCGGTCAACTACAGCGTGCACGGCGAGGCGATCGTGTTCCGCACCGCGCCGTACAGCGAGCTGAGCACCTACGGCTGGAACACCGAGCTGGCGTTCGAGATCGACCACCTGGACTACGAGGCGCACCAGGGGTGGAGCGTGGTCGCGCTGGGGCGGGCCCACGTGGTCGACGACCCCGACGAGGTGCAGCGCATCCGAGTTGAGTGGGAGCCGCGACCGTGGGCGCCGGGGACCCGCAACCTCTACGTCAAGCTCGCTTGGCGCCAGCTGAGCGGCGTGCGGATCGGCGACGACTGGTCCCGCCGCACGATGATGCCGGTCCGCCGGAGCCTGTGAGGCCTAGGCTCACGCCGTGACCTCTGACAGCGGCCCCGAGCTCTACACCGAGTCCCGGTCCCTGCTCGACGCCGTGGTCGCGATCAGCTCCGACCTCGACCTGCACAGCGTGCTGGAGCGGATCGTGGTGTCCGCGTGCCGGATGACCGGCGCGAGGTACGGCGCCCTCGGCGTGCTCGGCGACAGCGGCGGCCTGGTCGACTTCATCACCCACGGCCTGACGGCCGAGCAGCGAGCCACGATCGGCGACCTGCCTCGCGGCCACGGGATCCTGGGCCTGTTGATCCAGGAGCCGCGGCCGTTGCGGCTGCGCCCGCTCCAGGCCCACCCGGCGTCGTACGGCTTCCCGTCCGGGCACCCGCCGATGGAGACGTTCCTCGGCGTTCCGGTGCGCATCCGGGGCACGGTCTTCGGCAACCTCTACCTCACCGAGAAGCGCGACGGCGGCGACTTCACCGAGCAGGACGAACAGCTCGTCGACGCGCTCGCGAAGGCGGCCGGCTTCGTGATCGACAACGCCCGCTCCTTCGCGCGCAGCGAGCGGCGCCGCCAGTGGCTGGAGGCCTCGGCGGAGATCGTCGAGTCGCTGCAGCCGCCGGTGCAGCTCGACGCGGCTCTCGGGCGGATCGTGCAGGGGGCCCAGCGGGTCTCCGGAGCCGTGGCGGTGGCCGTGCTGCAGGACCGCGAGGGCCGCTACCTGGTGGAGGCTGCGGAGGGCCGCGAGACGGCGCTGCTCGACGGTCTCGT
The DNA here is from genome assembly GCA_963713035.1 of uncultured Actinomycetota bacterium. Taxonomy (GTDB): domain Bacteria; phylum Actinomycetota; class Actinomycetes; order Propionibacteriales; family Nocardioidaceae; genus Nocardioides_B. The sequence goes on from CAVQKB010000005.1 coordinate 1,047,674, forward strand.
CGTCGAGCTGAGGGAGCAGATCCGGCGCTCGGAGAGCGGGGCCACCCTGGCCGTCGTCCCGCGCGGGGACCTGGGCACGGTCGTGCTGGTCCCGCTGCGCGCCCACCTGGTCGACACCGGGGTGCTCATGGTCGTGCTCGAGGCGGGTCGCGGAACGCTGGCGGCGGAGGAGGCCGAGCTGCTGGCGTCGTTCGCCGACCAGGCCTCGCTCGCGCTGGACCGCGCGCAGGCCGTCTCCGACCGGGAGGAGCTGCTGCTCGTCGCGGACCGCGACCGGATCGCGCGCGACCTGCACGACCTGGTGATCCAGCGGCTGTTCGCGACCGGGCTGCACCTCCAGGGCGCCCGCCGCACGGCGACCGACGACGTCCGCGCCCGCCTCGACGTCGCGGTCGCGGACCTCGACGTGACCATCCGCGACATCCGCTCGACCATCTTCGACCTCCAGGTCGCGCACGGCCGGTCGCTGCGGTCCGAGGTGCGCGACGTGGTCAAGGAGTACGTGCCGGTGCTCGGCTTCACCCCGCTCGTGCGCACGAGCGGTCCGGTCGACACCGCCGTCTCCCCGGCGACCGGCGGCCAGCTGCTCGCGGTGCTGCGCGAGGCGCTGTCCAACGTCGCCCGCCACGCCGAGGCCGACGCGGCGGTCGTCGAGGTCGAGACCTCGACGGGACACCTGACGCTGCTGGTCACCGACAACGGCCACGGCCTCCCGACCCGCCGCGCCGAGAGCGGTCTGCGCAACGTACGGCGTCGGGCCGGCGACCTCGGCGGCACGGTGCGCCTGCAGGCCGAGGAACCGCACGGCACCCGCCTGGAGTGGACCGTGCCCCTGGATGCCGCGCCGTCACCCTGACCGCAGGAGGGCCGTCGCCTCGCCGAACATCTGTCGGTCCTCGCGCGCGTGCACGACGAGGGTGCGTAGGTCGCCGAGCCAGGCCAGCCGGTCTTCCACCATGCAGCGGAGCGCTGACGCGTGCTCGCCCACCCCACCGGTGAAGACGAGCACGTCGACGCCGTCCAGCGCCGCCGCGCAGCCGGCCACCAGTCGCACCAGCCGGTCGACGTACACCGCGATCGCGAGGCGCGCGGACGGGTCGCCCGCGTCGTGGCGGCGCAGCACCTCCCGCATGTCGGCGCTGCCGCACAGTCCGAGCAGGCCGCTCTCCTGCTCGAGCACGTGGTCGAGGTCCTCGTCGGTGTGTCTCGCCAACCACAGCAGGGCTCCGGGGTCGACGGCCCCGCTTCGGGTCGCCATCACCAGTCCGTCCAGCGGGGTGAACCCCATCGTGGTGGTGACGCTGCGCCCGTCCAGCGCCCCGCACAACGAACCGCCGCCGCCGAGGTGCGCGACGACCACCCGGCGTGCGTCAGGGGCGAGCTCCGCCGCCCTTCGTACGGCCCAGGCGTGCGAAAGGCCGTGAAAGCCGTAGACCCGCACCCGTGCGCGCAGGCGCGCGGGCAGAGCATAGGTGCGCGCCGCCTCGGGAAGCGTGCTGTGGAAGGCGGTGTCGAAGCAGGCCACGTGCGGCACGCCCGGCAGCAGCTCGCGGAAGGTGTCGATACCCATGATGCTGGGCGGCTGGTGCAGCGGGGCGAGCTCGGTGAGGGCGACCAGCTCGGCCCGCACGGCGTCGTCGACCACGACCGCCCCGGTCCGCTCCCCGCCGTGCACCACGCGATGCACGACCGCGTCCACGCCGGACCACCCGGACGGGTCGGCGACCGCATCCCCGACCGAGTCGTAGGAACGGACGTCGGACGTGTCGTCGAGCACGCTGAGCTTGACCGAGGTGGAGCCTGCGTTGACGCTCAGCAGACGCACCGGCTCAGGCCTGCCAGGTCCAGTCGGCGACGACCGGGATGTCCTCGCCGTAGGTCCGGGTCCAGGCACGTGCCTCCGCGCGGGCGTCGACCATGGTCTGGCGCAGGTGCGCGGCCCGCGAACCCAGCCCCTCGACGCGGTCGATCACGTCCATCACCAGGTGGTAGCGGTCGAGGTCGTTGAGCATCACCATGTCGAACGGCGTCGTGGTGGTGCCGCGCTCCTTGAAGCCGCGCACGTGCAGGTGCTCGTGGTTGTGCCGCCGGTAGGTCAGTCGGTGCACCAGCCACGGGTAGCCGTGGAAGGCGAAGATCACCGGTTGGTCGGTGCCGAAGAGGGTGTCGTACTCCCGGTCCGGCAGCCCGTGCGGGTGGTCGGACTCCGGCAGCAGCCGCATCAGGTCGACCACGTTGACCACGCGCACCCGCAGGGCGGGCAGGTGCGTGCGCAGGATGGACGCGGCGGCGAGCGTCTCGAGCGTGGGTACGTCGCCGGCACAGGCGAGCACCACGTCGGGCACCTCGCCGTCGAGGTCGCTGCCGGCCCACTCCCAGATCCCGGCACCTCGGGCGCAGTGCAGCGCCGCCTGCTCGGCGTCGAGCCAGTCCGCCTGTGGTTGTTTCCCGGCCACCACCACGTTGACGTAGTGGCGTGATCGCAGGCAGTGGTCATACGTCGACAGCAGGGTGTTCGCGTCCGGTGGGAGGTAGACCCGCACGATCGAGGGGTCCTTGTTCATCACGACGTCGAGAAAGCCGGGGTCCTGGTGGGTCGAGCCGTTGTGGTCCTGGCGCCACACGTGGGACGAGAGCAGGTAGTTCAGGCTCGCCAGTGGTCGTCGCCACGGCACCGCGGCGCTCGCCTGCAGCCACTTCGCGTGCTGGTTGAACATCGAGTCGATGATGTGGATGAAGGCCTCGTAGCACGTGAACAGACCGTGCCGGCCGGAGAGGAGGTAGCCCTCCAGCAGTCCCTGGCAGACGTGCTCGGAGAGGATCTCGAAGACCCGGCCCTCGCGATCGAGGTGCTCGTCGTGCTCCCCGACGGCTGCCTGCCAGCGACGTCCGCTCACCTCGAGGATGTCCTGGAGCCGGTTGCTCGCCAGCTCGTCGGGCGCGAACGTCAGGAAGTTGTGCGGGTTGAACCGGGTCACCTCGCGCAGCCAGCCGCCGAGCACCCGCGTCGCCTCGTGATGGCCGGCGCCGGGGGCGCCGACGTCCACTGCGTGGTCGCGCCAGTCCGGCAGTCGAAGGTCGCGCAGCAGCGCGCCGCCGTTGGCCACGGGGCTGGCGCTCATCCGGGCGTCGCCGGTCGGGGAGAGCGCGAGCAGCTCGGGTCGAGGACGACCCTGGTCGTCGAAGAGCTCCCGCGGCCGGTAGGAGAGCATCCAGTCCTCGAGCAGCCGGCGGTGTCCGTCGTCCGTGCGGGCTGCCGAGACCGGCACCTGGTGCGCCCGGAAGGTGCCCTCGACCTGGAGACCGTCGACCACCGGGGGACAGGTCCAGCCCTTCGGGGTGCGCAGCACGATCATCGGCCACCTCCGGTCGACGCGCCCGATCCCAGCGCGGGCCTCGGCCTGCAGCAGCGCGATGTCGTCGAGACAGGTGTCCATCACGGCGGCCATCTGCTGGTGGACGTCGAGCGGGTCGTCCCCGGAGACGATGTGAGGCTCGTAGCCGTTGCCCCGCATCAGCTCGAGCAGCTGCTCCTCCGGGATCCGGGCAAGCAGGGTGGGGTTGGCGATCTTGTAGCCGTTGAGGTGCAGGATCGGCAGGACCGCTCCGTCCCGGACCGGGTCGACGAAGGTGTTGCAGTGCCAGCTCGCCGCCAGCGGACCGGTCTCGGCCTCGCCGTCACCCACGACGCAGAACGCGACGAGGTCCGGGTTGTCCAGCACGGCGCCGTACGCGTGCAGCAGGGAGTAGCCGAGCTCGCCCCCTTCGTGCAGCGACCCGGGGGTCTCGGGTGCACAGTGACTGGGGACGCCACCGGGAAAGGAGAACTGGCCGAACAGGGCCCGCATCCCCTCCGCGTCGCGCGGGACGTGGCTGTAGAGCTCGGAGTAGGTGCCCTCGAGCCAGGCGCAGGCGTTGGGCCCGGGACCGCCGTGGCCCGGGCCGGCGACGAAGAGGGCCGAGAGCCCGCGCGCCAGGATCTGCCGGTTGGCGTGCACATGCACGAGGTTGAGACCCGGGACAGTCCCGAAGTGGCCGAGCAGCCGCGGCTTGATGTGCTGGGGAAGCAAGGGCTCGGTCAGCAGGGGGTTGTCAAGTAGGTAGATCTGGCCGACCGCCAGGTAGTTGGCCGCTCGCCACCACGCGTCGGTGACGGCGAGCTCGTCGGCGGACAGCGGACCAGTGGCCCCGCTCACCCCGGAGGGGAGGGAGGCCACCGTGTCGTCGATCGGCCAGGTGGGGGCCGAGGTCATCGCAGGACCGGGTGGGACTCGACGAGGTGCTGCCGGCCCCAGGCCTTGCCGAGACCCCAGGTGTCGCCAGCGAGGGTGAGACCGAGGACCACCATGGCCAGCGCGCCCAGCACGTGGTCGTCGAGCACCGGGTTGTTGGCCGGCGGCAGCGCGACCGTCCACATCATCAGGTACATCACGAACCCGGCCGCGGCACCGATGCGGATCGCGATCCCGAAGGTGAGGGCGACCCCGATGCCGAGCAGGCCGAGCATGAAGGCCCAGTTGACCCAGGCGTCGCCGGCCAGGCTGTTGTAGAAGCTCTGGAAGGGGCCGTCGGCTCCGAACTGCAGGAAGCCCAGGGTGGGGCTGCCGCCGTTGATCCAAGCGTCCTGGGAGAAGAAGTCGATGCCGGTCTTGGCGCCCTCGGCGTTGGTGACCGCTCCGGTCGAGAAGCCGAGCGCGAGCAGCTTGTCGAAGAAGGCCCACAGGAACGTGAGGCCGAAGCCGATTCGCAGCGCGGCCAGCGCCTTGCGGGCGGGCCCGTCGAGACCCGGGCCGGGCGAGGCGGGGCCGGTCGGGGTCGCTGGGCTCTGGGCGTGCGTGGCCTGGTGCAGTGTGCTCATGGAGTGCCTCCCTGGGGTGACCACCGGTTCCGATGGCACCTTCAGGGTGTCGCGAGCGGCCGACGGCGGGCAGGGTCCTCGGGCACGACCCGGCAGGACCTTCGACCCCCGTCGGCCTTGGCGCTCAGCCGAGCAGCTTCGCGGCCAGCACCGCCGCCTGGGTCCGCCGTTCCAGACCCAGCTTGGCCAGCAGGCTGGAGACGTAGTTCTTCACCGTCTTCTCGGCCAGGGACAGCCGCTCCCCGATCTGCCGGTTGGTCAGCCCCTCGGCGATCAGCATCAGCACCTTGCGCTCCTGCTCGGTGAGGGATGCCAGCTCCTCGTGCTCGGCGGGACCGTGGCGCAGCCGCTCCAGCACCCGCGCGGTGAGGGCCGGGTCGATCAGCGACTGGCCGGCCGCCACCCGCCGTACGGCGTCCACGAGGTCCTGGCCACCGACCTGCTTGAGCAGGTAGCCGGCCGCCCCGGCGAGGATCGCGGCGAAGAGCGCCTCGTCGTCGTCGTAGCTGGTCAGGATCAGCGCCCTGATCGACGGGTCCACCGACCGCACGTCGCGGCACACGTCGACGCCGCTGCCGTCGGGCAGCCGGGCGTCGAGCACGGCGACGTCGGGGCGCAGCGCCGGGATCCGGGCGGTCGCCTCCTGGGCCGACCCGGACTCGCCGACGATCGTGACGTCACCGTCTGCCTCGAGCAGGTCGCGCAGCCCCCGTCGGACGACCTCGTGGTCGTCGAGCAGGAAGACACGGATCGGCTCGGTGGGGGTCATGGGACCGATTGTGCTCCGCCGTCCACCGGTGGGTCGTCGCCCGGCCCTAGGCTGGCGCCCGTGAGCGAGCAGATGAAGGTCGGCGTCCTGGGTGCCCGCGGCAAGGTCGGGCAGGAGGTGTGCCGGGCTGTCGAGGCCGCCGAGGACCTCGCGCTGGTGGCGGCCGTCGACACCGGCGACGGCGACGACACCCGCGACGACCTGGTCGAGCGCGGCGCCCGGGCGGTGGTCGACTTCACGCACCCCGACGTCGTGATGGACACCCTGGAGTTCTGTGTGGCGCACGGCATCCACGCGGTGGTCGGCACGACCGGCTTCGACGACGAGCGGCTCGACCGGCTGCGCGGCTGGCTCGCCGACTCCCCGGAGACCGGCGTGCTGATCGCCCCGAACTTCTCCATCGGTGCGATCCTGATGATGCGCTACGCCGCTGAGGCGGCGCCGTTCTACGAGTCGGTCGAGATCGTCGAGCTGCACCACCCCGACAAGGCTGATGCGCCCTCCGGCACCGCCCGCCGTACGGCGTCGCTGATCGCCGAGGCCCGCCGCGCGGCCGGCTCCGGGCCGATCCCCGATGCGACCAGCACCTCGCTCGACGGGGCCCGCGGAGCCGACGTCGACGGGATCCGGGTGCACGGGCTGCGGGTGCGCGGCCTGGTGGCGCACCAGGAGGTGATCCTCGGAGGACCGGGGGAGACGCTCACGATCCGGCACGACTCGCTGGACCGGGTGTCGTTCACACCCGGGGTGCTGCTCGGGCTGCGCGAGGTCGCCCGCCACCCGGGGCTGACGGTGGGCCTGGAGGGCTTCCTGGGCCTGGACGGCTAGTTCAGCGCAGCGCTGAACTTCGGGTTGATTCAGGTCAGCGCTGACTCAGCTCAGGAAGCGCACCAGCCCCCAGGCGCCGGTCGCGAGCAACCAGCTGGCGAAGCTGCCGACCAGGAAGTACTCCGAGGTGTCGGTGGCCGCGGCGTCGCCGCTCTCGCCACCCCCGCGATCCCCCGTCCGACCGTCGTCGGCCCGCCGCAGCTCCGGGTAGCGCAGCAGCGCCTTGGCGGCCACGACCAGGGAGCCCGCGCCGATCTGGCCCAGCAGCGCCATCAGCACCAGGTAGACCCGCTCCATCGGCCCGAGGACCCGGCCGCCCTTGAGCCGCTTCTCGTTGACGGCCGCGGGCACCCCGATCGCGTCCAGCAGCATCCGCACCAGCACGTTGCTGGTGCTGACCATCACCGCCAGCGCGCCGAGCACGATCATCGTCCGGCTCGCGTCGCCCTCGAGCGTCGCCGGGAGCCAGGGAGCCGAGAAGTCGCGGGGAGCCAGGAGCGCCAGTGCCGCCAGCGGCAGGCCGAACGACGCGAAGGCGGTAGTGCGCCAGAGCACGGGCCGGCGCGACGCCGGGTCGAGGGCGGCGCTCGAGGTCACCACCCAGGCGGTCAGGCCGCCCACCCAGACCGCTCCGACCGTGGCCCACCAGCGAGCCGAGGAGTCGGCCAGCACGGCGACCACGACGAGCAGCAGGACGCCCACGAGGGTCAGCAGCACCCGGCGTCGCGCGGTGGTGGTGTCGCGGGCGGCCCGCAGCAGGTCGCAGAGGCCCACCACGAGCAGCCAGGTGCCCGCGGTCACGCGGACGCCTCCACGGCGACCTGTCGGTGGGCCTCGAGGACGGCGCCGATGCCCCGGCTGAACTGCTGCGAGACGGCCGAGGGCCACACGCCCTCCAGCCGGGCGATCTCGTTCTGGGGAGTGCCGCTCAGCCCCAGCCTCAGCATCCGCAGGCCCCGGTCGTTGAGGCGGGCGATGAGCTGGTCGCGGCAGAGCAGGAAGGCGTTGACCTGTCCGGTCTCGACCGGGTCGCGCCCGTCGTACCAGGTCCGTCGGTCGTCGTTCTTCGCACTGATCTCCTCGATCGCCTTCCGAGCCGACCACCACCCGGGCCCGTCCTGCAGCACCGGGGTGCGGTCCGCGTCGTGCACGCTCACCTCACCGAACCCCACCCCGCACCGGACGTCGGTGTCCGGCAGCATCGCCAACCGCACCAGCAGGGCCGCGGTCAGCGCGTCCCCCAGGGTGGTGAAAGCGCCCTGGAGCTCGTCGCCGCGGGTGGGCTCGAGCGCCTGGGCCGGTGCCAGCATGGCGGTGACCTCCGACAGAACCTGACCGAAGCGGTCCTGCAGCGCGGCTCGCTCGGCGCGTGGCGCGGCGGGAGCCGACGAGGTCGCCGATGAGGGTGTAGAGCACGCTGGTCATATTCAGCACTGTACTGAACTTCGACGAAGTTCAGCAATAGGCTGAATCGTGTCCGGCCGCGCAGGGTCGATAGGCTGGTCGACGTGCGGACCAAGGCGACCATCGGAGTGCTGGTCGCGGTGATCGCGTTCTACGCCGCCCTGATCGGCTTCAAGGGCGTCGCGCTCCTCGGCAGCGGCTCGGTCGTCGCCGTCGTCCTCGGGGTGGCGCTGGTGGTGCTTCCCGTGCTCGGGCTGCTGCTGGTCTGGCGCGAGGTGGAGTTCGGTCGCCGGACCGCGGTGCTGGCGCGCGCCCTGGAGCAGGAGGGCGGACTGCCGCTCGACGACCTGCCCCGCCGTCCGTCGGGACGGGTCGACCGGTCCGCCGCCGACGGTCACTTCGCGCGGATGCGCGAGCAGGCCGAGGCTCGGCCCGACGACTGGCGCTCGTGGTTCCGGCTGGCGATGGCCTATGACGCGGCCGGTGACCGCACCCGGGCTCGGGAGGCGGCTCGCTACGCGCTGGACCTGCACGCCGCCCCCGGCGCGGGCTGACCCGCCATACTCAGGGCATGAGCATGGGCGCAGACAACGGCGAGAGCACCGGCGGCACCTCGGTCACGGTCACCACCGATGCGGGCGAGATGCCCGCACGGCTCTGGCTGCCCGCGGGTGGCACCGGCGCCGGGGTGCTCGTGCTCCAGGAGATCTTCGGGGTCAGCGGCTACATCCGAAGCCGCGCGGCCGACCTTGCAGCCGCGGGCTACGTCGTTCTCGCCCCCGAGCTGTACTGGCGCCTCGGCGACGACGTCGAGCCGCTCGTGGAGTCCGAGGCGGGCGCCATCGAGGCGGCGATGGGTCGCGCGCAGCGGCTGGACTGGCCGACGACCGTGCAGGACGCCGTGCACGCGCTGCAGCACCTGCGCGGTCGCGACGAGGTCCGGGGCGGCACCGGCGTGCTCGGCTTCTGCCTCGGCGGCGGGCTCGCGTTCAACGTGGCGGCGGTCGAGCAGCCCGACGTCCTGGTCAGCTACTACGGCTCGAGCATCCCCGACCTGCTCGACCTCGCCCCGCTGGTCACCGCGCCCTCGCTGCACCACTTCGGCGAGGCCGACGACTACCTCCCCGGCGACGTGGTGGCCCGGGTCCGCGACGTGGTGACCCAGGACCGGCCGGACACCGAGTTCCACACCTACCCGGGGGCCAACCACGCCTTCGACAACCCCGACTTCACGCTGCACCACGCCGAGGCCTCGGCGCAGGCCTGGGGGCGCACGCTCACCTTCCTGCACCGCGAGCTTCCTACGGCCTGATCGCGGTGTACTACGTCGGCATCGACCTCGCCTGGGGTCACCGCAGACCCACCGGGGTCGCGGCGCTGCAGGCCGACGGCGTGCTGCTGCACGTCTCCGCGCAGACCGACGACGCCTCGATCGCCGCCGCCCTCGAGCCGTACGTCGACGGGCCGTGCGTGGTGGGCATCGACGCCCCGCTCGTCGTGACCAACCCCACCGGCAACCGGCCCGCGGAGGCCGCACTCAACCGAGACTTCGCCCGGTTCGACGCCGGCGCCCACCCGTCCAACACCGGCAAGCCGGAGTTCGCGGACGGCACCCGCGGGGGCGCGCTCGCGCAGACCCTCGACCTCGACCTGGACCCGGCGTCCACCGCCGACCGCCGTGCCATCGAGGTCTACCCGCACGCCGCGACGGTCGCGCTGTTCCGGCTCGGCCGCACGTTGAAGTACAAGAACAAGCCCGGCCGGAGCCTCGAGGACCTGCGCGCCGAGCTGCTGCGGCTGATGCAGGAGCTCGAGGGACTGCGCGATGCGTCCCCGCCACTGCAGGTCGACCATCAGCACGAGTGGAAGTCGCTGCTCTCCCAGGTGGAGACCGCGCAGCGCAAGAGCGACCTGCGTCGCGTCGAGGACCAGGTGGACGCGGTGGTGTGCGCCTACGTCGCGCTGTTCGCAACCGCCCGCCCCGACGACACCACGGTCTACGGCGACGCCGCGACCGGTGCGATCGTGACGCCGACGCTGCCCGAGGGACATCTGCCCTCGCCACGGAGCCGCCGCGCTCCTGCGGCCGAGCCGGTTCCTCCGGCGGCGCAGGTGCAGGCGGGGCCGGTGCGTCGTGCCGTGCAGACCTACGCCGCCCTGCACCCCCAGCTGCGCGACGTCACGGACCGGTTCGTGGCCGTGGTGACGACGCTGCTCGACGACGCCGGCATCAACTACCTCAGCGTCACCGGTCGCACCAAGAGCGTCGCGTCCTTCGCGACCAAGGCCGACCGCGAGCTCGACGGCGTGCCGCTGTTCGCCGACCCCCTCGAGCAGATCACCGACCAGATCGGGTTGCGCGTGATCACCTACATCCACAGCGACGTGGAGGCGGTCGCGCACCTGCTGGGGGACGCGCTGACGGTCCTCGACGACCGCGACATGGGCCAGGAGACGGCGCGCGAGGGCCGCTTCGGCTACGCGAGCCGACACCTGCTGGTGACCCCGCGTGCGGCCGACGAGACGTCGTACGACCTGCTGATGGGGCGGCGGGCCCAGGTCCAGGTGCGCACCGTGCTGCAGCACGCCTGGGCGGAGTTCGAGCACGCGATCCGCTACAAGGGCACGATCCCGGCCGAGTACGCCCCCGACCTCGATCGCAGGTTCACCCTCGCCGCGGGGCTGCTCGAGCTCGCGGACCGCGAGTTCTCCGAGATCCGGCACCGGCTGCAGGCCTCCGTCACCGACGTGCCGGAGCAGGACGCGCACGACCCCCGGATCAGCTCCGAGGACCTCGCGGCCTTCTTGGCGTCGCAGTACGCCGACGCGGGCTGGTCGCGCACCGACCACTACGCCTGGGTCTCCGGGCTGCTGCTCGAGCTCGGGGTCACCTCGCTCGACGAGCTCGCCGGGTTGCTCACCTCGGTGGACAGCGGCGTGATCAACGAGCGGATGGACTACCGCTATCCGCCTGGCGCGGTGCGTCGCCTGGACGATGCGCTGCTGGCGATCTTCGGCACCCGCTACCTCGCCTTGCACGGCAACGCGCACCGCGAGGACCTGCTCAGGGCGCGGCTCGACAAGCTCCGCACCCCGGCCTAGGCCCTACACCTCGCCGAGTCCCTCGCGAGCCGCCAGGAGGTCGCGGTCGCGCCCGGCCGCCAGCATCCGGGCGTACGTCGGGTCGTCGGCGGCCCGCGCCCGCAGCACCGCCACCTGCGCGGTCAACCGTCGGTCGAGGTGCGCGAGCACCTCCTCGACCGATCCGCCCCACTCGTAGGCCGCCAGGAAGGTCTCCAGCCGGGCGCGCCGGCCGGCGAAGTCGGTGAACCCCTCCGCCTCGACGACGGCCCGTGCGTGCAGCGGCACCCACGCAAAGGCGACCCAGGCCAGGTCGGCCTCGCGGGTCACCGGCCCCGCCATGTCCCAGTCGACGAAGCCGACCAGTCCGTCGTCCCACACCGCGTTGTAGGGCGCCGCGTCGTTGTGCCCGACCACGAGGCCGGGTGCCCAGCGGCCACCCTCGCGCCAGGCCGCGTCGGGCGGTGGCACGAACCCGGCGACCGCGTCGTGGTAGCGGCGCAGCCATCGGCCGACCTCGTGCAGGGCCTGCTCGGAGTGCGTCCAGTCCGGCCACGGTCGCGCGTCGGCGACGGTGCGACCGGGCAGGTGGGTGAGCACCTCGCGACCATGCGCGTCGATGCCGAGCACCCGGGGCGCGCCCCGGAAGCTGTGCGAGGCCAGGTGGTGCAGCAGCGCGTGGACGGCCGGCGTCCACGGTCCGGTCGCCCGTCGTACGGTGCCGTCGACGAGGTGCGCGCCGCGGTCGCCGCCGCCCACGAACCCCGTGCCGTCTCGCTCCGCCACCCGACCACTGTCCCACCCGCGGCAGGTCTGCAGGCTTCTGCAACCGCACAAACCTGACCCCACGGCCCGGTTCCCGTCCCGTTCACGCTCGGGAAAGGTGAGCAGGGCACACGTGTGTCCTTCACCGGCCGCACCCACTCGGGAAGGCATCGCATGACCTACTCCACCACCCGCACCGCTCGGACCGGCGTCGCCGCCGTGGCTGCCGCAGCCCTGGCGGCCGGCCTCACCTCCGGCCTCGCGACGAGCGCGGACGCCGCTCCGCGCGACGCGGCGCACACCGTGCCCGCCGCCCGCGACGGGGACCTTGCACGCGCTGCCCTGCAGGCGGTCGCGGCGCACCCCGCAGCCGTCCGCTCCAGCGACGGCCAGCGCTTCACGGTCACCGGGGTCCTCGTCGACCCCGACGGCAGCAGCCACGTCCGGATCGCGCGGACCTACCGCGACCTTCGGGTGGTCGGCGGCGACCTGGTCGTGCATCAGAGCCGCACGGGCGCCTGGCAGGGCCGCAGCCAGTCGCTCGACACCGCACCGGCCTTCAGCGTCACCCCCCGGATGACGGCCGCGGACGCTGGCGCAGCAGCGCTCGCTCCGAGCCGGGTCACCCGCTCGATCACCGGCGCCCAGGTGTCCTCCTCCCGCCTGGTCGTGGACGCCGCCGGCGCGGAGCCGCGGTTGGCCTACGAGGTGCTGACCGGAGGCAGGCAGGACGACGGCACCCCGAGCCGGCTCGCGTCGTACGTCGATGCGGCGAGCGGCGACGTCGTTCGCACCGAGCAGCAGATCGAGACGGTCGACGGATCCGGCACCGGTCTCTACAGCGGCGCCGTCCCGTTGCGGCTGACGCTCGCCAAGGGCAGCTACCAGCTCAAGGACCCGACCCGCGGCAACACCTACACGACCGACATGTCGAACAAGCAGGACGGTCTCGGCTGCCAGATCTTCGGCAGCGGCTGCTCGACGGGCACACTCTTCACCAGCCCCGACAACGTCTTCGGCACCGGTGCGACCACCAGCCGGGAGTCCGCCGCGGTCGACGCGCAGTACGGCACCAACGAGACCTGGGACTACTACCAGTCCACCCATGGACGGAACGGCATCTTCGGCACCGGTAAGGGGTCGTTCAACCGGGTGCACTACGGCAGCGGCTACGTCAACGCCTTCTGGGACGGCACCAAGATGACCTATGGCGACGGGGACGGTGTCAACTACGGACCGCTCACCTCGCTGGACGTGGCTGGGCACGAGATGTCCCACGGCGTCACGGAGAACAGCGCGGGACTCACCTACTCCGGCGAGTCCGGCGGCCTCAACGAGTCCACCTCCGACATCTTCGGCAGCGCGGTGGAGTTCTACGCCGGCAACGCCAACGACCCCGGCGACTACCTGATCGGCGAGGAGTTCGACCTCAAGGCCCATCAGGGTTTCCGCCGCATGGACGACCCGTCGAGCGACGGCAGCTCGGTGAACTGTTGGAGCCCGACCGTCGGACAGCTCGACGTGCACTACTCCTCAGGGGTGGGCAACCACTTCTTCTACCTGCTCTCCGAGGGCTCCGGCGCCAAGACGATCGGCGGCACCGCCCACCGGAGCACGACGTGCAACGGGTCGTCGGTGACCGGGATCGGCCGGGACGCCGCGGCGAGGATCTGGTATCGCGCGCTGACGGTCTACATGACGTCCTCGACCGACTACCACGGGGCCCGTACGGCGTCCCTCAACGCTGCGAGGGACCTCTTCGGCGCGACGAGCCCGCAGCACGCCGCGGTCGCCGCCGCCTGGGCCGGGGTCAACGTCACCTGACCGAGCCCTCGGCCAGGCACCGGACGTCGCAGTACGTTCGACCTCATGAGACTCGCCCTCCACGTCGCCGACCTCACCCCGTTCGGCGGGACCGATGCCTTCGCGGACACGCTCGCCCGCACCGCGCGAGCCGCCGACCAGGGCGGTTGCGCCGCGATCACGCTGATGGACCACTACTTCCAGATGGAGCCCCTCGGCGGTCCGGACAGACCGATGATCGAGGGCTACACCGGCCTCGGCTTCCTGGCGGGGCAGACCGAGCAGGTCCAGCTGGGGTTGCTGGTCACGGGCGTCACCTACCGGCACCCCGGTCTGCTGGCCAAGATCGTGACGACGCTGGACGTGCTGTCCCAGGGGCGCGCGTTCCTCGGTCTCGGAGCAGCCTGGTACGAGCGCGAGCACCTCGCCCTGGGCGTGCCCTACCCGCCGGTCGCGGAGCGGTTCGAACGGCTCGAAGAGGCGCTGCGGGTCTGCCTGCAGATGTGGAGCGACGAGGACGGGCCCTTCGAGGGCAAGCACTACCAGCTGGCGGAGACCATCAACGTGCCGCAGCCGGTCCAGCGACCCCGTCCGCCGGTGCTGGTCGGCGGCATGGGGGAGCGCAAGACCCTGCGGCTGGTGGCGCAGTACGCCGACGCCTGCAACCTGTTCGCCGTCGAGCCCGACGAGCTGGCGCACAAGCTCGAGGTGCTCGAGCGGCACTGCGCCGACGTGGGACGCGACCCGGGGGAGATCACTCGCACCGTCATCACCGGGGACGACCCCTTCGCCCCGGCGTTCCTCCCGCGGATGGAGGCCTACGCCCGGCTCGGGGTGGAGCAGGTCTGGGTGGGTCCGAGCGGCCCGGATCCGGCCGCCTGGACGGCGCGTCTGTGCGAGCAGGTGCTGCCGCGCCTGCGCGAGGTGTGAGCGCTGCTCAGTGGTGCCGGGGGTCGCGCGCGCGGGCGGTCTCGCGGGAGGTCGCGCCGCTCAGCAGCGCGAGGACCACGAGCACGCCGAGCGCGCCCCCGATGGCCGCCCCGGCGGGGGCGAGCAGGGGGACGGGCAGGGCGAAGGCGAGCCAGGCGCCGACCCCGACGCAACCCAGCAGGGCGAGGGCGCAGACGATCCAGCGGTAGAGCGTGGGAAGCGGACCCAGCACGAGCCCCTCCGAGTCGTTCGTGGCGAATGGGTGGCCCTGCTTCTGGAGCCCCCGGCGCCGACAACGTGTCACCGAGTATGACGTCCGGCGCCTGCGATCCGTTGCCCCAAACGCAGATTTTCCCACCTTCCCCGGCGTGTCGTCGGCGTGTCGGGCCCCGACCCGCCGGGTCAGAGGGCGGCGTGCAGCCGCACCTGCTTGACCCGCAGCGAGCCGTCGCCGTGCAGGTCGAGCTCGCGGTGGGCACCGTCCGGCGCCCAGCCGGCGTCGCTCAGGAACGCGCGCCGCACGTCGTCGTCGGCGTTGAGCCAGACCCGGGCCGTTGTGAACCGGTCGGCCGACAGCGTGTCGGCGCAGGCCTGCACCAGGCGCGAGCCGTGTCCCTGCCGGGTGTGGTCCGGGTCGACCGTCAGCTCGGCGACCTCTCCGTCGCTCACCGGGTCGGCGTCCGGGTCGGAGGCCGGGCCGGTGACCGCGAAGCCGCGGACGGTGTTGCGCTCGAGGGCGACCAGCACCCGGTTGCGGGCGTCCTGCGGCGCGTTGAGCGAGGCGGTCCAGGTGGCGGCGAAGTCGGCCGGGTCGAGTGCGTCGAGGACCTCGGTGGGCAGCAGGTCGGCGTAGGCCCGGCGCCAGGCCCGGACCTGCACCGCGGCGATGCCGGCGGCGTCGTCGGCCCAGCCCACCCGGACCGAGACGTCGGCGGTGGGCTTGCCGGGGTGGTTCGGGTGCTCGCTCACCGGCCCAGTCTCGCAAGTCGCCGCAGATGTGACACCTCGGCCGCACGACGACGTGCAGAGTGTCACATCGGCTGCGGTAGGGTGAGGCCATGTACGGCAACGACTTTCCGCAGCCCGACGCAGCCGCCGCCCCGTCCGCACCGGCGGCCGAGCCCGGCCTCGAGGACTTCTGGCGCATCGTCGGCGAGGACGGCCGCATCGAGCCGCGCGACGTGATGCCCGACGGCTACCGCACCGGCCTGATCCGGCAGATCGCGCAGCACGCGCACTCCGAGATCATCGGCATGCAACCGGAGGGCAACTGGATCAGCCGGGCCCCGAGCCTGCGTCGCAAGGCGATCCTGATGGCCAAGGTGCAGGACGAGGCCGGCCACGGGCTCTACCTCTACGCCGCCGCCGAGACCCTCGGGGCCGACCGCGAGGACCTGCTCGACATGCTGCACGACGGCCGCCAGAAGTACTCCTCGATCTTCAACTACCCGACGCTCACCTGGGCCGACATCGGCGCCATCGGCTGGCTCGTCGACGGGGCCGCGATCGTCAACCAGGTGCCGCTGTGCCGCTGCTCCTACGGTCCCTACGCCCGAGCCATGGTGCGGGTCTGCAAGGAGGAGTCCTTCCACCAGCGGCAGGGCTTCGAGATCCTGCACACGCTGTCCCAGGGCTCGGAGGCCCAGCACGCGATGGCGCAGGACGCGGTGGACCGGTGGTGGTGGCCGAGCCTGATGATGTTCGGCCCGCACGACTCCGGCGAGGCCGCCCACCAGGGCCACACCGCGAGGTCCATGGCCTGGGGCATCAAGCGCTTCGCCAACGACGACCTCCGGCAGCGCTTCGTGGACATGACGGTGCCGCAGGCGCAGGCGCTGGGCCTGACGCTCCCCGACCCGGACCTGAGCTGGAACGACGAGCGCGGGCACTACGACTTCGGCGACATCGACTTCGACGAGCTGTTCGAGGTGATCAAGGGCAACGGCCCCTGCAACGCGGAGCGGATCGCGCACCGCCGCGCTGCGCACGAGGACGGTGCCTGGGTGCGGGCCGCCGCGACCGCCTACGCCCGCAAGCAGTCCGGACGCCGTACGGCGGGGGCGGCGTGAGCAGCGAACCCACCGGCGGGTCCGGCGGCTCGGACCGCCGCGGCTGGCCGCTCTACGAGGTGTTCGTGCGGGCGCGCCGCGGGCTCTCCCACGTGCACGTCGGCTCGTTGCACGCGCCCGACGCCGAGCTGGCGCTGCGCAACGCGCGCGACGTCTACACGCGGCGGCAGGAGGGCGTCTCGCTGTGGGTCGTCGCCGCGGCGGACATCACCGCGTCGAGCCCCGAGGAGAAGGACGCGTTCTTCGACCCGGCCGGCGACAAGATCTACCGGCACCCCACGTTCTACGACATCCCCGACGGGGTGGAGCACCTGTGAGCGACGCCGGGCTGTACGACTACACCCTCGCCCTCGCCGACGACGCCCTCGTGTCCGCGCAGCGGATGGGTGAGTGGATCGCCTCCGCCCCCCAGATCGAGGAGGACGTCGCGCTCGGCAACATCGCGCTCGACCTGCTCGGCCAGGCCCGGTCGCTGCTGACCTACGCCGGCTCCCTGACCGATCCGGTGCGCACCGAGGACGACCTGGCCTACTGGCGCGACGAGCGCGACTTCCGCAACGTGCACCTCGTCGAGCGGGCCAACGGCGACTTCGGGTGCGCGATGGCGAGGCTGCTCGCGCTGTCGACGTACCTGTGCGAGCTCTACGCCCGGCTGGCCGGCTCCACCGACGAGACTCTCGCGGCCGTCGCGGCCAAGGCCGTCAAGGAGGTCGACTACCACCGTGACCACGCGACCGTCTGGGTCATTCGCCTCGGCGACGGCACCGAGGAGTCCCACGCGCGGATGCAGGCCGCGCTCGACGCCGAGTGGCGCTTCGTCGGCGAGCTCTTCGACGACGCCTACGTCGACCCGGGGCTGCTGGACTCCGGTGCCGCCGTGGCGCCGTCGTCGCTGCGGGCGGAGTTCGACCGCCGCATCGCGACCGTGCTCGAGGAGGCGACGCTGACCGTTCCCCAGGTGACGCCCGCAGTCACCGGAGGCCGCCGCGGCGTGCACTCGCAGGCGATGGGCTTCCTGCTCGCCGAGATGCAGCACCTCGCGCGCTCGCACCCCGGGGCCACCTGGTGAGTGCCTGGGACGTGGCGGCCTCGGTGCTCGACCCCGAGGTCCCGGTGCTGACGATCGAGGACCTCGGCATCCTGCGCGCGGTCGACGAGGACCGTGACGGGGTGCGGGTGACGATCACGCCGACCTACTCCGGCTGTCCGGCGATGGAGGCGATCCGCGACGACCTGCTCTCGGCGTTCGCCGCGGCCGGGCGCACCGACGTGCGGGTGGAGTTCGTGCTCGCGCCGGCCTGGACCACCGACTGGATGAGCGAGGCGGGCAAGCGCAAGCTGCTCGACTACGGCATCGTCCCGCCGCAGCGCCGTGCCGCCGACCAGCCGGTGACGCTGACCCTCACCCTTCGTTGCCCGCAGTGCGGATCGCCGGACACGCGCGAGCTGTCCCGCTTCGGCTCCACCGCGTGCAAGTCGCTGTGGGTGTGCAACGCCTGCGCGGAGCCGTTCGACCACTTCAAGGCGATCTGATGACCACCTCGCACGCGGTCTTCCACCCGCTGGCCGTTCGCACGATCGAGCCGTTGACCGACGACTCGGTGGCGATCACCTTCGCGGTGCCCGCCGAGCTGCGTGCGGCCTACGCCTTCCGGCAGGGTCAGCACCTCACGCTCCGCACCGAGCTCGCCGGCGACGACGTGCGGCGCAACTACTCGATCTGCTCGCCCGCCTCGTCCGGGGTGCTGCGGGTCGCGGTGAAGCGACTCCCGGGCGGGGCCTTCTCCGAGCACGCGCTCGACGTCCTCCGGCCCGGCGACGTGCTCGACGTGATGACGCCGACCGGCCGGTTCTTCACCGAGCTCGACCCGACCCACCGCAAGCACTACGTCTGCGTCGCGGCGGGCTCCGGCATCACGCCGATCCTCTCGATCGTGGCCAGCACGCTGGAGGCCGAGCCCCACTCTTCGGTGACGCTCGTCTACGCCAACCGGACCCACAAGACGGTGATGTTCCTCGAGGAGGTCGAGGACCTCAAGGACAGCCACCCCGACCGGTTCCAGCTGCTGCACGTGCTCTCCCGTGAGCCGCAGGAGGTCGAGCTCTTCTCGGGTCGCCTCGACGCCGACCGGATGAGCCGCATCCTCGCCGGGCTGCTGCCCCCGGACACCGTCGACGAGTGGTTCCTGTGCGGACCGTTCGAGATGGTCTCCGACCTGCGCGCGCTGCTGGTGCGCGAGGGCGTCGCGAAGCGCGCGATCCACGCCGAGGTGTTCCACGTCGAGAGTGCGCCGCCGCCCCGTCGTACGCCGGTGGAGACCAGCGACGCCGCGGGCGCGAAGGTCACGATCACCCTCGACGGACGCACCTCGTCGTTCACCCTCGCGCCGGACGGCCCGGCCGTCCTCGACGCCGCGCTGGCCGTGCGCGCCGACGCGCCGTTCGCCTGCAAGGGCGGGGTGTGCGGCACCTGCCGCGCCAAGGTGAGCGAGGGGTCGGTGGTGATGGACACCAACTGGGCGCTGGAGCCGGAGGAGGTCGAGCGCGGCTACGTCCTGACCTGTCAGTCGCACCCGACGTCGGACACCCTGGTCCTCGACTACGACGCCTGAGAGGCCGCCATGGAACGCATCTGGATGCACGGCACCGTCGCCGTGGCCGTCGCCCTCGTCGACTTCCACGACCCCGCCCTCGCGGACCGGCCCGACGCCCGCGAGCGCGGCGTCCGGGTCGAGGTGCGTCCGGCTCGCTGGGACGTCACCGGGTCGGCGTACTCCTCGCCCGCCCTGTCCCTGGCGCCCGGCGCCGTCCGGGTCGACCTGCTCGAGTCCGCGCCGGGCGCGGCCGACCGGATGCACTGGCACCCCGACATGCGCGACGGCGAGCCGGGGGAGCGCACCTTCGACCCGGCGATGGTCGAGGATCCCGCCGGCTGGCTGCGGGGCTTGCTGACCCGCCTGGACGAGCGGGTCCCCGGCGAGATCGTCGACGAGGTCGTCGAGGTGACCGCGGCGCTGCTGGCCCGGGCGCGTGAGCCGTGGCCGGACGTCGTGCACGACCACCGCGGCCTCGTCCCCGACTGAGTCGCGCTCACCGGGCGAGCAGCACCAGCACCTCCTGGTGCGCGGTGTGCGGGAACATGTCGAACGTCCGCGCCCGCACGGCCCGCAGCGACGGCATCGCCGCCAGGTCGACGGCCAGGGTGACCGGGTTGCAGCTGCTGTAGAGGACGTACGACGCCGCGGACCGCTCCAGCCACGCGGCCAGGTCGGCCCCGATGCCGCGACGCGGAGGGTTCACCACGACGAGGTCGGGGGCGGTGCGGCCGACCATCCAGGAGGTCGCGTCCGCCGCGGCGAAGTGCACGTCCACGAGGCCGGCCTCGGCGGCACTCCGACGGGCCGCGTCCACTGCCTGGGGGCTCACCTCGACGCCCGTGACGCGGCGGTCCGGCCCGGCCAGGTGCAGCGCGAAGCCACCGACGCCGCTGTAGAGGTCCCACACCGTCGCGACCGGCAGCGCCTCGGTCCAGGTGACCGCCTCGCGGTAGAGCGCGGCGGCCACGACCCCGTTGGTCTGGAAGAACGCCTGCGGTCGCAGGTGCAGGGTGACCGCGTTGACGCGCACCGGCAGGGTCTCGCCCAGCAGCGGCACCTCGTGCTCACCCTCCAGCACGGCGGCGTGCCGCGGCTGCACGTTGAGCGAGGCGACCCGCAGGTGCGGCAGCTGCCCGAGCAGCCACGGGAGGTGCTTGCGCACCCGGGCGAGCGGCTCCGTCGAGCGGACCACGAGGCGCACGAGCAGCTCGCCGTCGGGAGACGCGGTCACGAGCAGGTGCTTGAGCTCGCCCTGCCGTCGAGGGACGTCGTACGGCGTCAGGCCGGCGCGCGTGACGAAGTCGGCCAACACCGGCAGGGCGTCGTGCAGCACCGGCACGTGCAGGCCGCACCGGCGGATGTCGGTGCCGCCGGTGACCGGGTCGACCAGCCCGAGGGTGGGCTGCTCGACGGTGCCGCCGACGGCCATCTTGGCCTTGGTGCGGAAGCCCTCGTCCGTGCTCGGCACGGCCGGCAGCCACGCTGCGGGGGCGACCGAGGTCAGCAGGTCGCGGGCGTGCTGCTGCTTGGCGTCCAGCTGCTCGTCGTAGGGCGTGCGGATCCAGCTGCACGACCGGCACAGCCCGGCGTCGAAGTAGTCACACTGCACCCGGTGACCCTAGGACGCGGACGGTCGCGCGTCCTCGACCTGCTGCTGCAGCCGCTCGCCGTGCGGCGTCAGCGTCGGCGTCGCGCCGCCGGTGACGAACCGGACGTAGCCACGCCCCCGGGCCGCCAGATCGACGGCGTAGGACTCCGGGACGGGGACTCCGCTCGCTCCACGGTCGACTTCCAGCTCGGTCACGGCGGTGTACTCCCGGCGGATCAGCCACCCGGGCACGGGCACCAGCAGGACCACCGCGAAGCCCACGGCGGTGAGCAGCGCCGAACGGTGCCACAGCTGCGGATGCCAGCCGAACGGGTCGGCCAGCAGCAGCACGGCGACCACGGCCGCCCCGGCGCCGTACATCACCGACCAGCCGGCCGCGACCCCGCGCGGGTTGCTCAACGGCAGCTCCCGCCAGACCACCGTGGGCGGGTCGCCGCCGTCCGAGGACGGGCCGAGCAGCCGCAGCGAGCGGCCGCCGCGCTCCGCGATGCGGGCGCCGATGCCGAAGAGCAGGAACAGCGCCAGTGCGACCCCCAGCCAGGCCACCCACCACGGCAGCGTGCGGAACCGGGCGACCCAGTCGACCTGGGTCGCGAGCACCACGAGCCAGACCGCGACAGCGACCAGCACCAGTCCGAGGAGCACCGGCCACGCCGTGAGCAGCACGCCGCGTGCCATCCGCAGGGCGCCGGTGCCCGCCGGCACCCCCCTCCGGTCCGCGAGCCGGTGCATGGCGGCGAAGACGCTGCCGTAGGCGGCGCCGAAGCTGCCCAGCACCATCAGGGCGACCGCGAGCGCGACCACGACCAGCAACGTCGACGCGCCCTGGGCGGCCGCGTCGTCCTGGGCCTTGCCCGCGGCGCGGGCCGCGACGACCGCGTAGGTCAGCAGCGGGACCACGGGAGCGAGCAGCACGATGCCGTGCAGCAGGGTGCCGGTGCGCAGCGCGCTGTAGGCCAGGGCGAGCAGCAGCGCGCTCGCGCCCACGGCCGCGCCGGGACCGGCCAGCGACTCCGGCAGCACCCCGAACAGTGCGAGCGCGAGGATCGTGCCGCCCAGCGACAGGCCGAGCAGCGCCAGGTTGCGGGCGATGCCGGCGCGGGCCGTGAGCCCGGTGACGACCCAGAACGGCAGCAGCATGCCTCCACGCAGCGCCTTGGTGACCGGACCGATGGCCTTGAGCCCCGAGCGGGCCGAGCTGGCGACGGTGGCGAGGACCGCGGCGGCCGTCGTCGAGGTGCGGATCATCAGGTCGCTGCTGGACTCGTCCCGCATCGGCTCGCGCCCCACCCCTGCTCGGTCGAAGGCCGCGAGTGCACGGACCCGGACGTCGGCGGCGACCGGCTCCGGGACGCTCGCGCTCGGCGGTGGGGCCTGTTCGAGGGTGCTGAGCAGCCCGGAGCACTCGGCGAGGAAGCGCTCGCCGTTGGACCGTGGGCTGGCTCCCTCGACCCGGTCGGCGCGGATGCTCGAGGCGAGCACCGGCAGCTCCTCGGTCACCACGTCCTCGTGGACCGACCAGGCGAACAGCTCCGACAGGGCCGGCATCGCCGCGGGGAAGAGGCTGTGCGACGGCTCCAGCAGGAAGACCGTGCTGAGTTCCTGGACCGCCTCCTGCGCCAAGGGCGAGTCCATCGGGAAGGTCGCGGTGAGGTGCAGGTCCTCGAGGACCTCCGCGACCGTCGCGTCGGCAAGCTCCCCGGGCGATCCGGTCTCCAGGTAGCCCGAGAGCTGCGCCGTGCGACGGACCCGCGCCGGGTGCAGCACGGTGCGCGACAGCGAGGACGCGGCATCCATCCGCCCCCACATCCAGTCGTTCGTGCGCCACGACCGCTTCAGGAAGCCACCGAACCGGTTGACCGACCAGCCGCCCAGCTTGTCGTCGGCGGTGAGGCTGTGCTGCGCGAAGCGGTTGCGGGTCTGCGCCGACAGCTGCACCAGCTCGACCGGGTAGGAGGCCCCGGTGGTGACCTCGTCGCCGAGGCAGGTGCTCGCGACCTCCAGCTGCAGCAGCCGGCACAGCAGCACGGCGCGGGGTACGTCGGGGGAGCGGACCAGCTTCGACCACCAGGTCACGAGGCCCTCGTCGAACGTCCGGATGCCGAACTCGTTGGCGGCCACGCTCGCGGTGTAGCCCTCCAGGACCCGCAGCGCCGGCCGCAGCACGGCCAGCACCACGAGGACCAGGCGACGGACCTCCTCGCCGACGGCTGCACGCCCCTGGATGCTGTGCACTGCGGGTCGGCCGGCCCAGTGCTCCGGCCGCAGCACCGCCGTCAGCTGCTCGTGGACGGAGAGGGTCTGGCCCTCGAAGCCGGGAAGCTGAGGCGGGGTCGCGTCGCCGTGCGTTGTCACGTAGTGGTCGGCCACCGCCTCCAGGTGTCGCTGGAAGGCCTCGGGCGTGATCGCTCCCACCATCTGCTGGTCGTAGACCGCGAGCCGCAGACCCCAGTAGGCGTCGTTCGGCTCGAGCATCAGGTGGGACAGGTCCTGCCACACCTGGTCGACCTCGCTGCGGACCTGGTCCAGCCGGGTGCGGAGCCGGGAGATCCGCGCGCGCGCCCGTGCGACGGTCTCGTAGTCCTCGCCCTGCTCCAGCACCCGCACCAGGCGACGTACGAGGTCGGCTGCGCTCTCGGTCACGTTGATCGCCGAGCTCACGCCCCAGCTCCACGCCCGCAGCGCCTCGGCCTCGGCTGTCTCCTCCCGCGGCGGCAGGTCGGGGACGAAGGGGATCCTCGGGCGGTCCAGGATGTTGTCCGCGTCCGCATCGCGCTCGTCGTGCCAGGCGAACTGGGCGCGCTGGGCCGCCTGCCGGGTGCGCTCGTAGCTCCAGCCCGGCGGAGCGGCCGTCGTCGGGTCGGACGCCGGGTCCTTGCCGAGCAGCCGCGCGGACAGGTCGCGACCGGCCCGCCACATCCGGAGCCGCTTGTAGTGCGGGAAGAGCGTCCAGGCGAGGTCCTCCAGCGTGGTGGCGCGAACATCCGGCTCGGCCGGTCGCAGCGGCGTGCCTGGAGGGATGGGGTCCGGCGGGGGAGGTGGCGCCTCCTCCGGACCCGGTGCCGCGGGCTGCTCGGGCCTCTGCACCAGCCGCAGCACGTCGTCCCGCGTGCCGCGACGGCCGGCGGCGAGCCGGTTGTGCTCCTCGAGGGCGTCCACGTAGGTCCGGCTGCCCTGCCCCGTCAGCGCGCCCAGGAGCTGCGACATCGCACCGGTGGTCGTCGGCGGCTCGTCCAGGCTGTTCGGCGGGTCCAGGGACGGGGCCGGCGCGTGCGGGTAGACCAGCAGCATGACGCGGCGTACCGGGCCGGTGGACGGCATCGCCTCGACCGCCTGGAGGGCGGCGAGCGTCGGGGTGTTGGCGAGCGCGCCGCCGTCGACCACGAAACGCGACCGGTTGCGCTCCGGGTCGAAGCCGCCCCAGGAGCGCACCACGCCCTGCATGTCCGGCCGCAGCCGCTGGGTGTCGCTCAGCCCGCCCGAGCCGGCCGCGGGCTCGGCGAAGGCGGGGTCGTTGACCGGCACGAACGACGGCTCGAACGCGACGGGGAAGCTGGCGGTCGAGCGGGCCGCGAGCGCGAGCCGGTGGGCCGTGCGCTCCAGGTTGGCGGGGCTGAACGGGTCGGCGTCGGTGCCCGGCATCCGCCGCCACTGGAACCGTCCCGCGTAGACGCTCTGCGGCAGCGGCTGGCCCATCGAGTCCACGGAGATCAGCTGGTTGCCGCCCAGCACCGTCGCGGTGATCGTCAGGTCGATCGGCGCCTCGGCCGTGGAGCGCCACCCGTCCGGTGCCGCGAGCCGGGTCAGCGCGGTGTTCAGCGCCGGCAGGAAGTACTCGTCGCCACGCAGCAGCGACGACGGCGATCCGCGGAACGGCTGCCGCAGCAGCGTCTCGAGCCGGCCCTGCTCGATCCACAGGTCGCGCAGCATGCCCAGGTCGGCGTCGCGGTTCACCTGGGCCAGCGCCAGGCAGGCCCCGTTGATGCCGCCCGCGGACGTCCCGGCCATCACGTCGGCGCGCGCGGTGCAGCCTGCCAGCGCCAGCAGCCGGGCGTAGGCCGGGGCCCGCTGCTTGGTCAGGCGGTCCAGCTCGTGGACGGTGCCGCCCATCCAGACAGCCAGGCTGACGCCGCCGTTGAGGATCACCCCGAAGCGGATCTCCTCGGGGGGCACGGGGCTGGACTCGAGGTGGCTGAGCATTCCCTGCACGACGACGACCCCCTAGCCAGGCGCGGACACCTGCGTCGCACGGTAAAGGCATCCGTGGGTCGCGGGTCAGACCCGATCGGGTGGTTCTTGCCCGGTTAGGGTGACCCGGTGCAGGCCTACCTCGATCTCCTGACCCGGATCCTCGACGACGGCGTCGAGAAGGGCGACCGCACCGGCACCGGCACCCGCAGCGTGTTCGGCCACCAGCTGCGGTTCGACCTCAGCGAGGGCTTCCCGCTGGTCACCACCAAGAAGGTGCACACCCGGTCGGTCTTCGCCGAGCTGCTGTGGTTCCTGCGCGGAGACACCAACGTCAAGTGGCTGCAGGACCGCGGCGTGTCGATCTGGGACGAGTGGGCCGACGACGACGGCGACCTCGGCCCCGTCTACGGCTACCAGTGGCGCTCCTGGCCGACCCCCGACGGTGCGCACGTCGACCAGATCGCGCAGGTGGTCGAGCAGCTGCGCACGCAACCCCGACTCGCGCCGGCACATCGTCTCGGCCTGGAACGTCGCTGACATCCCGCAGATGGCGCTCGCGCCCTGCCACGCGCTGTTCCAGTTCTACGTCGCGGACGGTCGGCCTGAGCTGCCAGCTCTACCAGCGCTGGGCCGACGTCTTCCTCGGTGTGCCGTTCAACATCGCCTCCTACGCCCTGCTGACGCACATGGTCGCCCAGGTCACCGGGCTCGAGGTCGGCGACTTCGTGCACACGCTGGGCGACGCGCACCTCTACTCCAACCACCTCGACCAGGCCCGGCTGCAGCTGACCCGCGAGCCGCGCCCGCTGCCGACGCTGCGCCTCGACCCGTCGGTCACCGAGCTCGACGCCTTCGACCTCGAGCACGTCCGCGTCGACGGCTACGACCCGCACCCCGGCATCAAGGCGCCGATCGCCGTATGACCGCCGTCAGTGCCGTACGCCGTCGTCGCAGTGCGGTCGCCCGCAACGGCGTGATCGGCAGCGAGGCCCGACATCCCGTGGAAGATCGCCGGGGAGCAGGCGGAGTTCAGCGGCTGACACTGGGCCACGTCCTGGTGATGGGGCGGACGACGTACGAGTCGATCGGGCGGCCGCTGCCCGGGCGCACCACGTCGTGCTGACCCGTGACCCGGGCTGGGCCGCCGACGGCGTCCTGGTCGCCGGGTCCTTCGACGAGGCGCTCCGCCTCGCCGCGGACCTCGTCGGCGACGTCATGGTCGTCGGGGGCGCGCAGGTCTACGCGGCGGCGATGCCGCCACGCCGACGTCCAGGTGCTCACGCGAGGTGCCGCCGAGCCCGCCGGTGACGTGCACTACCCCGTCGTACGACGCCGCGCAGTGGCGCGAGACCCGGCGCGAGGCGTTCGAGGGTTACGAGCGGGTCTGGCTGGAGCGCGTGGGACGCGCCTGGCTCGTGAACCGATAGCCTGGGCGCCATGACGTCGCAGCAGCTTCCTCCGGCGCCGTTCGGGCGGGTCCTGACCGCGATGGTCACCCCCTTCCTCGACGACGGCAGCGTCGACCTCGACGGGTGCGCCCGGGTCGCGGAGCACCTCGCCGCCCACGGGCACGACGGTGTCGTGGTCTCCGGCACGACCGGGGAGTCGCCGACCACGAGCACCGAGGAGGACGGCGCCGTCCTGCGCGCGGTGCTCGAGGCCGTGGGCGACCGCCTCCAGGTCGTCGCGGGCGTGGGCACCAACAACACCGCGCACAGCGTCGAGCTGGCCGCCCAGGCCGAGAAGATCGGCGCGCACGGCGTGCTCCTCGTGACGCCGTACTACAGCAAGCCGACGCAGGAGGGCCTGGCGGCGCACTTCCGCACGGTCGCGGACGCCAGCGGCCTGCCGGTCATGCTCTACGACATCCCTGGCCGCTCCAGCATCGCGATCGCCGAGGACACCTACGCCCGGATCGTGCGACCACGAGCGGATCGTCGCGGTCAAGGACGCCGTCGGAGACCTGTTCCGCGGCGTGCGGATCATGGACCGCACCGGCCTGGCGTTCTACTCCGGTGACGACGTGCTCAACCTCGGCTGGCTGACCCACGGCGCCTGCGGCGTGGTGTCGGTCGTCGGCCACGTCGCCGGCGACGACTACGCCTCGATGGTCCGCGACGTCGACGCCGGCGACCTGACCGGCGCGCTGGCGACGTACCGCCGCCTCGTCCCGCTGGTCGAGGCGATCATGACCACCGCTCAGGGCGCGATGACCGCGAAGGCGTGCCTGGAGCTGATGGGGGTGCTGCCGCGGCCGAACCGTGCGGCTGCCCCTCGTTCCCGCCGACGACGAGCTCGTCGGCCTGCTGCGCGGCGAGCTGATCGCCGGCGGCTACCTGACCACATCTACGGAGGACACCACTCGATGAGCCACCCCCACCCCGAGCTCTCCACACCCGGACCGCTGGCGAAGAACGGTCTGCGGGTCACCCCGCTGGGAGGGCTCGGCGAGGTCGGTCGCAACATGACCGTCTTCGAGTTCGACGACCGCCTCCTGATCGTCGACTGCGGCGTGCTCTTCCCCGAGGACCACCACCCCGGCGTCGACCTGATCCTGCCGGACTTCGACTCGATCCGGGACCGGCTCGACAAGGTCGAGGCCCTGGTCCTGACCCACGGCCACGAGGACCACATCGGCGCGGTGCCCTACCTGCTGCGCGAGCGACGCGACATCCCGCTGGTCGGCTCCCGGCTGACCCTGGCGCTGCTGATGTCCAAGCTGCGCGAGCACCGGCTCAAGGAGACCGCGCAGCACGAGGTCAAGGAGGGCGACCGGATCTCCTTCGGCCCCTTCGACCTGGAGTTCGTGGCGGTCAACCACTCGATCCCCGACGCCCTCGCGGTCGCGATCCGCACCGGTGCGGGCCTGGTGCTGCACACCGGCGACTTCAAGATGGACCAGCTGCCGCTCGACGGACGGGTCACCGACCTGCGGGCGTTCGCCCGGCTCGGCGAGGAGGGCGTCGACCTCTTCATGACCGACTCCACCAACGCGGAGGTCCCCGGCTTCACGACCTCCGAGAAGGACATCACCCCGGTGCTGGACCGGGTCTTCCACCAGAGCCGCGACCAGCGCATCATCGTGGCCTGCTTCGCCTCGCACGTGCACCGCGTGCAGCAGGTCATGGACGCCGCCGCGCAGCACAAGCGCAAGGTCGCCTACGTCGGCCGCTCGATGGTCCGCAACATGGGGATCGCCCGCGACCTCGGCTACCTCAAGGTGCCGCCGAACACCCTGGTCGACGCCAAGGAGCTGGCCAACCACCCGCCGCACAAGACCGTGCTGATCTCGACCGGCTCGCAGGGCGAGCCGCTCTCGGCGCTGTCGCGGATCGCCCAGCGCAGCCACAACTTCGTGCACATCGAGGAGGGCGACACCGTCGTCCTGGCCTCGTCGCTGATCCCCGGCAACGAGAACGCCGTCTACCGGGTCATCAACGGGCTGTCGCGCTGGGGCGCCAACGTCGTGCACAAGGGCAACGCGCTGGTGCACGTCTCCGGTCACGCGTCGGCCGGCGAGCTCCTCTACTGCTACAACATCGTCAAGCCCCGCAACGTGCTGCCGGTGCACGGCGAGATCCGGCACATGCGCGCCAACGCCGACCTGGCCCGCGCCACCGGCATCCCTGCCGACCGCGTCGTCATCGCCGAGGACGGGGTGGTCGTCGACCTCGTCAAGGGCAAGGCTCGGATCGCCGGCAAGGTCGACTGCGGCTACGTCTTCGTCGACGGGTCCTCGGTCGGCGACATCACCGAGTCCTCCCTCAAGGACCGTCGGATCCTCGGCGAGGAGGGCTTCATCTCGGTCGTCGTCGTCATCGACTCCGTCACCGGCAAGGTCTCCGGCGGACCCGAGATCCACGCCCGCGGCTTCGCCGAGGACGACACCATCTTCGACGAGATCAAGCAGCCCATCATCGACGCGCTCAACGCCGCGGCCGGCGACGGCGGCGTCGACAGCTACCAGCTGCAGCAGACGATCCGTCGCGTGATCGGCCGCTGGGTGAGCAACGCACACCGCCGGCGCCCGATGATCATCCCGGTCGTCGTCGAGGCATGAGCTCCGCCGACGGCGCACGTGGCGTCCTGGTCACCGGTGGGTCGCGAGGCATCGGCGCGGCGATCGCACGCGCGTTCGCGGCGCAGGGCGACCGCGTCGCGGTGCACTACGGCAGCTCAGCCGACGAGGCTGCGGCCGTGTGCGCCTCGCTCCCGGGCGACGGGCACGTCGTCGTGCAGGCCGACCTGACCGACCCCGACGCGGTCCGTGCGTGCGTCGAGGCCGCCGCCGCAGATCTCGGACGGCTCGACGTGCTGGTGAACAACGCCGGGGTGTTCCTGGCGCACCCGCCTCTCACCACGTCGTACGCCGACTGGCAGACGGCCTGGTCGCGCACCCTCTCGACCAACCTCACGGCCGCGGCCAACGCGACGTACTGCGCCCTGCCGCACCTGCGAGCCGCCGGCGGTGGAGCGGTCGTCAACGTGTCGAGCCGAGGGGCCTTCCGGGGCGAGCCGAACTGCCCGGCCTACGGCGCGTCCAAGGCGGGGATGAACGCGTTCGGCCAGTCGATGGCGCTCGCCCTGGCGCCGCACGGCATCTCCGTCGGCACGGTGGCGCCCGGCTTCGTCCAGACCGACATGGCGCGCGAGGTGCTGGACGGTCCCGGGGGTGACGCGGTGCGCGCCCAGTCGCCGTACGGACGTGTCGCGCGGCCCGAGGAGGTGGCCGCCGCCGTGCTGTGGCTGGCCTCGCCGGAGGCGTCGTTCGCATCCGGCACGATCATCGACGTGAACGGCGCGTCCTACCTGCGCAGCTGAGCGGCTACCGGTAGCGGTAGCGCGAGCGGCCGCGGTGCTTGTCGTCGTACATCGCCGCGTCCGCGTCGGCGAGCAGGGTCGTCACGTCCTGGGAGTGGCCCGTGGTGGCGACGCCGACGCTGGCCTGCAGGGACACCGTGCCGCGTCGGGTGCCGACGTGCAGCGAGGAGATCGCGGTCGCGACCCGGGCGGCGAGCCGGCTGCCGGCCTCCTCGTCGGCGCCGCGGGCGAGGATCACGAACTCGTCTCCTCCGAGTCGCGCCACCACGTCGTCGGCGCGGGCCACCCCCCGGATCGCCGCGGCCACGGCGCGCAGCACCTCGTCGCCGACCACGTGGCCGTAGGTGTCGTTGACCGCCTTGAACTCGTCGAGGTCGATGAGCAGCAGGCTGGTGGGGGAGTCGGGGTTGCCCGTCGCCCTGGCCACGGCGACCTCGGCCGCGATCGCCCGCAGCGCGTCGTCGAACGCCCGCCGGTTGCTGACGCCGGTCAGGGGGTCCTCGCTGGCCGCCTGCTGGGCCTGCAGCTTGTCGCGGTTGAGCAGCTCGACCTGCAGCGCGGCCTGGGCGCCCTGCAGCGTGCTGAGCCGCTGTCGCCACAGCATCTGGTTCAGCAGCCGGGAGTAGGCGCGTCCGGACTCGGCGCCGGGCATGTCGCTGCGGGCCTGCAGCTCCACGAGCAGCCACTGGGCGCTGGCGGTGACCTGCCAGTCGCCCGCGGTCTCGGCGAGCCAGGCCGCCTCCGTGGCGATCGCGAGCGCCTCGTCGGGCCGGCCGAGGTTCCACAAGGTGCGGGCCAGGGCGCCACCCACGACGGCCCGGGTGCCGCCGTAGTCGGGGTGGTCCGGCAGGTCGTAGGCGGCCTGCAGCTCCGCCAGGGACTCGACGCCGTCGGCGCGCGGACGGGCGACGAGCTCCATGGCCCGGCAGGTGGCGACGAACTGGTGGTTGCCGCGTTCGAGGGCGGCGGCCAGCGCCCGCTCGGCGAATACGTGCCCCTCCTTGCGGTGCCCGCGGATCTCCTCCGAGCCGTCCCCGTCGTCGAGCCGCTCGAGCTCGTCGGCCCAGCGCAGGTGCATCTCGGAGAGGTTCATCAGGTCGATCACCGGAGCCTGCGCCAGCGGGATGGGGCTGGCGTCCAGCTCCTGCGCGAGCAGCATGTGCGGCGCCGCCAGCTCGTAGAGCCGCAGCTCGAGGTAGGCGTAGCCGAGCCCGGTGTGCGCCCACGAGCGCAGTCCGGCGTCGGTGGTGGAGGCCAACGCCACCTCCGCGCGCGCCAGGTCCATCAGTGCCGGCTCGATCCGGTTCTGCCGGGTCAGCGCCATGCTGCGCATCGAGAGCCCGTTGGAGGCCCACCCGGCGTTGCCGGCCTCCTCGGCCAGCGCCACGCAGCGGTCGCAGGCGACGTACGCTCCGGCGTTGTCGCCGGCGATGTGCTGGGCGACCGCCCGGGCGTACCAGAGCGCCGCCTGGTCCGAGGGGCTGGCCGCCGTGGCTCCGGGCAGTGCGAAGTCGGCCAGCGCGAGGGCGTCCTCGGGCTTGCCGTCCTGCGCGAGGCCCATCACCTCGGCCGCGGTCTCGAGCAGGTGCACGCCCAGATTCTGGCCCTGCGAGGCGGGGGAGCGGGGCGGAATGACGTGATTGGCCCCCTGGAGCGAGCTGGGGCGCGCCGTCCGGCGTGTGAAGCGTGGGACTGGTGTGACGATCCCCTAGATTCGTGACCATGGCGACCCGTACGTCTTCCCCGCCGGCGTCGCGGAGCAAGGGCGCGTCCTCCACCAGCACCAAGGGGGCCACGTCCACCTCCACGACCCGGTCGTCCGGTAGCCAGAACCGCAGGAAGCCCGCGCCGAAGGGTCGGTCGACGAAGAAGTCGACCCGCCCCGCGCCGCGCGCGGTCCGCAGCGGGACTGGCCCCGTCGCGAAGCTTGCCCTGACGCTCGGCCGCTCCCTGGTCGCGCTCTGGCTCGGCATCGCCCACGTCCTGGGCGCCGCGGTACGCCGGGTCGGCAGCACCGCGCGCGAGCTCGAGCCCGAGCACCGCCGCGACGGCGCGGGGCTCGCCCTGCTCGGCCTCGCGGTCGTCGTGGCCGCCGCCGTCTGGTGGCAGCTGCCCGGCGGTGTCGGCGACACCACCCGCACCGTGGTGAACGGCTCGGTCGGCCTGCTCGGCTGGTTCGTGCCGCTGCTGCTGGTGTTCGTCGCCTTCCGCAACCTGCGTGACCCGGAGACCAACGGCCCCGCCGGACGGCAGCTGATCGGCTGGGGTGCCCTGCTCTTCGGCGTGCTCGGGCTGGTCCACATCGCCAACGGGATGCCTAAGCCGGGCCGCGGTGACACCGAGGCCCTCCAGCAGGCCGGCGGCGCCATCGGCTTCGTCGTCTCGTCACTGTTCATGGATCTGCTGCGCAGCACCCTGGTCGTCGTACCCCTCCTGGTGCTGATCGCGTTCTTCGGCGTGCTGGTGATCACCGGCACCCCGCTCTACCAGGTGCCGACCCGCCTCGCCGGGCTGCGCGACAAGCTGCTGGGACGCACCGCCACCGAGCAGCCGGCCGGGGCGGACGGCACGGCCGAGGCCCCGGAGGCGGGGACCGCGCCGCTGAAGCGCAGCCGTCCTCGCCGTCGCGTCGGCGCGCTGGCCGACGACGTCGACCCGGGCGCCGGCGACCAGCCCTACGAGACCCCGGTGCTCGAGGAGCGCGCGCTGCGCCGCAAGGCCAAGGCCGCGACGGAGGAGTCCGATGAGCCGGACGCCTCCGGCACGCCCGACGCGTCCGACGCTGCCGAGCAGGTGGCCGCATCTGAGAAGGCCGAGCCGCCCCCGCACTCGCCGCTGCCCGCCCGCGTCGAGCAGCTCGCCCTGTCCGGCGACATCACCTACGCCGTGCCCGGCAACGACGTGCTGAAGCCCGGATCGGTGCACAAGGCCCGCTCCAAGGCATCCGACGCCGTGGTGGACCGGCTCACCGAGGTCCTCGACCAGTTCGACATCGACGCCCAGGTCACCGGCTACACCCGCGGCCCCACCGTCACCCGCTACGAGGTCGAGCTCGGTCCCGCGGTCAAGGTCGAGAAGGTCACCGCCCTTGGCAAGAACATCGCCTACGCCGTGGCGTCCGCCGATGTGCGGATCCTGTCGCCGATCCCGGGGAAGTCCGCGATCGGCATCGAGATCCCCAACACCGACAAGGAGATCGTCACCCTCGGTGACGTGCTGCGCTCGCCCACCGCCCGCAACGACCACCACCCGATGATCGTCGGGCTCGGCAAGGACGTCGAGGGCGGCTTCGTCGTGGCCAACATGTCGAAGATGCCGCACCTGCTCGTCGCGGGAGCGACCGGCTCCGGCAAGTCGTCGTTCGTGAACTCCATGATCACCTCGCTGCTGATGCGGGCGACCCCCGACGAGGTCCGGATGATCCTGGTCGACCCCAAGCGGGTCGAGCTCAACATCTACGAAGGCGTCCCGCACCTGATCACCCCGATCATCACCAACCCGAAGAAGGCCGCCGAGGCCCTCGCCTGGGTCGTGCGCGAGATGGACCTGCGGTACGACGACCTGGCCGCCTTCGGCTTCCGGCACGTCGACGACTTCAACAAGGCCGTGCGTGCGGGCAAGGTGCAGGTGCCTCCGGGCAGCGAACGGGTGCTGGCGCCGTACCCGTATCTGCTGGTGGTCGTCGACGAGCTCGCCGACCTGATGATGGTCGCCCCGCGCGACGTGGAGGACGCGGTCGTCCGCATCACCCAGCTCGCCCGGGCCGCCGGCATCCACCTGATCCTGGCCACCCAGCGGCCCTCGGTCGACGTCGTCACCGGTCTGATCAAGGCCAACGTGCCCTCACGTCTGGCGTTCGCCACGTCGTCGCTGGCCGACTCGCGGGTCATCCTCGACCAGCCCGGTGCCGAGAAGCTCGTCGGCCAGGGCGACGGCCTGTTCCTGCCGATGGGGGCGAGCAAGCCGGTCCGGGTGCAGGGCGCGTGGGTCACCGAGGCCGAGATCCACCAGGTCGTCAAGCACACCAAGGAGCAGCTGGCCCCGACGTACCGCGACGACGTCACCGCCCCCGCGGCCGCCAAGCGCGACCTGGACGACGACATCGGCGACGACCTCGACCTCGTGGTGCAGGCGATCGAGCTCGTCGTCTCCACCCAGTTCGGGTCGACCTCGATGCTGCAGCGCAAGCTCCGGGTCGGTTTCGCCAAGGCGGGCCGGCTGATGGACATCCTGGAGAGCCGCGGCGTCGTCGGACCCAGCGAGGGCTCCAAGGCGCGCGACGTGCTCATCAAGCCCGACGACCTCGACGGCGTGATCGCCACCCTGCAGGACCAGCCGTAGGCGAGTAGGAGAACTCCGTGAGCGCAGCCCTGACCCGTCCGTCCGTCTCCCCGAGCGGCGACGAGACGCCCGAGCCCGACGACCTGGAGAGCCCGGTCGTCGTCCGCCGCAACGCGGTGGTGGCCGCTGTGATCGGGGCCGCCGCCTCCACGGTCGCGATCGCCTACCTCTGGCGCGCCAGCCAGACCGGGTCGGTGCTCGACTGGGCGCTGTGCGCGGTCATGGCCGGCATCGCCGCGCTCTACCTGGCGAACCTCGTCGACGCCCGCACGCCGCTGCTGGTCGCGGACCACCTGGGGGTGCGGATCCGGCTCGGCAACCAGTGGCGCGGGCTGCCCTGGGACGCCGTCGGCCAGGTCCGGATCGTGCCGCGGCGCGGGCTCGTGCGCGACGGCCGGCTGGCGTTCTCGCCGCACAGCATGGCGCGCGCCCTGGAGGGCCTGGACGCCCGCGGCCGCCGCGCGGCCGCCCTGAACCAGAAGATGTACGGCGCCGCGCTCGCCGTGCCGATGGGTCTGACCACCCGGATCACCGGGCCGGGCTCGCCCGAGGCGTTGTCCGACAGCATCGCCGCCCTGGCCGAGGGCCGCACCGACGTCGTCGTCGTGCACCCCGACCCCGTTGACCCGGGTCCTGTCCCCGTTGACCCGGGTCCTGTCTCGGTCGACCCGGGTCCTGTCTCGGTCGACCCGGGTCCTGTCTCGGTCGACCCGGGTCCTGTCTCGGTTGACCCGGGCTCCGTCCCTCTCGAGCCGGGCTTTGTGCGCGACGTGCTGGCTTCGCGCGTGTTCAAGCGCCCCAGCCGCAAGGTGGATCGTGATCCCGAGACGGCGCGCGAAGCAGAGCCCGAGACACCCTTCGCGGCGGAGCCCGTGACACGCATGGTCGAGATCGACACCCCGGAGAGGGAGCAGCAGGCGCCGACGGGCAGCCTCGACGAAACTGAGCGCACCCGTCGGCACAGCCCGCTCGGCGGTCTGGGCACGATCATCTCGCGGTTCGCGCGGGGTCGCAGCCACGACCTCGACGGGGACGAGACCCGGGTCGACGGGGACGAGACCCGGCTCGACGGGGACGAGACCCGGCTCGACGGGGACGAGACCCGGCTCGACGAGGAGGTCGCCGCGGCACCCGCCGCCCGCACCTCCGCGGTCCCGCTGATGCGGTCCGCCCGACGGGGGCTGCGCGCCCAGATCACCCGCGACGAGCCCGCGACGGTGCTCGGCAACGCGGCGCTGCTGCCGAGTGACGACGCCTTCGGACGCCGTACGACGTTGCCCGAGAGCGACCAGCTGCGCCGGATCGGTGGCGACGAGGACCTGCCCCGGTTCGACTCGGGACGCGTGCGCCCGATCTCCACGCTGGGCGACCCGGTCGAGCCGCTGGTGATCGACGCCTTCCAGACCGAGCCGGCCTACGACCCGGTGATCGGCCCGGAGCTGGCGGCCGCCCGCACCCGGGTGGGGCTGAGCGTCGACGAGCTGGCCGAGCGCACCCGGATCCGCCCACACGTGATCGAGTCGATCGAGGTCGACGACTTCGCGCCGTGCGGGGGTGACTTCTACGCGCGAGGCCACCTGCGCACGCTGTGCCGGGTGCTCGGCAAGGACCCCGTGCCCCTGCTTGCACAGTTCGACAGCCGCTACGCCACCGCCCCGATCAACGCGCGCCGGGTGTTCGAGGCCGAGCTGGCGACCGGGATGACCGGGAGCATGCGTGGCACCCGCGGCGGACCGAACTGGACGCTCCTGATCGGCGTCGTGCTGGCACTGGTGCTGACCTGGGGCGTGATCCGGCTGTTCGCCGCCGAGCCGGTCGAGCTGCTCCAGCCCTCGACGCCGGTCCTCA
Source organism: uncultured Actinomycetota bacterium (assembly GCA_963713035.1). GTDB lineage: Bacteria > Actinomycetota > Actinomycetes > Propionibacteriales > Nocardioidaceae > Nocardioides_B. Next base: position 1,083,588 of record CAVQKB010000005.1, read on the forward strand.
ACGGCTCAGCCGGCGTGGACCGCGACTTCGGTCAGACACCGACCCGGAGCGCCCCGAAGCCTGCCGCCAAGCCGCTCGGCGTGCTGCTCGTGGGCGCCCAGGGTGACACGGACGTGGTGGTCCGTGACGCCGAGCGCACGGTCGTCTGGGCCGGGCAGATCGTGCTCGGGGAGAAGCGCCTCGTGCGGGCCACCCCGCCCGTCACCGTCCGCGCGAAGGACGGCGGCGCCCTGGAGGTGCGGGTCAACGGCAAGAGCCGGGGAGCCCTCGGTGAGCCCGACCGAGCGGCCCGCCGTACGTTCGACCGGCCCGGCTCGGACTGATCGGCGGGAGTCCGCCCTCACGGTGAGACTGACCACCTCTGTGGTGCGCGGTTCGCCCCGGGAGGGGCCCGGCCGTCATACTCGAACACGGTATGACGACTCTCGACGACTCCACCACCGCTCCCACCTCCCTGGCCACCGTCGCCCTGGTGACGCTCGGCTGCGCCCGTAACGAGGTCGACTCCGAGGAGCTGGCCGGCCGGCTCGAGGCAGGCGGCTTCCGCCTGGTCGACGACCCGGACGAGGCCGAGACCGTGATGGTCAACACCTGCGGCTTCGTCGAGGCGGCCAAGAAGGACTCCGTCGACACGCTCCTGGAGGCTGCCGACCTCAAGGGGCAGGGCTCCACCAGGGCGGTGGTCGCGGTCGGCTGTCTCGCCGAGCGCTACGGCAAGGACCTCGCCGAGTCGCTGCCCGAGGCCGACGCGGTGCTCGGCTTCGACGACTACCCCGACATCGCAGCCAAGCTCACCTCGATCCTGGCCGGCGAGGCGCACCACCCGCACACGCCTCAGGACCGCCGCAAGCTGCTGCCGATCAGCCCGGCCGCCCGCGGCCACGCCACCCACGTCGTGGTGCCCGGACACACGATCTCCGCACCCGACCTCGACGGTGCCACCGCACCGGCCTCCGGCCCCCGTGCCGTACGACGGCGGCTCGACGGCGGACCGATGGCGCCCCTCAAGCTCGCCAGCGGCTGTGACCGCCGGTGCACGTTCTGCGCGATCCCGTCGTTCCGCGGATCGTTCGTGTCCCGGCGGCCCAGCGACGTGCTCGGCGAGGCGCGCTGGCTCGCGGAGCAGGGCGTGCAGGAGCTGTTCCTGGTCAGCGAGAACTCCACGTCCTACGGCAAGGACCTCGGCGATCTGCGGTTGCTCGAGACGATGCTGCCCGAGCTGGCCGGCATCGACGGTGTCGACCGGGTGCGGGTGTCCTACCTGCAGCCCGCGGAGACCCGACCCGGCCTGGTCACCGCGATCGCCGCGACGCCCGGAGTCGCTGCGTACTACGACCTGTCCTTCCAGCACGCGTCGCACACGGTGTTGCGTCGGATGCGCCGCTTCGGCGACCCGGAGAGCTTCCTCGGCCTGATCGAGCAGATCCGGTCGCAGTCACCGCTCGCCGGAGTCCGCTCCAACGTCATCGTGGGCTTTCCCGGCGAGACCGAGGAGGACCTGCAGACGCTGTGCGACTTCCTGGTCGCGGCGAAGATGGACGTCGTCGGGGTGTTCGGCTACTCGGACGAGGACGGCACCGAAGCTGCGGCGTTCGACGCCACGACCAAGCTCGACGAGGACGAGGTCCGGGAACGGACCGAGCACGTGACGCGGCTCGTGGAGGAGCTGACCGCGCAGCGTGCCGAGGAGCGCATCGGCGAGGAGGTCGTGGTGCTCATCGAGAGCGTCGAGGACGAGGTGGCTGGTCGCGCCGAGCACCAGGGGCCGGAGGTCGACGGCACGACCTACCTCGTCGACGCCGACGTGGCGGTCGGCGACCTGGTTCGCGCCGTGGTGATCGAGACCGACGGCGTCGACCTGATCGCCCGGAGGGTCACGTGAGCGAGCAGCCGGCGGTTGAGCCGGGCGCACCCAAGCCCACCAACTGGAACCTCCCCAACGCGCTGACCACCCTGCGCATCGCGATGGTGCCCTTCTTCGGCTGGGCACTCCTGGTCGACGACGGCCAGTCCGTGCTGTGGCGCTCGGTCGCGTGGGCGCTGTTCGTCGCGGCGATGATCACCGACAAGGTCGACGGCGACATCGCGCGCAGCCGCAACCTGGTCACCGACTTCGGCAAGATCGCCGACCCGATCGCCGACAAGGCGCTGACCGGTATGGCGTTCGTGGGCCTGTCGGTCATCGGTGAGCTGTGGTGGTGGGTGACGGCTCTCGTGCTGGTGCGTGAGTGGGGGATCACCCTGCTGCGGCTCTGGGTGATCCGGTACGGCGTCATGGCGGCCGGGTCCGGCGGCAAGCTCAAGACCGTTCTGCAGACCGTCGCACTCGCCTTCTTCATCGTGCCGATCCGGATCCTGCAGGACGACTGGGGCGTCGTGGGCGACCTGCTGTGGGGGGCGGCCGTGCTGCTGATGGCCGCTGCCGTGACGGTCACCGTGGTGACCGGGCTCGACTACGTCCGCAAGGCCCTGGCCGTGCGTCGCGAGGGCCGGGCGAGGGTCGACACCCGACCTTGACGTTGGCAGCGGACTAGTTCGAACGGGTCTGGCAACCAGGCGGTCCGCGCCTAAGACTGGAGTGGCACGCTCGGCCGGCGACCGTCCCGGCGGCGGCCAGGAGGCTCAGGATGCGCTCCTATCCATCGCTGCTGGAGCAGACCAAGACCGACGTGCAGGACGCACTTTCCCGCTCGGTCGACGAAGCGCTTCGTCAGTTCGCAGACGAGCTCGAGCCGTCGGACATCCGTCGGCTGCGCGAACGGCTTGCCGGCCGGCAGAGCCCGATCGTTGCGCTTGCTGAGCACGCGGTCAGTGACGTCGACCAGCTGAGAAGGGCTCAACAAGCCTTCGGTCTCGACCACACCGGCGCGAGCTTTCGACCGGAGGGTTCGCACCGGCCCCGGGGCCGGGCCGCCCGCTCCAACGGGGGTGGCGGCAAGGCCGCAGGCGAAGGGAAGGGCGCGACTGACGAACCGCCCGGCACAGCCATCACGGCATCGCACGCACAGCAACCTGACGAGCAGGGCCAGCCGTCGCTCCGCGCACTGGCGAGCTTCCTCGCCCCGGCAGCGGAGACCACCAAGCGTGCAGGGATGCACGTCCTTGAGGAGCAGGTGCGCCGCACTGGGCGGGCGCTGGACGAGGAACTCCTGGAGCAGTGCCTCGCGGAGATCCGGGCGTACATCGGCGCCCGGCGCCAGCAGGCCCGCGGCCAGGACGAGGTTGCGAAGCTCTACGGGCAACCGTTGACCGGCGTGGACGTCCGCGCCCTGCGTGCTCGGGCCGACCGCACGTCGTTCTTCCGGACGCGGCGTCTCACCGAGCTCGGGGAGCTGCTGGGGCGCAGCGAAGGCGGCAGCTTCGGCATCGCCGGGTCGCGCGGCGTCGGCAAGTCGACGGCTCTGGACAATCTAGCCGCGCTGCTGCCGCCGGAGATGCAGGACCGCACTCGGGTGCTGACTGTTCCGGTGTCCGCGCCGAGCGCCTACGTGCCACGCGAGTTTCTGCTGCATCTGCTCCGTCAGATCGCGCACACGTGGATCGAGGACAGTGGCGTCCTCCACGCAACCACCGCCCGCGCTGAGGCGCTCGGCGGCGGACCGCCCCGTCGGCTACTGCCGCCTGCCGCGACGCTCGCGCTGGGCACAACGCTGCCAATCCTTTCCCTTGCGCTCGGCGCCTGGCTCCTGCTGACCTACGGACTCCGGCGCGACCTGAGTGAGCCCGCCGGCTCGCTGCCACTCGTCGCTGCGCTACTCACCGTGCTCGCTGGTCTCGCGGTCACCGTAGGGGCGGCCGGCCGCCTGCGTCAGCAGCTTCGTGAGGCCGAGGCGGCGGCACGAATGGTCTCTGACACCGCTCCTCGATCCGGCCTGTGGGTGCCGCGCGCCCGCACCGCCGGCATCCTGCTAGCGGCGGTCTTCGGCGTGCTGCTCATGGGTTCGATGGTGCTCCTGGACTTCACCTACCGACGGGCGCTGCCGTGGCAGTCGTCCGGGGAGCTGGCCGCCGCCCTCCTCCTCGTCGTGGCAGCAGCCGTTTTCGTCGTTGTTCGCGCGACCCTGGACCTGACGCTGGTCGGGACGTCGACCGCGGCCGCGACGACTCTCGCAGTCGCCGCTCTGACGGCGGCCATGGCGGCCGGGGTCCAGGGACTGCTGCGGCTGCTGGCGGACGCTGTCGTGCTCGACGGTGCGCTGCTGCTAGGAGCGTGCGCGCTGGCGGCCGGGGTGTCGGTGTGCGCCCTTCGAGCGCTGGCCACCGTCGGACTCGACGCCCGACAGGTCGAGGGGCCTGGTCGCGCTCTCCGGCTGGCGGCCGAAGCGATCCGACGGGTGGAGTTCAAGGAGTCCGCCACCAGCGGGTGGAGCGCCGCTGCCAAGTTCGGCGCCTCGGCCTACCTCCCGCTCGGTGTCGACCACACGACGAGCCGATCACGGACCCGCAGCGAGGCCGAGCTCACCACGCCCGAGGTGGTGTCGATGATCTGCACCCTTCTCGGTGCGATCCGCGACGACATGCTCGAGGCGCGTGACGACCCGGAGGCTGACGTCCGGGTCTTCGTGGTCATCGACGAGCTCGACAAGCTCGAAGGTGACGTGGGTGCGCGAGACTTCCTCAACGAGGTGAAGGGCATCTTCGACGCCCCCGGCGTGACGTTCATCGTCTCCGTGTCGGACGAGGCACTCGCCAGCTTCGAACGGCGCGGCCTTGCGTTCCGGGATGCGGTCGACAGCGCGTTCGACGAGATCCTGCATCTGCCGCAGCTGTCGCTCGCTGAGTCGACAGAGGTGCTTCGGCGCAAGGTGCTCGACGTCCCACCGCCGTTCACCGCGCTCGGGCACTGCCTCTCCGGCGGGTTGCCGCGCGACTTGGTGCGCGCCATCGACCGGATGGCCGCTCAGAAGGACGACCGCACGCTGGCCGCCGTGACGGTCGCGACGGTGCACCGTGAGCTTCGCGGCAAGTGGTACGCCGTACTTGGTGCTCTTCGCTCGATCGCGCTGGAACCCCATGTCACCAACCTGATCAAGGTGCTCTATCGCATCGACTCCTGCCCCGAGCACAAACCCGGTAGGGGCCGGTGCCTGGCCCGGCCCGATGCTTTCGACGAAGTCGTGGCCCTGGACCTGCCGGAGGTCAAGGAGTCCGAGCTGAGCCAGCTGCGCACAACCCTGCGGTTGGCAGGGGAGTACGTCGCCTTCGCCTACTACTGCCGCACCCTGGTGCAGTTCTTCGATCTCGAGGTCGAGGGCCGGCTCGACGCGCTGCGCCGAGCCGAGCAGGCCGACGAGGACGTGCGCGAGGGCCTGGACTACCTCGCCCGGTCCCGCAACAGTCTGGGGGCGAACGCCCGGCTCGGGTGGGAGCAAGTCAGCTTCTTTCGCGCCGCCCACGGACTGGAACCAGTGTTGGAGTTCCCGGCGGTGTTGCTGAACGGCGTGGCCGCCGAGCCGGCGTGAACCTCAGCTTGGTGGCCGCGTGTCGGTGGTGATCTTGCCCTCGGCACGCTGGAGCTGGTTAGCCGCGCCGACCAGGGTGAGGTGCGAGAAGGCCTGCGGGAAGTTGCCGACGAAGCGCCGGTTGGTGACGTCGTACTCCTCGGAGAGCAGGCCGACGTCGTTCTGCAGCGCGAGCAGCCGCCGCATCAGCGCGTGCGCGTCGTCGACGCGGCCGGCCAGGGCGTAGGCCTCGACGAGCCAGAACGAGCAGGCCAGGAACGGGTGCTCGTCGCCGGAGAGCCCGTCGACGCCGGACTGGGTCCGGTAGCGCAGCAGCAGCCCGTCGCGCATCAGGTCCTTCTCGATCGCCTCGATCGTGCCGAGCATGCGGGGGTCGTCGCCCTCCAGGAAGCCGACGTCCGACAGCACCAGGAGCGAGGCGTCCACCTCGTGGGTGTCGTAGTGCTGGGTGAAGGTGTTGCGCTCGGTGTCGAACCCCTTGGTCAGGACCTCCTCGCGCACCAGGTCGCGCAGCTCGCGCCAGCGGTCGACGGGACCCTCGAGGCCGTGCTTCTCGACCGCGGCGATCGCCCGGTCGAAGGCGACCCAGACCATGACGCGGGAGTGGGTGAAGTGCCGCAGCGGGCCGCGCACCTCCCACAGACCGTTGTCGGGCTGCTCCCAGTGGTCGGCGAGCTCCTCCACGAGCTTGCGCTGCAGCGACCAGGAGTCGCTGGACTCCTCGAGCCCGACGTCGCGTCCCATCTCCAGCGCGATCATGACCTCGCCCAGCACGTCGGTCTGGCGCTGGTTGACCGCACCGTTGCCGATCCGCACGGGCGTCGACCCCTCGTAGCCGGGCAGATGGTCCAGCGTGCGCTCGGGCAGGTCGCGCCCACCGTCGACGGCGTACATGATCTGCAGGTCCTGCGGGTCGCCGGCGGCCGCGCGCAACAGCCAGCGACGCCACAGCCGCGCCTCGTCGGCGTAGCCGGACTCCAGCAGCGCCTCCAGGGTCAGCGAGGCGTCGCGCAGCCAGCAGAACCGGTAGTCCCAGTTGCGTTCGCCGCCGATCTCCTCGGGCAGCGAGGTGGTGGCGGCCGCGACGATGCCGCCGGTGCCGCCGTGGGTCAGCAGCCGCAGCGTGAGCAGTGAGCGGATGACGGCTTCGCGGTAAGGGCCGTCGTAGGAGCACATGGCCGACCACAGCTCGGAGGCCTTCACGGTGTCCTCGATGCGGTCCTCGAACTGCAGCGGCTCCGGCAGCGGATGGTGGGACGGCACCCACGTGGTGGAGAACGTCAGCTCCTCCCCGGCATGCAGGTCGAACTCCTCGGCGTGCCGACCGTCGACGGCCCGTGGCAGCCGGGGACCCCGCAGGATCAGCCGGTCCGGCCCGGCGACGGCGGTGATCACCTCCATGCCGTGCATGTCCTCACGACGCACCCACGGACGGACCTTGCCGTAGCCGAACCGGACCACCCACTCGTGTCGCACCCGCACCGAGCCCTCGAGCCCGATCAGCCGACGGACGATGTCGGCGCGCTGGTCGTTGAGCGGCATCAGGTCCAGGACGGTCATGACTCCGGTGTCGGTGGTGTACGTCGACTCGAGCATGGCGCTGTTGCCGACGTACCGTCGCGCGCAGGTGGCGCTCTCGTCGGCCGGCCCGATCAGCCAGCGACCGTGGTCGGGGGTCCCGAGGAGCGCGGCGAAGCAGGCGGGGGAGTCGAAGCGCGGCAGGCACAGCCAGTCGACCGACCCGTCGTTGCCGACGAGCGCCGCCGTTCCCGTGTCGCCGAGCACGGCGTAGTCCTCGATCCGCAGCGGCATGACCTCAACCTAGCCGCGTCTACCATCACGGACGTGGAGGTCGAGGATCTGGCGAGGCAGGTGCACGAGCGGCTGCGTGCGCGGGCGGAGACCGTGGCGAGCGCAGAGTCGCTGACCGGCGGGTCGTTGGGTGACCTGCTCTCGGGCACTCCTGGCGCCAGCGCGACCTACCGAGGCGGCGTGATCAGCTATGCGACCGAGGTCAAGCAGCAGCTGCTCGGCGTCACCGACGAGGTCGTCCGGACGCACGGGGTGGTGTCGGGCCCGTGCGCCGAGCAGATGGCGCTCGGGGCACGCGGACTGCTGGGCAGTGACTGGGCTCTCAGCACGACCGGGGTGGCCGGTCCGGACGCCCAGGACGGTCTGCCTGCGGGCACCGTGTTCGTCGGGGTGGCCGGTCCTGCCGGCGTGGAGGTGCTGGCGCTTCGGCTGGACGGTGACCGTGCCCAGGTGCGGCGCTCCGCCTGTCGTGCCGCGCTCGGCGGCCTGCTCGACCTCGTGGGTCACGCCTACTGAGGTTGGGCGGTGTCCACCCGACGGGAAGTTTCCCCCGGCAGGTAGCGTTGGGCCTGCTGGATGCTCGATCTCTCGACCACCCCAGGGAAGGAACGGCGCTCGTGGTGATCTTCCGTCGCCTGCTCGGTGAGGTGCTGCGCGCCCAGCGGATGCGTCAGGGACGCACGCTGCGGCAGATCAGTGCCGACGCCCGGGTCAGCCTGGGCTACATCTCCGAGATCGAGCGCGGTCAGAAGGAAGCCTCCTCCGAGCTGCTCGCCTCCTTGTGCGCCGCCCTCGACGTCCCGCTCTCGGAGATCCTCTCCGAGGTCAGCGACGCCGTCGCGCTGGAGGAGGCCGCGCTGGCCATGCAGCTCGACGACGTCCGCCTGGACGCCTCGTCGCTGCGGACCGCGCCGTCCGACGGTCGGCCCCGCGCCGGCGACGTGGTCGCCTCCGCCGCCTGAGTCCGCACCGTCGTTCGATGTCGCGTGTGAGCGTGACGCTCGTCCTGGCCGGCTTGTCGAAAGCGCCGCGGCCGGTGGATTTTTGGGCGAGAATCACCGCAACTCCGGGAGGGTGCGCATGCGGTGGTCGCGGTGGGTGTCGTCGGTCCTGCGAGCCGTGTGCGTCGCCGTCGGCTGCATCGTCTGCGGCGTCGGCATCGGCGGCCCGGTCCCGCTGACCTTCGTCGGCGCGCTCCTCCTGATCGCCCTGCCGGTGCCGCACGCCCTGCGGGCGCGCCGGATGATGCGGGAGCACCGCCCACTCGCCGGCATCGACGCCGTCGCCACTGCCGTGGTGCTGACCTGTCCGTCGCTGTTCTTCGTGACGCTGCGGTCGGTCGACGTGGCGTGGTTCGGCCTGGTGCCGGTCCTGCTCGCTGCGGCGCTCACCGTGTCGGTGGCCGTCTCGCGTGAGCTGGGGCCGGTGGCTCAGCGCGACGTCGCGGGCTGAGCCGGGGGTCCCGAGCCGGGTGCGGGCTGACACGACGGGCACCAGTAGGAGGCCCGCTCCTGCGTCAGCGGACCGTGCTGGGCGACCTGGATCCGGCTGCCACAACGACGGCACGGCTGTCGCTCGCGGCGGTAGACCCAGGTCTGCCGGCCCTTGCGGGTGTCCCCGGTGAACGTCTGCTCGACCCGCTGCTTGTTGGCCTCGAGCGCGGTCCGGGCCCGCCGCACGAGGCGGGGGAGGTCGGGCACCTCGCCCACCGGGAGCAGCGGGTGCACACCGGCCAGGAAGCAGAGCTCGTTGCGGTAGAGGTTGCCGATGCCGGCCAGGTTGCGCTGGTCGAGCAGCGCCTCACCGACCGGCCGGACCGGTTCTGCGAGCAGCCGGCGCAGCGCCTCGGCCTCGTCCCAGTCGGGGCCGAGCAGGTCGGGGCCCAGGTGCCCCACGACGGTGTGCTCCTGGTCGCGTGGCACGACCTCCACCACCCCGAGCGCGAACCCGACGGCGGTCCACCCCTCGGTGCGCAGCACGACGCGGGCGTCGTACGCCGGCCTCCGCCAGCCCGTGCCCGGGCGGTAGAGGTGCCAGGAGCCCTCCATCTTCAGGTGTGTGTGCAGGGTGAGGTCGCCGATCCGGGTGAGCAGGTGCTTGCCCCGGGCCAGCGTGGTCTCGACCGTCCGGCCGGCCAGGTCGAGCGTGGCGTACGACGGCACGCGCAGGTCGCTCTCGAGCAGCACCGAGCCGCTCAGGGCACGGTCGAGGTGCAGCGCCGTGCGCCAGACGGTGTCACCCTCCGGCACGGATCCTCAGCCCACGCGGCGTGGTCACGAACCCGGCGTTCTCCAGCGCCGTGCGCAGCGCCCCGGCCCGCTCGCCGGCGCCGAGGATGGTCTCGCCGTCGGCCTTCTCGACCGTGAGCCGCCCGAGTGCGCCCTGGCGGACGGCGGTGCCCAGCGCCTGCATGCCGGGGCCGAGGAGCTGCTCGTCGTCGCCGAACGTCAGCAGCGTGCGCCCACCGCGCTCGACGTAGACGGCCAGCTCGCCGTCGACGAGCACGACGAGCGCCCCCGCCTTGCGGCCGGGGCGGTGACCGGTGGAGCCCGCTGCCTCGTCGACGACCCGCTCCGGCCACGGCAGCGCGGCACCGTAGGGGTTGGCCGGGTCGGTCGCCGCCAGCGCGACCGCGCGCACCTTGGCGTCGTCGTCGTCGCGGGAGGCCAGGTCGGCGCTCAGCTCGCGGGAGTAGGAGCGCAGCCGGTCGACGGCCCCCGGCGCACCGAACTGCGCCGCGCCCAGCGAGCCGATGAAGTAGCCACGACGGCAGCGTCCGGTCTCCTCGAAGGCGGCCAGCACCTTGTAGACGCCGGCGAAGCCGCCCGGCACCCGCTCGCTGGTGACGGCGCCGCGGGTCACGACGCCGTGCCGCTCCAGGAGCGCCTCGGCGGAGGCGTGCGCGCGTCGGGTGGGGTCGGTCTCCAGCTCGGGCAGCAGCGACCAGCGGCCGGGGGTGGTCGGTGGACCGGTGCGGGTGGGGAGATCGGGCCGACCGGGACGTCCGAGACCACCGCGGCGGGCAGGTCGCGCGCGCGGCGCCGCTCGACGGGACCGGTGGGTGGTGCGGCCGCCGGAGGTGAGCATGCGGACCGGCGCGAGGGTGTCGTTGCCGACCCAGCCGGACCAGACGAGGTCCCAGAGTGCGGCCTCGAGCGCCTTGTCGTCGGTGGAGCCGGCCGTGGTGCTGAGCTGGCGGAAGAAGTAGGCGCCGCCGCCGGACAGGGCCTCGATGACCGACTCGTGCAGCGGGGTCGCGTCGAGCTCGGACAGCGGCGTGCGGTCGGGCAGCGTCAGGTGGGCCGTGTCGGCGAGGTGCAGCGAGACCCAGCCGTCGTTGCCCGGGAGCGTGCCGTGCCCGGCCCACACCACCTCGCCGGTGGCGGTCAGCTCGTCGAGCATCGAGGGTGCGTAGTCGACGACCCGGCTGCCGAGCACCAGCGGCTCGAGGGCGGACGCGGGGACCGCGCACCCGGCGAGCTGGTCGACGACGCTCAGCACGCCGTCGACGCCGCGGACTCCCCGGCTGCCGCCGCCGGCGACGTTCTGCCAGGCGGGGAGGAACCGGCCCAGGGTGGCCGGCTCGACCGGCTCGACCTCCTTGCGCAGCGCCGCCAGCGAACGTCGCCGCAGGCGGCGCAGCACCTCGGCGTCGCACCACTCGGCGCCCGCGCCGGCCGGCCGGAACTCGCCCTCGAGCACCCGACCCTGCGCGGCCAGGCGGGACAGCGTCTGCTGGGCGACGGCGACCCCGAGCCCGAGCCGCTCGGCGACGTCGGTGGGCGTGAACGGCCCGTGCGTGCGGGCGAACCGGGCGACCAGGTCCGCCAGCGGATCCTCCACCGGCTCGGTGAAGACCTCGGGGGTGCCCGGCGGGACCGGCGTGCCCAGACCGTCCCGGAGCCGGGCGACGTCCTCGACGGCCGTCCACCGCTCGGCGCCGGCCATCCGGACCGGCACCACCCGACGTGCGTCGGCGAGCAGCTGCAGCCAGGCCGTCACGTCGGCGCCGTCGACCGACCGCGCCGCGATCTCGTCGGTCGCGAGAGGCCCGAGCAGGCGCAGCAGGTCGGCCACTCCCTCGGCGTCGCGGGCGCGCCGGTCGGGCACGAGCCGCTGCAGCTCGCGCTCCAGCTCGGCGAGCACGTCGGGGTCGAGCAGCTCGCGCAGCTCCGCGCGACCGAGCAGCTCCGCAAGCAGCCCCTGGTCGAGCGACAGGGCCGCGGCACGGCGCTCGGCGACCGGGGAGTCGCCTTCGTACATGAACGCCGCGACGTAGCCGAACAGCAGGGACCGCGCGAACGGTGACGGCTGCGTCGTGGACACCTCGACGACGCGGATCCGGCGGGCGGCGAGGTCGCGCATGATGCCGAGCAGGGCCGGCACGTCGTAGACGTCCTGGAGGCACTCGCGCACGGCCTCCAGCACGATCGGGAAGGAGGGGTACTTCACCGCGACCTCGAGCAGCTGCGCGCTGCGCTGGCGCTGCTGCCACAGGGGCGAACGGCGACCGGGGTCGCGACGCGGGAGCAGCAGGGCACGCGCCGCGCACTCGCGGAACCGGGACGCGAACAGCGCCGACCCGCCGACCTCGGCGGTGACGATGTCCTCGATCTCGTCGGCATCGAAGACGACCACGTCGGCGCCGGGCGGGTCCTGGTCGGTCTCGGGGACCCGGAGCACGATGCCGTCGTCCCCGGGCAGCGCCTGGGCGTCGATGCCGTAGCGCTCGCGCAGCCGCACCCCGATCGCCAACGCCCAGGGCGCGTGCACCTGGGCGCCGTAGGGCGAGTGGATCACGATCCGCCAGTCGCCCAGCTCGTCGCGGAAACGCTCGACCAGCACCGTCTTGTCGCTGGGCAGCGTGGTCGTCGCCGCCCGCTGCTCGTCGAGGAAGGCCACCAGGTTGTCGGCCGCCCACGCGTCGAGGCCGGCGTCGGCGCAGCGCTGCTTGGCCTGCGCGGTCGGCAGCGCGGACAGCTCGCGGGTGAAGGCACCGACGGCCTTGCCGAGCTCGGCGGGCCGCCCCAGCTGGTCGCCCTTCCAGAACGGCAGCCGCCCCGGCTGGCCGGGAGCAGGGGAGACGAGCACCCGGTCGTGGGTGATGTCCTCGATCCGCCACGACGTCGCACCCAGGGCGAACACATCGCCGACCCGGGACTCGTAGACCATCTCCTCGTCGAGCTCGCCGACGCGGGAGGCCTTCTCGCCGACCAGGAACACCCCGAACAGGCCACGGTCCGGGATCGTCCCGCCGCTGGTGACCGCCAGCCGCTGGGCGCCGGGGCGCGCGGCGAGGGTGCCGGCGACGCGGTCCCACACGATGCGCGGCCGCAGCTCCCGGAACTCGTCGGAGGGGTAGCGACCGCTGAGCAGGTCGAGGGTCGCGTCGTACGCCGAGCGGGGCAGCGTCGCGAACGGCGCCGAGCGGCGGACCAGGTCGAAGAGCTCCTCCACGTCCCACTCGTCGAGCGCGGTGGCGGCGACCACGTGCTGGGCGAGCACGTCGAGCGGGTTGGTCGGCACCCGCATCGCCTCGATGGCGCCGGCGCGCATCCGCTCGACGGCGACCGCGGTCTGCACGAGGTCGCCGCGGTGCTTGGGCAGCAGCACGCCGCGCGACACCTCACCGACCTGGTGACCGGCGCGTCCCACCCGCTGCAGGGCGGAGGCGACCGAGGGCGGCGACTCGATCTGGACCACGAGGTCGACCGCACCCATGTCGATGCCCAGCTCGAGGCTCGAGGTGGCGACCACGCAGGGCAGCCGGCCGCGCTTGAGGTCGTCCTCGATCAGTGCCCGCTGCTCCTTGGACACCGACCCGTGGTGGGCGCGGGCGATGACGTGGTCGGCGGCCCCGGACTCGACTGTCCCGGACCCGACCGTCCCGGACCCGACCGCGCCGGACCCGACCTCCCCAGCGGACCCGACCGGCGTGGCCGGCCCGGTCGGCCCGGTCGGAGCCGCCTGCCGGCGCTCGGCGCGGTCGGTCGCGATCTCGTTGAACCGCGCGGTCAGCCGCTCGGCCAGCCGTCGGGAGTTGGCGAAGACGATCGTGGAACGGTGCTGCTCGATCAGGTCGACCACCCGCTCCTCGACGTGCGGCCAGATGGAGCCGCGTCGCTCGGCGCTGCCCGCGGCCGACCCCTCCGCGACGCCGTCGTCGGCGGCCGCCGCGAGCGCCAGCTCGGTCATGTCCTCGACCGGCACGACGACCTGGAGGTCCCACTCCTTGGTCGAGGCCGGCGCCACCACCTCGACGGGCCGGGCGCCCCCGAGGAAGCGGGCGACCTCATCGACCGGGCGGACGGTGGCCGACAGGCCGATCCGCTGGGCGGGCTCGCGCTCGGAGCGCCGCAGCAGCTCGTCGAGGCGCTCCAGCGACAGCGCCAGGTGGGCGCCCCGCTTGGTGCCGGCGACCGCGTGCACCTCGTCGATGACGACGGTCTCGACCCCGCGCAGGGACTCGCGGGCCTGCGAGGTGAGCATCAGGAAGAGCGACTCGGGGGTGGTGATCAGGATGTCCGGCGGGGTGGTCGAGAGCCGGCGCCGGTCGGCGGCGCTGGTGTCGCCGGAGCGGACCCCGACCGTGATGTCGGGTGCCGGCACCCCGAGCCGGTCGGAGGTGTGCCGGATGCCGGTGAGGGGGGAGCGGAGGTTGCGCTCGACATCGACCGCGAGCGCCTTGAGCGGTGAGATGTAGAGCACGCGACAGCGCTGCTGCTTGTCCGGGGGCGGCGCCGTCGCGAGCCGGTCGATGGACCACAGGAACGCCGACAGCGTCTTGCCCGAGCCCGTGGGGGCGACCACCAGGGCGTTGCGGCCGGCGCTGATCGCCTCCCAGGCGCCGACCTGGGCCGGGGTGGGCTCGGCGAAGGACGCCTCGAACCAGGCGCGGGTGGGCGCGCTGAAGGAGGCGAGCACGTCGTGCACGGCGTCCTTGCGTGCGACCCTGCCAGGCATGCCGTCAGTCTGCCCGACGGCACCGACAGTCCGGTCCGGCGGATCAGGTGGCTGCCGGTGCGTGGGGGACAGCACCTAGTCTCGACGGGTGTCGTCGACCTCTCGGAGCTCCGCCCACCCCGACCCCGACCCCGTCGACGAGGCGCGCGCGTCCTCGATGATCTGGGCGCGCGGCCTGCGCAAGTCCTACGGCGGTCTCGAGGCCGTGCGCGGCATCGACCTCGACGTGCGACCGGGGGAGTCGTTCGGCTTCCTGGGGCCCAACGGCGCCGGCAAGTCCTCGACGATGCGGATGGTCGCCGCCGTGTCGCCGCCGTCGGGGGGCGAGCTGGCGATCCTCGGGATGGACCCGGCCACGCACGGCTCGTCGATCCGGGCGCGGCTCGGGGTCTGCCCGCAGGAGGACACCCTGGACCTCGAGCTCAACATCCGCGACAACCTGCTCGTCTACGCCAGCTACTTCGGCATCCGCAAGGCCGCGGCGCGGGAGCGCGCCGAGGAGCTGTTGGACTTCGTGCAGCTGACCGACAAGGCCAAGTCCCGGGTCGTCGACCTGTCCGGAGGCATGAAGCGGCGGCTCACGATCGCGCGGTCGCTGATCAACGACCCCGACCTGCTGCTGCTCGACGAACCGACCACGGGTCTCGACCCGCAGGCGCGCCACCTGCTGTGGGACCGGTTGTTCCGGCTCAAGCAGCGCGGCGTCACCCTGGTGATCACCACGCACTACATGGACGAGGCCGAGCAGCTGTGCGACCGGCTGGTCGTGATGGACGGCGGCGCGATCGTGGCCGAGGGGTCGCCAATGGCGCTGGTCCGTGAGCACTCCACCCGGGAGGTGGCCGAGCTGCGGTTCGGGGTCGGCGAGCACGAGGCGCTGGCCGACCGGGTCGCCGACCTCGCGCAGCGCGTCGAGGTGCTTCCCGACCGGCTGCTGCTCTACACCGACGACGGCGAGGAGACGGTCGCGCAGGTGCACGCCCGGGGCCTGGACCCGGTCGCGGTGCTGGTCCGTCGCTCCACCCTGGAGGACGTGTTCCTGCGACTCACCGGCCGGACGCTGGTCGACTGATGGGGCGAGGGATGCTCCACCACCCGAGGTCGCCGCTGCCGTCCTGGGAGATGGTCCGGCGGCAGCGGGCCTACTGGCTCACCACCTACGCCCGCACCTGGCGCGGCTCGGTGGTCTCCTCGTTCGTGACGCCGCTGTTCTACGTGCTGGCGATGGGCGTGCTGCTGGGCGGGTTCGTCGACGCCGGCAGCGCCGACCTCCAGGGCGCCCCGTCGTACCTCGCCTTCGTCGCTCCCGGGCTGGTCGCGGCGCACGCGATGCAGACCGCCACCGGCGAGACCACCTGGCCGGTGCTGGGCAACCTCACCTGGCACCGGACCTACTACGCGATGGTGGCCACACCGCTGCGCATCCCCGACGTCGTGGCCGGCCACCTGCTCTGGGCGACGTTCCGGGTCGCGGTCGGCTGCGCGGTGTTCCTGCTGGTGATGGCCCCCTTCGGCGTCTTCACGTCCTGGGTCGGGGTGCTGCTGGCGTGGCCGGTGCTGACGCTCGTGGGCCTGGGCTTCGCCGGGGTGTTCTTCGCCTACTCCGCGACCATCAGGAACGAGTCCGGCTTCGCGATCGTCTACCGCCTGCTGGTCATCCCGCTGTTCTTGTTCTCCGGGGCGTTCTTCCCGATCTCCAACCTCTCTCCCGCGCTCGAGACGGTCGCTGCGCTCACCCCGCTGTGGCACGGCGTCGACCTGACCCGGATGCTCACGCTCGGCACACTCGAGCCCGGCCCGGCCTCCGTGCACCTGGTCTACCTGCTGGTGCTCGCGGTGGCCGGCTGGTGGCTGGCCGTGTGGCGGCTGCAGAAGCGGATGGCGCTCTGATGTCCCTGGTCACCTCGACGGCGGTCCGTGCCGCCGCCCGGCCGCACACCACGGGCTGGGAGATCGTGGCGCGCAACTTCACCGTCTACCGCGGCAGCTGGCTGGTCTTCCTCACCGGCTTCCTGGAGCCGGTCCTCTACCTGTTCTCGATCGGGGTCGGCGTCGGGCAGCTGATCGACGGCTTCGAGCTGGGCGGCCGGACGGTCGGCTACGCCGCGTTCGTCGCGCCCGGGATGCTCGCCGCCTCGGCGATGAACGGCGCGGTCCTCGACGCCACCTTCGGCATCTTCTTCAAGCTGCGCTACGACAAGGTCTACGAGGGTGTGCTGGCCACCCCGATGCGGACCATCGACATCGCCCGCGGTGAGCTGGCCTGGTGCCTGATGCGCTCCGCGGTCTACTCACTCGGGTTCCTGCTCGTGATGGTGGCGCTGGGGCTGGTCGAGTCCTGGTGGGCGGTGCTCGCCTGGCCCGCCACCTGGCTGATCGGCCTGGCCTTCGCTGGCGTCGGGATGGCGGTGACGACGTTCATGACCTCGTGGCAGGACTTCGAGTACATCTCGCTCGCGATCCTCCCGATGTTCCTGTTCTCCGCGACGTTCTTCCCGGTCACGGCCTACGACGGCGCCCTGCGCACCGTGGTCGAGCTCACCCCGCTCTACCGCGGGGTCGCCCTGGTGCGTGAGCTGACCACCGGCACGGTGTCGGTCGACTCGTTGCTCTCCGTGGCCTACCTCGCGGTCATGGGCCTGGTCGGGCTCGCGGTCGCAGCGCGGCGCTTCGACAAGCTGCTGCTGACCTGAGCGCCGCCCAGGCGGGACGCTAGGACTCGGACAGCGGTCCGGTCGGCAGCGGCCCGAGCACCTCGAAGACGGTCAGGTAGGGCTCGATGTCCCCCCGCTCGGTCCAGCCCCGCAGCTGGTCGGCCGATCGTCGGCTGATCACCGCCCGGGCGAGCTCGAAGTCGCTCGCGCGCACGACCACGTCGGCGTCGTCGACCGCGCCGGAGGAGACCCAGGTCCAGCGGTCGCCGACGAGCGCGATCGGGCCGAGCCCCTCCGTCGTGGCGAGCCTCGTCGCGAAGCGCGCGACCATCCGGTCCCGGACCGCGGCCAGGCCGTCGGTGTCCTGCCCGCCGGGCACACCGAGGGCGCCGCGCAGGTCCTGCTCGTGGATCACCACGTCACCCAGCGGGCGGGTGGTGTGCTCGCGCATCCACTGCTGCAGAGGCGCCAGAAGGGTGTCCCACTCGGCGAGCAGGTCGCCGACGGACGCCGTACGACGCTCGTCGACCTGACGCTGGGTCCAAGCGCTGTTGTGGTCGTCCGGCTCGTCGCCGCGCACCACGTCGGCGCCGAGGCCGACCATGTGGGCGAGCAGCTGGGTGACCGTCCAGTCCGGGCAGGACGGCACCGGGCGCGCGGCCTGCTCGTCGTCGACGCCGGCCATCAGCTCGCGCACCCGCCCGACCGCGGCGGTCCACTCCTGCACCTCGTCCATGCGCACGAGCCAAGCACAGGGCCGGTGAGCCCGGCGCGGATGGCCCACCCGGGCAGGCCGAGGTGCCACAGTGACGGTCATGAGCACGCGGGAGGAGCGGCCGGGACAGGGCCGCCGATGGCACGCACTGACTGCGGTCGTGGCCGCCGGTGCGGTGGTGTTCCAGCTGGTGCTGGTCATCGACGGCGCTGCCACCCTGCTGCCCGACGAGGCTCCGTCGCTGGCGACCAGGCTGCTGCGGTTCGTCAGCTACTTCACGATCCTGAGCAACGTGCTGGTCGCGGTCACCGCGGGGCGGGCGGTCCGGGGACTGCCGGACGTGCGGCTCTGGCGGGCCCTGCGGCTGGCGAGCGTGTCCGGCATCGCGGTCACCGGCCTCGTGCACTTCGCGCTGCTGCGACCACTGCTCGACCTCGACGGGGCGTCGTACGTCGCGGACACGCTGCTGCACGTGGTGGTGCCGGTGCTCGCGGTGGTCGGCTGGCTGGCCTTCGGGCCGCGCGGCGTGGCTCGGCGCACCGACCTGCTGCCGTCGCTGGCCTTCCCGGTGGCGTGGTTGGTCTGGACCCTCGCCGCGGGCGCTGTCACGGGGTGGTACCCCTACCCGTTCCTCGACGTCGGAGGGCGGGGGTACGTCGCCGTCGCGGTGACCTGCGTCGGGGTGGCGGCGCTGTTCTCGGGGATGGTCGCGCTCGCGGTGGCGGTCGATCCGCGACTGCCGGGGGAGCGGGTCAGCCCAGCATCCTCTGGTACCACGCCACGTCGACCCACTGGTCGAACTTGAAGCCGACCTCGCGCATGGTGCCGACGTGCTCGAACCCGCAAGCCGTGTGCAGCCGAACGCTGCCCGGGTTCGGCAGCGCGACCAGCGCCACGGCCGTGTGCACGCCGGACTGCGCCATGGCGTCGAGCAGCGCCGGGTAGAGCGCCCGGCCGACACCCCGGCCGCGCACGGAGGGGTCGAGGTAGATCGAGGTCTCGCGGGTCAGGTTGTAGGCGGGCCGCGGCCGGTAGGACCAGGAGTAGGCGTAGCCGACCACGTCCTCGTCCTCGTCGACCGCCACCAGCAGGTGGTCGCCCGCCTGGGCACCGGCGAGGCGCTGCTGCCAGTAGGAGATGGTGGGCGGATCGAGGTCGAAGGTCGCGTGACTGTTGGCGACCTCGTGGTTGTAGATCGTGGCGATGTCGGACAGGTCGTCGTCCACGGCGTGCCTGATGGTGACGTCGGGGGCCATGCGTCGCATTCTTCCAGCCCGGTCCGGGGCCGGGCGGGAGCGTCCGGTCAGCGTGACGACCGGCATACTGCGGCCATGATCGCGCCGGACACGAAGGACTGGACCTGGGTGCTCGAACGCGCCTGCCCCGAGTGCGGCTTCGACGCCCGCACCGTGCGCCGCGAGGAGGTCAAGAACCGGGTCTACGCGAACGCCAGTGCCTGGCAGGGGGTCCTCGCGGGGCGGACCGCGACGACGCGACCGAGCGACGACGTGTGGTCGCCGCTGGAGTACGCCTGCCACGTGCGCGACGTCCACCGGGTCTTCGGGCAGCGGGTCGCGCTGATGCTCGACGAGGACGACCCGCTGTTCGCCGACTGGGACCAGGACGAGGCCGCCGTCGACGCGGGGTACGCCGCGCAGGACCCGGCCGTGGTGGCGGCGGAGCTCTTCGAGGCCGCGAACGCCGTGTCCGCGACGTACGCCCGGGTCGAGGGGGAGCAGTGGGACCGCCCGGGCCGGCGCAGCAACGGCTCGGTGTTCACCGTGGAGTCCCTGGCGCGCTACCAGCTGCACGACGTGGAGCACCACCTGCACGACGTCTCCGGCTGACGCACGTAGGCTCGCGCCCATGCGGCACACGGAGTTCTGGGCACGGATGGAACAGGCGCTGGGGACCTCCTACGCCCGCTTCTGGGCCGAGCAGCAGGTGATCGCCGAGCTCGGCGGCCGCACCGTCGTCGAGGCGCTCGACCAGGGAGAGGCGCCCAAGCTGGTCTGGCGCGCGGTGGCGGAGCGGCTCGACGTGCCGGTCTCGCTGCGGTGAGCCCGCCGGTGGGCTGGTTGGGCGTCGTCGCGCGCGGCGTCGTCGGGGGCTTCGTGGGTCGCGCCCGGTGGTCCGAGGAGGAGCTGGAGCGGGTCCAACGCTCGACGATGCGGACGCTGACCGCCTCGCAGGCGCTCGGCGGCATCGGGATGAGCATCGGCATCGCCGTCACCGCCCTGCTGGCCGAGGAGCTCTCCGGGCGCGAGAGCCTGGCCGGCCTCGCCCAGACGATGCAGGTCGTGGGCGCGGCCGCCGCGTCGTACCTCCTGGCCCGGCTCAGCGGCCGGCGCGGACGTCGCCTGGGACTGACGCTGGGCTACCTGCTCGGCGCGCTCGGCGCGACGGTCTGCGTCGTCGCCGGGGTGGTCGGGTCGTTCCCGCTGATGCTCGCCGGCGCCACGCTGATCGGGGGAACGACCGCCGCCAACTACCAGTCCCGCTATGCCGCGACCGACCTGGCCCGCCCGGGCCGCAAGGCGCGCGCGCTCTCGCTGGTCATGTGGGCGACCACCATCGGCGCGGTGGCCGGTCCCAACCTGACCGGGGTCGCCGGGGACGCCGGTGCCCGCTTCGGCCTGCCGGTGCTCACCGGTCCCTTCGTCTTCGGGGCGGTCGGGATGACGGCCGCCGCCGTGGTCGTCTGGTTCCGGTTGCGGCCCGACCCGCTGCTGGTCGCCCGCGAGGCCGCGATGTCGCAGGGCGCACGCACGCAGACCGGCACCTCCTGGTCCCGGGTGCGCGACGTGGTGCGGACCCGGCCGGCCGTCGCCGGAGGCGTCGCGGCCCTCGCCCTCGCGCACGCCGTCATGGTCGCGGTGATGGTGATGACGCCCCTCCACATGCACCACGGCGGCGCGGACCTCGAGATCATCGGGGTGGTGATCAGCGGCCACGTGCTGGGCATGTTCGCCTTCTCGCCGCTGGTCGGCTGGGCCGCGGACACGTTCGGCCGGACGCTGGTGCTGTCCTCCGGGGCCGTCGTGCTGCTGGTGTCCCTCGTCCTGTCCGGCACGGCGCCCACCGGCGCGTCGTACCGCCTCGGTGTGGGGCTGTTCCTGCTCGGACTCGGCTGGTCGATGTGCACCGTGGCGGCCTCCACCCTGCTCTCGGAGGCCTCGCCGATCGAGGCGCGCACCGACGTGCAGGGGGCGGCCGACCTGGTCATGAACCTCACCGCTGCGGTCGGCGGTGCCCTGGCCGGCGTGGTGGTCGGCACCCTCGGCTACCCGGCGCTGGCCCTGTTCGCCGGCCTGCTGGTGGCCGGCATCGCCACCGCGGCGGAGTACGCCCGACGTGCTCCCGCCGACGAGCCCGTGCCGCTCTGAGGCAGCGACGTACGCTCGGAGGCGTGCGCCTCCAGACCCAGCGGCAGGACAGCGACCGACACCGGGCGTCGGTGGCGGCCCAGGTGATCGTCGGCTTCGTCGCCCTGCTCTACGCGATCGAGCTCCTCGACACCCTGCTGGGTCACCGGCTCGACCTGTACGGCGTCGAGCCGCGTCGAGACCGAGGGTCTCGACGGCATCTTCTTCGCCCCGCTGCTGCACGCCGGATGGGGCCACCTGGTCGGCAACACCGTGCCCCTGCTCGTCTTCGGGTTCCTGATCCTGCTCGCCGGCGTCGCCCGCTGGGCCGCCGTCACCGCCGTGGTGTGGGTCGTCGGAGGGGTCGGCACCTGGCTCACCGGGCCCCCCGACAGCCTCCACCTGGGGGCGTCCGTGCTGGCCTTCGGCTGGCTCGTCTACCTGCTGCTGCGCGGCGTCTTCGCGCGGGTCGCCTGGCAGATCGCGCTGGGCGTGATCCTGCTCTTCCTCTACGGCGGGATCCTCTACGGCGTGCTGCCCGGCCAGCCCGGCATCTCCTGGCAGGGGCACCTGTTCGGGGCGGTCGGGGGAGGCCTGGCCGCCTGGTGGCTCGGCGGCGCGGACCGACGGCTCAGCCGTCGCCCCGCGCTTCGCTGACGCCGAGGTGCTGGGCCAGCGACCGGCTCATCGCGAGCGCCCGCTCGGGGTCACCGCCCCAGTCCCGGTCCTCGCGCCCGATCGTCAGGTCCATCACGTAGGGCTGCCAGCGCACGATCAACCGGGTGGTCGAGCGACCGTCCGCCGACTGCTGGCAGGCCGGGGTGTACTTCTCGGGCGTCCCGGCGTAGACCCAGCCGTGGGTGCAGGCGCCGGTGGGGAGCGGCACCGGGTCGGGGTGGTAGCGGGCGACGACCTCGACGTAGCGGTCCGCGCTGCCCTTCACGACGGTCCGGCACGAGGCGGGCTCATGGTCCGAGCGGAGCGCGGGGAGCGACCCCCGGGCGGTCGAGGTCACGTGGTCGCCGAGCAGACCGACGACGCGCGACTCGGGCACCAGGCCGCAGCCCGGCGGTTCGCCCTCGGCGTCGGAGGACGGGCCCGTGCACGCGTTCAGGGCGAGCACCATCAGCGTCGAGACGGTCAGAGCGGTGCGCACGCGGGCGATTCTAGGCTCGCTGGCAGACTCAGCGCATGAGCCCACACCCTCGCGTCGCCGTCATCGGCGGCTCCGGCTTCTACGCCTTCCTCGACGACGTCGAGGAGCACGACGTCGACACCCCGTACGGCGCCGCGTCGGCGAGCATCGCCGTGGGGCAGGTCGGCGGCACGCCGGTCGCGTTCCTGCCCCGGCACGGCAAGGACCACGAGTTCCCACCCCACCTGATCAACTACCGCGCCAACCTCTGGGCGTTGCGCTCGCTGGGCGTCCGCCAGGTTCTCGCGCCGTGTGCCGTCGGGGGCCTGCGCGACGAGGTGGCCCCGGGTGACCTGGTGGTCCCGGACCAGCTGGTCGACCGCACGCTGTCGCGGGTGCAGTCCTACGTCGATCGCGGCGCCGTGCACGTGCCGTTCGCCGACCCCTACTGCCCGGTGCTCTCGCGGGCCGCGGCCGCCCCGGACGGGGTCAGCCTCGGCGGGACGATGGTGGTGGTCGAGGGGCCGCGCTTCTCGACGCGGGCCGAGTCCCAGCACTACGCGGCGCAGGGCTGGTCGCTGATCAACATGACCGGGCACCCCGAGGCCGTGCTCGCCCGCGAGCTCCAGATGTGCTACGCCGCCGTGGCCCTGGTGACCGACATGGACGCCGGGGTCGAGTCCGGGCAGGGCGTGGGACAGGAGGAGGTGTTCGCGATGTTCGCGCGCAACATCGACCGTCTCAAGGCGATCCTGGCCGAGGTCGTCACCACGCTGCCCGACTCGGGGGCCGACTCGGGGGCCGGCTGCGCGTGCGCGTCCTGGGCCGACGGTCTCGAGCTTCCCTACGAGGTGCCGGCCCCGTGAAGGTCCTGCTCACCGGCTCCGCCGGCTTCATCGGAGCGGCCGTCGCCGACCAGCTCGAGGAGGCGGGGGACGAGGTGGTCCGCGTCGACGCGCTGATCCCCGAGGCACATCCCTCCGGCGCTGAGGCTGCCGCGGGCACGCACCGGGTCGACGTCCGGGACCACGAGGCGCTCCTCCCGCTGCTGCGCGGCGTCGACGTGGTCTGCCACCAGTCGGCGATGGTCGGCGCCGG
Organism: uncultured Actinomycetota bacterium; assembly: GCA_963713035.1. Lineage (GTDB taxonomy): Bacteria > Actinomycetota > Actinomycetes > Propionibacteriales > Nocardioidaceae > Nocardioides_B. Next base: position 1,106,792 of record CAVQKB010000005.1, read on the forward strand.
CGTCACGGTGGCCGACCTGCCGTCGTACGCCTCGCACAACGACCTGGGGCAGGCGGTGCTGCTCGCGGCCATGCACGAGGCCGGGGTCCACCGGATCGTGTTCGCCAGTTCGATGGTCAACTACGGCGAGGGGCGCTACACCTGCCCCCAGCACGGCGACCAGGTGCCGGGGCCGCGCAGCACCCGAGCGCTGGACGCGGGCGACTTCGAGAACCACTGCCGGGTGTGCGACCGGCCGCTGGACTGGGGCACGGTGCACGAGGACGCCCGGCTGGACCCGCGCAGCAGCTACGCCGCGAGCAAGGTCGCCCAGGAGCACTACGTCGCGGCCTGGGCGCGGCAGGCGCCCGGTGCCGCGGTCGGACTGAGGTACCACAACGTCTACGGGCCGGGGATGCCGCGCGACACGCCCTACTCGGGCGTCGCCGCGCTGTTCCGGTCGGCCGTCGAGCAGGGCCACGCGCCGAACGTCTTCGAGGACGGTGGCCAGATGCGCGACTTCGTGCACGTGCACGACGTGGCGCGGGCCAACGTGCTCTCGCTGCGGCAGGTGGTCGAGGCCGACGACGAGTCGTTCACGACGTACAACGTCTGCTCGGGCGAGCCGGTGCCGATCCTGCGCGTGGCGGAGCTCGTCGCCCGAGGGACCGGTCGGGACCTCGAGCCGCAGGTCAGTGGCCGCTACCGGCTCGGCGACGTGCGCCACATCGTGGCGTCCGCCGAGAAGGCGCGCACCGACCTCGGCTTCGAGGCCGCGATCCGTCCTGACCAGGGGCTCGAGGAGTTCGCCACCGCGCCGCTGCGCGGCAGCGTGCGGGGCTGACTCACCAGCCGGTGTGCAGCAGGTGCGCGATCACCAGCGCGGCGACCAGCTGGAGGACCAGGCCCAGCCGACGCCAGCGCTCCGGCAGCAGCGCGCACGAGAGCAGCAGCCACGGCACGAACGGCAGCCAGATCCGCTCCACCTCGGCCTTGCTCATCAAGGACAGGTCGGCGAGGGTCACCATGCCCACCCCACCGCCGGCCAGCAGCACCACGGTGCGGGTCTGGGCCTCCCGCGCCAGGTCGCGACCACGGGCCAGCAGGTGCCCGACTCCGGCGCCCACCAGCGGGCCAGCGCTGAAGGCGAGGGCCGCCAGGTTGCCCCACCACCAGTAGGACTCCGGCCGCCGGCCGCCGACCCCCTCCCAGTAGCGGTCGTGGATCGCGGGCAGCGCCTCGAGGTAGGAGAAGCCGGCGACCCAGAACGCCGCCACGACCAGCACCGCCGCCACCGCGGCGACCGGGAGCGGGCGCCAGGAGCGGGCGGTGAGCAGCACGGCGAGTGCGAGCACGCCCAGCAGCGGCAGGCCGTAGGACATCATCACGCAGTAGCCCAGCAGCAGGCCGGCGAGGGCCGACCACGCCACCCACGAACGCGTACGGCGCGTGGCGGCGAGCGCGAGGCACGCCATGCCCCAGGCGGCGACGGCGGCGAAGAGCGCGTCGGCCGACACGGCCTGCCACACCGCGGCCGGGCCGAAGACCAGGAACGGCGCCGCCCGCCGCGCCAGGCGCTCGGCGCCGAGCGTGCGGGTCGTGACCATCACGGCCACGGCGGTGGTCGCCGCGGCGACGGTGACGACGTAGCCCGCGGCCAACCCGTCGCCGAGCCCGATCCGCACCAGCACCACGAAGAACGTCAGTGCCCCCGGTGGGTGGCCGGCGATGTGCACCGGCCAGTTGCGGGGGATGGCGTCGTAGCGGATCCGGCTGACGTACTCCTGCAGCGTGGCGTGCAGGTCGCTGGTGCGCCGAGCGGTGCGGAGGTACTCGTAGGGGTCCTCGAGGATCTTTCCGATGCCGTCGTTGCCGTCGACGTACGCCAGCGCCAGCAGCCACGCCAAGCCACCCACGAAGACCACCAGCAGCAGGGTGCGCCACCGCAGCCGCTCGGAGAGCCGCCCGGCGTAGAGGGCCGCCGCCACGGCCAGCAGCAGGGCGGGCAGGGAGCCGGGACCCAGGCGCGGGTCCCACTCGGCGTGCAGCGGCGGGAACGAGTTGACGCGGACGTTCCAGTCGAAGACGGCCGGCACCGCCATCGCCAGCACCATCAGCGTCGCGGCGACGCCGAGGCCGATCGCTGCGCCGCGGGACCGGGTGCGGGTCGTCGACATGCGGGAAGGATAGGCGGACGCCACGAAACCGGTGTCTTGTGGACGAGACAGATGGGTTTCCGCACGCGCGCTTCGGGAAGGAGGAGGCCATGCCCCCTCGCGCCGAACCTGTGCGCGCAGCGTGCGACCTGGTGCTTCCCTGCCGCGACGAGGGCCCGGCGCTGCGCGCGCTGCTGCCGAGCGTCCCGGAGTCCTTCCGCGTCGTCGTCGTCGACAACGGCTCGTCCGACGACACCGCGGAAGTGGCGCGCTCGTGCGGGGCGACGGTCGTGACCGAGGACCGGCCCGGCTACGGTGCCGCCGTGCACGCCGGTGTCGAGGCGGCCACGGCCGACCTGGTCGCGATCATGGACGGCGACGGGTCGTTCGACCCGCAGGACCTGCTCGCGCTGGTCGACGACGTGGCCGCCGGCCGCGCCGACCTCGCCACCGGACGGCGCCGCCCGGTGCGCCGGGGGGTGTGGCCGTGGCACGCCCGGGCCGGCAACGTCCTGGTGCTGTGGTGGCTGCGCCGCCGGATCGGGGTCTCGGTGCACGACATCGCCCCCATGCGGGTGTGCCGTCGCGCGGACCTGCTCGCGCTCGACGTGCGCGACCGACGCTTCGGCTATCCCGTCGAGCTGCTGCAGAAGGCGCAGCGGGCCGGCTGGCGGATCACCGAGCACGACGTCGCCTACCACCCTCGGGCCGAGGGCACCCGCTCGAAGGTCTCCGGCTCGGTCCGGGGCACCTTCAGGGCCGCACGTGACTTCGCCCGGGTGCTGTCGTGAGACCTGCGGTGCTGGTGCTCGCCAAGGCGCCGGTGGCCGGGCAGGTGAAGACCCGTCTCGGTGCGGACGTCGGGCCGGAAACCGCCGCCGAGCTTGCGGCCGCCGCGCTGCTCGACACGCTCGCGGTCTGTGAGCAGGTGTTCGAGGAGCGGCACCTGGCGCTCGCCGGGGACCTGGGGGGAGCAATCCGGGAGGCCGAGCTGCGCGAACACCTTGATATGTGGACAGTGCACGCGCAGCGAGGGGACGGCTTCGCCGAGCGTCTGGCGAACGCCCACGTCGATGCGGCGCGACCCGGTCGGCCGGTGGTGCAGATCGGCATGGACACCCCGCACGTCAGCCCCGACCAGCTGTGCGCGGTCGCGGACGCGGTGGGCGTCGGCAACGACGCCGTGCTGGGGCTGGCCGAGGACGGCGGTTGGTGGGTCCTGGCCGTCACTGACCCCCGCTTCGCCGCGCCGCTCGCCGAGGTGGAGATGTCCACCGACCACACCGGGGCCGACACCCTCGCCGCCCTGCGGGCACGGGGTGCCGCCGTGCAGCTGGCGGGTCCGCTCGCCGATGTGGATACCATCGCGGATGCCGCTGCAGCTGCCGCTGCGGCACCCGACACGCGCTTCGCGCGACTCTGGAGCGAGGTGAGCGCCCGATGACCCTCGAGCTCGAGCACGTCGCCCGGGTCGCGGACTCTCCGGCGTTCGGCTCGCCCTTCTTCGGTGCCGCCATGCGCGGCGCGGACTGCGTCGTGCACGGGTTCGAGGACTTCCCGCACCGCCTGCCGATGTCCCGCTGGAACCGCCCGGCCGACAGCAGCGACGCCGCGGTGCTGTCCCTGTGCGAGGGGCCGACCCTCGACATCGGCTGCGGCCCGGGGCGGATGTCGGCGCACCTGGCCCAGCGGGGGGTCGGCGTCCTCGGCATCGACATCGTCCCGGAGGCGGTCGCCTCGACCCGCGCCCGCGGGGCCAGCGCCCTGCACCGCGACGTCTTCGACCTGCTGCCCGGTGAGGGTGCCTGGGGCTGCGCGCTGCTGGCCGACGGCAACATCGGCATCGGGGGCGACCCCGTCCAGCTGCTGCGTCGGGTGCGCGCCCTGCTCGCTCCGGGTGGCCGGGTGGTCGCCGACCTCGCCCCGCCCGGCACCGCCCTCCAGACACGCTCGGTCGTGCTCGAGTGCGGCGGCGCCTTCTCCCAGCCGTTCGACTGGTCGATCCTCGGCCCGGAGGCGATCCGGGACGTGGCCGCCGCCGCCGGCCTGCGCGTCGGCAGTCTGCACGAGTACGACGGCCGCTGGTTCGTCGTGCTCGTGCAGGCCCCGTGAGCACGCTCCTGCACCGGCTGCGCCCCCGCGAGCGCAGCTTCACCTCCACGCTGCGCAGCCCCGAGGTCGCCGCGCGGGTGGGCGTGTGGCTCGGGATCTGCTTCGGCGCGGCGTTCCTGACCGGTGTCTGGAGCCACCTCTACCAGGACCAGCCGGTCTGGTTGGCGATCCCGACCCGCCCCACCTGGCTCTACCAGGTGACGCAGGGCGTGCACTACCTGTCCGGGACGGCCGCGGTGCCGCTGCTGCTGGCCAAGCTGTACGCCGTCTACCCCAAGCTGTTCGCGGAGATGCCGCGCGAGCGGCTCCGGACCCTGGTGCTGCACCTCCTGGAGCGCGGCTCGATCGCGGTCCTGGTCGCCGCGGCGATCTTCCAGCTCGTCACCGGCCTGGCGAACTCCGCCCAGTGGTATCCCTGGTCCTTCCCGTTCCGGTCCACCCACTACGCCCTCGCCTACGTCGCGATCGGGTCGCTGGTGCTGCACGTCGCGGTCAAGCTCCCGGTGATCCGGGACGCCCTCACCCGACCCGCCGACGACGGCGAGGACCCCGGCGACGGCCTCACCCGCCGTGGCCTGGTCCGCTCCGCGGTCGGAGCGTCCGGCCTCGCCGTGCTGCTGACCGCCGGGCAGACCGTCCCCTGGCTGCGCAGGGTGTCGGTGTTCGGCACCCACGACGGGACCGGTCCCCAGGACCTCCCGATCAACAAGTCCGCTCGGCGGGCCGGGGTCACGCAGATCGCGCTCGCGCCGTCGTACGCCCTGGAGCTGCGGCACGCGGGCGGCACCCGTCGGCTCGCGCTGGCCGACCTGGAGGCCCTGCCGCAGCACACCGAGCGACTGCCGATCGCGTGCGTGGAGGGCTGGAGCGCCTCGGGTGACTGGACCGGCGTGCGGCTGCGCGACCTGCTGGACCTGGTGCAGGCGCCCCGGGGCGCGGACGTGCGCGTCGTGTCCCTCCAGCCCGACGGTCCGTTCCGGTCCTCCGAGGTGCGCGGCAACCTCGTCGAGGACGACCTGACGCTGGTGGCGCTGCGGCTCAACGGCGAGCGGCTCGCGCTCGACCACGGCTACCCGTGCCGGTTGATCGCGCCCAACCGCCCAGGGGTCCTGCAGACCAAGTGGCTCGGCCGGATCGAGACGATCTAGGTGCGCGTGCTGCGGGTCGTCCTGGGAGCCGGGGGAGTGGCGTTGGTCCTCGTCGGGCTGTGGCAGCTGCTGCTGCGTGGCCGGCTCGACGCGCCGGACCTGGTCTCCGTGGCGCTCTGGCTCGCCGGCGGCGTCATCGCGCACGACGCGGTCCTCGCGCCGCTGGTCGTGCTGCTCGGCGTCGGCGTGCTCCCGCGGCTGCCCGCGCACGTCCGCGCCCCGGCGGTCGCCGGGCTGGTGGTGCTCGGGTCGGTGACGGTGCTCGCGATCCCGGTGCTGGGCCGGTTCGGCGCCAAGCCCGACGACCCAGGCCTGCTGCCCCGGTCCTACCTGGCGTGGTGGCTGGTGCTCGTCGTGGTGGTCGCGCTGGTCGTCGCGGTCGCGTCCTTCGTCCGCCGCCCGCGGCCCGGCGTGTCCTGACCGGGATCGAACACCTGTTCGGTCTAGGCTGGCGAGCGCAGCAGAAGATCACCGACTCATCTGGGGGTTGTCCCCAGGTAGCGACATCGGGATCGCGGATTGTCGGAGGGTCGATCTAGTGTCACTCGCGATGAAGAAGACAGCAGGTTCCGCTTCGAGGCGGACAGACGAACGGACGACTTCCATGGCTGGTGGGGACCGCGACAAGGCGCTCGACGCCGCGCTCGCGAACATCGAGCGACAGTTCGGCAAGGGGTCGGTGATGCGCCTCGGTGACGAGACGCGCGCGCCCCTGGAGGTGATCCCCACCGGGGCGATCGCTCTCGACGTGGCCCTCGGGCTGGGCGGCCTGCCGCGCGGTCGCGTGGTCGAGATCTACGGGCCGGAGTCCTCCGGCAAGACGACGGTGGCCTTGCACGCGGTCGCCAACGCGCAGCGTGCCGGTGGCATCGTGGCGTTCATCGACGCCGAGCACGCGCTCGACCCCGACTACGCCAAGGCGCTCGGTGTCGACACCGACGCGCTCCTGGTCTCGCAGCCCGACTCGGGCGAGCAGGCGCTGGAGATCGCGGACATGCTGATCCGCTCGGGCGCCCTCGACCTGATCGTCGTCGACTCGGTGGCCGCCCTGGTGCCCCGCGCCGAGATCGAGGGAGAGATGGGTGACAGCCACGTCGGTCTGCAGGCCCGGCTGATGAGCCAGGCGCTCCGCAAGATGACCGGTGCCCTCAACGGCGCCGGCACCACGATGATCTTCATCAACCAGCTCCGCGAGAAGATCGGCGTGATGTTCGGCTCGCCCGAGACCACGACCGGTGGCCGCGCGCTGAAGTTCTACTCCTCGGTCCGCCTCGACGTGCGTCGCATCGAGACGCTGAAGGACGGCCAGGAGATGGTCGGCAACCGCACCCGCGTCAAGGTCGTCAAGAACAAGGTCGCCCCGCCGTTCAAGCAGGCGGAGTTCGACATCATGTACGGCCTGGGCATCAGTCGCGAGGGCGGTCTGATCGACGTCGGGGTCGAGGCGGGCCTGGTCCGCAAGGCCGGCGCTTGGTACACCTACGAGGGCGACCAGCTCGGTCAGGGCAAGGAGAACGCCCGGTCGTTCCTCAAGGACAACCCCGACCTGGCCAACGAGCTGGAGAAGCGGATCCTGGAGAAGCTCGGGGTCGGCCCGCGGGTCGACGTCGAGGCTCCGGTGGACCTCGAGCCGACCGACATCGACTTCTAGTCCGCCCCATCGGGCCGACTTTTCGAGATCGCACACCAAGGACGGCGCACCTGTGTCACCGTTCCCCAGCAGCCGTCCGTCCGGTGCCAACCTCCCAGGGGACCGGACGGGCGGCTCTGTGCGTGCCGGGGTCGAGGCCTGGCTCGGCGACCGCGAGCCGGAGCCGGCCGCCGATCCCGAGGCCGTGGCGCGCAAGATCCTGCTCGACCAGCTGACCGGACAGGCGCGCAGCCGCCATGAGCTCGCCGACCGGCTCGCCCGCAAGGGCGTCCCCGACGACGTGGCCGGGCGCCTGCTCGACCGTTTCGAGGAGGTCGGCCTCGTCGACGACGAGGCGTTCGCCCGGGCCTGGGTGCAGTCCCGACAGCCGGGCAAGGGCCTGGCCCGGCGCGCTCTGGCCCAGGAGCTGCGCCGCAAGGGCGTCGACGACGAGACGGCGGCTACCGCCCTCGACGAGATCGACCCCGACGACGAGGTGGAGACCGCCCGCGCGCTGGTCCGGCGCAAGCTGCGGACGGCGGCGCGGCTCGACCGGGACACCGCGACACGTCGGCTCACCGGGATGCTGGCCCGCAGGGGCTACCCGGCCGGGGTCTGCTTCCGCGTCGTGCGCGAGGAGCTCGCAGCGCTGGGGCACGAGATCGAGTCCCCGGACGTCGACTAGCCTCGTGCACGATCCCGGGAGCCGCACCCGCCCCACGGGAGACACCTGGAGGAGAGCCCGATGCCGTTGCCGCACGCGCTGGGGATCGGGATCGCCGAGCTGCTGCTGTTCGGGGTCCTGGCCGCCAGCGTCCTCGCTGCGCTGGTGATCACCGTCGCGGTGCTGCTGCGTCGCGGCGACGACGCCCCCGACCCGCACGCCGAGCAGCAGCGCGACCTGCACGAGCAGCGTCACGACCTCGAGCACCGCGAGCAGCGGCTCGGCGAGCGGGAGGTCCGCCTCGACGCCGAGCGGCGCCGCCTCGACGACCGGGCGCAGGGGCTGCGCACGACCGAGGAGGCCCTCGAGGTCCGGGAGGCCGCGCTGGCGGCCGGGGAGGCGGAGCGCCGACGGCTGCTCGAGCAGGTGGCCGGCCTGAGTGCCGAGGAGGCGCGGGGCGAGCTGCTCGCGGCCGTGGAGCAGGAGGCCCATCGCACCGCCGCCCTGCTGGCACGCGACATTGAGCGCACCGCGCAGGCGGAGGCCGACGTCCGTGCCAAGCGGATCCTCGCGACCGTCATCCAGCGGCTCGCCACCGACCAGACCAGTGAGACGGTCGTGACCGTCGTCGCGCTGCCGGCCGACGACATGAAGGGTCGGGTCATCGGGCGGGAGGGTCGCAACATCCGCTCCTTCGAGCAGGTCACCGGGGTCAACCTGGTCATCGACGACACCCCGGGTGCGGTCCTGCTCAGCTGCTTCGACCCGGTACGCCGCGAGGTGGCGCGGGTCGCCCTGGAGGAGCTGGTCGCCGACGGCCGGATCCACCCGACCCGGATCGAGGAGGTGCACGCCCGCGCCAGCCTCGAGGTCGACCGGCTCTGCCAGCGCGCCGGCCAGGACGCCGCCCTCGGGCTGGGGATCGTCGACCTGCACCCGGAGCTGGTGCTCACGCTGGGCCGGCTGCGCTACCGGACCTCCTACGGGCAGAACGTCCTCGAGCACCTGGTCGAGTCCGGTCATGCCGCCGGCCTGCTCGCCGACGAGCTGGGCCTCGACCGCGCCGCGTGCGTGCGAGGCGCCTTCCTGCACGACATCGGCAAGGCGCTGACCCACGAGGTGGAGGGTTCGCACGCCCTGGTGGGCGCCGACCTGGCCCGCCGCTTCGGGGAGCACGAGGACGTCGTGCACGCGATCGAGGCACACCACAACGAGGTCGAGCCGCGCACCGTCGAGGCGGTCATCACGCAGGCGGCGGACGCCATCAGTGGGGGTCGGCCGGGTGCACGGCGCGAGTCGCTGGAGTCCTACGCCGAGCGGCTGCGGCGGCTCGAGGAGATCGCGCTGGCCAACCCGGGCGTGGTCAAGGTCTACGCCATGCAGGCGGGCCGAGACGTCCGGGTGATGGTGGCGCCGGAGGACGTCGACGACGTGGGGGCGCAGGTCCTCGCCCGCGACATCGCCAAGGAGTTCGAGAGCCAGCTGAGCTACCCCGGTCAGATCAAGGTCACGGTGATCCGGGAGTCGCGGGCCACGGAGACCGCCCGCTGAGTTGTTACCGGTGGGTAATACACTGCTCGCATGCCTCAGGTCCTCCCGCTCTACCGCCAGGTCACCAGGCTGCCCCGCGGCCACGCGATCTTCTCGCGGCTCTTCTGCCTCCAGGCGCCCTACTTCGCGACGGTGCGCCCGCGGTTCGTCGCGTTGCGGCCGAACTACGCCGAGCTCGTCGTGCGCAAGCGCCGCAAGGTGCACAACCATCTCAAGACCGTGCACGTGATCGCGATCTGCAACGGTCTCGAGGCGGCCATGGGTGCCCTGGCCGAGTCCACCGTGCCGGCGGACCGGCGCTGGATCCCCAAGGGGATGGAGGTGTCCTACACCGCCAAGGCCACCAGTGACATCACCTGCATCGCGGAGACGGACCCGGACCAGTGGTCCGGCTCGGATCCCGACGTGCCGGTGCGGGTGCGCGGGGTGCGCGACGACGGCACCGTCGTGGTCGAGGGTGTCATCCGGCTCTGGGTCACCCCGAAGCCGGACCGCCGCTAGGCGCTCCGGCCGACCGCTTCTCGCCCACCAGCCGGTGCTGCACCCAGGTGGCGATGCCGGTCAGCACCAGGTTGATGGCGATGTAGATCGAGGCGATCACGATCGCGGCGGGCACCTGGTTCTGGAACTCCGTCCAGATCGACTTGCCCACGTACGTCAGGCCGGGCGAGGTGATGGCGTAGCCCAGCGACGTGTCCTTGAGCGCCACCACGCACTGGCTGATCAGCGACGGCAGCATGATCTTCACCGCCTGCGGCAGCAGCACGATCGTCATCACCTGCGTCTTGCGCATCCCGATGGCGTACGCCGCCTCGGCCTGTCCCGCGGGGATGGCGTTGATGCCGGCACGGAAGACCTCGGCGAGCACGGCGCCGTTGTAGAGCGTCAGGGCGATCACGACGCACCAGAAGGCGTCCAGGCCGCCCTTGCCGACGCCGTACGCGAAGAACAGGAAGATCATCATCAGCAGCACCGGCACGGCACGGAAGAACTCCACGACCAGCCAGCAGGGCCAGCGCAGCCACCAGTGCTCGGAGAGCTTGCCGACGCCGAACAGCACGCCGAAGACCACCGAGAAGATGACCGCGAAGAAGGCCATCGCCACGGTGTCCAGCACGCCGCCGAGGAGGGCCTCGAGGTAGACCGGGGTCAGGAACGGCTCCCACAACCGGTAGGCGAACTGGCCCTTCTCGTTCAGGCGCAGCGCGACCAGGGCGATCCCGGCCAGCAGCAGGACCAGGAAGACGATGTTGTAGATCCGGTGCCGCGTCTTGGTGCGGGGTCCGGGAAGGTCGAACAGGACACTGGCGCTCATCGCGCGGTCACCCGCCATCGTCGTTCGAGCCCGGCGGCCAGCAGCGAGATGACCTCCACGATCAGGACGTAGCCCAGGCCGAACAGCAAGAAGATGTAGAGGTCCTCGGCGCTGCGGTTGGTGAAGTACTTCATCCGGGCGGTGGCCTCCAGGAGGCCGAACGCGCCGGCGATGGAGGTGTTCTTCGCCAGCGCGATCAGCACGCTGGCCAAGGGCGGGACCGCGGCCCGGAACGCCTGCGGCAGCACCACCTCGCGCATGGTGCCGGTGAAGCTCATCCCGATCGCGCGGGCGGCCTCGGCCTGACCGAGCGACACCGAGTTGATGCCGGAGCGGATCCCCTCACACACGAAGGTCGAGGTGTAGAAGGTCAGCGCGAGGGTGCCCTTGGTGACGAACTCGAAGTTCACCCCGATCCGCGGCAGCGCCACGAACACGAAGATGAAGATCATCAGCAGCGGGGTGTTGCGCACGATCGTGACGTACGTCGCCGTGGCACGTCGCAGCACGGCCACCGGCCCGACCCGCATGCCGGCCAGGACGGTGCCGAGCACCATCGAGCCGATCGCGGCCAGCGCGAACAGCTGGAGGGTCAGCCCGAAGGCGCGCAGCACCAGGTCGAACTGGTTGAAGACGTCACTCATGAGGTGAGCACTCGTCCCTTTCGTGCGGCCGGAGGAGGTTCAGGAGTGGCCCGGCCCGCGCGCTCGCGGGCCGGGCCACCCTGGCAGGTCAGGAGCAGGCGTCCATCTCCGGCAGCTCCGGGGTGTCCACGCCGGACTTGCCGAGAGTGGCCTCGAAGGCCTTGTCGTAGGCGCCGTCGTCGCCGGCCTCCTTGAGCGTGTCCACGATCCACTGGCACATCTCGGCGCTGTCCTTGGAGTAGCCCACGCCGTAGCGCTCCTCGGAGAAGGTGTCTCCCACGACCTCGAGCTCGTCCGGGTTCTCCGCGGCGTAGCCGAGCAGGATCGCGCCGTCGGTCGTCATCGAGTCGACGGTGCCGTCGAGCACCTGGTCGCGGCACTCGGAGTAGGTGTCGAAGCCGCGCGGCTTCGCGCCCTTGGCCTCGACGTTCTCCAGCGACGTCGAGCCTGTCACGGAGCAGACCTGCTTGCCCTTGAGGTCGTCGACGCTCTGGATGTCGCTGCCCTTCTTGACGAGCAGCTGCTGACCGGTGACGTAGTAGGGACCGGCCTGCCCGACGACCTGACGACGCTCGTCGGTGATCGAGTAGGAGGCGATCACCAAATCCACCTCGCCCCCTTGGAGGAACGGCTCCCGGTTGTCGGAGATCGTCTCCTTCCAGGTGATCTTGTCGGCCCCGATGCCGAGCGAAGCCGCCAGGATCTTCCCGATCTCGGGGTCGAAGCCCTTGGGTGCGTCGTCCGCGGCACCCTTGAAGCCGATGCCGGGCTGGTCGTACTTCACGCCGATCGTGATCTTGCCCGCGTCGGCCAGCTCCTTCATCTTGGTGCCGTCGTCGAAGTTGCTGGCGGCGTCGTCGGCGACCTCGACATCGACGCTCTCGGAATCGTCCCCGCCGGCGTTGCCGCAGGCCGCGAGCGAGCTCACGGACAGCGCCAGGCCCATCGCGGCGAGCGTGGTCTTGGAGCGGATGAATCGCATGACTTTCTCCTGTTCGTTCGGCCCGGATCACCCCGGGCCGGTGGGGGTTCTCGTCAGTGCTTGAGGATCTTGCCCAGGAAGTCCTGGGCGCGAGACGACTGCGGATTGGTGAAGAACTGCTCGGGCTCGTTCTCCTCGACGATCTGACCCTCGGACATGAACACGACCCGGTTCGCCGCCGTGCGCGCGAAGCCCATCTCGTGGGTGACGACAACCATGGTCATGCCGCCCTCGGCGAGGTCGACCATGACATCGAGGACCTCCTTGATCATCTCGGGGTCGAGGGCGGAGGTCGGCTCGTCGAAGAGCATCACCTTCGGCTCCATCGCCAGCGCCCGAGCGATCGCGACCCGCTGCTGCTGCCCGCCGGAGAGCTGGGCGGGGTACTTCGCGGCCTGCTGACCGACGCCGACCCGTTCGAGCAGCTGCGTGGCCTTCGCCTCCGCGTCGGACTTGGACGCCCCCCGCACCTTGATGGGTCCCAGCGTGACGTTCTCGAGAATCGTCTTGTGCGCGAAGAGGTTGAAGCTCTGGAACACCATCCCGACCTCGGCCCGCAGGTTCGCCAGCGCCTTCCCCTCGGACGGGAGGGGCTGCCCGTCGAGCTGGATGGAGCCCTTGTCGATCGTCTCCAGGCGGTTGATGGCACGGCACAGCGTGCTCTTGCCCGAGCCGGACGGCCCGATCACGACGACCACCTCGCCACGGGCGACCGAGAGGTTGATGTCCTGCAGCACGTGCAGGTCGCCGAACCACTTGTCGACGTGGTCGAGGACCACCAGCGCGTCGGTCGAGGGCGCGGGGCGGTCGTCGGGAGGTGCGCTCATCGGTTCAACGTAGCCATCAACGCAGGGTCCTGACCATTGTCAGGTGGCTCGCGCGGGTTGCTGCTTGATAACGAACCGACCTCGGGCCGACGCTGGTCGTGGCCGCGACAGCGCGGGTCGAGACCGCGCCCTGGGGTCGCCGACGTAGCATCCGAGCCACGGAGCATCGGGTGAGATCACCGCAAAACGAAGGGAACGACGTGGCTCGCAGGAAGAACCCCCTCGGCAAGCTGACCGACGCGGCGCGTGAGGCGATCAAGGACCCGGTCGGCGCGGCCGGCAAGGCGGTCGAGCAGGCCAAGGGCACGGCTGCGATCGGCAAGATGGTCGCCGGTCAGGTCACGCGTACGGCGGTCTCGACCGCGTCCAGCACGGCCGGGGCCGTCACCGGTCACGGCAAGCGAGGCAAGGCCGCCGCGCCGCACGCTTCGCCGCGGCCCGCCGCCGCCACGACCGCACCGTCGACCGTCCCGGCCGACGCCTCCGGGAAGGTGGCGGGCGACCCCGTCGCTCCCGCAGAGAAGGCGCCGGCCGCGAAGAAGGCGCCGGCGGCGAAGAAGGCGCCGGCGGCGAAGAAGGCGCCGGCGGCGAAGAAGGCGCCCGCGGCGAAGAAGTCTGCCAAGAAGGCCGCGGCACCGACCCCGGCCGACGTCGCCGAGAACATCGCACCGCAGCCGGCGACGCATGGAGACGACACGCCTGGGGACCGGCTGCCCCCCAGGAGGCCGGCGCACGACCAGGGCTGACCTGACCTCGGGGCCGCCCCGGCCGTAGGCTGGGGCGGCCATGAGCCCTGCATCGAGCACCCTTCCCACGCCGCGCACCTACGAAGTCCGCACCTACGGGTGTCAGATGAACGTGCACGACTCCGAGCGGCTGACCGGTCTGCTCGAGGGAGCCGGCTACGTGGCCGCACCGGACGACGAGCAGGCCGACGTGGTCGTCTTCAACACCTGCGCGGTGCGGGAGAACGCCGACAACAAGCTCTACGGCAACCTGGGCCATCTCGCCCCCGTCAAAGCGGCGCATCCCGGCATGCAGATCGCGGTCGGTGGCTGCCTGGCGCAGAAGGACCGCTCCACCATCACCGAGAAGGCGCCCTGGGTCGATGTGGTCTTCGGCACCCACAACATCGGCTCGCTGCCGGTGCTGCTCGAGCGAGCGCGGGTGCAGCAGGAGGCCCAGGTGGAGATCCTGGAGTCGCTCGAGGTCTTCCCCTCGACGCTGCCGACCAAGCGCGAGTCGGCGTACGCCGCCTGGGTCTCGATCTCGGTCGGGTGCAACAACACCTGCACGTTCTGCATCGTCCCCGCGCTCCGCGGCAAGGAGAAGGACCGCCGTCCCGGTGACATCCTCGCGGAGATCGAGGCCCTGGTCGCCGAGGGCGTCACCGAGATCACCCTGCTGGGGCAGAACGTCAACGCCTACGGCGTGGAGTTCGGCGACCGGCAGGCCTTCTCCGCGCTGCTGCGGGCCTGTGGCGGCATCGAGGGACTCGAGCGGGTGCGGTTCACCAGCCCGCACCCCGCGGAGTTCACCGACGACGTCATCGAGGCGATGGCGCAGACGCCCAACGTCATGCACTCGCTGCACATGCCGCTGCAGTCCGGGTCCGACAAGGTGCTCCGGGACATGCGGCGCTCCTACCGGCAGAGCAAGTTCCTCGGGATCATCGACCGGGTCCGGGCCGCGATGCCCGACGCCGCGATCACCACCGACATCATCGTGGGGTTCCCCGGCGAGACGGAGGAGGACTTCCTCGAGACGATGAAGGTCGTCGAGTTGGCCCGGTTCTCCGGGGCCTTCACCTTCCAGTACTCCAAGCGGCCCGGCACACCGGCCGCGACGCTGGAGGAGCAGGTGCCCAAGGCGGTTGTCCAGGAGCGCTACGAGCGGCTGGTCGCGCTGGTCAACGACATCGCCTGGGAGGAGAACAAGCTTCTGGTGGGTCGCACGGTCGAGCTCATGGTGGCCGAGGGTGAGGGACGCAAGGACACCGCGACCCATCGCCTCTCCGGCCGCGGCCCCGACAACCGCCTGGTGCACTTCACCCCGGTCGGCGTCGACGGGGCACCGGTCGCCGTACGTCCCGGCGACATGGTCGAGGTCGAGCTCACGTATGCCGCGCCGCACCACCTGGTCGCCGACGGCCCCGTGCAGTCGGTACGACGGACGCGGGCCGGTGACGCCTGGGAGGCCCGCCGCGCCGCGCCGCAGCAGGCGGGCACCCTGCTCGGCCTGCCGACCGTCGGCGTGCCCGCGCCGTTGTCCGCGGCCGACGGCTGCCTGGTTCGCTGAGGCCGCGAGACCTCAGAAGCCGTGCGCGATGATCGGCGGCGTCGCACCATCGCGGATGGTGCCCAGCACCTGCAGCTCGTGAGGCACGACGGGGTCGGGTAGCGCGTCCAGAGCGAACCACTGCAGGTCAGCGCACTTGTCCGGCTCCACGATGCGGGGCGTGCCTGTCCAGGACGTTGCGGTGAAGAAGTAGTCGACCCGCTCGTCGATGGCCTCACCCTGACCGGTGCGCTGCATCGCGCACCACGCCACGAGCTCGACGTCGGTGATGCCGACCTCCTCCGCCGCCTCGCGCCGGACCGCGGCATGCACCGACTCGCCACGCTCGACATGCCCGGCGACCGCGGCCGCCCAGTGCTCGTCGCGGTAGCCGGTGCCGCGACGCAGCTGCAGCAACACCTCCTGACCGTCGCCGTGCGTGGCGGGGCGTAGCAGGAACACGTAGGCCGCGGGGACGACGACGAAGCGGTCGGTCATGCGGTCACGCTAGAGCCGCTCGCCGAAGGTCAGTGCCGCGGGTTGCGGTCGGGGTCGAACGTCTGCTTGTTCTGCACCGGATCGGGCTGCACCTCGCCGACGGTCTTGTCGACCTGCGTCACCGGAGAGGTCTCGTCGGGCTTCTCGGCGGGCTCGTCGGCGTCGCTCGGCCCGTGAGAGCCGACGTGGTGCACGTCGCCCGGGAGGGTCGTGGGTGTCTCACCGTCGGTGGTGCCCTGTGCGGACGCCAGGGTGCCGGTGCCCTCGATGCCGTCGAAGACCCCGATGCGCTCGCTGCTGATGCCGAGGTCCCCGGAGAGTGCGGCGGGGCCGCTCGACGAGGGGTGCGACTCGCGGTTCACGGTCTCCTCGGCGGGGCGCTGCTCATCGGTGCTCATGCGTCATCCTCGGTCTCGTCGTCGGTCTCGTCGTTGGTCTCGGCGGGTGACGTGGTGGGGTGGTCCGGCTGCTGGTCGCGCGACATGAACTCACCCGGTGCGTCATCACCCGCCGGTCCCTCGCCGACGAACTGGTCGGGATCGAGCGCGCCGAGGTCGGACCTCGGGTCCTGGTTCGGTCTCATGGCTGGTTCCCTCTCGCTCGGTTGCGTCACACGCTCGTCGGTGACGAGCTGGCGTCACTCGCCGCCTGATCCATCGGAGGGCTGGTCGAGCGCCGTCTCGGCATTCTCCTCCTGCAGCTGCTCGTTGGCCTGCTCGGTCTGGGTGCGCGCGCTGTTCGAGCCGTCCGGCATGTCGGCTGCCGGGGGAGGTGAGCCGGGCGCCTCGCCGTCCTGGCGCGGGGCCGCGTCGACGTGCACCGGAGCGTCCTGCGCGCCTCCGTCCGTCGACTGCGGAGGCCCGCCGGGGCTGGTGGACCCGGCCGGGGCGTCGTCACGTTGCGGACCGCCGGGTGGTGCAGGGGCATCCGGTCCGGTGGGCTGGTCGCTGCTCGTCATGCCTGCGCGGTACCCGGCCGCACCCTCGCGAAACCACGGCCACCGACTGCTGCGGCACCAGCGGCATCAGGGACGCGGAGGCCGGTCCCCGAAGTCGTCGTTCGTGCCGCCGTGCTGGTCGACGGCCCTGGTCACCTGCTTCTTGGCCCTGTCGAAGATTCCCAGGTCCTGCTCTTCCATTCCCGAGGTGGCCCGGCGCCGATCGGCCTGGCGTGGTTTGCCACACTCCCATCATGCCGAACCAGCCGTCGGACGCCCCCGCACCGGGTCCGGTCGCGATCGTGGGGCCCACGGCGGCCGGCAAGTCCGACCTCTCGCTGGAGCTGGCACTGGCGCTGGGCGGGGAGGTGGTCAACACCGACGCAATGCAGGTCTACCGCGGCATGGACATCGGCACCGCCAAGCTCGGGTACGACGAGCGGCGCGGTGTCCCGCACCACCTGCTCGACGTGCTCGACGTGCACCAGTCGGCCACCGTCGCGGAGTTCCAGGGCCTGGCCCGGGGTGCGATCGCCGAGATCGCCGGCCGGGGCGCGGTGCCGGTCCTGGTCGGCGGCTCCGCGCTCTACACCCGAGCGGTCCTCGACCGCTTCGAGTTCCCCGGCACCGAACCGGCGGTCCGGGCCCGGCTGGAGGCCGAGCTGGCCGAGGTCGGCGCCGACGAGCTGCACCGTCGGCTGGCCGAGGTCGACCCGCAGGCGTCCGCGAAGATCGAGCCGGCGAACGCGCGGCGGGTGGTGCGCGCTCTCGAGGTGGTCGAGATCACTGGGGCGCCGTACGCCGCGACCCTGCCGGAGCTGACCTACCACTTCCCGCACGCCGTGCAGATCGGGGTGGACGTGCCGCGCCCGGTGCTCGACGAGCGGATCGAACGACGGGTGCGGGGCATGTGGGACGCCGGCCTGGTCGAGGAGGTGCGTGCGCTGGCCGACCGCGGTCTGCGCGAGGGGCGTACGGCGCAGCGAGCCCTGGGGTACCAGCAGGTGCTCGGCCACCTCGACGGCAGGCTCACCGAGGAGCAGGCGTTTCAGCAGACCGTGAGCGGGACGCGGCGCTTCGCGCGGCGGCAGGACGCGTGGTTCCGCAAGGACCCTCGGGTGACCTGGGTGAGCTGGGACGACCCGCAGCGGGTGCGACGGGCACTGGACGCGACCGGGGCGCAGCAGCGAAGGTAGGAAAGCCGTGCTCAAGCCACTCGGGAGGAACACCATGGGGCTCATCCGCCACCGCTCCGCGCTTCGCTCAGTCGCCCTCGCCGCAGCCGGGGCCACCGCGCTCGCCGGCCTCGGCACCGGCGCGGCGGCGGGGCAGGACCGCGACCGGCACTCCCGCGCCTCCTCGAAGGCCGCCGACACCTTCTACACCGTGAAGACGCCGACGAGCCGCGGCTTCGGTGGCGCGGTCACCTCGGTGGACCCCGAGGCGTCCCGGGTCGGCATCGAGGTGCTGAGGAACGGCGGCAACGCGGTCGACGCCGCGGTGGCGACGGCGGCGGCGCTCGGCGTCACCGAGCCCTACAGCGCCGGGCTCGGCGGCGGCGGCTACTTCGTGTCCTACGACGCCCGGTCCGGCAAGGTCCGCACCCTCGACGGCCGCGAGACCGCGCCGGCGACGATGCCCACGGACGCCTTCATCGACCCGGGGACCGGCAAGCCCTACCGGTTCACCCCCGACCTCGTCACCAGCGGCGTCTCCGTCGGCACGCCGGGGACGCCGGCGACCTGGGAGACCGCCCTGAGGCGTTGGGGGACCCTCAGCCTGAAGCGCGCACTCGAGCCGGCGGCCGCCCTCGCGGCCCGCGGCTTCGTCGTCGACGAGACCTTCCGGTCGCAGACCGCCGACAACCAGAAGCGCTTCGAGGCCTACACCACCACGCCGAAGCTGTTCCTGCCCGGCGGACAGCCGCCGGCCGTGGGATCGGTGTTCAAGAACCCCGACCTTGCCCGCACCTACCGTCTGCTCGGGCGGGAGGGGATGCGGTCCTTCTACCGCGGCGCCCTGGCCCGGCAGATCGCCGACCTCGTGCAGCACCCGCCCAAGGACCCGGACACCACGCTTCCCGTGCCGGCCGGCCACCTCACTGCCCGCGACCTGGCGAAGTACCGCGTCCTGCAGCAGAAGCCGACCCGCAGCGACTACCGCGGCTACGACGTCTACGGCATGGCACCCTCCTCGTCCGGCGGCACAACCGTCGGAGAGTCGCTGAACATCCTGGAGCGCTACGACCTCTCCGCCTCCAGCGTCGCCGGCGTCCTGCACCACTACCTCGAGGCCACCGCGCTGGCCTTCGCCGACCGTGCGCGGTACCTGGGTGACCCGCGCTTCGTCGACGTGCCGGTCTCGGACCTGCTCTCCGACCGGTACGCCGCCGAGCGCGCCTGCTCCATCAGCGAGACCACGGCCATGCAGAAGCCGACGACCGCTGGCGACGTGGACGACTACGACGGCCGCTGCGGAGGCTCGACGCGAGCGAACCAGGACGCCGGCGAGACCGAGAACGTCGAGACCACCAACCTCACGGTCACCGACCGCCGCGGCAACGTCGTGGAGTACACCCTCACGATCGAGCAGACCGGCGGCTCCGGGATGCTGGTGCCGGGCCGTGGCTTCCTGCTCAACAACGAGCTGACCGACTTCAGCACTGTCTACGACCCGGCCGACCCCAACCGGATCCAGCCCGGCAAGCGTCCCCGCTCCTCGATGTCGCCGACGATCGTGCTCGAGGACGGCAAGCCGTTCCTCGCGCTCGGATCGCCCGGCGGTGCCACGATCATCACCACCGTGACGCAGCTGATCGTCAACCGGATCGACCGGGACCTCTCCCTGGAGCAGGCCATCGCCGACCCACGAGCCTCGCAGCGCAACGCCGCGTCGGTCAGCGCCGAGCCGGAGTTCATCGACACCTACGGACCGCTGCTGACTCCCTACGGCCACCGGTTCACAGCCACCGGCGACCAGTTCACCAGCGCGTCGGAGATCGGTGCCGCGACCGCGATCGAGTTCGGACCCCGAGGTGCGTTGACGGCCGTGTCCGAGCCGCGACGGCGTGGCGGCGGATCGGCGCTGGTGGTCCGGCCCCGCTGACCGGCCCCGCTGACCGGCCCCGCCCACCGAGCGGGCGCCGTACCATCGCGGCATGACCAGCGACACCTACACCGTCCAGCGCAGCAAGGCCATCCACGCCAGCGTCACGACCTTCACGTTCGCGCCCGAGACGCAGCCCGGCGAGGGCACCCGGGTCACCTGGACCATGACCGGGCCCAAGACCGCCGCCACGCGGGTGATGGGCCTGTTCACCAGCATGGACAAGATGATCGGGCCCGACTTCGAGAAGGGCCTGGGCCGCCTCAAGGCCGTCGTGGAGGCCGGGTGAGCCCGGTCGGGATCGACTTCCTGAAGGGACACGGCACCGAGAACGACTTCGTGCTGCTGCCGGATCCCGACGGCACCCGGTTCGCCGACCTGGACCCCGCCCTGGTGCGGCTGCTGTGCGACCGCCGGGCCGGGATCGGCGGCGACGGGGTGCTGCGCATCGTCCGCACCGAGGCGTACGACGACCCGTCGGCGCACGCGGCCCGGGGGCAGGCGGAGTGGTTCATGGACTACCGCAACGCGGACGGCTCCACCTCCGAGATGTGCGGCAACGGGGTGCGGGTGTTCGGCCGCTACCTCGTCGCGCACCAGGAGGTCGACGCCGGTCGGCCGGTGCCGGTCGGCACCCGGGACGGTGTGAAGGTGCTGTCGTTCCCGGCCGGTCCGGACGGGCCGATCAGCGTGGACATGGGGGAGCCGGAGGTGCTCGGCGACACCGAGGTCACGGTCGAGGGCCGCACCTGGCCGGCCTTGCACGTGTCGATGGGCAACCCGCACGCGGTGGCGTTCGTGGACGCGCTCGACGACGCCGGCCCGCTGCTCGTCGCGCCCGAGCATGACCGGGTCGTCTACCCCGACGGCGTCAACGTCGAGTTCGTGGTGCGCCGCGGCGCGCGGCACCTCGCGATGCGGGTGCACGAGCGGGGCTCGGGGGAGACCCGCTCCTGCGGCACCGGGGCGTGCGCCGTGCTGGTCGCGGCCGCGCTGGCGGACGGCCACGACCCCGCAGGGCGGTCGCGGACGTCGTACCAGGTGGACGTGCCGGGTGGCCGGCTCGACCTGGCCTGGACCGAGGCCGGACGCGTGGAGCTGACCGGACCCGCGGTGCTCGTCGCGGCCGGCACCTGGCTAGCTAAATGAATCGTTGCTCGTCGCGAAGTCGTGCGAGCATCGTGGTGCCTCGGGAATCCACCCGGGGGTCCGGACGTTCCCCTTGGTGGATATGACTCACGCACACGAGCACGCCCCCGACCACGCCCCCGACCACCCCGTCGACACCGACACCGACACCGACATCGACCTCGACGACGCCCTCCTGGAGACCGAGGAGTGGGAGGACGACGCCGACGACGCCGACGACGTTGCCGACGCCGGTCTCCTCGACGCGCCCGACCCCGAGGAGGACGAGGAGTCGACCGGCCAGCAGGACCTCGCCGAGCGGCACGCCCTGCGCCGCGTCGTGGGGCTCTCGACCGAGCTGGAGGACATCTCCGAGGTCGAGTACCGCCAGCTGCGCCTCGAACGCGTGGTGCTGGTGGGCGTGTGGACCGAGGGCACCGTCGCGGACGCCGAGAACTCCATGGCCGAGCTCGCCCTGCTCGCTGAGACTGCCGGCTCCCAGGTGCTCGATGCGCTCTACCAGCGACGTCAGAAGCCCGACCCGGCGACGTACATCGGCCGCGGCAAGGTCGAGGGACTGCGCGAGGTCGTGCAGGCGACTGGGGCCGACACCGTGATCATGGACGGCGAGCTGGCCCCCTCCCAGCTGAGGAACCTCGAGGACAAGGTCAAGGTGAAGGTGGTCGACCGGACCGCACTCATCCTCGACATCTTCGCCCAGCACGCGAAGTCGCGTGAGGGGCAGGCCCAGGTCGAGCTCGCCCAGCTGAGCTACATGAAGCAGCGGCTCCGCGGCTGGGGCGGCAACCTGTCCCGGCAGGCGGGCGGCCGGGTCGCCGGCGGGGCGGGCATCGGCGGCCGTGGCCCCGGTGAGACCAAGATCGAGACCGACCGGCGCCGGATCAACACCAAGATCGCCAAGCTGCGCAACGAGCTCAAGCACATGCGCACGACCCGGGACACGAAACGCTCCGAGCGGCAGCGCCACCAGATCCCGTCGGTGGCGATCGCGGGCTACACCAACGCCGGCAAGTCCTCGCTGCTCAACCGGCTCACCGACGCCGGGGTCCTCGTCGAGGACTCGCTGTTCGCGACGCTCGACCCGACCACCCGGCGGACCACCACGTCCGACGGCCGGGTCTACACGATGTCGGACACCGTCGGCTTCGTGAAGCACCTGCCCCACCAGCTGGTCGAGGCGTTCCGCTCGACGCTGGAGGAGGTCGCCGACGCCGACCTGGTCCTGCACGTCGTGGACGGCTCGCACCCCGATCCCGAGGGCCAGCTGACCGCGGTGCGCGAGGTGTTCGCCGAGATCGGCGCCGACAAGGTCCCCGAGCTCGTGGTCATCAACAAGGCCGACGCGGCCGACCCGATGGTGATCTCGCGGCTGCGTGCCCGTGAGCCGCACTCGGTCGTGGTCTCGGCCCGGACCGGCGAGGGCATCGAGGCGGCGCTGCTCGCGATCGAGGCCGACCTGCCGCACCCGGACGTGGAGTTCGAGGTGCTCCTGCCCTACGAGCGAGGCGACCTGCTGAACAAGATCCACACCTCGGGCGAGGTGGAGTCCCTCGAGCACACCGCCGACGGATCCCTCGTGCGCGGTCGGGTGCACGCCGGGCTGGCCGACGAGCTGGCGCCGTACCTCGTGAGCGCCTGACGGCGTTTCCCCGCCTGCCGATCGGGTAGCCAGGAGACGTGCCCGACACCGTGCCCGACCTCGAGATCACGCTCACCGTCGACGGGCTGGCTCGCTCCGTGGTGGTGGACACCCGGACCACGCTGCTCGACGCCCTGCGTGACCGGCTGGCGGTCACCGCCGCCAAGAAGGGCTGCGACCACGGCCAGTGCGGGGCCTGCACGGTGCTGGTCGACGGTCGGCGGGTGCTGAGCTGCCTACAGCTGGCCGTCGCCAACGCGGACGCGGAGGTGGTCACCGCCTCCGGCCTGCGGACGGGCGACCGGATGCACCCCGTGCAGCAGGCCTTCCTCGACCACGATGCTCTGCAGTGCGGCTACTGCACCCCGGGCCAGGTCTGCTCGGCGGTCGGCATGCTGGAGGAGGTGGCGCAGGGGCACCCCAGCCGCGTCACCGACGCCCGGCACGACCCGGACCGCGCCGTCCCGCTCACCGATGACGAGATCCGGGAGCGGATGAGCGGCAACCTGTGCCGCTGCGGCGCCTACTCCCACATCCTCGCTGCGATCCGCGACGCGCACGAGCAGGGAGCGGGCCGATGAGACCGTTCACCTACGAGCGGGCCGCCGACCCGGCCGCTGCGGTCGCCGCGGCCCTTGACCACGAGGACGCGTCGTACGTCGCGGGGGGCACCAACCTCGTCGACCACCTGAAGCTCGGCGTCGCCACGCCTTCGGCGCTGGTCGACGTCAGCCGGCTGCCGCTGGACCGGATCGAGCGCACCGGCGGGGGCGGTCTGCGGATCGGCGCCACCGCACGCAACAGCAATCTCGCCGCCCACCCGGTGGTGCGCACGGACTTCCCGGTGCTGTCGCAGGCCCTGCTGGCCGGCGCCTCCGGTCAGATCCGCAACGTCGCCACGACGGGCGGCAACCTGCTGCAGCGCACCCGCTGCCGCTACTTCCAGGACGTCACGACGCCGTGCAACAAGCGCGATCCCGGCTCGGGCTGCCCCGCCGTGCAGGGGTTCCACCGCAACCTGGCGATCCTGGGCGCGTCCGACCACTGCGTCGCCACCCACCCCTCCGACCTGGCGGTCGCTCTCGCCGTCCTGGACGCCGAGGTGGTCGTGCTCGGCCCTCAGGGGGAGCGAACGATCGACTACGCCGACCTGCACCGGCTCCCCGGCGACGACCCGTCCCGCGACAGCACGCTCGAGCACGGCGAGCTGATCACCGCCGTCGAGCTCGCACCGCTGCCCCTCGCGCGGACCTCGCTCTACCGCAAGGTGCGCGACCGGGCGTCGTACGCCTTCGCCCTGGTCTCGGTCGCCGCGGCCCTGGAGGTGCGCGACGGGATCGTGCACGACGTCCGTATCGCCTTCGGCGGAGTGGCCCACAAGCCGTGGCGGGCCACGGTCGCCGAAGAGCTGCTGCGCGGTGAGGAGGCGTCGGAGGCGACCTTCCGCCGGGCCGCGGAGGAGGAGCTGAGGGCCGCGGAACCCCTGCCCGACAACGCGTTCAAGATCCCGATGACCCAGAACGTCGTCGTCGCCGCACTGCGTGACCTGGCGACGGGCCGGTCGGAGGACGTCGCATGAGTGCCGTCACGCCCCAGTCTGTCGGGCAGCCCGTCGGGCGCATCGACGGCGAGGCCAAGGTGTCCGGCTTCGCGAAGTACGCCTTCGAGCAGCACGTGGAGGCGCCGGTCCACCTCCACCTCCTGCAGGCCACGATCGCGCGCGGGCGGATCACCGAGGTCGACAGCACGCGGGCCGAGGCGCTCGACGGGGTGCTGCTGGTGCTCACCCATCGCGACGAGCCCGAGCTGGCCGACACCAGTGACGGGGAGTACGCCCTGCTGCAGTCGGCCGAGGTCGCCTTCCGTGGGCAGATCGTCGGGGTGGTCGCAGCCGCGTCCCCCGAGATCGCCCGCCAGGCTGCCGCGCTGGTGCGGTTCAGCTACGCGCAGGAGGCGCACGACACCGCCCTGCGAACCGACCACCCTGATGCCTACGCGCCGGACCAGGTCAACCCGTCGTTCCCCTGCGACACCGAGGACACCGAGGACACCGGCGACACCACCGTCGACAGCGCGCTGGCGGCGGCCGCGGTGGTCGTCGACGCGTGCTACTCCACCCCGATGGAGCACAACAACCCGCTGGAGCCGCACGCGTGCACCGCTCGGTGGGACGCCGACGAGCAGCGGCTGACGCTCTTCGACTCCACCCAGCACCCGCACGGCGTGCAGGCGACGATGGCGAAGGTCTTCGGGCTCCAGCCGGAGCAGGTGCGGGTCGTCGCGCCGTACGTCGGCGGCGGCTTCGGCTCCAAGGGCATGCCGCACGCGCACAACGTGCTGGCCGTGCTGGCCGCCCGCGCGCTGCCGGGTCGTGCGGTCAAGCTCGCGCTGACCCGCCAGCAGATGTTCGCGCTGGTCGGCTACCGCACCCCCACCCTGCAGCGCGTGCAGCTCGGCGCGGACACCGAGGGACGCGTCGTCGCGGTGAGCCACGACGCGCTCGAGCAGACCTCGCGGATCAAGGAGTTCGCCGAGCAGACCACGGTCGGCACCCGCAGCATGTACGCCGCCACCGCGCGCCGCACGTCGCACCGGCTGGTGCCGCTGGACGTCGCGGTGCCGTCGTGGATGCGCGCGCCGGGGGAGGCCCCGGGCATGTTCGCGCTGGAGTCCGCGATGGACGAGCTCGCGGACGCCTGCGGGATCGACCCGGTCGAGCTCCGGGTCCGCAACGACCCCGAGACGGACCCCGAGACGGGGAAGCCCTGGTCGAGCCGCCGGCTGGTGGAGTGCCTGAGGGTCGGCGCCTCCCGGTTCGGCTGGTCGGCCCGGCAGGCCCCGGGAGCCCGGCGGGACGGCGACTGGCTGGTGGGCCTCGGGGTGGCGAGCTCGGCGTACCCCGCGACGGTGATGCCCGGCAACACCGCGTCGGTCAGCTATGCGGGTCACGGGCACTACCAGGTGTGCATCGGGTCGGCCGACATCGGCACCGGCAACTGGACCGTGCTCACCCAGATCGCCGCGGACGCACTCGAGCAGCCCCTCGACCACGTGCACGTGGAGATCGGCGACTCCGACCTGCCGGCGGCCACGGTGTCCGGCGGCTCGGCCGGCACCGTGTCCCACGGCTCCGCGGTCGTGCAGGCCGCCCGCGAGTTCCTGGCCGTGCACGGCCGCGACCCGCGCAGCGGCGCCCGCGTCGAGGTCACCACCGAAGGCGGTGGGGGCGAGGAGGGTGTCGTGGCCCACTCCTACGGAGCGCAGTTCGTGGAGGCCCGGGTCAACCTGCACACCGGCGAGGTCCGGGTGCCGCGGATGACCGGGGTGTTCGCCCCGGGTCGGATCATCAACCCGCGCACGGCCCGTTCGCAGCTGGTCGGCGGCATGGTGTGGGGGCTGTCGATGGCGCTGTTCGAGCACAGCGTCGTCGACCACCGGTTCGGGCACGTCGTCACCGCCGACCTGGCCGACTACCACGTCCCGACACACGCCGACATCGGCACGATCGACGTCTCCTGGCTCGACGACGAGGACCTGCGCGCTAATGCGCTCGGAGCCAAGGGGATCGGTGAGATCGGGATCGTCGGCACCGCTGCGGCGGTCGCGAGCGCGGTGCACAACGCCACCGGCGTTCGGATGCGCAACCTGCCCTTCACCCCCGATCGGCTGCTGACGGCCCGGACTTGAGCCTTCGCAGGTAAAGACTCGTGCAGCGAGGGTTAAACCTGCCCCGGATCTCGCTGGCGGGGCTCGAACAGGACGCCGCTGCCCGTATTGTTGTCTGGATGAGAACTCTCGGGGCGCAGCGTGTCCTGATGCCGCTTCTGCTGGCGTTGGGGATGGTTCTAGGCGTGCAGTCGGTCGTGCAGGCCGCTGACGACCCCGCTCCCGTGACCTACGTCGGCTCGTCGTACGCCGGCCTGTCCAGCACCTCGCCGACCGCCGACAAGCCGCAGAGCAAGCTGTTCTACGCCTTCGGCACGTGGTGGTCGGACATGCTCGCCAGCGACGGCACGTTCCGGATCCACGAGCTCATGCCCGACCACACCTGGCGCCCGACCGTCGGCGTGGTCGACAACCGGTCCAACAGCACCGGCGACGTCCTCTGGGACGGCTCGAAGCTCTACGTCGCCACGCGCCAGGCGTCCACCCCGCTGCGGGTGACCCGGCTCAGCTTCGACCCGACGGCGCGCAGCTGGACGCCCGATGCCGGGTTCCCGATCACGGTCCCCACCGGTGGAGGCTCGGAGTCCGCGTCCATCGACAAGGACTCGCTCGGCCGACTCTGGGTCACCTGGACCCGAGGCAACACCGTCTGGGTCGCCCACACGACCACCGACGACTCCACCTTCGGAGCGCCGTTCAAGCCGCAGGTCGCCGACACCGCGATCAGCTCTGACGACCTGTCGGGCCTCGTCGCCTTCCGCGGGAAGATCGGCGTGATGTGGTCCGACCAGGACACCGGCGCCTTCCGCTTCGCAGTCCACCGGGACACCGACCCGGACAGCCAGTGGTCCTTCGAGAGTGCGCTCTCCGGGCCGAGCATCGCGGATGACCACCTCAACCTGAAGAACGTCAACGACGACAACCGCGGACGCGTCTACGCCATCGTCAAGACCAGCCTCAACGACACTGCGTCGCCGAGCCCGACCGACCCGTTGATCATCCTGGTCGTGCGCGACACCGACGGCACCTGGTCCCAGCACACGGTGGCGACCGTCGCCGACGACTGGAGCCGGCCGATGGTGCAGATCGACACCGTGAACCAGCGGGCGCTGGTCTTCGGGACCGCCCCGGTCACGGACGGCACGATCTACTACAAGGCTTCGGGCCTCGACGACCTCACGTTCCCGTCCGGCCGCGGCACCCCCTTCGTGACCTACAAGTGGCGCTACCTGAACAACGCGACCGGCACCAAGCAGCCGTTGACGCAGCAGTCGGGCGTCGTGGTGCAGGCGGCCTCCGGCGGCAACGACAGCCGCTACTACCACGCCGAGATGCCGCTCAACCCGCCCAGCGTCGACGCGCCCCCCAGTGCACCGGGGGCACCCACCGCGTCCTCCGTGACGTCGTCCAAGGTCGACCTGAGCTGGGCCGCCTCGAGCGACGACGTCGGCGTCGCGTCCTACACCGTGCTCCGCGACGGCAGCCCCGTCGGCACCTCGACGAGCACGTCGTACTCCGACTCCACCGTGTCCGCCTCCACGACGTACTCCTACGCCGTCGTGGCCAAGGACACCAGCGGTCAGTCCTCGCCGCAGAGCCCGTCGACGAGCGTGACGACCCCGGCCGCGCCGCCCGCGTCGTCGGTGGGCTACGTGGCCGGCGCGTCCGGTGCCGCCACCGGAACCTCGGTGTCGGTGGCCACTCCCGCGGTCGTCGCGGGACAGGTCACCGTGCTCTCGCTCGCCGCCCGCGGTCGTCCGGCCATGACCGCTCCCGCCGGGTGGTCGCTGGTCCGGGTGGACGACAACAGCACCACGATGCGGCAGTGGGCCTACGTCAAGGTGGCCACCGCCGGCGCTCCGGCCGGCACGGCGACCTTCAAGCTGTCGTCCGCCCAGTCCTCCGCGTGGACCACGGCCGTCTACCGAGGGGTGTCCACCTCCCAGCCGATCGCGTCCTCGGCCGCATCGGTCAACGCCAGCTCCAACCGTCCCGCGCTTCCCGCCGCGACGGGTTCCCCCGGCAGTGTCGCGGTCGGGTTCGTGGGCATCGCGAACGCCGTCTCCGTCACCCCCGCGGCCGGCTGGACCGAGCGTGGGGAGTCCTCGACCCCCACGGCCACCTACAAGGTGACCGGCGAGCTCGCCGACGTCGCGATCCCGGCGTCCGGGCAGGTCGGTGCGACCACCGTGTCCTCGAGCAGCTCCGGCGCCAGCATCGGGCATACCCTCGTCCTCACTCCTGCTCCGTGAGCCGAGGGCCGCTCCTGGTCGCGGTCTCGGGGGTCGACGGGGCCGGCAAGTCCACGCTCGTCACCGGGGTGGCGCAGCGACTGCGCTCGGCGGGCCTCGAGTCCGAGATCGTCTGGTACCGCCCGGGCATGGGCATGGGGTGGGTCGACCGACCGCTGCGACTGGCTCGCCGCATCCTCTCCCGGGGACGCCCCGTCCCGAGCGGCCCGACCATGCGCACGATCGCCCGGTCCGAGGCCGTTCCGGCCTCGCGGCGGGGACCGGTCGGCTGGGTGTGGTGCATGCTCGTGACCCTGACGTTCGTGCTCGGTGTCCGCAGCCAGGTCGGGCGACTGCGGCGCCGCGGCGTCCAGGTCGTGCTCTGCGACCGACACCTGGCCGACGCCTTGGTCACCCTGGACGTCTTCTACCGCGGGGTCGCGCTCGCGGTGCCGCGGTCGCTCGTGCGCCGGTTGCTCCCACGGGCCACGGCGACCGTCTACCTCGACCTCCCCACCGAGGTGGCCGTGGCCCGCAAGCCCGGCGACACCATCGAGCACCAGGCGGTGGCCGCCCAGCTCGCGGCGTACCCTCATCACGTGCGTGACCTCCGCCCGATTCTGACGATCGATGCCACCCTCCCTCGCGAGGAGGTGCTCGAGCGTGCCTGGGGGTTCGTCGAGCCGGCGATCCAGGACGCGGCCCGGGCTGCGGCACGAACGGCGCCCAAGGGGACCACCGAGCCGTGATCCGGGTCCTGGTCACGGACGGCGGCTCGGTCACCGCCCGGTCGACGCTGGCGGCCGTGCGCGCGCTGCATGCTGCAGGGCACGAACCCTGGGTGACGGTCTCGGACCGGCCGAGCCTGGCAAGCTCCTCCCGGCACTGCGCCGGTGCGGTCACGACGAGCTCGGCTGCGTCGAGCGCCTACCCCGACGACGTACGGGCAGCCGTGGAACGACACGGCTTCTTCACCGTGATGTGCTCCAGCGACGTCAGCCTGCTGGCACTGCGCCCCCCGGGCCACGAGCTGGTCCGCAAGGACGAGGTCTCGCGGCGTGCCGAGCTCGCCGGCCTGCCCCTGATCCCCGAGCGAATGATCGACACCGCGGACGACGTCAGGGCCGTCGCCCCAGGTCTGGACTACCCGGTCGCGGTCAAGCCGATCGAGCGCAAGGCGAGTGACGGGCCGGTGGAGCGGATCGACCGCCCCGAGGAGCTCGTCGGGCTCGTCGACCTCGCGCCCCTGGTCGTGCAGCGCTGGGTGGACGAGCCGTTGAGCGCCTACAGCGGCGTCATGCACGACGGCCGGATGATCGCCGTCGTCGCGCAGGAGAGCGAGCGGCTGTGGCCGTCGGGCGCAGGCGTCAGCTGCTACGCGCGCACCACGCCGGTCGACCCGGACCGGGTCGCCGCGCTGGAGAAGCTCGCCCATGACCACGAGGGCGTGATCCAGGCCCAGTTCCTCGGCGACTCGCTGATCGACCTCAACCCCCGTGTCTACGGCTCGCTGCCGCTCGCGCTCGCCGCCGGGGTGAACCTCCCCGCCATCCACGTCGCGGCGCTGCGCGGACTGGTCCAGGACATCCCGACCGCGCGCGTCGGGGCGCGCTACCGCTGGATCGAGGGCGACGTGCGCCACGTCGTGGCCGCCGTGCGCGGGGGCCACCTCAGCACGCGGCAGGCTCTGGGCGCGCTGGCACCCCATCGAGGTACGGCGCACAGCACCATGAGCCTGAGTGACCCCGGACCGATGCTGCGTCGACTCCGCGAGCTCCGGCACCGGCGCGCATGAGCAGCCCGGTTCGCGCGGGGACGGTGACGCACCACCAGGTGGGTGGGGTCGTCCACGTGGCGGTCACGGGTGGGGACGAGAGCGACCACCGTGTGGTGGCCCGACAGCTCGGCCCCTGCGTGCCCGACCCCGGCACCCCGGTCGACCTGGAGATCGCGTTCGTCCCCCAGCTGACCACCGTGGGGGAGCCGACCTGGTCCGGCTACCAGGAGACCTCCTTCGACGAGCGTCACTTCTACCTGCACAGCACGCGCGCGTCCCGTGGCGATCGACCGTTGCGGGCGCGTGCCCCCCTGGACCGGCTGGGTGCCGGGGCCGACGGCGGCGCCGTCGTCGAGGTCGAGTCCGGCGCCCGGGTGGTTCCGTTGCTGGTGGCGATGGTCAACCTGCTCGCGCTCGGCGCCGGAGTCGTCCCGGTCCACGCCTCGACCGTGGTGCACCGTGGCCGCACCGTCCTGGCGTGCGGGTGGTCCAAGGGCGGCAAGACCGAGATGATGGTGTCCCTGGAGCGCGCTGGTGCGACGTACGTCGCCGACGAGTGGAGCTACCTGCGCCGGGTCGAGGACCGGACGCACGCCTCGTCGCTGCCCGAACCGGTGCGGGTGTGGAGCTGGCAGCTCGCGCAGCTTCCGGCCATGCGCGCGCGGGTCGCCGATCCGCGCGCCCGGGCCCGGCTGCGGATGCTGGACGGCGCCGCCTCGACGCTCGGCGCCCTGGGCCGGCGCAAGGTCCCGGGTCGCGACGTGTGGCGTCGGGCCGCCCCGGTGCTGGCCCGGCAGGCCTACGTGCAGGTGCCGCCGGACCGGCTGTTCGCGGGCCGCGTCATCTCGCACGCCGTGGTGGACCAGGTGCTGCTCGTGCACTCCCGGCCCGCCCCCGACACCGTGGCCACGCCCGTGGCGGGCTCCGAGGTGGCGGCCAGGATGCGGCACTCGCTCGCGCACGAGCGGCTGCCGTTCACCGGCGTCTACCAGCAGTACCGCTTCGCCTTCCCCGAGCGCAGCTGCGACCTCGCGGAGCGGGCCGGGAGCCTGGAGGCAGAGCTGCTCGACCGGACCCTCGGCCCGCTGCCGGCGCACCGGTTGGTGCACCCCTACCCGGCCGACCTCGACGCCGTCGCGGCCACCATCGAGTCCCTGCTGCGCTGAGCGCCTGGGGACGACCGCCGACGCCCGCCACGCGGCGCGGATAGGGTGCTCCGGTGCCCGACGACGACGCTCCTCCGCTCGAGCCGTCGCGTGTGCGGGAGGTGCTCGCTGCCGCGGTCGCCTCCCTCGGTGGGCAGGAGCGTCCCGGTCAGATCCAGATGGCCGAGGCGGTCGCGCGGGCGATGGTCACCTCCGAGCACCTGCTGGTGCAGGCCGGCACCGGCACCGGCAAGTCCCTGGGCTACCTGGTGCCCGCGCTGCTGCACGACCGCCGCGTGGTCGTGGCCACGGCGACCCTCGCGCTGCAGCACCAGCTGGTCGAGCGCGACATCCCGGCGCTGCTCGACGCGGCGGCGCACGTCCTGCCCGCGGGTGGCCGCGCGCCGTCGTACGCCGTGCTCAAGGGGCGCTCCAACTACGCCTGCCTGCACCGGATCCGCGAGGGCGTCCCCGACGACCAGGGCGCCCTGGTGGAGATGCCCGAGGGCTCGATGGGCAGCGAGGTGCTGCAGCTGCGCTCGTGGGCCGAGGAGCAGGCCGAGCGCAAGGGCGCCGGCGACCGCGACTCCGCCCCCAAGCACACCGACCGGGTCTGGCGGCAGGTCTCGGTCAACCACCGCGAGTGCCTGGGGGCGACCAAGTGCCCCTTCGCCCAGGAGTGCTTCGCCGAGCGGGCCAAGGAGAAGGCCGCGCAGTCGCAGCTGATCGTCACCAACCACTCGCTGCTCGCGATCGATGCCATCGAGGGCGTCCCGATGATCCCGGAGTACGACGCCGTGGTGATCGACGAGGCGCACGAGCTGTCCGCGCGCGTCACCCAGGCGGCGACCGACGAGCTGTCGTTCGGCGACGTCGAGCGCGCCTCGCGCCGCGCGCAGCGGCACGTCGAGGGCACCGAGGCCGACGACCTGGCCGACGCCGCCGAGGCACTGCGGGCGGCCTACGACGAGACCGAGCCGGGTCGGGTCGACCGGCTCTCGGGGGCGCTCGCCGACGGCCTCGTGCTGGTGCGCGACGCCGCCCGGTCGCTGATCTCGGCGTTCCCCAAGGAGTCCTCGGAGGGGGAGGGGGACGCCGGACGCACGCAGGCCCGCGGCTGGGTGCAGGAGATCTTCAAGACCGCCGAGCGGATGGCGGCCAACCTCGACAGCGATGTGCTCTGGCTCAGCGAGAGGGGGCCCTCCCGCGGAGGTGCCGTGCTGTGCGTGGCGCCGCTGCAGGTGTGGGGCCAGCTGCGCGACAAGCTGCTGTCGGACAAGACCGTCGTGCTGACCAGCGCGACCCTGATGCTCGGGGGCGACTTCGGCTCGGTCGCCTCCTCCCTGGGCCTCAAGATCGCCGAGCGCGTGCAGCCGCTCACCGACGAGGAGGTGACCGAGCGCACCGAGGACGTGCTGCCCTGGCGGGGCATCGACGTCGGCTCCCCGTTCGACTACGCCCGCCAGGGCATCCTGTACGTCGCCCGCCACCTGCCCCCGCCGGGACGTGACGGCCTGGGCGCCGCACAGGTCGACGAGATCGTCGACCTCGTGGACGCGGCCGACGGCCGGACGCTGGGACTCTTCTCGAGCCGTCGCGCGGCCGACGCCGCAGCCGAGGCCGTGCGCGAGCGCCTGCCCCACCTGACGATCCTGGCGCAGGGTGAGGCGCAGCTGCCCGAGCTGGCCCGACTGTTCGTGCAGGACCCGCACGCCTGCCTGTTCGGCACGCTGTCGCTGTGGCAGGGCCTCGACGTGCCCGGGGAGACCTGTCAGCTGGTGATCATCGACCGGGTGCCCTTCCCGCGCCCGGACGACCCGCTGATGTCCGCGCGGCAGCGGGCCGCCGACCAGGCCGGGGGCAACGGGTTCATGCAGGTCGCCGCGACCCACGCCGCCCTGCTGCTGGCCCAGGGGTCCGGACGGCTGATCCGCACCACGACGGACCGGGGCGTGGTCGCGATCCTCGACTCCCGGGTCGTGACCGCCCGCTACGGCGGCTTCCTGCGTGCGTCGCTGCCCCCGATGTGGTCCACGACGGACCGCGACGTCGTACGAGCAGCGCTGAAGCGGCTTGCATCCTGAGCCGCCGGCGACGGCTGCTGCAAGGATGGGGGCCATGTCCGCCACCTACGTCGTCAGCGACGTGCACGGGTATCTCGACGACTTCCGCACCCTGCTGCGCGACGCCGGTCTGATCGACGGGTCCGACCGGTGGGTCGATGGGGAGGCGCAGCTGTGGGTGCTCGGCGACCTCGTCGACCGCGGCCCTGACGGCATCGGCACGGTGCGCTTCGTGCGCGCGCTGCAGGAGCAGGCGCCCGCGCAGGTGCACATGCTGATGGGCAACCACGAGGCGCTGATGCTCGGCTTCCACCGGTTCCCCGACACCCGGTTCGCCGAGGTGTGGAGCCTCAACGGCGGTCACCGGTCCGACCAGGACGGCCTCACCGAGGACGACGTCGCGTGGCTGCGCGCGCTGCCGGCGATGGCGGTGGTGGATGACCACCTGCTGGTGCACGCCGACACCACGGACTACCTGGCCTGGGGCAGCACGGTCGACGAGGTCAACGCCACGGTCGCGCGGCTGCTCGCGGGCGACGACGCCCAGGAGCACTTCGACGTGTTCGCGGGCCTGACCAGCCGCTACGACTTCCTCGAGGAGGGCGGCGTGGACGCCGCCCGCTCGATGCTCGACGCCTTCGGGGGGAGCAGGATCGTGCACGGCCACAGCATCATCGCGACCCTGACCGACCTGCCCTCGTCGAGGGTCGAGACGCCGATCAGCTACGCCGAGGAGCTCGTGGTCGCGATCGACGGCGGCCGCTACGACGGCGGTCCGCTGCTGCTGCTCCAGATCGCCTGAGCGCGCTCACACCCGGCGCAGGACCGCGGTCACCTTGCCGAGGATGGTGGCGTGCGTGCCGTCGATCGGCTCGTAGGCGTCGTTGTGCGGCAGCAGCCACACGTGCCCGTTCTTGCGCTGGAACGTCTTCACGGTGGCCTCACCGTCCAGCAGCGCCGCGACGATCTCGCCGTTCTCCGCGGTCTGCTCCTGGCGCACCACCACGTAGTCGCCGTTGCAGATGGCCGCGTCGACCATCGAGTCGCCGACGACCTGCAGCATGAACAGCGTGCCCTCGCCGACCAGGCTCTTGGGCAGCGGCATGATCTCCTCGACCCGCTCGTCGGCGAGGATCGGTCCGCCGGCGGCGATCCGGCCGACCATCGGGACGTAGGTCGCCGCGGGCCGGGTGTCGCCGCTGTCGGTCACGTCGACCAGGGGCTCGGCCTCGTCCGGCGTGAACACCGACAGCGCACGCGGCCGGTTGGGGTCGCGCTTGAGGTAGCCCTTCTCCTCCAGCACCCGCAGCTGGTGCGCCACCGACGAGGAGCTGGTCAGTCCTACCCGCTCGCCGATCTCGCGCATGCTCGGCGGGTAGCCGCGCGACTCCAGCGAGTCGCGGATCGTGGTGAGGACGCGCTGCTGGCGCGGCGTGAGACCGCTGGCGTCCGGGGGTCCGTCGGGCAGCTCGGAGATGCTGCGCGCCTCGGTCCCGACCGGACCTGCCTTGCGTTTGCCTGCCATGGCTGACCTTCCGTCCGTCCACGTGCCGTCCGGCTGCGTCCACCTGCAGCCGCGCCGTGGTGCTCGTCACCGTAGTCCTCGCCGCCGGGCGGTTCAAACACCTGTTCGAACGGCGTGTCGCGGTTCCGCTCTCTGGTTGGCTGCTCTCCATGACGTCCTCGGGCACAACCAGTGGCAGGTCCTCCGCCGTCGTGACCGGCGCGGGCCGGGGGATCGGCCGCGCCACCGCCGAGCTCCTGGTGCAGCGCGGGTACGCCGTGGTGCTGACCGACGTGGACGCAGCCGCGGTGCGTCGTACGGCGGACGAGATCGGCGCGGTCGCCGGCATCGCGCAGGACGTCCGCGAGGAGGCCTCGCACGTCGCAGTGGCAGCGGAGGCGCTCCGGCACGGCCCGTTGGCCGTCTGGGTGAACAACGCCGGCGTCGGTGACGACGGCACGCTCGCGGACCTCTCGTCCGACGCCGTCGAGCGGCTGGTGGACGTGAACCTCAAAGGCGTGCTGTGGGGGATGCGTGCGGCGATGGCTGCTTTCGATGAAGTGCAGGGCGGCGACATCGTCAACGTGGCCTCGCTGAGCGGCCTGGGCCCGGTGCCCGGGCTGTCGACGTACGCCGCGACCAAGGCGGCGGTGGTCTCGCTGACCACCAGCGTGGCCCTCGAGGTGCCCACCCAGGTGCGCGTCCACGCGCTCTGCCCGACCGGTGTCGCCGGTCCGATGGTGGACGCGATGGACCCCGGGGGAGCGCGGCTGCTGGTGCAGGCCGGCGGGCGGATCCTGCGGCCCGAGGAGGTGGCTACGGCGGTGGTCGGGCTGCTGGGCAGCCGTCGCGTGGTCCGCAGCCTGCCGGTCCTGCCGGGGGTGCTGATGCGCGGCGGAGCGGTGCTGCCGTCGCGGTCGGCGGCCGGCTTCGAGCTGGTTCGGTGGCTGGGGCGGCGTCGCCGAGGCTGACTCACGGGCGCACGACACGCCGTTCGAACAGATGTTCGCCCGGTGCTTGATTCGTTCGAACAGGTGATCTAACTTCGTACATGTGTTCGATCGAACGTGTCTTCGATCCTCGTCCGACAGAAACTGTCGGAGGTCGTCGGTAGAA
This sequence comes from uncultured Actinomycetota bacterium, assembly GCA_963713035.1. Taxonomy (GTDB): domain Bacteria; phylum Actinomycetota; class Actinomycetes; order Propionibacteriales; family Nocardioidaceae; genus Nocardioides_B. Next base: position 1,142,907 of record CAVQKB010000005.1, read on the forward strand.
CTTCGGTCATGGACACGCAACGCCTGTCGGACACCCGGCCCGACTCCTTCCCCAGGAGGTCCCAGATGAGCTCGATCGCGATCAACCCCGGCTTTACCCGCACCGCCCGCCCGGCTCGCTCGACCCGGGTGGCGTCCACCGCACCCGTCCGACTGACCCGTCGGGGCCGTGTGATCGCGGTGCTCCTCCTCCTCGGACTGGTGCTGGCAGCATTCACGGCCTTCGGGTCGCGCTCCGCGGCCACGGGCGAGGCCGGCGTCCCGGTGCAGACACAGACTGTGGAGGTGGGCGCCGGTGACACGCTGTGGGAGATCGCTGACGACGTGGCCGCTCCCGGGGAGACGCGATCGATGGTGCACCGGATCCAGGAGCTCAACGCGCTGACCGGAGCCGGAGTGATCGTCGGCCAGGAGATCGCCGTGCCGGTCGGCTGAGCGACACAGACTTGCCGCCGACCTCTTCGACCCGGGTCGGCGGCATGAGGGGAAAGACGAGGGGCGGGACCGTGCTCGCGCAGCACCGGTCCCGCCCCTTCGCCGTGCGCGAGGGTCACAGGCGGATCAGGCCGTGCGCGATGAGTGCCTGCGCCGCGGTGTAGGTCGCCATCACCGCACTCTCCAGATGTGAGTGCTCGCCCTCGAGCAGGAACCGCCGAGCGCCCAACAACGTGTCCGAGGTCACGAAGAGCGCCGTCCCGGCCAGCACCTCGCGGGCCGCTTCGGGGTGGCGGCTGGCGTCGAGCTGTCCCGCGGACGCCAGCAGAGCGGCCAGCGCCGTGGCGTAGAGCGCCACCGGCACCGCAAGCTCGGGGACGCGGCGCCGCGCCGCCAACGTCATCGTCGGTGTCGCCGTCACCCACACGACGAGCGCGACGCTTCGTCGGGCCGTCCGCGTGCAGCCCGGTCCGCGGCGTCCGGTGTGCAGCGAACGTGGCCAGGTAGGCGACGTGAGCACCGAAGAAGGACCCCAGGCCGGCCAGGAACGCGCGTTCGCTCCGGTCCAGCAGCGCTACGTCGCCGCCCCAGGACAGTGCCTGCGCGGCCGCCAGCCCTCGCCGGGTGCTCGCCGCTGCCGTCGTACCGCGACAGCTCGCGGCCAGCAGGGGCATCAGGACGGGCTTGGTCACCAGCCGCAGCCGGCGGGCCGTCGCACCAGCTCGGCCGGCGAGGTAGGCGTCGGTGGCCGCGACCGCGAGGTAGCCGGCTGCGAAGAGGGTGGTCCGCGTCATCCCCGCACCCTCCCGCGACTGCGTGGACTTGTCGAGGCCTCGTCGGGCCGGGTTTCGTCCACAGGCCGGCGGTGGCTCGATGGCCGAGTTTCCCCTTGTGGATAACGGCATTCTCGTCTGCTGCGGCGCGGAAACTGTCGGTGGTCGGTGGCAGAGTCACTGCTATGACCAGCACCATCGACCCGCCGGCTCCGCCGCCTCCGCCGTGCTCCGCCGGCTCCGCCGACTGTGCCGCAGCGACGTGCCGCACACGGTTCAGCCGTGGGGGGCGATCACGCAGACCGTCGCGGGGCTGCGGGGCACCTTGTGGGCGGCGCGTCCGGCCGGTGAGCTGCTGGACACGGTGTGCGCGATCGAGTCGCTGCGCTCGCTGCTGGACGCGGTGCTGGTCGAGGTGGTCACCGAGATCGACGCCACCGGTGCGGCCAAGGCCGCGGGCTGGGCCAGCACCGCGGACTTCCTGACCGCACTCACCGGGGGCCGCAAGGGCAGCGGCAAGGCCCTGACCCGGCTGGCCCACGCCGTGAGCACCGACCACCCCCGGCTGGGGCAGGCGATGGCCGCCGGGACGCTGTCGCGCACCCAGGCCCTGGTCATCCTCGACGCCCTCGATCGGCTCCCGGTCCACCCCGGGCTGCGCGACGCGGCCGAACAGCTCCTCGTCCACGAAGCCCAGGTCCGCGACGCCACGCGACCTGGCCAAGGCCGCCGCCCACGTGTGTGAACGGCTGGACCCCGACGGCGACGCCGCCCGCGAGGAACGCGCCCTGCAACGCATCGAACGCTCCGCGCACCTGCGCCGGTTCCTGTCCATCGTCGAGGACGGCCTGGGCGGGGTCCGGATCACCGGCCGCGGCACCATCGAGGACGCCGCCTGGATCACCAACGCCCTACGCCCCCTGGCCGCACCCCACCCCACCACAACACCCACAACCCCACCCACGACACAGTCTCAGGCACTGGGCCTGGCACTGGGCCGGCACGGGTCGGGCACTGGGCCGGGGTGTGGGGCTGCCCCGACCGACCGGGCCGGTGCCTGCGGGATCGGGGACTGCGCCCACGACGGCCGCGACCCCCGCGACCACGGCGCCCGCCTGTGGGACGCCCTGGTCGAGGCCTCCCGCCGCCTCGCCGCAACCAGCCTGCTGCCCGACTCCCACGGCGTCCCACCCCGGATCACCATCACCCTGGACTACGACACCCTCACCCAACGGCTCACCGATTGCAGGACCTACCATCCACCGACACCGACACCGCGAACCGGCCGGGGCACGGGTCAGCGGTCACCAGCGAAGGACACCGCCTCTCCGCCCACGCCGTGCGCCGCCTGGCCTGCGACGCCGAGATCCTCCCCCTCGTGCTCGGCACCCACTCCCAGATCCTCGACCTCGGCCGCACCCACCGCCTGGTCACCCCCGCCCTGTGGCACGCCCTGGTCGCCCGCGACCAACACTGCGCCTTCCCCTCCTGCACCCGACCACCCATCGCCTGCGATGCCCACCACATCACCCACTGGGCCAACGGCGGAGCAACCTCCCTGCCCAACCTCGTCCTGCTCTGCCGCACCCACCACACCCTGATCCACCACACCCCCTGGCACATCACCCTCAACCCCCACCAACACCCCGAGTTCCTCCCCCCACCCCACCTCGACCCCCACCGCCACCCACGACGACACCCCGAACCACGCCCCGGCCACCACCCCCCGCACCACACCGTGCCGCACCACAACCAGCCGCTGCGCACCTGAGGCCCACTTCAACCGCGCACCACGGCGGCGGCATCCCGCGCCTGCCCCTGTCCCAGCCGAGTCGGCGCGTCTGCTGGTCCGACCCGCCGAGTCGGCGCGTCGGCCGGTCTAACCCGCCGAGTCGGCGCGTTGGCTGCTCTCCTGGACAGTCAAGTGCGAGGAGCTTCAGCGGTAGTCGCCCGACAGCACCGCCGTGGCCTCGCTGATCCGCAGCGGAGACGCCGGTCCCGCGATCGTCACCGTCTCGGCAATGTCCTGCCAGCCGCCATTCCCCACTCGGAAGCGCGCCGTGTAGGTGACGTCCACGCTCGTCTGCACCGTCGTATGCGCATCCAGGTAGGAATGCGTCACGTCCATGGCTGGGTACGGCGCGCCTGGCGTCGACGTTCGCGCGCTCGAGCCGTCTCCGTGATGCCAGGTGTAGCTGCTCGGTCGGGCTTCTACGTCGACGCGCTGTCCGAGCAACGTGATCGTCCGCGTGAAGGGCACTGGCTTCGCGTAGAAGATCGTCGCGAAGTTCACCAGCGTCTTGTCCTCCGGCTGGGTGCGCACCTCCAGCGCCGGCAGCCCGATCCGTCGTAGGGCATCTAGGACGAGGCCCGGGGTTACCTGCGGAACCGGGGTGGCGGCGGCTGGAGGACCGCCGGGTCCGGCGCATCGCGTGCCGAGCGAGGTCCAGTCACCGTTCTGTTGCCGTCCCCACAGGCGCCACAGCCGATCCCGTGGTTTCGGGCACAACTGGGCGATGCCGCAGTCGGCGATATCGGCATTTCCCGTCCCTGGACCTCCACCGAAGCACGCCGAGATCCACTTGTATCTGACGATGGTTGTGGGCCTCGTTGGTTGCGAGTCGCCCGCTGGACGGCCGTCCGGTCTGCGAAGACTCACTCGTCGTGTGCGCCGTTCGTGTGTCTGATTGGCCTTCAAAGCCAAGGCGTCGGAGGCAGCCGAAACAGTGAGTCGCGCTTCCGCGAGAGCCGACGCTGGAGGTAGACGCGACAGACCGAGGAACAGCGCAACAAGCGCGACCAACATTGCCTGACCTGTCAGCGACTCATTCCGTGCTGTCCAACGCGCGACAGTCCAAGCCTCCGTAGCGGCACCAGATGAGATGAACAGTCTTCAGACGTTGCCGCCGTGAACTTCTCGGTCGGCGTTCTCGAGCTGCGTAACCACAGTCTGTGGTGCCAACGTTACGACGAGCGGCGTCTATGACGGCTGACGTTTGGTCGGCTTGCCGAGCGACGGCCGAATTAGTGACTCTTCCACCCGTTCCCAGTCGATGCGACCCCGGGTCTGGTCGCACCTGCTTCGATAAAGTCCGCGATGCCTTGCGCAAGCCAAAGCAGCTCGCCTGTCGACAATGCGCGCTAGGGCGTCGTGTCTCCAGAGCTGCCGCGCTGTAGTTCAAGACGTCTACCTAATGACGGACGAAGGCTTTCGCGGCTGCGGGAGTGGTCCCTCTCGCCTCAGCAGGCATCGTCGGCGCTGCGGGTACGGAGGACGGGGCGCCCGACGAGCTCGCAGCGGAAGACGACGCGGTGGGCAGGGGGCTGGGGGCGGCAGAGGTGTCGTCGCAGCCGGACAGACCAGAGACAGCCAGCGCCATCGACACCGCCAGCGCAACGGTCGACAGCACCCTCGCGGGTGCGGCGGAGCGGCTCAACACCTTGACGACCCCCAACATCGACCGACCGCTGCCCGTGACAAAACGGACAGGTTCCAGCAACCTACCTACGGACCCCGGCGGATCGCTAGCCCCCGGCCCGGATCTGTGGACGATGAGGAGGGTGCGCCTATGCAGGGGTCGGAGGCACGCACGCCGCAGCCCTTCCGCGTCCACCAGCAGCAGGCGCTCGACGCGCTTGCGGCCGCCGAGGAGCGAGGCGTACGACGGGCGTGGGTCGTGTTGCCGCCCGGAGCCGGCAAGACCTTGGTCGGCCTCGAGGTCGCCCGACGACGCGGCCGGCCGGCCGTGGTGCTCGGACCGAACAACGCGATCGTGTCGCAGTGGGTCCGTGGCTGGGACGCCCTCGTCGACCACGACGAGCACCTGCGTGCAGGCAGCGACCGCAGCCTCAGCCGACCACTGACCGCCCTGACCTACCAGTCGCTCGCGACGTTCGCAGTGGACGACGAGGTCGACGAGGTCGACGCCGACGGCCTTCCCGCGCCTACGACAGGGGAGCGGTTGCTCGACGAGCTGCACCCCAACGGTCGCGCCCTCGTCGAGCGGCTCAAGGAGATCGGCGACCTGACGCTGGTCCTCGACGAGTGCCACCACCTGCTCGAGGTCTGGGGCAGGTTGCTCCAGGAGCTGCTCGAGGAGCTTCCGGACGCGCACGTCCTCGGCCTCACCGCGACGCCGCCTGGCTCGCTGACCAGTGAGCAGCAGGACCTCCTGGAGTCGCTGTTCGGCCAGACGGTCTTCACCGCCAGCATCCCGGCGGCGGTGCGGGAGGGGGACCTGGCTCCCTTCGCCGAGCTGGTCTGGCTCACCACGCCGACGGCGCGGGAGAACGACTGGCTCGCGGAGCAGGGGGAACGGTTCACGGAGCTGGTCGCCTGGCTCGCCGACGAGGGCACGGGCTTCCTGCCGTACGTCGACCGACGGTTCGTGGAGCCGAGCGGCACCGTCCTCACCTGGGCCCGCCTGGCGCAGGAGGAGCCGGAGCTGACGGACGCTGCCCTGCGTCTGGTGCACGTCGAGCTGATGGCGCTGCCGGAGGGGGCGCGGCTGGTCGAACGCCACCGGCACGAGCCGGTAGCCGACGACTGGGTCCTGCTGCTCGACGACTGGTTGCAGCACGACCACACGCACGTCGAGCGCGTCCGGGCGGTGCTGCCGTCGATCGGGTACCAGCTCACCAGGCACGGCGTACGACGCGGTCGCAGTCCCGTCGACCGGGTGCTGGCACGCAGCGAGGCCAAGACCCAGGCTCTGGTGGAGGTCGTCTCGGCCGAGCACCGGACTCTGGGGGAGCGGCTGCGGATGCTGGTGCTCTGTGACCACGAGCAGGCCACCGCGACGCTTCCGGTCGGGCTCGACGGCGTCCTGGACGTGGAGGCCGGCTCAGCGATGCTCGCGCTGCGGCACCTCGAGGACGGGCTGCCCCACCTGCACCCGTTGCTCGTCACCGGTCGCACCGTGGCCGGGTCCGACGAGACGTTGACGGCACTCAAGGAGTACGTCGGGGACGACTCGCTCACGATCACCGATGGCCGGCTCGAGGGCTCGTGGACCAGCCGGGACTGGGTGCCCTGGGTGACGCGCTTCTTCGCGGAGGGTCGCGCCCAGGTGCTCGTGGGCACCCGCGGCCTGCTGGGCGAGGGCTGGGACGCACCTGCTGTGACGGGCCTGGTGGACCTGACCGCGGCGACCACGGTGACGGCGGTCGTGCAGACCCGCGGTCGAGCGCTGCGCGATCGATCCGGCCTGGCCGGACAAGGTCGCGCTCACCTGGACGATCGTGTGCGTCAGCGAGGACCACCCACGAGGTGGCAACGACTGGGACCGGTTCGTGCGCAAGCACGAGGGCTACTACGGCCTCGACGCCGCCGGTGACGTGGTGGTCGGGGTCGCGCAGGTGGACGCCGAGCTCTCGCCGTACGCTCCACCGCCGGCCGCCACGTTCGACGCCGTGAACGCGCGGATGCTCGAGCGGGCCGAGCGCCGCGACGAGATCCGTGCAGCGTGGCAGGTCGGGACGCCGTACGACGACACCCTGGTGCACACGGTGCGGATCACGTCGTCGCGCGCGATCGCGCAGCGTCGCGAGCCGGCTTCAGCGACGTTCCACGACCGGGCCGTCGTGGTCCGGGACGAGCGTGCGTCTCCGTGGCGCCCACATCCGGTGGTCGCCGTGGGGTTCGTGGTCGCGCTCGTCGCCTTCCTGCTCAACCTCACCCCGGCGGCCGTGATCGTCATCGGCCTGGTGACGGTGGCCGGCCTCCAGGGCGTCGTCGCCGTCGACCGGGGGCGGCGCGTGGCCGAGGAGCTGAGGCGGCCACCGAGCGTCGAGCAGATCGGCTACGCGGTCGCGGACGCCTTGCAGGCGGCGGGACTCTCGCCGATGGGTGCCCAGGGGGTGCGCGTCGAGGTCGACGACCTGGGGGAGTACCGCTGCGCCCTGGTCGGGGTCGTGCCTGCCGTCTCGGCCCGGTTCGCTGCGGCTCTGGACGAGGTGGTGTCACCGATGGTGGCGCCGCGCTACGTGCTGCCGCGCTGGGTGCTGGGGGAGTCGGCGGGCAACGCCGCCGGAGCCCGCGCGGCGTTCGGCCTGCTGCGTCCGGACGGCGAGGTCTGGCACTCGGTGCCGACGGCACTGGGCACGACCCGCGAGCGGGCCGACGCGTTCGCCGTGGCGTGGGACCGGTGGGTGGGCGGTGGTGCGGCCGTCTACACCGGCAGCGCTCGCGGCGAGGGAGTGCTCGTCACGCATCGGGGCAGCGACCCGTTCGACGTGACGACGGTGCTCCGGACGAGCTGGAGCTAGGCCGGCTGCCGGTCGGTGAGGTCGACGGGCGCGTGGCGCGGCACCGTGGACAGGGCGATCACCGCGAGCACGGCGGCGCCGGCGAAGGCGTAGAAGCCCCAGGGGTAGGCGAGGCCGGCGGTGACCAGCGCACCGCCGAGGAACGGACCGACGATGGCGCCGAGCCGCCCGACGCCCGCCGACATCCCCAGCGCCGTACCGCGCACGTCCGGCGGGTAGAGGTGGCCGACGAAGGCGTAGACGAGCACCTGGGCGCTGAACACGAAGACCCCGGCCAGGAACACCGCGACGTACACGGCCGGAGTCGACTCCAGCTTGATGCTGAGCGCGGCGAGGAACACCGCGGCGAGGGCGAACCAGGTGAGCACGGTCGGCTTGTTGCCGCGGGCGTCGGAGATCCGGCCGGCGACCAGCAGTCCGGTGACGGCGCCCAGGTTGAGCGCGAGCAGGAGGCCGAGCGCGTCCCCGGTGGAGTAGCCGGCCTTGCCCATGATGGTGGGCAGCCAGGTGTTCAGGCCGTAGACGAGCAGCAGGCCCATGAACGAGGCGACCCACAGCCCGATGCTGATCGCGAGGAAGCGCCCGCGGACGACCGCCGACACCGGGACGGGCGCGCGCCCGCTGCTTCGCGCGGCGAGGAACGCCTCGGACTCCGGCAGCTTGGCCCACATCACCGGCAGGGTCAGCAGCCCCAGGACTCCGCCGACAACGAACATCGAGCGCCACCCCAGCGGCTCGATGAGGATGATCGCCAGCAGTGCGGTCAGCACCGCGCCGACGTGGTAGCCGGTCATCATCCGGGTCACGGCGGTGCCGCCGCGGCCGGGAGGGGCGTACTCGGTCATGAACGCCAGCGCGGTCGGCAGGCAGGCGCCGAGCCCGAGCCCGGCCAGGAACCGGAGGAGGGCGAAGCTCGTGACACCCGGCGCCACCGCGATCAGCAGCGTGAAGACCGAGAACGCCGCGATGCAGGTGATCAGGCTCTTGCGACGACCGAACCGGTCGGTGATGGGGCCGATGGCAACCGCACCGATGCCCACGCCGACGAGGCCGACGGTGGCGACGAGGGTGAGCGTCTCGGGGGTGAGACCGAGGGCTTTCGTGGCGGACAGCTCCGGGATCACCGCGCCGAGGACGACGAGGTCGAACCCGTCGAGGGCGACCGCGACCCAGCAGAGGACGATCGGCCAGAGGCTGCGGGCGGAGGAGCTCGATGGGGTGGTCGTCATGGGCAGCACGGTAGAAGCCCAGGGCACCGACGGGCCAGGGCTGTGTCTCACAGGGCGTCCAGACCGTGGGCTGCCGAGGTGCGGACTAGGGCGAGGCGCGCTTCCCACCCGAGGAGCGGCGGGGGGTGTAGCCGCGCGGGCCGGCGACCCGCGCCCAGATGCGGGCCAGCAGGACCAGGAGCAGCAGGAGGCAGACCGTCGCGCCGATGGTCCCGGCTGCGCACAGCAGCCACGCCCCGACCTCACCGGTGCTGCGAGCCGAGCGGCCGAAGTCGATGGCGGCGCGGACCAGCAGGTACCACGCTGCGGCGGACGCGACGACGGCAAGCAGGTGTCCCAGGACGTAGGTCATCGAGCCAGGAGCACGCGTCGTCGCGACCCGCTCCGCCCGTCGTCGGCCTGCCTGCACGGTGCCTCGATCCGTCATGCCCGTCGTCACGGGGGACATTCTGGCGGATCGAGCCGGCCGGCGGAGGCGAACGCGGCCAACGGGATCAGCCGTCGCAGGGTTGCGTCGCTCACACTCGGGCCGCGGGACGTCTCAGCGGCCTTGCGAGCCGTGGTTGGCTGAAACCATGGGTGAGGAGCAGGAGGTCCGCAAGGTCGAGGTGAGCTGGGTCCAGGTGTCCGCGAGCGCACTCGCGGCCGTGTCCTCGGCGGTCCTGCTCTCGACGGTCGGCGTGGCCGGCACACTCATCGGCGCCGCGGTCGGCAGCGTGATCGCCACCGTGGGCAGCCAGGTCTACTCCCACTACCTACGGGTCAGCCGGGACCGGGTGACGCGAGCCCAAGCGGCCGCGCTGCAACGGGTCGCGCAGGCCCGGGCCAGCACCCGCACCATGCAGTCGCTCGTGCGCGAGGACAAGGGCGGCGCCGAACGGTCCGCCGAGCAGGCGACCCGGCAGCTCGACGAGGCCGCGGAGCAGATCGAGGGCGCAGACCCGGCCGAGGCCGGGCCGACCTGGCGCGAGGTGCTCCGGGCGCTGCCCTGGAAGCGGATCGCGGCCGTGACGGCTGCGGTGTTCGTCGCCGTGATGATCGCGATCTTCGTCTTCGAGTCCATCACCGGACGCGCGGTCTCCAGCTACACCGGTGGGTCCGACAAGGGCACCTCGTCGACGATCCCGGGCCTCGGTGGCAGCGCGTCGTCGTCCGACGAGACCCCGGCACCGAGCCCCAGCCCGAGCGCCGAGACCAGCACCGACCCGGCCGGGTCGCCGAGCGGTGCCACGACGAGCGGGACGACGGATGCGTCGCCGTCGGCGCAGCCGAGTGGGGAGGCGTCGGAGACGACGGCGTCGCCGACCACTCCGGCCGAGACGCCGCTGCCGTCGAGCTCCGTGACCGGATTGCCGCCGGCAGCGACGTCGACGCCCTGACGGCGGGAGGCCGCAGGGACCGGGCTGCTACGGGGAGGTCGTCCCGGACGGCATCGCGAAGATGCCGGCAGCGAAGAGGGCGATCCCGAGGACGCTGAGCACGATCGTGATGATGCCGAGGATGAAGCCGGCCTGGGCCATGCCCGCGCCGGACTGGGCGCCGCCGCTGGCCGCGATCTCCTTCTTGGCCGAGTTGCCGAGGATCAGCGCCGGGATGCCGGCGAACAGGCCGCAGCAGACCAGGCCGACGATCCCGAGGATCAGCGACCAGAGGGCCTTCTTGTTGTTCTGCGGGGCCGCGTAGCCGCCGCCGTACTGGGGTGCGCCGTAGCCGGGCGGCGGAGGGGGCGGCGCGCCGTAGCCGCCGCCACTTCCGTACTGGTCACCGGATCCGCCGGGGCCGTCCTGGCCGGGCGGGGGTGGGTAGCTCATGAGCAGGGTCCCCCTCGGGATCGACGTCGCCGGGCCTGTGGGTGCGGCCCGAACGTGCGGCGAACGCTAGCGGGTCAGACCCGGGTCTGCGAGTACCCCTCGACACCGGCATCGAGCTCGACGGAGATCGCGATCGCGATGACCACCACCACCAGCAGTCCGAGCAGCACCGCGATCGCGCCGGTGATGATCCCGGCCAGGGCGATCCCGTCGCCACCCTGCGCACCCTGGCGCTCCCGGATCTCGCGCCGCGCCCGGATCCCGAGCAGCACCGGGACGATCCCGAGGAGGCCGAGGCCGCAGCACCAGGAGAAGACCAGGGTCCCGATGCCGGTCCACAGTGCCGCCTGCGCCTTGCCGTTGGTGGCCGGCGGAGCGCCGTACGCGGGGGGCCCGGAGGGCGGCTGGCCGTACGACGGCTGCTGGCCGTACGTCGGCTGGCCGTAGCCCGGCTGCGGCGGGTACGGCAGCTGACCGTACGGCGCCGGGGGCGACGGAGGAGGCGGCGGAGGGGGCGACGAGGGCGGCGAAGGCGCTGCCCACGGGTCCGTCGGCCAGCCCGGCTCGCTGCCCCCCGCGTCGTCGGGGTGGCTCGGCTCGTCGGGCGGGTTGCTCATCGTCGTCTCTTCCGAAGCGGGCGGGTGCGGCGCGGTCGAAGTCTCGTGAGAGTCTAGTTATCGCCATTGAGGCGGCCCGAGGGAGAGGTGCGCATGTCCGTTCTCGACGAGATCGTCGACGGTGTCCGCATCGACCTCGCCGAACGCCAGGCACGCGTCCCGCTCGAGGATCTCAAGGACGCCGCCCGCCGTGCCTCGGACGTTCTCGACCCGATGCCGCACTTCCGTGCCCCGGGCGTCAGCGTGATCGCCGAGGTCAAACGGTCCAGCCCCAGCCGGGGGGCGCTGGCTTCGATCGTCGACCCGGCGGCGCTGGCCGCCAGCTATGCCGACGGCGGCGCCGCGACGATCAGCGTGCTGACCGAGCAGCGACGCTTCGGCGGCAGCCTGTCGGACCTCTACGCCGTGCGTGCCGCGGTCGACGTCCCCGTGCTGCGCAAGGACTTCATCGTCACCTCCTACCAGCTCTGGGAGGCGCGCGCCGCCGGTGCGGACCTCGCGCTGCTCATCGTCGCCGCGCTCAGCCAGGTCGAGCTGGAGTCGCTGGTCGACCGGGCGGTCTCGATCGGTCTCACGCCGCTGGTCGAGGTGCACGACGAGGAGGAGGTCGACCGGGCGCTGGCGGCCGGCGCCACGCTGGTCGGTGTCAACGCACGCAACCTGAAGACGCTCGAGGTCGACCGCACCACCTTCTCCCGGCTCGCGCCGCGCATCCCCGACAACGTGGTCCGGGTCGCCGAGTCCGGGGTGCGGGGGCCGCACGACGTGTTCGAGTACGCCAAGCAGGGCGCCCACGTCGTGCTCGTCGGCGAGACGCTGGTGACCGGGCAGGACCCGCGTGCGGCGGTCGCCGACCTCGTGGCGGCCGGGTCCCACCCGGCACTGACCCGGCGCGACTAGGTAGGACGGACCCATGAGCACCTCCCTCACGACAGCAGATCCGGACGGCACCTTCGGTCGCTTCGGCGGCCGGATGATGCCCGAGGCGCTGATGGCCGCGCTCGACGAGCTGACCGTCGCCTGGCGAGAGGCGATGGCCGACCCGGAGTTCACGGCGGAGTTCCAGCGACTGCTGACGGAGTACGCCGGCGTCCCCAGCCGGCTGTACGACGCCACCAAGCTGTCCGAGCTCGCCGGAGCCCGGATCCTGCTCAAGCGCGAGGACCTCAACCACACCGGCGCCCACAAGATCCGCAACGTGCTCGGCCAGGCACTGCTGACCAAGCGGATGGGCAAGACGAGGGTGATCGCGGAGACCGGCGCAGGTCAGCACGGCGTCGCCTCGGCGACCGCCGCGGCCTACCTCGGCCTCGACTGCGTGGTCTACATGGGCGAGGTGGACACCGAGCGCCAGGCCCTCAACGTCGCTCGCATGCACCTGCTGGGCGCCGAGGTGGTGGCGGTGAAGTCCGGCTCGCGCACCCTCAAGGACGCCATCAACGAGGCGATCCGCGACTGGGTCGCCTCGGTCGACCACACGGCCTACCTCTTCGGCACGGCGGCCGGGCCGCACCCGTTCCCCTCGATGGTCCGTGACTTCTGCCGCGGCATCGGCGACGAGGCGCGGCAGCAGTGCCTGGACCTCACCGGGGCGCTGCCCGACTCCGCGATCGCCTGCGTGGGCGGAGGCTCCAACGCGATCGGGCTCTTCGCCGGCTTCCTCGACGACGACGTGCAGCTGATCGGGTGCGAGGCGGCGGGGGACGGCGTCGACACGATGCGGCACGCGGCGACGATCTACGCCCACGAGTTCGGCGTGCTGCACGGCGCTCGCACCTACGTCCTGCAGGACGAGGACGGCCAGACCAAGGAGTCGCACTCCATCTCGGCCGGTCTCGACTACCCGGGGGTCGGTCCGCAGCACGCCTACCTCGCCGAGAGCGAGCGGGCGACCTACATCCCGGTCACCGACACCGAGGCGATGGACGCCTTCGCCCTGCTCTCGCGCGTCGAGGGCATCATCCCGGCGATCGAGTCCGCGCACGCCATCGCCGGTGCGATGCGGGTGGCCAAGGAGCAGCCGGGCTCGACGATCCTGGTCAACCTCTCGGGTCGTGGCGACAAGGACATGGGCACCGCCATCGAGTGGTTCGGGCTCGGCGAGACCGTTCCGGACGACGAGGCGGGCACGGCCGCAGGGACACCCGGCGAGGGTTCAGGCAACAACGCTCCTGCGGAGCAGAAGGCATGAGCACCTCGACGGCCTTCGCCGCGGCGAAGGCCGAGGGCCGCGTGGCGCTCGTGGGCTACCTGCCCGCCGGCTTCCCGGACGTCGCGCGAGGCATCGAGGCGCTTCGCACGCTGGTGGACGCCGGCTGCGACGTGATCGAGATCGGCCTGCCCTACAGCGATCCGGTGATGGACGGCCCCACGATCCAGGCCGCCGCCCAGCAGGCGCTCGAGGCCGGCTGTCGCACCTCCGACGTGCTGCGCACAGTGGAGGCCGTGGCGTCGACCGGGGTGCCCACGGTCGTGATGACCTACTGGAACCCGGTGACCCGCTACGGCGTCGAACGCTTCGCCGCCGACCTGGCCAACGCGGGCGGCGCCGGCCTGATCACCCCCGACCTGGTGCCGGACGAGGCCGACGAGTGGATGGCCGCAGCCGACGCGCACGGCCTCGACAAGGTCTTCCTGGTCGCGCCCTCCTCGACCGACGAGCGGCTGCGCCGTACGACGGAGGCGTGCCGGGGCTTCGTCTACGCCACGGCCGTCATGGGCGTGACGGGTGCTCGTGACGTGACCAGCGACCTCGCGGGGCCGCTGGTGGAGCGCACCCGTGCGGTGACCGACCTGCCCGTCGCGGTCGGACTCGGGGTGTCCGACGGCGACCAGGCCGCCCACGTGGCGGGCTACGCCGACGGCGTGATCGTCGGATCGGCCTTCGTACGCCGCCTGCTCGACGCGGGCGCCGACCACGGCGCCGGCCTGCGCTCGTTGGCCGAGCTCACCCGCGACCTCGCTGAGGGGGTCCGTCGTGGCTAGCCGCACGGTGCGTCGGCTGGTAGCGCTCACCGGAGCGGCCGCCCTGATGACGTTGACCGCCTGCGCAGGCCAGGTCGACGAGGCAGGGGGTCCGCTGGTCAGCAACGTGCAGGTCAACGACGCCGACAACCTCGACGGCAGTGTGCTCGCGCGGCCCTACGACGTCCCCGAGGTCACCTTGCGAGACACCGCGGGGGACCCGTTCGACGTCGGCGCGGCCGCAACGAAGCCGCTGACGCTGGTGTTCTTCGGCTACACCAACTGCCCCGACATCTGCCAGGTGGTGATGGCCAACCTCGCCTCGGCGGTCTCCCGGCTCGAGGAGCCGCAGCGCGCCCAGGTCGGCATGGTCTTCGTGACGACCGACCCCAAGCGCGACACCTCGGCCGTGCTGCGCGAGTACCTCGACCGCTTCAACCCGTCCTTTCAGGGCGCCACGGGTCCGCTGTCCCGCATCGTCGGGCTCGGCGCCGCGATGGACGTGGAGATCACCAAGGGCGAGCGGCTGCCTTCCGGCGGCTACGAGGTCCAGCACGGCACCCAGGTCGTTGGGCTGGTGCCCGGGGGCGAGGCGCCGTACGTCTGGACCGAGGGCACCGACCCGCAGGAGTTCGCCGACGACATCAGCACGATCCTCGAGGGCAAGGTGGAGGTCCGGTGACCGCGCTGTTCATCCCGAGCCCCTCCCAGGGGGTCTGGCATCTCGGACCGCTGCCGATCCGTGGCTACGCGCTGTGCATCATCCTCGGCGTCGTGGTGGCGATCTGGCTGGGGGAGCGGCGCTGGGTCGCGCGTGGCGGCGTCCGGGGCCAGATCTCCGACATCGCCATCTGGGCGGTGCCGTTCGGGCTCGTGGGTGGCCGGCTCTACCACGTGATCACGGACCCGGCGAACTACTTCGGACCCGGCGGGGACCCCCTCGCGGCGCTCTACGTCTGGCAGGGCGGGCTCGGCATCTGGGGCGCCATCGCACTCGGCTCCCTCGGCGCCTACCTCGGCGCGCGCCGGATGGGGCTGCGGTTCCTGCCCCTGGCCGACGCACTGGCGCCGGGCGTGGTGATCGCCCAGGCGATCGGGCGCTGGGGCAACTGGTTCAACCAGGAGCTGTTCGGCAAGCCGACCACCCAGCCCTGGGCGCTGGAGATCCCCGACCCGACCAAGCGGCCTCCCGGCTACGAGCAGTTCGAGACCTTCCACCCGACGTTCCTCTACGAGTTCGGCTGGAACCTCGGTGTCGCGGCGCTGGTGATCTGGCTGGACCGCAGGCTCAAGCTCGGGCACGGCCGTGCGTTCGCGCTCTACGTGATGGGCTACACCGCGGGCCGCGGCTGGATCGAGTACCTCCGGATCGACGCCGTCGAGGCCGACGACGTCTTCGGGCTGCGGCTCAACGTGTGGACCTCGATCGTGCTCTTCGTGCTCTCCGCCGCGTACTTCGCGCTGGCCCGTCGCCGCGGTCCGCGCGAGGAGTCGGTCTTCCGCGACGGACGCGGACCTGACGGAACGGCCGACGGGGACACCGCGCCCACGGAGACCGGCGCGCCGGTGGACAGCACTACCAACGACCGGCCGATCCCGTAAGGGTTGGCTTTCCTTCGATGAAATAGTCCCGCAGCCTCGGTAGTTTCTTCCGTGTGAGCACCGACGCCCTGACCCCCAGCGAGCCCTCCGTCCCGGCCATCTCCCACGACCACCCCGACGTCACCGGCGGCTGGCTGCGCCCCGCGGTGTTCGGCGCGATGGACGGTCTGGTGTCCAACCTGGCGCTGATCGCCGGCGTCGCGGGCGGCACCCGCAACCAGGGCGACGCCACGGCCGTCGTGCTCGCCGGCCTGGCCGGGCTCGCCGCCGGCGCCTTCTCGATGGCGGCGGGCGAGTACACCTCCGTCGCGAGCCAGTCCGAGGCCGCGCAGCGCGAGATCGACAAGGAGCGCCGCGAGATCATCGCCAACCCCACTGGGGAGGCCGACGAGCTCGCGGCGATGTACGTCGCGAAGGGGCTCACCCCGGACCTGGCCCGTGAGGTCGCCCGGCAGATCCACGCCGACGTGGACAACGCGGTCAACGTGCACGCCCGCGAGGAGCTCGGGGTGGACCCGGACGACCTCGCCTCGCCGTGGGTGGCGGCCGGCTCGTCGTTCCTCGCCTTCGCACTGGGCGCCCTGGTGCCGCTGCTGCCCTACCTGCTCGGGGCCGGCACCCTGCTTCCCGCGCTGGCCGTGACGATGGTCGCCCTGTTCCTGTGCGGTGCCGTGGTGACCAACGTGACGAGTCGGTCGTGGTGGTACGGCGGCGCCCGGCAGATGCTGCTGGGTGCGGCCGCCGCGGGGCTGACCTACCTCTTCGGCAGCCTGGTCGGCGGCGCCGGTCTCGGCTGATTCCGGTGCTCTGGCGCCCCGGATGTGACCGTCCACACTCTGGGCCACCCGTCTCATCGAGCGCGGGGGCAGGGGTCGCCGTGCTGTAGTCTCGGCAACCGCATGGGCCAATGTCGTCCCGCGCATTTCACTGCACTTGAAGCACCGGTCCTTCCGTCCTCGTGGCGGGACTCGACCCGTGCCACGACGACGGGAGGAATGCCGCCATGCACGCGTTCCCCACGCCCCAGGGCCTCTACGACGGTCTCCACGAGCACGACGCGTGTGGAGTCGCCTTCGTGGCCACCCTGACCGGCCAGGCCAGCCACGACATCGTGGCCAAGGCGATCACCGCGCTGCGCAACCTCGAGCACCGCGGGGCCACCGGCGCCGAGCCGGACTCCGGTGACGGCGCAGGCATCCTGCTCGGCGTACCGGACCAGTTCTTCCGCGAGGTGTGCAGCGAGGCCGGATTCGAGCTGCCGCGGGCGCACGCGTACGCCGTCGGCACGGCCTTCCTGCCCGGCGACGAAGACGAGGTCTCCAAGACCCGCCGCCGCATCGAGGAGATCGCGGCCGAGGAGGGCCTCACCGTCCTCGGATGGCGCGACGTCCCCACCGACCCCTCGTCGCTCGGCGCCACCGCGATCAGCGTGATGCCGACGTTCTGCCAACTCTTCGTCGGCGCCGCCAGCGGTCCGGTCGTGGGGATGGCGCTGGAGCGCCTGGCCTACGTCCTGCGCAAGCGTTCCGAGCACGAGACCGACGTGTACTTCCCGTCGCTGAGCTCACGCACCATCGCCTACAAGGGCATGCTCACCACCGACCAGCTCGACCACTTCTACCCCGACCTGGTCGACGAGCGGGTGGCCAGCGCCGTGGCGGTCGTGCACTCGCGCTTCTCCACCAACACCTTCCCGAGCTGGCCGCTGTCGCACCCGTTCCGGTTCATCGCGCACAACGGCGAGATCAACACCGTGATGGGCAACCGCAACTGGATGCGGGCCCGCGAGGCGCTGCTCGCCAGCGACCTGATCCCCGGCGACCTCGACCGGATCTTCCCGATCATCACCCAGGGCGCCTCGGACTCGGCGTCGTTCGACGAGGTGCTCGAGCTGCTGCACCTCGGGGGGAGGACCCTGCCGCACTCCGTGCTGATGATGATCCCGGAGGCGTGGCAGAACCACGCCGAGATGGACGACAAGCGGCGCGCCTTCTACGAGTTCCACTCCTCGATGATGGAGCCCTGGGACGGGCCGGCCTGCGTGGTCTTCACCGACGGCAACCAGATCGGCGCGGTCCTGGACCGCAACGGGCTGCGTCCCTCGCGCTACTGGGTCACCGACGACGGTCTCGTCGTGCTGGCCTCCGAGGTCGGCGTCCTGGACATCGACCCGGCCACCGTGGTCCGCAAGGGCCGCCTGCAGCCCGGCCGGATGTTCCTGGTGGACACCGCCGAGCACCGGATCATCGAGGACGAGGAGATCAAGGGCGAGCTCGCGGCCGAGCACCCCTACGACGAGTGGCTGCACGCCGGCCTGGTCCGGTTCGAGAACCTCCCGGACCGCGAGCACATCGTGCACACGCACGCGTCGGTCACCCGGCGCCAGCAGATCTTCGGCTACACCGAGGAGGAGAAGCGAGTCCTGCTCTCCCCGATGGCCAAGACCGGAGCCGAGCCGATCGGGTCGATGGGCACCGACACCCCGATCGCGGCGCTGTCCGACCGGCCCCGGCTGCTGTTCGACTACTTCGCGCAGCTGTTCGCCCAGGTCACCAACCCGCCGCTCGACGCGATCCGCGAGGAGCTCGTCACCTCGCTGTTCTCGACGATCGGTCCCGAGGCCAACCTGCTCGACCCGACGCCGGCGTCCTGCCGTCAGCTGGTGCTGCCGTTCCCGGTGGTCACCAACGACGAGCTGTCCAAGATCCGCCACATCAACCGGGACGGCGACCTGCCGGGCTACGCCACGCACGTCTCGCGCGGCCTGTACGCCGTCGAGGGCGGCGGCCAGGCGCTGGCGGACCGGCTCGACGAGATCTGCGCCGAGGTGTCGGAGGCGATCGCCGACGGCGCCCGCATCATCGTGCTCTCCGACCGGCACTCGACCGCCGAGCTCGCACCGATCCCGTCGCTGCTGCTCACCGGAGCGGTCCACCACCACCTGGTGCGCGAGAAGACCCGCACCCACGTCGGTCTGGTCATCGAGGCCGGCGACGTGCGCGAGGTGCACCACGTCGCGCTGCTCATCGGCTACGGCGCCGCGGCGGTCAACCCCTACCTCGCGATGGAGACCGTCGAGGACCTGGCCCGCGACCACTACTACGTGGACGTGGAGCCCGAGCAGGCCGTCAGGAACCTCGTCAAGTCGCTCGGCAAGGGCGTGCTCAAGGTGATGAGCAAGATGGGCGTCTCCACCGTGGCGTCCTACACCGGCGCGCAGATCTTCGAGGCCGTGGGTCTCGCGCAGCCGCTCGTGGACCGCTACTTCACGGGCACCACCAGCAAGCTGGGCGGCGTCGACGTGAACACCGTCGCGGAGGAGGTCGCACGACGGCACCGCACGGCGTACCCCGTCGACGGTCTCCCGCCCGCGCACCGCACACTCGACATCGGGGGGGAGTACCAGTGGCGCCGTGAGGGCGAGCCGCACCTGTTCGACCCCGAGACCGTCTTCCGGCTGCAGCACTCCACGCGCACCGGGCGCTACGACGTCTTCAAGCAGTACACCGACCGTGTCAACGAGCAGTCCCGGCGACTGATGACGCTGCGCGGCCTCTTCGACTTCAAGGACGGCGACGACTCCGGCCGCCAGCCGATCCCGATCGACGAGGTGGAGCCGGTCTCCGAGATCGTCAAGCGGTTCTCCACCGGAGCGATGTCCTACGGGTCGATCAGCCAGGAGTCGCACGAGACCCTGGCGATCGCGATGAACCGCCTCGGCGGCAAGTCCAACACCGGCGAGGGCGGCGAGGACGCCGACCGGCTGCACGACCCGGAGCGGCGAAGCGCGATCAAGCAGGTGGCGTCCGGCCGGTTCGGCGTGACCTCGGAGTACCTCACGAACGCCGACGACATCCAGATCAAGATGGCGCAGGGCGCGAAGCCCGGTGAGGGAGGCCAGCTGCCCGGCCACAAGGTCTACCCCTGGGTGGCCAAGACCCGGCACTCCACGCCCGGGGTGGGACTGATCTCGCCCCCGCCGCACCACGACATCTACTCCATCGAGGACCTCGCGCAGCTGATCCACGACCTCAAGAACGCCAACCCCTCGGCCCGGGTGCACGTCAAGCTGGTCGCCGAGGTGGGGGTCGGCACGGTCGCGGCGGGTGTGTCCAAGGCGCACGCCGACGTGGTGCTGATCTCCGGCCACGACGGAGGCACCGGGGCCGCCCCGCTGACCTCGCTGAAGCACGCGGGGGGTCCCTGGGAGCTCGGCCTGGCCGAGACCCAGCAGACGCTGCTGCTCAACGGGCTGCGCGACCGGATCGTCGTGCAGGCGGACGGCCAGATGAAGACCGGCCGCGACGTGATGGTGGCGGCACTGCTCGGCGCCGAGGAGTTCGGCTTCGCGACGGCGCCCCTGGTGGTGTCCGGCTGCATCATGATGCGGGTCTGCCACCTCGACACGTGCCCGGTCGGCGTCGCCACCCAGAACCCCGTGCTGCGCAAGCGCTACGCGGGCAAGCCGGAGTTCGTCGTCACGTTCTTCGAGTACATCGCCGAGGAGGTGCGCGAGCTGCTCGCCGAGCTCGGGTTCCGCACCCTCGACGAGGCCGTGGGTCACGCCGAGCTGCTCGACGTGAGGCACGCCGTCGACCACTGGAAGGCCGCGGGGCTCGACCTGCGCCCGATCCTGCACGTGCCCGACCTGCCCGAGGGCACCCCGCGGCACCACACCGTCGCCCAGGACCACGGCCTGGACAAGGCGCTCGACAACGAGCTCGTGGCCCTGGCCGCGGACGCGCTCGAGCGCGGCGAGCCGGTGCGCGCGCAGGTGAGGATCCGCAACGTCAACCGCACCGTCGGCACGATCCTGGGTCACGAGGTGACCAAGCGCTACCGGGGTGAGGGCCTGCCCGACGGCACGATCGACATCACGTTCACCGGCTCCGCGGGCCAGTCCTTCGGGGCGTTCGTGCCGCGCGGCATGACGCTGCGCCTGGAGGGCGACGCCAACGACTACGTCGGCAAGGGCCTGTCCGGCGGACGGATCGTCGTACGCCCGGACCGGGCATCGACGTTCGAGGCCGAGCACGCAGATCATCGCCGGCAACGTCATCGGCTACGGCGCGACGTCGGGCGAGATCTACCTGCGCGGCCAGGTGGGCGAGCGCTTCTGCGTCCGCAACTCCGGTGCCACCGCGGTGGTCGAGGGCGTGGGCGACCACGGCTGCGAGTACATGACCGGAGGCCGCGTCGTCGTCCTCGGTCCCACCGGGCGCAACTTCGCCGCCGGCATGTCGGGGGGTGTCGCGTTCCTGCTCGACCTCGACGAGCGCCGCGTCAACCACGAGCTGGTGGAGCTCGCCTCCGTCACCGGAGACGCCGCCGACGAGCTGGAGGCCATCGTGCGCCGGCACCTGGAGGAGACCGGGTCGCCGGTCGCCCAGGCGCTGCTCGACGACTGGTCGTCCGCGGTCGGACGCTTCACCGAGCTGATGCCCCGTGACTACAAGCTGGTGCTCGCCGCCAAGGAGAAGGCGGAGGCCGACGGCCTCTCCGACGACGAGACCGCCACGAAGATGATGGAGGCGCTCCATGGCTGACCCCCGAGGATTCCTGAAGCAGGGACGCAAGGTCGCGTCCCGTCGCCCCGTCGAGGAGCGGTTGCACGACTGGAACGAGGTCTACCCCGAGGGTGCCGGTCGCGCCCTGCTGCCGATCATCACCGAGCAGGCCGGCCGCTGCATGGACTGCGGCATCCCGTTCTGCCACCAGGGCTGCCCGCTGGGCAACATCATCCCCGAGTGGAACGACCTGGTCTGGCGCGACGACTGGGAGGGCGCCATCGAGCGGCTGCACGCGACCAACAACTTCCCCGAGTTCACCGGCCGGCTGTGCCCGGCGCCCTGCGAGACCGCGTGCGTGCTGGGTATCAACCAGGATCCGGTGACGATCAAGAACGTCGAGGTCGCGATCGCGGACCGCGCCTGGGACTCCGGCCTGGTCCGCCCGCAGCCGCCGGAGTGGCTCAGCGGCCGCACCGTCGCGGTGGTCGGGTCCGGCCCCGCCGGCCTGGCTGCCGCCCAGCAGCTGACCCGGGCCGGCCACACGGTCGCGGTCTACGAGCGGGCCGACAAGCCCGGCGGGCTGCTGCGCTACGGCATCCCGGAGTTCAAGATGGAGAAGCGGGTGCTGGACCGGCGCATCGACCAGATGCGGCGCGAGGGCACCGTCTTCCGCTCCGGGGTCGACGTCGGCACGGCTGTGACCGGCCCCCAGCTCGTGGAGCGGTTCGACGCGGTCCTGCTGGCGATGGGGGCCACGGTCGCGCGCGACCTGCCGATCACCGGTCGCGAGCTCGGCGGGATCCACCAGGCGATGGAGTTCCTGCCGCAGTCCAACCGCGCATCGCTGGGCCAGGCCCCGACGCCCGACGGCTCGGAGCAGATCCTCGCCACCGGCAAGCACGTCGTGATCATCGGCGGCGGTGACACCGGCGCCGACTGCCTGGGCACCTCCCACCGGCAGGGCGCCGCGTCCGTGACGCAGCTGGAGATCATGCCGCAGCCGGGCGACCTGCGTCCGGCGGGACAGCCCTGGCCGACGTACCCGATGCTGTTCCGGGTCTCCTCCGCGCACGAGGAGGGCGGTGAGCGCGTCTACTCCGTCTCGACCCAGGAGTTCCTCGGCGACGAGGACGGCGACGTCCGCGCCCTGCGCCTGGTCGACGTGGAGATGAAGGACGGCCGGTTCAGCGAGGTCGAGGGCAGCGAGCGGGAGATCCCCGCCGAGCTGGTGCTCTTCGCGATGGGCTTCACCGGCCCGGAGCGCGACGGCGTCATCGAGCAGCTCGAGGTCGACCTCGACGACCGGGGCAACGTCCAGCGCGACGACGCCTACATGTCGAGCCAGCCCGGGGTCTTCGTCGCCGGCGACGCCGGACGCGGCCAGTCGTTGATCGTGTGGGCGATCGCCGAGGGCCGTGCGGCCGCGGCCGCCGTCGACACCTACCTGACCGGCTCGACGACGCTGCCGGCGCCGATCCTGCCCACGGAGCGTCCGCTCGTCGTCTGACCGATCACATCTTGGAACGATCCAGGCGCGGTGGCGGGTGACCGGTCGGTAGCCCGCTAGGGTCGGTGCGTGCGGAGAGCAAAGATCGTGTGCACCCTCGGGCCGGCTGTGAACACCCCCGAGCGGATCCGTGCGTTGGTGGACGCCGGCATGGACGTGGCCAGGATGAACCTCAGCCACGGGTCCTACGCCGACCACGAGGCGGTCTACCGGATGGTGCGGGACGCCTCGGACGCCACCGGGCACGGCGTGGGCATCTTCGCCGACCTGCAGGGGCCGAAGATCCGGCTCGGCCGGTTCACCGACGGCCCGGAGCAGCTGCGCGCGGGTCAGGAGTTCACCATCACCACGCGTGACGTGCCGGGCGACGGCTCGATCTGCTCCACGACGTACGCCGGTCTGCCGGGCGACGTGGCAGCCGGCGACCAGATCCTGATCGACGACGGCAAGGTCCGGCTCGAGGTGCTCTCGGTCGACGACACCGACGTGCTCACCACGGTGGTCGTGCCGGGCCCGGTCAGCAACAACAAGGGCATCAACCTGCCCGGCGTGATGGTGTCGGTCCCCGCCCTGTCCGAGAAGGACAAGGAGGACCTGCGCTGGGCGCTGCACATGACGGTCGACTTCATCGCGCTGTCGTTCGTGCGCTCGGCCGCCGACGTCGACGACGTGCGCGCCATCATGGACGAGGAGGGCGTGCACCTCCCGGTCATCGCCAAGATCGAGAAGCCGCAGGCGATCGAGAACATCGAGGAGATCGTCGACGCCTTCGACGGCTTCATGGTCGCGCGCGGCGACCTCGGCGTGGAGTGCCCACTCGAGGACGTCCCGTTCCTGCAGAAGCAGGTCATCGAGGTGGCCCGCCGGCACGCCAAGCCGGTGATCGTCGCGACCCAGATGCTGGAGTCGATGATCACCACGCCGCGCCCCACGCGTGCGGAGGCCTCCGACGTCGCCAACGCGGTCCTCGACGGAGCCGACGCGGTCATGCTGTCGGGCGAGACGAGCGTGGGGGAGCACCCCATCCTGACCGTCGAGACGATGGCACGGATCATCACCTCCACGGAGGACCACGGCCTGTCCCGGATGGCCGCGATCGACTGGCAGCCCCGCACCCGCGGCGGCATCATCGCCAAGGCCGCCAACGAGGTGGCCGAGCGCGTGGGCGCGAAGTACCTCGTCGCCTTCACCCAGAGCGGCGACTCGGCCCGTCGGATCTCGCGCTACCGCGGCCCGGTCCCGATGATGGCCTTCACGCCCGTGCCCGTCGTCCGTTCCCAGCTGACCCTGTCCTGGGGTGTGGAGACCTTTCTCGCCGAGGAGGTCGAGCACACCGACGAGATGGTGCGTCAGGTCGACGAGAACCTGCTGCGCGTGGGACGTGTGCAGGAGGGCGACCTGGTCGTGATCATCGCCGGCGCGCCCCCCGGCATCCCCGGGTCGACCAACGCGCTGCGGATCCACCGGATGGGCGACGCCATCCACGAGGTCGCCCCGGCCTACCGCCGGTCCTGACCGGCGGTCCTGACCGGCGTCGGCCCTGGCCACTGGCGCTGGTGCCCCGGGTGGGATTCGAACCCACACTGGACGGTGTTTGAGACCGCTTCCTCTGCCGTTGGGATACCGGGGCGACGGCGACACACACTAACCGAGGGCCGGGCACCTGCACGGACCGACCCGGGCCGCATGCCGTACAGCAGAGCGGCCGCCGTACTAGCCTGGGCCCGTGACTGCAGACCAGGGGGCTCCCGCGCGCCGCGTCGTGATCGCGGAGGACGAAGCCCTGATCCGGCTCGACCTGGCGGAGATGCTGACCGAGGAGGGCTACGACGTCGTAGGCCAGGCCGGCGACGGCCGGACCGCGGTCGCGCTCGCCGAGGAGCACCGCCCCGACCTGGTCGTCCTCGACGTCAAGATGCCGCAGCTGGACGGCATCGCGGCAGCCCAGCGGATCGCCGAGCAGCGGATCGCCCCGATCGTCATCCTGACCGCCTTCAGCCAGCGCGACCTGGTGGAGCGGGCCCGGGACGCCGGCGCCATGGCCTACCTCGTCAAGCCGTTCAGCAAGCACGACCTCGTGCCCGCGATCGAGATGGCGGTGTCGAGGTTCGCCGAGGTGCAGCTGCTCGAGGCCGAGGTCGCCGATCTCTCCGACCGGCTCGAGACCCGCAAATCCGTGGACCGGGCCAAGAACGTCCTGCAGAAGCAGCTCTCGATCAGCGAGCCCGACGCCTTCCGGTGGATCCAGAAGACCGCCATGGACCTGCGGCTGTCGATGCGCGAGGTGTCCGACGGGGTCATCACGCACGGTCCGTCGGTCACCGGCGACACCGAGCACGAGTAGTCCCACTCGCTTGCGGAACCAGCCCGTGCGCCCCTTCCTCTGCAGGGAGGTCACGAAACGACAACGACCGTAGTTCGATTTGTACGCACCTCCCCATGCCGTCGGCCAATTGCCGCTAGGTTCACCTCATCAGAGCGGTGGATCCCTGGGGGGAACCGCGCACACTCCTCATCACGGAGGCTTCATGATTCGCCCAAACCGCGCCTGGCGCACGGCTGCAGTGCTCGCGACCGCGTCGCTCGTACTCACCGCCTGCGGCGGCAACAACTCCGACGACTCGGCCGGCTCGGACTCCTCGTCCGCGCCCAGCGAGAGCTCGAGCGCACCCGCCAAGGGTGACGGCACCCTGACCGTCGGCACTCTGTTGCCGCAGACGGGTGACCTCGCGTTCCTCGGCCCGCCGGAGTTCGCCGGTGTGCAGGCTGCCATCGACGACATCAACGCCGCCGGCGGGGTGCTCGGCAAGGACGTCACCCAGGTCAAGGCCGACTCCGGTGACGGCACGCCGGACATCGCGGGTGCCCAGACCGACAAGCTGCTCGACGCCAACGCCGACGCCGTGGTGGGGGCCGCGTCCTCCTCGGTGTCGCTGAGCGTCATCGACAAGATCACCGGCGCCGGTGTCGTGCAGTTCTCCCCGGCGAACACCTCGCCGGCGCTCGACGACGCCAAGACCGACCCGAAGAACCTCTACTTCCGCACGGCTCCCTCCGACGTCCTGCAGGGCGCGGTCATGGCCAACACGGTGCTGGAGGACGGGTTCGACAACGTCGCGATCCTGGCTCGTCAGGACTCCTACGGCGAGCTGCTGGCCGGGCAGATCGAGAAGGGCATCAAGGCGGGCGGCGGCAACGTCGCCACCAAGCAGCTCTACTCGGCCGACGCCACCAACTTCACCGCCGAGGTGAACAAGGTCGCTTCCGCCAAGCCGGACGCCCTGATCCTGGTCGCCTTCGACGAGACCAAGAAGATCATCCCGCAGCTGATCGCCAAGGGGGTCGGCCCGGCCGACCAGCAGATGTACTTCGTGGACGGCAACACCGCCGACTACTCGAAGGACTTCCCGAAGGGCACCCTGGACAAGGTCAAGGCGACGCTTCCCGGCGCCGAGCTGACCTCGGACTTCAAGGCCCGTCTGCTCAAGACCGACCCGAAGATCACGACCTTCACCTACGGTCCCGAGGCGTACGACGCGACGAACCTGATCGCGCTGGCCGCTGTGGCTGCCAAGTCCGACGACCCGACGACCTTCGCCCCGAAGATCATCGAGGTCTCCGCGGAGGGCACCGAGTGCTCGACGTTCGAGGAGTGCAGCAAGCTGCTCGAGGACGGCGAGGACATCGACTACCAGGGTGTCTCGGGTCCGTGTGACCTGGGCGAGACCGGGAGCCCGACCAAGGCGACGATCGGCATCTTCCAGTACGCCGCCGACAACACCTACAAGAGCGTCAAGTTCGTCACCGGCGTCATCTGATCCACCGCACCACCCGCACCACAGCGCAGGGCCTCGACCGTTCGCGGTCGGGGCCCTGTGCCGTTGCCCGCCTTGCGCGACCCGCTGCGCGCGCGTGGGAGAGCACGAAGGCCGCCGCACCCCGAGGGGGTACGACGGCCTCGTGACGTGGCTGCGAGGGGCTAGTGGCTCCCGGCGAGCGTGCCGAGGTAGAGCTGGATGACCTTGGGGTCGTTGGCCAGGTCCTTGCCGGAGGCGGTGTAGGCGTTGCGGCCCTGGTCCAGGACGTAGCCCCGGTCGCAGATCTGCAGGCAGCGGCGAGCGTTCTGCTCGACCATCACGACCGAGACGCCGGCGCGGTTGATCTTGCGGGTCTGCACGAACACCTCGTCCTGCATCACCGGCGACAGGCCGGCGGACGGCTCGTCGAGCAGCAGCACGGACGGCTCCATCATCAGGGCCCGCCCCATCGCCACCATCTGCCGCTCGCCACCGGACAGCGAGCCGGCCCGTTGTCCCTTGCGGTCGATCAGGGCCGGGAACAGCTCACCGACGAACTCGAAGCGCTTGCGGAAGGACTTCGGCCGCTGGAACACGCCCATCTCCAGGTTCTCCTGGATGGTGAGGGAGGGGAACACGTTGTTGGACTGCGGGACGAAGCCGATGCCCCGGCTGACCAGGTGGTCGGCCCGACGGTTGGTGATGTCGTCGCCCTTGAGCTTGACGGTGCCGGACCCGATCTTCACCAGGCCGAACAGCGCCTTGAGCAGCGTCGACTTGCCGGCGCCGTTGGGGCCGATGATGCCGACCAGCTCGTTCTCCTGGCAGTAGAGGTCGGCGCCGTTGAGGATGTTCACCCCGGGCAGGTAGCCCGCGATGAGGTCGTCGGCGCGCAGCACCGCGCCCTCGGCCGCCTTGAGGTGCGCCTCGCGCACCTGGGGGTCGGTCTGGGGCGCCGCGGCGCCCGCCGGGGTGGGTTCAGACACGGTGCTCTCCCTCGGTGCTGCCGCCCTCGGTCGTGGGGACGGACTCGGTCGAATGGCCGGAGGACGCTGCGGTGGACGACGTGTGGTGCTCGCTCCCGATCTCCGCGGCCACCTCGGCAGCGATCTGGTCCTCCATCTCGGTGAGGTCCTGGTCGTGGTGGGAGCCGAGGTAGGCGTCGATCACGCGCTGGTCGCCCATCACGGAGTCCGGAGGCCCCTCGGCGATCACCTGCCCCTGGGCCATCACGATCACCCAGTCGGAGATGTCACGGACCATGTCCATGTCGTGCTCGACGAACAGCACCGACCGGCCCTCGTCGCGCAGCGACTTCACGTGACCCAGCAGCGACTGCTTGAGCGCCGGATTGACGCCGGCCATCGGCTCGTCGAGCATCACCAGCTCGGGATCGGCCATCAGCGCACGCGCCATCTCCAGCAGCTTGCGCTGGCCGCCCGAGAGGGAGCCGGCGAAGTCCTCGCGCTTCTTGATCAGCAAGAAGCGCTCCAGCAGCCGGTCGGCCCGCTCGGTGTTGGCGGTCTCCTGGGCACGCCAGAACGGCGCGAACATCGCGCGCAGCAGCGACTCGCCCTGCTGGCCGGTCGCCCCCACCCGCATGTTCTCCAGGACCGTGAGCCTCGAGAGCACCTTGGTCAGCTGGAAGGTCCGCACCATGCCGCGGCGGGCGACCCGGTAGGCCGGGATCCCCTTGAGGCTCTTGGCGTTGAAGGACCAGTCGCCCTCGTCCGGGCGGTCGAACCCGGTGAGCAGGTTGAAGAAGGTGGTCTTGCCGGCGCCGTTGGGTCCGATCAGCGCCGTGATCACACCCCGCTGGATCTCCACGTGGGCGACGTCGACGGCGGTGAGGCCGCCGAACGTGCGGCGGATGCCGGTCGCGACCACGATCGGGTCCGGCTTCTTGGCGCCGGGCTCGTGCTCCACGTCGCGCAGGGCGGCCCGGGCGGCCGAGACGTCGACGCCGGTCTGGTTCTTCACCTCGGTCGCAGGACCGCCGGTGCGGGCGATCTCGGCCTCTTCGTCTGCGGTGTGGCTCTCAGCGGCCATCGATGGCCAGCTCCCTTCGGTCTCCGAAGATGCCCTGTGGCCGGTAGACCATCAGCAGCATCAAGGACAGTCCCATGAGGACGAACCGCATCAGGCTGGCCTGGTTGCTGTTCATGATCGACGCGGGAATCAATGGGTCGGCGCCGCCGGTGGCGGCGCCGAAGAACAGGTCGAGGAAGCTGAGCAGGAACCAGAAGATGATGGTTCCGGCAACCGGTCCGAGCACCCGTGCGGCGCCACCGACCAGGAGCACCGTGTAGGCGAAGAACGTGGTGTCGGTGGCGAAGAACGACGGGTTGATCGCGGAGTGCTGCAGGGCGGACATGATGCCGGCCAGGCCACCGATGAGCCCACCGATCATCAGCGACTGCATCTTGTAGGCGTAGACGTTCTTGCCGAGGCTCCGCACGGCGTCCTCGTCCTCGCGGATGCCCTTCAGCACCCGACCCCAAGGGCTGCGCATCAATGCCCACACGATGAGGCAGCACAGTGCGGCGAGGCTCCAGCAGACCAGCAGCGTCCAGAAGTCGTAGGGCCGCCACGACACCACGCCGGGGATGCCGATCCGGCTGCTGAACGGGTTGAGGTCGGCGAAGCTGCGGTTGAAGCCCTGCAGACCGTCCTGGCCGCCGAAGTACTTCAGCAGCGTGACGGAGCCGATCGTCTGCCGGATGATCTCGGCCGCGGCGATCGTGACGATCGCCAGGTAGTCGGCGCGCAGCCGAAGCGTGGGGACGCCAAGCAGCAGCGCCAGGACGCCGGAGAGCGCGAGGCCCACGAGGCAGCCGAGCCAGAACGACAGCCCCCAGGTCGCCACGAACGACGACATCGCGTAGCCGCCGATGGCCATGAAGCCCGCCTGGCCGAAGTTGAGCAGTCCGGTGTAGCCGAAGTGCACGTTGAGGCCGATGGCCGCCAGGCAGTAGACCGCAGCGACGGGACCGAGTCCCTGCTGCAGCGCCTGGCTGAAGATCGAATGCCAGTCCATCAGTCTGTCTCCTAACCGACCCGCTGGGACTTGCCGAGCAGGCCTTGGGGCCGGATCAGCAGGACGACGATGAGCACGACGAGCGCGCCGACGAACTTGAGCTCGGCCGGGATGAAGAGGGTGGACACCTCGACGAACATGCCGATCACCAGGGCGCCGACGATCGCCCCCCAGGCCGTACCGAGGCCGCCGAGCACGGTGGCCGCGAAGACGAGCAGCAGGAGCTTGAAGCCCAGCTGGTAGTCGAATCCCTGTGTCATCCCGAGCAGCACGCCCGAGAGACCGGCGAGCCCGGCCCCGACGATCCACACGACCGAGATGACTCGGTCCACGTTGATGCCGGACGAGGCCGAGAGAGCGGTGTTGTCGGAGACCGCCCGGGTCGCCTTGCCGATTCGGGTGCGCTGCAGGGCGATGGTGACCACCACGATCACGATCGTGGCGAAGATGACGATGCCGATCTCCTTGGGCGTCACCAGCAGCGGGCCGAAGGAGTAGGGCTTGGGGCTGGAGTACTGGGAGTACTGGTGCGTGCCGGCACCCGAGAAGTACTGGTAGACGTTGCGCAGCAGGATCGAGAGTCCGATGCTGACGACCATCATGGCGATCAGCCCGGTGCCGCGGCGTCGCAGCGGGCGCCACAGCGCTCGGTCGTTGAACCAGCCGAAGGCGCCGGAGACGAGGGTCGCGATGATCACGGCCGTGAAGACCGTGACGTTCGCGCCGAAGATCCGGATGTCACCGGGCAGTCGGTCGACGCCGTAGGCGATCAGGGCCCCGAAGGTGATCAGCTCGCCGTGCGCGAAGTTGGTCAGGCCCGTCGTGCCGAAGATCATCGACAGCCCGAGCGAGGCCATCGCGAGCAGCAGCGCGAAGACCAGGCCGCCCACCGCGAGCTGGAGGGCCTGGGTGGCCTTGCCGGTCCCACCCCCGGTCGCGTCGCCGATCGGGAAGGTCACGAAGACGTCGGAGTCGAGCTTGATCGCCACCTTGAGCGAGACCTGCTTCGGGTTGCGCAGGTCGGCGCCGTCGGGCAGCGAGTCCTGGTCGATCTTCACGGTGAAGGTCTCGCCGAGGTTGTCGATCGACGCGCCTGGCAGCGCGATGTCGAAGACGCCGGCCTCGTTGCTGGTGCCCTCGCCGACCGTCTCGCCCTGGTCGTCCTCGACGGACACCATCACGTCGGGGACCGCCTTGGGCGGGGTCTCCCGCGTGTCGCGCAGACATCCCTGGATGTGGATGGAGTCGTCGTCGCGGGGTGGCGGCTTCGCGCAGGTGGCGCTGGCGGACGCCGTCGCGGCGGAGGCCCCGATGGTGACCATCAGGGCTGCGACCGCGAGGACGGCGAGCAGGGCGGCGGTGAGCCGGGACCGTGCTGCGTTTCTCTTCGGGCGGGCGTGCATGGGACTCCTGTCGCCTCAGTCCGGCAAGTGGTGAGGCGGGAGTGTAGCGAGCACCTGCTTCGCGTCTGTCAACGCAGGCGCTCGCCCACCCCCCGCCAACGAGTCACCCTAGGACCATCGTCGCCGCATCAGTGAGGTTTGCGGCAACAAAACGACAACGAGTGCGTCGGGACGCGACTCAGCGCACGGCGACGACGACCGTGGTGAGCAGGGGAGCGAGCAGCAGCGCCGGCAGGAGATCCCCGACCGGCAGCTGCTTGAGCCGCAGCAGCCGGAGGGCCACGCCGACCAGCAGCAGTCCGCCGGTGGCGCTGAGCGAGGCGACCTGCGCGGCCGGGAGCACGTCGCCGAGGGCGGCACCCAGCGCGGTCAGGCTGCCCTGGATGACGACGAGGGAGATCACGCTGGCCGCGACGCCCCACCCGAACGACGCCGCGAAGGCGATCGCGGCGAAGCCGTCCAACGCGGACTTCAGGAACAGCTGGTCGGCGCCGTTGCCGAGCCCGTCGTTGAGCGAGCCGAGCACGGTGAGCGGGCCGGTGCAGAACAGCAGCGAGCTCGAGACGAAGCCCTCGATGAAGCGCTGCCGGTCCGCCGTACCGGTCCCGCCGAGGCGCCGTTGCAGCCAGCCGCCGAAGCCCTCGAGCCGATCCTCGACTCGCAGCAGCGAGCCGACGATGCCGCCGCCCACGACCGAGCCGAGCACGATCAGGAGCGGTGCACTGTCGCCGACCACGCTGGTCCAGTCCGGGTCGGTGACGCTGGCGGCCGCGCCGGCGGCGATCAGCAGCGTCACCAGGCCGAGGCCGTCGGTGACGACGTCGCGCGTGCGCTGGGACAGGCGGTGCCCCACCAGGACGCCGACGACTGCGCCGAGCAGGACGGCGGCGACGTTGACGACCGTGCCGATTCCGGGAAACACGCGCGCTCCTGTCCTGGATCGGCACTGGTTGAAACCCCGACTATCCCCCGAGGCGCATCAAGGCGTAATCTCTCATCTCGGCTCGGTTCGTGACATTCGGGGGCACGCCGGCCGCTCTGCACGGAGGTCCCGTGCCACGCGTCGTCGCCGGGCAACCGGTCGGGAAGAGGGGTCCCCCGGATGTTCCGCAGCCCGGTGCAGGTCACGGACGCCTCGCTCGAGGACGCCACCGAGCTCCTCGAGGTGTGGGCGCCGCTGCCCGGTCGCGAGGACACCTCGGTGCTCCTGCAGGATGCCTGCGCGTCTCTCGCTCGGATCAGCGCGGACCCCGACCAGCGGGTGCTCGTCGCCCGGGTCGACGGGTCGGTCGCCGGCGCGGTGCACCTCGTGCGTGCGCCCCTGTCGCCGTTGTTCAGCGACACCGCCGTCTACATGATGCATCTCAACGTCGTCGAGCGGTTCCGTCGCCACGGGGTCGGGCACGCGCTCATGGAGGCGACCGTCGGGTGGGCCGAGGAGAAGGACACCTCGCACGTCATCACCGCCGCGTCGGTCTCGTCGCGCGACGCCAACCGGTTCATGGCGCGCTTCGGCCTGGGTCAGATCGCGATGATGCGCGGTGCCACCACCGCCGCGCTGCGCGGCAAGCTGCCGGTCGAGACCCCCGCGGTGGCGAAGGTCGACCGTCGCAGCCACCGCAGCGTGGGCCAGGTCCTGGCGCACCGGCGCTCCATGCGCCGCGCGGAGCAGACCCGCCCCTCCTGAGGGCGCAGGTGGGCGGTCCTGACCGGGGGTGGCCCCGACTAGGGTGGCGGCGTGCCTGAATCCTCCGCCGACCGTCCGCGTCTGCTGCTGCTCGACGGCCACTCGCTGGCCTATCGCGCCTTCTTCGCGCTGCCGGTCGAGAACTTCTCGACGACGACGGGCCAGCACACCAACGCGGTCTACGGCTTCACCTCGATGCTCATCAACGTGCTGCGCGACGAGCAGCCGACACACGTGGGGGTCGCGTTCGACGTGTCGCGGCAGACCTTCCGCACCGAGGAGTACGTCGACTACAAGGCCAACCGGTCCAAGTCGCCGGACGAGTTCTCCGGCCAGGTCTCCCTGGTCAAGGAGGTGCTGGCAGCCCTGCGGGTGGTCACGATCGAGAAGGACGGCTTCGAGGCCGACGACGTGATCGGGACGCTGGCCACGCAGGCCGTCGACCAGGGCTTCGAGGTGCTGATCTGCACCGGCGACCGCGACTCCTTCCAGCTCGTCTCGCCGACCTGCACGATCCTCTACCCCAGCCGCGGCGTCTCGGAGATGGCGCGGATGACCCCCCAGGCCGTCCTCGACAAGTACGGCGTCCCGCCGGCGCGCTACCCCGAGCTCGCCGCCCTGGTGGGGGAGACCTCCGACAACCTGCCCGGGGTGCCGGGGGTCGGCCCCAAGACGGCGGCGAAGTGGATCAACCAGTACGACGGTCTGGACAACGTCATCAACAACGCCGACCAGATCAAGGGCAAGGCCGGGGACTCCTTCCGCGAGCACCTCGGCGACGTGATCCGCAACCGCCGGCTCAACGCTCTGGTGTGCGACCTGGCCCTGACCGCCACGCCCACCGACCTCGCGGTGCAGCCGTGGGACCGGCACGAGGTGCACCAGCTCTTCGACAGCCTGGAGTTCCGGGTGCTGCGCGAGCGGTTGTTCGACACCTTGGAGTCCGAGGAGGACATCGACGACTCCGGCTTCGAGCTGCACAGCACCCGGCTCGAGGCCGGTCGGCTGGCGGGCTGGTTGGCCGAGCACGCCGACGGTCCCGGCCGGGTCGGGGTGCAGGTCCAGGGCACCTGGCGCGGCGGCAGCGGCAGTGTGCTGGCGATCGCCCTCGCGACCGGCGACGACGCGGCCGCGTGGCTCGACGTCGAGCAGATCACGCCCGAGGACGACCAGGTGCTGGCCGACTGGCTGGGCGACGCCTCCCGACGCAAGGTGCTGCACGACGCGAAGGGGCCGATGCTGGCGCTGGCCGCGCACGGCTGGACGCTGCGCGGCCTCGAGCGGGACACCGCCCTCTCGGCGTACCTCGCCCGCCCCGACCAGCGCTCCTACGACCTCGCCGACCTGACGTTGCGCTACCTCAAGCGCGAGCTCAAGGCCGAGGACCCGGGCGACCAGGGCCAGCTGTCCTTCGACGACGTGGGGGTGGACGGTGCCGGCGACGCCGCGATGCTGCAGGCGCGTGCGGTGCTCGACCTGGCGGAGGCCCTCGACGCCGAGCTGGAGGAGCGGGGCGGCACCCGGCTGCTCACCGACGTCGAGCTCCCCCTGGTGCTCGTGCTCGAGCAGATGGAGCGCGTCGGGATCGCGGTCGACGTGGACCACCTCGACGCCTTGGAGTCGCACTTCGCCGGTGAGGTCAAGCAGGCCGCCGAGGCGGCGTACGCCGCGATCGGCAAGGAGATCAACCTGGGCTCGCCCAAGCAGCTCCAGGTGGTGCTGTTCGACGAGCTCGCAATGCCCAAGACCAAACGCACCAAGACCGGCTACACCACCGACGCCGACGCACTGACGTCGCTCAACGCGAAGGCTCCGCACCCGTTCCTGGAGGCGCTGCTGCGCCACCGCGACGTCTCACGGCTGAGGCAGACCGTCGAGGGGCTGCTGAAGACGGTCGCCTCGGACGGCCGCATCCACACGACGTTCAACCAGCTGATCGCCGCGACGGGTCGCCTGTCCTCGACCGACCCCAACCTGCAGAACATCCCGGTGCGCACCGAGGAGGGCCGCCGCATCCGGGAGACGTTCGTCGTGGGTCCGGGGTACGACCGGCTGATGACCGCGGACTACAGCCAGATCGAGATGCGGATCATGGCGCACCTCTCCGAGGACGCCCTGCTGATCGAGGCGTTCCGCTCCGGTCGCGACTTCCACTCCGTGACGGCGGCGCGGGTGTTCGCGGTGGATCCCGGCGACGTGACAAGCGAGATGCGGGCCAAGATCAAGGCGATGAACTACGGCCTGGCCTACGGCCTGTCGGCCTTCGGTCTCTCCGCCCAGCTCGGCATCGACACCGGGGAGGCGCGCGGGCTGATGGACGAGTACTTCGAGACGTTCGGCGGCGTGCGCGACTACCTCGGCGGGGTCGTGGACGAGGCCCGACGCACCGGCTACACCGAGACGATCATGGGTCGGCGCCGCTACCTCCCCGACCTGACCAGCGACAACCGGCAGCGTCGCGAGATGGCCGAGCGGATGGCGCTCAACGCGCCGATCCAGGGGTCGGCCGCCGACATCATCAAGGTGGCCATGCTCAACGTCGACGCCGCCCTGACGGCCTCGCCCCTGGCCTCGCGGATGCTGCTGCAGGTGCACGACGAGCTGGTGTTCGAGGTGGCGGCCGGAGAGGCCGAGCTGCTCGAGTCCCTGGTCAGGGAGCAGATGGCCGCGGCCGCCGAGCTGACGGTGCCGCTCGACGTCTCCGTCGGCACCGGCGCGAGCTGGCACGCTGCCGCTCACTGACGCCGGTCAGGTGACCGTCCCCTGCGACGGCGCCGGGTCGTGCGACATCGTCGCGGGGGTGGGTGCGTCCCGGTGGTACGACGGAGCCAGGCTGCGGGCCAGCAGCACCAGGAAGAGGGCGGCGTCCACGGCGACCACGACGCCGAGCAGGAACGACAGCGAGCTGACGAGCGGCGCGGTTCCGATGAGCGCGGCCATCGCGACCCACACGAGGAGCACGGTGCGCTGGCGCTGCCGCGCGACGATGTAGTAGACGAGCAGCTGCAGCAGGGCGAGCAGGGTCCCGAGCGCGGCGAAGGTCCAGAGCCGGCCCTGCAGCTCGGCGTACTCCGGCCCACCGACGAACACCACGGCCAGCGCGGAGAGCGCCGCCGTGCCGACCACCGTCGCGCCGCCGATCGCAGCGACCACGCCGAGGCTCGCCAGGTGCATCCTGCGGCCGGCACCCCGCTTGGCCATGGACGGGAAGGCGATCACCACCACGAACTGCGGTAGGAACAGGACCGCCTTGGTAAGGATCAGGCCGCCGGCGTACAGACCTGCCTGGTGCTCGCTGAGCGTCGACCGGGCGATCAGGACGTCGGTGTTCGACAGCGCGAAGAAGGCCAGCAGCGCGTGCGAGTTGTGCCCGGTCTCGCGCAGCACGCCGCCGCGTGCCCACCGGGCGACCAGAGCCTGACGGCGTGAGCCGGCGCGAGGGGCCCGTCCGTGCGGGGAGTGGCGCAGCGCCCACCAGCCCACCACGACCGGGAGGACGGCGCCGACCGCGACGCCGATCATGGCGCCGGTCGTGTCGGGCTCGACGACGAGGGCGACCGCGCCGAAGCCGAGCCGGCCGACGCCGACCGCGAGGTAGATGCCGGCCAGCGGACCCCATCGGCGCTCACCCTGCAGGATCCCTGCCTGCCCCCCCATCACGGTCAGGGGTACGGCGGTGGCCGCGATCAGCACCGCCGGAAGCGGGGAGCCGAGGTTCAAGGTGGCCACCACCACCGGCGTCGCGACCAGCACCAGCAGGCCCAGGGCGAGCGCCGCGACGTAGCTGGTCGTGAGCACCTCGCGGCGCAGCCGCGGCAGGTCCGTCGGGGGCAGCGCTGACACGGCGGGCGCCGGTGGCCTGCAGTCCGAGGGAGAGCACGTTGACGACGAGGAGCAGCCCCATGACGGCGGCGAGAGCGCCGTACTCGGCGGGGCCGAGGACCCGGGCAGCCAGGATCGTGAAGCCGTAGGTGGTGACGTTCATGACGCCCATGGCGATCGCGATCACCGCACTGCCGCGCAGCAGGGCCCGCAGCCGGGTCGTCGTCTCGGTCATCGGCACAAGCCTAGGCCGTGCCGGGGTCCAAGCCGGACCGTCCCGGCCCCTGCGGCCCCCGTGTGCGCACCGTCACTCGGAACCAGCCCGACTGGGGCCTTGACCCGCAGCACAGGAAATGCTGCGGATCACCGGGGTGACGGACGACACAGTTTGGGCAGCGCTCCTGGCTGCCCGGAATTCTTTGTGTTACCCGAAAGTAGCGTATGTTGCCGAGGACTTGGCCCTGGGAGGGGCTGTTCGCCGGGTGCATCCGCACCTCGGCGCTTTCATGTGGAGGGAACACAGCCCCATGCGCAGAACTCTTCTTGCGGGCGTGGTGCTGGCCGTCGCAGCCGTCGTGGTTGTCCTGGTCAGTTCGGCGCTCGACCTCGAGCTCGAGAGCGTCGTCCTGCTGGGCGCCGCCCTCGGTGCCGTCGTGGCCCTGGTGCCCGACCGCTCGCCGCTCGTCCGCCTGGGCGGCTTCGCCGCCGGCTTCGTCGTGGCCTGGGTCGGCTACTTCATCCGCGCGGCGCTGCTGCCTGACAGCGACGGTGGCCGCGCCGTGGCCGTCGGTCTCGTGGTGCTGCTGTGCGTCGGCGTCACCGCAGCCTCGGTCGGGCGGCTGCCCCTGTGGAGCACCCTGCTCGGCGCGGCGGCACTCGCCGGCGCCTACGAGTTCACCTTCAACGCCGCCGTCTCCGAGGTCGCCTCGACCTCGTTGAGCACGGCCACCACGCTGCTGTTCACCGTCGCGATCGGCTTCCTCGCGGCCGCCCTCGTCGTCCCAGCGCGCGAGTCGGGAGTCGCCGACGAGGCCTACGACGAGACGGACCCCGACGACGACGACCACACCGCGCACGACGACTCCCAGCTCGACGACTTCATGATGGAGAAGACCAAGTGACCCCCCGCCTCCACCGCGCCCTCAGCGGCCTCACCCTCACCGCCCTGGCGACCGTCGCGGTGGGCGCTACCGCGAGCCCCGCCCTCGCGGCCTCCGGCGACATCGAGGTGGTCAACACCGAGACGGTGCAGATCTACACCTCGTCGACCGGCGCCGTGGAGGAGGCCCGCGTCTACGAGCAGCTGTCGATGTTCGGCAACGGCACCGTCGACGTACGCAACCCTGTCTCCACGGACGGTCTGCGCAACCTCAACGGCTTCGGCGGCTTCGACGTCAAGGACGGCGAGCAGCTCGTCAAGACCACCGTCGACGGCACGAAGAAGGTGCGCTCGGTCAGCGCCTACGACGGCAAGCTGCCGCTCGACGTCAAGGTCGCCTACAAGCTCGACGGCGCGTCCGTGAAGCCGGGCGACGTCGTCGGCGGCGACGGCAAGCTCGAGGTGGTCTACACGGTCGAGAACATCACCGGGGAGGCCCAGGAGGTCACCATCCCCGACGGCAAGGGCGGCATGGTCACCAAGACCGCCGAGGTTGCGATCCCGATCGTGGGCTCGCTGACCACCGTCACCCCCTCCAACTTCACCAACGTGGAGTCCGACCAGGCCAACCGGGCCGGTGACGGCAAGGGCGGCACCAAGCTCTCCTTCACGATGACGCTCTTCCCCCCGATCGGCTCGACCACCGCGGTCTTCGGCTACACCGCCGACGTCGTCGACGGTGTCATCCCGCGGGCGGACATCTCGGCGCTCCCCGTCAACCCGCTGGACGTGCCGACCTTCAAGTCCGCGAACGCCAGCTACCAGGGCGGCGCCGACACCGGCGCCAAGCTGACCGACGGCGCGATCGAGATCGACGCCAACCTGCTCAAGCTGCGCGACGGCGCCGGCGACCTGCTCGCCGGGCTGATCAAGCTGCGTGACGGCGCCAACGAGCTGAACGCCGGCCTGTCCGGCAAGGCCGCCCCCGGCGCTCAGAAGCTTGCTGCCGGTGCGGGGGACCTCAACGACGGCCTGGGTCAGATCAACGACGGCAGCGCACGCCTCTACGCCGGCACCGGGCAGCTGGCCGACGGAGCGACCAAGCTCGCGGCCGGCGCGAACAAGGCCGCCGACGGCTCCGGCCGGTTGTACGTCGGCACCCAGGACCTCTCGACGGGTGCCAACGACCTGGCGAAGGGCGCGACCACGATCGACGGCTTCATGAAGCAGCTGTCAGGTGGGCAGGGCGACCTGCTTGACGGTCTGCGACTGCTTGAGAGCTCTGTGAAGGTGCTCCCGGACACCGTGGCGGACAAGCTCAAGACCGACCCGCAGTATCAGGCTTTGCTTGGTGGGATGCAGAGCGTCGTCGACGGCATCGGCGACTGCGCCGACCCCAAGAACGTCGCACCCACCAACCTCTGTGGTGGCCTGAACGCGATCCGCGGCGGGCTGGAGACGCAGGTGAGCCCGGGCCTGGGCGCGATTCTCGAAGGACTGCCGGCGAAGCAGCAGAGCCTCACGTGTGCCTCGTTGATCCTGGAAGACCTGACCGGGGGCGCGCCCGCCCAGGGCGCTTGTTTCCCGCCCAACAAGGTGCGCCCGCCGCTCGCGGCGGAGACCAACCCCTACAACATCGCGGTGCTCACGTCGATGGCCGCTCAGCTCCAGGACGGGGCGACGGGTCTCGAGGACCTGTCCACCGGGCTGACCGGCATGAAGTCGGCCATCGACGACAAGTTCGTGCCGGGGCTCAAGGGAATCAAGGGTGGTCTCTACAACCCGGGAGCTTCGCAGAACTGTGCGGCGGCCAAGGCCACCTCGACCGCTGCGGACGACTGTGGCGTCCAGCAGGCGGTGGCCTTCTTCAAGGCCAGCATGCCGACGCTCGTTACCGGCATCACCTCCTCGATTCGCACCAGCCTGCTGGCCGGCATCTCGGCACCTGGCGGCGGCTGCCAGCCCGACAGCAAGACCCTCATCTGTGGCGCGGAGGCGCTGGCGGGTGGCGGAGCCCAGCTCGCCGGAGGCACCGGTGACCTCTCCGCAGGTGCTGGGAAGCTGTCCGCAGGTGCGGGACTGCTCTCCAGCAAGACCGGTGAGCTCGCCGACGGCCTCGGGCAGATCAGCGATGGGGCTGGCAAGCTCTCCGCCGGGAGCGGAGAGCTGAACGCCGGCGCGCAGAAGCTGGCGGACGGTGTGGCGAAGGCGTTCGACGGCTCGGGTCTGCTCGCCGACGGCGCGCAGACGCTCTCCGACGGCCTGCAGGAGGCAGCCAACGGCTCCGGTCTGCTGGCCGAGGGTCTCGGCACGGCGGCGGACGGTGCGCCGAAGCTGCGTGACGGCGCGCAGCGGCTGTCCGACGAGGGCACCAAGAAGCTCATCGAGGCGGGCGAGGCCACGACCCTCAGCTACGGCGAGATGGTGGCGGTCATGAAGGCCGGCGCCGACCGTGCGGACGCCGAGAAGATGGCGTACGGCGCACCGGACGACGCGCTCGGCCTGACGGCCTACAGCTACGTCATCTCCGGTGACGACGGCGAGAGCGGTCGCAACTGGGCCCGTGGCCTCGGCGGGCTCGCCCTGCTCGGCGCCGGTGGCGGCGTGTTCGCGCTGCGTCGCCGGCTGTTCTGACCGGGCCGCACACCAGCACCATCCCGCAGGGGCGTCGAGTGATCGGCGCCCCTGCGGCGTGCTGCGGCGCCGTACGGTCCGGCCGGCGGACGTCGTACCGGACTTCCCATGGAGAACTGTCGCTGCCCATGGGGAGTTCTCCATGGGCAGCGAAAGATTCGCTGCATCCCCTGGTAATCAGAGCGAGGACAGGGTGGCGCCGAGGATCGCGGTGCCCGGGATCAGGCTGCCGCGCTCGGGGCCCCAGCCGCCCCAGATCCGGTCGTGGCCGGGCGGCCACTCGGGCTCCACGAGCCGGTCGAGCCGGAAGCCGCTCGCGGTGAGCAGCGCGACCCAGTCGCCCAAGGTGCGGTGGTGCTCGACGTAGGTGACGACGCCGTCGTCGTCGGCCTCGACGTAGGGGGTCCGGTCCCAGTAGGGCGTCGTGACCACGAGCCCCTCGCGCGTCGGGTCGTCGGGCATCGTCCAGCGGATCGGGTGCGTGATGGACAGCGCGAACCGGCCTCCGGGCGAGAGCACCCGCGCAGCTTCCTGGACGGCGTCGGCGATGTCGGCGACGAACTGCATCGCGCCGAAGGAGGAGAAGACGACGTCGAAGGACCCGTCGGCGAACGGCAGCTGGGTGGCGGTGCCCTCCACGACCGGCACGCGTACGCCGGTCTCGTCGTCGATGCGCCGGGCGTGCTGCAGCTGACGCATCGACACGTCCAGGCCGACGGCGCTCGCCCCCTGGGTGACCAGCCAGCGGGCACACTGCGCGGCCCCGCAGCCCACCTCGAGGACCCGCCGGCCGGCCACGTCGCCGAGCATCCCGAGGTCCTCCTCGCGCACCCCTTCGGGGCTCCACACGAAGCCGACGTCGCCGAGGAAGCTGCCGTGGGTCTGCTGGTACTCGTCCGCGTAGGCGTCCCAGTCGCGCCGGTTGGCCCGGCGTGAGTGGGTCTCGTCGACGTGCCGGCGAGCGGGCTGCACGACTAGGCCTCCAGCGCCGGTCGGCGGCGCCCGCCGGGGATCCGGTTCGCCAGCTCGCTCAGCGGGCCGACCGAGCGGTTCAGGGTGTCCACCGACTCGTGCAGCGACGGGATCAGGGCGATCAGCTCGACCACCCGCGGCTGGATGCGCTCGAGGGTCACGCCGAGTGCGACGAGCTGGTCGAGCGTGCCGCCCTCGGCGACGAGCTTGTCCACGAAGCCGTCCTCGGTGAGCAGCCGGTCGAGCAGGCCGCCTTCCTCGAGGATCCGGTCGAGGACCCCGCCCGGACGGGTCACCCGGTCCAGGGCGCCCTCGGCCTCGAGCAGCCGGTCGAGGGGGCCGCCCTCCGCCGCCAGCCGGTCGAGCGCGCCGCCGTCCGCGAGCAGCCGGTCGACGGCGCCGTCCGGGGCCAGGACGCGGTCGACGGCGCCGCCCTGCTGCAGGGCGCGGCCCAGCGGACGGCGCGAGTCCAGGGCGGCGGTGAGGGTGGCGACCAGACGCAGGGGTCCCTCGGGGTCGGCGAGCGCGCGGGCCAGGCGCTCGACGAGACCGTCGGGACCGATCAGCAGCATCAGCCGGTCGGCGTACCCGTCGGGGCGCCGCACCGGCCCGTCGTCGCGGACCAGCTCACCGAGGGCCAGGGTGGTCTCCGTCGCGGCGACCGCGAGGCGGACCGGCAGTGTGACCAGGTCGAGGAGAGCCATGCGCCGACGATAGGGCACGGCGTCGGCGCGTCACGGGGGAGTTCCACGCCTGCCGAGGGGGCGAGCCGGTGGCCACCGGTCGCTGCCGGTCGCTGGCACACTGCGCGGGTGCAGCAGTTCGGTCTGGTCCCGCTCGCCGGCGGCCACAGCGGTGAGACGTTCCTCGCCGACGCAGCGGGGGAGCGGTCCGTCGTGCGGGTCTACGGCGAGCGCAGCGCCTGGCGGGGCCCGGCGGCTGCGGAGATCGACGCCGCCGTGCTCGCGCTCGTGCGCGGGCTGGTCCCGGTGCCGGACGTGCTGGAGGTGCGGCGTGCGGACCCGGCCACCGGGTCGCCCCCGCTCCTGGTGACGTCGTTCCTGCCCGGCGTCCGGCTCGACCTGCTGCTGCCCACGCTCGACGCCCCGGCGCAGTCGCCGGCTGGGTCGGGAGCTGGGGGCCCTGGTCGCCCGGCTGGCGCAGATGCCGCTGCCGCGACCGGGGCTGTTCGCCGACGGGGACCTGACGATCGCGCCGATGCCGCCCGAGCACGACCTCGACCTGGTGGACCTGGTGGCGTCCCGCCGGCCCGGTACGGCGCTGGCCGACTGGCCCGACGACGCCTACGACGGCCTGCTGCGGGTCGCCGACACCGCGCAGGTCGTGCTGGACGCGGAGTCGCGCACCTGTCTGGTGCACAGCGACCTCAACCCCAAGAACCTGCTGGTCGACCCCGAGACGCTCCGGGTCACCGGCCTGCTGGACTGGGAGTTCGCGCACGCCGGGCTGCCGGTGACCGACCTGGGCAACCTCCTGCGGTTCGA
The DNA here is from genome assembly GCA_963713035.1 of uncultured Actinomycetota bacterium. Classification (GTDB taxonomy): domain Bacteria; phylum Actinomycetota; class Actinomycetes; order Propionibacteriales; family Nocardioidaceae; genus Nocardioides_B. Next base: position 1,185,577 of record CAVQKB010000005.1, read on the forward strand.
CCGCGACCCGGCGTTCGTCGACGCGGTCCTGACGGTCCACCGCGACACGGTGCCCGACGCCGGGGACGACCTGCTCACCCGGGCGCGGGCCGCCGACCTGCGCGCCCTGGTCGAGCTGGCGGCCCGCCGGGGCGAGAACCCGGTCACCGAGCAAGCGCACGTGCTGCTGACGGCGATCGCGGTGAGCGGCGACCTGCACGCCGTACCGTCCGCGACCGCGTGAGGGCCGGGTTGGACGTGGGCGAGCGCCCCCGCGTATCCTGTGGGATGCGCAGAGGTCTGCCAGAGTCTCAGACGTAGCAGGTTCTCGCTCGCTATCGCCTCGACGATCCCTCCGGATCGTCGGCACCCAGCTCCACGGTAGTGACAACGGGCTTCTCGCGCGTCCGCACGACACCATCCATCCGCAAAGGTTCACATCTTTCTATGACGATCACCCCCACTCTCTCGGACGCACCGCAGGTCGCTGTCAACGACATCGGGTCCGAAGAGGACTTCCTCGCCGCCATCGACGCGACCATCAAGTACTTCAACGACGGCGACATCGTCGAAGGAACCATCGTCAAGGTGGACCGCGACGAGGTCCTGCTCGACATCGGCTACAAGACCGAGGGCGTCATCCCCTCGCGCGAGCTCTCCATCAAGCACGACGTCGACCCCTCCGAGGTGGTCGCGGTCGGTGACAAGGTCGAGGCCCTGGTTCTCCAGAAGGAGGACAAGGAAGGCCGCCTGATCCTGTCCAAGAAGCGCGCCCAGTACGAGCGCGCCTGGGGCACCATCGAGCAGGTCAAGGAAGAGGACGGCGTCGTCACCGGCACCGTCATCGAGGTCGTCAAGGGTGGACTCATCCTGGACATCGGCCTGCGCGGCTTCCTGCCCGCCTCCCTCGTGGAGATGCGTCGTGTCCGCGACCTCCAGCCGTACGTCGGCCAGGAGCTCGAGGCCAAGATCATCGAGCTCGACAAGAACCGCAACAACGTCGTGCTCTCGCGTCGTGCGTGGCTCGAGCAGACCCAGTCCGAGGTGCGTCAGGGCTTCCTGACCCAGCTCCAGAAGGGTCAGATCCGCAAGGGCGTCGTCTCCTCGATCGTCAACTTCGGTGCCTTCGTGGACCTCGGCGGCGTCGACGGCCTGGTGCACGTCTCCGAGCTGTCGTGGAAGCACATCGACCACCCGTCCGAGGTGGTCACCGTCGGTGACGAGGTCACCGTCGAGGTGCTCGACGTCGACATGGACCGCGAGCGCGTCTCCCTCTCGCTCAAGGCGACGCAGGAGGACCCGTGGCAGCACTTCGCCCGGACCCACCAGATCGGCCAGATCGTGCCGGGCAAGGTCACCAAGCTGGTTCCCTTCGGCTCGTTCGTGCGGGTCGAGGAGGGCATCGAGGGCCTGGTGCACATCTCCGAGCTGGCCGAGCGTCACGTGGAGATCCCCGAGCAGGTCGTCCAGGTCAACGACGACGTCATGGTCAAGATCATCGACATCGACCTCGAGCGTCGCCGGATCTCGCTCTCGCTGAAGCAGGCGAACGAGACCGCCACCGCGTCCGAGGCCGAGGACTTCGACCCGACGCTGTACGGCATGACCGCGTCCTACGACGAGCAGGGCAACTACATCTACCCCGACGGGTTCGACCCCGAGACCGGGGAGTGGCTCGAGGGGTACGACGACCAGCGCGCCGTCTGGGAGGAGCAGTACGCCAAGGCGCACACCCGCTGGGAGGCGCACGTCAAGCAGCAGGCCGACGCGGCGAAGGCCGAGGTCGAGGCCGGCGAGGCGACGTCGTACTCCAGTGGCGGCGACAGCACCTCGGAGCCGGCTGCGGAGTCGAGCAGCAGCGACGAGGGCACCGGCGGCGGCGCCAGCGGTTCGCTGGCCTCCGACGAGGCGCTGCAGGCGCTGCGCGAGAAGCTGACCGGCGGCCAGCAGTAGCAGCTAGCACCCGGTAGCACCCAGTAGTAATGGGCGTCGGCGCAGGCTGGCACCCGCACCACCCGCACGGCACTGAAGGGCCCGTCCACCGCGAGGTGGGCGGGCCCTTCGTCGTCGCGCCGGTGCCGATCGGCCGCAGGCCTGAGGAGTGGCGGGGCGGGGCACTGGCAGACTGCCGGGATGCGCGTAGGACTGACCGGGGGAGTGGCGTCGGGCAAGAGCACCGTCGCCCGGATGCTCACCGAGCTCGGAGCGGTCGTGATCGACTCCGACCAGCTGGCCCGCGAGGTGGTGGCGCCCGGCACCCCGGGCCTCGCGGCCGTGGTCGAGGAGTTCGGGTCGGCAGTGGTGGGCGCGGACGGCTCGTTGGACCGGGCGGCGCTCGGCGCGGTGGTCTTCGCCGACGAGCCGGCGCGCAAGCGGCTCGAGGGCATCCTGCACCCGCTGATCCGGCAGCGCAGCGCGGAGCTCGAGGCGTCGGTCGACCCGGGAGCGCTGGTGGTGCACGACATCCCGCTCCTGGTGGAGTCCGGTCAGGCCGACCGGTTCGAGGCGGTGCTCGTGGTCGACGTGCCGGTCGAGACCCAGGTCGAGCGGATGGTCCGGGACCGGGGCTGGGCGCGTGCCGACGCCGAGGCGCGGGTGGCGGCCCAGGCCACCCGGGAGCAGCGGCTCGCCGCCGCCACGCACGTGCTGGACGAACACCGGGACGTACGACGACCTCCGTGAGCGTGTCACGGAGGTCGTCGAGATCTTGCGGGGGAGCGCCCGCTGACGGGGCTCGCTCAGGCAGCCAGGTCCGGGTCGGCCAGGCCGCGCAGCTTCTGCAGCGCCTCCCGCTCCAGCTGACGCACCCGCTCGGCGGAGATGCCGTGCTTGGCGCCGATGTCGGCCAGCTTGTGCTGCCGGCCGTCGACGAGGCCGTAGCGCGAGCGGATGATGTCGGCGGCGCGGTCGTCGAGCAGCTCCACCAGGTGCCCGAGCCGGTCGCGGGACTCCACGTCGAGGAACGTGCTGTCCGGTCCCGGTGCGGTCTCCTGGGCGATCAGGTCGCCGAGCGAGGTGTCGCCGTCCTCGTCCACCGGGGTGTCGAGGCTGACGTGGTCGCGACCCCAGGACAGCAGGTCGATGACGCGGTCGACGTCCATGCCGAGCTCGGTGCCGATCTCCTCCGGCTCCGGGTCACGACCGAGCTGGCGCTCGAGCGTGCGGCGGGCGGCGCCGACCTGGTTGAGCTCCTCGACCACGTGGACCGGCAGCCGCACGACGCGGGCCTGCTGGGCGATGCCGCGGGTGATGGCCTGCCGCACCCACCAGGTGGCGTAGGTCGAGAACTTGTAGCCCTTGGCGTAGTCGAACTTCTCCACCGCGCGGATCAGCCCGGTGTTGCCCTCCTGGACCAGGTCCAGCATCGGCATCTGGCTGCGGCCGTACTTGCGGGCGATCGACACGACCAGGCGCAGGTTGGCCTCGATGAAGCGCTGGATGGCGTGCTGCCCCTCGGCGGCCAGCCACTCGAGCTCGTCCTGGTTGGCGTACTTCGGCGCGCCGCCCTTGCGGCGGCCGATGCGGCCCTCGGCCAGGAGGCGCTCGGCGAGCAGCCCGGCCTCGATGGTCTTGGACAGCTCGACCTCGGTGATGGCGTCGAGCAGGGGGGTGCGGGCGATCTCGTCGAGGTACATCCCGACGCTGTCGCGTCCCTCGATCTCACGCTGGGCGGTGCGAGTGGTTGCCACGGTGCGTGGGCTCCCTTCCTGTGGGCCAAGGACATACCCCGGGGAATGACCTCGTATTCACCTCAACGGCGAACACGTGTTCGAGATTCCCGAGGTGGTCCTCGGCTCGTCCGGCCCGTCGTCGCGGTACTTCCTTCTTGCCCGAAACGACGTACGGCACGCAGCAGAAGTTGCGATCGTGGAAAGAACTCAGGGACTTCTCAGGGTGCGAGACGGGTGACCAGCCGGTCGACGAGCCAGGCGCGGGAGAACGCGTGGTCGCGCCAGGCGTTGTAGCGACCGCTGACGCCGCCGTGGCCCGCCGACATCTTGGTCCGCAGCAGGATGTCGCCGCTGCGCTCCGGCCCGAGCACCTCGCGCAGCCGGGCGACCCACTTGGCCGGCTCGACGTAGAGCACCCGGGTGTCGTTGATCGAGGTCTCGGCGAGGATCGCGGGGTAGTCCTGGTCGCGCACGTTGTCGTACGGCGCGTAGGACTCCAGGTAGGCGTAGACCTCCGGGTCCTCGAGCGGATTGCCCCACTCCTCCCACTCGATCACCGTCAGCGGCAGGTCCGGGTCGAGGATGCTGGTCAGCGGGTCCACGAACGGCACCTGCGCGACGATCGCGGCGAAGGCGTCGGGGTCGGAGTTCGCGACGGCGCCCATCAGCAGCCCGCCGGCGCTGCCGCCCTCGGCGGCCAGCCGGTCCGCCGACGTCCAGCCGGTCCGCGCGAGGTGCCGGGCGCAGGCCACGAAGTCGGTGAAGGTGTTCTTCTTGTTCAGCATCTTGCCGTCGTCGTACCAGTGCCGGCCCATCTCGCCGCCACCGCGCACGTGGGCGATCGCGAACCCGATGCCGCGGTCCAGGATCGAGAGCCGGGCGACCGAGAACCACGGGTCCATCGAGCTCTCGTAGGACCCGTAGCCGTAGAGCACCATCGGGGTGCTGCCGTCGCGCGGCGCGTCCGCGGGCACCACCACCGAGATCGGCACCCGGGTGCCGTCCGGGGCGGTGGCCCACTCGCGGGCCTGGGTGTAGCCGGTCCGGTCGTACGGCGACCCGTCCGGCCCTGGCAGGACGGGCGACTGCTTGAGCAGCGTGAGGTCGCGGGTCGTCAGGTCGAAGTCGTAGACCGACGGCGGGTCGACCAGCGTCGTGTAGCCGAGCCGGATCGTGGGCTGGGCGAACTCCGGGTTGCCGCTCGGCGCCGACGGTGTGCACCTCCTCGTCGAAGGCGATCGTGAAGTCCTCGCCGAGACCGTGCTCGGCCGCGTCGTCGAGCAGCAGGACCCGCACCTGGGTCAGGCCCTCGCTGCGCTGGCTGAGCACCAGATGGGTCGCGAACGCGTCCACGTCCTCCAGGCGCACCGCCGGGTCGTGGGCGAGCAGCGGGGCCCACTGCTCGTGCGAGGTCGCGTCCACCGGAGCGACGGCGAGCTCGTAGTTCTCGGCGCCGTCGTTGTGCAGCACCAGGAACCGGTCGAGACCGCCGAGCACGGCATGCTCGAGGGAGTACTCCACGCCCTGCCGCCGCGGCGCGACGACCCGGAACTCCCCGGTCGGGTCGTCCGCGTCGAGCACGGCGTACTCGGCCGTGGTCTGCGATCCCGAGACGCGCACCAGGAAGCGGTCGCTGCGGGTGCGCCCGATGCCGGTCCAGAACCGGTTGTCGCGCTCGTGGTGGACGACCACGTCGTCGCTCACCGGGGTGCCGAGCTCGTGGCGCCACACCTTGTCCGGTCGCCAGGCGTCGTCGACCGTGCAGTAGAACAGCGTGCTGCCCGACAGGTCCCAGGTGCCGCCGCCGAGGATGCCGGGCACCTGGTCGGGCAGGTTCTCCCCGGAGCGGAGGTCCTTGACCTGCAGCAGGTAGCGCTCGTCTCCGACGGTGTCGACGCTGTAGGCCAGCAACGTGCCGTCCGGGCTGACGGACATGCTCCCCAGGGAGAAGAACTCGTGGCCCTCGGCGAGCGCGTCGACGTCGAGCAGCACCTCCTCGCCGGGCACCTCCACCTCGGCGCTCAACCGCGGAGGCGTCCAGTCGTCCGGTCCGGCGACGGGGCAGCGGCAGCTGGCGCCGTACTGCTTGCCCTCGAAGGAGCGCCCGTAGTACCACCAGCTGCCGAGCCGGTAGGGCACCGAGAGGTCGGTCTCCAGGGTGCGGGCCTTGATCTCGCCGAAGATCTCCTCGCGCAGGCCTTCGAGGTGCGCGGTGCGGCTCTCGGTCCAGGCGTTCTCCGCCTCCAGGTGGGCCAGCGTCTCGGGGGCCTCCTTGTCGCGCAGCCACTCGTAGGGGTCGACGACGACGTGTCCGTGGTGGGTGCGCTCGGTGGGCACCCGCCGGGCGACGGGCGGGAGGGTGGGGGACTGCTCGGCTGCCATGCCGCGACCCTATGCCGCGCGCTCGTGCGCCTTCACGCCACCGGCCCGGACGCGTCGGCCGCGTCGGGATCGTCGGGCGTGTCACTGGGCAGCGCCGTCAGGGCGGGGTCGTCGGCCCGGAAGGTCCGCACCGGTCCCGGCGCGGTGTGCGCGGTCTCGAAGCGGACCGTGACCCGCCCGACCCCGGAGCCCCACACCCAGCCCCGGCCGTGCTCCGCGTGCTCCACGTCGAGGCCCGGGGCCCACTGCCGCCCACGGGTGACGGCGGCGACCGCGTCGTCGGTCAGGGTCGAGGGCTCCTCGACGGTGTCGTCGTCGTACTCCTCGAACAGGTCCTCCTGGATCCAGTCGGCCAGCCCGGACACGCCCACCCCGAGCAGCCGAACCCCGCCCGAGGTGTCCACGTCGCCCAGCAGGGTCCGCGCCATCCGCGCCACCACCCGCGTGCTGTCGGTCGGCGCCGGCAGCGTCGTGGAGCGGGTGTGGGTGGAGAAGTCGTGCAGCCGGACCTTGACCGTCACGGTCCGCCCGGACATCCGGGACTTGCGCAGCCGCTCGGTGACCTGGGCCGCCTGGCGGTCGACCAGGCCCTCGAGCAGCCGCTTGTCGACCAGGTCGGTGTCGTAGGTGCCTTCGACGCTGACCGACTTGGCGCCGCGCTCGGCGACCACCGGACGGTCGTCGTCCGCGCGGGCCATCTTGTACAGCGAGGTGCCGTGCGCCTGGCCCACGATGCGCACCAGCTCGTCGGCGGCCACGTCCTCGAGGTCCGCCACCGTGTGCACGCCCACCCGCCGCAGCCGCTCGGCGGTCGCGGGGCCGACCCCCGGGATCACCGCGACGCTCATCGGCCGCAGCAGGTCGCGCTCGGTGCCGGGGGGCACGACCACCAGCCCGTCCGGCTTGTCGAGGTCGCTGGCGATCTTGGCGACGAGCTTGGAGGAGGCGATCCCGACCGAGCCGTCGAGGCCGCCGGTCACCTCGCGCACGTCGTGCTTGAGCCGCCGGGCCACGGCGGTCACCCCCTGGACGGACAGGTCGTCGATGCCCGCGGCGGCCAGGTCGACGAACGCCTCGTCCAGGGACAGCGGCTCGACCAGCGGCGACAGCTCGCGCAGCAGCGACATCACGGCCCTGCTGGCCGAGCGGTAGGCGCCGAAGCGCCCGGTGAGGTAGGCCGCGTGCGGGCAGCGCGCCCGCGCCTCCCGGGTGGACATGGCCGAGCGGACGCCGTACGCCCGTGCCTCGTAGGACGCGGTGGCGACCACGCCGCGGCCACCGACCCCGCCCACGATCACGGGCTTGCCCCGCAGGGACGGCTTGTCCCGCTGCTCGACGGCGGCGAAGAACGCATCGAGGTCGACGTGGAGGATCGTCGGTTCGGTGCGCACCCGGTCATTGTCCCGCAGCGGCCGCGCCGATGGCGACGGTGCCGGCCCGCAGCCAGGGGACCGGTTTCCGTCCACCGGGGCCGCTCGCAGCGCTTCGTCCACAGGTGCGGCACACGCCGGCCTGCGCCGGTCCCGAGCGGGCGAGGGTCGGGGGATGACGAAGACCACTCCCTCCCGCCGCCAGCAGCGCTACCGCGCCCACAGCCCGGCCGACCTGCTCGCGCTGGTGCCCACCTTCTTCGGCTTCCACCCCGAGGACTCCCTCGTGCTGATCACCCTCGGCGATGCCGGCCAGCCCTTCCACGCGCGGGTCGACCTACCCACCGACCCGGTCCAGATCGACGACCTGGCCGACCACCTGGCCGCCGTGGCCGGCCGGCACTGCGCGGAGCGACTGGTGGCGGTGGCCTACTCCGACGACGCGGCCCTGTCCGTGGAGGTCTTCGCCGCGCTCTCCGCGCACCTCGACCACCAGGGCGTCGAGCTGGTGGCGGCGGTCCGGGCCGACGGCGAGCGCTGGTGGGCCCACGATGACCGCGGCGAGCGGGGACGGGGCACCCGCTACGACGTCTCGTCCCACCCCACGGTGGCGCAGGCGGTCCTCGACGGCACAGTGCTGCACCGCAGCCGGCAGGACCTCGCGGACAGTCTCGTGGGCCGCGACCCGGACGAGATCGACGCGGTGGCGGTGCTGGCCTGCGAGGCGGTCGAGCGGTTCGCCCGCGGCGTGGACCACCCGCTCGGTCCGGCCGCGGCCCGCCGGCACCTCGTCGTCGAGGGCCGGTGGGTGCGCGAGCGGGTGCGTCGCTTCCTGGCCGACGCCGCCCCGCTCGACCGGGACGACACGGCCCGGCTCGTGGTCCTCGTGATCGCCAGCCACGAGGTCCGTGACGTCGTCCTCGCCGAGATGCACCAGGACAACGCCTCCGACCACGTCGAGCTCTGGCTCGATGTCACGCGCCGGGTCCCGGCCGACCTGCGGGCGGCCCCCGCCGCGCTGCTGGGCCTCGCCGCCTGGCTGTCCGGCAACGGCGCCCTGGCCTGGTGCGCCGTCGAGCGCGCCCGCGACGCCGACCCCGACCACGACCTGGCGGGGTTCCTCGCCGGCACGCTCGACGGCGCGGTGCCGCCCGGCAGCTGGTCGCCGCCGTCCGACGAGGACCTCACCCTGTTCCGCGGCTGAGGGGCCGCGTTCCGCGCGGGTGAGAAGCCGCGTTCCGCGGGTGCGGCCGCGCAACCTGGGCCGGGCACCCTAGGCTGCGCGACATGGGCGAAGAGGTGGCACACCAGGAGTTCACCCGCGAGGACCGCACGCGGTACCGCGAGAAGGTACGGCGCTGCCTCGACGTCTTCGCGCGGATGCTGCGCGAGTCGCGCTTCGACGCGGACTCCCCGATGACCGGGCTGGAGATCGAGCTCAACCTGGTCGACGAGCTCGGCGACCCGGCCCTGAAGAACACCGAGGCCCTCGAGGCGATCGCCGACCCCGACTTCCAGACCGAGCTCGGCGCCTTCAACCTCGAGATCAACGTCCCGCCCAAGCTGCTCAAGGACCGCGGCTTCACCGAGTTCGAGGACGGCGTCCGCGCCAGCCTCAACCACGCCGAGTCCAAGGCGGCCGAGGTCGGCGCGCACATGGTGATGATCGGCATCCTGCCGACGCTGTCCACCGGGCACATGAGCCCCGCGTCGCTGACCGCCAACCCGCGCTACCAGCTGCTCAGCGACCAGATCCTCGCCGCCCGGGGTGAGGACATCGTGATCGACATCGCCGGGCCCGAGCACCTGCGCACGACGTCGGACTCGATCGTCCCCGAGGCCGCCTGCACCAGCACCCAGCTGCACATCCAGGTCAGCCCGGAGGACTTCCCGGCCTACTGGAACGCCTCGCAGGCGATCGCCGGCGTGCAGCTCGCGATCGGCGCCAACTCGCCGTTCCTGCTGGGTCGCGAGCTGTGGCGCGAGACCCGGATCGCGCTGTTCGAGCAGGCCACCGACACCCGCGCCGAGGAGCTCAAGGCCCAGGGGGTGCGTCCCAGGGTGTGGTTCGGCGAGCGCTGGATCAACTCGATCTTCGACCTCTTCGAGGAGAACGTCCGCTACTTCCCGGCGCTGCTTCCCGTGATCGACGAGGAGGACCCCCTCGACGTCCTGGAGTCCGGCCGCACGCCGTCGCTGTCGGAGCTGCGGCTGCACAACGGCACCATCTACCGCTGGAACCGGCCGGTCTACGACGTCGTGGACGGCACCCCCCACCTGCGGGTCGAGAACCGCGTCCTGCCGGCCGGGCCCACCGTCGCGGACACGATGGCCAACGCGGCCTTCTACTTCGGGCTGACCCGGGCCCTGGCCGAGCACGAGCGGCCGCTGTGGTCGCAGATGTCGTTCAGCGCGGCCGAGGAGAACTTCCACGTCGCCGCGGAGCACGGCATCGACGCCAAGGTCTACTGGCCCGGTCTCGGTCAGGTGCCGGCGACCGAGCTGGTCGTGCGACGGCTGCTGCCGCTGGCCCGGGCCGGGCTGGACGCCTGGGGCGTGGTCCCCGAGGAGCGCGACCGGCTGCTCGACATCGTGGAGCAGCGGTGCGTCGTCGGCCAGAACGGCGCCTCCTGGTTCGCCGGCCGCTTCCACGACCGGCTCGGCGACGGGGACGGCGACCGGCTCGCCGCCCTGCGCGCGACCCTCAACGAGTACCGGGCCCACATGCACACCAACGACCCCGTGCACACCTGGGACTAGTCAGTCCCGCAGCCGCAGCCGCTTCCAGGTGCGGGTGTCGTCGGTGCGCACGTCGCGCCACCCCGACCGGGTCACGACGTGGAAGGTGTCCAGCGGCCGGTCGTGGATCGCGAACGCCGTACCGGCCGCGGAGAGCCAGGCCAGGTCGAGGTCGTGCTGCTCGGGGGTGCCGGCCCGCAGCAGCCAGGCCCGGCACCAGGCGGGCGGGCTGCCGTCGAGGAGCGCGACGACCACGTCGGTGCGCAGCGCGGCGTCCATCGCCGGCAGGTCCTGGGCCCGGACCACGAACGAGTCGTGGCGGCCGCCCGGCTCCCCGACGTACACCGCGGAGTCGAAGATCCGTCGGGTCTCGCGCACCCGGAGGCGACCGACCTCCAGCCGCAGACCGGCCTCGAGCCCCGGCGGGATCGCCGCACCGGCGGGGGAGGGAGGGGTGGGCACCCGCCCCAGCATGCCCGTCGTACGACGTCCGCGCCCGTGACCGTCCACAGGGCCCGGCGCCGCGCTGCGATAGCGTCACCCGTGAGCCTGCAACTGCGGGCGGCAACGAGACATCAGGAGGACGGTCAATGGGGACCATCGTCGTGGGCTACGTGCCCAAGCCCGAGGGGCGTGCCGCGCTGCGTCGCGCGGCCGAGGAGGCTCGCCTGCGCGGGTCGCGGCTCGTCGTCGTCAACTCGCACCGGGGCGGTCGGGAGTTCGACCGGGACGACGCGCTCGAGTCCGAGGAGCAGCTCGCCGAGGTGAAGAGCGAGCTCGACGGCGCGGGAGTCGAGCACGAGGTCCGCCAGCTCGTCCGGGGCATGGACCCGGCCGACGACCTGGTCAACGTCGCCACCGAGGTCTCGGCGGAGTTCATCGTCATCGGTCTGCGTCGCCGCTCGCCGGTCGGCAAGCTGATCCTGGGCAGCAACGCGCAGCGGGTGCTGCTCGACGCGCCCTGCCCGGTGCTGGCCGTCAAGGCCGACGAGGACTGACCACGTCCTACTCGACGGTCGGTGGGGCCGGGATCGACGGCCGCGGGTAGCGCGACCCGCGCTCGAGCTCGTTGAGGTCGAGGTGGTTGCGCATGTACTGCTGGGAGCCGTCGGCCGGTGGGGTGTACTCCCACGGCGTGATCACCCCGGTGCGCAGAGCGCCGCCGACGAGCCGTCGCCGGGCCTGGTCGTCGACGACGTCGACGCTGAGCCGGTCGAGGTCCCAGTCGCGGGCGACCTCCTCGCGCAACGAGTTCACCGTGCGTGCCCAGTCGGGGTCGGCGGCGAGGTTGACCCGCTCGTCGGGATCGGCGCCGAGGTCGTAGAGCTGGTCGGGGTCGATCGGGGAGTGGACGTACTTCATCCGACCGCGACGGATCATCACGATCGGTGCCAGCGCACCCTCTCCCATGTACTCGCCGATCACCTGGCGGGGGAGCGGCTCCCGGACCGGGTGCTCGTCGCGGCACAGCTCGAGCAGGGACTGGCCCGCCAGCGGGTCGATGCTCGGCGGAACGCCGTCACCGGCGATCTCGGTCACGGTCGGCAGCAGGTCGACCAGCGACACCGGCTCGGCGACCCGCTTGGGGGCGAACCGCGTGGGTGCGTTGACGATCAGCGGGATCCGCGCGGAGCCCTCGAAGAAGTTCATCTTGTACCAGAGCCCGCGCTCGCCGAGCATGTCGCCGTGGTCGGCCGTGAGGATCACGATGGTGTCGTCGCGGGCGCCCAGGGCGTCGAGGGTGTCGGTCAGCCGGCCCGTCCACTCGTCGAGGTAGGAGATGTTGCCGTAGTAGGCCCGGCGCGCGCGGCGCACGTCGGCCTCGGTGATCTCGACCTCGTCCATCGCGCTGACCGCGCGCAGCCGCTTGGTGTGCGGGTCCAGGTCGACGTCGTCGGCCTGGATGCGGGGCAGCGGGATGTCCTTGCCCTCGTAGAGGTCCCAGTAGCGGTTGCGGGTGACGTAGGGGTCGTGCGGGTGGGTGAAGCTGACCACCAGCAGCCACGGCCGGTCGTCGGAGTCGCGGGCCAGGTCGTGCAGTGCGCGGACGCCCTGGTGGCCGACCTCGTCGTCGTACAGCAGCTGGTTGGTGACCTCGGCGGTGCCGGCCTGCTTGACCGAGTCCATGTTGTGGAACCACCAGTCGATGCGCTCATCGGGCTGCAGCCAGTTCGGGGTCCAGCCGAAGTCGGCCGGGTAGATGTCGGTGGTGCGGCGCTCCTCGAAACCGTGCAGCTGGTCCGGCCCGACGAAGTGCATCTTGCCGTCGAGCACGGTGCGGTAGCCCCCGCTGCGGGCGAAGTGCGCGAGCGTCGGGATGGTGCTGGCGAGGTAGGCCGCGTTGTCGTAGCCCTTGGTCGCCGAGGGCAGCTGCCCGGTCATCATGCAGTAGCGCGCCGGGGTGCACAGCGGGCTGTTGGAGTAGGCCGCGTCGAAGACGACGCCGGTGCGCGCCAGACGGTCGATCGTCGGAGCGTGCGTGACGCCGTTGCCGTAGCAGCCGAGCGCCGAGGGCGTCAGCTGGTCGAACATGATCACCAAGACGTTCGGCTTGTCCTTGCTCGTGCCCGTGCTCGCATCCATGCTCCCGAGTGTGACACCGCCGGGCCCTCGGCCGCAGACACTGGGCGGTGTGGGTCTGGGAGATACTGCGGGGATGGGATTGCACATCACCGGGGAGCCGGAGAGCGACGCCGTGCTGGACACCTACCCGTTCGCCCTGCTGGCGGGCATGATGCTCGACCAGCAGTACCCCATGGAGCACGCCTTCCGGGGCCCCGCCAAGGTGCTCGACCGCTTCGGTTCGGTGGACCCCGCCGCCATCGCGGAGGCGGATCCCGAGGAGTTCGCCGCGCTCTGCGCCGTGCCCCCGGCCGTGCATCGCTTCCCGGGCTCGATGGCGGCTCGGCTGCAGCAGCTCGCGGCGCTGGTCGTGGAGGAGTACGACGGGCGCGCCGAGCGTCTCTGGACCGAGGCCGCCTCCGGGGCGGAACTGTTGCGGCGGCTGCAGGCCCTTCCTGGCTTCGGCAAGCAGAAGGCGCAGATCTTCGTGGCCCTGCTGGGCAAGCGGCTCGGCGTTCGACCCGAGGGGTGGGAGCGGGCCGCCGGGGACTACGCCGAGGCGGGGGCCTTCCGGTCCGTCGCCGACGTCGTGGACCCCGACTCGCTGCAGAAGGTGCGCGACTTCAAGAAGCAGAAGAAGGCGGCTGCGCGCACGACCTCGTGACGCTCCGGGACGCCGCCCCGAAACTTGGAAAACCCTGAGAGCGTGTCACAATGGGCACGCGGCTCTTGACGTGAACGGGCCTTGCCGCGCCCGACATCCGTTTTGACGAGAGGTAGTTCGTGTCCTCGAGCTCGTCCCGCACGCATGCATCTGACGTTCTGGCCCACCCCGACGTCGTCGCACTGGTCCACCAGGGCCGCGAGACCGGCCACGTGACCGCCGAGGCGTTGCGGACCGCGACCGCGACCGCCGCCTCCACCCCGCAGCACCTCAAGGCCGTGCTTCGGCTGCTGAGTGAGGAGGGGGTCGACGTCGTGGTCTCCGCCGAGGACGCTCAGCCGCGCAAGAAGGTGGCCGCGGCCGCCTCGAGTGCCCGCACCACGGTGAAGGCCAGCGCCAAGAAGGCCGCCCCCGCCAAGAAGGCACCGGCCAAGAAGGCCGCCGCCGTCGAGGAGGAGCCCGCCGAGGCTCCTGCCAAGAAGGCCCCCGCCAAGCGGGCGCCGGCGAAGAAGGCCGCTGCCAAGAAGACCGCCGACTCCCCGGGCAACGGCGTCGCTGCTGCCGTGGCCGGCGCCGCCGGGACGACCGGAGCCGACGGCAAGAAGATCCTACCCGACGTGCCCGACGAGGTGTTCGAGAAGGACGTCAAGGAAGACCCGACGCTGAAGGAGGAGGAGGACGAGAGCAAGGGCTTCGTCGTCTCCCAGGCGGACGAGTCCGACGAGCCCGTGCAGCAGGTCATGGTCGCGGGCGCGACCGCCGACCCGGTCAAGGACTACCTCAAGCAGATCGGCAAGGTCCCGCTGCTCAACGCCGAGATGGAGGTCGAGCTCGCCAAGCGGATCGAGGCCGGCCTCTTCTCCGAGGAGAAGCTCGCCAAGGGCGGAAAGATCGCTGCCAAGCCCCTCGAGGAGCTGGAGTGGATCTCCGAGGACGGGCGGCGCGCCAAGAACCACCTGCTCGAGGCCAACCTGCGGCTGGTCGTCTCGCTGGCCAAGCGCTACACCGGCCGCGGCATGCTGTTCCTCGACCTGATCCAGGAGGGCAACCTGGGTCTGATCCGTGCGGTCGAGAAGTTCGACTACACCAAGGGCTACAAGTTCTCGACCTACGCCACCTGGTGGATCCGCCAGGCGATCACCCGCGCGATGGCCGACCAGGCCCGCACCATCCGCATCCCGGTGCACATGGTCGAGGTGATCAACAAGCTCGCCCGCGTCCAGCGCCAGATGCTGCAGGACCTGGGCCGCGAGCCCACCCCGGAGGAGCTCGCCAAGGAGCTCGACATGACGCCGGAGAAGGTCATCGAGGTGCAGAAGTACGGCCGCGAGCCGATCTCCCTGCACACCCCGCTCGGTGAGGACGGCGACTCCGAGTTCGGCGACCTCATCGAGGACTCCGAGGCGATCGTCCCGGCCGACGCGGTCTCGTTCACCCTGCTCCAGGAGCAGCTGCACGCCGTGCTCGACACGCTCTCCGAGCGCGAGGCCGGCGTGGTCTCGATGCGGTTCGGCCTCACCGACGGTCAGCCCAAGACGCTCGACGAGATCGGCAAGGTCTACGGCGTGACGCGTGAGCGGATCCGTCAGATCGAGTCCAAGACGATGTCGAAGCTGCGGCACCCGTCGCGCTCCCAAGTGCTGCGCGACTACCTGGACTGACCCGCGCGCGACCGCCCGGTCATCCGCAGGACATCGGACGTGACATCGACGAGGTGTTGATCTCCGAGGTCGAGGTGCAGGTGACCTGGGCTGTCTTCAGGTCGCCCAACGACGTCTGGTCACGGGTGCCCAGCAACCGGTAGGTGCCGCCGTACCCTGCGGGGAACAGGTCGGTGCGCGGGTAGCGCAGGAACTCCCACGCGGGGAACTTGTCGCCGACCATCGTCACGTTGTAGGTGCTGCCCGAGGCGGTCAGCTGGATCTTGGCGTTGATCCGGCCGAAGTCCTGGGGGTTCCAGCCCTCCCACGAGTTGATGGCCGAGACCGCCACGGTCAGGTTGTTCCCGGACTTGGACACCGAGACGTAGTTGACCTTGCTCTCGTCGGTGTCCTTGTAGGCCGTGGCGTCGGAAACGAACTGGATCGGGAACGCGTTGTGGCACGCGACGTTGGACGAGTTCCACAGGAAGGTCCACCCGACGGCGCAGGACCGGTGCACGTAGACCCCGACCTCTCCGGTCTTGGTGTCCCACGCGACCCCGATCTTGGAGGACGCGTAGGGGTTCGACTCGAACTGCCGATGGTCGCCGATGATGTCGGTGAAGGTGCTGGCGTTGCGGATGAAGCCGCGCGCCACCACGATGCCGCGGTCCGGACCGGTCGGCACGGTGACGCCGGCCTTGCGGTCGCCGTCGTCGACGGCCGCGTCGAAGTAGCGGTTGCGTGCGTAGAAGTGGTTGGCGTTGTTCTCGTAGGGCATCACCCGGACCGGGACCGACTGCCGCGGGCCCTCGCCACCGTTGCGTGAGGCGACCACGTAGTACCACTCGCACAGGTCGAAGACGTAGTCCTGCGTCCACGTCGTCTTCGACCCCAGTGACCACTGCACGAGCTTGAAGCTCGAGGACGACGGCGGGATGACGTCGCAGGAGCTGGCGTTGCCGGCCGCGTAGACGTGGTAGTCGTCGGCACCCGGGACCGGGTCCCAGCTCAGCGTGGCGGAGTAGGGACGAAGGGGGTCGCCCGAGCCGCGGAGGTTGGCCGCCGTCGCCAACGGAGTCGCTGTCGCGGTCCCGGTGGGCGAGGCTGCCCCGACCGTGCTGCCGCGCACCGGTTTGACGTAGAAGGCCAGCCGGTGACCCGCAGGCACCACCGTCTCGGTCCACGAGTCGGCGCCGATGTCGAGTGGGTAGGGGCTGAACGCCTCGCCGGTGGTGACGTCGCGCTTGTAGAGGCGGTAGCCCGCGGCGCCGAAGCTATGCGACCAGGCGATCTTGAGCGAGTAGCCCGAGGGTGTCACGGTCACGCTCGTCGGCGCAGCGGGGACGAGCGGCGTCGGCAGGGATGTGGGGACGGCGCCGTACGACGAGCCCACGCCGAACCGGCTCGCCAGCGTGTTCGCGAAGGCCTGGGCGATGACGTGCTCACCGCGCACGTTCGGGTGCAGACCGTCGTAGCTGTCCGTGGCCTGGTCGAAGGGGGTGTCGAGGTTCACCAGGGCGACGGGAGACGTGCTGGTGCTGACAGAGGAGACGAAGCCGGGCAGCAGCGCGTTGTAGTCGCTGATCTTCTGGGGCAGGTCGGCGTTGTTCGGCAGAGCGCTGCGGTGCACGACGTTGGCCACGACGATCCGGATGTTCGGCTTGGCGGCCCGCGCGTTGGTCACGAGCTCACGCAGGCTGGTCAGCGTGCCCGAGGGTCCGCTCACCCCCCAGCCGAGGTCGTTGAAGCCGAGCTCGACCAGCAGGTAGTCGGGGGCGTAGGTGCTGACGTTGGAGGCGATGTCCCACTTGGCCTGCGCGATCTGCCAGCCCCACTGGCTCAGGTGCTGGCTGTCCGAGAACGCGATGCCCGGCCGGTAGCCTCCGGTCTTGCTGCCCGGCACGACGTTCGTGCCGCTCCACGGTCCGACGAAGTCGGTCGAGACGCCGGAGCCGCTCAGGTGCTGCTTGAGCCGGTAGCGCCAGGTGTAGTCGCCCTCGAGGCCCTGGCTGATGGAGTCGCCGACGACCATGATCCGGGGGGCCGACAGCGAGGCCGGCACGAGGGCCGGCCGGTCCGGGGGCACGGGCTGGGACAGCACCACCGTCAGCGCCGCTGCCAGTGCGAGCACCAGACCTGACACCAGAGACACACCAGCAGCACCGCGTCGTGGCACGACGACCCCCCTCGTTCGGTGCTCGAACGCTAGAGGAGCGCCGGACCGGCGTCCATGATCTTGAGGTAAAGAAGGTTGTCGGATCGACCCGCATGGCGAAACGGACGGGTCAGCCGCCCGCCACCAGCCCGACGGCGAGGCCGCAGAGCAGCAGCCCGACCGCCTGGATGCGGTGGATGCGTTCCTTGAGCACCAGGGCGGCCAGCAGCACCGTGCTCGCGGGGTAGAGCGAGGTCAGCACCCCGGCCACCGTCAGGTAGCCCCGCTGGCTCGCCAGCAGGAACAGAACCGTCGCCGCTGTGCCGAGCGGCCCGCAGACGACCGCCCAGCGGACCGTGCGACCGCGCGGCACCCACGGCGCGCGCACCAGCAGGGCGAGCAGCACGACGACCGGCACGCTGAGCACCTGGGTGAGCGCCAACGGCCACATCCCGGCCGAGTCGGGGACCTGGCCCAGGGCGGCGAAGAGCAGGCCGAACCCGAGGCCGGCGGCGATCCCGTCGCTCAGGCCGGCGGCGAGCCCGCCGCGGGAGGCGGGCTGTTCGGGCCCCGAGGGCGTTTCAGGCGTCGCGGGCAGGCTGGAGACCAGCCAGATCGCGGGCAGCGCGACCATGATCCCGAGCCACACCACCCAGGACAGACGCTCGCCGGTCGCGGTGCCGACCAGCACCGGCACCAGGGCGGCGCCGACTGCGGAGACCGGGGCGACGACGCCCATCCGGCCGGCGGCGAAGCCCCGGTAGAGGAACCCGGTGCCGGCGCCGCTGCCGACCCCCGCGAGGACCGCCCATCCGAAGTCGGACGCGCCCGGGTCGCCGGCGACGACCAGCGCAACCCCGATGGTGCAGAGCGCCGACGAGGTCTGGCCGACGACCGCCACGCCCCAGGCCGACGTACGACGCGACAGCAGCCCGCCGACGAAGTCGGACAGGCCGTAGGCCAGGGCGGAGCCCAGCGCCAGGATGATCGCCACGTCCGCCGCCCGCTCAGGCCAGCACGGCGCCGACGAGCCAGGTCGCGGCGGCCAGCAGGGCCGCGGCCAGCTCGATCAGCACGGAGAGGCCCACGGCCTTGACGGCGGCCTTGGTCGAGGGCCACGCGCGGTCCGTGCCCAGGCGCTGAACCTCGGCGAGGTAGACGCCCAGCACGAAGCCGACGACCAGGCCCACGACCGGGAGGACGAAGAACCCGACGATGCCGAGCAGGCCCCCGCCGACCAGCGTCCGGTGCGGGATCCCGGCCTCCTTCAGGCCCCGCCCCGGGACGGCGTACTTCACCACGCCGCCGACGACGAGCAGGGTCGCGGCAACCGCGAAGACGGCCCAGCCGAACGACGTCCCGGTCCAGACCGCCCAGCCGAGCACCGCGCCCAGCACCAGGACCGAGCCGGGCAGCACCGGCACCACGATCCCGACCAGGCCGACCAGGATCGCGAGCCCGGCCAGCACCTCGACCAGGCCCTCGGACAACGTCATGCGCTCAGCGTGTCACAGGGCCGGACGCCCGCCGGAACGAGTCGCCCTGCGCCGGAACCGCCCCGGAGACGCCGCAAGCCCCGGGCCGAGGGCCCGGGGCTCGCGAGGTGTCTGAGGGGAGGAGCGCTCAGCGGCCGGTGTCGGTCGCGGGGGTCTCGACCAGCTTGCCGGTCTCGTCGTGGACGGTCACCGCGATCTCGCGGAGCTTGTCGCCGTGCTCGCGGGCGTGGTGAGCGCAGAACAGGAGCTCGCCACCTCCGGTGAGCTCGACGCGGAGGTAGGCCTGCGCACCGCAACGGTCGCAACGGTCCAGGGCCGACAGCGGAGTGCTCGGGGCAACTGCAGTGGTCACTTGGTGGCCTCTTTCCTTCGTGGTGTCCTGATCAACCTAACCCGGGGGGCCAACGATGGGGCTGTCGGCCGTTCCGCGTCCTGTGTCATCAGGTCCAACATCCAATCACGCCTGACGCTTCCCACTGTGGGCCGGTTTCCACCCGATGAGACCGGGTGACCTCTCCCACACGATCGCGAAGGAAGCCGCGTTGCGTCCTCTGCGTCCGTCACTCGTTGTTCGCCGCCAAGTCTTGCGCGGCTTGGATCTTCCTGGTTGCCAATCCACCGAACTCCAAACGACTGTTGCCGCATCGTGACGCTGGAGGTTCCGTGGCCCTGCTACCGAGACCATCGTCCTCCCGGGCCTCCGCCTTGACGGGTAGGTGTGGCGAATCCGAGCCGTCGGGCGTGTCGCGGGTAGGTTCGGGGGTGCAGACCGCTCATCTCGACAGGAGTCCCGTGGCACCCCGTAGCGCCGGAGGCAGCACCATCGACAGCTCGTACAACGCCCACCACCTGCTGGTCCTCGAGGGCCTCGAGGCGGTGCGCAAGCGTCCGGGGATGTACATCGGCTCGACCGACTCCCGCGGGCTGATGCACTGCGTCTGGGAGATCATCGACAACGGTGTGGACGAGGCCCTCGCGGGCGCCGCCACACGCATCGAGGTCACGCTGCACGCCGACGGCTCGGTGGAGGTGCACGACGACGGTCGCGGCATCCCGGTGGACAAGGAGCCGAAGACCGGTCTACCCGGCGTCGAGGTGATCTTCACCAAGCTGCACGCGGGCGGGAAGTTCGGCGGCGGCTCGTACGTCGCCACGGGTGGTCTGCACGGTGTCGGCGCGTCCGTCGTCAACGCGCTGTCCGCGCGTCTGGACGTCGACGTGGAGCGCCCGCCGGCGATCGCCGGCATGTCCTTCCAGCGCGGCAACCCCGGCGTCTTCGCCGGCGAGGGGCCGACGGCGTCGTTCACCCCGTCCTCCGGCCTGAGCCGCAAGGGTGCCCGGGTGCGCAAGGGCGTCAGCGGCACCCGGGTCCGGTTCTGGCCCGACCGGCAGATCTTCACCAAGGACGCGAAGTTCACCTTCGACGAGCTCGTCACCCGCGCCCGGCAGACCTCGTTCATCGTGCCCGGGCTGGAGATCACGATCCGCGACCTGCGCGGTGCCGAGCCGGTCGAGGAGAGCTTCCGGCACGACGGCGGCATCTCGGAGTTCTGCGAGTTCCTGGCCGCCGACGAGCCGGTCAGCGACATCCTCCGGCTCGAGGGCTCGGACCGCTTCACCGAGACGGTGCCGCTGCTCGACGACCACGGCCACATGACGCCGCAGGACGTGGAGCGGGAGCTGGCGGTCGACGTCGCGCTGCGGTGGGGCACCGGCTACGACACCGAGCTGCGGTCCTTCGTCAACGTGATCGCCACCCCCAAGGGCGGCACCCATGTCGCCGGCTTCGAGCAGGCGGTGACCAAGACCTTCAACGAGGTGCTGCGCGCCGGCAAGCAGCTCAAGGTCAACGAGCTCGACGTGATCAAGGACGACGTGCTCGAGGGCATCACCGCGGTGGTCACGGTCCGGCTGGCCGAGCCGCAGTTCGAGGGCCAGACCAAGGAGATCCTCGGCACCCCGGCGGCCCGGGCCGTGGTCCGCAAGGTGGTGACCGCGGAGCTGCGGAAGTGGCTGACCTCCACCAAGCGCGCCGAGAAGGCGCAGGCCAAGGTGGTGCTCGAGAAGGTCGCCAACGCCTCGCGCACCCGGATCGCGGCCCGCACCCACCGCGAGACCCAGCGGCGCAAGACCGCCCTGGAGTCCAGCGCCCTGCCCAGCAAGCTCGCCGACTGCCGCTCCAACGACATGGAGCGCAGCGAGCTGTTCATCGTGGAGGGCGACTCCGCGCTGGGTACGGCGAAGCTGGCCCGTGACTCGGAGTTCCAGGCGCTGCTGCCGATCCGCGGCAAGATCCTCAACGTGCAGAAGGCCTCGGTCGGCGACATGCTGAAGAACACCGAGTGCGCCTCGATCATCCAGGTGGTCGGCGCCGGCTCGGGTCGCACCTTCGACATCGACTCCCGCCGCTACGGCCGGATCATCTTCATGGCCGACGCCGACTCCGACGGCGCGCACATCCGCTGCCTGCTGGCGACCCTGTTCTTCAAGTACATGCCCGAGCTGATCACCGAGGGGCGGGTCTACACCGCCGTCCCGCCGCTGCACCGCATCGAGCTGTCCAACCCCAAGAAGGGGATGGGCAAGTACCTCTACACCTACTCCGACACCGAGCTGCAGCGGAAGCTGGCGGAGCTGTCGAAGAAGGGGGTGCGCTGGAAGGACCCGGTCCAGCGCTACAAGGGCCTCGGCGAGATGGACGCCGACCAGCTGGCGGAGACGACGATGGACCCGCGGCACCGCACGCTGCGCCGGATCACCATCGACGACGGCGACGCGGCGAGCGAGGTGTTCGAGCTGCTGATGGGCTCGGAGGTGGCGCCGCGCAAGGAGTTCATCGTGCAGGGCGCCTATGAGGTCGACGCGGACACGATCGACGCCTGACTAGATCCGCTGCTCGAGCAGCCCGGAGTCGACGTCGTACAGGAAGCCGCCCACCAGCACGCTGTCGGGGATCAGCGGGTGCGCGCGCACCGTGCGCACGTCGTCGAGGAGCGCCTCGTCCTGGTCCTCGACGACGCCGAACGTCTGCCAGGACGCGTCCTGGCCGGCCGAGGCGCCGACCTTCTCGCGCAGCTCCTCCAGCGTGGAGCTGGCCATCGCGCACCGGGTGTGCGGGACCACCAGGATCCGGCGGACGTTGAGCAGGTGCACGCCGAGGACCAGCGCCTCCAGGGCCTGGGGCGTGACCCGGCCGCCGGGGTTGCGGAAGATCTTGGCGTCGCCGGGCTCGAGGCCCAGCATCCGCAGCGGGTCGATGCGGGAGTCCATGCAGGTCACCAACGCCACTCCGGCGTGTGCGATGCCGTCGAACCCACTGAGCTCGTGGGTGGCGGCGTAGTCCCGGTTGGCGGCGAGCAGGTCGGCGAACGCGTCGGTCACGCCCGCAACGTATCGGACGAGCGCCGCTGCGAGTGCGGTGTCTCACCAGTTCGCCGGAAGGTGACCAGGGCGAGCACGCCCGCCACGACCGTGCAGAACGCCGCGCCGACGAAGACCGTGTGCAGCTGCTCCAAACCAGCCTCCTTCAGGAGCCGGGTGTACGCCGCGCACTGGGTGCCGGACGCACACACGTCCGCCGGTGCCGGCAGGTCGACCTGCACGGCGTAGAAGCGGCGCAGCCCGATGGTCGTCAGTGCCGAGATGCCGACCAGCATGCCCACCATCCGGGCCACCACCAGCAGCGCGCTGGCCACCCCGTGCACGCCACTGGCGGTCGCGGCGAGCAGGGCGGCGTTGACGGGCGCCAGGGCCAGGCCGAAGCCGAGGCCGGCGAGCACGAGCGGGACCGTCGCGAGCGGGTTCCGCAGGCTCTCCAGCCCCCACGTCGACATCCACCCGAAGCCGACCGCCGAGCACGCCAGCCCGACCGCGGTGACGACGCCCGGGGGAACGTGCCGGATCAGGTAGCCGCCGACGAGGGCGCCGAGGGGGAGGGCGACCAGGAAGCGCACCAGCACCAGCGCGGCGTCGAGCTGCGAGGCGGGGTAGACCGTGACGCGGGCGAAGATCGGGATGTCCACCAGGGCGGCGATCAGGGCCGCGCCGATGAAGAAGCTGACCGCGAGCGCCCCCCACGCGGGGGTGGCGGTGAAGACACCGTGCGGCACCAGGGGGTTCGCGGTGCGCCGCGCGTGCAGCACGAAGGCGACAGCGGCCACGGCGGAGCCGAGCAGCAGGTAGGGCCCGGCGGGCGAGAACACCGCGACCTCGGGGTCAGCCGTGGCGAAGGCCACGATGATCCCGCTCAGCACCAGGGCGAGCAGCCCGGCACCCACCAGGTCGGCCTGGCGGGCCACGTCGCCCCAGCGGCGTACGTCCACGAGCGGCCGTCGCGCGGTCAGGCAGCGGCCCAGCAGCGCGAGAGCCAGCAGGACCGTCGCGATGCCGACCGGCCCGAGCCAGCGGGACTCACCGACGACCGGGACGAACGCCAGGCCGAGCGTGAGGTCGCTGGTCAGGGGCGGTGGCTGCACCATGGTGAGCAGCAGGGCAGCGAGGGTCGCGAGCAGCAGCAGGCCACCCAGCCAGTCGCGACGTCCTGCGGGGGGCTGCGGCGAGGGATCGGTGGGGAGCGCTCGTAGCGCGGCGGCGAGGACCAGGCCGACGGCCAGGTTGATCGCGAAGATCGCCTCCCACTCGGCCACGGCGAGCACCACGGCGCCGTACAGCGGGCCGAGGACGCTGCCGAGCTCCTGCACCGCCCCGACGACGCCCAGCGGCACCCCACGGCGCGACGGTGGGTAGAGGTCGGCCACGAGCGCGAGCGTCGCGGGGACCAGGCCGCCGCCCCCGATCCCCTGCAGGAACCGGCCCGCCACCATGCTGTCCAGGTCGTAGGCCGCCGCGGTGACCAGCGAGCCGAGGGCGAAGACCATCAGCGAGCCGACGAGCACGGGCAGCCGACCGCGCAGGTCGGCGATCCGGCCGATGAGCGGCAGCACGGCGACGTACCCCAGCAGGAAGCCGGAGACGATCGGCGCCGCCCGCTGGAGCTCGTCGACCGAGAGGCCGACCGTGGTCATCATGTCGGGCAGCGCCAGCACCACGACGTAGGTGTCGGCGGCGGCGAACATCACCGCCACGGCCGCGAGCGCCAGCAGCACCCTCGGGCTGCCGGAGAGCCGGGTCACGGCTTCGTGATGTCGGCGGCCGGTCCGTAGTCGGTGAAGGTGACGGTGTAGGTCACGTCGTCGGCCTCCGGGTAGAACGGGCCGGTCAGCACGGCCTTGGTGAGCTCGTCGTCGTCGGTGAGGGTGAACGACGCGTCGAAGTCCTCGCCGGCGTCGGCGCTGGGGATGATCGAGGCGACGGTCTCACCGGGCACGGTGCCGGTGAAGGAGCTCACGACCACCTTGCCCTCGCGCTTCTTCTCGCCGACCTGCGGGTCCTGCACGGCGGTGAGGAGCGAGGAGAGCCCACCCTCGGGACGCATCAGGTCGGCCGGGTCGGGGGCGTTGTAGTCCGCGGGGTCGATCGGGACGAACGCGGACGTGAACGGCAGCTTGGCGTAGACCACGTCGTCGACCGCCACCACGCCGGCGTCGGCGGTGATGCCGCTCGCGGCGACCTTGATGTCGCCCTTGAACGCGGGCGCGTGGGTGCCGACCCCGGTCGCGGAGAGCAGGCCGTTGGTGCCGGACGGCAGCGCGGGGGTGGAGAGCTTCACGGTGACGCCGGGTGTGTCGTCGAGCTTCTTCTTGGCTGCCGCCAGCGTCTGCTCCGGCGAGGCCTCCGGCTCGTCGCCGCCGCCGGAGCACCCGGTGAGGCCGAGCAGCAGCGTCACAAGGGCGAGCGCGAGGGCGCCGCGGGTGCGTGCGGTCATGCCGCTCAGCCTGTCACAAGGGCACTGACGGGACCCGAGGCGGCGACGACCGGCTGGCTGCCGGGCAGGCCCGACCCGTCGCGCCGGCCGGTGGGCTCGGGCAGGTCGACGGCGGCGCCGCTGGCGGCGGCGGCGCGGACCGGACCCGGACCGGCGTAGGCGAAGACCAGGGTGTCCTCGCCCTTGAGGAAGCGGTGGCAGCGCACGCCGCCGGTGCCGCGGCCCTTGGGCGGGTACTCCGAGAACAGGGTCACCTTGAGCGCCCCCGGCTCGGTGCCGGGCAGCGCCGTGCTGGACCCGGAGGCCGTCACGACCGCCGCGTCGTCGTCCGGGGTGAAGGCGCCGAAGAACACCACGCGCTGCTTCGGGGCCAGCCGGACGCCGGCGATGCCGCCGCCGGAGCGTCCCTGCGGGCGCACACCGCTCGCGGCGAAGTGCAGCAGCTGGGCATCGGAGGTGACGAAGACCAGCTCCTCGTCGCCGGTCCTGAGCTCCACGGCGCCGACGACCTCGTCGCCGTCGCCCAGCCGCACCACCTCCCAGCTGTCCCGGTTGAGCAGCTCGGGATGGACGCGCTTGACCACGCCGTCGCGGGTCCCGAGCGCGTAGCCGGGGGAGTCCCCGTCGGACAGGGACACCAGCGCGAGGACCCGCTCGCCGCTCTCCAGCGACAGGAACTCGCTCACCGGCGCGCCCCCCTGCAGGTGCGGGTGGTTGGCGGTGCCGGGCAGCGTCGGCAGGTCGAGCACGTCGAGCCTGACCAGCCTGCCCGCGCTGGTCAGCGCGCCGACCTGGCCGCGGGCGGTGGTCCGGACCGCCGAGACGATCACGTCGTGCTTGGCTCGGCCCTCGCCGTCGCCGGGGGCGTCGACCCCGGTGGTGCGGGCGAGCAGGCCGCTGCTGGACAGGAAGACGAAGCACGGGTCGTCGGCGACCTCCAGCGCGACCGTCGCGGAGACGGCCTGGCCGGCGGACTCGAGCAGCACCGTGCGACGCGGGGTGCCGTAGGTCCTGGCGACGTCGTTGAGCTCGTCGGAGACGACCTTGCGCAGCAGGGCGTCGTCGCCCAGGATCGCGTCCAGCCCGGCGATCGTCTCCTCCAGCTCGGCCCGGCGCTTGTCGAGCTCGAGCCGGGAGTACTTCGTGAGCCGCCGCAGCGCCATGTCCAGGATGTAGGTCGCCTGCAGGTCGCTCAGGTCGAAGACCGACATCAGCCGGTCCTTGGCCTCCGCGGCGTTCTCGCTGGTGCGGATGAGCTGGATCACCTCGTCGATGTCGACGATCGCGATCAGCAGTCCCTCGACGAGGTGCAGCTCGTCGGCGGCCTTGCCCCGTCGGAACACCGTGCGCCGTCGTACGACGTCGAAGCGGTGGCCCAGGAAGACCTCCAGCATCTCCTTGAGGCCGAGCGTGCGCGGCTGACCCTCGACGAGGGCCACCGCGTTGATGCCGAAGGAGTCCTCCATCGGGGTGAGCTTGTAGAGCTGCTCCAGGATCGCCTCGGGGACGAAGCCGTTCTTGATCTCGATGACCAGCCGCAGGCCCTTCTCGCGGTCGGTCAGCTCCTTGACGTCGGAGATGCCCTGCAGCTTCTTGCCCTGCACGAGCGACTTGATCCGCTCCATCACGCGCTCGGGGCCGACGCCGTAGGGCAGCTCGGTGACCACGATGCCCTTGCGACGCGGGGTGACGCTCTCGATGCGGGCGGTGGCGCGCATCCGGAACGAGCCGCGGCCGGTCTCGTAGGCCTCGCGGACCCCGTCCAGCCCGACGATCTTGCCCCCGGTCGGGAGGTCGGGGCCGGGGATGAACCGCATGATGTCGTCGAGGGTGGCCCGGGGGTGCGTGACCAGGTGCCGCAGCGCCTGCACGACCTCGACGAGGTTGTGCGGGGCGATGTTGGTGGCCATCCCCACCGCGATGCCGGAGGCGCCGTTGACGACCAGGTTGGGCAGGGCCGCCGGCAGCACCACCGGCTCGAGCTCGCGGCTGTCGTAGTTGGGTTTGAAGTCGACGGTGTCCTCGTCGATGGAGGTGGTCATCGCCAGGGCGGGTGGTGCCATGCGGCACTCGGTGTAGCGCATCGCGGCCGGCGGGTCGTCGGGGGAGCCGAAGTTGCCGTGCCCGTCGACGAGGGGCACCCGCAGGGACCAGGGCTGCACCATCCGGACCAGGGCGTCGTAGATCGCGCCATCGCCGTGCGGGTGCAGCCGGCCCATCACCTCGCCGACGACGCGGGCGCTCTTGACGTGACCGCGGTCGGGGCGCAGGCCCATGTCGGCCATCGTGTAGAGGATCCGGCGCTGCACGGGCTTGAGCCCGTCGCGGGCGTCCGGCAGGGCCCGGCTGTAGATCACCGAGTAGGCGTACTCGAGGAAGCTCGCGCGCATCTCGTCGCCGACGTCGATGTCGGTGATGTGCTCCTCGAAGTCGTCGGGGGGCGGAGCGTGCTTGGTGGAGCGGGCCATGCCCGACATTCTCGTACGACGGCCCGCTGCACCGTCCGGGGGCTCGCCGGGAACGGACCTGTCGGTCCGGCGGACGGTACATTTCCCTCGTGACCCCAGCGAGCACGACCGACGTGGAGCCGGGCGAGACCCCGGTCTCCTACCCGCGCCACTGGGAGGCCGACGTCCTGCTCCGAGACGGCCAGGTCGCACACCTGCGCCCGATCCTCCCCGCCGACCAGGAGCGGCTGGTCGAGTTCTACGGGGAGGTGTCGGCCCAGTCGAAGTACCTCCGCTTCTTCGCCCCGATGCCCCGGCTGTCCACCCGCGACGTGACCCGCTTCACCACCGTCGACCACGTCGACCGGGTGGCGTTCGTGCTGACCGTCGCGCAGCGGATCATCGCCGTGGGCCGCTTCGACCGGATCCCGGAGGCCGAGGCGCGGCCGAAGCCGGGTCAGCCGCCGCGGGTCGAGGCGGAGGTGGCCTTCCTCGTGCAGGACGCCCACCAGGGCCGCGGCATCGCCCAGCTGCTGCTCGAGCACCTCGCCCAGGCCGCCCGGGAGCGTGGCATCGAGCAGTTCGTCGCCGACGTGCTCCCCGAGAACGCCCGGATGATCCAGATCTTCCGCGAGGCCGGCTACCGGGTCTCGGGCGGGTTCACCGACGGCGTCATGCACATGGTGTTCCCGATCGACGCCACCGACACCTCCGTGAACGTCATGCAGGGTCGCGAGCATCGTGCGGAGGCGGCCTCGATCCAGCGCTTCTTCAACGCCCGCAGCATCGCGGTGATCGGCGCCTCCCGGCGGCACGACACCATCGGCCAGACGCTGGTCCGCAACCTGGTGCTGGGGGACTACCAGGGCCGGGTGCACGTGGTGAACCCCGCTGCCCGCTCCGTGGCGGGGCTGCCGGCCTACGACTCCGTCAGCGACATCCCCGACGAGGTGGACGTCGCGATCGTGGCCGTCCCGGCCGAGTCGGTGCAGGAGGTCGTGCTGGACTGCGCCGCGAAGGGGGTGCACGGCCTGGTGGTGATCTCCTCGGGGTTCGCCGAGACAGGGGAGGAGGGGCGCCGTCGCCAGCGTCAGCTCGTCGGGCTCGCCCGCAGCTACGGCCTGCGCCTGATCGGGCCGAACTGCCTGGGGATCATCAACACCCACAGCCAGTTCTCGCTCAACGCCTCACTCTCGACGCTGATGCCGCCGCGTGGACGCGCTGGCTTCT
Source organism: uncultured Actinomycetota bacterium (assembly GCA_963713035.1). Lineage (GTDB taxonomy): Bacteria > Actinomycetota > Actinomycetes > Propionibacteriales > Nocardioidaceae > Nocardioides_B. The sequence continues at coordinate 1,213,739 of CAVQKB010000005.1, forward strand.
TCTGCCAGTCCGGGGCGCTCGGCGTCGCGATCCTCGAGAAGGTCTCACGGCGCGGGCTCGGCCTGTCCACCTTCGTGAGCGCCGGCAACCGTGCCGACGTCTCGGGCAACGACCTCCTGCAGTACTGGGAGGAGGACGACGAGACCGAGGTGGTCCTGCTCTACCTGGAGTCGATCGGCAACCCCCGCAAGTTCAGCCGTCTCGCCCGGCGGGTGTCGCAGCGCAAGCCGGTCATCGCCGTGAAGTCCGGCCGCTCCACCCAGGGCGTCCCGATGGGGCACGCGGTCCGGTCGATGCTGGCCCCGCAGGCCGCCGTCGACGCGATGTTCCGCCAGGCCGGCGTGATCCAGGTCGACACCCTCGACGAGATGTTCGACGTCGCGCAGCTCGTCGCGCACCAGCCGCTGCCGCGCGGGTCGCGGGTCGCGGTCGTGGGCAACTCCGACGCCCTCGGCCTGCTGGCTGCGGACGCGGCCGTCGCCGTCGGTCTCCAGGTCAGCCAGCTGGTCTCGCTCGGCGCCGACGCCTCGGCCGAGGACTTCGAGGAGGCCCTGGACGCCGCCATCGACGACCCCGAGGTCGACTCGGTCGTCGCGGTGTTCATCCCCCCGCTCAACACCACCGGCGAGGAGGTCGCCGACGTGCTCGCCGCCGTGGGCGAGCAGTCCGACAAGCCCCTGGTCTCGACCTTCCTCGCCGGCGAGGGCATCCCCGAGCTGCTCCGGGTGCCCGACGTCGCCGGCTCCACGGCCGGGCGCGGGTCGGTGCCGTCGTACCCCGCGGTCGAGGCGGCCGTGCGCGCGCTCGCGCGGGTCGTGGAGTACGCCGCATGGCGGGCCAAGCCGCAGGGCGAGCCCGTCGCGCCGGACACCGTCGACGTCGGTCAGGGCCGGGCGCTCTGCTCCGCGGTGCTCCGCGACTCCGTGGAAGGGCGCGACCTGACCTTCGAGGAGCTGCACCACCTGCTGGCGGCCTACGGCATCGACCTGTGGGACCGCCTGCCCGCCCACAGCGAGGACGAGGCGGTCGAGGCCGCCGAGCGGCTCGGCTACGACGTGGTGCTGAAGGCGACCGCGGACCATCTGCGCCAGCGTCCCGACCAGGCCCACGTGTGGCGCAACATCGACACCGAGGAGGAGATGCGCGACGCCTGGCGGACCATGCACGACGTCATCGACCAGCCCGAGCTGGCCGGCTTCATCGTGCAGCGGGTGGCCGCGCCCGGAGTTCCCGTGTCGATCGGCGGCATGGAGGACCCGCTGTTCGGACCGGTGGTGTCCTTCGGGCTGTCCGGGCCGCTGACCGAGCTCCTCGCCGACCGGTCCTACCGCATCCCCCCGATGCACAGCGGCGACGCCAGCGACATGGTCCGCGAGATCCGGAGCGCGCCGCTGCTGTTCGGCTACCGGGGCAGCCAGGAGGTCGACGTGGACGCCATCGAGCACCTCCTGCTGCGCGTCGCCCAGCTGAAGAACGACCTGCCGCAGGTGCGCTCGCTCGAGCTCAACCTGGTCCTCGTCGGACCCCAGGGCGCCACCGTCCTGAACGCCGTGGGGCGCGTCGAGCCGGTGACCGACGCCCGCTCGGACTGGTTCGTCCGGCGGCTCTCCACCCAGGCCGGCGACACCCTGCACGGCTAGGTCCGCGGCCCGACGGACTATCAGGTCACCCCGTTCGGCGGCCGAAACCAGCCCGACGGCCGCGAGGTGATAGCCCGGGTGGCCTCCTCCGGCCCCGGCTGCGCCAGCCCGCCGTGCCATGCTGTCGGCCATGACACGGGAGACCAGGCAGACACGCGAGACTCTCGGGGGCGTCCGGGACGAGACGGCCGCGCTGCGTTCCGCGATCGAGAAGTCCGGCTACTACCCCGACGTGGTGTGGGACGCCGTCCGCTCCGCCATCGCGGGGCACGAGGTGGTGTCCTTCCTCGTGCACCACGAGCCGACCATCGACGAGCGCGACGAGGTCCGCCGCCACGTCACCGTGCTGGTGCTCACGCCGACCCGGCTGATCCTCGGGCACACCGACGAGCACGCGCCGGACGACCTGCTGCCCGCGCCGTACACCTCCAGCTCGACGGAGGCGGTCGCCGTCGACGCGATCCGCTCCGTGGTCGTCAACCGGATCGTGGCCGACCCGGAGACCTACGCCGGCAAGGCGATTCCCGCACCCGGCGCCAACGAGGCCGTGCTCACGATCGGCTGGGGCGCCGTCGGCCGGATCGACCTGGAGCCGGCCGGCTGCGCCGACCCCGAGTGCGAGGCCGACCACGGCTACACCGGCCTGGTCACCTCCGACGACTTCTCGCTGCGGGTGAGCGCCGCCGCCGAGGGCCCCGAGGCGGTCGCCAACCTGCTGCGCTTCGCCGACGCCCTCTCCGCCCGCACCCGGTGAACGACCGGTCCTTCGTCGAGCCGGCCTACGGTGACCGGTCGCTCGGCGACCTGCTGCCTGCGGTGGCGCAGGCGATCGGCGTCGACGCCGGTCTGGGGCCCAGCGCGCTCAACCTGCCGCCGGCGCAGAAGTACGTCGTGTTCCTGGTCGACGGTCTCGGCTACGAGCTGCTGCGCGACCATCCCGCCGAGGCGCCCTTCCTGCACACCTTCCTCGACCAGCGTCCGCCGGCGACGGTCGGCGTGCCCTCGACCACGGCGACCAGCCTGACGTCGTTCGGCACCGGGCTGATGCCCGGCACCCACGGCCTGGTCGGCTTCACCTCGCGGATCCCGGGCACCGACGACCTGCTCAACGCGCTGCAGTGGAGCAAGTCCGTGGACCCGCGGGAGTGGCAGCCGCATCCCACCGCCTTCACCCGGCTCGCGCAGGCCGGGGTGCACACGACGGTCGTGAACAAGCGCGAGTTCGAGGGCTCGGGCCTCACCCTCGCCGGTCACCGCGGCGCGGAGTTCGTCGGTGCCGACAAGGTGGGCGAGCGGATGGCGGCGGTGCTGGCCGCAGCCTCGCCCGGGCCGTCCGTGACCTACCTGTACGACGGCGACCTCGACTGGACCGGCCACCGGTACGGCGTCGCGTCGACGTCGTGGCGGCTCCAGCTCTCGATGATCGACGCCGCCGCCGAACAGCTGCGCGAGACGCTGCCCCCGGACGTCGCGATTGTCGTCGTCGCCGACCACGGCATGGTCGACTCAGCGCCGGAGGCCCGGCTCGACGTGGACGCGCACCCCGAGCTCGGCGAGGGAGTGGCCCTGCTCGGGGGTGAGGCCCGGTTCCGGCACGTCTACTGCCGGGGCGGGGCCGTCCCCGACGTGCAGGCGGCCTGGGCCGCGACGCTCGGCGAGCGCGCCGAGGTGCTCTCGCGGGACGAGGCGATCGAGCGTGGCTGGTTCGGGACGGTCACACCCGCCGTACGCCCGCGGCTTGGGGACGTGCTGGTGGCAGCACGCGACGACTTCGCGGTCATGAGCAGCTCGGCCTTCCCCTACGAGAACACCCTCGTGGGCCTGCACGGCTCGCTGACGTCGGCCGAGATGCTGGTGCCGGTGCTGGTCTGCTGACCCCCGGCTGGATGGCCGCATGGCAGGATGACGCCCCGTGGCCGAACTGCAGTTCTTCACCGGGACGATGGACTCGGGCAAGTCGACGCTCGCCCTCCAGACCAACCACAACCACGCCGCACGTGGGCGCGAGGGTCGCATCTTCACCCGGCACGACCGGGCCGGCGCAGCCACCTTGTCGAGCCGGCTGGGGCTCCAGCACGAGGCGATCGAGGTCGGGGCCGAGTTCGACTTCTGGGGCTACGTCGTCGACACGCTGACCCGCGGCGGGCGGGTCGACTACCTGATCTGCGACGAGGCCCAGTTCTACTCCGCCCGGCAGGTGGAGCAGCTCGCGCGCGTCGTCGACGAGCTGCAGGTCGACGTCTTCGCCTTCGGCATCCTCACCGACTTCCGGACCACGATGTTCGAGGGCTCCGCGCGGCTGGTCGAGCTCTGCGACCGCATGCACGTGCTGCAGGTCGAGGCGCTGTGCTGGTGCGGCAAGCGAGCCACCCACAACGCCCGCACCCTGGACGGCGAGATGATCACCGAGGGGGACGTGATCGTCGTCGGCGACGTGGAGGACCAGGACGCGCCCGTCGAGCACGAGGTCGGCTACGAGGTCCTCTGCCGCCAGCACCACCGCCGCCGGCTCACCGCGTCCCGTGCCCAGGCGGTGTCGATGATCGGCGAGCCGCTGCCGTTCGCCTGAGACGATGGCCGCCATGCGCGCCCTGATGTCAGCCGCCGAGCTGCACCCCGTCCTCACCGGCGTCACGCTGCTCGACGTGCGCTGGCAGCTCGGCCGCACCGACGGCCGGCACCGGTACCTCGCAGGCCACCTCCCGGGCGCGGCGTACGTCGACCTCGAGACCGACCTGGCCGATCCACCGGACCTGGTGCACGGGGGAGGGCGGCACCCGCTGCCGGACCCGGACCGGTTCGCGGCGGCGATGCGGCGCTGCGGCGTGCGCGACGACCGGACGGTCGTGGTCTACGACGCCGCGGGCGGGCTCGCCGCGGCGCGGGCCTGGTGGCTGCTGCGCCACCACGGCCATCGCGACGTGCGTCTGCTCGACGGCGGCTGGACGCACTGGCAGGGAGGCGACCGCCCCGTCGAGACCGGCGCCCCCACCATCGCGCCCGGTGACTTCGAAGCGCGACCCGGTCGCCTGCCGGTGGTGGACGCCGAGCAGGCGGCCGCGGTCGCTCGCGACGGGGTGCTGCTCGACGCCCGGGCCCCTGAGCGGTTCCGGGGCGAGAGCGAGCCGGTCGACCCGGTCGCCGGACGGGTGCCGGGAGCACGCAACGTGCCGGCGACGGCGAACCTGGTGGACGGTCGCTTCCGTCCGTTGCCCGAGCTGGCCGCGGTCTACGCCGCCACTGAGGAAGCCGGACCGGTCGCGGTCTACTGCGGATCCGGGGTCACGGCTGCCCACGACCTGTTCGCGCTGCACCTGCTGGGGCGCGAGGCGGCGCTCTATGCCGGCTCGTGGAGCGGCTGGGTCAGCGACCCGGATCGACCGATGGCGCGGGGTTGAGGGCCGCCCGCGCGTGACCTTCTGCCCGGTCGGTCGTTGTACTGCATGAGGGGTCGGCGTTCTCCCAGGGGCCGGCCCCTCACTCCTGTCCTACCAGTGCACGCCCTTGAAGAGCTTGGCCAGCAGGAGCTGACGCGGGGTGGCGTCGTCGCCGTCGTCGTCGGTGCCGCTCGCGGCCGAGGAGTCCGGGAACACCTGGTAGGCCAGGTGCAGCACCCGGAACATCGACTTCGGCGCGATCGTGTGAGCCACCGCCCCGAGGTTGCCGAGCAGGGTGTTGACCTCGTGCGGACGGTCCACCATCGCGTTGATCGCCATGTCAGCGGCTTGACCGGGGGAGATGGTCGGGAACTTCTGGTAGATCTTCGTCGGCGCGATCATCGGGGTCCGCACCAGCGGCATGTGGATCGTGGAGAAGCTGACCCCGTCGCCGACGAGCTCGCTGGCCACCACGTTGCTCCAGGCGTCGAGGGCGGCCTTGCTCGCGACGTAGGCGCTGAACCGCGGCGGGTTGGTCTGCACCCCGATCGAGCTGATGTTGACGACGTGCCCGCGCTGCTGCTCACGCATCGTGGGCAGCAGTCCCATCACGAGGCGGATCGCGCCGAAGTAGTTGAGCTGCATGGTGCGCTCGAAGTCGTGGAAGCGGTCCTCGGACAGGCGCAGGGAGCGACGGATGGAGCGGCCGGCGTTGTTGACGACGAAGTCGATCGAGTCGTGCTCGGCGACCAGCTGCTCGCACAGCGCGTCGATCGCCTCCAGGTCGGACAGGTCGCAGCCGTAGGCGTGCGCAGTGCCGCCGTGGATCTCGATCTCGGCCTTGGTCTCCTCGAGCTTGTCCTTGCCGCGGGCGACCAGGATCGGGATGCCGCCGGCCTGCGCCACCTTGAGGGCGACGACCTTGCCGATGCCCGAGGAGGCTCCGGTGATCACGACCGTGCGGCCCTCGAGCTTGGCGCGCACGTCCACGTCGTCCCCGGTCGAGGTGTCCAGGTGCTCCTCCCAGTAGGTCCACAGCGACGCGGCGTACCCCTCGAGGTCGGGGCAGGAGATGCCGGAGCCCGCCAGCGCCCGCTCGGTGCGGCGCGAGGCGAAGACCGTCGGGAAGGAGCTGTGCTCGAGGACCTCGGGCGGGATGCCGAGCCGCCCCACGGTCTCGCGGAGCGCGAGCTGGGCCGGCGGGGTGCGCAGTGCGTTCTGCAGCAGGTTGCGGGGACGCAGCGCCCGGGGGAGGGCGGTCGTCGGGAGCACGCCGGTGATGCGCCGGTCGATCGGCACCGCCACCTGGGGCGCCTTCGCGGCCGCGGCGAACGTGTTGATCACGTCCATGGTCGGCATCGGCTCCGGGTTGACCAGGTGGAAGGCCTGACCGTCGAGGTCGGGCTGGTGGGCGATGTGGTCCATCGCCTTGGCGACGTAGTCCACCGGCACCACGTTGGTGTCACCCAGGTCGATGCCCACGAGCGGGGTCCACGCGGGCAGGGTGTCGCGAAGCTTCTTGACCAGCCCGAGGAAGTAGTAGGGCCCGTCGATCTTGTCCATCGCGCCGGTCTCGGAGTGACCGACCACGACGGCCGGACGGTAGACCCGCCAGGGCACCGGCGCCTCCTCGCGCACGATCCGCTCGGAGTCGAACTTCGTGCGGTGGTAGGCCGAGGGCAGGTGCTGGCCGACGTCGAACATCGTCTCGTCGAACGTGCCGTGGTAGTCGCCGGCCACCGCGACCGAGGAGACCTGGTGGAACACCTCGGCCCGCAGGCCGCCCGCCAGCTCGAGGGCGGCCCGGGTGCCGCCGACGTTGAGCTGCTCGTTGAGCTCGTCGGAGGCGGTCATGTCGTAGAGCGCCGCCACGTGGAAGAAGTGCTCGATCGACCCGGCGTGCTCGGTGATCCAGCTCTTGGTGACCCCGAGGCGCGGCTTGGTCAGGTCGCCGACGACCGGGGTGACGCGCGAGGGGTTGCCCCAGGCGCGCAGCAGGTGCTCCAGACGCGTCTGGGAGCCCTTGCGGACCAGGACGAAGACCTCGCCCTCGCGGTTGTCGAGGAGCTCTTGGACCAGGTACCGGCCGATGAAGCCGGTGGCACCGGTGACGAAGTACGCCATGCGTGACCGTCCGCGGGTAGTGGGGGAGGAGAGGGTTACCCGGCGAGACATTACTCAACGGTAACTTTTCTGTCCAGGGCATCGGGTGGCGGACGCCCAGCGCTACTCCTGCTTGCCGCCGCCGAACATGATCTCGTCCCAGCTCGGAACGGACGCGCGTCGGCCCTTCTTCCCGCGAGCGGCAGGCTCCTCGGCAGCCGGCTCCTCGGCCGACTCGCCGGTCGACCCCGGACGCCTCGTCGGCCGACTCGTCGGGGGCTACCTCGTCGGCCGGCGGCTCCGCGGCGGGCCGGTCGCTGGCCTGGGTGGCGATCCAGTCGGCGTCGGCGGGGGGCTCGCTCACCATGCCGATGGCGTCCTCGCCGAGCGGCAGCTCGTCGTCGACGGGTACGGCGGAGAGTCGGCGTCCCGCACCGGGCTGCCCGCTGCCGGCCGCGCGCGGCTGGGGGCCGTGGCTGGAGGTCGTCTCGCCGACCAGCCAGCGCGCCTCGTCGTCCTCGGCCACGACGTAGCGGCCCGGGGCGTCGAAGGCGAACTCGGCGTGCCGGGGGCTCTCACCGGAGCGGTAGTCGGCCACCAGCGTCCAGCGACCGTCCTCGCGCCGCCAGGCGTCCCACTCGACGCTCGCCGGGTCGACGTTGCGGCCGCGCAGCCGCTCGGCGACCGCGTCGGCGAGCAGCTGGGCGGCGCCGTCGGTGCCCTTGCGGCGCACGCTCGCGCGCTGGGCCCGCTCGGCGATGTGGGCGCGCTCGGCCAGGACCGGGGTGGCGTAGCCCATGATCTTCTCGAGCGAGGTCTGGGCGGCGGTCGCGACGTCCTCCGGCGACTCACCGGCCCGGATCCGGGCCTGGATGTCGCGCGGACGCAGGGCACTTTCCATGGTGATCTCCAGCTGGCCGAGTCGGGCGTGCTCGCCGCGGAGCGCGGCCCGGAGGCGGGCGTCGGCCCGAAGGGTGAACTCCTCACCCGCATCGCTGACCAGGACGAGCCGCTGCTTGTCGCCGGTCAGCCCCACGAGTGTGAGGTCCTGCTCCTTCATGGACGTCCGTTCTCCCTCTGATCTGTTCTCCTCGACCCTACTGGCTCCGGCCTGCAGCGGAGGGTAGTCGCCGCGCGGGTCGGCGACCCAACTCGGGCTCTAGCCTTGCCCCCATGCCTGTCCTCGTGGTGCTCGACCTGGTCGGCATCTTCGTCTTCGCGCTCACCGGTGCGCTGGTCGCGGTCCGCAAGGACCTCGACGTCTTCGCGGTCGTCGTCCTGGCCGGGGTGACCGGCCTGGGCGGCGGCTTCATCCGCGACGTGCTGATCGACGCGGTCCCGCCGGCCGCTCTCGCGGACTGGCGCTACCTGCTGGTGCCGACGGTCGGCGGGACTGCTGACCTTCTTCTTCCACCCGGCGGTGGGCCGGATGGAGCGCCTGGTCAACGTCCTCGACGCGGCGGGGCTGTCGCTGTTCTGCGTCACCGGCGCGCTGAAGGCCGTGGAGTACGGCCTGGGGCCGGTGCCGTCGGCGCTGCTCGGCATGGTCACCGGGATCGGCGGGGGCATGGTCCGCGACGTACTCACCGGTCGCGTGCCCCTGGTCTTCCGGGGAGAGCTCTACGCGACGCCGGCACTGGTGGGGGCGTTCATCGCTGTGCTCGGCGACGAGGCCGGGCTGCGCACCGTGGTCGTCGCCGGCCCCGCGGCGGCGGTCTGCTTCGCCTGGCGGCTGACCGCGATGCGGCGCGGCTGGAACGCGCCGCGGGCGCAGGGGTCTTCGAGCACCTGACCTCGCAGCCTTCCCGCCTGCCTCACCAGTACGACGTCCCGGGATCGCCCTTGAACGGTCCCACGACCCGGGACGTGACCCAGCCACCGTAGAAGCCCCCGGGCTGCGGCAGCACCCGCTCGCCGGCGACGGTGACCAGGTCCATCAGGCCGGGGTAGAGCGCGACGTGGTCCACCAGCGCGGCGAAGGGCCGGGTCGGCACCGGGTAGAACCAGCCGGCCCGCTCGGCGATCACGTCGTCGCCCACGACGTCGAGGTAGGACGCCGCGCCCTTCCACTCGCACAGCGAGCCTCCCCGCGTCGTACGCAGCGAGCCGTCGGCGAAGCTCGACCGGGGGAGGTAGTAGGTCGGTGGGTGGCTGGTCTCGAGGACCCGGAAGGCGGCGCTGGTGCGCGCGACCTCCCGGCCGCCCAGCACGACCACGACCTCCTCGTCACTGCGCTCGAGGCGCGGCGGGCGCGGGTAGTCCCACACGGACTCCTGGCCGGGGCCCGGCGGGTCGGGGACGGGGTGGCCACGTTCACGGGTCATGCGCCGAGTGTGCGTCGCGCGACCAAGACCGACCGCGTGGGTCGCCCCGGCATACTCGAGACATGTCCGCACCCGGCCTGTCGACCCTGCCTGTCCTGCCCGCGCTGCGCCGTGAGCTCGGGGGCCGGATCTTCGCCCGGGTGGCCGGTCCCGAGGGCCCCCGGCGTCGTGAGCGCATCCACGGTGCGGAGGGTCCGCGGTGGTTCGCCGAGGACTCCGCGATCCGTCAGGTGCACGGAGACGCCGCGATGTTCGTCGGCGGCATCCGCGCCTTGCTGCTGCAGTCCTTGCACCCCTTGGCGATGGCCGGCGTGATGGACCACTCCGGCTTCGAGGGCGACCCGTGGGGCCGCCTGCAGCGCACGTCCCACTTCCTGGCCGTCACGACGTTCGGCACCGCCCGTGACGCGGAGCGCATGGTGGAGGTGGTCCGGAACGTCCACGAGTCGGTGGTGGGCACCGCCCCCGACGGGCGGCCCTACGCCGCCAGCGACCCGCACCTGCTGCGCTGGGTGCACGTCGCCGAGATCGACAGCTTCCTGGCCGCGCACCAGCGCTACGGTGCGAGCCCACTGGACCAGGAGCGACGCGACCTGTACGTCGCGGAGAGCGCGCGGGTCGCGGAGGCGCTGGGCGCGACCGACGTGCCGCACACCGAGGCCGAGCTGCGCAGCCAGCTCCAGGACTACCGCGCCGAGCTGCAGGGGACACCGGCCGCCCGGGAGACCGCGCGCTTCCTGCTGCTCACCCCGCCGCTGCCGCTGCTCGCCCGCGCGCCGTACGGCGGTCTGGCGGCCGCCGCGGTCGGGCTGATGCCGCTGTGGGCGCGCCGCCAGCTGCGACTGCCCTACCTCCCGGTGACTGAGCGGCTCCTGGTGCGCACCACGGGGAGCGTGCTCACCCGGACGATCCGGTGGGCGATGGTCGCACCAGGGTGAAGGCGACCAGCGCACCGAGCAGACCGGCGACGGCCGGCACCCAGTAGGACGCGGAGGCGCCCGCAGCGTCGACCACGACGCCGACCAGCGCAGCGCCCGGAGCGACGCCCGCCCCCAGCCCGGTGGTGAACACCGTCATCCCCTCGGTGAGTCGCCCAGGTGGCACCGTCTCCTCGATCCACTGGGTGCTCGCGATGAGCGTGGGCGAGATCGAGAAGCCGGCCAGGAACAGCAGCAGCGCGAGGAGCGGGAACCCCTCGACGAACGGCAGCGGGACCATCAGCAGCCCCAGGGCGAGCAGCCCCCAGCGGAAGCGGACGTGACTGGTCGACGGCAGCTGCACGGCACCGACCACGAGCCCGGACAGCAGCGACCCCAGCGCCCAGATGGCCAGCATCACTCCGGACAGGGCCCGGTTGCCCGCCTCGTCGCTGAACGCCACCGTGGCGACCTCGGCCCCGCCGAACAGCGTGCCCATGGAGAAGCCGCAGACCGCCATCGGCAGCAGCGCCCCCCAGTGCATCGGCAGGGTCGGCGTGTCGCTGTGCACCCCGGCGGGCGGCTCGGTGCGCCGCTGCGAGACGAGCACCGCGGTGCCGACGACGCCGGCCGCGGCCGCCGTACCCAGTCCCGCCAGGGGATGCACCGATGTCGCCAGCAAGGTCACCACGGTCGGGCCGAGGACGAACACCGACTCGTCGACCACCGCCTCGAAGGCGAACGCCGTCTGCAGGTCGCGTCGGTCGGCGACGATCCGGCTCCATCGCGCGCGCACGCTCGACCCGATCTGCGGCATGCCCGCTCCCGACAGGGCGGCGAAGACGTGCGGGAGCGGCAGCCGCCAGCCCAGCTCGATCGCCGCGAGCATCAGGGCGAGGCCGACGGCGAAGACGCCGATCGCCCACGGCAGCACCCTGCTCTGACCGACACGGTCGACCAGTCGGGCCTGGTGGACCGCGAGCGCCGCGTTGGCGATGAGGTAGGACGCCGACACCGTCCCGGCGAGCGCGTAGGAGCCGGTGCGCTCCGAGACCAGCAGCACGATGCCCAGGCTCACCATCGAGATCGGCAGGCGCGCGAAGAGACCCGCCATCGAGAACACCAGGGCTCCCGGCAGCGAGAGCACCCGGCGGTAGGTCGTGAGCATCGGGGCTGATCCTAGGATTGGCTCCATGGCCGACCCCTCCGCCCCCTCCGACACCGCGCCCTACGACGCCGTCCTGCTGGTCTCGTTCGGCGGGCCGGAGCAGCCCGACGACGTGATCCCGTTCCTGGAGAACGTCACCCGCGGCCGCAACATCCCGCGCGAGCGGCTGGCGGAGGTGGGGGAGCACTACTTCGCCTTCGGCGGCCGCAGCCCGATCAACGACCAGAACCGGGCGTTCGTGGCCGCCGTGGAGGAGGACCTGGCGTCCGCCGGCATCGACCTCCCGGTCTACTGGGGCAATCGCAACTGGGACCCGTTCCTGGCCGACACCCTCGGCCGGATGGCCGACGACGGCGTCCGCCGGGCGGCCTGCCTGGTGACGAGCGCCTACTCGTCGTACTCCGGCTGCCGGCAGTACCGCGAGAACCTCGCCGACGCCGTCGCCGCGGTCGGGGAGCGGGCCCCCCGGCTGGACCGGCTGCGGCACTACTTCAACCACCCGGGGTTCGTGGAGCCGATGGTCGACGCGACCCTCACCGCACTGGCCGACCTCGGTGGCGCGGCACGGCGGGAGGCGCACATCCTGTTCGTGACGCACTCGATCCCGACGACGATGAACGAGACGTCCGGTCCTGAGGGCAACGCGTACGTCGACCAGCACCGTGCCGTGGGCGAGGAGATCGGCGACCGGATCCGTCAGGAGACCGGTCACCGCTACCCGAGCGAGCTGGTGTTCTGCTCGCGGTCCGGACCGCCGAGCATGCCGTGGCTGGAGCCCGACGTGAACGACCGGCTCGAGGAGCTGGCGGCCGATGGCGTCACCGGCGTGGTCGTGGTGCCGATCGGCTTCGTCTCGGACCACATGGAGGTCATCTACGACCTGGACACCGAGGCCGCCGCGACCGCCGAGAAGCTCGGTCTGGACTTCGCCCGTGCGGCGACGGCGGGACTGGACCCCCGGTTCGTCGCGATGCTGCGCGACCTGCTGCTCGAGCGGGCGGCCGTCGAGCGCGGCGTCGAGGTGTCCCGCGCCTCGGTGGGTCCGCTCGCTGCCTCGCACGACCGGTGCCCCGCGGGCTGCTGCCCCAACGCCCGGGGCCCGCGTCCCGCCCTGTGCGGCCAGGACGGTGAGAGCGCATGAGCGCCACCGGGTCGGACCGGCCGGACCACCGCGAGCTGCTCGCCCTCGCCGTCGAGGTGGCCGAGGAGGCCGCCGAGCTGGTGCGGGTCCGACGTCGTGAGGGCGTCGAGGTCGCCGGCACCAAGTCCAGCCCGGTCGACGTCGTCACCGAGGTCGACAAGGCCTCCGAGCGGTTGATCTTCGAGCGGCTGATGGCCGCCCGTCCCGGCGACGGGTTCCTCGGCGAGGAGGGCGCCGCCTCGGAGTCCACGAGCGGAGTCGTGTGGGTGGTCGACCCGATCGACGGCACCGTGAACTTCCTCTACGGCATCCCTGCCTACGCCGTCTCGATCGCGGCGACGGTCGAGGGGCGCACGGTCGCCGGCGTCGTGGTCAACGTGGCGAGCGGAGAGCGGTTCACCGCCTCGCTCGGTGGCGGTGCCTTCCTCGACGGACGGCAGCTCCACGTCGCCACGGAGGACAGGGAGCTCGCGCAGCGCCTGGTCGGCACCGGCTTCAACTACCTGGCCGAGGTGAAGCACAAGCAGACCGTGGCGGTCTCCGCGATGCTGCACGAGGTCCGCGACGTCCGCCGGATCGGGGCGGCGGCCCTGGACCTCTGCTCCGTCGCGGCCGGACGGATCGACGCCTTCGTCGAGGAGGGCCTCAACCTGTGGGACGTGGCGGCCGGGGGACTGGTCGCCACCGAGGCCGGTGCCATCCTCGAGGAGCATCCCGGGGTGGGCGGCAGCAGCTGCTACCTGTGCGGCCCCGAGACCGGCTTCGCGGCCTTCCGCGACCTGGTCGCGCGCAGCGGCTTCCTGGCCGCCCCCGAGGCGGGCTAGCGTCCGGGAATAGACCCTGCCGAGCGGCCGTTGAGACGCCGTGACCCGGGCAGCGGTGTGAGTCCGGCGACACCAGGCGGAATGGCCGTGCATTACGGTCCTCCGATGGTGCACAATCCGCCTCGCGCCCCAGCGTCGGCCCCACCCCGGCCGAGCAGGACCAGAACACCACGAAACCCACAGGTACCGCCGAACCAGTCCCGGGAACACACACCACGGGCGCAGCCCCACGGGGGCAGGAGACAGGAACATGGCAACTGACTACGACGCTCCTCGCAAGAACGAAGAGGACCAGAGCGAAGAGAGCCTCGAAGAGCTCAAGGCTCGCCGGCACGACAAGAACTCCGGGAAGGTCGACGAGGACGAGGCCGAGGCGGCCGAGTCCTTCGAGCTCCCCGGCGCCGACCTCTCCCACGAGGAGCTGGCGGTCGAGGTCCGCCCGCGCCAGGACGACGAGTTCACCTGCATGAGCTGCTTCCTCGTGCACCACCGCAGCCAGCTCGCGGACGCGAAGAAGCTGATCTGCCGGGACTGCGCCTGAGCGCTGCGCCCCAGACACACGAAAGGCCGGGACCCTCGGGTCCCGGCCTTTCGCGTCCGACGTCGGTGCGGAGGGCTCAGACCTGCACGTCCTCGAGGTTCGCGGGCAGGTGACCCGTCGAGCGGCGGTAGTAGTCCGCCGCCTTGCGGGACGCGAGCATCCGCGCCAGACCGACCGCGACTCCGCTGGCAGAGGCCCAGGCGACGGCCTCGGCCATCGACACGTCGGGGTGCTCGGGGTTGGTCGGCGGCTGCTTGCCGGTCGAGAGCTTCCAGGTGGCGGTCATCGCCTTGCGGGCAGCCATGGTGGCGCCGACGGTCGCGGCGAGTCCGAACAACGTCCAGACCTTCGAGCCCGAAGCCATCTGTGTCTCCTCTGTCGTGGCGTGAGTGGCAGGACCTAGTTCTACCCGTTGGCGGGGCGCTGATGCGTGAGGGCCTGGACCAGTCGCTCGGGGTGCCGCGTGCTCACCAGCCAGTACGGCGCCGGGTCGGCCGGGTCGACCACCTCGATCCGCACGGCGCGACGCAGGTAGGGGCGCAGCAGCAGGTAGGCGCGAGCGTCGGCGTCGCGGCCGGCGAGCCGGTGCGCCTGCTCGGCGTCGAGTGCGGTCGCCGTGCCGAGGTGGTGCAGGTCGATGTGCGCCCGTCCGGCCCGCAGCTCGCCGTCTCGCACGGACACCCGCGCGGCGCCGTACGACACGAACACGGCGAGGAGCAGGGCCACCAGCAGCCCGGTGACGGCGAGCCCGACCCACGCGGGCACGGCGACCAGGAAGGCCAGCAGGACGGTGGCCAGGAACATCGTGGCGAGCGCCCACCAGCGCAAGGGCACGCCGAGGCGCTCGTCGTACTCCGGCATGCGCCGATCCTCTCAGCCGCCCGGTCGCAGGACGGCGCTAGGGTCGTCAGCGTGCCCGACCTCGACATCTTGCTCACCCGGCTGGACCCGGAGGTCCCGGTGCCCGGCTACGCCCATCCGGGGGACGCGGGGGCCGATCTGGTCACCACCGTCGACGTCCGGCTGGCGCCGGGCGAGCGCGCGCTGGTGCCGACCGGCATCGCCATCGCGCTGCCCGCGGGCTACGTCGCGCTGGTGCACCCGCGCTCCGGGCTGGCCGCCCGGTTCGGCGTCTCGATCCTGAACACGCCCGGCACCATCGACGCCGGCTACCGGGGCGAGGTCAAGGTGCTGCTGGTGAACCTCGACCCGCACCACCCGGTCGAGCTCTCCCGCGGCGACCGGGTCGCCCAGCTCGTCGTGCAACGGGTCGAGCAGGCCCGCTTCGTCGAGGTGGAGGCACTGCCCGAGTCCGCACGCGGAGCCGGCGGGTACGGTTCCACGGGCGGTTTCGCCCCGCCCCCCGAACAGGAGTGACGCTGATGTTCCGCCGCAAGAAGTCCGACGACGCGACCGGCACCGACGGCACCGACGGCACCGACGAGCCCGCTGCCCCCGAGCAGGACGCCGCAGCCGCAGAGCCAGCCGCCGGGGCAGCGTCCGACGGTCCTCGTGACGTGGGCGACGTGGACCTCGAGGACGGCGTCGAGCGGATCGACCTGAGCGGTCTGCTGATCGTGCCGCCCGCCGACCTCGACGTGCAGCTGCAGGTCGACGAGGCCAGCGGCGAGGTGGCAGCGGTGCTGCTCGCAGGCCAGGAGGGCGCGGTGGAGCTGCGTCCCTTCGCGGCCCCCCGCAACGGCGACGTCTGGGACGACGTACGCCGTCAGGTGGCTGCCGAGGTGGCCCGCCGGGGTGGCACGGCCACCGAGCAGGAGGGCCCCCAGGGCACCGAGCTCAAGGTCTCGCTGCTGGTGAACCTGCCCGACGGCGGCACCGCCACCCAGATCTCGCGGGTCGTCGGCTTCGCCGGTCCCCGGTGGCTGGTGCGGGCCACGATGTTCGGGCGCCCGGCCGTGGAGCACCGCCCCGACGGGGACGTGGAGCGGGCGCTGCGCGACGTCGTCGTGGTCCGGGGCAGCACCCCGCTCGCGCCCGGCGAGACGCTCACCCTGACCGTGCCGCCCTCGGCCCAGCGGATCGAGCCGGACGGGTCCTGACCGCCTACCGACGCGAGTACGCTGGAGGCATGTCACAGGTCAAGGGCCGGCTGCGCAAGAGCCTCAGCAGGTGGGCGAGCAGCGAAGAGATGGACGCCCGCGAGCTCCGGGAGGACGCCGTCAAGGCCGGCTGCTGCCCGATCAAGGACGCCGACGACCGCGCGCGGGTGGAGATCCAGGGCAGCCTGCGTACGGTCACCCTGCGCCCCCGTGGCGGCGTGCCGGCCCTCGAGGCCGAGCTGTACGACGGCTCCGCGGTGCTCACCCTGGTGTGGCTCGGACGCCGGCGGATCGCCGGCATCGAGCCCGGCCGCCAGATCAAGGTGGTCGGCCGGATCGGCGTGCACGACAAGGTCTGCGTCATGTTCAACCCGCGCTACGAGCTCAGGTAGACCGGGTGTCCTCGTCCGAGGCGACCGCCTCGCCGCGGGCAGCGACCGTCGACACCGTCGAGGCGGTGGTCCGCGCCCAGCTGTCCAAGGCACTCGGCGGCAGACGCGGCATGGTCGAGGCCGCCGTGCCCACGCTGGTCTTCACCCTGCTGTTCCTGCCCACCAAGGACCTCCGGCTGGCGGTCGGCGTCTCCGGCGCGGTCGCGGTCGTGCTGCTCGTGGTCCGCCTGGTGCAGCGCTCCACCCTGCAGTTCGTCGTCAACAGCCTGATCGGCATCGGCATCGGCGCGTTCTTCGCCTGGCGCGCCGCCCGCGGCGGCGGTGACGCCAACGACCAGGCGCTGGCCTACTTCGTCCCCGGGATGATCTACAACGGCGTCTACGCCGCCCTGATGGTGCTCAGCATCGTGGTGCGCTGGCCGCTGGTCGGCTTCATGGTCGGCAGCGTCGCCGGGGACCCCACCGCGTGGCACCGCGACCGGCAGGTCGTACGGCTGTGCCGCAACCTGACCTGGCTGCTGGCGCTGCCGTGCGTGGTGCGGCTGGTCGTGCAGCTGCCGGTCTACCTGGCCGGCAAGGCCGCCGAGGACCCGGGCCCGATGATCGCCGCGCTGGGGGTCAGCAAAGTGGTGATGGGGTGGCCGCTGCAGATCGCCGCCCTCGCGGGCATGGCCTGGCTGCTGGGGCGCAACCACACCCCGGTCTCCGAGGCGTCCGAGCCGGTGGGTTCGGCCCGGACCTGAGCTACTGCCCGCCGTTGGGGGACAGCAGCTCCTGCAGCAGTGCCTCGGACTCGCTGCCAGCCACGAACAGCAGCTCGTCGCCCTGCTCGATCGGCTGCTCCCCGTCGGGGGTGTAGACCTGCCCGTCGCGCAGGATCGTGACGAGCGCGCAGTTCTCCGGCCAGGGGATCAGTCCCACGGGCTTGCCCACGAACGGCGAGTCCTCGCCCAGCGTGAGCTCCACGAGGTTGGCGTTGCCCTGCCGGAAGGTGAAGAGCCGGACCAGGTCGCCGACGGTGACGGCCTCCTCGACGAGCGCCGACATGATCCGTGGCGTCGAGACGTTGACGTCCACGCCCCATGCCTCGGAGAAGAGCCACTCGTTGTTGGGATGGTTGACGCGCGCCACGGTGCGCGGCACCGCGAACTCCGTCTTGGCCAGCAGACTGGTGACCAGGTTGACCTTGTCATCGCCGGTCGCGGCGATCACCACGTCGCACTTCTCGAGCCTGGCCTCCTCGAGGGAGGACAGCTCGCAGGAGTCGGCCAGCAGCCACTCGGCGTCCGGGACCCGCTCGGGCTTCAGGGCGTTGGGGTCCTTGTCGATGAGCAGCACCCGGTGCCCGTTGCCGATCAGCTCCCGGGCCACCGAGCGGCCCACGGCACCGGCGCCTGCGATCGCGACGCGCATCAGTCGGCCTCCGGCCCGTCGTTGTAGACCTGGTAGACCCGCTCGGCGTTCTCCTCGCGCATCACCAGGTGCAGGAGGTCGCCCTCCTGGATGACCGTCTCACGCGTCGGGATCATGCCCTCGCCCAACCGGTCGATCCAGGCGATCCGGCTGCCCGACTGGTTCTGGAACTTCACGGTGCGCTGACCGATCCACGCCTCGGTGACCGGGACGTGGTCGACGCGGATCGTGCCCGACGGGTCACGGAAGTCCGGCTCCGCTCCGGCCGGCAGCAGCCGTCGGAGGATCTGGTCGGCTGTCCACTTCACGGTGGCGACCGTGGTGATGCCGAGCCGCTGGTAGACCTCGGCGCGCCCGGGGTCGTAGATGCGAGCCACGACCTGCTGGATGCCGAAGGTCTCGCGTGCCACCCGGGCCGCGATGATGTTGGAGTTGTCCCCGCTGGACACGGCCGCGAAGGCGTCCGCCCTCTCGATCCCTGCCTTCTCCAGCACGTCCTGGTCGAAGCCGATCCCGGTCACCTTAGTGCCGTTGAACGACGGACCGAGCCGCCGGAACGCGTCCGGGCTGCTGTCGATCACGGAGACATCGTGGTTGCGGTCCTCGAGAGAGCGGGCGAGGGTCGAGCCGACCCGGCCGCATCCCATGATCACGACGTGCACGGGGGAGACGCTACTACGTGCACCGGCAGGTCCGGCGTGGACTAGCCTTGCCGATCGTGGGTGTCGGCGACGTCTCTAAACGCATTCTTCTGGGCCGCAAGCTGCGCAGCACGCAGCTCGGCGAGACGTTGCTCCCCAAGCGGATCGCGCTGCCGGTCTTCGCGAGCGACGCACTGTCGTCGGTCGCCTACGCCCCGGACGAGATCTTCATCATGCTGTCGGTCGCCGGTGTCACGGCCTACGCGTGGTCCTGGAAGATCGCGATCCTGGTGGCCCTGGTGATGCTGACCGTGGTGGCCTCCTACCGGCAGAACGTGCACGCCTACCCCAGCGGCGGCGGCGACTACGAGGTGGCGTCGGTCAACCTGGGCTCGACGGCCGGGGTGACGGTGGCGAGCGCTCTGCTCGTCGACTACGTGCTGACGGTCGCGGTGTCGATCTCCTCCGGCGTGCAGAACGCCGCGTCGGCGTTGGGCTTCGTCTCCGGGCACGAGGCGCTGTGGGGCGCCATCCTGGTGCTGGTCCTGGCAGCGCTCAACCTGCGCGGCGTGCGCGAGTCCGGCACGTTCTTCGCGATCCCGACCTACGGCTTCATGGTGGCGGTCATCGGGATGGGTGTGTGGGGGCTGGTCCGGGATCTGACCGGGACGCTGCCCGACGCGGAGAGCGCGAGCTACCAGATCATCCCCACCGACACCTACGAGGGGCAGGTCACCACGATCGCGCTGGTCTTCCTGCTCGCGCGGGCGTTCTCCTCCGGGTGCGCCGCGCTCACCGGGGTCGAGGCGATCTCCAACGGCGTCCCGGCCTTCCGCAAGCCCAAGAGCCGCAACGCCGCGACCACCCTGCTGCTGCTCGGCACCCTGGCGGTCACGATGCTGCTGACGATCATCACGCTGGCCCGGGAGATCAACCTCAAGTACGTCGACCCCGATGACCTCGACCGGCTCCGGACCGCCGACGGTCGCGCGCTACCGGAGGACTACGACCAGCACACGGTGATCTCGCAGATCGCCCGGGCCGTCTTCGACAACTTCGATATCGGCTTCTACTTCGTGATCGCGATGACCGGCGTCATCCTGGTGCTCGCCGCCAACACCGCCTTCAACGGCTTCCCGGTGCTGGCCTCGATCCTCGCCAAGGACGGCTTCCTGCCCCGCCAGCTCGGTGCTCGCGGCGACCGGCTCGCCTACAGCAACGGCATCCTGATCCTGGCGTTCATGGCCATTGCGCTGATCGTGGCCTTCGACGCCGAGGTCACCCGGCTGATCCAGCTCTACATCGTGGGCGTCTTCGTGTCCTTCAACCTCAGCCAGCTCGGCATGATCCGGCACTGGACGCGACACCTGCGGACCGAGACCGATCCGGCGGCCCGACGGCGGATGTACCGCTCGCGGGCGATCAACACCTTCGGTCTCGGCATGACCGCCGTGGTCCTGGTGATCGTGCTGATCACCAAGTTCCTGGCCGGCGCCTGGATCGCGATCTTGGCGATGGGCACCTTCTTCATGCTGATGAAGAGCATCCGCAAGCACTACGACAACGTCGGACGTGAGCTGCTCGTCGAGGCCGACGACCAGCTGCTGCCCACCCGCGTGCACGCGATTGTCCTCGTCTCGAAGGTGCACAAGCCCACGATGCGGGCGCTGGCCTACGCCAAGGCGGGTCGGCCCAACGTGCTCGAGGCCGTGATGGTCGACGCCGACGCGACCTCGACGGCGCGGATCATGGAGGAGTGGGACGAGCGGCGGATCGACGTACCCCTCAAGGTGTTGTACTCGCCCTACCGCGAGATCATCCGACCGGTCGTGGAGTACACCCGCAGCATCCGGGACGCCAACCCCCGCGGAGTGGTCGCCGTCTACATCCCGGAGTACGTCGTGGGACGCTGGTGGGAGCAGGTGCTCCACAACCAGACCGCCCTACGGCTCAAGGGGCGGCTGCTCTTCACCCCGGGGGTCATGGTGACCTCGGTGCCCTTCCAGCTCCACTCGTCCATCCTCGCCAAGCAGCGGGCCGAACGAGCCGTTACCCAGGTGCGCGCCGGCGACGTGCGCAGCGGCCGGGTGATGCGCGACCAGACCGCCGACCACGAACGACAGCGCAGCGAGGACCTTCCGTGACCCGAGGCCAGCGAGCCCGCACCGGCGCCCGAGCCCGCCGCACCACGGGCCGGTCCCTGGTCGGCGAGCGGTACGACGTCCGCCCGGAGCGGGTCGGGCACGGCGGATTCGTCGTCGCGCGCCACGAGGGCGTGGTGGTCTTCGTCCGGCACGCGCTGCCCGGCGAGCGGGTCCTGGTCGAGGTGACCGAAGGCCACGAGGGCGACCGGTTCCTGCGCGCCGACGCGGTCGAGGTGCTGGAGGCCTCACCCGACCGGGTCGTGCCCCCGTGCCCGTTCAGCGGCCCGGGGCGCTGCGGCGGCTGCGACTTCCAGCACGTGTCCGTGCCGGCCCAGCGGCTGCTCAAGGCCGACGTCGTGCGCGAGCAGCTGGCGCGTCTGGCCAAGGTCGACGTGGACGTCACGGTCGAGGGCCTGCCCGACCCCACGGACCGGCCCGGACTCGACTGGCGCACCCGGATGCAGTGGGCGCTGACCGCCGACGGGGCGCCCGGTCTGCGCAAGCACCGCTCGCACGACGTGGTGCCGATCGACGACTGCCGGATCGCGCACCCGGGGCTGCCCGACCTCAGCGAGACCGGCTGGCCGGATGCCGTCGCCGTGCAGACGCTGGTCTCCGGGGCGGGGGAGACCCTGACGCTGGTCGAGACCCGTGACGGGCGCACGTTCGCCGACGGCCCGACCGAGCTGCACGAGCAGGCCGCCGGCCGCGACTTCACCGTGACCGGCGCGGGCTTCTGGCAGGTGCACCCCGCCTCGGCCGACACCCTGGTGGCAGCCGTGCTCGCCGCGCTCGACCCGCAGCCGGGGGAGCGCGCCCTCGACCTCTACTCCGGGGTCGGGCTGTTCACGGCGGCACTGGCCGACGTGGTCGGTCCGACCGGCTACGCGCTGGGGGTGGAGGCCGACGAGGTTGCCACCGAGGACGCCGCCGCGAATCTCGCCGACCTGCCGCACGCCACCGCGACCTGCGCGACCGTCGACCGCTTCCTGCTGGGCGAGGACTCCGACCAGATCGGCGTTGTCGACCTCGTGGTGCTCGACCCTCCCCGCACCGGCGCGAAGAGGGACGTGGTCAGCGGCATCGCTGCCCTGGAGCCGCGCGCCGTGGCCTACGTCGCCTGCGATCCCGCCGCTCTCGCCCGCGACGTGGCGTTCTTCGCCGAGGAGGGCTACGTGCTCGCCTCGCTGCGGGCCTTCGACCTGTTCCCGATGACGCACCACGTCGAATGCGTCGCGCTGTTAGTAAAGAGCCGCTGACCTACGGGACGCGGCCCACGCCAAGCGAACGTCGCTGGTGCCACCACACCTTGCCAGGCCGAGCATGCCGACGGCGGAGTTGCTCCGGGCCAGTACCTCCGAGGCCGGTGCGTCGACGACGATGCGAGCGTGCACCTTCCAGCCGTGGAACGCGACGTCGCGGAGCACGAACGCGGCGTGGTCCCCACCGCGAGCGGCGCCGCGGTGAACAGGGACGCCCCGGGCTGCCGCAGCTGCTGCCAGCTGACCAGGCGGTAGGGGTCGGCCTCAACGGGCTCACCTTCGGGGTCGTAGAAGAAGCGGATCCCCGTCTGGTCGCGGACGGCGTGGGCGAGCTCGGCAAGGAGTCCGGTGTGAGTGCGGGGCAGCGACATTGATTCCGGTGTTCAACGGCCCGACCTCGGTGCTCTCGTGCAGCGCCCGGACCCTGCGGGCCGGCCAGTTCGAAATCACACTCGCGATGGTGGGCGGCCTCCCCATGGCGATCAGCAGGTCGTGGCCGACTTCTGCCAGACACGGTTCACCCACGAGCGCGACGGGTCAGCGGTCGGGGTCGGCTGTCGGGCGCGGGCGAAGCAGAAGGCCCGGCCGTCGCCGGCCAGGCCCACGACACGTCTCATCTCACCGATGTCGCAAGCCCCCGGGAGAGACTGACGATGCCGATCACCGTCATCCAGGCCATGAGCAGCATGAAGACCGGGAACATCGTGAATTCGGTGGCGGCGCTCAGGCCGCCGACCATCGAGAGGGCACCCAGGACACCCACGGCCACGCCGGGCCACGCCAGAGCCGCGGGCAAGACCTTCGCCCGGCGCAAAGCCACGCACGACGGCACCAGCGCGACGGGCAGCAGGTAGAGCAGCTTGAAGTGCGCCCACCACCCGAGCGCGTACATCCAGCCCTGGGTGGCGCCGTCGATGTCGCCGGTCAAGGAGATGCTTGCCGAGACCACCGCCATCGTCAGCAGCATGATCGTCGCCATCCCGGCGCCGGCCGCCGAGGTCAGCCGTGCGACAACTCGTTCAGCGGTGGTACGACGCACCAGCGATGCCAGTGCGACGAAGAAGACCAGCAGCGCGACGGCTCCGAAGGAGTGTGCGATCGCCTGTGCCTGCTGGGCGGCGAAGTGCTTCTCGAAGAAGTGAGTCACGACACCGGGGTCCTCCGGCATCGTGCCGGGTCCCAGGCCGAGGGAGGCGTGCGGGACCAGGAGCACGGGCAGCAGGATCGCCGCGAACGCGACGCCGCTGACGCCGAGAACCAGGTCGCGGGAGCGGGTGCCCTCCTGAGTGCGGGTGCCGGCTGCGATGGATGATGCGCTGGTGGGGTTGACGGTTGTCATGGCTGGTCCTCTCGGCAGTGGTGATCGGTTGTCTGCACGCTAGGAACGGCGCGGGGCGTGCCAGAAGCCTGCTGGCCACCGCCCAGGGTGGGCGTCGGCACAGCCCGCGGGCCGGCTGACCGCACCGGGGAAGGCGGACAGCCTCAGTGACGCGGAGGGCCACGAGCGTCACAATGACGTCCATGGTCAGTCTTGCGGCACCTGCCGGCCGGTTTGGCCTGCTGCCGCGGATGACGGTCGGCGTGACCACGTCCGGCTACGCGGCCGCCGTGGTCGCGCTGGTGCTGGCCGTGGGTGCAGACGCCTGGGAGCTGGTGGGCGCAATCGTGCTCCCGCTGGCCTGGCTGGTCGCAGCCACCCTGGCGGTGCGCGCACGGCCCGAGCACCCCGGAGCCCTCCTGTTCGCCGCTCTCGGTGCCGGGCACCTGCTCGGCATCGCCATGGGCCTGCCCCTCTCCCTGGACACCTCGCTGGAGGGCTGGGGTCCGTGGTGGTTGAACCTCGTCTCCCTGCTGTGCTTCGGCCTGGGGTTCGCCGCGCTGGCTGCCTTTCTGGCGACCTATCCGAGCGGCCGTGCCTCGTCGAGCACGGAGCGGTGGTTCGTCCGGGGCAGCTTCGCGCTGGTGGCTGTGCTGACCGCCGCTGCCACGCTCACTCAGCAACGCGTCGAGCTCGTCGTCGAGGGCGAGCGTGCAACTCTGCCGGCACCGCCGGGACTTCCGTTCGCCGATGTCGCTTTGCCGTCGTTCGGGTTGGTGCCGTTGCTGGTCGTGGTCGGGGCGGTGCTGCTGACTCTGCGGGGGCGCCGGACCACCGGCGTCGAGCGCCGACAGCTCACCTGGGCAGCGGGCGCCGGCGGTCTGCTCGCCCTGATGATTGCGCTGAGCGCCGCGTTGAGCCCGGTGCTTCCCGAGGTGGTGATCACCGCGATCTTCTTGGCCGTGGCCTCCGCCATCCCGTTCGTGCTGCTGGCCGGGCTGGTGCGCTACCGGCTGATGGAGGTCGACCTCTACGTGACCCGGACGCTGGCCGGTGGAGCCGTGGTGGTGATCGTGCTGGCGGCCTACGCACTGGTCGCGGCAGCGACCGCCGACAACCGCGTGGTCACAGCCGCCCTGGTGGTGGTCGCTGCACTCACCGGGGTCCCGCTGCTCCGCCTGCTTTCCGGGGGGCTGGACCGGTGGTTCGCGGGAGGCCGCGTTCGAGGGCAGGCGCTGCTGCGGCAGCTCGCCGACTCCTTCGACTCAGCGTACGGCGAGGAGATCGCCCGCCGGACTGCCGAGACGGTGGCCGACGGGCTCGACGTGTCCTGGGTCCGGCTCGTCTCGGGCGAGCTGGTCGCGGGTGCCGGCGGGGCCTCTGGCGAGCCGAAGCTCATCGTCCCGCTGAAGAACGGTGCGGACGTCATCGGTCGGCTCGAATGCGGGCCGCGCCACGGTGGCTGGTCGGCCACCGAGGTCCGCGAGGTCGAGCTGTTATGCCACCACGCCGCGCTGGCGCTGCACAACGCCGAGCTCAGCGGCCGGCTGGCCGCGCAGGTAGAGGAGCTGCGCGCGTCGAGGCTGCGGATCGTGCGGGCCGAGCTCGACGTGCGTCGTCGCCTGGAGCGCGACCTGCACGACGGCGTCCAGCAGCAGGTGGTCGCGCTGATCGCACATCTGGGGGCCCTCCGCGTGATGATCGCGGCAGACTCCCCGGTGGCACCGGTGGTGGCCATGGCACAGGAGCAGGCCGGGCTCTGCCTCGGTGACCTGCGCGCGGTGATCAGTGGGGTGCATCCGCCGGTGCTGGTGGACCAAGGAGTGGTCGAGGCCGTGGAGTCCCGCATCGGCCTGCTGCCGATCCCCGTCCGGGTCCGGTCCGAGCTGAACAGGCGCTACCCCGCCGAGACGGAGGCTGCGGCCTACTACGTGGTCTCCGAGGCCCTGACCAACGTGGTCAAGCACGCGGCGGCGCGCGCGGCCGAGGTGTGCTTCGCCCCCGGTCCGGCCAGCACCCTCCGTGTGAGCGTCATCGACAATGGCATCGGGATGGCGCCGGAGCGGGTCCGGCGAGGACTGAACACCCTGCGCGACCGGGTCGAGACTCTCGGCGGCGAACTGGTCGTCGAGTCGGGGCCGGGTGGGACCTGCGTGCGGGCCACACTGCCCTCGGCGGAGGCGACTGCCGATGTCTGAGGTCACGACCAACAAGCTGCGGGTGGTGCTCGCCGAGGACCACTACCTCGTGCGCGAGGGCACCCGGCAGCTGCTCGAGCTGGGTGGCCGGGTCGCGGTCTGTGCGGCTGTGGGGACCGCACAGGACCTGCTCGAGGAGGTACGCCGCGACCCACCCGACGTCGTGGTCACCGACATCCGGATGCCGCCCACGCACAGCATGGAGGGGATCGAGGCGGCGCTCCAGATCCGGTCCGAGCACCCGAACATTGGCGTGGTTGTGCTCTCCAACCATGCCGACGAGACCTATGCCCTCGAGCTGTTCGCCGAAGGGACCGCGGGCCTGGCCTACCTGCTCAAGGAGCGGGTCGGCGACCTCGGCGAGCTCACCCGGGCGATCACCGAGACTCACGCAGGTCGCAGCGTCGTGGACCCGGTGGTGGTCGATGCATTGGTGCGGCGGCGTACTCGCCAGGACCGGCCGGGCCTCGGCGAGCTCAGCGAGCGGGAGCGCGAGGTCCTGGGGCACATGGCGGCCGGCCGGAGCAACTCCGCGATCGCCGAAGCCGTCAGTCTGAGTCGCTCGGCGGTGGAGAAGAACGTGAACGCAATCTTCGCCAAGCTGGGTCTCGTCGACGAGCCCAACACCCACCGCCGGGTCGCCGCGGTCGTCGCGTTCCTGGCCGATCGCTAGCGTCGCGACCTCGGGCCCGGCCGGACCCGGCAGATCCCCCGGAGTGGGTGCCCGCAAGCGTCGGCGCGGTTCAGCGGCGCCCTCGCCGGCCAGCGCCAGCGAGCGGTGGCGAGACCACATCCACCCGATCACCCCAGCCGTGTACCGCGAGCACTCCCGTTTGGTCGAGGAGCAAACCGCGGCCGTGGTGCATCCGGGGCTGCGGCACGGATGGGGGTCCGCTTGACCTGCCCACCAGAGAGGTTCGAGTATCGGTGGCTAGGTGACTGCCGTCACCGGAAGGCTGAACACCGTCCTTCTCCGCCGACCCGCCTTGTGGCGCACCGTGGGCGCACCAGCCCCCGAATCGGGGATCGTTCCGTCCGAGAACGAAGACGCGCCGAGGCTTTTAGGAGTTCGGCAGGATGTTCTTGACTGCGTCGACCACCTTGGCCAGTGCGGGGCGGTCGTCACCGCCGCTGGCCCACGCCGGGTCCTGTGGCAAGGGCCCCATCGGGTCGGAGTCCTCGGGCACGGACGCCCGAGGAGCCAGCGAGCGGCGGAATGCCTCGTCGAGTCCCACCAGGCGATGTCCCGGGGGCAGCAGCATCTCCTGGAAGTCGTCGTCAGCCGCCACCATGTCGTGGTGGAGGCTCTCGACCAGCGCCTCGACCGTCGGGCGGGGCACGTCGGTCAGGCTGCCGACAAGGGTGCCGACCAGCGCTGTCGGCAGCAGTGGCACGTGGACCTGCGGTCGCTCGAGACCCGCGTGCTCGGTGTAGGCCTGGAGCAGTTCCCCGTAGCGCAGCTGGTGGGGTCCGCCCAGGTCGAAATGACGCGACGGGCCGGCGTACTCCAGCGCACCGACCAGCGCTTCGAGCACGTCGACGACAGCGACCGGCTGCACCAGGGAGTCCATCCATGACGGCACGGTGTGCACGGGCATCCGCTCGCTGACCTGTCGGATGATCTCGAACGACGTGGACCCGCTGCCCAGGAGCACCGCCGCGCGCAGCACGACCACCGTCGCGGGGACCTCGCTCAGGATCTGCTCTACCTCCCGTCGGGAGGTGATGTGTTCGGAGAGCTCAGAGTCCGCGGCGGCCGGAACCAGCCCGGACAGGTAGACGATCCGGTCGACGCCGTGGGTTCGCGCCCCCTCGGCGAGGTTGGTCGCGGCCTTGCGGTCAGTCTCGGCGAAGTCGTCGGCGCTCATCCCGTGGATCAGGTAGTAGACCGCGTCCATGCCTTCGCAGGCAGCCATGACCTGGTCGGAGTCGAGGGCGTCCATGACTACGGTCTCAACTCGGGCGCCCCACCACGGTTGCTCGCGGTCGGGATCGGACGTGGTGGTGCGCACGGCGTGGCCGCGTTGCAGCAGCAAAGGCACCAGCCGACCGCCGACATAGCCGGTCGCACCTGTCACCAGGATCTTCAACTTGTCCTCAGCTCTGCATGCAAGTTTCGGCCCCTGACCAGGCGGGACGTTGCGCCCGGTGCATAGCCGCCGCGGATGTAGACGAGAGCGTACTGCTGCGTCTGGCGCTCCAGTGACGCGGCGCCGTGCCCCGCGCGGGACCTAGAAGTCGTCCTTGCGTCGGCTCAATCCTACGAAGGTGCGCCGAACGCCGCACCGGTGAATCCCGCCATGACGGCCCGCAAGCCTCCTAGACTCGGCTTCCGCTACGGTCCGATCGGATGATCGCGTCACGACGGAGGGCTGTCACACTCCCTGAAGGCGCCGGCGGCGCGAGACGGTCGAGCAGTCCTGCGAGGTCCGCCGCCGGCAGCGGTCGACTCACGTAGTAGCCCTGGGCGACGTCACATCCCAGGCCGGCCAGCGCTTGACAGGTCTCGACGTCCTCGACCCCCTCCGCCACCACCTTCAGGTCCAGGTTCCGCGCCAGCTCGATGGTCGACCGCACGATGACCGCGTTCTCCTCGTTGATCAGCATGTCGGTGACGAACGACCGGTCGATCTTCAGGGTTCCGATCGGCAGGCTGCGTAGGTAGGACAGGGAGGAGTACCCGGTGCCGTAGTCGTCGACGCTGACCGCTACACCCAGCTCAGAGAGCTCGTGCAGCACGTTGGCGGCGCGGGCAGGATCGGCCATGGCGCTGGTCTCGGTCACCTCGACCTCGAGCCAGTTCGGCTCGACCCCTTCCAGAGCCAGCAGCTCCTGGACCACCTGTGGCAGTCGGCCGTCCGTCAGGTTGCGGGCGGAAAGGTTGACCGAGACCGAGATGTCGCGCCCTTCCTCCTTCCAAGCTCGAACCTGGCGCAGCGCCTGGCGCAGCACGTTCTCGGTGAGCGCCGAGATCAGCCCGGTCTGCTCCGCAAGTGGGATGAAGTCGTCTGGCGGCACGATGCCGCGCGTCGGGTGGTACCAGCGCAGCAGGGCCTCGACACTGCGCACCGTACCGTCGCTGAGCTGGACCTTGGGTTGGTAGTAGAGCACCAGCTCGTCGCGCTCCAGTGCGTTGCGCAGTTCGTCGAGCAGGGTGATGCGCGACAGGCTGGAGTCGTCGGTGTCAGGGTCATAGACCGCGTAGGCGCCGCGGGACTGCTTGGCCACGTACATCGCAACGTCGGCGTGCTGCAGGAGCAGTCCGTGGTCCTGGCCGTGTTCGGGGAAGCATGCGATGCCAATGCTGGCCTCCACAGCCAGTCCGACGCCGCGGACGATGAAGGGGCGATGCAACTGGTCGAGCAGGCGTTGCGCCACCAGGCAGGCCGCCAACACATCCTCGACGTCAGGCAGTACGACGACGAACTCGTCTCCCCCGAGGCGGGCGACGGTGTCGACGTCGCGCAGCACGTCGGCGATACGGTCGCCGACCTGTTGCAGGAGCAGGTCGCCCACCTCGTGACCGAGAGTGTCGTTGATCTCCTTGAACCGGTCGAGGTCCACGAGCAGCACCCCTACGTCGGCTCCGTGCCGTCGGGCAGAGAGAACCGCGCGCTCGAGGCGGTCCAGGAGGAGAGAACGGTTCGGCAGCCCGGTGAGCGGGTCGTGGTGCGCGAGGTACTCGTTGCGCGCGGCGCCCTCGCGCAGCCGTCTTGAGGCGCGGGCGACCATCCGAAACATCAGCAGGTAGAACACCAGCAGGGTGGCCGCGAGGGCCACGTACAGGCTGCGTGTGTCCGTGCTGATCCCGCGCGACACCGGTTCGTAGGGCAGGTAGACCTCGACGACGCCGATCGGCGAGGACTGGCCGTAGCTGACTGGGACGTAGACCTCCAGCGCCTTCTTGATGCCCTGGTCCGACTGTTCGTCGGGGTCCTCCATCAGGGTCGTCTTCGAGACCACCTCACCGCGGAATGCTCGGTCGAGGTCCTCGGACGTGTAGGTCTTTCCGACAATGTTGGACAGGTCGCTGTAGACGATCAGGCCGTTCTTGTTGAAGACCTTCACGCGCAGGGCGTGGTACCCCTGGTCCGTCTCGGCGTTCCCCTGCCGCCGCGCGTCCATGAGTAGCGAATCGAGCGCTTGGGCCTGCTCGGCGCCGACCACCCCGTTGAAGTCTTGGGCGTCGAGTCGCGTCGCGATGCCGAGCCGCACGGCTACCGCGCCCGTCTTCGCGGCCTGCTCCTCCGCCCGGGCGACGAGGGTCCCGGTCAGTATCTGGGCAAGGACGATGCCGGCGACGCCGAGCAGGACGGCGCTGACGATCGCGAAGCGCGCCACGAAGCTGAGTGGGGCGATGCGCGCCATAGCGGCTCCCGTGGAATGTCGTGCAACAGCCTTCGATCCCGGCTGCAGCCGGGTCGCTCGTCCTGGACGGCCCCGCCGCTCGAGGCATCGAGAGCATAAGTCGTGCGAGGTGATCAAGTGGGCGATTTGACCAACTTGGCTGGGCCAGGGCTACGACGTCCGCACTGAACGCGGCGGCGGTGCGCGACTCGAGTCGTCAGCCAATCGCGCTCCAGATCAGCTGCCGGCGAGATCAGCCTCTTCATCGATCAGAGCCTGGCGCAAGAGCGCGCTCGAGGTGTGCGCCGTGTAAGGGAGGTACAAGACGTCGACACCCAGTGCTTCCATCTCGGCCTCCAAGCAGCGGCCCTTCACGGTGTTACGCCAGTCCTCGCCCTTGATGATCACGTCGAAGCGCAGCCGTTCCCACATCTGCGCCTTGGTGGGCAGGTCTTCGAACACGGCCTCGTCGACGTAGCGAATGCTCCGAACGATCTCGATCCGCTCGGTGACGGGCACCACGGGAACGCGGCCTTTCCTGACGGCAGCAAGCTCGTCGGAGACGACACCTGCGACCAGGTGGTCACACGCCGTCCGAGCGTTGCGCAGGATGTTGAGATGACCGATGTGGAACATGTCGAACACTCCGGGGGCGTACCCGACTCGTCCCTGGCGTCCGCTGTTCACCGCTACTTCACCGCTCATCGGTAGATCGCCTGTGGTGCCGAGGCTGTTAGGTTAGCCACCCCATGATCGGCACGTCATCTGAGTCGTCGAACTCGTCTGCCGCTCGAGCTCGCGGCTCGCTGCCCAAGCCGGCGGGCTCGGCCCGGTGGTAGTGGAGCGCCCGGTGCGTGATCTCCTGCGAGCGACCCGGCTGACGGTGGCCGACCAGTTCACCTGGGCACGGGCTCGGCTGGGCGGCGCGCAGAAGAGCAGCAATTCGGTCCCTGCCTACCTCCGCTTCGTCAACCGTCGCTTGGGTGGCTGGCTCGCATCGTGTGCGTACGCAGTAGGCCTGACGCCGACCCAGGTCACCGTGATGAGCGCGACCAGCTCCTTCGCCGGCATCATCCTGCTTGCGCTCATGCCTCCGGACTTCGGGGTCGGCGCAGGAGTAGCCGCTTTGCTGCTGCTCGGTTACGCCCTGGATTCCGCCGATGGCCAGCTGGCCCGGGTTCGGGGCGGCGGCAGCAGAGCCGGTGAGTGGCTCGACCACGTGAGTGACATCGCCAAGATCAGTTCGCTGCACGCCGCAGTCGCAGTGTCCATGCTGAGATTCTTCGATCTGCCCGCTCTCGTGGTGGGCATACCACTGATCTACCAGACCGCCCATGCAACACACTTCCTCGGAATGATGTTGCGCGACCAGCTCCGGGCCTCCGCGGGCTCTCCCTCTGATGACACCGGGTCGTCCTCGGTGCTGCGGGCCTGGGTGCTGTTGCCTCTGGATCACGGCACCCTGGGACTGGTCTTCCTGTTGCTGGGCTGGCCGTCCGCCTTCGTAGCCGGGTACGGCGCGCTCGCCCTGTGCACGCTGGCGTTCTCCGTGCACTCGCTCTCCAAGGCATATCGTGGACTGGCGACGCTCGACCGTCTCGGTTCGTCCCGGTGAGCGCTCTCGGACCCGGTCTGCACCCGCTCGCTGGCGTTGTCAGGGGAGGCACGTTCGCGCTGCTTGGGAGCGGCGCAGGGTCGGTGCTCGGCTTCGTGCTCACCCTGGTGGTCACACATGGCCTCACGACCACGAGCGCTGGGCAGTTCTTCAGCGTCACGGCGGTGTTCATCGTGCTCCAGACCACCATGTCCTTCGGCGTCGGTGCCGGACTGGTGCGGTTCGTGCCTCGGTTCGACGCGCTGGGTCGTGCAGGCGACGTCCCGGCGTTGCTGGTGTCGGCCCTGGTCCCGGTCGTCGCCCTTGGTCTGCTCGGCTCGCTCGGCCTGTGGTTCGCGGCACCAAGACTTGCCACGCTGGTTGGGCATGACGATGCTGAGGCAGCGCTGGACAGCTTTCGGGTCCTCGCCCTGTTGTTCCTGCCAGGCACCCTCGAGGTTGCAGCGGTGGAGTGCACGCGCGCCTTCGGGAGCGTCCGCAGCTACGTCCTCATCCAGCAGTTGGGCGTGCCCGCACTGCGCCCTCTCCTGGTAGCGCTGACAGTGACGCTCGGGGCGCCGCTGTGGGGGATCGTGACGGCCTGGATGTTGCCCCTCGTGGTAGCGCTGCTGACCTCAGTCGTCCTGGTCTCCCGATCCTTGCGGCAACGGCGTCAGCGGGGGGAGGAGGAAGCGAGATCGCGCACACGAGCGGGGATTGCCCGTGAGTATTGGTCGTTCACCGGCGCGCGAGGGCTCTCCAGCATTCTGGAGATCCTGCTCAACTGGTTCGACGTGCTGCTGGTGGCGGCGCTTGCCTCGGCCGCCCAAGCAGCCATCTACGCCGCCGCGACAAGGTTCGTCACCGCAGGGACCTTGGTGCTGCAGGCGCTGCGACTGGCGGTTGCCGGAGAGGTCAGTGCCGCCCTGGCCAGACGAGATCACGACCGGGTGAGCCAGATGTACTCCACGACCTCCCAGTGGGTGGTCCTCAGCTCTTGGCCGTTGTACCTCACCATGGCGATCTTCGCGCCGACCGTGCTGCGGATATTCGGCGAGTCCTATCCGGCCGGTGCCTCCGCTCTCACCGTCCTGAGCCTGGCGATGCTCGTGGCCCTGGCAGCGGGCAACGCCGGCACCGTTCTGCTGATGGGCGGCCGGAGCACCTGGGTGCTGGCCAACAAGACTGCGGTGCTGCTCCTCAACGTCTCGGCCAACGTGGTCCTGGTGCCGCAGTACGGGATCACTGGTGCCGCGGTCGCTTGGTCGGCGGCGATCCTTGTGGACAGCGCTCTTGTCTTCGCCCAGGTCCGGTGGGGGCTGCGCCTCACTGCCCGATTGGGTCCCCTGGTCATGGCCGGGCTGCTGACGCTGGGCTGCTTCGGGGCGCTCCCGCTGCTGATCCGCCTGGTTGCCGGCAGCACGCTGGGCACCATGGTCGCGGGCACGGGCCTGGGATTGTTGGTCTTCGTACCCCTGGTATGGGCGCGTCGTGAGGCCTTCGGGCTGAGGATCCTGATCGAAGCGCTGCGGCCGGAACCGGGCTCGGTGAACGGGGTGCCGAGGTGACCGACTGGGACCTATTCCCGCGAATTGTCCGATGCGTGCCGAACGTTAGGGTGCAAAGTACAGGTCGCGAGCACCGATAGACGCGTGGTGACTGGGACTGCCGGGCCGCGCAAGACTGATGACAGACAGGGGTCATGACGTGTTCCAGGCGGACCCGCTCAGCCCGGCTCGCGGTCCGGAGCGCACCACACCTGCCACCACCAGCCGGTCCGTGGTCACCATCGGTCAGTTCTTCGGCACCGTGCGCCGACAGCTCGCGGCGGTTCTGGTCTGTGTCAGCCTGGGCTTGGTCCTGGCGTCCGCCCTGGTGCTGGCCACCCCCGAGACCTACCAATCGACAGCAGTCCTGAACATCGTTCCGACGACGTCTGGTGGGTTCGGCTCGACGTCGGGCGAGGTCAACACGATCACCGAGGCAAGGATTGCCGCGTCCTCCTCCGTCGCCACGGAGGCAGCGAAACGGATCGGCTTCACCGGCCCCGTTGCCGAACTCGTCCAGCACGTCTCAGTCACGTCACCCCTGGGAAGCCAGGTCCTGAACGTCACCTTCTCGGCCAAGACCGCCCAAGGCGCTGCTGACGGGGCGAACGCGTTCGCCCAGTCCTACCTCGACTACCGAGGCGCCACCGCGCAGGCGGAGCTGAGGCAGCGAGGCGCCCGCATCGACAAGCGGATCGCCCTGCTGCGGGCGAACCCATCGTCCAGTGGGAACAACAGCCAGATCCGAGCGCTCCTCAGCCAGCTCGACTCCTACCGCACCATGGTGGTGACTCCCGGTCAGCTTGCAGGCGTGGCAGAGGTGCCTACACATCCGACGTCGCCCCGGCTCATCGTCTACCTGGCCGCCGGGCTGCTTCTCGGTCTCCTGAGCGGGACGGTCCTGGCGTTGGTGCGCGACGCCCGCGATGACCGGGTACGCGACGAAGCCGGCGTCGAGGCCAGCCTGGGCACGGCCGTCGTCACCGTGGTGGTTCGGTCGACGTCGGCCGAGGGTCACGGGGCCGGAGCAGCGTGCCGACCGGTCCCGCTCGCACAGCCGAGGGGCGAGGAGGCCGATGCCTACCGTAGCGTCGCCACCCTGGTGGCGCGGTCTCCGACCCGGTGTCGTGTGGTGATGGTGGGCGGACAGGCCGCGGAATCGTACAGCCCGACGCCGATGAACCTGGCCGTCACCTACGCCGTGCAAGGAGTACGCACTGTCCTGGCAGCTCCTCGCGCGGCCCTGCAACCAAGCATGGACGTGCTCGACGTCCCCGGATCCCTGTTCGAGGATGCAGACCGCTTCCCCGGCAGGCTGATCCGGTCAGACGCGGTCTCTGAGCTGAGCTTGCTCGACCTCGGTGACGAAGCGGCGCTGGGCGCGACGCTGAACGACCCCGACCTGCTCACAGACGTCCTGGCCGAGTTCGAGATAGCAGTGCTGGACGGCGTCAACATCGCGTTGCCGAGCGCCCGCGTGCGTCTGAGCCACGTGGCCGACCAGGTGCTCGTGGTGGTCCGCGCGCAGCATGACACCCAACGCGGACTCCGGTCGCTGGCGCAACAACTGACCCTTGGCGGTGCCCAGATCGCTGGGACGATGCTGCTCCAGCCGGTGCCCCGCCGCCTCCTCACGCGTCGACCGGTCGTCCGGACGGCTTCTGAGCCGCACGGCACAGGCACGCAACTGGGAACGGTGACGGGTGAAGTCGACACCCAGTGACCCCATCCGGCTGTTGTTGGCCTCCTCCTCCGGAGGTCACCTGCGCCAACTCCTGGCACTGCAGCCATGGTGGTCGAAGCACGAGCGCCACTGGATCACCTTCGACAAGCCCGACGCCCACTCGCTTCTGGCCGGCGAGCAGGTCAGTTGGGCCCATCACCCGACCACCCGCAGTCTTGTGAACCTACTGCGCAACCTCAGGGTGGCCTGGCAGGTCCTGTCGACCTTCCGACCGGACATAGTGGTCTCGACCGGTGCCGGGGTGGCCGTCCCGGTGTTCTACCTCGCGAAGGCGATGGGGATCCGCACGATCTACATCGAGGTCTACGACCGCATCGACAGCGCCACACTCACCGGACGTCTGTGCCGACCGGTCTCCGACATCTTCGCGGTGCAGTGGGAGGAACAGCTGTCGGTCTATCCCGGAGCGACTCTGATCGGTCCGCTGCTGTGAGCCACCGGACCGCGGTGGTGATGGTCGGAACCGATCACCATCCGTTCGAGCGCTTGATCTGCTGGTTGGAGCGCTGGCAAGCTCGCCATCCCGACGAATTCGAGTGGATCGTGCAGCACGGGGTCACCCGGCCCATGCAGGACGGCACCGGCTTCGCGATGAGGCCCCGAGCGGAGATTCTTGAGCTGCTGCGGACAGCGGCTGTGGTCGTGACCCAAGCAGGCCCGGGCGGGATCATGGATGCGCGCGAGTGCGGCCGCCTTCCGATCGTCGTGCCACGCCTTGCCGCTCTGCGTGAGGCCGTGGACGACCACCAGGTCTCGTTCGCCGCACACCTGGCCGACCGCCGGCTCGCGGTCACTGCGACCTCCGAACCCGAGCTTCACCGTGCGCTGGACAAGGCCGTTCATGACCCAGGGGCCTATCGTGCGGCGGTCGTGCCTGTCGACGTGACTGCCTCGGTGAACCATCTCGAGGCGGCCGCCGAACGGCTGCTCACTCTCCGTCCAGGGCGTCCGAGGTGGCGGCGCTCCGAGACGCGCGGTTGAGCAGCCGGGCACGTGGCTCCACTGCGGTCCGGCGACTCAGCGCGGCGGGGGGCACGTCCACGGATGGGGGAGCTCGGCCCGCGCGGGTCGCCAGTGCTGCTGCCACCATCGCGACCGCGAGCTGGATGCCGTCGTAGCCGTAGAAGCCGAAGGTCAGCAGGCAGACGACCAGCGCGGTATGAATCCACAGCTGCTCGGGACGAACTGCTCGCAGGCCGTACAGCGCCGCCAGCAAGAACCACCCGAGGAAGAGCGCCAGCGCAACGAAGCCGTAGCTGAACATCACGTTCCACAGCTGTCCTTGCGTGCCGATCGACACGGTAAGCGTCTGCGAGGGCTCGGGTGCGCCATGCCCGAAGAACGGGGACTGCAACGCACCCTCGAACGCCTCCCGGTAGATGGCCTTGCGCCCCACGATGCTGTGGCTGTAGTGCATCCGGGACTGCAGTGTGGCCACCTGCCCGGTGGCGACCGCCGCCCCGCCGATCACTGCGCTGCCCGTCCCGATCGCCATCAGGGCAAGGAGGCGCCCCCGAAGCGCCAAGCGCAGGGAGGCGTAGCAGAGACCGATGGCGACCGCGAGGAACATGCCTCGGTTGAGGGTCGCGAACGCCGGCAGTGCGGCCGCAGCCAGCAGCGCCGCCAGTGCAAGCCGCGCCCCTGGTCGGCGGACGACGGTCATGGCCCCTATGACCAGCGGGACGAGCAACGCCACGTTGCATCCCCAAGTGTTGGTGTACGGGAAGGGCGCGCTCGGTCGGTAGAACGTCTGGGGCGATCCGTAGGGGCGCTGCACCTCCGCGAAGGTCGGGTGCACCAACGCGTGCACGAATTCGTTCTCGGCCACACGAGGCACGAACGCCGTCAGCAGCCGCTCCATGGGCGTGCTGAAGCTGACGTTCGGAAAGACCATTCCCAGGTAGCCGCCGAGCACCACGAATGCGAAGAAGAGGACGAGCGTCTGCAGGACACGTCGGTCGGTGAGCTGCTCACGGGCGTTGAAGACGTACACGAAGACGACGGTGGCACCCAGGTAGCTGCTCATTCGCACCCCGAAGCCGACCAACCGGGCGTCGATGCTCAGCTCCAGCGCAGCGGCCCCGGCCCACAGCAGGAATCCCACCCAGAGGAGGAATGCGAGCGGCAGCTCGACCCGCTTGCGCTGGGCCAGCAGCACCACCATCGGGACGGAGCTGAGCACGACTGCGAAGGCACTCAAGCCAGCCGCCCACCACAGCGGGAAGCCGGCGAACAGCACGAAAACGGGCCATGCCGGCAGCTGCGGGGACCTCGTGCGCTCCGTCATAGGCTCAGATCCCCCGTCCGAGCTGACGAGCCGTCACCTGCACCCTGTCTGCGCTGACCAGTCCAGTGGCCACGAGCAGTGCGGCGTAGCCCTGGCGCGGGCGACGCGAGTGACGCAGAGAACGGATCCCCCACCTCGTCGCTTCGGCGCGGCGGCCGAGCGCCGCGTTGGCGAACGCGATCTGGCCCTCGATGCGAGCGAGGCCGACCGGGTCGTCGTGAAACTCGGGGACCCGGTCCAGCAGGTACACGAGCGCGTCGTTGATCGTCTCCCAGCGGCCGGCGAAGAATGAGCCGTCGTGCTGGTGGATCCGCGTCAACACTGCCTCGGCGCACACGATCGGACCCAGTCGAGCCGCCCTCAACAACAGTTCGTAGTCCTCGGCATAGCTGCCGGGCAACCGTTCGTCAACGAGCCCGATCCGGTCGATCAGCTTCCTGCGGGGGAACAGGTAGGTCGAGGCGTTCGCCTCAAGGTGTCGGTCGTGTATCAGATCGGCGAAGAGCAGCTCACGCTGGCGGGCGGACCTCGTCAGCTCCTCTCCTCGGTAGGAGTAGACGAACGATGAAGCCGCAGCGCTGGCTCGTGGATGAGCCCGGAGCAGCGCAACCTGCACGCGCAGCTTGTTCGGGAGCCACTCGTCATCGTCGTCGCAGCAGCCGACCAGCTCGCCGACCGCCGACAGGAAGCCTGTGTTGCGGTTGCCGGCGAGGCCCGGCGAACGGTCGTTGACCAACAGACGCACGCTCCGGTGCTCTCGCGGCGGGACCGCGGGCTTGACCGGTCGGGTGCCGTCGAAGACGACCAGCACCTCGATGGGCCCGGGGTAGTCCTGGTCCAGCACCGATTGCACGGCGCGCTCCAGCGGCTCCGGACGGTTCTTGGTGGGGATGACTGCGCTGATTAGCGGCCAGTCACCGTTCGCCGAAGGACACCTGCTTCGGTCTCCGGCCTCGCTCATCCGGCACTCGCCCGCCGGTCGCTGATGGGGTGCTCCTGCCCGGCGGCACGAGCCGGCGCCTCGGCGTACAGCGTGGTGCGCTGGCGCAGCGGGCGACCGGCGTCCCGGGCGATCTCGGCCAGGTCGGCCGGGGTCAGGCCCTGCCCGTGGCTGGCGCCGGCGGCGCGGCTGATGTTCTCGTCCATCAGGGTGCCGCCGAGGTCGTCGACGCCGGCGGCGAGCAGCTGCTGCGCGCCCACGCGCCCAAGCTTGACCCACGATGCCTGCACGTGGTCGATGTCGGTGGCGTAGGCGATCCGGGCGACCGCGTGGACGAGGACGGTCTCGCGCCACGTGGGCCCGCGTCGGGCGGCGCGCTTGAGGTAGATGGGCGCGGCCATGTGCACGAAGGGCAGGCCGACGAACTCGGTGAACCCGCCGGTCTCGCGTTGGAGTGCGCGGGTGCGCAGCAGGTGGCGGACCCAGTGGCTGGGACGCTCCACGGAGCCGAACATCATCGTGACGTTGCTCCGCAGTCCTACCGCGTGCGCGGTCCGGTGCACCTCCAGCCACTCCTCGGTGTTGATCTTGTCCGGGCACAGCACGGCACGGACCTCGTCGTCGAGGATCTCGGCGGCGGTCCCCGGCAGGGAGCGGAGCCCGGCGTCCTGGAGCCGGCGCAGGTAGGACTCCAGGGGTTCCTGGAGCCGGCGTGAGCCCTCCAGCACCTCCAGTGCGGTGAAGCCGTGGATGTGCAGGTCGGGCACCCGCTCGTGGACGGCCTGCGCCACCTCGACGTAGAAGTTGCCGTCGAAGCGCGGGTGGATCCCACCCTGCAGGCACACCTCGGTCGCGCCGAGCCGCACCGCCTCCTCGCTGCGGTCGGCGATCTCCTCCAGCGTGAGGAGGTACGGCGCGCCGCGCAGGTTGAGCGACAGCGGACCCTTGGAGAAGCCGCAGAACGTGCACTTGAACGTGCAGACGTTCGTGTAGTTGATGTTGCGGTTGACGACGAACGTGACCTCGTCGCCGACTACCCGCCGACGGATCTCGTCGGCAACCTCCGCGACCGCCGCCACCTCGCCACCGCGGGCGGCGAAGAGCGACTCGAGCTCCTCGGCACCCGGGTCCTGACCGAGCCGTACACCGGCCAGGACTTCCCCAACTCGGCCCCGCACCGGAGCACTCCCCGGGTGGAGGGGGACCGGGTCGACGCCGGCGCCGGAGAACCACGCGGTCGAGCGGCGACCGATCTGGATCACCTCGGCCCCGGTGCCGACATTGGCCGCGTCCTGGTGGCGCTCGGGCCACAGCGCGCCGGGGTCGTCGCGGCCGAGCAGGTCGGCGTCGGCCCGGTCGAGCACCGGGAACCGCAGCGCCGGGTCGAGCCACTGCTCGGCGCGCGCGGCGTACTCGGGGTAGACGGTCAGTCGGGGCGCCAGCTGGTGGCCGGCGGCCTCGGTCGCCTCCCGCAGCACCGCGAGCGAGGGCCACGGACGCTCGGGGTTGACGTGGTCGACGGTCACGGGTGACGCGCCGCCCCAGTCGTCGATGCCTGCGGCCAGCAGCCCCGCGAGCTGGTGGGGCTCGGAGAGGTTCGGCGGCGCCTGGACGTGTACGTCGTCGGGCAGCACCAGCCGGGCGAGCGCGATGGCGCGCACGTGCTCGTCGTGAGGACAGGGTGCGGCGTCGCGCATCGCCGTCCCCGGCTTGGGCAGGAAGTTCTGCACGATCACCTCCTGCACGTGCCCGTGACGGTGGTGCGACTGCGCGATCGCGACCAGGGCGGTGACGCGGTCGGCCTCGGTCTCGCCGATGCCCACGAGGATCCCGGTGGTGAAGGGGATCGCGAGCTCACCGGCTGCCTCGAGGGTGGCGAGGCGTCGCGCGGGCACCTTGTCGGGGGCCCCGCGGTGGGCCGCCAGGTCGTCGCGCAGGCTCTCGACCATCATCCCCTGGGAGGCGCAGGACGCACGGAGGGTGGCGAGCTCGGTGGCGTCGAGTGCGCCCGCGTTGGCGTGGGGGAGGAGCCCGGTCTCCGCGAGGACCGCGGCGGTCGTGGCAGCCAGGTGGTCGACGGTCGAGGCGTGCCCGTGGTCGGCGAGCCACCCGGCTGCGGCCGGGTAGCGCAGCTCGGGGGCCTCGCCGAGCGTGAAGAGCGCCTCGTGGCACCCGGCGGCCGCGCCTTGCTCGGCGATGGCGAGCACCTGCTCCGTCGAGAGGTACGGCGACGCGGCGGCCCGAGGCGACTCCGCGAACGTGCAGTAGCCGCAGCGGTCACGGCACAGCGTCGTCAGCGGGATGAACACCTTGGGGGAGTAGGTGACCCGCGTCCCGAACAGCGCGTCCCGGCGCTCGGCGGCCAGGGCGAGCAGCTCCGGCGTCGGAAGCCCGGTGAGCTCGCTTGCCCGGGCGTCAGCAGGATGGTTCTGGCCGGACACTGGGGCAGAGGGGGAGTCCACGGGCACAGGAGCACCTTCTCACTGCTGCCCCGTTCCTCACCTGCGACCGGCGCTCTTCAGCGGAGCACCCACGTGGCGCGAACGGCCGTCTCTCATGGACGAACAGGTCGCCTGGCGCTGCATCACGGGCGAAACGCCAGGAGACTCCGTAGCCACGGTGTCTCGGCATCATGTATCTTGACGTCAAGAGATATGTCCACGCGCTCTGTCCCTGGGTACGACGGATGGGCAAGATGGACCTGACGAGCAACCTGCGCGAGGAGATGGCGGATGTCGGAGTCGGCAAGCACGAGCAGCACGGGGACCACGGACAGCTTCGGGGCCAAGGGCATGCTGGAGGTCGGTGACCGGTCCTACGAGATCTACCGACTCAGTGCCGTCACCGGCGAGGGGCTCCCCGAGGGCGCCGTCGACTCCCTGCCGTACAGCCTCAAGGTGCTCCTGGAGAACCTGCTGCGCACGGAGGACGGCGCGAACATCACCGCCGACGACATCCGGGCGCTCGCAGGCTGGGACGCTGACGCGGACCCCAGCAAGGAGATCCAGTTCACGCCCGCCCGCGTGATCATGCAGGACTTCACCGGCGTGCCGTGCGTGGTCGACCTGGCCACGATGCGCGAGGCGATGGCCGAGCTGGGCGGCGACGCCACCAAGATCAACCCGCTCGCGCCCGCCGAGATGGTGATCGACCACTCCGTGATCGCCGACGTCTTCGGCACCCCGGAGGCGTTCGAGCGCAACGTCGAGATCGAGTACCAGCGCAACCGCGAGCGCTACCAGTTCCTGCGCTGGGGCCAGGGCGCCTTCGACGACTTCAAGGTCGTCCCGCCCGGCACCGGCATCGTGCACCAGGTCAACATCGAGCACCTGGCCCGCACCGTGTTCACGCGTGAGTCGGCCGACGGCACCGTCGTGGCCTACCCCGACACCTGCGTCGGCACCGACTCCCACACCACCATGGTCAACGGCATCGGGGTCGTGGGCTGGGGCGTCGGCGGCATCGAGGCCGAGGCCGCCATGCTCGGCCAGCCGGTGTCGATGCTGATCCCGCGCGTCGTCGGCTTCAAGCTCTCCGG
The DNA here is from genome assembly GCA_963713035.1 of uncultured Actinomycetota bacterium. Taxonomy (GTDB): domain Bacteria; phylum Actinomycetota; class Actinomycetes; order Propionibacteriales; family Nocardioidaceae; genus Nocardioides_B. The sequence goes on from CAVQKB010000005.1 coordinate 1,255,199, forward strand.
CGACCTGCCCGAGGGTGCGACCGCGACCGACCTGGTCCTCACGATCACCGAGATGCTGCGCAAGCACGGCGTGGTCGGCAAGTTCGTGGAGTTCTACGGCGACGGCGTCTCCGTGCTGCCGCTGGCCAACCGCGCCACGATCGGCAACATGTCGCCCGAGTTCGGCTCGACCATCGCGGTCTTCCCGATCGACGAGGAGACCACCAAGTACCTCGAGCTGACCGGCCGCTCCGCCGAGCAGATCGCCCTCGTCGAGGCCTACGCCAAGGAGCAGGGCCTCTGGCACGACCCGACCGTCGAGCCCCGCTTCTCCGAGCGGCTCGAGCTCGACCTCGGCACCGTCGTGCCGTCGCTGGCCGGGCCCAAGCGGCCCCAGGACCGGGTGTCGCTGTCCGACGCCAAGACGTCCTTCCGCGGTGCGCTCGCCGACTACGTCACGAACGACTCCGGCGACGGGTCCGGCGCGCAGAGCAGCTACGACGAGGAGGTGGCCGAGTCCTTCCCGGCCTCCGACGCCCCGTCGCACAACGGCAACGGCTCCGAGGCGCCGCGCGACTACCTCTCCGCCGCGCCCAAGGACGGCGGACGGCCGAGCAACCCGGCGCTCGTCACCCTCGAGGACGGCTCGAAGTTCGAGGTCGACCACGGCGCCGTCGCGATCGCGGCGATCACGTCCTGCACCAACACCTCCAACCCGTCGGTGATGATCGGCGCGGCGCTGCTGGCCAAGAAGGCCGTCGAGAAGGGGCTGACGTCCAAGCCCTGGGTGAAGACGTCGCTGGCCCCCGGCTCCAAGGTGGTCTCCGACTACTACGAGCGCGCCGGACTCACGCCGTACCTCGACAAGCTGGGCTTCAACCTCGTCGGCTACGGCTGCACGACCTGCATCGGCAACTCCGGGCCGCTCATCCCCGAGGTCAGCACCGCCGTCAACGACAACGACCTGTCGGTCGTCTCGGTGCTGTCGGGCAACCGCAACTTCGAGGGCCGGATCAACCCGGACGTGAAGATGAACTACCTCGCGTCCCCGCCCTTGGTCGTGGCCTACGCCCTGGCCGGCTCGATGGACGTCGACCTGTTCGAGGACCCGCTGGGTCAGGACACGGACGGCAACGACGTGTACATGAAGGACATCTGGCCCTCGGCCGCCGAGGTCGAGGAGGTCATCGCGCACGCGATCACCTCCGACATGTTCACCGACGACTACGCCGACGTGTTCGCCGGCGACGAGCGGTGGCGCAACCTGGAGACGCCCGACGGCGACACGTTCGCGTGGGACCCGGAGTCGACGTACGTCCGCAAGCCTCCGTACTTCGACGGGATGTCGAAGGAGCCGAGCGCCGTCGAGGACATCGAGGGCGCGCGGGTCCTGGCCAAGCTGGGCGACTCGGTGACCACCGACCACATCTCACCGGCTGGCGCGATCAAGAAGGACTCCCCGGCCGGGAAGTACCTCGGCGAGCACGGGGTCGAGAACCGCGACTTCAACTCCTACGGCTCGCGTCGCGGCAACCACGAGGTGATGATCCGCGGCACCTTCGCCAACATCCGGCTGCGCAACCAGCTGGCGCCGGGCACCGAGGGCGGCTTCACCGTCGACCTCACCTCCGAGGACAAGCCGGTCACGTCGATCTTCGAGGCCTCGGAGAAGTACCTCGCGGCCGGGACGCCGCTGGTGATCCTCTCCGGCAAGGAGTACGGCTCCGGCTCGTCGCGCGACTGGGCGGCCAAGGGCACTGCACTGCTGGGCGTCAAGGCCGTCATCGCGGAGTCCTACGAGCGGATCCACCGGTCCAACCTGATCGGCATGGGTGTGCTGCCCCTGCAGTACCCCGAGGGCGAGAGCGCCGAGTCGCTCGGCCTGACGGGCGAGGAGACCTTCTCGTTCACCGGGGTCACCGCGTTGAACGACGGCTCGACGCCCAGGACCGTGCACGTGAAGGCCGACGACGTCGAGTTCGACGCCGTGGTGCGCATCGACACCCCGGGCGAGGCGGACTACTACCGCCACGGCGGGATCATGCAGTACGTCCTGCGCAACCTGCTCAAGAGCTGAGGAAAGTCCGGGGGCGACCCCACCGGACCGGCCCCCTCGTGCGTGTCGCTGGTGAGACAGTGATCCACACGAGGGGGTTTCCATGTCCGTGGACGTGAGGGAGCGGCTGGACCGGCTGGCGCAGCAGGCGCCCGCCGGGTCGCCGCCGTCCGACCTGTGGCAGCGCGGCGTACGACGTCGGCGTCGGCGGCTCGCGGGGGGAGTCTCCGCCGCCCTGCTCGCGGTCGTGGCCGGGGGAGGCCTCGCCGGCACTGTCGCGCGGAGCGTGCCCCTGGACCCCGCACCGGCCGCCACCGGGTCGGTCGCCATCCCGTCCCGGCTCGTGGAGCCGAGCCCGTGGACCCCGGGCACGGACCGGCTCGGCCCGCCCGGACGGCTCGCGGTCGTGATCGGGGCCGCGCGCAGCACCGGGCTGCTCGGCACGCAGCGGGACGGGCTCGTCGGCGTGTCCGCGACCACCGGTGGCTACCGGTTCCTGGACCTGCCGGGAAGATTGTCGCCCGACGGCAGCCTGCTGGACGAGGCCGCCACGGTCGCGCTGTCCCCCGAGGGTCGCTCCGTGGCCTACTGGCGCGGCGACGAGACCGCTCGTGGCGTCGCGGTCTACGACACCGTGACCGGGAAGGTCCGCACGGAGCGTCTCCCCTCGCGGCAGGGGCTGGCCCCCCAGACGCTGGCGTGGGTGGGTGAGGAGACGCTGCTGCTGAGCTACGGCGTCATCACGCAGCGCGACGCCTCCTCGATGTCGACCACCCTCGGACCGGCGCGGCTGTGGTCGCCCGCTGACGGTCCGTCGATGGAGCTGGACACCACCGCGTCGGAGTCGATCTCGGGCGTGGCCCGCACCGACGACGGCTTCTCCACCTGGGACGGGGACACGCTGGGGGTCTGGACGGCCGCGAAGGACCCGCTCTACACCCGACGCGAGGTCCGTGTCCTGCAGCTGGGCGAGCAGGCGTCGCTCGGTGACGCCCTCCTCGGACCGGACGCCGCGCACGTCGCGGTGATCGCCGGCGACGGGCCCGAGGGGCGCAGGGCCCTGCACGTCGGCGCCCTGCGCCCTGCCGACCGGACGGCCGTCGTCCGGGCGCTCGACCTGGCCGGGTCGGGTCGGCGGGTCGACGTCCGGTCGCTCGTCGGGTGGCAGGACGCCGACCACGTGCTGGTCGACGCGACGGTGCGCGCCCGGTCAGGCGTCTACGCGGTCGACGTACGCGATGGCTCCGCGCAGCGGGTCGTCGCCACACCGTCGTTCACCTATGCGCCGGGTCGCCTCTACGCCTCCGCGCTCTGGTCCACGCCGGTGGCGGACCGTCCGGCTCCCACACCGGTGCTCAACCCGCGCCTGGTCGCGGCGGGTGGGGGACTGCTGGTGCTGCTGCTGGTCGCCGGCGGCGGAGTGCTCCTGAGGAGGCGTCGTGGCCTCCGCTGACACCTTCGAGGAGTACGTCGCGGCGCGGTACGCCACGCTGACCCGCACGGCGTACCTGCTCTGCGGCAACCACCACGACGCCGAGGACCTCGTGCAGACGGCCCTGGTCAAGGCCGTGGGGGTATGGAAGCGGATCGAGGGATCGCCGGACGCCTACGTGCGCAGGATCCTGGTCAACGAGAACATCTCCCGCTGGCGCCGCCACCGCGGTCGTGAGGTGCTCACCGACCGGGCCCCGGAGGGCGTCGCGCCCGCGGAACCGGAGGACACGCTCGCGCTGCGGCAGGCGCTGGCGTCGCTCGCCCCACGGCAGCGTGCGGTCGTGGTGCTGCGCTACTACGAGGACCTCACCGAGCGGGAGACCGCAGAGATCCTCGGGATCGCCGTCGGCACGGTGAAGTCGCAGGCCCGCGACGCGCTGGCGCGGCTGCGTCAGGCTCTACCTGACCTGGGCCTCGACCTGGGCCTCGACCTGGACCTCGACCGCGAGGACCGGACGGCGCCGAGCACCAGCGCGACGACCAGCCCGGCACCCCAGCCGAGCAGCGCACCCGACGCGTTGTCGACGACGTCGGTCACGTCGCAGGCGCGACCCAACCGGGTCAGCTCGAGCTGCACCACCTCGATGCCGACGGAGTAGAGCCCCAGCAGGGCGAGCCCGGGGACGGCCGCCCACCAGGTCCGGCGGCGCAGGGTCAGCAGCACCAGGAAGAACCCGGCCGGCACGAACAGCGCGGTGTTGAGCAGCCGCTGCCCACCGTCGAAGATCCAGAACCCGTCCGGCGCCGGGCCGCCGAGATCGAGGGAGCAGGTGGTCTGCGCCTCCTCGACCGGGATCCAGCCGGGTGCGCCACTGGTCGGCACGAGCGTCACCAGCGCGATCACGACCAGCGACCACAGCAGCGCGGCCAACGACCAGGCCCGGAGCGCGCCCAGGCGCCGCCGAGTCAGCAGTGCGAGAGCCAGCAGGAGCAGCCCGGAGGCGAGCGCCCCCGCCACCATCACCTCGGGACCCCCCACGCTGACCATCGCCCGAGCCTAGCCAGGCCGGTTGTGGGCGATCTGCGAGGCTGGCGGCATGATCGTCGCCTTCAGCATCAGTCCCTCCGGCGGAGACGAGACCGGGGGAGTCAGCGAGGCCGTCGCCGAGGCCGTGCGCGTGGTCCGCGCGTCCGGACTGCCGTGCGAGACCAACGCGATGTTCACCAACGTCGAGGGGGAGTGGGACGAGGTGATGGCCGTGGTGAAGCAAGCCGTCGACGTCGTGGCGGCCTCGTCGCCGCGGGTCGGGCTCGTGCTCAAGGCCGACATCCGGCCCGGATATGAGGGGCAGCTGAGCGCCAAGGTCGAGCGGATCGAGGACCACCTTGCGCAGTGAGACCCTCTCGGTGCACACCGGCGACCGCGAGGTCGTGCACGACCTGACCAGCGCGTGCACCCGCTTCGTCGAGGGCGAGGACGACGGGTTGCTGCACGTCTTCGTGCCGCACGCCACGGCCGGCGTCGCCATCCTCGAGACCGGAGCCGGCAGCGACGACGACCTGCTCGCGGCGCTGGAGGACCTGCTGCCGCGCGACGACCGGTGGCGGCACCGGCACGGGTCCGCGGGACATGGCCGTTCCCACGTGCTGCCGGCGATCGTGCCGCCGTACGCCACCGTGCCGGTGCTGCACGGACGGCTCGCGCTCGGCACCTGGCAGAGCATCTGCCTGGTCGACCTCAACGTCGACAACCCCGACCGCGAGGTCCGGCTGTCGTTCCTGCCGGGGTAGCGCCAAGCCCTGGGCGACCAGATACCTGTGTGTGTACAGGGATCTGGGCCCGAAAAGTGTCGGCGGTCGGGCCTAGCGTTCTCGGTATGGCGGCGGTGATCGAGGAGCAGGGCGGGGCGGGTGACGTGTCCACGACGCTCGATGCCGTCGACCGCCTGTGGGGGGTCAAGCTCGACGCCGAGGCGGAGATGTTCGAGCTGGCCGCGCACTTCGCCGACCTGCAGGGCGACGAGAGATTGACCTGCGGCGGGCGGGTGCTTGCGGGCATGGAGCGGGCGGTGCGGCTCGGGGGGTCCGGGACGCCGCTGGTGGCGGAGTTCGCCTGCGTGGAGCTGGGGGCGCGGATGCGGATGGGCAGCGTCGGGGCGCGGCACTACGTCGCCGACGCCTTGGACGTGCGGCACCGCCTGCCGCAGATCTGGGTGCGGGTCCGACGTCGTGAGGCCAGGGTGGCTTTCGCTCGGCTGGTCGCAGCGCGGACTCGTCACCTGAGTGTCGAGTCGGCGGCCGAGGTGGATGCGGCCATGGCCGTCTTTGTGGACGGGTCGTTGCCGTGGGGCCGGTTCGAGGCTCGCCTCGAGGGTCGGATCGTCGCGGCCGACCCGGAGGCCGCGGCCGCCCGGGAGGCGGTGCGCGTCTCCGAGCAGCTCGCGCGCCGGTCGCGCTCCTCGGAGCACGGAATCGCCGGGTTCTACGTGCGCTCCACGGTCGGGGTGATCGCGCGGCTGGACGCGACGGTGGCGCACCTGGCCGAGCTGCTCGCGCTCTTCGGCGACACCGAGGTGCTCGAGCTGCGCCGGGTGAAGGCGATCGCGTTGTTGGCCAATCCGGCGCGCGCAGTAGAGCTGCTCGCGGCTGGCGCGGCGCTCCGGTCGCGGACCGTGGACGTCGAGCTGCCGTGGGATGTGCCGCCCGACTCCGACGTCCCCGACGACCGGGTCGAGACCGTGACGACGCCGCTCGAGCGGATGGATGTGTTCGCCCGCAGGGTCGGGTTCCATCCCACGCGCCTTCCTGCCGGGATGTTCGTCGACCCAGGCGGCGGCACAGGGTTCTCGTTCGACTGGGGGGCGTTGCTGCCGCCGCTGACGCTCCACGTGCACCTCAGCGAGGAGTCGTTGCGACGAGGGCGTGGGGTGGCGCGGTGGGAGGGGGAGGGGCCCGTCACGACCCAGTTCGTCCACGATCATCTGCGGCCGTTGCACCGCTATGTCATCGCACCGGTGCTGGACCTGGCCGGGCAGGCCCCGGTCGACGCCTACGAGATCCCGGACCGGCAACGGCGGGCGGTGCAGCTGCGGACCCCGGCCGACTCCTTCCCGTTCTCCTCCCGGGTCTCGCGTGACCTGGACCTCGACCACGTCGAACCCTGGAGAGCGCAGTCGGGTGGAGGCCCTGGACAGTCGGGGCCGACGCGCACCGACAACCTGACACCGCTGGGACGGTTCCACCACCGGCTCAAGACGCACGGGCGCTGGACGGTGCGCCAGCCCTTCGACGGCATCCTGGTCTGGCGCGACCCGCACGGGCAGATCTACCTCGTGGACCACACCGGCACCCACAAGGTCACCCCGGCCGGTCACCGAGCAGGCGCTGCACGCTGAACGGTTCCCTCTCTGCTCCATAGGTAGAGCGTTCGAACACACGTTCGAAGACGGGGTAGGCTGTGCACATGGATCGAGCCGTCGCACCCCCGGGATGGCCGCGCCAGGTGCGCCCGCCGGGTGCCCCCGGGTGGGAGCAGACGGCGGTCAGCTGGCTGCTGGACCTGTGCCCGCCGGAGTACCGCGGCTATCCGACGTTGCGTCGTCACGACGTCGTGCTGGCGCGGTTCGCCGTGCTGCACGTGGATGCGTCCCAGGCCGCCGTACGACGGGGGCTCAGCGAGGCACGCGCGGAGCTGCGCGACGTCGCCTCGCCCGACGTCGTCGAGGCCGCGATCGAGACCTGGCACGCCGAGGGGGCCCGGCTGATGGCCGAGCGGCGCGCGGTCGGGCTGGTGGAGGAGGCGCTGCGCGGCCGCCGGTTCGTGGCACGCCTGTGAGGCGCCTAGGGTCGGGCGCATGAGCCCGACCAGCCGGACCCCGACCCACGCCCTGACCCTGCTGCCGGTCCCGGGGTACGGCACCGAGGACGTGCTGGTCGACGCCGAGGGCTGGGTGCTCACCGGCACCGAGGACGGCGCGATCCACCGGGTGCGTCCCGACGGTGGGCGGATCGACCGGGTCGGCGACACCGGCGGTCGCCCGCTGGGTCTCGAGCTGCTGCCCGACGGGCGGGTGCTGGTCTGCGACGCGGTGCGCGGCCTGCTCGCCCTCGACCCGGTCGACGGTCGCCTCGAGACGCTGGCCACGCAGGTGGACGGCCGACCGATCCTGGTCTGCAACAACGCCGCCGTGCACAGCAACGGCGACATCTACTTCTCCGACTCCTCGCAGGTCTACTCCCTCGACCGCTACGAGGCCGACCTGCTCGAGGACACCGCGAGCGGGCGGCTGCTGCGCCGCTCGGTCGACGGCCGGGTCGAGGTGCTGCTCGACGGGCTGCGCTTCGCCAACGGCGTCGCGCTGGCGGCCGACGAGTCGCACGTGACGGTGGCCGAGACCGGCGGCCGGTCCGTCGTACGCCTCTGGCTCACGGGGGAGCGCGCCGGGGAGCGAGAGCTGTTCCTGGACGACCTCCCGGGCTACCCCGACAACACCTCCACCGGCACGGACGGACTGCTGTGGGTGACCCTGGCCTCGCCGATCGTCGGCGCGCTCGAGCGGACGCAGCGCGGCCCGATGCTGGTGCGTCGCGCGGCGAGCCGTCTGCCGTCGGCGCTACGCCCGCGGCCGGCCCGCGCGGTGTGGGTCCGGGCCTACGACGACGCCGGTGCCCTGGTGCACGAGATCCGCGCCGACAGCCCGTCGTTCCACATGGTCACGGGAGTCAGGGAGCACGAGGGGCGCGTGTGGCTGGGGAGTCTGCACAACAGCGCCATTGGACGGGTTGACGTGCGTCCGGTCGGGTAGGAGAACCCCAGGCCCGCCCGATCGGACACCCGAAGTCAACCGTTCGGCTGACTAACGCGGGGCCCCCGCGGTCGTTGGACCTAGGGAAGCAAGGAGGCACAGCTCATGGACGACATGTTGGACGCAGAACTTCTGGACGGCGAGCTGGGCGACGAGATCCGCCTGGTCACCGAGCTGATGGTGGTGGCCTCGATGGCACCCGGAGCCCTCGAGCAGGGCGTGATCGACTACGCCCTCGGGGTGCAGCCACGACGGTTCCCCCGTCAGCGGGTCGTCGGCCTGGACTGACCGGGTCGCGCCCCTGCGGGTGGGGTCGGATGCCTAGACTGGAGGGCCGACCCGAACCACGCGAGGAGGACCCATGGGAGTGCTGGACCGGCTCACCGGCCCACGTGACCTGCGTGACCTCTCCGCCGCCGAGCTCGACGAGCTCGCCACCGAGATCCGCGACTTCCTGGTCCGCAAGGTCTCCCGCACCGGGGGGCACCTCGGCCCGAACCTCGGAGTGGTCGAGCTCACCCTCGCGCTGCACCGGGTCTTCGACTCCCCGCACGACAGGATCGTCTTCGACACCGGCCACCAGGCCTACGTGCACAAGATCGTCACCGGCCGCGCCGCGGGCTTCGACCTGCTGCGCCAGGAGGGCGGGCTGTCCGGCTACCCGAGCCGCGCCGAGTCCGAGCACGACATCGTCGAGAACTCCCACGCCTCCACCGCGCTGTCCTACGCCGACGGGCTGGCCAAGGCCTACGCCGTCCGGGGCGAGGACCGGCACGTCGCCGCGGTCATCGGCGACGGTGCCCTCACCGGAGGCATGGCCTGGGAGGCGCTCAACAACATCGCCGCCGACCACGACCGCCGCCTGGTGATCGTGGTCAACGACAACGGACGCTCCTACACCCCGACCGTCGGCGGCCTCGCCGACCACCTGACCACGCTGCGCACCAGCCCGCGCTACGAGCAGGTCCTCGACCTGGTGAAGAAGCGGCTCAACGGGGTCCGCGGCGTGGGCCCGGCGGTGTACGACGCCTTGCACGCCATGAAGAAGGGCATGAAGGACGCGCTCGCGCCCCAGGGGCTCTTCGAGGACCTGGGACTGAAGTACGTCGGTCCGATCGACGGTCACGACCGGGTCGAGGTGGAGCGCGCGCTCACCCAGGCCAAGCGGTTCAACGGACCGGTGATCGTGCACGTGATGACCCACAAGGGCTTCGGCTACGACCCGGCCGAACGGCACGAGGCCGATCAGTTCCACGGCCCCGGCCCCTTCAACATCGAGACCGGCGAGGAGAACCCCAAGGGCCAGGTCTGGACCGACGTGTTCGCCGACGAGATCGTCAAGATCGGCGCCGAGCGCCAGGACCTCGTCGCGATCACGGCGGCGATGATGCACCCGGTCGGGCTGCACACGTTCGCCCTGCGCTACCCCGAGCGCACCTTCGACGTCGGCATCGCCGAGCAGCACGCCACCACGTCCGCAGCCGGGCTGGCCATGGGCGGGCTGCACCCGGTGGTGGCGGTCTACGCGACCTTCCTCAACCGCGCCTTCGACCAGGTGCTGATGGACGTCGCCCTGCACAGGTGTGGCGTCACGTTCGTCCTCGACCGCTCCGGCGTGACCGGCGACGACGGAGCCTCGCACAACGGCATGTGGGACATGTCGATCCTGCAGGTCGTCCCCGGCCTGCGTCTCGCCGCTCCCCGCGACGCGACCCGGCTGCGGGAGCTGCTCCGCGAGGCCGTGGCCGTCGACGACGCCCCCACCGTCGTACGCTTCCCGAAGGGGCCGCCGAGCGCCGACATCGAGCGCGTCGACCGGGCCGGCGGCTGCGACGTGCTGGTCCGCAACGGCACCAAGGACGTCCTGATCGTCGGCGTCGGCTCGATGGCCGCCACGTCCGTGGAGGTGGCCGACCGGCTCGTCGCACAGGGGATCGGCGTCACCGTCGTCGACCCGCGATGGGTCAAGCCCGTGGACCCCGCAATCCTCGAGCTGGCTCGCGAGCACCGGCTCGTGGTCAGCGTGGAGGACAACGGCATCGTGGGCGGCTGCGGCTCGGTGCTGCTCCAGACCCTCAACGCGGCCCGCATCGACACTCCGGTGCGCCTGCATGGCATCCCCCAGGAGTTCCTCGACCACGCCAAGCGTGGGGTGATCCTGGAGCGCACCGGGCTGACCGCGCAGTCCCTCGCCCGCAGCATCGTCGAGGACGTCACGGCCCTGGACAGCGGCGACGCCCTGCTGCACGTGGACTCATGACCCTCGACCTCGGCCGCGTCCGGGCCCAGTTCCCGGCCCTCGACTCCGGCACCGCCTTCTTCGACGGTCCCGGCGGCTCGCAGACCCCCCGGGTGGTCGCCGACGCGGTCGCCGCCGCCCTCGTCGCGGGCGTCTCCAACCGCGGCTCCGTCACCGAGACCGAGGCGCGGGCCGACGACATGGTGCTCGGCGCCCGCGCCGCGATCGCCGACCTGCTGGACGCCGACCCCGGGGGCGTGGTGTTCGGCCGGTCCATGACCCAGCTGACCTTCGACGTCTCCCGCGCGCTGGCTCGCGAGTGGGAGCCCGGCGACGAGGTCGTCGTCACCCGCCTCGACCACGACGCCAACATCCGGCCCTGGGTCATCGCCGCCGAGCGTGCCGGCGCGACCGTGCGCTGGGTCGACTTCGACCCGGCCACCGGCGAGCTGATGTGGGACGCCGCGGTGCTGTCCCACCGGACCCGCCTGGTCGCCGTCACCGGAGCATCGAACCTGCTCGGCACCCGGCCCGACGTCGCACGGCTGGCCGCGGACGCGCACGCCGCCGGCGCGCTGGTGTACGTCGACGGGGTGCACCTGACACCGCACGCGTCCGTCGCCGTGCGCGACCTCGGCGCGGACTTCTACGCCTGCTCGCCCTACAAGTTCTTCGGCCCGCACCTCGGGGTGCTGGTCGCCGACCCGACACTGCTCGAGCTCGTCCACACCGACAAGCTGCTGCCGTCGACCGACGTGGTGCCCGAGCGCTTCGAGCTCGGCACCCTGCCCTACGAGCTGCTGGCCGGTGTCACCGCGACCGTGGACTTCCTGGCCGACCTCGTCCCCTCCGAGGGCTCCCGCCGCGACCGGATCGTCGCGTCGATGCGCACCGTCGAGGAGCACGAGGACGACCTGTTCCGCCGCCTGCTCGGCGGGCTGCGCGAGATCGACGGCGTCACGACCTATGGCGACCCGGCCGCACGGACGCCGACGGTGCTGTTCAACGTCGCCGACGTCCCCGGAGCGGACGTGCACCGAGCCCTGGCCCGCGGCGGGGTCAACGCCCCGGCGAGCAGCTTCTACGCCCTCGAGGCGTCCCAGCGGCTCGGCCTCGGCGGTGTCGGTGGCGTGCGGGCCGGCCTCGCGCCGTACACCTCGGTCGAGGACGTGGACCGACTCATTGCCGGCGTCGCCGCGCTGGCTGCGGGCGCACCGGCTCCATGACCCGGCCGCGGGGTGCGCGCCTGACGGCCGCTCTCGTGGTGCTCGCACTGGGGTCCGGCTGCACGGTCGGGCGGGGCGATCCGGCCTTACCGGCCGACGGCGCCGCGCCGTCGCCGGCGCCGACGGTCGCGAGGCCCAGCCCCACGGGGCCGCTGCCTGACAGCGCCGCCGCCGCCGTCACCCAGACCATCATGACCAAGCGCGAGCAGGCCGTCCGCGACCGCGACCGCGAGGCGTTCCTCGACGACCTCGACCCGAGCAACCGGGGCCTGCTCGCCCGCCAGAGGCGGCTCTTCGACAACCTGGTCCAGCTGCCGCTGGAGGCGTTCTCGATCACGGTCACCGACGACAGCTACCCGGCCGACTTCGCCGCGCCACGGTTCCGTGACACCGCCTACGTCGCCGACATCGAGCAGCGGCTGCAGCTGCGCGGCTTCGACACCGCGCCCGCCCGCACCCTGTTCGGGCTCACGCTGGCGCCGGTCGACGGACGATGGCGGATCGTCGCCGACCGAGACGTGCAGGCCCTCGAGGTGCCCGGTGCCCGCGACGCCCCCTGGGACCTCGACCGCATCGTGGTGCGCCGCACCAAGCACGTCCTCGGCGTCTTCGACGAGCGCTCGGAGCGCTCTGCGGGCCAGATCTTGCGCTGGACCGAGGAGAGCATCCGCCGGGTGCGGCGCGCCGTCCCTCGCGAGTGGGACGGGACGGTCGTGGTCTACGCCCTGTCCCGGGACGCGGTGCTGCGCGCCCTGGGGAAGCGGTTCCTCAACCGCGCGGCCGTGGCGTTCCCGGTGCTCGACGACAACGAGCGACCCACCGCCCGGGTCGCCACGCGGGTCGTGATCAACCCCAGGTACCTCCCGCGCACGGAGCGGGACGGCGCCTACCTGCTGACCCACGAGATCACCCACGTCGCCCTGGCCCGGACCAGCGGTCAGACGCCTGCGTGGCTGCAGGAGGGGCTGGCCGACTACGTCGCGTCCCGCCAGGGTCGGGACTGGTCCGTCGGCGATGCCTCGCGCACCCGGGCCCGCAACGCCCCCGAGGGCATGCCCGCGAGCGCCACCTTCGGCGACCGGCACGCGCTGTTCGAGTACGACGTGTCGCTGGCCGCCTGCGTCTACCTCGCGGACCGCTTCGGCGAGCGACGGCTGTGGTCCTTCCTGCGCGAGATGACGCAGGTCGGCCGGGAGCGACGCACGCCGGAGGCGGACCAGGACCGCGTGCTGGGTCGGATGTTCGACCTCGACTCCGACCGGCTCGCCGAGCACGCGGCCGACCTGGTGGTGCGGCGCGCGGGCGGCTGAGGCCGCCGTACTGCAATCGTTACCTGCGGGGTGGCGCGTCCGTCGGCGTCCTGAGGTTGACTGACGGGGTTCGTGAGCCGAGCGACTTCTCGGTGAAACTCAAGCCCACGAGGAGCTCCACCATGTCCCGACCCCGCCGCAGACCCCTGCTGAGCACCCTCGGCATCGCCGCCGTCACCACCCTCGCGCTGATCTCCACCACCGGCGGGGCCAGCCCCGCCGAGGCGAAGAAGGCCTCGCGGGACGTGAAGCTGCAGATCCTGGCGCTGAACGACTTCCACGGCCAGCTCGAGCCGAGCACCTCCTCCAGCTCCGGCGTCATCAACGGCACCAAGGCCGGAGGTGCGGAGTACCTCGCCACCCACCTGCAGGCGCTGCGGCGCTCCGCCGCGGCGGAGAAGCGGCACTCGGTGACCGTCGCCGCCGGCGACCTGATCGGCGCCACTCCGCTGCTCTCGGCCGCCTTCCACGACGAGCCGACCGTCGAGGCGATGAACGCGATGGGCCTGGAGATCTCCAGCGTCGGCAACCACGAGTTCGACGAGGGCTGGCGGGAGCTGGTCCGGATGCAGCGCGGTGGCTGCCTCGACGACGGCGCCGGCCGGGACAACCAGAACTCCTGCGCCGCCCACACCTACGAGGGTGCGGACTTCCGCTACCTGGCGGCCAACGTGTTCCAGGAGGACTCCGGCAGGACCGTGCTCCCGGGCACGACCGTGAAGAAGTACGCCGGGGTCAAGGTCGGCTTCATCGGGATGACGCTGCAGGACACCCCCAACATCGTCACCAAGTCCGGGGTCGCCGGCCTGAGGTTCGCCGACGAGGTGGAGACCGCCAACGCCGCCGCCCGGGCGTTGCGCCGGCAGGGGGTGCAGTCGATCGTGGTGCTCGTCCACGAGGGCGGCTTCCCGTCCGACCCCACGGCCTACGACGCGTGCCCGGGCATCTCCGGCCCGATCGTCGACATCAACGCGGGGCTCAGCCCCTCCATCGACGCGGTCATCACCGGTCACACCCACCAGGCCTACAACTGCTCACTGCCCGACCCCTCCGGCGCGAAGCGCCTGGTCACCAGCGGCGCCAGCCTGGGTCGCCTCGTCACCGACATCGACCTCACCATCGACCGCAAGAGCGGCGACGTGCGCCGCAGCACCGAGGTCGCGAGGAACACCATCGTGACCCGCGACGTCGCGAAGGCGCCCGCGCTCACCTCCCTGATCGACACCTATCGGACGTTGGTGGCCCCGATCGCCGATCGCGTCATCGGCCGGCTCGCCTCCGGGAGCACGACGATCACCAGAGTCGCCGACAACAGCTCGGAGTCGGCCTTGGGGAACCTCATCGCCGACGCTCAGAAGGCCGACGCCTCCACGGTGACCGGTGGCAGGAAGCCGGAGATCGCCTTCATGAACCCGGGCGGCATCCGCGCGGACCTCGCCACCGACGGCGGCCAGGTCACCTACGGGCAGGCGTTCGCGGTGCAGCCGTTCAACAACTACGACGTGTCGATGGACCTGACCGGCGCCCAGCTCCTGACGCTCCTCGAGCAGCAGTTCAGCGGGGCCAACGCCGACAGCTTCAAGGTGCTGCAGGTCTCGGGCATCACCTACACGTGGAGAAGGTCGGCCCCGGCCGGCGCGAAGGTGGTCGCGGGCAGCGTCCGGGTCAACGGTGCTCCGCTCCAGCCCGGCCGCACCTACCGCGTCGTGGCCAACTCCTTCCTCGCCGACGGCGGGGACGGGTTCCCCGTCTTCGCCGTCGCCACCGACAAGTACTTCGGGGGGCTCGACATCGACGCCTTCGCGACCTACCTGGCCGCGAAGAGCCCCTACACCCCGGTCGCGACCGACCGCATCGACGTCGTCGACTGACGTCGGTTCCGTACCGCTGGGACGGCGTGCCGAAAAGCGTGCACTGTGCACGCTGTCCTAGTCTGCGGTGACGGCAGGGTGCCGTGATGGTCGGAGGCAGGAGGCCCGCGGTGAACGTGCTCCGCACGAAGTCGATCGAACACTCCATGGCGGACACCGAGGACGCCGAGTACAAGCTGAAGAAGAACCTGAGCGCCCTCGACCTCACAGTGTTCGGGATCGGCGTCATCATCGGTGCCGGCATCTTCACGCTGACGGGCAAGGCGGCGGCCGAGTTCGCCGGCCCGGCCGTGGTGTTCTCCTTCGCGATCGCGGCGTTCTGCTGCGCCCTCGCAGCCCTGTGCTACGCCGAGTTCGCCTCGACCGTGCCGGTCTCGGGGTCGGCGTACACCTTCTCCTACGCCACGCTCGGCGAGCTTGTCGCGTGGATCATCGGCTGGGACCTGATCCTCGAGCTGATGCTCGGGGCCTCGGTCGTGGCGCAGGGTTGGAGCACCTACTTCGTGACGCTGATGGAGGAGATCGGGCTCGGCTGGCCGGCCTCGCTGGGTCCCTCGACCGAGAGCGGCTTCGCGCTGCACTTCAACCTTGCGGCCTTCCTGCTCGTCGCGCTGCTGACGGTGCTGGTCGCGGTCGGCATCAAGGAGAGCCTCCGGGTCAACCTGGTGCTGGTCGGGGTCAAGCTCTTCGTCGTGCTGTTCGTGATCGTGGCCGGCATCTCACTGATCAAGGGTTCCAACTACGCCCCGTTCGTCCCGCCGGCCGCCGACCCGGTGAGCGCCGACGGCCTGACCCAGCCGTTGTTCCAAGCCATCTTCGGCCTCGAGGCGCAGACGTACGGCGTGCTCGGCATCGTCTCCGCGGCGTCGGTGGTGTTCTTCGCCTACATCGGCTTCGACGTCGTGGCGACCACGGCGGAGGAGGCCAAGAACCCGCAGAAGGACCTTCCGCGCGGCATCCTGGGCTCGCTGGCCATCTGCACCGTGCTCTACATCGCGGTCGCCCTGGTCATCACCGGCATGGTGAAGTACGACGAGATCGACACCGAGGCCGCGCTGGCCAACGCGTTCAAGGCCTACGGCAAGGACGGATTCGCGACGCTGATCTCGGCGGGAGCGGTGGCCGGTCTCACCACGGTCGTCATGACGCTGATGATCGGCGCGGTGCGCGTGCTCTTCGCGATGAGCCGCGACGGGCTGCTGCCGCACGCGTTCGGTCGGGTGAACCGCACGACGGGGACCCCGGTGCGGATCACGCTGCTGATCGGTGGGCTGGTCGCGGTCGTCGCCTCCATGACGCCGATCGGCAAGCTCGAGGAGATGGTCAACATCGGCACCCTGTCGGCGTTCGCGCTGGTGTCGCTGGCGGTCCCGATCCTGCGCAAGCGCCGCCCCGACCTGGAGCGCTCGTTCAAGGTGCCGCTGAACCCGTTCCTGCCGATCCTCGCGGCGGTGGTCTGCGTCTACCTGATGCTGAACCTCAGCATCGAGACCTGGCTGCGCTTCCTGGTGTGGATGGCGCTCGGGTTCGTCATCTACTTCACCTACGGCTACCGGCACAGCCGGGTCGGGCTGGGCATGGGCGAGCCGGCCCACGACTACTCGCGCACCTCACCCGTCGAGTAGCCAGTTGTGCCCCGTCGAGTGGTCAGTTGTGCCCCAGTACTGGGGCACAACTGACCACTGACAGGGGCACAACTGGCCATTCAACAGGCAGGGGGGGTCAGTGGAAGCGGCGGCCGGTGACCTTCTCCGAGATGCCCTCGCGGTCCAGCAGCCGGGTCAGGCCACCGTTCCAGAACGAGAAGCCCGCACCGGTGATCATCGCGAGGTCGAGGTCCTCCGGCCCGACGACGACACCCTCGTCGAGCATCAGCCGGGCCTCCTCGGCGAGCGCCTCGAGCACCTGGGTGCGTACGGCGGCGGGCTCGCGTGCCACGCCGTCCGCAGGCACCGCGAAGATCTCGGCCACCTCCGGGTCGATCGAGAAGTCCGGGGCGTAGACGCTGGTCTTGCCGGCGGCGACGAGCTCCTTGAGGTTCGGCGAGACGTAGAACCGGTCCGGGAACGCGCCGTGCAGCGTCTCGCTGTTGTGCAGCGCGATCGCCGGCCCCACCAGTGACAGCAGGAAGAACGGCGGCATCGGCGCGACGCCCGCGAAGGCGCCGTCGGCGACCGTCAGCGGCGTGCCCTCGTCGACGATGCGACCGACCTCGCCCATGAAGCGGCCGAGCAGCCGGTTGACGATGAACGACGGGCTGTCCGCGACCAGGATCGAGGTCTTCTTCAACACCTTGCCGGTTGCGAACGCCGTGGCCAGGGTGGCGTCGTCGGTCTGCTCACCCCGGACGATCTCCAGCAGCGGCATCACGGCCACCGGGTTGAAGAAGTGGAAGCCCACGACCCGCTGCGGGTGCTCGAGCTTCGAGGCCATCTCGGTGATGGACAGCGACGAGGTGTTCGTGGCCAGCACGCACGTGGGGGACACCACCGCCTCGAGGTCGGCGAAGACCTGCTGCTTGACCGTCATCTCCTCGAACACGGCCTCGATCACGAAGTCGGCGTCCGCGAAGGACGACGTCGTGTCGACGGTGCCGGTGACGAGCGCCTTCAGCCGGTTGGCCCGGTCGGGGGAGACCCGGCCCTTGCCGAGCAGCTTGTCGACCTCGGCGTGCACGTAGCCCACGCCCTTGTCGACCCGGGCCTGGTCCAGGTCGGTCAGGACCACGGGCACCTGCAGCCGCCGTACGAACAGCAGCGCGAGCTGGCTGGCCATCAGGCCGGCCCCGACGATGCCGACCTTGGTCACCGGACGGGCGAGCGCCTTGTCGGGCGCGCCCGCCGGCCGCTTCGCACGCTTCTGCACGAGGTCGAAGGAGTAGAGGCTCGCGGCCAGCTCCGGGGTGAGGATCAGGTCGGCCAGCGCCTCGTCCTCGGCGGCGAAGCCCTCGTCACGGGTCGCGGTCCGTGCGGCGGCGATCAGGTCGAGCGCACGGTACGCCGCAGGGGAGGCGCCACCGGTCTTCGCGTCCGCGACACCGCGGCCCTGGGTCACCGCCGCGTCCCAGGCGGCACCCCGGTCGACCTCGGCGCGCGTGGGCGTGACCTCGCCGGTCAGCACCCGAGCGGCCCACAGCAGCGACTGCTCCAGGAAGTCGGCGCCCTCGAACTCCGCGTCGGCGAGCCCGGCCTGGAAGGCGGCGTGGCCGGTCAAGGTCCGGCCCTGGTTGAGCGGGTTCTCGATGATCAGCTTCACGGCGGTCGCGGCGCCGACGAGGTTCGGCAGCAGGTAGGCGCCACCCCAGCCGGGCACCAGGCCGAGCATCACCTCGGGCAGGCCGATCGCGGGCGCGCTGTCCTGGACCGTGCGGTAGTCGCAGTGCAGCGCGACCTCGAGGCCACCGCCCAGCGCGAGGCCGTTGACGAAGGCGAAGGTCGGCTTGCCGCCCTCCCCGAGCTTGCGGAAGACGCCGTGCCCGATCTGCGCGATGAGCACCGCGTCGTCGCGACCGCCCAGCTCGGTCATGCCCGAGAGGTCGGCCCCGGCGGCCAGGATGAACGGCTTGCCGGTGACCCCGATGGCGGCGACGTCCTCGCGGGCCAGGGCCTCGTCGATCGCGGAGCTGAGCGAGGCGAGCGACTTCGGGCCGAACGTGTTCGGGCGGGTGTGGTCCAGGCCGTTGTCCAGCGTGATCAGGGCCATCGTGCCGGCGCCGTACGGCAGGGCGACGTCGCGGCTCTTGGCCTCGGTGACGACCTCGTCGGGGGACAGCGAGGCGGCGCGCTCGAGCAGGGTCTCGAGGTGGGTCATGCTGCTGCTCCTTCGAAGTGCGGGTTCTCCCAGATCACGGTGCCGCCCATGCCGATGCCGATGCACATGGTGGTCAGGCCGTAGCGCACGTGGGGCTTCTGGGCGAACTGCGCGGCGAGCTGGGTCATCAGACGGACGCCGGACGACGCCAGCGGGTGGCCCACGGCGATCGCACCGCCGTAGGGGTTGACGCGCTCGTCGTCGTCGGCGACGCCGAAGTGCTCGAGGAAGGCGAGCACCTGCACGGCGAACGCCTCGTTGATCTCGAAGGCGCCGATGTCGTCGATGGTCAGACCGGCCTGGCGCAGCGCCTTCTCGGTGGCGGGGATCGGACCGGCGCCCATCACCTCGGGCTCGACGCCCAGTGAAGGAGAACGACACCAGCCGCATCTTGACCGGCAGCCCGAGCGCGCGCGCTGTCTCCTCGTCGGCGAGCAGCGCCGCGGTGGCGCCGTCGTTGAGGCCGGCCGCGTTGCCGGCGGTGACCCGGCCGTGCGGGCGGAACGGCGTCTTGAGACCGGCCAGGTCCTCGGCCGTCGTCTGCGGACGCGGCGGCTCGTCGGTCGTGGCGAGGCCCCAGCCGGCCTCGGCGGTGCGGATCGCGACCGGCACGAGGTCGGGCTGGATCAGGTTGTCGGCGTAGGCCTGCGCGGTCTTCTGCTGCGAGCGCAGCGGCGTAGGCGTCGGCACGCTCCTTGGTGATCGAGGGGTAGCGGTCGTGCAGGTTCTCGGCCGTGTTGCCCATCGACAGCGCCTCGGGGTCGACGACCTTCTCCGACATGATCCGGGGGTTGGGGTCGACGCCCTCGCCCATCGGGTGGCGGCCCATGTGCTCGACCCCACCGGCGATCACCACGTCGTAGGAGCCGAAGGCGATGCCGGCGGCCGTCGTGGTGACCGCGGTCATCGCGCCGGCGCACATCCGGTCGATCGCGTAGCCGGGCACGCTCTGCGGCAGTCCCGCCAGCAGGGCGGCGGTCCGGCCGATGGTCAGGCCCTGGTCGCCGATCTGGGTCGTCGCGGCGATCGCGACCTCGTCCACCCGCTCCGGAGGCAGGCTCGGGTTGCGCCGCATCAGCTCGCGGATGCACTTGATGACCAGGTCGTCGGCGCGGGTCTCGGCGTACTGACCCTTGGCCTTGCCGAACGGGGTCCGCACGCCGTCGACGAAGACGACCTCTCGCAGCTGTCGGGGCACGCAGGCTCCTCATGGTTCCGGGGGTGGAGGGCTTAGATTACCCGTCGGTAACAATCGCCGGAAGCCAGGACGCCTGTGGGCGTCGTCACGTGCCGCCGCGATCGTCGTGCGGTTTGCCGCACCCTGCGCGGCGGAGCAGGGTGGGGCCATGAGCTACGACTACGACGTGGTGGTGGTCGGAGGCGGTGCCGCCGGTCTGAGCGCCGCGCTGACCCTGTGCCGTTCGCTGCGCTCCGTGCTGGTGGTGGACGCGGGCGAGCCGCGCAACGCCCCGGCCGCCGGGGTGCGCGGGTTGCTGACCCGCGACGGCATCACTCCGCAGGAGCTGGGGCGGATCGGCCGCGCCGAGGTCACGTCGTACGGCGGCCACGTCCGGGACGGACGCGTCGTGTCGGCGTCGCGCGAGGGCGACGGGTTCGTCGTGCGGCTGGAGGACGGGCACCGGACCACCAGCCGTCGACTGCTCGTCGCGACCGGCCTCACCGACGGGCTGCCCGACCTGCCGGGGCTCGCTGAGGGCTGGGGCCGCGACGTCGTGCACTGCCCCTACTGCCACGGCTACGAGGTCCGCGGCCGGGTTGTCGGCGTGCTGGCCACCAGCCCGATGGCGGTGCACCAGGCCAAGCTCTTCCGGCAGCTCACCGCTGACCTGACCGTCCTGGACGGCAACGGCCCCGGGCTGGCACCGGGGGACCGGCAGGTCCTGGAGGCCCGCGGGGTGCGGGTGTGTGCGGGAGCCGGTGACGGCCTTCGAGCGGGACGGGGACCGGCTCGTCGGTGCCCGGCTGACCGGCGGCGAGCTGGTCCCGCTCGAGGTGGTCACCGTCCAGACCCACGTCGTGGCCAACGCCGCGGTGCTGGCACCGCTGGGGATCCGCCCGGTGCCGATGGCGGTGGGCGGCCAGGTGCTGGGGGAGTACGTCACCTGCGACCCGCTGACCTTCCGGGCGGCCCCCGGCGTGTGGGTCGCCGGAAACGTGAACGACCTCATGGGGCAGGTGGTGCACGCGGCGGGCGCCGGGGTGCGCGCGGGCGCCATGGTGAACGCCGACCTGATCGAGGAGGAGTTCTCGCAGGCTGCGGCGCGCGGAGTCAGCTGACGGCGTCGCGCACGGCCGCGATGTGGTCGGGCGTGGACCCGCAGCAGCCGCCGACCAGGTCGATGCCGAGCTTCTGCAGGGCGAGCGCGTGCTGGGCGAGGTCGGCCGGCGTCGCGTCGTACTCGAAGTGGTCGCCGACGACCTGGGGGAGACCGGCGTTGGACTGCGCGACGAGCAGCAACCCCTCGGGTCGGGCGTCCGCCAGCTGAGCCGCGATCTGCTCCATCTCCGCCGGGCCGCGCCCGCAGTTGGCGCCGACCGCGTCGACGCCGAGGGCGGCGAGCGCGGTGACGGCGTCGCCCGGACGGACGCCCATCATCGTGCGCAGGTTGGTGTCGAAGGACAGGGTCGTGACGACCGGGAGGTCGGGGACGACCGCCTGGGCGGCCCGGACCGCGGCCTCGACCTCGCCGAGGTCGCTCATCGTCTCGATCAGCACCAGGTCGATGCCGCCCTCGGCCAGGCCCCGGAGCTGCTCCTCGAAGAGCGCCTGCGCGTCGGCCGCCGTCATCGTGCCCAGCGGCTCGAGCAGCTCCCCGGTCGGGCCGAGGTCGCCGGCGACGAGGACGCCGTGCTCGCGGGCGACCGAGTGGGCGATGCTCGCGGCCGCCGCGTTGAGCTCGTGCACGCGGTCCTCCAGGCCGTGCATCGCCAGCCGGGGGCGGGTGCCGCCGAAGGTGTTGGTGGTGAGCACCCGGGCCCCGGCGCGGGCGTAGGCCTCGTGGGCCTCGCGGATCACGTCGGGCCGCTCCACGTTCCACAGCTCGCCCGCGCCGCCGTCGTCGAGGCCGCGCTCCTGCAGCAGCGTGCCCATCCCGCCGTCGACGACGACGGTCCCGGGCTCGAGCAGGTCGGACAGTCGGCTCACGGGGTGAGTCCCTCGAGGTAGGCGGCGATCGCGTCGTCGGTCCACCGTGCCTCGAGCGCGGCGACCACGCGGTCGGCCACCTCGGCGGCGGAGCCCTCGTCGGTCGTCCACCCCCCGCGGGTCCAGCCCTCGAGGTAGGCGTCGCTGCCCGTGTCGCCGAGCCGCATGGCGGCCTCGTCGATCGCCTCCTGGAAGCGCGGGGCGAGCTGGATCTTGACGGTGTCGGCGGGATCGACGGCGGAGTCGGTCGGGTCGGCGCTCTCACGGGCGACGACGAGCGACGGAAGGTCTCGCCACGATGTCAGCTGGTACTCGGCCACGTGCTCAGCCTAGGTGCTGCACGGGCGTGAGCGCCTCACGCCTCGACAATGCGGACAGCGGACGGTCCGCCGCGACGGTGCACACGGGCTCGGACACCGCATCGGGCATAGTGAGCGACGTAGCGGCGTTCCCCTGTCGACGAGGAACGCAACTCTGGAAGGACATCGATGGCAGACAGTGCGCGCTACGTGCACATCGTGGACGACGTACCCGAGCTCGACGCGCTCAGCGACGGTCCGGTGCTCGTGCACTCGCTCGAAGGGTTCCTCGACGCCGGCAACGCGGCGGCGATCGCGACCCGTCACCTGCTCGACCAGTCCTCGGGCCGTGTCGTGGCCAGCTTCGACATCGACGCCTTCTACGACTACCGGGCGCGCCGCCCGCCGATGACGTTCTCGGAGTACCGCTACGAGGGCTACGAGGCCCCGCGCCTGGTGGTGCGCCTCAACCACGACAGCCTCGGGACGCCGTACCTCCTGCTGAGCGGACCCGAGCCGGACACGCACTGGGAGGCGTTCGCCGTCGCCGTGCGCGAGATCGTCGAGACCTTCCGGGTCCGGCTGACCGTCTCGATGGGGGCGGTGCCGATGGCGGTGCCGCACACCCGCCCGGTGATGCTCACCAACCACGCGACCACACCGGACCTGCTGGTGTCGGAGAACATCTGGAAGGGCGAGATCCGGGTGCCCGCCAGCGCTCAGGCGCTGCTGGAGATGCGGCTCGGCGGGTGGGGCCATCCTGCGATGGGCTTCGTCGCGCACATCCCGCACTACGTCGCCCAGTTCGACTACCCGTCCGCGGCCGCCACGATGCTGGAGTCGGTCGAGGTGGTGACCGGCCTGCAGTGGGAGCTGGACGCGCTCGAGGAGGCGGGCGAGGCCAAGATGGTCGACATCGCCGCGCAGATCGAGGACTCCGACGAGGTGCGCGAGGTCGTGCACGGCCTCGAGCAGCAGTACGACGCCTTCCACCGTCCCACGACCGACGACGCCGACGCGCTTCCGCTCGCCGAGGAGCGCGACCTCCCCACGGGGGAGGAGCTCGGCGCGGAGTTCGAGCGGTTCCTCGCCGGCCTCGACCCGCGCGACCGTCCCGACGACACCGAGTAGAACGGCAGACCCACCCGTGCCCAGCTCCTCCGACGAGCTCGTCGAGCTCCTCGACCTCGAGCCCATCGACCTGAACCTCTACCGCGGCCGGCAGCCCGACACGCGGCTGCAGCGGGTCTTCGGCGGACAGGTGGCCGCCCAGGCGCTGGTCGCCGGCGGTCGCACCGTCGACGACGGGCTGGGGGTGCACTCGCTGCACAGCTACTTCCTGCGCCCGGGCGACACGGCGGTGCCGATCGTCTACGACGTCGAGCGGATGCGCGACGGCCGGTCGTTCTCGACCCGACGCGTCGTGGCGCGTCAGCACGGGCGGCCGATCTACTTCATGACGGTCAGCTTCCAGGTGCGCGAGGACGGCTTCGAGCACCAGGACCGGATGCCCGACGTGCCGGCACCGCAGGACGCCGTCGAGATCGGCGAGCTGTTCCGGCACCGCTCGGCCGAGGACGCCGAGCGCTGGAAGGCCGAGTGGGCGGCACTCGAGCTGCGCGCGATCGGCGACTCGCGGCCGGGGGGCCGGCTCCCGATCGAGGACAAGCCGGCGCAGGCGCGGCTGTGGCTGCGCGTCAACGGCACGCTGGGTGACAGTCCGCTCACCCACCAGGCGGCGTTCACCTACGCCAGCGACCTCACGCTGCTCGGCTCCACGCTCGTGCCGCACGGGGTGCAGATCTGGGATCCGGCCGTCCAGTCGGCCTCGCTCGACCACACGATCTGGTTCCACCGGCCGTTCCGGGCCGACGAGTGGCTGCTCTACGACCAGCACTCGCCGTCCGCGTCGGGCGCCCGGGGTCTCGCGGTGGGCCGGGTGTTCACCGAGGACGGTCGCCTGGTCGCGACCGTGGCCCAGGAGGGCTTGATCCGGCCCCGCCCCTAGGGTGAATCACAGCGGTGTCATTAGCACACACTTCCGACAAAGGCTGACAGACACGCCGGTTCCAGTTACGGTTGTTCGGTTCTGGGGTATCTGAGGTCCGTTGTGACCCGTGTGACTCAGTGTGTCCACCGGGACGCACGTGCCCAGACACCCTGTGGGAGGAGTCCGCGATGCATGGTCGGACGCGCGCGTCGGTCGTCGTCGGAGTGGTGCTCGCCGGATTGTTCGGCACCGGCGTCCCAGCAGCGCAGGCCGCGCCGGCCGGCCCCGACTACGAGATCCCCTTCCCGTGCGGTGACACCTGGCGCGGGTCGACCCGCGCCAACCACAGCCCGTCGGCGAAGGCGGTCGACTGGAACCGCACCGACGACCTCGGTGCGCCGACCACCGCGACCGCGCCCGGCGTGGTGACCAAGGTGGTCAACCTCGGCAGCCGCAGCTACGGGCGCTACATCGTCCTGGACCACGGCAACGGTCGGACCTCGCTCTACGCCCACCTGCTCGTCGCAGTGGGTCAGCGTCGGCCAGTCCGTCGACCAGGGCTTCGTGATCGGCCAGGTCGGTACGACGGGCGGCAGCACCGGTCCGCACCTGCACTTCGAGCAGCGTCTCAACGGGACCGTGCAGACGTCGTACTTCCACCGGGCTGCCTGGGTGATGGGCACGACCGCGGCCTCCCAGTCCTGCGGCGACACCCCGGTCGCGGGCAACTTCGACGGCGTCGGCGCGGACAACCCCGGCGTCCTGCGCCGCAACGCCACCCCGACGTTCGTGCTCAAGCGACCCGGTCGGGCCCGGCTCACGCTGTCCTTCGGTCGCGCGACCGACGAGGCGATGACCGGAGACTGGGACGGCGACGGCGTCACCGACGTCGGCGTCCGCCGCGCCGGGGCGAAGGCCTTCCTGCTGCGCGACGCCGACGGAAGCACCAGCACGATCTCCTTGGGCGCTGTCTCGGACGTCGGCGTGACCGGTGACTGGAACGGGGACGACAGGACCGACGTCGGCGTGTGGAGTCCCGCCAGCCGCGTCTTCACGCTGCGCGCGTCCAACGGCACGACCCGCACGGTCACGTTCGGGTCCGTCGGGGACCGTCCGGTCACCGGGGACTGGAACGGCGACGGGCTCACCGACGTCGGCGTCTGGAGCCCCCGCTACGCCCGCTTCACGCTGCGGACCGCAACCAGGGCAGGTGCCGTGAGCACCAGCACGGTCGCCTGGGGTGCCAGCACCCACCTCCCGGTCACCGGCGACTGGAACAACGACGGCACCACCGACGTCGCCACGTGGGATCCTGCGACCGGCACGCTGACGGAGCGCGTGCCAGCGAAGACCGCCGGCGCCGCCGTAACCACCCGCACGATCCGATGGGGTCGGGCGCGCGGCTGAGCGTGGTCTGATGGGCACGTGAACGACGTGCACACCGTGGCGGACGTGGTCGCCCGCATGCAGGCCATCGAGGCACAGCTCGGTCGACGCGACGGCGTCGCGGTCTTCAACCGGGTCTACCTGCAGGTCACCGAGATGGTCGCGGAGCGCCTCGCGGGGCGCACGACCTTCCGCGACGACGCCCTGATGGCCGAGCTCGACATCCGGTTCGCCCGGTTGTGGTTCGCAGCCCACGACGCTGCGACGGCCACGGCCGCGGTACCGAAGGCGTGGGACCCGCTGTTCGACGCGCGTCGCACGCCCGGCATCCTGCCGATCCAGTTCGCGCTCGCCGGCATGAACGCCCACATCGAGCACGACCTTCCGGTGGCGGTCGTCGCCACCTGCGTCGCTCGCGGCGTCACGCCGAGCACCCCCGGCGTCCGGGAGGACTACGAGCTCGTCAACGACCTGCTCGCCGAGGTCGAGGGCGACATCCGACGTTCCTTCCTGACCAAGGTCGGGAGGGCGGCCGACGGCCACCTGGGACCCGTCGCCCACCTGGTGAGCGCCTGGAACATCGACAAGGCACGCGAGCTCGCGTGGGCCAACACGCTGGCCCTGTGGGAGCTGCGTCGAGTCGAGCGCGTCGCGCAGCGGTACGCCGGCGCGCTGGCCCGCACGGTCGGGATGGGCTCGCGGCTCCTGCTGACGCCACTGGCGACGTAACGGCCCTGCTGAAACAGCCTAGGTGAGGAAGGACAGCGTGATCGTTGCGCTCAAGGGTGCGTATCAGGCGTGCGTGACGCCGAGCACATGCGGCGCACCGTCCGTGGGGCGGGTCAGGCCGAAGGCGTAGCCGTCGCCTCGCTTGGCTGCGCCGAAGGCAACCGTGCCGGGAAGCAGCACCGGCTTCTTGAACGACACGTCGACGGTCACAGCAGCCGGCAGCCGGCCCTCGAGCGCGGCGAGACAGCGCGCCTTGGTCCACATGCCGTGCGCGATCTGTCGCGGGAAGCCGAACGCCTTGGCACTCAAGCCGTAGAGGTGGATCGGGTTGTGGTCGCCCGACACCGCGGCGTACCGACGTCCCAGGTCGCCCTTGAGCCGCCACGAGATGCCGCTGCTCGCCGGCACCTCGAGCTCCTCCAGTGCCACCGGGACTCCGGCAGGGGCACCCTTCTCGCCGCCCCCGACGCGCAGGAAGGTGCTCGTCTCCTCCCACACCAGCTCGCCACCCGAGTGCACCGTGGTGGCGATGTCGAAGACCCGCCCCTTGGGGTGCGCTCGCAGGTCCTGCGGACGCGCGGTGACCTGGAGCTTCTCGCTTGCGGAGATCGCGCGGTGCTGGGTGATCGAGTTGGACAGGTGCACGGTGCCGACGGCGGGGAACGGGAACGACGAGTCGGTCATGATCGCCATGTGCAGCCCGAAGGCCAGCATGTGCGGGTAGGTCACCGGGACGGTCTCCTTGAGGGAGAAGCCGCACACCTGGGAGTACGCCGCGACGTGGGAGCGATCGATCGGGACGTCGTGCCGGGTCAGCGCCAGGTCGGGCAGCACGTTGCCGTGCTTGCGCACGCCGGGTACCAGGTTCAGTCCCGGCAGGACGGGCAGCGCCGCCTTGAGCATCAGGGGCAGGGTCGCGGGGGCGCCGTCCACGACGCGCGGCTCGCTGGCCATCAGGCGCCCAGCATCATCTGGCCGCAGACGCGGACCACGTTGCCGTTCACGGCGGTGCTGGCCGGGTTGGCGTACCACGCGATGGTCTCGGCCACGTCGACCGGCAGGCCACCCTGGGACAGCGAGTTGAGCCGGCGGCCCGACCTCGCGAGTGGCGAACGGCACCGCAGCTGTCATCTTGGTCTCGATGAAGCCGGGCGCCACGGCGTTGATCGTGATCCCGTCCTCGAGCTCGTCGGCGAGGCTCTCGACGAAGCCGATGACCCCGGCCTTGCTTGCCGCGTAGTTGGTCTGGCCCAGGTTGCCGGCGATGCCCGCGATCGAGGCCACCCCGATGATCCGACCGTTGGGGTTGACCAAGTCCTGCGACAGCAGCTCGGCGGTGATCCGCTCCGGTGCCGTCAGGTTGACCGCGATGGCGGAGGCGAAGCCGTCGCGCTTCATGTTCATCAGCCTCTTGTCGCGGGTGATGCCGGCGTTGTGGACGACGACGTCGACGCCGCCGAACTTCTCCTTCACGTGGCGGGCGATCCGCTGGGGGGCGTCCTTGGTGGTGATGTCGAGGGTGAGGTGGTCACCCCCGAGCTCACCGGTGACGGCCTGCAGCTCGCTGGCCGCCTGGGGTACGTCGATCCCGAGGATCGTCGCACCGTCCCGGTGCAGCACGCGGGCGATCTGCTCGCCGATGCCGCGGCTGGCTCCGGTGACGATCGCGACCCGGCCGAGCAGCGGCTGCGACCAGTCGGCCACCTCGCCGTCGGAGGGCACGGCAGTCGCACCGTGGGAGCCGATCCGGATCACCTGGCCGGACACGTAGGCCGACTTGGGCGAGAGCAGGAACGCCAGCGTCGAGGTGAGCGCACCGTCGGCGGCGGGCGCGACGTACACGAGCTGGACGGTGCCGCCACGGCCGACCTCCTTGCCCAGCGAGCGGGTGAAGCCCTCGAGCGCACGCTGCGCGACCCGCTCCTCGCCGGTGTTGGTGGACTCCGGGGGAGTGCCGATCACCACGATCCGCGGGCACTTCTCCAGGCTGCGCAGCAGCGGCGTGAAGAAGTCCTGCAAGCCGACCAGCTGGTCGGAGGACGTGAGCCCGGTGGCGTCGAAGACCAGTCCCTTGTAGCGCTGGTCGGCCGGGACGCCGCCGTCCTGGTCCGACACGCTGGCGATGCCGAGGTCGTCGAGCGCGGCCAGGACCGCCTTGCCCAGCCGACCGTCGCCGCCGACGGCCACCGTGCCGTCGACGAGAGGGGCGCCCTCGGACCAGCGCTCCAGGGTGACCGGGTTCGGCAGGCCCAGGTTCTTGGCCAGCAGCTGCCCGACCGGGGTGTGGATCAGGGACGAGTAGCGGTCGCTCATCGCGGGGCTTCTCCGATCAGAGGGGGTTCCCAGACAGATAACCGGGTGTGCAACTCACCGTCCACCTTTCGTGACGTGCACGACAGAGGATTGGTGTCACCGCGCCGGTCGCGCCAGTATGTACCCAGGAGTAACCGAGCCGAAAACGGCCTCGTTCTGTCTCGTCACCCGGAGGAGCCTCCCCATGCAGTCCCACACTCGCCGAGTCGCGGTCGTCGGTGGAAACCGGATCCCCTTCGCGCGGTCGAACAGCGTCTACGGCACGGCCTCCAACCAGGACATGCTCACCGCCGCGATCGACGGCCTGGTGACGCGCTACGGCCTGGAGGGCGAGCGCCTCGGCGAGGTCGTCGCCGGCGCCGTGCTCAAGCACTCCCGCGACTTCAACCTGACGCGCGAGTCGGTTCTCGGCTCCCGGCTCTCGCCCGAGACCCCGGCGTACGACGTCTCGCAGGCGTGCGACACCGGCATCCAGGCGACCGTGCAGGTCGCCAACAAGATCGCGCTCGGCCAGATCGAGGTCGGCATCGCCGGTGGGGTCGACACCACCTCGGACGCTCCGATCGCGGTCGGTGAGGGGCTGCGCAAGGTGCTGCTCGAGGCCAACCGGGCCAAGACCCTGCAGGGTCGGCTCGCCGCTCTGGCGAAGGTCCGCCCGCAGCACCTCGTGCCCGCGGTCCCGCAGAACAGCGAGCCCCGCACCGGGCTGTCCATGGGTGAGTCCGCTGCCCTGACCGCGCTGGAGTGGCAGGTCGGCCGCGAGGAGCAGGACCAGCTCGCTGTCGCGTCGCACCACCGGTTGGCCGCTGCCTACGACCGCGGCTTCTTCGACGACCTCGTGACGCCGTTCCAGGGTCTCGAGCGCGACCAGAACCTCCGCGCCGACTCCTCCGAGGAGAAGCTCG
The DNA here is from genome assembly GCA_963713035.1 of uncultured Actinomycetota bacterium. Classification (GTDB taxonomy): domain Bacteria; phylum Actinomycetota; class Actinomycetes; order Propionibacteriales; family Nocardioidaceae; genus Nocardioides_B. The sequence goes on from CAVQKB010000005.1 coordinate 1,284,717, forward strand.
CCACCCTCAAGCCGGTCTTCGGCAAGGGGCAGGCGGCGACGATGACGGCTGCCAACTCCACGCCGCTGACCGACGGCGCCTCGACGGTGCTGCTCTGCTCGGAGGAGTACGCCGCCGAGCGCGGGTGGAACGTGCTGGCCTACTTCACGGCCTACGAGACCGCCGCGGTCGACTACGTGCACGGGGGCGAGGGCCTGCTGATGGCCCCGGCGTACGCCATGCCCCGGATGCTGGAGCGCGAAGGCCTGTCGCTGCAGGACTTCGACTTCTACGAGATCCACGAGGCGTTCGCGTCCCAGGTGCTCGCCACGCTGAAGGCGTGGGAGGACCCGATCTTCTGCAAGGAGCGGCTCGGACTCGACGCCCCGCTGGGCCCCATCGACCGGTCCAAGCTGAACGTCGCCGGCTCCTCGCTGGCCGCCGGGCACCCGTTCGCCGCGACCGGCGGACGGATCGTCGCCACGCTCGCCAAGCTGCTCGACGAGAAGGGCTCCGGCAAGGGCGTCATCTCCATCTGCGCCGCCGGCGGCCAGGGCGTGACCGCCATCCTCGAGAAGTAACCCGCCCCCAGCCCCACACGCTGGTTGACCCGGGTCAAGTCTCTGGTCGACCCGGGTCAAGTCTCTGGTCGACCCGGGTCTTGTCCCCAGTCGACCCGGGTCTTGTCCCCAGTCGACTGCGGTCAGTCAATCTGCTGACCGGACCCGCGACGCTCCTGGGTGGTGGCGCTCCCGCGCGCGGCAAGGGCGAATCTGCCGACCGCCTCGTGAACGCCGTCACTCAATGTGTTGAGCTCGATCGCGTCCTCGGCGTTCTTCATGCCCTTGGTGAGGACGAGGATCTCGTGGGCCCGTTCGCTCAGTGCCTGTTCATCGGTGATCATGACGAGGCGGTAGTAGGCGCTCCAAGCCGCGGCACGTGATGCGCGCAGCTCATCGGCTACCTCGGGGCGGTCGGCATGGATGGCTTCGACCCCGCCAGCGAGATCGCGTGAGACGAACCAGCGGTGCAGCTGGGCGCGTCGGTACTCGACGATGGCAGCGCAGAACGTCGCGTACGTCGCCAGACGCTCGGCGCGCAAGGACTCGGAGCGCTCGTGGTCGGACGCCCGGCGCAGGTTCACGCGCCCGAAGACGAACGCCAGCATCGCTGCAATGATCGTGCCGACGACGCCGACCCAGCTCGCGCTCACGGCATCAGTGAAGCGCGAAGGATGCTTCTGCGGCAAGGTCGTGAGTGTCCTCGCACATGCCTCTGGCGGTCGAAGGGGGACGAGCCCCGGGTCGAGGGGGACGAGCCCCGGGTCAACGGGGACGAGACCCGGGTCAACGGGGACGAGTCCCGGGTCGACGGGGGAGGAGACCCGGGTCGACGGGGGACGAGACCCGGGTCAATGTCAACGGGGGGCGCCGACGGCCATCGCGACGGCGGCGGCGATCAGGTGCTTCTTGACCTGCTGCGAGGAGAGCCGGGCGGTGGTCGGGACGCCGGGGGCCGCCTCCTTGACCAGAACGCCGATGCGAGCCAGCTGCATGCCGCCCAGCCCGCTGGCGTAGAGCGTGTTGACGAGCAGGTCGACGTCCTCGGTGTGGAAGACCCCGGTCTCGACACCGGCGTTCACGGTCCGGGCCAGCGTGGCGAGGCAGGTCGAGACTCCTCGCCCCAGTCGGTACATCGCGCCCTCGCTGATCTCATCGAGCAGCTCGGGACCGGGACGCCGCATCAGGGTGAGGGCGCAGTCCACGAACGCCGGGAACTCCCGGCCGTAGTCGACGAAGGCCGCTGTGAGCCCACGGAGCCGGTCCTCGGGCGTGAGCGTCTCGTCGTCGGCGCGGTGCAGCCGATCGGCGAGCTCCTCGAGGTAGCCCACGAGGGTCAGGGCGAACAGCTCCTCCTTGCCGGAGAAGTGCCGGTAGATGATGGCGCGGTTGATCCCGACCGCGCGGGCGATGTCCTCGATCTGCGCCTCCCGCACACCCCGGGCGTCGAACAGGCTGCGGGTGGCCGCCAAGATCTCCTTCTCGCGCCGGCGGCGGCGCGCCGCGGCCGCCGAGCGACGCCCGTCCGACGGCAGGTCGACCCTGGCCTGGTCATCCTGCGCCTGGTCGGCTTGCGTCCCGGGAGCCGTCATCCCGCCATGCTACGGGCGTGCAACTCGATGAGTCACGGCGCGTACATCGACCGCACCGTCTCCAGGGTGTCTGCCTCCGCCGCTGTCTTGTCATCGCGATAGCGCAGCACGCGCGCGAACCGGAGGGCCATCCCGCCGGGGTAACGGCTCGAGGTCTGCAGCCCGTCGAAGGCGATCTCGACCACCTGCTCGGGACGGACGTGCACCACGTGACCCTCGCGTGCGGTCTCGAGGGCGAGGAACCGCTCGGTCTGCCAGGTCAGCATCTCGTCGGTCATGCCCTTGAAGGTCTTGCCGAGCATCACGAAGCCGTCGCGGCCGTCACGGTCGTCGCGAGCGCCGAGATGGATGTTGGAGAGCCAGCCGCTCCGGCGCCCGCTGCCCCACTCGACGGCGAGCACCACGAGGTCCAGCGTGTGCCGGGGCTTGACCTTGACCCAGGACGCTCCACGCCGACCGGCGTCGTACGGCGCGTCGAGAGCCTTGACCACGACGCCCTCGTGGCCGGCGGAGACCGACTCAGCGAAGACCCGCTGCGCCTCCACGGGGTCGGCCGTCACGACCCGCGGCACGACGAGCTCGCCGGGCAGCTCGCTCGCCAGCCGCGCAGCGCGCACGTGGCCCGGGGCGTCGACCAGGTCGACGCCGTCGACGTGCAGCAGGTCGAAGAAGTACGACGTCAGCGGGACCTTCGCACGCAGGGCGGCGACGTCGACGTGGCTGGCGGTCCGTGAACCGGTCTCCTGGAAGGCGCGTGGCCGCCCGTCGGGGCGCAGCGCGATCGCCTCGCCGTCGAGGACCAGCGTGGTGGCAGGCAGCGCCGCGATGACCTCGACGACCTCGGGGACCCGGTCGGTGATCTCCTCGAGGCTGCGGGTGTAGACCTGCACCCGGCCGCCGTGCTTGTGCACCTGGATCCGGATCCCGTCGAGCTTGCGGTCGACCGCGACCTCTCCGCCCGTGGCGGCCGTCTTGAGCAGCGCCGTCGCCACGTCGGGGGCGCTCGACGCCAGCATCGGGCGGATGGGACGACCGGGGGTCAGCGTGAACTGCGCGAGCGCGGCCGAGCCGCCGGCCAGGGCCGCCGAGGCCACCGGCACGGTCGACCCGGCGAACATGGAGGCCCGGCGCACCTCGGCCGCCGGCACGTCGGCCGCCACCGCGACCGCCTCCAGCATCAGACCGTCGAGGGCGCCCTGCCGGAGCTCGCCGGTGACCAGACCGCGCAGATAAGTCTGCTCGGCCGCGGTCGCGCGCCCGAACAGCGCCTCGACCAGCTCGGTGCGCCGGCCCTGCGAGCCCGCGCCGGAGACCTCGCTGATCGCCTCGAAGGCGTCGTGCACGTCACCGACGGTCAGCGTCGCGGTCTCGGCCGGCGGAGGCAGGTCGGTCAGGGCGCGCCAGCCGAGACCGGTGCGGCGCTGACGCAGCACGCCGGAGAGGTACGACGTCGCGGTCGACGTCTCGTCCGGCGCGGCAGTCGCCAGGGCGGCGGCGAGGGCCGCGATCTTCGCCTTGCGGGACCGGGTCGCACCCACGGTCGCGGAGGCCTGGACGAGGTCGGCGAGCAGCACCTGCCCATTGTGTCCGAGCCGACCGACATACTCTGGCCCGATGACCGGGACCGAGCGCGTGTGGCGGCCGGCCTGGCCGTGCGTGCTGGGTGCGACGGTCCGGATCCTGCGGCACGGCGGCGGCGACCCGACGTTCCGCACCGATCCGGACGGCACGGTCTGGCGGGGGATGCGCACGCCCGAGGGCCCCGCGACGCTGCGGCTGCGCGCTCGCCCCGACCTCGGCGAGGTGCACGCCACGGCCTGGGGCGACGGAGCCGACTGGGCGCTGGAGTCGGTGCCCGCCATGCTCGGCGCCGACGACGATCCCTCCGACTTCCGTCCCACGCACCCGGTGCTCCGGGACGCCCTGCGCCACCACGAGCACTGGCGGATCACCCGCACCGGGTTGGTGATGGAGTCTCTCGTCCCCGCGGTGATCGAGCAGAAGGTGACCGGTCAGGAGGCGTTCGCCGGCTTCCGGCTGCTGGTGCTCCGCTTCGGCGAGCGAGCGCCTGGCGACGGCGCTGAGCGTGGCGTGTGGGTGCAGCCGTCACCCGAGGCGCTCCGGCTGGTGCCGTCGTGGGAGTGGTTGCGGATGCACATCGACCCGGCGCGCTCCAAGACGGTGGTGCGCTCGGCCCAGGTCGCCGCGTCGCTGGAGCGCACCGCCGACCTCCCGGGCGAGGAGGCCGACCGGAGGATGCGTTCGTTGCCCGGCATCGGGGTGTGGACGAGCGCCGAGGTGCGCTTCCGCGCGCACGGCGACCCCGACGCGGTGAGCTTCGGCGACTACCACGTCGCCAAGAACATCGGCTGGGCCCTGACCGGCCAGGAGGTCGACGACGACGGGCTCGCGGAGCTGCTCGAGCCCTACCGTCCTCATCGCCACCGGGTGCAACGACTGATCGAGCTGGCCGGTCTGCGCCGCCCGCGGCACGGTCCTCGGATGGCCCCTCGTCGCCACCTGCCCGCCTGAAGGAGACACCGTGCCCATGTCCCCGTTCGTCGCCGGCCTGCGCGCCAAGGTCGGCACCGACCTGCTACTGCTGCCCGCGGTCGGCCTCGCGGTCTTCGACGACCAGGACCGGCTGCTGCTCGCGCGGCACCTCGACTCCGGCTTCTGGGCCACGATCGGTGGTGCGATGGACCCCGGGGAGACCCCTGAGGAGGCAGCGCTGCGCGAGCTCGCGGAGGAGACCGGCCTGCGGGCCACGATCCAGGGCCTCGTCGGGGTCTACGCGGGTCCGGGCTTCGAGGTGACCTACGAGGACGGTGCGCGGACGTCGTACGTCGTGGCGGTGTTCGCCGCACGGCTCGACGGCGGCGAGGTCGTGCTGCAGAAGGACGAGATCGTCGAGCACGGCTGGTTCGACCGCGACGCCGCGCCCGCCCGCGCCACCCGGGCCGACATGGAGCGGATCGTCCCGGACGCCCTCGCGTGGTGGGCTGCGCGCTGACCGTCAGGTCGGAGTGATCCGCACCAGCAAGCGGTCGCGGGCACCCTTCGCGAACAACCGCTCGACGAGCATGAAGATCCGGTACTCCAGGCGATACTTCGCGAGGAAGAGGTCGGGGCGGTCCGGCGTCTCGAGCCGCCCGTCGCCGGCGACGGGTGTCGCGTCCTCCTCGACGGTGCCACGCCGGCTGCACGGCACGAGCGTCACCCGCGAGGTGTGCCGCAGTCGTTTCACCTTGCCGCTGCCGGACGGGGTGGTGACCACAAGAGCGTCCCCGTCGCGCACGACCCAGACCGGCGTCGAGACCGGCACACCGTTGCGCCGGAAGGTCGTCAGGGACACGAAGCGCTCGTCGCCGAGCGCGAGAAGGGCATTCACGACAGCAACTCGTCGCGCCAGGAGTGCTGCGGGTCGTAGCCGAGGACCCGGCGGGCCTTGTCGATGGACAGCAGCGTCGCGGTGCCCTCGACCTCGCGCAGCTCGACACCGGGGAACACCCGGCGAGCCAGCTCGTTGCTCGGCGTCGACATCACCGTGTCGGCGTTGGCGATCACGAACACCTCGCGTCCGGTGCCCTGGTGCTCCAGCGCGAGGCGGCACGCCTGGGCGCCGTCGCGGGCGTCGATGTAGCCCCAGAGGTTCCACTTGCGCAGCATCGGGTCCGCCTCGAACGACGGGAACTCCGCGTAGTCCTCGGGATACATCACGTTGGACAGACGCAGGCCGTACATCTTCAGTGCCGGGTCCCACCGGCACATCTGCCCGGCCATCTCCTCCTCGAGCGTCTTGGCCAGCGAGTACGACGACTCCGGCCGCGGGTGGTAGTCCTCGTCGACCGGGATGTACGGCGGCGGGGTGTCGAAGGGCAGCCCGAGCACCGTCTCGCTCGAGGCCCACACGATGTTGCGGATGCCGTGGGCACGGCAGGCCGCGAAGACGTGATGGGTCGCGGTGATGTTGCCGGTGAAGGTGGTGGTGTTGGGCACCAGCCCCGGCGCGGGTACGGCGGCCAGGTGCACGACGCCGTCGACGGCGTCGTAGCGGTCCTCGATCCGGCCCAGTGCCTGGACCACCTGCCCGTAGTCGCCGAGGTCGACGCGCAGGAAGTCGCCGGGGGCATCCTCGGGAGGCGGCGTCAGGTCGAGGTTCACCACCTCGTAGCCGTGCTCGACCAGGTCGCGCACGACCGCCCTGCCGAGCCTGCCGCTGCCACCGGTCACCGCGATACGAGCCATGCGGTTCACCCTACGGAGGGGTGGGTCACCGGTGGCGTGCCTGCGCCCCACGCAGGGAGGAGGGCAGCACGTCGGAGGCGGTCACCGCCTCGCGCAGCGGCTTCACCAGCTCGTGCAGGCGCGCGGTCCGCTCCGGGCCGACGGCGGCCCAGCCCTCGACGGCGAGCCGGTCGGTGTCGTCCTCGATCCGCTGGCGGAACGCTCGTCCCTGCTCGCTGAACCCACCCGCGTCGTCGAGGAGGCCGCGCGCTCGCAGCCGGTCGGTGGCGGCGTCGTACTCCTCGTCGGTCCAGCCACGGGTCTTGCGCAGGAAGCGCATCGTCCCGGACCAGGCCCCACCCAGCACGGTGGCCTCGACCGGATCGACCCCTGCCTGCTGCAGGACCGCCACGTGGCCGTCGCCGCGGTGCTCGCGGACCAAGGTGGCCGCGTGCCAGAGAGCAAGCAGGTCGTCGTCGGGCCACGGCAGGTCGGCGTGCGCGGCGTACAACGGCCGTCCGGCGCGGTTCAGCGCCGCACACACGTCGCGTGCGATCCCGAGCGCCTCGGCGACGTCCGGCTCGCCCACGACCCGCCGCAGCACCGCGGCCATGCCCGTACGACGTGCCTCGACCACCTCGGCCGGAGTCGTGACCTCCCACGCGGACGGCAGGATCGCCTCGGCCATCCAGGGCGCGAACACGTAGAAGGTGGCGATGCTCAGCCCGGGCCCGCAGGGACCGAAGGCCGCGGAGCGACCCGCGAAGTAGGCCAGGTCGGGGTGCAGGCCGAGGTCCGTGTAGGCCTGCTTGACCTCCGGGGCGAAGTAGCCCAGCACGTGCAACGACTCGAGGTCGCCCCACGCCTTGCGGGAGAGCGCGAGCAGGTCGGGGGCGGGAGTCGTCGCAGGCATGGTCCGAACCTAGACGGGCTTGGGCCATCACGGCAGGATCAGGGGAACGTGACGCATCGCACACGACCTGGCACGAAGGGGCTCACCACCATGCGCAGCACCATGCAGGACTTCCCGTTGACCATCGGCACGATCCTGCGGCACGGCAGCGAGGTGCACGGGGACGGCGAGGTCATCACCGCCACGGCGTCGTCGCAGCGCTCGGCTTCCTACGCCGACATCGGTGCTCGCGCCGCCCGGTTGGCCAATGCGCTGCGCGGACTGGGCATCACCGGAGACCAGCGGGTCGGCACGTTCCAGTGGAACAACGCCGAGCACCTGGAGGCCTACCTCGCCGTCCCGGCGATGGGAGCAGTGCTGCACACCCTCAACATCCGGCTGTTCCCGGAGCAGCTGACCTACATCGCCAATCACGCCGAGGACAAGGTCATCATCGTCGACGACTCCCTGGTCCCGCTGCTGGCCAAGCAGCTGGCGACCTTCGACACCGTCGAGCACGTGGTCGTGGCCGGCCCCGAGGCGGCGCAGGCCGACCTCGACTCGCTGCGCGTGGACGGCGTCACCGTGCACCTGTACGACGAGCTGCTGGCCGCGCAGGAGGACACCTTCACGTGGCCCGAGCTGGACGAGCGCGACGCCGCGGCGATGTGCTACACCTCCGGGACGACGGGCAACCCGAAGGGCGTGGTCTACAGCCACCGGTCGTCGTACCTGCACTCGATGGCGGTCGGCATGGGCATCGCCGGGGGCCTGACCTGGACCGACCGGGTGCTGCCGATCGTGCCGATGTTCCACGCCAACTCCTGGGGGCTGGCCTACGCCGCGGTGATGACCGGCGCCTCGTTGGTGATGCCGGACCGCTGGCTGCAGGCCGAGCCGCTGTGCCGGTTCATGCAGGACGCGAGGCCGACGGTCTCGGGTGCCGTGCCGACGGTGTGGAACGACGTGCTCTCGCACCTCGACCACCACGACGAGATCGAGCTGTCCTCGCACCTGCGGCTGGTGCTCTGCGGCGGCTCCGCCGTGCCGGTCTCGTTGCAGAAGGCGCTCGGGGAGCGGCACGGCATCACCATGGTGCAGGCGTGGGGAATGACCGAGACCTCGCCGGTGGCGTCGGTCGCCCGGCCTCCGGTCGGGGTGGAGGGCGAGGACGCGTGGCACTACCGCGGTGGCCAGGGCCGGCTGCTCCCGGGCGTCGAGGGACGGATCGTCGGCGATGACGGCAGCGTGCTGGCGCGCGACGGGGTGGCGGTCGGGGAGCTCGAGGTCCGCGGCGCCTGGGTGACGGGCGCCTACTACAAGGACGACGACCCCGAAAAGTTCCGGGACGGCTGGCTGCGCACCGGGGACGTCGGCAAGCTCGACCCGCTGGGCTACATCACCCTGACCGACCGCTCCAAGGACGTGATCAAGTCGGGCGGCGAGTGGATCTCGTCGGTCGACCTGGAGAACGCCCTGATGGCGCACCCCGACGTGCAGGAGGCGGCGGTCGTCGGCATCCCGGACGAGAAGTGGGCCGAGCGGCCGCTGGCCTCCGTCGTACTGCGCGAGGGGGCCACCGTCGAGCCGGCCGAGCTGCGCGACTTCCTGGCCGAGTCAGTGGCCAGGTGGCAGCTGCCGGACGCCTGGGCGTTCATCGACTCGGTGCCGCGCACCTCCGTCGGCAAGTTCGACAAGAAGGTGATCCGGCGGTGGTACTCCGACGGCGAGCTGGACGTCAAGGGGTCCGGGGCCCAGGACTGAGCGAGGCTAGCGGGGGGCGTCGCGCCTGGCCTGCTCGGACCGGAGCCCGACGACGTCCACGTCGAGCTGCCGGAGCAGGCCGGCGTCCCGCTCGGTGTCGACGTGCCGGGGCAGCGAGCACTCGGCCTGCTGGGCCCGGTCGTGGTCACCCTGGTTGCGCAGGGCTGCCGCGACAGCCCTCTTGTCGACCTGCACGTGAGATCTCCCTCCCCGGAGTCGCCGCGATCCTGCGGATCGTGACCATGTCTCGCAGGACTTCTACCCGTCCGCTGGTGAGCCATTCCCCGCCGGTCTAGGCCTGGCTCCGCACCGCCCACCGGGCGGCGTCCTCGGCCGGCATCGGGCGGGCGACGTGGAAGCCCTGCACGAGGTCGCAGCCGAGGGTGGCCAGCAGGTCGAGCGCGGCGGCGTCCTCAACTCCTTCGGCGACCGTCGTCAGACCCAGGCTGCGTCCCAGGTCGACGACTGAGGCGACCAGCAGCCGGGACTCGCGCGAGACCCGGGACGTCATGACGAAGGAGCGGTCGATCTTGATCTCGGTGAACGGCAGCCGGGCCAGCTGGCTCATCGAGGAGTAGCCGGTGCCGTAGTCGTCGAGGGACAGCTGGAAGCCGCGCACCCGCATCCGGGTGAGCATCCCCAGGGCCTCGTTGGCGTCCTCGGCACTGGCGGTCTCGGTCAGCTCGAGGATGACTGCGCCGGGCTCGACGACGTGCCGCCGGCAGCGCTCCTCCAGGTGCCCGGGGAACGCCCGGTCCCCGGCCACCTGCGCCGAGAGGTTCACCGCCAGCGACAGCGCGGGACGGTGCAGGCTCGCGAACCACGGCAGCGCCAGGTCGACCACGCGGGCGGTGAGCCGGTCGATCAGGCCCTCGCGCTCGGCCAGGGGCACGAAGTGGGCGGGGGAGACCGCCCCCAGCGTCGGGTGCTGCCACCGGGCCAGGACCTCGAAGCCGGTCAGGCGCTGTCCCTGCGCGGTGACCTTCGGCTGGTAGGCCACGTGCAGCTGCTCCACGTCGTCCAGCGCCGCTGCCAGGTCGCCGGCGCTCGGTCCGGTGGACGGCTCGTGCCCGACCGGGTGGGTGGCCGGCTCGCCCTCCCGGTCCAGCAGCGGCGCCAGCGCCAGCAGGGTGAAGGGCTTGGCCAGCACCCCGGCGATCCGCAGGCCGTTCTCGGCCGCGAACCGGCGCGCCGCGTCCAGCACCCGCCCGCCGACGCCGCTCGCGATCACGATCGAGGCCTCGCAGTCCTCGTCGGCGAGCTGCGCGAGCACGTCGACGCCGTCCATCTGCGGCATCCGGAGGTCGATCACCAGGTGCGTCGGCCGCCACGTCCGGTGCAGCCCGAAGAACGTGTGCGGGTCGACGGTGGCACGGGCCTCGTGCCCGGCGTGCTCGACGAGGGCCACCAGGGTCTGCAGGACCGCCGTGTCGTCGTCCAGGATCAGCACCCGCGCCGTCGTCACGCCGGTTCCCGGGAGTGACCGCGGTCCAGTCCTGCGCGGATCGTGTTCGCCAGGTCGCTGCGGGAGTAGGGCTTGCGCAGCAGGTTCACTCCGGGCACGAGGCTGCGATGCCCGAGCAGCGAGGCACTGGCGTAGCCGGAGGTGTAGATCACCGGCCGTCCGGGCCAGTCGGCCTCGATGCGGGCACCGAGCTGGAGTCCGCTCAGGGAGCCGGGCATCACCAGGTCGGTGAAGACCAGGTCGACGTCGTCGCGATCCGCCAGGAGGCGCAGCGCCGACGACGCGTCGGCAGCCTCCAGCACGTCGTACCCCAGCGACGTCAGGTGCTCACGGCACACCCGGCGCACGCCCGCGTCGTCCTCCACGACCAGGATCCGCTCGCCGTCGCGCGCGCTGAGGACACCGCCGGGCGGAGGCAGCTGGGGATCCGCGTCGTCGTCCTGCGGGGCGGCGGGCAGGTAGATCGTGACGGTGGTGCCCAGGGTGGTCGCCGACACGATGTCGACGTGACCCCCGGACTGCTTGACGAAGCCGTAGACCATGGCCAGACCGAGCCCGGACCCGGCTCCGACGGCCTTGGTGGTGAAGAACGGCTCGAAGACGCGCTGCAGGGCGGTGCTGTCGATGCCGTCGCCGTCGTCGGTCACCGAGACCACGAGGTAGTGCCCGGGCTCGAGACCCTCGTAGGGCGCCGTGAACGCCGCGTCGAGGTCGACCACCCCCGTCTCGAGCTGCAACCGACCGCCGGCCGGCATCGCGTCGCGTGCGTTGATGCAGAGGTTGAGCACCGCGTTCTCGAGCTGCGCGCGGTCGACCAGGGACCGGGGCGGGTCCTGCCGCAGGTGGACGCTCACCTCGACCTCGGGGGGAAGGATCCGCTCCAGCATCGAGGAGGTCGTGCGGACCACGTCGTTCACGTCGACAAGAGCCGGATCGAGGGGTTGGCTGCGCGCGAAGGCCAGCAGGCTGTGGGTCAGCTCGGAGCCACGGTGAGCGGTGCTGCTGATCGCCTCGGCCAGCGCCGCCAGCCCGGGATCGTGCAGCTTGGCGCGCAAGATCTCGGCACTGCCCAGGATCACCGTCAGCAGGTTGTTGAAGTCGTGGGCGACGCCGCCGGTCAGCTGACCGAGCGAGTCGAGGCGTTGCAGCTGGGCGAGCTGCTCGGCCAGCTGGCGACGCTCCGAGACGTCCCGGAAATAGACACTGAGCCCGTTCTCGTGCGGATAGACCGAGACCTCGAGCCAGAGACCGAGGGCCTGCGAGAACCCCTCGATCCGGACCGGGCTGCGTTCGCGCACCGCGCGCTCGTACTCCGTCTGGAAGACCTCCCCGACCTCCTCGGGGAACTCGTCCCAGACGTTTCGCCCGATGAGGTCGTCCCGGTCCCGGCCCATCAGCTTCTCGGCGTTGCCGTTGACCACCGTGATCCGCCACTCCGCATCCAGCCCGAGGACGGCGTCGCCGACGCTCTCGACGGTCTCGGTGAGCCGGCGAGCCAGCTGCAACGACTGCGCCTCGAGGTCCAGCACCTCGCTCTGCCGGCGGTGCGCCTCCAGTTCAGCCTCCTTGCGGGCGGTGATGTCCTGGAAGGCGCCTCGGGCACCGACCACGGCGCCGGTCCCGTCGCGCACCGCGCGGCCGATCGAGTTGACCCACACCTGCTGTCCATCGGCCCGGTCGATCCGGAACTCCTCGTCGAAAGCGACCCCCTCTTCGAGGCAGTGGCGGAACGCCTCCGCGATGCGCTCCCGATCGTCGGGCACCAGGAACGCGAGCCCCTCCTCGGTCTGAGGGGCGTAGCCCGGTTCCATCCCGTGGATCCGCGCCACCTCGTCGGACCAGCGCCCGACACCCTCGCTGATCTGGAAGGACCAGCCACCGAGACGTCCGATCTCCCCGGCCAGGGTCAGCAGCCCGTGCTGCTCGGCCAGCTGCGTGCGCTGCGCCAGCAGTCGCTCGCGAGAAGCCTGGAGGCGGTTGCGCTGGTCGACGATGTGCAGGGCCAGCCACGCTGACACGAGGACGACGAGTCCCGCCAGGATGCGGTTGGTGACGACGAAGGTCAGTGACTGCCGGGTCGGCCCGACGGGGGAGATGAGGGTGCCCAGGACGATGAGCGGGAGGGCGAGGCCGGCGACCGTCAGCACCGTACGGCGGCGTCCGGCCTGGCTGCTGAGCACCACGATCGGGCCGTAGAGGACCGCGAGGGCGTAGCCGAGATGGGTGACGGCGTCGAGGCCCAGGACCGCCAGGAGGGCGAGTCCGAGCAGCGTCGGCCACCACCACGCGGGACGCGCGGGGTCCGGATCGTTCTCGTTCACGCTCACCCCCGTTCTGCACCCGACCCTAACGGCCGGGTGCTAGAGCAGCGGACGCAGCGGCGCCAGGACCGCCTCGGTGAACCTCCGGTGCAGGCCCCGAGCCTCCCAGCGGTCGGCGGTCAGCTCGACGCAGTTGGTGAGGTCGGTCTCGAAGATCCGCTCCATCTGCGTGGCCATGGCCGGGTCGATGAACTCCACGTTGATCTCGTAGTTGCCGGTCATCGACAACCGGTCGATGTTGGCCGTGCCGACCGTCGACCAGCGCCCGTCGATGGTGGAGGTCTTCGCGTGCACCATGGCGCCCTGGAACTGGAAGATCCGGACCCCGGCGGCGAGCATCTCGCCGTAGTAGCCGCGCGAGAGCCAGTCGGCGACCACGTGGTTGGAGGTCGCGGGCAGCAACAGCCGGACATCGCAGCCGCGGCGGGCGGCGTGCACGATGGCCTCGACGAAGTCGGCGTCGGGGATGAAGTAGGCATGCGTCATCCAGATGTGGTGGGAGGCCCGGTTGATCGCCTCGAGGTACATCGAGCGGATCGGGAACATCCACAGCCGTGGGACGTTGCGGTGCACCCGGATCCGCGGCTCCCAGTCGGCCGCCGTCCGCAGCAGCAGCGGACGGCCGTGCCGGGGGCGCCGGTTGAGGTTGAAGAAGTCCGCGTAGGCCCGCTTGAGGTCCCACACGCCGGGGCCGGTGATCCGGACGTGGGTGTCGCGCCACTCGGTGGCGTAGGCCGTGCCGATGTTGTAGCCGCCGACGAAGCCGACCTCGTCGTCGACCACCAGGATCTTGCGGTGGTCCCGGCCGTAGCGACGCAGGTCGAAGAAGCGCCAGCCCGCGGAGTAGACGGGAAACTCCAGCACCTTCAGGCGCGGCCCGAAGCTCTTGAAGATCGGGGAGACGACCAGGTTGGCGAAGCCGTCGTAGACGGCGTAGACCTCGACGCCGCGTCCGGCTGCGGCGCTGAGCGCCCGCTTGAAGCGCTCACCCGTCTCGTCGCCCTTCCAGATGTAGCTCTCGAAGAGGATCTGGTGTTGCGCGCCGGCGATCGCGGCGAGCATGTCGTCGTACAGGTCCTGACCGAAGGTGTAGGTCGTCACCGTGCCGTCGCCGATCGCCACCTCGGCGGGCGGGGTCGTCGGGAAGGGCTTGTGCCGCTTGCCGCGGCGACGGTAGGAGTCGACCAGCGAGAGCGCCACGACGAGCACGAGCTGGATCCCGAGGAGGCCCAGCACGAACCGCTTCGCGAGCCGGACGGCCGACGTACGCAGGGTGCTCACCACGTGAACCTAGCCTGTCGGCGGTGGGTCGTAGGCTGGCCGTCATGAGGCCAGTGACCGATCTGCAGCGCCGGGTCGCCCCGTTCAAGGTGGAGTCCGACTACTCCCCGTCGGGCGACCAGCCGGCGGCGATCGCCGACATCACCCGCCGGATCCGCGGCGGCGAGCAGGACGTCGTGCTCCTCGGCGCGACCGGCACCGGCAAGACCGCGAGTGTCGCGTGGGCGGTCGAGCAACTGCAGCGGCCGACCCTGGTGATGCAGCCCAACAAGACCCTGGCCGCCCAGTTCGCCAACGAGCTCCGACAGCTGTTGCCCAACAACGCGGTGGAGTACTTCGTCTCCTACTACGACTACTACCAGCCCGAGGCCTACGTCCCGCAGACCGACACCTACATCGAGAAGGACTCCTCGATCAACGAGGAGGTGGAGCGGCTGCGACACTCCGCGACCAACTCGCTGCTCACCCGCCGCGACGTGATCGTGGTCTCCACGGTGTCCTGCATCTACGGTCTCGGCACCCCGCAGGAGTACGTCGACCGGATGCTGCGTCTCAAGGTCGGCGAGGAGCACGACCGCGACGGGATGCTGCGCCGGCTCGTCGAGATCCAGTACACCCGCAACGACATGGCCTTCACGCGTGGCACGTTCCGGGTCCGGGGCGACACCCTCGAGGTGTTCCCGGTCTACGAGGAGCTCGCGATCCGGATCGAGTTCTTCGGCGACGAGATCGAGCGGCTGATGACCCTGCACCCGCTCACCGGTGAGGTGGTCACCGAGGACACCGAGCTGCACATCTTCCCCGCGACCCACTACGTCGCCGGGCCGGAGCGGATGGAGCGGGCCATCCGGGGCATCGAGCTCGAGCTGGAGGACCAGCTGGCCACCTTCGAGAAGCAGGGCAAGCTGCTCGAGGCGCAACGGCTGCGGATGCGCACGACCTACGACGTGGAGATGATGCGGCAGGTCGGGTCCTGCTCCGGCATCGAGAACTACTCGATGCACATCGACGGCCGGCAGCGGGGCTCGGCGCCCAACTGCCTGATCGACTACTTCCCCGAGGACTTCCTGCTGGTGGTCGACGAGTCGCACGTCGCGGTCCCGCAGATCGGCGGGATGTACGAAGGCGACATGTCGCGCAAGCGCAACCTGGTCGACCACGGCTTCCGGCTGCCGAGCGCGATGGACAACCGGCCCCTGAGGTGGGAGGAGTTCCTCGACCGGATCGGCCAGACCATCTACCTGTCCGCGACTCCGGGCGACTACGAGCTGGCCAAGGTCGGCGGGGACGTCGTCGAGCAGATCATCCGGCCGACCGGGCTGATCGACCCGGAGGTCATCGTGAAGCCGACCAAGGGCCAGATCGACGACCTGATCCACGAGATCAAGGAGCGCACCGAGAAGAACGAGCGGGTCCTGGTCACGACGCTGACCAAGAAGATGTCCGAGGACCTCACCGACTACCTCCTCGAGGCCGGCATCCGCACCCGCTACCTGCACAGCGAGGTCGACACGCTGCGCCGCATCGAGCTGCTCCGGGAGCTGCGCCTGGGGCAGTACGACGTCCTGGTCGGCATCAACCTGCTCCGCGAGGGCCTCGACCTGCCCGAGGTGTCGCTGGTGGCGATCCTGGACGCTGACAAGGAGGGCTTCCTGCGCTCGGACAAGTCGCTGATCCAGACCATCGGGCGCGCGGCGCGCAACGTCTCGGGCCAGGTGGTGATGTACGCCGACAAGGTGACCCCCTCGATGGAGCGGGCGATCGACGAGACCAACCGGCGTCGCGAGAAGCAGGTGGCCTACAACACCTTCCACGGGGTCGACCCGCAGCCGCTGCGCAAGAAGATCGCCGACATCACCGAGATGCTGGCCCGTGAGGACGGCGACACCCAGGAGCTGCTCGCGAACATCGGCAGCGGCCGGCAGCAGTCCCGCGGCAAGGCCCCGGTCCCGGGGCTGGCCCGGGCCAACGGCGACTCCGGCCGGCACGCCACGCAGCTGGCCGGCATGCCCAGCACGGACCTTGCCAACCTCGTGCAGCAGCTCACCGACCAGATGCACACCGCAGCCGCCGAGCTGCAGTTCGAGCTGGCGGCCCGGCTGCGCGACGAGATCTCCGACCTGAAGAAGGAGCTCCGTCAGATGGTCGAGGCCGGCGCACGCTGAGGCCCTCCCCGCACGCCGACCCGGAATTAGGTTTCGACTGTGGCGGTCTGGGAGACTAGACCCAGTGGAGGGGAGTATTCCTTCGCAGCGGTGCCGTCATCACGGTCTCCGGCAGCCCGCTGTCGGACCCGGTGCCGCTGGTCCGTCAGCCACCGTGGACGGGCGGGAGAGACCTCCGGACATCATCCGGTCGCGCCCTCGCGCGTCCGTCCCACGATCTCCGGAAGGTTTTATCAGTGGACGTTCCCACCTGGGTCTGGTGGACCACCATCATCGTCACGGTCTCCGTGCTGCTGTTCGACGTCGTCATCATCGGCCGCAACCCGCACGAGCCGTCGACCAGAGAGGTGTCCATCTACCTCTCGGTCTACGTCGGGCTCGCCATCGCCTTCGGCATCGGGGTCTGGATCTTCTCCGGGCAGCAGTACGGCACGGAGTTCTTCGCCGGCTGGCTGACGGAGTACTCCCTCTCGGTCGACAACCTGTTCATCTTCATCATCATCATGGCGAAGTTCGGAGTGCCTCGGCAGTACCAGCAGGAGGCGCTGATGATCGGCATCGTGATGGCGCTGGTGATGCGGGGCATCTTCATCGCCGTCGGTGCGGCCGCCATCAACAACTTCAGCTGGATCTTCTACATCTTCGGCGCGTTCCTGATCTACACCGCGGTCAAGCTCGCGAAGGAGGCGCAGGAGGATGACGACGAGTTCGAGGAGAACCGTCTGATCACGTTCGTCGAGACCCATCTGCCCGCGACCGACAAGTGGCACGGCATCAAGATGGTGGCCAAGGAGAACGGCAAGCGCGTCATCACGCCGATGTTCATCGTGATCATCGCGCTGGGCACCACCGACCTGTTGTTCGCGCTCGACTCGATCCCGGCCATCTACGGCCTGACCCGGGAGCCCTACCTCGTCCTGACCGCGAACATCTTCGCGCTGATGGGCCTGCGCCAGCTCTACTTCCTGATCGGTGGCCTGCTCCAGAAGCTCGTCTACCTGTCCTACGGCCTCTCGGTCCTGCTCGGCTTCATCGGCGTCAAGCTGGTCCTGCACGCGATGCACGAGAACGAGCTGCCCTTCCTCAACGGCGGGGAGCACATCGAGTGGGCGCCGGAGATCCCGATCCTGGTCTCCCTCGGCGCGATCCTGGCGATCCTGGCGATCACCACGGTCGCCAGCCTGCTCGCCTCCAAGCACGGCGTCGTTAAGGCCAGTCCGCTGGCTGCGGCCTTCGAGGACGACGACGAGGTGGTCGACACCTCCGGGCGCGCCGGTCACACCCCGAGCGAGTCCTCGGACGCGCATGAGCACGACCGGCGCGGGTAGATCACGCGCATGACCGACCTTCCCCGCATCTCTGACGGCGACGTCGTCGACCTGATCCTCGAGGACCACCGGCTGTTCGAGTCGCTGCTGCGTGATCTGCGTGACGCGACCGCCGACCGGGACGCCGTACGCCGAAGGTTCGCAGCGCTGCACGTCGCGCACGCCCTGGCGGAGGAGACCAAGGTCTATCCGTCGCTGCGCCGCACGGACGCCATCGGCGAGCACGAGGCCGAGCACGGCGAGGAGGAGCACGCGGAGGGCAACGTGGCACTGCTGGCGGTGCTCGAGTCCGAGTCCGTCGACGGCGAGGCGTTCGACGACCTCGTGGAGGAGCTGGCCGGCACGGTCAACCACCACCTCACCGAGGAGGAGCTCAGCATCCTCAACCCGGCCCGCGAGGACGTCGACGAGGCGACCCGGCGCGAGCTGGGCGCGGCCTTCGCGCAGGAGCGCAACGCGCAGCTCGACGACGACTGCGGCCGGATCGACAACGTCCGCGCCATCGTGGCCCGCGCCGGGCGCGAGGGTCTGCTCAGCGAGGACTGACGCGCCCGGCCGAGACCAGCTCTGCGAGCCGGTCCGCGCCGATCGCGACCTCCTCGACGCACTCGCCGCCGCGCTCGGGAGCGTGCAGCATCCAGCGGGTGCCGTCGTCGGCGACGGCACGCGTCACCAGCCCGACGTGGTGCACCGCCCGGCCGGGGCGCGCGAAGAAGTAGAGGTCGCCGGGCAGCACCCGGTCCACGTGCACGGGCTCGACCTGCTCGCAGTCGGCCTGCTCGTGCGCGTCCCGGGGGAGCAGCACACCGAGCGAGCGCAGCGTCAGGTGCACCAACCCGGAGCAGTCCAGCCCCCACGCGCTCGTGCCTCCCCACAGGTAGCGCAGGCCGAGGTGCAGCCGGGCCCGGTCGAGCAGCTGCTCCGCGTCGTACGACGGCAGGTCGGCCTTGCAGGACAGCCGCACGTCCGCGGCGGCGAGCCGCCCGGTGCGCCCGCCCGGGAGGTGGACCTCGACGTGCGCGGCCTCGGTGCCGGCGACCCACAGCACAGTGCCGCACGACAGGGCCGTGGCCCCGTCGAGGCTCGACGTCCGTGCGGTGACGTAGGCGGTCGGTCCGTCGTGGATCGGCACCGGCTCGGCGAGATGGGCGGAGCGGACCCAGCCGGGGTAGCCGTCGGGGTGCGCGAGGGACGCCTGCCAGACCGCCCGCACCCGCGACCAGCCGTCCCGCTCCTCGAGCAGCGTGACCGGCTCACCCAGCAGCAGCTGGCTCTCGATGCGACCGTGCAGCCCGAGCCGGGTGTCCAGATCCATGCCCGCGGCCCAGCCGGCGACATCGGGCCGTTCGCGCACGGCGGGTTCGTCGACGTCGCGAGGTGCGTCGGGTGCGCGCCAGAGCGTGGTGACAGGCACACCCACCTCCCGGACGAGGCTCACGCGGTCTCCACCCGGCCAGGCTAACCGTGTGACGCGGTCGACAGTCAGCGGACCGTGTGGCATAACGGCCCGATGGCGACCAGCGGGCGGGACCGGATCACGATGACCGAGGACGAGGTGGGCTCCTACCTCGCCGGGCAGCGGAAGGTTCAGGTCGCCACCCTGGGCCGGGACGGAAGCCCGCACCTGACCACGCTCTTCCACGTCGTGCGCGAGGACGGTCGCCTCGCCTTCTGGACCTATGCCACCTCCCAGAAGGTCCGCAACCTGGAGCGGGATCCTCGGATCACCTGCCTGGTCGAGGACGGTGAGTCCTACTTCGACCTGCGCGGAGTCTCGCTCACCGGGCAAGCAGAGCTGCTGCGTGACCCGGTCGACGTCCGGGCGATCGGCACGGCGATCGCGACCCGGATCGCGGAGCGCGCCGGCATCGGCGACCTCGGCGACGCCGGCCGCGCCGAGGTCGAGCGGCAGGTGCCCAAGCGGGTCGGGGTGGTCGTGACGCCGCGACGGGTGGTCAGCTGGGACCACGGCAAGCTGTAGCCGCCTGCGCGACCCCCGTGCTCGGCCCATTAGGCTGACCCCGCCGGGACGGTGGATCCACGTCCCCAGCCACGACCTAGACCGACAGCCCACCGGTGCTGTCTCGAACCTGCATCGGAGGTGGGGGTGCGCGTCGCTCTTCTGTCCTACCGCAGCAAGCAGCACGTCGGCGGCCAGGGCGTCTACGTCCGGCACCTGAGCCGCGAGCTGGTCGCGCTGGGTCACGAGGTCGAGGTCTTCTCCGGCCAGCCCTACCCGGTGCTCGACGCCGGGGTGCGGCTGACCGAGGTGCCCAGTCTCGACCTCTACCGTGAGCCCGACCCCTTCCGCACGCCGCGACCCTCCGAGATCCGGGACGTCACGGACCTGCTCGAGGTCGCGACGATGTGGACCGCCGGCTTCCCGGAGCCACGCACCTTCAGCCGTCGTGTCGCGCGGCTGCTGCGTGAACGGCTCGAGGACTTCGACGTGGTCCACGACAACCAGACGTTGGGCTACGGCATCCTCGACGTCGCGCGCGCCGGGCTGCCGCTGGTGACCACGATCCACCACCCGATCACGTTCGACCGCCGGGTCGACCTGGCGGAGGCACCGACCTGGCGCAGGCGGCTGACGCTGCGCCGGTGGTACGGCTTCCTGCGGATGCAGGGCAGGGTCGCGCGCGCCGTACCCCACGTGCTGTGCCCCTCCGAGAGCTCGGCGCGCGACGTCGTCACCGACTTCGGTGTCGACCCCGCACGGATCACCGTCATCCCGATGGGCGTCGACGCGGTCTTCACGCCGCCGTCCGTGCCGCGCGTGCCCGGCCGGATCGTGGCGATGGCCAGCGCCGACATGCCGATGAAGGGCATCGCCACCCTGCTGGAGGCCTTCGCGAAGCTGCGGGTCGAGCGCGACCTCGAGCTGCTGCTGATCTCGCGGCCCAAGCCCGGGCGGCCGGACCGAGCAGCTGATCGACACCCTCGGCCTCGCCGGTTCGGTGCGGTTCGTCAACGGGTTGTCCGACCGGGCTCTGGCGGCGACCGTGGCGTCGGCCGAGATCGCCTGCGTCCCCTCCCTCTACGAGGGGTTCTCGCTGCCGACCGTCGAGGCGATGGCGTGTGCCACCCCGCTGGTGGTGAGCCGTGCCGGCGCCATCCCCGAGGTGGTCGGCGAGGACGGGGTGTGCGCCGACCTGGTCACGCCCGGCGACGTCGGCGAGCTCGGGCAGGCGCTCGAGGCGCTGCTCGACGACCCGGACCGGCGGGCCCGGATGGGTGCTGCCGGCCGCGAGCGGGCGTTGACGACCTTCAGCTGGCGGGCGGTGGCCGAGGCCACCGCCGAGGCGTACCGGACGGCCGTCCTCGCCAGGCAGACCGACCCGTTGCAGAGGGAGAGCTAGATGCTGACCGTGGACTTCGACCGGCTCGGGCTGCGTCCCGGGGACCGGGTGCTGGACATGGGGTGCGGCGCCGGACGGCACGCCTTCGAGATGTTCCGCCGGGGCGGCGACGTGGTCGCCTTCGACCAGGACGCCGACGAGCTGTCCGACGTGCTGGAGCTCTTCGGTGCGATGCGCGAGGCCGGCGAGGTCCCGGAGGGGGCGGACGCGGACATCAAGCAGGGCGACGCGCTGTCCCTGCCCTTCGCCGACGGCGAGTTCGACCGGGTGGTGGCCGCCGAGGTCCTCGAGCACATCCCGGACGACGCCGCGGCCATCGCCGAGCTGGTGCGGGTGCTGCGCCCCGGGGGGACCATCGCGGTCACGGTGCCGCGCTGGCTGCCGGAGCGGATCTGCTGGGCGCTCTCCGACGAGTACCACGCCAACGAGGGCGGTCACGTCCGGATCTACGCCGGCGACGAGCTCGTGCGCGCCCTGGTCGACGCCGGACTGGAGTACGACGGCCGCGACCACGCGCACGGCCTGCACGCGCCCTACTGGTGGATCAAGTGCGCGGTCGGGGTGACCAAGGACAAGCACCCGCTCGTCACGACCTACCACCGGCTCCTGGTCTGGGACATCATGAAGCGGCCGCTCGCGACCCGCCTGGCGGAGCGGGCCCTGAACCCCTTGATCGGCAAGAGCCTGGTGCTCTACCTGCACAAGCCGGAGGCTGCCGCGTGAGCGCCGACCTGCCCTCTCTCGAGGGCCTGCTGACCCGGCAGGACGTGCGCGCCACGGCCGCCTCGATCGCCCGGATGCAGGAGCCCGACGGTGCGTTGCCCTGGACGACCGGGGACTTCACCGACACGTGGAACCACGTCGAGGCGGCGATGGGGCTGCTCGTCGGTGGCGAGCCCGAGGCCGCGAAGCGGGCCTACGACTGGTGCCTGGCCACCCAGCGCGACGACGGCTCCTGGCCGATGAAGGTGCTCGGCGGCGTCGTGGAGGACAGCAGCGCCGAGACCAACATGTGCGCCTACCTCGCCGTCGGCGTGTGGCACCACTGGCTGGTGCGCCGCGACGAGCGCTTCGTGCGCCGCTGCTGGGGCGCCGTACGCCGGGGACTGGACCTGGTCGTGTCGCTGCAGCTGCCCTTCGGCGGCATCGCCTGGTCGCGCGAGGCCGGGGGACGGGTCAACGAGGAGGCGCTGCTGGCCGGCAGCGCGAGCACGTTCCAGGCCCTGGCGGCCGGCATCGCGCTGTCCGAGCTGATGGACGACGCGCAGCCGGAGTGGGAGCTCGCGGCCGGTCGGCTGCGGCACGCCCTGCGTCGGCACCGCGACGAGTTCTTGGACAAGCGCACCTTCTCGATGGACTGGTACTACCCGGTGCTCGGCGGAGCGGTGCGGGGGGACGAGGGGCGGGCGCTGATCGACAGCCGGTGGGACGACTTCGTCGTGCCGGGGCTGGGGATCCGCTGCGTCGACACCAACCCGTGGGTGACCGGTGCGGAGAGCTGCGAGCTGGTGCTGGCGCTCGACACGGTGGGGGAGCGCGAGCGGGCTCTGCGGCTGCTGCACGACATGCAGCACCTGCGGGCGCCCGACGGTGGCTACTGGACCGGCTACGTGTTCTCCGACGAGGTGGTGTGGCCGGCGCAGCAGACCACCTACACCGCTGCCGCCGTGATCCTGGCCGTCGACGCGCTGTCGGTGACGACGCCGGGGTCCGACGTGTTCCGGGGCGGCAGCCTGCCGCTGCGCCCCCCGGAGATCGGGCTGGAGTGCGGCTGCGCGGAGCAGCTGACCGCGCGCTAGGAGAGGGTGTCGCCGGCGTCACCGCCGGTGCGCCGCAGCACCCGCATCGAGCCGTGCACCTCGGTCTCCTCGAAGCCGTCGGCGAGCGCGCGCAGGTAGATCCGGTACGGCGGCTGCCCGCCGTCCGCGGGGTCGGGGAAGACGTCGTGGACGACCATCGTGCCGCCGTGTGCCACCCAACGGCCGAAGCCCTCGTAGTCGGCGCCGGCGTGCTCGTCGGTGTGTCCACCGTCGACGAAGAGCAGGGCCAGGGGGGTGCGCCAGTGCGCCGAGACCGTCGAGGAGCGGCCGACGACCGCGACCACCTCGTCGTCGAGTCCGGCGGCCTTCATCGTGCGGCGGAAGGTCGGCAGGGTGTCGAGGCGACCGAACTCCGGGTCGGCGAGGGTGGCGTCGTGGTAGTCCCACCCGACCTGGTTCTCCTCGGAGCCGCGGTGATGGTCGACGGTGAAGACGGTGCTGCCCGCCGCCCGCGCGGCGGCGCCGAGGTAGATCGTCGACTTGCCGCAGTAGGTGCCGACCTCCAGGCCGGGGAGACCGGCGTGCTCGCGCAGCGCACGGACCGCCACCCGGTGCAGCAGCTCGCCCTCGTCCGGGGGCATGAAGCCGGTCGCAGCCAGGGCGTGCACCAGCAGCGCCTCCGGCATCCCGCTCATGCCGGCACCTGCGCGTCGAGCCAGCGGTCGCGGGTGAACCGCAGGAAGCGGTCCACACCGCGCACCACGTGGGCGCTGCGGATCGAGGGGAAGACGTCGAAGGCGTGCTGGGTGCCTGGCAGCTCGGCGTAGGCGGTCGGCTGCCGCGAGGACGCGCGCAGGGAGTCGACGAACTGCCGCGCCTGGTCGACGTGCACCAGGGAGTCACCGCGTCCGTGGATGACCAGGAACGGCGGGGCGTCCGGGTTCACGCGCAGCAGCGGCGAGGCCTTCTCGAACTCCTCCCGGTCGGCGCGCGGGTCCTTGAACAGCACCTTCGGGCCCAGGAACCGGTCGCGCAGCACCTCCGCGCGCCGGTGGCCGGTCGCGCCGGCGAAGTCGTAGATGCCGTAGTGCGGCACCGCCGCCTGCACGGAGGTGTCGGCGTCCTCGAAGCCCGGTTGGTACTCCGGGTCACCCGGGGTGAGCGCCGCCAGGGCGGCGAGGTGTCCGCCGGCGGAGCCGCCGGTGATGGCCACGAACCCTGCGTCCATGCCGTAGGACGGACCGTGCTCGCGCACCCAGGCCAGCGCCCGCTTCACGTCGACCAGGTGCGCCGGGAAGGGGTCGCGCGGGGCGAGCCGGTAGTTCGGCGCGACGCAGATCCAGCCGGCTGCGGCCATGTGCAGCATCAGCGGCACCCCCTGGTCGTCCTTGCTCCCGATCGTCCAGCCTCCGCCGTGCACCTGCAGCAGCACCGGGGCCGGGCGGTCGCCGAGCTCCCGGGGGCGGTAGACGTCGAGCAGCCCGCGGCGGCCGTGCGCCTCGTCGTACACCACGTCCTTGATGACCTCGACGTGGTCGCGGGCCACCCGGAACGGCAGCGCCAGCGCGCTCAGCGGCGTGGTCAGGTCGAGGTCGGTGTGCCGCTCCTCGAGTCGGTCCCGGTAGTCCTCGCCGAGCGTGTCGACGAGGGCGCGCTCGACGCACGCGCCGGCCCGGGTGGACTGCAGCACCATCGAGGACAGTCCCGCGACCGTCCCGGCGGCCAGGACCAGGGCTCGTCGGTCGGGCTCGCGACGGGTCAGCTCGCGGGCGGCGTCCGCGGCGGTGAGAGCCAGCAGGTGGGGCGCCAGCTCGCTGGTCAGCCAGCCGGCCACCATCGAGGGCACCCCTGCGTAGTAGCTCGGGACGGCCCGGAGCGCGTTG
Organism: uncultured Actinomycetota bacterium; assembly: GCA_963713035.1. Lineage (GTDB taxonomy): Bacteria > Actinomycetota > Actinomycetes > Propionibacteriales > Nocardioidaceae > Nocardioides_B. The sequence goes on from CAVQKB010000005.1 coordinate 1,309,296, forward strand.
GCGGTCAGTGCGGTCGTGACGAGCTGGCGGTGCAGGTAGGACATGGCCGTGAGGCTAGCGGGGCCGGTGCAGGGGATCCGCTCCAGGCGCGCCTCGGGCAGACTGGCCGACATGAGCGACCCGACCCCGATCCGCGTGGTGCGTGCGGCCGACCTGCTGCCCGCCGACCCCACCCCCGGCATGGTGCGCATGCAGGCCTTCGAGGCGCCGTCCCTGTGGTCGGGGCAGGTCGAGACCGCGCCCGGCTCGACGTCCGGCTGGCACCACCACGACGTCAACGAGTCCAGCCTGTACGTCGTGCGTGGCGTGCTGCGCCTCGAGTTCGAGGGGTACGACGGCCACGTCGACGCCGAGGAGGGCGACTTCGTGCACGTGCCCGCGCACACGGTGCACCGGGAGAGCAACCCCACCGACGAGCCCACGCTCGCAGTGATCGCACGGTCCGGCGGCGGCGTCCCGACGGTCAACGTCGACCCACCGCGGGATCGCTGACCGGCGTGCGAAAATCGGTCGCGCGCGCGGCTCCGAGGGAGCACGCTGCTGGCATGGCCGAGCTCGAGATCCACCGGTTCCCTGCCGACGACGGCGACGCCTTACGCGCCTCGCTGACCGTCTTCGACGCCGGCCGGACGGTCGACTCCCCGTGGGAGCACCCGTGGGTGGAGCGCCAGTACGTCGGCTACCTCGAGCGCGGCTGGGACGGGGAGGCGCCGTTGGCGCACCTCGCGACCGTCGACGGCGTCCCGGTCGGAGCCGCGCTGCTCTCCCTGCCGGAGTACGACAACACCCACCTGGCCTGGGCGACGGTGGTGATCGAGCCGTCGTGGCGGCGACGGGGGCACGGGAGCCGGCTGTTCGAGGCGATGTGCGAGGTCGCCCGGGCTCACGGCCGCACCACGATCGGCACCGACGGCTGGGAGTCGGAGAGCGCGCTCGGGTTCGCCGCCATGCACGGCCTGGAGTGCAAGTCGCAGGCCATCCAGCGCCGCCAGCACGTGCGGGAGCTCGAGCCGGGGCTGGCGCGGAGGCTGTACGACGAGGCGGCCGGCGTCGCGACCGACTACGAGCTCGTCCGGATCGTCGGACGGACACCCCCGACGCTGGTCGACGGCATGGTCGAGCTCGTCTCGGCGATCAACGACGCCCCTACCGACGACCTCGACCTGGAGGACGAGGTCTTCACGCCCGAGCGGCTCGCGGAGTACGAGTCAGGGGTCGAACGGCGCGGCAACACGCTCTACCGGCTGGTCGCCCGCCATCGCGAGACCGGTGCCCTGGGGGGCCACACCGTGGTCGCCGTGGAGCGTGCGCGCCCGGCGATCGCCGACCAGCACGACACGGCCGTCGCCCGGACGCACCGCGGACACCGGCTCGGGTTGCTGCTCAAGGCGGGAATGCTGCTGTGGCTCGCCGAGGCCGAGCCCCAGGTCGAGACCATCGACACCTGGAACGCCGAGTCCAACGACCACATGATCGCGGTCAACGAGCTGCTGGGCTACCGCGTGCTGGGACGCGAGCTGCAGTTCCAGAAGTCGCTCTGAGCATGCAGCAGGTCGAGCTGTCGAGCGGCACCCTCGAGTACGACGACACCGGGGGCTCAGGACGCGTCGTCGTGCTGTGCCACGGGCTGCTGATGGACGGCACAGTCTGGGACCACCTGCTGCCGCACCTGGACCGCAGGCTGCGGGTGGTCCGGCCGGTCCTCCCGCTGGGCGCGCACCGGTTCGCGATGCGGCCCGACGCCGACCTGTCCCTGCGCGGCCAGGCCACGATCCTGGGCGAGCTCCTGGACCGGCTGCAGCTGGACGACGTGGTTCTCGTGGTCAGCGACACCGGGTTCCCGCTCCTGCTGGCCGCCGAGCGACACCCGCGGGTCGGGGCCCTGGTGGCACTGCCCTGCGAGGCGTTCGACAACATCCCCCCGGGGCTGCCGGGCCGGACGGTCGCCCTTGCTACGCGCGTCCCCGGCGGGGTCTTCGTGGCCGCGGCCGCCCTGCGGCTGCCGTTCGCTCGGCGCCTGCCGTTCACGCTCGGGCCGATGTCCCGCCGGCCGCTCGATCCACGCCTCGTGTCCCGCTGGACCGCACCGCTGCTGCGGGACCGGGCGGTCCGCCGTGACCTGGTGAGGTATGCGACCGCTCCCGACTTCTCGGCGATCGACGCCGCCTGCCGGGCGCTGCCCGAGTTCCGAGGGCCGATCCTCCTGCTCTGGTCGCGGACCGACCGAATGATGCCCTTCGGGCACGCTGTCGCCATGGCCCGCAGCCTGCCCCGGGCGCGGCTGGTGGCCTTCGACGACGGCGGCTCGCTGCTCCAGATCGACGAGCCGGTCCGCGTCGCCGCCGAGATCAACGCTCTGGCCCTCGGGGCTTGACGCCCTCTCAGGCGACGCAGGCGAAGTCGACCAGCCACCGGCCGGCTGCCGAGTAGGCCAGTGGCGCGCCCCAGGCCCCGACCACCCAGGGCCAGGGGCTGCGGACGAGGACGGCGACCCCGAGTCCGCCCAGGTAGGCCGCGAGGGCCACTGCGGCAGGCATGAACAGGGACGCCCCCGCGGGCGTGCACAGCGGGAGGACCAGCCAGGTGGTGGCGTCGAGGCCGAGGCGACCTGCCGAGACCACCGTCAGGACGGCGGGAAGCCAGAGTCCCGTCACGACGAGGGCCGCGCAGAGGTGCCCGACCGCCGGCGAGGTCGTGGGCCACAGCCGATTCCGGACACGCGCGGCGAAGGCCGGCAGCAGCAACGAGGTGAGAAAGCCGACCAGGGGGACGCTGAAGGACAGGACCCCCGGTACGGCGAGCCAGCCGGCGCTGCGTGCGTGGGCACGAGGGAGTGTCGGGCGATTCGTGGCCGTGGTCATGAGAGGCTCCTCTACCGTCGTGCACGACGCTATCCGCGGCAGTGGGGCGCCGTCATGAGTACGGAGGCTCAGTTCGCAGGTCACGCAGACGTCGACCGGGCGAGGTCGAGAACGGACCAGACGAGGTGAGAGCGTGACGCGCACGGTCGAGGTCGACTACCTGGTGATCGGTGCCGGTGCGATGGGCATGGCGTTCACCGACGCGCTCATCGACCACTCCGATGCGCGGGTCGCCCTGGTCGATCGTCGGCACGCCGCCGGAGGGCACTGGCTCGAGGCCTACCCGTTCGTGCGGCTGCACCAGTCCTCGACCTTCTACGGTGTCGCGTCCACGCTGCTCGGCGGGGGGCGCAGGCAGACCCACGGGCCTGAGAGCGGGCTGCACGAGCGCGCCGACCAGCCGACGATCACCGCCTACTTCAACGACGTGCTGGCCGACCGGATGGTCGCGCCCGGCCGGGTCGAGTTCTTCCCCGGCTGCGACTACGTGGGGGAGCGGACCTTCGTGTCCCGCATCTCGGGCGAGCGGTTCGAGGTGCCGGAGCGGTGCCGGGTCGTCGATGCGCGCTACCTCGCCCCCGACATCCCGGCCGAGACCCCACCGCGGTTCGCGGTCGACGACGGCGCGCGGGTGGTGCCGGTCAACGACCTGGTCCGGCTGGAGGAGTCACCGAGCCAGTACGTCGTGCTGGGCTCGGGCAAGACCGCGACGGACGCCTGCGTCTGGCTCCTGACGCGCGGCGTGGACCCGGACGCGATCTGCTGGGTGCGCCCACGCGAGCCCTGGATGTTGGACCGTGCCCTGATCCAGCCCGACCCGGTGATCTACCTCGGCATGGTCGCCGACCTGATGCAGGCGGCCGCGGGCGCCTCGTCGCTCCCGGACCTGTTCCTGCGTCTGGAGGACGCCGGCATCATGATGCGCATCGACCGCACGCTGACCCCCACCATGGCGAAGGCGCCGACGCTGGGCCGGTGGGAGCTCGCGCTGCTGCGGACGATCACGCACGTCGTACGCCGTGGGCACGTCGTCGCCGTGCGGCGGGGCCGGGTCGAGCTCGCGGACGGCTCGGTCGGGGTCGCGGACGACGCCGTGGTCGTCAACTGCACGGCCGACGGACTCAAGCGCCGGCCCCGGGTGCCGATCTGGGGGCCGGAGTCGATCACCCTGCAGCCGGTCCGGGCCGGCTTCCCCTGCTTCGGGGGCGCCCTGGCCGGCTACGTCGAGGCGACCCGTGACGACGAGGAGGAGAAGAACCGGCTGTGCCCGCCGTCGTCGTACGGCGACTCGCTGACCGACTGGGCCGAGATGAACGTCGTCGGCATGCGCAACGCGGCGGCGTTCGGTGCCGAGCCCGACATCAAGGCGTGGGCGGACCGGGTCGCCCTCAACCCGTCCCGGATCGCGCCGGAGGATGCGGGGGCGGACGGGTTGAGCGAGGTGCTGAGCCGCCTGGAGACGCACGTCCCCGCCGGCTTGGCCCGCTTGGCGGAGCTCGGCGGTCAGGCCCCTGCCTGAGGCGTGGGCGCGTCGTCGAAGACGGGGTGGTGGCTGGCGACCTGACGCGCCTGCGCGAGGTGGCTGCCGAGGTAGCCGCCGACGCTCGCGACGGCGGCGCCGGCCAGCGCCAGGCGGACGCCGCTGGCGTGCCGGCCGCGCTGCCGGGCCACCCACGACGCGGCGTAGGTGCCGATCGCGACGCCGTTGGTGACGGCGTGGACGAGGCCCACCCGCTGGTCGCGCGGACCGGTCTGCGACCACTCGGCCCACCCGGTCCACGCGGTCGGCCCGGCGAGCAGCAGGCCGGCGCCGACCAGGCGCTTCGCCGCGTCGGCCGACCCGGCGCCGCCCGTGAGGTCGAGCAGCGTGGCGGAGGTCCAGCTGCCGAGCACGACGTCGGTCAGCAGCGGGTGCACGGCGTGCCCGAGCCAGTCACCGCGCAGCAGCGCACCGCGGGTCCCGCTGCCGAACGCCTTGGCGATGGGCGGCTGCAACGTCCGCACCGGGCCGTCCAGGGCCCGGGCGTCCTCCAGCGCGCGGGTCCAGCGGACGATCGCAGGGGAGTGCTCGGCACGACTCATGGGCTTCTCCTCGGGCTGGTGACGGGCTCGATCCTGGCGCGCTCGCCACGTCGGGTCAACGCCACGGTCAGCCGCCGTTGGCGGTCTTCTTCTTGGCGGCCTTCTTCGCGGCCGCGCCCTTGGGCTTCTCCCGCACCCGGACGCCCTGCCCGGAGGACCGGTTCACCTCGAACAGGTCGATCGCCGCCACGAGGTCGACCAGCTTGGCGTAGCCCCAGTTGCGGGAGTCGAACGCCGGCGCCTGCTTCGCGACGTAGGAGCCCACGCCCCCCAGGTTGGCCCAGCCGTCGTCGTCGGATCCCGCGTCGATGCCCTCGCGCATCCAGCGGACCAGCTTGGCGTCCTGACGCAGCTCGCTGCTGGTCTTGCGGGTCGGGGCGGTCGGTGCGGCGTCCTCGTCGCTGGGCTCCTTGGGCTTGTCCGTGCGCCGCAGCACGTCGAGGTAGACGAACTTGTCGCACGCGGCGACGAGCGACTGCGGGGTGCGGGGCTCGCCGAACCCGTAGACCGTCTTGCCCGACTCCCGCAGGCGGGACGCCAGCTTGGTGAAGTCGCTGTCCGAGGTGACCAGGCAGAAGCCGTCGAGGTCGCCGGTGTAGAGCAGGTCCATCGCGTCGATGATCATCGCGCTGTCGGTGGCGTTCTTGCCCGTGGTGTAGGCGAACTGCTGCATCGGCTGGATCGCGTGCGCGTTGATCGCCTCCTTCCACCCGCGCAGGTTCGGCGTCGTCCAGTCGCCGTACGCCCGCTTCACGGTGGCGCTGCCGTACTTCGCGATCTCGGCGAGCAGCGCCTCGATGATGGTGGGCGTCGTGTTGTCACCGTCGATGAGGACGGCGAGCCGGGTGGAGTCCGGAGTCGGAGGCATGTCCGGAGCGTAGTGCGGGCGCGCCGCGAGCCGTGCGTCAGCGCAGCTGCATCGAGCCGGACACGTCAGGCTCCCACGGCATCCGGGCGTCCGTGGCCACGCGCTCATCGAGGGCCGCGGCGACCTCGGTGGGCCAGGGTGCGGTCTGCCGGGTCTCCATGTCGATGTGCAGGAAGACCTCCTCCATGACGAAGCTCAGCCGTCGGTGCGAGTCGTCGAGCAGGTAGACCAGGGCGTGGGCGGACCGTTCCGCACGACCGAGCAGCCGCACCCGCGCCGAGAGCCGGTCCCCGGTGCGCAGCTCGGCGAGGTACGTCAGGTGGTGCTCGGCCGAGAAGACGGCGTGACCGGCGGCCGGCCAGTTCTGCGGGATCCCCAGCGCCACCAGGGACTCGTCGAGACCCTCGCTGGCGATGCCGGTGTAGTGCCGGACGTTGAGGTGGCCGTTGACGTCCTCGAAGGCGATCGGGACGGGCTGCTCGACGTACGCCGGGAGGTCGGCGAGCTGGTCGTAGGAGGGATGTGATCTCACGCTGGGTGACGATACCCGGAGAGCCGGGCCTACGGGTCCGGCCACGCGTCGAGCAGTGCGGCAATCCGGCTCCACTGCTCGCGCGAGATCCAGGACGGGTTGGGACCGGCCGGCATCCGTTGCACCTCGAGGTCGTCGATGCCGGCGGCCCGGAGGTCGGCATCCGTGAGCGGGGTGCGCAGGAGCGAGATGTCCACGGGCACCGCCAGCTCGGTGCCGGTCCGGGCCACGGACCCGGTCACGTGGCCGAGCCCCCGCAGGCCCCGTCCGGCGCCGGAGACCCACAGCACCACCCGGTCGCCGGCCCGCATCAGGTCCGCCCGGTAGCCGGGTGTCACGCAGCGCGAGGTGATCGTGGGCTCGCGACCGTCCCGGGGTTCGAGGAGCTCGCTGTTGACCCGCGGGTCTGCCTTGATCAGCCAGCCCCCGAGCGTCGCCTCCGTCACCGCCCGGACCACGTCCGCGTCCCTCCCCTGCGAGGTCGCAGGCCGGCGGGTCGGCGCCTCATGGTCGCCGGCGGCTGCTGACCGGTCCCCGGCTGACGAACTGCCGGAGCGCACCGGGCACGCTGCGGGGTCGCAGCACCGGGGAGCGGCCCGACGCAGCCTCCCGCATCCCCTCGACCGTCTCCGCGAGCACCGAGCGCGCGTCTCTGCTCGCCGTCCACCCCAGCTCGGTGGCGGCACGCGACGTGTCCATCAAGGGGACGGCGTAGCCCAGGTCGACCCAACCGGCGTCGAGCTGTTGCAGCCGGGCGTGCCAGCTGGCCGCGACGGCTGCGCGCACGGCCGCTGCCGGGACGTGCACCAGCCGGGCGCCGAGGACCTCGGCGATGTCGGCGGCGGTGAGTGCCGGTGGCGCCGCGAGGTTGAAGGCCCCCGGGGCACGCGCCTCCAGGACCCGGGCCAAGGCGTCGGCGACGTCGTCCGCGTGCACCATCGGGAGGACCAGGCGTCGGTCCAGGGGGAGCGCCGGCAGGTGGCCGAGCAACGAGGCGGGCAGCACGGCCGGCAGGGCGTAGCGCAGCAGGGCGCTGCCGGCGGCGCGCTGTCCCACGATGCCCGGCCGGATCCGGGTCACGACCGCACCGGTGGCGTCGCGCTCCCACTCGTCGAGGAGTCGCTCGGCAGCAGCCTTGTGACGGCTGTACATCGAGCTCGGCACACCCTGCGTCGGCCACGTCTCGTCGACGGGGTCGTCGTCGCGCTTGGGCGAGTAGGCGCCGACCGACGACATGTGCACGAGGTGGGGCACCCCGGCCGCTGCGACCGCGTCCAGGACGCGTCGGGTGCCGCCGACCCCGAGCGCGGCCAGGTAGTCCTCGCGGTGGGTCGGCTGGAACCCCCAGGCCAGGTGCACGACGGCGTCGGCGCCGGAGAAGCACGCGCGCAGCGCTTCGGGGTCGTCGTCGCGCGACAGGTCGGTCGTCCACCACTGCACGGCGTCGTAGGGCTCGACATCCGCAGGACGGCGCCGTACGACGCCGACGAGGTCGTGCCCGAGGGTGCTGAGGCGTCGCAGGAGTGCGGTGCCGACGTTGCCGCTGGCGCCGGTGATGACGATGCGCATCGGACGGCTCATGCGTCGCGGGACCGTCGGGCGGCGGAGTAGGCGGGCTCGCGCAGGCGCCGTACCCACTCGTAGGGCTCCAGACCCGGCAACGGGTTGCGCACCGGATCGAACGACAGGGACGCGTCGGGCTCGGAGGCCGGATCGTCGTCGAGCAGCAGCTCGGCGAACCGGTGCCAGGTGCCCGAGCCGACGGCCCACGCCAGGTCGAGCACACGTTCGTCGCGGAACTGTGCGGACAGGAGCACCGGACCGGACGGTGTCGCGTAGGGCAGCAGCGTGGTCATGGGTCGGGTGTACGCAGACCGCCCGACCGTGAACGTGAAGCGGGTCAGCCGCCCGAGCCCGGTGGTGGCGAACAACAGGTCGCCGGAGCGGTCGGCGGCGACCGGCACCCGGAGGGCGAGGCCGAACACGTCGGGCAGGGGAGCGGGCAGTCCGAGGGAGCGGGACTGCCGGACGAGCACCGGGTCCTCACCGGTCTCGTCCAGCCAGGCCGACCCGCTCCGTTCAGCGCTCCCGGATCGGCGCAGGGTGCCGGTCACGACGTGACCCCGAGGGTGCAGCGGCTTGGCCGCCGGGCGTGCGGTGGTGACGCCGGTGGCGGCGCGCAGGATCTGTCCACCGGCCGATGAGGCGGCGCGAGCCGCGGTGTCGAGGAAGGCCATGCGGTGTCGTACCCGAACCACGTCCGGGGATGAGTGACGGACCCCGGAACTTTCGCGGCGGTCTTCTTGCGGCTACCCCGCGGCGTTGCGCCGTCGCGTCTGCCACGCCTTCTTGGCGGCGCGACTGCGGGCACGGTGCAGCCGCTCGGCCTCGAGGCGCGCCTTCTCGAGCGCGCGCTCCTGGCGTCGTACCTGGTGGGCGGCTCTGCGCCGCTCGGCCTCGAGCACCGCCTCGGACCGCACCGGCCACACGTAGGGGAGGTCGTGGGGCACCTCCGGGAAGAGCGGCCCGTAGTGCTGCTCGTCCTTGCGCACGAGCGCTGACCGGTGGCTGCGATGCACGGCCTCTTCGCCCAGCCAGGGCGGCAGCCTCCCCGCCGCCGCCAGCTCCTCCTGCGTGCGCACGGTCTCGACCCCTGCGGCCCGGAGGTCGGTGGCGATGGTGAGCGCACAGGTGTCGCCGAAGCCGAGCTCGACCCACACCTCGCAGCAGGTGAAGCCGTAGCGTCCCAGCGCCTCCTCGTAGCCCTTCCACATGAGGGTGGCTGGGTGGTTCGCCCAGCCGTAGCCGGGTCTGGTCAGCGCGCGCACCAGCTGGATCGTCTCCACGCGCTGCTTGCCGAGCCGCTTGTGGTCCAGGGCGCGCGCCGAGCGCTCGAAGTCGGCGTAGGGCAGGAAGGTCTGCACGGGAGCCTCAGTCGGCCGGAAGGAAGTCGTAGACGACGTCGCTGAAGCGGTCGGCGGCGAACACGTAGAAGAAGCGCAGCACGTCGCTCCCGGTGTTGCGGAGTCCGTGGACCGTCAGCGACGGGATGTGGACCGCCGACCCGGCGCGGACCTCGTGCTCGGCGTCACCCAGGGTGAGCATCCCGACCCCTTGGACGAGGTAGTAGCTCTCGACGGTCTCGTGACGGTGACGCGCGAGCTCGGCCCCGGGCGGCACGCTGGAGATGCCGGTCGACAGCGCGGTCGTGGGTGTGACGTCCCGGCTGAAGAAGGTGCGCCAGGTCGCGCCGCCACGGTGTGCGTCCTCCCAGCCGTCGTCGGGGAGGAGGTGCTCGTGGCGCACGAGCGGTGAGTCGGCGTCCGTCATCGCAGGAGGATCGCAGACGGGCGGGTCGTCAGTCGCGGGCGGTCAGCACGAGCGGACCGTCCGGGGTGATCGCGATCGTGTGCTCCATGTGGGCGCCGCGCGAGCCGTCGCCGCTGCGCAGGGTCCAGCCGTCGCGGTCGGTGTAGAGCACGTCGGTGGTCTGCAGGAACCACGGCTCGATGGCGATGACCAGCCCGGGCTTCAGCGGGTAGCCACGGCCGGCGCGGCCGTTGTTGGCCACGTGCGGGTCTCCGTGCATGGTGCGTCCGACGCCGTGGCCGCCGAAGTCGGTGTTGATCGACAGGCCCTCGGCGTGGGCGACCGCGGCGATCGCGGCGGAGATGTCGCCGATGCGGGAGCCAGCCTGGGCCGCGGCGATCCCGGCGTCGAGAGCACGGGTGGCGGTGTCGATGAGGGCGAGGTCCTGCGCGGAGGGCGTGCCGACGACCAGCGAGATCGCGGAGTCCGACACCCAGCCGTCCACGGACGCGGCGAAGTCGAGGCTGAGCAGATCGCCGTCGGCGAGCACGTAGTCGTGGGGGAGCCCGTGCAGCACCGCGTCGTTCACCGACGTGCAGAGCACCTTGCCGAAGGGCATCGCGCCGAACGACGGGTGGTAGTCGATGTAGCAGGACTCCGCCCCGCGGTCCCGGATCATCCGGTGCGCGAGCTCATCGAGCTCGAGCAGGTTCACCCCCACGTCGGCTGCCTCCGCGAGACGCGTCAGCACCTCGGCGACGAAGCGACCAGCGGGTCTCATCTGCTCGATCTCGGCAGGGGTGCGCAACTCGATCACCGCACGAGCCTAACGAGTCGGTGCCTAGGGCACGACGCAGACGTTCTCCCGCGTCAGCTTCAGCTTCTGGTCGGGCGTGATCGAGACCTCGGTGATCACCCTGACCGACCTCCCGATGCAGCCGGTGGTGCCGATGTTGAGCGGCTTCGCCTCGGCCGCCTTGGCGGCGCGGCCCGCTTTGCCGGGCTTCCCGGGCTTGCCGGGGGGACCGGTCGGTCCGACCGCTCCGTCCTCGCCGTCGGCGCCGTCCTTGCCCGGCGCGCCGGCCAGCCCGGTCTCGCCCTGCTCGCCCTGGAACGCCGCTGGGAACACCGTCGTCGCGGTGGCGGCTCCGAGGAACCCGAAGACCAGCGCCAGCACACTCGTCACAACGATCTTGCCCATGAGGTGCAACGTAAGGGACGGAAGTGACGATCGTCCGCCGAATCGTCTGATTCGGACCGTTCGGACGAGCCGTCTACCAGCCGCGCTCGCGCCACTCCGCGAGGTGCGGGCGCTCGGTCCCGAGCACGCCGTCCGCGCCGTGGCCGGGGTAGAACCACGTCTCGTCGGGCAACCGGTCGAACACCTTGTCCGACACGTCCCGGAGCAGGGAGGCGAAGTCGTCGGCGGACCACGTCTTGCCGACCCCGCCCGGGAACAGGCAGTCGCCGGTGAACAGGTGCGGTGAGCCGTCCGGGTCGTCGTACAGCAGCGCGATCGAGCCCGGCGTGTGGCCGACCAGGTGGATCACCTCGAGCGTGACCGCGCCGAACCGCACGGTGTCGCCGTCGCCGACCCGGACGTCGACGGGCACCGGCAGCTCGTCGGCGTCCTCGGTGCCGGCCACGGTGGTCGCACCGGTCGCCTCGACGACCTGGGGGAGGGCGCGGTGGTGGTCCCAGTGCTGGTGCGTCGTGACGACGGTGGAGAGGCCGTCGCGCCCCACGACCTGCAGGATCCGGGTCGCGTCGTCGGCGGCGTCGATCAGCAGCTGCTCGTCGGTCTGCCGGCAGCGCAGCAGGTAGACGTTGTTGGCCATCTCGCTGACCGACAGCTTGGTGATCATCAGCCCCGGGAGCTCGCGCACGTCGGGCGTGCCGCCGGGGGAGACCGTGCCTGTGTAGCCGCTGGAGCTCATCGTCGCTGCCTTCCGAGCTGGGGGAGGGTGCCCGCGGAGCAGGTCAGCCCGCGTCCTCCGCCGCGTCCGAGCGACCACCCTGCCAGGTTGCCGTGTGGATCGCTGGTTTCCGGGCAGGGGAAGGACGTGTCTGCCGAGCCGGTCAGCCGGTCCTCCCTGCCTTGTCCGGTCCGGCTATCATGGCGAACGTTTGTTCGAACGCGCCGAGTGGCAAGGAAGTTCTGTGGCTGACCAGCTCGTCATCAGGGGTGCCCGCGAGCACAACCTCAAGGACGTCTCCCTCGAGCTCCCCCGGGACTCCCTGATCGTCTTCACCGGGCTGTCCGGGTCGGGCAAGTCGAGCCTGGCGTTCGACACCATCTTCGCCGAGGGCCAGCGTCGGTACGTCGAGTCGCTGTCGGCCTACGCCCGGCAGTTCCTGGGCCAGATGGACAAGCCCGACGTGGACTTCATCGAGGGCCTGTCGCCGGCGGTGTCGATCGACCAGAAGTCGACGTCGAAGAACCCCCGTTCGACCGTCGGCACGATCACCGAGGTCTACGACTACCTACGGCTGCTCTACGCACGCGCGGGGCGGCCGCACTGCCCGACCTGCGGTGCGCCGATCTCCCGGCAGACCCCGCAGCAGATCGTCGACCGGATCCTCGCCCTCGAGGAGGGCGCCCGCTTCCAGGTGCTCGCCCCGGTGATCCGCGGCCGCAAGGGGGAGTACCTCGAGCTGTTCCGCCAGCTCCAGACCCAGGGCTTCTCCCGCGCCCGCGTCAACGGTGAGACCCACCAGCTCGACACGATCCTGACCGAGGGCCCCAGGCTCGACAAGCAGAAGAAGCACACCATCGAGGTCGTCATCGACCGGCTCTCGGTCAAGGCGTCCTCGAAGCGGCGGCTGACCGACTCGGTCGAGACCGCGCTGGGCCTCGCGTCCGGGCTCGTGGTCTTCGACTTCGTCGACCGGGGCGAGAAGGACGCCGACCGGGAGCTGAAGTTCTCCGAGAAGATGGCCTGCCCCAACGAGCACCCGATCGAGACCGACGACCTCGAGCCGCGGTCGTTCTCGTTCAACTCGCCGTTCGGTGCGTGCCCCGCCTGCCACGGCATCGGCACCCGCATGGAGGTCGACCCCGAGCTGGTCGTCAGCGACCCGTCGCAGACGTTGGGCGAGGGAGTCATCGGCCCGTGGTCCGGCGCGCACGTGGCCGACTTCTTCACCCGGATCCTCGGCGCACTCGGCGACGAGCTCGGGTTCGACCTCAACACGCCGTGGGAGGACCTGCCGGCCAAGGCCCGCAAGTCGATCCTCGACGGGCACTCCACCAAGGTGCACGTGCGGCACCGCAACCGCTACGGTCGCGAGCGCTCCTACTACACCGCCTTCGAGGGGGTCCGCCCCTACATCGAGCGGCGGCACCGGGAGGCCGAGTCCGACACCAGCCGGGAGCGCTTCGAGGGCTTCATGCGCCAGGTGCCGTGTCCCGCGTGCGAGGGCAGCCGGCTCAAGCCGGTGTCGATGGCGGTGACGCTGGGCGGCAAGAGCATCGCCGAGGTCTGCCGCATGGCGATCAACGAGACCGCCGACTTCCTGGCGACCCTGGAGCTGTCTGCTCGCGAGAAGCAGATCGCCGAGCGCGTCCTCAAGGAGATCCAGGAGCGCCTGAACTTCCTGCTCGACGTCGGTCTCGACTACCTCTCGCTCGACCGGCCCTCGGGCTCCCTGTCCGGAGGCGAGGCACAGCGGATCCGGCTCGCCACCCAGATCGGCGCCGGCCTGGTCGGCGTGCTCTACGTCCTCGACGAGCCCTCGATCGGGCTCCACCAGCGCGACAACCACCGGTTGATCGAGACCCTGGTCCGGCTCAAGGACCTCGGCAACACCCTGATCGTCGTCGAGCACGACGAGGACACCATCCGGGTCGCCGACTGGGTCGTCGACATCGGCCCCGGAGCAGGGGAGCACGGAGGCCAGGTCGTCGTCTCCGGCCCGGTGCAGGAGCTGCTCGACCACCACGACTCCGCGACCGGCATGTACCTCTCCGGCCGCAAGAAGATCCCGGTCCCCGAGGTCCGCCGGCCGCGCACCCCGGGCCGCGAGCTGGTCGTCCGCGGAGCCAAGGAGCACAACCTCCGCGACATCGACGTGCGCTTCCCGCTCGGCCTCTTCGTGGCGATCACGGGGGTGTCCGGCTCCGGCAAGTCCACCCTGGTCAACGACATCCTCTACACCTCGCTGGCCAAGCAGATCTACAACGCCCGCACCGTCCCGGGGCGTCACCGGCGCATCGACGGGCTGGACGAGGTCGACAAGGTGATCCACGTCGACCAGTCCCCGATCGGGCGTACGCCGCGCTCCAACCCGGCGACCTACACCGGCGTCTTCGACCGGATCCGGGCGCTGTTCGCGTCGACGGCCGAGGCGAAGGTGCGTGGCTACCAGCAGGGACGCTTCTCCTTCAACGTCAAGGGCGGACGCTGCGAGGCGTGCTCGGGTGACGGCACGATCAAGATCGAGATGAACTTCCTGCCCGACGTCTACGTCCCGTGCGAGGTCTGCCACGGCGCCCGCTACAACCGCGAGACGCTCGAGGTGCACTACAAGGGCAAGACGATCGCCGAGGTCCTCGACATGCCGATCGAGGAGGCGGTCGACTTCTTCGCCGCCATCCCGGCCATCAGCCGCTACATGCGCACCCTGGTCGACGTCGGCCTCGGCTACGTCCGTCTCGGGCAGCCCGCACCGACGCTGTCCGGCGGTGAGGCTCAGCGGGTCAAGCTCTCGGCCGAGCTGCAGAAGCGGTCGACCGGGCGCACCGTCTACGTCCTCGACGAGCCGACCACCGGTCTGCACTTCGAGGACATCCGCAAGCTGCTGCTGGTGCTGGGGCGGCTCGTCGACCAGGGCAACACCGTGCTGGTCATCGAGCACAACCTCGACGTGATCAAGACCGCCGACTGGCTGATCGACATGGGTCCCGAGGGCGGCAAGCGGGGCGGGCTGGTCGTGGCCGAGGGCACCCCCGAGGAGGTAGCGGCCCACCCCGACAGCTTCACCGGCGAGTACCTCAAGCCGTTGCTGGCCGACAACCCGGCCCGCCAGCCGAAGCCGGTGCGCCGGTCGGCCACCAAGAAGGCGGCGACGACGAAGGCGGCGACGGCGAAGCCAGCGGCCAGGAAGACGGCGACCAGGAAGACGGCGGGCAAGAGGACGGCGGAGGCCCGGAAGCCCGGGCGCCGGTCCGCCTGACCCACCCTGATGCACCGCCCGATCCACAGCGCGCTCTCAGGCCCTCGGCCACCTGCTGGCTAGGGTGACGAGTCAACGATCGGCGTGGAGGAGCAGACCATGGGCGAGCACGGGACGACGAGCGGGTGCGTCGGCTGCCCGCGGCCCGCGGGCGTGTCACGGCGGTCGATGCTCCGCGGCGCGGGCGTCGCCGGAGTCGCGGCGCCGCTGCTGGCCGCCTGCGGCGGTGGTGACGGGGGCGGCGCGGCCGGCGCGGGCAGCGCGGACGCCAGCCCCACCGGGCCGACCACGGTGGCCGTCGCCGACGTCCCGGTCGGAGGCGGCGCGATCCTCGCCGACAGCCAGGTGGTCGTCACCCAGCCGACCGAGGGCACCTTCAAGGCGTTCACCGCGGTCTGCACGCACCAGGGGTGCACGGTCAGCAGCGTCGAGGACGAGCAGATCGTCTGCCAGTGCCACAACAGCCACTTCTCGATCGAGGACGGCTCCCCGGTCTCGGGCCCGGCCAGAGCGGCGCTGGCCGCCAAGCAGGTCTCTGTCGAGGGCGACCAGATCACCGTGAGCTGAGGGCCGGGCCCACCACCAGCCCCGGGTGAGCCCAGGATGGCCGAGTGCCGCAACGGCTCGTCGGAGGTCCGCCGTAGGGTTGCCGGCGTGGCCGACCCGTCGACGTACCGTCCCTCCCCGGGGTCGATCCCGACCTCGCCGGGCGTCTACCGCTTCCGCGACGAGCACCGCCGGGTGGTCTACGTCGGCAAGGCGAAGAACCTCCGGGCTCGCCTGACGTCCTACTTCCAGGACATCGTCAACCTGCACCCGCGCACCGCCACCATGGTGACGACCGCCGCGAGCGTCGAGTGGACGGTCGTGAACACCGAGGTCGAGGCGCTCCAGCTGGAGTACTCCTGGATCAAGGAGTTCGACCCGCGCTTCAACGTGAAGTACCGCGACGACAAGTCCTACCCCTGGCTGGCGGTGACCACGGGGGAGGAGTTCCCCCGGGTGATGGTCGGGCGTGGGGCCAAGAAGCGCGGCACCCGCTACTTCGGGCCCTACTCCCACGCCTGGGCGATCCGCGAGACCGTCGACCTCCTGCTGCGGGTGTTCCCGATGCGGTCCTGCTCCAACGGCGTCTTCAAGCGCTCGGCCCAGATCGGCCGTCCCTGCCTGCTGGGCTACATCGGCAAGTGCTCGGCCCCGTGCGTGGGTCGGGTGTCCGCCGAGGAGCACCGCGCGATCGTGGACGACTTCTGCGACTTCATGGCCGGCAACACCAACGCGTTCGTCAAGCGCGTCGAGAAGCAGATGTACGCCGCCTCCGCCGACCAGGACTACGAGCGGGCCGCGCGGCTGCGCGACGACCTCGGAGCGCTCAACCGCGCGCTGGAGAAGCAGGCCGTGGTGCTCGGCGACGGCACGGACGCCGACGTCGTCGCCTTCTCCGAGGACCCCCTCGAGGTCGCCGTGCAGATCTTCTACGTGCGCGGCGGGCGGATCCGCGGTCAGCGCGGCTGGGTGGCGGACAAGGCCGACGACTCCGACACGGGCGGGCTGGTGGAGCGCTTCCTGCTCCAGCTGTACGACGGGGAGGCCGGCGACGCGATCCCGCGCGAGGTGCTCGTGCCCGCGCTTCCCGACGACACCCCGGCCCTCGAGCAGTGGCTCAGCGACCTGCGTGGCGCCCGGGTGGCCCTCAAGGTGCCGCAGCGCGGCGACAAGAAGGCCCTGCAGGAGACCGTGGCGCGCAACGCGCTGCAGGCGCTCGGGCTGCACAAGACCAAGCGGGCCAGCGACCTGACGATGCGCAACCGTGCCCTGGAGGAGATCCAGCAGGCGCTGGCGCTGCCGTCGGTGCCCCTGCGCATCGAGTGCTACGACATCTCCAACCTCCAGGGCACCGAGGTCGTCGGGTCGATGGTGGTGTTCGAGGACGGCCTGGCACGCAAGAGCGAGTACCGCCGCTTCGTGGTCCGCACCGTCGACGGCCAGAACGACGTCGCCTCGATGCACGAGGTGATCACGCGCCGGTTCCGCCGGATGCTCGACGAGCGGATGGACTCCGGCGACGTCACCGGTGACGCCCAGCCCGGTCCCGACGACACCGCCCCCGAGGGGCCGATGCTGATCGACCCCGACACCGGGCGACCCAAGAAGTTCGCCTACGTCCCCGGTCTGGTCGTCGTCGACGGCGGCCCACCGCAGGTGGCCGCGGCGCAGCGGGCGCTCGACGAGCTCGGCATCGACGACGTCCCGGTGGTGGGCCTGGCCAAGCGGCTCGAGGAGGTGTGGCTGCCCTCGCAGGAGGACCCGGTCATCCTGCCCCGCACCAGCGAGGGTCTCTACCTCCTGCAGCGCATCCGCGACGAGGCCCACCGCTTCGCGATCACCCATCACCGCTCCCGGCGGTCCAAGAGCATGGTGGAGAGCCTGCTGGACGACGTGCCGGGCCTGGGGGAGGTGCGCCGTCGCAGCCTGCTCAAGCGTTTCGGCTCCCTGAAGAAGCTGCGGGCTGCCACAGTGGAGGAGATCGCCGAGGTGCCGGGGATCGGCACCAGGACGGCGGAGGCGATCGCCGCCGCCCTGGCCGACGGCTCGACGCGGACGGCGGTCGGCGTCAACACCGCGACGGGCGAGATCCAGGAGTGAGCAGATGACGGAGGCCAACCCCTCGTTCGAGGACGCCGCGGTCCCCGTGGCCGGCGAGACCCACAGCGGCGAGGTCGTGGTCGTGACCGGCATGACCGGTGCCGGGCGCAGCACGGCGGCCAAGGAGCTCGAGGACCTCGGGTTCTTCGTCGTCGACAACCTGCCGCCCCAGCTGGTGCCGGAGGTGATCCGGCTCGTCGACGACTCCCGGGGCACCCGTCAGCCGGTCGCCGTGGTGGTCGACGTGCGGTCCGGCTCCTTCTTCACCGGGCTCCAGGAGGTGCTCGCGCACCGCGCCACCGGCCGGCGCACCACGCTGCTGTTCCTGGAGGCCAACGACGACGTGCTCGTGCGTCGGCAGGAGGCCGCGCGGCGACCCCACCCGCTCCAGGAGGGCGGCCGGCTGCTCGACGGCCTGCGCCGCGAGCGCACCGTCCTGGCCGACCTGCGAGCCGACGCCGACCTGGTCATCGACACCAGCGCGCTCAACGTGCACCAGCTGACGGACAAGGTCGCCGGTGCGTTCGGCACCGCCTCGACGACGGCGCTCAAGGCCACGGTGGTGAGCTTCGGCTTCAAGTACGGCATCCCGCCCGACGCCGACCTGGTCGCCGACATGCGCTTCCTTCCCAACCCGCACTGGGTGCCCGAGCTGCGTCCGCTGTCCGGTCGGGACCAGTCGGTGGCCGCCTACGTCAAGCAGCGCCCCGCTGCCCAGGAGTTCCTGTCGCAGTACCTCCCCCTGCTCGCGACCGTCTCGGCCGGCTACCTGCGCGAGGGCAAGCGCTTCATGACGATCGCGATCGGCTGCACGGGAGGCAAGCACCGCAGCGTCGCGATGACCGAGGAGATCGCCGCCCGGCTGTCCGAGGCCGGCATCGACGCACGTCCGGTGCACCGTGACCTCGGCCGGGAGTGAGCCGGTGCTCGCTCCGCAGCTGCCGCAGCTCGACCAGCGGGTCGTCGCCCTGGGCGGAGGGCACGGGCTGTCCGCCTCCCTCTCCGCGCTGCGGCACGTGGTCAGGGACCTCACCGCCGTGGTCACCGTCGCCGACAACGGCGGCTCCTCCGGACGGCTGCGCCGGGAGTTCGGCGTGCTGCCGCCGGGCGACCTGCGCCAGGCACTCGCGGCACTCTGCGGCGACGACGACTGGGGCCGCACCTGGGCGAGCGTGCTCCAGCACCGGTTCGACAGTGACGGCGAGATGGACAAGCACGCGGTCGGCAACCTGCTGATCGTGACCCTGTGGGAGCTGCTCGGCGACCACGTCGGCGGCCTCGACTGGGTGGCCCGGCTGCTCGGCGCCCACGGCCGGGTGCTGCCGATGGCGCTGACCCCGATCGACATCGTGGCCGACGTGCGCGGTCTCGACCCGGCCGCTCCCACCACGACCACCCTGGTGCGCGGACAGGTGGAGGTCGCCTCCACGCACGGCCAGGTGGACGCCGTACGCCTGGAGCCGGAGGACCCCCCGGCCTGCCCGGAGGTGCTGGCCGCGGTCGCGTCCGCCGACTGGGTGGTGATCGGCCCCGGCTCCTGGTTCACCAGCGTGATCCCGCACCTGCTGGTGCCGGGGCTGCGCGAGGCTCTGGTCCGGTCGCCGGCCCGCAAGGTCGTCACGGTCAACCTCGCCCCGCAGGCCGGTGAGACCGAGGGGTTCTCCAGCGAGAACCACCTCGAGGTGCTCGCGGCGCACGCCCCCGACCTGCGGGTCGACGTGGTGCTGGCCGACCACCGGTCGGTGGGGGACGAGGGGGAGCTGCGCGCCGCCTCGCAGGCGCTCGGCGCCCGCCTCGTCATGGCCGACGTCGCCCACGCCGACGGATCGCCGCGGCACGATCCGGTGAAGCTCGCGATTGCCTATGCGGGGGTTCTCGGCGAGGCATAGGGTGGCCGCTGGTCCGGGGATCCGGACTTCGGGGATGGTGGACGACGTGGCAGGATCGGGCGCATGGCGATGACGGCACAGGTGAAGGCAGAGCTGGCCGGCACGCAGGTGACCAAGACCTGTTGCCGCAAGTCCGAGGTGTCCTCGATGCTCCGCTTCGCCGGCGGGCTGCACATCGTGAGCGGCCGCATCGTCGTCGAGGCCGAGCTGGACACCGGAGCGGCCGCGCGCCGGCTGCGTCGCGACATCGCCGAGGTCTACGGCCACCCCTCCGACGTGGTGATGGTCTCCGCCAACGGCATCCGCAAGGGCAGCCGCTACGTCGTCCGGGTGGTGCGCGACGGTGAGGCGCTGGCACGCCAGACCGGTCTGCTCGACGGCCGTGGCCGCCCGGTGCGCGGGCTGCCGCCCCAGGTGGTGTCCGGCGCCGGCTGCGACGCCGTCGCCGCGTGGCGGGGGGCCTTCCTGGCCCACGGCTCGCTGACCGAGCCGGGCCGGTCCTCCGCCCTGGAGGTGACCTGCCCGGGTCCCGAGGCCGCCCTGGCCCTGGTCGGCGCCGCCCGTCGGCTCGGCATCGCGGCCAAGGCACGCGAGGTCCGCGGCGTGGACCGGGTCGTGATCCGCGACGGCGACGCCATCGGCGAGCTGCTCACCCGGCTCGGCGCCCACGAGTCGCTGATGGCCTGGGAGGAGCGCCGGATGCGCCGGGAGGTCCGGGCCACCGCCAACCGCCTCGCGAACTTCGACGACGCCAACCTGCGCCGCTCGGCCCGGGCGGCCGTGGCTGCCGGCGCGCGGGTGGAGCGGGCCCTGGAGATCCTCGCCGACGAGGTGCCCGACCACCTCAAGATGGCCGGCGACCTGCGTCTGGAGCACAAGCAGGCCTCGCTCGAGGAGCTCGGCCAGCTGCACGTCCCGCCGCTGACCAAGGACGCGATCGCGGGCCGGATCCGGCGGCTGCTGGCGATGGCCGACAAGCGCGCCCAGGACCTCGACATCCCCGACACCGAGTCCACGCTGACCCCGGAGATGCTCGCCGACCAGGGCTGAGCCGTCCTCCCGGCCGCTCCGCAGCCGTGCTGCCGCGCCGTCGGCAAGGCGGCGTTTGTTACTCGGCCGTACCCCGGACGGATCGTGCGGGGGTGCCCCGCGCACCCGGTAGGGTCGTGGCCGGTGCCGGCGACCACCCCCGTCGCACCTCCACCCCTGACTTCGATCCACCCTTCACCGAGGAGACGAATTTCCCGTGACCGTTCGCGTGGGCATCAATGGATTCGGCCGGATCGGCCGCAACTTCTTCCGTGCCGTCCAGGCACTCAACGAGTCGGGCGGTGCCGACATCGAGATCGTCGCCGCCAACGACCTGGGTGACCTCAAGACGATGGCGCACCTGCTCAAGTACGACTCCATCCTGGGCCGCTTCCCCGCCGAGGTCTCCGTCGTCGACGGAGGCATCCAGATCGGCGACAAGACCCTGAAGATCCTGGCCGAGAAGGACCCGGCCGCGCTGCCCTGGGGCGACCTGGGCGTCGACGTGGTCGTGGAGTCGACCGGCTTCTTCACCGACGCCACCAAGGCCAAGGCGCACATCGACGGCGGCGCCAAGAAGGTCATCATCTCCGCGCCGGCCTCCAACGAGGACATCACGATCGTGATGGGCGTCAACCACGAGGCGTACGACGCCTCGGCGCACCACATCATCAGCAACGCGTCGTGCACCACCAACTGCCTGGCGCCGATGGCGAAGGCCCTCCACGACGAGGTCGGCATCGTCAAGGGCCTGATGACCACGATCCACGCCTACACGCAGGACCAGAACCTCCAGGACGCCCCGCACAAGGACCTGCGCCGGGCCCGCGCCGCCGCGCTGAACATCGTGCCGACCTCGACCGGCGCGGCCAAGGCGATCGCCCTGGTGATGCCGGAGCTGAAGGGCCGGCTCGACGGCTACGCCCTGCGCGTTCCGATCCCGACCGGCTCGGCCACCGACCTGACCTTCGAGGCCGGGCGCGAGACCACGGCCGAGGAGGTCAACGCGATCGTCAAGGCCGCGGCCGAGGGTCCCCTGAAGGGCTTCTTGAAGTACACCGAGGACCCGATCGTGTCCGCCGACATCGTCACCGACCCCAGCTCGTGCATCTTCGACTCCGGGCTGACCAAGGTGATCGGCAACCAGGTCAAGGTCGTCGGCTGGTACGACAACGAGTGGGGCTACTCCAACCGCCTCGCGGACCTGATCACCCACGTCGGCGCGAGCCTCTGAGCATGGCGCTGCTCGACGACCTCGGCGACGTCCGCGGCAAGCGCGTGCTGGTCCGCTCGGACCTCAACGTGCCGCTCGAGGGCGACCGGATCAGCGACGACGGCCGGATCCGCGCCAGCGTCCCCACGATCCGGGAGCTCGCGGACGCGGGCGCCCGGGTCGTGGTGGCGGCGCACCTGGGCCGCCCGAAGGGATCGCCGGATCCGCAGTACTCCCTGCGCCCCGTCGCCGCCCGTCTCGGCGAGCTGCTCGGCACCGAGGTCGTCTTCGCCGACGACACCGTCGGGGACTCGGCCCGCCAGACGGTCGAGGCGCTGCAGGACGGCCAGGTCGCGGTGCTGGAGAACGTCCGCTTCAACGCGGGCGAGACCAGCAAGGACGATGCCGAGCGCGGGGCGTTCGCCGACCAGCTCGCGGCGCTCGCCGACGTCTTCGTCAGCGACGGCTTCGGCGTGGTGCACCGCAAGCAGGCCTCGGTGTACGACGTCGCGCAGCGTCTCCCGCACGCGATGGGCGGCCTGGTCGCCGCCGAGATCGAGGTGCTCCGTCGGCTCACCACGGATCCCGAGCGGCCCTACGTGGTGGTGCTCGGCGGCTCCAAGGTCTCCGACAAGCTCGGCGTGATCGACAACCTGCTCGGCAAGGCCGACAAGCTCCTCATCGGGGGCGGGATGGTCTTCACGTTCCTCGCCGCCCAGGGCCACGAGGTCGGCAAGAGCCTGCTCGAGGAGGACCAGCTCGACGCCTGCCGGTCCTACCTGCAGCGCGCCGAGGAGACCGGGGTGCAGATCCTGCTGCCTAGCGACATCGTCGTCGCGCCGGAGTTCAAGGCCGACGCGCCGGCGACCGTGGTCGCCGCCGACCGGATCCCGGCCGACCAGCTCGGTCTCGACATCGGTCCCGCGTCGGCGAAGGCGTTCGCAGCCGAGCTGTCCGACGCCAGGACCGTGTTCTGGAACGGCCCGATGGGCGTCTTCGAGTTCGAGGCGTTCGCCGGCGGCACCCGGGCCGTCGCTCGCGCCCTCACCGAGATCGACGGCCTCTCCGTCGTCGGCGGTGGGGACTCCGCGGCCGCCGTACGCCAGCTCGGCTTCGAGGAGTCGGCCTTCGGCCACATCTCGACCGGCGGCGGCGCCAGCCTGGAGTACCTCGAGGGCCGGGAGCTCCCCGGCATCGACGTCCTCGCCTGACCTGCGACCACCCACACCGAAGGACACCCTGATGGCGAACCACACCCGCGTCCCGCTGATGGCCGGCAACTGGAAGATGAACCTCAACCACCAGGAGGCTGTCGTCCTGGTGCAGAAGCTCGCGTGGACCCTCGCGGACAAGAAGCACGACTACCGCAAGGTCGAGGTGGTGGTGGTGCCACCGTTCACCGACCTGCGCAGCGTGCAGACGCTCGTCGACGGGGACCGGCTGGAGATCACCTACGGCGCCCAGGACGTGTCGACCCAGGACTCCGGCGCCTACACCGGTGAGATCTCGGCCTCGATGCTGGCCAAGCTCGGCTGCTCCTACGTGGTCGTCGGTCACTCCGAGCGCCGCGAGCACCACGCGGAGTCCGACGAGACCGTCAACGCCAAGGCCCGGAAGGCGATCGCGGCCGGCATGACCCCGATCGTCTGCGTCGGCGAGGGTCTCGAGGTGCGTCAGGAGGGACGCCACGTCGAGTACACGCTGGCCCAGGTGGACGGCTCGCTCGCCGGGCTCGGCGCCGAGCAGGTCGCTGCCCTGGTGGTCGCCTACGAGCCCGTGTGGGCGATCGGCACGGGCGAGGTCGCCACCCCGGACGACGCCCAGGAGGTGTGCGCGGCCATCCGCGCCCGGGTCTCCGAGGTGCACGGCGAGGACACCGGCGCCGCCCTCCGGATCCTCTACGGCGGCTCGGTCAAGGCGGCGAACGTCGCCGGCATCATGGAGAAGGCCGACGTCGACGGCTGCCTGGTCGGCGGCGCGAGCCTGCAGGCCGACGAGTTCGGCGGTATCTGCCGGTTCTACGACATGCCGGTGATCTGACCACCCGCCCGACGCACCCCGACTCGTGAGTTAGGCTTTCCCACCGTGGTCATCACCTTCACCGTGCTGCTCATCATGACCAGCCTCCTGCTCATCCTGCTCGTCCTCCTCCACAAGGGAAGGGGCGGCGGGCTCTCCGACATGTTCGGGGGCGGGGTGTCCAGCGGACTCGGCGGCTCCTCGGTGGCCGAGCGCAACCTCGACCGCATCACCATCGGCGCGGGCGTGATCTGGTTCGCGTGCATCATCGCCCTCGGCCTGTTGCTCAAGGCCGGGGCGAGCTGACCCGCACCACCGGCGACGCTCGCGACGCCACCTTCACTGACAGCATCTGACGGGGACTGACAGGAGCACGCAGCGTGGCAAGTGGTGGAGCGAACGCGATCCGTGGCAGCCGGGTCGGGGCAGGACCGATGGGCGAGGCCGAGCGCGGGGAGTCCGCGCCGCGCCAGCGCGTCGTCTACTTCTGCTCCCAGCATCACGCGTCCGAGGTGACCTTCGCCGTCGAGGCGACGATCCCTGCGTCCTGGGACTGCCCACGCTGCGGTCTGCCGGCCAGCCTGGACGCGGAGAACCCGCCGCCGCCGACCAAGATCGAGCCCTACAAGACCCACCTGGCCTACGTGAAGGAGCGGCGCTCCGACAAGGAGGCCGAGGACATCCTCGACGAGGCGATCCAGACGCTGCGCCGCAAGCGCAAGCGCGGCGAGATCGTCTTCTAGCTCGAGCCGCGGTCAGTGACGCGTCGGCAGCTGCGACGCGGCTGCCTCGTCCAGGAACCAGCGCGTCACCTCGGTGCCGCGCACCCCGACGGCCGGGATGTCGTGCACGTCGGCGGCCTCGTCACCGGTCGCGAGCGCCTTCGCCACCGCCTCGGCCTTGCCCTCGCCGGCCACGACGAACCAGACCTCGCGGCTGCGGGCCAGCGCCTCGAAGGTCAGCGTGATCCGCTCGGGTGGCGGCTTGGGGGAGTCGGTCACCCCGACCGCGATCGCGTCCGCGGCGTCGAGCTGCGCCGAGCCGGGGAACAGCGACGCCACGTGCCCGTCGGGACCGACCCCGAGCATCAGGATCTCGAAGCCGCCGGAGCCGTGCTCGCGGACCTCCTCGGCGTAGGCCTCGGCGGCGGCGTGCACGTCGTCGTGCTCCCCGTCGGAGGCGGGGGCCTCGTGCACGTTGCGCGGGTTGACGTCGAGCCGGGAGAGCATCGCATCCCAGGCCTGCTTGGCGTTGCGCTCCGGGTCGGAGGCCGGCAGGTAGCGCTCGTCGCCCCACCAGAAGCCCACCCGCGACCAGTCCACGGGCGCCGTGTCGGCGGGCTGGTCGGACTCGTCGGACTCGCTGTCGGCGTGCTCGCGCGCGGACGCCGAGGTGTCCGACGCGGTCACGACCGACGCGTGGATCTTCTCCGCGATGCTTCCGCCGGTCAGGCCGACGTGCGGGGTGCGCTCGGCGCCTTGCGCGGCCGCGAGGGCCACCACCAGTCGTCCGGCCACTGCCGCCGCGAGCGCGTCGGGGGAGGGGTAGGTCTCGATCTCCGGCTCACTCATCGGGTCGCCTTCCGTGCGGTCCTGGTTGCGGTCTTCTTCGTCGGCTTCCTGCTGGTGCCCTTCGGCACGGCCTTGATGCCGGTGCGCGCCATCCGGCGCACCGTCTCGGCGTAGATGTCGTCGGGGTCGAGGCGACGCAGCTCCTCGGCGAGCAGCTCGTCGAGGTCGCGACGCTTCAGCGCCACCGGTCGGTCCGGCTGCTGGGGTGACGAGAGCGTCGCGAGCCGACCGTCGGACCGGGAGATCGTGATGTCGCCCTGCGCAGTGCTCAGCACCACCTGGGTGATGCCGGGCCCCTGGGAGCTGCTGCGCTCGACGTCGACGGCGAGGCGCGCACCCAGCCAGGCGGACAGCAGGTCGGCGCTGGGACTGATCCGCTCCGCGGTCACCGACGCACTGAGGACGGCGGCCTGCTGCTGGTCCAGGGCCGAGGCCAGCAGCGCCCGCCAACCGGTGATCCGGGTCCAGGCCAGGTCGGTGTTGCCCGGCGCGTAGTGGTCGCACTGGGTGAGCATCGCCCGCGCCTTGCTGCTGGGCACGGACGCGGCGTCGGTGATGCGGCGCTGCGCGAGCCGGCCCAGCGGGTCGTCGGCCGGGTCGTCCGGGGCCCCGGTGGGCCACCACACGACGACAGGGGAGTCGGGCAGCAGCAGCGGCAGCACCACGGAGGCGGCGTGCCGGGTCACCTCGCCCTCGAGCCGGATGACGGCTCGCTCGCCGGACATGCCGGAGCCGATCCCGACGGTGGCGTCCACCCGACTGGCGCCCCGCTTCTTGCCGGTCACCACGGCCAGGATCCGGGCCGGGTGCTCGCGTGACGCCGAACGGGCCGCGGTCATGGCGACCTCGGCCCCGTCCTCGTCGGCGGCGATCACCAGGGTCATCACCATCCCCATCGCCGGGCTCCCCGACCGGCGCCGGGAGCGGACGAACTCGGCCGCGATCTCGCTGGCGTTGGTGTCCAGGAGCTCGATCACGACAGGTGTCCTTCCGGGGAGCGGGTCACGGTCGACGCCAGGTGCGGCCGTCGCGGGCGAGCATCTTGTCGGCCGACGCCGGACCCCAGGTGCCCGCTTCGTAGGTGTCCGGCTTCCCGTGGCCGGCCCAGTAGTCGATGATCGGGTCCAGGATCTTCCAGGACAGCTCGACCTCCTCGTGCTGCGGGAACAGCGGCGGGTCGCCCAGCAGCACGTCGAGGATCAGCCGTTCGTAGGCCTCCGGGGAGGACTCGGTGAAGGAGCCGCCGTAGGCGAAGTCCATGTTGACGTCGCGGATCTCCATCGAGCCGCCGGGCACCTTGGACCCGAAGCGCATCGTGATGCCCTCGTCGGGCTGCACCCGGATCACCAGGGCGTTCTGGCCCAGCTCCTCGGTGGAGGTCTCGGTGAACGGCAGGTGCGGTGCGCGCTTGAACACCACCGCGACCTCGGTGACCCGCCGGCCGAGCCGCTTGCCGTGCCGCAGGTAGAACGGCACGCCCGCCCAGCGGCGGGTCTCGACGTCGAGCCGGATCGCCGCGTAGGTCTCGCTCGTGGAGGAGGAGGGGATGTCCTCCTCGTCGAGGTAGCCGGGCACCTTGACCCCGCCGGCCCAGCCCTCGACGTACTGACCGCGCGCGGTGGTGAGGTCCAGGCGCCGCGGGCGTACGACGGAGGAGAGCACCTTCTGCTTCTCGATCCGCAGGCTGTGCGCGTCGAACGAGGTCGGCTCCTCCATCGCGACCAGCGCCAGCAGCTGGAGCAGGTGGTTCTGGATGACGTCGCGGGCGGCGCCGATGCCGTCGTAGTAGCCGGCCCGACCGCCGATGCCGATGTCCTCGGCCATGGTGATCTGCACGTGGTCGACGTAGTTGGCGTTCCAGACCGGCTCGAACATCGTGTTCGCGAAGCGCATCGCCAAGATGTTCTGCACCGTCTCCTTGCCGAGGTAGTGGTCGATGCGGAAGACCGACTCGGGCGGGAAGACCTCGTGGATCGTGCGGTTGAGCTCCTGCGCGGACGCCAGGTCGTGCCCGAAGGGCTTCTCCACGACCACCCGGCGCCAGCTGTCCGGCCCCGGGTCGGCGAGACCGTGCTCCTTGAGCTGACCGATCACGTCGGGGAAGAACTTGGGCGGGATCGACAGGTAGAACGCGTGGTTGCCGCCGGTGCCGCGGACCCGGTCGAGGTCGAGCATCGTCTGCCGCAGGTTGTCGAACGCGACATCGTCGCTGAAGTCGCCCTGCACGAAGCGGAAGCCCTCCGCGAGCTGCTGCCAGACCTCCTCGCGGAACTCCGTCCGGGCATGCTCCTTGACCGAGTCGTGCACGACCTGGGCGAAGTCCTGGTCGGCCCAGTCGCGGCGGGCGTAGCCGACGAGCGAGAAGCCCGGCGGAAGGAGTCCGCGGCTGGCCAGGTCGTAGATCGCCGGCATGATCTTCTTGCGGGACAGGTCGCCGGTGACCCCGAAGAGCACCATCCCGCAGGGACCGGCGATGCGTGGCATCCGCCGGTCCTGCGGGTCCCGCAGCGGGTTGAGCGACGAGCCGTCGGCAGCCACCCGCTTGGCGGGGCTCACCGCAGCGCTTCGCGCAGAGCCGTCACGCCGGCGTCCTGGTCGCTCAGGTGCAGCCGGAGCACCGGTCGACCGTGGTCGGCCAGCACGCTGGCATCTCCTGCGGCCTGGGCGTCGATCAGCCGACCGAACGTGTAGTCCTGACCGGGCACCGGGAGGTCCTGCGCCGGGGTGCCGGTGATCTGGACGTAGACGCCCTCGGCCGGTCCGCCCTTGTGGAACTGGCCGGTCGAGTGCAGGAACCTCGGACCCCAGCCGAAGGTGACCGGGCGCCGCACCCGGTGGGCCAGGGTGTTGCGCACCTCGGCCAGGTCGGCGAGCTCGATCCGGTCGAGGTAGGCCATCACGGCGACGTAGCCCAGGTCGCGGTCGACCTCTCCGAGCAGCGCCGAGACCGCCTCGGCCAGCGTGGTCGCGTCACCGAGCCAGTCGCCACCGAGCGCGCGGACCTCCACCGGCCCGTCCACGAAGGCGGGCGGCGTGTTGTCCGGCTCGCCGTCGAGCATCGAGCGGGCCGCCAGCTTGGCGCTCTCCACGTCGGGCTGGTCGAACGGGTTGATGCCGAGCAGGTGTCCCGCTGTCGCGGTCGCGACCTCCCAGAGCATCAGCTGGGCTCCGAGGGGGCCGGTCACCTCGATCTCGGACCCGGCCGCGTCGGCGTCCGTCTCAGGGGCCTCGTCGTCGTCGGTGTTGCCCACCAGCCGGGCCAGCGTGACGTCGTGCGGCGGCAGCGCGACCTCGGGCGCGGAGTCGTCGCCGACCGCGACCGGGAGGATCCCGGTGCCCTGCTTGCCGGTGCTCTCCGCGATGAGCTGCTCGGCCCAGTCCGGGAAGCCCTGCAGGCCGGAGCCCTGGTCGACCAGCACCAGCTTGTTGCGCAGCGGATCGGTGCCGGCGAAGGCCGCTCCGAGCCGGAGGCCGGGATTGGCCTCGTCGTCCTCCGCGAGCAGGTCGGACACCGCCTCCGCCTCGTCGAGCAGCCGACCGATGTCGGCGCCCGCGAGCCCGCTCGGCACCAGGCCGAACGCGGTCAGCGCCGAGTAGCGGCCGCCGACGTCGGGGTCGGCGTTGACGACGCGGTAGCCGCCGGCGCGGGCCTCCTCGTCGAGGGGGCTGCCCGGGTCGGTGACGATCACGATGCGCTGCGTCGGGTCGATGCCGGCGTCGACGAAGGCCTGCTGGTAGGCCGCCCGCTGCGAGGCGGTCTCGACCGTCGAGCCGGACTTGCTCGACACCACGACCACGCTGCGTTCGAGCCGGTCGCCCAGCGCGGCCCGGACCTGGTCCGGGTGGCTGGAGTCCAGGACGGACAGCTCGACGCCGTACGTCGCGCAGATCACCTCCGGAGCGAGCGAGGAGCCGCCCATGCCGCACAGGACGACGTGGTCGACTCCGTTCTCCTCCAGCTCGCTGCGCAGTGCGGACACCTCCCCGACGAGGGGGCGGGAGCTGCGGGGGAGTCGCACCCACGACAGTCGCTTGGCCGACTCCTCCTCGGCGTCCGGCCCCCACAGCGTGGGGTCCTGCGCGAAGAGCCGGCCCGCGAAGCCGTCGGCGACGAGCGGGGGGACGTGCCGGCGTACGGCGTCCGCCGCTGCGCCCCGGGCCGTGACCTCGAGCGCCTCGGTCACCTGGCCGCGCCCTGCAGCTGACCCTTGACGGTCTCGACGAGCTCGTCCCACGAGGTGACGAACTTGTCGACGCCCTCGCGCTCGAGGACCTCGATGACGTCGTCGTAGTCGATCCCGAGGCGACCGAGGTCGTCCATGACCTGCTGTGCTTCGGCGTAGTTCGTGGTGACCTGGTCGCCGTTCACCTCGCCGTGGTCGGCGAACGCCTGCATCGTCTTCTCCGGCATGGTGTTGACGGTGTTGCCCACCACCAGGTCGGTGACGTACATCGTGTCGCGGTAGTCCGGGTTCTTGACGCCGGTCGAGGCCCACAGCGGACGCTGCCGGTGGGCGCCGTCGGCCTCGAGGGCCGCGAAGCGCTCGCCGGAGAACTTCTCCTCGTAGGCGCGGTAGGCCAGCCGGGCGTTGGCGATGCCGGCCAGGCCCTTGAGGTTGCCGGCCTGCGGGTCGCCGGACGCGTCGAGGCGCTTGTCGATCTCGGAGTCCACGCGGGACACGAAGAACGACGCGACCGAGTGGATCGTGGACAGGTCGTGGCCGTTGGCCTTGGCCTTCTCGAGACCCTCGAGGTAGGCGTCCATGACCTTGTCGTAGCGGTCCAGGCCGAAGATGAGCGTGACGTTGACGCTGATGCCCTCGCCGAGCACGTCGGTGATGGCCGGGCCGCCCTCCGTGGTGGCCGGGATCTTGATGAAGAGGTTCTCCCGGTCCACCTCCTTCCAGAGCC
Organism: uncultured Actinomycetota bacterium; assembly: GCA_963713035.1. GTDB lineage: Bacteria > Actinomycetota > Actinomycetes > Propionibacteriales > Nocardioidaceae > Nocardioides_B. The sequence goes on from CAVQKB010000005.1 coordinate 1,339,401, forward strand.
GCTTGGCCTCGGCGATGGTGGCCTTCTCGTCGTGCGCCATCGCCGGGGAGACCTCGATGGAGACGCGGCCGTCGACGCCGTTGCTGGCCTCGAAGGCACCCTTGAGCAGGTCGCAGGCGTCCCGGACGTCGGTCGTGGTGATCGTGAAGATCGCCTCGTCCACGTCGGCGCCGGCCTGCGCGAGCTCGCGCACCTGGGCGTCGTACCGCTCGCCGTCGGCCAGGGCGCCGGCGAAGATGGTCGGGTTGGTCGTCACGCCGACGACGGAGCTGTTCTCGACGAGGTCGGCGAGGTTGCCGGTCTCGATGCGCTCGCGGGACAGGTCGTCGAGCCAGATGGACACGCCTGCTTCGGCGAGGGCCTTGAGTCGTTCTGTCATCGGATCTCCTCCGGATGGTCGTGCTGGATGGTCGGGTCGGGGCGGGCCTCAGCCCTGGGAGTCGCTGATGCTCTCCTCGGCGGCCAGGGTGACGGCCTCGGCGGTGACGCCGTACTCGCGGTAGATGGTCTGGTAGTCGGCCGAGGCGCCGTAGTCCTCCACGGAGACGGCCCTGCCGGTGGAGCCGAGCAGGTCGCGCCAGCTCATCGCGATCCCGGCCTCGACGCTCACCCGCGCCTTGACGATGGGCGGCAGGACGGTGTCGCGGTAGGACTGGTCCTGACGGTCGAACCACTCGCGGCACGGCATCGAGACGACCCGGGCCTGCACGCCCTTCTCGGCGAGGGTGGCGCGCGCCTGGACGGCGAGCTGCACCTCGGAGCCCGTCGCGATCAGGATGACGTCGGGGGCGCCGCCCTCGGCGTCGAGCAGGACGTAGCCGCCACGGGCCACCTCGTCGGTGCCGGCGAAGCCGTCCGTGCCGCGGGGGAACGTCGGGACGTTCTGGCGCGTCAGGATCAGACCGGCCGGGTTGCCGGTGTTCTCCAGGATCGCCTTCCAGGCGGCCACGGTCTCGTTGCCGTCGGCGGGGCGTACGACGTCGAGGCCCGGGATCGCGCGCAGGGCGGTGAGGTGCTCGACGGGCTGGTGGGTCGGACCGTCCTCGCCCAGACCGATGGAGTCGTGGGTCCAGACGTAGGTGACGGGCAGCTTCATCAGGGCGGCAAGCCGGACCGCGCCGCGCATGTAGTCCGAGAACGTCAGGAACGTGCCGCCGTAGACGCGGGTGCCGCCGTGCAGCGCGATGCCGTTCATGATCGAGCCCATGCCGTGCTCGCGGATGCCGAAGTGCAGGACCCGGCCGTACTGGTCGCCGGTGAAGTCCTTGGTCGACAGCTCGGCCGGGATGAACGAGGGCTGGCCCTTGGGGGTGGTGTTGTTGGACTCGGCGAGGTCCGCGGACCCGCCCCACAGCTCGGGCAGCTCGGCGGCGATCGCCGACAGCACCTCGCCGGAGGCCTTGCGGGTCGCGACGCCGGACTCGTCGGCGGGGAACGAGGGAAGCGCCTTCTCCCACCCGGACGGCAGGCTGCGCGTGCGCATCCGGTCGAAGAGCTCCTTGCGCTGCCGGTAGCGGGACGCCCACGCGTCGAACTGCTCCTGCCAGGCGGCCTGGGCGGCCTTGCCGCGCTCGAGCGCCCCGCGGGTGTGCGCGAGGACCTCGGGGCTGACCTCGAAGGTCAGCTCGGGGTCGAGCCCCATGATCTTCTTGGTGGCCGCGACCTCCTCCTCGCCGAGGGCCGAGCCGTGCGACTTGCCGGTGCCCTGGGCGTGCGGCGCGGGCCAGGCGATGACGGTCTTCAGGGCGATGAAGGAGGGCCGGTCCGTCGTCCGGCGGGACGCCTCGAGCGCCCCCCACAGAGCCGGGATGTCCTCCTCGTAGCGGGTGCCGCCGTTGGTCCAGTCGATCCGGTGCACGTCCCAGCCGTAGGCGGCGTAGCGGGCGGCGACGTCCTCGGTGAAGGCGATGTCGGTGTCGCCCTCGATGGAGATGTCGTTGTCGTCGTAGATCAGCGTGAGGTTGCCCAGCTGCTGGGTGCCCGCGATGGAGGAGGCCTCACCGCTGACCCCCTCCTCCAGGTCGCCGTCGCTGGCGATCGCGAAGATGTGGTGGTCGAAGGGGCTCTCACCCGGGGCCGCGTCGGGATCGAACAGGCCGCGCTCGCGCCGGGCCGCCATCGCCATCCCGACGGCGTTGCCGACGCCCTGGCCCAGCGGCCCGGTGGTGGTCTCGACGCCGGCGGTGTGCCCGTGCTCGGGGTGTCCGGGGGTCTTGCTGCCCCACGTGCGCAGCGACTTCAGGTCGTCGATCTCGAGGCCGAAGCCGGCGAGGAACAGCTGCGTGTAGAGCGTGATGCTGCTGTGCCCGGCCGAGAGCACGAAGCGGTCGCGTCCGGCCCAGTCGGGGTCGGCGGGGTTGTGGCGCATCGCCTTCTGGAACAGGGTGTAGGCGACGGGGGCCAGGCTCATCGCCGTGCCGGGGTGTCCGTTGCCGACCTTCTGCACGGCATCCATCGCCAGCGCACGCGCGGTGTCCACCGAGCGTCGGTCCAGGTCGGTCCAGTCGAGCTTGCTCACGAGCCTTCGATCCTCTCCATCGTGTCGGCCGGGCGATCGTCCGGTCGACCACAGCTGCCTGCACCCGGCCCTCTACCCGGCACGCCTGACCCTACCCAGGACGGGTGACCAACGGCACTGGCGTCCCACCCTCGCCCGATGCCGGAGACCGGGCCGCCGCCCCCTAGACTCGTCGGTGCCCGTGGGGCACCCTGACAAAACGCCCAGCGAGCCACCCCACACCGTCCAGACCGCCAACCCAGAGGTTCTCTGTGACCGCCGTCGACCCGCACGTGTCCGCGACTCCGCGGACCGGTCGACCGACGCGACGTGAGGGCGGCCTCAAGGACGTGCTGGCGGCCTACGTCGGCCTGACCAAGCCGCGCATCATCGAGCTGCTGCTGCTGACGACCGTTCCGGTGATGTTCCTGGCCCAGCAGGGTGTGCCACCCCTCGGCCTCGTGGTGGCCACGGTGCTGGGCGGCACCCTGTCCGCCGGCAGCGCGAACTCCCTCAACTGCGTCTACGACGCCGACATCGACGAGCGGATGCGACGGACCCGTCGCCGTGCGCTGCCGCGCCACGCCGTCAGCACGCGCGCGGCGCTGGTCTTCGGGCTCGCCCTCGGGGTCATCTCCACGGTGTGGCTGTGGCTGCTGGTCAACCCGCTGTCGGCCCTGCTCGCACTGCTCGCCAACGTGTTCTACGTCGTCGGCTACACGATGATCCTGAAGCGGCGCACGACGCAGAACATCGTGTGGGGCGGCGCCGCGGGCTGCTTCCCCGCCCTGATCGGCTGGACCGCCGTCACCAACGAGCTGGCCTGGCCGCCGGTGGTGCTGTTCCTGGTGGTCTTCTTCTGGACGCCACCGCACTTCTGGGCACTGGCGATCCGCTACCGAGAGGACTACGCCGCGGCCGACGTGCCGATGCTCCCCGTCAAGGCCGGCGCCCGCGAGGTGGCGCGCCAGATCGTCATCTACTCCTACGTCATGGTCGCCACGTCGCTGCTGCTCTGGCCGGTCGCCGGGACCACGTGGTTCTACCCGTCGGTCGCGGTCGTCCTGGGCGGGGCGTTCCTGGTGGAGTCGCACCTGCTGCTGCGCCGGGCCGCCACGGCGGCCGACGACGACGTCGTCGCACTGAAGCCGATGCGGCTGTTCCACTGGTCGAACATGTACCTCTCGCTGCTCTTCGTCGCCGTCGCCCTCGACCCGCTGATCGCCCGCTGACGGTGCGCGGTCCCTCGCGCGACGAGCTCGAGTCCGCGCGCGACCGGCTCATCCCCGACGTCGTCGCGCCCGGGCTCGACGTGCTGTTCAGCGGCATCAACCCGGGACTGGTGTCGGCCTGGACCGGGCACCACTTCGCCCGTCCGGGCAACCGGTTCTGGCCGGCCCTGCATCGTTCGGGGTTCACGCCGCGCCAGCTGCTGCCCGCCGAGCAGGACGAGCTGCTCGCTCTCCGTCTGGGGATCACGAACGTCGTACCCCGGGCGTCGGCGCGCGCCGACGAGCTGACCGACGCCGAGGTCGGGGCGGGCGGGTTGCTGCTGCGCGAGAAGGTGCGGGCGCTGCGACCCGCGTGGCTCGCGGTCGTCGGCGTCACTGCCTACCGCACGGCGTTCGCCGCCCCCAAGGCCGCGGTCGGCCCGCAGAACGAGACCGTCGGTGACACCCGGGTGTGGGTGCTGCCGAACCCCAGCGGGCTCAACGCGCACTACACGGTGGACTCGCTCGCCGCGGAGTTCACCCGGCTGCGGGAGGCGATGCAGCGCGGCGGCGGACGCTGACGAGCAGCCAGGTCAGGGCGGCCGAGACGAGCGCGGCACCGAACAGGTGGACGGCGACCAGCACGACCGGCAGGTCGGTGGCGTACTGCACGAAACCGATCAGCCCCTGGGCGAGCACGATCGCGAGCAGGGCGACGGCGGCGCGCGAGCGGAGCACGAGCACGGCCGCGATCGTCAGGCCGAGCAGCAGGAAGACCGCGTCGGCGTGCAGCTGGCTGAGCACCCGCGGGTCGAGCCCGTTGCGCGGGGAGTCGAGGTCGCCGGCGTGCGGACCGCTGCCGGTCACCACGGTGCCGATGTAGAGCACCACCCACCCGGCCGCGAAGGTCGCCCGCACCAGCCAGGCCGTCCCCGGCGGCACGAGCAGCCGCGCCGGTCCCTCGCCCTCGTCCAGACGTCGGACCAGCACCACGGACAGCCCCACCATCGCCAGCGAGACCAACAGGTGGAACGACACGATCCACGGGTTGAGGTCGGTGAGCACGGTGATCCCGCCGATGACCGCCTGCGCCGGGACCCCCAGGCCGAGGAGGAACGCCAGCCGCGTGACGCTCGGGCGCGCGTGGCGCCACGCCACCACGAAGGTCGCCACCGCCACGGCGGCGACCACGAAGGTGAGCATCCGGTTGCCGAACTCGATCGCGCTGTGGATGCCCATCGCCCGGTGCGGGACGAAGGACTGGTCGGTGCAGCGCGGCCAGGTCGGGCAGCCGAGGCCGGAGCCGGTCAGCCGCACCACGCCACCGGTCACCACGATCAGCACGTTGACGACGAGCGTCGAGACCGCGGCGGGGCGGATCCAGCGGGCGGCCCACGCCGAGGGCGTGCGGACCGACGGCGTGCGGGTCGACAGGCTCACTCCCACCGGAAGGTCCTCGCGGTCAGGGCGGTGCCGACGGCGGTCCAGCCGGCGAGCACGAGCAGGGGTACGACGGGCAGGTCGCCGTCGAGGAAGACGGTCCGCATGCCGGTGCCGAGCGCGCCCGAGGGCAGCCAGGTCAGCCAGGGTCCCGCGACGCCGTACGAGGAGGCTGGGAAGACCACGGCGCCGCCGGCCAGCAGCAGCAGGTAGACCAGGTTCGCGGCGGCCAGCGTCGCCTCGGCGCGCAGGGCGCCGGCCACGAACAGGCCCAGGGACGCGAACGCCGCGGTCCCGAGCAGCGCCACGGCGGCCGCTCCGGCCAGGGAGGTCGGCGTGAGGGTCGGCGACCAGCCCATCAGCGCCCCGGCCCCTCCGACCACCGCGAACTGCAGCAGCTCCACCACGAGCAGCGCGCCGACCTTGCCGGCGAGCAGCCCCGAACGGGGCAGGGGAGAGGCGCCCAGCCGCTTCAGCACCCCGTAGCGACGCTCGAACCCGGTGGCGATCGCCAGCGACGTGAAGCTCGTCGACATCACCGCCAGTGCCAGGACGCCCGGCGTCAGCGTGTCGACGGCGTTGGTCGCGAAGGTGACCGCGACGTGCCCGGCCGCGGCGATGCCGCCGACGAGCACGATCAGCGGCACCACGACCGCGAGCAGGATCTGCTCCCCGTTGCGCAGCAGCAGCCGGGTCTCCATGCGGGCCTGGGCCAGCACCATCCGACGCAGCGGTGCGGAGCCGGGCGCGGGGGTGAAGGTGCCGTTGCTCATCGGGCCAGCTCGCGTCCGGTGATCTGCAGGAAGACGTCCTCGAGGGTCCGCTGACCGAGCGCCAGCGACTCCGGCAGCACGCCGTTGTGGTCGCACCAGGCCGACACCTTCGCCAGCGTGCTGGCGTCGGCGGGTCCGGTGATGAGCAGGCTGTGCTCGTTGATCGGCTGCACGTCCGTGCCGGGTCCGAGCGTCGCCTGCAGCGATGCCGGGGCGGACGGCGGGAAGGGCTCGGTCACGACGAGCCGGATGGTGCTCGACCCGGTGCCCCGGGTGAGCTCGAACGGCGATCCCGACGCGATCAGCCGGCCGTGGTCGATCACGTGCACCCGGTCGGCGAGCCGCTCGGCCTCGTCCATGTAGTGCGTGGTCAGCACGATCGTCACGCCGTCGCCGCGCAGCTCCGCCAGCAGGTCCCACGTGGTGCGTCGGGCCTGCGGGTCCATCCCCGCGGTCGGCTCGTCGACGAAGACCAGCTCCGGTCGGCCGACGACCGCCATCGCCAGCGCGAGCCGCTGCTGCTCGCCGCCGGAGAGCCGCCGGTAGGGGGTGCGGCCGCAGGAGTCCAGACCGAGCCGCTCCACCAGCAGGGGTACGTCGATCGGGTGCGCGTGCAGGCCGGCGACGTGCCGGAGCATCTCCACGGCCCGGACGCCGGACCAGGCGCCGCCGTTCTGGAGCATCACGCCGATCCGGGGGAGCAGCTCGCGCCGCTGGGTCTGCGGGTCGAGCCCGAGCACCCGGACCGTGCCGCCCTGCGGCCTCCGGTAGCCCTCGCAGGTCTCCAGGGTCGTGGTCTTGCCGGCGCCGTTGGGGCCGAGCACGGCGGTGATGCTGCCCCGCTCGACCGTCAGGCTGAGGGCGTCGACGGCCACCTTGGCGCCGTACGTCATGACCAGCCCGTCGATCTCGACGGCCGGCGCGAGGGCACGGTCCGTCCCGGGGGTGGTCACCGGCCCAGTCTAGGAACCGCACCGGCAGCCGGGCGTCGGCCGGGTGGGCCGGGTGACCCGCAACACCCGACCCTCCCCGCCCGGACGGGGTTAGGTGAGCCTTATTTGAAGGGAGCGAGCAATAACGACACAATGATGTTGTGGAATTGCAGGAGCGATGGGGAGACAGCGACGCCCCCACCCGGGAGCGGGTGGCGCGGTCGATCCTCGAGCTCGGACCCAGCACCGCGGCCGTCCTCGCCGGACGGCTCGCGCTGACCCCTGCCGCGGTCCGGCGCCACCTCGACCACCTCGTCACCGAGGGCGCGGTCGAGGCGCGCGAGCCCCGCATCTACGGCGCCCGCGGCCGCGGTCGTCCGGCCAAGGTCTTCGCGCTCACCGAGAGTGGACGCGACGGCTTCGACCAGCAGTACGACGACCTCGCCGTGCAGGCGCTCCGGTTCCTGGCCGAGACCGGGGGGGACGAGGCGGTCCTCGCCTTCGCGCGCCGCCGGGTCCGCCAGCTCGAGGGTCACTACGCCGACGTGGTCGCCGCCGAGCCGGACCTGCCGCCGTCCCAGGCCCTCGCCCGCTCCCTGACCCGCGGTGGCTACGCTGCCTCGATCCGTCAGGGGCCGGTGGGCGAGCAGCTGTGCCAGCAGCACTGCCCGGTCTCGCACGTCGCCCACGAGTTCCCCCAGCTGTGCGAGGCGGAGACCGAGTTCTTCTCCCAGGTCCTCGGTCGCCACGTCCAGCGGCTCGCCACGATCGCCCACGGCGACGGCGTGTGCACCACCTGCATCCCCAGCTCTGTGTCCACCACCAGCACGTCCGGCACCACTTCTCGCACCCCCGAAAGGTTGAGCACCTGATGACGACCATCGACCAGCGCAATCCCGAGCTCGAAGGCATCGGCCGCTACCAGTTCGGCTGGTCCGACTCGGACTCCGCCGGGGCGACCGCCAAGCGCGGGCTCAGCGAGGACGTCGTCCGCGACATCTCCTCGAAGAAGAGCGAGCCGCAGTGGATGCTCGACCTGCGCATGAAGGGCCTGAAGCTCTTCGACCGCAAGCCGATGCCGCACTGGGGCGCCGAGCTCGACGGGATCGACTTCGACAACATCAAGTACTTCGTCCGGTCGACCGAGAAGCAGGCGACCACCTGGGACGACCTCCCGGCCGACATCAAGAACACCTACGACCGGCTCGGCATCCCCGAGGCCGAGAAGGCCCGGCTGGTGTCCGGCGTCGCGGCGCAGTACGAGTCCGAGGTCGTCTACCACAAGATCAACGAGGAGCTCGAGGCCCAGGGCGTGCTGTTCCTGGACACCGACACCGCCCTCAAGGAGCACCCGGAGATCTTCCAGGAGTACTTCGGCACCGTCATCCCCGTCGGTGACAACAAGTTCTCCGCGCTCAACTCCGCGGTGTGGTCCGGCGGCTCGTTCATCTACGTGCCCAAGGGCGTCCACGTCGAGATCCCGCTGCAGGCCTACTTCCGGATCAACACCGAGAACATGGGCCAGTTCGAGCGCACCCTGATCATCGCCGACGAGGACTCCTACGTGCACTACGTGGAGGGCTGCACCGCGCCGATCTACAGCTCGGACTCGCTGCACTCGGCGGTCGTCGAGATCATCGTCAAGAAGGGCGCCCGCGTCCGCTACACGACCATCCAGAACTGGTCGAACAACGTCTACAACCTGGTGACCAAGCGCGCCACGTGCGAGGCCGGCGCCACCATGGAGTGGGTCGACGGCAACATCGGCTCCAAGGTGACGATGAAGTACCCCGCCATCTACCTGATGGGCGAGCACGCGCGCGGCGAGACGCTGTCGATCGCGTTCGCCGGCGAGGGGCAGCACCAGGACGCCGGCGCCAAGATGGTGCACGCGGCGCCGCACACGTCGAGCTCGATCATCAGCAAGTCCGTCGCCCGCGGCGGCGGACGGACGTCGTACCGCGGCCTGATCCAGGTCAACGACGGCGCCCACCACTCCTCGAGCATCGTCAAGTGCGACGCCCTGCTCGTCGACCAGGTCAGCCGCTCCGACACCTACCCCTACGTGGACGTCCGTGAGGACGAGGTGTCGATGGCGCACGAGGCGACCGTCTCGAAGGTCTCCGACGACCAGCTCTTCTACCTGATGAGCCGCGGCATGGAGGAGGACGAGGCGATGGCGATGATCGTGCGCGGCTTCGTCGAGCCGATCGCCAAGGAGCTGCCGATGGAGTACGCCCTGGAGCTGAACCGGCTGATCGAGCTGCAGATGGAAGGCGCGGTCGGCTGACGCCCACGGCGACCGAACGAACCGAACCCGAACCCGAAAGCGACGTAGTGACTGTGACTGAGAGCCCCGCCGTGGCGGGGGCCGTGGAGACCAGCGACCAGGTCGCCTCCCACCTGCACCCGGACGGGTCGTTCGAGGTGGAGGCGCACCCGGTGCCGACCGGTCGCGAGGAGGTGTGGCGCTTCACGCCGCTGCGGCGGCTGAAGGGTTTGCACACCGACGACGCGACCACCCCGTTGGGTGCGAGCAGCCACGACGTGACCGTGCGCGCGGCCGACGGGGTCGACGTGCGGACCGTGGGCGCCGACCACGCCGCCCGCGGGTCGAGCGGCTACGTGCCGACCGACCGGGTCAGCGCGCGGGCGTGGGCGGCCGTTGCGGAGGCAACCGTCGTGACCGTGCCCACGGAGGCCGTCATCGAGGACGCCACGGTGATCACCCACCGCGGCACGTCCCTGGACAGCGCCTCCGCGGCGCACGTCGTGATCGTGGCGGAGCCGCACAGCAGGGCCACCGTCGTGCTGGCGTTCGAGGGGTCGGCCGTGCTGGCCGACCACGTCGAGATCGTGGTGGGCGCCGGTGCGCACCTGACGGTCGTGTCGGTGCAGGACTGGGCCGACGACGCCGTCCACCACACCACGCAGCACGGCAAGGTCGGGCGGGACGCCACGCTGCGCCACGTCGCGGTGTCCTTCGGCGGCGACCTGGTGCGGATGAACGCCTCGGTGACCTACGACGGTCCCGGAGGCGAGGCCGAGATGCTGGGCTTGTACTTCGCCGATGCCGGCCAGCACCTCGAGCACCGGCTCTTCGTGGACCACAACGCCCCCAAGACCCGCAGCAACGTCGACTACAAGGGCGCGCTGCAGGGCAAGGGCGCGCACGCCGTGTGGATCGGCGACGTGCTGATCCGCAAGGTGGCCGAGGGCATCGAGACCTACGAGTCCAACCGCAACCTGGTGCTGACCGACGGGTGCCGGGCCGACTCGGTCCCCAACCTGGAGATCGAGACCGGCGAGATCGAGGGTGCGGGCCACGCGTCCACGACCGGCCGCTTCGACGACCAGCAGCTGTTCTACCTGCAGTCGCGCGGCATCCCGGAGGACGAGGCCCGCCGCCTCGTGGTGCACGGCTTCTTCGCCGACATCGTGCGCAAGATCGGTGTCCCCGAGATCGAGGCCCGGCTGCTCGAGACCGTCGAGGCCGAGCTGGAGAAGAACGTGGGCAAGCCTGCGGGAGCGGTCCTGTGAGCTTCCAGCGCGCCTGCGGCGTTGCCGACGTGACCCCCGGGTCCGCGCTCGCGACCCCGTTGGACACCCCCGAGGGCAAGCCGGTGGCGGTCGTGCGCGACGGCGACGACTGGTACGCCGTCGAGGACGAGTGCTCGCACGCGGCCATCCCGCTGTCCGAGGGCGACGTGGAGGGCTGCGAGATCGAGTGCTGGCTGCACGGCTCCCGCTTCGACCTCCGCACCGGCAAGCCCTCCGGCCTCCCGGCGACCGAGCCGGTGGCCACCTACCCCGTGCGGGTGGACGGCGACGACGTGCTCGTCGACGTGACCAGCCCGCTCAATTCCTGACAGACGAGTAGCGAAGAGAGAGATACGACATGGCAACGCTGGAGATCCGCGACCTGCACGTCACGGTCGACACCGGAAGCGAGGGTGACGGCCCCAAGGAGATCCTCAAGGGCGTCGACCTGACCATCAAGGATGGCGAGACGCACGCGATCATGGGCCCCAACGGGTCCGGCAAGTCCACGCTGGCGTACTCCATCGCCGGCCACCCGAAGTACACCGTCACCCGCGGTTCGGTCACCCTCGACGGCGAGGACGTCCTCGCGATGTCCGTCGACGAGCGCGCCCGCGCCGGCCTGTTCCTCGCCATGCAGTACCCCGTCGAGGTGCCCGGTGTCTCGGTCTCGAACTTCCTGCGGACGGCGAAGACCGCCGTGGACGGCGAGGCGCCCAAGCTGCGCACCTGGGTCAAGGACGTCAACGGCGCCATGGCGCAGATGAAGATGGACCCGGCGTTCGCGTCTCGGTCCGTCAACGAGGGCTTCTCCGGTGGCGAGAAGAAGCGCCACGAGATCCTCCAGCTCGAGCTGCTCAACCCCAAGGTCGCGGTGCTCGACGAGACCGACTCCGGCCTCGACATCGACGCGCTCAAGGTCGTCTCCGACGGCGTCAACCGCTACCGCGCCCAGGGCGACCGCGGGGTGCTGCTGATCACGCACTACACGCGGATCCTGCGCTACATCACGCCCGACTTCGTGCACGTCTTCGTCGACGGCCGGATCGCCGAGGAGGGCGGGCCCGAGCTGGCCGACCGCCTCGAGGCCGAGGGCTACGACCGCTTCACCCGCACGGCGGTCTGAACGGTAGAGAGAGGCCGACGCCGATGACCGTGACCACCACCCACCCGCTGCCGGGTCTCCTCGAGGGCCTCGACCTCGTGCGTGCCGACTTCCCGATCCTGGGACGCACACTCGCCGACGGTCACCCGCTGGTGTACCTCGACAGCGCGAACACCTCGCAGAAGCCGCAGGTCGTCATCGACGCGATGGTCGACCACCTCGAGCGGCACAACGCCAACGTCGCCCGCGCCATGCATCAGCTGGGCGCGGAGTCGACCGAGGGCTTCGAGGCCGGCCGGGACAAGGTCGCGGCGTTCCTCAACGCGCCGTCGCGTGACGAGGTGATCTTCACCAAGAACGCCTCTGAGGCGATCAACCTGGTGGCGAACACCCTGGCGTGGCACGGCCCGCTGCAGGTCGGACCGGGCGACGAGGTGCTGATCACCGAGATGGAGCACCACTCCAACATCGTGCCGTGGCAGCTGCTCACCCAGCGCACCGGCGCGACGCTGCGATGGTTCGGCCTCACCGACGACGGGCGCCTCGACCTGTCGAACATCGACGAGCTGATCAACGAGCGCACCAAGGTCGTCTCCCTGACCTGGGTGTCCAACATGCTCGGCACCATCAACCCCGTCGAGGAGATCACCCGTCGGGCGCACGAGGTCGGCGCCGTCGTGATGGTGGACGCCGCTCAGGCGGTGCCGCAGATGCGGGTCGACGTGCAGGCGGCCGGTGTGGACCTGCTCGCCTTCACCGGCCACAAGGTCACCGGCCCGACGGGCATCGGTGTCCTGTGGGGCCGTCGCGACGTGCTCGACCAGCTGCCGCCGTTCCTCGGTGGTGGCGAGATGATCGCGAGCGTGGCGATGGAGAAGTCGACCTACGCCGGCATCCCGGCCAAGTTCGAGGCTGGCACCCCGCCGATCGTCGAGGCCGTCGGCCTCGGTGCGGCGGTGGACTACCTCGACGCGCTCGGCATCGACAACGTCCGCCGGCACGAGGAGGCGATCACGGCCTACGCCCTGGAGGGCCTGGCCACGATCGGCGGCCTCACCGTGCTCGGGCCGCAGCAGGCCGACCTGCGCGGCGGCGCGATCTCCTTCGAGATGGTCGGCGTCCACCCGCACGACGTCAGCCAGGTGCTCGACAGTCGCGGCGTCGCCGTACGCGCCGGGCACCACTGCGCCAAGCCGGCGCACAAGCGCTTCGGCGTGCAGAGCTCGACGCGGATGTCGTCCTACCTCTACACGACGCCGGCCGAGATCGACGCTCTCATCGAGGGGTTGGAGTACACCAAGAAGTACTTCAAGGTGGACTGACATGGACCTCGACGCGCTCTACCAGGAGATCATCCTGGACCACTACAAGAACCCGCACCACGCCGGACTGCGTGACCCCTACGAGGCCGAGGTGCACCACGTCAACCCGACCTGCGGGGACGAGATCACGCTGCGCGTCCACCTCTCCGGCGGGGGAGCCGACCCGGTCGTCGAGGACGTGTCCTACGACGCGGAGGGCTGCTCCATCAGCCAGGCCTCGACGTCGGTGATGAGCGACCTGGTGATCGGCAAGCCGCTGTCGCAGGCGCTGTCGCTGCACGAGGAGTTCCTCGCCCTGATGCAGGGCCGCGGCACCGTCGAGCCCGATGAGGACACGCTCGAGGACGCCATCGCGTTCGCCGGCGTCGCGAAGTTCCCGGCCCGCGTGAAGTGCGCGCTGCTGTCCTGGATGGCCTGGAAGGACGCCAGCGCGCAGATCGTCGCGCAGCACGGCAGCACCCCTACCTCCGGTTCCGACGTCAAGGAGACCTCATGACCGACACCACCCCGCACACCCCTGACCACAGCGACCTCCCCGAGGTCGACACCTCGGCCGGCGCAGGCGGCACCATGACGGTGACCAAGGACGAGGTCGAGGAGGCGATGAAGGACGTCGTCGACCCCGAGCTCGGCATCAACGTGGTCGACCTCGGCCTGGTCTACGACGTGCACCTCGACGACGCCACGAAGGACGTGGTGCTGGACATGACGCTGACCTCCGCGGCCTGCCCGCTCACCGACGTGATCACCGACCAGACGATGCAGGCGCTCGAGGGCCTGGTCAACGACGTCACGATCAACTGGGTCTGGATGCCGCCGTGGGGACCGGACAAGATCACCGACGACGGCCGCGAGATGCTGCGCGCCCTCGGCTTCAACGTCTGATCCGCCGGTCGGGCCGATGACCTCCCGGACCGTGCTCGTGCCCCGCGAGCGCGTGGTCCGGTGGTTCGACAACTTCGCGACCCGGCACGACGGGGCCGTCCTCAGCGTGCGGGACGGGGCGCTGCGGGCGGACGCCCCGGACGGATCGGTCGCCGTCGCCCGCCTGCCCTTCTCCGAGACGTACGACGGGCCGCCCGACCCGCTCGCGCTGGTCGCGGCCGTCACGATGCCGCGCCGGTGGGGCGTCCTGCTGGTCCGCAAGGGCGGCTTCGCCGTCGCGGCTGTCACGGACGGGACGATTAGCGCCTCCAAGGTCGGCCAGCGGCACGTGCAGGGGCGCACCAAGGCCGGTGGCCAGAGCCAGCAGCGGTTCGCCCGGCGTCGCGACAACCAGGCCCGGATGGCCTACGAGGCCGCCGCCGAGCACGCCGTACGGGTCCTGCGCGAGGGGCGCGTCGAGGCACTCGTGTGCGGGGGCGACCGGCCCGCTGTGGAGGCGGTCCTCGAGGACACCCGCCTGCGTCCGCTCGGGGCGCTGCGCCACGAGCCGTGGTTGCCGGTGCCGGACCCTCGACGCGTCGTGCTCGACCAGGCGGTGCTCGATGCCGCGTCCGTCCGGGTCGAGGTTGCGGACGCACCCTGAGCCGGCATCGTTCTGCAGCGAAACCTGCCCGTTCGGGATTGGCGCCGGGGCGGACCTGAGGACACCCTGACCGGGTGGGCAGGGCAGCGGACAGGTCCAAGCCGGCCGAACAGCGTCCGGTGGCACGGTCGGCCGCGCCCGCCCGGGCGTCGGATCCGCAGCCGCCGGTCCAGCACCAGGCGGGGGGTCCCGTGCGTGCCGGCACGATCACCCCGGCGAGTCTGCAGCGCCTGCAGCAGTCGGCCGGCAACCGGGCGGTGGGTGAGCTCGTCGCCCCCGCGGTGCAGCGGGACGGTCCCACGCCGGCCGCGCAGGACACGACGGCGCACGCGGAGCCCTTCCAGCTCGACGGTTTCGAGATCGGGACCTACGCCGAGGCGGCCACGGCCACCCGACTGTGGGTGGTCCTGCTGGAGGAGGACGGTCATCAGCTGACCCGGGAGGGGCTGGGCCTTCCGCCCGAGGCCGCTGCCGCCGTGACCTCGGGGCGCGACAACGTGTCGCTGTGGGCGGGCGGGGGGACGGAGCGGTTCGACCGCGGCAACGCCGAGGACCTGCGCGCCTGGCACGCCCGCTACATCCGGGCCCGCAACGCCATCCAGGCGGACATGGCCACCGAGGCGGCCCGCCGGGCCCGAGCGGCCGCCGACCGGCTCGAGGAGGCACGGGCGAGTGCTGAGCGAGCGGAGCCGGCGCTCCGGGACAAGCAGCGGGCCGCCTTCCGCGCCCAGGACGACAGCCGGCTGCTGCAGATCACCGACACGATCGCCACCGTGCTGGATACCGCACTGGTCGCGCGTGCGGCGATCGACCAGACCCTGGACGTGGCCGGTGACCTGCGGGCCTGGGCGGGAACGGCGCGCAACGGCGGCACGATCGCCGTCGCCTCGCAGCGGGTCACGACCGTGCTGGCCGCCCTGGAGCAGGTCAACCGCGCCTACGCCGCCTTCCAGCTGATGCGGTCGGGCCTCGAGCTGGTGGCGGGCGGCGGGCGCACGGGCACCGCCCAGGGGCACGCGGCCGTCAGCGCGATGTCGACGCTGACCTCGGCGGGCGGCACGCTGCTCGGAGCCTCCGCCGGGTTCACCCTCTACAGCAACATCTACATCGGCCCGATGGTGGAGGCGTGCCTGAGTGCGCTGTCCCGACTGGAGGAGACCATCAGCCGCACGCAGAACCGGTTCTTCATCCAGATGGGGGAGCTGAACTCCGTGAACTGGGACCTCGAGCCCGGAGGCCGCCCGGTCTTCACCTACCTGAGTAGCGTCATGCACGCGGGCTCGGCGGGCGAGGTGCAGGCACCGCCCAGCGGGGTCGCGAGCTACCTGATCAGCAACGAGAGCTCGGTCAACGCCGGCGCCGCCGGGGGAGACGACGTGCCGACGACCGGGCACTGGTTCTGGCGCGACGTCGACGCCTCACGGATCGCCCCGTGGGTGTTCGCGCACCGTCGCGACCTGTGGGGGATGTTCTACGGCGACTGCCAGGTGCCGTGAGCAGGCCGCCCTCAGTCGTCGAGACCTCGGGCGGCGAGCGCCTCGCCGAGCGCGTCGGCGTGCCGCAGCGACCGCACGATGAGAGGTACGGCGAACGCGCGCGGGCTCGCGGCGAGACCCCTGGCCCGCTGGGCGTCCCGGACGTCCTGCGCCAGCCCGACGACGACCGGCACGGACCGCACGCCGAGCGCGATCAGCAGACCGATCCGCTCGGGGTCGACGCGGAGCACGCGCAGCGGCCGGCACGCCACCACCACGGCGTCGACGAGCGCGGTGGTGCGGGTCGTCAGGGTGACGAGGGCCGCGAGCAGCACGAGCGTCGCGATCACGCCGACCACCACGACCGCCCGCTCCCACCCGTTGACCAGGACGTGGAACCCGGCCGTGACGACGCCGACCCACAGCAGCGGGCGGAGCTGGCCGAGCATCGTGCGCCAGGACAGTCCCGCGACGCCGTACAGGGCGACGACGAGGAGCAGCGCCAGCCCGACCTCCCAGGCGTCGTCGAGGAGGAAGGAGCCCAGCCCCGCCAGCACCATCGCGCTGAGCTTGAGCCCGGCGGGCGCGCGGTGCAGCACCGAGCCGCCGGGGACGTAGAGGCCGAGCGAGCTCACGTCATCAGCCTGCGGTAGTGCGCCACGGCGACAGCAGGCAGGTCGTCGCACACCAGCCGTCCCTCGTCGAAGACCAGCACCCGGTCGAAGCCGTCGAGCAGCTCGAGGTGGTGGGTCACCAGCAGCACCTGCTGAGGCAGCCCGCGCACCACCCGGGAGATCATCGTGGCGTTGCGCAGGTCGAGCAGGGTCGTCGGCTCGTCCATCACCAGCACGTCGGGCTCCATCACGAGCACCGACGCCAGCGCCAGCAGCTGCTTCTGGCCCCCGGAGAGCAGATGGGCGGGGTGGTCGGCGTGCCCGTCCAGGCCGTAGGTCGCCAGGGTCGCACGCACCCGCTCGGCCACCTCGGGCTTGGACATGCCGCGGCGCCGCAGGCCGAAGCCGACGTCCTCGGCGACCGTCGGCATCACGATCTGGGCGTCCGGGTCGGTGAAGCAGAAGCCCACCCGTCGGCGCACCTCGCGGCCCTGCTCGTCGGTGTCGAGGCCGTCGACGGTGACGTGACCCTGCGAGGGCAGCACGAGCCCGTTCACCAGCCGGGCGAAGGTCGACTTGCCCGAGCCGTTGGCCCCCACGACGCCGACCCGCTGCTCGCTCAGCACGACGTCGACGCCGTCGAGCACCGTGCGCGCACCCGGGCGGTCGTCGTACCGGTGGGTGACCTGGCGCACCTCGATCACGGGCACGGCGGCACCGCCTCCACGACCAGGGCGACACCCTGACCGCCCCCGGCCGCGACCGCGGCGAGGCCGTAGCGACCACGGCCGCCACGGACCAGCTGGGCGAACAGCCGGACCACCAGCACCGCGCCGGACGCGCCCCACGGATGGCCCAGCGCGAGGGCACCGCCCTCGACGCAGACCCGGTCCGGGTCGAGCCCGAGGTCGTCGTAGCAGGCCAGCACCTGACCGGCGAACGCCTCGTTGACCTCGACCACGTCGATCTCGTCGAGGCGGAGGCCGGCCAGGTCGAGGGCCTCGCGGACAGCGGGGACGAGGCCGAGGCCGGGGAGGTTGGGGTCGACGCCGGCGGTGGCCGTGGCGAGGACGCGGAGCCCGGGGAGACGCAGGTCGCGGAAGGTCGCGTCGTCGACCAGCGCGACCGCCGCCGCGCCGTCGTTGATCCCGCACGCGTTCCCGGCCGTCACCGTGCCGCCGTCGGCCGCCGGTCGGAAGGCCGGCCGGAGCCGGGCCAGCCGCTCGGGGGTGATCGGCCGCGGCCGCTCGTCGTGTCCCACCGGACCGACCAGCTCCGCATCGAAGCCGCCGGCCTCGCGGGTCGCCAGAGCGAGGGCGTGCGAGCGGGCGGCGTAGGCGTCCTGCCGTGCGCGGGAGACGTGCGACCTCGCGGCCAGCACGTCCGCGGCCCAGCCCATCTCCGGGTCGCCGATCTCCGCTGGTGCGAACGGAGCCCGCTCGTAGCGCTGCGGCGGGTCGGTCGGCCAGGACCGGTGCGGCGCGGTGGACGCGGACTCCACGCCCCCGGCGAGCACCATCCCGCGGCGGTAGCGCAGCAGCGCGGCCCCGAGGTCGATCGCCGCCAGCCCGGAGGCACACTGCCGGTCGACGGTCAGGGCCGGTACGTCGACCGGCAGCCCGGCCGCGAGCGAGGCCACGCGCGCGACGTCACCGCCGGGGCCCATGCAGTTGCCGAGCACCACGTCGAGGACCGGGACACCGTCGACGGCTCCAGCCAGGGCGGCCAGGACCGGCGCGACCAGGTCGGCGGCCCCGACGTCGGCGTGCACGCCGCCCGCGGTGCCGATGGCGGTGCGGAGGGCCGCAACGACAACGGGCCCCTCCCCCCGATTCGTCTGCGACTGCCCCGCGGGACGGACGCGCTGGATCGCAGACGAATCGGGGAGGGGGGACACCGGACAGACGCTAGGGCATCCGGTGCGCGGCGCCACCGGGGGCGGAGAGCAGCGAGACGAGGGCGTCGCGGTCGACCTTGCCGTGGACGGTGACCGGCAGGTCCGGGACGTGGCACCACACCCGCGGACGGTGTGCTCCGTCGAGCTCACCGCGGGCGAGCTCACGCAGCGGCTCGTGGTCGTCGGCGTCGGTGAGCACCGCGGTCACCACGTGGCCCAGCTCGTCGTGCGGCACCCCCACCACCACGACCTCGCCGCGGGCGCGCTGGCGCAGCACCGGCTCCACGTCGGCCACCAGCACGGTCGCTCCGCCGGTCGTCACGGCGCCGGCGCGTCCGAGCACGAGCAGCCGCTCGCCCTCGAGGCGTCCCCGGTCCCCGACGGTGGCGAACCCGTCCGGTCCTCGCCGCAGTGCACCGGGCGGTCCGTCGTACCCGTCGCAGAGGTAGGGCGAGCGCACCCAGATCTCGCCGCCGCGCACGTCCACCTGCACGTCGTCGAAGGCACGCAGGTCGTCGGCGTGCGACCCCCAGGCCACGAAGGACAGCTCGGCGGCACCGTAGTAGTGGTGCACCTGCAGGCCGCGGGCCACCGCCAGCGCGGTCAGCGCGGGGGCGAGCCGGTCGCCCGCCACCACCGCGACCGTACCCTCGATCCCGGGCGTCCCGACCGAGGAGCGCAGCAGCCGCGGGGTCAGGAACGCGTGCGTGGCCCCGGCCAGCGAGCCCACGGGTCGAGCACCGGTGTGCGCGGCCAGGACGGCAGCGAAGAGGTTCATGGTCGCCGACAGCGGACCCGGGACCCAGACCCGGGACGAGGAGTCGAGGGCGCACCGGCGTGTGACGTGGGGGAAGGAGTCGACCCAGGAGGCGGTGCTGCGCAGCAGCGAGCGCGCAGCGCCGGAGGTGCCCGAGGTCCCGAGCGCGACCCGTTCACCGGCATCGTGCGCGGCGACGAAGGCGGCGACCGGGTCGGCCGCGTCGGTGACCCGACGCGGCTCAGGCCGCCGCGCGCTCCCGGCCACGGCGACGACCGCGAAGCGACGTGGTGCCGAGCAGGCCGGGGTAGGCGGCGTGCACCCCCCGGGCGACCAGGGCCGCGACGACCACCTTGACCAGGTCGCCCGGCACGAAGATCCACACCGACACGGTCGCCGCGGGCACCGACAGCCCGGCCACCGTCGCGATGCCCGCGATGCCGAGGACGTAGAGGACCACGATCCCGCCGACGAGGTTCGCCACGATGCCCCAGCCCAACCGGTAGCGGGGCCCGCCCCGCTCGGTCAGCCAGCCCACGACGTACGCCGCCACCGGCCATCCGAGCAGGAAGCCGACGGACGGACCGGCGAAGACGCCGAGCCCCCCGCGCCCGTTCGCGAGCAGGGGCAGGCCCACGGCGACCAGGACGAGCAGCAGCAGCAGCGCCAGGAAGCCTCGACGAGCCCCCAGCACGGCCCCGGCCAGGATCACCCCGAGGGACTGGGCGGTGACGGGCACGGTGAACCCGGGAGGGACGAAGCCCGGAACGAGCCCGAGGGCGGCCACGACCCCCGCGAAGGTCGCGATCAGGGCGAGGTCACGGGAGGTGATGCGGCGGCCGTCGGTCACGCGGGGAGTCTAGGGGCGGTCATTTCGGACCGCGGCGACAGGTCCGGTCCGCGGGCAGGTCGACCCGGTGGTCAGAGACTCCGCGCCGAGAAGGTGTCGCAGGCCGCCAGGGTGCCCTCCTCGAGCCCGGTCGTGAACCAGCGCATCCGCTGCTCGGCGGAGCCGTGCGTCCAGACGTCCGGGTCGACGCGGCCTGACGTCTTGCGCTGGATCCGGTCGTCGCCGACCGCGGCGGCCGCATCGAGCCCGTTCTCGATGTCGGCCTGGTCGAGCTCGAGGATGTAGGGCTCGCCGCCGGCGTCGTCGGCCGAGGTCGCGCTCTTGGTCCACATGCCGGCGTAGCAGTCGGCCTGGAGCTCGAGGCGGACCGCGTCGCTGCTCTCGCCGCGCTGGGTGCGGACCTTGCCCATCGTGCCGAGGAGGTTCTGCACGTGGTGGCCGTACTCGTGGGCGACCACGTAGGCCCGCGAGAAGGAGGTGTCCTTCGCGCCGAGCCGGGCCTCGAGCATGTCGGTGAAGAAGGAGGTGTCCAGGTAGACCGTGGTGTCGACCGGGCAGTAGAACGGGCCCACGTCGGAGGACGCGCCACCGCACCCGGTCTGGACGCCCCCCGTGAAGATCGTGGTCTGCGACCGGCGGTACTCCCGGTTCGACTGCTGGGGCAGGGTGGCGGACCAGTAGGCCTGGACGGAGTTGACGTCCGCGACCAGCGCGCAGTCCTCGTCCTGGTTGGCGTCCTGGCCGGTCCTGCAGCTCTCCAGCGAGGTGCCGGTGGCACCGCTCCCGGTGGGCTCGCCGCTGCCGCGGTTCGGACCGGCGAACTGGTTCTGGATCACGATGATGATGATCAGCAGGACCAGGCCACCGAGGCCGCCGCCCACCTTCAGGCCACCGCCCCGGCCGCCACCACCGCCGCCGATGGGGAAGCCCGCGCCGCCGCCTCCGCCGCTGCCGCGTCGGCTGCGCACCTGGCTGGTGTCGAGCCGTGCCTTCGGGTTGTAGCGCATGGGACCGCCTTCCACGCTGGTCGTGAGCCCGGGAGGTGAGCCGGGGTCGTGAGCCCGGTGCCCGATTGTGCCCTGACCACCCCTGGCCCCGTAGACTGGATCCATGAGGCACCCCACGGACTGAGCCGCTCCGGCCGGTCGTGCACGTCCCGACCTCCGTGACCCTCTCAGCCCGCCCGCCTTCCTCGAGGAACCTCTGTGATCACCGCCCACCGTCTCGAAGTCCGCGCGGGCGCGCGCCTGCTGATGGAGGACGTCTCCTTCCGCGTAGCTCCCGGCGACAAGGTCGGACTGGTCGGCCGCAACGGCGCCGGCAAGACGACGCTCACCAAGATCCTCGCCGGCGACGCCCTGCCCGCGAGCGGTGAGGTCACCCGCTCGGGCAGCGTCGGCTACCTGCCGCAGGACCCCCGCACCGGCGACCCCGAGGTGCTCTCGCTGGACCGCATCCTGTCGGCGCGCGGCCTCGACGACGCCGTACGACGGATGCGGGACGCCGAGACCGAGATGGCCTCGGAGGACCCGGCCATCCGGGACCGCGGGATGCGCCGCTACGAGCGGGCCGACGCGATGCTGCACGCCGGCGGGGGATACGCGGCCGAGGCGGAGGCGAAGCAGATCGCCTCCAGCCTCAACATCGCCGACCGGATCCTCGCGCAGCCGCTGCGCACGCTCTCCGGTGGTCAGCGTCGCCGGGTCGAGCTGGCACGGATCCTGTTCTCCGGCGCGGAGACGCTGCTGCTCGATGAGCCGACCAACCACCTCGACGCCGACTCGATCGTCTGGCTGCGCGACTTCCTGACGTCCCACAAGGGCGGCCTGATCGTGATCAGCCACGACGTCGGGCTGCTGGAGTCGTGCGTCAACAAGGTGCTGCACCTCGACGCCAACCGGGCCGAGATCGACGTCTACAGCATGGGTTGGTCGTCGTACCTCTCCCAGCGCGAGACCGACGAGAAGCGTCGCAAGCGGGAGCGGACCAACGCCGAGAGCAAGGCCAAGACGCTCACCGACCAGGCCAACCGGATGCGGGCCAAGGCCAGCAAGGCCCAAGCCGCGCAGTCGATGCTCAAGCGCGCCGAGAAGATGATGGAGGGGATCGAGGGCGAGCGCCGTGCCGACAAGGTCGCCAAGATCAAGTTCCCGGCGCCCGCCGCGTGCGGCAAGACCCCGCTGACGGCGGCGGAGCTCTCCAAGTCCTACGGCTCGCTCGAGGTCTTCACCGACGTCGACCTCGCCATCGACAAGGGCAGCCGGGTCGTGATCCTCGGACTCAACGGCGCCGGCAAGACGACGCTGCTGCGGATCCTGGCCGGCGTGGACCGTCCGGACACCGGAGGGGTGTTGCCCGGCCACGGCCTCAAGCTCGGCTACTACGCCCAGGAGCACGAGACCCTCGACACCTCGCTGAGCGTGCTGGACAACATGCGGCACGCCGCGCCACAGCTGACCGACACGGAGTCCCGCAGCGTCCTCGGGTCGTTCCTGTTCAGCGGCGACGACGCCACCAAGCCGGCCGGGGTGCTCTCGGGCGGGGAGAAGACCCGGCTCGCCCTGGCCATCCTGGTCGTCTCCAGCGCCAACGTGCTGCTGCTCGACGAGCCCACCAACAACCTCGACCCGGCCTCCCGCGAGGAGGTGCTCGCGGCGATCCGCAGCTACCAGGGCGCGATCATCCTGGTCACCCACGACGAGGGCGCGGTCACCGCGCTCGAGCCCGACCGGGTCCTGATCCTGCCCGACGGCGTCGAGGACCTGTGGAGCGCCGACTACGCCGACCTGGTCTCCCTGGCCTGACCGTGTCCCCGGGTGTCCCCGCAGGTGTCGCCGCGGCTGTCCCCGCGTGGGCCTAGGCTGCGGCCCATGGACAGCACCGGAATCGAGCCCGACGTCCTCGCTCGCGGCGGGCTCACGCTCGAGGTCAACGGCCTCGTCGCCACCATCACCCTCGACCGCCCCGCCACCAAGAACTCCCAGACGCCGTCCACGTGGCACGCGCTGCGCATCATCGGCTCGGCGCTCGACCCGGCCGTGCGCGTGGTCGTGGTCCGGGGTGCCGGCGACACCTTCTCCTCGGGGCTCGACCGCCGGATGCTCAGCCCCGAGGGCATCGAGGGCGAGAACGCCGTGATGCAGCTGCTCGACATGCCCGACGGCGAGATGGCCGAGAGCATCGCCACGTGGCAGGAGGGGTTCACCTGGCTGCGTCGGCCCGAGCGGATCACGATCGCCGCGGTGCACGGTGCGGCGGTCGGCGCGGGCTTCCAGCTGGCCCTCGCCTGCGACCTGCGGGTGCTCACCGACAGCGCCCGCTTCTCCATGCGCGAGCCGATCCTCGGACTGGTGCCGGACCTGACGGGAACAAAACCGCTGGTGGAGCTTGTTGGCTACTCGCGGGCACTGGAGATCTGTGCCACGACCCGGTGGGTCGGTGCCGAGGAGGCCCGAGCCATCGGTCTGGCCACGGCGGTGGTGCCCGCTGAGGAGCTCGACGAGACGGTGTCCGACCTGGTCGCCGCCCTGACCGCGCCGATCTACGGAGCGGTGAGCGAGACCAAGGCACTGCTGCAGAGCGCCGCCCGGCTCGACCTGGAGGACCAGCGGCTCGCCGAGCGAGAGGCGCAGGTGCGCCGGTTCCGGGAGCTCGCGGCACTGATGGGGGACTGACCAGTCCCGAGGACAGGGAGGTGAGCCGATGCCGATGGGATCCGGCATGGGACCGGTCTGGCGACACATGCGCACCGACCGCAGCATCGCGGACCAGAAGCTCGCCCGTCACACGGTGCGGCGTGTCCTGGGCTTCGCGAAGCCACACGCCCGCACGATCGGGTTCTTCCTGGCGCTGACCGTCGTGGACGCAGCCCTGGTCGTGGTGACCCCGCTCCTGATCAAGCGGATCATCGACGACGGCGTCCTGCAGCAGGACACCCGCCTCGTCGTGCTGCTCTCCCTCGCCATCGCCGGCGTCGCCGTGGTCGACGCCACCCTGGCCCTCGGCATGGGATGGCTGTCCTCCCGGATCGGCGAGGGCCTGATCTTCGACCTGCGCACCTCGGTCTTCGCCCACGTGCAACGGATGTCGCTGGCGTTCTTCACCCGCACCCAGACCGGCGCCCTGGTCTCCCGGCTGAACAACGACGTCATCGGCGCCCAACGGGCGTTCACGTCGACGCTGTCGAGCACGGTGTCGAACCTGATCAGCGTCGTGGTCGTCGGCATCGTGATGCTCGCCCTCAGCTGGCAGGTCACCCTGCTGTGCCTGGCCCTGTTCCCGATCCTGCTGCTCGCCTCGAAGTGGGTCGGCAACCGGCTCGCCGGTCTCACCCGCGAGCAGATGCAGGGCAACGCCGACCTCGGCAACGCCATGACCGAGCGCTTCAACGTGGGCGGTGCGATGCTGCTCAAGCTGTTCGGCCGTCGCGCCGACGAGGACCGCGACTTCGCCCGCAAGGCGGGCGTCGTGCGCGACCTCGGCATCCGGATCACGGTCATCACTCGGGTCTTCTCGGCGGCGCTGCTGCTGATCCCGGCGCTCGCCACCGCGCTGGTCTACGGCGTCGGCGGCACGCTCGCGATCCGGGACTCCCTCACCGTCGGCACGCTGCTGGCCCTGGCCACGCTGCTGCTGCGTCTGCTCGGGCCGCTGCAGGGCCTCTCCAACGTGCGGATCGACGTGATGACGGCCCTGGTCAGCTTCGAGCGGGTCTTCGAGGTGCTCGACCTGCCCTCCACGATCCAGGAGCGCGACGACGCCACGGTGCTGTCACCGACGGCCGCGCGGGTGGAGTTCGACCACGTCGCCTTCCGCTACCCACGCGCGGACGAGGTCTCGCTGGCGAGCCTCGAGACCGTCGCACGCGTCGAGAGCCGCGACAACGCCGTCGTGCTCCAAGACGTCTCGTTCACGGCCGAGCCCGGCCAGATGGTCGCCCTGGTCGGCCCCTCCGGCGCGGGCAAGACGACGATCACGCACCTGGTCGCCAGGCTGTACGACGTCACCGGCGGCGTCGTGCGCGTCGACGGGATCGACGTACGCGACACCACGCTGCAGTCGCTCGAGGACGTCGTCGGCTACGTCACGCAGGACGCGCACATGTTCCACGACACCATCCGCGAGAACCTCCGCTATGCCAGACCCGAGGCCGACGACCAGCAGATCTGGCACGCCCTGGAGTCCGCCC
Source organism: uncultured Actinomycetota bacterium (assembly GCA_963713035.1). Classification (GTDB taxonomy): domain Bacteria; phylum Actinomycetota; class Actinomycetes; order Propionibacteriales; family Nocardioidaceae; genus Nocardioides_B. Next base: position 1,364,530 of record CAVQKB010000005.1, read on the forward strand.
AGATCGGTCCGCTCGTCCGCAACCTCCCCGACGGTCTGGACACGGTGGTCGGGGATCGCGGCTACCGGCTGTCCGGTGGTGAGCGCCAGCGGCTGGCGATCGCCCGGCTGCTGCTCAAGGCTCCGTCGATCGTGGTGCTCGACGAGGCGACCGCCCACCTGGACTCCGAGTCCGAGGTCGCGGTGCAGCGCGCACTGGACCTCGCGCTCGTCGGCCGCACCTCGCTGGTGATCGCGCACCGGCTCTCGACCGTGCGCAACGCCGACCTGATCCTCGTGATCGACGACGGCCGTGTCGTGCAGTCCGGCACGCACGCCGCCCTGCTTGCCGAGGGCGGGCTCTACCGTGCGCTCTACGAGACCCAGTTCGCCGCGCGGTCCGCCTGACGGTCTGGCTAGCATGTCGGCATGGACCTCGGACTGAGCGGACGCGTGTACATCGTCACCGGCGGGTCGGGCGGTCTCGGCCGCGCCACCGCGGAGGTGCTCGTCGCCGACGGCGCGAAGGTGGTGCTGACCGGTCGCCACCAGGAGACGGTCGAGGAGACCGTCGCGGCGATCGGGGACGGCGCCACCGGAGTGGTCGCCGACAACGCCGACCCCACGACCCCGGCCGTGCTGATCGAGGCGGCCCGGTCGACCTACGGACGGCTGGACGGCGCACTCGTCTCCACCGGCGGGCCGGCCGCCGGGTCCGTCATGGAGACCCCCGACGACGCCTGGGACGCCGCCTGGCGGTCGGTCTTCCTGGGGGGGCTGCGGCTCGGCCGCGAGGTCGGCGCCGCCCTGACCGAGGGCGGCTCGATCGCCTACGTGCTCTCGACGTCGGTCAAGGCGCCGGTCGGGGGACTGGCGACCTCCAACGGGTTGCGACCCGGCCTGGCCATGGTGGCCAAGCAGCTCGCCGACGAGCTCGGCCCGCGCGGCATCCGGGTCAACGGGCTGCTTCCCGGCCGGGTCGACACCCCGCGCGTGCAGTGGCTCGACGAGCAGAGCGGTGATGCGGCTGCGGCGAGGGAGACGAACTCCCAGCTGATCCCGCTGCGTCGCTACGGACGGCCCGACGAGTTCGGGGCGGCGGCGGCGTTCCTGCTCTCGCCGGCCGCGTCCTTCGTCAGCGGGGTGATGCTGCCGGTGGACGGCGGGATGACCCGGGCGCTCTGACGACCCACCGGCTCCCCGCGCAGCAGCTTCTTGCGCTCGTCGTAGGCCAGGAAGAAGAACCCGAACACCGCCAGCGCCCCGAAGAACCACCACTGCAGGCCGTAGAAGAAGTGCGGGCCGTTGCCGAGGTCGGGCAGCTCGGCGCGGCTCAGTGCCTGGTCCGGCGCCGGCGACTCGGTGTCGAGGTCCACGAACCCGCCGTACACCGGCACGTCGAGCGTAGGCGCGATCTGCGCGCTCGACACGGCGCGGGTGGAGCCGTCGGTGACGGTGGCCGCGTCGCCGGTAGCGTCGGCCCGCACGTAGCCGACCACGCTCACCTCGCCTGACGGGGGAGCGGGCAGGTCGAGGTCGCTGAGCCGGTCGACGCCGACGTTGCCGGTCCGGATCCAGCCGCGGTCGACGAGCAGTGCCGGCCCCTGGTCGGTGACCAGGGGAGTGACGACGTCGACCCCGGAGGCGCCGTCCCGGGTCTGGTAGCGCACGATCACGCTCGCCTCGGCGAGATAGGTGCCGGTGGCCGACACCCGTCGCCACTCGTCGCTCCGCGCCGACGAGCGACCGACCGCGAGCACGTCCTGGACCGGGGCGGCCTCCGCACGGAGGTTGGTGCGGGTCTGGGCGTTGCCGGACTCCCGGTCGGCCAGCCGGTGGAACTGCCACTGGCCCAGCAGGTAGGCCCCGTAGGTCAGCACCAGGACGGTCAGCGCGAAGAGTGCCCAGCGCCGGCTCAGCATGAACCTCACGCCTCGAGACTAGCCCGGGCGTTGACGCCGGCGGCCGTCCGGGCGGGCGCTCCCCTGGTCCGACGCGTCGATTCGCGTCGATCTCCTACACTGGCCAGATGAGCACCGCCCTTCTCTCGGACCGCTTCGGTCGCGTCGCCACGGACCTCCGGGTCTCGCTGACAGACCGGTGCAACCTGCGCTGCAACTACTGCATGCCCGCCGAGGGTCTGGACTGGCTGCCCACCGACGAGGTGCTCACCGACGACGAGGTCGTCCGTCTGATCACGATCGCGGTCGAGCGACTGGGAGTGACCGAGGTCCGGTTCACCGGCGGCGAGCCGCTGCTGCGTCGGGGGCTCCCCGACATCGTTCGCCGTACGACGGCCCTGACGCCGCGCCCGGAGACGTCGATCACGACCAACGCGCTGGGTCTCACCCGCACGGCGCGGGCCCTGGCCGAGGCCGGGCTGGACCGGGTCAACGTCAGCCTCGACACGGTGCGGCGCGAGGACTTCCTCACGATCACCCGTCGCGATCGGCTGCACGACGTGGTCGAGGGCCTTGCTGCGGCTGCCGAGGCGGGCCTGGGGCCGGTCAAGGTCAACGCGGTGCTGCTGCGCGGCGTCAACGACGACCAGGCGCCCGAGCTGCTCCAGTGGTGCATGGACCACGGCTACGAGCTGCGGTTCATCGAGCAGATGCCGCTCGACGCCCAGCACAACTGGAGCCGTGAGTCGATGGTGACGGCCGAGGAGATCTTCGAGTCGCTGCGCGGGCACTTCGTGCTCGAGCCGGCCGTCGAGCCGCGGGGGAGCGCGCCTGCCGAGCTCTTCGCCGTCGACGGCGGTCCGCACACCGTCGGCGTGATCGCCTCGGTGACCCGGCCGTTCTGCGGCGACTGCGACCGGGTCCGGCTGACCGCCGACGGCCAGGTGCGCAACTGCCTGTTCGCCCGCGAGGAGAGCGACCTCCGCGCCGCACTGCGCGGCGGTGCGGACGACGCCGAGATCGCCGACCGCTGGCGGGCCGCGATGATGACCAAGCGCCCCGGGCACGGCATCGACGACACGTCGTTCCTGCAGCCGAGCCGACCGATGTCCGCGATCGGCGGCTGACCGAGCGGTCCGGATCCCTCGTCGATCCGCCCAGGATCGGCGCGGCGGTTCCCGGCGGGCCGATTCGTCAGCCAAACTAGGGGTATGCGACTCTTCGCTGCGATTCTGCCGCCCCCGGACCGGCTCGAGGCCCTGCGCGACGCCCTGGCGGCGGTGCCCCCGCCCGGTGCCGGCGTCGCGCCCAAGCGGCGGCTGCTGCGCCGGTTCGGCGGTTCGTCCTCGACCGTCGACGCCCCGAACGACCAGCTGGACCTGGTCGAGACGCCCCTGATGTACCTCCCGATCACGAGCTTCGGCAACGTGACCCTGGGAGACTCGGTGCACCTGGCCAAGGCCCTGCGAGCGGAGGCCGCCACCTGGGCCCGCCCGGAGCTGCGGTTTTCGGGAGGCACGGCGCTGGAGTGGCCCGGCGACGAATCGGTCTGGGTCAAGCTCGGCGGGGACGTCGACAAGCTCAACGTCATCGGGCGCGGCGTGCCGCAGATCGTGCAGCGCCTCGGGTTCTTCGTCGACCGTCGCCAGTTCCGTCCGTGGCTGGCCGTCGCGACGATCACCGAGACCACGTCGGCGCCCTACCTGGAGGCCCTGGTGGCCACCCTCGAGAGCTTCGACGGCGAGCCGTGGGTGCAGGACTCGGTGTCCTTGATGAAGGGCCTGCCGGAAGGCAGCGAGGGACCGCTGCCGTTCGAGGAGATGGAGCGGATGCCGCTCGCCGGTCACTGACCGGTCGGGCGGCCGGTCAGGACGCCGTGGCCGTGGGGCTGGCGCTCGGCGGGTCGACGACCGTGGGCACCGGCACCATGGGCCGCGGCGCCGTGCCGCGGTTCTCGGCGAGCACCTCGAGCAGCTGCTCGATCGGCATCGGGCGGTACATCAGGTAGCCCTGGGCGTACGGCGCGTGCACGTGCTCGCGCAGGTGGTCGAGCTGGCTGGCGCGCTCGATGCCCTCCACCACGACGTCGAGGCCGAGCGCCTGGCCCATCATCGTGATCGAGCAGAGCAGGGCGCACGAGCGCTCGTCGCGGTCGATCGCCTCCGAGAACGAGCCGTCGGTCTTGATGATCGCCACCGGCATGTCCTGCAGGTAGCCGATCGAGGAGAAGCCGACCCCGAAGTCGTCGATGGCGAACGGCACGCCGCGGTCCGCCAGCGTGCGCATCGCGACCATCGACGCCTCGTCGTTGCCGATGCCGTCCCGCTCGGTGATCTCCAGGACCAGGCCGGCGCCGTCCATCCGGGCGCGGGCCGCCTCGATCTTGGCCACGAAGTCCGGCTCGCGGATCTGCTTGGCCGAGATGTTGACGCTCACGTTGAAGTCGCCACCGGCCGCCTCGACCATGCGAGCCGCATCGCGGGCGGCGAGGTCGAGCACCACGTCGCCCAGGGCGACCACGAGCCCGGTCTCCTCGGCGACCCGGATGAAGACGTCCGGGGGCACGTCGACCCCGTTGGACCTCCACCGGGCCAGCGCCTCGACCCCGGCGATGCGGCCGGTGGCAGCGCGCACGACGGGTTGGTAGACCAGGGAGAGGTCGCCGGCCGAGACCGCGGCGCGCAGCGACTCCACGAGCTCGAGCCGCTGCAGTCGCGAGCGGCCGATGGCGCGCTCGTACTCGACGTACTGGTTCTTGCCCCGCGACTTGGCCTCGTACATCGCGAGGTCGGCGTTGCGCAGCATGCTCTCCGCGGTCTCCGAGCCGTCGCCGAAGGCCACTCCGATGCTGGCGCTGAGCGCGAGGTGGTGGCCGGCGACGTGGGCGCCGAGCGAGAGGGCCGCCAGGATCCGCTCGCACGCGGAGCTGACCTCGGGGGGATGGACGTCCTCGAGCAGCAGCGCGAACTCGTCGCCGCCCAGGCGGGCCACGGTGTCGCTCTGCCGCACGCAGCTGATCAGGCGCTGGGCCACGTCGACCAGGACGGCGTCGCCCGCGGCGTGCCCGAACCGGTCGTTGACGGGCTTGAACCCGTCGAGGTCCACGAAGAGCAGCGCCAGCCGGGTGCTGCGACGGCGCGACATCTGCAGGGCATGCTCGACCCGGTCGAGCAGCAGGCCGCGGTTGGGCAGGTCGGTGAGCAGGTCGTGGCGGGCCAGGTGGGTCATGTCCTCGGTCAGCCGGAGCCGGGCGAAGGCATCGGAGGACACCGCCACCATCGCCTCGAGCGCCTGCTGGTCGGCGGTCGTCGTGGACCGCGCCCGGTGGCGTTCGGGGGCGACGATCCAACGGTCCCGTTGACCGTCGCGCAGCTGGGCGCCGATCTCGTTGGCGGCGGGCGGGGTGGGCCGGATCTCGACCTGCTTCATCCGCAGCAGCCGCCGGGCGTCGTCGGTGAGCGCGTCGACGACCTGACGGGTGTCGGACAGGGTCTGCGCACGCACGGCGGCGTCGAACAGCACCCCGAGTCGACGGGAGTTCTCGCTGCCGCGGACGACCGCCCGGGTGGCGACGAGCAGGGTGACCAGGGGAACGCCGAGCAGGAGCAGCGTCCACCACGCGGAGTCCCGGCTGATCACGGCGCCGAGGTAGCCCAGTGAGTCGAAGGGCACGAAGCAGGCGATGGCGACCAGGGTGCCGCGCTGGACCAGCTGGTCACGCAGCGGTGTGTTGGCCTCGATCGAGACCGAGAAGGCGGAGAGCAGGAAGTCGACGGCGAAGTACGCCGCGGCGGCCAGTGCCACCGCCAGCAGCTCACGGGGCGTCCCCAGGTCGTCGCGGACGAGGTGCACGACCGCCGCGGAGACGCCACCGCCGAGGATGCCGACACCGACGTTGAACAGCTTGTAGATGAAGCGCTTGTCCGTGGCGAGCTGGGTGACCAGCACGCCGACCGACCAGAGCAGGATGGCTTCCTGCGGCTCGACGATGCAGAGCAGGAACATCAGCACGCTGGAGTCGAAGCCGACCTCGATGCCGCCGTCGCCGCTGTCGAGGACCATCGGGAACCTGGCGATGACCACGATCAGCGGGATCGCGAGCAGCACCAGCCCGGTCGACACCTCCAGGCCGGTGAGGGCGAGATGGATCGTGGCGTAGACGACCAGCAGCACGCCGCTGGCGAACACGCCCAGGTCGAACCAGCGGCTGCGCGACTCGAACTGCGCAGCAAGCGGCGAAGCCATCACACCTCCGGTTCCTGGACGGTCACGCTCAAGTATCCGGTACGACACGACCGGGCCGGAGCGTTTTGCCCGGAACCGAATGGGTCCTCGTCAGTCGGTCGTTCGGTCGGTCGGCGCGGGGTCGACGGGCTCGACGTCGCGCAGGAAGCTCCGGGCTGCGAGGAACTCCGAGAGCGAGGACCGGTGCTCCTCGCAGGCCAGCCAGGACTTGCGGCGGTCCGGGGTGTGCAGCTTGGGGTTGTTCCACAGCAGCGACCACGCCGCCTCCGCGTGGCAGCCCCGAGCCGAGCAGGTCATCATGACGCCAACCTCACGCTGGGAACCTCACGCTGGGGAGATAAGACTGGTGTACGCCGATGGCGCCGGACGACCACGGGGGAGGTCGTCCGGCGCCACGGGAGAGCTCAGACGGGGGAGACTGAGCGCCTTCGCCCGCCAGTCTTGCACGCCGCGGGCACGAAGCCAACGGGCTGTCAGGTTCCCTGGCCCGACGGCCCCTCCAGGGCGTGCAGCGAGGGGTCTGCCTGCACCGGGTCGAGGTCGGCCGGGTCGGCGGTGATGCCCACGTTGGCCAGCACCACCGCGACGTACGGCAGGAAGATCGCCCCGAAGATGAAGAACCACATGAACCAGTGCCCGATGCTCACCGCGGCGAGGACGAAGCAGACGGTGCGAATGCCCATGGAGATCAGGTAGCGCCGTTTGCGTGCCCCGAGGTCGTCGGTGTGACTCCGCGTGGCACTCGTGATCCGGACGGCCTCCGGTTCGCTGCGAGCCATGCCCCCACCGTACGTCGCGGGGTGCTGCTTCCCCAGCGCGCCTACGATCGGCGGGACCCGACCGTCCGCAGCAAGGGAGACCCGCCATGACCGACCGCACCTACCGCGTCACCGAGATCGTCGGCACCTCGCCCGACGGCATCGACCAGGCGATCCGCAACGGCATCGAGCGCGCCTCCCGCACGCTGCGCCACCTCGACTGGTTCGAGGTCACCCAGGTCCGCGGCCAGGTCAAGGACCACACCGTCGAGCACTTCCAGGTGGGGCTCAAGCTCGGCTTCCGCCTCGAGGACGACTGATTCCTCCCTACCCGGGGGTAGCCGATAGCGTCTCGCGCATGAGCAGATCGGTACTCGTGACGGGCGGCAACCGCGGCATCGGCAAGGCCATCGCCGAGGCGTTCGTCGCCAACGGCGACCAGGTGGCGGTGACCTACCGCAGTGGCGAGCCGCCCGAGGGCGTCCTCGCGGTCCGGTGCGACGTCACCGACGCGGCCTCGGTCGACGCGGCGTTCGCCGAGGTCGAGGCCGCCCACGGTCCGGTCGAGGTGCTGGTCGCCAATGCCGGCGTCACCGCCGACACCCTGGTCCTCCGGATGAGCGAGGAGGACTGGTCCACGGTCATCGACACCAACCTCACCGGCTCCTTCCGGGTCGCCAAGCGTGCCGCCAAGGGGATGCTGCGGCTGCGGCGGGGCCGGCTCATCTTCATCTCCTCCGTGGTCGGACTGCTCGGCTCGGCGGGTCAGGTCAACTACGCCGCCAGCAAGGCCGGGCTCGTGGGCATGGCGCGCTCCCTGGCACGTGAGCTGGGCAGCCGCTCGATCACCGCGAACGTGGTGGCTCCGGGCTTCGTCGAGACCGAGATGACCGCGGTCCTGCCGGAGGAGACCCAAGCCAAGTACAAGGAGCAGATCCCGCTCGGCCGCTACGCCAGCACCGACGAGGTCGCCTCGGTCGTCCGCTGGATCGCCTCGGACGAGGCCGGCTACGTCACCGGCGCGGTCATCCCGGTCGACGGCGGCCTCGGCATGGGGCACTGACGCTTTCCGGTACGGGCCACCACGGCCACCACGGCAACGAAGGAGTACGACGGGCATGGGCATTCTCGAGGGCAAGCGGATCCTCGTCGCAGGCGTCACGATGGACAGCTCCATCGGGTTCGCCGTGGCGCGGGTCGCTCAGGAGCAGGGCGCGACGGTGCTGGTGTCGAACTTCGGACGGGCGCTGGGGATCACCAAGCGGATCGTCAACCGGCTGCCGCAGCCGGCGCCGGTGCTCGAGCTCGACGTCACCGACGACGAGCACCTCGCGCGGCTGCCCGACCTGGTGCGCGAGCATGTCGACGGCCTCGACGGCGTGGTGCACTCGGTGGCCTACGGCAACCCCGAGACGCTTCTCGGCGGCAAGTTCCTGGACGGCCCGTGGGACGACGTGGCGCAGGCCGTGCGGGTGTCGGCGTACTCGCTGAAGTCGCTGTCCACCGCCTGCCTGCCGTTGATGCCGAACGGCGGCTCGGTGGTCGGACTCACCTTCGACGCGACGGTCGCCTGGCCGGCGTACGACTGGATGGGCTTCGCCAAGGCCGGGCTGGAGTCGTGCTCGCGCTACCTGGCGCGCGACCTCGGCCCGCAGGGGGTGCGGGTCAACCTCGTCTCGGCCGGGCCGCTCAAGACGCTGGCCGCCAAGGCCATCCCCGGCTTCGAGGAGCTGGAGTCGATGTGGAGCGACCGTTCGCCGCTGGGCTGGGACGAGAAGGACACCGAGCCCACCGCGCGCTCGGTGGTCGCGCTGCTGTCCGACTTCTTCCCGGCGACGACCGGCGAGATCGTGCACGTCGACGGCGGTTTCCACGCGATGGGGGCCTGACCCGGGTCAGCCCGGCGGACGATAGCGTGCGCCCGGTGAGCACCGCACTCATCGAGCTCCGGGTCCTCGAAGGCCCCAACCTCTACTTCCCCCGCGCCGCGATCAAGCTGACCCTGGACCTCACCGGGGTGATCGACGCGCCCGAGGACCGCACCCGCCGGCTCGCAGCACGCATCGGGCTGCGCACGACCAGGCCGGGGGAGCCGGGCAGCGGGTTCCGGCAGCGCTTCGCCGCCCGCGCCGTGGAGCGGCTGGTCCGGCAGATCGCCCGGGAGGCCGGCATCACGCGGCTGGCCGTCCGGGTCCGCCCGACCGCCGACGTGCACCAGGTCGTGGTCGCCTACCCGTGGCGCAACCGCACCCGGGCCGAGACCTTGGGCACCGCGGTGGCCGACGTGCTCGACGCCCTGCCCGGCTCGGACCTCGAGGAGCTGGTGTCCCGGGCGGCGACCACCGTGCGCGACGCGGAGAAGGGGCCAGGGCCCACGACGCTGCGGCCGCGGGTGCCGATCGTGGCGGTGACCGGCACGAATGGCAAGACGACGACCTCGCGGATGGTCGCGCACATCGCGCGCACCCACGGGCTGCACGTCGGCTGGTCGAGCACGGACGGCATCTACATCGACGGCGAGCTGGTCGAGCCGGGGGACTACTCCGGTCCGTCGGGAGCCGGCCGGGTGCTGGCCCACAAGCAGGTGCAGCTCGCCGTCACCGAGACCGCGCGCGGCGGCATCCTGCTCAAGGGGATCGGCCTGGCCTACAACCACGTCTCGGTGTTCACCAACGTCTCCGCCGACCACCTCGGGCTGCACGGGATCGACACCCTGGACCAGCTCGCGGAGGTCAAGGGCGTGGTCTCGCGGATCACCAAGGCGTCGGGCTGGGCGGTGCTCAACGGCGACGACCCCAGGGTCTACGCGACGCGCACGTCGCTGCGCGCCAAGCCGTGGGTGTTCTCCCGCGACCCCGACTCGCCGGCGATCCGCGAGATCCTCTCGGAGGGCGGTCGCGCCACGACGGTCATCGATGGCTGGCTGTGCGTGCTCTACCCCGACGGCGACCCCGACCCGCTGGTCGAGATGGTCGACGTGCCGATGACTCTGGCCGGGCTGTCCCGCTTCAACGTCGAGAACGCCCTCGGCGCCGCCTCGGCCGCATTGGGGGTCGGCCTGCCGCGGGAGGCCGTGGTGGAGGGACTGCGGAGCTTCGCGCCCGACGCGGAGCACAACCCGGGGCGGATGAACTTCTTCACCCGCGGCGAGGTCAGTGTCGTGATGGACCTGGCCCACAACGAGGCCGGTCTCGAGGCACTGCTCGAGATCATGAACGGCGTACGGCGTCCCGGGGCCCGCCTGCTGCTGGCGCTCGGCGCGGTGGGGGACCGGCAGGACGACCTCGTCGCGGCCCTCGGCGAGATGGGGGCTCGCGACGCCGACGTCGCGGTCGTCGCGCACAAGGCCCGCTACCTGCGGGGGCGCACGATGGAGGAGCTCGACGCGCTGTTCCGGGCAGGCGCTGCCCGCGTCGGCGTCGAGGAGCTGGCGTCGTACCCCACCGAGGTCGAGGGACTGGCCGCTCTCGTCGCACAGGCCCAGCCCGGCGACGTGGTGGCGCTCATGTGCCACGAGGACCGACAGGGTGCCTACGACTGGCTGGCCGGGCAGGGGTTCACCGCGGACACCCCGCAGACCCTGGGTGCCAAGGTGCGCGCGGCGCGCGCTGCCAGCTGAGCCGGGTCTGAAGCCGGTCAGCCGGCCCGGCCGTCGTTGCGTCGCGAGAGCCAGCTGAGCAGGGCGGCGACCACCAGCACGACCGGGGCGCAGGAGAGCACGGCCGCCGCCATCCGGCCGCCGAGGAACCCCAGGTCGGGCAGGCCGGCGATCATCACCGGCAGCGTCTCGCTGCGCCGGCTTCGGTTCAGCGTGCTGGCGAAGAGGAAGTCGTTCCACGAGGCGACGAACACCAGGGCGATCGTGCCGCCGACCCCGGCGCGGGCCATCGGCAGGACGACAGACACGATCCGCTGCACGGTGCGGGCGCCGTCCATCAGGGCGGCGTCCTCGACCTCCTGCGGGACCGCTCGGAACGCGTAGGTCAGCAGCCACACCGCCAGGGGGAGCGTGAAGCTGAGCTGGGCCAGACCGATCGGCGCCAGGCGGTCCAGCCAGCCGATGTCCGCGAACACCTTGGCGAGCGGGACCACCAGCACGATGCCGGGGAAGAACGCGAAGGCCAGCATCAGCGCCACGATCAGCTCCTTGCCGCGCACCCGGAGGCGGCCCAGGGCGTAGGCGGCGGGGATGGCGATCAGCAGGCTGACGGCGGTCGTCACCACCGACAGCACCAGGCTGCGCTGCAGCGCGGGGTAGAACCCGAAGACGTCCGAGGTCAGCAGCCGGTAGTTGTCGAGGGACACCCGCCGCGGGACCATCCCGGCCGCGCCGCCGACCGGGTCCGGGTCGAGGCTCAGCACGACCATGTACCACAGCGGTGCCACCACGAAGAGCACCACCAGGGCGGCGCCCAGCCGCGCCAGCAACGAGGGCAGCGAAGGCAGCGACCTGGTCATCCCCCCGAGGACCCCTCAGACGTGGTCGGTCGCGACCGGGCTGAAGTCGGGGTCGCCGAACGGTCCCTCGTCGCTTCCGGAGCCGGCCTGGGCCTGGTGGGACCAGGTCTCCAGCTCGGTCATCACCTGCGGGTGCTTGTCGACGCACACCACGACGAGGTCGCCCGCGTTGGCCCGCGACATCGCGTGCCGGACGGCTTCGATCTCGTCGTGGATCACCTCGAGCTGCTTGCAGCGGACGCCCTCGGCCATCGCCGTGCGCACGCCCTCGGCCACCAGCTCGGCGGTCTCACCACGCTTGCGTCCTCGCAGGGACACGTCCTCGCGGGCGATCACCACGTCGAAGTGCTGGGCCGCGACCGCGCCGAGCTCGCGCATGTCGTCGTCGCGGCGGTCGCCGGCGGTGGCGATCACGCCGATCCGGGACGGGCGCCCGAGCTCGCTGGTCGACGTCAGGCTCTCGCCGATGCGGTCGACGAAGTCGCCGAGCATCCGCATGCCGGGCGCGTTGTGGCAGTAGTCGACGATCACCTGCACCCCGTCGACCTCGACCTCGTTGAGGCGGCCGGGGGAGAGGTAGTAGCTGGTCGAGAAGGTCCGCAGTCCCTGACGGATGTCGTGCAGGGGCGCGCCGGCGGCGAAGGCGGCGGCTGCTGCCGCGAGGGAGTTCTGGACGTTCATCCGGGCCCGGCCGCCGAAGGTCGCAGGCAGCAGGTGGGTCCAGGCCAGCTGCATCTCACGACGCCCGTGCTTGACCACGATCATCTCGCCGCGCTCGCTGGGCTCGAGCACGAGCGCCTTGCCTCCGCGCCGGCAGTGCTGGTCGATCATGTCGCGCGGCTCGGAGCCGGGCTCGGCCATCGAGAACCACACCACCTGCCCCGAGCACTTGCGGCGCATCGCCCGCACCAGCGGGTCGTCCGCGTTGAGCACGGCGTGCCCGTCACGGGGGACCGCCTCGACGAGCACCGCCTTGACGTCGGCCAGCTGCTCGACGGTGTCGATCCCGCGAAGCCCGAGGTGGTCGGGCTGGACGTTGAGGACGACGGCGACGTCGTTGCGCTCGTAGCCGAGACCCTCGCGGAGGATGCCGCCCCGGGCGACCTCGAAGACCGCGAAGTCGACGCGAGGGTTCTGGAGCACCATCCGGGCCGACTTGGGGCCGGAGGCGTCGGCGCGGATCACGAGGCGCTCGTCGATCACGACACCGTCGGTCGAGGTCATGCCCACCTTGCGGCCCATGCCCTTGAAGACGTGGGAGATCATCCGCGACGTCGTGGTCTTGCCGTTGGTGCCGGTGACCGCGACGATCGGGATCCGGCTCGGCGCACCCGGGGGGAAGAGCATGTCGACCACGGGCTTGGAGATGAACTGCGGGTCGCCGATCGTCGGGTGGGTGTGCATCCGGAACCCCGGAGCGGCGTTGACCTCACAGATCGCGCCCCCGGTCTCCCGGACCGGCTCGGTGATGTCGGGACAGATGAAGTCGATGCCGGCGATGTCGAGGCCGACCATCCGGGCGGCCTCCTCGGCGATCTCGACGTTCTCCGGGTGCGCCTCGAAGGTGCGGTCGATCGAGATGCCACCCGTCGACATGTTGCCGGTCAGGGTCAGCTTGACCATCACCCCGGCCGCCGGGACGTCCGCGAGCTGGTAGCCCTGGTCGGCCAGCAGCTGCACGGCAGCGTCGTCGACCTTGATCCGGGTGAGCACCTTCTCGTGGCCCACGCCCCGGCGCGGATCGGCGTTGGTCAGCTCGACCAGGTCCTCGATGGAGGTCTGGCCGTCACCGATCACGTGCGCCGGGACCCGCTCGGCCACGGCGGCGAGCCGGCCGTCGATGATCAGGCAGCGGTAGTCACGCCCGCTGATGTAGGACTCCACGATCACCGTGCCGCGACGCGACTGGTCCTTGGCGATCGGGAACGCCTCGCGCACGTCGTCGGCGTCCTGCAGGTCCAGGCACACGCCCCGACCGTGGTTGCCGTCGAGCGGCTTGACCACGACGGGGTAGCCGATCCGGTCGGCGACCGTGACGGCCTGGTCCGCCGTACGCACCGACTCCTGCTTGGGGACCGGCAGACCGGCGGCGCCGAGCAGCCGGGTGGTGAGGTCCTTGTCGGAGGCCACGTCGACGGCGATCGCGCTCGTGGCGGAGGTCATCGTGGCGCGGATCCGCTTCTGGTGGACCCCCTGGCCGAGCTGCACCAGGGAGTGCTGGTTGAGCCGGATCCAGGGGATGTCGCGCGAGACGGCCTCTTCGACGATGGCCTGCGTGGACGGGCCGAAGGCGCTGCGCTGGGCCCGCAGGATGAAGGCGTCGAGCTCCTGCTCCCAGTCGAAGTCGTTGTCGGCCTCGACCAGGTGGTTCACGAGGCGTACGGCGAGCCGGGCCGCCGCGAGACCGACGTTCTCGTCGACGTAGCCGTAGATGATGTTGTAGCGACCCTGGTGGCCCTTGACCTGGCGGGTCTTGCCGCGCCGGATGTCGTGCCCGACGACCTGCTGCAGCGCCAGCGCGACGTGCTCCGCGACGTGGCCGAGCCAGGTGCCCTCGTTGAGCCGCTCCACGAAGCCGCCCCGGCGGCCGCGCGAGCAGGAGTGCTCGCGCAGGCCCGGGAGCATCTGGAGGAGGTGGTCGGTGAAGCCGTTGATCGTGTTGGTCGGGAACTCCTCGAGCGAGCCGAGCTCCACGACCAGGTGGATGGCCTTGTCGTAGGACCAGACGTTGGCTCCCCGGTAGACACGCGTCTCGATGATCGACAGGTCGGGCGACGGCATGTTCATCCACGCGCTCCTTCGTTGCTGTCCAGGAATTCGTCCGCGAGTCCGTCGTCGGATCCGCGCTCGACGTGCTGGCGGGCCTGGCGGCGCCGGAGCACCGTCGGGGAGACGTCGCCCGCGGCGATGTCACGCGCCAGCCGCTTCAGGTCCGCCCCGGCGACCGCGAGCTCCTCGGCCTCGCTCGGGTCGACCGCCGGGCTCTCGCGGACCAGCACCTTGCGGGTCAGGTCGAAGACGCTGCCGGCGGGCAGGACGTGCAGCACCACGCCCGAGGTCAGCAGCGGGGCGGTCCGACGCGCCTCGTGGGCGTTGGACACCACGTTGCGACCGTCGAAGACCGTCACCACGCCGCGACCCACGACGCTGAGCCGCTCGGTGCCGTCGACCTCTCGGATGATCGCGCCGGTGTCCTCGTCGACGCCGATGCCGAGCAGGTTGGGGCTCTGCGCCACCAGCATCAGCAGCCGACCGTAGCGGTTGCGCTGTCCGAAGTGCTGGTCGATCACGACGTCCCGGACCAGGCCGAGCCCGCTGGCCAGCTGGCTCATCCGCTGCTTGGGGGTGGAGCCGCCCGGCCCGAACGCGACCATGTGCGAGGACTGGATGCTCGCCCCGGCGCTGGTCCCGGCTACCACGACACCCCGGCGGTGGGCGGCGCGGATCGCCTCGCCGAACGCCGTGCCGTTGACGATCGCGGACAGCTTGAGCTGGTTGCCGCCGGTCATGAAGATGCCGCTCACGTCGTCCAGCAGCCCGACGACGTCGGGGTCCTCCGCCTGCTCGCGGGTCTCCGGCCGCGCGGCGACCACGTCCCGGGCTCCCAGCTTGCGGAACAGGGCGTCGTACACCTCGACGATCTCGGGCCCGAGCGAGGAGGCCGTGGGGACCACGGCGATCTTGGCGTCCCGGCCGCCCGCGAGGGAGACGAACTCCCGCAGCACCGTACGTCGCCCGAGCTTGTCCTCGGCGCCGCCGATGGCCATCAACGGACCGGTCGTGGCATCACTGTCAACTGGCCCATTCGGCATGCAGCGCAGCCTACGGGGTGCGAGAGTTGGCCCCGTGAGCGACCGTCGGCGGCTGATCGTGATGCGGCACGCGAAGGCGGAGCCCTTCGCGTCGTCCGACCACGAGCGACGCCTCACCGACCGGGGGCTCGAGGGTGCGCGCGACGTCGGGCGGCGCCTGGCGGCCGAGGGCCTGCTGCCCGACCACGCGATCGTGTCGACGGCCACCCGGACCCGTCAGTCGTGGGCCGCCCTGGCCGAGGTCGCGGGCCTCCAGGACGTCCCGGTCTCCTTCGACGACGCCGTGTTCACCGGCAGCCCGGACGTGGTCCTCGAGGCGCTGCGGCAGGTGCCGAGCGACGCAGGCACGGTTCTCTTCGTCGGGCACAACCCCACCGCGGCGTACCTCTGTCACTTCCTCGACGACGGCGAGGGCGACCCGGCCGCCGTGTCCGGGTTGCTGCAGGGCTTCCCACCGGCCGCCGTCGCCGTGCTCGAGGTCGGCGTGCCCTGGGCCGAGCTGGCCGCCGAGTCCGGCCGGGTCACCGACTACTTCGTCGGCGGCTGAGCGCGCCGTTCAGCCGAGCGGCGGCGCGGGGGTGGTGAGTCCCTCGAGCGCATCGGCGGCCTCGACCTCCTCGCGGCTGATGCCCAGCAGGTACATGATCGCGTCGAGGTAGGGGACGTTGACCGCCGTGTCCGCGGCCTGCTGCACCATCGGCTTGGCGTTGAAGGCGATGCCGAGCCCGGCGGCCGCGAGCATGTCGAGGTCGTTGGCGCCGTCGCCGATCGCGACGGTCGCCCCCACGGCGACCCCGCTGTCCGACGCGAACCGGCGCAGCGCGTCCGCCTTGCCCGCGCGGTCCACGACCGGGCCGACGATGCGTCCGCTCAGCCGGCCGTCGACGATCTCGAGCTCGTTGGCCGCCGCGAAGTCGATGCCGAGGTCAGCCGCGATCCGGTCCGTCACCTGACTGAAGCCGCCGGACACGATCGCGAACCGGTAGCCGAGCCGCTTGAGCGTGCGCACGAGGGTGCGCGCCCCCGGGGCGAAGGTCAGCTCGTCGTACACCCGGTCGAGGGC
The DNA here is from genome assembly GCA_963713035.1 of uncultured Actinomycetota bacterium. Lineage (GTDB taxonomy): Bacteria > Actinomycetota > Actinomycetes > Propionibacteriales > Nocardioidaceae > Nocardioides_B. Next base: position 1,380,745 of record CAVQKB010000005.1, read on the forward strand.
GCCCGCGTCCAGTCCCTCCAGCAGGGCCACCCGCTCGCGCAGCGACGACTCGAAGTCGAGCTCGCCGCGCATCGCGGCCTCGGTGACCTCCCGCACCTGGGTCTCGCAGCCGGCGTGGGCCGCGAGCATCTCGATCACCTCGCCCTGCACCAGCGTGGAGTCGACGTCCATCACCACCAGCCGCATGCCGTGCCGGAGCAGCGAGGCCGGCTGGACCGCGACGTCGACCGCCTGCACGGCCGCCTCTTCCGCGAGGGTCACGCGCAGCCGGTCGGGGTCGGTGCCCGAGACGTGCAGCTCGATCGCGGTGACGGGGTAGCGCGCCATCCGCTCGATCCGGTCGATGTTGGCCCCGGTGTCGGCGATCCGGCCGGCGATCGCGGCGACTGCAGCGGGCCGGAGCGGCATGCCCAGCACCGTGACGTGGCTGCGACCGTCCTGCCGGCTGCGGTTGTCGCCCGTGCCGCGGTCGACGTCGACCTGCATGTCGAGGTCGGCGGCCACCCGTTCCAGCGACGTGCGCAGAGCCTTCCAGTCGCGGGGCAGCGTGGTCAGCACCCCCAGCACCAGGCGGCGTCGCAGCACGATCTGCTCGATGTCGAGCACCTGGACCCCGAACGCGGCGAGGGTCGAGAAGACCGTCGAGGTCACCCCGGGACGGTCCGTGCCGGTGAGGGTGATGAGCAGGGTCTTCGGTGCGTCGTCCTCGGCCATGAGGAGGCCGAGGCTACCGCTCCCAGGGGTAGGCGCAGGCCGCCACCAGACCGCGTCTCGCAGCGTGGTCGAGGGGTCCGAGAGCCGCGCGACGGGCGTCCGCCTCGGCCGCGGTGATGCTGGCCCCGTCGTCCGCGAGGGCCAGGTCGACGATGGTCCGGCAGCGCGACGCCAGCGCAGCCAGGCGTACGGCGCGGGGCGCCATGCCGTGCGGGAAGACCAGGTCGACGTGCCGGCGCAGCGCCATCAGCTCGTCGGCGACCTCGGGCCGCCATCGAGCGACGTCGAGGCCCGCCAGGGCGTCGGCGGTGCGCACCAGGGCGGTGCGCAACGAGCTGTCGGCCTCCGCCGGGTCGGGCACCTGCCGACGCGACACGGCCGGGTGGCAGGTCCACACCACTCCGGCCCCGGCCCGGTAGGGCACCAGCCCGAGCTCGGCCCCCTCGAGCACCACGCCCTCACCGGCCTCGACGACCTCGCCGTTGAAGGTGCTGGGGCCGGCGAGACCCAACGGGTCACCGGGCACGGGGAGCGCGATGCCCGCGCCCGTGGCGCGCTCGGCGCGGAGCAGTCCGAGGGCGACGATCAGCGGCTGCATCCCGTCGCTGCCGGGCAGGCCGACCACGTCGTGCGCGGCGTCGTCACCGACGATCGCGTCGCGGGTGTCGTCGAGGCTGGCCGCGCCGGCCGCCCAGGCGGTGAACCACAGGGCGAACCGCATCGACAGCGGCAGCTGGGGCGTGCTCACGCCGACGAGGTTACGCAGCCGTCCCGGGCGTGCGGGATCGGGCCGGTCGCCACGTGATGGAGCGGCTGGTCCGTTAGGTTGGGCTCGTCGCGCGCCGTGCGCACCGCAGATCCGACGACAGGGAGCCCGCACCGACCATGGACGCCGTTCTCGAGCTCGCCGACGTCAGCGTCCGGCGGGGGCAGGCCACGCTGATCCACGGGATCGACTGGACGGTCGAGGAGGACGAGCGCTGGGTGGTGCTCGGCCCCAACGGCGCCGGCAAGACCACCCTGCTGCAGGTCGCGTCCGCGCAGATCCACCCGACCGGGGGCGTCGCCGGCATCCTCGGCGAGGTGCTCGGCACCGTCGACGTCTTCGAGCTGCGACCCCGCATCGGCCTGACCAGTGCCGCCATCGCCGAGCGCATCCCGCGCGCCGAGCGGGTGCACGACGTAGTCGTCTCGGCCTCCTACAGCGTGCTCGGCCGCTGGCGCGAGAAGTACGACGAGCTCGACCACGCGCGCGCCGAGGAGCTGCTGACCGAGGTCGGCGCCCGGCACCTCGTCGACCGCACGTTCGGAACCCTCTCGGAGGGTGAGCGCAAGCGGGTGCAGATCGCCCGCGCGCTGATGACCGACCCCGAGCTGCTGCTGCTCGACGAGCCGGCCGCGGGCCTCGACCTCGGGGGCCGCGAGGACCTCGTGTCGACGCTGTCGGTGCTCGCGATGGACGAGATGTCGCCGGCCACCGTGCTCGTGTCCCACCACGTCGAGGAGATCCCGCCCGGCTTCACGCACGCGCTGCTGCTGCGCGGGGGTGGGCTGGTCGCCGCCGGCCCGATGGAGGAGGTGCTCACCGAGGAGGTCGTGTCGGCCACCTTCGCGATGCCCCTCTCGCTGCGCCACGAGGACGGCCGCTGGACGGCCCGCCGACGGGCCCGCCACCTGCACGTCTGAGGCGTGCGTGACCGGGGGGCCGATAGGCTCGCTGCATGGAGCTTCCCAACTGGGTCTCCGCCTGGCAGCTGTGGCTGGGCCTGGCCACCGTGCTGGGCGTCGCCGAGCTGTTCAGCCTGGAGCTGATCCTGCTGATGCTGGCCACCGGCGCCCTGGTGGGCATGGTGCTCGCGGTGGTTGATGCGCCACTGGCGGTGCAGGTGCTGGGCGCGATCGGCGCCTCCCTGGCGGCGCTCGTGGTCGTCCGCCCCAGCGTGGTCAAGCGCCTGCACGCGGGACCCAACCTGGTGCTCGGCCACGACGCGCTCGTCGGCAAGCAGGGGGTGGTCGTCGAGGAGGTCTCCGCGCAGGGCGGCCTGGTCACGATCGGCGGCGAGAGCTGGACCGCTCGCCCGTACGACGAGGATGCGGTCATCGCGGCCGGCTCCCGGGTCGACGTCCTGCAGATCAAGGGCGCGACCGCCATGGTTCACCAGATCCCGGAGCTCGACGGCTGAGGGTCTCGGCGGGCACCACCCGCCGGACGCGGACGTTGAGAGGGAACAACCACAACTGAAGGGGGCACCGATGACATTCCTGGTGCTGTTCGCGCTCATCGCACTGTTCGCGGTGGCCGTGCTGGCCAAGACCGTCCGCATCGTGCCGCAGGCACGGGCCGGGATCGTGGAGCGGTTCGGCAAGTACAAGGCCAGCCTTCCCGCCGGCCTGAACATCGTCGTGCCGTTCGTCGACAAGGTGCGCTACATGATCGACCTGCGCGAGCAGGTCGTGTCCTTCCCGCCGCAGCCGGTCATCACCGAGGACAACCTCGTGGTGTCGATCGACACCGTCATCTACTTCCAGGTCACCGACCCGGTCGCAGCGACGTACGAGATCGCCAACTACATCCAGGCGGTCGAGCAGCTCACGATGACCACGCTGCGCAACATCGTCGGCGGCATGGACCTCGAGGAGACGCTCACCAGCCGCGACAACATCAACAGCCGGCTGCGCGGCGTCCTCGACGAGGCCACCGGCAAGTGGGGGATCCGCGTCAACCGCGTGGAGCTCAAGGGCATCGACCCGCCCCCGTCCATCAAGGACTCGATGGAGAAGCAGATGCGCGCCGACCGCGACAAGCGAGCAGCGATCCTCACCGCCGAGGGCCAGCGACAGTCGGCCATCCTCACCGCCGAGGGTGCCAAGCAGTCCTCGATCCTCAACGCGGAGGGTGCCCGCGAGTCGCAGATCCTGCGCGCCCAGGCCGATCGGGAGTCCTCGATCCTGCGCGCCCAGGGTGAGGGGCAGGCGATCCAGACGGTCTTCCAGGCCATCCACGACGGTCGACCCGACCAGTCGCTGCTGGCCTACCAGTACCTCCAGATGATGCCGAAGATCGCCGAGGGCGATGCGAACAAGGTGTGGATCGTGCCGAGCGAGATCGGCAAGGCTCTCGAGGGCCTGGGCTCCACCATGACCAATATGCAAGGCATCCCGAAGGAGGTCGACGGTCCCCGCACCCGCATCGACATGGGACCGGCCGAGCCGCAGCTGCCGGAGGACACCACGCTGAAGACCACGCACGAGGAGGTGGCGGCCGCCATCGCCGCGGCTGAGGCGTCCAGCACGACCACGAGTGCCCCCCGGGGCACGGCCGAGGCGTCGGCCGACGTGCCGTCCGCCGCGCAGGACGCCCCGGCGGGTGATCCCGGGGAGCCCACTGCTCAGTGACCTTCCTGGAGATGGCCGCGGTCCTGCTCGCCGGGCTCGCGGCCGGCACCATCAACACCGTGGTGGGGTCGGGGACGTTGATCACGTTCCCGACCCTTCTCGCGATCGGGCTCCCGCCGGTGACCGCGAACGTGTCCAACACGCTCGGCCTGGTGCCGGGATCGCTGTCGGGTGCCATCGGCTACCGCCGCGAGCTCGTGGGCCAGTGGGACCGGCTGCTGCGACTGGGCGCCGCCTCGGTCCTGGGCGGGATCACCGGCGCCGTGCTGCTCCTGGTGCTGCCGCCCGGGGCCTTCAACGCCATCGTGCCGGTCCTGATCGCGCTCGGCTGCCTGCTGGTGGTCTTCCAGCCGATGATCAGCCGACGGGTCGCGGCCCGCGCCGAGGTGCGCGGGGTGGAGCGCCCGGAGCACGGCGCCCTCTGGGTGTGGGGCCTGGTCTACCTCGCCGGCGTGTACGGCGGCTACTTCGGCGCCGCGCAGGGGGTGCTCCTGATGGCGATCCTCGGCGTCGGGCTGAGCGAGACGATGCAGCGCAACAACGCCACCAAGAACGTCCTGGCCCTGCTGGTCAACCTGGTCGCGGCGATCGTGTTCGTCTTCGTGGCCGAGATCGACTGGACGGTCGTCGCCCTGATCGCCGTCGGCGCCGTCATCGGCGGCCAGATCGGCGCCACCGTCGGGCGCCGGCTGCCGGCGTGGGCCCTGCGCGCCTTCATCGTCGTGGTCGGCGTGGCCGCCCTGACCCAGTTCCTCTTCGCGAACTGATTACCAGGGGATGCCGCGAATCTTTCGCTGACCACGGAGAAGTTCCCAGGGGCAGCGCAAGATCTCCGTGGGAAGCACGCGCACGATCTCCGTGGGAAGCACGGCCGCCGACGACTCAGCGATGAGCGGGTACGTCGCTCAGCCGACGTACGCGTCGTGCCAGCGGGTGATCTCGTCGAACACGCGCGCACGCACGGGCTGTCGCGACAGCGTCACGTCGTGCAGGGCCCCCTCGACGCGCACCAGCGTCACGTGGTCGGCGAGCCTGTGCGCCCACTTCCGGATCAGCTCGACGTCGAGCACGATGTCGGTGCTCGAGCACAGCTCGTCGTACTCCTTCGGGTGGCCGCTCCGCCCGGAGGTCAGCACCAGCACCGGAGCAGGGACGTCGCAGCCCGCGGTGCGCCCGCGCATGCCCCCGGCGTACGGCGCGCAGCCAGCCGGCGTACACCGGCCAGGACTCGACCGGCTTCCAGGCCAGGTCGAAGTCCCACTCGCCCTCGAGGTCGCGGTGCAGGCTGCGGGCGTAGAGGCCCGACACGTCGCGGGGGATCGCCAGGTGCGGCCGGCGCGCGCCGATCTGGTCGATCGCCTTGGTGCCGGCCGTGCGCAGCAGCAGGCTGCCCTGCAGGTCCAGCCAGGGCGAGTTCAGCACCATCCCGGCCAGCGCGCGGGCGCCGGTCGTCGGCCCACAGCGGCAGACCAGCCCGCCGGTGGAGTGTGCCGGAGCAGCACGTGGTCGTGGCCGTCCCGCTCGGTGACGAGGCGGAAGGCCTCGTCGACCTCCTCGTAGTAGGTCGGCCAGGTCGGTGACGAAGTTGGGCGTCTGGTGCGGGCGCAGCGAGCGGCCGTACTTGCGCAGGTCGAGGGCGTAGAAGTCGTAGCCGCGCTCGACCCAGTAGTCGGCCGCGACGGTCTGGAAGAAGTAGTCCGCGAAGCCGTGCACGTGCAGGACCGCGCGTCCGTTCGCGGCGGGAGCGCGTCGCACCACCAAGGTGGCGACGACCTCGCCCTCGTCGTCGGGTCGCATCGCGAGCGTCTCCGCGACGTACGGCTCGCCCAGCACGTCGACCGTCTGCTCGCCACTCACGGCGCCATCCTGCCGCACCAACGGTCGTCGCCCGCCCACGGCTCAGGCGTCGTCGTCCGCCTCGATCACGCCGATCCGCTCGGTCGGGCCCGGCGCCGGAGCCTTGGCGTCCTGGCCCGCCTGCACGGCCTCCTCGATGCGCTTGCCGATCTCCGGGTCGACGTTCTTCCAGTAGTCGAACACCCGGGGGAGCGTCTCGGGCTTCACGCCGCCGAGGATGTGGCCGGCCACGTTGCCCACGAAGCGCTCGCGGGCGGCGTCGTCCCAGACCTCGTTGACCATCGTCCGGGCCTGGCCGAAGTCGTCGTCGTCCGCGCGCAGGCGGTAGGCCTCGCGGACCATCGCCCCGTCGGTCTCCCAGCTGTCCTCGGCCTCGCCGGTCACGTCGGAGTAGCCGCGCCCGTAGGAGTTCGCGGCGTAGACCGGCTCGTCGCCGGAGTGGTCATAGGCCATCGGACCGTCGAACGTGTAGGTGTTCACCGGCACCCGGTGACGGTTGACCGGCAGCTGGTGGTAGTTGGGACCGATCCGGTAGCGGTGGGTGTCGGCGTAGGAGAACACCCGGCCGAGCAGCATCTTGTCCGGGCTGAAGCCGATCCCGGGCACGATGGCCGACGGCTCGAAGGCGGCCTGCTCGATCTGGGCGAAGAAGTTGTCCGGGTTCTTGTCCAGGGTCATGGTGCCGACCTTGATCAGCGGGTAGTCGCCGTGCGGCCACACCTTGGTCAGGTCGAACGGGTTGAAGCGGTAGGTCTTCGCATCTTCGTACGGCATCACCTGCACGTGCAGGGTCCAGGACGGGAAGTCGCCGTTGTCGATGGCCTCCTGCAGGTCGCGACGGTGGAAGTCGGAGTCCTCGCCGGCGATCTTGTTCGCCGCCTCCTGGGTCAGGTTGCGCACGCCCTGGTCGGACTTGAAGTGGAACTTCACCCAGGACTTCTCGCCCGCGGCGTTGATCCACATGTAGGTGTGCGAGCCGTAGCCGTTCATCTCGCGCCAGGAGGCCGGGACACCGCGGTCTCCCATCAGGTAGGTCACCTGGTGGGCCGACTCGGGGTTGAGGGTCCAGAAGTCCCACTGCATGTCGTTGTCGCGCAGCCCGGTGCCGCCACGGCGCTTCTGCGAGCGGATGAAGTGCGGGAACTTCATGGTGTCGCGGACGAAGAAGATCGGGGTGTTGTTGCCGACCAGGTCCCAGTTGCCCTCGGTCGTGTAGAACTTCAGTGCGAAGCCCCGCGGGTCTCGCCAGGTGTCGGGGCTGCCGAGCTCGCCGGCGACGGTGGAGAAGCGGGCCAGCATGTCGGTGCGCACGCCGGGCTGGAACAGCGCGGCCTTGGTGTAGCGCGACACGTCCTCGGTGGTCTCGAACGTCCCGAAGGCACCCGAACCCTTCGCGTGCACGTTGCGCTCCGGAACGCGCTCGCGGTTGAAGTGCGCCATCTGGTTGATGAAGTGGTGGTCGTGCAGCAGCAGCGGCCCGGTGTCGCCGAGGGTCAGGGAGTTGCGATCGCTGGGGGCGGGGGCACCGGTCTCGGTGGTGGAGCCCCCCTGGGGGCGAGCGTCGGTGTCGGTCATGCGCTACTCCTCTGCAGCTCGGACTGGTGCCGGCGCGACAGGGGTCGCAACGGACGTCCCCGAGACCGTGCCCGTCGATCAGGCGGATCATGCGTCACCACGGCGTCCGGTCCGCGGGCAGCGACCACCGAGCGCCGGTCGCCGGAGACAATGGCCCCATGTCCTCCTCGATGACAGGCCGGTCCGGCGGGAACGACCTCAACGACGGCTTCCCGCCGTACCCCTCGGGCCTGCGGCTGCACGACCGGCGCGTCGTCGTCGTCGGCGGCGGACACGTGGCGCAGCGCCGGATCCCGCGGCTGCTGACCGCAGGGGCGGACGTGGTCGTGATCTCGCCGGTGACCACGCCCGCCGTCGAGGGGCTGGCCGGAGCCGGCGAGATCACCTGGCACGAGCGCGGCTTCGCCCGGGGCGACCTGGCCGAGGCGTGGTACGTCATCGCCGCCACCGACGACACCGCCGTCAACGACCAGGTCAGCGCGGAGGCGGAGGAACGGCGGATCTTCTGCGTGCGCGCCGACGACGCCGTCCAGGCCACCGCGTGGACGCCGGCGGTCGGGCGGCACGCGGGTGTCACGGTGGCGGTGCTGGGCAACCGGGAGCCTCGACGGTCCGCCGCCGTGCGCGACGCGATCGTGACCGGGCTGCGGGACGGCGCGATCGTCGCGCCGTACGACGAGGAGCGCACCCCGGGCGTCGTCCTCGTGGGTGGCGGACCGGGAGACCCCGAGCTGGTCACCCTCGCCGCGCGACGCGCGCTGAGCGAGGCCGACGTGGTGGTCGCCGACCGGCTGGCCCCGCGCGAGCTGCTCGACGAGCTGTCCCCGGACGTGGAGCTGATCGACGTCGCGAAGCTGCCACGCGGACGCGCCGCCGCGCAGGAGGAGATCAACCGGGTGATCGTGGACCGGGCCCTCGCCGGCAAGCGCGTGGTCCGCTTCAAGGGCGGCGACTCCTTCGTCTACGGCCGCGGCTACGAGGAGGCGCTGGCCTGCGAGGCGGCGGGGGTCCCCTGGACCGTGATCCCAGGCCTCACCAGCGCGATCTCGGTGCCTGCCGTCGTCGGGATCCCGGTGACGCACCGAGGCGTCGCCCACGAGTTCACCGTCGTGTCGGGTCACCTGCCCCCCGACCACCCGGAGTCGCTGGTGGCCTGGGACGCCCTGGCCGGTCTCCGGGGCACCCTGGTCCTGTTGATGGCCGTGCAGAACCTCCCTGCCATCGCGACGCGGCTGATGGCCGGTGGCCGCGCGGCGGGCACGCCGGTGGCAATCATCAGCGAGGGCACGATGCCCGGCGAGCGCACGCTGCTGTCCACCCTCGCCACGGTCACCGACGACATGACCCGCGAGGAGGTTCGCCCGCCGGCCATCGTCGTGATCGGCGACGTGGTGGCCGTGGCGCACCCGGACCGCTTCCTGGACGCCGCGGCGTCCCACCCGGCCGGCCCCACCCACGGGTCCGGCTAGCCTCGAGCGGTGCCCCCGCCGCCCCGACTGCTTCACCTCGACGGCACCGAGGACAGCCACGGGCAGACCCCGGCGAAGCGGTTCGTCGCGGCCCATCCGGGGACGCTGCACCTCGACCTCGACCGGCTCCAGGACCTGATCGGGGCGAGGCACGCCCCGGCGCTCGACGCGCCGGCCCGGCTTGCCGCGGTCAGCCACCTGGTGCGACCGCTGGCACTCGACATGGCCCGGTCCTACCTGGCGGGCGGTCATGACGTGGTGCTGTCGCACGATCTCGGCGATCTCGGCGATCTCGGCGATCTCGGCGATCTCGGCGACCACAGTGACGTGGGCGAGACCGACGCCGACGCGGGAGCCGTGCCGGGGCGGGTGCCCCGGTTGATCCACCTGAACGGCCCTCCGGCGATTGGCAAGTCCACCCTGGCCCGACGCTTCGCCGAGGACCACCCCGGCACCCTCAACCTGGACGTCGACCGGCTCCGCGCGCTGGTGGGCGGTTGGCAGGACCGGTTCGCCGAGACCGGGGAGCTGGTCCGCCCGATGGCTTTGGCCATGGTGCGCTCCCACCTGTCCCGCGGAGGCGAGGTCGTCTTCCCCCAGCTCCTCTCGCGGGTCTCGGAGATCGAGCGCTTCGCTGCCGCGACCGCCGCGGGTGGCGGCACCTTCGTCGAGGTGATGCTCCGCGACACCCGGGCGGACCCACGCGCCGGCTCCCTCGCACGGTTCGCGTCGCGGGGAGAGGCGGACGACGACCCGTGGCACGCGCACGTGCAGGCGATCGTGGCGGCGTCGGGAGGCGACGGCCTGCTCGGCGAGACCTACGACCGGCTCCTCGAGATGCTCGCGGCCCGCCCCTACCGTGTGGTGCCCAGTCCGCCCGGGGACGTGGAGGGCACCTACGCGGCGCTGCTGACTGCCCTTGGGTGAGGTGCGCGCGAGGCTGCCCCTACGCTGCTCGTGATGGCTGAGCTGATCGACGTACCCGACCCGGACGACCCGCGGCTCGCCGACTACCGGGACCTGCGCGACGTGCAGCTGCGCAAGAACCTCGAGGCCGAGCACGGGCTGTTCATCGCCGAGGGGGAGAAGGTCGTACGACGCGCGGTCGAGGGCGGCTTCGGCGTGCGGTCCCTGCTGATGGCGCCGCGCTGGCTCGAGGGCCTCGGCGACGTGCTGGCCCGGACCGAGGCGCCCTGCTACGTGATGCCCGAGCACCTCGCGGAGACGGTGACCGGCTTCCACGTCCATCGCGGGGCGCTGGCGTCCCTGGAGCGTCGGCCCCTGCCCTCGGTCGAGGAGGTCCTCGCCGGCGCGCGCACGGTGGTGGTCCTCGAGGACATCGTGGACCACACCAATGTCGGGGCCATCTTCCGGAGCGCAGCCGCCCTGGGGGTCGATGCGGTGCTGCTCTCGCCGCGCTGTGCCGACCCGCTGTACCGGCGGTCGGTCAAGGTCGCGATGGGCGCGGTGTTCAGCGTCCCCTACGCCCGCCTCGACGACTGGTACGACGCCCTGCCGCGCGTCGCGGCCGCGGGCTTCACGACCGTGGCGCTGACGCTTGCCGACGACGCGAGCGACATCGAGCAGGCCGTGGCGGGCGCGGACCGGGTCGCCCTCGTGCTCGGCAGCGAGGGCCCAGGGCTCTCGCCGCGCTGGGAGCGGACCGCCGACCGTCGTGCGGTCATCCCGATGCAGGCCGGCATCGACTCGCTCAACGTCGCTGCGGCGACGGCCGTCGCCTGCTACGTCACGGCGCGTCGGTAGCGGTCTCGTCCGACCGGACCGGCCACTGCGGGGGGAAGGTCGCCTGGACCTTGTCCGCCTCCTTGAACAGCTTCTTGCGCGACCGCTTGTTGAGCCGGTCACCGAACACCGTGCCGTGGCAGTGGTCGGTCTCGTGCTGCAGGCAGCGGGCGAGCAGGCCGTCCCCGGAGTGCTCCACGTCGGCGCCGTCGAGGTCCTGGCCCACGACGCGGGCGTAGGACGGTCGGGCGCACTCCACGAACGCGCCGGGCAGCGACAGGCAGCCCTCGTCGTCGTCGTCGAGCCGGCGCTCCCTGCCCTCGGGCACGAAGCACTCGGGGTTGCAGACCACGCCCTGGTGGCGCACGCCCTGCTCGTCGGGGCAGTCGAACACGAAGACCGAGCGGTCGACGCCGATCTGGCAGGCCGCGAGCCCGACCCCGTCGGCTGCGTACATCGTCGCCACCATGTCGGCCACCAGCGTCCGCAGGTCGTCGTCGAAGGCGGTCACCGGCTCCTGCACCCGGTGCATGACCGGATCGCCCCACCGGGCGATGGTGCGGATGGTGCCGCCGGTCGGGAGGATGCTGCCCTCGGGTCCGGGTTCGTCTGACATGGCGGTCAACCTAGCCGACGGGGCGGACGTGACCGGCGACACGGGCGGGACCGTGGCAGGTGCCTGTAACTCGGAGTTACAGTAATCCGCATGTCCGTCACCAGAGCGCCCCGCGAGGACGGCCGGCACGGCCTGACCTCCCGCGAGAAGCAGGACCCGATCGGCTTCGCCGTCGCCGTGCTGAACCGGCTCGCCCAGAACCCTGCACTCGACCGGTTCGGCCTGCGCCGCCCCGCGGAGCGGGTCGTCTTCGAGGCCACCCGGTCCGGCTTCCGCACCGCCGGTGCCGTCAGTCGCCGGTTCGCCCGCGTTGCGGGAGGCACGAGCGGCCCTACCCGCGCCCCGGCCGCCGTCGCCACCGGCACCTTCGACCTGACTCCCACCGAGGACGAGCAGATGCTCGTCGACGTGGTGCGCGAGCTCGCGGCCGAGGTCGTCCGGCCGGTGGCGGCGGAGGCCGACGACCTGGCCTGCGCCCCCGAGGCGGTGATCAAGGCCGGCCACGAGATCGGTCTGCCGATCCTGGGTGTTCCCGAGGACCTCGGCGGCATCTCCGCCGAACGCTCGGCGATGGCCGGCACGTTGGTCGCCGAGGCGCTCGCACACGGCGACATGGGCCTGGCGGTGGCCACGCTCGCCCCCGGTGCGGTGAGCACGGCGCTGTCCCTGTGGGGCAACGAGGAGCAGCAGGCGACGTACCTCCCGGCCTTCACCGGCGACGACGTCCCCGCCGCGGCCCTCGCCCTCACCGAGCCCCGGCCGCTGTACGACGCGCTCGAGCCCCTGACGGTGGCGCGCCGCGACGGCGACGGCTACGTCCTCGAGGGCGTGAAGTCGATGGTGCCACGCGGCGCCGACGCGGAGCTGTTCGTGGTCGGTGCCCTGCTCGACGGGGTGCCCCGGCTGTTCCTGGTCGAGTCGGACACAGCCGGCCTGACCGTCGAGGCGGAGCCCTCGATGGGGCTCCGGGCGGCGTCGCTGTCCCGCGTCGTGCTCGACGACGTCGCGGTCGGCGACCTGGCGCTGCTCGGCAGCGCCGAGGACTACGTCGAGTGCGTGCGGCTGTCCCGGCTGGCCTGGTGCGCCCTGGCGCTGGGTACGGCGCAGGCGGTCCTGGACTACGTGACCCCCTACGTCAACGAGCGCGAGGCGTTCGGTGAGCCGATCAGCCACCGGCAGAGCGTGGCCTTCATGGTCGCGAACATCGCGATCGAGCTCAACGGCATGCGGCTGGTGACCTACCGGGCCGCGTCCCGCGCGGCCCAGGGCAAGAGCTTCGCCCGCGAGGTGGCGCTGGCGCGGCACCTGTGCGCCGAGCGCGGCATGCAGATCGGCAACGACGGCGTGCAGCTGCTCGGTGGCCACGGTTTCGTCAAGGAGCACCCGGTGGAGCGGTGGTACCGCGACCTCAGAGCGATCGGCGTGATGGAAGGTTCGGTGCTCGTCTGATGATCAACCTCGAGACCCCTCGGAAATTCCGGCCGCTGGTCGGGCAGGCGCACCAGGTGGCGATGAACCTGCTGCGACCGAACTCCCGCAAGTACGACCTCGCCGAGCACGCCTACCCCAAGGAGCTCGACATGCTCGCGGCCATGGTCGACGGGCTGTCGGACTCGCGGCGCCGCCTCCGGGGCCGGCGCGTCGGGTGTCAACAAGTCCGGGGCCGACGCCGACACCGCCGACGCCGGTCGGACGGGTGGCACCAAGAACGGTTCCAACCTCGCCTCCGTGCTCTCCATCATGGAGATGTGCTGGGGCGACGTCGGCCTGCTGCTCTCGATGCCGCGCCAGGGCCTGGGCAACTCCGCGATCGCGTCGGTCGCCGACGCCGAGCAGCTCGAGCGCTTCAAGGGCGTGTGGGCCGGCATGGCGATCACCGAGCCCGGGGTCGGCTCCGACTCCGCGCAGATCCGCACGACCGCCCGGCTGGACGGCGACCACTACGTCATCGACGGCGAGAAGATCTACGTCACCGCCGGCGACCGGGCCGACCACATCGTGGTGTGGGCGACCCTCGACCGCGACCTCGGGCGCGCCGCCATCAAGTCCTTCGTGGTGCCCAAGGGCACGCCCGGCATGACGATGGAGCGGCTCGAGCACAAGCTCGGCATCCGCTCCTCGGACACCGCCGCGTTCCGCTTCGAGAACTGCCGGGTGCCCAAGGAGAACCTCCTCGGCAACCCGGAGGTCGACACCTCGCACGGCTTCGCGGGCGCGATGGCGACGTTCGACAACACCCGTCCGCTGGTGGCCGCGATGGCCGTGGGCTGTGCTCGCGCGTCGCTCGAGCTCACCCGGGAGCTGCTGGAGGACGTGGGTGTCGTCATCGACTACGACCGGCCCGCGCAGACGCAGTCCGCCGCGGCCGCCACCTTCCTGCAGCTCGAGGCGGACTACGAGGCGGCCTACCTGCTGACCCTGCAGGCCGCCTGGATGGCCGACAACCGCAAGCCCAACTCGCTCGAGGCGTCGATGGCGAAGGCGAAGGCGGGTCGGGTCGGCAGCGACATCACCCTGCGGTGCGTGCAGCTGGCCGGGAGCGTCGGCTACAGCGAGCACGACCTGCTGGAGAAGTGGGCCCGGGACTCCAAGATCCTGGACATCTTCGAGGGCACCCAGCAGATCCAGCAGCTGATCGTGGCCCGCCGGCTGCTGGGCAAGTCGAGCTCGGAGCTCAAGTAGCCGGACCGTGTACGGCGGCCGTCACCGGGCACGATCAGCCGCATGAAGCTCTACGCCGACGGGCCGGTCCGTCGAACCCTCCAGATCCTCGGTGACGTGCTGCTCGTGCTGTGGATCTACCTGTGGCTCAAGCTCGCCACCGTCGTCCACGACGCGACCATGGCACTCGCCGAGCCCGGCCGACAGATCGAGGACGCCGGCGGAGGACTGGCCGGCAAGCTGCGAGACGCCGGGTCAGCCGTGGGGGACGTGCCGCTGGTGGGAGACCGGGTCCGCTCCCCGTTCGACGGGGCGGGACGCGCGGCCGACCAGATCGCGGCGGCCGGCACGGCGCAGGTCGAGGCCGTCACCGACCTGGCCTTCTGGCTGCGGGTCGTGGTGGCGGCGATCCCGATCCTGGTGCTCGTCGCGGTCTACGTGCCGCGACGCTGGCGCTTCGTGCAGCAGGCGACGGCGGGTCAGCGGTTCATCGACGCCCGCTCCGACCTCGACCTGTTCGCGCTGCGAGCCATGACCAACCAGCCGATGCACCGGCTGGCGAAGGTCTCCTCCGACCCGGTGCGGGCCTGGCGCGAGCGCGACCCGGCCGTCGTACGGTCGCTGGCGCTGCTGGAGCTGCGCGACGTCGGGCTTCGTCCCCCGAGCGGGTCGTAGAACCGCGGGGGATGGGTACTCCGCCGGGCATGACCGACAACAGCGAGCTCAGGAACGAAGCGGACAACGAGGCCGTGCAGGCCGTCGTGGACCGGGTGCTGTCCTACCAGGCCGGCGCCCCCGTGGCGACCGTGCGCCAGGAGCTGGAGAGCGGCCTCTCCGAGATCGGGGAGTCCAAGGAGGACACGTGGCTGCAGCGCCACGCGGAGGCGATCAGCAACGCGGACCCCGCCCAGGGCTAGGGCGATGACGAGCGCCCGGAGCGTCCCGCGCGTCGCGCTGAACAACGGCGTCGAGATCCCGCAGCTCGGCCTCGGCGTCTGGCGGGTCTCCGACGAGGGCGCCCAGGAGGCCGTAGGTGCGGCCCTGGACGTCGGCTACCGACACGTCGACACCGCGAAGCTCTACGCCAACGAACGCGGCGTGGGCGCAGCAGTGCGGGACGCCGGGATCGACCGCGACGAGGTCTTCGTGACCAGCAAGGTCTGGAACGACGACCACGGGTACGACGCCACCCTGCGTGCCTTCGACGCCAGCATGGACCGGCTCGGCTTCGAGGTGCTCGACCTCTACCTGATCCACTGGCCGCTGCCGTCGAAGGGCACCGCAGGGGAGACCTGGCGGGCGCTCGAGCGGCTCTACCTCGACGGTCGGGTTCGCGCCATCGGCGTCTCCAACTTCGAGCCCGACCACCTGGGCCGGCTCCTCGACGGCGCGGAGGTGGTGCCGGCGGTCAACCAGGTCGAGCTGCATCCCTACCTGCAGCAGCACGACGTCCGCGCCGCCGACGACGAGGCGGGTGTCGCCACCGAGGCGTGGAGCCCGATCGCCAAGGGCGGCGAGCTGTTGGCCGATCCTGTCATCGTCCGGTTGGCGCGCAAGCACAGCCGCACGCCGGCCCAGGTGGTTCTGCGCTGGCACGTCCAGCTGGGCACGATCGTCATCCCGAAGTCCGTGACCCCGGCCCGGATCGCGGAGAACATCGACGTGTTCGACTTCGAGCTCGACGACGAGGACCTGGCCGAGATCGCCGGACTCGACCGGGACGGCCGCACCGGCCCGCACCCCGACCGGCTGGGCACCTAGGCAGGGATCGGCCATGGTGACCAAGGCCGCGCAGAAGCGGCAGCAGCTGATCGTGGACGTGCTCGACGGCGCGTTCGCCGACCTGATGGGCGCCGACCCGCACGCCTTCCGGTCGAAGTTCCGCAAGATGGCCGCGGACCCGTTCGCGTTCTACCGCGGCTCGGCCTGCCTGTTCTACGCCGACATGACCACCGCCGAGGACACCTGGGCCGACGAGCGCACCAGCCGGGTGTGGATCCACGGCGACCTGCACGCCGAGAACTTCGGCACCTACATGAACTCCCACGGCCGGCTGGTCTTCGACGTGAACGACTTCGACGAGGCCTACATCGGGCACTTCTCCTGGGACCTGCGTCGCTTCGTGGCGAGCCTGGCGCTGCTGGCCTGGCAGAAGGCGCTGCCCGACGACACGGTGCGCAACCTGGTGGGCCGCTACCTGCGCTCCTACCTCGCCCAGGTCACGCACTACGCCGACGTCACCGACGACGACGACTTCGCGCTGCACCTGGAGAACACCGACGGACCCGTGCTCGACGTGCTCACCGAGGCGCGGATGGCGAGCCGGGTGGCGCTGCTGGACACCATGACCCGCTTCGAGAAGAACGTGCGGGTCTTCTCCGAGGGCGGCACCGTGCGGCGACTGGGCAAGACCGAGCGGCGCAAGGTGGAGCGGGCGTTCGCGGACTACCTGCAGACGATCCCGGAGTCCAAGAAGTTCGACCGAGCGCTGTTCTACGAGGTCCGCGACGTCGTCGGCAAGTCCGGCTTCGGCATCGGCAGCGCCGGGCTCCCGGCGTACAACGTGCTCGTCGAGGGCTACAGCCAGGGGCTCGACAACGACGTGGTGCTGTCGATGAAGCAGGCCAACGTGCCGGCCGTCAGCCGGTTCATGGCCCCCGACGAGCGGCGCGACATCGAGAAGTACTTCGACCACGAGGGGCACCGCACCGTCGTGAGCCAGCGTGCGCTGCAGGTGCACACGGACCCCCTGCTGGGCTACACCAGCCTCGACGGCATCGGCTACGTCGTCGCCGAGATCTCGCCCTACGAGTTCGACCTGGACTGGGGCGAGGTCAACGAGCCGGACGAGATGGCCAGCGTCGTGCAGAGCCTCGGCCGTGCCACGGCCAAGGTGCACTGCGCCTCCGACGAGGACAGCGACCAGAACCTTGTGAAGTTCCAGACCGAGGAGGCGATCTGCGCCGTCCTCGAGGGGCGCCGCAAGCAGTTCGTGGCCGACCTCACCGACTTCGCCGTCGACTACGCGGCTCGGACGCGGGCCGACCACGCGCTGTTCGTCGAAGCCTTCCGGGAGGGACGGATCGGCGGCGTCAGCGCTACCTGAGGCGACGCGCGCCGGCGCTCGGTTGTGCGGTGAGGAAGGCGGGCGCTGCCCAGCCGCGCTGCTCGTACGACGCCAGCACGGCCTGCTCGACCGCCGCGATGTCGGCGTCGCGCACCAGCGCGATGGCAGAGCCGCCGAAGCCGCCTCCGGTCATCCGGGCGCCCAGGGCGCCGTGCGTCGAGCGCGACGTCGACGACCGCGTCGAGCTCCGCGCAGGAGACCTCGTAGTCGTCGCGCAACGACACGTGCGAGGCCGTGAACGACCGGCCGAGCGCTGCGAAGTCCCCGGCCTCGAGATGGTGCGACCGCCTCTCGGACCCGGTCGATCTCGGTGAAGACGTGGCGCACCCGGCTCACCAGCCGGTCTCCGTCGGGCAGGTCGGCGACCTGGCGCAGGGCGGCCTCCTGGTCGTCGACGTCGCGCAGCGTCTGCACGCCCAGCGCCTCCGCGGCGGTCTCGCAGTCGGCGCGCCGCGCGGCGTAGCCACCGTCGGACAGGGAGTGCGACGCCCGGGTGTCCACGACCAGCAGCGTCAGCCCGGAGGCGGCCGGGTCCCAGCCCACCTGGCGCGTCGACCAGTCGCGGCAGTCCAGCAGCAGCGCCGAGTCGGCCTGCGCGAACAGCGACACGGTCTGGTCCATGCCCCCGGTCGGGGCGCCGGCCACCTCCGCCTCGGCGCGCATGCAGGCGCGCACCAGCGTCGCGCGGACGTCGGCGTCGACCTCCGCTGCCGGCGACAGCGGCGGCGGCCAGCGCGACCGAGCACTCGAGCGCCGCGGAGCTGGACAGCCCGGCGCCGAGCGGCACCGTGCCGTGCACCAGCAGGTCCATACCGGGCAGCTCCCAGCCCTCCTCGCGCAGCGCCCACAGCACTCCGGCGGCGTAGGCCGCCCAGCCCGGTGGTCTCGCCCGGGCCGAGGGCGTCGAGCCGGCCCTCGAAGGCGTCGTCCTGCTGGCCGCTGCGCACCGTGACGACGTCGTCGTCGCGGGCGCCCACGGCGGCGTACGTCGCGTGCGGCAGCGCCATCGGCAGGCAGAGGCCGCCGTTGTAGTCCACGTGCTCACCGATCAGGTTCACCCGGCCCGGAGCCGCGAAGACACCCGAGCGGAGGACGTCCGTGCTCGTCGGCGAAGAGCCTCGCGACGTGGTCGGTCAGGACGGAGGGGTCGCCGGCGTCGAGAGTCTGCACGCCGCACACTGTAGGGGTTCGCCGCCTCTCCCCGGGTGCGTGCGGGGCGACCGACGACCGGGGGACAATGGGCGGCATGACGGAGCCCCCGGACGCCACCGACCCGCCGGACCCGGAGCTCGTCGAGCTGGCGCACCAGGTGTTCGACCTGGCCCGCGCGGGCGAGACCGAGCGGCTGGCGGCCTACGTCGACGCCGGCGTCCCCGTCGACCTCACCGACGCGTCGGGCAACACGTTGGTCATGCTCGCGGCCTACCACGGGCACGCGGCTACGGTGACCGCGCTCGGGGAGCGCGGAGCCGACGTCGACCGCGCCAACGACCGCGGGCAGACCCCGTTGGCGGGCGCGGTGTTCAAGGCCGAGCCCGACGTCGTCACGGTGCTGCTCGCGGCGGGGGCCGACCCCGACGCCGGCACCCCCACCGCTCGGGACACCGCGGCGCTGTTCGGTCAGCAGGCGCTCCTCGACCAGCACCCGCCGGTTGGGGAGGCCCGCGGCGGGTAGGACCCATCCGGCCCGGCACCTGAGGCGAACCATCCTCGAGACCGCCCGATCTCGCGAAAGGCAACCCATGACGCTCACCGACGCCCGCACGCCCGGCACCGACGGCCCACCCGACCCGCAGGTCGGCGTCGCGGCGGAGCTGGCCGCCGTGGTGACGCCGCTCTTCGGCGGCAGCCTGCCGGTGCGGATCCGCGCCTGGGACGGCAGCGAGGCCGGCCCGCTCGGTGCGCCCGTCGTGATCATCAACGACGCCGCCGCTCTGCGCCGTCTGGTCTTCCGTCCCGGCGAGCTGGGGCTGGCCCAGGCCTACGTCACCGGTGAGATCGACGTCGAGGGCGACCTGCTCGACGGCTTCCGGCGGGTCTGGGCCGCCGCGCGCGAGCAGGGCGCATCCCCCCGTCTGGGTCCCGCCACCGTCCTGGCCGGCCTCCGGACGGCCAGGAGTCTCGGTGCGTTCGGGCGTCCTCCCGGGCCGCCGACGTCCCAGGCGCGGCTGCGCGGGCGGCTGCACTCACTGACCCGCGACCGCGCGGCGATCGCGCACCACTACGACCTCTCGAACGAGTTCTACTCCCTGATCCTCGACCCGCACATGGCCTACTCCTGCGCCTACTTCACCCAGGACCCCGACGACCCGAGCTACACCGTCGAGGACGCGCAGCGCGACAAGCTCGACCTGGTCTGCCGCAAGCTCGGCCTGCACGAGCCGAACGGCGCGGGCCGCCACCTGGACATCGGCTGCGGGTGGGGCTCCTTGTCGCTGTACGCCGCCGAGACGTACGGCGCGCAGGTGGTCGGCGTCACCATCGCCCGGGAGCAGAAGGCCTTCATCGACGCCCGGATCGCGGAGCGCGGACTGCAGGACCGGGTCGAGATCCGCCTGCAGGACTACCGCGACGTGCCGGACGGCCCCTTCGACACGATCTCCTCCATCGAGATGGGCGAGCACGTCGGCCAGCGGAACTACCCCGTCTACACCGGCCAGATCCACCGGCTCCTCAAGCCGGGCGGCCGGGCCCTGATCCAGCAGATGTCGCGCACGAGCCGTCCCGGGGGCGGCCCGTTCATCGAGGCGTTCATCGCGCCGGACATGCACATGCGTCCGGTCGGCGAGACGGTCGACCTGATCGAGCAGGCCGGCCTCGAGGTCCGCGACGTGCACGCGCTGCGCGAGCACTACGTCTGGACCGTGGACGCCTGGTACGCCACCTTCGAGGCCAACTGGGACCGGGTCGTGGAGCTGGTCGGCGAGGAGGTCGCCCGGGTGTGGCGGCTCTACCTCGTCGGTGGCGCGCTCGCGTTCGAGGAGGGCCGGATGGGCGTCGACCAGATCCTGATGGTCAAGCCCACGCCCGATGGCCGCAGCACGCTACCGCGTGTGCGCACCGTCTGACCTGCACCATCCCCCAACGTGAAGGAGACCCCATGAAGACCGTCAAAGAAGGCACCCAGGTGCCCGACTTCGAGCTCCCCGACCAGGACGGCAACGCGGTCCGGCTCAGCGACGTGCTGACCAAGGGGCCGGTCGTGCTGTTCTGGTACCCCGTCGCCTTGAGCGGCGGCTGCACCACCCAGGCCTGCCACTTCCGCGACCTCGGTGCGGAGTTCGACGCCGCGGGCGCCCAGCGTCTGGGCATCAGCACCGACCCGGTCGCCAAGCAGAAGGAGTTCGCGCAGGCCAACACCTTCGACTACCCGCTGCTCTCCGACGAGTCCGGCGACCTCGCCCGCGCCCTCGGGGTGAAGCGGAAGTACATCACCCCGGTGAAGCGCGCCACGTTCGTCATCGACACCGACCGCACGATCCGGAAGGTGATCACCAGCGAGATGAACATGACCGTGCACGCGGACGAGGCACTGGCCGCGCTGCGGGACGGCGCCAACCGGTAGAGTCCCGGTCTCGTGCAGTTCCTCCACGCGACTCCGGCCGGTCACGACCTCACCTACAACGACGTCTTCATGGTCCCGCGTCGCTCCGACGTGGCCTCCCGCTACGACGTCGACCTCGCCACCTCCGACGGCACCGGGACGACGATCCCGCTGGTCGTCTCCAACATGACGGCGATCTCCGGACGCCGGATGGCTGAGACGGTGGCCCGACGCGGCGGCATCACGGTGCTGCCGCAGGACATCCCGCTGCCCGTCGTACGCGAGGTGATGGCGTGGGTCAAGCGACGGCACCTGGTCTTCGACACCCCGATCGTGCTCGACCCGCACCAGACCGTGGGCGACGCGATCGCGCTGCTGCCGAAGCGGTCCCACCGTGCGGCGTTCGTCGTCGAGGACGGTCGACCCGTCGGCGTGTTGACCGCGGAGGACTGCACCGAGGTGGACCGCTTCACCCAGGTGCACCAGGTCATGTCGGCCAACCCGCTGACGTTGCCGGACACCGTCGACCCGCGCGCCGCCTACGAGCGGCTCGACGAGGCCCGGCGTCGGGTCGCCCCCGTCGTGGACCCGGACGGGCGGCTGGTCGGCGTGCTGACCAAGACCCTCGCCCTGCGCTCGACGCTCTACACGCCTGCGGTCGACGACTCCGGGCAACTGCGGATCGCCGCTGCGATCGGCGTCAACGGCGACGTCACGACCCGGGCCGCCGACCTGCTCGAGGCCGGTGCCGACTGCCTCGTCGTGGACACCGCGCACGGCCACCAGACGCGGATGCTCGAAGCCCTGCGCGGCGTGCGCACCCTCGAACCCCGGGTGCCCGTCGTGGCCGGCAACGTCGTCGCTGCCGACGGCGTGCGCGAGCTCGTCGAGGCCGGGGCCGACATCATCAAGGTCGGCGTCGGGCCGGGCGCCATGTGCACCACCCGGATGATGACCGGCGTCGGCCGTCCACAGTTCTCCGCCGTCCTGGAGTGCGCCGAGGCGGCGCGCTCGCTCGGCAAGCACGTGTGGGCCGATGGGGGAGTGCGCTACCCCCGCGACGTCGCGCTGGCCCTGGCCGCCGGGGCGTCCGCGGTGATGATCGGCTCGTGGTTCGCCGGCACCCACGAGTCGCCGGGCGACCTGCACGTCGACGCGGACGGCCGCGCCTACAAGGAGTCCTTCGGCATGGCGTCCGCGCGCGCCGTGGCCAACCGGACCTCGACCGAGACGTCCTTCGACCGGGCCCGCAAGGGGCTCTACGAGGAGGGCATCTCCTCGTCGCGGATGTACCTGGAGCCCGAGCGCCCCGGGGTGGAGGACCTGATCGACCAGATCTGCGCGGGCGTGCGCTCGGCGTGCACCTACGCCGGCGCCCGGTCCCTCGACGAGCTGCGGGAGCGCGCCGTGGTCGGCATCCAGTCGGCCGCCGGCTTCCACGAGGGACGCCCGCTACCCGCCGGCTGGTGACCCCGTGCAGGTGAGCGGCAGGTCAGCGGGCGGAGTCGCCGTCGGCCAGCCGTGAGTCGTCGCTCTTCTCGACGCTCAGCGCGAACCCGTCTCCGTGCTGCGTCACCCCGCTCACGACGGCGTTCTCCACCATCCGCGCGCCGTACCGCAGCCGCACCATCATCGGGTCCTGGCGCAGCTCCTTGACCAGCGACCACGCGATCCCGATCATCACCAGGGCGAACGGCACCGCGGCCATGATCGTGAGGTTCTGCAGGCCGGTCAGCGCGTCGTCGCCGCCGAGCAGCAGCATTACCGCGGCGACGCCACCGGTGGCGACACCCCAGAACACGACGGTACGGCGACGCGGCTCGAGCGTTCCGCGCTCGGACAGCGTGCCCATCACGATGGAGGCGGCGTCGGCGCCGGAGACGAAGAAGATCGCGACCAGGAGCATCACCACGATCGAGGTGAGCGTCGACCACGGCATGTTGGCGAGCATCCCGAACAGCTGGTTCTCGGGGCTGGCGGCACCGGCGAGGTCGGTGCCGTCCTGCTGCATCCGGATGGCGGCGCCGCCGAAGATCGCGAACCAGACCAGGCTGACCAGACTGGGCACGAAGAGCACGCCGGTGACGAACTGGCGGATGGTGCGACCTCGCGAGATGCGGGCGATGAACATCCCGACGAAGGGCGTCCAGGACATCCACCAGGCCCAGTAGAAGACCGTCCAGCCGGAGAGCCACTCGGCCATGCCGTCGCCCCCGGCCGCCTCGGTGCGGGCCGACATGGTGGCGAGGTCCTGGAAGTAGGAGCCGACCGCGGTCGGGATGAGGTCGAGCATGAAGACGGTGGGGCCCACGACGAAGACGAACCCCGCCAACGCGATCGCCAGCACCATGTTGATGTTGGACAGCCACTGGATCCCCTTGGCGACCCCGGACACCGCCGAGGCGATGAAGGCGATCGTCAGCACCGCGATGACCATCACCAGCACGCCGTTGCCGACCTTGCCGAGACCGGTGACGATCTCCAGGCCGCTGCCGATCTGCAGGGCGCCGAGGCCGAGCGAGGCGGCCGACCCGAAGAGGGTGGCGAAGATGGCCAGGATGTCGATCACGCGGCCGATGCCTCCCTGGGCCCGTCGCTCGCCGATGAGCGGGGAGAAGACCGAGCTGATCAGCTGCGAGCGACCCTTGCGGAAGACCCCGTAGGCGACGGCGATCCCGACGACGGCGTAGATCGCCCACGGGTGCAGCGTCCAGTGGAAGAGCGTGGTCGCCATCGCGGTCTGCACGGCCTGCGGACCGCCGGCGGCGCCGGTGCCGGGAGGCGGAGAGGCGAAGTGGGAGAGCGGCTCACTGACTCCGAAGAACATCAGCCCGATGCCCATCCCCGCGCTGAACATCATCGCGATCCAGGACACCGTCCTGAACTCGGGCTCCTCGTCGTCGGCACCGAGCGGGATGTTGCCGTAGCGGCTCGCCGCGAGCCAGATGACGAAGACCACGCAGGCGGACGCCAGGACGACGAACAGCCAGCCCAGGTTGGTGACGGTCCAGCCCAGCGCGCTCGTCGACGCACCCTTGAGGGAGTCCGTGCTCACGAACCCCCAGACGAGGAAGGCGACAGCCAAGGCGGCGGTGACCCCGAACACGACCTTGTCGAGAACCGGCCGATCGCCCTCGCGGCTGGCCGCCAGGGGTGCCTCGAGGGCCGGGTGGGGGTCGCCGGGGCGGTGACCGGAAGACGGGGCAACGGGGTCAGCGGTGCTGTCGGGCCTCACGTCAGTGCTCATAGCCGCAGATCATCACGTCGGACCACGCACCGCAACCTCGCCGTTCCCCCTCCCGCGCGACGAGGAGAGTGGTATCACTTTGTCGGGCAGTGAGGTCGGTCGGCTTCGTCCTGGAAGGACAACCGGTGGTGGGTGCCGAGCTCGGGGCGCTGGAGGCCGAGTGGCGACGACTCGTCGACACCTGCGCCACGTTGCCCATGCAGGCTCCGGACTGGATGCTGACGGCCGCCGCCCTCCCCGGCACGGGCCCCCTCGTGGTCGAGACGGTGCGCCGCGACGGCGCGCTGGTGGCACTCGCCGCGCTCTCCTCGTGTCGCGGGCAGCTCGCGGTCCTCGGGGCCGGTCTGCTCTTCGAGCCGGGGGACGTGCTCGCGGTCGACGCTGCGGCGCGCGACGAGCTCTGCGGGCTGCTGCTCGCACGGGGCCGCCCCGTGGTCCTGCGGCACCTGCCGGCGACCTCCGAGACACCCGCCGCCCTCGAGCGGTCGCTGGGCCGGGCCGGACGGCTGGTGACCCGGTGCGAGCCGGGGTCGCCGTTCCTGGACATCGACGAGCGGTGGGCCGAGCTCGGCGGGGGCCTGTCCTCCCGTCGTCGCTCCGACCTGCGCCGGGCACTCCGGCGCGCCGAACGGCTGGGCGAGGTGCGGGTGCGGCTGCTGCGACCGCGACCGGACGAGCTGGCTGCTGTCCTGGACGAGGCCCTCGCCGTCGAGGCGACCGGGTGGAAGGGCGCGGCCGGAACCGCGCTGGCCGGGGACCCGCTGCGCGCACCCTTCTACCGCGAGTACGCCGCCCGGCTGGCCGCTCGCGGAGAGCTCCTCGTAACCTTCCTGGACGTGGACCGCCGGCCTGCGGCGATGCAGCTGGCGGCCCTGTGGGGCAACCGGGTGTGGCTGCTGAAGATCGGCTACGACCCGACGTACCGACAGTGCTCCCCAGGGGTCCTGCTGCTGGCCCATCTCGTCCAGCACGCCGCGCGCGAGCAGGCATCCGGGATCGAGTTCCTCGGCGTGGCTGAGGAGTGGCTGTCACCGTGGACGACCGGGGTCCGGGAGCGGGTCAGCGCCGTGGCGGTGCCGGGGGACGCGCGCGCCCTGCCCGGGGTCGTCGCCCTGGCGGGCCCGCGGGCGCGGGACGTCGCCACCCGCACCGGCGCCGAGGCCGCGCAGAGTCTCGCGGAGCGGCTGCGCGGCCGCTACGTCGCCGGTCCGACCCTGGCGGACGCCTGTCGGGTGGAGAGCGCCTACGCCGCGCGAGGACGAGCGACCCTGCTCGGCTACTGGCCCCGTGCGACCGACAGCACCGGCGAGGTGCGCGCCCAGTACACCGCGTGCCTGGACGCGCTGGCCGGCCGCGCCGACGCGCAGGTGTCGGTGAAGCTGCCCGGTCTCGGGGGCGATGTGGCTGCGCTGCGCGGGCTGCTCGACCGGGCCCGGTCCACCGGCGTCGGGCTGCACCTGGACGCCATGTCGTACGACGACCAGGAGGCTGCCCTGGCCGCCATCCGGACGCTGGCCGACGAGGCGGACGGACACCTCGGCTGCACCCTGGTGGGGCGCTGGGGCCGCAGTCCCGACGATGCCGCGACGCTGGGCCGGCTGCCGGTGAAGGTCCGGGTCGTCAAGGGGGAGTGGGCCGCGCGCCCCGGCCTGGGCCGGGACCCCCGGGCGGGCTACCTCGACGTGGTGGCCGCGCTCTGCACGTCCCCACCCCTGCAGGTGCAGCTCGCGACCCACGACGCCGGACTGCTCGACGAGGCGCTGTGGCTGCTGACCCGGGCGGGCGTGCCGTGCGAGCACCAGGTGCTGTGGGGGATGAACCTGCGGCCCGCCGTCCGGGTGGCCGTGCGGCACGGCGTGGCGACCCGCATCTTCGTGCCGTAC
Source organism: uncultured Actinomycetota bacterium (assembly GCA_963713035.1). GTDB lineage: Bacteria > Actinomycetota > Actinomycetes > Propionibacteriales > Nocardioidaceae > Nocardioides_B. The sequence continues at coordinate 1,406,577 of CAVQKB010000005.1, forward strand.
GGCGCCGGGCGGGTGCCGTTCCCGCTGCGGCAGGTGGCGCGCCGCCCGGACTACGCGATCCGCCTGGTGCGCGACCTGACCCGCAGGCCGCGGGTCTTCTGAGAGGTGGGGCCCGGCAGCGTGGCGGATGCGGGCTAGTCCCGCGAGGAGTTCCGGGTCCGGCCGCGGACGACGCCGATGAAGGTCTGGACGCGCTCGTCGTCGGCGTCCACCAGCCAGGCCAGGCCGACCTTCGTCGTGGGCACACCGGTCACCGGCACCGCGACGACGTCCTTGCGGTGGTGCAGCCGGGCCACCGACATCGGCAGCACGACGACGCCCCCGTCGGCCGCGGCGCTCTCGACGGCCTGGCGGGTCGTCATCGGCGGCACCGGGTGGCGGGTGCCGTCGGCGACCTCCGTCGCGACGTCGCGCCACTCCGGCACGGCGTCGGGGTCCTGGAGCAGGTGCTCGTCGGCGAGGTCGCGCACGCCGATCTCGTCGTAGGCCGCGACCGGGTGCTCCGCGGAGACCACGACGACCGGTCGCTCGTCGTACAACGGGATCAGGTGGACCCCGTCGCGGTCCACCGGCAGTCGCACCAGGGCCATCGAGAGGTCACGCGTGCGAAGGAGGCTGATCGCGTCCTGCCCGTCGCCCTCCACCAGCGGGACGAGCCGGAGGGGGGAGCGCGGCATCCGCTCGGCCCAGGCACGGGACCACTTGTCCGGGGTGACGCCGGGCACGAACCCGACGCGGAAGGGCGGTGTCACGGGGCTCACCCTAGATTGACGCCATGAGCACCCTGGACACCTGGACGCCCGGCAGCCACTCCTTCGACGGAGTCACGCACCCGACCTACCGCAAGGGCACCGGTCCCGGGGTCGTGGTCATCCACGAGATGCCGGGCATCACGCCTGCGGTGACCGCCTTCGGTCAGGAGGTCGTCGACGCCGGCTTCACGGTCGTGATGCCGTCCCTCTTCGGGGAGCCGGGCGCAGGCGCCACGCTCGGCCAGGTCGCCAAGGTGTTCCCGAAGGCCTGCATCAGCAAGGAGTTCACCAAGCTCGCGCTGCACGAGACCGCCCCGATCGCGACCTGGCTGCGCTCGCTCGCCCGAGAGCTGCACGACGAGCTCGGTGGCCCGGGGGTCGGCGCGCTGGGGATGTGCTTCACCGGCGGCTACGCGCTCGCGATGATGGTCGACGACGCCGTGGTGGCCCCGGTGCTGTGCCAGCCGAGCAACCCGCTGCCACTCGGCAGGAAGCGCGCGGCCGACATCGGTCTGTCGCTACGGGACCTCGACATCGTCAAGCGCCGTGCCGCCGCGGGGTGTGCCGTGCTGGGACTGCGCTTCGAGAAGGACATCGCGGTCGGCACCCGCTTCGACACGCTGCGCGAGGAGCTCGGCGACAACTTCCTGGCGCTGGAGTTCCCGGGGCGCAGGCACTCCACGGTGACCGAGCACCGGCAGCAGGTCGGTGTCGACCGGGTCCTGGCGTTCTTCGATGAGCGGCTCAAGCGGCCCGCGACCGCAGAAGGATCGCCCTAGTTGAGGGGGCGGGTGTCCTCGGGCACCCCGGTCTCCCCGGAGTAGAGGCCCTCGGCGAGCTTCGCGAGGGCGGTCAACGCCACCCGCTGCGAGATCGGTCCGTAGGACACGCGGGCGACACCGTTCGCGGCCAGCCAGGCATTGTCTGGGTTGCCCGGGATGCCGATCGTGGTCAGCACCTGGGGGCCGAACGCGTCGACCAGGGTGCTGACCTGCTCCTGGTCGAGGATGCCCGGGACGAAGACCGTCGGGGCCCCCGCGTCCAGGAACGCCCTGCCGCGCTCGACGGCGTCCCTGAGGGCCGCGTCCTTGTCGGCGTCGGGGTTGCCCTTCAGCAGCTCCAGGAACGCGTCGGTGCGGGCGTTGAGCCCGAAGTCCGGAACTCCCTCCCGCTCGGCGACCCGCATGATGGCCTCGACCTGTCGGGCGGCCTCGGCGACCGGCTTCATCTGGTCCTCGATGTTGGCTCCGGCGACGCCGGCGCCGATGGCCTTGCGCACGGTCTCGGCCGCGTCGCCGTAGCCGCCCTCGAGGTCGGCGCTGACCGGCAGCGGGGTCGCGGCGACGATCCGGCGGACCTCCTCGATCATCTCGTCGACCGGGATGTTCTCGCCGTCCGGGTAGCCGCGGGAGGCGGCGATGGAATGGCTCGCGGTGGCCAGGGCCCGGCTGCCCTCGACGCCGGCGACGGCCTGAGCACTGATGGCGTCCCAGACGTTGACGACGACCAGGAGCGCGGGGTCTCGGTGGAGGCGCAGCAGCTCGGTGGCGCGCGCGGAGGTTCCGTGGGGTGCGGTGGTCATGGCATCACGGTAGCCAAGGCGATCACCCCCTGTGGCCGAAGGCAGGCGTCTGGCAGGCTGGGCGCTCCGACGACGCGAAGGTGGAGCCATGGAGCGACGACGACTGGGCCGGATCGGCCACCAGAGCTCGGTCCTGCTGTACGGCGCCGCCGCGCTCGGCGAGGTCGACCAGGACACCGCGGACGCCTCGGTGCAGGAGGCTCTCGACGCCGGCATCAACCACTTCGACGTGGCCGCGGACTACGGTGACGCGGAGCTGCGCCTCGGCCCCTGGATGCCGCGGATCCGGGGCGAGGTCTTCCTGGCGACCAAGACCGGGCTGCGTGAGCGCGATGCCGCCTGGGCGCAGATCAACGAGTCCCTGGAGCGGCTCCAGACCGACCGGCTCGACCTCCTGCAGCTGCACGCGATCGGCGACCTGGGGGAGCTCGACAAGGCGACAGGGCCCGGCGGCTCGCTCGAGGCGGCCGTGCGCGCGCAGGAGGAGGGGCTGGTCGCCCACGTCGGCATCACCGGGCACACCCACTCCGCACCCAGCACGCATCGCGAGGCGCTGCGTCGCTTCCCCTTCGCCAGCGTGCTCACCCCGCTCAACGCCGTCCTGTGGCAGCGCCCGGACTACCGCGCCGACTACGAGGAGCTGGTCGCCGAGGTCCAGCGCCAGGACGCCGCCCTGATGACGATCAAGACGGTGTCTCGTCGCAACTGGCCCGAAGGTGCCGATCAGACGCACGCCACCTGGTACGAGCCGCAGACCGACCCTGAGAAGATCCGGGCCACCGTGTCCTGGGTCCTCGCCCACCCCGAGCTGACCGGCCTCGCGACGCCGGGCGACGTCCGCCTGCTGCGGCACGTGATCGCCGCGGAGGCCGACCGGATGCCGGTGGAGCAGGCCGAGGCCCTGCTGGCGCAGGACCCGGCGTACTCGTCGCCGTTCGAGTCGATGCCGTTCTGAGACCTGATGGGGCCGAGTGGGCCGGTGGTGCCGAGATTCTGGTGTCCGAGGGGGGACTTGAACCCCCACGCCCGATAAAGGGCACTAGCACCTCAAGCTAGCGCGTCTGCCTATTCCGCCACCCGGACAGGTGGTGCTCACGGGGCCCGTGAAGCGGCCCCGAGTGCGACGAGAAACTGTAGCAAAGCAGCGCTCCGAACCTCGCATCGGGCGGCTCGCGCGGACGCCTGTCAGGATGGCGGCATGACGACGCGCAGCCCGCAGGACCAGGACGAGTCGTACGACCCGGCCGGCGAGGTCGTGGAGATCTGCCGGGACCTGATCCGGCTCGACACGACCAACTACGGCGACGGGTCGGGCCCGGGCGAGCGGAAGGCGGCCGAGCACGTCGCGGCCCTGCTCGACGAGGTCGGCATCCAGGCCGAGCTGTGGGAGGGCGTCGCCGGACGCACCAACGTGATCGCCCGGTGGGGTGGCGCACCCGGGAGCACCCGCGACCCGCTGCTGCTGCACGGTCACCTGGACGTCGTGCCCGCCGAGGCCGACGACTGGACGGTGCACCCCTTCTCGGGCGAGGTGCAGGACGGCTACCTGTGGGGGCGGGGAGCCGTCGACATGAAGGACTTCGACGCGATGCTGCTCTCGGTCGTGCGCGCCCGCGCCCGGGCCGGTCGCGAGCCCGACCGCCCGACGGTGCTGTGCTTCACCGCCGACGAGGAGGCCGGTGGGCACCAGGGGGCGGAGCAGATCGTGCAGCGCCGGCCGGACCTCCTCGAGGGCTGCCGCGAGGGCGTCGGCGAGGTCGGTGGGTTCAGCGCCACGGTCCGTGGCCGGCGGGTCTACCTGATCGAGGCGGCCGAGAAGGGGATGGCGTGGATGCGGCTGACCGCGACCGGCAACGCCGGCCACGGCTCCATGCGGCACCCCGACAACGCCGTGACGGCCCTGGCGAGCGCCGTCGCCCGGATCGGCGCGCACGCCTGGCCGGTGCGCCTCACCCCCTCGATGCAGGTGCTGCTGTCCGCCATCGGCGAGCTGGCCGGTGTCGAGGCCACGCCCGACAACGCCGAGGAGCTGGTCGAGGAGTTCGGGGCCGCCGCCCGGATGCTCGGTGCGGTCATCAAGCACACCACCAACCCGACGATGCTCAGCGCCGGCTACAAGGTCAACGTCGTCCCCGGCGAGGCGACGGCCCACGTCGACGGGCGCTTCCTGCCCGGCTACGAGGACGAGTTCTTCGACACCCTGGCCGAGCTCGTGGGGGACGACATCACCATCGACTACGTCAGCAGGCAGTCCGGCCTGGAGACCACCTTCGACGGCGACCTGGTCGAGGCGATGACGGCCTCGCTGCTCGACGAGGATCCCGACGCGATCGTGGCGCCGTACCTCATGTCCGGCGGCACCGACGCCAAGCACTGGCACAAGATGGACATCCGCTGCTTCGGCTTCGCACCACTGCGACTGCCCGCCGACCTGGACTTCACCGCGCTGTTCCACGGCGTCGACGAACGGGTCCCGACCGACTCCCTGGAGTTCGGTGCGCGGGTCTTCGACCGCTTCCTCGACCGCGCCTGACCCGCGCCGGCCTCAGCCGTCCGCGAGCCGGGAGTCGGGCTCGTGCGGGGTGCGGTCGTCGGGTACGTCGACCGGCACCACGACGACCGGGCAGGCGGCGTGGCCGACCACCTGGTTGGCGGTCGAGCCGGTGACCAGGCCGAGGAACCCGCCCGTGCCGCGGGAGCCCACGACCAGCATCTCGGCGCCGTGCGAGGACTCGACCAGGCGCCGCCCCGCGGGTCCGTGCACCACGTGGCAGGTGACCTGCAGGTCGTCGGCCAGGGCCAGCTCCGCCACGTCGGAGCGCAGCTCCTCGAGGACCGCCCCTTCGAAGTCGGTCAACGGCGGCACGTAGCCACGCGACCACGTCGAGGGGCGCGGGGCGGACGAGAGCGTCCAGGACCGGACCACCGCCAGGGGGCAGCCGAGCCGACCCGCGAGGGTCGCCGCCCAGGTCACCGCCTGCGCCGACGCCGCCGACCCGTCGTGGCCGACCAGCACGGCTCCGCGGGCATCGATGGTGGTGACGGCCTGGACCATGGGGAGCTCCTCGGGTGGGGCGGACGTGCGATGGGGGATCAGCCGTAGTAGGTGGAGCGTTGCCGGATGATCTTGCGCCGCAGGATCACGCGACGGGTGCCGTCGGCAGTCAGCCGGAGCCGGTCGAGCTCCCAGCCGCCGCGCTCGGCGCGGTCGACCAGCAGCCGGGTGACGGCGCTGCGGGAGAGCTCTCGGGAGAGGGTCAACCGCTCGAACTCGTACTCGACCCCGGGTCGCAGTGCACGCTTGACGACGGCGCTCTGCAGAGTCCCGGGCGGCATGGGCCCATCGTGGCAGACGCCCTCAACGGCGCGCGGCAGGACGCTCAGTCGGAGGAGACGTCGTCGAGCGCGGTGACGATCTGGGGCGGCAGCTCGCAGTCCTCGACGCTCAGCGAGCCACGCAGCTGCGCGGCGGTGCGGGCCCCCACGATCGGGGCGGTCACCCCGGGCCGGTCCCGCACCCACGTCAGCGCGACCTCGAGGGGGGACCACTCCAGCCCCTCGGCGGCACGGGCAACGGCCTCGACGATCCGGGCGTGCCGGTCGGTGAGGTAGCTGCCGACGAAGCTGGAGAAGTGCGGGGAGGCGGCGCGGGAGTCGGCGGGGGTGCCGCTGCGGTACTTCCCGGTGAGCACACCACGGCCCAGGGGTGACCAGGGCAGCACGCCGAGCCCGAGCGCCTCGGCGGCGGGCAGCACCTCGTGCTCGATGCGCCGGTTGACCAGGGAGTACTCCACCTGGGTGGAGGCCAGCACGGCCCGTCCGGGGACCGCACGCTGCCAGGTCGCAGCCTGCGCGCTCTGCCAGCCGGTGTAGTTCGAGACGCCGACGTAGGCCGCCCGTCCGGTGCTCACCGCATAGTCGAGGGCGCTCAACGTCTCCTCGAGCGGGGTGTCCTCGACCCAGGTGTGCACCTGCCACAGGTCGACGTGGTCGACGCCGAGGCGTCGCAGCGAGGCGTCCAGGGTGGAGATCAGGTAGCCGCGGGAGGCGTTGGTGGCGCGTCCACCGCGGGCCCGGTTGATCCCCGCCTTGGTGGCGATGACCAGGTCGTCGCGGGCCACCACGTCGCCGATCAGCGACCCGATCAGCTCCTCGGAGGCGCCGTCGCCGTAGCCCGCGGCGGTGTCGACGAGCGTGCCGCCGGCCTCGGTGAAGGCGATCAGCTGGTCGCGGGCCTCGTGCTCGTCGGTGTCGCGGCCCCAGGTGAGGGTGCCCAGGCCCAGGCGGGAGACCTTCAGGCCGGTCCGGCCCAGGTGGCGCTGTTGCATGAGAGCCAAACTATCCAGGCCGGTGCGGGTCGACCTCGTCGCCTCGCCGGGCGGGCCGCGTCCGGACCGGGTGGTCAGGTGGTCGGCAGGTTCGTGCCACTACGCTGAGCCTCGGCCGCCCGCACCCCCTCCAGGAGCTGTTCGCCCCGTGCTCGACTTCTTCAAGGCCGTCTTCCTCGGTCTGCTGCAAGGCCTGACCGAATTCCTGCCGATCTCGAGCAGCGCCCACCTCCGGATCTTCCCGGAGCTCTTCGGGTGGGGCGACCCCGGTGCCGCGTTCACCGCCGTGATCCAGATCGGCACCGAGCTCGCGGTGCTCATCTTCTTCCGGCGCGACATCTGGCGGATCGGCTCGATGTGGATGCGCTCCCTGGTCAAGCCGGAGCTGCGCGGCCACATCGACTCGCGGATGGGCTGGTACGTCATCGCCGGGTCCCTCCCGATCGTGATCCTGGGGGTTCTCCTCAAGGACGTCATCGAGCGGGACTTCCGCAACCTGTGGATCATCGGCACCACGCTGATCGTGCTCGGCATCGTCCTGGGCATCGCCGACCGGGTCGGACGCAGCGACCGGGCGGTCACCGACATGACCCTGACGCACGCCGTCGCCCTCGGCGGCGCGCAGGCCCTCGCGCTCGTGCCCGGGGTCTCGCGCTCCGGCGCGACGATCAGCATGGGCCGCTTCCTGGGCTACGACCGCGAGGCGGCCACCCGGTTCGCGTTCCTGCTGGCCATCCCGGCCGTCGTGGGGGCGGGGATCTTCGAGCTCAAGGACATTCCCGGCGGGGACAACTCCTACGGCGTGGGGCCGACGGTCGTGGCCACGATCGTGTCCTTCGTCGTGGGCTACGCCGCCATCGCCTGGCTGCTGCACTACGTCAGCACCCGTTCCTACGCACCGTTCGTGATCTACCGGATCCTGCTGGGTGGCGCCACCCTGGTGCTGGTGGCGACCGGCGTGCTCGCGGCCTGACCGACCGGCTCAGAGCCAGCCGGACTTCTTGAAGAACCGGTAGAGCACCAGCGAGGACACGGCCATCAGCGCCAGCGAGAAGAAGTAGCCGTAGTGCCAGTGCAGCTCCGGCATGTTGACGAAGTTCTGGCCGTAGTTGCCGGCGATCAACGTGCCGACCGCCGCGATCGCGACCCAGGCGGAGATCTTGCGCATGTCCTCGTTCTGCTGCACCGAGATCCGCGCCAGGTGGGCGTCGAACGCCGTGGACAGCAGGCCGTCGAGGGACTCGATGGACTCCGAGACGCGTACGACGTGGTCGGCCACGTCACGGAAGAACGGTGCGGCGTCCTGGGTGACGAAGGGCACCGACCCGGTGGCGAAGCGCTTCATCGGCTCGCGCAGCGGGTTGACCGCGCGGCGCATCTCCCCGAGCTCGCGCTTGAGGACGTAGATGCGCTGCGAGTCCTGGGTGCGGGTCGGGGAGAACACCGACTGCTCCACCTCGTCGACGTCCTCCTCGAGGGAGTTGGCGACCGTCTCGTAGGAGTCCACGACCCGGTCGCAGATCGCGTAGACGACGGCCGACGGGCCGTGGCCGAGGACGGCGGACTGCTGCTCGAGCCCGAGCCGGGCGGAGTGCAGCTCGCCGCCGTCGCCGTGGCGGACGCTGACGACGAAGTCGCGGCCCACGAACAGGCTGATCTCGCCGGTCTCCACGGCATCCTCCGCGTCGACGTACCAGAGGGTCTTGAGGACCAGGAAGATGCCGTCCTCGTAGCGCTCGAGCTTGGGCCGCTGATGGGCCTTCAGCGCATCCTCGACGGCCAGGGGGTGCAGCGAGAACACGTTGGCCACCCAGTCGAGCTCCGACTCGTCGGGCTGGTGCAGCCCGACCCAGAGGAAGTCCTCGGGGCCGACGGCCTGCTCGCGCAGCGCGCTCAGGTCCTCCTTGGTGCAGTCCACCGGCACCCGGACACCGCCGCGGTAGAGAGCGCTGTCGACGATCATGCGGCTCAGGGTACGTGGCCTACGCTCCCTTCCATGGCAACCGTGATCCTCGCCCGGCACGGCCGCACCACCGCGAACGCGACCGGGGTGCTGGCCGGACGGAGCAAGGGCGTCCACCTCGACGACCGGGGCGTGGAGCAGGCCCGGGCGGCGGGGGAGCGGTTGACGAGCCTCCCGCTGGCGCTCGTGGTCTCGAGCCCGCTCGAGCGGTGTCGTGAGACCGCCCGCGAGATCGTCCGCCAGCAGGACCCGAAGCCGGCCACCCGCACCGACCGCGGCCTGGTCGAGTGCGACTACGGCTCCTGGACGGGGCGCGAGCTCACGACGCTGGCCAAGGAGAAGCTCTGGTCGACCGTGCAGGCGCACCCCTCCGCGGCGGTCTTCCCCGACGGCGAGTCGATGGCGGACATGTCCGCCCGGGCGGTCGCCGCCGTACGTCGTTGGGACGCCGTCGTGGAGGCCGAGCACGGGCCCGACGCCGTGTGGCTGGCCTGCAGCCACGGCGACGTGATCAAGGCGGTGTTGGCCGACGCCCTCGGGATCCACCTCGACGCCTTCCAGCGGATCGTCGTCGACCCCGCCTCGTTGTCGGTGGTGCGCTACACCCCTCTGCGACCCTTCGTCGTCACCTCCAACTCCTCGGCCGGGGACCTCGGTCACCTCAGGGCGCCCGCGCGGCGCAAGAGCCGCAGCCGGGCGCGCTCGCAGTGACGCAGCCGTCGGCGGCGGCGCTGGGACGACGAACTAGGTTGGGCGCATGGCATCGGTGATCCACAGCTTCGACCCGCCGGAGCGGTTCGTGGCCGGCACGGTCGGCCCTCCCGGGCAGCGAACCTTCTTCCTCCAGGCGCGCACCGGGAAGCGCGTCACCAGCGTCGCTCTCGAGAAGCAGCAGGTGCTGGTGCTCGCCGAGCGCATCGACGAGCTGCTCGACGACCTGATCACGGCGACCGAGGTCGACACCACCATCCCGGCCGTGCCGCCCGTGGCCCTCGAGGACCACGGCCCGCTGGAGCAGCCGATCGTCGAGGAGTTCCGAGCCGGCACGATGACGCTGTCGTGGGACGCGAGCGCCGAGCGGATCGTGGTCGAGGTCTTCCCGTTCACCGAGGAGGGGGTCGTCGAGCCCGGCACCCCGGAGGACGAGATCGAGGAGCCGGAGCCGGAAGAGGTGCTGGTCGTGCGGCTACCCGCCGGACTGGCGCGGGCCTTCTCCAAGCGCGCCCAGGCGGTGGTCAACGCCGGCCGCGAGCCGTGCCCGTTCTGCGGCGGCCCGATGGACCCCACCGGTCACCTGTGCCCGCGCGCGAACGGCTTCCGACGGACCACGGTCGAACCCGAGGCCTGACGCCGTGGACCCGACGACGCAGGGGTCGCGCACCCGGCCCGCGACCGAGGCGACCGCGCTGAGTCTCGGCGACATCGAGATCCAGGGGCGGATCATGCCGGCCTCCAACGCGACGTTCTTCGGCACCGCCACGCACGACGGCGCGTCCCTCGAGGTCGTCTACAAGCCCGTGGCGGGCGAGCGACCCCTGTGGGACTTCCCCGACGGCACCCTGGCGGGGCGTGAGGTGGCCGCGTTCGCCGTCTCGGAGGCGCTGGGTTGGGACGTCGTCCCGCCGACCGTGCTGCGCGACGGACCCGCGGGGGTGGGCATGGTGCAGGCCTGGCGCGAGCCCGACCCGGGGCAGGACGCCGTCGACCTGGTGAGGACCGGGGCGACCCCGGCGGGCTACCTCCACGTGCTGGACGCCTACGACGGCGACGACCGGCCGGTGTCGCTGGTGCACGAGGACAGCGCCTCGCTGCGACGGATGGCCGTCTTCGACGTGCTCGTGAACAACGCCGACCGCAAGGGCGGCCACGTGCTCGCGATGGCCGACGGGCACCGCTTCGGCGTCGACCACGGCCTGTCGTTCCACGTCGAGGACAAGCTGCGGACGGTGCTGTGGGGCTGGGCCGGCGAGCCCCTCGACAGCGACGACGCGGACGCCGTACGCCGGCTGCGGGACGCGCTCGCCGACCCGGCCAGCGAGCTCGCCGCGACGCTCTCGGACCTGCTGGGCGCCGACGAGCTCCGCGTCACCGTGAAGCGCTGCGACCTCCTGCTGCGACGTGACCGGATGCCCCTGCCCTCCGACCGGCGGCCCTCGATCCCGTGGCCCGCCTTCTGAGCACCGGTCGATAGGCTGCGCGCATGCGTGCCTGGACGAGCCCCGACCTGCCCCGGCTCGACGGGCTCGAGGGGATCGGGTCCGCCGAGCCGGTCCGGGTCCACGACACCGCGACCGGGTCCCTCGAGCTCAGCGAGCCGGACGGCACGGCACGGATGTACGTCTGCGGCATCACGCCCTACGACGCCACGCACCTCGGGCACGCCGCGACGTACGTCGCCTTCGACCTGCTCAACCGCGCGTGGCGCGACGCCGGCCACGACGTGCTCTACGTGCAGAACGTCACCGACGTGGACGACCCGCTGCTGGAGCGCGCCACCGCCACCGGCGAGGACTGGGTAGCCCTCGCCGAGCGGGAGACCGAGCTGTTCCGCCAGGACGTCACGGCGCTGCGGGTGCTCGCCCCGGACCACTACGTCGGCGCCGTCGAGGCGATCCCGCTCGTCCTGGAGATGGTCCAGCAGCTGCAGGCCCGCGGCGTGACCTACGAGGTGGACGGCGACACCTACTTCTCCGTGCGCTCCGACCCGCGCTTCGGACAGGTGTCCGGCTACGACGAGCAGACGATGCTGACGGTCTTCGGCGAGCGCGGGGGAGACCCCGACCGTCCCGGGAAGAAGGACCCGCTCGACTGCCTGCTCTGGCAGGCCGAGCGCCCCGGCGAACCCGCGTGGGACTCCCCGCTCGGTCGCGGGCGTCCCGGCTGGCACGTCGAGTGCTCGGCGATCTCGCTGCACCACCTGGGTCGGGAGTTCGACGTGCAGGGCGGTGGCAGCGACCTGGTCTTCCCGCACCACGAGATGAGCGCGTCCGAGGCGCAGGCGGCGTTCGAGGGGCTGACGTTCGCCCGGGCCTTCGTGCACGCGGGGATGGTCGGCTACGAGGGCGAGAAGATGTCGAAGTCCAAGGGCAACCTGGTGCTCGTCTCGACGCTGCGCGCGGCCGGGGTCGACCCGATGGCGATCCGGCTGGCGCTGCTCAGCCACCACTACCGCTCCGACTGGGAGTGGACCGACACCGACCTCTCCGTCGCCCAGGAGCGGCTGGCGCGCTGGCGGTCGGCCGTCGGGTCGGCGTCCTACGACGCGGCGGTGGCGCTGGTCGCCGCCGTACGCCGGGCCCTGGCGCAGGACCTGGACGCTCCCGCCGCCCTCGCGGCTGTGGACGCCTGGGCAGTCGCCGGCTCCGCAGACGAGAGCGGCGACGGCAGGGGCGCGGACGTCGTACGACGGCTGCTCGACGCGCGCCTGGGGATCCTGCTCTAGTCCTCGGACTCGCGACGCTTCAGGTAGCGCTCGAACTCGCGGGCGATCGCCTCGCCGCTCGCCTCCGGCAGCTCGGCGGTGTCCCGGGTCTCCTCGAGCGCGCGGACGTAGTCGGAGATCTCCTCGTCCTCCTCGGCGAGCTCGTCGACCCCGCGCTCCCAGGCACGGGACTCCTCGGGCAGGTCGGCCAGCGGGATGCTCACCTCCAGCAGGTCCTCGAGCTGGCCCAGCAGCGCCAGCGTCGCCTTGGGGCAGGGCGGCTGCGCGACGTAGTGCGGGACGGCGGCCCAGAACGACACCGCCGGCAGGTCCACCCGGGTGCAGGCGTCCTGGAAGACCCCGACGATGCCCGTCGGACCCTCGTAGGTCGACTCCTCCAGCTTGAGCCGGTCGACGATCTCGGGCTCGGTCGCGGTGCCGGACACCGGGATCGGTCGGGTGTGCGGCGTGTCGGCCAGCAGCGCGCCCAGCGTGACGACGAGCTCCGCGCCGAGCTCCTCGGAGGCCGCCAGCAGCTCGGCGCAGAACTTGCGCCAGCGCATGTTCGGCTCGATGCCGCGCAGCAGGATCACGTCGCGCAGCGCCCCGGGGGGAGAGCACACCGACAGCTGCGTCGACGGCCACGTGATGCGACGCATCCCGTCGTCGCCGGTGGCCACGGAGGGCCGGTTGACCTGGAAGTCGTAGAAGTCCTCCGGGTCGATCGCGGCGACCAGCCGCGCGTCCCAGACCTGGGCCAGGTGGTCCACCACCGACGAGGCGGCGTCCGCCGCGTCGTTCCATCCCTCGAAGGCCGCGATCAGGATCGGCGACCTGAGCCCGGGGACATCCTCGATCTCGATCACCGTCTCAGCGTAGTGCGCACACCCCCGGACCGGGCGGAGCCGTGCCTCGGGGCGTCGGCGGGTCGACCTGCGAGAATGGACGCGCTCGAGCGTGAGACGCGCGTGCCACCATGCGGAATCGATCACGGTGGGTGCTTGTTGCGCACCTAGCCTGGCCTGACCGATCCGAGAGGAAGGACCGTGTGACCGAGTCGCTGATCCGCCCCGACGCCACCGAGGTGCTGACGGCCGCCCTGAGGTCGCGCATCCTGGTGATGGACGGCGCCATGGGCACGATGATCCAGCGGCACGGGCTCACCGAGGAGGACTACCGCGGTGCGCGCTTCGCCGACTGGGAGCAGGACGTCCGCGGCAACTCCGACCTGCTCAGCCTCACCCAGCCCGACCTGATCCGAGACATCCACCGGGAGTACCTCGAGGCCGGCGCCGACCTCGTGGAGACCAACACCTTCTCCGCCCAGCTGATCTCCCAGGCCGACTACGGCATGCAGGACCTCGGCTACGAGCTCAACTTCGAGTCCGCGCGCCTGGCGCGCGAGGCGTGCGACGCGATGACCGCGCAGACCCCGGACCGGCCCCGCTGGGTGATCGGCGCCCTCGGCCCGACCAACACCACCGCGTCCATCTCTCCCGACGTCAACGACCCGGGCAAGCGCAACATCACCTACGACCGTCTGGTGGAGGCCTACCTCGAGCAGGCCTCCGGTCTCGTCGACGGCGGCGCCGACCTGCTGCTCGTCGAGACCATCTTCGACACGCTCAACGCCAAGGCCGCCATCTTCGCCCTGGAGACGCTCTTCGAGCAGCGCGACCGGCGCTGGCCGGTCATCATCTCCGGCACCATCACCGACGCCTCCGGACGCACCCTGTCGGGCCAGGTGACCGAGGCCTTCTGGAACTCCGTGCGGCACGCACGCCCGCTCGCCATCGGGCTGAACTGTGCGCTGGGTGCCGCCGACATGCGGCCCTACGTCGCCGAGCTGTCCCGGATCGCCGACACCTTCGTGTCCTGCTACCCCAATGCCGGCCTGCCCAACGCGTTCGGCGAGTACGACGAGACGCCCGACGAGACGGCCGGCGTGCTCGACGAGTTCGCGGACAGCGGGCTGGTGAACCTGCTCGGCGGCTGCTGCGGCACCACGCCCGAGCACGTCGCGGCGATCGCGGCGGCAGCCGCCGGCAAGACCCCTCGTGAGCTGGTGGAGCGCGCCGCGGCCATGCGGCTCTCCGGGCTGGAGCCGCTGGAGATCAACGCCGACTCGCTGTTCGTCAACGTGGGCGAGCGGACCAACATCACCGGTTCGGCCCGCTTCCGGCGCCTGATCAAGGAGGGCGACTACGACACCGCCCTCACCGTCGCTCGTCAGCAGGTCGAGAACGGTGCGCAGATCCTCGACGTCAACATGGACGAGGGCATGATCGACGGCGTCGAGGCGATGGACCGCTTCGTCAAGCTGATCGCCTCCGAGCCCGACATCTCCCGGGTCCCGCTGATGATCGACTCCTCCAAGTTCGAGGTCATCGAGGCGGGCCTCAAGTGCGTGCAGGGCAAGCCGATCGTCAACTCGATCTCCATGAAGGAGGGCGAGGAGAGGTTCCGTGAGCACGCCCGCCTGTGCCGCAAGTACGGCGCCGCCATCGTCGTGATGGCCTTCGACGAGGACGGCCAGGCCGACAACCTCGAGCGGCGCAAGGCGATCTGCAAGCGGGCCTACGACATCCTCGTCGACGAGGTCGGCTTCCCCGCCCACGACATCGTCTTCGACCCCAACATCTTCGCCGTCGCCACCGGCATCGAGGAGCACGCCAACTACGGCGTCGACTTCATCGAGGCCACCCGCTGGATCAAGGCCAACCTGCCAGGCGCCCTCGTCTCCGGTGGCGTGTCCAACGTGTCGTTCTCCTTCCGTGGCAACAACCCGGTCCGGGAGGCGATCCACGCGGTGTTCCTCTACCACGCGATCCGCGCGGGCATGGACATGGGCATCGTGAACGCCGGTGCCCTGGTCGTCTACGACGAGATCGACGCCGACCTGCGTGAGCGGATCGAGGACGTCGTGCTCAACCGGCGCGAGGACTCCACCGAGCGGCTGCTGGAGGTCGCCCCCGACTTCGCCGGCGACGGCTCCGTGCCCGAGGTCGCCACCGAGGAGTGGCGCTCGCTGCCGGTGGGGGAGCGGATCACGCATGCGCTGGTGAAGGGCATCGACGCGTTCGCCGAGTCCGACACCGAGGAGCTGCGCGTCGAGATCTCCGAGCGTGGCGGCCGCCCCATCGAGGTCATCGAGGGTCCGTTGATGGACGGCATGAACGTCGTCGGCGACCTGTTCGGCAGCGGCCGGATGTTCCTGCCCCAGGTCGTGAAGTCGGCGCGCGTCATGAAGAAGGCGGTCGCCTACCTGATCCCGTTCATCGAGGCCGAGAAGCGGCCCGGCGACGCCGAGGTGAAGAAGGGAACGATCGTGATGGCCACGGTCAAGGGCGACGTCCACGACATCGGCAAGAACATCGTCGGTGTCGTGCTGCAGTGCAACAACTACGACGTCATCGACCTCGGTGTCATGGTGCCGGCCCAGAAGGTCATCGAGGCCGCCCAGGAGGCCGACGCCGACGTGATCGGCCTGTCCGGGCTGATCACCCCCTCGCTCGACGAGATGGTCAACTTCGCCACCGAGATGGAGCGACAGGGCTTCGAGATCCCGCTCATGGTCGGGGGAGCGACGACCTCGCGTGCGCACACTGCGGTCAAGGTGGACCCCAAGTACCACGGTCCGGTCATCTGGGTGAAGGACGCGTCCCGCTCCGTCCCCGTCGTCGCGTCGCTGCTGTCGGCGGAACGCCGGGTGACCCTGATGGCCGACGTGAAGGCCGACTACGACTCGATCCGCGAACGGCACGCGGCCAAGCGCAACGATCGCAAGCTCGTGACGATCGAGGCTGCTCGTGCCAACCGCACGCCGATCGACTGGACGTCGTACACCCCGCCGGTGCCGGCCATGAGCGAGCGGGTCACGGTGCTCGAGGACTACCCGATCGGCGAGCTGCGCGACTACATCGACTGGCAGCCGTTCTTCAACGCCTGGGAGATGAAGGGCCGGTTCCCCGACATCCTCAACAACCCGGCGAGCGGGGAGACCGCACGCCGGCTGTACGACGACGCGCAGCGCATGCTGGACCAGATCGTCGACGAGCACTGGTTGACCGCCAACGGCGTGTTCGGCTTCTTCCCGGCCAACGCCGTCGGCGACGACATCGAGGTCTACGCCGACGACGAGCGGCGGGACGTCAGGACGCTGCTGTGCAACCTGCGCCAGCAGGGCGAGCACCGCGAGGGCGTGCCCAACCGCTCGCTCGGCGACTACGTCGCCCCCAAGGACACCGGACTGGCCGACTACGTCGGTGGGTTCGCGGTCACCACCGGCATCGGCATCGAGGAACGGCTCAAGCAGTTCAAGGACGACCTGGACGACTACTCGGCGATCCTGCTGGAGTCTCTCGCTGACCGGCTCGCCGAGGCCTTCGCCGAACGGCTGCACCAGCGGGTGCGCACCGAGCACTGGGGCTACGTCCCCGAGGAGGACCTCGACACCGACTCGCTGGTCAAGGAGCAGTACCTCGGCATCCGCCCTGCGCCCGGCTACCCCGCCTGTCCCGACCACAGCGAGAAGCTCAAGCTGTGGGAGCTCCTCGACGTCGAGAAGGCCACCGGCATCCGGCTCACCGAGAGCATGGCGATGTGGCCGGGAGCGGCCGTGAGCGGTTGGTACCTCTCGCACCCGCAGTCGCAGTACTTCGTCGTGGGCCGGGTCGGTCAGGACCAGGTGCAGGACTACGCCGAGCGCACCGGGCTCGGCCTCGATGAGGCCGAGCGGTGGTTGTCCCCGAACCTCGGCTACGAGCCGGAGGACTGAGACGACGGCGACAACGCCTTTCCTCGAGTCCGTACGCTCGAGGAGGTGACCACGAGTCCCGCCACGACCGTCCTCCAGCACCGGTTCGCCACCGAGCTGGGTGAGTTGGCCCTGCCCTGGCAAGCGGCCGAAGCCCCGGCCCCCGTTCTGCTGCTGCTCAACCACGAGCTCGCGCTCGAGCTCGGGCTCGACCCCCAGACGCTGGACACCCCCGACGGTCTTCGTCTCCTCACCGGCACCCTGATATCTCCCGGCGCCACCCCGGTCGCGCAGGCGTACGCCGGCCACCAGTTCGGCGGCTACTCGCCCCGACTCGGCGACGGTCGGGCGCTGCTGCTCGGCGAGCTCACCGATCGCGAGGGTCGGCTCCGCGACCTGCACCTGAAGGGCTCGGGCCGCACACCCTTCGCCCGTGGCGGCGACGGTCTGGCCGCAGTCGGCCCGATGCTGCGTGAGTACGTCATGGGCGAGGCCATGCACGCCCTCGGCGTACCGACGACGCGCGCGCTCGCGGTGGTCGCCACCGGCCAGCAGGTGCGCCGCGAGATCGCCCTCCCCGGTGCCGTGCTCGCCCGCGTGGCGAACAGCCACCTGCGCGTCGGCACCTTCCAGTACGCCGCTTCCACAGGCGACCTCGGCCTCCTGCGCCGGCTGGCTGACTTCGCCATCGAACGTCACTACCCGGCCGCAGCATCGTCCGAGCACCGCTACCGCGCGCTCTTCGATGCCGTCGTCGCGGCGCAAGCTGATCTCGTCGCGCGTTGGATGCTGATCGGGTTCATCCACGGCGTCATGAATACCGACAACATGGCGATCTCCGGCCAGACCATCGACTACGGTCCGTGCGCCTTCATGGAGTCGTTCGACCCTGCCACGGTCTTCAGCTCCATCGACACCGGCGGGCGCTACGCCTACGGCAGTCAACCCGTCGCCGCCGAGTGGAACCTCGCCCGCTTCGCCGAGACTCTCCTTCCGCTGCTGGCTGACGACCAGGACGCTGCCGTTGCGCTCGCCGTCGAGTCACTGGGACGCTTCGCGACGACCTACTCCGCCATCTGGTCGGCTGGTCTCCGCGTCAAGCTCGGACTGTCTTCACCAGCCGAGGGCGCTGATGAGTTTGGAGAGGAGTTTCTCCGGCTCCTCCGCGCCGACCAGGTCGACTGGACAAGCGGCTTCCGTGCGCTCGGCTCCGCTGCTCGTGGCTCCGTCGAGCCACTGCGTGGGCTCTTCCTCGACCTGGCTGGTATCGACGACTGGCTCGGCCGCTGGCGCCTTCTCTCCCCAGACGCCAGCCTGCTCGACCGCACCAACCCGCTCTACATCCCGCGCAATCACCTCGTCGAGGAGGCCCTGGATGCCGCCACCGCCGGCGACCCCGCCCCGGTGCAGCAGCTGATCGACGTGTTGCATCAGCCCTACACCGAGCGCCCAGGCCTGGAGCGTTACGTCGTACCGGCGCCGGAGGACTTCGGCCGCTACATCACCTTCTGCGGCACCTGAGCGCCCTGCAACGTCGTTCCTCCGCGCGTCGAGCCGACCAGGCGTCGCTCGTCTGCGGACTGAGCCCGGTCGAGGCGCCGTCGTACGGAGTGAGCAATGCCCCATCGCTTCGATCTAGGGTGGGTCGTCGCATGGGTCGTCGCATGGGTCGTCGCATGGAGCTCTTCGGAGGACATTCTGAACACCGCCAATTCTCGTGAACCTGCAGGTCAGCGCCCGGATGGGGGAGTGCGGCTGCCGAAGGCCGTGCTGTGGGACATGGACGGCACCCTCGTGGACACCGAGCCCTACTGGATCGACGCCGAGTTCGAGCTGGTCGCGGCCCACGGCGGCACCTGGAGCCGTGAGCACGCGATGAACCTGGTCGGCAACGACCTGCTCGTCTCCGGCCGCTACATCGCCGAGCACAGCGGCATCGACCTGGCGCCCGACCAGATCGTCGAGGAGCTGCTGGACCGGGTGGGCGCCCGCGTCGAGCACGAGGTGCCGTGGCGGCCCGGGGCCCTCGAGCTGCTGACGTCGCTGCGTGCGGACGGCGTGCGCTGCGCGCTCGTGACGATGTCCTACCGGCGCTTCGTCAAGCCGATCCTGGACGTGCTCCCTCCCGACACGTTCGACGTGGTCGTCACCGGCGACGGCGTCAGCCAGGGCAAGCCGCACCCCGAGCCCTACCTGAAGGCGGCCGCGATGCTCGGCGTCGACCCAGCTGACACGCTGGCCATCGAGGACTCCAACACCGGCGCCCGATCGGCGGAGGCGGCGGGCTGCACCGTGCTGGTGGTCCCGAACCACGTGCCGGTGCTCGACGGCGAGCGTCGCGTCTTCCGCGACACCCTGGTCGGTCTCACCCCGGACACCCTTCCCGCCCTGGTGTGAGAGGAAGGGGCGGGGGAGTGCCGCCCCACGCCGGGCAGATCGACCGGTGGGCGCACCAGCCGCACAGGGCGCCTCGATTGGGCTGCCAGTCACCGGTGTCCTGGGCCAGCCTGATCGCCGCCCAGAGCGCCTCGACCTTGCGCTCGGTGGCCCGCAGGTCGTCCTCATCGGGGGTGTAGCGCAGCACCTCGCCGCTGCCGAGGTAGATCAGCTGCAGCATCGCCGGCACGACGCCGCGGGTGCGCCACAGGACGAGTGCGTAGAACTTCATCTGGAACAGCGCCTTGGCTTCGTAGGCCTCGGGCGGCGCCTTGCCGGTCTTGTAGTCCACGACACGGATCGCCCCGGTGGGCGCGACGTCGATGCGGTCGACGAAGCCGCGCAGCAGCAACTTGGAGTCCAGCAGCGTCTCGACGTACACCTCGCGCTCGGCCGGCTCGAGGTTGCGCGGGTCCTCCAGCGCGAAGTAGCGCCCCAATGACGCCTGGCACGACGCCAGCCAGGCGCCGATCTCCGGACCCTCCGGCCCGAACATCTCGGCGATGGCGGGGTCGGCCTCGACGATCGCCTCCCACGCCGGCTCGAGCAGACCGGCGGCCCGGGCGGGCGTCCGCTCGGCGGCAGGAAGGTCGAACAGGTCCTCGAGCACCTTGTGCACGACGGTCCCGCGCACCGCGTCAGGGGAGGACGGCTCGGGCAGGCGGTCGATCGTGCGGTAGCGGAACAGCAGCGGACAGGCCAGGAAGTCGCCGGCCCGGCTGGGCGAGAGCGACCCGAGCACGTCCACCCCGTCGACGACGGTGCCCTCGACGGCGCGGCCGCCGGTCCGTCCGGTCGCCGTGGGAACGTCGGGCCCGCCGACGCTGTCGCTGCTCATCTCTCACCCACCTGCTCACCCGCGTGTTGTCGTGACCCTAGGTCACCCCGCCGACAGCCGCCGGGGTCGGTGGGCGCACCGCGATAGCCTCGAGACGTGAAGCAGAACACCGGCGGACCGACCTCGCCACCGTCGTCCGACCGGTCCCCGGGCCGGTCTCCGGACCAGTCTCCCCGTCCGCCGGCGCGCGGACGCGCACCGGGCACGCTGAGGATCGGCCAGATCGCCGGGGTGGACGTGCTGGTCCGGTCGTCCTGGCTGCTGGTGGCTGCCCTGATCTCGGTGATGCTCGCGCCGACCATCGAGGCGAGAGAGCCCGGGCTGGGCGGGCTGGCCTACGTCGCCGGTCTCGCGTTCGCGGTCCTGCTCTACCTCTCGGTGCTGCTGCACGAGGCCTCGCACGCGCTGATGGCCCAGCGGTACGGCCTGCCGGTCACCTCGATCACCCTGCACTTCCTCGGCGGCGTCACCGAGATCGAGGGCGAGCCCGACACCCCGGGTCGGGAGTTCGGCGTCTCGGTCGTGGGGCCGTTGACGTCGCTGGCGGTCGCAGCGGTGGTGCTCCCGTTCACCCTCGTGCTCGAGCAGGGCTCCCTGCTTCACTTCACGGCCTTCGCCCTCGGGGGCGCCAACCTCATCGTCGGCGTACTCAACCTGGTGCCGGGTCTGCCGCTCGACGGCGGTCGGGTGCTGCGGGCGGCGGTCTGGAAGCTCACCGGCGACCCGCACCGCGCCACGATCGTGGCGGGCTGGGGCGGTCGGGTGGCCGCCGTCCTCGCGTTGAGCTACCCCTTCGTCGTCCGGTTCGGCCTGGGTCGCAACCCCGATCTCGTCGACTACGTGCTCGCCTTCATCATCGCCAGCTTCCTGTGGACGGGTGCCTCGGCCTCGATCGCCTCCGCCCGGGTGCGCCGCAGGCTCCCGGTCCTGCACGCTCGCGCGTTGGCCCGGCGCACGCTGACGGTCCCGGAGGAGCTCCCGGTCGCTGAGGCCGTACGACGAGCGCAGGCCGAGCAGGCGGGAAGCATCGTCGTCGTCGACACGGCCGGTGGGCCGAGCGCGATCGTCAACGAGGCCGCCGTCGCCGCGACGCCGGTCGAGCGTCAGCCATGGCTGCCGGTGCGCGAGGTGGCTCGCACCCTCGAGCCCGGGCTCAGCTTCTCGGCCGACCTGGCCGGCGAGTCGTTGCTGCGCGCGATGCAGCAGCAGCCGGCCTCGGAGTACCTCCTGCTCGAGCGCGACGGCAGCCTCTACGGCGTGCTCGTCACCGATGACGTCGACCGGGCCTTCGCCAGCGGGATCTGAGCCCGCGCACCGGCCGGCTCCGGGCCGCGGACCCCGTGAGAAGGTGCTCGCATGTCCGACCCGTCCTCGCCGCCGTCCGCTCCCGACGACCGGGAGGCCGTGGACGTCGAGCCGCAGGTGTGGTCCGGGGTGCACCGCGGACCGCTGCGGCCAGGGGAATGGGTGCGGCTCACCGACACCAAGGGTCGCCGGCACAACATCTGCCTGGTCGAGGGCAAGCAGTTCTTCACCAATCGTGGCTCGATCGACCACGACGCCCTGATCGGCCGGCTGGAGGGCTTCGCCGTGACGTCGTCGGCCGGTGGCGAGTACCTCGTCTTCCGGCCGTTGCTCAGCGAGTTCGTCGTCTCGATGCCGCGGGGCGCCGCGGTCGTCTATCCCAAGGACGCCGCGCAGATCGTCGCGATGGCCGACATCTTCCCGGGCGCCCGCGTCGTCGAGGCCGGGGCCGGGTCAGGCGCGCTGACCTGCTCGTTGCTGCGCGCCGTGGGCCCACACGGCCGGGTGTCGTCGTACGAGCGCCGCCAGGAGTTCGCGGACGTCGCCGAGCGCAACGTCGTGCAGTACTTCGGCGGCGCCCACCCCGCCTGGCGGCTCACCGTCGGCGACCTGGTCGAGTCCCTCGCCGACGACGAGGTCGACCGGGTGATCCTCGACATGCTGGCCCCGTGGGAGTGCGTCGACCGGGTGGCCGAGGTGCTCACCCCGGGCGGCATCGTGTGCGCCTACGTCGCCACCACCACCCAGCTCGCCCGCACGGTCGAGACGATCCGCGCCCACGGCGGGTTCACCGAGCCGCAACCGTGGGAGACGCTGGTCCGCGACTGGCACGTCGAGGGGTTGGCCGTGCGGCCCGGCCACAAGATGATCGGCCACACCGGCTTCCTGGTCACTGCGCGGCGGATGGCCCCCGGTGAGACCGTCCCGGCGAAGAAGCGGCGCCCGGCTCCCGGCGCCTACGGCGTCGACTACTCCGGTCCGCGCCCGGCCGGCCTCCCGCCGCAGGTGGCCGAGGAGCCGTACGACGCCTGAGCCCGTCTCGCGTCGTCAGCAGGTCACGGTTGGGACAAACCTGTTCGACACCGCGTGGTTACGCACCGCTCGTCAGGCCGCGCGGGTAGGGTCGAAAAGACGAAGCACCACAGGGGCTGCACCAGATGTGAACCAGTGTGGAGGTGTCCGACGTGCCAGCATCGGAGGGCCACGGCCGACCGGGATCCCGGACGCCGCAGGAGCTCGAGAGCCAGCTCGGCTTCCTCGAAGACGAGATCGGTGAGCTGCGTCGCCGGCTCGCCGAGAGCCCGGTCCACTCCCGCGCCGTCGAGCAGCGCCTCTCCGAGACCCAGCGCTCGCTCGCCGCGTTGACGGCGCAGAACGAACGCCTGGCGCAGACGCTCCGCGAGGCGCGCGACCAGATCATGACGCTGAAGGAGGAGGTCGACCGGCTGGCGCAGCCACCGGCCGGCTTCGGCACCTTCCTGTCCCGCAACGAGGACGACTCGATCGACGTCTTCACCGGCGGCCGCAAGCTCCGGGTGAACGTCAGCCCGTCGGTGGAGCTCGACGCGCTGCAGCGGGGCCAGGAGGTCATGCTCAACGAGGCTCTCAACGTCGTCGCCGCGCTGGACTTCGAGCAGGTCGGCGAGGTCGTGATGCTCAAGGAGTTCCTCGCGGACGGCGACCGGGTCCTGGTGATCGCCAACGCCGACGAGGAGCGGGTGGTGCGGGTCGCCGAGCCGCTGCGCGAAGTGACGCTGCGCGCCGGCGACTCGCTGCTGCTCGACTCCCGCTCGGGCTACGTCTACGAGCGGGTGCCGAAGTCCGAGGTCGAGGAGCTCGTGCTCGAGGAGGTCCCGGACATCGACTACACCGACATCGGCGGTCTCTTCGCGCAGATCGAGACGATCCGGGACGCCGTGGAGCTGCCCTACCTGCACCCCGAGCTGTTCGTGGAGCACGAGCTGAAGCCGCCGAAGGGCGTGCTGCTCTACGGCCCGCCCGGCTGCGGGAAGACCCTGATCGCCAAGGCCGTGGCCAACTCGCTGGCCAAGAAGGTCGCTGCCCGCACCGGCGGGCAGGGCGCCCCGGGCAAGAGCTACTTCCTCAACATCAAGGGTCCCGAGCTGCTGAACAAGTACGTCGGCGAGACCGAGCGGCACATCCGGCTGGTCTTCCAGCGCGCCCGGGAGAAGGCCAGCGAGGGCACGCCGGTCATCGTCTTCTTCGACGAGATGGACTCCCTGTTCCGGACCCGTGGGTCGGGCGTCTCCTCCGACGTCGAGAACACCATCGTCCCGCAGCTGCTCAGCGAGATCGACGGGGTCGAGACCCTGGAGAACGTCTTGGTGATCGGCGCGTCCAATCGCGAGGACATGATCGACCCGGCCATCCTGCGTCCGGGACGCCTCGACGTGAAGATCAAGATCGAGCGCCCCGACGCCGAGTCCGCGCGCGACATCTTCTCCAAGTACCTCACCGCGACGCTTCCGCTGCACGCCGAGGACCTCGCGGAGTTCGGTGGCAGCAAGGAGGACTGCGTCGCCGGCATGATCCGGGCCACGGTCGAGCGGATGTACACCGAGACGGAGGAGAACCGCTTCCTGGAGGTCACCTACGCCAACGGTGACAAGGAGATCCTCTACTTCAAGGACTTCAACTCCGGCGCGATGATCCAGAACATCGTCGACCGTGCCAAGAAGATGGCCATCAAGGACCTCCTGGACAACGACCAGAAGGGGCTGCGGGTCACCCACATGCTCCAGGCGTGCGTCGACGAGTTCAAGGAGAACGAAGACCTGCCGAACACCACCAACCCCGACGACTGGGCCCGCATCTCGGGCAAGAAGGGCGAGCGGATCGTCTTCATTCGCACGCTCATCACCGGCAAGCAGGGCACCGAGCCCGGGCGCTCCATCGACACGGTGTCCAACACCGGCCAGTACCTCTGAGCCACGCGAGCGAAGCTCGCCTGCGGTGGGGTGGTGCGTGAAACCGGGCGGGTGCGGGTAGGACTAGGGAACCGACACACACCGGAGGAACACATGCTGAAGACCATCCTGATCATCGTTGTCATCGTGATCGTCGTGCTGTTCCTGCTCGGGAGGCTCCGCGGCCGCAAGTGAGCCGCAGCACCGCGCACGTCTCGAGGTCCCCGGCTGGTGCCGGGGACCTCTGCGCTTCGGGGGTGGCCGGGACCTACACCGGACCTACACGGGACCTTCACGGGCCAGCTGCGCAGGCGACGCCCGCTCAGGCGGGTAGGCGTAACCGGGCGTAGTCGCCGACACCGTCACGTCCGAGGCGTTGCAGCAGCGCCCGGGTGTCCGGCACGAAGTCCCAGCTCAGGTCCGCCAGACGATCGGCCAGATCCTCGAGCGTCATCCAGGCGCCCCACACGACCTCGCCGTCGGCGTGCACCAGCGGTCCGTCCCAGGTCGCCTCGAAGGCGTGCTCGACCACCCGCGTCGTGCTGTCCTCGTAGCGCGACAGCCCCAGCGGGTGCAGCGTCGCGCCCTCGATGCCGAGCTCCTCGGCGAGCTCCCGCGCCGCCGACTCCGCCGGCTCCTCGCCGTACGTCAGGATGCCGCCCGCCGCGGCGTCGTGGTGCGAGGGAGCCCAGTCCTTGTCCGGAGAGCGTCGGTGCACGTAGATCCGGCCGCCGGGATCGCGCACCAGCACGGCAGTCGCCGCGTGCCGCAGGTTGTCGCGCCGTACGACGGACCGCTCGGCCGAGCCCACCACGAAGCCGTCGGCGTCCACCAGGGTCACGATCTCGGGCATGCGTCCCATGGTCGCAGGGCCCCGCGTAGGCTCGCCGACATGAGCGTTCGGCGCGTGATGGGGACCGAGACCGAGATGGGCATCTCGGTCCAGGGGCAGCCCACGGCCAACCCGATGGTCGCCTCGTCGCAGGTGGTCAACTCCTACGCCACCAGCACCCTGCGCGCCCGGCGGGCGCGATGGGACTTCGAGGAGGAGTCGCCGCTGCGCGACGCCCGCGGCTTCGACATGGCGCGCGACGTCGCCGACTCCTCGCAGCTCACCGACGAGGACCTCGGTCTGGCCAACGTCATCCTGACCAACGGTGCGCGGCTCTACGTCGACCACGCGCACCCGGAGTACTCCACGCCCGAGTGCACCAACCCTCGCGACATCGTGAAGTGGGACAAGGCGGGGGAGCAGGTGATGCTCGACGCATCGCGCTTCGCCGCGCAGATCCCCGACTCCGCACCGATCGTGCTCTACAAGAACAACACCGACAACAAGGGTGCCTCCTACGGCGCGCACGAGAACTACCTGATGCGCCGCTCGACGCCGTTCGCCGACATCGTCAAGCACCTCACGCCGTTCTTCGTGTCGCGGCAGGTGGTCTGCGGCGCCGGCCGGGTGGGCATCGGGCAGGACGGCCGTGAGCACGGCTTCCAGATCAGCCAGCGGGCGGACTACTTCGAGGTCGAGGTCGGCCTCGAGACCACCCTGAAGCGACCGATCATCAACACCCGCGACGAGCCGCACGCCGACCCCGACAAGTACCGGCGCCTCCACGTGATCATCGGTGACGCCAACCTCGCCGAGATCTCGACCTATCTCAAGGTCGGCACGGCCTCGCTGGTGCTCGCGATGATCGAGGACCGCTTCATCGGCGTCGACCTCGCGGTCGAGCAGCCCGTGCGCGCGTTGCGCGACGTGTCCCACGACCCGACCCTGAAGCACCTCGTCACGATGCACGACGGCCGCAGGCTGACCGCCGTACAGCTGCAGATGGAGTACCTCGACCTCGCCAAGAAGTACGTCGAGGACCGGCTCGGCTCCGACGCCGACGGCCAGACCCTCGACGTGCTGGAGCGCTGGGAGTCGGTGCTCGTGCGGCTCGAGACCGACCCGATGCTCTGTGCGCGCGAGCTGGACTGGGTGGCCAAGCTCCAGCTCCTGACGCAGTACCGCGACCGCGACGGCCTCGACTGGGACGACGCGAAGCTGCACGCCATCGACCTGCAGTACGCCGACATCCGCCCCGACAAGGGCCTCTACCACCGGCTCGTCCAACGGGGCCGCATCGAGCGGCTGCTCACCGATGACGAGGTGGCGACCGCGATGCACAAGCCGCCGCACGACACCCGTGCCTACTTCCGCGGACGCTGCCTCGAGCAGTACGCCGACCAGATCGCGGCGGCCTCGTGGGACTCGGTCATCTTCGACCTGCCGGGTCGTGAGTCCCTGCAGCGGGTCCCGACCATCGACCCGCTGCGCGGCAGCCGCAGCCACGTCGGGGAGCTGCTCGACAGATGTGACACGGCCGAGGCCCTGTTCGAGGCCCTGACCCGGTAGAAGTCGGTAGGCTCGAAACCCGCACCCAGGAGGGCCGCATGGCACAGGAGCAGAAGCAACCGAAGAAGACCTCGGAGACCGAGGAGCAGGGCACGGCCGCGCCGCAGAGCGACGTCGCCGAGCGCAAGGAGCAGCTCGATGAGGACATCGACTCGATCCTCGACGAGATCGACGACGTGCTCGAGACCAACGCGGAGGACTTCGTGAAGTCGTTCATCCAGAAGGGTGGCCAGTGAACCCCGCTCTCGGCGCTGCGTTCTCGAACTCCGGGAGCTCGTCCTTCGCCGACTTCCTGTCCGCGCAGGCTCCCGAGCTGCTGCCCAGCCGACGCTCGCTGCCGGAGGGCAACGCCGCCGACCTCGCGCCGCACGGCACCACGATCGTGGCGGCCACCTACCCCGGCGGTGTCGTAATGGCCGGGGACCGCCGCGCCACGATGGGCAACATCATCGCCCAGCGCGACATCGAGAAGGTCTTCCCGGCCGACGAGTACTCCTGCGTCGGCATCGCGGGAACAGCGGGGATCGCGGTCGAGATGGTGCGGCTGTTCCAGACCGAGCTCGAGCACTACGAGAAGATCGAGGGCACGACGCTGTCCATGGACGGCAAGGCCAACCGCCTCGCCGCCCTGATCCGCTCCAACCTCGGCATGGCGATGCAGGGGCTGGCCGTGGTGCCGCTCTTCGCCGGCTACGACCTGTCCACCCAGCAGGGCCGGATCTTCTCCTACGACGTCACCGGCGGCCGCTACGAGGAGACCGCCTTCCACTCCGTCGGCTCCGGCTCGCTGTTCGCCCGCGGCTCGCTGAAGAAGCTCTACCGCGAGGACCTCGATGCCGAGGGTTGCGTGACCGCGGTCGTGCAGGCGCTGTACGACGCGGCCGACGACGACTCGGCGACCGGAGGGCCGGACCTGACCCGACGGATCTTCCCCGTGGTCGGCGTGATCACCGCCGACGGCTACCGCCGGATGCCCGACGACGAGGTGGCCGCGATCGCGGACCGGGTGATCGGTGCCCGGATGAGCCGTCCCGACGGCCCCGCCGCCCCCCTCACCTGACTCCGAGGAGCCCCCATGAGCATGCCGTTCTACGTCTCGCCCGAGCAGCTGATGAAGGACCGGGCCGACTTCGCGCGCAAGGGGATCGGACGCGGCCGGTCCCTGGTCGTCGTGCAGTACCGGGACGGGATCGTCTTCGTCTCGGAGAACCTCTCGCAGGCGCTGCACAAGGTCAGCGAGATCTACGACCGGATCGCGTTCGCTGCCGTCGGTCGCTACAACGAGTTCGAGAACCTCCGGATCGCCGGTGTGCGGCTCGCCGACATGCGCGGCTATGCCTACGACCGACGCGACGTCACCGGTCGCGGCCTCGCCAACGCCTATGCGCAGACGCTCGGCACGATCTTCTCCAGCGGCGGCGAGAAGCCCTACGAGGTGGAGCTCTTCGTGGCCGAGGTCGGCGACACGATCGAGGACGACTCCATCTACCGTCTGACCTACGACGGCCAGGTGGCCGACGAGCACGACTTCGCGGTGATGGGCGGCTCGGCCGAGCCCGCGACCACCTACCTCACCGAGCACTTCACCGCCGGGTCCGACCTCGACGACTCCATCCGGCTGGCCGTGCAGGCGCTCGGGCAGGGGGACGGAGACACCCGCGTCATCCCGTCGTCCAACCTCGAGGTCGCCGTACTCGACCGCACCCGCACCCAGCAGCGGAAGTTCAAGCGGCTGACCGGCGAGTCCCTCGCCCGGATCCTCGGCGGCGCGGCAGCGGCCGAGACGACGGACGAAGCGGCCCCTGAGATGCCTGAGGCACCTGAGACATCCGGCGATGTCGAGAACGACCCACCGGTGGCGCCGCCGGTCTCCTAGCGGAGGGTGGGCGCCCGGCGTGAGCGCGCGGGGAGCGCTGCGGCGATCACAGCCACCAGCAGCAGCACAGCGGTGAGGGTGACTGCCGCCTGTGACAGCCCCACCAACAAGACGACGGCCGGGAACGCCGCGGCCCCGGCGGCCGAGCCGAGGGCCCGGCCGGCCGTGGTCTGGGCCAGCGTCGCGGTGACGGCGTGTGGTCGACGCTCCGCGGCGTAGGAGTCGACCAGTCCCTCGAGGGCCGTCATGCTCAGCCCGGACGCCAGCTGCGCCACGCAGAGCCAGGTGATCGACACCGGGGCCAGCGTCCAGCCGGCGACCATGCCCGCCGCGAGCAGCGACCAGGTGACGGGACCGTTGCGCCCCGCGGCCTGCAGCCGGCCGGCGAGGACGGGGGAGAGCAGGGAGCCCACCGTGAACGCGATCGCTGCCAACCCCACCGCGGTCCGGCCGTGCAGCTGGGCGGCCAGGGCCACTGCGAGCAGCGGAGGTGCCGACGCGACCAGCATCAGGCCGGTGCCCATGGCCACCGGCATCGACGGTCGCGCCGGCACCTGCCACCGTGTGCGAGCAGCACGCAGGGGCTGCGCGGCGCGCGGGACGGCGGATCCGCCGGCCACGACGACGGTCGGCAGCAGGCCCAGGACGTAGACGGCCGTCATCGTCACCCACAGCCAACCGGCGACGTCGTCACCGGAGACCGGCAGCAGCGCGGCGAGCGCCACACCCACCGCCTCGACCGAGGCGACGATGGTGGCGTACCACGTGATTGCGGCCGCCCCGGTGCTGACAGCGGCGACCTCGGCCCGCATCCCTGCGTAGCCCGTCCACGCCACGACGTTCATGGCGACCACGCAGACCACCAGGACGCTGAGCGGGGCCACCAGGTAGAGCGCGGCGAAGACCGAAAGCCTCAGCAGCGCCTCGACCCCGGCGGCCACCCTCAGCAGTCTCCGGCCGTCGAGGCGTCGGGAGAGCCACCCGGCGAACGGCGCGGACAGCGCGACCCCGATGAGCAGCGCGGTGCTCACGAGCCCGGCACCCACGAGGCCGTGCGTGCCGGCCACCCGCAGGACCACCACCGTCCAGGCCATCGACAGCACCAGGGAGTCGACCAGCCCGGCTCCCATCAGGGCGAGCAGTCGTCCCTGCGGTCGTCGGTGATCAGGCGGCCGACGGCCGGATTCGACGGCGACGACCGGCGTCGACGTGACCGTCACGCGATCACGTCAGGAAGTAGGGCTGGGGGGCGGGGAACCCGTTGAAGCTAGAGGCGTAGCTGAGGGTGTAAGCGCCCGCGGAGCCGATGAAGACCCGGTCGCCCTCGGTCATGGTCACGGGCAGCAGGGCGCCGAAGAACATCGTGTCCCCGCTGTCGCAGGTGGGGCCGGTGACGGTGTAGGGCACGGAGGCGACCACGCCGTGGTCGGCGCGCGACGACCACAGCGGGTAGCGCCACTGTCCGACGGTCTGCAGCGTCTCCATCATCCCGTGGTAGGCGCCGACGTCGAGGTAGAGCCAGTCCTCCCCGTTGCGTTCCTCGCGGCCCAGCACCGTGGCGACCATGACGCCCGCCTCGGCCACCAGGTGGCGTCCGGGCTCCGCGACGACCAGGTCGGGCCGGTAGGGCAGCAGCTCGTCGAGGCCCCGCTCCACGACCGTGCCGATCTGCTGGATCGAGGGCACCGACTCGTCGTACCGCGCCGGGAACCCGCCTCCGATGTCGAGCATCTGGATCCGGATGCCGTCGCCGGCCAGCTGCCGCATCAGCCGTCCTGCACCGGTCAGCGCCTGCACCCAGGCAGAGGTCGCGACGCACTGCGAGCCCACGTGGAAGGTGAGGCCGTAGGGGATCAACCCGACCGCACGGGCGTACTGCAGCAGCGCGCGGGCGTGGTGCGCCTCGGCGCCGAACTTGCGCGAGAGCGGGAAGATGCTGCCGCTGTCGTCGACCCGGACGCGGACGTAGATCGCACTGCCCGGCGCCGTGCGGGCGATCTTGTCGATCTCGCCCTCGGAGTCCACGGCGAACCGCCAGACGCCGGCGGCTGCCGCTCCGGCGATGTGGGAGGCCGGCTTGACCGTGTTGCTGTAGAGCACCCCCGTGGGGTCGACGCCGACGGACTGCAGCATCGCCAGCTCGCCGAGCGAGGCGATCTCGAACCCCGTGCCCAGGCGAGCCGCCGTGCGCAACACCTCGGGAGCCGAGTTGCACTTCACGGCGTAGTGCGGGTGCACGCTGGGCAAGGCCTCGGCGAAGCCGAGGACGGCCTGCTCCACGATGCCGAGGTCGGTGGCCAGGAACGGGGTGGGTACGTCGATCGTGGCCAGCACGTGCGGATCCATGCTGCGCGGCCAGTTCGATGGCGAACCGAGGATCGTGCCGGGGTCGGCCAGGCTCATGAGGTCTCCCACGTGGTGCGAGGGGCGCGCTGGCTCCTCGTCGACTGATGGCTTCCTCGTCAGGGTAGGGCGCACAACGCCAACAAGTGGGCGAATTGCAAAATTCCGACAAACCCCTTCATTTGCCCTCGGTCGTGGCGATACTCGGTTCATGAGCCGCGACCGCACCGTCCCACCGACGACGTCCTCGGTCGTTCCGCGTGGCGTCGTCCTGCTGGTGATCGTCGTGTCCGTCGGCTACTGCGTCACGTTGTACCGGACCGGCGCGACCACCGTAGGACAGGACCTGTCCAACTTCGGCCTGTGCGTGATTGCGCTGGGCGCGGGCCTCGCTGCGCTCTACCGACGTCGGCGGCATCAGGTCGCCTCCGACCGGCGGTTCTGGCTGCTGCTCGGTCTGGCGATGCTGTCCTGGTCGGCCGGCCAGGCGGTCTGGGCGTGGTACGAGACCGTCCTCCGCCGCGAGGTGCCGTTCCCCTCGCCGGCCGACGTCGGCTACCTCGGGCTCTCGCCCTTGGCGATCGCGGCCCTGATCGGCCTCCCGCTCGCCGCACAGTCCTGGGCGGGCCGGGTGCGGACCCTGCTCGACGGGCTCATGGTGGCGACCTCGCTGTTCGTGTGCTCCTGGATCATCGTGCTGGGCCCGGTCTTCCGGGCGGGGGGCGACAACCTCCTGGCGCAGGTCATCTCGGTGGCCTACCCCGCCTTCGACGTCGTGCTGATCACGATCGTGGTCTACACCTGGCTGCGGGCGCGCCACGTGCACCGGGTCCTGCCCGTCTCGCTGCCGTTCGTCGGCACCGGACTGGTGTTCTTCGCCGTGGCCGACTCCGGCTTCACCTACCAGACCACGGCCGGCACCTACAGTTCGGGCAACCTGATCGACCTGGGCTGGTTCGCCGGCTTCACGATCCTGCTGCTCGCCGCACTGCGTCCCCTTCCGGTGCCCCACCACGACAGCCAGGAGCCGGCGGGCGAGGAGACGGTCGTGACGCGCCAGCTGGGCAACCTGCTGCCGTACGCCGCCGTGGTGCTGGCCCTGCTGACCTCGAGCATCGAGGTACTGCGCACCGGGCACGGCGACCTGATGGTGTCCTGGATCCGCACGACCATCATGACCCTGCTCGTGCTGCGCCAGGTGCTGGCGTTGCGCGAGAACCACGAGCTCACCTCCACGCTGGAGGACCGGGTCACCCGACGGACGGCCGAGCTCGACGTCAGCCGGCAGCGCTTCGCCGCGCTGGTCCAGCACAGCTCCGACGTGGTCACCGTGGTCGACCCCGCCGGTGTGATCGCCTATCAGAGCGCCTCGAGCGACCGCGTCCTCGGACTGGCCTCCGACCACCTGGTGGACCGGTCGATCTACGACCTGCTGCCCGACGACTCCGAACGGTCCCTGCTCGCGACCGCCCTGGACCACGCCGCGCTCGAGCCCCTGCGGCTGCACACCGTGGTCAGCTCCTGGCGGCACGCCGACGGTCACCTCCGACGCATGGAGGTCACGGTGACGAACCTGCTGGGCAACCCCTTCGTCGGAGGTCTGGTGCTCAACAGCCGCGACATCACCGACCGCATCGCGCTCGAGGAGCAGCTGACCGGGATGGCGTTCACCGACTCCCTGACGGGTCTGGCCAACCGCGCGCTGTTCAAGGACCGCCTTCAGCACGCGCTGGGGCGTCGCGACCCCCGGGACCGCTCCGTATCCGTGCTGTTCCTCGACCTGGACGGCTTCAAGTCCGTCAACGACACCAACGGGCACAGCGCGGGCGACGCGTTGCTCGTCGAGGTGGCGGAGCGCCTGCGCCAGGTGGTCGGAGTCGGTGACACCGTGGCGCGCTTCGGCGGTGACGAGTTCGCGGTCCTGCTCGAGGACCTCACCGACGACGAGTACCAGATCGGCCTGGCCGAACGGATCGGGCAGGCGGTCCGAGCCCCTTTCGCCCTGCAGGGTGAGCGGGTCCACGTCGCGACCAGCATCGGCATCGCACGTCACGACGAGGACGCCACCACCGCCGAGCAGCTGCTGCGCAACGCCGACCTGGCGATGTACCAGGCCAAGGCCGCGGGAGAGGGCGGCTTCGTCGTCTTCGAGCAGGCGATGCACGTCGGTCTGGTGGAGCGGGTGCGTCTCGAGAGCGACCTGCGGCAGGCGGTGGAGAACGGTGAGTTCGTCGTGTACTACCAGCCGATGGTCTCGATGCGCACCGGAGCCATCACCGGGACGGAGGCACTCGTCCGCTGGCGGCACCCCGTGCGTGGGCTCGTCCAGCCCGACGAGTTCATCGGCGTGGCCGAGAGCACCGGGCTGATCCGGTCCATCGGCGAGACCGTCCTGCGTGAGGCCTGCGCGCAGACAGTGCTGTGGCAGCAGCGCGACCGGGCCGGGCAGCCCCTGAAGATCAGCGTCAACGTCTCCCCGCGCCAGCTCCTGGACGGCGACTTCCCCGATCTGGTCCGGTCCATCCTGAGGCGAGACCGGCCTCCCGGCTGCGCAGCTGACCCTGGAGCTGACCGAGAGCGTCCTGATCGACGAGCGGCAGGAGACCTACGACTCGCTGATGGAGCTCCGCGCCCTCGGGGTCCGTCTCGCCATCGACGACTTCGGGACCGGCTACTCCTCGTTGAGCTACCTCCACCGCTTCCCGATCGACGTCATCAAGATCGACCGCAGCTTCGTCGAACGGCTGGTCGGCGGCGGCGTCGACGCCAACGACGGAGCCCTGGTCAGCACGATCCTGCACCTCGGTGCGAGCCTCCAGCTCGAGACGGTGGCCGAGGGTATCGAGCGTCCGCAGGAGATGCTGATCCTGCGTCGACAGGGCTGCACCACCGGCCAGGGCTTCCACTTCTCACCGCCGGTCGCGGCCGAGGAGATGGCGGCGATGCTCGGGGAAGAGGCGCACCTGCGTCCGGAGACGGTCGCCTGAGCGCTCCGGGGGCGGCGGGCGCGTTGACCCCGTCCGGTTGCCCGGTGCGCCTAGTCTGAGCACGTGGACCGCCGCATCTTCGGGATCGAGAACGAGTACGGCGTCACGTGCACGTTCCGGGGGCAGCGGCGCCTCTCCCCGGACGAGGTGGCGCGCTACCTCTTCCGCAAGGTCGTGTCGTGGGGACGCAGCAGCAACGTGTTCCTGCGCAACGGCGCCCGCCTCTACCTCGACGTCGGCAGCCACCCGGAGTACGCCACCCCGGAGTGCGACGACATCGTCGACCTCGTCACGCACGACAAAGCGGGGGAGCGGGTCCTCGAGGGGCTGCTGCTCGACGCCGAGCGGCGGCTGCACGACGAGGGCATCGCCGGCGACGTCTACCTTTTCAAGAACAACACCGACTCCGCGGGCAACTCCTACGGCTGCCACGAGAACTACCTGGTCAGCCGGCACGGAGAGTTCTCCAAGCTCGCCGACGTGCTGATCCCGTTCCTGGTGACGCGGCAGATCATCGTCGG
Source organism: uncultured Actinomycetota bacterium (assembly GCA_963713035.1). Taxonomy (GTDB): domain Bacteria; phylum Actinomycetota; class Actinomycetes; order Propionibacteriales; family Nocardioidaceae; genus Nocardioides_B. The sequence continues at coordinate 1,441,013 of CAVQKB010000005.1, forward strand.
CGCCGGCAAGGTGATCCAGACCCCGCGCGGGGCGATGTACTCCGTCAGCCAGCGCGCCGAGCACATCTGGGAGGGGGTCAGCAGCGCCACCACCCGCAGTCGTCCGATCATCAACACCCGCGACGAGCCGCACGCCGACGCCGAGCGCTACCGCCGGCTGCACGTGATCGTCGGTGACTCCAACATGAGCGAGACGACCACCATGCTCAAGGTGGCGACGTGCGACCTCGTGCTGCGGATGATCGAGGAGGGCGTGGTGATGCGCGACCTCACCATGGAGAACCCGATCCGCGCGATCCGCGAGATCTCCCACGACATGACCGGGCGGCGCAAGGTGCGTCTGGCCAACGGTCGCGAGGCCAGCGCCCTCGACATCCAGCAGGAGTACCTCAACCGGGCCCGCGACTTCGTGGACCGGCGCGGCCTGGAGACGCCGCTGATCGCACGCACGCTCGACCTGTGGGAGCGCACCCTCAAGGCGGTCGAGTCCGAGGACTTCTCGCTGGTCGAGCGCGAGATCGACTGGATCATCAAGTGGAAGCTGATCGAGCGCTACCGCCTGCAGAACGGGCTGCCGCTGAGCCACCCCCGGATCGCGCAGCTCGACCTCGCCTACCACGACATCCACCGCAACCGTGGGCTCTACTACCTGCTGGAGAAGAAGGGCGCGGTCACCCGGGTCACGAGCGACCTGAAGGTGTTCGAGGCCAAGTCCGTGCCGCCGCAGACCACGCGGGCCCGGTTGCGCGGGGAGTTCATCAAGCGCGCCCAGGAGCGCCGGCGCGACTTCACCGTGGACTGGGTGCACCTCAAGCTCAACGACCAGGCCCAGCGCACCGTGCTGTGCAAGGACCCGTTCCGGGCCCACGACGAGCGGGTGCACAAGCTCATCGAAGGCATGTGAATCCGGTTCCGCCGCGCGCACCCACCTCAGCCGATGCTCAGGTGCCCCGGTTACGGTGGTGCGGTTGCCTGTTTCCCCCATCCTGAGGTGAGTCCTTCCGTGCGTCGTCTGCTTGCTCTGCTCCTGGCCGCCCTGATGCTGTTCGCGACGGCAGCCTGCGGCGACGACGCGAAAAGCACCGACAAGGCCGAGGTCGACATGGGCAAGGACATCGAGGGCCTCACCGTGTCCGGTGCCTTCGGCGAGGTGCCGACCCTGGAGGTCGACCCGGCGGTCAAGGTCAGCAAGCCGACGACCGAGGTGATCAGCGCGGGCAAGGGCGATCCCGTCGAGGCCAACAAGAAGGCGATGTTCAACATCCTGCTCGCCAAGGGCTCCGACGGCAGCAAGCTCTTCAGCAGCGCCGAGCAGGGCACGCCGGTCCAGGTCACGATGAAGCAGGACGAGTTCTTCCAGACCATCATCGACGGACTGGTGGGCAAACCGCAGGGCTCCCGAGTGGCCCTCGCCGCGACCGTCAAGGACGTCTGGGGCGACGCGGGTGCCCCGCAGCTCAAGCTCAAGGAGTCCGACACCGTCGTCTTCGTCGTCGACGTTCTCTCCGTGCAGCCCACCGACGTCCTCGAGGCTCCCGAGGGCGAGGAGGTCGAGGCGCCGGCAGACGCCCCCGTGGTCGAGGAGGCCGACGGCAAGGTCACCGGCTTCGACTTCTCCGACGCACCCAAGAAGGCTCCCACCAAGCTGCAGGTCATCCCGCTCGTCGAGGGGGACGGTCCTGAGGCCAAGGCCGGTCGGCTCGTGACGTTCAACTACTACGGTGCCGTCTGGGGCTCGGACGAGGCCTTCGACTCCTCGTTCGAGCGGGGCTCTCCCGAGCCGTTCGGGGTCGGGGTGAACGGTCTGATCAAGGCCTGGGACGAGACGATCCCGGGGCTCAAGCAGGGCAGCCGGGTGCTGATCATCGCCCCACCGGGTGACGCCTACGGCGCGACCGACCGCCCCGGCATCCCGAAGAACTCCACCCTGACCTTCGTGGTGGACGTGCTGGGCGTCGACGCCTGAGTCGAGGGGGGACATGACCGCCCGCAAGAGTGAGCGCCTGATCAACCTGCTGATCGCGCTCCTGGTGGCGCGCACCTATGTCAGCAAGGACCGGCTGCGCGAGGTCGTCGAGCCCTACCGAGACGCGTCCGTGGACGCCTTCGAGAAGATGTTCGAGCGGGACAAGGAGGAGCTCCGCTCCCTCGGAATCCCGATCGAGGTCGGCTACGTGGACCGCGCGTTCGAGGACGAGCCGGGCTACCGCATCGAGCGGTCGGCCTTCGAGCTGCCCGACATCGACCTGGCGCCGGAGGAGGCCGCGGTGATCGGCCTGGCGGCCCGGGTCTGGCAGCACGCCGGCCTGGCCGCGGCGACGTCGGACGCGCTGGTGAAGCTCAAGGCCGCCGGGGTCACCGTGGACCGCGCCGCTCTGGACGTCGTGCAGCCCCAGCTGACCGCCGAGGAGCCGACCTTCGAGCCGTTCTGGGACGCCGTCCGCACCCGGACGCCCGTCACCTTCGACTACCGCTCCTCCTCGGCCACCCAGGTCACGTCGCGCCACCTGCAGCCCTGGGGGGTGGTGTCCTCGCGCGGCCGCTGGTACGTCACCGGGCACGACTCCGACCGGGGCGGGCCCCGGGTCTTCCGGCTCTCCCGGGTGCGAGGCGGAGTCCGTCCCGACGGGGCGCCCGGCGCCTACGAGGTCCCCGCCGGGACCGACCTGCGCGCCCTGACGCAGTCCCTCGCCCCGCCGCCCGCCGACCGGACGGCCACGGTGCTGGTGCGCGACGGCGCCGGCCACGGTCTGCGACGCCACGCCACAGCCGGATCGCAGGACGGCGTCCCTGACGGCTGGCAAAGGTGGGAGGCGTCGTACGGCGCCACGGACGCGTTCGAGGACGAGGTGCTGGGCTACGGCGCGGACGTCGTCGTCGAGTCCCCGACGGACCTGCGCGCGTCCGTCGTACGACGGTTGCGGGAGGCCGCGGGGGAGGGGGTGGCGTCATGAGCGGCGCACGGGAGCAGGTCGCCCGGCTGCTGGCGCTGGTGCCCTACGTGCAGGCCCGCAGCGAGGTCTCGCTGGACCAGGCGGCCGCCGACTTCGGGGTGCCTGCGGCCCAGATCGTCAAGGACCTCAACGTGCTGTGGTTCTGCGGGCTGCCCGGACTCGGGATGGGCGACCTGATCGACATCGACATGGACGCACTCGAGGGCGACGGGATGATCCGGCTGTCCAACGCCGACTACCTCAACCGACCGCTGCGCCTGGACAGCTCGGAGGCCGCGGCCCTGATCGTCGCGCTCCGGGCGCTGCGCGAGGGCAGCGACGACGACGTGCGCCCCCTCGTCGACCGCACGCTGGGCAAGCTCGAGGTCGCGGCGGGCGACGGTGCCGCGCTCGCCGCCCACGTGGAGGTCCGGCTGCCGCAGGAGACGGGTGTCAATGCCCTGCGCGAGCAGCTCGCTCGCGCGGTCGACGAGCAGCGGCAGGTCCGGATCGACTACTACGTCCCCGCCCGCGACGAGTCCACCGAGCGCGTGGTCGACCCGCTGCGCGTGGTCACCCGCGAGGGCCACACCTACCTCGACGCCTGGTGTCACCTGGCTGAGGACCAGCGGTTGTTCCGGGTCGACCGGATCTCGCGCGCCGACGTGCTCGACACGCGGGTGCAGGACCACGCCGGCATCAAGGCACGCGACCTCGCCGACGGGATCTTCCGGCCGTCAGGCGACGACCTGCTCGCCACGCTGCGACTGGCGCCCGAGGCGCGCTGGGTGGCGGAGTACTACCCCGTCGAGGAGGTTGTCGAGGAGGCCACCGGCAGCCTGACGGTGCGCCTGCGCGTGGGTGACCCGGCGTGGCTGGTGCGACTGATGCTGCGGCTCGGCGGGACCGGTGAGCTGGTCGACCCTCCCGACCTCGCGCACAGCGTCCGGTCTGTCGCCACCGAGGCGCTGCGCAACTACGCCTGAGGTCACCGCGTAGGATGAAGGCGCACCGTCGACCGAAGAGGATGAGATGTCAGCCACTGCCGCCGTTCCCCTGATCGCGAACCTGGGCCCGACCGAGATCATCTTGATCATCCTGGTCCTCGTCTTGCTGTTCGGTGCCAAGAAGCTGCCCGAGCTGGCCCGAGGGAGCGGCCGGGCGCTGCGCATCTTCAAGGCCGAGACCAAGGGCCTGCTGGACGACGACGACGACACCGTGGACGAGCGGGACAAGACCGAGGCGCAGCGCCAGATCGACGCCCAGCGCAGTGCCGAGGCAGCCAAGCGCATCGACACCCCGCAGGCCGACCGCACCCCGCGCCCCGACACCGAGCACTGACCGGGGACGCCTGACACGCCATGTCCATCGCAGGGGTCTTCGGGCTGTTCCGCGCGCGCCCGCACCAGCCGATCGGCGAGGACGGCCGGATGGCGCTGGCCGATCACCTGCGCGAGCTCCGTGCACGAATGCTGCGGGTGATCGCCTTGCTCATCGTCACGGTCGTGGTGGCGCTGTTCTTCTACGACTACCTGCTGGCGTTCGTCTACGACCCCTACAAGGCCGCCGTCGAGCGCCTCCCGGACTCGACCCAGACCGTCGCCACGATCAACGGTGTCGGTGGACCCCTCCTGCTGCAGCTGAAGCTGTCCGCGATGGCCGCTGTGGTGTGCACCAGCCCCTACTGGCTCTACCAGATCTGGGCGTTCATCCTTCCGGGCCTGCACGCGCACGAGAAGCGGTGGACCCGGCTGTTCGCCGCCGTCGCGGGTCCGCTGTTCATCCTCGGCGTGGCGGCCGGCTACTACGTCCTGCCCAAGGGCCTCGAGGTGCTGATCGGCTTCACCCCCGTGGACCTGACCAACCTCGTCGACTTCGGCGAGTACTTCTCCTTCATGACCCGGATGATGCTGGTCTTCGGCATCGCGTTCGAGATCCCGCTCTTCGTCGTCCTGCTGAACCTCGCCGGCGTCGTGTCCGGCCGATCGCTGGCGAACTACCGGCCCTGGATCGTGGTGGGCACCTTCGTCTTCGCGGCCGTCGCGACGCCGTCGACCGACCCGTTCTCGATGCTGATGCTGGCCATCCCGATGGTGCTGCTGTTCCTCGTCTCCGAGGTCATCGCGCGCACGGTCGACCGGCGCCGCCGCAGGCGCGACGTCACCGCCGGGTTGGCCGACGACGAGCAGTCGAGCATCGAGGACGACGACGGGTTCGACGACCGCCGCTCCTCGCTCGACGACGACGAGTGACTCCGGTGCCCGTCGTCGAGGCTGCGGACCCCTTCGACCTGCCGGACTGGGTGGGGACCGACGAGCTGTCCTGGACCGCCGTGAGCAGCGTGCGCGGTGCATCGCGCATCCAGGGCGTGCTCGCGGGGGCACGCAACGAGCTGGCCTGCGACCTGCTCGCCGCCGACCTGGCCTACCCGGAGCCGGCGCTGCAGGAGTCCTGGCGCCGAGAGGCGCACCAGGCGTGGGTCCACGGGCAGGTCCTGCTCGTCACGTACGACGGGCGGCTGACCCTCGCGGTGCCCGGCACGGCCTACTCCGCCGACGGCGTCCTGGAGACCGTCGGCCGCTTCGCGAAGGCGGTCGGCGTCGACGCCGCCCGGTTCAGCGTCACGCTGCGTCTCTGAGGCGTCCCTCGGGTCATCGCTGAGCGGCCGGCGTTCAGCGCTCGGGGTGACCGGCGAGGTCGAGCAGGTCGTCGAGGATGTCCGGCATCCGCGCGAGCAGCGACAGGTGCCCCTCGCCCTCCTCGAGGTGGGCGCGCGCTCCCGGGACGTGGGCGACCAGCCACTCGGCGTGGGCGAACGGCACCATCCGGTCCTCGGTGCCCTGCCAGAGCGCGACAGGCGTCGCGATGTCGCCCACCGAGAAGCCCCACGGCCGCACATGGGTCAGGTCGTCGTCGTGCCAGCCGACGATGCCCTGACGGCCGGCATGCCGGAACGACGCGGCCAGGTGCTCGGCGAACTCACCGGTCAGCGCGGCCCGGTCGACGGGCGGGATCAGGTCGCCGAGGGAGTCCGCGACGTCGGCGGGCGTCGCGGAGAACACACCGGGGGAGAACTCCTCCAGGAAGGTGGTGAGCTCCACCGAGCCGGCGAAGGCGGCGGTGTACTCCAGCACGTTCTCCTCGCCCATGCCGTCGCGGATGTCGCCGTCGAACTCCGCGGGCGGGGCGAGACCGACGCCGCAGGCGGCCGCCAGGCAGCGACCGGGCAGGACGGCCGCGCAGGCCAGGGCGCGGGGGCCACCGCCGGACCAGCCGAGCGTGACGAAGGTGTCCAGCCCCAGGGCGTCCAGGACGAGCGCCGAGTCGCGGGCGTCGTCGGCCACGGTCGCGGTGCTGCCGCGGTCGGGGCGTGGACCGGAGCCGCCGTAGCCCGGGCGCGACGCGGCCAGGACCCGCAGGCCCCGGCTGGAGGCGGCCGCGTCGAGCATCGGGTCGAGCACCGCGGCGACCGGGGTGCCGTGGTGGAACACCAGCGGGAAGCCGTCGTCCCTGCCATAGCTGAGCACCTCCAGGGTGCGGTCGTCCCCGGCGTCGATGTCGTAGGCCATCATCTGCGTCACGCTAGGGCACGCCGCGGGTCGGCGTACCCGCGGCCGCGTAGTCTCGCGACGTGTCCCGCGAGATCGCTCTGCTGACGAACCCGACCTCGGGCACGGGGCGAGGGATCCGCACCGCCGCGATCGCGTTGCCGCGGCTGAAGGAAGCGGGCTTCCGGGTCCGCACCCTGATGGGCCGCGACGCCGACGAGGCCGCGGACCTGGCCCGCGCAGCCGTCGCCGACGGCGTCGACTCGCTGGTGGTCGTCGGCGGCGACGGCCTGGTGCACCTGGCGGTGCAGGAGCTGGCCGGGACCCGGACGGCGCTCGGCATCATCCCCGCGGGCGCGGGCAACGACGTCGCCCGCTACCTCGACCTGCCCCGGCACGACCCCCAGCTGGCGGCCGACGTGGTGGTCGGCTCCCGCACCCGCACGATCGACCTCGCGCGTGCCGGGTCCCGATTCTTCGTCACCGTGCTGGCCGCGGGCTTCGACGCGCTGGTCAACGAGCGGGCCAACGAGCTGTCCTGGCCGCGCGGCAGGATGCGCTACCCGGTCGCGACGCTCGCGGAGCTGCGGGTCTTCGAGCCGTTGCCCTACACGCTCGAGCTGGACGGCGCCGTACGACGCGTCGAGGCGATGGTCGTGGCGGTCGGCAACGGCCCGTCCTTCGGCGGCGGGCTCCGGATCACCCACGGCGCCCTGATCGACGACGGCTGGCTCGACGTGGTGGTGATGCGGACCATGTCGCGGCTCGATCTGCTCCGCAGCTACCCCCGGCTCTCCTCGGGGCGGCACACCGACCACCCGCAGTACGAGCACCACCGGGTGCGGACCGTCACCGTCGCCGCACCGGGGATCACCGCCTACGCCGACGGCGAGCGGTTCGGGACGTTGCCGATGACCATCGAGATCGCACCGCGGGCGCTCCGCGTCCTGGTGCCGGGAGGGACCCCATGAGCCCGAGCCCGTCGGAGCGCTACGCGAAGTTCCAGCGCGAGAAGGACACCCCGGTCTTCTACGACTTCACCCAGATGTACGACTTCGCGCTCGACTCCTTCCAGGTGCGCGCCTGCCAGGAGCTCGAGCAGGGCCGCGGGGTCCTGGTGGCCGCCCCGACCGGCTCGGGCAAGACGATCGTCGGCGAGTTCGCCGTGCACCTGGCGCTGCAGCAGGGCCGCAAGTGCTTCTACACCACCCCGATCAAGGCGCTGTCGAACCAGAAGTACGGCGACCTCGTGGAACGCTACGGCGCCGACCAGGTCGGGCTGCTCACCGGTGACAACACGGTCAACGGCGAGGCCCCGATCGTGGTGATGACGACCGAGGTGCTCCGCAACATGCTCTACGCCGGGTCGCGGACGCTGACCGGGCTGGGCTACGTGGTGATGGACGAGGTGCACTACCTCGCCGACCGGTTCCGCGGCGCGGTCTGGGAGGAGGTGATCATCCACCTCCCCGAGTCGGTGGCCCTGGTCTCGCTGTCCGCCACGGTGTCGAACGCCGAGGAGTTCGGCGACTGGCTGGAGACCGTCCGCGGCGAGACCTCGACGATCGTCGAGGAGCGCCGGCCGGTGCCGCTGTACCAGCACGTCATGGTGGGCCGCCGGATGTACGACCTCTTCCGCGAGGAAGGTGTCTTCGCCGGCGAGGTCAACCCCGACCTGCGGCGGATCGCCCGCGACGACTGGCGCACGACCCGCACCCGCGACCACCGCTCCAAGCGCAACGCACCGCGAGGTCGCGCGGGCGCCAACGGGCAGGGCGCCGCGCGGCGGGCCTACCAGCCGAGCCGCTTCGACGTCGTGGAACGCCTCGACTCCCAGGGACTGCTGCCGGCGATCTTCTTCGTCTTCAGCCGGGTCGGCTGCAGCGCGGCCGTGACCCAGTGCCTCAACGCCAACCTGCGCCTGACCACCCCCGAGGAGCGGCAGGGCATCATCGCGTTCGTCGAGGAGCGCTGCCGCAACCTGCCCGACGAGGACCTGCACGTCCTGGGCTACCACGACTTCCTCGAGGGGCTCTCGCGAGGCATCGCGGCCCACCACGCCGGCATGCTGCCGACCTTCAAGCAGATCGTCGAGGAGCTGTTCGCCACCGGTCGCTGCAAGGTGGTCTTCGCGACCGAGACGCTGGCGCTGGGCATCAACATGCCCGCCCGTTCCGTGGTGATCGAGAAGCTGTCGAAGTGGAACGGCGAGACGCACGCCGACATCACGCCGGGGGAGTACACCCAGCTCACCGGGCGCGCCGGGCGCCGGGGCATCGACGTGGAGGGACACGGCGTCGTGCTGTGGCAGCCGGGTCTCGACCCGTCGTCGGTTGCCGGGCTCGCCTCGACGCGCACCTATCCGCTCACGTCGTCGTTCCGGCCGTCGTACAACATGGCGGTCAACCTGGTGCACCAGGTCGGCCGCGAGACCGCGCGCGAGCTGCTGGAGAGCTCCTTCGCGCAGTTCCAGGCCGACAAGGCGGTGGTCGGGCTGGCCCGGCAGCTGCGCAAGGCCGAGAACGCCCTGAGCGGCTACACCGATGCCGCCACCTGCCACCTCGGTGACTTCATGGAGTACTCCGACCTGCGCCGCCGGCTGTCCGAGGTGGAGGCGAGCCTGGCCAAGTCACGGCGTGCGGACCGCCGCGACGAGGTGGTCGCGTCCCTGGAGGCACTGCGCCCCGGCGACGTCATCGAGGTGCCCACGGGCCGGTTCTCCGGGATGGCGGTCGTGATCGACCCGGGCATGCGGTCCGACCGGGACGGCCCGCGGCCCTACGTCCTCACCGCCGACCGGCAGGCGCGACGCCTCTCGCTGGTCGACTTCTCCGTGCCGGTGCAGTCCTTCACCCGGATGCGGATCCCCAAGAGCTTCAACGGTCGCAACCCGCAGTCCCGGCGCGACCTGGCCTCGGCGTTGCGGTCGCGCACGCAGGGCTTCGCCCCACCGCCGCCGCGCGGTCCGCAGGGCGGTGGGCGCAGCGGGGGGCGCGGCGGCCGCGGGCAGACGGACCGGATCGTCGTGGAGGGCGAGGCCCAGATCGCCCGGCTGCGAGCGGACCTCCGGTCCCACCCCTGTCACGGCTGCGCGGAGCGCGAGGACCACGCCCGCTGGGCCGAGCGGCACCACAAGCTCGAGCGCGACACGGCGACGCTCAGACGACGGATCGAGCAGCGCACCAACACCATCGCCCGCCAGTTCGACCGGGTGTGCGAGGTGCTGAGCGCGTTGGGCTACCTGCACGACGACGAGGTCACGGCGAGCGGCGCCACGCTGCGGCGGATCTACACCGACCTGGACCTGGTGGCGGCCGAGTCGCTGCGCAACGGGCTGTGGGACGGCCTCTCGCCCAGTGAGCTGGCCGCGGCCCTCTCGGCACTGGTCTTCGAGGCTCGCCGGCCCGACGACGCGCGCGCCCCGCGCCTGCCCGGGGGCCGGGTGCAGCAGGTGCTGGCCGACATGGTGTCGCTGTGGGCCGACCTCGACGCGCTCGAGCGCGAGCACAAGCTGGACTTCCTGCGCGAGCCCGACCTGGGCTTCGCGTGGGCCGCCTACCGGTGGGCGGAGGGTGCCCCCCTCGACGCGGTGCTCACCGAGACCGACCTCGCGGCGGGCGACTTCGTGCGGTGGATGAAGCAGCTGCTCGACGTCACCGACCAGGTCGCCGACGCGGCCGGTGACGGGCCCCTGCGGCGTACGGCGCGCGAGTGCGCGGGCGCGCTGCGCCGCGGCGTGGTGGCCTACTCGTCGGTGAGCGACTAGCTGACGGGGCGGTTCTCGTACGGCGTGGACAGCACGATCGTCGTACGCGTGGAGACGTTGGCGGCCGCACGGACCCGGGCCAGCAGGTCCTCGAGCGCGCTCGGCGCCGCGACGCGGACCTTGAGGATGTAGGACTCTTCGCCCGCGACCGACCAGCAGCTCTCGATCTCGCTGATGCCGCGCAACCGCTCGGGCGAGTCGTCGGGCTGCGAGGGGTCGATCGGGCGGATCGAGATGAACGCCGTCAGCGGCAGGCCCACCGCCTCGTAGTCGACCGAGGCGCCGTAGCCGGTGATCAGCCCGCGCTGCTCGAGGCGCTTGACCCGCTGGTGGACCGCCGAGGTGGACAGCCCGGTGGCCTTGCCGAGGTCGGTGAAGGACATCCGGCCGTCGCTGGCCAGCAGGGTCAGGATGCGTCGGTCCAGCTCTTCCACGAGCGTCACCCTAGGGCAGAACGGAGCGGCCCGGACGTTCTCGTCATGCAAGACTCCGGCCGTGCCCTCTCGCCTGATGCTGCTCGACACCGCCTCGATGTACTTCCGCGCCTTCTACGGCGTGCCGGACTCGTTGAAGGCACCGGACGGCACGCCGGTCAACGCGGTCCGCGGACTCGTGGACTTCATCTCCCGGATGGTCTCGGAGTACCGGCCGACCCACCTGGCGTGCTGCTGGGACAACGACTGGCGTCCCCAGTGGCGCGTGGACCTGATCCCCTCCTACAAGGCGCACCGGGTGGAGTACGTCCCGGCGAGCGGTCCGGCCGTCGAGGTCGTGCCCGATCCGTTGGAGGTGCAGGTGCCGGTGATCCGCGACGTGCTGGCCGCCTTCGGGATCGCGGTCGTCGGTGCCGACGGCTACGAGGCGGACGACGTGATCGGCACGCTCGCCACCGACGCCGGCATGCCCGTCGACGTTGTCACCGGGGACCGCGACCTGTTCCAGCTCGTCGACGACGATGCCGAGGTGCGGGTGCTCTACATCGCCCGTGGGGTCAGCAAGCACGAACGGGTCACCAACGACGTCGTGCGCGCGAAGTACGGCATCGATGGCGCGCAGTACGCCGACTTCGCGGCTCTGCGCGGGGACGCCTCGGACGGCCTGCCGGGCGTCAACGGGATCGGTGAGAAGACCGCGATGACGCTGCTGCAGCGCTTCGGGGACATCGCCGGCCTCCGTGCTGCTGCCGCCGACCCGGACTCCAACATCGCGCCCAGTCCGCGGCGGCGGATCCTGGAGGCGGGCGACTACCCCGAGGTGGCGGCGCACGTCACCCGGGTGGCTCGCGACCTCGACCTGGGCGCCCCCGACCTCACGCTGCCGCTGTCCCCGGTCGATCCCGACGCGCTCGTGGAGCTCTCGGCCCGATGGAACCTCGAGAGCCCGGTCGCCCGGCTCGTGGAGACGCTCACCGACCTGCGCTGACCCGCCGAGTCGGCGCGTCGGCTGGTGTGAAACCCGCCGAGTCGGCGCGTGTGCTGGTGTGAAACCCGCCGAGTCGGCGCGTGTGCTGGTGTGAACCCGCACGCTGGGTCCGGGTGAACCAGCCAACGCGCCCGGTCGGCCGGATTCGGACCAACCGACGCGCCGGGTCGGCCGAGTTCGGACCAGCCAACGCGCCGGGTCGGCGGTCAGGACAGCGTGAGCTCCTTGGCAGAATCCGCCTGCTCCTGTGCCGCCGCCTGCTCCTGCGACGCCGTGCGCGAGACTGCGGCTGCGCGCTCGGCCTCGAGCAGCGACTCGTCGGTGGCGTGCTGGCGCCACCACGCCTGGCCGGACTCCGGCAGCGTGTGGATCGGGTCGTAGTAGGAGTAGGTGCGGGTCAGCGCCTCGGGGTCGTCGGCCTCGATCGAGGTCCGGTAGTTCTTCGTCCACGAGGAGATGCCGAGCTCGCGGTCGTACGCCGCGAGCTGGTGCACCCAGCGCTTGCCGACGAACGGGACGTCGCACACGATCCGCGGGGTCGCGAAGCCGGGCAGGTAGCCCATCAGGTGGTGCTGCAGGCGCTGCGCGTCCGCGACCGAGACCCGCCAGTGCTCCGAGAACGGGATCATGTCGCACATGTAGAAGTAGTAGGGCATGATCTGCGCGCCGTCGAGCAGGGCGAAGCAGAGGTCGAGCAGCGCGTGCGGGTCGGCGTTGACGCCGTCCAGCAGCACGCCCTGGTTGCGCACGTCGCGCACGCCGGCGTCGAGCATCGCGCGCGACGCCTTAGCCACCAGCGGGGTCACCGAGGCCGCGTGGTTGACGTGGGTGTGGATCGCGAGCGAGACCCCGCGGGACCGGGCGGTGCCGGCGACCCGCTCCATCCCGGCGCGTACGTCGTCCTGCAGCCAGTGCTGGGGAAGGCCGGCCAACGCCTTGGTGGCGAGCCGGATGTCGCGGATGTTGTCGATCTCCAGCAGGTGGGTCAAGAACTCCTCGAGCCGCGGCCAGGGCATGTTGGCCACGTCGCCACCGGAGACCACGACGTCGCGCACCGACGGCGTGCGACGCAGGTAGTCCAGCATCGAGGCGTGCCGGTCGACCGGCTTGCCGAGGAACTTCAGCTTGTCGACGACCGGCGTGGAGTTACCGACCAGGTCCATGCGGGTGCAGTGGCCGCAGTACTGCGGGCAGGTGGGGAGGAGCTCGGCGAGCACCTTGGTCGGGTAGCGGTGCGTCAGGCCCTCGGCGACCCACATGTCGTGCTCGTGCAGCGAGTCGCGGGTGGCGTGCGGGTGCGAGGGCCAGTCGGCGCGACGGTCGGAGAACACCGGCAGCATGTAGCGACGGATCGGGTCGACGTACATCGCCTCGGTCAGCGAGCCCGGTCCGGACGGCACCTCGAGCGGTGCCATCGTGTTCATCATCTGCGGCGGCACGAGCATCGACATGGTCGCCCGCTCGGCCTGGTCGCGCTCGAGGTCGGCGTAGAACGCCTCGTCGACGAGGTCGCCCCACAGCACGCGGAGCTGACGGACGTTCTTGATGCAGTGCGCCCGCTGCCACTGCACCGACTCCCACTCCGAAGCAGTGACGTCGCGCCAGCCGGGGAAGCGGGTCCAGTCGGGCTCGACGAGCGCGCGCTGCCGGTAGGGGTAGGGCTGACCGGTCTGCAGACCGATCGACGTCTCGATGCTCATGGGATCAACTCCGGTGCTGGATCAGGTTCGGGGCGCGTCGGTTTGCCGCCGCTGGTGACTCCTGCCAGAGTAGGAGAAGAATCTCCCGTGTGTCGAATGAACTGCCGCAAGACATCCTGCAGACTGTCTCTACCAGGAGAGGACCATCCGTGAGTGCCCAATCGAGTCCGGTCGGTCTGCACCGCGTGCTGTCCCCAGTTGGCGTCCTGCCGCAGGCCGCTGAGCGTCTCGACACCCGGCGCGACCTGTGGCCCGACGAGGTCCGGATCCGGGTCGAGCGGCTCAACCTGGACGCCGCGTCGTTCCGGCAGCTGGAGCGGACCCATGCCGACGGTGCGGAGATCCGTACGGCGGTGCTCGACATCGTGGCCAGCCGCGGCAAGATGCAGAATCCCGAGACCGGGTCGGGCGGGATGCTCGTGGGCACCGTCGAGGAGGTCGGGCCGGCCTCGCCGCTCGGGCTCGCCGTCGGTGACCGGGTCACCACCCTCGTCTCCCTCACGTTGACCCCGCTGGTGATCGAGGACGGGCTGGCCGCGTGGGACGGTCGCTCCGAGCAGGTGCCCTGCGACGGCTACGCCGTGCTCTTCGGCCGGTCGATCGCGGCCGTCATACCCGACGACCTGCCCGCGGAGCTATCCCTGTCGGTGATGGACGTCTGTGGGGCTCCTGCGCTCACCGCACGTGTGGTGGGGGAGTACGCCGACCCGGTCGTCGCCGTCATCGGCGGCGCCGGCAAGTCGGGGTCGTTGTCCCTCGCCGCCGCCAAGGCCGCCGGTGCGCGCCGGACGATCGGCGTCGTCCCGAACCAGGCCGAGGCGGACCTGCTCACCGACGCGAGCATCGCCGACGTCGTCGTGGTGGCCGACGCGCGGGACCCGGTGGCTCTGAGCGACGCGGTGACCGAGGCCGGCGGGCCGGCCGACGTCACCGTCGTGTGCGTCGACGTGCCGGGCTGCGAGGGCGGCGCGATCCTGGCGACCGCCGACCGCGGCACCGTCGTCTTCTTCTCCATGGCCACCTCGTTCAGTGCGGCCGCGCTGGGCGCCGAGGGGCTCGCCGCCGACGTCACGATGATCGTGGGCAACGGCTACGTCCCCGGCCACGCGGACCAGGCCCTCGCGCTGCTGCGCGGGCATACCGGGGTGCGCTCGCTGTTCGAGCGGCGCCTGTGAGGATGGCCCGGTGACCCGCACCCTGCTCCGCGGTGGCTACGTCCACACGCCTGCCGACCCGCACGCCACCGCCGTCTGCCTGGACGGCGACACGATCGTCTGGACCGGGGACGACGACGCCTCGGTCCACTTCGAGGACGGCGCCGACCGGGTCGTCGAGCTCGACGGCCGGCTGGTCACGCCGGCCTTCGTCGACGCGCACGCCCACCTGGCGCAGACCGGCTTCGCCGCAGGAGGTCTCGACCTCGGAGGCGCGGTGTCGCTGCACGAGGCCCTCGACGCGCTTGCGGCCTACGCGAACAACTCCACCGTGGCGGTGATCCTCGGCTTCAACTGGGACGAGACCACGTGGCCCGAGCAGCGCCCCTTCACCCGCGACGAGGTCGACCGGGCCACCGGCGGCCGCGCAGCGTTCCTGTCCCGGGTCGACGTGCACTCCGCCGTGCTCTCCTCGGCCTTCCTCGACGCCTGCCCCGACGTCGTGCACGCCGAGGGGTACGACGCCAGCGGGCTCGTCGCACGCGACGCGCACCACGCCGCGCGCGAAGGACTGTTCGGCCTGACGCCGGTGACGGACCGCGAGGACGCCATCCTGCGTGCGCTGACCGAGGCCGCCCGGCAGGGGATCGGCATGGTGCACGAGCTCGGCGCCCCGCACATCTGCCCGCCCGAGGACCTCGCGATCGCGACCGGGCTGACCGCACGCGCTCCGCTGCCCGAGGTGGTCGGCTACTGGGGCGAGCTGGGTGCCGTCGACAAGGCGGTCGAGCTCGGCTGCGCCGGGGCGGCCGGAGACCTGTGCATGGACGGCTCGATCGGCTCGCGCACCTCCGCGCTGCACGCCCCCTACGCCGATGCCGAGACCGCCGGTCACCTCTACCTCGACGCCGACCAGGTCGCGGCGCACGTCGTGGACTGCACCCGGGCCGGGATCCAGGCCGGCTTCCACGTGATCGGCGATCTGGCCGTGTCCGCGGTGGTGTCCGGGCTGCAGGCTGCGGCGCGGACCCTCGGCACGCCCGCGATCGTGCAGGGTCGGCACCGCCTCGAGCACGTCGAGATGGCGTCCCCCGAGGAGATGGCC
Source organism: uncultured Actinomycetota bacterium (assembly GCA_963713035.1). Taxonomy (GTDB): domain Bacteria; phylum Actinomycetota; class Actinomycetes; order Propionibacteriales; family Nocardioidaceae; genus Nocardioides_B. Next base: position 1,456,641 of record CAVQKB010000005.1, read on the forward strand.
GTGCTGGGGTCGCTGGGCGTCACCGCCAGCATGCAACCGATGTTCGACGCCTACTGGGGCGGCACCGACTCGCTCTACGCCCAGCGGCTCGGCGCCGACCGCGCCGTTCCGATGAACGCCCTGGCCTCCATGAACCGCGCGGGTGTCGCGCTGGCCTTCGGGTCCGACACCCCGGTGACGCCCTTCGGACCCTGGGGCGCCGTCCGGGCTGCGGCGTGGCACCGCACCGAGTCCGAGCGGATCACCGTCCGCGCGGCCTTCAACGCGCACACCCGGGGCGGCTGGCGGGCCGCGCGACGCGACGAGGGCGGCGTGATCGCCGCCGGCGCGCCCGCGAGCATCGCCGTGTGGGACGTCCCGGGCGACCTGGTCGTGCAGACCCCCGACGCCCGCGTCGCCGCCTGGTCGACCGACCCGCGCGCCGGCGTACCCCAGCTGCCCGACCTGCACCCCGACGCCGACCTGCCCACCTGTGCGATGACCGTCGCGGGCGGCGCCATCGCCTATGAACGAGAAGGAGCGTGGGACTAGTGGCGACCAAGCCGGATTCGTCTGCGACCGCCCCCCGGCGCAGCCCCACACGATCGCAGACGAATCGGGGGAAGCTGGACCTCGACCCGGTCGTCGTGCGCAAGGCGCGCACCCTCGCCCGGCGCGTCGGCAAGCCGATCGTCGACCTCGCCCAGCAGCACACCACCGTCTCCGTCGAGCGGGCCACGCTGCGCCTGGCGGGCCTGCAGGGGGCCGACGCCGACGGGATCCCCTGGGTGAACCGGCTGATGGACGCCGTACGCGGCGACGTCGGGCTGGAGCACGGGGTCGCGCTGCCGGTGTGGGACGCCCTGGTGCGCGGCGAGGCCGAGGACCTGCCCACGCTGGCCGCGAAGGCCTCCGCCGGCTCGATCCGCTTCCGGCTGCCCGAGGGGCGCGACCGGACCCGGGCGCACGCCGCGTCGCGCAAGCAGGTCGGCGCCGGCATCCGGCGGGTCGACGCCCGTCGCCGGGAGCGCGACCGCCTCGTCAAGCGGTACGGCGACCCCGGCCACCAGCCGTGGATCTACCTGATCGTCGCGACCGGGGACATCTACGAGGACATGCCGCAGGCGCAGCAGGCCGCCCGCGAGGGCGCCGACGTCATCGCGGTGATCCGCTCGACCGGCCAGTCGCTGCTCGACTACGTGCCGGAGGGCGCGACCCGCGAGGGCTTCGCCGGCACCTACGCCACGCAGGACAACTTCCGGCTGATGCGGTCCGCGCTCGACGAGTCCAGCAAGGAGCTCGGCCGCTACGTGCGGCTGACCAACTACGCCTCCGGTCTGTGCATGCCGGAGATCGCCGCGCTGGCCGGGCTGGAGCGGCTGGACATGATGCTCAACGACTCGATGTACGGCATCCTCTTCCGCGACATCAACCCGATCCGCACCTTCGTCGACCAGCGCTTTAGCCGCCAGGTGCACGCCCGCGCGGGCATCATCATCAACACCGGCGAGGACAACTACCTCACCACCGCCGACGCCGTCGAGGCGGCCAACACCGTCACGGTGAGCCAGCTGCTCAACGAGTACTTCGCCAAGGAGGCCGGCCTCGAGGACTGGCAGCTCGGCCTCGGTCACGCCTTCGAGATCAACCCCGACGTGCCGGACAGCTTCCGGATGGAGCTGGCCCACGCACTGCTGGCCCGCGAGCTGTTCCCGAAGGCACCCCTGAAGTGGATGCCGCCGACCCGGCACATGACCGGCGACGTGTTCCGCGGTTACCTGCTCGACGCGTTCTTCAACCTGGCCGGTGTGCTGACCGGCCAGAGCATCCTGCTGGTCGGGATGATGACCGAGGCCGTCGTGACCCCGTGGATCTCGGATCGCGACCTCGCGCTCCAGAACGTCCGCTACGTCATGGAGGCGGCGGGCAGGCTGCACGAGGACTTCGCGCCCCGCCCCGACGGTTTCATCGTGCAGCGGGCCAACCAGGTCCTCGGCGAGAGCATCGACCTGCTGGAACGGATTGACGACCACCGGGCCGGGCTGCTCGACGCCATCGCCGACGGCACCTTCGGGCTGATGAAGCGTCCTGCCGACGCTGGCCGAGGCCTCGACGGCGTGGCGCGCAAGGCGCCCGGCTACGTCAACCCGGCCACCGAGATCCTCGAGGGGGAGCAGTGAGCATCGTCCGGCCGTACGGCGACACCACCGGGGACGGGATGGTCCAGGTGTCGTTCACCCTGCCCATCGCGCACGACAAGGTCGCCGAGGGGGCCGCTGCCCAGCTGGCCAACAAGATGGGCATCGACCCGGCGCTGGTGGTGCACGCCAAGCCGATGGGCCCGGACTTCACCTTCTTCGTGGTCTACGGCCGCGTCAACCACCTGGTCGACACCTCCCAGGTCACCGTCGTCGAGCGCGACTATCCCCTCCTCACCCCCAAGGAGGTCAATGCCGCCCTCAAGCGGGCGCTGCGCCGCCGGGTGGTCGTCGTGGGCGGCTGCATCGGGACCGACGCGCACACCGTCGGGATCGACGCGATCCTCAACATCAAGGGCTTCGCAGGGGAGAAGGGCCTGGAGTACTACCGCGAGCTGAAGGTGGTCAACCTCGGCGCCCAGGTGTCCGTCCCGCAGCTGGTCGCCCGGGCCCAGGAGGAGAAGGCTGACGCCGTGCTGGTCTCCCAGGTGGTCACCCAGCGCGACGCCCACCTGCTGAACACCCGCGAGATGTCCGCGGCGTTCCGCGAGGCCTATCCGAGCGAGCGACGGCCGCTGATGATCGTCGGAGGTCCGCGCTTCGACGAGGCGATGGCCGACGAGCTCGGCGTCGACCGCGTCTTCAGCCGGGGTACGACGCCCGGCGAGGTGGCCTCCTACCTCACCCACCGGCTCGTCTCGCGGAAGAAGGTCTCGGCATGACGGACGACCGGCTCGGCCTCGTGGTCACCCACCGCCGCTACGTGCCGTTCAGCCACGCGCACTACGCCGGCAACCTCGTCGACGGCGCCTACTCGCTGGGCCTCTTCGGCGACGTCGCGACCGAGGTGTGCATCCGCACCGACGGCGACGAGGGACTCTTCGCCTCCTACTCCGACGTGCAGTTCCGGGCCCCGGTGCGCGCCGGGGACCTCCTCGAGGTGCGCGCCGAGGTGGTGGCGGTCGGGTCGCGCTCGCGCACCCTGGACTTCGTCGTCCGGGTGGTCGGACGGGGCCGGCCGGACCGTGCGGAGTCGGCGGCGGAGATCCTGGCCGACCCGATCGTGGCGACCACAGCCCGGGGAGTCGTCGTGGTCCCGGCGCGGGCCAGCTGAGCCAGGTCGACACCGGCCGTTTCCCCTTGCATCACAGGGTTTCGGCGTGTCGTGGGCAGACACGCCGACGGCGGTAAAATAGTTGTGTGAACGGCAGGTGTCGGGGAACACCTGCTGACCTGCGCGTTCGCGCAAAGCGGCTGGTCAGCGCATGGTTGACACCCTGCACCCCGCAGCGACAGGCTTCCCCGCGTTCCACCAAGCAGGTCGTCGCAGCGTGCGGGCGTCCAGGTGGCCGCGAGACCGGGTCGGGTACCACGATCAGGGTGCGCCGCGGTTCCCGGAGGTCGGTGCGACTGCGGACGGGGTGAAACGCGAACAAGAGTCCGAAGCCCAGTAGACAACGGCCCCGCTTCCCCGCCGCCAGCGAGGACGGAGCCGGTCCGAAGGGGTTCGGGCTCTTTTCGCGTCCACCCGAGGGGCGCGGTGCCGGTTCGCGAGGCGCTTGTAGGTTGGGGGTCCGTCCCACCCACGAACCGACCCGAAAAGGACCCTGCCGGTGCGCACGCACGTCCTCGCCCCGACCGGACGGGTCACCAGCACCGTGGTCGCCGCCGTGGCCGGGGTCGCCGCCGGCCTGAGCTTCGCGCCGTACCACTGGTGGCCGCTGCTGCCGGTCGCGGTCGCGGCCCTCACCGTGCTGACCGCGAGCCCGCACGGCCCTGCGCGACGCCTGCGCGGTGGCTACTGGCTGGGCCTGGTGTTCGCCACCGCCTTCCTGCTGGTGCTGCTGCCCTGGCTGCAGGTGATCGGCGTCTACGCCTGGATCCCGCTGGCGCTCATCGAGGGGGCGATCACCGGTCTCGTGGGGCTGACCGCGGTCGCCGTCCGTCGGCTCCCCGCCTGGCCGCTGTGGCTGGCGTGTGCCTGGGTCGGCGTCGAGGCCGTGCGCGCCACGCTGCCGTTCGGCGGGTTCCCGTGGGGTCGGCTCGCCTTCGCCACCGAGGACACCCCGGTCGCACCGGCGATGGCCTACGTGGGCGCACCGGGCACCACCTTCCTGGTCGCCCTGCTCGGCACCACGCTCGGCTGGGCCCTGCTCCGGGTGCGTACGACGCCGGTGCGCGCCGTGGTCGGCGTGCTCGCGGCTGGTCTCCTCGCGTGCGTCGCCTCGTTCGCGCCGTACGACGTGGGCGGCAGCGCCGCGGTCCGTCCGGTCACCGTCGCGGCCGTCCAGGGCAACGTTCCGGGGGAGGGGCTGGACGCCTTCTCCGAGCGTCGTGCGGTGCTCGACAACCACGTCGAGGCCACCCGCCGTCTCGCCGCCCGGGTGGAGGCCGGCGAGACCCGCCGGCCCGACCTCGTGGTCTGGCCGGAGAACTCCTCCGACATCGACCCCTACACCGACGCGGCCGCCGGTGCCGCCATCGGGGGCGCCGCCGAGGCGATCGGCGTGCCGCTGCTGATGGGCGCCGTGGTGGGGGACCGGGTGGACGAGGGTTGGTACAACCGGGCGATCGTGTGGTCGGCCTCCGGGGCCCCCGGCCGCTACTACGACAAGACCCACCCGGTCCCGTTCGGCGAGTACATCCCGCTCCGCGACCTGCTCGCGCCCCGCATCCCCGCGCTGTCCCAGATCCCTCGCGACATGATCCGCGGCACCCGACCGGGCGTGCTCGAGGTCGGGCCGGCGACGGCGGGGGTGCTGATGTGCTTCGAGGTGGCCTACGACGGGCTGCTGCGCGACCTGGTCGACGACGGGGCCGACCTGATCGTGGTCCCCACCAACAACGCGACGTACGCCGGCACCGGGCAGGTCGCGCAGCAGTTCGCGATGTCGCGGCTGCGTGCGATCGAGACCGGTCGCTACCTGGTGGTCGCCTCGACCAACGGCATCTCCGGGATCGTGGCCCCGGACGGACGTGTGCTCGAGACCGCGCCGTCGCGGACCCAGGCGGTGCTGGAGCAGCAGGTCCGGCTGCTGTCGGGCATGACGCCCGCCGTGCGCCTGGGCCCATGGCCGGAGCGGGCGATGTCGGGCGTGGCGATCCTCGCGCTGCTGGCCGGGCTGCTCGTCGCCAGGCGGGGGCGCCGGGATGCCTGAGACGGTCGGCCCTGATCCGGTCGGCTCCGTCCTCGTGGTGATCCCCACCTACAACGAGTGCGAGAACCTCGCCTGGGTGGTCGGGCGGGTCCGTGCCGCGGTGCCCGAGGTCGACGTGCTGGTCGTGGACGACGGCTCCCCGGACGGCACCGGTGAGATCGCCGACGGGCTCGCCGCCAGCGACCCGCAGGTCAGCGTGCTGCACCGCACCGAGAAGGCCGGGCTGGGCGCCGCCTACCTGCACGGCTTCGCGGTGGCGCTGGAGCGCGGCTACGACGTGGTGGGCGAGATGGACGCCGACGGCTCCCACCAGCCCGAGCAGCTGCCGCTGCTGCTCGAGGCGCTGCGCGGGGCCGACCTGGTGATCGGCTCGCGCTACGTCCCGGGCGGCTCGGTGGTGAACTGGCCCTGGACCCGCACCGCGCTCTCGGTGGGCGGCAACCTCTACGCCCGGCTGCTGCTCGGGATCCGGGTCCGCGACGTCACTGCGGGCTACCGGCTGTTCCGGCGCGGCACCCTGGAGGCGATCGACCTCGCGAGCGTGGAGTCGGCCGGCTACATCTTCCAGACCGACCTCGCCTTCCGGACGCTGCGCGCGGGACTGCGGGTGGTCGAGGTGCCGATCGAGTTCGTCGAGCGGGTCCGGGGCGAGTCCAAGATGGACGGCGCGGTCGCCCTGGAGTCGCTGCGCCGGATCACCGGGTGGGGCCTGGCCCAACGCCGCGCCCAGCTGCGCGACGTACTCTCGAGACGCGGACAGCGCGACGCACGGGTGCGAAGGAGCAGCAGATGAGACAGCGACGGCGCTGGGTGCCCTGGTGGGTGCTCGCCCTGGCCTTCGTGCTCGTGCCGGTGCTCGAGATCTACGTGCTGATCCAGGTCGGCCAGGTGATCGGGGCCTGGTGGACGGTGCTGCTGCTGGTGGCCGACGGCGCGCTCGGCGCCTGGCTGATGAAGCGCGAGGGCGGACGGGCGCTGCGCGCACTGCGCGAGGCCCTCGACCAGCACCGGATGCCCGCCAAGGAGCTCGCCGACGGCGCGCTGATCCTGGTCGGGGGCACGTTGCTGCTCACCCCGGGCTTCGTCACCGACGTCCTCGGGATCGTCTTCGTGCTGCCGGTGACCCGGCCCCTGGCGCGGCGCGGCCTGACCCGCTACCTGGAGCGCCGCTTCCTGAGCGGACCCGGTGCACCCGGCTTCACGGCCCGCGCGGGCGGCCATGGTCGCCCCGGCCGGCAGACCGGCGCCTCCGACCCGTCGGTCGTCCCCGGCGAGGTCGTGGACTGACCCTGCTGCGCAGGGGTCCGGACTGCAGGGGCCCGGACAGCAGGACGCCCCCGATCCGAGGGACCGGGGGCGGCGCTGGTGCTCGGCTCAGGCCGAGCGGGCCTTCTTCTTGCTCGGCCGGTGCAGGTGCGCCGGTCCGATCTCGCCGCCGCGGAGCAGCTCCAGGCGCTCGGTGAGGATGTCCTCGAGCTCCTTGATGGAGCGGCGCTCGAGCAGCATGTCCCAGTGCGTGCGGACCGGCTTCTCGACCTTCTCCTCCTTGGTCAGACCGTCCCTGCTCAGCGCCTCGGCGCCGCAGCGGGGGCACTCCCAGACCGCGGGCACGTCGGCCTCGACGCTCATCGGGATGTCGAACTCGTGACCCTGCGGGCAGGCGTAGCCGACGTTCTGGCGAGCTGCGAACTCGATTCCGCGCTCGTCCTCGAAGCTCTGGCCTCCGAGACGGGCGCCGCGCAAAGTGCGCTCTCCCATGAGCCACCTCCTGGTGATCTCCGGCATGGATGTACGACGACGGACAGTGGTCACGCGCTGAGCGGTGACCGCAGGCTCCGACGTCCACCCGGCACAACGAACAACCCGGCGTCAGCATTCCCGCCGTGTCGACCGGATGAGTGGTCCTCGGAACGGTACCCACTCCCCACCTCGACACACCCGGGCCGGGCCACCGGGCGTGACGTGGGGCACGGGTGCGGTTCAGACCACCGACGGCACTCGGTTGCCGGCCTCGCGGATGCCGCGCTGCGGGTCGAGCCGGAGCAGGAAGTAGGCGCCCAGCACGAAGAACACGACCAGGGCCAGGATCGCCGGCCGGTAGGACCCGCTGAGCTGGAACACCACGGCGAACAGGAACGTCCCGAACCACGACGTGCCGCGCTCGCAGGCGTTGTAGAGGGCGAAGTACTCGCCCTCCCGGCCCCGGGGGATCAGCAGGCTGAAGAACGAGCGGGACAGCGCCTGGGTGCCCCCGAGGACGATCGCGATCGCGAACCCCAGGACCAGGAAGAGCGCGACGTTCCGCTCGGGCAGGAACATCGCGGCCACCACGATCACCATCCAGGCGTAGACGCCCCCCAGGATGCACCGGTAGGCGCCGAAGCGCTGAGCCAGCCGGCCGAAGATCAGCGCGCCCCCGAACGCCACGAACTGGATCAGCAGGATCGTGGCGATCAGCACCGACTGCCCGAAGCCCAGCTGCTTGGAGCCGTACGTCGACGCGACCCCGATCACGGTCTGGATGCCGTCGTTGTAGAACAAGAACGCCACCAGGAACGTCAGCGTCATCGGGTAGGACCGCATCTCGCGCAGGGTCGTCCAGAGCTGACCGAAGCTGCGCGCGAACAGCCCGCCCTGCTCGGTCACCACGTGCTGGGGCGCGTAGTCGCGCAGCCGCAGCACCGGGATCAACGTGAAGCCCGCCCACCACAACCCGGCGGAGAGCAGCGAGAGACGCACGGCGAAGCCCTGGGAGATGCCGAGGGCGTCATGGCCCAGGAACATCCCGAGGTTGACCACCAGCAGCGACCCGCCGCCCAGGTAGCCCCAGGCCCAGCCTCGTGAGGAGACCCGGTCGCGCTCCTCCTCGGTGGAGATGTCGACCAGGATCGCGTAGTAGCTGACCAGCGAGCAGCCGCCCAGCACGCTGCTGAGCACGATCGCGACCGCGCCGACCTGCCACAGGTCGTCCTTCATGAAGAACAGCAGGCAGGTGAAGAACGCCCCGGCCCAGGCGAACCCGGCCATGTGCATCTTCTTGCGTGCCGAGCGGTCCACGAAGGCGCCGACGAGGGGCAGCACGAAGGCGCTGAGAATGGTCGCGAAGCTGGTCAGGTAGAACGGCAGCGATCCGGCGGCGAGGTCGAGGCCGAGCACGTTGACCGTGCGGGTGCAGGTCTCGTCGAGGTCGGTGCAGCCGGCGGCCCGTCCGGCGACGGTGATCATGTACGGCGCGAACATCACGCTGAGCACGGTCGTGTAGTAGGCCGAGTTGGCCCAGTCGTACCAGTTCCACGCCTTCTGCTGCCGCTGCCGGGCCAGCGGCTCGAGGTCGGCGATCCCGTTCACGCTCATGGCCTCGCTCCCGTCTCGCGGCCCCACTGGCCGCGCTCGACCAGCACGTCGCGCAGGATGTCGGTCCGGTCGGTCATCAGGCCGTCGACCCCGAGGTCGAGGAGCTCGTGCATCTCGGCCGGGTCGTCGACGGTCCACACGTGCACGTGCTTGCCCGAGGCGTGCGCCCGCCGCACGAACGCACGGTTCACCACGGTCACGGCCGGACCGTGGGTCATCCGGTGCGGCACCTGGAGCGCGTCGCCGCGGCCCGCCAGCAGCAGGTCGGCGAGGCGTCGAGGAGCGAACCGGCGCAGGGCCACGCCCAGCGGGCCGTACGACGTCGCGACGCGTCGCGAGACACCACGGCGGAAGTCGCGCAGTCGGCGGGCCGAGAACGACCCGACGCACACCCGGTCGTGCGCGGCGGTGCGCTCGACGAGGTCGGCCAGCCCGGCGGCGGCGGCCTCGGACTTGACGTCGATGTTGAAGTTCACGGCCGGAAGGTGCTCGAGCAGGTCGGCCATCCGGGGGATCGGCTCGCGGCCGCCGATGAGCGCGCCGGCCAGGTCGTCGTACCGGGTCTCGGCCAGGATCCCGCTCCGGCCGGTGACCCGGTCCAGGACGTCGTCGTGGAAGGCGAGCAGGGTGCCGTCGCTGGTCGTGTGCACGTCGGTCTCGAGGTAGCGGTAGCCGAGCCGCACCGCGTGCTCGAAGGCGACCAGGGTGTTCTCCAGGCCGACCAGGTCGGGGTGGTGGGCGCCGCCGCGGTGCGCGAAGGCCAGCACCGACCCCGCGTCGTCACGCCCCCCGTCGAGGTACGGCAGGCCGGTGTGCGGTGGCGTCACCGGAGCAGTATGGCGCGCAGTGGAGGTCATGGCGCTCAGCGTGACCGCGATTCGCGTCCGGCACATCCGCGTTCCTACTCAGGCCCGCGGCCGGGCGGGAGTACCGTCAGAGGATGCCCGAGGAGATGACCTGCCCCCAGTGCCAGTCCGCGATGTCCGAGCGCGTCCTCGGGGACGTGACCGTCCATCAGTGCACCGCGTGCCAGGGCGTGTTCCTCGAGCGCGCCGACCTCGGCAACCTGATCGAGGCCGAGAACGACTGGCACCGGGACAGCGCCGGGTCGCTGACCCAGCCGATGCCGCGGATCACCTCCGACATGACCGCCCCGCCGCCGGCCAGCCGGCCCACGTCGCGCGCCTACGTCGAGACGCTCTTCGGCTGAGCTGGCGTCCGCCGAGGCCGCCCAGAGGCCGGTCAGGGCAGCTCAGATGTCGCGGAAGGTCTCGATGCTGGCGCCGAGTGCGTTGAGTCGGGTGGCGAGGTCCTCGTAGCCGCGGTTGATGACGTAGACCGACCGCAGCACCGAGGTGCCGCGGGAGGCCAGCATGGCCAGCAGGATCACCACGGCCGGGCGCAGCGCGGGCGGGCAGACGATCTCGGTGCCGCTCCAGCGCGTGGGGCCCTCGATCATCACCCGGTGCGGGTCGAGCAGCTTGACCGAGGCGCCGAGCTTGGTGAGCTCGGTGAGGTAGATGGCGCGGTTCTCGTAGACCCAGTCGTGCAGCAGCGTCTGGCCCTCCGCGGCGGCCGCGATGACCGCGAAGAACGGCAGGTTGTCGATGTTGAGGCCCGGGAAGGGCATCGGGTGGATCTTGTCGATGGGGGAGTGCAGGTCGGAGATCCGCGTGTCGATGTCCACCAGGCGCGTGTGCTGGTTGTCGGCGACGTACTCCTCGCTGCGCTCGTAGCGGAAGCCCATCTCCTCGAGCAGTGCCAGCTCGATCTCGAGGAACTCGATCGGCACCCGCCGGATGGTGATCTCGGAGCGGGTCACGATGGCGGCGGCGAGCAGCGACATCGCCTCGATCGGGTCCTCGGAGGGCGCGTAGTCGACGTCCACGTCGATGACCGGGCGGCCGTGCACCGTCAGCGTGGTGGTGCCGACGCCGTCGATGCGGACGCCGAGCTTCTCGAGGTAGAAGCAGAGGTCCTGGACCATGTAGTTCGGGCTGGCGTTGCGGATCACGGTGACGCCGTCGTGCCGGGCGGCCGCGAGCAGGGCGTTCTCGGTGACGGTGTCGCCACGCTCGGTCAGCACGATCGGTCGGGTGGGGGAGACCGCGCGGTTGACGCTCACGTGGTAGCTGCCCTCGGTCGCCTTGACCTCCAGGCCGAAGGGCCGCAGCGCCGTCAGGTGCGGCTCGACGGTGCGGGTGCCGAGGTCGCAGCCGCCGGCGTAGGGCAGCTCGAAGACGTCCTCGCGGTGCATCAGCGGGCCGAGGAACATGATGATCGAACGGGTACGACGGGCGGCGTCGGCGTCGATCCGGCTCAGGTCGAGGTCGCGCGGCGGCACGATCTCCAGGTCGTTCTCGGCGTTCAGCCAGCGGGTCTGCACCCCCAGGCTGGCGAGCACCTCGAGCAGCCGGTTGACCTCCTCGATGCGCGCCACCCGGCGCAGCGTCGTACGGCCCTGGTTGAGCAGCGTGGCGCACAGCAGCGCGACGCCGGCGTTCTTCGAGGTCTTGACGTCGATCGAGCCGGACAGCGTGGTGGGGCCGGTGACGCGCAGGTGGGTCGGGCCGCCGCCGAGCGAGACGATCTCGGAGTCGAGGGCCTCGCCGATGCGGGCCAGCATCTCCAGGGAGAGGTTCTGGTGGCCGCGCTCGATGCGGTTGACGGCGCTCTGGCTGGTCGACAGCACGTCGGCGAGCTGAGCCTGGGTCCAGCCCCGGTGCTTGCGGGCGTCGCGGATCAGGTTGCCGATGCGGGAGAGGTAGTCCGTACTCATGGCGGCGACGCTATCTCAGATATGAGATAGCGTCGTCCCGGCACGCCGGATCGTCGGGGTGATCGCGGCCACCCACCCGGTTCGTGGACACGGAGGGTGAGCAAGGCCATAGTCGAGCAGTGCGTCGCTCCCGGTCTGCGCTGGTCGCCCTGCTCACCCTGCTGCTGGTCGGCGGGTGCACCGCCGGCGGGCGCCCTCCGGGGTCACCGGCCCCGCGACCGTCGCTGCGGCTGGACGCCTCGGTGGCCCAGTTCCGCTTCGACGAGGGCACCCGCAACCTCAAGGCCGGGATCGTGAACGAGGGCCCGGAGACCGTCCGGGTCAGCTCGGGCACGATCCGCTGGGACGGCTTCGCCTTCCCGACCATCCCGATCCCGGATGGCGACGTCCCGCCGGGCCAGGCAGCGGCCTTCACGATCCCCTACGGCGCCCCTCGGTGCGACCGTGCCCCCGTCACCGACCCCCAGCTGGTGGCCGTCGTGGACGGCCGGACCCGGCGGCTGCCGCTTCGCGTGGAGGACCCCGGCCTGCTGCTGCGGCTGCACGACAAGGCCTGCGCCCGTCGACGCCTCGACGCGGTGGCGACGGTGCGCCTGGAGCTCTCGCGCGGGACGGAGCGGATCGCGGGGGAGGAGTACGTCCCCGCCCGGGTCGTGCTGCGGCACCGCCCCGGTGCCACCGGACGGGTGCGGCTGACCGAGCTCGGAGGCAGCGTGCTCTTCGACCTGGTGCCGCGGGACGGTCGCGGTGCGCTGCCGACAGAGCTGCCTGCGCACGCGTCGAGGGTCGTCGTACCCGTGCTGGCGGGGTCGGCCGGCCGGTGCGACGACCACGCCCGCAGCCAGAGCTCGCAGACGTTCCTGTGGAGCCTCTACGTCCGGCTCGACGGGGGTGCGCAGCAGCGGATCGTCACCGTCCCGGACCCGGCGGAGCAGACCCGGCTGCTCGCGCTGCTGGACCGGTCCTGTCGCTGAGCGCGGCGGCCGGACCGCCGACCACCACCGAGCCGTCGGCGACCGCCATGGCCACGCGCAGCAGCGGCGTCCCGCCCGGCCGCTGGTGCCAGGCGACGGACTCCACCGCGGGCAGCCGGACGCCGCCGACCCGCACGTCGAGGCCTTGACCCGCCACGACCTGTCCGGTGACGGGCGGAGCAGCCGCCGTCGGGGACCGGTGCGAGGGCATCGTCTTGCCCAGGAACAGCCCGAGCCGGGGGTAGCGGGTCTCAGCGACCCGGAACACCGCGTAGTAGACGTAGGACACCCCGAAGCCGACCAGCACCGGCAGCTGCTCGTTGCTGCCGAGCGTCCCGGGCAGCACGGTCACGACCGCCCCCACCACGATCGGCACCAGGGTGCGCAGCAGGTTGGCCCGCAACAGCTCCATGTCCATGGCATCCCCGATCCCAGAGGTGACGTCCTCGATGGTGGCACGCCCGGCAGCGCTGGCCTAGCGTGGCCGCATGCCGAGCTTCGCCGACGTGGAGCGCTTCGTGCTCTCCCTGCCCGAGACGCAGAGCACCCCGTCGTACGGTGAAGCTCCGGCGCTGCGGGTGAACCGGAAGATGTTCGCGCGGCTGCGCGGCGAGATGGCCGACGACGTCGACGAGACGACCGGCGCGCCGTACGGCGAGGTGCTCATGGTCCAGGTCGGGGACCTGGGGGAGAAGGACGCGCTGCTCGCTGCCGACGAGCGGGTCTACTTCACGGTGCCGCACTACGACGGCTACCCCGCCGTCCTGGTGCGGCTGGAGGCCGCCGACGAGACCGAGCTGCGCGAGCTGCTCGTCGAGGCCTGGATGCGCCGGGCACCGAAGCGTGCGCTGAGCGCCTACCGTGCCACGATCGGTCCGCTTCCCGGCGACTGAGGATCCGCGGTGCCAGACTCCGACGACAGCGTTTGGCTTCGCGGCGGCCGGGTATCCACGGGACATGACTGAGTCGAACACGCATTCGAACGATTCCGAGATGCTGGGGGCACCGACCCCGCAGCAGGCCGGCACGACCGAGAAGGACCCGGGGCAGTGGGTCACCGGCGACGAGCCGATGACCGGCGCGCAGCGCAGCTATCTCGACACGCTGGCCCGCGAGGCGGGGGAGCAGATCGGCGCCGACCTGACCAAGGCCGAGGCCTCCGAGCACATCGACCGCCTGCAGTCCGCGACCGGCCGCGGAGAGGCGGACAGCGACAGGGGTGACGTGGCACGATCGGACGGGTGAGCACCAGCCGGACCTCGCCACCACGGCATGCTGCCGACGCCCACGACGTCCTGCGGGTGCAGGGGGCCCGGGAGAACAACTTGCGAGACGTCAGCGTCGAGCTGCCCAAGCGCCGGCTGACCGTCTTCACCGGAGTCTCCGGGTCGGGAAAGAGCTCGCTGGTCTTCGGCACGATCGCCGCCGAGTCGCAGCGGATGATCAACGAGACCTACAGCGCCTTCGTGCAGGGCTTCATGCCGACCCTGGCGCGCCCGGACGTCGACCTGCTCGAGGGGCTGACGACGGCGATCATCGTCGACCAGGAGCGGCTCGGGGCCAACCCGCGCTCCACGGTGGGCACCGCTACCGACGCCAACGCGATGCTGCGGATCCTGTTCAGCCGGCTCGGCGATCCCTACATCGGGCCCCCGACGGCCTTCTCCTTCAACGTCCCCACCCGCAAGGCGAGCGGGGTGATGTCGACCGACAGGGGCGGACGCGTCGAGAAGAGCATCGTGCGTGAGGCGGTTTACCTCGGCGGCATGTGCCCGCGCTGCGAGGGCATGGGCAACGTCAGCGACATCGACCTCACCGCGTTGTACGACGAGACGAAGTCGCTGCACGAGGGAGCGCTGTCGATCCCGGGCTACTCGATGGACGGGTGGTACGGCCGGCTGTTCGAGGGCGTCGGCCTACCGATGGACAAGCCGATCGCTTCGTTCACCACGAAGCAGCTCGACACGATGCTCTACGCGGAGCCGACCAAGATCAAGGTCGAAGGCATCAACCTCACCTTCGACGGCATCATCCCCAAGATCACCAAGTCGATGCTGTCCAAGGATCCCGAGGCGATGCAGCCGCACGTGCGTCGGTTCGTGGAGCGGGCGGTCACCTTCCAGCGGTGCCCGGAGTGCGACGGCAGCCGGCTGACCCAGGAGGCGCTGTCCTCCCGGATCCAGGGGCAGAACATCGCGGACCTGTGCGCCCTGCAGATCAGCGACCTGGCCGGCTGGGTCCGCGGCCTCGACGAGCCGTCCGTGGCACCCCTGATCGCCGGGTTGCAGCACCTGCTCGACTCGTTCGCCGAGATCGGACTCGGCTACCTCTCGCTCGACCGGCCGGCCGGCACGCTGTCGGGGGGAGAGGCGCAGCGCACCAAGATGATCCGGCACCTCGGCTCGTCCCTGACCGACATCACCTACGTGTTCGACGAGCCCACGATCGGACTGCACCCGCACGACATCGAGCAGATGAACAACTTGCTGCTGCAGCTGCGGGACAAGGGCAACACGGTGCTCGTCGTCGAGCACAAGCCCGAGACGATCGCGATCGCCGACCACGTGGTCGACCTCGGTCCGGGAGCGGGTACGGCGGGCGGCACGATCTGCTACCAGGGGGACCTGGAGGGGCTCCGGGTCAGCGACACCACCACCGGTCGGCACCTCGACGACCGCGCCACGCTGAAGGAGTCGGTGCGGGCGCCGACGGGCACCCTCGAGGTGCGCGGAGCCACGACCCACAACCTGCGCGACGTCGACGTCGACATCCCGCTCGGCGTGCTGTGCGTCCTGACCGGGGTCGCCGGGTCGGGCAAGAGCTCGTTGGTGACCGGCTCGGTGCTCGGCGCGGAGGGCGTCGTCTCCGTCGACCAGGGCGCGATCCGCGGGTCGCGACGCAGCAACCCCGCGACGTACACCGGCCTGCTGGAGCCGATCCGCAAGGCCTTCGCCAAGGCCAACGGGGTGAAGCCGGCGCTGTTCAGCTCCAACTCCGCAGGCGCCTGCTCGACGTGCAACGGCGCGGGTGTGATCTTCACCGATCTCGGCGTGATGGCCACGGTCGAGTCACCCTGCGAGGAGTGCGAGGGTCGGCGGTTCCAGGCCTCGGTGCTGGAGTACACCCTGGGCGGCAAGGACATCAGCGAGGTGCTGGCCATGCCGGTCAGCGAGGCGACCACCTTCTTCGGCGCTGGCGAGGCCGCGGTGCCCGCTGCCCACAAGATCCTGGACCGGCTCCGCGACGTCGGGCTCGGCTACCTCAGCCTTGGCCAGCCGCTCACGACGCTCTCCGGCGGCGAGCGCCAGCGCCTCAAGCTCGCCACCCAGATGGCCGACAAGGGCGAGGTCTACGTGCTCGACGAGCCGACCACCGGACTGCACCTCGCGGACGTCGAGCAGCTGCTCGGGCTGCTGGACCGGCTGGTGGACTCCGGCAGGTCGGTGATCGTCATCGAGCACCACCAGGCCGTGATGGCGCACGCTGACTGGCTCATCGACCTCGGTCCGGGTGCCGGCCACGACGGCGGCCGGATCGTGTTCGAGGGCACGCCCGCGGACCTGGTCGCCGACCGGACGACGCTGACCGGGCAGCACCTGGCCGCCTACGTGGCATGAGTGAACATATCGCCGATAAGCGACATTATGTCAACTACCGTGGATCGGGGTGCTCCCGTCCCTCTCCCCGCAGGGCCTGGTTGAGCCGGGCCGCCTGCCGCGTGAGGTGGTCCCGTTCTGCGGTGTTGCTCGCGGCAAGGGCGGCGTCGACGTACAGCCCGGCTGCGGTCGTCAGGTCACCAGCCTTCTCGGTGAGGTACGCCGCCACGGCACGATGGCGTGGCAGATCGGCGTCCACCTCGGCCAACGCAGCCAGACCCGCCTGGGCGCCGTCGGCCTCGCCGACCGCCACCGCGCGGTTCAGGCGCACCACGGGGCTGTGGGTCAGCCGCAGCAGCTCGTCGTACCAGCCGACGATCTGCACCCAGTCGGTCTCCTCGGCCCGCAGCGCGTCGGCATGCAGTGCGGCGATCGCGGCCTGGGCCTGGAACTCGCCGAGCCGGTCCCGCGCCAGCGCCCCCTGCAGGATCCGCACGCCCTCGGCGACGGCCACGGTGTCCCACAGGTCCCGGTCCTGCTCGGCCAGGGGAACCAGGCGCCCGTTGTCGCGGGTCCGCGCCGCTCGGCGCGCGTGGTGCAGCAGCATCAGCGCCAGCAGCCCGTCGACCTCCACGTCGTCGACGACCGACGCCAGCTGCCGGGTGAGCCGGATCGCCTCGCCGGCCAGGTCGACGTCACCGGTGTAGCCCTCGTTGAAGACCAGGTAGAGCACCCGCAGCACCGTGGCCAGGTCCCCCGGCGTCTCGAACCGCACCCCGGCGACCGTGCGCTTGGCGCGGCTGATCCGCTGCGCCATCGTGGCTTCCGGCACCAGGTAGGCCCGGGCGATCTGCCGGGTGGTCAGCCCGCCGACCGCGCGCAATGTCAGCGCCACTGCGGACGCGGGCGTCAGGTTCGGGTGGGCACAGAGGAAGAACAGCTGGAGCGTGTCGTCGACGTCCGTGGCCGGGCCCGGTGCCGGCTGCAGCTGCACCCGGCTCTCCCGCTCACGGCGCGAGGTCTCGGAGCGGTGGACGTCGACGAACCTGTGCCACGCGACCGTGACCAGCCAGGCCCGCGGATCGTCCGGCATCCGTTCCGGCCAGGACTGTGCGGCCGAGACGAGTGCCTCCTGCACCGCGTCCTCGGCTGCCGCGAAGTCGACCCCGCGACGCACGAGCACCCCGATCACCGCCGGTGTCAGCTCGCGCAGCAGCAGCTCGTCCACGCCCCCCGCTCCCCTGGTTGCTCGTCGCCCGGTGGCGTCATTCGGTGACCGTCTCCGGCTCAGTCAGGAACGGACGCAGCTCGAGCCACTCGTGGATCGGCTTGCCTCCGGAACCCGGTGCCGCCGACAGCTCACTGGCGAGCTCCAGAGCCCGCTCATAGCTGTCGACGTCGATCGCCATCCAGCCCGCGATCAGATCCTTGGTCTCCGCGAACGGGCCGTCGGTGACCGGCGGACGGCCCGCACCGTCGTACCGGACGAAGGTGCCCTCGGGCGAGAGCGCCTGCCCGTCCACGAACTCCCCCGTGCCCTCGAGGCGGGTGATGAAGTCGGCCATGTACTGCAGGTGTGCGTCGACCTCCTCCGGGGTCCACTGGTCCATCGGGACGTCGTTCACCCCGCGTGGCGCGCCGCGGTAGTGCTTGAGCATCAGGTACTTCGTCATCCTGTGTCTCCTCCGTGTGGTGCGGCCACCGTGGCCGCGTCTGCTCCTGGGGCGGAGCCGACCTGCCGATATCGACATCGATGTGGAGCGGATGTGGAATCGATGAGGATATGGATCCGGATATGGACGCGGTCGCCGCCATCCTTTCCAACTCTCTCCGCAATACCGTCCCCCCGTCGACCCGGGTCTCGTCCCCCGTCGACCCGGGTCTCATCCCCCGTCGACCCGGGTCTCATCCCCGGGCCTGCATTACGGGTGAGCGCGCGGGTCCGCGGTCAGCGCGCAGTGGTGAGCTCGACGAGGTGTCGATCGCGGGGGACGTCGATGACGATCGGGGCGGGGTTGTAGGCGGTGAGGTCGGGGTCGCGTCCGAGGGGGTGGGTGCCGTCGTTGTCGACGCGGTACCAGTAGCCGTGGGGGGTGCGCCACAGGTAGGTGCCGGGGGTGGGTTGGTGGTGGATCCAGCCGTGGCCGTGGGTCTTGATGCGGTGTCCGTGACGGTCCAGGGGGCCGAGGTTGCCGATCCGGGTCTGTTTGCCTGCACCGGGTGTGTAGGGGTGGGTGTGGTCGAGGTCGGGGTGGTCGGTGCGGGTCCAGGGGAACACGCTGGTGGGGCGGGTCAGGCGGAGTGCTTCGCGCATCGCGGCGGGGACTTCGTAGGCCTCGACGGGGACTTGGCCTTGTCGGTCCAGCACCGGTCTGACGGTGACGTGGTGGTGGCCCAGCAGGTTGCGCAGGCCGGGGATGGTGAGGCAGCCCAGTCCCTCGACGTAGGCGACACCGGACCGGCCGGTCAGGGCGTGCTCACTGATCCGGACGTTGAGCACCGCTCGTGGCCGGAACCGCTCCGGGTCGAGGGCGGACAGGTCGAGGGTGGCGGGATCGATCTGGGTGTCGTGGGTGGCGGGGTCGGTGTTGAGGGGGGTGCGGTCGGGGTCGTCGGGGTGGGGTTCGCTGGTGGTGTGGCGGGCGAGCAGGTGCAGGGCGCGGACGGGGTTGGCGAGGATCGCGAGTGCTTTGGAGCGGCGGACCTCGACCGGGTCGGTGTCGCCCTCGAGGTGCAGGATGGCGGCGATCCGGTCGCAGACGGCGGTGAAGTAGATGATCTCGCCGGCGTTGGCGCGGGCGACCAGGGTGGTGATGCCGTGTTCGCTGGAGCGGCCGGTGCGCACGAACCGGTCCAGCTCGACTGCGAGTCGGCGGGCTTCGGCGGCGGCGGGGTCGGCCTCGATGATCTTGGCCTCGACCAGGTTGGTGAACGCCGACCAGCTCAACGCGTCGAGGTAGGGGGTGGTGGCGGCGTCCACGAACCGGGCCTGGTCACGTGAGAGGCGTGCGGCGTGGGTGAGTCTGGCGACCTGGCGGGCCTTCCACACGCGGCCGTTGCCGGAGCCGAGCAGTGCCCACAGGGCCGGGTGGCGGTGGCGCAGGTCGACCGCGTCCCGCACCAGGGACTGTGCGGTGAGTGGGCCGACGCCCATCAGCAGGCCCAGCTCGGCGCACGCGAACTCGGTGATCTGCGGGGTGCCCTCGCCCCCGGCCCGCACCGACCGCTCCGTCCGCTCCGCCCCCGCCCCCGCGTGCGTGCAGGGGCTGACGGGCTCGTGTGAGTCGTGGGGGTCGTAGGTCAACGGGGCGGGGTGCAGGTCGGCCCAGTGCGCGGCCAGCACCAGCTCGCGCCACTCCTGTTCTCGCAACCTGTCCTGGGTTGCGCGGACCGCTTCGCACGCCGTGTCGGCGTCGAGGTCAGCAACCCAAGAGGTGTCGAACATGTGTTCGATTCTAGCGTAGGTCGCCGACATTCGGTAGAGCGGATCCCGTTACCCACAAGGGACATCTCGCGATCTGACCTCTACACACCCCGACTGCCGGGTGCCGGGGCACGAGTGCCTACTGAACGGGGCACGAGTGCCTACTGAACGAGGCACGAGTGCCTACTCAACGGGGCACGAGCGCCTACTCAACGAGGGGGGTCAGCCGTGCATGACCCGAAGGTCGGCCGGGGCGGTCTGCTCGCGCAGGTACGCCGCGGCGTCCTCCATCGGCAACGGGCGGGCGAAGAGGTAGCCCTGCCCGATGTGGCACTTCTGTCGCACCAGCCGCAGCCGTTGGTCCTCGTCCTCGACGCCCTCGCCGTAGACCTCCATGCCGAGCGCCTGCCCCAGGGCGATGACGCCGCGCAAGAGGTCCTCGGCGCGCTGCTCGTCGACCGAGTCCAGGTAGGACCGGTCCACCTTCAAGATGTCGACCGGCAGGCTCTGCAGGTAGGCCAGGGCCGAGCGTCCGGTACCGAAGTCGTCCAGGGCCACCCGCACCCCGATCTCGTGCAGCGAGGCGAACCGCTGCCGGGCGATGTCGAGGGCCGGCTCCACCGCGGACTCGGTGACCTCGAGGACGAGCTGCTCGTTGCGCAGACCGGAGGTCGTCAGCGCCTCCTCGACGGTTGTCAGGAAGCCCGGGTGCACGAGGTCGAGTCCGGAGACGTTCACGTGCACGTCGAGCGGGATTCGGAACGTCGAGGACCACTGCGCCACCTGAGCGGTCGCCGTCGACAGCACCATGCGGCCGAGCTCGGAGATCAGGCCGAACTCCTCGGCCACGGGGACGAAACGAGCCGGTGACACGTGACCGTGCACCGGGTGGCTCCACCGCACCAGGGCCTCGAAGCCGAGCACCGAGCCATGGGTCAGGTCGACGATCGGCTGGTAGCAGACCCGCAGCCCGTTCTCGTCCAGGGCCTTGCGGAGGTCCTTGCCGATGGCCAGCGTCTCGTCGGCCACCGCGATCAGCTCCGCGGTGCACACCTCGATCCGGTTGCGCCCGCCCCGACGCGCTTCGCGCACGGCAAGACCAGCGCCGCGGATCAGGTCGTCGACCGTCGCGCGAGCGCCCATCGAGTCCCAGGTGACCAGGCCGCAGCTCGAGGAGAGCTGGACCCGCCTCTGGTTGCCGAGGACCACGGGGGGCGCGAACGCGGAGGTGATCCGGTAGGCCAGGTCGAGGGCGACCGCCGGGGTCGTCAGTGCCGGGATGAGCACCCCGATCTGGCGGTCGGACATCCGGCCGACGACACCGCTCGTGCCGACCTCACGTGCTGTGCGATGAGCCGCGGCCCGCAGCACCTCGTCGGCGGCGGCGTGACCATCCTGCTCCGCCGCCTCCGCTCCCCCCTCGAGCTCGACCACGAGGACCGCGGGTTCGCAGCCTGGGATCAGCCCTCCCACGGCGTCCGCGCAGTGGGTGACGAAGGCAGCGTACGTCAGCAGCCCGGTGACGTCGTCACGGGCGTCCTCCCAGCCGCCCCGTGCCGACGTACGGCGTGACTTGCTTCCCCAACGCATCGACTCAAGACCTCGTCCCCATCGCACCAGACCGACGTGTTCACCCTAGGGGTTTGAAAGGCCGTTATGTCTGAATTGCCACACGCCTTTGCCATCAGGGCCGTCGCACACCACGTATCTGACCGTTCGGCCGACCTTGAGGGTCACTTTGGGTGGACCTGTTGCCCGACACCCGCCCGACGTAGGTTGACACGCAGCCCTGCACCGCACCGACACCCCGAATTGAGAATCTCATGGCTGACCTCCGCGTCGTCGCCCTGATCCCCGCCAAGCCCGGATCGGAGGAGACCGTGCGCAGCGTGCTGACGAAGCTGGCCGCAGCGACCCGCGACCACGAGGGCTGCGTGTCCTACGACCTGTTCGAGTCCGCCGGCGCCCCTGGCACCTTCGTCTTCATCGAGACGTGGGCGTCGCAGGAGGCCCTGGACGCGCACATGCAGACCCAGGACATCGCCGATGCGATGACCGCTGCCGCCGACCACCTCGGCGGTTCGATCGACATCCACCCGCTGGCGCCCGTCAGCTGACCGGCCGATCGTGGGTCGTACGTCGTCGCGAGTGCAGCTTCCCGGGGACGATGTGCTCGCTGACGCCGACCCGGTCATGGATCGGCACCTGCACCTGTCCGCTCCCCCGCACGTCGTGTGGCCGTGGATCGAGCAGCTCGGCAAGGAGCGCGCCGGCTGGTACCTCCCCCGCGGCGTCGAACGCCTGCTGCCACGAAGCGGTCGCGCGACGCGTCAGGTGGACCAGCGCTGGCTCGGGTTGCGGCCGGGCGACGTGGTGCCCGACTGGGGGCCCGGCCGGCCGACGTTCGAGGTCCTCCAGGTCGAGGCGCCGAGCCACCTCGTCTACTGGTCGGAGCGTCCCCGGCGCCGGCAGGCACGCCCGCCGCTGCGCTGCACCTGGGCCCTCGTGCTCTCGCCGGAGGGCGGGCCGGACGGTGGGCCGACCGGCACGCACCTGCACCTGCGCCTGCGTCTCGACCTCGGCAAGCCCGCCGGTCCGGTCGCGACGTACGGCGGCGGCGCCTTCGACTGGCTCACCGTGACCCTGATGGGGCGCGGCCTGGAGGAGCGTCTGCGGGCCACCTGAGAAACCCCGCCAGACCCACCCATCCGGACACCGCCGCGCCACGAACAGGCGACATGGGAGTACGGGCGGACCTGCAGGCCTACCTGCTCCAGAAGTCTGCTCCGTTCACGGTCGACTACGGTCGCGACCTCCAGTTCGCCGGAGCGGATCTGCCCGCGGCCCGGCTGATGGTCGTGCCGACCCGGCACGGTCCGGTGCGCTGCCAGGTCTACCGCTCCCCCGGCTGCACCGGGCTGCGACCGGTCTACGTCCACCTGCACGGCGGTGCCTTCGTGATGCGGCACCCGCAGATGGACGACTTCTTCGCCCGCTTCGTGGCGGCGAGGTGCCAGGCCGTCGTGATCAACGTCGACTACGACGTCGCACCG
Organism: uncultured Actinomycetota bacterium; assembly: GCA_963713035.1. GTDB lineage: Bacteria > Actinomycetota > Actinomycetes > Propionibacteriales > Nocardioidaceae > Nocardioides_B. The sequence continues at coordinate 1,479,156 of CAVQKB010000005.1, forward strand.
CAGGCCCGCTACCCGGTGGCGCAGGAGCAGGCGCACGACGTCGCGGCCTGGGTCGCCACGCACGGCACCCACCTCGACATCGACGGCGACCGGGTGGCGGTGGGCGGCTTCAGCGCGGGCGGCAACCTGGCGGCCAGCGCTGCGCTCCAGGCGCGGGACAAGCGCTCCTTCCGCCCGGTCCTGCAGCTCCTGGGGGTACCAGCCCTCGACCTGGCGACCGACATCGACGAGAAGACCTCCCCGCTCGCCACGCCGCTGATCTCGCCGTCCATCCAGCGCCTGGTGCGCGCGACGTACTTCCGCGACGTCACCCGGCGCGCGGAGCCCTACGCCTCTCCCCTGCTGGCGCCCGACCTCGCCGGACTCGCACCGGCGATGGTGATCACCGCGGAGTACGACGTGCTCCGTGCCGAGGGCGACCGGTACGCCGAGCGGCTGGCCGCGCACGGTGTGCCGGTGCTGCACCGGACGGTCGGCGGCCGCGACCACTACTTCCTCGACGGCGACCGGACCCAGGCGCGGACCACGCTCGACCTGATCGCCGACCGGTTGGACGCAGCCTTCGCGTAGGTTGTGGCGGTGATGCGCGGGTCGAACATGCCGTTCTCCGGCCGTCGGCTGCGGGCCGACATCGTCGGCGCCCTGCCCGGCATCGGGATGCTGCTGGGAGCCGGGTGCGGCGTCGTGCTGGGAGTGGTCTCCCCCGAGGGCTCGGTGGTCGGCTTCGCCGGCATCGGGATCGGCGCCGGCCTGCTCCTGGGGATCTTCCTGCGGCTGGTCTTCAGCTCGTGACCGCACGGGCGACCCCGTACGTCGTGGTCGACCTCGACGTGCTGGAGACCAACGTCTCGTCGATGGCGTCGTTCGCGTCCGCCCGGGGCGTCGCACTGCGACCGCACGCGAAGACGCACAAGACGCTCGAGATCGCACGGCTCCAGCGCGACGCCGGAGCCGTCGGGCTCACCGTCGCCACGGTCGCGGAGGCGGAGGTGTTCGCCGCGGCGGGCTTCGATGACCTCTTCCTCGGCTACCCGCTCTGGGTCGACCAGGCGATGGGGAGGCGGCTGCGTGCGCTGACCGAGCGGGCGACCCTGACCGTCGGCATCGACTCCACGGACGGCGCCGGTGCCCTCGCGGCGCAGCTGCCCGGCGCCCGGGTCGTCGTCGAGGTCGACAGCGGCCATCACCGCACCGGGGTCGCGCCGGAATCCGTCGCCGAGGTGGCCGGCGTCGCGACCGACCTCGGTCTCGATGTCGTCGGCGCCTTCACGTTCCCGGGCCACAGCTACGCCCCCGGGGCCCCCGGGGTGGTGGCAGCCCAGGAGTCCGCGACGCTGGCGTCGGCGTCCGGGGTGCTGGGCGGGCGCGGGCTGCCCGCGTCGGTGCTCAGCGGCGGGTCGACCCCGAGCGTGCATGCCACCGACGCGTCCGTGGTGACCGAGGTGCGCCCCGGCGTCTACGTGTTCGGCGACGCGCAGCAGTGGGAGCTGGGCACGGTCGCGCCGTCGGAGATCGCCCTCGTCGTGGTCGGCACCGTCGTGAGCCACGCCGGCGGCTCCGTCGTGCTCGACTCCGGCAGCAAGGCCCTCGGTGCCGACCGCGCCCCCTGGGCGACCGGGCACGGGCGGCTCCTCGACCACCCCGACGCACGGATCACCCAGCTCTCCGAGCACCACGCCGTCGTCGCCTGGCCCCGGGGACAGCAGCGGCCCGCGCTCGGTGCCCGCCTGCGCGTCGTGCCCAACCACGTGTGCACCACGGTGAACCTCGCCGACGAGCTGGTGGTGGTGCGCGGCACCGAGATCGTCGACGTGTGGCGCGTGGCGGCGCGCGGCGCCAACACCTGATCGTCGCTGGGGTCGACCGCTAGCGTGGATGCCATGCGTCTGCCCGTGCCCGGCCCCCGCGACATCCTGTCCGTGCTCGAGCGGGGGGCCGGCTCGGTGGAACAGCTGCTGGCCGCCGTGCCCCGTCTGATGGTGCTGGTCGGAGACGCCGAGAGGCTCCTGGTCCGGGCGAACACCCTCATCGACGACATCGACACCACCCGACGCAACGCCGACGAGGTCGTCGAGCGGACCGACCAGGTCGTCAACCGCGCGACCACCCTGGTGTCCGACCTGGAGCCGCTGAGCGTCCGGCTGCGGCGCCTGCTCGACAGCCTCGAGCCTTCGCTGACCACGCTGCAGCCGACCTTGGAGCGCCTCGCCGAGACCACCGACTCGCAGGAGGTCGACGCGATGGTTCAGCTGATCGACCAGCTGCCACGTCTCGCGGACAAGCTCGAGACCGACATCATGCCGATCCTCGACAGCATGAACAGCGTGGCCCCCGACCTGCACGACCTGCTCGACGTCTCCCGCGAGCTCAACGAGATGCTCGGCCAGGTCCCCGGGATGTCGCGCATGAAGAAGCGGATCGACCAGCAGCAGGCCGAGGAGGGCCGCGGCTAGCCGGTCCGCGACGAACTTCCACGCTTCCGCGTGCAACCTCCAGACCGTCCCGGTGCTCCTTGCTCCATGACACGTCCCGAACCGAGGGGGAACACATGGCAGCCGGTGAGCTGACCTTCGAAGACTTCATGGCGGCCCGATGGGGTCCGCTCTTCCGCACCGCCTACCTGCTGACCGGCCACCGGCACGACGCCGAGGACCTGTTGCAGACGGCCCTCGCCCGGACCTGCGTGCGCTGGTCCTCGATCCGGGACAAGGGGGCCGCCGACGCCTACGTGCGCCGGTCGATGCTCCGCCTGGCCCAACGGCAGTGGAGCCGCCGCGGTCGAGAGGTCGTGCGCGAGCAGGTGCCCGACGAGGCCCAGGACCACCTCGGGATGCGCGCCGACCAGCTCGCCCTGTGGGCCGAGATCCGGCGGCTGCCGGCGGGGATGCGCGCCACCCTCGTGCTGCGCTACTTCGACGACCTCTCCGTCGCCGCCACGGCCCAGGCCCTCGGGTGCTCCGAGGGCGCGGTCAAGAGCCAGACCCACCACGCACTGCGCCGCCTGCGCGCGGCACTTCCCACGGACCACCTCGCCGAGGAGCTGTCATGACCGCCGACATCCACGAGACCCTGCACCGCGTCGCGGAGGACACCACCCCTCCCCTGGTCGACGAGCTCGCCTTCCAGGCCCGCGTGCGTCAGGAGCGCCGGCGTCGTACGACGGGCCGCGCAGCTCTTGCCGTGGCGTCGGTCGCCGCCGTCGCGGTGGTGGCCGGGCCGCTCGTCGCGCTCGGCACCCCGGACGAGATCGAGCCCGGGCCGGCGACGGGAGGCACCGCGATCAGCGAGGTGCTGCCCCAGCAGCCGGTCTACTTCACGCGGGGCATGAAGCTGTTCGTGCTGGACCCGCAGGGCCGCACCCACGACCTGCGGACGTCGGCCGAGGGCATCGTCGGTGGGACCTACGAGTCGGGCCTGGTGATCGGCGAGGGGAGCTTGCTCGTGCAGTTCGACAGCGCCTCGGGAGAGGAGGGCCCCGAGGGCAGCTGGTCGTTCACCCGCGGCAAGGCACCGGTGACCTCCGCCGTGAGCAGCGTGGCGCGGTCCGTCGACGGGCGGTGGCTCGCGGTGGCCGACCGCAGCGGTGACCTGGTCACCCTCGACCTGCTGTCGGGCGAGCGCACCCGGGTCGCGGACGCCGGCGACGTGGTGGACGTGACCGCGGGTGGGGCGCTGACGAGCACCGGCCGCGACCTGCGCGTCGTGTCCGGCACGTCGCTCGAGGAGGTGGCCCTGGACCGGGGCGACAACCCCTCCGCGGCGACGCGAGGAGGCCGGCTGCTCGCCGTACCGGCAGCGGACCGGCGCAGCACGACCGTCCGTCCGCTCGACGGCGGCACCCCGACCACCGTCGCCGGGGAGGCCCGGCTCTCCGGCGACGGCACCCGGCTGGTCTCGCTGCGCACCACTCGCGACGACCTCGCCTCGGTCTGGGTGGGGACGGCGTCGAGCCAGCAACGCCTGGAGGGACTGCCCTCGTCGGTGACCGCGGTGCGGTGGCTCGACGAGGACACCGTTGTGGCGTCGGACGCCCGGACCCTGTGGTCCTGCGAGACCGCGACCCGGGTCTGCGGTCAGCTGCCGGTGGCTCCCGACGGCCGGCACACCCTGGGCATCGGGCGCTGAGGTCCGATCACCTGCTCAGCAGCAGCACCAGGACGGCCGTGACGACGAGGGACACGAGCACCGAGCCGAGGCAGCCCAGACGGTTGCTGAAGAAGAAGAACATCAGGCCTGGTACCCCGCTGGCGCCGAGCGAACCTCGGCGTTAGCGGGCGTCCCACTCCGAGCGCAGCAGCGCGTAGTCGTCCTCGTTGCCCCACTCGCCCTTGAACAGCTCGTTCTGCACCAGGTGCGCCTCGTGCCGCATGCCGAGCCTGCGCAGCACGCCCGCAGACGCCTGGTTGCGCGGGTCGATGCGGGCGATCACCCGGTGCAGCCGCAACCGGTCGAAGGCGATGCCCAGCATGTGACGGGCCCCCTCGGTGGCCAACCCTCGGCCCTGGAAGTCAGGGTGCAGGACGTACCCCACCTCGCCGCGGCGGTGCTCCACGCTCCGCAGGATCAGCACGAACTCCCCGACCAGCCTCCCGGTCTCCTCGTCGATCCCCGCGAGTGTGAGGCCCTGGTCGTCGACCTCCACCTGGACCTGGAGGTGCCGGGCGAGCGCCGTACGGGACGCCTCCTCGTCGCGGGACTCCCAGGGGAGGTAGCGGGTGACGTCGTCGCGGCGATGCAGGTCGTGGAAGGCCGGCAGGTCCGCGACCGTGTAGGGACGCAGCAGCATCCGCTCGGTGCGTGCGCGGTAGCCCGAGAAGTCCATCAGTGCACGCGCACCTCGACCGGGCTGCCGACCTCGACCGTGCGGCTGACGGTGCACAACCGCTCGTGCGACTGGCGTACGGCGCGGGGCAGCACGTCACGCGCCGTACGACCGTGCTCGTCGTCGGGGAACCCGACGTCGAACTCCAACAGCAGGTCGACCAGCCGGTTGCCCAGCTCGTCGCGCACCTTGCGACCCGACATCCGCACGTCGAAGCGCTCCGGCTCGGCCCGCTTGGCAGTGATGAAGTCGACGTCGATCGCGCTGCACCCGGCGATCGCGGCGAGCAGCAGCTCGACGGGACTGAAGAGCTCGGAGGTGGTTCCCTGCCCGATCTCGATGCTGCTGCCCCGGCTGTTCGTGGCGCGGTAGCGGCCCTGCTCCAGGCGCGTCAGCTCGACAGACCGCAGCGTGTCGTCGGATGTGGAGGTCATGGGACCTACCTTGTCATCCCTCCGAGCTGTCACCGAGGCTGCTAGGTGGCCGCCGACGACTGTCGGCGCCACTGGATCGCCACCACGGCCAGCACGACGCCGGACTGCCGCAGGTCGTAGGCACGACGCCACATCGACTGACGGGCGAGCTCGCCGCCGCTCGAGGCATGCTCGACGTCGAGCTTGGAGGAGAGCATCCCTCGCGACCTCGCCACCGCCTCGTCGACGTGACCATCGACCAGCCGGAACGACGTCCACCCGCGGCGTCGCAGCTCCCAGGTGTCGCCCCCGACGCGGACCTGACCGCCCTCGCCCCACAGCGAACCCTCCATCGCCCCCAGGAGGGATCCGTCGTCGGCGAGCAGGTCGAAGCCGTTGGTCAGGAACCCACGAGGCTTGGCCAGGCTCATCACGCCATGGTGCCAGGGTCCGGGCGGGTCCTCATGGCAGTCTGGGCGGATGAGCGGCGAGCCTCCGGAACCGGTCGTGGGTGTGCGCTACGTCGACGAGGACTGGTACGGCGAGGACCTGTCGGGTCTCGCCTTCCGCGACTGCACGTTCCGGGAGGTCGACCTGACGGAGTCGACGTCGAGGGGCGCGATCTTCACGTCGTGCGCGTTCGAGAACTGCCGGTTCAACGCGTCGAGCCACACCGGCACGGCGTTCGTGGCGTGCACCTTCACCCGGACGTCGTTCTTCGGCGCGACGATCGACGGCTGCAAGCTGGTGGGCAGCGTCTTCGTCAACTGCACGCTGCGCCCGATCACCGTGACCGGCGGGCTCTGGCACAGCGTGACCATGCGCGGCGCGAAGCTCAGCGCGCAGACGCTCGACGGCCTGGTGCTGCAGGAGGCCGATCTGTCCGAGGCGGACCTGACCGGAACGTCGCTGCGTGGTGCCGACCTGACCCGAGCCACGGTCCGCGAGGCGGTGCTCACCAGCAGCGACCTGCGCGGCGCGACCCTCGCGGGCACCGACCTCCACCTCGCTGCGTCGCTCCTCGGCACGCGACTCGACCTGGCCGGCGCAGTCGTGGTGGCCGAAGGCCTCGGCGCCGAGGTCGACTAGCCCTGCTGGTGGATGCACCAGGCCCCGGTTCGTCGCGATCCGCCTGTCGTCCCTCTCCCCTGACCGCTCCCGACCCTGGAGGTAGCTCATGCACCGCACCGTGTTCCGCTCCGACGACGAGGAGGTCGACGCCTACCGGCTGCTGACCGCGGTCGTGGTCCCGCGCCCCATCGCCTGGGTGAGCACGCTGTCCACCGACGGCGTGGTCAACCTCGCCCCGCACTCGTTCTACACCGTGGCCTGCGCCCGGCCACCGATCGTGCAGTTCACGTCGGTGGGGGCCAAGGACACGTTGCGCAACGCGCTCGCGACGGGTGAGTTCGTGGTCAACCTGGCCAACGCCGCGCTGCTGCACCAGGTCAACGACTCCTCCGCGGCCTTCGACGCCGACGCCAGCGAGCCGCAGCACCTCGACATCGCGATGGAGCCGAGCGCTTCCGTGCGGCCGCCCCGGGTGCGCGACTCCCCCGTCTCGATCGAGTGCACGCTGCACAGCACGCACGAGCTGGGCGATTCCACGATCGTGCTGGGCAGGGTGGTCCTGGTGACGGTGGCCGACGAGGTGCTCGTCGAAGGCCATCCGGACTACGAACGCCTTGCCCCGTTGGCCCGGCTCGGCCGGGACGAGTGGGCCCGCGACGCGACGGTGTTCTCGATCCGCCGGCCGCGCACCCCGGCCGACATCGCCTCGCGGGACTAGCCGGCTCGCCGCACCCGGCAGTCCGCGAACGGGCCGTCGAACAGCTCCGGCACACGCGTGCGCAGCAGCGGATCCGCGACGTCGGCCTGCACGGTGGCATCGCCCACGGGAGTGGCATCCAGCCCCTCGATGGCGTACGGCGTCCGCTGCACGTCCCACGCGAGCACGACGCCGGGCGGCTCCGCGGTCGTCGCCGTGACGACCTCGATGCCTCCGTCGTCGGTGCAGGTCGCGGTGGTCGGCGCTCCCCCGCCGTCCGTCGCCACGAACGGCAGCACCGGCTCGCCGTCCACGGTGACCTCCCCGAGGGTGTCGCCGTCGAAGCCGAACAGGTGCGGCTGCGAGCCGCCCCGCGGGTGGGCGGCACCGCGAGCACGGCCAGCGCACGACCGTCGGACAGCGCGAACGTGGCGCCTTCGCCACGGAGCTCGAGCTCGCCCAGTGCGGTGCCCACCACCCGGTCCCCGAGGGTCACGACCAGGCCGGGGCACGGCGAGGACGCCGGCAGCAGCCACAGCTCGTCGGCGCTGCCGTCGGCGTCGAAGTCCCCGCCCCCCACCGCACGGCCGGCTGCGCGGACGTCGTCGGACGAGCAGCCGTGCCAGCTCGCCGGAGGCTCGGCTCCGCGCGTCGACGACGTGCGCTCACCACAGCCCGCGATCGTGAGCATCGCGAGGACCAGGATCGAGAACCCGAGACGTGCGCCCCTCACGAGTCGGTCCGCGTCGCCGTACGTCGTCTGCGGCGGGCGAGTGCGAAGCGCCCGCCGGTCAGTGCGTCTCGCGGCACCAGCGAGTCGACGGCCTCGGTCAGCTGGAGCACCACGGCACCCACGAGCAGCCCGGCGATCAGGTCGGCGAACCAGTGCCAGTTCAGGGTCACCGAGGTCACCACCATGACCACCGACAGCAGCACGACGACCGCCCACAGTGCACGGCTGACCGTGCGGGGAACGCCCCGGTAGCGCGACAGCAGGTAGACCGCCAGCCCGTAGACCAGCACGATGTTGGCGGTGTGGCCCGAGGGGTAGGCCATCCCGCCCTCGAAGAAGGACGGGTCCGCCGAGACCGGCTCCGCCCGGCCGAGGCCGACCTTGAGGACGAGCACGACCAGGTTGACGCAGAAGACCGACACCCCGGCCACCCACACCGGCCGCCACGACTCCTGGTGCCGACACGACACGACCACCGCCACGGCCAGGATCGGCAGGGCGACGGCGCGCTGCCCGATGCGGTCGAGGACGTGCAGCACGGGCACCCAGTGGGCCGGGGGTGGCTCCACGTTGAGGTAGGCGTCGATCGACTCGAGCGGTCGCAGAGCGAGCAGCGTGAACCCGACGAAGACGAGGGACAGGAAGCCGGCCAGCGCGAAACCCGAGGCGACGTGGGAGGTCCAGCCGTCGTCGGGCCGGGGGTCCGGGCGGGTACGTCGCGGCTTGCGCATCGCGTCTCCCCTCCGTCGCGCCACGTCCCCCTGACGTGGGAACCCGCGGGCACCCCCCGTCGGGCCGGGTGCGAGTTCGGACCCAAATATAGGCTGCGGGGTATGAGTCTCCCCCGTCGCCCAGGCCCCAGCACCCGGGTGCGCGTGCACGAGGTGACCGTCGCGCCGGGAGTGGAGTCCGTGCGGCGCCACGAGGACCGGCTGGCCACCGAGGAGCCTCTCGAGATCCGGCTCGCCGCGCCCGGTCGCCCCGCCCGGCGCGTGGCGGTCACCATGCGCACCCCCGGCCACGACTTCGAGCTCGCCACCGGCTTCCTGTACGGCGAGGGGGTGCTCGCCTCGGCCGACGACGTGCGGACCGTGGCCTACTGCACGGACACCACCCTGAGCCCCGAGCAGGAGTTCAACGTGGTCACCGTCGAGCTCAGCCGACCGCCGCGGCGCGAGCCGGCCCAGCGCGCTGCAGGTCTGTCGGCGGCGACCTCCGCCTGCGGCGTCTGCGGCACCGAGAGCATCGACGACGTCCTCGCCCAGTGCGACGTGCACGCCTCCTCCCGGTGGTCGGAGCTGAAGCTGTCGGTCGAGATGGTGCTCGGCCTGCCGGACACCCTGCGGCAGGCGCAGAAGGTCTTCGACAGCACCGGCGGACTGCACGCGGCCGGGCTCTTCGACGAGCACGGCACCCTGCTCGTGCTGCGCGAGGACATCGGGCGGCACAACGCCGTGGACAAGGTCGTCGGGTCCCGCCTGCTGGCGGGCCGGTCCCCCGCCGTCCCCGTCCTGTGCGTGAGCGGGCGGATCGGCTTCGAGATCGTCCAGAAGGCCGTCGTCGCCGACATGGGGTCCGTGGCTGCGGTGGGCGCACCGTCGTCCCTCGCGGTCGAGCTGGCGCAGCGGGCAGGTCTCTGCACGGCCGGGTTCGTCCGGGACGGCCGGATGGTCGTCTACGCCGGGGCCGAGCGCCTCGGCGTGTGAGTCGGAAACTGTCGGCAGGTCCGCCTAGCGTCTCGGGTGTGCGCATCCTCCACACCTCCGACTGGCACCTGGGGCGGTCCTTCCACCGCGTCGGGATGCTCGGCGCGCAGGCGGCGTACGTCGACCACCTGCTCGACGTCGTCGAGACCGAGCAGGTCGACCTGGTCGTGGTGTCCGGCGACGTGCACGACCGGGCGCTGCCGCCGGTCGACGCCGTGGAGCTGGCCGACGACACGTTCGCCCGCCTGGCGGCGTCGCGCGCGACGGTCGTCGTCTCCAGCGGCAACCACGACTCGCCCGCCCGGTTGGGGTTCAACTCACGCCTGGCCGACGCGGCCGGGGTGCACCTGCGCACCCGGTGGCAGGACGTCGGCGTCCCGGTGGTGCTCGAGGACGCCCACGGTCCCGTCGCGGTGCACGCCATCCCCTACCTCGAGCCCGATGCCGTCCGCGCCGCCTGGCGGCTGACCGAGCGCAGCCACGCCGCGGCCCTGGGCGAGGCCCTGGTGCGGGTGCGGGCCGACCTCGACCGCCGCCCCGGAGCCCGCTCCGTGGTGCTCGCGCACGCCTTCGTGGCGGGCAGCCCGGACGCCGCGCCCGCGATGGCGTCCGACAGCGAGCGCGACATCTCCGTCGGCGGGCTGCAGATCGCGCCGACCAGCCTGTTCGGCGGGCTCGACTACGTCGCTCTCGGACACCTGCACGGCGCCCAGACCCTCAGCGAGAGCGTCCGCTACAGCGGCTCCCCGCTGGCCTACTCCTTCTCCGAGGCCGGGCACACCAAGGGATCCTGGCTGGTCGACCTCGGTGTCGACGGCCTGACGAGGTCGCAGTTCGTGCCGGCGCCGGTCCCGCGCCGCCTGGCGACGATCCGGGGCCGCATCGACGACCTGCTGCGCGACGCGGTCCACGACGAGGTCGAGGCAGCCTGGCTGCAGGTGACGCTGACCGACCCCGTCCGACCGCGGCAGGCGATGGATCGCCTCGCGGCCCGCTTCCCGCACACGCTGCTCATCGGCTTCGAGCCGGAGGGGGTGGTGCGCGAGCGCGGGCCGGTGATGCCGCACGTCGACGGACGCAGTGACCTCGACGTCGCCCTCGGCTTCGTCGCGGAGGTCCGTGACCTGCAGGCGACCACCGAGGAGCAGCTGCTCCTCCAGCTGGCCTGCGACTCCTGCCGCATCGACGACGACCGGGACGCCGACTTCCGGGTCGGCCAGTCGGTGCAGGACGGTCTCGACCTGGGGGACGTGGGCTGATGCGCGTCCACGAGCTGACGGTCACCGCCTTCGGGCCCTTCGCCGGCAGCCAGACCGTGGCCTTCGACGACCTCAACGAGGCCGGGTTGTTCCTGCTGACCGGGCCGACCGGTGCCGGCAAGAGCAGCCTGCTCGACGCGGTCTGCTTCGCGCTCTACGGCACCGTCCCCGGTGCACGCGGCGTCAAGGTGCTCAAGTCCCAGCACGCGGCGGTCGAGACCAAGCCCGAGGTGGTGCTCGACTTCAGCGCGCGCGGCCGCAGGTTCGTGGTGCGCCGCACGCCGGAGTGGACCCGGCCCAAGCGGCGTGGCGACGGACTGATCACCGAGAAGGCTTCTGCGGTGCTCCTGGAGACCACCGACGGCGAGGAGCGGATGCTCTCCTCCCGTGCCGCCGAGGTCGGTCTGTTCCTGACCGACCTGATGGGCATGCACGCCAGTCAGTTCCAGCAGGTCGTGCTGCTGCCCCAGGGCGAGTTCTCGACCTTCTTGCGGGCGACGTCGCAGGAGCGGCACGACGTGCTGCAGCAGCTGTTCCGCACCGACCGCTTCGCGCGCATCGAGGAGTGGGTGCACGACCGCAGCCGGCTGCTGGGCGACCAGGCGGCAGCGGGCGAGGCGGCCGTCCGGGCGCTGGTCGAGCGCCTGGCCGAGCGGTCCGGGTCCGCCGTGCCCGAGGGGCTGGCCACCGAGGGCCTGCCGCGCGCAGCGGCCGAGGGCCGCCTCACGCCGTGGACGGACTTCCTCCTCGGGTCGGCGTCGCTGGCCGCGGCCGTCACGGCGACCGAGCACGACGACGCGACGGTCGCGCTCACCGAGGCACGAGCGGCCCATGAGGCCGCCGTGCGCAGGGCCGAGCTGCGCGCCCGGCACCGGTCCGCCCGAGAGACTCTCGCCGACCTGGAGCGGACCCAGGACGACGCCGAGCGCGTCGCAGCACTTCTCGACGCCGACGGCCGCGCCGCAGCCGTCCGACCACTGCTGGCGCTGCTCGACGAGGCCGCCCAGCGGGTCCGGGAGGCGGGCGACAGCCTGCCCGCCGGCCACCGTGTCGGGCAGGACCCCGGGCAGGACACCGGCGCACTGGTCGCGGAGCTCGACTCCGGACGCGAGCGGGTCGCCCGCCTGGAGGCACTGCTTCCTCGGGAGCGCGAGGCGGTCGAGGCCCGCAGCCAGGTGACCCGGACCCTGGCCGACCTGGCCGAGGCCGAGCGGGCGGTGGCCGCGACCGCCCGACGCTGCGAGGCGCTGCCCGACCTGGTCGCCGAGACCGAGCTCGCGCTGAGCGCGGCCACCACCAGCGCCGGGCGACGCGAGGCTCTCGCCCACGTCGTCGAGGCCGCCCGGGAGCGTCGCGACGCCGCAGCCGCGCTCGAGCCGATGGCGTCGCGGGTCCTGGTCCTCGACGACGCCCACCGCGACGCGCGGGACCGGGCGCTCGACGCCCGCGAACGCGTGCAGACCCTGACCGCTCGTCGCCTCGCCGGCATGGCGGCGGAGCTGGCCGGCGCACTGTGCGACGGCGTGGCCTGCCAGGTCTGCGGCAGCGAGGCTCATCCGTCGCCCGCGCGACCTGCCGACGACGCGGTCAGCGAGACCGACCAGGCACGGGCTGCCGAGGAGCTCGCGGCCGCGACCCAGGGCCTCGAGAGCGCCGCCTCCGCCGCGCAGGCGGCCCGGCACCACCGCGACCTCCTGCTCGCGGCGGCCGAAGGACGCACGGTCGAGACGGCCAACGCCGAGCACCTGGACGCCACCGCCGCGCTGGTCGGCGCCGAGAAGGCGTCCGTGGAGGCCGTCGACCTCGCCGCCACGCTGACCGCCCTGCGTCAGGAGCAGACCGACCTGCGCGCGGAGCAAGCCGCAGCGGCTACGCGGACCGCCGTCCTGCGCCAGACCGCCGAGGCCCACCAGGCACTGGTGGAGCGGATCGATGCCGACATCGCGACCGCCCGCGCTGCGGTGAGCGTCACCGTGGACGTGACCGGGCCCGCCGGGTCCTCCTTGAGCGACCACGTCGAGGCACTGCGTTCCCACCTCGCCGAGCTGACCAGGGTGCTCGCCGCACGCCGATCGCTCGAGGCCGCCCAGGAGCGGCTGGGCGACGTGTCGGCGCAGGTGCTGCGCACCGCGCGGGAGCACGGCTTCCACGACGTGGAGTCCGTGCTCGGCGCCCTCCTCCCCGAGACCGAGCGGGCCCTGCTGCAGGAGCAGCTGGCGCAGCGGTCCCGGGTCGAGGCGCAGGCCCACGCGGTGCTCGCCGACCAGGCCGAGGACCCGGACGCCTCGATGCTCGACCGGGCGGACGACGCGGGCGCCCCCGCCAGGCTCGCCGGGCACCTCGCGGAGGCCGAGAAGGCGGTGGCGCTGACCGCTCGCGATCGGCACCTCGCCGACGAGCGCCACCAGGGCCTCATCCTCCTGGTCGCCCGCCTCGACGCCGAGCTCGCCGCCTGGGCCCCGGCCCGGGACCGGCACCTGACCGCCGACTCGATGTCGCGCCTGGTCCGCGGCATGGGCCACGACAACCAGCTGCAGATGCGGCTCTCCGCCTACGTCCTGGCCACCCGGCTCGACCAGGTCGTCGAGGCCGCCAACGAGCGGCTCGGCCACATGCGCGACCAGCGCTACCTGCTCCAGCGCACCGGGCGGGCCGCGCGTCGCCGCAGCCAGGCGGGGCTCGGGCTCCAGGTGGTCGACCAGTGGACCGGCGACGTCCGCGACCCGGCCACCCTCTCCGGCGGTGAGACGTTCCTGGTGTCGCTGTCCCTGGCGCTGGGACTGGCCGACGTGGTCACCCAGGAGGCCGGTGGCACCCAGATCGACACGCTGTTCGTCGACGAGGGCTTCGGCACCCTCGACGCCGACACCCTCGACGACGTGATGGACCGCCTCGACGGCCTGCGGGCGGGTGGGCGGACCGTGGGCGTGGTCAGCCACGTCAGCGAGCTGCGCAACCGGATCCCGACCCAGGTGCACGTCGACAAGACCCGCACCGGCTCGACCGTCGCCGTGCGCACCCTGGTGGGGTGACCCGGCTCGGCCCCGGATGGGCCCGGCCCGGTTGGATGGGCGCGTGACCGACCAGCGCGACCAGCGCGACCAGCGCCGACCAGCCCGAACGTCCGATGCTCGCCGTCATCGACATCGACGGCGTGGTCGCCGACGTCCGGCACCGGCTGCACCACGTGACCGGCGGCTCCCACCGTTGGGGCGCCTTCTTCCGGGCGGCCGGTGGCGACGCGCTGCTCGCCGAGGGGGCCGAGGTGGTCCGGCGGCTGGCCGAGGTCTACGAGATCGCCTACGTGTCCGGTCGACCCGAGCACCTGCGCGCCGTCACCGAGGCCTGGCTCGCCGAGCACGACCTCCCCGCGGGCACCGTGACCCTGCGGCCCGCGGACGACTTCCGCCCCGGCAGTCGCTACAAGGTCGACGTGCTGCGGCGCCTGGCGCGCACGCACACGGTCGTCGTACTCGTCGATGACGATCCGCGCGTCCTCGACGCCGCCCGCAGCGACGGCTTCGACGTCCTTCCGGCCACCTGGATGGGCGAGCACTCCAGCACCGTCGCGCTCGCGGCGCTCCGAGACGCCCAGGAGCGCGACGGGCGCACCTGAGCGCCCCCTCGTCGTTTCACGCCGGTGCGCCGTGGATAGCGTGGGCGCATGACCTCGTCCCGCATCGACGGCTCGTTCACCGCGCTGCCCTACCGGCGACTCGCCGAGGCGGCCCTGGCGCGGGCCCAGGACTTCCACGTCAGCCATGCCGACTTCCGCTTCGAGCGGGTGCGCTCGCAGGACGTCCGGGTCCGGGACGGCCGGCTCCAGGGTGCGTCGGACAGCGAGGACGTCGGCTTCGCGGTCCGTGTCGTGCTCAACGGCGCCTGGGGGTTCGCCTCGGGGGTGGTGCTGACGGCCGAGGCGGCGATCCAGGTGGCCGAGACGGCCGTGCGGGTGGCGCAGGTCGCCGCAGCGATGACCACCCGGCCGGTCGAGCTCGCACCCGAGCCGGTGTACGACGACGTCGAGTGGGTCTCGGCCTACGACATCGACCCGCTCGGCGTACCCCTGGGTGAGAAGGCGGCGCTGCTCTCCGACTGGTCCGCCCGCACGCTGGCCGGGACGTCGGTCGCGCACAGCTCGGCGACCCTGAGCCAGGTGCTGGAGAACAAGTTCTACACCGACCTCGCCGGCACCACGACCACCCAGCAGCGGGTGCGTCTGCAGCCCGACGTCGAGGTCTTCGGCACCGACGAGCGCACCGGCGTCTTCGACTCGATGCGCACGATCGCGCCCCCGGTCGGGCGCGGCTGGGAGTACCTCACCACCGGCTACGACTGGGACACCGAGCTCGCCGAGCTGCCCGACCTGCTGGCCGAGAAGCTCGTCGCACCCTCGGTGCAGCCCGGCGTGCACGACCTCGTCATCCACCCGTCCAACCTCTGGTTGACCATCCACGAGTCGATCGGTCACGCCACCGAGCTCGACCGGGCGCTGGGCTACGAGGCCAACTACGCCGGCACCTCCTTCGCCACGATCGACCAGCTCGGCGCGCTGCAGTACGGCTCACCGGTCATGAACATCACCGGCGACCGCACCGTCGAGCACGGTCTCTCCACGGTCGGCTACGACGACGAGGGGGTCGCCGGCCAGAGCTGGGACATCATCAGGGACGGCCGGCTCGTCGGCTACCAGCTCGACCGGTCGATGGGGCACATGCATCCCGAGCTCAACGACGGGCGCTCCAACGGGTGCGCCTACGCCGACTCCCCCGGTCACATCCCGATCCAGCGGATGGCCAACGTCTCGCTGCAGCCCGCGGCCGACGGCCCGAGCACCGAGGAGCTGATCGGCCGGGTCGAGCACGGGCTCTACGTCGTCGGCGACAAGTCGTGGTCGATCGACATGCAGCGCTACAACTTCCAGTTCACCGGTCAGCGGTTCTACCGGATCGAGAACGGCCGGCTGGCCGGTCAGCTGCGCGACGTCGCCTACCAGGCCACCACCACGGACTTCTGGAACTCCCTGGAGGCCGTCGGCGGACCCGACACCTGGGTGCTGGGCGGCGCCTTCAACTGCGGCAAGGCGCAGCCGGGCCAGGTGGCCGCGGTCTCCCACGGCTGCCCCACGTCGTTGTTCCGCAACGTCAACGTCCTGAACGCCACGGCCGAAGCCGGCAACTGACCGCCGCTGCGCCGCACCGACCGAGAGCGACGAGAAGGATCACCATGAACCTCACCAGTCCGCAGGAGCTCGTCGAGCACGCCCTGGCGGCCTCGACCTCCGACCAGTGCGTCGCGATCGTGCACGACTCGATGAGCGCCAACCTGCGCTGGGCGAACAACACCCTGACCACCAACGGCGTCATGCACGGCGTCTCGGTCACGGTCGTCTCGTTCCACGCCGGCGCCGAAGGTACGGCGACCGGTTCGGTCACGGCGAGCGCCTCGAGCACCGACCAGGTGAGCGCCATCGTCGAGGCTGCCGACGCCGCCGCACGGGCCGGCACCCCGGCCGAGGACGCCGCCGACCTGGTCGCGGGCGAGGCGGCCTCGGACTGGTTCGACCCGTCGGGCGACACCTCGATCGACGTCTTCGCCGACTTCGCACCCGCTCTGGGCGACGCGTTCGGCCGCGCCGACGCCGAGCGGCGGATCCTCTACGGCTTCGTCGACCACGACGTCACCACGACGTACGTCGGGTCCAGCGCCGGCCTCCGGCTGCGGCACGTGCAGCCGACCGGTCACTACGGCTGCACCGGCAAGCCGGCCGACCTGTCGACCAGCGCCTGGGTCGGAGGCGCCACACGCGACTTCACCGACGTCGACGTCGCGGTCATGGAGGCGGAGCTCAACCGCCGGATCGGCTGGGCGAGCCGGCGCGTGGAGCTCGACGCCGGTCGCTACGACACGATCCTGCCGCCGACCGCGGTCGCCGACCTGATGATCTACGCCTACTGGGAGTCGTCGGCACGCGACGCCCACGACGGGCAGACCGTCTACTCCCGGCGCGGCGGCGGCACCCGCATCGGCGAGGTGCTCTCCGACAAGCCGGTGCAGATCTTCTCCGACCCGACCTACGAGGGGCTGCAGTCGGCGCCGTTCGTCACCGCGTCGTCGAGCAACCAGATCGAGAGCGTCTTCGACAACGGCCTCCCACTGTCGCGGACGCACTGGGTCAAGGACGGCAAGCTCGCCGCGCTGCTCCAGAACCGCTACTCCGCAGGCCTCACGGGGCAGCCCGTGACGCCGTACGTCGACAACCTGGTCGTCTCGGTCGACGGCGCGACCGGGTCGACCCAGGACCTGGTCGCCGGTGTCGACCGCGGTCTGCTGGTCACGTGCCTGTGGTACATCCGCGAGGTCGACCCGCAGACGCTGCTGCTCACCGGCCTCACGCGCGACGGCGTGTACCTGGTAGAGAACGGCGAGGTGACGGGCGCAGTCAACAACTTCCGCTTCAACGAGAGCCCGATCGACCTGCTGCGCCGGTTCACGCACGCCTCGGGCACCACCCCGAGCTTCTCGCGCGAGTGGGGCGACTACTTCCCGCGCACCGCAACCCCGGCCCTGCGCGTCCCGGACTTCAACATGTCGACGGTGTCCCAGGCGCAGTAGCGGCGGGCGTCCCGACTAGTCGGACCGCGGCACGACGCAGGAGGCCGAGACCGGCGCACCCTCGCAGCACGGTCGGATGTAGCCACAGCGGTCGCACCGCGAGTGCGAGGTCTCCCACCGCATCGTGGCGCCGCAGTTGTCGCAGTCCATGTCGTTCATCGTGGTCGATCCTGCCATCGCCGCGCCGTCGCGCAGCGCACCGGCACGCGGGAAGTCAGTGCTCCCGGAACCCGCCCATGAACCGGCGGAACAGTCCGCCCTTCTGGGGCAGCGGAGCTTCGGGCGGCGGGGTCGTCGCCCGCCGGGTGGCGATCGGCTTGTCGTAGTCGGTGCGCAGGATCGCCTCGACGACCTGCTCCTCGGTGTAGTCGCCGGAGCCCTCGATTACCGGCACGAAGCCCACCAGCATGCCGTTGCGCATCACTTGCGCCTCGAGCTCGGCGGTGCCGTCGGAGTCCCAGGTGGCGACACGGCCGTCGGGCAGCGTGATGTCGACGCCGAACTGGTAGACCCCGACGCGCGCCATCGTCGCGTGGGTGCCGCGCTCGCGCAGGACGTCGACGACGCGACGTGCCTTGTTCTCGTCCATGGCCCGAACCTACCCAGCAGGCGGTGACGGTCAGGCGCCGGGAATGGGCGCGTCCGGGTCGTACGGCGTGCGTGTGTAGACGAACGTCGCGACCTCGAGGTGCGAGATCGACCCGTCGTCGCGCCGCACGACGCGCAGCGACTCCCCCGTGTGGTAGCCGCGGGTGCCGACGAAGGAGTCGGGGCCGGACCGGGTGAACGCCATCCGACGACCACCGCCCTCGATCGGACCCAGGGTGAACCCGTCGCCGTCGAGGCGCAGCAGCGCCGGCGCCTGACCCCAGTGCCAGACCCCGGCGAGGTCGCGCAGGTCACCTGCGACCGCTTCGTGCGGCGGTGTCCACTCGGCGGCCAGCGGGGGCTCGGCGCCCAGCGTCTCGTCGACCAGCCGGACCGGGAGATCGGTGAGGCCGTAAGCGCCGTTGGTCAGGACGATCGCGCCGACCGTGCTGTCCGGGTCGATCTCGACGCCGCAGCAGAAGCCGGGCATCGATCCGCCGTGCCCGACCAGCAACCGGCCACGCCCGTAGATCACGGAGCAGCCGAGGCCGTAGAGCGAGCCCGACCGGTCCTCCGGCGTCCCGGACTGCGGCGTGCGCATCGCCTCCAGCGACGCGGCCGACAGCACCGAGCGCTGCGGGTCGACCAGGGCGGTGACCCAGGTCGCCAGATCGGTGACGGTGCTCCACAGCTGCCCGGCAGGCGCCATCGCCCCGGTGTCGGGCAACGGCTCGACGGTGAGTTCCCCGGTCAGGTGGTGCACCGCGAACCCCTCGGCGTACGGCGCCTCGCACTGGTACGACGTCCGGCTCATGCCCAGCGGCTCGAGAATCTGCGAGCGGAGCGTGTCGAACCAGGAGGCGCCGCCGATCGAGGCGACGACCTCGCCGAGGACCCCGAAGCCGGTGTTGCTGTAGTGGTGGCGGGCACCCGGCTCGAGCACCCGCTCCGCTCCCTCGTGGCGCGCCGCCAGCTCGTCCAGGGAGACGCCGGGCGACCGCTCCCACCACGACCCGACCGGTTCCGCGGAGATGCCGGAGGTGTGGCTGAGCAGAGATCGGAGGGTGGCGTCCGCAAACGGCCCGCTCGGGAGGAAGCGCCCCACCGTGTCCGTCAGTGCCAGCTCGCCGCGCTCGCGGGCCAGCATCACCAGCGCCGCGGTCAGCGTCTTGGTGACCGAGCCGATCTTGTACTGCGTGTCCGCGTCCGGCCGGTCCGTGGAGCCGCGCCGCACGGTCCGCCCGCGCGACCCCGTCCACACCAGCTCCCCGTCGCGCACGACGCCGGCTGCGACGGACGGCAGCCGCCCCTGCGCCTGCGCAGCGGCCAGCGCGACCTCGAGCCGGCGGGCCGTGGTCGCGAGCAGCGCGCTCACTCGGCGAAGGCCTCGGGCGACGGGCAGGCGCAGACCAGGTTGCGGTCGCCGTACGCCTGGTCGACGCGGGCGACGGCCGGCCAGTACTTGTCGGGGTCGTAGCCGGTCGGGAAGACCGCGATCTCGCGGCTGTAGGCACGGTCCCACTCACCGGTCAGCACCCGGGAGGTGTGCGGTGCCCCGCGCAGCGGCGACGACTCCGGGGTCCACTCCCCTGCCTCCACCTGGTCGATCTCGCCCCGGATCGCGATCATCGCCGCGACGAACCGGTCGATCTCGGCGAGGTCCTCGGACTCCGTCGGCTCGACCATGAGCGTGCCGGCGACCGGGAAGCTCATGGTCGGCGCGTGGAAGCCGTAGTCGACCAGCCGCTTGGCGACGTCGTCGACGGTGACACCGGTGCGCTTGGTGATGTCGCGCAGGTCGAGGATGCACTCGTGAGCGACCAAGTCACCATGTCCCTTGTACAGCACGGGAAAGTGCTCGCCGAGCCGCTTGGCGATGTAGTTCGCGGACAGCACTGCGACCGCCGTCGCCTCGGTCAGACCCTCCCCGCCCATCAGGCGCACGTAGGCCCACGAGATCGGCAGGATGCCGGCCGACCCGTACGGCGCCGCACTCACCGGTCCGATGCCCTCCCGCCGCGTGGGGTCGGGGTGGCCCGGGTGCGAGGGGAGGTACGGCGCAAGGTGCTCGCGCACGCCGACCGGCCCGACGCCCGGACCGCCGCCACCGTGCGGGATGCAGAACGTCTTGTGCAGGTTGAGGTGCGACACGTCGCCGCCGAACTCACCCGGCTTCGCGTAGCCCAGCAGGGCGTTGAGGTTCGCGCCGTCGACGTACACCTGGCCGCCGTGCTCGTGCACCATCGCGCAGAGGTCGCCGATGCCGTCCTCGTAGGCGCCGTGGGTGGAGGGGTAGGTGACCATGATCGCGGCGAGGTCGTCGGCGTGCTTCTCGCACTGCGCCCGCAGGTCGTCCATGTCGACGCGTCCGTCGGTGGCGGCCTTGACGACGACCACGCGCATCCCGGCCATCACAGCGCTGGCCGCGTTGGTGCCGTGGGCCGAGGCCGGGATCAGGCAGACGTCCCGGGCCTCGTCACCGTTCGCGACGTGGAAGGCGCGGATGGCGAGCAGACCGGCGAGCTCGCCCTGGGAGCCCGCGTTGGGCTGGATCGAGACCCGGTCGTAGCCGGTGACCTCGGCCAGCCACCCCTCGAGCTGCTCGATCAGCTCGGCGTAGCCGGTCGCGTCCGCTGCCGGGGCGAACGGGTGCAGGTCGGCGAAGCCAGGAAGGCTCACCGGCTCCATCTCCGTGGTGGCGTTGAGCTTCATCGTGCAGGACCCCAACGGGATCATCCCCCGGTCGAGCGCGTAGTCGCGCGCCGAGAGCCGCCGCAGGTAGCGCAGCATCGAGGTCTCGGACCGGTGGGTGTTGAAGACCTCGTGGGTCAGGAAGTCCGTCTCGCGGCGCAGCGCGACCGGCAGCTCGTCACCCACCCGGGCGTCCACAGCGTCGAGGTCGGCGTCGTCGACACCGAAGGCGGCCAGCACCGCCTCGAGGTGCTCGCGGCCGGTGGTCTCGGAGGTGGAGACGCCGACGGTGTCGTCGTCGGCGTGCCGCAGGTGCACGCCGCGCTCCGCGGCGGCGGCGACCACCGAGGCGGCGCGCCCGGGCACGCGGACGGTGACGGTGTCGAAGAGCTGCTCGTGCGCGACATCCGCGCCCGCGTCGCGCAGCGCGGCGGCCAGCACCGCGGCGTACCGGTGCGTGCGGCGGGCGATGTCCCGCAGGCCCTCGGGGCCGTGGTAGACGGCGTACATCGAGGCCACCACGGCCAGCAGCACCTGGGCGGTGCAGATGTTGGAGGTCGCCTTGTCGCGGCGGATGTGCTGCTCGCGGGTCTGCAGGGCCAGGCGGTAGGCCGAGCGGCCCTCGGCGTCGAGCGACACCCCGACGAGACGACCCGGCAGGTGCCGCTCGAGGCCGCCGCGCACGGACATGAAGCCCGCATGCGGCCCGCCGTAGAACAACGGGACGCCGAAGCGCTGGGAGGAGCCCACCACGACGTCCGCCCCCATCGACCCCGGCGACTCCAGCAGGGTCAGCGCCAGCAGGTCGGCGGCCACGACGGCCATCCCGCCCGCCTCGTGCACGGCCTCGATGATGGGTCGCGGGTCGGGGATGGCGCCGTCGGCGCCGGGGTACTGCACCAGCACGCCACAGGGGGCCTCCCCGTCCGGGAGCCCCGTCGTCAGGTCCGCCACGACGACCGCGATGTCCATCGCGCGGGCGCGGGTCTCGACGACCGCGATGGTCTGCGGCAGCGCGTTGGCGTCGATCACGAACGGGCCGGTCGCCCGCTTGTTGCCCCGTCGCACCAGGGTCATCGCCTCGGCCACGGCGGTGCCCTCGTCGAGCAGCGACGCGTTGGCGGTGGGCAGGCCGGTCAGGTCGCCGATCACGGTCTGGAAGTTGAGCAGGGCCTCGAGCCGGCCCTGGCTGATCTCCGGCTGGTACGGCGTGTAGGCGGTGTACCAGGACGGGTCCTCCAGCACGTTGCGGCGTACGACGGGAGGGGTGATCGTGCCGTGGTAGCCCAGCCCGATCATCGGCTCACGAGGCGTGTTGCGCGCGGCGACCTCGCGCAGCTCGCGGGCCGCCTGCTGCTCCGTCGCGGCCGGCGGCAGACCGAGGGTGTCGGCGGCGCGGATGCCCCCGGGGACGGCGGCGTCCATCAGGTCGCCCAGGGATGCGAAGCCGAGCGACGACAGCATCGTCTGCACGTCGTCGGCGCCGGGGCCGATGTGCCGCGTCGCGAAGGGACGCACGGTGTCGAGCTCGGACAGGGTGGGGTGGTCGGACACGGAGGCTCCTGGTGCATCGGGTGTGCAACGGTCAGGTCGCCTCCCCCTCTGTCACCGCCGCCCGCGGGCTGCCCGGGGGTGCTTCAGAGTCGCCTGGCCCGCACGGTCCTGGCGCCTGAGAGGTTCCGGGGAGGAATTGCCCCTTCGGCGCTCCGACCCTCGTTCGGGGGTCGAAGACTCTCCCGCGCGGTATCAGCAGCGCACCCAGCCTAGCAACTGCCCCGTGCGAGCCGGGGTCAGCCGGGGGTCAGCCGGCGCTGCGGGCCCGCCGACGCGCGGCCAGCTCGTCGGCCGCGTGGTCGTCGCCCTCGGCGGCCGCGCGCTCGCTCGGCAGCTCCGCGAGAGAACCCTCGATCTCGCGCCACACGCCGCCGATGGCGATGCCGAAGACGCCCTGCCCGCCCTGGAGCAGGTCGATGACCTCGTCGTTGGTGGTGCACTCGTAGACGCTCGCACCGTCGCTCATCAAGGTGACGCGGGTGAGGTCGTCGGTGCCGCGGGCACGCAGGTGCTGGACCGCGGTGCGGATCTGCTGCAGCGAGATGCCGGCGTCGAGCAGCCGCTTGATCACCTTGAGCAGCAGGATGTCGCGGAAGGAGTAGAGCCGCTGAGTGCCGGAGCCGGTAGCACCCCGGACGCTCGGCTCGACGAGCTTGGTCCGGGCCCAGTAGTCGAGCTGGCGGTAGGTGATGCCGGCGGCGTTGCACGCGGTGGGGCCGCGGTAGCCGGTGTCGCTGGGCAGGGGTGAGACGTCGTCGTCGAAGAGGAGGCCCTGCTCGTCCGCGTGGGCGGCTGCCTCGTCGGCGGCTCGCTGCGCCGCGGCGTCCAGCGCGTCGTGCGCGGACTTGTCGTTGCCTGTCACCGGTGACCTCCGTCATCTGCTTCGCTCAGCATGTCGCTCCCGGGGAAGGCCGATCGGGCGATCGGAGTACAACGGTGGAGTTACAGCGAAGACACTCTCAAGGTAAGCCTCACCCCTGGGCCGGTCAACGCGACACGCTCACCCGTAACTCTCAAGTTGAGGTTGAGGCTTGGATTCGTCTGCGACTGCTCCGCCCCCGCGACCCGCTGGATCGCAGACGAATCAGGGAGGGGGTCAGCGGGACTCGAAGTCCTCGGGCGAGACGTGGTCGAGGAACTCGCGGAACTTCTCCACCTCGTCCTCCTGCTCGTCCGGGACGGCCAGGCCGGCCTCGTCCAGCACGTCCTCGGCGCACACGATCTTGCTGCCGGTGCGCAGCGCGAGGGCGATCGAGTCGGAGGGCCGGGCGCTGACCTCGATCCCGGACTCGAAGACCAGCAGGGCGTAGAAGATGCCGTCCTTCATCTCGGTGATCCGCACCTCGGTGAGGTCGTTGCCGGTGGCGTTGAGCAGGTCCTTCATCAGGTCGTGCGTCAGGGGGCGCGGCGGGACGACGCCCTGCTGGGCGAACGCGATCGCGGTGGCCTCGACGGCCCCGATCCAGATCGGCAGGTAGCGGTCGCCCGCGACCTCCCGCAGCAGCACGATGGGCTGGTTCGAGGGCATCTCGACCCGGACACCGATCACGTCGACTTCACGCACGAGAATCACCCTACTCCCGCAGGAAAGGCACGGCGCGCGGCGCACCGGCCCCGCCTACGACGAGCGCAGCCCGCTCTTCACCAGGGAGGCGTGCAGCCGCACGCAGAGCGCCGCGACCTGCGCGGTGGCCTCCTCGGCACGTGCGGAGGCGCCGGCCTCCCGGCCGCGCCGGATCGGGGCCACGACCTGCTCGGTGAGCCCGACCTCGCGATCCGCGGCGGTCTTGAAGGCGCGCAGGTGACGGGGCTCGATGCCGTAGGCCGCGAGCTCGCCGACGGTTCTGGACACGACCAGCGCGTCGCCGTCGTACGGCGCACCGTGGCTGCCCCCGCGCGGCTTCACCAGTCCGAAGGCCTCGAGCTGCTCGAGCAGGGGCTCCTCGATCTCGGCCGCCGTGAGCAGCTCGTTGCGCGAGAGCCGCAGCTCGCTGCTGCTGTCGTTGATGAACGCCTCGGGCGTCGGGTAGCCGTCGATGGCGAGCGCGACGCGCGGCACCTGGGGGGTGGCCGAGCCGTTCAGCGCCGGCGGCTCGAGGCCGCGGTCGATCGCGTCGAGGTGCTCGCGGATCACCTTCAGCGGCAGGTAGGCCTCGCGCTGGCAGGTCAGGACGTAGCGCAGCCGCTCGACGTCCTGGTGGGAGAACTTGCGGTAGCCCGACGGGGTGCGCTCGGGCTCGATGAGCCCCTCGGACTCCAGGAAGCGGATCTTGGAGATGTTCAGGCCCGGGAAGTCGGGGCGGAGCCGTTCGAGGACCTCCCCGATGCTCATCCGCGCCCGCGACGCTGGTTGCCTCACGGGCCGGTGCTAGCTCGTCGCGGTGGCGTGGGAGGCGAAGAAGACCAGGCGGTACTTGCCGATCTGCACCTCGTCGCCACCCTGGAGGGCGACCTCGTCGATGCGGTCGCGGTTGACGTAGGTGCCGTTGAGGCTGCCCACGTCGGCGACCTGGAAGCCGTCCGACGTACGGCGGAACTCCGCGTGCCGACGCGAGACGGTCACGTCGTCGAGGAAGATCTCGCTGTCGGGGTGGCGACCCGCGGAGACCACGTCGGTGTCGAGCAGGAACCGGCTGCCCGCGCTCGGCCCGCGCTGCACGACCAGCAGGGCGCTGCCTTGGGGAAGCGCGTCGACGGCGGCGGCGTCGGAGTCGTTGAGCGAGCGCTCCTCACGGTGCTCGGCCTCCTTGACGGGGCCGCCGAAGGTGATCGTCGCCGTGGTCTCGCTGGGCGACTCCCCCGCACCGGCGGCCGGCGCCCCGGCGGGAGCGGCCGCGGTCTGGAGCTGGGTGCCGCACTGCGAGCAGAAGCGCGCCCCGTCGGGGTTCTGGTGCCCACACTGTGTGCAGAACGGCATTGGAGTCTCCCCGGTGTGCGTGTGCGGTGGTCGATGTCTCGGCTCGAGCGACGCGCGTCCAACCCTCAACCGTCAGTCGAGGTTCATGGTTGCTGCGACGAACCTATCAGTGAACGACGGAGGATCAACCCGTCAGGACTCGACGCTGGACCGGTAGCTCGCGGCGTCCATCAGGGCGTCGACGTCGGCGGTGTCCGCCGGGACCAGCTCGAACAGCCAGCCCTCGCCGTAGGCGTCGGAGTTGACCAGCTCGGGGGTGCCGTCGAGCGCCTCGTTGCGCGCCGCAACCGTGCCGCTCATCGGGGCGTAGACGTCGCTGACGGACTTGGTCGACTCGAGCTCGCCGATCGCGGCACCGCTCGTGACGCTCTCCCCCACCTCGGGCAGCGAGACGTAGACGATGTCGCCCAGCGCCTCCTGGGCGTAGTCGGTGATGCCGATCCGGACGGAGCCCTCGGCCTCGCCGGGGCTGCGCACCCACTCGTGCTCACTGGTGTACTTGAGGTCGTCGGGGTACACGTCGCTCCTAGGGGAGAGGGGCCGGTCGAGATGGTGAGCGGCAGGCTACCGGCTGGGGCTGACCTGGGAGAAGCGAGGCTCGTCCGGGTCGACGACGCTGCTGATCTTGATGCCGTCGTCCGCGGTCCGCTTCTCGACCTCGACCTGACCGCCGACGTCCGCGACGCCGTCGATGAAGCCGTCGTAGAAGTCCAGCGCCGTGGCCAGGGTGTCCGGGTCCCCGATCGCCTCGATCACGAAGGGCGCCTCCAGCGTGGTGCCGTCCACGCTGACCCCGCCCGAGGCGGTGTCCTGGAAGGAGGTCTGCGCGACGGCGCGGACCGAGTCGTTGAACTCGATCACCTCGGCGCCCGCGTCGCGCAGCTCCTGCAGCCCGTTGAGCAGCTGGTTGGTGCCCACGCCCTGCCCGATGTCGGTGACCGTGATCCGCACACCGGGGCCGACGGCCGGCACCGTCCCGGCGAGCAGTCCGAGGGTGTCGGCCTTGGCCCGGGCGAGCTCGGCCGCCGTACGGCGGGCGTCGGTGTCGGTGCGCAGCGCCGCCCGGTTCTCCTCGAGCTGCGCGATCTCGGACTCGGTGCGGCGAGCGGCGAGCGTCAGGTTGTTGATGTACTGGATCAGGTCGCCCTGCCGCGCCCCGACGTACTGGTCGTCCTTGTCGTTGGACTTGACCTGCGTGACCGCCGCGAAGCCGACGGCTGCGAGCAGCACGGCCACGACCACCTGGCCGCGCGAGGTGCTGCGCAGCGCCGCGAGGAGGCGGGCGCGACCGTCGGTCGGCTCCGGTGGGGTGTCGGGGACGGGGTCAGGCATGGAAGATGTGCCTGCGGATCGCGGCGACGTTGGAGAAGATCCGGATGCCGAGGACCACGATGACGCCGGTCGAGAGCTGGCCGCCCACACCGAGCTTGTCGCCGAGGTAGACGATCAGGGCCGCGATCAGCACGTTGGAGACGAACGAGACGACGAAGACCTTGTCGTCGAAGATGCCGTCCATGAAGGCGCGCAGCGCGCCGAAGACCGCGTCGAGCGCCGCCACCACCGCGATCGGGAGGTACGGCTCCAGCCAGAGCGGGACCTCCGGCTGCAGGAAGAGACCGGCGAGCACGCCGAGCAGCAGTCCGAGAGCGGCGATCACTGGCCACCGCCCGGGGCCGAGCGGAACGACGGGGGGATGGCGGCGTAGCGCAGCGACGTGCGCTTCGCGGCGGGCAACGTCATCTTCTCCTCGGTGGTCACGTCGAACTCCAGACCGAAGGACGATTGTAGGGTCACCAGCGTCTGCCCTCCCCTCGTGTCGAGCAGCCGGCCGCCCATCGTCTTGCTGTTGCCGACCGCCTGCACGTTGTAGGGGCTGCGCAGGTAGACGAAGTTCACCCCGATCGAGCTGCCCACGTCGCGGATGGCGCTCAGGCTCGTCAGCCGCTGCCCGTTGATCGAGATCGACTCCGCGCCGACCTCCCACAGGCCGTTCACCAGCCGCTGCAGGTCCAGGGCGTGCACCCGCTGCTTGTCGTTGGTCGTCCCGGGCGCGTCGGCCACTCGCACCTTGATGCCCTCGCCGGTGATCGCAGCG
Organism: uncultured Actinomycetota bacterium; assembly: GCA_963713035.1. Classification (GTDB taxonomy): domain Bacteria; phylum Actinomycetota; class Actinomycetes; order Propionibacteriales; family Nocardioidaceae; genus Nocardioides_B. The sequence goes on from CAVQKB010000005.1 coordinate 1,506,317, forward strand.
GCGGCCGACGTCACCCCCAGGCGCTCCAGCTGCGACTCGATCGCCCGGCCGCGAGCCGTGGCGTCCCGGTTGGCGGCCCGCAGCGAGCGGACCTCCCCCTCGAGCTCGGCGCTGCGTGCCCGCAGCGCGTCCAGGTTGTCACGACGTGCGTTCACCTGGGCGACGAGCGACTGCCGCGACAGGGCGGACTCGTCGGCGTTGCGCGCGGTCTGCACGGCGGCCGTGGCGACGAGCGCGCCGAAGAGCGCGAGCACCAGCAGGGCGGTGAGCCCCGGGCGTCTCGGTGGACGGGGTCCACCGGCCGCCGTACGCGCACGGGCCTGCGAGACGTGGGCGTAGTCGGCGTCGAGCGAGGTCGCGGTGATGTAGTTGAGCAGGCCCATCACGGCCTGCGGGGTGTCCGAGGCCGGGGTGTGGACGCGCCGGTCAGCCACTGTCGAGCACCGGCGCCCGGTGTTCGCGGTCGGCGAGCAGCTTGCGGACCTGCCAGGCGTAGAGCAGGCCCGCCCACCAGTACAGCCCGGTGCCCCAGATCGCGAACGCCCAGCCGAACACCTTCGCGAGGGTCTCCAACGAGCCGACGCCGTCACCGAGCAGCAGCAGGGGGAACGCGTAGAGCAGGTTGGCGGTCGCGGCCTTGCCGAGGAAGTGCACGGGCAGCGAGCTGTAGCCACGCGTGCGCAGGAACGGGACCAGGCCCCACAGGAAGGCGTCGCGGGCAGGCAGCAGGACCGCCAGCCACCACGGGATGATGTCGCGCATCCCGAGACCGATCACGGTCGAGAGGATGTAGAGGCGGTCGGCGACCGGGTCGAGGATCGCCCCGAGCGGCGAGGTCTGGTGCAGCTTGCGCGCCAGGTAGCCGTCGAGCCAGTCGGTCAGACCGGAGAGGAACAGGACGGCCAGTGCCCAGCCGTCCGCCTCGGGCACGAGGATCAGCCACAAGAAGAGCGGCACGCCCGCCAGTCGGATGATCGAGATGATGTTCGGGATGGTGAGGACCCGGTGGGTGTCCGCCACCATGTCGTCCTGCGCGTCCACCAGCTATCCCTCACTCACCACGCGGTCTCGCGTGGTCTGGGCTGCCTGCTCACGGGTCGGGCCGACCCGTCCGGTCGTGCAGTACCTTAGCCCGCCGCACCCCGTCGGCTCGTCGCCGGTGCGGCGTCGGCGTCCGGGTCAGGAGGGCGCGTCAGGAGTGCGTGATCGAACGGCCGCAACGCGGGCAGTGGGCCCGGGCGCAGAGGTCGAGCTGTTGGCCGCAGTTGCAGCTCGACGAGCTGCTGCAGCGGGCGCGGGTCTGGAGCTGGTTGGTGCGGTTGTCGGCGGTGGCGCCGGTCTCGGTGCGGGTCACGAGTCTCATCTCCCCGGTTCGTGCTCGTGTCTCCCAGGAGACGCCCTCAACCCTGCCCGATGACGCAGAAACACCGCACCTAGTCACAACGGGTCATACCATTTCGCCCCTTCAGGTGACTCGATGGCGTAACCGCGCCGGTGGGCGGGCGTTGTCCCCGTGAATCCACCGCACCGAGTCCGACCACCAGCTCAGCCGACCAGTCCAGCCCGGGAGCCCCTCATGCGTCGTCCGTCCCGACCGAACCGCCGCGCTCGCCGCACCGGTGCCGCGGGGATCGCCGCGGCGACCGCCGCCGCCGTGGCCCTCACCGGCCTCGCCCCGACTGGGCCGGCCGCGGCACACCCGACCCGAGACCGGCACGTGATGTTCGTCGGCAACAACTGGGACGGGACGGCGACGGTGGTCGACGTGGACCGCCGCAAGCGGATCAAGACGCTGAACATCATCCCGGACCGCGCGCAGGAGCTGCGGGACATCTACGCCAGCCCCGACCGGCTGGCGTTCTACCTCGCCGTCCAGCAGGGCGTCGGCGAGGGCCACGACCAGTACGTCGACGACATGTTCACCACCCGCGACGGCCGGCTGCTCGCCGTCTCGCGCCCCAGCTTCGCCGACGTGGTCTGGATCGACCTCGCGAGCGGCAGGATCGTGCGGGAGCAGCAGATGGACGGCTACCGCACCGACCACATGGGCGTCTCCCCCGACGGCCGGCGGCTGCTCGTCTCGGACTCCACGGACCGGTCGGTGCACGAGTACGCCATGGGCGGCAAGGGCATCGCCCGCACGGGCCGCCGGCTGCGCACCTTCGAGTCCGGGGACACCCCGCACGAGAGCAACTACCTGCACGACGGGCGGCAGGTGCTGCACGCCTCCATCGGGCGGGTCTACACGCCGCTGGACTACCCCCGCGTCGGTCCGATCAACGGGGACGTCGTGCACGACACCGTCAAGGCCGACCGTTGGCTGCAGGTCGTCCGCACCCGCGACTTCGAGATCCTCAAGCGCTGGGACCTCGGCAAGGAGCTGGCCGAGGCCGGCTACCCGGGCATGAGCTCGGCGGTGCGGCCGGTCGCGCTGTCCCCCGACGAGCGGACGGCCTACCTCCAGGTCTCCTTCCTGCACGGCTTCGTGGAGTTCAAGCTCGACCGTCGCGACCCCACCGGCGGCGGTGACTACACGGTCGGCACGGAGAAGGAGCCCGCGACCGGCGTGGTTACCCGGATCGCCCGTCTTCCGGTCTCCGAGGAGGCCCGCAACACGCCGCGGGAGCAGTACGTCCTGGACTCAGCGCACCACGGCATCGCGATGAACCGCGCCGGGACCCGGCTCTGCGTCGCGGGCACGATGTCGGACTACGCCGCCATCGTCGACCGTTCCTCCTTCCGCCACCGGATCTTCTCGGGACGCGGCCGGTTCCTCACGAACCGGACCTACGCCAAGCCCTACTGGGCGACCACCGGCCAGCGCGACGGCAAGTGCTGGGTGTCGATGAGCGGCAGCGACCTGGTCACGGTGATCGACTACCGGCGGCGCAAGGTGGTCGCCGAGATCCCCGTCGGCGACCACCCCCAGCGGGTCCGCGACGGTCTCCTCGACGCCCGGGTGCTGCGCTCCTGGAGGCGCGGTGGCGCCTCCTCCCGGCCCGACCTGTCCGCCGTGCCGGTCTCCGCCTCGGAGCGTGCTGCCGCGGAGGACTTCACCGCTCGGACGATCGCGGACATGCTCGCGCGCTGATCGTGAGCACGGACGCTGCTTCTTGCGCGATCAAGAACCGGCGGTTCGCGCCGGAACCAGTGGGTACGGGCTGGCCATGGACAAGCGCACACTAGGCAGGACGGGCCGTTCGGTCTCCGTCGTCGGACTCGGCACGTGGCAGCTCGGCGCCGACTGGGGGGACGTCACCGAGTCGGACGCGTTGGACGTGCTGGCTGCGTCCGTCGAGGGCGGCGTCACCTTCTTCGACACCGCCGACGTCTACGGCGACGGGCGCAGCGAGCAGCTCATCGGACGGTTCCTCGCCGAACACCCAGGTCACGCCGATGCCGGTGTGACGGTGGCGACCAAGATGGGTCGCCGGGCGGAGCAGGTCCCGGAGAACTACGTGCTCGACAACTTCCGCGCCTGGACCGAGCGCTCGCGCCGCAACCTCGGTGTCGAGACCCTGGACCTGGTGCAGCTGCACTGCCCGCCCACCAGCGTCTACACCGATGACGAGCTGTACGACGCGCTGGACACACTCGTCGACGAGGGCGCCGTCGCGGCCTACGGCGTGAGCGTGGAGAAGGTCGAGGAGGCCTTGGCCGCCATCGCCCGGCCGAATGTCGCGACCGTCCAGATCATCGCCAACGCCTTCCGGCTCAAGCCGGTCGAGGAGGTCTTCCCGGTGGCCGCCGACGCCGGGGTCGGGATCATCGTCCGGGTGCCGCTGGCCTCCGGCCTGCTGTCCGGCAAGTACGACGCCAGCACGACGTTCGCGCAGGACGACCACCGTTCCTACAACCGCGACGGCAGCGCCTTCGACGTGGGCGAGACCTTCTCGGGCGTCGACTTCGAGACCGGGCTGCGGGCCGCCCAGGAGTTCGCCGGCCTGGTGCCCGACGGCCTCACCCCGGCCCAGGCGGCGATCGCCTGGCTGTGGCAGCATCCCGCCGTCTCGAGCGTGATCCCGGGAGCGCGCAACGTGGACCAGGCTCGGGCCAACGCCGCCGCCGGTGACGTGGCCCCCCTCGGTGAGGCGTTCGACGCGGGCGTGCGCGGGATCTACGACGACCACCTGCGGGCCGCGATCCACGACCGCTGGTAGACCACGAGAGGATGGCCGCATGACTGCCTACTGGATCAGCATCTACCAGGAGATCTCCGACGACGCCAAGGTCGCGGCCTACGCCGAGATCGCCGGCCCCGCCCTGCAGCGGGCGGGTGGGCGCTACATCGCCCGGGGACTGCCCGAGCTCACCTTCGAGAACGGTCAGCGGACCCGTACGGTCGTCATCGAGTTCGACTCCGTCGACGCTGCGCGTGCCGCCCACGACAGCGAGGCCTACCAGCAGGCGCTGGAGGCGCTGGGCGACGGCGCCGTCCGGGACATGCGGATCGTGCCGGGGGTCGAGACGACCTAGCGGCTCAGCGGGGCTCGGCGGCCGCCGGGTGCCGCTGGGCCCAGGGCCGGGCCTCCTCCAGCTGGATCGCGAGCTGCAGCAGCCCGGCGTCGGACCCCAGGGCGCCGACGAACTGCACGCCCAGCGGCAGCCCGCTCGCCGTCCAGTGCAGCGGCACGCTCATCGCGGGTCGGCCCGTGAGGTTGGCCAGCTGGGTGTAGGGCACCCAGCCGAGGTTGTCGGAGATCAGCTCGTCCATGATTCCGGACATCGCGAGCAGCTTGCCAGCCCGCAGCCGGCTGATCACCCGGGACGCCTTCTGCAGCCGGTCGGGCGTCGTGGTGGCGCCCACCTCCAACGGCGGCTTGGCCAGCGTCGGGGTGAGGAAGTAGTCGTAGCGCTGGTGGAAGGCCGCCAGCGAGTGCACGTAGTTGTTGACGTCCTGGAGGGCGCGCAGCATCGGCAGCAGACCGGTGGCGCGCCCGAGCTCCGCGCTGGCCAGCGTGTCGGCCTCGAAGGCGCTGTCCGGGGCGCCGAGGCGCCGCTTGATGTCGGCGACCTGACCGTGCAGCTGCCCGAACCAGATCGTCAGGAAGTCGCGCGCGAGGGCCTCGTCGTCGTAGGGCGGTGCGACCTCCTCCACCTCGTGGCCCAGCTCGACCAGCAACGCGGCGGCCGACTCCACGGCGGCCACGGCCTCCGGGTCGGGCGCCGGGTTGATCGCGGACTTCGCGGACCAGCCGATGCGCAGCGTGCCCGGCCGCTGCTGGACTGCCTGGGTGAAGGAGGTCGACGGGAGCATCGCCTGGTAGCCGGTGCGCGGGTCGGGCCCGATGACGGCGTCGAGCAGCCCCGCGCTGTCGCGCACGGTGCGGGACACGACGCCCTGGGTGACCATGCCGAACATGACCTCTCCGGTCTGCGGACCGTACGGCGTCAGTCCGCGACTCACCTTGAGGCCGAAGAGGCCGTTGCAGGCCGCCGGGATGCGGATCGACCCACCGCCGTCGTTCGCGCCGGCCGCGGGCACGATGCCGGCAGCGACCGCAGCGCCCGAGCCGCCGGAGGATCCGCCCGGGGTGTGCCCGGTGTGCCACGGGTTGCGGGCCGCCCCCCACAGCTCGGACTCGGTGATGCCCTTGGCGCCGAACTCCGGGGTGTTGGTCTTGCCGAAGACGACCAGGCCGGCGTCCAGGAAGCGCTGGGTGACCAGGGCGTGCTCGGTGGCCACGTCGTCGACCAGGGAGCGTGAGCCGTTGGACGTCGGGAACCCGGCGTACTCCTGGCCCAGGTCCTTGACCAGGAAGGGCACCCCGGCGAAGGGACCCTGCAGCGTCGAGGCGGCGCGCTCGTCGGCGACGGTGTCGAGGTCCCGGACGACGGCGTTGATCGTCGGGTTGACCTCGTCGCGGCGTCGGCGGGCCAGGTCGAGCAGCTCGGGGGCGGTGACCTCGCCCGTCGCGACCAAGGAGGCGAGACCGGTGGCGTCGTGGGAGGAGTACTCGTCGGGCGTCATGCCGGGAGGCTACCGCCCACCGCGCCAACCGCTCAGAGCGCCAACCGCTCATAGGCCTGTGCGGGGTCGCCGCCGGCGGCGGCGTCCAGGAACTCCGTCAGGCAGCGGTCGACGGTGAGGACGTTGCTGTGGACGAGCCCCCGGCACAGCACCGCAGGTAGGCCCACCCCGTCGGGCAGGAACAGCATGGTGCGGAACACCAGCTCCCCCGTGTCGAGGTCCAGCTGGAAGGCTCCGGTGAGCAGCCGCCAGTTGGCGCGCACCAGCAGCCGGGTGACCGACTCCCGGTGCTGCGGCCCGACCGTCACCGGCAGCACCGACTCGAACGCCAGCTGGCCGAACGGGTCGTAGGGCCGCGCGCGACACGTCCAGCTGTGGTCCGTGCCGACGAAGCGCGTGTCGATGCAGGGCAGGCCGTCGAACGTGCCCGGCGCGACCGGCCAGCCGTCCGTCGAGAGGAAGTCGAGCACCTCCCGGAACATCAGCCGGGCCCCACGTTCGACTCCCCGGCCAGCTCGTCGGCCAGCTCGTCGGCCGGCTCGTCGGCCAGCTCGTCGGCCAGCACCGCACGCAGGCTGCGGGCCTGCGAGAAGCCCGGCTCGAGGTCGAGTGCCCGGGTCACCCAGGTCATCGCGACCGGCAGGTCGCGCAGTCCCCGGTGCGCCATCGCCATCGCGAACGCGGCCGGTGCGCTGTCCGGGTGCTCGGCGACCGACCGCTCGAGGAAGGCAGCCGCGTCGGCGAACCGTCCCATCGCGGAGAACCCGAGACCGACGCACAGGGCCAGGTCGATCGGCTCCCCGATCGGGAAGTAGTTGTCCCACACCCGCCGCAACGCGCGCGCGACCTCGCCCTTCAGGTGCTCGGGCACGACCGGCAGCAGCTCCAGCAGTGCCGGCAGCAGCTCGACCAACAGGGCCGGATCGTGCCGGGACAGCCGCAAGGCCGCCAGCGCCGACTCGATCGAGCCCGGCTGCCCCGCGCTGAGCAGCGGGCGGAGCGCGAAGTAGTTGTCCGGGCCGGTGTCGAGCAGCTGGTCGCGCACCCACGACGCGAACTGGTCCGGGTCGTCCAGGGCACCCTGCACGAACGCGGCGACGACCAGGCTGCGAGCCGGCTCGGCCGGCAGGATCGCCGTACCACGGCGTCGGCGCAGCCAGCGGGCCAGGAAGTCGAAGTTCACCATCACCGAGAAGCCGCTGCCGTGCCAGACGACGGACGGCGACGGGTGCCCGCACAGCTCGGTCACCGTGCTGTGCCCCTTGTCGGCGACGAGGACGCAGGTGGTGCCCGACGTCAGGCTCGCCAGGTGCTCGAGGCAGCGCAGACCACCAGACGGCACCAGGACCGCCGTGTCGTCGAGCACCTCGACGTAGTGCGCCAGCACGGCGGCGACGTCGGCCGGCACCGGCCCGCACTCGACGTCCTGCCAGGACAGGTCCGTGCGGTCGTCGGGCACCGCGACGTGGCACTCGCGGAGACGGCCCTCGCGCACCGCGTAGCCGTCGTGGCGCAGGGTGTCGAAGACGTAGTTGGCGATCCCGAGCACCGGCGAGCGCAGCGACCCGGCCTCGAGCAGCCGTCCGGAGACCTCGAGCCGCAGCGGGCCGAGCCGGTCGACGTCGTGCACCGCGAAGTCGAGCAGTCCCTCCTCGACGAGCGGCCGGTAGGACGGGTGCGCGATCCAGGCCGCCACCCGCTCGGCCGAGAAGTCGGTGAGCACGTAGGTGAACCGCGACCCTGGGGCGAGGTCGCGCAACGCCCGCACGAACAGGTAGCCGAACCGTCCCGTCCCGCCGCCGACCTCGACGACGTGGGGCACGTCGACGCCCTCCGGGCCGGCACGAGGCGCCCACGCACCGGCCGAGCGGAAGAATGCCAGCGCCAGCCGGGCGTAGGTGTTGGCGATCCGTGGGTTGCCGGTGATGTGGTGCGGCACCGTCGAGGTGCCCCAGATCTCCGGGGCGGTCCGGGCGTAGAGGTCCCTCTGCCGGTCCCACAGCGGGGACTCCGACAGCCGGTACGACGCAGCCTCCGGGGCCTGCGCGAGCAGCGATCCGATGGTCTTGCCCGGCAGGTCGACCTCGGTCGTGCTCACCCGTCGCTCCAGGTGAGCTCGGTGGCGCGCAGGACGCCGTCGCCGAGGGCGTCGACCTCCACCGGTCCGACCCGGACCGTGACGAACCCGTCGCCGGGCCGGTCGCGGACACCGAGGTCGGCCACGAGGGGCAGCTCCCACCCCGGTCCCACGGGGCCGTGGAGCGGGTCGACGTCGACCGGGTGGGTCGTCTGGTCCGCGATGGCGCTGTCCGCGTCGAACACCGTGACCTCGACCGACAGCGACGCCCCGAGGCGTACGACGACCGGGGACGTCCCCACGTGGCGGACGGCCGCACCGTCGTGCACGTCCAGCTCGATCGCCGCGACCGGGTCGTCCGCGAGATCTGTCCGCAGCCGGCGCAGCACCCCCACCAGGTCGGCGAACCCGGCCGGCGCACTCGCCTGACCGTCGAGCACCACGTCGGGCATCCCGTCGGCGACGAGCTGCTCGCGCGAGGCGCTCGGACCCCCGTCGACCGCAGGTGCGTCCGCGTCGCGCGCGGCCCTGGAGGCGTCGGCGAGCGCCGTACGCTCCGCGGGGGTGAGGTCGCGCGCGAACGTCCCGACCCGGTGGCCCGAGGTCTGCCAGGCACGGGCGTGGCCGGCGTCGTCGACCTCGACGCCGACCTCCGAGGTGCGGGTGCCGTGCGTGGTGCGGGTCAGGCGGGTGGTCATCGGCGCTCCGGCTTCCAGATGTCGACGGCGCCCTTCTGCAGCGCCCACTCCCGCGCGAGGAGGTTGACGAAGGGTTGCACGTGCCGGGGCTCGATCGGGTGCTCGTGGGCGGGCGCCGCCTTGCCGCCGCCTCCCTTGGCGGGGGTGGTCTCCATCGTCCCCATCAGGCTGCGGTTGGAGTAGAGGAAGGGCGTCACGCTGGCGCCGAAGTTGGCTTGGAAACCGGTCACCTTGACGTCGTTGAACGCCTTCTGGATGTCGGCGTAGACCGCCTTGCCGCCGTTGGCACGGGCGTAGTCCTGCGCGACCAGCCGGGAGAACCCGCCCTGCTTGCCGCCGAGTGCGGTCGTGATGATGCCGGCCAGGTTGGCTCCCCATCGCGGATCGTTCCGGGCGGCCAACGGGGCGGGCGGCTTGTCGTCGAGGGGCAGCTTGGCCTTGATGTCACCGGCGGTCTTCGCGGCGTCGGCGGCGAGCCCGGTGGTGTCGCCGACCGTCGGCTCCTCGCCGGTGACGTCGACGTAGTGCTCCTCGGTGCGGTTGTACTCGTCGGCCAGCCCGATCAGGTGCCCGAACTCGTGCGGCGCCATTGAGCGTCGCGGGTCGATGGTGTACCAGGTGCCGGAGTTGGAGCGGCTGCTCGCCCGGTCCGCCTTGGGCAGCGAGGGGTCGAAGCGGAACACTTCGACGACGTGGTCGCCGCCGCCGCGCTTGGCCGCGAAGTCGAGGTTCATCGACTTCTTCTTCGGGTCGCTGTGGTTGACGGCCTTGAAGGTGCTCCAGATCTCGCGGATGTCGCTGAGCCACTGGCCGATCCGGCCCTCGACGTTCTTCTGCTTGGGCACGAAGTTGATGCCGACGGTGATCGTCATGGCCGACTTGGACATCTTCCAGTCGTAGCTGGCCCGGAGGCCGACGTTCTTGACGCCCTCGACCTCCTCGCGCCAGTCGAACTCCACGTGTCCCTGGGTGGCCGCTCCCGCTGTCTCCAGCTTGGCCCAGGTCGCCGGATCGGCCACGCCGTTGTTGGGCAGCTTGACCCCGGTCTGGAACTCCTTGAGGGCGCCGTCGGTCTTCGGTCCGAAGATGCCGTCCACGCCGAGCTTGGAGCCGGTGGTCAGGCCGCTGCCGTTGAGGCGTTGCTGGAGCTCCTTGACCGCGACTCCCCGGGCTCCGGCCTGCAGCTGCTTGTGGGTGCCGAGTGCCGGTGTGAGCGGGACCTGGGTGTTGCCCGGACCGACGATGACGGTGTCGTTGCCGCTGACGTTCACCGAGGGTGCCCTGGCCTTGAGCTGCTTGTGCGTCTCCCCCTCGACGATGCCGTCCTCGGTGACGCCGGCGACCTTCTCCCCGATGAGTCGGCGCTGGAACGCCTTGGCCGCGGTCGTGGTCTCCGTGTCGAAGCGACCCGTGATCGCCAGGCGTGGTGTGGCTCCCACCGCGTTCAGCTGCTGCTGGACCACCCCGACGTCGCGGGAGGGACCGTCGCCCTCCTTGACCCGCTGCAGGGCCAGCGCGCCGACGAACGCGGTCACGGCCCGGTTTCCGACCTGACGCTGCAGGCTGGCCAGCAGGTGCTCCCGGTCGCGCGGCTGCAGCCCCTCCGCTGTGTCGATCCCGCGCGAGGGGTGGGCGCGGTGCGCCCGTTCCGTCATGGCGACGAGCCTAGGGAGGCCGGGATCGTCTCCGCAACGGACCAACGGCAGAGTGCCCGAAGGGGAAGCCGGGTCGCGCGGGCTACTGCGGGGGCGGCTCGGCGGGCTGCCGGCCCAGGCTGCCGATCGCTGCGACGATCAGCAACGATCCGAGCACGCCCGCCGGGGTCAGGCTCTCCCGGAGGACCACAGCCGCAAGGAGTACGGCGGTCACCGGCTCGATCAGGGTGGCGACGACTGCGGTGCCGCTCGGCGTGGTGCGCAGACCCGCGAACAGCATCGCGTAGGCCAGCGCCATCGTGACGACGCCGAGGTAGCCGATCAGCAGCCACGAGGTGGCATCCGTGGTGAACGCCCGTCCGCCGACGACCTGCACCGGGATCGTGCCCAGCGGCACCAGCACGACCGCGGCGATCGTCATCGTGACCGTCGTCAGGGTGAGGGTGTCGTGCCCACGCGAGAGCGGGCGGGCCGCCTCGGCCGACAGCGCGTAGGCCGCCCCCGAGCCCAGCGCCGCCAGCATCCCCCAGCCGAAGTGCGCGGGCGGCGTTCCACCGGTGCCCTCGAGGCCGACCAGCAGCAGGCCCACGACGGCGACCACGACCGGGACCGCCTCACCGGAGGTCGGCAGACGCCCACGTCGCAGGCTGCCCACGACCAGCAGCAGCACGGGGGCGGAGCCAAGGCTGACGACCGTGGTGACCCCGACGCCGCTGAGCACCACCGCCACGAAGAACAACAGCTGGAACGTCGCGGTCAGCACGCCGACGGCGATGGCCCGCCGCCCGTGCGTCCGGACCAGCAGCCGGCAGGCTCCGAGACGCCCGAGCACTGCCGCGGCGGCCAGCAGCACGACCACGGCCGCCACGGCCCGGTAGGCGCTGATCGTCGACGGGGACAGCGACGAACGCTCGTGGACCAGCTGGACCGCGGTGCCGATCGTGCCCCAGATCGCACCCGCGAGGCAGACCAGCGTCAGCCCGCGCCAGGGATGGGTGGATCCGGCGGTCGGCACTCGAGCTCACTCAGGCGGTGATGGCCGTCGACTCGGCCGGGTCGGTGCCGAGCAGACGCTCGCGCAGCCGCACCAGGTCGGAGACGGCGTCGAGGAACCGCTCCGTGCTGTCACCCACCTGCAGCTCGTCGAAGTAGTGCCGACGCATCGCCACCCGGGCCAGGTGGTGCTCGTCGTGGGCGAGCCGCTCGGCGAGCAGCGCGGACAGACGATCCAGTCCGTCCACCTCCACGACGTCGGCGCACCGGCTGACCGGTACGTCCTGACGGAGACGCTCGGGGTCGCCGTGCCGGTCGGTGAGGAAGATCGGCCGCTCGGTGCGCAGGTAGAGCCAGTCGAGTCCCACCGAGGACACGTCGGTCACGATCGCGTCGCAGTCGGGCATCACCGCGAGGATGTCGCCCGCCGTGATCGCCACGTGTGCGGCGTCCGGCTCCCGGCGGGCGGCCTCGTCCAGGACCTGGAGGATCGCGCGGTGCGCCGCGCGCACCGTCGGTGCGGTCGACGTGACGACCTTCGGGTGCGGCTTGTAGACCAGGCGTACGTCGGGCACGTCGAGCACGGCGCGCACGATCGCGGGGCCCATGACGTCGACGGAGGTGTAGTCGTTGTACTCCGCGTCGCCTTCCCACGTGGGCGCGTAGAGCACGGTGCGCCGAGTCGTCGGCGAGAGCAGGGAGACCGGTCGCAGGTCGAGCTGCGGCCGCCCGATCCGCACCAGCCGGTCGGTGTCGAACTCCATCAGGCCCGCCTCGTGACGCTGGACCGCGGCCTCCCCGGCGACGAAGACGCGGTCGTAGGCCTTGGCGTTGTTGCTCGCCATGCTCTGCTTGTCGCTCTCGCCGTGGTTGACGTGCACGTGCAGCAGGCGACCGTCGATGAGGGACTGAAAGTTGAAGATCGAGTTGTTGACGTAGAGCACGACGTCGGCCGCGAGCTCGTCGTACAGCGCCGTCAGCTCCGGGAACGTCGGCGCCACGAACACGGGGAGCCCGGTGCGCGCCCGCACGAGCTCGGCCGACTCCGGGTCGCGCAGCACCAGGCCGACCGGATGCCGGTGGTCGAGCGTCTCCAGCACCGGCAGCCACTGCAGCAGCTGGTAGGCCCGGGTGGGGTCGTCGGCGAAGTACGCGAGGGCGGAGACGTCGGACACGCGCGCATGCTATCCGTCGCCTCACGGCGGGAGCGGCTCGGCTTCGAGGAGACCGGCTTCCGCCCGTAACCTTCGCCCACCACGACCGTTGTACACATTCCGGTACGGATGCGCCGACCGGACGGCAGGGGGTGGGCGATGTCGACCACGTGGTTCTTCGACAACGACCTCAGCCGGCTCCGGCACGCCTGGGCGGCAGCCGTCGCCGAGCACGCCCGGCACCCGAGTCCGGCCGCGCTCGAGCGCGCCCATGCAGCCTTCGACCGCTACTTCGAGGCCGCGGAGCAGGCGCGCACGGACACCGCCGAGACCATCCCTCCTCAGAAGGCGGTCGGCGAGGAGTAGGCGGGTGACGCCGCCCTGCCTCCTTCGGCCCGGCTCCCTCCGGCCTTGCCCGCGTCGGCGTAGGACTGCACGATCGAGGTGGTAAGCGGGAAGTCGACGTCGAGGTCGCGAAACAGCAGTCGGCCGGCGCTCGAGGCCGCCCGGCGGGTCTCCTCGGCCACCACCTCGGCGAGCGCGATCGGGGTGTGCACCACGACCTCGTCGTGGAGGAAGAAGACCAGGTGGGGCCGGGAGGTGAGCGGTCCGGACCGCCCGAGATGCCAGAGTCGGTTGCGCAGGTCGGCGATCCAGCACAGCGCCCATTCGGCGCCGGTGCCCTGCACGACGAAGTTGCGGGTGAAGCGACCGTGCGCGCGCCGGATCCGTGCACGGACGTCGGCGTCGTGGGCCGGCCCTTCGAAGCCGTGCTCCCCGTCGTCGCTCTGCTCCGGTGAGCCGCGACCCAGCAGCGTGCGCACCGTCCGACCGTCCTCGCCGGTGCGGGCGGCTGCCTCGAGGAGCCCAAAGGCATCGGGGTAGCGCCGGGTGAGTTCCGCGACCATGCGACCGCTCTGACCGCTGGTGGCGCCGTACATCGCACCGAGCAGCCCGAGCTTGGCGTCGTTGCGGGTGGCGACGGCGCCGTCGTCGACCATCCCCTGGTAGAGGTCGGCGCCCCGCGCCGACCTGGCGAGCGCCCGGTCCCCGCTCAGGCCGGCGAGCACGCGGGGCTCGAGCTGCGCGACGTCGGCGACCACGAACGTCCACCCGTCGTCGGCCACGGCTGCCGGTCGGACCTGTGCCGGGAACGACAGTGCCCCTCCCCCGTTGGACGACCACCGGCCCGTGCTCGAGCCGGCGGGCTGGTAGGACGGTCGGTACCTGCCCTCACGCACCCACTCGTCGATCCACGCCCAGCCGTTCGTCGAGTAGAGGTGGGCGAGCTGCTTGTAGCGCAGCAACGGCTCGATGCCCGGGTGCTCGAGGACGCGTAGCGACGACGCCCGCGTGTCGTCGGCCGCGAGCCCCGCCCTGCGCAGCGCCGCCAGCAGCTCGGGCCGCGAGTCCGGGTTGAGACCCGGCACGTCGAACGCGCTCCGCACCTCACGTGCCAGCTCCTCGAGCCTCGCCGGTCGAGAACCGCGCAGCGGACGCGGCCCGAGCAGGGAGGTGAGCAGCCGCTCGTGGACGTCGACCCGCCACGGCACCCCGGCCGCCGTCATCTCGGCCGCAGCGAGCGCGCCCGAGGACTCCGCTGCGAGCAGCAGGGCCAGTCGGCCGGTCTCGGCACAGGCCTGGACGGCCGCCCGCTGCCGTGCGTCCTCGAGGTCCGCGCGCAGGTGCTCGGCCGACTCGTCGGCCGCGAACAGGGCGGGGTGGGAGGGCCGGCTCGGTCCCAGCAGGTCCCAGTGCTCCGACTGCTCTCCGCGCAGCAGCTGCCCGTCCGCCACGGGAGCGCGCAGCAGCAGCTGGCGTCCCAGCCGCAGGTCGTGACAGCGCTCGACGCGCACCCCCGCCGCGAGCAGGGGCGGGTACCACCGGGCGGTGTCGTCCCACACCCAGCGGGGTCGGTCCCGTTCCCGTTGCCGGACGTACGTCGCCAGGTCGGCCAGCGGCACCTCGTGCTCGGCGGTGCCGTCGACGACCAGGACGCGCTCGGCGGGCAGGCGGGACAGCGACACGCGCGTCGGGGCGCCGCTGCCACGGGCGGCTACTGCTGCTGCGGCCACGAGTCCCGATCACCCACCCGGGGATCCTAGGAGGTGCGGGGTGACGTGCCAGACGACACGACGCGAAGGGGCCGACTGCTTGACCCCACCCACGACGTGCCGTCTGCTCGTGCATCGACACCAGGGTCCGGGGTGAAGTCGGTGCCAGCGCACGCGCGTTGTGACGCTGGACCAGGACGCGTGCTCTCGCACGCTGCCTCCTGGGTCACGGTACCCCTCGACCGCGGCGCCATGTCCGTGTCTAGCCACGTTCTCCGGTCGTCGCCGTGGATTTCGGGACCGGCTGGTTCCCTGCGCGACGAGCGCCCTCGCCCCTACGCTGGCCTCGGCGCACCGACCCGACCGATGAGGAAAGCCGTTGACCTTTTCCCTCGCCGGGACGCGTGACCAGATCACCCGCGCCCGCCTCGCGACGTACGCCCTCGGCGGCCTGCTCTGCCTGATCGGCACGGTCGTGCTCGGCATCGCCGTGGTGATCGCCCCCGACTCGCGGACCCTCGTGCTGCGTCTCATCGTCTCGGTGCTGTGGGTGCTGCTCTGGATCGGCCTGACGGTCGCCAACCTCAACGCCCGCCGGCTCGTCAGCGAGAGCAGTCGACTGCAGGAGCTGCTGACCACTCTCACCGAGGCCCGCCGCCAGGTCCTGCGCGACGAGGACCCGCGACAGGTCGTGGTCCAGGCGGTGCTCGACGTGACCCGGGCCCGGGTGTCGGTGCTGGTCGAGCCGTTCGACGGGGTACTGCGGGTCACCGCGACCGCGGGCACCGCTCTGCCCGACCTGCGCATCCCCCTCGACGAACCCTCCGTGGTCGGTAGGGTGTTCGGCTCGTCGCAGCCGCTGCGGGTGCGGGACATCCACGACGAGGAGGACGGCGCGCAGTCGGTGCTCAGGGCCATGGAGCAGCTGCTCGGCAGCCGGCTGCACTCGATCGCCTACGTGCCGGTGCGCGCGCACGGCAGCCCGCAGGGCGTGCTGTGCGCGGCCTTCGACGAGGTCAACGAGCGTGTCGCGGACGCAGCCGTCCCTCCCCTGGAGCTGCTGGCCGCCGAGCTGGCCATCACCCTCGAGCGCGAGCAGATCCTCGAGGAGCTGCACACGCTCGCGCTGACCGACGTCCTGACTGGGATCGCCAACCGGCGGGCCTGGCAGGCCAGCATGCAGTCCCTGCCACGGCAGGGAGGCATGCTGCTGCTCGACCTCGATCACTTCAAGCGCGTGAACGACACCTGGGGGCACGACGCCGGCGACGACGTGCTGCGGGCGTTCGCCGGCGTGCTGCGCGACACCGTCCGGGATGAGGACCTCTGCGCCCGGGTGGGCGGGGAGGAGTTCGCCATCCTCTTCCCGGACGGTGACGACCCGTCCTCCCTGGTCGCGAGGATCCGCACCAGCTGGGAGGCGGTCATGACCGGGCTCGAGCTCGGGACCGTGACCTTCTCGGCCGGTGCCGCGGTGCGCGAACCGCACGAGTCGGTCTCCGACCTGCAGCGCCGCTGCGACCGAGCGCTCTATGCGGCCAAGCAGGACGGTCGCGATCGCCTGGTCTTCGCCTCGGCGCTCTGACCAGCCTTCCCCGGGCCCCGGGTTGCCTCAGGACTCGAGCAGATCCTTCATGACCGCGATCTCAGCCGTCTGGTCAGCCTCGATCTTCTCCGCGAGCGCGACAGCATCGGCGTTCTGACCCTTCGACTTCTCGTCCTGAGCCATCTCGACCGCCCCCTCGTGGTGCTCGATCATCATCGTCAGCCACATGCGGTCGAACGACGCTCCCCGAGCGGAGTCGAGGTCCTCCATGTCCTGACCACTCATCATCCCGTTCATGTCCATGGAGCCCATGTCGCCGCCCATGCCCATCCCGTCCCCCTCGGGCACGTCTTGGCCCCAGTCCTCGAGCCAGCCGGTCATGGTCTCGATCTCCGGGCCCTGAGCCGCGGCGATCTTGGCGGCCAGCTCCGTGACCTCGGGTGTCGATGCGTGCCGCTCCGCCATCGAGGACATCTGCACCGCCTGCTGGTGGTGCGGAATCATCGACTGCGCGAACGACACGTCTGCGTCGTTGAGTCGTTGACGTCGTTGACGTCGCTGCTGGTGCTGCTGGTGCTGCTCGACGAGCTGCTGTCGGGCTCGTCGCCACCGCAGGCAGCGAGTGTGAGCGTTGCAGCGAAGGCGAACGTGAGGGTGCTGATGATGCGCTTCATGGGGTCTCCTGGGGTGGCTGTCTCTGTGTATGGGGGCGCGCGCGAACAACGGACCGCCTCGGCAGGTGCCGGGGGTCCGACGCGCCCCTCAGCAGCGCAGGATCGACAGCGTGATCGGGGAGGGTGGATGGGGGTCGCGGCCAGGACGGCCGGGGGCCGATGCCGGGCGCACACGCATCCAGAGGATCGATCCGGTGCGGCGCAGACGCAGCAGCAGCACCAGGGCGAGAAGGGCAAGGGCAAGGATCGCCAGGCACATGACTGCCATGCCCGGCTCCCCCGCCGCGCCGTCCCTGACGGCAGTCAGGGCGGGGGTCCCTGGCGAGGCCACCACCACGACGGGCGCGGCGACCGCGGTCATCGCGGCGTGGTCGCCGGAAGACGCCGCGGCGGCCGCCGTGTGCGACATGGTGCTCATGCTCGCGGAACCGTGGCCGACCAGACCGTGCATCGCGACGAGCCCTGCGAGAAGGAGGAGCACGCCACTGACCCGCAACGCGTGGCGCGTCGTGGTCTCCCGTGGTCGCTCGCTGCTCATCGTCCTCAGTCTAGGTCGCGACCCCAGCTGCCTCCCCTGACCGATTACCAGGGGATGCAGCGAATCTTTCGCTGCCCACGGTGAACTTCCCAGGGGCAGCGACAGTTCTCCATGGGCAGTCGCGGGCGGCCCGATCGGTCAACCTCTCCGGTGCCGTCGACCTGCCGACGCCAACCACCTCCGAAGATGCGTCTTCGCGCATATGCTGTCCCCGACGGTGCCAGGAGTGGGGATGCCCGGGAGGCCAGGCTTGACGACGACCGACGCCGGAACCCGAGCGGCCCGGCTGCTGCCGTTCCTGCGCTGGCGGTCGCGCGTGGACCGGCACAGCACCCGGTCCGACCTGATGGCCGGGGTGACCGGCGCGTTGATCGTCCTCCCTCAGGGAGTGGCGTTCGCGACCATCGCCGGCCTCCCGCCGGAGTACGGCCTGTACGCCGCCATGGTGCCGGCCGTCATCGCCGCGCTCTTCGGCTCGAGCTGGCACCTGGTCACCGGACCGACCACGGCGATCTCGATCGTCGTCTTCGCCTCGGTCTCCCCCTTGGCGGACCCGGGTTCGGACGACTACATCAGGCTGGTCCTCACCCTGACGCTGGTGACCGGGCTCTTCCAGCTCGTGATGGGTCTGGCCCGCATGGGCGCCCTGGTCAACTTCATCTCGCACACGGTCGTGATCGGCTTCACCGCCGGCGCGGCTGTGCTGATCGTCACCAGCCAGGTCAAGAGCTTCCTCGGTTTGGACCTCGAGCGCGGTCTCGCCTTCCACGAGGTGGTCTACCAAGCCTCCTCGCGGCTGAGCGACACCAACCTGTACGTCGTCTCGGTGGCCGTGGCGACGCTGGTCACCGGAATCGTCCTACGCCGGCTGCTGCCCCGGCTGCACATGATCGTGGCGCTCGTGGTCGGCAGTCTCACCGCCGTGCTGCTGGACCGGTTCGCCGGCGGCAGCGACGTCACCGGCATCACCACCGTCGGTGCACTGTCGGCCGGTCTGCCGCCGATCAGCATGCCGGACCTCTCGCCGAGCGCCCTGGGCCAGGTCGTCTTCCCGGCCCTGGTCGTCACGATGCTCGGCCTCACCGAGGCGGTGTCGATCTCCCGCGCGATCGCGGTCAAGTCCGAGCAGCGCATCGACGGGAACCAGGAGTTCATCGGGCAGGGTCTGGGCAACCTCGTCGGCAGCTTCTTCTCCAGCTATGCGGTCAGCGGGTCGTTCAACCGCAGCGGGGTCAACCACGCGGCCGGCGCACGCACCCCGCTCGCGGCGGTGTACGCCTCCGTGTTCCTGGTGCTGATCCTGGCCGCCATCTCACCCCTGGCGGCCTACCTGCCCACCGCCGCGATGGCCGGCCTGCTCGTCCTGGTGGCCTTCGGCCTGATCGACTTCCACCACATCAGGTCGATCCTCCGGGCGAGCAAGCAGGAGACCGCCGTGCTGCTGGTGACCTTCGTCGGCACGCTGATCGACCTCGAGAAGGGGATCGTCTTCGGCATCCTGCTCTCCTTGCTGCTCTACCTCTCGAGGACCTCCCGCCCCGAGATGGCCCCCGTCGTACCGGACCCGGATCCTGACAGCTACTACTTCGTCTCGGCCGAGGGACGCCAGGAGTGCCCGCAGTACAAGATGGTGCGCATCCACGGCTCGCTGTTCTTCGGGGCGGTCAACCACGTCCAGGGCGAGCTGCACAAGATCGACGAGCGGGCACCCGAGCAGCGGCACGTGCTGCTGGCCGCCCGGGGGATGAACTTCGTCGACATCGCGGGAGCCGAGCTGCTCGTGCAGGAGGCGAGGCGCCGCCGCAACCTGGGTGGCGGGCTGTACCTCTACCGGGTCCAGACGGGAGTGCAGGAGGCCCTCCAGCAGGGTCCCTACCTCGACGAGATCGGGCAGGAGAACATCTTCCCGACCAAGTCCCACCCGATCGACTCGATCTATCCACGGCTCGACTCCGAGATCTGCCGCAGCTGCACGGCCAGGATCTTCTCCCCGTGCCACGTCGCGCTCCCCAACGGCGAGCCCCGGACCGAGAGCAGCCGGCCGACGAGCAGCCGGCCGATGAGCAAGACAGTCCTACGCGTCGCAGGGCTGTCGGGGGCCGGACGGACGCCTGAACTCCGAGCTGACCGCGAACCGGTCGCCGCGGACGAGGGTGTGGCGCCACTCCAGGGGTCGACCCCCGTCGAACCCGATTCGCTCGATGGCCAGGGCGGCGACGTTCGGTGCCATCTCCAGCATGGCCAGCTCGGCGCGCGTCGGTACGACGGCCCGCAGGTGCTCGCTGCCGCCCGTGAGCGTGACGCCGCACCGGGCGCGCAGCTCGGTGTACAACGCGGTCTCGGTGAAGTCGACCTCGAGCAGGGGTGCGGCGACCTCCGCGGGCATCCACACGCGATCGAGGGCCAGCGGACGGTCGCTGGCCAGCCGCAGCCGCTCGAGGTAGAACAGCGGCACCGACGCCTCGAGCGACAGTCGCTCGGCCACCACGCCGTCGGCGCGGATGTCGCGCCGGCGCACGATGCTGCGCTGGGTCTGACCGGCTTCGCCCACGGCGGAGAAAAGGCTGTAGAGCGTGCCCATCTCCTGGTCGATCTCGGCCGGGCCCGTCAGGCGCGAGGTGCGTCCCCGCTCTCCGGACACCACGCCGGCCTCGCGGAGCCGCCGGAGCGCCTCACGCACCGTGTGCCGACTCACGGCGTACTCACCGACGAGCGTGAGCTCCCCTGGGAACGCGTCGGTGAACTCGCCGTCGCGCACCCGGCGGACGAGGTCGGCGTGCACCTGCTCCCACAGCGGCGCCGGGAGAGCCCGGTCCACGGTGCGGGGACCGGTGACGTCGGTGCGCCAACGGGAGCTGGTCATCTGGTGGCGAGCCCGCTCATGGCAGGGGCGCGTCCCGCAGCTTGAGCGCGTCGACCAGGAAGCGGGCGGCGCCGCCCCCCTCGGCGAGCGCCAGCCGTACGGCGTCGGGGACGTTCAGGTCGGTGACCAGCAACTGGAGCACGTCGGAGCGCGCATCGGCTCTGCCACCGGGACGACCGGCAGCGGCGTGCAGCTCCTCGAGCAGCGCGGCGGCTGTCTCGAACTCGGAGTCCGCGCACTCCCACGGCTCGTGCCACACCCGGTTGAGCAGCGCGAGCCGGACGGCCGGGGCGCTGTGGCTGCGCAGCACGTCGCCGATCAGGACGAGGTTGCCGGTCGACTTCGCCATCTTCTCCCCCGCCAGCCGCACCTCGCCGACGTGCACGACAGCGCGCGCGAACGGACCGACTCCGGTGGCCGCCTCGACCATCGCGGCCTGGTAGGCGTGGTGCGGGAAGGCCAGGTCCGCGCCTCCGACGAGCACGTCGATCGAGTTCCCCAGGCACGCCATCGCCATCGCGGCGCACTCCGCGTGCCACCCGGGTCGGCCCCACCCCCAGGGACTCGGCCACGCAGGATCGTCCTCCTGGGACGGGCGCCAGACCGGCACGTCGAAGGCGGAGTCCCGCCCGGTCACATCCTCCTGGTCGCCGAACGCGTGCGACGCCGTCAGGGCCTCGTCGTCGGGCAGACCGGCAGTGGCGGGGACGTGCGCGCCGCGGAAGAAGACGTAGCCGTCGCGCTCGTAGGCCGCGCCGGCGTTGAGCAGGGCGGTCGCCAGCCGCTGCACCGGTCGGATGAAGGCCCGGGCATGGGGGTTGAGGTCCGGCGGCGCGGACGAGAGCGCCCGCAGGTCGCGCTCGAAGAGGAACTCCTGGGTCAGCGCGAAGTCGTCGTAGTGCCGCCCGCGTCCCCGCGCTGCCGCCGTGAGCACGTCGTCCACGTCCGTCACGTTGCGGCAGGTGAGCGCCTCGACCCCGGTCGCGTGCGCGAGCGACGCGATCAGGTCGGCCCAGACGAACGTCGATGCGTGACCCAGGTGCGTGACGTCGTACGGGGTGATGCCGCACGTGTAGATCCGCAACGGGCCGGGCGAGGCGAGTGCTCTGCCGGCCAGGGTCAGCGGCAGGACCTGGGGCGAGTCGACCGGATAGCGACCGGCGGTGCCCAGCACGCCGGCGGGGGTCACATCAGCGAAGCGAGACGTTGGGAGGGCCACGCACCGAGTGTGCCACCACCGGCCCTTGTGGCGTCCGGGTCCCACGTCCTACGGTGCTCTAAATGTCCGGTCATATCGCGAAAGGGTGCATGCGCATGCTCAACGTCGAGGTCATTGACACCAGCGAGCTGGGAGACCGCAGCTACGTCGTCCACGATGGCAGCACCGCCGTGGTGATCGACCCCCAGCGCGACATCGACCGCGTCGAGTCGATCCTCGCCGAGCAGGGGTTGAGCCTGGCTGCGGTGGCCGAGACCCACATCCACAACGACTACCTGACCGGCGGTCTGGAGCTCGCTCGCCAGTCCGGTGCCGACTACCTGGTCTGCGCCGACGACGAGGTCGGCTTCGACCGTCGCCCCGTCTCGGACGGGGACGTGCTGTCCTTCGGCCCGCTCGAGGTGCGCGTCATCGCGACCCCCGGCCACACGCACACGCACCTGTCCTACGCGGTCTCGCACCGCGACGACGCCGACGACGGCGACAACAGGGCCGTCTTCACGGGTGGTTCGCTGCTGTTCGGAAGCGTGGGACGCACCGACCTGCTCGGCGAGGAGCACACCGACGACCTCACCCGGGCGCAGTTCCGCTCCGCTCGCAAGCTGGTCTCGTTGCTGCCCGAGGACACCGACGTCTACCCGACGCACGGGTTCGGCAGCTTCTGCTCGTCCGGGTCGGCCGCCGGCGGCGACTCCTCGACGATCGGCGAGGAGCGCAAGCGCAACGACGCGCTCACCGAGGACGACGAGGACGCCTTCGTGGCCAAGCTGGTGGAGAACCTCACCGCCTACCCCACCTACTACGCGCACATGGGCGAGCTCAACAGTGCGGGGCCGGGCCCCATCGACCTGAGCCCGCCGCAGAGCGTGGACGCCGCCGAGCTGCGCGCCCGGGTGGACGCCGGCGAGTGGGTGGTGGACCTGCGTGATCGCAAGGTCTACCCCGCCGGGCACCTGCGCGGCAGCATCAGCATCGACCTCGGCGGACAGTTCGCCACCTACCTCGGCTGGCTGATGCCGTGGGGCACCGACGTGACGCTGATCGGGGAGTCCCCGGAGCAGGTCGCCGACGCGCAGCGCGAGATGGTGCGCATCGGCATCGACCGGCCCGCGGGAGCGGCCGCCGGAGACGTCGGCTCCCTGGTCCCGGACGACGAGCTGGCCGACTACCCCGTGGTGAGCTTCGAGGACCTCAAGAAGGAGTCCGAGGAGGGCACCGACGGACAGGAGCCCCCGACGGTCCTGGATGTCCGTCGCGACGACGAGCGCGCGGCCGGCAAGATCCCGGGTTCGAGCCACATCCCGATCCAGGAACTCCTGGAACGGCTGGACGAGGTGCCCTCGGGGAGGCTCTGGGTGCACTGCGCCAGCGGGTACCGCTCGGCGATCTGCGCCAGTCTGCTGGCGCGCGAGGGCCACGACGTGGTCCTCATCGACGACGAGTTCGACCGGGCCGTGGAGCTCGGACTGACGACGACCGAGGACTGACCGGCCGGAGCTCGCGGATGCCAACCGCAGTCGGGTTCGCCGGTCGCCCGGCGAACCCGACTGCGGAGGGTCAGCTCTTGCGGATCAGGTAGCGGTAGACGTCGCCGTCCGTCGAGGTGTCGATCAGCTCGTTGCCGGTGTCCTTGGCCCAGGATGGGATGTCGCTCTGCGAGCCGCCATCCGTCGCCTCGACCAGCAGCACCTGTCCGGAGCTCAGCCCCTTCATGTGGCGCGAGGCGAGCAGCACCGGCATCGGGCACTTCTGGCCCTTCGCGTCCGCGGTTGCGTCGACGTTGTGGTCCATGGGAGTTCTCCATTCGGTCCGGCCAGCGGCCGGGGATTCGGTCCGGCCAGCGGCCGGGTGGTGGTCAGATGAACAGGTTGATCTGGGAGCGGCTCATCGCGGAGAGCGCGCTCGCGGCGCCCACGGGGTCTCCCGCGCCCTCGATGAGCTGGTCGCGGCGCAGGCCCATCAGCTCCATGGTCATCTCGCAGGGCCAGAGGTTGACGCCGAGCTCCGCGCACATCTCGAGCAGCTCCTTGGGGCTGGCGACCTTGTTGTCCCGGGCCAGCTTCTTCATCATCCAGGAGCCGGCGCCGCCCATGTTGAGCTTGGAGAGCTTCATGTGGCTCACCCCGGGGGGGTTCATCCCGGCCAGGGCTTTGGTCATGGCGTTGGTGCCGGTGATCCGCACGTCGTCGCGGACCAGCGGGAAGAGGCCCCAGAACGTGAAGAAGATGGTGGTCTTCATGCCGTAGGCCGCACCGGTCGACCCCAGGATCAGGGTCGGCCAGATCTTGTCGAGGTCGCCGCTCCAGGCGACGATCGTCATGCTCTCGGGAGTTTCCTCATCGGGTGCCACGTCGGTCATCACGGATCCTCCGGAACGTCGTCAGGGATTGCACTGTGCTGCCCGTCACATTACATTCGTGATGGCGCATGCAACAAGACCTACGTCGGCACGTTGTCCGGACATTGCGCCAGTCCCCTCGTGCACACGAACGCGTGTCCGCAGGTCTCGGACGCGGGAAGGACGAACACCATGGAATCCAGGACGATCTCAGCCGCAGAGCTCCACGAGGAGATCCTGCGGGGACGGATCCCCGAGATCCTCGACGTCCGCAACTCCGAGGAGTTCGCCGCCCAGAAGCTCGAGGGACGTCAGGAGGTGCCCACCCGCCACGTCCCGGTCTACGAGCTCCTCGAGGAGCCCGATCGCTTCGCCTCGGACACCCAGGACGGCGCGGTGGTCGTCTGCGGGCACGGCAACGGATCCGCCCTCGTGGTGGAGGAGTTCAGCTCCCTCGGCAAGGAGACCAAGTCGCTGGCCGGGGGCATGGAGGCGTGGGTCAGCCTTCTCGTACCGGTCGAGCTCGACGACATCCCCGCGCCCGCTCGCGCCTGGCAGCTCCAGCGCCCGGCCAAGGGCTGCCTGTCCTACGTGATCGGCGTCCCCGGGGAGAACTGCATCGTGGTCGACCCGGCGCGTCACCACACGCCGTACCTCGATCTCGCGCGCGAGCACGCGATGACGATCACCCACGTCATCGACACCCACGTCCACGCCGACCACATCAGCGGTGGACCCGGCCTGGCCGAGAGCCTCGGCGTCGAGTACCACCTGCCGCCGGAGGACAGCTCGGAGGAGATCCCCTTCCCCAACCGGCCCCTCACCGACGGCGAGGAGCTGTCGCTCGGCGGGGACAGCGTCGTGCGGGCCCTGACCATGCACCTTCCGGGCCACACGCCGGGGACCACGGCCCTGCTGGTCAGCGAGCATCTGATGCTGGTCGGCGACACCATCTTCGTGCGCGGTCTCGGCCGGCCGGACCTCACCGGACAGGCGGAGGACCTGGCCCGTTCGCTGTTCCGCAGCGTGCACGAGCGGCTGGAGCCGCTCGACCCCGCCACGGTCATCGCGCCGGCGCACTGGTCGAGCCCCGAGGAGTACAACGACGCCGGGGCGGTCACGACGACGCTCCGCCAGGTCTTCGAGGCCACCCTGCTCAACGAGCGGGCCATCGAGCGCTTCGTCGAGGAGATCGTCGGCACCCTCCCCGAGGCACCCGAGACCTACGACACCATTAGGTTGGTCAACGCCGGGCAGCTCCGCCCGCCCGAGGACGAGCTGTCGGTGCTCGACGTGGGGCGCAACCAGTGCGCCGCCTCCACCTCGCTGACCTGACCGAGCAGAGAGGTCGCCCATGGCATCCGAGTCCGCAGCGCCGGAGCACGGGTCGGACCGGGGCGAGGACCCCGACTACCGCTTCACGCTGGCCAACGAGCGGACCTTCCTGGCCTGGGTGCGCACCTCCCTGGCGCTGATCGCCGCCGGAGTGGCGGTGATCCGGTTCGTGCCCGGCCTGACGCTGATCCGGCACGCGCTGGGGTTCCTGCTCATCGGGTTGGGTGGGTTCCTGTCCGCGATGGCCTACCGCGACTGGCAGCGCAACGAGGAGGCGATGCGGTTCGGACGCCGGCTCCCCCGGTCGTTCGTGCCTCGGCTCGTGGCCTGGGCCCTGGTGCTCGCCTCCGTGACGGCGCTGGCCCTGGTCGTCGCCGACCTGGTCGACTGACCGTGCTGCCGCGCTGGCTCGCCGAACGCGATCGCGAGGGACCGTCGCACGATGCCGGGCTGCAGGCCGAGCGCACCGCCATGGCCTGGCAGCGCACCGCCCTCGGGCTCGCCGGCATCTCGGCGCTCCTCCTGCACGAGACCGGGGGCCGACTCCTCGCGGCGCTGCCGGGCCTGTTCGGGCTGGCCATGGCGACCGCTCTGCTCCTGCTCGGCGAGCGCCGCTACGAGCGCACGGTGTCGCGGATCGTGGCCGGTCGCGACCCGGGACAGGGCCGGCTCCTGGTCCTCCTGGCCGGCACGGTGTCGCTGCTCGCGGTCATGGCGATCTGGCTCAGTCTGGTCTCAGGCTAAACTCGTCGCCGAACGCGAGCCGTCGGACGACGGATCTCGCGTCCGACCACGCACGAGGGGGCAGGAGACGCCGTGGACGAAGCACTGGAAGCCGAGCTGCACGAGCTGCACGAGCGGGTCTGCAAGGCCATCTCCGACCCCAAGCGCCTGTTGATCATCAGCGTGCTCCGCGACGGCGAGCTCAGCGTCGGCGAGATCGCCGGCACCCTCGGCGTGAGCCAGTCCAACGCCAGCCAGCACCTGGCCGTCCTGCGCGAACGCGGCATCGTGACGACGCGACGGGCCGGGACGAGCGTGTTCTACTCGCTGCGCAGCCGCAAGATCCTCGCGGCGATCGACCTGATGCGCGAGTTCGTGGCCGAGGAGACCGCCGCGTCGCCCGAACAGCCCGGGCGCAAGCTCACCGGCATCTTCCTGGGCTGACCCGCCCCGGGGCCTCGACACGGCCGTTTGCCCCGCGTGCCTCAGGCGAGGATGAACCAGGCCGGTCCGGCCGTCACCCCCAGCACCACGGTGGCGGTCGCCGCGACCGCCGCGGCCCAGCGAGCGCCCCAGACGTGCCGCTCTCCCGGCGGAGAGGCGACCGGGGGTGCCGCCGGATCTGCGGGGCGCAGGGCGGCCCGGATCCACCGCAGGTAGTAGAACAGGCTGACCACCGTGTTCACCGCGACCGCCACCGCCAGCCAGCCCAGCCCGGCGTCCCAGGTCGCCGCCATCGTGGTCACCTTGCCGACGAACACCGCTGTCGGCGGCGTCCCGACGAGCCCGAGCAGGGCCACCACGAGGGCCACGGTGAGACCGGGCCTTGTGGCGGCGAGGCCCGTCCACTGCTCGAGCGAGCGGCGGTCGGGCTCGGCAGCGACGAGCGCGAAGGCCGTCAGGTTCGTCAGGGCATACCCGGTCAGGAAGAAGAGCAGGGCGGGCTGCGCCTGCTCACTGAGCGTGGTCACGGCCGCCGCCGCGAGCAGGTAGCCCACCTGGCTGACGGTCGACCAGCCCAGCAGCCGCCGTACGTCGCTCTGACCCAGCGCCGCGAGGTTGCCGAGGGTCATGCTGGCGACGGCGAGCACCCCCAGCACCGTCGCCCACCGCAGCTCCCCGGGGAGTACGGCGACAAGCCGCGTGATCGCGACCAGCGCCCCGATCTTGGGGATGGTGGTCAGGAAGGCCGCGGCTGTCGTGGACGCGCCCTCGGTGGCATCGGGGACCCAGAAGTGGCCGGGGACCCCGCCGGCCTTGAACAGCAGACCGACCAGCACCAGGACTCCCCCAGCCGAAACGGCGGCGGTCGGCGCCGCCGGCAGCCGGGCCTCGAGCGCGGAGTACCCGGCTCGACCGGCCAGGCCGTAGAGCAGGACGGCCCCCAGCATCAGCACGATCCCGAACAGGGCTCCGAACAGGTAGGTCTTCAGGGCCGCCTCGGGTGAGTCCGGACGCGCGAGGATGCCGACGAGGCCGTAGAGCGGGATGCTCGAGAGCAGGAAGGCCACGACCAGCACAGCGAGGTCCGTGGAGGCGGCGAGCAGCAGGGCGCCGGCCGCACCGAAGAGGAGCAGGCTGTAGGTCTCGCTCTCCCGGGGATGGTCGCGCACGTCTCCCGCGGCCATCAGCAGGACGAGCAGGAGCGACACGGTCACCGCGGCGCGAGCCGCCCCGGTCGAGGCATCGACCACGAACGTGTCGGAGAAGGCGGTCGCCGGATCCCGGGACCAGGCCCCCAGGCCAGCGGCGAGGCTGGCCGCGGTGGCGGCGCTCGCCACGACACGCATCCGCCACTGCCGGGTCCGCGGGGTGAACGACCCACCGACGAGCGTGACCATCCCCCCGAGGAACAACAGCGTCTCGGGCAGCAGCGTCACGAGGTCAGCACCCATCACGCACGCTCACCGCCCCACGAGGTCGGCGAGTGCGGCGGCTCCGGGCTCGATGACGTCGAGCAGGTCCCGGGGCAGCACCCCGATGAACACCGACGCGGCCAGCAGCAACGCGACCGGCACCCACTCGCGCGGTGTCACGTCGGCGAATCCCACGGACAGTCCTGCGGTCGGACCGGTGAACACGCGCTGCAGCGCTCGCAGGAAGAGGCCCGCGGTGACCAGGATGCCGAGCACGGCCACCGCACTGACGGGCGCGGTGGCGATGCTGCCGGCGAAGATCTGGAACTCGGCGATGAACCCGGACAGTGCCGGCAGACCCAGCGACCCGAACGCCGCCACGGTGAACAGAGTGGCGTAGCGGGGGGCCACGCCGGCGAGGCCCCCGTAGCCGTCGAGGTCGTAGGTGCCGGTGCGCTCGTACATGCTGCCAGCGAGCAGGAACAGTGCAGCGGTGAGCACTCCGTGGCTGACCATCTGGGTGACGGCGCCGGCGACCGCGACCCGGCGGGCCTCGTCCGCGCCGTCCGCCAGCACCCCCGCGGCGCCCACAGCGAGGACGACGTAGCCCATGTGGTTGACCGAGGTGTAGGCGACCATGCGTTTCAGGTCGGTCTGCGCAAAGGCCACGAGGGCGCCCCAGAGCACCGAGACGATTCCGACCGCGATGATGACCCAGGCCCAGGCCCGCCAGGCGTCGGGAAGCATCGGCATCGCGATCCGGACGAAGCCGTAGGTCCCCATCTTCAGCAGCACCCCCGCCAGGACGGCGGAACCGATCGCCGGAGCGTCGCTGTGAGCCGGGGGGAGCCAGGTGTGGAAGGGGAAGGTCGGCGTCTTCACGGCCAGACCCAGCAGCAGGGCGGCCATGACCAGTCCCCCGGCCAGACCGTGGCCCTGGAGCGGCGGGTCGGCGGTGAGCTCGACCATGTCGAAGGTGTGCGGCGCCGAGGCGACGTACAGGCCGATGAAGCCCAGCAGGAGTGCCAGCGACCCCAAGAAGGTGTAGAGGAAGAACTTCAGCGCCGACCGAGCGGCACTTCCGTGTCCCCACACGCTGATGGAGAAGTACATGGCCACGATCGAGAGGTCGAAGAAGACGAAGAACAAGATCAGGTCCGCCGAGACGAACAGCCCCAGGCACACCGACTCGAGGAACAGGAACAGTGCTGCCTGCAGCCGCGGCCGCTGCTCCTCCCGCACCGCGAAGGCCGCACAGGCCAGGAACACCAGCGTCGTCATCATCACGAGCGGCAGGGACAGACCGTCGACCCCCACGTGGTAGCTCGCCCCCACCCCCGGGATCCAGCGGGCCTGCTCCTCCAGCGCCAGCGTCCCCGGCGCAGGGGTCCGGTAGGTCGCCCACACGAGCGAGGCGAGTGCGACCTCGGTCGCGGTGACGACGACGAACGCGCCCCGGGCGACGCGGTCGCCGACCCCGGGGATCAGCAGCACTGCGGCAGCCACGAGCGGGAGGAAGACCAGGACGGAGAGCACGTTCACCTCACGAGGACGAGGACGAGGAGGACGACGGCCAGCACGGCCAGCGCCTGGAGGTAGTACTGGTGGAGCTGCCCGGTCTGCGGGGTCCGCGCCGCGCCGCCGAGGCGTCGTACGCCGGACACGACCGCGCTCACGCCGCCGTCGATGACCCGGTCGTCGGCGAGGGCCGCTGCGCGGGTCAGCCGCAGCGTGCTGCGCGCGGATGCCTCGACGCCGCGGTCCAGGACGGTGTCGTCGAGCTGAGCGAGCCGTCGGGCGAGCGCCTCGACGGGCCGGACCACGAGACGGTGAGCGAGGCGCTCGAGGAACAGCCATTCCTCCAGCACAGCGGGCCAGGTCGCGCTCCGGGTCCGGGGTCGGGACATCAGCACTGCCGTCGCGACGGCCACGGTGACGGCCAGCACCGCGGATGCGACAAGCTCCACGACGCCTGGCTCGGGGGCGACCCCTCCCACGAGACGGTGCACGCGCGGGAACAGCGGCAGCGCGAGCGCACCCAGAGCCAGGGCCCCCACCGCCAGCGGGAGGAGCGGGAGCCACGCCGCCGCCGGCACCTCGCGCACACCCGCACGCTCGTCGTCCCACCTCGACCGGGGCTGCTCGGGAAGGGGTCGCGTCAGGACCACGAGCGCCTTGGTGGCGTAGGCCGCGGAGAGTGCTGCCCCCAGCAGGCCCGCCACGTAGAGCCCGGCTGACTGTTCCGCCGCCGCGGCCAGCACGGTGTCCTTGGTCGCCCACAACGCCAACGGCGGCAGACCTGCCAGGGAGAGCAGGGCCGCTGCCGCACACGCACCCACGACCGGCCAGAGCCGAGCTGCGCCGGTGAGGGCGGCCAGCCGCTTGGTGCCGAGCGCCTCCAGCCAGATCCCGGCCGCCAGGAACAGCCCGGCCTTGACCGCCGCGTGCGCGACCAGGTGCGTGGCGCCGCCGGCGGTCGCACCGACCCCGGCTGCGAGCACGACGAAGCCGAGCTGGGCCGCGGTCGAGGCGGCCAGCAGCTGCTTGAGGTCCCGCTGGGCAAGCGCGACGACCCCGAGGAGTACGGCGGTGAGGACGCCCGCCCAGGCCGCCGCGGTGTCGGCCCAGCCGGTGGCGGCCAGGGTCGGAGCCACGCGCAGCAGGAGGTATCCCCCCATCGCGACCATGGCGGCGGAGTGGAGCAGCGCACTGACCGGACTGGGACCGTGCATGGCGCGCGCGAGCCAGAACGAGAACGGGACCTGGGCCGCCTTGCCCAGGGCGGCCACCACCAGCCCGGCGGCCACGATGTCGAGCCACCCACCGGACGTCTCCGACAGGGAGCGCAGCCCGAGGCCCGCTCCTCCGGCCAGCGCGGCCCCGCCGGCCACGTAGAGACCCAGATCGGCCGCACGGGTGGTCAGGAAGGCCGTCGTCCCCGAGCTGACCGCCTCCCGGTCGCGCCAGTGGTAGCCGATCAGCGCGAACGACGTCGCTCCCATCACCTCCCAGGCCATCAGCAGCGTGGGCAGCGTCGTGGCCAGCACGGTCATCAGAGCGGCCGCCACGAACAGCAGCATCAGGCCGTGGAACCGCGCAGAGCGAAGCTCGAGGCTGCCCGTGGCGGACAGCAGCACCAGCGCTGCCACGACGGCGACGGTGGGGAGCACCAGTGCCACCAGGCCGTCCACGGCAAGGCCCAGCTCGGCACCGGCCATGAACGGCGTCGCCACCGCGGGCCGGGACACCGCGGGGAAGGAGACCGCGAAGGACGCCATCGCCACCAGCACGGCGACCGTGACCCCGGCCGGTGCGCCGAACCGGTCCCACCGGGAGCCGGCCAGCACCAGGAGGGCGCCGACGATCGCCGGCAGCGTGACGAGGAGGACGAGAGTGAGGTCGAGCATCAGCCGTGCAGCCCCGCGGCCATGTCCGTCATGTCGTGCCCGGACTGTCGGTGCAGCAGCGTGGCGATGGCGAACCCCATCGCCATCTCCACCGTCATCGCCGCGATCACCACCAGCAGCAGCACCTGCCCGGACGGGTCCGGTGCCAGGAACCACCACAGCCCGCCCGCGGCGAGAATGACGCCGTTGATCATCAGCTCCAGGCCCATCATCACCATCACGACCACCTGCTGCGACAGGGCGCCGTACACCCCGACCGCGATCAGGGCCGAGGCCACCAGCAGCACGGTCTCCAGCGTCATCGACCCACACCCCCCGGCTGGGGATCCGCGGCCGGACGACGATCGAGGTCGTCACCGAGCCGGTCGTAGCGGGTGCGGTGCGAGGACAACGCGACTCCGGCCACGATCGTGGCGACCATGACCGGGCCCATCGAGATCATCACGACCATGTGCGACTCCATGATCGCCTCCCCCAGCGCCGTCGTGACATCCCCCGTGGGTGCGCCGCGCCGGGTGGGCCACGGGACCAGCACGGAGCCGGCCCCCAGGACGAGGAAGGTCCCGACCGCGGCCACGATCGACGAACGGTGCGAGTGGACCATGCTCATCGGCATCAACGCCGGGTTCATCCCCATGAACATGACCATGTAGACGGCCATCACCGCCATCTCCATGACCATCATCAAGATCACGATGACGCCCATGTAGGCCTGGCCCATCAGCAGCAGGGCCACCCCGACGGCGACGAAGGACACCGCCAGGGCGTACGTCGCTCGCGCCATCGAGTCGACGTAGAACACCAGGCCGCCCGTCACGACGGAGATGACGGCGCACAGCCAGAACCCCACGTCGACGTAGACGTCGCTCATCGGATCTCCTCTCGGACGGACTCAGTCGGTGGCGACGGCGATGACGGAGACGACCAGGTCCTGCGCCACCACGAGGGGCAGCACGACCACCCAGCCGAGCTCGAGCAGCTTGTCGGGTCTCAGGGTCGGCAGCCGGCGACCGGTGAGTACGAGCAGACCCGTCAGCACCAGGGTCTTGACCACCACCCACGTCCACCCGGGGAGCAGCGGTCCGGCTCCGCCGCCGAGGAACAGCGGCACCGCTGCAGCAGCGCCCGCGACCAGCAGGGCGTAGCGACCTGCCAGCACCAGCAGCCGGTCGACACCGGCCAGCTCCGACAGGATGCCCCCGTTGACATCCGTGCCCGCCCCCGGTCCCATCGGGGGCCGGACCGAGAAGCCCAGCACACCCCAGCAGTACGCCGCGAAGGCCACCGGCGCCCAGACCACGAACCACAGACCGTCCTGCGCAGCGGAGATCTCGGCCAGGTCCAGGCTTCCTGCCGCGATGACCGGGGCGGTGAGCGCGAACATCAAGGGGAGCTCGTAGCCCAGCGCGAGGGCCAGGAACCGGTAGCCGCCGACCAGGCTCGTCAGGGAGTTCGCCCCCCAGCCGAGCAGCCACATCACCGCCCAGGCCACCACGTCCAGGGCGTTGACCCAGACCACACCGAGCGGGTGGTCGACGAGCGCGTGGGCGCCGAACGGCACGAACGCCACGATCAGGACCGCCAGTGGGATCACGGCCGACGAGGCGGACCGCCACAGCAGCCGGTCCGCGGACACGGTGCGTCGTGGGCGCTGGCGCAGCAGACGAGCCGTCTCGCGCAGCGGGGCCGTCAGTCCCGACCGGGCGGACATCCCCCCGGCACGTGACTCCAGAGCGGCCGACAGGGTGGCCGCAGACAGGGCGACCGTCCCCAGCCCCAGCAGCACCGCCACCGCGTAGCCCCAGGGCAGCGAGTCAGTCATGGGCGACCTTCGACGACGTGGTCTCGGCGAGGTCCGGCGCCATCGCGGCCAGCCACAGCCGCAGGGACGCCAGCTCCATCCCGCGGACGAGCCGGGGAAGCGCGGCGGCACCTGGTAACACCTGCACCGACCCCTGACCGTCGAGCTCAGCTCGTGCGCGCTCGAAGAGGCCGAGCAGTCGCTCGAGCAGCTGCTCGGACCCGCCGTGCGAGCCCGCGATCGTCAGTCCACCGAGCACCCACCGGAGGACGCGCAGCCGACCGACCCGCTCGCGCTGTCGTGCCACGTCGGGACCCACGTCGCGCGCACCATCCAGGCACCGGTCACGCAGCCGCCACGTGCGTGCCGCCTCGGACGTGAGACCAGCCAGCGCCAGCACCGACCCGGCCGCGTCAAGCAGCATGGCCGCCCGGTCACCTCCGGTCGGGGGTGCCGTAGATGTGCCAGGCCCGGCCGCGAGCTGCTCCACCGTCGCGTCGGAGACAACGTCTCCCCGGAGGGTGAGGCGCAGGACGAGCCCCGGGCACCAGTGCGTCAGCACCGGCCCGAGAGGCAGGTGCAGCTCGTCCATCTCCAGACCGTCACGGTCCTCGGCGCCCTCGGCCAGAGGGATCCCGTCGGGCATCATCGCGGAGTGGTCGTCCCCGCCATCGTCGTGGTGCGCAGAGGGCGTGAAGCCGCGGCGTACGTCGTGCGCGGTCAGGCGTCCGGTGTCGCGACGGAGCTGCTCCCGCGCGTCGTCCAGACGCCGGTGCACCTCGGTCTCGGCGCGCACGTGGATGCGCAGCCGTGGCTCCGACATCTGCGCCCAGACGTGCTCGATCACCTGGGCGAGAGCGGCCCCGGGCTCCCCCACCACCGCCAGGACGTCGGCATCGGCCACCGACTCCGCCGTGCACCCACCCCTGCCTTGCAGGGCACGCTCGAGGGCGACCCGGGACCGGAAGGCGCCCGGGGCCTCCGCGACCAGGACGTGGACCCGGGAGGCGGCCGCCCGGTCCAGGAGACCGCTCAGGCCCATCGGAACGCCCCCTCACGGCGTGCCCACCCGACAGCCAGCAACAGCAGCAGCAGGAAGCCGAACATCTCGACGACGGCTCCTGGTCCGAGGTGACCGACGACGACCGCCCAGGGATACATGAACAGCATCTCGACGTCGAAGGCGAGGAACACCACGCTGGCGGTGTACCACCGCGCGTGGTACCTCGACAGCGCGTGCTCGGTGGGACGGTGCCCCGAGAGCCAGGGCTCGACCTCAAAGGGAATGGCGGAGACAGCTGTCCAACGGGCGATGGCGCGAAGTGTCAGGACGGCGCCGAGCGAGGCGGCAACGAGGAACAGCAGTGACGTCACCGGAGACTCCTTCGCGGGGGACGTGGGCTCCGTCCGGACCGCGTTCCACGTTACCCACCCGCTACTCGTGCCCCCATGCGGGTGTCCCGAAGGGCGATCAGCTGCCGGCTCGCCCCGAGGTTCCCCGGGATGAGGAAGCCGTTCCTGGGTAACACGGACCCGATGAACCTCGAGACCGGCGTAGCGCGATCCAGCGTCCGCCCAGGCGCGGAAGGGTCACCGTGCTGACCTTCCTCGTCATCGCGGTGGTCTCCGGCTCCCTCGTGCTGGGCGCAGCCTGGGGCATCTACGGCAACCTGCCCGACCGTCTCGAGGGGCTCATCGTCGCGCTGGCAGGCGGAGCCCTGATGATCTCGGCGGTCCTGGAGCTCATCGAGCCGGCCTCCCGGGTCGCCCCGTTCTGGGCCGTCTCGGCGCTGGTCCTGGCCGGCGCTGTGGTCTTCGCGGCGCTGGACCACCTCATCAAGCAACGAGCCGGCGGCGACAGCGGCGGCGGCCTGCTGGCCGCGATCACCCTCGACGGCATTCCGGAGAACCTCGCACTCGGGGTGGCCCTGATCAGCACCGGACCGCTCGGCGCCGCTGCCCTCTCCGGGTCCATCTTGCTCTCCAACCTCCCCGAGGCCGCCGGGGGTGCGCGGGAGATGAGCTCGAACGGACGCTCTCGAGGAGCGGTGCTGGGGTTGTGGACGGCGACCGCCGCGCTGCTCACCGCGGCGGCGCTGGCCGGGAACCTGCTGCTGGGCGGCACCTCCGAGGCGAGTCTCGGACTGATCCGCAGCTTCGCCGGCGGCGCCGTGGTCGGCTCGCTCGCCATCGAGGTCTTCCCCAAGGCGTTCAAGGAGAGTGGCTACTCGACCGGCGCCGCTGTCGCGCTGGGCCTCGTGCTGGCTCTCTTCCTTGACCGGCTGGGCTGAGTGTCGCCCTGACGGCAACTCAGCGCGGGCCCTCGTGCCGGTGATCGTGGGCGAAGGCGGTCAGTGTCGCCGCAGCGCCGTCCCGCGCTCCGAGGAACTCGCGGCGCAGCAAGGACAACAGCTCCTTGAGCGCCGCCTCGAGCATCCGTGCCGCCTGCCGGACCTCGGGCGCGCTCGAGCGCTCCCCCGCCGCGATCAGGTCCATGACGTAGGGAAGTGCAGCGGCCAGGGAGACGTCCTGCTGAACCTCGCGGAAGTAGTAGGACTCGGCGTACTGCACGAGATCCATCTCGAACGTGGCCAGGTCCGCTCGCACGCCTTCGAGGTACTGCACCGCCACGCTGGGCTCGCCCGACTCCACCACCTGCTCTGCCTCGCACTGCGCCATCGTGGTCAGCCGGCGCGCCAGAGCACGACGCCGGATGAGCGCCGGGTACAGCTGCAGGACCCAGGAGATGCCCGCCGTGAGCAGCAGGAATCCCACCAGCGCCTCGAGGGGGACGACCAACCTGAGCGGCGCCGTAGCCGGCAGGATGTCGCCCAGCCCGAGCGTGGCGACCGCGACGACCGAGAGGTACAGCGCGGCGTCGACGTCGGACGACGTCGTCGGCTCCAGGGACGATCCGAAGGTGAAGCCTTCCGGCATCCGGGGAAGGTAGACGAGAGCGAAGCCGACGACCGAGAGCAGTGCCCACGCCACCGGCCGTCATTAGCCCAGTCATCGAGCCGACCCTAACCGTGCGTCGCGAACAAGGGAGTTTGGGAGGATCGCGTCATGTTCTTCGACAACATCTCCGGTCTGGTCAGAGTCCTCGTCGTCGGCACCCTGGCCTACGTCTGGCTCGTCGCCGTCCTGCGGGTCAGCGGGAAGCGCACCCTGGCGCAGCTGAACGCCTTCGACTTCATCGTCACCGTGGCACTGGGCTCGACCTTGGCGACGGTGGCGCTCAGCAGCACTGTCGCCTGGACCGAGGGCGCCCTGGCGCTCGCGCTGCTGGCCGCACTGCAGTTCGGGGCCGCCTGGCTGGCCGTGCGCTTCACGTGGGCGCGCCGGGGACTGACGTCCGAGCCCGCTCTCCTGGTTCGCGACGGTCGGGTGGACGTGGCCGCGCTGCGCCGTGAACGGATCTCACAGCAGAGCCTGGACCAAGCGGTCCGCAGCTCGGGGCCCGGGGGGCTCGAGCTGGTCGCGGCCGTCGTGCTGGAGACCAACGGCACCCTGACCGTGGTCACCCAGAGTCAGCTGGGAAGCGGATCCGCCCTGGACGGTGTCCCCGGGTGGCGGGCCAACTCGGCAACGTGACGAGAGTCGGGGGTCCAGCCCGCTTCCCGAGCCCCCTAGAGTCGCCCCCATGCCCCTCTCGCCGCACGTCCCGGACCTGGCGGCCATGGACATGCTGCTCAGCGTCGCACGGCACGGCAGCCTGGGACGGGCGGCCCAGGAGCACGGCGTGACCCAGCCCGCCGTGGCCTCACGCATCCGCCGCATGGAGCGGCTCCTCGGAGTCGCCCTGATCGAGCGTACGGCGCAGGGGTCCGCCCTGACCGGGGCCGGCAGCCTCGTCGTGGAATGGGCGCGCGACGTCGTGGAGTCCGCGGCGGCGTTCGAGCGCGGCGTCGAGGCCCTGCGCGGGCAGGCGCAGGCCCGACTCCGGGTGGTCGCGAGCATGACGGTCGCGGAGTACCTCATGCCCACGTGGCTGATGACCGCGCACCGCGAGGACCCGGAGCTCGTCATCGCCCTCGAGCTCGCGAACTCGACCGAGGTGGCCCGCCGGGTCACGTCGGGCAAGGCCGACCTCGGCTACGTCGAGGGGCTGCCTCGCACGAGCGGTCTGCGCACCACGACGGTGGCACGTGACGAGCTGCTCGTCGTCGTGGCCCCGGACCACCCGTGGGCACGACCGGGCGCAAGGGTCAGTGCCCGCGACGTCGCGGAGACACCGCTCATCCAGCGTGAGCCGGGCTCAGGGACCCGGTGGACGTTGGACCGCGCCGTGCGCCAGGCCCTCGGCAAGGTCGAGCTCGCACCACCGATGCTGGAGCTGACCTCCACCACGGCCATCAAGGCGGCCGCCCAGAACGGGCTCGCACCAGCCGTTGCCAGCTCCCTCGCGGTCGCCGACGACCTCATGCTCGGCCACCTGGTCGCCGTGCAGGTCGAAGGGCTCGACCTGCGTCGCGCCCTGCAGGCGGTCTGGCCCGCGGGGCGCCCCCTGCTCGGGTCGGCCCGCGCGTTCGTCGGACTGTCGCGACGTACGCTCCCGCACGCCTCGCGACGCCCCGCCTGAGCGCCTCAGACCGGGGTCAGGGACAGCGACCGGCCGACCAGCGAGCGACGCACCGGGCGCAGCCGCGAGGCCACCTGGTCGAGCGCCAGCGCCGACGGCGAGCCAGGCGCAGAGACCACGACAGGGACGCCCCGGTCGCCGCCCTCGCGAAGCGCCAGGTCCAGCGGCACCTGCCCCAGCAACGGGGTGTCCAGGTCGGCGGCCAGCTGCTGGCCCCCGCCGCTGCCGAAGAGCGGGCTGTGCGTCCCACACGCGTCGCACACCGCAGCCGACATGTTCTCCACCACGCCGGCCACCGGCATCTTCAGGTCCCGCGCCATCAACCCCACCCGGGTCGCGACGGTGCGAGCGGCGGGCTGCGGGGTGGTGACCACCAGCAGGGAGGCCTCCTCGAGCAGCTCCAGGACCGAGAGCGTCACGTCGCCCGTGCCCGGAGGAAGGTCGAGGATCAAGACGTCGAGGTCGCCCCAGTGCACCTCGTGGATGAACTGCGTCAGCGCCTTGTGCAGCATGGGTCCGCGCCACACGATCGGAGTCTCGTCCTCGACCAGGAAGCCCAGCGACATCAGCCGGACGCCGTGCGCCTGCACCGGCAGCATGGTCTCGTACAGCGCGATCGGGCTGTGGTGCACGCCGAACAGCTGCGGCACCGAGTAGCCCCACACGTCGGCGTCCAGCAGCCCCACCGACTTGCCCTGGGCGGCCAGCGAGACCGCGAGGTTGGCCGCGACGGTGGACTTGCCGACCCCGCCCTTGCCGCTCGCGACCGCGTAGATGGCGTTCGCGTTCGTGGCGCTGCGCTGGTGACCGTCGACCATGAAGCGGGCCGCCATGTCGCGACGCTCGCGCTCGCTCAGCACCGAGAAGTCGACCCGGACGTCGCTGTCCCCCACCACCGTGCGTACGGCGGTGGCGACGTCACGCGCCAACCGCTCACGCATCGGGCACGCCTCCGTGGTCAGGGCGATCCCCACCTCGACGTCCCCGTGCCGGGTGACGTCCACGCGACGCACCATCGTGAGCTCGGCGAGCGGACGCTCGAGCTCGGGGTCCAGCACCCGACCCACCGCATCGGCGATCGCGTCTCGGTCCCGCTGTCGTCTCACTGCTCGCCCTCCAGGGCTGCGGCCAGCACGGTCGCAGTCGACTCGGCTCGAACCCGCCACCAGTCGGTGGTCGCGTCCGCGCCGTGCTCTCGGTGGATCTCGGCCCAGGACCGCGCTCGATCGGCGAGCCAGGCCAGCGTGGCCGGAGCGTCCTGCTCCAGCATCGCCTTGAGCGCGTAGCGGCGTTCGCCCCGTCGGAAGCCGACCCCGACGACCGCAGCACCGGCCTCGAGGTCTCGCTGGCTGAGCACCACGCCCGAGCGGACCGGCGCGACCAGCGCGTCGAGCAGGTCGTCGACCGAGTCGTCCGCGGCCAGTGGCCGGGGCGCCTCACGCAGCGCGAGCGGGAGCAGGGGGGCGGGGGTGGCCCGCTCGTGCTCCTCGAGCACGGCCGCCCGGGTGAGCGCGGCCCACTCGGTGAGGCTGGGCACCTGGAGGTCGGCCACGGCACGGAGGTAGGCCGGCACCCAGGGCCACAGGTGCTCGTGCAGCAGCGCCTGTCGGGAGGTGCGCAGCTGCTCGGCGGAGCGGTCGTTGGTCGCCAGTGACTCGGCGAGCCCCAGCTCGGCGTAGAGCATCAGCAGCGCGCCGAGGTGGTCGGCGTCCTCCGGAGCACTCAGGCCCAGGGCGCGCCAGAACCCGCCGACCCGGTCCAGTCCCTCGCCGCCCAGCTTGCCCTCGTCCCCGAGGTAGATGGCAGCGTGCGGCGGCAGGCCGAGCACGAAGACCGCGGTGTGATCGGCGCCGGTCGCCGGGACCAACCCGAGCGCGTCCCAGACCGGCTCGTTGCCCGGCGGCGGCGTCAGCACCACCGAGCCGAGGGCGCGCAGCAGCTCGTAGCGCTCGCGCACCTCGACGGCCGGCTCGTCCGCGTGCACCTGCGTCATCGTGGAGCTGCTCACGTGTCGAGCGCGAACGTGTCAGCACTCGGCTTGAGCGGACGCATCAGCCAGCTGGGGCGGCGCGTCCCGTCGGGCGAGATGTGTCCCGCCGGCCGGGTGCGCGCCATCCAGTCGTCGTAGACCGCCGTCGCCTTGCCGGTGTCCACGCTGATGTCGCCGGCGCGGTCGTCCGGACCGGCCTTGACGACCCGCACGGCCTGGTGCCAACAGTGCATGCCGGAGATCGGGTCGGGGTGCACCGGGAAGATGAGGTTCTGGTGCACACCGGTGTCGCTCCACCAGATGCGTTGGGTGTCCGGGTCGCTCGACTCGTGCGGTTCGACGTTGCGCAGGCGCCGCATCGTCCAGTCGTTGCCCTCGCGCTGCAGGTCGACGGTGGCCATCATGCCGCCGACGCCTCCACCCTGGTTCTCCGGGCGCCAGCGACCCATGTGGTGGGAGCAGGCGACCACGCCGGGGCGGATGCCCTCGGTGATCCAGACCTTGGCCACGAAGTAGCCGATGTCGGACTGCACCCGCACCAGGTCACCGGTGTGCTCGACTCCCAAGCGACCTGCGTCCTGCGGGTGGATCCAGACCGGGTTGGTATGCGCCAGCTCGTCGAGCCACTTGGAGTTGGCCGAGCGGGTGTGGATCTGGGTCGGGAGCCGGAAGGTGGACAGCAGCACCATCTGGTCCTCGGCGAGCTCGTCGGGGTGCACGTGGCTCTTGAGGTAGCCCGGGATCGCCTGCTCCGGCCATCCCCAACCGGCGAGGGTGGAGGAGTAGAACTCCAGCTTCCCCGAAGGGGTGGGGAAGCCGGTGCGTACGACGCCGTCGACCATCACTCCGACCGGCCGACGACCCTCGTCGTCGGGCGCGGGGGCGCCGACGGGCGCGAGGTTCAGGACCGGCGGCTTCTCCGTGGCGGTGAAGACCCGGCCCTGCGGGGTGACGTTGAGGTCGGCCAGCTGCTCCTCGGCCACCTCGGCGGTGTAGACCGCGCCCTGCCCCTTGGTGATCTCGAA
The DNA here is from genome assembly GCA_963713035.1 of uncultured Actinomycetota bacterium. Lineage (GTDB taxonomy): Bacteria > Actinomycetota > Actinomycetes > Propionibacteriales > Nocardioidaceae > Nocardioides_B. The sequence continues at coordinate 1,546,816 of CAVQKB010000005.1, forward strand.
CGCGCCGTAGCGACGCATGAACTCCAGCGGCGTCAGGCCCTCGGCCGCGGCCTTCTCGGGCAGACCGGGGACCGAGTTCTCGAACATCCAGCCGTAGTACTCGTCGACCGACAGCTTCGTGCCCGGCTCCGCCTTGGACTCGTGGTACTGCCGGATCCCCAGACTGCCGTCGGGGTCGATGCGCCAGGACAGCTCGATCCAGAACTCGTTCTCCTCCCAGACCTCGCCGGGGTTGACCTGGCGGCTGTCGGTGATGGTCTCCCCCAACCGCTCCCGTGCGGCGCGCAGCACCGGCTGCCGGAAGCCCACCCACTGGCCGTCGTACTGCTCGTAGGAGTGGGTGTCGTGCCGCTCGGAGCTGTGGCCCATCGGCAGCACGAAGTCGGCGAGGTAGGCGGACTCGTTCCAGGTCGGGGTGAGCGAGACGAAGCAGCCGATCTTCTCCTCGTCGGTGAGCACCTCCATCCACGACATGCCGTCGGGGTTGGTCCACACGGGGTTGTAGACCCGGATGAAGTAGGTGTCGAGCTTGCCTCGCCCCTCCTTGAGGAAGTGCGGCAGCAGGAACGACATCTCGTTCTGCGCCAGCGGGAACTCCGTGGGCCACGTGAGCTGCTGCCACACCCCGGGGTGCGGCGGGGTGTAGATCGGCTTCGGCACGAACTTGTTCCACGAGTTGGCGAACAGGCCGCCCTCGGTCCCGATCGAGCCCAGCAGGGCCGAGATCAGCACCAGGGTGCGGGTGATCTGCCAGCCGCCGAGGTTCGCGGCGGCGGCCGAACGCCAGATGTGGGACGAGAAGCGGGTGCCTGCCGAGGCCACCGTCTCCGCGACCTCGGCGATCGTGGCCGCGTCGACGCCCGACTCCTGGGCGGCGTACTCGAAGGTGAACTCGGCGTACAGCGTCGCGAGCTCGGCCTCGAACGACTCGAACGTGGCCGGCAGGTCGGGACGGCACTCCTCGAGGTACTCCTGCCAGTTCCACCACTGGCGCACGAACTCACGGTCGTAGCGACCGGTCGCGATGAGGTGCTGGGCGATGGCGAGGTTGATCGCGGCCTCGCTGCCGGGCTGCGGCGAGAGCCAGTGGTCGGCGTGCGTCGCGGTGTTGGACAGGCGGGTGTCGAGCACGATCACCTTGGCGCCGTTGGCACGCGCCTCGGTGATGCGCTGGGCGTGCGGGTTGAAGTAGTGGCCGGTCTCGAGGTGTGAGCTGATCAGGTAGATCACCTTGGCGTGGGCGTGGTCCGGGCTAGGCCGGTCCGCACCCATCCAGAACTGGTAGCCGGCGCGGCCACCGCTCGAGCAGACGTTGGTGTGCGAGTTGTGGCCGTCGACGCCCCAGCTCGCGAGCACCCGCTCGGTGAAGCCGTCCTCGCCGGGACGGCCGATGTGCACCATGATCTCGTTCTGCCGCTCTTCGATGATCGCCTTGCGCAGTCGCTCACCGAGCGTGTCGAGGACCTCGTCCCACGACACCCGTTCCCACGCGCCCTCACCGCGCTCCCCGACCCGCCGCAGCGGGTAGAGGATGCGGTCGGGATCGGTGACCTGGTTGATCGTCGCCGGGCCCTTGGCACAGTTGCGTCCACGGCTGCCCGGGTGCTCGGGGTTGCCCTCGAACTTGCGGACGTGGAGGTCCTCGCGGTCGACGTAGGCGAGCAGGCCGCAGGCCGACTCGCAGTTGAAGCAGGTGGTGGGCACCAGCATGTAGTGGTGCTCCTCGCGGCGCGGCCAGGCCCTGGAGTCCAGGTCCACCCAGTCGTCCCACCGCTCCTTGGGCGGGAAGGCGGCCAGGTGGATCCCGCTCGCGCCCTGGTAGAACGTCTCGCCACGGGCCTCGACGTCCTTGCGGGCCGCGGAGACGCGACGCGCCCGCTCCGTCAGGGACACGCGCTTGGTCTTGTTCGACGACATGGTCTTCCTCTCAAGCCAGCGGGACGGATTGGCCGGCCTGCACGTAGGCGTGCTCGTGCGCCAGCAGGCCGATCAGGGCGAACGGGACGGCGACCACACCGATGACGGGGGCGGCGGCCGACACCAGCACACCCACCACACCCACGCGGAAGAAGGTCGCGAACTTGCCGCTGGTCATCTCGTGACCGGCCAGGCGCGCGTGCGCGGTGACGTGCGGCAGCGTCGTCTCGGTCCACACCAGCAGCAGGTGGGCGATGGCGGAGACCGCCAGCACGACCTCCAGGGGCCGCACCGACCCCTCGTCGCCCATCATCAGCGAGAAGGGCAGCAGCGAGGCGGCGCCGGCGAGCACCGCCTGCACCGCGAGGTGAGCGGGGAGCAGCGGGCTCTGCCACAGGTCGCGGGCCTTGGCCTGGGCGAAGAGGTAGGCGGTGTAGACGGCGGTCGCCAGTCCGGTCACCGCACCGATCACGCCGATCACCTGCTGGAGCGTCCTCAGGTCCAGCACCCCGACGAGCAGGGAGGCCGACGCAGCCGCGCCGAAGGCGCCGATGATGAACGAGCCCTTGACCAGCCAGCTTCGCCACTGGTGACGGGTGAAGATCAGCCAGAACCGGAACGGATGCTTGAGGTCCCAGATCAGCAGGACGCCGGTGATCGCGAGGAACACCAGCGCCAGCACCGGCGCGACGTACCGGACGACCGGGTCGTCCCAGGTCATCAGCCCGGTGAAGGCGAACATCACCGCCACCAGGAAGGCACCGGCCGCGATGCTCTTGGTCCAGGTGTAGAGGCTCACCCGCCATCCCCACGGGGCGTAGTGCGGGATGTCGTAGGACAGCAGGGCGGCGGCGGAGGACCGGGCACCCTCGGGGTGGCCCGACGGCACCAGCTGCGGGTCGGGCGGGCCCTGCGTGGACCAGGCGTAGAGGCCGCCCTCGGGCCGCGTGGACCCGAGCGGGTCGAGGGTCGCCTGGTGGGCACCGAGGTAGAACAGCCCGGGACCGGTCTCCTTCTCGGGTCGCCGCACGAGAGCAGGCTGCCGCTTGACCGCCTGGGCGACCTTGGAGTTCGGGTCGTTCATGTCCCCGACCAGGATGGCCTCGGTAGGGCACACGCTGACGCAGGCGGGCTCGAGCCCGCCGTCGATGCGGTGCGCGCAGAAGTTGCACTTCTCGGCCGAGTGGTCCTCGGGGTTGATGAAGATCGCGTCGTAGGGGCAGGCGGCCATGCACGCCTTGCAGCCGATGCAGATGGACTTGTCGAAGTCGACGATGCCGTCGGGACGCTTGTACATCGCCTCGGTGGGACAGGCGGTCACGCACGGTGCGTCCGTGCACTGGTTGCACCGCGTCACCTGGAAGTTCCGTCGCACCTGGGGGAACTCCCCCACGTCGACGGACTTCACGTAGGTGCGGGTGACACCCAGCGGCACCTCGTTCTCGCTCTTGCAGGCCGTGGTGCAGGCATGGCACCCGATGCAACGGGTCTGGTCCAGCACCTTCAGCCATCTGACGGGGCGTTCCACGACATCGACCATGCGTGCAGCGTAGGTATTGGAACGGATGTGCGCTATGGGATGATCCCCAAGACTGCGTCAGGCACCCCAAAGCCGCGTTTGGGACTACCCCGCGGCGTTGCGCCGCACCCGGAAGCGCATTCTCTGACCCGGGCGCAGCTGAGCTGCCAGATCACAGGAGCGATCGGTCAGCACACCGATGACGGGGTACCCCCCGGTCACGGGATGGTCGGCGAGGAAGACCAGCGGCTGACCGCTGGGGGGCACCTGGATGGCGCCGGGCACCAGTCCCTCCGGAGGGAACTCCGCTGGGCTCAGCCGGTCGAGGTGCGGGCCCACCAGTCGTACGGCGGTCCTGCTGCTCTCGGGCGCCACCTGGTAGTCCCCACTCTCGAGCGCGGCGAGCGCGGCGTCCCCGAACCAGCGTGTCGGACGGGACCGGAGCACCTCCAGCACCGGCGACTCCTCAGGCCGGCCGGAGGCGGCGCTGTCGACGTTCGGCCAGGATGTCGCGACGTCCCCGACTGCGTAGCTGTCACCGGCGCGCACCGCCGGTGGCCCGATGCCGGCGAGGGTGTCCGACGCGACGGACCCCATGACCCGGCGCGCGTCGATCCCCCCTCGGACGGCGAGATAGCTGCGCAGACCCCGTCGGGGCAGGCCGACCCGCACGACCGAGTGCGGTGCAGCAGTCACGGGCGCGCGCATTCCGACCTCGGCGCCGTCGACGTGCAGCGAGCACTCGGCTCCCGCCAGCGCGAGGGTCGTCCATGACCCGAGCTCCACGGTCAGTCCCCCGAGGGTGAGCTCGAAGGCCGCGGTCTCCTCGGGGTTGCCGACGAGCCGGTTGGCCAGCCGGAACGCTCCACGGTCGGCAGCCCCGGAGGGGCTGACCCCGAAGGAGGCGTAGCCGTGGCGACCCAGGTCCTGGACCAGGGTCAGGGTGCCCGCGTCGAGCACCCGGATCACGACGCCACCCGGAACCGCACCCGGGTGCCCGCGCTCAGCAGCGCCGGCGGGCTCTGCTCCTCGTCGAACATCGGCACCGTGGTGCGGCCGAGCAGGTGCCAGCCCCCCGGAGAGACGCGGGGGTAGACCGCGCTGAAGTGGTCGGCTACCGCCACCGCACCGGCAGGCACCCGCACGCGAGGCGACGACCTCCGCCCCAGCTGGAGCGACGGGTCGAGGCCCGTGAGGTAGGCGAACCCCGGGACGAACCCGCAGAAGGCCGTGACGTACTCCGCGTCGGTGTGCCGCGCGACCACCTCCGCACACGTGAGACCGGTGAGCTCGGCCACCCGGTCGAGGTCCTCCCCGTCGTACACGACCGGGATCTCGACCACGGGGCCGCATGTCTGCTCTGCGGCGACCGCGGTGACCGCGCCGGCGACCGCGCGCAGCCGCGCCAGATCGACGACGTCGGGATCGAGGCGGATCAACAGCGTCTCGGCGCCCGGCACAAGGTCGATGACACCCGGCAACGCCTCGTCGCGAAGACGGCGGTAGGTCCGGTGCACCAGGTCGAGGTCGGTCAGCTCCACCATGACCGCGCGTTCCCCGTGCCAGCTGATCCGCGGGGCGGCGCCCGCTGCGGGGTCCACGTCTACGCCACGAACGGTCGCAGGGCGATGCCGTCGTCGGTCAGTGCGTCTCGCACCGCTCGGGCCATCACCACCGCGCCCGGACTGTCGCCGTGCACGCACAGCGAGCTGGGTCGCAGGGTCAACGTCGTGCCGTCGACGGCGTCGACCGTGCCGTCGCGCACCATCCGGGCGCACCGTCGCGACACCTCGTCCGGCTCGTGGAGCACGGCACCGGGAAGTCTGCGCGAGACCAGCTGACCCTCGGAGGTGTAGGCACGGTCGGCGAAAGCCTCGTGGAAGGCCGGCAGCCCGGCCGAGTCCGCGGCGCCGAGCAGCTCCGAGCCGGGCAGTCCCAGCACCGGGAGATCCCCGAGCGCCTGGGCCGCGGCCACGACCGCACCCGCCTGCTCCACGTGCGTCACCACCGCGTTGTAGAGGGCGCCGTGCGGCTTGACGTAGCGCACCCGCGACCCGGCTGCGCGAGCGAAGCCGTCCAGCGCCGCGATCTGGTACATCACCTCGTCGCGGAGCTGGTCGGGGTCGACGTCGAGGAACCGGCGGCCGAACCCGGCGAGGTCGCGGTAGCCGACGTGCGCCCCGATGCTGACGCCGCGCTCAGCGGCCTGCTCGCACACCCGGCGCATGATGGACGGGTCGCCGGCATGGAAGCCGCAGGCGACGTTGGCGCTCGTCACGATGTCGAGCAGCGCCTCGTCGTCGCCGAGGCTCCACCGGCCGAACCCCTCGCCCAGGTCGCTGTTCAGGTCGACTGAGCCAGCGGTCACCGAGCCACGTGCCCGTTCGCCGCGCTGGGCGCGGGAGCGTCGGCGAGGTGCGCTGCCACCGTCTGGACCGCGATCCGGAGGGCGTGCTCCATCGTCTCCAGGGGCAGGCTCGCCATGGTCGGGTCCGTGAGCGCCATCTCCGTGGAAGCGGGGAAGTGGATGAACCCACCCAGGACCCCGTCACCCTGCTCGCGCAGACGGTGCAGGACGCCGTACATCGTGTTGTTGCAGATGAACGTCCCCGCACTGTTGGAGATGAAGGTCGGGATGCCGGCCGCCAGCAGGTTGTCGGTGATCGCGCGGATCGGCAGGGTCGTGAAGAGACCGTCCGGTCCCTCGGCGATCCGCTCGTCCACCGGAACCCGGCCGGCGTTGTCGGCGATCGGGTCCTCCCCCATCGTGTCCTTGACGTTGATGGCGATGCGCTCCGGGGTGATCGCCGTGCGACCCGCATACAGCCCGCACGAGATCACTGCCGCGGGACGCACCCGCTCGATCTCCGCGAGGATCCGGGTCACGCACTCGTCGTAGGTCACCGGCAGCAACGCCGTGGCGAGGTCGACCCCGTCGACCGGCGAACGGCGCAGCCGGTCGACCAGCTGCTCGGTCGGGTTGGTGCTCATCCCACCGAAGGGCTCGAAGCCCGTGACCAGGATCGTCGGCTCAGGCATGCTCGAGCTCCTTGTCGGAGGCGTCGGTGACCGCGTGCCGGTTGCGCAGCGCCATGACCGGTAGGGCGGTGAACATCGCCACACTGCCGACGAAGCCGTAGGCGAGAAGCACGTAGATGGTCGCCTGGGGCAGCGGGATCGAGAGGTTCTCCGCGAGCACCGCGGCGCCGTAGATGCCTGCGTAGAGGGCGACCGCGACCAGGGTGCCGATGGCGACGCGGGACAGCTCGCGCGGTCCGGCGGCCGGGCGCACGTAGGAGATCGCCACCAGTGCGATCGCGGAGAGCACCAGCGCCACCAGGTTCGCCACCGGGCCCAGGCCGAGCACCAGCAGGGTGCCGCCCACGCCGAGGCTGAGCAGGATCGACCAGAACGCAGCCGCGGACGACGTCTTGCGCCACGTGAGACCCAGGTAGAGCGGCAGGATCAGCGCGATGTTCACGGCGCTGTTGACCACCAGCAGGTTCAGGATGCTGGTGAAGGACAGCGCGCCGATGATGCCGACGGCACCGAGGCCGATCTGCAGACCGAAGCTGAGGTAGAGGTTCTTGCGGGCGGACAGCTCGGCGTGGAAGTAGTTCTTCACGATGTCGACCTGCACGATCGAGGCCACGTTGTTGATCGTGGCGTCACCCGAGGAGAACACCAGCGCCATGCCGCCGAGCAGGAAGAGGACGGCTGCCCAGGTGGGGAACAGCTCCACGACCAGACCCGTGGCGGCCTCGCTGGGCGCCAGGTCCGGCAGCAGCCGGGCCGCCGCGATCCCCATCAGGCCGGAGCCGATGGCGAAGGGCATCCACACCGGGGCGAACCACAGCATCGCCCGGGTGGCGGCCTTCTCGTCCCTGGCCGAGAAGATGCGCTGCCAGATGACCGGAGAGGCGATCGTCAGCGCGGTCAGCACCAGGAAGAAGTCCACCATCCCGACCGGACCCCAAGCCGCGCCGTCGCGCTGCGCATCGCTCAGACCCGAGGCGAACTCGCCCAGTCCGACGCGCTTGACGGTCAGCACGAGGGCGACCGCGACCGAGAGGCCCGCGAGCAGCAGCTGGTAGACGTGGGACCAGATCTGCGCCTCGAAGCCACCCAGCGCCGTGTACAGGATCAGTACGACGCCGCCGATGATCGTCGCGGTCGTGCTCGAGATGCCGAGCAGCGACGAGAGCACGATGCCGATCGCCAGGATGACCGAGATGACGTAGAGGATGCTGGACAGCAGCACCACCACGAGGGAGACCAGGCGCGTCTTCTCGTCGTAGCGGCGTCCGACGTACTCCACGATCGTGACGCCGTTCTCCATGGACTCACGGATGCGACGGACGATGTTCACGGGCCAGACGAAGAAGAGGATCGGGAGCCCGACGCCCAGGGCGTACCAGAGCGGCCCGGAGAGCCCGAAGCGGAAGCCGCTCTCCGCGGCGGCCAGCAGGGTGTAGTTGCTCGCCCAGGCCGCGACGAGCGTCGCCACCAGCGCGGCGGCACCGTAGGACCGGGTGCCCACGTAGCGCGCTTCGGAGTTGCCCGTGTCGGCGCGGTACTCCTTGACGAAGGTGTAGGCCCCCCAGCCGATCAGGGCCGCGAAGTAGGCCACGACGATGACGACGACTTCTGTTCTCATACCTGTCCCAGTGGATGTGTGCGACCGGGGCGGCCGCGGACGAACGGGCCGTGAGAACCCGGGTGACGGGCATCACCCTACGGATGGTTGAACAATCCTACAAGGGGGCAACTGATAATCTTCCTCCGACGCGGGGAGAGGTGCGCAGCGTGGTGAACATTCAGGACGAGGGATCGGGCCCGGCTGGACTCCGGGACCGTCTGGCCCAGGCCAGCACCGCGGAGAAGGTCGCAGACGTGCTTCGCGAGGAGATCGCGACCGGCGGCTTCCTGCCCGGCGACCGGCTGTCGGAGGAGCGGATCAGCCGCGCCTTCGGCGTCTCCCGCAACACCCTGCGCGAGGGGTTCCGACTGCTGAGCCGCGAGCGCCTGGTCGTGCACCGGATGAACCGCGGCGTCTTCGTCGCTCTGCCTACCCGAGCCGACATCGAGGACCTGTTCCGGTTGCGCCGGCTCGTGGAGCTGCCCGCCGTCGCCGCCGCACGAGGCAAGAACCTCGACCCGCTGGCGACGGCCGTCGACCACGGCGAGAGGGCTGCTGGTGAAGGGAAGTGGTCCGAGGTGACGACCGCGGACCTGCAGTTCCACCGCGCGCTCACGGCGCTGCTCGGCAGCGAGCGGGTCAACGAGCTGTTCCGTACGGTTATGGCCGAGCTGCGTCTCGTGTTCCACGTCAAGAGCGCCTCGGCCGAGTTCCACGCGCCGTACCTGCGGCGCAACCGCGCGCTCATCGAGCTCCTGCTGGCGGATCGCACCGACGCCGCCGAGCAGGAGCTGCTCAGCTATCTCGCCGACGCCGAGCAGGAGCTGCTGGCGGCGAGCGGCTGAGCTACCCCGAGGTCCGGCACTGAACGCCGGTCCGTCCTTCCCCGTTCACTCGAGCCCCGACACCGCCACCGGCGGGACGCGGACGAGGGCGCGCTCGACCCCCTGGGCGGCGACCTGCAACGCCGCGACCAGGCGGGGACGATCGTGCCGCAAGGAGGGCACGACCAGACCCAGCGCCGCGACCACCTTGCCGCGCTGCTGGACCGGCACCGCCACCGAGCAGGCCCCCAGGCTCATCTCCTCCGACGTCGTCGCCCACCCCTCGCGCCGGACGCGGGCGAGCTGCCGGCGCAGGTTCCCCGGCTGGGTGATCGTGTACGGCGTCACCGGGGCGAGGTCCTGCAGCACCGCGTCCAGGACAACGCCCGGCGCGTGCGCGAGAAGGACCTTGCCGACGCCCGTGACGTGGAGGGGAAGTCGCGAGCCGATCGTGCTCATGATCGGGGCCGACGCGCGGCCGCGCAACCGGTCGACGTACAGCACGTCGGTGCCGTCGCGGACGGCGAGGTGGACGGTGGCGCGGGTCGCGCCGAACAGGTCGTGCAGGTAGGGCGAGGCCGCCTCGCGCAGCCCCGTCTGCACCGGCGCCAGCAGCCCCAGGTCCCACATTCGTCGGCCGATCACGTAGTCCCCGGCGGGGGTCTGGCTCAGTGCCCCGAAGCTCACCAGCTCACCGACCAACCGATGGGCGGTCGCGAGCGGCAGCCCGGCGCGGTCCGCGAGCTCCGTCAGCGCCCGAGGCGACGATGGGTGTCGTCGAAGGCGCCGAGCAGCGACAGTGCGCGAGCCGTGACGCTGGTCCCGCGCGCGCTGCTGTTCCCCGGCATCCGCCCAGTGTGCCGCGACCCGGACCGCCGTCGCCATGGGATCGACTTTCTGCTGAACGGAAGGCTCACGAAGCACCTTCGATCCTCGACGTCGTACGGTCGGTCGCGTGAACGACCTCAGTGAAGCCACATCGAGCGGTCTGGAGCCGCAAGAGGCGATCTCCGCAGAGATGGCCGCGATCGCCGACGAGCTCGAAAGCTCCGGTCGCGAGGAGAGCCAGCCGCGACTGCACTACCCGCCGTACCGCTCCAGCGCGCTGCGACACCCGACCAAGGACCTCGTGCAGGTCGACCCCGAGGGGGTCGAGCTGTGGGCGCCCTGCTTCGGCGATCGCGACGTCGACCCGCTGGAGGCGGACCTGACCATCCAGCGGGGCGGTGAGCCGATCGGCGAGCGGTTGGTGGTCACCGGGCGGGTCGTCGACGCCGACGGCCGCGCGGTAGGCGGGCAGCTCGTGGAGATCTGGCAGGCGAACGCAGGCGGACGCTACCTCCACCAACGCGACCAGCACCCCGCGGCGCTCGACCCCCACTTCACCGGCGCGGGTCGCTGCCTGACCGACGACGACGGCTGGTACCGCTTCACCACGATCAAGCCCGGCCCCTACCCGTGGCGCAACCACCACAACGCCTGGCGTCCGGCCCACATCCACTTCTCGCTGTTCGGCACGGACTTCACCCAGCGGATGGTGACCCAGATGTACTTCCCCGGAGACCCCCTCTTCGCGCTGGACCCGATCTACCAGGCGATCGTCGACCCGCGGGCGCGGGAGCGTCTGGTCGCCACCTACGACCACGACGTGACCCAGCACGAGTGGTCCACCGGCTACCGCTGGGACATCGTCCTGACCGGCGCCCACCGCACCCCCCTCGAGACCGACACGACGCCCGCCACCGGGGGAGACGCCTGATGCCGAGCCCCACCCCCGGCCAGACGGTCGGCCCCTTCTTCCACGACGCCCTGCCGTACGACGGCGACCGCGACCTCGTCGCGCCCGGCACCTCCGGCTCGGTGCTGCTGCACGGCACGGTCACCGACGGCGACGGCCACGGCCTGCAGGACGCGCTCGTCGAGATCTGGCAGGCGTCCTCCGACGGCGAGGTGCTGCGGCACCCCGGATCGTTGCGACGCGACGGCCACACCTTCACCGGCTTCGGCCGCTCCAGCACCGACCGGACCGGCCGCTACATCTTCACCACGATGCCCCCGGGGCCTGTCGACGGCGGGTTGCCGTTCTTCGCCGTCACGGTGTTCGCCCGGGGGCTGCTGAACCGGCTCTTCACCCGGGCCTACCTGCCGCTGAGCGACACCCCCGGCGCGGCGCCGGACGCACTGCTGCGGGCGGCCGGCGACCGGGCCCGCACCTTGCTGTGCGAGCGCGACGAGCACGGGCTCCGGTTCGACATCTCCCTCCAGGGCGAGGCGGAGACGGTCTTCCTGACCTATCCGGGACACTCGGTCCCGTGACCTCTCCCACCCACTCCCCCACGGCCTCGCTGTGGTGGCCCGGTGACCACCGCGCCGGCGACCTGTGCTCGGACGCCGCGTTGCTCGCAGCGCTCGTCTCGGTCGAGCAGGCCTGGCTCGACACCCTGGTCGGCGCCGGGGTGGCTCCTGCCACCGCGGGCTGCGAGCTGGACACGGTCGTGCTGGACGCCGGGGCACTGGCGGTCGCCGCGGAGAGCGGTGGCAACCCGGTGATCCCGCTGGTGCAGGCGTTGCGCACAGGACTGCCCGAGCCGGCGTCGACCTGGCTGCACCGGGGGCTGACGAGCCAGGACGTCCTGGACACCGCGATGGTGCTGTGCGCGCGCGACGCCGTCGACGAGGTACGGCGCCAGCTCGCCGCGCAGATGCGGCTCCTCGCCGACCTGGCGCGACGTCACCAGCGCAGCCCGATGGTCGCCCGGACCCTGACCCAGCCCGCCCTGCCCACGACGTTCGGCGCCAAGGTCGCGACGTGGCTGCACGGCGTGCTGGACGCCGACGAGGAGCTGGCGCGGCTGCGCTGGCCGGTCCAGCTCGGCGGCGCCGCCGGCACCCTCGCCTCGCTCGTGGAGCTCACCGGGGCCGACGGGACCCGGTCGCTGCGGCGCAGCCTCGCCGGCGGACTCGACCTGGAGGACGTCGCGGCCTGGCACACCCGCCGCGGCGTGGTCACCCGGCTCGGCGACGCCGCGGTCTCCGCCACCGACGTCTGGGGCCACCTCGCCAACGACGTGCTCGCCCTCGGCCGCCCGGAGCTCGGCGAGCTGCGGGACGGGTCCGCCGGCGGCTCCTCGGCGATGCCGCACAAGGCCAACCCGACCCTCGCCGTCCTGGTGCGCCGCGCTGCCCTCGCTGCCCCGCAGCAGGCAGCCACGCTGCACCACCTGGCGGCCGCGCAGGTCGACGAACGCGCCGACGGCGGCTGGCACGCCGAGTGGGCGACCCTCGCGACCCTGCTGCGACGCACGGTAGTGGCGGCGGGGCAGGCCACGGACCTGCAGCGTGGGCTCGTCGTCGACACCGATCGGATGGCCGCGCACCTCGCGGCGTGCGAGCACGACCTGCGTGCCGAGCAGCGCACGCTCGCCGCCCTCACCGGCCGCGACCCCGCGACGACGTACGACGGGCTGGTCGGCGAGCTCGTCGAGGAGGCCGTCGAGCGCGCCCGCGTGCACCTGGAGACCACGTTGCCGAAGGAGAGCCCATGACCGTCACCGCCGTGCGCCTGGGGGGCCGACCCGACCTGCCGCTGCTGGTGCTCGGCCCCTCGCTGGGCACCTCCGCGACGACGCTGTGGTCCGCGGCCGCGGCGTACCTCTCGGAGCACTTCCAGGTCCTGGCCTGGGACCTGCCTGGCCACGGGCACAACACCGCACCCCTCGCCGAGGCGCCGGTCACGATGTCGAGCCTGGCCGCCGACGTGCTCGAGCTGGTCGCGGCGGTGTCCGACGGCCTGCAGCCGACCGCCTTCCACTACGCGGGCGACTCGGTCGGAGGGGCTGTGGGCCTGCAGCTGCTGCTCGACGCCCCGAGGCAGGTGCGGAGCGCGACGCTGCTGTGCACCGGGGCGTCGATCGGGACGCCCGCCTCGTGGCAGGAACGTCGCGACGGCGTGCTCGCGTCCGGGACGCCGTCGATGGTCGCGGGCTCCGCCGACCGCTGGTTCGCACCCGGCTTCCTGGAGCGCCATCCCCAGCAGGGATCGGCGCTGCTGCACGCGCTCCGTGACACCTCCGACGCCGGGTACGCCGCCGTGTGCGGTGCCCTTGCGGAGTTCGACGTCCGGCACCGGCTCGACTCCATCACCACCCCGGTCCTCGCCGTGGCCGGCGAACACGACGTGGCCACCCCGCCGGCAAGCCTGCGGGAGATCGCGCAGGGTGTGCAGCGCGGTCGCCTCGTGGTGCTGCCCGACGTCGCGCATCTCGCGCCCGTCGAGGCACCGGAGCAGGTGGCGAGGCTGATCCGCGAGCATGCCTTCGGGCCCATCCCGAAGGCCCGCGACGACCTCACCGTCGCTGAGGTGCGCGAGGCCGGCATGACGGTCCGTCGCGAGGTGCTGGGCGACCCGCACGTCGAGCGGGCGACCGCCGCGGCCACCGACCTGACTCGTGAGTTCCAGGAGTTCATCACCGAGTACGCCTGGGGCGGCATCTGGACCCGGCCGGGTCTCGACCGCCACTCCCGCTCCCTGGTGACCCTCACCGCGCTGGTGGCCCGAGGCCACCACGAGGAGCTGGCGATGCACCTGCGGGCGGCCCGGACCAACGGGGTCACCGTCGAGGAGATCAAGGAGCTGCTGCTGCAGTGCGCGATCTACTGCGGAGTCCCTGACGCCAACACGGCCTTCCGGATCGCCCAGCAGACCCTGTCCGAGCTCGGGGAGGCCTGAGGACCCCCACGCTCACCGCGCGTCGGAGGCGGTGCCGGACGGCCGGGTGGCCGCGCGGATCACGTCGGCGACCCGCTGGACCACCGGACCGGGGTCCGGTCGGTGCGCGAGCGCCAGGGAGGTCGAGACCGGCTCCCCCTCCAGCGGCACGTAGACCACTCCGTCCAGACGCAGCGCCCGGACCGAGGCAGGGACCACACCCACTCCCAGGCCGGCGGCGACGAACACGACGAGGGTGCCGGTCTCCCCCACCTCCAGGACCGAGGGCTCCACCCCGGCAAGATGCAGCGCGTCGAGCACGAGCGGCTGCATGGTCGAGCGGTGGCCCGAGGGGTGAGAGATCAGGGTGTCGCCCGCCAGCTGGTCCAGCCGCACCGCGTCGGCTCCGGCCAGCGCGTGGCCGGCGGGGAGCACGGCCACCAGGGGCTCGGTGCGCAGCCGTTCCACCACGAGGTCGCCCGGCGCCACGGGACCCGGCCGCAGGACGGCCAGGTCGAGCTCGCCCGCGCGTACGCCGTCGAGCAGTGCCGGGCCGAGCAGCTCGCCGTGCAGGTCGAGCTCGAGCCCCGGCAGCTCCTCGCGGACCCGCCGGGCGACCTGGGGCAGCACGTCGTACGTCGCGGTGCCGACGAACCCGAGCCGGATCCGCCCGGCGCGGCCCTGCGCGATCAGTCCGAGGTCGGAGGTCGTGCGGTCGACGGTGGCCAGCACCTCGGTGGCCCGGGTCTGCAGCAGGCGCCCGGCGTCGGTGAGATCGACCCGCCTGGTCGAGCGCTCCAGCAGCCTGGTGCCGACTTGGCGCTCCAGTGCTTTGAGCTGCTGGGACAGCGCCGGTTGGGCGATGTGCAGCCGGACGGCCGCGCGGCCGAAGTGCCGCTCTTCGGCGAGGACCACGAAGGAGCGCAGGTGTCGGATCTCCACACCGTGACCTTATGCCCCCTGCTTATCAATGGAGCATCAATCGGTGTTGGACCTGATGAGTGTGACGACCTAGCGTGGGCTCGTGTCCGCCTCCTACCTCTACGCCAGCGCCCGCACCCCCTTCGGCCGGTTCGGGGGTGCGCTCGCGGGTGTCCGACCCGACGACCTCGCGACCACCGCGCTGACCGGTGTCCTCGACCGGGCACCCGCCCTCGACCCGGCGTCGATCGGCGACGTGCTGTGGGGGTGCGCGAACCAGGCCGGCGAGGACAACCGGAACGTCGCCCGGATGGCCGTGCTGCTCGCGGGGCTGCCCAGCTCGGTGCCGGCGACGACGCTGAACCGGCTCTGCGGCTCCTCCCTGGACGCCGCGATCCAGGCCTCCCGCGCGGTCGAGACCGGCGACGCCGACGTCGTCGTCGCCGGCGGCGTGGAGTCGATGACCCGGGCGCCGTGGGTGCTGCCCAAGCCGGACCGGGCCTTCCCCGCCGGCCACGCCACCGCCGTGTCCACGACCCTGGGGTGGCGGCTCGTGAACGAACGGATGCCGGCCGAGTGGACCGTCTCCCTCGGTGAGTGCAACGAGCAGCTCGCCGACCGGTTCGGCATCGCACGCGAGCGGCAGGACGAGTTCGCGGCCCGGTCGCACCGGCTGACAGCAGCAGCCTGGGAGGACGGCTTCTACGACGCCCTCGTGGTTCCTGTCGACGGCGTCGACCTGCCGCGCGACGAGAGCGTGCGGGACGGCACGACGGCGCAGAAGCTGGCCGGCCTGAAGCCGGCCTTTCGTCCCGACGGGTCCATCACCGCAGGCAACGCCAGCCCGCTGAACGACGGCTCGGCCGCGCTGCTGATCGGCTCCGAGGCCGCCGCGGACCGGATCGGGTCGACACCGCTGGCCCGGATCGCCGGCCGTGGCGTGCACGCGCTGGACCCGCAGGACTTCGGCCTGGCGCCCGTCGAGGCCGCCAACCGCGCGCTGGCCCGCGCCGGCATCGGTTGGGACGACGTGGCCGCCGTGGAGCTCAACGAGGCGTTCGCCGTCCAGTCGCTGGCCTGTGTCGACGCCTGGAAGATCGACCCCGAGATCGTCAACGGCAAAGGCGGCGCCATCGCGATCGGTCACCCGTTGGGGGCGTCCGGCGCCCGGGTCCTCGGCACCCTCGCGGCGCGGCTCGCCGAGTCGGGTGACCGGTGGGGGGTCGCTGCGATCTGCATCGGCGTCGGCCAGGGGCTCGCGGTCGTGCTGGAGAACGTCACGAGCGGGGTGCGCCGGTGAGTGCCCGCCTCTGCGCGACGTACGACGAGGCCGTCGCCGACACCGCCGACGGAGCCACCGTCCTGGTCGGCGGCTTCGGCATGGCCGGGATGCCCGTCGAGCTGATCGACGCGCTGATCCGTCAGGGCGCCGGCGACCTCACCGTGGTGTCCAACAACGCCGGCAACGGCGACACCGGCCTGGCCGCCCTGCTCGCGGCCGGACGGGTGCGCAAGGTGATCTGCTCGTTCCCCCGCCAGTCCGACTCGTGGGTCTTCGACGGGCTCTACCGCGACGGACGGATCGAGCTCGACGTCGTACCCCAGGGGAACCTCGCCGAACGGATGCGCGCCGCCGGGGCAGGCATCGGCGCGTTCTTCAGTCCCACGGGCGTCGGCACGCCGCTGGCCGAGGGCAAGGAGTCCCGCGAGATCGAGGGACGGACCTACGTGCTCGAGCATCCGATCCGGGGCGACCTCGCCCTGGTCAAGGCGCACGTCGCCGACCGGATGGGCAACCTCGTCTACCGCAAGACCGCACGCAACTTCGGACCGGTGATGGCCACCGCCGCCAGCACCGTCGTGGCGCAGGTCGACCGGGTCGTCGACACGGGGGCCCTCGACCCCGAGGCAGTGGCCACTCCCAGCATCTACGTGGACCGGGTCGTCCCTGCGGCCGCGCTGCAGGCGAGCGCATGAGCAGCCCGCGCACCAAGGACCAGATCGCCGCGGCGATCGCCCACGACATCGCCGCCGAGCACCCCGACGGTGCCTACGTCAACCTGGGCATCGGCCAGCCCACCTTGGTGGCTGACCACCTGCCCCATGGCTCAGGCGTGGTGCTGCACACCGAGAACGGCATGCTCAACATGGGTCCCGCCGCCGGCGCCGACGACGTCGATCCCGATCTCACCAACGCTGGGAAGATCCCGGTCACCGAGCTCCCCGGGGCGTCGTACTTCCACCACGCCGACTCGTTCGCGATGATGCGCGGCGGACACCTCGACGTCTGTGTCCTCGGAGCCTTCCAGGTCTCCGCGGGCGGCGACCTCGCCAACTGGCACACCGGCGCCCCCGACGCCATCCCCGCCGTCGGCGGCGCGATGGACCTGGCCATCGGGGCCAAGCGGGTCTGGGTGATGATGACGCTCTTCGGCAAGGACGGCTCCGCCAAGCTCGTGCCCGACTGCACCTACCCGCTCACCGGAGTCGGCTGCATCGACCGGGTCTACACCGACCTCGGCACCTTCGCCGTCGGACCCGACGGGGTGCGCGTGCTCGGGCTGGACGGCACGACCTTCGAGGAGCTCGCTGAGCGGCTGGCGCCCGTTGATCTGCACCGGCAGGCCGCTCAGTGGGGAACCTAGGCCACTCGTTCGGGACCGCGATTTCATCAGTCTGTGGACGACCCGTGAGGTGGTGTAGTTCGGGCCGATGAGTCTGTCGTCGAACGCCCAGCGGGGTGGGGTCCCGACACGTGCGCCAGGCGTCAGCGGAACGTCGATCTGAGTGACTCGATCGCGGTGTGCCGCGGCTTCCACCCGAGCTGGGTCCTCGCCTTGGTCGTGTCCATGATCGCCGGGTGGCTGATGGCCTCGACCCACTGCGCTCCCGACGGCAGGTACGGCAGCCTCGTAAGGGCGCGAGCCGCCGCGGCCACCGGCCGGCCCGGCACCCGCACCGCACGGAGCCCGAGCTCGCGCGCGACGTCGGCACCGGTGACCACGTCGTCAGCGGCGATGTTGTAGGCCCCGGGTGCACCGGCGCCGACCACGCACAGTCGCAGCGCCTCGGCCACGTCATCCTGGTGGATCAGCTGGAAGGGGAGGTCCGGCACGAGAGCCGGCAGCCCTGGAAGCCGCCGTACCGCGGCTCCCAGGCCCCGGACGACGGGCGCGAGCACGTCGGGAACGCTGACCTTGGCACCCACGGCATCGGGGCCCAGGACGATCGGTGGTCGGAGCAGGTAAAGGGCCGTCCCGGGGTGCCGGGCGGCCTCCTCCTGCAGCAGGTGCTCGAGCTCCGCCTTCTCTTGGGCGTAGAAGAGCCGGTCTGCCGGCCGGGTCGCCCAGTCCTCGGTCATCCCGATCGGGTTGTCACGGTGGAACCCGTACGCCGCGATCGAGGACGCGTAGACGAACCTCCGCGCCCCGACCTCGGCCGCGGCGCGGAAGGCGTTCAGCGTGCCCTCCACATTGATCGCCCGGGTCTCCTTCTTGCCCCCGCTGAGGATCAGAAAGGCCAAGTGCACGACCACGTCGGCGCCCTCGAACGACGCCCGGAGCACCTCGGCGTCACGGACGTCTCCGCGGCGGTACTCCATTTTCGTCCAGCCACGCTCCGCCGGATCGAACGGCCGTCGAGCGATGCCGATGACGCGGACGATCTGGTCGTCCTCCTGGAGCATGGGTAGCAGAGCAAGCCCAAAGGTCCCGGTTGGCCCGGTCACCGCCACGGTGAGTCCAGCTGCGTCCACCATCGCCCCACCCTAGTCGCACTCGCGGGGTGCATTACGCCTCCCCGGCCGGGAGGCGCGCCCATGTGGCCGCCCGCTGCCCACAGCGATAGCGCTACGTTTGTCTGGTCCGGTCGAACAGCTACGTCGAGGATGACCACCATGGTGCGTATGTCTCCACACAAGGTCGTGCTCCACAGCCACGAGCTCTCCTATGTCGACAGTGGCTCCGGCCCGGTGGTGCTGTTCCTCCACGGGATCCTCGGATCGCAACGGCAGTGGGCCCGCCTCGTCGACAAGATGGACGACGACTACAGGGTCATCGTTCCCGACCTCTTCGGTCACGGTGAATCGGCGAAGCCGATGGGGGACTACTCGCTCAGCGCCCACGCCGCGACCATGCGCGACCTCCTCGATCACCTCGGGATCGAGCGGGTCACGCTCGTCGGGCACTCGCTCGGTGGTGGCATCGCGATGCAGTTCTTCTACCTCTTCCCCGAACGGGTCGATCGCCTCGTACTTGTCTCCAGCGGCGGCCTAGGACGTGAGGTGAACCTGATCCTGCGCTCCGCTACCCTGCCCGGCGCCGCGCAGGTGCTCAGCTTCGTTGCCTCCACTCGCGTCCTCTCGCGTGTGGAGGCACTGGGTCGTGGCGCGTCGAAGGTCGGCTGGCGCCCCGGCGCAGACATCACCGCGATCTGGGACGGGTTCAGCTCCCTCGCGGACCGGGAAAGTCGACGCGCCTTCCTCGCCACCACCCGCGCGGTCATCGACATCGGCGGGCAGAGCATCAGCGCCCACGACCACCTGGGGGGCGTGCTACCAATACCAACCCTGATCGTGTGGGGCTCCAAGGATCGGATGATCCCGGCCTGGCATGCCCTCAGCGCACAGCGCGCAGTCCCCGACTGCCGCGTCGAACTTTTCGAGGGCGCGGGTCACTTCCCCCACCTCGAAGATCCGGACCGCTTCGCACGCGTGCTCCGGCAGTTCATTGCCACTGGTGCAACCGTGGACACCCGACCGCGGCCGACGGCTGACCCGCCCGGACGCAGCCCGGCGACTGATGCCGCAAGTGCCGGGTAGCGCCTGATCCACGCCAGCGCTCCTGGTGAGATTCAAGGCCGTCCAGCTGATAAAGAGTCAATCCGCACCCGAGGAGCCATGCCCGCATCGACACGTGGCTACCGCCTGCCTACGCACGATCACGGGCCGACGCTGCCTTCTTCGCGGTGCTCTTCTTCGCGTTGCTCTTCTTCGCGGTGCTCTTCTTCGCGGTGCTCTTGGCCAGCGCGGCACGGGTCGCGGACGACGGATTTGATCCGGGCCTCTCCCCCCGCTTCTGCGCCCCCTCCAGAGGCACGATGACCCCGGAATCCCCTGGGCCGGAGGTCAGTCCGAGTCCACGCTCAAGCGCGGTCAGCGCCTCGCCTGTGTAGACCGCCAGCCGCTGCAGGTGCGGCACCGCATCCCGGTCACCGATGAAGCCGAAGTTCATCGTGTCGGCGTAGGTCTCCAGGGTGATGTTCAGCGCCATCCCGTGCGCCGGGATCGAGACCGGGTAGACCGCCTCCAGGCGCGAGCCGCGCAGGTACAGCGGCTTCTTCGGCCCGGGCACGTTGGAGAGCACGAGGTTGAAGGTGGTGGGCAGCGGGTTCTTGACCCCGGCGATGGCGGCCAACGTCTGCGCGAGGCTGGGCGCGAGCAGGTAGCCGGAGTAGGCCAGTGCGGGCAGCTGGCCCAGGCCGGCCATCTGGTTCTTCGCCTGGCTGGTCGAGTCGATCACCGCCTCCAGCCGACGCACCGGGTCCTCCACGTCGGTGCCCATCGAGGCCATCAGTACGGCGACCTTGTTGCCGCCGCCCTCGTCTCCCCCTCGCGGATGTTGACCGGCACGAACGCCACCAGTGGCTTCTCTGGCAGCTCGCCAAGCTCGTCGAGGTAGGCGCGAAGCCCGCCGCCGCAGACCGCCATCACCACATCGTTCAGAGTGCCGTCCGATGCCTTGGCGATGCTCGTGAACCGGGAGGTATCGAACTGCTGGGTGGCGAAGCGGCGGGAGCGACTGGTGCGCTGGTTGAGGATCGAGTCGGGCGCGCTCCACCCGCCCTTGAGATTCTTGTGTTCCTCGCCGCGGCTGAACTCGAGCTGGGCGACGGCCTTGGCCACGCCCGCCGCGGACCCGACCGCGCCCAGCGCACCCTTGGCCACTCCGGTGGCGGTGCCGCTCACTGCGCGGACCAGCGACGCGGACTGCTTCGGCGGCTTCGAGCGCTTCGGCGGGTCAAGGTTGAAGAAGAACTTTCCCTTGCTTTCCGGGTCCTCCGAGAGCGAGCGACCGAGCATCTTCACCGCGGTGAAGCCGTCCACCAGAGCGTGGTGCACCTTGACGTAGAGCGCGAATCGACCACCCTCGAGACCCTCGATGACGTGCAGTTCCCACGGCGGCCGGGTGAAGTCGAGCTGATGGCTGTGAAGCCGCGAGACCAGGATGCCGAGCTCGCGTTCGTCGCCCGGGCTGGCCAGCGCGGAACGTCGTACGTGGTAATCGAAGTCGAAGTTCTCGTCCTCGACCCACGCCTGTAGCGGGTGGCGCAGCAGGAACGGGTGAGTCAGCTTCATGATCCACGGCGACAAGACCGGCTCCTTGCGTGCCTCGTCGATGACGTCGCGCAGGTACGTGGGTCCCGCATCGGCCGGTGGCGTGAACGGCATCAACGACGCCACGTGCATCATCGTCTCCGGCGTCTCGGTCCACAGGAACATCGCGTCCTGCGGAGGGACCAGCCTCGAGGTGCTCATGGGTTGATCTTGCCGCACGCGGGCCTACCCTCCGGAGTCGACCTGACGAACCGCCCGATCTGGTCTCACCTCGGGCAAGAACGTGACTCCCGCCAACCGCGAGGCGCTCGCTCACGGGCCAGGAAAGCGTTCGGCGGCGTCAGCGCCACTCGGCCGAAACCAGTGGTCACCTACCGTGCAGCAGACCCATCATTCTGCGGTTCCACGTCAAAACCGAAACCGCCTCTGATCTGCATTTTCGCAGTTCAGAGGCGGTTTTTCAGTCGGGCTGACAGGATTTGAACCTGCGACCCCTTGACCCCCAGTCAAGTGCGCTACCAAGCTGCGCTACAGCCCGAAGCCCGCGGTTGCACGTGTGCCGCGCGGGCCTGTGAACCTTACCGCAGCGTTGCGGCCGCTTCGAATCCGGGCATCGCAACTGGTGCCCAGGCTGCGGCAGAGGTCCTCAGCAAGGCCTCGCGAACGCCGGCACCGGGTTTGGCGACGTCATCACGTTGCTGAGCAGCGTCGACGTCGTACTGCCCACGGAGAACTGTCGCTTCCCACGGGAAGATCTCCATGGGCAGCGCAAGATTCGCTGCATCCCCTGGTAAACGGTCAGGCGAGCCTCAGCGCTCGCCGCGCTTCTTGCGCGGCCGCTGCTGCACGTGCACGGGGCTGCCGACGAAGCCGAACTCCTCGCGCAGCCGGCGCTCCACGTAGCGGACGTAGGAGGCCTCCAGCAGCGCGCTGGTGAACAGCACGAACGTGGGCGGCTCGGTGGATGCCTGGGTGCCGAACATGATCTTCGGCTGGCGGCCGCCGCGGACCGGGTGCGGGTGCTCGGAGACGAGCCGGCCGAGGAACGCGTTGAGCGCACCGGTCGAGACCCGGGTCGACCAGCCTTCGAGGGCGGCGTCGAGGGCCGGCACCAGCCGGTCCACGTGCCAGCCGGTGCGGGCGGTGATGTTGATTCGGGGCGCCCAGGGCACCCGGACCAGGTCGCGCTCGACCTCGCGGTCCAGGTAGTAGCGACGCTCCTCGTCGACGAGGTCCCACTTGTTGAAGGCGATCACCAGGGCGCGACCGGCCTCGGCCACGGAGGTGACGATCCGCAGGTCCTGCTCGGAGATCGGCCCGGACCCGTCCACGACCACGACGCAGACCTCGGCGCGCTCGATGGCGCCGTTGGTGCGCAGGCTGGCGTAGTACTCGTGACCGGAGGCTTCCTTGATCTTCTTGCGGACGCCGGCGGTGTCGATGAAGCGCCAGCTGCGGCCGCCGAGCTCGATCAGCTCGTCGACCGGGTCGACGGTCGTGCCGGCGACGTTGTCGACGAGCACGCGGTCGGCCTTGGCCAGCTTGTTCAGCAGGGAGGACTTGCCGACGTTGGGGCGGCCGACGATCGCGACGCGGCGCGGGCCGCGGGGGGCGCCGAAGACCTCGGCGGGCGGCTCGGGCAGCGCGTCCAGGATCGCGTCGAGCATGTCGCCGGAGCCGCGGCCGTGCAGCGCGGAGACCGGGTAGGGCTCCCCCAGCCCGAGGTTCCACAGGCCGTGCGCCTCCGCCTCGGCACGCTGGTCGTCGACCTTGTTCGCCGCGAGGATCACCGGCTTGCCGGACTTACGCAGGATCTTGACGACCGCCTCGTCGGCGTCGGTGATGCCGACGGTCGCGTCCACGACGAAGAGGGTCGCGTCGGCGATCTGGGTGGCGATCTCGGCCTGCGCGGCGATCCGCTCGGCCAGGCCGCGGGCATCCGGGTCCCACCCGCCGGTGTCGACGACGGTGAAGGCGCGGCCGTTCCACGTCGCGTCGTAGTACACGCGGTCGCGGGTCACCCCCGGGACGTCCTGCACGACCGCCTCACGGCGGCCGATGATCCGGTTCACGAGGGTGGACTTGCCCACGTTGGGGCGGCCCACGACGGCCAGCACCGGGAGGGGTGCCGCTCCGGTGAACTCAGGGGTGGCGCTGTCGGTCATGCGTGTTCATTCTCCTGCTGATGGGTGACCCTCCAGTAGACCGGAGCGGCGGGCCGTAAGTCGAATCCTGCGACCCGCGTCACGCCCGGGTGCGGCCCTCGACGAGGGCGACGACCTGGTCCACGACCTCGTCGAGCGTGTACGGCGTGGTGTCGATGTGGTGCGCACCCTCGGCCATCGCGAGCGGCGAGGCGGCACGGCCGGAGTCCAGGGTGTCGCGACGCAGCAGGTCGGCCTCGGTCGCGGCGACGTCGGCGCCGGAGCGCTCGGCGGCGCGACGGGTGGCCCGGGCGGAGGCGTCGGCGGTCAGGTAGACCTTCACCTCGGCGTCCGGCGCGACCGCCGTACCGATGTCGCGGCCCTCGACCACGATGTCGCCCTCGCCGATGATCGCGCGCTGCAGCCGGACCAGCTCGGCACGGACCTCGGGCACCGCGCTCACCGCGCTGACCGCGGCCGTCACGGCGGAGCCACGGATCGGCTCGGCGACGTCGACGCCGTCCGCGCTGATCGTGGGGGCGGACGGGTCGGTGCCGGACTCCAGGACCGGGGTGGTGGCGTGCCGCGCGACGGCGGCGGCGTCGTCGACGTCCACGCCCTGCTCCAGCATCCACCAGGTGATCGCGCGGTACATCGCGCCGGTATCGAGGTAGCGCAGCCCGAGCCGGGTCGCGACACCGCGCGACGTGCTCGACTTGCCGGACCCCGACGGCCCGTCCATCGCCACGACCACACCCACAGCCCACGCCTCCGCTCACTGGTTGCCACGAACCGGAGCAGACTACCGGTGGGTGGTCCAGCCCCGATCCTCGAGCGAGGCCATCAGGTGCGCGACGTGGTCAGCGGCGACGCTCAGCTCGACCAGGCCGTACTCCCGGCCCGGGTCGTGGTCGATGCGCAGGTCCTCGATGTTGACGTCGATCTCGCCGGCGTCCGCGAACAGCCGGGCGAGCTCGCCGGGCTGGTCGGGTACGGCGACGAAGACCACCGTCTCCTCGCGGACCGGGCCACCATGCTTGCCCGGGATCACGGCCGTGCCGGCGACGCCGCGGTCCAGCACGTCGCCCAGCGACGCACGGTCGCCGGTGTCCAGCGCGGTGAGCAGCCGGTCCACGTCGGCGCGCACGTCGCGCAGCAGGCCGGTCAGCGCCTCGGTGTTGGCGCTGATGATCTGCTGCCACAGGGCGGAGTCCCCGGCGGCGACCCGGGTCACGTCGCGCACGCCCTGCCCGGACAGCGCAAGGTGGTCGCGGGGGGCGTCGGTCAGCCGTCCGGCGACCAGGGAGGCGAGCAGGTGCGGCAGGTGGGAGGTGCGTGCGACCGCCTGGTCGTGCTCCTCGGGGGTGAAGGTGAGCGGGGTCGCGCCACAGCCGCGGGCCAGCGCGGTCACCAGCTCCACGGCGCGCGGGTCCGCCGCTGGGTGCGGGGTCACCGCCCACGGCCGGCCGTCGAAAAGCGCCGCCGACGCGGTGCTGGGCCCGCTGCGCTCGCTGCCCGCCATCGGGTGGCTGCCCACGTAGCGCGCGACGCCCTCCGGCGCCTGTTCGCCGATCGCCCGCAGCGGTGCGCCCTTCACACTGCCCACGTCGGTGACGACCGCATCGCTCTGCGCGAGGGCACGGACCACTTCGGCGGCAAGCAGGTCCGGGGGGACGGCGATGACCACGAGCTCGGGGCGTACGGCGTCCGCGTCGACGTTGGACGCGCCGAGCCCGGAGGCGATCCGCAGGTGCTCGGCGCTGACGTCGCGCAGCGCGACGTCGACGCCCTGGCGGCGCAGGGCGAGCGCGATCGACGTACCCAGCAGGCCTGCGCCGACGATGAGCACCGGACCGCGAAGACCGGGCGGCTCGGGCCGCTCGGGCCGCTCAGACACTGTCGGGGACCTCGCGGACGCGGGTCAGGTCGCGGCGCAGCGCGGCGGCACCGTGCAGGTAGACGTGCGTGATGTCGGCGCGCGGCCGGTCGGTCTCGACGTGCGCGAGCATCCGCACCACGCGGGGCATCGACCCGGCGATCTCGAGCTCGCGGGCGCAGATCAGCGGCACCTCGCCGAAGCCGAGCCGGCGGGCGGCGTAGGCGGGGAACTCCGAGACCAGGTCGGAGGTGGCGGTGAAGATCACGCTGATGAAGTCGTCGACCTCGAGCTCGTTGGACGCCATCACGTCGGTCACCATCTCGGCGACCCGCTCGAGCATGTGCTCGCGCACGTCGTCGTCGAGCTGCGTCGCTCCTCGTACCGCCCGGACTGCCACGCCCGCAACCCTAACGATTCGTCTGCGATCGCCTCGCGGGGCGTCCACGCCAGACCGCAGACGAATCAGGGAGGGAGGTCAGAGGCGGGCGGCGTCGAGCAGGGTGCCGAGCTCGTCGAGGGTGAGGTCGCGCAGCTGCCCGCTGCGCAGGCCCTGCAGCGGGACCGGGCCGATCGCGGTCCGGGTCAGCCGGCGCACCGGGTGGCCGACCTGGTCGAGCAGCCGTCGCACGATCCGGTTGCGACCCTCGTGGATCGCCAGCTCGACGATCGAGCGCTCCCGGGTGCTGGAGACCACCGTGCACGACGAGACCTCGACCGGTCCGTCCTCGAGCACGACCCCGTCGAGCAGGGCGCGGACGGTGGCCTTGGCGACCACGCCGTCGACCTCGGCGACGTAGGTCTTAGTGAGCTCGTAGGAGGGATGCGCGACGCGCTGGGCGAAGTCGCCGTCGTTGGTGAGCAGGATCAGGCCCTCGGTGTCGGTGTCGAGCCGGCCCACGTGGAACAGCCGCTCGGGGCGGTCGGCCACCAGGTCTCCGAGCGTACGGCGGCCCTCAGGGTCCGACATCGTCGAGACGACGCCGCGTGGCTTGTTCAGCACCAGGTAGACGTGCTCGCTGACCGGTGGGAGGCGCTGACCGTCCACCCGGATCACCGCGGTCGTCGGGTCCACCTTGGTGCCCAGCCGGGTCACCACCTCGCCGTCGACCTCGACCAGTCCGGCGAGCATCAGCTCCTCGCACTTGCGCCGCGACGCCACCCCCGACTGCGCCAGCAGCTTCTGGAGCCGGATCAGGCCGTCCTCGTCGGTCTGCAAACCCGTCACGACGGGTCGCCGGTGTCTGGCCCAGCGTTCGGCCCAGCATCATGCCCAGCGTCACCGGTCGGGACCGGGTCGGCGACCCGCTCGTCCGGGTCGTCGAGGTCGACCATGTCGGGCAGCAGCGGGGCGAGCTCGGGCAGCTCCCCCAGGTCGGTGACCCCGATCCGCTCCAGGAAGTAGGACGTCGTGCGGTAGAGCATCGCCGTGGTCTCGCCGTCGTGGCCGGCCTCCTCGACCAGTCCCCGCGAGACCAGGGTGCGCATCACGCCGTCGACGTTGACGCCGCGGATCGCGGAGACCCGGGCCCGGCTGACGGGCTGCTTGTAGGCCACCACGGCCAGTGTCTCGAGGGCGGCCTGGGTCAGCCGTGCCTGCTGACCGTCGAGGACGAACTTCTCCACGACGCCGGCGAACTCCTCGCGGGTGTAGAACCGCCAGCCGCCCGCGACGTTGCGCAGGTCGAAGCCGCGGCCCTGCTCGGCGTACTCCTCGGCCAGCGCCGTCAGTGCGGAGGCCACCTCGCCGGGCGGGTAGCCGACCGCGGAGGCGAGCGTCAGGTGGTCGATCGGCTGATCGCTGACCATCAGCACCGCCTCGAGGGCGGGGCGCAGCTCGGCCAGCGGGATGTCGAGCACCTCGGCCTGCTCCTCGTCGACGGCGCTGACCTGCTGGGGGTCGCCCGGCCCGTCCACGCCGTCACCGCCGTCCTCCGGCCCCTCGTCGAGGCGCTCGAGCGCGTCCACCGCGTCGACCGGGCCGACGGCCTCGGCCTGCTCCACACCCTGCTCGGGCCGCTCCTGGCTCACTGCTGCTGCTCCTGCTCTGCGTCGCTTCCCCGTTGACCCGGGTCCTGTCCCCGTTGACCCGGGTCCTGTCCCCGTCGACCCGGGTCCCCCGCACTCTGCCCCTCCGGCGGCGCCCCGTCGAACTCGTCAGTGATCTCGACTTCGTCCTCGCCCCCGGTCCAGCGCACCGTCAGCTCGCCGAGCGGCGTCATCTGGTCGAAGGTGACCGCGCCCTCACGGAACAGCTCCAGCAGCGCCAGGAACCGCGCCACGGTCGTGAGCGTGTCCGGTGAGTCCCCCGACAGCGCCCGGAACGTCATCGTGCCCTGCCGTCGCAGCCGGTCCATCACCACGGCCGCCTGCTCGCGCACCGACACGGTCGGGGCGTGGATGTGCGACAGCGACACCTCCTGGACCGGCTTGGGCGCCATCGCCCGGGCCGCGAGCGCCGCGAACTCCTCCAGGCCGATCCCGATCAGCACCTCGGGCAGCAACGTCGCGAAGCGCTCCTCCAGGCCCACCGCCCGCGGGTGCCGCAGCGTCTCCCCCGCGATCCGCCTCTCCAGCACGGAGGCGACCTGCTTGAACGCCTTGTACTGCATCAGCCGGGCGAACAGCAGGTCGCGCGCCTCGAGCAGCGCGAGGTCCTCCTCGTCCTCGACGTCGCCCTGCGGCAGCAGCCGCGCGGCCTTGAGGTCGAGCAGCGTGGCGGCGACGAGCAGGAACGACGAGGTCTGCTCGAGGTCCCACTGCTTGCCCGCGGCCTTGATGAACGCGATGAACTCGTCGGTGACCCGCGACAGCGCCACCTCGGTGATGTCCAGCTTGTGCTTGGAGATCAGGCTCAGCAGCAGGTCGAAGGGACCCTCGAAGTTGTCCAGGCGTACGGCGAACGGTGCCGTGCTCTCCTCGGACGGCGTGCTCGCAGCGGGATCCACGAGCGCGACGCTCATGCCTCGGTGAGGCGTTGGACCAGCACGCTCTCGTCGCCGCGTTCCTCGAGGTCGGCGAGCACGATCGCGACCGCCGTACGCACCAGGCGCCCGCGGTCCACGCCGAGCCCGTTGCGGCGCAGCGTGAGCCGGGCGTGCTCGAGGTCGAGCAGCTCCTCGGAGGTGACGTAGACCGTCATCTTCTCGTCGTGCCGGACGCGACCGCTGGGGCCCTTGGCCGGCGGCTCCGCCGGCGCGGGCTCGGTGCTGCCGTCATCGGCGGGGTCCGGGACGACGGTCGGACGGAACAGGTCGTCGGCCGCCGGCAGGTTCACCCGTCGAGACACCGTGCCAGCACCTCCTTGGCGAGGTCGCGGTAGGCCGTGGCCCCGGCCGAGGTGCCGGCGTAGGTCGTGATCGGCTCGCCGGCGACCGTGGAGTCGGAGAACTTCACCGTCCGGCGGATCACGGTGTGGAAGACGGTGTCGCCCCAGGCCTGCACCAGCCGGTCCATGACCTCGCGGCCGTGCAGGGTGCGGCCGTCGAACATCGTGCCGAGCACGCCGTCGATCTGCAGCTTGGGGTTGAGCCGCTCGGTGACCTTGTCGATCGTGGTCTTGAGGAGCGCGACGCCGCGCAGCGCGAAGTACTCGCACTCCAGCGGCACGATCACGCCGTCGGAGGCGGTTAGGGCGTTGACGGTCAGCAGCCCGAGCGAGGGCTGGCAGTCGATCAGGATGACGTCGTAGTCGGCCAGGGCCGGCTGCAGGATCCGCTGCAGGGTCTGCTCCCGCGCCACCTCGTGCACCAGCTGCACCTCGGCGGCGGACAGGTCGATGTTGGAGGGCAGCAGGTCCATGCCGGGCACGTTGGTGGGCACGATGACCTCGTCGATCGTGACGTCCCGCTGCATCAGCAGGTTGTAGATCGACAGCTCCATGTCGTGCGGGTTCATGCCGAGACCGACCGACAGGGAGCCCTGGGGGTCGAAGTCGACGAGCAGCACCTTGCGGCCGTACTCCGCGAGCGCCGCCCCGAGGTTGATCGTGGTCGTCGTCTTGCCGACGCCGCCCTTCTGGTTGCACATCGAGATCACCCGGGCGTTGCCGTGGATGCTGATCGGCCGCGGCTCGGGCAGCACCGGCATCGGGCGGCCGGTCGGGCCGAGCTTGAGCTCGGGGGCACCCTCCTCGCGGACCGGGTCGGCGGCGTGCAGCTCCTGCTGCACCTCCGGGCCGGCCGGCGGCATCGGGCGACGGAACGGGATCGGGTCGCTCACGGGACCTCCTGCGGACGGGTGCTGGGCCGGCTGGTGCTGCCGGGCGGGGTTGGGGCCGAGCGGCGGGATCTCGGGGGCACCGGAGCCGGTGTGGTCGAACACGTCAGTAGACCTCTCCTCGTGGGCCCCCACGGCTTCCCCACCGCGGGCGACCCTCTGGCGTCACAGGTCCCAGTCAACGCCTGCGTCGGAGCCCGGACCGGGAGGCGCGCCGGTCAACTTGTCGACATTTCGCAGAACTGCGGAGGACTCAGTCGCGGGCCCGCGGGTGCGCGGTGGCGTAGACCTCGCGCAGGCTGTCGACGGTCACCAGGGTGTAGATCTGGGTGGTCGTCACCGAGGCGTGGCCGAGCAGCTCCTGCACCACGCGTACGTCGGCGCCGCCGTCGAGCAGGTGCGTGGCGAACGAGTGCCGCAGCGTGTGCGGCGACACCTCGGCGCGCACCCCGGCCCGGTCGGCGGCCTTGCTCAGCACCGTCCACGCGCTCTGCCGCGAGAGCCGCCCGCCACGCGCGTTGAGGAACAGCGCCGGCACCCCGCGCCCGAGCCCGGAGAGCGCCGGCCGCCCGCGCACGAGGTAGGTCTCGACGGCCTCGCGGGCGTAGGACCCGACCGGCACCAGCCGCTCCTTGCCGCCCTTGCCGCGCAGCAGCACCGTGCCCTGCTCGAGGTCGAGGTCGTCCAGGTCGAGCCCGACCCCCTCCGAGATCCGGGCGCCGGTGCCGTAGAGCACCTCGAGCAGCGCCCGGTCACGCATCGCCAGCGCCGTACCCGGAGCGCCGGCGGCGTCCAGGATCGCCTCGATGTCGGCCAGCGGCAGCGCCTTGGGCAGCCGCTTGGCCGGAGACGGAGGGCGTACGGCGGCCGACGGGTCGACCTGGGCGAGCCCCTCGCGCATCGCGAACCGGTGGAAGCCGCGCACCGCGACGACGGTCCGCGCCGCGGACGACGCCCCGAGCGGGGTGTGGGCGTCGTCGCCCTCGCGCAGCGCCACCAGGAACGCCGTCACGGTCTCCGGCTGCACGGCCGCGACGTCGCGCACCCCCCGCCCCGCCAGCCAGCCGGCGTAGCGGCGCAGGTCACGACGGTAGGACTTCAGCGTGTTGTCCGCGACGCCGCGCTCCACCACGAGGTGGTCGAGGTAGTCACGGACGGCGCGCTGCAGCGCCGAGGGCCCCGTGGGGGCGTCCGGTGCCGCCTGCGCGCCGCTCACCAGCCCTGTCTCAGGCCAGCACGTCGTCCAGCGTGACGCTCTCCATCCCGTGCGCCTCGGCGACCGGGTGGTTCGTCAGGCTGCCCGCATGGGTGTTGAGGCCCAGCGCGAGCGAGTGGTCGTCGCGCAGCGCCTGCGTCCAGCCCTTGTCGGCCAGCGCGACGGCGTACGGCAGGGTCGCGTTGGTCAGCGCGTAGGTCGAGGTGTTCGGGACCGCCCCGGGCATGTTCGCCACGCAGTAGAACACCGAGTTGTGCACCGGGTAGGTGGGGTCGGCGTGCGTGGTGGCGTGCGTGTCCTCGAAGCAGCCGCCCTGGTCGACAGCGATGTCGACCAGCACCGAGCCCGGCTTCATCTGCGCGACCAGGTCGTTGGTGACCAGCTTGGGGGCCTTGGCGCCCGGGATCAGCACCGCGCCGATCACCATGTCGGCCTGGGTGACCTGCTCCTGGATCGTCAGCTTCGACGACGCCAGCCCGTGCACCCGGTTGCCGTAGCGCCAGAACGACATCCGCAGCTTGTCCAGGTCGGTGTCGAGCAGCGTCACGTCCGCGCCCATGCCCAGGGCGATGTTCGCGGCGTTCTGCCCCGACACTCCGGCGCCGATGATCACGACCTTGGCGTTGGCGACCCCGCCGACACCGCCGAGCAGCACACCACGACCGCCCTGCGCCTTCATCAGGGAGTGCGCACCCACCTGCGGGGCGAGGCAGCCCGCGACCTCGGACATCGGGTAGAGCAGCGGGAGCGAGCCGGAGGGCAGCTGCACCGTCTCGTAGGCGATGGCGGTGACCTTGCGTCGCACCAGCTCCTCGGTCAGCGGCTGGTCCGCGGCCAGGTGCAGGTAGGTGAAGAGGGTCTGGCCCTCCCGCATCCGGTCGTACTCCTCGGCGACGGGCTCCTTGACCTTGAGCACCATGTCCGCGGTGCCCCAGACGTCGTCGGGTCCGTCGAGCATGGTGGCGCCGTAGGCGACGTACTCCTCGTCAGGGATCTGCGAGCCCGCGCCCGCGCCCTTCTCGACGTACACCTCGTGCCCGTGCTGGGTGAGCTCGTGCACACCGATGGGCGTGAGGGCCACGCGGTACTCGTGGTTCTTGACTTCCTTGGGGACGCCGACCTTCATCGCCCAGACTTCCTTCCGGTGTGAGCGCCATCACGCCGTCGGGATGGCCGAGCCGAGTGTATGACGTCCCCGGTCGCGCTGGGCACGGGGTCAGCGGTGGAACAGGGCGTAGCCGAGCACGGCCTGGGCGGTCGGCCCGTCGGTGATCCGCCCGTCCCGCACGCCGTCGAGGAGGTCGTCGACCCTCATCCACGCGGTGGTCATGTCCAGCTCCTCGTGAGCCGGCTCGAACCCGCCGCGGTCCGGCGCGGGCGCCAGGTCGCGGGCCAGGTAGTAGGCGATCTTCTCGCTGGAGAGCCCGGGCGAGGAGTACGTCGTGAACAGGTGCGTCCACTCCCCCGCCAGCAGCAGCGCCTCCTCGCGCAGCTCCCGCTGCCCTGCGACGAGCGGGTCCTCACCGGGCACGTCGAGCAGCCCGGCAGGAAGCTCGACGAACCGCATCAGCGCGGGATGGCGGTACTGCTGCAGCACCAGCACGCGTTCCTGGTCGTCGACGGCCAGGATCACCACGGCCCCGGGGTGCTCCAGCACCAGCCGGCCGAACCGCTCGTCGGGGCGGTCCGGCGCGCTGACGATGTCGCGGCGCACCGAGAACGGCGCCGGGCCGTCCCAGATCTCCTCGACGTCGTGGACCGGCCACGACTCAGGGGTGTCGTGCGGGCTCACTCCTCGGCGCCGACGCCGGCCGGGCGCTTGCCGCCGTCGGTCCCGTCCACGTGCCGGCGCAGGCTGACCTCGTCGATCGGGAACCGCAGCTCGCGCTGCCGGTCCAGGGCGGCGCCGACCAGCCCCTTGAACAGCGGGTGCGGCCGGGTCGGGCGCGAGCGCAGCTCGGGATGGGCCTGGGTGGCGACGTAGTAGGGGTGCACCTCGCGCGGCAGCTCCACGAACTCGACGAGGTTGTTGTCCGGCGAGGTGCCCGAGAACACCAGCCCGGCGGCCTCGAGCCGGTCGCGGTAGGCGTTGTTCACCTCGTAGCGGTGGCGGTGCCGTTCCTCGACCTTGGGCTCGCCGTAGGCCTCGCGTACGACGGTGCCGGCCTTGAGCTCGGCCGGGTAGAGGCCCAGCCGCATCGTGCCGCCCAGGTCGCCGGCGCCCTCGACGAACTGCTCCTGCTCGGCCATCGTCGCGATGACCGGCTCCTCGCACCCGGTGTTGAACTCGGTGGAGTCGGCCCGCTCGATGCCGGCCTCGTGCCGGGCGTACTCGATGACCATGCACTGCAGTCCCAGGCACAGCCCGAGAGTGGGGATGCCGTGGGTGCGGGCATACTCCAGGGCGCCCACCTTGCCCTCGATGCCGCGGATGCCGAAGCCGCCTGGGACGCAGACCGCATCGACCTCGGAGAGGTGGCGCGCCGCGCCCTCCCGGGTCTGGCACTCGTCGGACGGCACCCAGAGCAGCTTGACCTTCGCCTCGTGCGCGAAGCCGCCGGCGCGCAGCGCCTCCGCGACCGAGAGGTAGGCGTCGGGCAGGTCGACGTACTTGCCGACCAGCGCGACCGTCACCTCCTCGGCGGGGTCGTGCACGACGCGCAGCAGCTCGTCCCACTCGGTCCAGTCGACGTCGCGGAACGGCAGGTTCAGGCGGCGTACGACGTAGGCGTCGAGGCCCTCGGAGTGCAGCACCTTGGGGATGTCGTAGATCGACGGGGCGTCGCTGGCATTGACGACGGCCTCCCGGTCGACGTCGCACATCAGCGAGATCTTGTTCTTCATCGAGTCCGGGATCGGCCGGTCGGAGCGGCACACGATCGCGTCCGGCTGCAGGCCGATGGAGCGCAGGGCTACGACGGAGTGCTGGGTCGGCTTGGTCTTGAGCTCACCGGACGGGCCGATGTAGGGCACCAGCGACACGTGCAGGAAGAAGACGTTGTCCCGGCCGACGTCGTGACGCACCTGCCGAGCCGCCTCCAGGAACGGCAGCGACTCGATGTCGCCGACGGTGCCGCCGATCTCGGTGATCACCACGTCGACGTCCGGCCCGGCCATCGCGCGGACCCGGTCCTTGATCTCGTTGGTGATGTGCGGGATCACCTGAACGGTGTCGCCGAGGTAGTCGCCCCGGCGCTCCTTGGCGATCACCTGGCTGTAGACCTGCCCGGTCGTCACGTTGGCGATGCCGGACAGGTCGGTGTCCAGGAAGCGCTCGTAGTGCCCGACGTCGAGGTCGGTCTCCGCACCGTCGTTGGTGACGAACACCTCGCCGTGCTGGAAGGGGTTCATCGTCCCCGGGTCCACATTGAGGTAGGGGTCGAGCTTCTGCATGGTGACGCGCAGCCCGCGCGACTTCAGCAGGCTGCCGAGCGAGGACGCGGTGAGGCCCTTGCCGAGGGAGGACGCGACGCCTCCGGTGACGAAGACATGCTTGGTCGATCCCGATGACGAAAACGAAGAAGCGGCCAAGTGAACTCCCGTGGTCGGTGCCGGACCAGGCTGGTGTCGGCTGGCTGTCGGCGCTGCGAGGGGATCCGGCGAGCGGTCCTCCACGGGATTCGAGCCTACCAACGAGGAGCCCCCGGCGCGAAAGCCGCGCCGGTAAAGTCGCCCGGCGGGTGGTGCGCGCTACTCCCCGGTGCCCCGGCCCCCGGGTACGGCGCCGTCGGCTGCGTCCACGGAGCCGAACTGGCCCGTCTGCCCGGCTGCCTGGCCCGCCAGCGCCAGGACGGCCACGACCTGTCCGGCCGTGCGGCCCAGCGCGTCGACCGTCGAGACGTCACGGGCAGCGGCGACGTCGTCGCGGACCGCCTTCACCGCTCCGCCCGGACGGGCGGACGCGAGGGGCCCGGCCACCACGACCCCGTCGCTCTGGGCGTCCATGGCCGCCGCCAACGAGGCCACGATCGTGGCGCCGCCTCGGCGCTGCTCGGCGCTGCCGTCCCCGTCGCCGGCCACGACCAGGACCAGGCTGCCGCGTCGCTTGACCTCGCCCTCGGACGAGAGCAGCTTGGTGCTGGTGAGCCCGGCGAGGATGGCCGAGGTGGCGCCGTCCGGCGCCGCCCCCGCGTCCGTCCTCGTGGCGAAGGCGCGCCCGAGCAGGGCGCCCATCCGCTCGTAGGGCCCGGCGTCCGGCTCCACCGTGAGCCCCTTGGCCTGCCCCTCGAGCTGCCTGCCCAGCTCGTCGACCAGCTGCTTCTCGGAGGGGTCCACGAGGGGGGCACCCGCGCGCAGCGTTCCGCCGACGGTGCCGCCGGCGACGCCGATCAGCTCCGCG
The DNA here is from genome assembly GCA_963713035.1 of uncultured Actinomycetota bacterium. Classification (GTDB taxonomy): domain Bacteria; phylum Actinomycetota; class Actinomycetes; order Propionibacteriales; family Nocardioidaceae; genus Nocardioides_B. The sequence goes on from CAVQKB010000005.1 coordinate 1,581,471, forward strand.
ACTCCCTTGACGTCGGCCTGGGCCGCGGTCGGCAGCACCAGCAGGGTGACCGTGCGCCCCTTGAGGGTGTCGCCCACCAGGGTCGGCGCGACCGTGCTCGCGAACTCGTCGGTGAACGTGTTCGAGGTCCGCAGACCCGCGATCTGCGCGGTCAGGTCGGCCTTCACGGCCCGGTCGTTCTTGACCTGCTCGACGAGCGTGTTGTCCACCTCGCCCTTGAGTGGGCCCCCGCCGAGCGCGACGCCGACGGCGAGCGCCAGGAAGACCGAGACGATCGAGACGATGTGGTAGCGGAAGGTGATCACGAGAACAGTCCTTGGATCCAGTCGAGTACGTCGGACAGGGCGGCGCCGACCGACGACCACCAGTCACCGCCCACGGGGGTGGCGCCGACCGCCACGGCCAGCGCGACGATCCCGGCGAGCAGCACCAGCAGGAGCTGCCAGAGACGGACCCGGCCGGCGTACAGGTGCGGGACCCCCTTGGCGTCGACCAGCTTGGGTCCCACGCGCAGCCGGGTCAGGAACGTGCTGGCCAGTCCGCTGCGCTGACGGTCGAGGAACTCGTCGAGCGTGACATGGCTGCCGACGGCGATGATCAGGTTGGCGCCTCGCACGTCGGCGAGCAGCAACGCGATGTCCTCGCTGGTCCCGGAGGCCGACAGCGTGTGGTGCCGCACCCCGATCCGGTCCAGCCGCTCGGAGCCGACGGCCCGCCCGGAGCGGTCCGCGTGCAGGACGACCTCGCGGGCGCTGCGCAGCGCCTTGTCGGAGATGGTGCTGCCCTGGTCGCTGGCGCGGCTGCCGGACGCCAGTCCGTCCTCCCCGACGATCACGATGTCGGGGCGGTGGCGCGCGGCCAGCAGTGCGTCGGCGCCGGCGTCCACCCCGATCAGCACCGGTCGCTGCTCGCGGATGAACCGGCGCAGCGCACGCAGGTCCTGGCGGTAGTCGTAGCCCCGGACCACCACGACCACGGGGCGACCGGTGAGCACCGTGCGGGTCTGCGGGATGCCCTGCCCGTGCAGCAGCAGCTCCTGCTCGCGGCGCAGGAACTCGGTGGTGTTGTGGGTGAAGCTCTGCAGCTGCGTCGCCAGGCCGCCGCGCGCGTCGAGCATCTGAGCGGCGATCTCGTCGCGGGTCAGCTCGTGCCCCACGGCCACCTCCCGCTCGCCGTCGAGCAGCCTGCCCTCGTGCACGCGCAGCCGGCTGCCGTCACTGGTCCGGGCGAACACGTCGGAGCCGACCTCGTCGAGCAGCACGACGCCGGCGGTGGCGAGCAGGTCGGGGCCGAGGTTGGGGTAGCGCCCGGAGATGAACGCGGAGGCGTTGACGACGGCCACCACCCCCGCGTCGAGCAGGCTCTGCGCGGTCTGGCGGTCCAGGTCGAGGTGGTCGATGACGGCGATGTCGCCGGGCCGCAGGCGCTGCAGCAGGGAGCTGGTGCGCCGGTCGGCCCGCGCGGGGCCGGAGACCCCGGGCAGGCCGTCGAACGAAGGCTGGCGGGAGGGGAATTTCATGACCGGTCGATCCTGCCACGCCCGCCCCGGGGATCCCGGGAGGCGCCAGGGCGTGTGGGGTGAGGCACACGCCACGCGCGAACGCTCGGCCGACGGGCGTGCCGCACGGCGGGTCGGCGACGCTCAGCCGACGGCGCGCGTGTCCTGAGCGGTGGCCAACAGCTCCTCCGCGTGCGCCAGCGCGGTGTCGGAGTCCTCGAGGCCGGCCAGCATCCGGGACAGCTCGCGGACCCGTCCGGCGTCGTCAAGCGTGCTCAGGCCCGAGGAGGTGACGGTGCCGTCGTCGCTCTTGACCACCACCACGTGCTGGTCGGCGAACGCCGCCACCTGCGGCAGGTGGGTGACGACGAGCACCTGGGCGTGTCGGGCCAGCAGCGCGAGCCGTCGACCGACCTCGACCGCGGCCTTGCCCCCGACGCCGGCGTCCACCTCGTCGAAGACGAAGGTCGGGACCGGGTTGGTGGCCGCCAGCGCCACCTCGACGCCGAGCATCACCCGGGACAGCTCGCCGCCCGAGGCGCCCTTGGCCAGCGGCCGCGGCTCCGCGCCGACGTTGGCCGCCAGCAGCAGCTCGACGTCGTCGAGACCGGTCGGGCCCGGGCGCACCCGGCGACCGTCCGCGAGCAGCAGGCCGTCGTCGGTCTCCGTCTGGTGCACGGCCACCGAGAGCCGGGCGTGCGGCATCGCGAGCGAGGCCAGCTCGGCGCTCACCACGGTGCCCAGCTTCTTCGCGGCCGCCGTCCGGGCCTTGCTCAGCGCGTCGCCCGCCTCGGCGAGCGAGGAGCGCAGGGCGTCACGACGTGCGGTGAGCTCCTCGATCCGGCCGTCCGTGCCGTCGAGATCGAGCAGCCGGGTCGCGGCCTGCTGCGACCAGGCGAGCACCTCGGCCACGGTGCTGCCGTACCGGCGGGTCAGCGCCACCAGGGCCGAGCGCCGTTCGGAGACGGCGGCCAGGCGGGCCGGATCGGTGTCCAGGCCGGAGGCGTACGACGACACGTCGGCGGCCACGTCGGAGAGGAGGTAGCTGACCTCGGCCAGACGGTCGGCGAGCTGCGCCGCCTCCGGGTCGTGCTCGCGCACGCCGTCCAGCAGCGTGCGTGCCGCGGAGACGGCGCCCAGCGCGTCCGGGCCGCTCTCCTCCGCGGACAGGTGCTCACGCGCCTGCTCGGCGGCGTTGCGGAGCGTGTCGGCGTAGCCGAGCCGAGCCTCCTCGGCGGCGAGGTCGGTGTCCTCGCCGGGCTGCGGGCCGACCGCCTCGACCTCGCCGAGTCCGAACCGGAGCAGCTCGGCCTCGCGGGCCCGCTCCCGGGCGGCTCCCCTGACCTCGGCGAGCTCGTCCTCGACGGCGCGGAGCTCCGCGTAGCCCTGCGCGAACCGGTCGCGCAGCCGCAGCGTCCGGTCGCCGCCGAAGCTGTCCAGGGCGGCTCGTTGCGCGGCCGGCTGGAGCAGCCGGTGCTGGTCGGACTGGCCGTGCACGGCCACGAGCGAGTCGGCCAGCGTGGCGAGGGTGGCGACCGGCACGGAGGCGCCACCGGCGAAGGCTCGCGAACGACCCTCGGCCGAGATCTGCCGAGCCAGCACGAGGCGCCCGTCCTCGACGACCCCTCCGGCCTCGTCGACTGCTCGCTCGACGGCGGTCGAGACCCGCACCAGCCCCTCGACGCGGGCCGCGCGCGCACCGGTGCGCACCGCACCGGTGTCGGCACGGCCGCCGAGCAGCAGGCCGAGCGCGGTCACGACCATGGTCTTGCCGGCGCCGGTCTCACCCGTGATGGCGGTGAAACCCGGGCCGAGCTCCAGCACCGACTCCCCGATGACGCCGAGCGAGGAGATCCTCAGCTCCTCAAGCATCGGTGTCCGCCGCGCCCTGCTCGAGAAGGTCGGCGGTGCCGGAGTGCTCGCGGCGTCGACGCTCGGCCGCACCTCGCCAGCCGTTGACCGGGAGGTCGAACTTGGCGACCAGCCGGTCGGTGAACGGGGCCTGGTGCAGCCGCACCAGCTTGACCGGGATCCGGCCGCGTCGGACCTCGATCCGAGCACCGGGGGGCAGCTCGACGGTGCGTCGACCGTCGCACCAGAGCACGCCGTCGCCGTCGGTGCGCGCCATCACCTCGACCGCCAGCACCGACGTGGGGGCCACGACGAGGGGGCGGGCGAAGAGCGCGTGCGCGCTGATCGGCACCATCAGCAGGGCCTCGACCCCGGGCCACACGATCGGGCCGCCGGCGGAGAAGTTGTAGGCGGTGGAGCCGGTCGGCGTTGCGCACACCACGCCGTCACAGCCCCAGCGGGACAGCGGACGGCCGTCGACCTCGACGACCACCTCGATCATCCGCTCCCGCGCGGCCTTCTCGATGCTGGCCTCGTTGAGCGCCCACGTGGAGGCCACCAGCTCCTTGCCGCCGTTGTCGACGTGGCGGTAGACGCCCACGTCGATCGTGAGCCGCTCCTCCGAGGTGTAGCGCCGGTGCACGATCGCGTCGATGGTGAACTCGATGTCGTCGGACTCCGCCTCCGCGAGGAAGCCGACGTGTCCCAGGTTGACGCCCAGCAGCGGGGTGCCGCACTCCCGGGCCAGCTCGGCCGCGCGCAGGATCGTGCCGTCGCCGCCGATGACCAGCACGACCTCGCAGTCGTGCGCGGGGTCGGCGTCGACCGAGACGACCTCGACGTCACCCAGGTCGGTGGGCAGGGAGGCGGCCTCGTCCTCCAGCATCCTCAGCGCCAGGCCGTGGGTGACCAGCGACCGGCAGAACTGTGCGGCCACGTCCCGCGCGTCGTCGCGCCCCGTGTGGGCGACCACCAGGATGCGTCGCACCGCGGGGACGCTGTCGTCCGGGGAGGTGGTCACGGGACCACCCTCTCACCGGGTGCCCCCAGGTTCGCGGTACGACGTACCTCGGCGTGGATCTCGTCGGCACCGATCGTCGCGGACCCGTGCCGGAGCCAGAGGAAGTACTCCACGTTGCCGGACGGTCCCGGCAGCGGGCTGGTCGTGACGGCCCGGGCACCCCAGGACCGAGCGGCTCCGGCCGTGGCGACCGCCTCGACCGCCTCGGCCCGCAGGCCGAGGTCACGGACCACTCCCCCCTTGCCCACCCGGTCCTTGCCGACCTCGAACTGCGGCTTGACCATGAGTGCGAGGTCGCCGTCCTCGCGGGTGACGCCGAGCAGTGCGTCGAGCACCAGGACCAGCGAGATGAACGACAGGTCACCGACCACGAGGTCGACCGGTCCACCGATCCGGTCGGGCGTCAGCTCCCGGATGTTCGTGCGGTCGTGCACGTGGACCCGCTCGTCCTGCTGGAGCCGCCAGGCCAGCTGGCCGTAGCCGACATCGACAGCGACCACCTCGGCGGCCCCGGCCCGCAGCAGCACGTCCGTGAAGCCGCCGGTGGACGCACCGGCGTCCAGGCAGCGTCGCCCCTCGACGCGCAGCCCGGCCGGCGTGAACGCCGCAAGCGCTCCGGCGAGCTTGTGGCCTCCTCGGGACACGTAGTCGGGGCGGTCCGGGTCGTCGAGGACCAGGAGCGCGACGTCGGTGGTCACGCCGGTCGCCGGTTTGGTCGCGAACACCCCGGACACCTTCACCCGGCCCGCGGCGACCAGCTCGCTGGCGTGCTCCCGCGAGCGCGCCAGTCCGCGGCGGACCAGCTCGGCATCGAGGCGCAGGCGACGGGGAGGCACAGGGAGTTCAGATCGAGGGGTCAGGAGCCGCCGGGCGGGTCGCCGGCGTCGGCCAGCGCAGCGCGCAGGCGTTCGTGGGCGGACTCGAAGACCTCGACGTGCTCGGCGACCGGCCGGTCCTCCAGGCCTTCGGTCGAGGCCACGACCGCGTCGACCTGCGGATGGCCGGTTCCCGACGCGTGTCCCCCGGCCGGGTCGTCGGCCGGGTCGTCGGCCCGCTCGTCGGCCGGGTCGTCGGCCGGGTCGTCGGCCCGCTCGTCGGCCCGCTCGTCGGCCTGCTCGTCCAGCACAGGACCGTCCAGCTCGCTCATGCTCGGTGCCTCTCCTCCGTCGTGGCTCGCCTGCAGGCTACTCGGACGGCGTCGGCGGGTTCAGACTCTGCGTGTCCGCGGGCTCACCGGACGCGTCGAGGTGGGTCCAGGCGGCCACGGCCACCACCCGCCACCAGGCGTCGCCGTCGCCCTCGCCGCTCACCATGAGGCGTCCGTCCCGCACCCGGGCGGTCCACCCACCCGAGCGCACCGAGCCGTCCCCGGAAGCGTTCGCGGCGAGCGTCGTCGGCCTCGATCGTGGGTTGCGGCCGCGCCAGGGCGCCGAGATCAGCGGCGACGTAGGTCGGGCGTGCCTCCGGGGTCGCGGCGCAGAGCTCACGCAGCCCGGTCACGCCGGTCATCACCAGCAGGCTGTCGTAGCCGGTGCGGTTGGCGCCCTCGATGTCGGTGTCGAGCCGGTCCCCCACCACCAGCGGAAGCGATCCACCGACCCGGCGCAACGTCTCCTCGAACAACGGCGGCTCCGGCTTGCCCGCGACGACCGGCTCGCGCTCGGCGAATCGCGCGACGACGCCCACCAGCGCGCCGTTGCCGGGGCCGGGACCCTGCGGCGTCGGGACGGTGAGGTCGGTGTTGGACGCCACCCAGGGCAGACCTTCGCGGACCAGGATCGCGCCCGCGATCACCGTCGCCCACCGGAGGTCGCCGTGGAAGCCGGACACCACGGCGGCCGGCTTCGACCCGTCGGGCAGGGTCGCGTCCTGGACCGGCTCGAGGCCCTGCTCGCGCAGGGCGACCTCGAGGCCCTCGCCGCCGACGAGGAACACGGCGGCGCCCTCGTCGAGCTGCTCGGACAGCAACCGTGCTGCCGCCTGGGCCGAGGTCACCACGTCGTCGTCCGCGACCTCGATCCCGAGATCGCGGAGGTGGGCGGCCACGCTGGACGGCGGCCGGGAGGCGTTGTTCGTGACGTAGGCCAGCTGCATCCCGGCCGCGCGGGCGCGCGCGAGGTGGGCGGGCGCCCCCGGCACGGCGTCGCGCCCGATGTAGACGACCCCGTCGAGGTCGAGCATGGCCACGTCGTAGGCGTCCCACAGGACCTGGTCGCTGCTGCCCAGCACGCGGTGCTCCCCTCGTCGGTCTCTCGTGCGGCTCTCGTACGATGCCCGGATGAGCATCGCTGTCCCCCCCAACCCGGACGCCAGTCCGGACGCCGGCCCGGTCGGCGCCTCCCGGCGGGGCGAGGACCCGGCGGCCGGCCGGCGACCGTTCACGCTCTCCCCGTTCCGCGGACTCCGGTTCGACCCCGCGACCGTCGGTGACCTCGGCACCGTGATCTCGCCTCCGTACGACGTCCTGGACGCCGAGACCGTGCGCGACCTGGAGGCCGCGAACAGGCGCAACATCGTCCGCCTGATCCTGTCACGCCGGTTCGAGCGGCCCTATCTCGCCGTCCGCGACCGGTTGCACGCGTGGCGGGCCAAGTCCTACCTGCGCGCGGACCCGGCCCCGGCGCTGTACCTCTACGACTACGTCGTGGACGGCACCACGGTGCGGGGACTGATCGGCCTGGCCGGGCTGCGCACGGAGCACGAGCGGGTGATCCTGCCGCACGAGGACGTGATGCCGGGGCCGGTCGACGACCGCGCGGTGCTGATGCGCACGACCGAGACCAACCTGGAGCCGATCTTGTTGGTGCACGCCGGCACCGACCGCCTGCGCGAGCTGATCACCGAGGCCGCCGACGACGATCCGCTCGTCGACTTCGTGGCGCTCGACGGCAGCAGGCACCGGCTCTGGGCGATCCCGGAGGGCGCGGCCCTGGACGAGATCGCCGGCGAGCTGGCCGACACCCAGGCGCTGATCGCCGACGGGCACCACCGCTACGCGGCCTATCTACGTCTCCAGGCGGAGCTGCGGGACCCAGCAGCCGACCCGGGGGCGTCGCCGTGGGACCACGGGCTGGCGTTGCTCGTCGACCAGGACGACCACCCGCTGCAGATCGGCCCGATCCACCGTTCGGTCGCGGCGCTGACGATGTCGGACCTGCAGGAGCTCGCGGCCGAACGCGGTGACGTCTTCCGCACCCTCCCGGACCGGGAGGCCGCACTCACCGCGCACGCCGCTCGCTGCGGCGACCCCGACCTCGCCTGCTTCGCGGTCTCCGACGGCCGCGCCTGGGCGATGCTCCAGACCCGGCGCACCGGCACTGTCGACGCCGCGGTGCTGCACGAGACCCTGCTGCCGGCCTGGCGGATCAGCGACGAGCAGGTGGGCTACCACCACAGCCTGGACCAGGCGCTGCAGACCATCTCGCGGCAGCCCGGCGTGGTGGTGGCGGTGCGGCCACCGACCGTGGCACAGGTGATGGCGTCCTCGGCGCGCGGCGAACGGATGCCGCGCAAGTCCACGTCGTTCGCACCCAAACCGCGGATGGGCGTCGTGATGCGGGACCTGCAGGACTCTTGACCCGGCGCACGTCGCCCAGCTCCTCCCCCTCAGCCCAGGCGGGCGGCCCGTGCCCGTCGGGCGGACACCACCTCCACCTCGAGCCGGGTGGAGGCACCCTCCCCCGCCCGGAAGAAGCGTCGACGCAGCGCCCCACTGACCTCGACCTGGTCGCCCACCTCCCAGGCCGCGACCGCACGCCGGCTGCGCGCGCTCCAGGCGGTGCAGTCGACCCAGTCCGTCGTCTGCCGGGAGCCGGTGGTCATCGACGTGGGTGCTCGCGCCACCGACAGCCGGAAGGTCGCGATCCGGGCGCCGCTCGGGAGCTCGCGCTCGGTGGGTGCCGCCGACACCCGTCCGCGCAGCAGCACCGTGTTGTCCTCGCTGTCACCGCACAGCACCGTCTTGTCGGTCATGGCGACCACCTCCGCCGACAGCGTCGACGAGGGCGACGACATCCGCCAGGTCGATCGGGGCGCCTGTGCATGAGCGAGGCACGCTGCGGGCTGGGGACGATATCCGGCGCGGGTCAGCCCGCGGAGCCCGCCTCGAGGGTCGCTGCCCGGTCGGCGGCGTCCGTGAGCTGCTCACCGTCGATGGCCACAGTGCGGTGGAACCACTCCAGTGCATCGCTCCCGCGTCCCGCGGCCTCGAGCGTGTCGGCGTAGGCGTAGCGCAGCCGCACCACCCAGTCGGCCCGGGTCTTGGAGCGCAACGGGGCGTTCTCCAGCGTGCGCAGCGCGGAGTCGAGCTCGCCGAGGTCGCGGCGTGCGCCCGCCTCGACGATGGTCATCTCCGCCTTCTGGTCGTCGGGGAGGTTCACCACGGCCGGGTTGCGGGCCAGCGCCAGCGCCCGGTCGGGGCGGCCCAGGGCACGTTCGCAGTCGGCCATCACGGCCAGGTAGTCCTGCGAGCCATTCATCCGCTTGGCGGCGCGCAGCTCCGAGAGCGCCTCGGCGAACTCGCCGGCGGCATAGGCGGCCTCGCCGCACGCCTCGCGCACGATCGCGATCCGAGCCGCGCGAGCGCGAGCGGCCAGGGTGTGCTGGTAGGCGGTCTGGGGATCCTCGTCCAGCAGCAGCCCGGCCGCCACCAGATGGCGGGCCACCCGGTTGGCCAGCTTCTCGGGCAGGCCACGCAGCTGCTGGGCGACCGACCGGTCGAGCTCCTTGCCGGTGATGGTCTCGTCGATCGGCGGGCCGTCGTAGCGCGCCTGGCTCTCGCTGCGGGGGACGTCGTCGCGCCGCGGCCTGGAGGCCCGGTCGTCACGCCGGTCGTCGCGACGGTCGCTGCGGCGGCCGTCGTCGCGGCTGCTGCCGCGGTAACTCCCCGAAGGCTTGCTGCCCGCGCTAGACCCGCGGGACCCGCCGGGACCGCCGGCTCCCCGCGCACCGCCTGTCGAGGGCGCTGCGCGACCGCTGTCCCGCTCGGTCCCGCCTCGACCTCCACGGTTGCCACCGGGGTTCCGGTCTGGTCCACGGCCCTGGCCGCGTCCGGGGTTCGCCATGATCTCGTGCTCCTCGCTCTCGCCCTTCGGCGTCCATCATCGTCCGGACACACCGCGAATACGGTGCACAACGACGTAGAGGCCACCCCGAAGGGTGGCCTCTACGCGAAGTAATGTCCGGCGACGTCCTACTCTCCCACAACCTCCCGGTTGCAGTACCATCGGCGCTGAAGGGCTTAACTTCCGGGTTCGGAATGGAGCCGGGTGTTTCCCCATCGCTATGGCCGCCGAAACTCTATGGAGTTGTGCCGTGACCTCGCCGGCTTCGATCTCTCGAAGCCGGAAGATCCCCGACCGTAACTCGGGAACCACACAGTGAACGCGCAACATCTTTGAGGGACAAGCCCTCGGCCTATTAGTACCGGTCGGCTCCGTGTATTACTACCTTCGACCTCCGGCCTATCAACCCAGTCATCTACTGGGGGCCTTACCCGGTTACCCGGTGGGAAACCTCATCTTGAAACGTGCTTCCCGCTTAGATGCTTTCAGCGGTTATCACTTCCGAACGTAGCTAACCAGCCGTGCTCCTGGCGGAACAACTGGCACACCAGAGGTTCGTCCATCCCGGTCCTCTCGTACTAGGGACAGCCTTTCTCAAGTTTCCTGCGCGCGCGGCGGATAGGGACCGAACTGTCTCACGACGTTCTAAACCCAGCTCGCGTGCCGCTTTAATGGGCGAACAGCCCAACCCTTGGGACCTACTCCAGCCCCAGGATGCGACGAGCCGACATCGAGGTGCCAAACCATCCCGTCGATATGGACTCTTGGGGAAGATCAGCCTGTTATCCCCGGGGTACCTTTTATCCGTTGAGCGACGCCGCTTCCACATGCCAGCGCCGGATCACTAGTCCCGACTTTCGTCCCTGCTCGACATGTCTGTCTCACAGTCAAGCTCCCTTGTGCACTTACACTCGAAACCTGATTGCCAACCAGGCTGAGGGAACCTTTGGGCGCCTCCGTTACATTTTAGGAGGCAACCGCCCCAGTTAAACTACCCATCAGGCACTGTCCCTGATCCGGATAACGGACCTAGGTTAGATATCTAGTACGACCAGAGTGGTATTTCAACGTTGACTCCACACGAACTGGCGTCCATGCTTCAAAGTCTCCCACCTATCCTACACAAGCCGAACCAAACACCAATACCAAATTGTAGTAAAGGTCCCGGGGTCTTTCCGTCCTGCCGCGCGTAACGAGCATCTTTACTCGTACTGCAATTTCGCCGAGTCCACGGTTGAGACAGCGCCCAAGTCGTTACTCCATTCGTGCAGGTCGGAACTTACCCGACAAGGAATTTCGCTACCTTAGGATGGTTATAGTTACCACCGCCGTTTACTGGGGCTTAAGTTCTGCGCTTCGCTGACGAATCAGCTAACACGTCCCCTTAACCTTCCAGCACCGGGCAGGAGTCAGTCCGTATACATCGTCTTACGACTTAGCACGGACCTGTGTTTTTAGTAAACAGTCGCTTGGGCCTGGTCTCTGCGGCCATCACCGCTTCTTGCCGCGAGGGCAATAACGGATCCGGCCCCCCTTCTCCCGAAGTTACGGGGGCATTTTGCCGAGTTCCTTAACCATGGTTCACTCGATCGCCTTGGTATTCTCTACCTGATCACCTGAGTCGGTTTGGGGTACGGGCGGCGCATAGCTCGCTAGAGGTTTTTCTCGACAGCATAGGATCATCCACTTCGTCCATAAGGACTCCCCATCAGGTCTCAGGCACGTGAGAGACGGATTTGCCTATCTCTCGCCCTACACCCTTAGCCGTGGTCTACCATCGCCACGGTTGGACTGCCTTCCTGCGTCACCCCATCGCTTGACTACTATTAGTTCGGGTCGTGCGCTCCGCCTCATCGTTCCCGAAGGACTCCAGAGGTTTTGGGCACTTAGCATCACTAGGTTCGTCATGGGCGCTATTTTGCCGGTACGGGAATATCAACCCGTTGTCCATCGACTACGCCTGTCGGCCTCGCCTTAGGTCCCGACTTACCCAGGGCAGATTAGCTTGACCCTGGAACCCTTGATCATTCGGCGGACAAGTTTCTCACTTGTCATTCGCTACTCATGCCTGCATTCTCACTCGTATGGCGTCCACGACTGGATCACTCCGCCGCTTCACTCGCCATACGACGCTCCCCTACCCATCCACACACTTGGACCTGAACTGAATCAGGCCGAGTTATATATGTGAATGCCATAGCTTCGGTGGATAACTTGAGCCCCGCTACATTGTCGGCGCGGAATCACTTGACCAGTGAGCTATTACGCACTCTTTCAAGGGTGGCTGCTTCTAAGCCAACCTCCTGGTTGTCTGTGCGACTCCACATCCTTTTCCACTTAGTTATCGCTTAGGGACCTTAGCTGATGGTCTGGGCTGTTTCCCTCTCGACTATGGAGCTTATCCCCCACAGTCTCACTGCCGCGCTCTCACTTATCGGCATTCGGAGTTTGGTTGATTTCGGTAAGCTTGTGGGCCCCCTAGACCATCCAGTGCTCTACCTCCGATAAGAAACACGCGACGCTGCACCTAAATGCATTTCGGGGAGAACCAGCTATCACGGAGTTTGATTGGCCTTTCACCCCTATCCACAGGTCATCCCCCAGGTTTTCAACCCTGGTGGGTTCGGTCCTCCACGCGGTCTTACCCGCGCTTCAACCTGCCCATGGATAGATCACTCCGCTTCGGGTCTTGGTCGTGCGACTCAGACGCCCTCTTAGGACTCGCTTTCGCTACGGCTTCCCCACACGGGTTAACCTTGCCACACAACGCAAACTCGCAGGCTCATTCTTCAAAAGGCACGCTGTCACAAGATCGAAATCTCGCTCCAACGGATTGTAGGCACATGGTTTCAGGTACTATTTCACTCCCCGCCAGGGGTACTTTTCACCTTTCCCTCACGGTACTTGTCCGCTATCGGTCACCAAGGAGTATTTAGGCTTAACGGGTGGTCCCGCCAGATTCACACGGAATTTCAGGGGTTCCGTGTTACTTGGGGTGACGTCTCAGAGCCATCGTCTTACGTGTACGGGGGTATCACCCTCTACGCCGGGACTTTCCAGTCCGCTTCAACTTCAACGATGGTTTCTTACTCTGTGCTGCTTCGGCAGAAACAGCGGGACGGCCCCACAACCCTCAACTAGCAACGCCTGCCGGCTATCACACTAGCTGAGTTTGGCCTGTTCCGATTTCGCTCGCCACTACTCTCGGAATCACTTTTGTTTTCTCTTCCTGTGGGTACTGAGATGTTTCACTTCCCCACGTTCCCTCCAACTGCCCTATGTGTTCAGGCAGAGGTAACTGGACATGACTCCAGCTGGGTTTCCCCATTCGGAAATCCCCGGATCACAGCTCGGTTGCCAACTTCCCGGGGCTTATCGCAGGCTCCTACGTCCTTCATCGGCTCTTGGTGCCAAGGCATCCACCATGTGCCCTTAGTAGCTTGTCTTGCTACAAAGATGCTCGCGTTCACTGTGTAGTTCTCAAATTACGGGCGGTCCCATCCATGGTGCCGCGCCGGCCGTTCGGACAAGTCTGTCCATTCGGTGGTACGCGGTAAGGATGGTCCGGAGGTACCGAGTCAAGACTCGATCCCTCAGGACCCAACAGTGTGCTAGGAGTGTCCACGTCTCCTGCTCGAGGTTCCACGCCGACCGTACGAGACGGTGCGACAGTACTGACGAGCAATCATGCGCGAACAAACCAAATAGTCGACGTTCCACTAGTGAGCTGGCCTGCCGAGGAACAGTCGTCCTCGAAACAGAACCGATGGACAGGGCCGATTGCTCAGCGCTGCCAATATGCTCCTTAGAAAGGAGGTGATCCAGCCGCACCTTCCGGTACGGCTACCTTGTTACGACTTCGTCCCAATCGCCAGCCCCACCTTCGACGGCTCCCTCCACAAGGGTTGGGCCACCGGCTTCGGGTGTTGCCGACTTTCGTGACGTGACGGGCGGTGTGTACAAGGCCCGGGAACGTATTCACCGCAGCGTTGCTGATCTGCGATTACTAGCGACTCCGACTTCATGGGGTCGAGTTGCAGACCCCAATCCGAACTGAGACCGGCTTTTTGGGATTCGCTCCACCTTGCGGTATCGCAGCCCTTTGTACCGGCCATTGTAGCATGCGTGAAGCCCTGGACATAAGGGGCATGATGACTTGACGTCATCCCCACCTTCCTCCGAGTTGACCCCGGCAGTCTCTTATGAGTCCCCACCATTACGTGCTGGCAACATAAGACGAGGGTTGCGCTCGTTGCGGGACTTAACCCAACATCTCACGACACGAGCTGACGACAGCCATGCACCACCTGTATAGAGCCCTTGCGGACCTCCCATCTCTGGGAGTTTTCCCTATATGTCAAACCCAGGTAAGGTTCTTCGCGTTGCATCGAATTAATCCGCATGCTCCGCCGCTTGTGCGGGCCCCCGTCAATTCCTTTGAGTTTTAGCCTTGCGGCCGTACTCCCCAGGCGGGGCGCTTAATGCGTTAGCTGCGGCACGGAACTCGTGGAATGAGTCCCACACCTAGCGCCCAACGTTTACGGTGTGGACTACCAGGGTATCTAATCCTGTTCGCTCCCCACACTTTCGCTCCTCAGCGTCAGGTAATGCCCAGAGAACCGCCTTCGCCACCGGTGTTCCTCCTGATATCTGCGCATTTCACCGCTACACCAGGAATTCCGTTCTCCCCTGCATACCTCTAGTCTGCCCGTATCGGAAGCAGGCTCAGGGTTAAGCCCTGAGTTTTCACTCCCGACGCGACAGACCGCCTACGAGCCCTTTACGCCCAATAATTCCGGACAACGCTTGCACCCTACGTATTACCGCGGCTGCTGGCACGTAGTTGGCCGGTGCTTCTTCTGCAGGTACCGTCACTTGCGCTTCGTCCCTGCTGAAAGAGGTTTACAACCCGAAGGCCGTCATCCCTCACGCGGCGTTGCTGGATCAGGCTTTCGCCCATTGTCCAATATTCCCCACTGCTGCCTCCCGTAGGAGTCTGGGCCGTGTCTCAGTCCCAGTGTGGCCGGTCACCCTCTCAGGCCGGCTACCCGTCGTTGCCTTGGTGGGCCGTTACCTCACCAACAAGCTGATAGGCCGCGAGCTCATCCTTCACCGCCGGAACTTTCCACCACCATCAGATGCCTGAAGTGGTCGTATCAGGTATTAGCACCGGTTTCCCGGAGTTATCCCTGTGTGAAGGGCAGATTGCTCACGTGTTACTCACCCGTTCGCCGCTCGTGTACTCCCGAAGGAGCCTTACCGCTCGACTTGCATGTGTTAAGCACGCCGCCAGCGTTCGTCCTGAGCCAGGATCAAACTCTCCGTTGAATTCTTTTGATGTCACGAGGCGAACCTCGTGGTTCATCGACTTCTTGGAGTATCCCGGCAAGAGTTGCTCGCCACCGAGGTGGTCCGCGTCTTACCTAAAGGAATCATCGACAGATACCGGAAAAGCCGAAGCTCTCCGCAACCTGCCGACTGGCGTTACAAATTAATTCGTCGACTTTTAGCACACTGTTGAGTTCTCAAGGATCAAGCGCGCACCGTGCTCAGCCTCTCGGCCTTGCTGCGGGGCAACCTGCAGAAACTTACCGGGTTGTGCTGGGCCCGTCAAATCCGGCCCGGTGCTTCCCGGCCCCCGCTCGCGGCACAGCCACCGAGTCGATCCGGAGTCGCCGAAGCGCACATCCGAGCCACCTCGGTGAGAGGTGAGTGAAGAGGGGTTCCGCCTCGGGGCCGGTCGCCCAGCCTCTCGGCTTTGCGTCCCGCCGCTCCCTGGCGACAGACAGAACATTACGGAGCCCGGCGCAGAAACGTCAAATCGGCCCCGCGTGGCCCCGGTCACATCGGCATCGGTGCAGGTCAGAGCCGGTTTAGCCCGGTGCAGACCCGCGACGACGGGCGTTCGGAAGCTCGACGAACCACACCGTTGTGGTTCCAGCACGGCGACTGAAGACCCGCGGGGCCGCCGACTCCGCGTCCGGTCACCCCACGACCTCGACCCCGGCGAGGTGCCGCTTGCCGCGTCGCAGCACCAGCCACGAGCCGCGCAGCAGGTCGGCGTCAGCGGGCACGTAGGCCGCGTCGGTGATCCGCTCGTTGTTGAGGTAGGCGCCGCCCTCCCCCACCGTCCGGCGGGCCTCCCCCTTGCTCTTCGACAGGCCGCTGAGCACCAGCAGGTCGAGCACACCCGGCAGGCCGTCGGCCCGCTTCACCTGGACCGATCCCGTCTCGCGCAGCGCGGCCTCGAGCGTCGCGGGGTCCAGGTCGCCGAGAGCGCCGCCGCCGAACAGCGCGGCGGAGGCCGCGGTGATCCGTTCCGTCTCAGCGGCGCCGTGGACCAGCGTGGTCATGTGCTCGGCGAGCGCCTTCTGCGCCGCCCGCAGGAACGGCTTGTCCGCAGTCTGCGCATCGAGGTCCTCGATCTGCTCGCGTGCCAGGAACGTGAAGACCCTCAGCAGCTCGCCGACCTTGGCGTCCTCCGCGTTGAGCCAGAACTGGTAGAAGGCGTAGGGCGAGAGCATCTCCGGGTCCAGCCACAGCGCGCCGCCCTCGGTCTTGCCGTACTTCGTGCCGTCGGCCCTCGTGAGCAGCGGGGTCGCCATCGCGTTGACGCGAGCGCCTTCCGTGCGTCGGATCAGCTCGACGCCGGCGGTGATGTTGCCCCACTGGTCGCTGCCACCGAACTGCAGCGTGACGCCGTGGTCGCGGTGCAGGTTGAGGTAGTCCATGGACTGGAGCAGGACGTAGCTGAACTCGGTGTAGGAGATCCCGTCCTCCAGCCGTTTGCGCACGGTGTCGCGGGCCAGCATCCGGTTGACCGGGAAGTGCTTGCCGATGTCGCGCAGGAAGTCGATCGTCGACAGGCTCGCGGTCCAGTCGTAGTTGTCGACCATCGTGGCGGCGTTGTCGCCCTCGAAGGACAGGAACGGCTCGATCTGCGCGCGGACCCTGCCGACCCACGACTTCACCACGTCGAGGCTGTTCAGGGTGCGCTCACCGGAGTCGCGGGGGTCGCCGATCATCCCGGTGGCGCCCCCGACGAGGGCGTAGGGCACGTGCCCGGCCTCCTGCAGCCGGCGTGCCGTCAGCACCTGCACCAGGTGGCCCATGTGCAGGCTGGGCGCGGTCGGGTCGAACCCGACGTAGAAGCGCACCGGGTGCTCGTCCATCTCGGCGCGGAGCGCGTCGAGGTCCGTCGAGTGCGCGATCAGGCCGCGCCATTCCAGGTCGTCGAGGACGTGCGTCTCGGAGCTCATGACTCCAGCCTGCCGCATCGTTCGGGGGCGCCGACATCGGGATTCATCGGCCGAGACCTCACACCCGTCCCGTCGTGCGGCTGAAGGGCAGCGGGTCCCGCGTCACGAGGTACGTCGCCCAGTTGAGCTGGCTCACCCGTCCCGCGTCGTCCCGGCTGACGCGGAGCAGCTCGCCGCGCTCGCGGCCGGAGACGGTGCGCAGCACGTCGGTGCCGACCCGCTCGAACACCGCGGGCGGCAGGTGGTCGGCCTGCCCGGCGGCGCGCGCCTCGAGTCGGCCCTGTCGCACCACGAAGTCGAACGGCGCACCCTCGGTCCACCAGCGACCCACGAGCTCGGCCAGGTCGTCAGGGACAGCCGTCCCGGCGCGCCACGGCTCCGGCTCGACGGGCTCGAGGTCGCTCGCCTGGTCGGCCAGGGCGAGTGCCCACCCGGTGATGTCGGGGGTGGTGCCCGAGCTGGTCAGCACGATCGACCCGGTCCTGGCCTCGCGATCGGTGAAGACGGCCGTGACGTGGCCCGGCATGCCGCCGGTGTGCCCGACGTACGTGCGAGTGCCGGAGCGGACGAGGAAGAAGCCCAGCCCCATCGCCTGCGTCCAGCGTTGCCGGTCGACCACGACCTGCGGCTCGCACATCTCCTCGAAGGTGTCGGGCGCGAGCACCTCGCTGACCGGGTCCGCGACGAACGACGACCACCGCGCGAGGTCCTGCACCGTGCTCGCGAGCCCCCCGCACGGTGCCATCGCCCGGTGCTCGAGCTCCGGCTCGGCGACCGGCACATCGGTGTACGGCGGCACGAAGTAGCCCTGCACCCGGGGACCGTCGAAGCCGTTCGTGGTGCGGCGCATCTCGAGCGGGTCGAGGATCTCCGAGCGCAGCACGTCGTACCACGGACGTGCGTGCAGACGGGTCACGACCTCGCCCAGCATCGAGTAGACGAGGTTGGAGTAGTGGAAGTAGCGGTGGGGCAGGTGCACCCGCTCGGCCTCGGCGAAGTCGCGCACGAGCTCGTCGCGGTCGGGGCTCACGAGCGTCTCCCAGATGTCGCCGAGCGGTTCGCGCTGCATGCCGGAGACGTGGGCCAGGCACTGCCGGATCGTCAGCCCGCGCTGGGGCACCTCGGGGATGAACGTGTCGAGGGTGTCGTCGAGGCTGAGCCGCCCGGCGTCCCGCAGCCGCATCACCAGCACGGCGGTGAACGTCTTGGTGTTGGAGGCGATCAGGAACTGGTCGTCCGGGCCGGGCGGGGTGTCCGCGTCCTCGACCCGGGAGACGCCGATGCCGGCGTGCCACACGAGGTCGCCGTAGCGGACGACGCCGGCGACGACGCCGGGGACGCGTCCGCGGCGCTGCCGGTCGAGGGTGGTCCGGCGCAGCGCGCGGGTGGTCTCGTCACGGAGGGCGGTCACCCTCGCACCCTAGCCAGCACACCGTCTGCCCTGCCGCCGCGCGACCCCGGGCAGCGGTCTGCCTCCTCATCAACCAGGTGGTTGACGCCGTCACTCCGACGTCGCTACCGTTCCTCAACCGACCAGTTGAGAGCGAGGCCGAGAGATGTCCGACCCCCTGTCCCAGGTGTTCGCGGCCCTGGCCGACCCGACCAGACGTGATCTCGTCGCACGGCTGACGGACCAGGACGCCACCGTGGGGCAGTTGGCGGCGCCGTACCCGGTGAGCGTGCAGGCGATCTCCAAGCACCTGAAGGTGCTCGAGCAGGCCGGGCTCGTCAGTCGCCAGAAGGACGAGCACCGCAGCCCGGTGCACCTGGAGGTGGAGGTGCTCGACCTGATGACGGCCTGGATCGAGCGCTACCGGCAGCGGGCCGAGGCCCGGTACCGACGCCTGGACGCCGTGCTGGCGGACGTGGACGAGGAGGCGGGCACACCCCGCCCGACGCAGAGGGAGACGGCATGAGCGACATCGCGACCACCGCCATCGAAGCCGATCCGCGGGTCCCGATCATCCGCATCACGCGGGACTTCGCGGCCACCCCGGCCCAGCTGTTCCGGGCGCACACCGACCCGGTCCTGTTCGCTCGGTGGGTCGGCCCGGACCGGATGACGACCAGGGTGGACCGTTGGGACGCCAGCACCGGCGGCGGGTGGCGCTATGTCGCCACCCGGGACGGCGCGGAGCACGCGTTCCACGGCTGCTTCCACGAGGTCCGGCCGGACCGGATCGTGCAG
Source organism: uncultured Actinomycetota bacterium (assembly GCA_963713035.1). Lineage (GTDB taxonomy): Bacteria > Actinomycetota > Actinomycetes > Propionibacteriales > Nocardioidaceae > Nocardioides_B. The sequence goes on from CAVQKB010000005.1 coordinate 1,600,351, forward strand.
ACCTTCACCTGGGAGGGCGAGCCGGACGGGGTCGCGCTGGAGACGCTCACCTTCGAGGACCTGGGCGACGGTCGCACGCGTCTGCACGCGCAGTCGCTGTGCGACAGCTTCGAGGGGCGGGACGCTCAGCTGCGCAGCGGGATGACGACCGGCGTGGACCAGGGATACGCCAAGCTGGACGCCATCCTCGCCGGTGGCGAGGTCGCCATGACGGGCTCCGACGGACCGCGATGACCCTCCCCGTGGACCCGGCCGACCGCCACCGCGCGGTGAGTGCCACGTTCGGTGCCCGGGCGCGGGGGGTGGCCGACTGGGACGCCCCCGCTCCGGTGCCGGGGTGGCGTGCCCGCGACGTGGTGGCGCACCTGGTCGGCTGGTTCCCGGACTTCGTCAGGACGGCGACGGGCCTGACCCTCGCGTCCGGTCCGTCGGCTGACGAGGACCCGGTCGCCGCGTGGCAGGTGCACGCCGACGCTGTGCAGCGGCTGCTCGACGGTCCGGAGGCGGGGACGCCCTTCCGGCATCCCCGAGTGGGAGCGATGCCGCTGCCGGAGGCGGTCGACCGGTTCTACACCACGGACGTCTTCCTGCACACCTGGGACCTCGCCCGCGCCACCGGTCAGGACGAGCAGCTCGACCCCGAGACCTGCATCCAGCTGCTGGACGCGATGACGCCGATCGAGGAGCTGCTGCGGTCCTCGGGACAGTACGGGCCGCGCGTGCCGGTGCCGGACGACGCCGACGTGCAGACCCGTCTGCTCGCCTTCATCGGACGGGACCCGGTGCGCACCTGACCGCCCGCCCACCGGCGGCGAGGTCTGCCCCTTCGGTTCGTACTTCCAGGTTTCCACCACAGACGCCACCGCCAGCGGCGATCCTGTGCCCGTGCCTCACGACCGTTCCAACCCGCGCGCGTCCAGGCCCTCCGCGCGTTCGTACGGCGGCCCTCGGGGTCTCACCTCCCTGCTCGTCGGCCTGCTCTGCGCCGGCCTGATGGTGGCAGCGGCTCCGGGACCGTCCCAGGGTGCAGCGCCCCGGCTGGCGGCCGAGGCCACCCGCCCCAACGTCGTGGTGGTGATGGCCGACGACATGCGCGCCGACGACGTGCGCTTCATGCCCGCGGTGCGCGGCCTGCTGGCCGCCACGGGCTTGAACTTCCGCAACTCGTTCAGCCCCTATCCCCTGTGCTGTCCGGCGCGCGCGTCCTTCCTCAGCGGGCAGTACTCCCACAACCACCGGGTCTACTCGCACGTGGCCCCGTGGGGGTTCCAGTCGCTCGACGACCGGGCGACCCTGGCGACTGCGCTCCAGGCCGGCGGCTACAACACGGGCTTCGTCGGCAAGTACCTCAACGGCTACGGCAGCCAGAGGTCGCTCGTCACCGGACGCTCGTCGTTCACCTACGTGCCGAACGGCTGGACCGACTGGTACGGCGCGCCGGACCGGCCGCCCGGCAGCCGCTACACCTCAGGCGGGACCTACAACTACTTCCACACGCTGTTCAACATCAACGGACGCATCCAGGACCGGTGGAGGGGCGACTACCAGACCAACGTGCTCGGGTCGTTCTCCCGCCAGCTGGTCACCAAGTACCACCGGTCCGCGAAGCCCTTCTTCCTGTGGGTGAATCCGGTCGCCCCGCACCACGGCGGTCGCGAGGTGGGCGATCCCAAGCCGATCCGCCGCACCAGCGGCGCCTACACCCGTCTGGTCACCCCGGCCCGCCCCCGCTGGGTCCGCGGCCGGTTCGACTCGACGGTACGACGCGCCCCGGGCCTGCCGGTCGACGGCTCCTCCCCCGAGGCCGACGTCAGCGACAAGCCGAGCGGCATGCGCTACGGCAACATCAACGCCGCCGAACGGGTCGGGATGCTGGCCGTGACTCGGCAGCGCGCGGAGGCGCTCTACGTCCTGGACCAGGAGGTCCGCCGCCTGATCGCGACGCTGAAGTCGACCGGCGAGTTCGCCAACACCGTCTTCGTGTTCACCTCCGACAACGGCTACTTCCTCGGCGAGCACCGGATGCGGCAGGGCAAGATCAAGCCCCACGAGCCGTCGGTCCGGGTGCCGCTGCTGATGGCCGGCAGGGGCATCCCGCACGGCGAGCGGTTCGACCCGGTCACGACGCCAGGACTCACCGCGACCGTCGCGGACCTGGCCGGCGTCACCGACTTGCTCCCCGTCGAGGGCGACGGCGTCTCCGTCGTGCCATCGATCCAGCAGGACCAGGGCTGGACGGTTCCCGTGGTGGTGGAGGCCGTGGACTTCGGCAACGAGTTCCCGCGCGACCCGGCCGCCAAGGCGCCCGGGTTCACCGAGGCCCGCAACACCATCGGGGTGCGCACGGCCCGCTGGAAGCTGGTGCGCTACTCCAACGGCGAGACCGAGCTCTACGACCTCGACCAGGACCCGAACGAGCTGACCAACGTCGCCGCCGACCCGGCGCACGCCGCCGAGCTCGAGCTGCTCCAGCAGGCGTGGCTCGACTACAAGGACTGCGCCGGTGCCGGCTGCCGCGCCTCGATGTCCGAGGCGCTCCAGCGGGACGCGGCCTCGACCCGGGCCGCGACCGACGAGCAGTCGCGCCTGGTGCGTGCGGTGTTCGGCACCTGGCGCTGACGCCTCAGCCGAACAGCGACGCGGTCTTCACGAGGGTCTGGTAGATCCCGTAGACGAGCGGCAGCCCGACCAGGCCCCAGGCGATCACGAGCAGCACGGTCCGGGTCTGGGTCTGGGTCCCGGTGCGGGTCTGGGTGGCCACACCTCCACCGGAGGCGGAGGCGTCGTCGTCGTGCTTCTGCAACTGGGTCTCCTGGTGATCCTTCTCGTGGAAGCGGTCAGCCACCTGACGGATCAGCAGGTTGGCGACGAACCCGACCGCCAGCACGCCGACCATGGTCAGCAGTGCGGGCTTGTAGGCCTCGTAGGTCAGCTTGCCGGGCGTGCCCTGGGCGTCGAGGAAGCGGTTGACGATAAGGGGTCCCGCGACTCCGGCAGCCGACCAGGCGGTCAGCAGCCGACCGTGGATGGCGCCGACCTGGTAGGTGCCGAACAGGTCGCGCAGGTAGGCCGGGACGGTGGCGAAACCGCCGCCGTAGAAGGAGATGATGACGCCGGCGAAGAGCACGAACAGCGCGGTCGAGTTGTGCCCGACCAGGGCCAGCAGGGCGTAGAGCACCATGCCGATCCCGAGGTAGGCCATGTAGATCGGCTTGCGCCCGATCACGTCCGAGGTCGAGGACCAGATGAACCGGCCCGCCATGTTGCTGATCGACAGCAGCCCGACGAAGCCCGCGGCCGCGGCCGGAGCAACGCTGGAGCCGCCGTCCCCGCGGAAGAAGTCCTGGATCATCGGGGCGGCCTGCTCGAGGATGCCGATGCCGGCGGTGACGTTGCAGAACAGCACCACCCAGAGCAGCCAGAACTGCGGGGTCTTGATCGCGTTGTTGGCCGACACGCTCGCGGTGGTGACCATCGACTTCTTCTTCACCGTCGACGGGTCGAAGCCCTCGGGCACCCAGCCGTCCTGCGGCACCTTGATCAGCCAAGCGCCGAAGAGCATCACCACGAGGTAGACGAGCCCGAGCGTGACGAACAGGCTGGCCACGGAGGAACCGCTCGCCACCGAGGTGACGTCCTTGGCGTCGAAGCTGCCGTCGTACGCCGCGAGCAGCTTGCTCGACACCGGCGAGGCGACGAGGGCGCCGCCACCGAAGCCCATGATCGCCATGCCGGTCGCGAGACCGGGCCGGTCCGGGAACCACTTGATCAGCGTCGAGACCGGCGAGATGTAGCCGATGCCCAGACCGATGCCGCCGATGACGCCATAGCCGAGGTAGAGCAGCCAGAGCTGGCTGGTCGCGATGCCGGCGGCCCCGACCAGGAAGCCGGTCGACCAGCACAGCGCGGCGGCCACCATCGCTCGCCGCGGACCACCGGTGTCGACCCAGGTGCCGAACACCGCGGCGGACAGACCCAGCATCACGATCGCGATGGAGAAGACCACGCCGACCGACGTCAGGCTGGCGTCGAAGTGCTTGACCAGCGAGACCTTGTAGACGCTGGTCGCATAGACCTGGCCGATGCACAGGTGGATGGCGAGCGCAGCGGGCGGGATCAGCCAGCGGTTGTAGCCCGCCGGGGCGATCGTGCGTTGCCGGTCGAGGACAGCGAACATGGGGTCTCCTGCGGGGTGGCGTCAGAGGGCCCCGAGAGTGCGGCCCGTGCAGCACGTGCCCCTCGGACGGCGGTTGAAACGTCCACGACGCAGGGACCCGCTGGGCCGAGGGAGAATCTGGGGGCCGGACTAGCCCCGCCGGGGGCGCAGGGCCGCGGGTCGGTAGGTCGAGACGGACCGCTCGCCGTCCACCCAGAACCGCCACGGGCGGTCGGCCGCGCGTCGCAGGCCCACCCGCGGCCCGGTCCGCACGCCGGTGGCGGCCCGGTCCCCCGGTGTCAACGTCACCGGCCCCCGCGCCAGGTCGGCCCCGTTGTCCCCGAGGTCGAGCGCCAGGGCCTGGCACAACCGGGCCGGACCCCGGGCGAGGTCTCGGTCGCTGCTGCTGCCGCGTCGCGCCCGCGCCAGCTCGAGACCCTCGACGACCTCGCCGGCCCGCATCAGGACCGCGGCCGCCGTACCCTCCTCGCCGACGACGACGTTGCAGCAGTGGTGCATGCCGTAGGTGAAGTAGACGTAGAGCCGCCCGGCGGGGCCGAACATCACCGCGTTGCGCGGCGTCATCCCGTTGTGGGCGTGCGATCCCGGGTCCTCGGCGCCGTCGTAGGCCTCCACCTCGGTGAGTCGTACGGCGACCGGGCCGTCGGCGGACTCGTGCCGCAGCGTCGCGCCGAGCAGCCGCGGCGCGACCTCCAGCACCGGGCCCCCGAGGAGGTCGGCCCAGAGGTCAGGCGAGCCAGGCACGGTGCTCGGCCACCACGGCGCGCAGCTCGTCGAGCTGCTCGGTGACGCGGACCGCCGCGGTGCCGCCGCGCGCGTCGCGGGAGGACACCGACCCCTCGACGGTGAGCACGTCTCGCACCCCGGACGTGAGCAGCGGGTCGATCGACGACGAGCTGGTCGTCGGTCAGGTCCGACAGCTCGATGCCCAGCTCCTCGCAGCGGCGCACGCACGCGCCGGCGACCTCGTGCGCCACCCGGAACGGGACGCCCTCACGGACCAGCCACTCCGCCACGTCGGTCGCCAGGGAGAAGCCCTGCGGCGCCAGGGCGGCCATCCGCTCGACCTCGAAGGTGAGGGTCGCGACCATGCCGGTGTAGGCCGGCAGCAGCACCTCGAGGGTGTCCACGGAGTCGAAGACCGGCTCCTTGTCCTCCTGCAGGTCGCGGTTGTAGGCCAGCGGCAGCGCCTTGAGGGTGGCGAGCAGCCCGGTGACGTTGCCGATCAGCCGACCGGCCTTGCCGCGGGCGAGCTCGGCGATGTCGGGGTTCTTCTTCTGCGGCATGATGCTCGACCCCGTGGAGTAGGCGTCGTGGAGCCGCACGAAGCCGAACTCCTTGGTGGCCCAGAGGATGACCTCCTCGGCGTTGCGGCTCACGTCGACGCCGAGCATCGCGGCGACGAAGGCGAACTCCGCCACGAAGTCCCGCGCCGCGGTGCCGTCGATCGAGTTGGCGCTCGAGCCGGTGAACCCCAGGTCCCGCGCGACCTCCTCGGGGTCCAGCCCGAGGCTCGACCCGGCCAGGGCCCCCGCGCCGTACGGCGAGTCCGCCGCGACCCGCGCATCCCAGTCCCGCAGCCGGCTCACGTCGCGCAGCAGCGGCCACGCGTGCGCGAGCAGGTGGTGGGACAGCAGCACCGGCTGGGCGTGCTGCAGGTGCGTGCGACCGGGCATGATCGCGCCGAGGTGGCGCTCGGCCTGGTCGGCCAGGGCGTCGACGAGGTCGAGCGTCAGGGCGGCCACGATGCGGGCGTGGTCACGCAGGAAGACCTTGAACAGGGTGGCGATCTGGTCGTTGCGGCTACGCCCCGCACGGAGTCGGCCACCGAGCTCGGTGCCGACCTCCTCCAGCAGCAGCCGCTCCAGCGCCCCGTGCACGTCCTCGTCGGACTCGGCCGGCTGCAGCTCACCGGACGCGAACCGCTCCCCCAGCCGGTCGAGGCCGGCGAGCAGCCCGTCGCGCTGCTCGTCGGTGAGCAGGCCGGCGCCGTGCAGCACGCCCGCATGCGCACGGGACCCGGCGAGGTCGTAGGGCGTGAGCCGCCAGTCGAAGTGCGTGGACTTCGAGAGGGCGGCCAGCGCGTCGCTGGGGCCGGAGGCGAAGCGGCCGCCCCAGAGCGCGCCGGTGAAGGTGTTGGGGGTGGTCATCAGTCGGTGCCGAACTCCATCGCGGCGTGGTCGAGGGCCGCCTCGGTGTCGTCCCCCTCGGCCGCCGGGTTGCGCGAGATGCGGTCCGCGCCACCGGACTCCAGCGCACCGAACAGGTTGCCGTGCTCGACGAGCACGTGCCCCTGGTCCTGCGGCTGACCGGCGTAGAGCTCCAGCTTGGCGCGGGAGTCGGCGATGTCGAGGTTGCGCATCGTCAGCTGGCCGATCCGGTCGGTCGGCCCGAAGGCGGCGTTCTCGGTGCGCTCCATCGACAGCTTGTCGGGGTGGTAGGAGAAGGCGTCCCCGGCCGTGGACAGCACGGTGTAGTCCTCGCCACGGCGCAGCCGCAGCGTCACCTCGCCGGTCACCAGCGAGGCGATCCAGCGCTGGATGGACTCCCGGATCATGAGTGCCTGCGGGTCGAGCCAGCGCCCCTCGTAGAGCAGCCGCCCGAGCCGCCGGCCCTGGGCGTGGTAGCTCTCGATGGTGTCCTCGTTGTGGATCGCGTTGAGCAACCGCTCGTAGGCGATCCAGAGCAGCGCCATCCCGGGCGCCTCGTAGACGCCGCGCGACTTGGCCTCGATGATCCGGTTCTCGATCTGGTCCGACATGCCGAGCCCGTGCCGGCCCCCGACCTCGTTGGCCTTCATGACCAGCGCGACCGCGTCGTCGTACGACGTGCCGTCGATGCTCACCGGGCGGCCCTGCTCGAAGCGGATCGTCACGTCCTCGGTGGGGATCTCGACCGACGGGTCCCAGAACTTCACGCCCATGATCGGCTCGACGATCTCGAGCGAGACGTCGAGGTGCTCCAGGGTCTTGGCCTCGTGGGTCGCGCCCCAGATGTTGGCATCGGTGGAGTAGGCCTTCTCCGAGCTGTCGCGGTAGGGCAGGCCGTGCTCGGTGAGCCACTGGCTCATCTCCGCCCGGCCGCCGAGCTCGTGCACGAAGTCGGCGTCCAGCCACGGCTTGTAGATCCGCAGCTCGGGGTTGGCGAGCAGGCCGTAGCGGTAGAACCGCTCGATGTCGTTGCCCTTGAAGGTCGAGCCGTCGCCCCAGATGTCGACCCCGTCCTCGTGCATCGCCCGGACCAGCATCGTGCCGGTGACGGCGCGGCCGAGCGGCGTGGTGTTGAAGTAGGTGCGTCCGCCCGAGCGGATGTGGAAGGCGCCGCAGGCCATCGCGGCCAGACCCTCCTCGACGAGCTGCGGACGACAGTCGACGGCGCGGGCCAGCTCGGCGCCGTACTCCAGCGCGCGGGCGGGCACCCCCTCGATGTCGGTCTCGTCGTACTGCCCGATGTGCGCGGTGTAGGTGCACGGGACCGCGCCCTTGTCACGCATCCACGCGACGGCGACGGAGGTGTCGAGCCCGCCGGAGAAGGCGATGCCGACGCGTTCGCCCTTCGGCAGGGAGGTCAGGACCTTGCTCACGGTGATTCCTTCGAGGTGCTCAGGGGATGGGTGCTGTCGGGGCCGGCGTGTCCGTTGTTGGCGAGCGCGACGAGGCGTTCGGCCAGGGCGGGACCGCCGTCGGGTCGTCGGCTGATCACCAGGACGGTGTCGTCACCCGCCACGGTTCCGAGGATGTCGTCGAGCTCGGCTCGGTCGAAGGCGGATGCCAGGAACTGCGCGGCGCCGGGTGGCGTGCGCAGCAGCGCCATGTTGGCAGACGCGTCCGCCGAGGTGAGCAGCTCGGCCAGCAGCCGGGCCAGTCTGCCCTCGGAGGCTGCGGACTCCTGGACGGCGCGCGGTCGGCGGTCGCCGCCCTCGGCCGGGACCGCGTAGACCAGCGCGCCGGAGGCCATCCGGATCTTCACGGCGTCCAGCTCGACGAGGTCGCGCGACAGGGTGGCCTGGGTGACGTGCAGCCCGGCGGCGGCGAGGAGGTCGGCCAGCTCGGTCTGGGAACGCACCTCGCGGCGGGACAGCAGGTCCACGATCTTCTGCTGGCGCGCGCCCTTGGTGGCGGGGATCGAGGCGGTCATCCGTGCGCCACCAGCCAGGTGAGCAGGGCCTTCTGGGCGTGCAGCCGGTTCTCGGCCTCGTCCCAGACCACGCTGCGCGGGCCGTCGATGACGTCGGCGGCGATCTCCTTGCCGCGGTACGCCGGGAGGCAGTGCATCACGAGGGCGTCGGCGCCGGCCTGGGCGAGGAGGTCGGCGTCGAGGGCGTAGGGCAGGAACGGCCGGCTGCGCTCCGCGGCCTCGTCCTCCTTGCCCATCGACACCCAGGTGTCGGTGGCCACGACGTCGGCGCCGGTCACGGCCTCGACGGGGTCGACGACGTAGGACGCGGAGCCGCCGGTCTCCCGCGCGATCTGCTGGGCACGGGTGAGGACGTCGGGCGTGGGGCCGAAGCCCTTCGGGCCGCTGACCCGGACGTGCATCCCTGCGGTGGCGCAGGCCAGCAGGAACGAGTGCGACATGTTGGAGGCGGCGTCACCGAGGAAGGCGACCGTCAGACCGGCCAGCGTCCCCTTGTGCTCGGCGATCGTCTGCAGGTCGGCGAGCAGCTGGCAGGGGTGGAAGTCGTCGGTGAGCGCATTGACCACCGGGACCCCGGCGTGCTCGGCCATCTGCTCGATCCGGTCCTGGCCGTAGGTCCGCCACACGATGGCGGAGACCATCCGGCCCAGCACGCGGGCCGTGTCCGGCACCGACTCCCGGGTGCCGATCTGGGCCAGCGAGCCGTCGACCAGCATCGGGTGGCCGCCGAGCTCGGCGACCCCGGCGGTGAACGACGCCTGCGTGCGCAGGGTCGGCTTGTCGAAGATGATGGCGACCGCGCGCGGACCGGCGAACGGCTGCTCGGCGTGCCGGTCCCGCTTCAGGCGCGCGGCGAGCGCCAGCACCTCGGCCTGCTCGGCCGGGGTGAGGTCGTCGTCGCGCAGGAAGTGCCGGGTCATGTGTCTTCCTGCGCGGCGTAGGCCTCGTCGAGGATCGTCGGCCACACGACCAGGAACTCCTCGGCCTGCTCGGCGGTGAGCACCAGGGGCGGCGCGAGCCGGATCGTCGACGGCGCGCAGGGGTTGAGGATCACGCCGTGCCGCATGCCGGCCTCGGCGACCTGCGGCGCCAGCTCGGCGTCGAGGTCGATGCCGACCAGCAGGCCCTGCACCCGGACCGCGGTGACGTGCTCGTGGGCGACGCCCTCGCCCAGCACCTCCCCGACCTTGCGCGCGTTGTCGAGCAGGCCGTCCTTCTCGATGGTCTCGATGACCGCGAGCGCTGCCGCGGCAGCGACCGGGTTGCCGCCGAACGTGGTGCCGTGGTTGCCGGGACCGAGCAGCGTGCCGGCGGCGCCGACGGCGACCATCGCGCCGATCGGGATGCCGCCGGCCAGCCCCTTGGCCAGCGTCACGACGTCGGCGGTGACGCCGCTGGACTCGTGCGCCATCCAGGTGCCGGTGCGGCCCATCCCCGACTGCACCTCGTCGAGCCACAGCAGGGCGCCGTGCGCGGTGGTGATCGCGCGGGCCTCGGCCAGGAAGCCCTCCGGCGGCACGATCACACCGGCCTCGCCCTGCACGGGCTCGATGATGACCGCGGCGGTCTCGTCGGTCACGGCCGCCGCGAGGGCCTCGGCATCGCCGTACGGCACGAACGAGACGTCGCCGGGCAGCGGCTCGAAGGGCTCGCGGTAGGCGGCCTTCGAGGTCAGCGCCAGCGACCCCATGGTGCGGCCGTGGAAGCTGCCCTCCATCGCGACGAGGTGCGTGCGTCCGGTGCGGCGGGTGAGCTTGAGGGCGGCCTCGTTGGCCTCGGCGCCGGAGTTGGCGAAGAACACCTTGCCGCCACCCTCGGGCAGCCCGAGGATCGCCAGCAGCCGCTCGGCCAGGGTCACCTGCGGAACGGTGGCGAAGAAGTTGGAGACATGGCCCAGCGTCTGCAGCTGCTCGGTCACCGCCGACACGAGCGCGGGGTGGGCGTGACCGAGCGCGTTGACGGCGATCCCCCCGAGCAGGTCGAGGTAGCGCGTGCCCTCAGCGTCCCAGACGTAGGGTCCCGAGCCCTTGGTCAGCACCAGCTTGGGCGGTCCGAAGGTGTTCATCAACGAGGCTGCGTAGCGGCCCTGCAGGTTCTCCGAGGTGGTCATCACTGCCTCACTCCCCTACCGAGGTCGTGTAGTGCGCGGAACGGATCTTGGTCGGCACGCCGGGCAGCACCTGGGTGCCGACGCCCTCGTCGGTGAAGATCTCCAGCAGGACGGCGTGCGGCTCGCGGCCGTCGACGACCGTCGCCTGGGGAACGCCCTCGCTGACCGCCTTGAGGCAGGCCCCCATCTTGGGGACCATCCCGCTGGCCAGCGACGGCAGCAGCTTGGCGAGCTCCTCCGGGCTGATCTCCCCGATCACGTCGTCGCTGCCGGGCCAGTCGCGGTAGAGACCCTCGACGTCGGTGAGCACCAGCAGCTTCTCGGCGCCCAGCGCCACGGCGAGCGCCGCGGCGGCCGTGTCGGCGTTGACGTTGTGCACCACCCCGTCGGCGTCCGGCGCGACCGAGGAGATCACCGGGATCCGTCCGGCGTCGACCAGGTCGCGGACGGCCTCGGGACGCACGTGCGCCACCTCGCCGACGAGGCCCAGGTCGATCTCCTCGCCGTCCACGATCGTGTTGGCCCGCTCGGCGGTGAACAGGCCGGCGTCCTCCCCGGACAGCCCGACCGCGAACGGCCCGTGCTCGTTGATCAGTCCGACGAGCTCACGCTGCACCTGGCCGACGAGCACCATGCGTACGACGTCCATCGTCTCCTTCGTGGTGACGCGCAAGCCGCCCTTGAACTCGCTCTCGATGCCGAGCCGGTCGAGCATCGAGGAGATCTGCGGACCGCCCCCGTGCACGACGACCGGGAAGAAGCCGGCCATCCGCAGGAAGACGATGTCCTCCGCGAACGCCCGCTTGAGGGTGTCGTCGGTCATCGCGTTGCCGCCGTACTTCACCACGAGGGTCTTGCCGTGGTACTTCATCAGCCACGGCAGCGCAGCCGCGAGCGTGACGGCCTCGTCGGTGGCCTTCTTCCACGCCGGGTCGACGGGGGTGTCGTGGGGGATCGTCATCGTCGCTCTCAGCTGCTGTAGGCGGAGTTCTCGTGCACGTAGGCGTGCGTGAGGTCGTTGGTCCAGACGGTGGCGCGGGCGTCGCCCACCTTGAGGTCGATGGTCACGGTGACCTCGCGCGCCTCGAGGTCGACCCGGGCCGGGTCCTCGTCGGGGGTCGAGCGGCGGCAGACCCAGACGCCGTTCATCGCGACGTCGAGGTCGGCGGGGTCGAACTGTGCGTCGGTGGTGCCGATCGAGGCGAGCACGCGACCCCAGTTGGGGTCCTTGCCGAACACGGCGGCCTTGAACAGGTTGCTGCGCGCGACCGAGCGGGCGACCGTCACGGCCTCGTCCTCGCTGGCGGCGTGCAGCACGGTGATCGCGATCTCGTGGTCGGCGCCCTCGGCGTCGGCCAGCAGCTGCATCGCGAGGTCAGTGCAGGCGCGGGTGAGAGCCTCGGTGAGGTCCTCCTCGGTCGGCGTGATGCCCGACGCGCCGCTGGCCATCAGGGTGACCGTGTCGTTGGTGGACATGCAGCCGTCCGAGTCGAGCCGGTCGAAGCTGACCCGGGTCGCAGCCCGCAGAGCTCGGTCGGCGGTCGCGGCGTCGACGACGGCGTCGGTGGTGAGAACGACGAGCATGGTGGCGAGCTGCGGTGCGAGCATGCCGGCGCCCTTGGCCATGCCGCCGATGCTCCAGCCCGCCCCCTCGACGACGACCTGCTTGGACACGTGGTCCGTGGTCATGATCGCGTGGGCCGCGTCGTTCCCGCCGTCGACGGACAACGCTGCGACGGCCGCGTCCACGCCGCGGACCAGCACGTCGCGGTCGTTGGTCAGCCCGATCAGCCCGGTCGAGCAGACCACGACGTCGAGCGCCCCGATGCCGAGGCCGGCGGCCACCTGCTCGGCGACCGCGTGCGTGGTCTGGAACCCCTCGGCGCCGGTGTAGCAGTTGGCGCCGCCGGAGTTCAGCACGACCGCGCGGACGACACCGTCCTTGACGACCTCCTGGCTCCAGAGGATCGGGTTGGCCTTGCAGCGGTTGGCGGTGAACACCGAGGCCGACGCGAAGCCGGGACCCTGGTTCACGACCAGGGCGAGGTCCTTGCCCCCGGAGTCCTTGAGGCCGATCTCGATGCCGGCGGCGGTGAAGCCGGCCGGGGTGGTGACGCTCATGGGGCCAGTCCGATCGTGGTGAGTCCGGTGGTCTCGGGAAGGCCGAGGGCGAGGTTCATGCACTGCACCGCGGCGCCGCCCGTGCCCTTGGCCAGGTTGTCGACGGCGGCCACGGCCACCAGCCGGCCGGCCGACTCGTCGACGGTCACCTGCACGTGCACGGCGTTCGAGCCCACGACGGACTTGGTCGCAGGCCACTGGCCCGGACGCAGCAGGTGCACGAACGGCTCGTCGGCGAAGGCCTGCTCGTAGGCCGCGTAGGCCTCCTCGGCGGTCACGGTGGTCGGCGCGGACGCGGTCGCCAGGATGCCGCGGGGCATCGGCACCAGCAGCGGCGTGAACGAGACGCGGACCTCCGCGTCGGTCAGCAGTGCGAGGTTCTGGACGATCTCGGGGGTGTGGCGGTGCGTGCCCCCCACGGCGTACGCACTGACCGAGCCCATCACCTCCGAGCCCAGCAGGTGTGCCTTGGGAGCCTTGCCGGCGCCGGAGGTGCCGGACGCCGCGACCACGACGATGCCGGTGGTGTCGATCAGGCCGGCGGACACGGCCGGCGCGAGAGCGAGGGTCGAGACGGTCGGGTAGCAGCCGGGCACCGCGATGCGCTTCGACTGCGCGAGGAGGGCGCGTTGACCGGCGAGCTCGGGCAGGCCGTAGGGCCACGAGCCGGCGTAGTCGCCGCCGTAGAACGTGTCCCACATGGCGCTGTCGGTCAGCCGGAAGTCCGCGCCGCAGTCGATCACGACGGTCTCCTCGGGCAGCTGCCGGGCGATCGTGGCGCTCTGCCCGTGCGGCAGACCGAGGAAGACGACGTCGTGGCCGGCCAGGACCTCGAGCGAGGTCTCGTCGAGCACCCGGTCGGCCAGCGGCACCAGGTGCGGCTGCAGCGACCCGAGGAGCTCGCCGGCGTTGGAGCCCGCGGTGACGGCGCCGATCTCGACGTCCGGGTGGGACAGCAGGAGCCGGAGCACCTCGCCGCCGGCATACCCGCTCGCCCCGGCGACCGCCACACTCTGCTTCGTCATGTGCATGACTATACAGATGAGTGCATGGCTCCGCACCCTGGGGTCCGCGTCCTCAGACGCTCCAGGCGCGCCGGGCGTCGGAGTCCCAGCGGCGGGCCCGGGTCAGCCGCACGTCGTACCCCTCGTCGGGCAGCACCTCGCGGGCGCGGGCGAGCTGGTCGCCCGGCATCCGGTGCGCGAGGGTGACGTGCGGCGTCCAGCGGTCCGGCGAGACCCACGACCCGTCGGGCACGACGACCCGGTCCGACACGGCCGCCTGCAGGTCCTGCAGCGGACCGGTGACGACGAGCAGCCGCACGAGCACCAGCGGGTCGTCGCCGAAGACGTGCAGCGGGCCGAGCCGGACCGCGAGCGGCAGGGCCGCGCCGCAAACGTCGCGGATCGCCAGCTCCGCCGCAGCGTCGATCACCGGCACCGCCGTCAGGGTGACGTGAGGCGCGTTGCTCGCACCCCGGTGCCGGGCCTGGCTGGCGAGGCCGGCGTCGGCCAGCAGACCCCACTCCGCACGGACGCGGGCGTCATCCGGCGCGTCGAGCAGCAGCTCCACGGTCTGCGTCATCCGCCCTCCCCCACCCGGACAGCCGGCTCAGCGTTGTACGGCGCCGTGCCGCTCGACCGCGAGAGCAACCGCGGCGTCGCGGGCAGCGCCGGTCTCAGCCTCGGTCAGGGTGCGGTCGGCGGCCCGGAAGCGCAGCGCGAACGCCAGCGACTTGGTGCCCGCGCCGATCTGCTCGCCGGTGTAGACGTCGAAGAGCCGCACCGACTCCAGCAGGTCGCCGGCCCCCTCACGCAGCGTCTCGGCCAGCGTCCCTGCGGGCAGCTCGGCGTCGACGACCAGCGCGACGTCCTCCTTGGCGACCGGGTAGCTCGACAGCGCCGGACCCTGCGGCTCGTGCGCGAGTGACATCAGCAGGTCGAGGTCGACCTCGAGGGCGGAGGTCCGGGCCGGGAGCCCGAACGCCTTGCAGACCCGCGGGTGCAGCTCGCCGGCATGACCCAGCACCGTGGAGCCGACCCGCACGAGCGCGCAGCGTCCCGGGTGCCAGGGCGCCCGCTCGGCCGCCTCCACCTCGACGCTCACGCCCAGGTCCGCCGCCAGGTCGCGCACGACGGCCACGGCGTCGGCCCACGACGCGGCGCGTCCCTCGCCCCACCAGCCGCGCAGGTCGCGCTCGCCGGCGAGCACGGCGGCCAGCAGCAGCGGCTGGTCGGGCACGCCGTCGAAGAGCTCCTTCAGCTCGACGTCCGTGGGGCGCTGCTGGACGCCGTACACCGGCACGGGGCGGGCGTCGGGAGCCGGCCGCGCGACGGTGGCCGTCTCGAACAGGGACACCCCGGACGCGCCGCGGCTGAGGTTGCGGGCGGCGGCCCGGAGCAGGCCGGGCAGCAGGGTCGTGGTGTACGACGCCCGCTCGGCGGACAGCGGGTTGGCCAGCCGCACGGTACGGCGACGGTCGTCGTCCGCGGGCAGGCCGAGGTCGTCGAGGTCCTCGGCGCCGACGAACGGGAAGCTGATCACCTCGCACAGACCGGCTCCGGCGACGACCCGGCCGATGCGACGCCGCAGCCGCTGCTCGCGGGTCAGGCCGCGACCGGCGGGGGCGGGCGGCAGCACGGACGGCACCTCGTCGTAGCCGACGACGCGGGCGACCTCCTCGACCAGGTCGTAGGGGTCGGTGAGGTCGGGACGCCACGGCGGAACGGTCGCGGTCAGCGTGTCGCCGTCGACGGTCACGGCGCAGCCGACCGCCTCGAGGTGGGCGACCGAGTCGGCAGCCGGGACGTCGAG
Organism: uncultured Actinomycetota bacterium; assembly: GCA_963713035.1. Classification (GTDB taxonomy): domain Bacteria; phylum Actinomycetota; class Actinomycetes; order Propionibacteriales; family Nocardioidaceae; genus Nocardioides_B. The sequence continues at coordinate 1,615,710 of CAVQKB010000005.1, forward strand.
GCCGCTGATGCGGGCCGGGAGGTCGCCGGCGATCGCGATGCGGGCCTGCTCCCCCGGCGCCCCGACGACGGTGACGCCGTCGTCCACGGTGCCGCCGCCGAGCTCGGCGAGCAGCTCGGCGACCCGCTGGGCGGCGGCCTCGCAGATCGTCGGGTCGACCCCGCGCTCGTTGCGCTTGCCCGCCTCGGAGGTGAGCTTGTGGCGGCGCCCGGTGCGGAACATCGCGGTGGGGTCCCAGTGCGCCGACTCGACCAGCACCCGCGTGGTCGTCGACGACATCTCGGTGGTCTCGCCGCCCATCACGCCGCCGAGCCCGATGATGCCGGAGTCGTCGGTGACGACGAGGTCCTCGGGCGAGAGCGTGCGGACGGAGCCGTCGAGCGTGATGAGCCTCTCGCCCTCCTGCGCCCGGCGCACCCGGACCGTGCCCTGCAGCTTGTCGGCGTCGTAGCCGTGGATCGGGCGGCCCAGCTCGAACATCACGTAGTTGGTGACGTCGACGGCCAGCGAGATCGAGCGCTGACCCAGCATGGCGAGCCGTCGCACCATCCATGGCGGCGTGGCAGCGGTCGGGTCGAAGCCGGAGACGGTCCGGGCGACGAAGACCGGGCAGCCCTCGGCGTCGTCGACCTCCACCGGGTAGCCCGTGTCGTTCGCCGCCGGGGCCGGACGCTCGGCGGGGTCGCGGAAGGGGACGCCGTAGGCCAGCGCGGCCTCGCGCGCGATCCCGCGCAGCGACAGCGCGTAGGCCCGGTCGGGGTTGATCTCGAACTCGATGACGTCGTCGCGCAGCTGCAGCAGGTCGATCACGTCGTCGCCGGGCTCGCCCGCGTCCGGAGGCAGCACGATGATGCCGTCGTGGTCGTCGCCGAGGCCGAGCTCGAGCGAGGAGCAGATCATCCCGGCCGAGACGTGCCCGTAGGTCTTGCGCGCTGCGATCACGAAGTCGCCGGGCAGCACGCCGCCGGGCAGCACGACGACCACCAGGTCCCCGACGTCGAAGTTGTGGGCGCCGCACACGATGCCCTGCGGCTCGCCCGTGCCGTTGGCGTCGCCGACGTCGACCGAGCACCAGTTGATCGTCTTGCCGTTCTTCTGCGGCTCAGGCTCACGGGTGAGCACGCGACCCACGACCAGGGGGCCGGTGATGTCGGCGCCGGGGTGCGTGAGGGCCTCGAGCTTGAGGCCGAGCGCGGTGAGGCGCCGGGCCAGGTCCTCGGCGGTGCAGTCGGCCGGCAGGTCGACGTACTCGCGGAGCCAGGACAGGGGGGCCTTCATCAGATCTCCGTACCGAACGCAGTGGTGAAGCGGACGTCGCCCTCGAAGACGTCGCGCAGGTCCTCGATGCCATGGCGGAACATCAGCATCCGGTCGATGCCGAAGCCGAACGCGAAGCCGGAGTAGCGCTCGCTGTCGACGCCGCACGCCGTCAGCACCCGCGGGTTGACCACCCCGCAGCCACCGAGCTCGATCCAGCCCTCGCCGCGGCAGGTGCGGCAGGTGTCCACCTCCGGCGCGAGACCGCGGCACACGAAGCAGACCATGTCCATCTCGGCGGACGGCTCGGTGAAGGGGAAGTACGACGGGCGGAACCGGGTCGTGATGCCCTCGCCGAACAGCGCCTGCAGCATGTGGTCCAGCGACCCACGCAGGTGGGCCATCGTGATGCCCTCGTCGATGACCAGGCCCTCGACCTGGTGGAACACCGGGCTGTGGGTGGCGTCGTACTCGTCGGTGCGGAAGACGCGCCCCGGGCAGACGACGTAGATCGGCGGCGTGCGGGTCAGCATCGTGCGCGCCTGCACCGGGGAGGTGTGGGTGCGCAGCACCAGCGCGTCCTCGGCCGGGTCCGTCCAGAAGGTGTCCTGCATGGTGCGGGCCGGGTGGTCCGGGCCCAGGTTGAGGGCGTCGAAGTTGAGCCACTCGGCCTCCACCAGCGGGCCCTCGGCGACCTCCCACCCCATCGCGACGAAGACGTCGGCGATCCGCTCGGACAGCGTGGTGATCGGGTGCCGGGCGCCGCGCGGGGTCCGGTCCCAGGGCAGCGTGACGTCCACGCGCTCCTCGACCAGCATCCGCTCCTCGTGGGCGACCTCGAGCACCTCCTGCCGGGCGGCCAGGGCCGAGCTGACGGCGCCGCGCGCCTTGCCGACGCGCATCCCGGCGTCCTTGCGGGCCTGGGGCGGCAGCGCCCCGATCTCGCGGTTGGCCAGCGCGAGCGGCGACCGGTCGCCGGCGTGGTCGGAGCGCACCTGCTTGAGGGCGGCCAGGTCGTCGGCGGCGGCGATCGCGGCCAGCGCCTCCTGGCGCATCGCCTCCACCTGCTCCGCCTGGAGCGGTGTCACCTCGACCGGGTCGTACTCGCTGTTCGGGCCGGACATCGGAGCCTTTCGGGTGGCTGCAGGGTGGTGCGGGCAGGGCGGGACGCTGCGCGCAGTCTAGGAAGCGCGGACGGGCCGGGGCGAACCGGTTGTCCGAGTCGGCTGGCGGGTCAGTTCTCGGGGCGGCTGTCCTGCTCGGGCCACAGGATGCTGACCCGGGCCCCGCCGGCCGGTGAGTCGCCGATCTCCACGGAGCCGCCGTGCGCGGTGACCAGGCCGTGGATGATGTACATCCCGAGGCCGGAGCCGCCACGGTTGCCGTGCTTCCAGAACTTCGTGAACACCCGGCTGCGGATGTCGGGGCTGATCCCGTCGCCCTCGTCGTCGACGTGCAGCAGCACCCCGTCGTACGGCGCCTCGCGCTCGATCGCGCCGACGGTCAACGTCACCTGACCCTCGCCGTGCCGCACGGCGTTGTCGACGAGGTTGGTCACGACCTGGGCCAGCTTGTCGGGGTCCGCGCTCACCCGGGGCAGCTCGCCGCGCACGTCGAGCTCGATCTCCCGTCCGGTGCCGGCCGAGATGGAGGCGACCACGCGCTGCACGGCGGCCTCGAAGTCCAGCGGCCGCGGGTAGAGCGAGAGCCGGCCGGTGTCGATGCGCGCCACGTCGAGCAGCTCGGCGATCAGCCGGGTGAGCCGGTCGGCGTCGGCGTTGACGGTCTCCAGCATCATCTTCTTCTGGTCGTCGTTGAGCTTGTCCCACTTGGACAGCAGCGTGGCGACGAAGCCCTTCACCCCGGTCAGCGGCGAGCGCAGCTCGTGGGCGACGGTGGCGACCAGGTCGGAGCGCTCGCGGTCGAGCCGAGCACGGGTCCGGGCCGAGCGCAGCGACACCACGACCTGCCGCACCGGCTGGCGCGGTCCGTCGCGGACGATGCGGGCAGTGAGCAGCAGCTCGGTGCCGTCGGAGAGGTACCAGGCCTGCTCGGACAGGTGGGTGCGGGACGCGAGCCCGCCGTAGGGCTCGGTGCAGCTGAACCAGTGGTTGCCGGTGCGGTCCTGCAGGGCCACGACGTCGGCGAGGTGCTTGCCGAGGACCGTGCTGCTCGCGGTGTGGCCCAGCAGGCGGGCGGCCGCGGCGTTCACCAGCGTCACCGCACCGTTCGCGTCCGCGACCACGACGCCGTCCGCGAGGGCGTCCAGGACGCCGCTCTCGGTGCCCGGCTCGACGGCGGTCTGCACCACCGGCCCTGTCGTCCCCACGCCCATGACCGACAGGCTAGTGCGTGCCGGGCGTTCTGTCGGGTCCCTCCGAGCCTCGGCGCTGCGCGCGTGCCGAGGCGTAGAGGCAGATCGCGGCCGCGGTGGCCAGGTTGAGGCTCTCCGCGCGGCCGTGGATCGGGATCCGCACGCGGTGGTCGGCGAGGGCCGCGGTCTCGGCCGGCAGGCCCCAGGCCTCGTTGCCGAACAGCCAGGCGGTGGGGCGGGCGAGCAGGCCGTCGTCGGCCGCGTCGTCGAGGTCGACCTCCCCCGAGCCGTCCGCCGCGAGTACGACGAGCCCGGCCGCCTGCGCGGCGGCCACCACGTCCGCCGTACCCGGGTCGAGGGCGAGGGGCAGGTGGAACAGCGAGCCGACCGAGGCGCGCACCGCCTTGCCGTTGTAGGGGTCGACCGAGCTGCCGGTCAGCACGACGCCCCCGGCGCCGGCCGCGTCCGCGCAGCGGATCACCGTGCCGGCGTTGCCGGGGTCGCGGACGTCGGCGCAGAGCGCCAGGAGCGCCGGCCGCTGCGCGAGGAGGTCGGCCACCGGGACGTCGAGGAAGCCGCAGACCGCGACCACGCCCTGCGGGTGCACGGTGTCGGTCAGCGACGCGAGGCCGGCCTCGTCGACCAGGTGCCACGCGACGCCGGCGGCCTGGGCGGCCGGCGACCAGGTCGGGGTGGGCGTCGCCGGCCGACGGCACGGCGTACACCTCGCGCGTGCAGCCGGGGACGGTGAGTGCCTCCCGGACCGCCTGCGGGCCCTCGGCCAGGAACAGCCGTTCCGCGCTGCGCACCGAGCGCCGGGTCAGCTTGCGGGCCGTCTTGACGCGGCCGCTGCGCGCGCCCAGGAGCGGGTCCGGACGTGACTCGGTCGCCCGGTCCCCCGAGCTCGAGGGCTCGGGCACGACCGGACGACCGGGAGTGGTGCTCAGGCCGAGGCCTGCTCGCGAGGCGCGTTGACGTCCTCGGGCAGCGCGTCCTTGGCGGTCTGGACGAGCACGGCGAAGGCCGGCGCGTCGTTGACGGCCAGGTCGGCCAGGATCTTGCGGTCGACCTCGACACCCGCGAGGCGCAGCCCCTGGATGAGACGGTTGTAGGTCATCCCCTCGGCGCGAGCCGCGGCGTTGATCCGCTGGATCCAGAGCTTGCGGAAGTCGCCCTTCTTGGCCTTGCGGTCCCGGTAGCTGTAGACCAGCGAGTGGGTGACCTGCTCCTTGGCCTTGCGGTACAGGCGCGAACGCTGACCGCGGTAGCCGGAGGCCCGCTCGAGGGTTACCCGGCGCTTCTTGTGGGCGTTGACCGCCCGCTTGACGCGTGCCACTTGTTACTCCTTGTTGCTGATCTGGACTCGGGGGCGTACGACGAACGCTGAGCGGGGCTCAGCGGCCGAGCAGCTTGCGGACCTTGGCGGTGTCGGCCTTGGAGACCTCGGTGGTGCCGCTCATGCGGCGGGTCACCTTGGACGCCTTGTGCTCCAGGTTGTGGCGCAGGCCGGCCTTCTGGCGACGGATCTTGCCCGTGCCGGTCACCCGGAAGCGCTTGCTGGCACCGGAGTGCGTCTTGTTCTTCGGCATGAGTCGTCCTTCTCGTGTTCGGTGTGTCGCTGGCGTGGTCGGTCGGACCTGCTGGTGCAGGCCCGCCCGGTCACAGGTCGGGGGCTCACATGTCGGGGTCGAGGCTCTCCGAGCGTCGGCGGGGCTTCTTGTCCTCGGGCGCCGTCGGAGCGGTCGCGGTGCGCTCGGCGTGCTCGGCCTCGCGGTCGGCCTCGCGCTCGGCGGCCCGCTCGGCCTTGGCGGCCTGGACCTCGATCTTGGCCTCGGCCTTCTTCTTGTGCGGGCCGAGCACCATGATCATGTTGCGACCGTCCTGCTTGGGCGAGGACTCCACGAAGCCCAGCTCGGTCACGTCCTCGGCCAGGCGCTGCAGCAACCGGAAGCCCAGCTCGGGCCGGTGCTGCTCACGACCGCGGAACATGATCGTGATCTTCACCTTGTCGCCGGCCTTGAGGAACCGGACGACGTGGCCCTTCTTGGTCTCGTAGTCGTGGGCGTCGATCTTCGGACGAAGCTTCATCTCCTTGATGATGACGTTCGTCTGGTTCCGACGTGCCTCGCGAGCCTTCTGGGCGTTCTCGTACTTGAACTTGCCGTAGTCCATGAGCTTGCAGACCGGCGGACGCGCGGTCGGGGCGACCTCGACGAGATCGAGGTCGGCCTCCTGCGCGAGCTTGAGTGCCTGGTCGGTGGGCACGATCCCGACGGTCTCGCCGTTGGGACCGACGAGCCGGACCTCGGGCACTCGAATCCGGTCGTTGATGCGCAGCTCCGTGCTGATGGGTCCTCCATGTGGTCAGGTGAGAGTGGTTCGACCTGCCGGGATCGGCCCCATGAAAAATGGCCTCCGCCGGTGCAAGCGAAGGCCAGTCACGGCGGTCGGCGTCCGATGATGAAACCGGATGACGAACACCTTCGACACGGTCGCCCCTCGGGTGAGGAACGCCTGCCGGACCGGACCCGACGACCTGGTGGAGCGACGGCCGATGCGGGTGGGAGACGGATCTCCGCTTGTCAGATCTCGATGGTTACAACCGCCGCCCGTCCCAAGGAATTCCTCCCTGGACCACGCAGTCGGCCGACCCATCGGATCGGTCACCCGCAAGGCTACCGTGAACCGGCCCCTCGGTGCACATCGAGAGCGGCCTGCCACCCTGGAGCCATGAGCCACGCCGCACCCGAGTCCGCCCGTGACATCGCCGAGGTCCCCGCGCTGGAGATCGTCTCGACCGCCGCGCTGCACCTGATGAGCGCCGCCGCGGTCAACCTCGGTCTCGCCGAGGACCTGCCCGAGCACCGCGACCTCGACGAGGCGCGCACCCTCATCGACGCCCTCGCCGGCCTGGTGGTCACCGCCGCCCCCCGGCTGGGCCACCACCACGCCGCTCCCCTGCGCGACGGCCTGCGCAGCCTGCAGCTGGCGTTCCGCGAGGCCTCCGAGCTGCCGGACGCCCCCGGTGAGGGTCCCGGCGAGAAGCTCACCGGCCCGGTATCGCCCACCCGAAGCGGCCGTTGACCTCGACCAGTGTGTGCCCGGCGGCCAGCTGACGCAGGTCGTCGCCCTCGACCACGAAGCGCACCGGTCCGGCCACGTCGACCAGCAGCGCCTCCGCGCCGTCCTGGACAGCGGCGGTTGCGGCCGTCGTCACGTCGACCGGCACCGGACGGGCGTCCGGCTGCCAGACCCGCATCGACGCCGACCCCGTGAACGCCAGCAGCGCCGTGCGCCCGTCGCGCCCGCGCATCAGCACGGTCGCCATGTCGGCGGTCTTGTCGTGCGCCAGCCCCGACTCGTCGACCTCGACCTCCCCCGCGACCGCCACCACCGGGACCAGCACCCGGTGGTGCTGCAGGACAGCCAGCGTCGCCTCGTAGCGGGCGTCCGGGTCGGCGTCGTACGCCGTCAGCGCCGCGACGACCTCGGGCGCCGTACCGCCGTCGTCGCCGGCGAAGCCGGGGTCGGGGATCGTTCGCATGGGGTCCATCCTGGCGGCTGACCCGCCTCATGATTACCAGGGGATGCAGCGAATCTTTCGCTTCCCACGGTGATATCTCCATGGGCAGCGAAAGATTCGCTGCATCCCCTGGTAAACGGTCAACCCCGCGCGGCCCCCGGCGGCCCCCGTACGGCGTTCCGCGCGCGCCGTAGGCTGGCGGCATGAACGGCGTCGACGCAACGACCTGGCAGGCGCTCGGCGCGGCGCTCACCGTCGTGGGCCTGCTGATCAGCATCCTGCTCTGGAAGCGCCGCGGGCCGGCCGCGGGCCTGCGGGGGGTCGCGTGGTCCCTGCTGCCGCTCGCCGCGGGTCTCACCGGCAGCCTCCGCCTGCTCTGGCGGATCGGCGACGCGGTCGTCGACTGGGCGGTACGGCTGGTGTTCAGCCCGATCGTCTGGGTCGGGGTCGTGGTCGCCGGGGTGGCCGTCGTGCTCTTCGGGGTCTCGGGCGCGATGCGCGCTCGCGGTGTGGGCACGGGCGGCCGGCCCCCGAGGAAGGCAGAGAAGGAAGCCCGGACGACGGGTGAGCCGGCGACCGTTTCGGGCACGCGGTCCGCCCCCGCGGCCACGCCGCGTAGCGCGGGCACGTCGGGTCGGGTGGACGACGGCATGGAGGACATCGAGGCCATCTTGCGCAAGCACGGCATCTCATGAGGCGCAACGACCTCGCCGCGCAGGTCGCGCGACACCGCCTGCACGCCCGGCTCAACGGGGCGATCGCGAACCTGCCCGAGCAGCCTGCGACGCCGACCTACCTGGTCGACCTCGACGCCTTCGACGCCAACGCGGCCGACCTGGTCCGGCGCGCCGACGGCAAGCCGATCCGGGTGGCGTCGAAGTCCCTGCGGGTGCCGGCGCTGATCGAGCGGGCGCTGCGCACCGACGGCTTCGCCGGGGTGCAGGCCTACTCGCTGCGCGAGGCGATCTGGCTGGCCGAGCAGGGCATCAGCGACGACATCGTGATGGGCTACCCGTCGGTCGACCTGCACGCCCTGGGCACGCTGACCTCCTCGGAGGCTGCGCTGCGTGCGGTCACCGTGACGATCGACGACCTGCGCCACCTGGACCTGCTCGACGCCGCGCGCGCCGAGGGCGCCACCGGCGAGGTCCGGGTCGCCCTCGACGTCGACGCCGGCCTGCGGGTGGGACCGGCCAGGCTCGGTCCGCGACGCTCCCCCCTGTACGACGTCGGCGACGTGGTCGACATCGCCCAGGAGGTCGTGCGTCGGGACGGGTTCCGGCTGGTCGGGGTGCTGACCTCCGAGGGCCGGGTCGCGGGGTTGCCCGACGAGGTGCCGCGGCATCGCGCGCGCTCGGCCGCCGTACGACGGCTGAAGCAGGCCTCGGTCGTCCAGCTGGGCGAACGGCGCGCGGAGCTCGCCTCGGCGCTGCACGAGACGGTCGGCGAGCTGGAGTTCTGGAACGCCGGCAGCACCGGCAGCCTGGAGACCACGGCGGCCGACCCGGCGGTGACCGAGCTGAGCGCCGGTTCGGGCCTGGTGGTGTCGGGGCTGTTCGACCACTACCGCTCCTTCGAGCCGTTGCCGGCGGCCTACTTCGGGCTGCGCGTCACCCGCCGCCCGTCCTCCAGCGTCGCCATCGTCGTGGGCGGCGGACTGATCGCGTCGGGTCCCACCGGCTCGGACCGGGCTCCCGTCCCGTGGGCCCCGCCCGGCCTGCACCTGACCGCCACCGAGGGAGCCGGTGAGGTGCAGACCCCGTTGACCGGACCGGGCGCCTCGGCGCTGATGGTCGGCGAGCTGGTGTGGTTCCGGCACGCCAAGGCCGGGGAGGCCGCCGAGCACACGCAGGTCGCCCACCTGATGTCCGGCAACGAGATCGTGGACACGGTGCCGACCTACCGGGGCGCCGGCCAGACCTGGTGACGTTGCCGTCCGTGGAGGCGACCGCCCGGGGTCTGGTCGCCGAGCTCGCCGCGAGGCCGGCGACGCTGGGCCGCACCCGGCTGGTCTGCGTGGACGGTCCCGCGGGTGCCGGCAAGACGACGCTCGGCGCGGCGCTGCGTCGCGCCGGGCGCGACATCGGGCGGGTCGAGCTGCTGCACATGGACAACGTGTACGACGGCTGGGCCGGCCTCGCGGCGGGCATGGCGACCGTGGCCGACGACGTGGTGGCGCCGTTGCGCGACGGCCGCACGGGACGCTACCGCCGCTACGACTGGCACCGCGGGGCCTTCGCCGAGGAGCGCCTCGTCGCACCGGTCGACCTGCTGGTCGTCGAGGGCGTCGGCGCCGGCAACGCGGCGTACGCAGACGCCATCACCTGCCTGGTGTGGGTCGAGACGCCGACCGACGTGCGCACCGCCCGCGGCCTGGCGCGCGACGGCGTGGACGTCCGCGAGCACTGGGCGGCCTGGCAGGCGCAGGAGGCGGCGATGCTCGCCGAGCATCGGGTCCGCGAGCGCGCGGACGTCGTGGTCGACGGCCTCAGCTGACCGGCGGCCGGACCAGGGCGTAGCCCACCCACCGGGTCTCGACGGCGAACCCGGCCCGCTCGTAGATCCCCAGCGCACCCGTCGGGTTGTGCGAGTCGACGTGCAGGGCCGCCTCGTCGTAGCCGGCGGCACGGTAGGCCACCAGTGCGTGACCGAGCAGCGTCGCCGCGATTCCGGCACCCCGATGGGCGGGCACCACACCCACCTTGCCGACGTAGGCCTCCCGGCGACCGGTCGCCTCGAACGAGGACTCCCACTCGGCGGTCTGCACGTAGCCCACGATCTCGTCCCCGACCAGCGCCACGAAGGACAGGTCGCGTCGGAAGGATCGTGCACCGGTCACCAGCTGCTCCCAGGTGCGCTCGGTCCACGGTGTGAAGCCGGGGTGGTGGCCGGTGAAGGCCGCGTTGTGGGCGTCCCGCATCCGCGTCGCCAGCTCGTCGTCGCAGGCCCGCAGCTCGTAGCCCCGCGGCATCGGCGGCGGCTCCGGCACCGCGTCGAGCGAGGTGCGCATGCCGAAGCTCCACCGGTCGGCGCTCATCCCGGCGTCCTCGAGCAGCTGCCGCTGCGCCAGGTTGTCGGCGGTGCTGAGGCACGTGACGGTGCAGCCGAGACCGGGCCGCCGGTCGGCGTGCACCTCGTCCGCACGCGCGAGTGCGGCCCCGAGGAGCGCCGTACCGAAGCCCTCGCCCCGGCGCGCCGGGGTCACCGCTCCCTCCAGGTCCACCTTGAAGCGGCCCTCGCTCTCCCCGCGCGCCCGCATTGACGCGTAGCCCACCAGGTCATCCCCCACGAAGCAGCCGAGGGCCTCGTAGTCGTCGTGGCCGAGGTCCTCGACGAGGTCCTCGGCGCTGACGTGCTCGCCGGTGCCGTCCACCTGCTCCGCGTCCGCCAGCAAGCGGACCCAGGCCGGGACGTCGTCGCGGGTCAGCGGTCGCAGCAGCATGGCCGTGAGCGTAGGGCCGCACCGTGGGGCCGCGCCGCCCGACGCGCCCGGTCTGGCAGGGTGGCGCCATGGTGGCGCCGAGCGGGGAGCAGTACGAGATCAGGGGTGGCGGCTACCGGGCGGTCGTCGTCGAGTGCGGTGCGGGCCTGCGGCTGCTGGAGTACGACGGGCGTCCGCTCGTGCTCGGCTACGGCGAGGACGAGCAGGCCACGTCGGGACGCGGGCAGCTGCTCGCGCCGTGGCCCAACCGGATCCAGGACGGTGCCTACACCTTCGCGGGGCGCGACCTGCAGCTGCCGCTGAGCGAGGTCGCGCGCCGCAACGCCAGCCACGGCCTGGTGCGGTGGTCGTCGTGGACGCTGGAGGAGTCCACCGAGCAGTCGGTGTCGCTGGTGCTGCGGCTGATGCACCAGACCGGGTATCCCTGGACCCTCGACCTGCACGTGCTCTACGACCTGTCCGCCGACGGGCTGACCGTGACGTTCACGGCCACCAACCTCGGCGCCGACCCGGCGCCGTACGCCCTGGGCGCCCATCCCTACCTCGTCGCCGGCGACGGGCAGGTCGACGACTGGGAGCTGACGCTGCCGGCCGCAACGCGGCTGCTCGTCGACGACCGGCAGATCCCGACCGGCCGCGACGACGTGCGCGACACCGAACTCGACTTCCGGGTCTCGCGACCGATCAGGGCGACGTCGCTCGACACCGCGTTCACCGACCTGACCCGCGACGCCGAGGGCCGCGCGGAGGTGCTGCTGCGCGACCCCGGCGCCGGCACGGGCGTGGGTCTCTGGATGGATGCGCAGCACGGCTGGATCCAGGTGTTCACCGGGGACGAGCTGCCCGCGCACGCCCGCGAGTCGCTGGCGGTGGAGCCGATGACCGCACCTGCCAACGCCTTCCGGACCGGCGAGGACCTGCACGTGCTCGCGCCGGCGGGGTCGGACGGCGACGAGCTCTCGGTGTCCTGGGGCATCCGCGCGCTGTAGCGAGCCCGGCGCGTCGTTTCAGGGCGCGGGGTAGCCCGTCGGGTCGTCGCCGAGGTCGACGATCGCCGCGACCGGCCCCCCGCCGTCCGGGCCCTGGTGCGCGGCCGAGACCGACACGAAGGCCGCGGGGTCGCCGGTGACCGCTGCGGTCACGCCGCCGACGCACGCCTTGATCTGCCGGTGCCAGTGCACGTCGGAGTCGTCGAGCATCGCGTTGCGTCGCCCCCGCACCTGGCCGTCCTGGCTGACCTCGCACTTGAGGAAGACGTTGACCAGCCGGCCCTGGAGGTCGCTGGCGTGCGGCCGCTCGGGCAGCTCGAGCCCGGCGTCGCGGATCGCTCCCCAGATGCCGTCGGCGTCGAGCGCGTCGTTCATCACCGAGTGCCCGATCCGGTAGCGCCCGCCGATCCCGCGCGCGTTGCCGACCACGACGACCTGTGCCTGGTCGAGCTCGACCCCTGACGAGCAGGACGCGACGGCCGAGAAGAGCGACCGGTCGTGCATCACGTCCTCGTCGGTCGGCATCTCGATCTCGCCGAGCGCGACGGCGACGCCGAGCGCCGTACACCCGTTGGAGAGGTCCATCGACTCGTGCGTGTGCTCGGTCCACACGGTCTCGCCGCGGCTCTTGGCGTCGCGGATCGTGTGGATCGTGAGCAGCGGCGTCTTGGTCTGCACGTAGTGCACGTCGGCGACGTCCTCGATGCCGGCCCGCTCCATCGCGACCTTCACCGCATCGGCGACCTTGGTGACCATCGCGACCCGGCCGATGTCCTCGGGCCGGAGCACCTCGCTCATCGCGAAGCCGACGGTGAGCCGCGGCTCGTCGGTCTGCGGCGCGCTGTCGGCCGGCACGGTCGCGAAGATCGTGGCGTGCGGCGAGAGCACGCCGTCGGTCCCGCCGGACCACACGATCGGCACCTGCCGGACGTCCTCCGCGGTGCGCGTGCCCTTCTCGACCAGCACCTCGCGGAAGGCCCGGTCGGCGATGATCCGCGTGTAGTCGTTGACGCCACCGTTGCCCTCGGTCTTGCCGATCACGGCGAGCACCCGGTCGGCGTCCAGGACGCCGTCGTCGATCAGCTGCGCGAGGCCGCTGGCGTCGGACACGGACAGGATCGGGACCTTGCGGACCTCGATGGGCTCGGGCACAGGCTTCTCCTTCTCTCTCGGGTGGGCTCAGTCGGGTACGACGACGGTGCCGGTCGTGCCGGCGACGGCATCGAGGATGCTGTGCAGCGTGCTGATCACGGCGCGGGTGCCGCCCTGCTCCACGAACCGGCAGGCCGCCTCGACCTTGGGAGCCATCGAGCCGCTGCCGAAGTGGCCCTCCGCGGCGAGCGCCCGCAGACGTCGTACGTCGATCCGGCCGATCGGCTCGGCCTCGGGGGTGCCGAAGCCGCGCACGGCGTACGGCACGTCCGTGGCGATCACCAGCACGTCGGCGTGCACGGTCCGGGCGAGGAGCGCTGCTCCAAGGTCCTTGTCGATGACCGCCTCGACGCCGCGCAGGCCGTCGGCGTCCCGCACGACCGGCACTCCCCCACCGCCGTTGGCGACCACCACGAAGCCCGCCTCCACCAGCAGCCGGATGGCTTCGGCGTCGAGGATCTCGCGCGGCTCCGGGGAGGCGACGACGCGGCGCCAGCCCTTGTCGCCGCGGTCCTGCCAGGTCTCACCGTGCTCGATGAGCACCCGCGCCTCGTCCGCGGGCAGGTAGCGCCCGATCGGTTTGGCCGGCGTGTCGAAGCCGGGGTCACCCGCGTCGACGCGCGTGCGGGTCAGGACGGTCGCGGTCGGGCGCTCCACCCGGCGCCGGGCGAGCGCGTCGTCGAGCGCGTTGAGCAGCACGAAGCCGAGCGTCGCCTGCGTCTGCGCCCCGCACCAGTCCAGCGGCACCGGCGGTACGACGGACGCGGCGACCTCGTTCTTCACCAGTAGGTTGCCGACCTGCGGGCCGTTGCCGTGCGTGACCACGACCTGCACGTCGTCGGCCACCAGGTCCGCGACGCTCTCCATCGCGATGCGCGCGGCGCCGATCTGGTCCTCCGGGCGCACCCGGCCGTCGCTGCGCGCCATCGCGTTGCCGCCGAGGGCGAGGAGCACGCGGGTCGGGGCCACACCGGGAGGCTACGTCGCGCGGGGCGCCGCGGACAGGGCGACGCGCGTCAGCGGCCGCCGGCGACCCGCAGCGTCGCGCCGGTGACGAAGGGGCAGGCGTCCCCCAGCATCCAGGCGATCGCCTCGGCGATCTCCTCCGGCTCGCCCGCCCGCCCGAGCGGCACTGACGGCGCCATCCGCTCGGGCCGTCCGGGCTCCCCGGCCGCCGCGTGGATGTCGGTGCGCACCAGGCCGGGCGCCACTCCGTTGACCCGGATGCCGCGGGCCGCGACCTCCTGCGCGAGGCCGAGGGTGAGCGCGTCGACGCCGGCCTTGGCCGCGGCGTAGTGGACGTACTCGTGCGGGGAGCCGAGCGTCGCGGCTCCCGAGGACACGTTGACGATCGAGCCCCCCTCGCGCAGGTCCTGCACCGCGCGCCGCGCGACCAGGATCGCCCCCACCAGGTTGACGTCGACCACGCGCCGGATCACCTCGACCGGCGTGCTGGCGAGGTCGCCGAGGTGCAGCGTCGAGCCGGCGTTGTTGACCAGTCCGGTGACCTGGCCGAGCTCGGCGGCGGCGTCGAAGAGCCGGTCGACGTCGTGCTCGTCGGTCACGTCGCAGCGCACCGGGCGGCAGCTCACGCCCAACGCCCGCGCCCGCTCCGCGGTGGTCTCGGCCGCCCCCACGTCGTGCACGTAGGCGAGCACCAGGTCGTGCCCGTCGGTCGCGAGCCGCAGGGCGGTGGCGGCCCCGATGCCGCGGCCTCCGCCGGTGATCACCGTCAGCGTCATGGCGCCGACCTCTGCCAGGCCCGTGGACGGTTTGCCAGCGTCGTACGCCTGCTGGAGCGGCGATAACCCCGCGTTACAAGGGTCATGGGAGCCAGTCCACGGCGGCGCTGGTCGCGCCCGCGGCGAGCCGGGCGTAGCCGGGTCCGCGGTCGAAGAACGGCTGCGCGCCGCGGGCGGCCCGCAGCTCGGCGCGCAGCGCGTCGCTCGCGGGCTGCGTCGACGGTCGGCTCGTCCTGCGAGCCCGCCACGACCACGCCGTACGACGTCCGCGCGGCGTCGCGCGACACCTTGCCCCACAGCACGTCGCGCGCCACCTCGTCGTACGGACGCTCCAGCGGGTCGCCCCACCCGCCGCCGCCCGTGGTGCGGATCCGGATCGTCTCGCCGGCCCGCACGGGCTCGGCGTCCGCGAGCGCGTCGACCACGCGCTCGCGCGGGCCGCCGGGGTCGATGGTCACCTCGAACGGTCGGCCCGCCTGGCCGCCGCGGACGCCCCAGCAGGCCAGGATCGAGCGGTCGGCGATCGACATGAAGTGCGCGTCCTTGAGCATCCGGATGTGCTTCTCGTAGCCCAGTCCGCCGCGGTGCCGACCGGCGCCGCCACTGTCGACCGCGAGGCCCAGCCGCTCCACCACGAAGGGGAACCGCGACTCCGAGAACTCGCTCGGCAGGTTGCGGGAGTCGGGCACCACGTGGATGGTGTCCTCGCCGTCGGCGTAGGGGCGGCCGCCGGAGCCGCCGCCGAGCACCTCGCGCATCAGGTAGGGGTCACCGGCCAGGTCGGTGCCGTAGACGCCGGTGTAGCGGATCGTCTCCTGGTCGGCCGGCATGTTGCCGTCGACCGCCTTGGCGACCACGCCGGCGAGCACGCCGAGCAGCCGCAGGATCACGAAGGTCCGCGCGTTCGTCGGCGCCGGGAAGATCGGCGTCAGCAGCGTGCCGGGCGGCGGGAAGCGCATCTCGATCAGCGGCACCACGCCCTCGTTGACGTCGAGCTCGGCCATCCGCTCCGGGGTGTCGGCGAGGTTGCGCAGGATCGGTGCCAGCCACTTCTTGAGGAAGTTGCCGTCGGCGTAGTCGCCGCAGTGGTTGATCGGCCCCTTCGCCTGCGGCGCGGTGCCGTGGAAGTCCAGGACCAGCCGCTCCCCGCCGGGGTCGTCGGCGGGCGTGCGGGTCAGGGTGATCCGCTGCGTGTGCAGCCGGGGCTCGTCGACGCCGTCGTGCTCGGCGTAGTCCTCCCAGACGTACTCCCCCACCGGGATCTTGGAGAGGATCTCGCGGCGGAACGTCTCGCGTGGTCTTGTCGAGCACCGCGTCGAAGCAGGCCTCGACGGTGTCGGTGCCGTAGCGCTCGAACAGCTCGGCCATCCGGCGGGCGCCCATCAGGCAGGCCGAGCACTCCGCGTCGAGGTCGGCGGCCAGCGACTCCGGCATCCGGCTGTTGCGCGTCATGATCCGCAGCGCGGCCTCGTTGGGGACGCCCTGGTCCCACAGCCGGATCGGCGGCACCATCAGCCCCTCCTCGAAGACCGATCGTCGCACCCGAGGGCATCGAGCCGGGCACTGCACCGCCGATGTCGTCGTGGTGGCCGAAGGCCTGCACGAACGCGACGACCCGCGGGCCGTCGCCGTCGTCGTGGAACACCGGCGCGGTCACGCAGAGGTCGGGCAGGTGGCCGATGCCGCCCTCGGAGAGGTAGACGTCGTTGTGGAAGAACACGTCACCGGGCCGCATCGTCTCCAGCGGGAAGTCGCGGGCCACCGGGTGCACCAGCGCGGAGTAGGACCGGCCGGTGAGCTTGCGCAGGTGCCGGTCGTGGATGCCGGCGCGGTAGTCGTGCGCGTCGCGGATCATCGGCGAGCGCGACGTCCGGCCGATCGCCGTCTCGACCTCCATCTCGACCGAGGCGAGGTAGCCCTCGACGATCTCGACCAGGACCGGGTCGACCCGGTCGGCCGGCACGTCGGTGAGGCGGTACGCGCGTGCTCATGCGCTCCTCCGGATCACCAGGTTGCCGTGGCGGTCGACCGTGGCGGCGAAGCCCGGGTGCAGCGGCACCGTCGAGGAGAACTCCTCGAGCACCGCCGGCCCCTCGACGACGTCGCCGGCGCCGAGCCGGGCGCGGTCGTAGACCCCGGCCTCGACCCAGTCGTCGAACCACACCGCCCGGGTCCCGGTCCGCGCTGCCTGCGGCACCGCCGCCGTCCGCGACCTCCGGCAGCGACCGGCTTGCGGATCGGGCCGACGCCGGTGACCCGCAGGTTCACCCACTCGACCTCCTGCCGGGCGTCGTGCCGGTTGTCGTAGCCGTAGAGCGCCCGGTGCTCGTCGTGGAACACCTCGGCGACCGCGCTCGACCAGCGCTTCGTCGACCGGACCGGCGGGCACGTCGACGCGGACCTCGTAGGCCTGGCCGAAGTAGCGCAGGTCGGCGGTGCGCACGAACAGCCGATCCTCGGCGGCGAAGCCCTCCCGTGCGAGCGCCGCGTCGGCCCGGCCGGCCAGCTCGTCGTACATCTCCTGCACGGAGGCGAGGTCCAGCACGCTGGCCCGGGAGACGGCGGTCTGCACGTAGTCGTTGCGTACGTCGACCGTGAGCAGGCCGTAGGCCGACAGGTTGCCCGGGTTGAGCGGGCACCAGCACACCGTCGAGGCCGAGGATGTCGACCAGGCGGCAGGCCAGCAGCGACCCCGAGCCGCCGAACGTCACCATCGTGAAGTCGCGGACGTCGAGGCCGCGCCGGACGGTGACCTGGCGCAGCGCGTTGGCCTGGTTCCAGGCGGAGATCTCCAGCACCCCGGTGGCGCAGCGCTCGCGGGACAGGCCGAGCCGATCGGCCAGCGCGTCCAAGCCCGCGGCCGCGAGGTCGACGTCGAGCGGCACCTCCCCGCCCAGCAGGTGCGGCGGGATCCGGCCGAGCACGACGTGCGCGTCGGTGATCGTCGGCTCGGTGCCGCCGTTGGCGTAGCAGATCGGCCCCGGGTCGGCGCCCGCGCTCTGCGGCCCCACCTTCAGGGTGCCCTCCGGCGAGATCCAGGCGATCGACCCACCCCCGGCCCCCACCGTGACCACGTCGATCATCGGGATCTTGCTGGGGTAGGCGCCGATGGTGCCCTCGGTGGTGAGCGCCGGCCGGCCGTCGATCACGACGGTCACGTCGGTCGACGTACCCCCGCCGTCGCAGGTCACCACCTGGGCGAACCCGGCCTGCTCGGCGACCACCGCGGCTCCCAGCGCGCCCGCCGCCGGGCCGCTGAGCACGGTCGTGATCGGCTGGTGCACGACCTCCTCGGCCGACAGCACGCCGCCGTTGGACTTCATGACGTAGAACGGCACGCCGCCCCCCTCCCCCGATTCGTCTGCGATCCAGCGGGCTCCCCCGGCGAGGCAGTCGCAGACGAATCGGGGAGGGCGGCCAGGTGCGCGGAGATGTTCGCGACGTACCGCCGGATGTCGGGCTTCACGGCCGCGTCGACCAGCGTGGTGACCGAGCGCTCGTACTCGCGGTACTCCCGCAGCACCTCGCTGCTGATCGAGACCACGGCGTCGGGGTGCTCGCGGGTCAGGACGTCGCGCATGGCGCGCTCGTGGCTGTCGTCGACGTAGGAGTGCAGGAAGCAGACGCCGAGGGTGTCGATGCCCTGGTCGCGGTACCAGCGCGCGACCTCGACCGCCCGCGCCTCGTCGAAGGGCCGGATCTCCTCACCCGTGACGGCGAGCCGCCCGCCGACGGACTTCACCCGGTGCGCGGGCACGATCCGGTCGGGCTTCACCCAGAAGTAGGAGTTGCCGTAGCCGTCGGGCACGGACTGCCGCGCGATCTCGAGCATGAACTCGTAGCCCTCGGTCGTGACGAAGCCGAGGTTCTCGACCTTGCCCTCGAGGAGCTTGTTGGTGGCGACGGTGGTGCCATGGCTGACCGCCGTGACCGCGTCGCCGGCGAGGCCGAGGTGGTCGAGCACCTTGTGCACGCCGGCCATGAACCCGACGGCGGGATCGTGGGGCGTCGACGGCGTCTTGGTGACCGCGAGCTCGCCGGAGTCCTCGTCGACGGCCACGACGTCGGTGAACGTGCCGCCGGTGTCGATGCCGATCCGGATGCGTCGGGTCACGCCGGCAGTCTTCCAGACGGCGCGACGGTTGCGGCGGATCCGTAGCCTGGCGAGGTGACCTCCCCTCTCGCGCCCCGTCGCTACGACTTCGTCTTCACCCCCGCGTACCGGACTGCGGCGCTGCTGCTCGGCGTCACCCCGGCGACCGCGTGGGTCGACGTGACCGGCAGCGAGCTGGCGGTGCGGTTCGGCCTGTGGCGGCTGCGCACGCCGTGGAGCAACGTCACCTCGGTCGAGCTGTCAGGCGGCTACACGTTCGTCAAGACCGCCGGTCCGCCGCGGCTGTCCTTCACCGATCGCGGCATCAGCTTCGCGACCAACAGCGAGCGGGGGGTCTGCCTAAAGTTCCGCGACCCCGTCGCCGGCCTCGACCCCACCAAGCGGCTGCTCCACCCCGGTGCGACCCTGACCGTGCGCGACCCGGAGTCGTTCGCGGACGACGTACGGCGGCGCGCCGGCCTGACCGGCTGACCCATCTGGGCCGACTACCGCAGCGCGCTCAGCAGATTGGCCTTGGACAGGCGCGAGTAGCCGGTCAGCCCCCGCGTCCGGGCCTCGTCCTTGAGGGCCGCGAGGGTCCAGGTCTCATCAGGACCGCCGACCCCGGCCACCTCGGCCGACGACGACTTCTTGGTCGCGGCGCCGGCCCGTCGGGCCTCGGCCTTCCAGCGGTCCGCTTTCTTCACGGCCCGGTCCAGCTTGGCCCGCAGCTTCTTGTTCTCGGCCCGCAGGGCCTTCTCGGTCGCGTTGCTCTTCTTCTTGGTGCTCTTCTTCTTGGCCATGGACGACTCCTCGTCGATCGGTCTGGTTCCCTCCGGTGCCCTCGCGGGCCTCATCCACGCCTAGGGGCTCGAGGAGGCAGCCGATGCAGCACGACCTCGCTCAGCTGCCCGTCCTCGGCGCAGGCTGTCAGGTAGGTGCAGTGCGGCTGACGGCGCCGGTCGGTGGGCGAGCCGGGGTTGAGCAGCCGCAGCCCGGTCGCGGTCGTCGTGTCCCACGGGATGTGGCTGTGCCCGAAGACCAGCACGTCAAGGTCCGGGTAGAGCGCCGCGCACCGCGCCTCCCGACCCGGTGTGGAGCCGGTCTCGTGCACCACGCCGAAGCGGACGCCGCCGATCTCCGCGCGGGCCACCTCGGGCAGTCGCTCCCGCAGCGCGCCGTGGTCGTTGTTGCCGTAGACCGCTACCAGCCGCCGCGCGCGCTCCTCGAGCTGGTCGAGCAGGGCGACGTCGACCCAGTCGCCGGCGTGGACGACGACGTCCGCCTCGTCGACGGCCGCCCACACCTCGGCCGGTAGGTCGCGGGCACGTTTGGGCAGGTGCGTGTCGGCCACCAGGAGGATGCGTTGCGCTGCCACCCGGGGAGCCTAGCCATGCGCCGGCTCAGCGGGCCTGGGCTGCCGTCTTCTCCTCGATGAGCTGGATGAGGTTGCCGCACGTGTCATCGAAGACGGCCACGACCGCGGCGCCGACGTCGAGCGGCGGCTGGGTGAACACCACGCCCTGGGCCAGCAGCCTGGCGTGCTCGAGCCCGATGTCATCGACGGCGAACTGGGCGAGCGGGATGCCGTCGGCCACGAGCGCCTCCCGATACGGCTTCACAGCGGGATGGTCCGCCGGCTCCAGCAACAGCTCCGGACCGTCGGTCAAGTCGGGCGACACGACGGTGAGCCAGGAGTTGTCACCGCCGAGCGGGATGTCTCGTCGCTTCGTGAAGCCCAGCACCTCGGTGTAGAAGGCGAGGGCTTCTCGCTGGTCGTCGACGAACAGGCTGGTCAGGGCGATCCTCATGTCAGGCATCCTGACGGCATGACCGTTCTGGCGCACCTACCAGTTGTGGGCACGACGGTGACGTTGCCCGTCGGTCTGTACGCCAGGGACCGACGTACGGGAGGCTGAGGCCATGCGGAGACTGGGCTTCGGCATGAACGTCAGCGTGGACGGCTACATCGCCGCGCCCGGCGACGACCTCTCCTGGGGCGTGCCGAGCGACGAGCTGTTCCAGTGGTGGTCCGACCGGGTGGCGGCGACCGGACTGGCGCTCTACGGGCGCAGGCTGTGGGAGTCGATGAGCTCCCACTGGCCGACCGCCGACCAGCAGCCCGACGCCACACCGGCGCACATCGAGTTCGCCCGTCGCTGGCGGGACATGCCGAAGGTGGTGTTCTCCGCGACGACCCGCGCGGTGGACGGCAACGCCCGCCTGGTCACCGGCGACGCGGTCGCTGAGATCACCCGGCTCAAGACCGAGGACGGCGGCCCTCTGGACGTCGGCGGGGCCGCTCTCGCCGCGGCGGCCATGCGGGCCGGGCTGGTCGACGAGTACGCCGTCGTCTCCCACCCGGTCCTGGTGGGCGGCGGCACGCCGCTCTTCCCGACCCTGACCCGCTGGATGGACCTGGACCTGGTGGAGACCCGCACGTTCCCCGGCGGCGTGCTGCTGACCAGATATGCGACCAGGACCGCGAGATCTCGCGACTAGGTTGACTCTCTGACTAGGTGGTGTCACGATCTAGTCATGCAGACGACGACCGAGGTCGGGGCCGGCTCGTGGCCGACCGAGTGGCTCCGCGGAGTCCTCGGCGTCTGCGTCGTGCACGTCATCGCCTCAGGCCCGACGTACGGCTATGCGATCGCCACCGCGCTCGCCGAGGCCGGCTTCGGCACCGTCAAGGGCGGCACGCTGTACCCCCTCCTCGCACGGCTCGAGGAGCGCGGCCTGGTCGAGGTCGAGTGGCGCGCCGGCGACGGTGGTCCCGGCCGCAAGTTCTACACCCTGACCGCAGCAGGTCGGGCCGAGCACGAGCGCCAGTCCGCTGACTGGCTGGACTTCACCGTGCTCACCGACTCCTTCCTGCGTCGTCCGGTCCACCCCACGTCCCCCGAGGAGCAGGCATGAAGATCCAGACCAACACCCCCCACATCGAGCCGGCCTGGTCCAAGGCGTTCCTGCTCGAGCTCCGGCTGCGCGGGGTCTCGGGCACCCAGATCGGTGCCGCCCTCGCCGAGGTCGAGACGCACTGCGCCGAGAGTCGCGAGACGGCGCATGCCGCCTTCGGCGACGCACGGTCCTACGCCACTGCGCTGGACCTGCCACCCTCCCCCGACCAGACGGTGTCCATGCGCGACGAGCTCCTCTCCGGCGGGCTCGGCCTGGGCGGCATGCTGCTCACCCTGGCCGCAGTCAACGCCTGGCGCTCCGGAACCGGAGTGGTCGTGACCGGCGGCTCCGTCGCGGTGCTGGCGCTCCTGGTCATCGGCACGGTGCTCATCGTCAGGTACGCCGCGCCGCTGCTGCGGGCCCTCGCGACCCGGGTCTGGCTTGCGATCGTGCTCAGCCTGGTGCCGGTGGCGGTTTTCGTCGCGGTGCTGCTGCTGTTCGGCCAGACCGCGCTGCTGACCGTGCCGATGGCACCCGCGCTCGTGGTCGGCGTGCTGGCCCTGGCCGCCAGCACGGTCCTGGCGCTGCGACGGGCTGACTCCCTCGAGGACCCGGTCGTGGGGCCTCCGCCAGGCCGACGGCGCCGGCACCCTCGAGGTGTCGCCGACCCTGGATCGTCTCGGCAGCACGCTCACGCCGTGGCTCTTCCTGCTGCTCACCGCCCTGATGTGCCTGCCCCTGCTGCTGCTCTGAGCAGAGCGGGACCGTCCGCCCCTACTCGACGCCCAGCGCTCGGCGTACCTCGTGACGCAACCGCTCGATCTCCTCCGTGAACCAGAGGGCTCTCTCCTTCGCAGTCGTTGCGAGACCGGCGCCCACCTCGACATCCTCGACCCCGAACGCCAACGAGAGCTCCAGCCGCAACTCCCCCACCTGGTGCCGGATGACCTGGATCGCTGATCGGATCTCGTCCGTCGCACCGCGATCCACGGCGATGGCGTAGTCGGCGTTCGCGTCCAGCTGCGTCAGCTGTTCGACGAGTGTCTGCGTCCGCTCCGCCACCTTCGGAGTGACCCGCTGCTCTTGCTCGCCCTTGTTGATGGTCGCGATGCTCAGCGCGACGCACCGTTCGAGTCGATCAAGGAACGCGAGGATCTTGCTGTAGTCGTCTCGCGTCGCGGCCCGGCGTTCGCCGATCTCGGCGCGCATCTCCTGGCGTCGCTTCTCCTGCGTCTCCACCTCGAGCCGCTGCCGCGAGGCGGCCATCTCGGCACGCCATCGACGCGAGGACAGCACCTCGCCCACCAGGACGCCTCCCAGACCACTACCTGCCGATATCAGAGCAAGAACGGTGTCACTGGCCACGGATCGCAGCATAGGGACGACGCTCGCGAGCGGCTAGAGGACGAGCCGTGGAGCGGGTGCTCCGCTACGACAGGCCGACCTGGCAGGTCGACGGCGCCTCCCTCATGCACGCCGCGGCGTTCGCTCGCCGATCCCACGCCGTACGCCGGCTGCTGCAGACGCGCTGACCGACCGGGTTCGCTCAGCTCCAGGCCAGTGCCTGGTCGAGGTCCCGGTGCAGGTCGTCGACGTCCTCGAGGCCGATGGAGAGCCGGATGACGTCGGCGGACGGGCGGGCGTGCGCCGCCACCGGCCGGTGCGTCAGGGCCCCCGGGTGCTGGATCAGCGAGTCCACGCCACCGAGCGACACCGCGTGCGTGAACAGCCCGACCTTGCTGGTGACGCTCGCGGCGTGGTCGTAGCCGCCGGTGAGCTGCAGCGCGAGCATCGCCCCGGGGCCGCGCATCTGGCGGCCCACTAGGCCGAGCGGATCGCACTCCGGGATCTGCGGGTAGAACACCCGGACCACGGCGGGGTGCGAGGACAACCACGCGGCGGTCTTCTGGGCCGACTCCTGCTGGGCCCGCACCCGCAGCGGCAGCGTGCTGAGCCCGCGGTGCAGCAGGTAGGCGCCCAGCGGATGCATCAGCGCGCCGGTCACCGCGCGGACCCGGCGCAGGGCGGCCGCCCACGCGGCGTCGCAGGCCACCACACCGCCGACCGTGTCCCCGTGACCGCCGAGGTACTTCGTCGCGCTGTGCAGCACCAGCGTGGCGCCGTCGAGCGCAGGGTTCTGCAGCACCGGGGTGGCGAAGGTGTTGTCGACGAGCACCGGCCGCCCGTCCGCGGCGGCGACCACGGCGCTGACGTCGACCAGCTCCAGGGTCGGGTTGGCCGGCGTCTCCAGGACGATCAGACAGGTCTCCTCACGCACGGAGGCCGCGACCTCCTCAGGCGCGCAGTAGGTCACCTCGACGCCCAGCAGCCCCGACGCGAGCAGGTGGTCGGTGCCGCCGTACAGCGGGCGCACGGCGATCACGTGGCTGCCGCCGGTCTCGGCCTTGACCGCCAGGATGGATGCGGTCATCGCGGCCATGCCCGAGGAGAACGCCACACTCTCGGCGGTCCGCTCCAGCGCGGCCAGCGCGGACTCAAACCGGGCGACCGTCGGGTTCCACAGCCGGGCGTAGACGTTCCCACCCTCGCCGGTGGGGTGTCCCCCGGTCGCCATCGCCTCATACGACGTACCGCCGTGCTCGAGGTCCGGCAGCGGGTTCGTGGAGGACAGGTCGAGCGGGAGGGCGTGCACGCCCAGCTCGGCGAGATCCTCCCGGCCGGCGTGCACGGCGAGCGAGTCGAGGGCGAGCGTTTCGGGGTTCATGCGCACACGTTCCCGCTTTCTGCGAGCATGTGGTGGCTCGGCCGAAGAACACGATGCCGAAGTCTCCCGATCTGCGTTTTTATGGAGTTCAAGCCATGTCGAGCGGCAATAAGTCGAAGAAGACGCCGCCCGCCGCGCCACGCACCCTGGACGACATCGACCGTCGGATCATCTCCGAACTGCTGGCCAACGGCCGGCTCACCAACGCCGCCCTGGCCTCACGCACCGGGATCGCAGAGTCGACCTGCATCCACCGGGTCCGGGCCCTGCGTGACTCCGGGGTGATCACGGGCTTCCACGCAGAAGTCGACCTCGGCGCCCTCGGGCTGCCGATGCAGGCTGTGGTCAAGGTGCGCCTCGGCACCCACAACCGCGACGAGGTCAACCGCTTCCACGCGACCCTCTCTGCGATCCCGGGCGTCCTGACGATCTTCCACGTGGCCGGCGAGGACGACTACCTGCTGCACGTCGCGGTCGAGTCATCCGAGGCGCTGCGCGACCTGGTCCTCGAGCACGTGACCGTCAACCCCGTCGTGCGGCACACCGAGACCCAGCTGGTGTTCGGGGTCATCCCTGCGGCCGGCATCCCGTTAGAAGCGCGATGAGTCAACGCGGTCATGCATGCTCATGGCAGAGCGTGGCTTTGTGACCGACCAGCGCGCGCAGCAACGGCCCTTGCGGGGGATCCCCGGCGCGCGCGTGTCGGGGCTTGGCTGGAAGCTCGGTTTTGGCGCAGGGGTTCAGCAGAGGGCGCGGGCGCTCCGCACTACAATCCGCGAGGCCCGGAGCGAGTAGCGTCATTGCGCCACGTACGGGCGCACTTCGAGCTGTGGTAGTTCGTGAATGTGGTGATGTTCGGTCCACCGGGGATGCTGCGCGGAAGTGGCGAACTGGGCAGTGTCAACGTGACCAATCCTGGTCGTAGGAGTTGATCGAGCTGTGACTCGCATCCAGGCTGAAACCACGGGCTCCAGTAACGCTCTCAGAGCCACCGCTCGGGCGCTCATTGGCGGCCCCTTGGTGGCGCTGCTCGTCCTCCTCAGCCTCATCTCGCTCTCATGGACGGGTTGGGGCTTCGAGACCGACCCTGCCGCTCAGTTGCTCCGTGATGCGCCCTGGGTCGTCCTCGCCGGACTCACAGGTGCAATGGCCGGCGCGGTGCTCGCATGGACCGTCACCGGCAGAAGGGTCTTGGCGGTGGCCGCCGGTGCTGCTGTCGGGGCGCTCCCGGCAGCAGTCGTGGTGACGGCCTACTTCACCGACGCCTACTGACCGGGCGTACCGCGAGGCGTGCGGATGCCGCGATGTGCACCGGTCGATCTGGGTCTTACCACCGCCTGTCGGCGCACCCGAACATTCGATGCCGTCCCCGTCGTGGGGCCATGGCGCGCGAGCTGATCTTGCGTCGGCCTCCAGCTGGTCCCTTGGGTGGCTGGCTGATTGCTGTGGAGGGCTGAGAGGATCCGTTTGAAAGGGGTCGCTGTCGTCACTGCACCAGTGACGGCTATAACGAAAATCGCGGCGACGGTCTGCCCGGTCAGGCACTGTGAGAGAACGACGGCGCCGAGCACCGCACCGATCACAGGGTCGAGTGCGAACAAGGTGGAGACGACGTGTGTGCCGACGAGTTTCTGTGCGACGCAATCGCAGGAGAGTGCGACACCGATTCCGACGACACCCGAGGCGGTAAGCATCAGCCTTTGGGTGGAGGAATAGCAGCGAACTTGTGGCGGCAAGCGGGCTGAAGATGACAGCTGACACGGTGACCCCGAGCGCGAGTCTGCCTTCTCTGCGGATCGCCGATGCCTCTCAGCATCGGCAGCATGGACTTGCCCGCAGAACACCTTCGGACCGGGCGGCCCTAAACCATCATTTCGAGAGCCGTCGATAAACCATCAGAACAGAGCTCGAATCTGGTCGGCGAGCCAGCGCTCGAAGTTGCGGCGGGACCAGTCACGGCGAACCACCAGTCGATCGTAATTGTCCGGCGCCATCAGCAGCCAGAGCCGATCTACTGCCCGATTCCTGGGCCCAGCCGGGGCCCCCAGACGCTCGAGCAGGTGGCCAGCGCCGATCCGGCGCTCCCGTTCTCCGGTCTCCCACAACGCGGCGACCACCGGGTCGGTCCCCGAGGCCCCACGGATCACCTCGTGGACCTGGTGGTAACGGGCCATCACGTCGACGACGTGCCCTGCGGTGAGCTCTATCGCGTGGTCGCGATCGCCGCTGGCAGCGATGGCCGCAACGTCGTCACGGTCGGTGACCGATCGAGGATCGTCGTCTCCCGAGATCGCGACATCCCGGACGACCTTCAACACCTCGGCCTTGTTGCCGACCGCGGAGAAGATGGTCGGCTTGCTGACACCCGCTCGCTGCGCGATCTGGTCGACGGTGGTGGCGCCGTACCCCTGGGCAATGAACAGCTCGCGGGCGGCGGTGAGTATGGCGGCGCGACTCGCGGCGGCCTGCGCCGACCGGAGAGGGGAGTCGTAACGACGTTTGTTGACATCTGGCACGAACAACAGACTACACTCACAGCTTATTCGTTAGGTTGTCAGTAGACCAATGCGTGAAGGGAGCTCATGATGAGTCTGGCCTACATCGCGCAGGCTGCCGATCACCAGCAGTTGGAATGGATAGGCGGCCACACCCTGGAGATACTGCTGGACGGCAGGTCCACCGGCGGCCAGGTGACAGTGGTCCGCAGCCACCTGGCAAAGGGGTCTGACTCGCCCCTGCACTTGCACCACAACGAGGACGAGATGTTTGTGTTGCTCAGAGGCGAGGGGCTCTTCTGGGTCGGTGACGAGCGTCATGAGGTCGGCCAGGGCGGCTCGGTCTTCCTGCCCCGCAACATCCCACACGCATACCGCTTCACCTCACCCGAGGTGGACCTGCTCACCATCTGCACGCCGAGCGGCATGGAAGACTTCTTCCGCGCCGCCGGCCGCGATCTGCGCGATCCGCGCCCCGATGGGTGGGCGATCACCCTCCCCACGCTCGTCGAGGCTGCGAAGCTTGGCGGGCAGGAAATCCTCGGCCCACCACCAGCTATGGATGCGTAAGAGTCCCGCGGAACCGTTCAGCACCTGCCCCAATCCCGCCGAGATCAGGACGTGGCCAAGCATCCAGGTGGGCCCGGATGTCGGTACAGAGCTGGCTACCGGTGGCTGACGGCGACATAGCGCTCGTCCGTGATCTCTTTTCCCCAGTAGATGGACTGTGTTATGGCCGTGATGCGAACCTCCTCGCGAACGCGAAGCACGATCTGTTCCGTCTGCGCGGCAGTCAGGCCGGCGCCGGTGGACCAGTTGCCTTCGATCAGAGCGATGGTCCCACCAGGCTTCAGGAGCCCGACCCACTTGGCGAATGCGGCCTCGGGGTCCGCCATGGCCCACAACACGTGCCGGCTCAGCACGACGTCGTACTTACCCGCAACCAGCGGTG
The DNA here is from genome assembly GCA_963713035.1 of uncultured Actinomycetota bacterium. Classification (GTDB taxonomy): domain Bacteria; phylum Actinomycetota; class Actinomycetes; order Propionibacteriales; family Nocardioidaceae; genus Nocardioides_B. The sequence continues at coordinate 1,643,295 of CAVQKB010000005.1, forward strand.
GAGAGCCAGCGTCAGCGACGACAAAGTCCGCTTCGGGCACTTTGGCCCGGGCGCGTTCGATCATCTCCCTTGAGAAGTCGAGGCCGTCTACGCAGTAGCCCTCATCTGTAAGGAGCCGGGTAAGTGTGCCGGTTCCACATCCGATGTCGACCACGCAAGATGGGGCCGCGGGCAGGATCGACACCAGCAGGTGGCGCCATGCCGCACGTATCGCAGCAGTGGTCAGGCCATGATCCGGCTCGTTGTCGAAAGTCCCTGCTTCCTGATCCCATGCGTCTCGAGTCACCGACGGAGTGTATGACCGCACATCCTCGTCGATGCGCACTCCGTGCCACTCTTGGTGCGGACCGGGATGGGGACTGCCCCATCGCGAAGCGGAGCGGCGCTACGTCGAGGTGGACCTCGGCGAGCAGCCGGACATCGCAGTCGAGTTCTGAAAGCAGACGCGCGTGCTGCGCTGACCAGCGACCTCAAGGTCCCGACACGCATGCAGCGACCCTCCCAAGCATCAGCACCTGGGGACCCTCTGTCGTGTGCACCACGGTCAGGAGGCCACGGTGTCGTCCGCTGGGATCCAGGCCGCTCGCACCGCGTCGGCAACCTGCGGAACGCGGGATTCGGCGATCCGAGCGGGTCGAGCCCTGAGCCAGTCGACGAGCTCCTCGCCATGCACGTAGGCGCATCTCTCGTCGACCACGCGTTGGGGGAAGTCGGCCTACCAGACCATCACCGGTGTCACCCACTGGTTGATCCTGCTGCCGGCGAGGACTCTGTTGTGGGTCTCTCGCGCCAAGCCGAGCAGGTGCGGTGTTCCGGTGTGGTGGTAGCGCAGGTCGGGATCGTCGAGCCGGGTCACTGTCACGGTGCCGTGGTCAACAGTCACTCGCCCGTCGGTACGTTTGCTGTCCAGCACAAACACCCCACCGGGACCAACCAGAACGTGGTCGACGTTGCCGCGGCCGTGCTGGAGGTCGTGCAGGACGACCCAACCCTCGCGCTCGAGCTTTTTGAGCTGCTTGCCGGTAGCTTCCTCGCCAAACGCGCCCTGCTGCCACTGCTCGATCCACGCGGGTGGCGTGTCCCGCGCCATCAGCCAGAACGACATCGCAGCCCCGGCCCAGAGCCCGAACATGACCCCAAGGTTCGGCCACAGGTGCCACCCGACCAGCGACAGCAAGAACACCGACCCGCAGAGCGCGGTCAGCCCTACGAAGAGCTTCCTCTTGCGTCGGCGCCAGGCCCGCGTCAAGGTCTTGTACTTCTCCTGGGCGCCAGCGCCCGCCTCCCCCTGCGACATGCACCCAGGATCACCCGGGATTCTGCTCGTCGTGACGAGAACACAGACTTCTGTCCTAGCGTCGATGGCGTCAGCGAACCTCGTCACGTTAGCGACGAGTGGGGCTGAGGCTGATCTGCCGTTGCCGCACCGGGTGACCTTCGTGTCCAACCCGACCGCACTAGAGCTACTCCGAGCAGACGTATGCGTTGGATGCGTCGCGGGACTCACGTCATACCGCTGGGCGCCGTCAGCAAGGAAACCCAGACGCGGGGACCGAGGCGCTCGTAGGGTTCGGCGCATGAGCTCGGAGCAATCCCGGCTGGCCCGCCGTTGGGCCGCCCGCCGCGTCACAAACGGACTTGTCCCCAATCCCGGCATCGAGGCGGCCATGGACCCAGTGGTCCTTACCGCTGCTATGTCTCTGCTCTCTGACTACGAGGATGCCGTCTATGCCTCTTGCCGACATGCCCTGATCCCGGAGGGCCACTCCCAGGCGTCTGAAGCGGTCCATTTGGTTGAAGCCACGCGTCTTCACGCCGACGTCCGGCGTCTACGACTCGAAATCCTCGACCTCATCGAACTCTCCGACCCGGTACCGCCGGCGCCGCCGCACAGCTGACGCCCTGTCTCAGCGACGATCACCTCGCGTACGTTCTGTCCGCCGCGACGTGGCGCATGTGCCACGCGTCGCTTGACCACGCCGGTCGACTGAATGCCGCGAGGAGAGCTGTCAGGACGCGAGGGGCGCATGGCCCCTCGTGTCGGCGCAGCTGTGCTCAGCGCTCGGTCATCAACTGCCCGCGGATTGCACCACCCGGGTACTTCGCGTTGTGCACGTTCACGTAGTAGTTGCTCGGGTTGGCCAGGATCTCCGCGACGGTCTGGTCGCCGACGAACTTGCCCGGCTCGCCCTCGGTCAGGCAGTCGGCCGCGTTGCCGTCGGCGGGAGCAGCCAGGTTGACGACCACGGGACCGTTGCTGCCAGCAGGACCCTCGTGGATGTGCGCCGCCGTGGCCGTGCCGATCTTGTCGACCGTCAGCACGTAGCAGAGCGTCGTCGGGTCGCCGTCGATGCCGAAGACGTAGGCCTCGCCGCGACCGTTCGGGTCACCAACCATCTTGTTGCTGCTGCCGACCTCGGCGCGACCGGTCAGGTTGGTCTCCAACACGGTGTTGGTGTGACCGGCGACTGCCATGCCCACGGGGATGACCGTTGCGGTGATCGCCGCTGCCGCGGTCGCTCCTGCGATTGCGAAGCGCTTCTTTTTCCTGTCGAGCATGTGAGCCTCCTGGATGGTAGTGGGATCCCTAGTCAGTTCGTGGTCCAGATCACACCGGATGGGTCTGAACTGGTTATGTCCGGAGTACGTCGGATGTGTCCGATCCTTGCCGAAGAGTTGCGTCTCACCTGCGCTGTGACCCCGATCACAGGGGGTTAGAGTCAGGACTCTTCTCCAGCCCAGGGGTGATTCAGATGTCCGAGATTCTTGTTGGCGTCGACCGAAGCGAGGAGAGTCGAAGAGCCGTGGAGTTCGCAACGACGCGAGCCAGTGAGCTAGGCAAGTCCTTGCTCGTCGTGCACGTGGTCCCCTGGTCGCCCTTCTCCTTCAACACCCCGCAGGAGAACGAGCAGCGCCCGGCACGACGCGCGGCCGAGATCGCAGCAGCGAGCGAGCAGGTCACCGAGCCCATGGCTGCGGTTGCCCGCGACACCGGTGTAGCCGTGGAGACGCTCGTCCAGCACGGGGACCCGGTCGACACGCTGATCGAGATCGCCCGAAGCCGCGGCAGTGACCAGATCGTCCTCGGCCGGACCGGCGACGGTCGGGTCCGGCAGGCCATCTTCGGCAGCATCCCCGCCCAGGTCGTCCAGCACGCAAGCGTCCCGGTGACGGTGGTCCCGTGAACGGCCTCTCCGGTGTCCCCTGGCTGAGCATCGACGACACCGTCAGCAAGTACTTCGGCCCGTTCTCGGACTTCGTCGTCAGCGTCGTCTTCTACTCGGTGACGATCTTCGGCGCCGAGGTCTCACTGATCGTGTTGTGGCTGATCGGCGCGGCCGTCTTCTTCACGATCTGGTTCGGGTTCCCGCAGCTCCGCTACCTGCCGCACTCCCTGAACCTGGTCCGCGGGAGGTACTCCAAGCCCGAGGACGCCGGCGAGGTCTCCCACTTCCAGGCCCTTGCCACAGCGGTCTCCGGCACCGTCGGGCTCGGCAACATCGCGGGCGTTGCGGTCGCCATCTCCCTGGGCGGACCCGGTGCCACCTTCTGGATGATCGTGGCCGGCTTCTTCGGTATGGCGTCCAAGATGGCCGAGTGCACGCTCGGCGTGATGTACCGCCGTACGCATCCCGACGGCAGCGTCTCCGGGGGGCCCATGTACTACCTGCGCGACGGGGTCGCCAAGGTCACCGGCAATGCCCGGCTGGGCAAGTTCCTGGCCGCGTTCTTCGCCGTCTGCTGCATCGGCGGCTCGCTCGGTGGTGGCAACATGTTCCAGGCGAACCAGGCCACGGCCCAGATCGTCGGGGTCACCGGCGGCGCGGACAGCTTCTTCGCCGACAGGAACTGGGTGATCGGCCTGGTCTTCGCAGTAGCGGTCGGCGCGGTGATCATCGGCGGCATCAAGAGCATCGCGCGGGTCACCGAGAAGATCGTGCCGTTCATGGCCGGCATCTACATCCTCGCCTGCCTCATCGTCATCGGCGGCAGCATCGACCAGGTGCCCGGCGCCTTCGGTGAGATCATCACCGGCGCCTTCAGCCCGACGAGCGTCGCCGGCGGGTTCCTTGGCGTTCTCCTGGTCGGCTTCCAGCGGGCGGCCTTCTCCAACGAGGCGGGGATCGGATCTGCCTCGATCGCGCACTCCGCTGTGAAGACCGACGAGCCGGCGACCGAAGGCTTCGTCGCGATGCTGGAGCCGTTGATCGACACCATCATCATCTGCACCATGACCGCCCTCGCGATCGTCATCACCGGCGCCTGGGACGACAAGGACGCCTCCGAGCTCGGAGGGGTGGGGCTCACGTCTCGGGCGTTCGAGTCGGTGCTCCCCTGGTTCCCCAACGTGCTGGCGGTGGCGGTGATCCTGTTCGCGTTCTCGACCATGATCTCGTGGTCGTACTACGGCATGAAGGCGACCGGCTACCTGTTCGGCGACAGCACCACGGCCGAGATCGTGTTCAAGGTGATCTTCTGCGTGTTCATCGTGATCGGTGCGGCGTTGTCCCTCGACCCCGTGATCGGCTTCTCAGACTCGATGATCTTCTCGATGTCCATCGCCAACGTGATCGGCCTCTACATCCTTGCCAAGGCCGTGCGCGCCGAGGTCCGAAGGCATCTGGGCAAGGTCGAGTCCGGGGAGTTCGCCCGGGTGAAGTAGCTCGGCGAAGCGAGTCGGGTCCTGCTTCGGCACCAGCCTGTCCAGCCACCCCGGGAGCCACCAGTTGGCGTCGCCGAGCAGCTGCATCGTTGCGGGCACCAGCACGAGGCGCACCAGCGTGGCGTCGAGGAACACCGCGGTCGCGAGGCCGAAGCCGAGCATCTTCAGCACGGGGTCGTCGCCGAACCCGAAGCCGACGAAGACCGACACCATGATCGCGGCACCGCACGAGATCGTCCGTGCCGTGACCCCGATCCCACGCACCACGGCGTAGCCGTTGTCACCCGTGCGCAGGTACTCCTCGCGCACCCGCGAGAGCAGGAAGACCTCGTAGTCCATCGAGAGTCCGAAGAGGATCGCGAACATGAACAGCGGGATGAACGAGATGATCGGCACCGTCGACTCCAACCCGATCAGGCTCGCGGCCCAGCCCCACTGGAAGACCATCACCAGCACGCCGTACGACGCGGCGACGCTCAGCAGGTTCAGCACCGCCGCCTTCAGCGGCACCAGGAGGGAGCGGAACAGCACCATCAGCAGCAGGTAGGACATCGCCACGACCGCGACCAGGAAGATCGGCAGCCGTTCCTCGACGCGCTGGCTGAGGTCGGACATGGTGGCGGTGTAGCCGCCGACGTGCGCGGTCGCCGGGCTGCTCGCCAGCACGTCGGGCAGCACCTCGTCGCGCAGGCGGTCGAGCGTGCGTGCGGTCTCCGCATCCTGCGGTGTCGTCGTCGGTTGGGCGATGATCACGGCGACGTCCGACGCCGCGTCCACGGGCGCGGCTGCAGCAGAGGCGATGCCAGGGTCAGCGGCCAGCGCCGAGACCAGCGGCTCCACCACCGACCGATCCAGGGAGAGGTCGACGGCCACGACCATCGGCCCGGTGGCGCCGGGACCGAAGCCCTCGGCGACCAGGTCGTAGGCCTGCCGCTCGGTGCGCACCTCCGGGTAGCTGCCCTGGTCGGGCAGGCCCAGCCGCAGGGCGAGGACGGGTGCGGCGAGCGCGAGGAGCAGCAGCGTGCCGGTGACGGCGTACGCCGCGGCGTGCCGCGTGACGTGCGCACCCCAGCGGGACCAGCGCCGCACCGCTGCGTCGTCTCCCGGGACATGCACGTCGCGCCGCCGACCCAGGAGCCCGCGAGCCTGCACCCGCTGGCCTGCCAGCCCCAGCAGGGCCGGCAGCAGCGTGATCGCCGCGAGCACCATCACGAGCACCACCGCTGAGATGCCCACGCCACCCGCGGTGACGAACGGCAACCCGGCGAAGGCCAGCCCGAGGATCGCCACCACGACGGTGCCGCCGGCGAAGACGACAGCCTGCCCGGCGGTGGCCAGGGAGCGGCCCACCGACTCCGCGACCGGGACGCCCGCGGCGAGGTACTCCCGGTGGCGCGAGAGGAGGAACAGGGCGTAGTCGATGCCGACGCCCAGCCCGACCATCGCCGCCATCACCGGTGCCCAGACCGGGATGTCGATCAGCAGCCCGATCAGCGGGATCAGGCTGGCGCCGACCAGCAGCCCGAACAGCGCCACCGCCAGCGGCAGCCCCGCGGCCAGCAACGACCCGAAGGCCACAACCAGGATCACCGCCGCGACCACCAGGCCGAGGACCTCGCCCACGTTGGCGGGCGGCTGCTCGAAGCTGAAGTAGAGGTCACCGCCCGCTTCGAGCCGCAGGGACGACGTTGCTCTCGACTCCGCCAGGACGTCCTTGAGCGCTGCCAGGTCGGAGACGGCCAGGTCGCCGATCTCGGGGTACTGCACCCGCAGCAGTGCCACCCGGCCGTCCGGCGAGACCTCCCGGGTCGTGCCCAGCACCTTGGGCAGGGCACCCACGGCCGACTCCAGCTGGTCCAGGCCGACCCGGGCCGGGCGGGACTCCACGAACGTCACCCGGTCCTGTGCTCGGCGTCGCCACGACGTACGCCGTGAGCCCGCCGGCACCGCTGTCGGCGCTCGCCAGCAGGTCGGCGGCGGCCTGGGAGTCGGTCCCGGGCGCCGCCATCGAGTCGTCCAGCTGCTTCCCGAATCCGGCTGATGCCGCGACGACCAGGACTGACAGCAGCACCCAGGCTCCGATGGCGATCCAGGGGCGGGTGGCCGACCAGCGGCCCCAGCGATACAGCATCCGTGACATGGCGCATCTCCTTGCTCGGTGGTCCGGCCTCTCCGCCCGGTGCCTCCACGCTCGCGGGGGACCGGCCCGGACACATCGGCGTCGAGGTCGGACCCTCCTCGCCCGGTGGAACGAGCGGGGTCTCGTTCTTTCGGCCGGTCCCCGAAGCCTCAGCAATCCCTAGGCTGGGCGGGTGATCACCAACGCCCTGCGCTCGCTGTGGGCCGAGCCCCGCGCCACCGGCGCCCCCGGACGGGTGTCACGCGACTGGGTGCTGGTCGGAGCGGTGATAGCGGCGGCGCTGCTCGAAGGGGTGCTGCGCGACGACGTCGCCTGGCGGCCGTTCGTGACGATCGTGGCGGTCGCGCTCGCACCGGTGCTGCTGTGGCGGCGCCGCCAGCCGTTGGCCTGTGTCGTGGTGGCCTTCGGCACCGCGATGATGTTGGGCCTGGCGACCCTGGCAGGCGCGGCCCCCGGTCTCGGCCTTGTCACGATGGTCTACGTCCTGGTGTTCGTCTACGCGCTGATCCGCTGGGGCTCGGGACGCGAGATCGTGATCGGGCTGGCGGTGGTGCTGGTCGCTGCGGTCATCGGGACGGTCGCCGACTACACCGGGCTCGCCGACGTCATCGGTGGGTTCGCGGTCCTGGCGGCGTCGGTGGCCGACGGAGCCGCCTTCCGCTACCGCGCCGAGAGCTGGCGTCGGGCCTTGGACCAGATCCGCACCCAGGAGCGGGTCGGCCTCGCGCGCGAGCTGCACGACATGGTCGCCCACCACGTCTCGGCGATCGCTGTGCAGGCGCAGGCGGGACGGGCGACGGCGGGACAGCGACCCGAAGCCGCGCTCGAGGCGCTGGCGGTCATCGAGGGGGAAGCCTCGCGGACGCTCGCGGAGATGCGGGCGATGGTCCGGGTGCTGCGCGACGGAGCGCCCGCGGAGTACGCCCCCCAGCCCGGCGTCGTCGACCTGGCCTCCCTCGCCCGCCGCAACCCGATGCCGGTCGTCGACGTGCAGCTGCCAGACGCGCTGGACGTGCTTCCGCTGCAGGCCGACGCGGCGGTCTACCGGGTGGCGCAGGAGGCGCTGACCAACGCCCTGCGGCACGCCCGCAACGCCTCGCGTGTGGAGATCCGGGTCGACCAGGACGCCGGCAGCCTCCGGCTCCGCGTGAGCGACGACGGACAGGTCGACCCGGCCCGGCCGGCGAGCCCCGGCTTCGGGCTGCTGGGGATGACCGAGCGCGTGCAGCTGCTCGGCGGCACACTGCGTGCCGGTCCGGCTCCCGGGGGCGGGTGGACGGTCGACGCCGAGCTGCCGACGACGGTACGCCGATGACGGTGCGCGTGCTGGTGGCCGACGACCAGGACCTGGTGCGCACCGGGCTGTCCATGATCCTGGACGCGCAGCCCGACATCGAGGTCGTCGGCCAGGCCGCCGACGGCCGCGCCGCGGTCGAGCTGGCGGGTCGGCTCCGCCCCGACGTGTGCCTGGTCGACATCCGGATGCCTGGGCTCGACGGGATCGAGGTGACCGAGCTCCTCGCCGGGCGCGGCGTCCCGGACCCGATCGCGGTGGTGGTGATCACGACCTTCGACCTCGACGAGTACGTCCACGGCGCACTCCGCGCCGGCGCTCGAGGCTTCCTGCTCAAGGACGCCGGGCCGGAGCTGCTCGTGCAGGCCGTGCACGCCGCTGCCGTCGGTGATGCCCTGATCGCACCGAACATCACCCGGCGGCTGCTGGCCACCCTGGCCGCCAAGGCGCCGCCGAGCCGACGTACCCAACCGATCGAGCCGCTCACCGCGCGCGAGGAGGAAGTGCTGGTGCTGGTCGCCCAGGGCCGCACGAACGCCGAGATCGCCGCCGATCTCTTCATCGGCCTGACGACCGCCAAGACCCACGTCGCCAGCCTGCTGGCCAAGATCGGCGCCCGCAACCGGGTCGAGATCGCCATGTGGGCCTACGACACCCGCCGGGTCGGGGACTGACGAAGGCCGCCCACGACCCGGCCCCTGCCCCTGGTGCCGGAGGGCCGGGGGCGGTGGTTCATAATAAGCCGTGCCAATCTCCTCGGAGACTGGTGTCGCGGACGTGGTGTAGTTGCAGCACGCTTCTCTTCCAGAGAAGGGGTCGAGGTTCAAATCCTCGCGTCCGCTCCAGCTTGCGACACCGACGACTCCCATCCCGCGCTGTGGCGTGTGGACGTGCGATAACCGCTCGCGAAGGGCGCCCGAGTCGTGGAACGGTGAGTCCTGTGAGCAGCAGCGAGGTGTGGGACGAGGAGACCGCCGCGACGTACGACGCCGACGCGGCGGACCAGTTCGCCCCCGAGGTCCTGGGGCCGACGCTCGACCAGCTCGAGCGCCTGGCCGACGGCGGACCGGCGCTTGAGCTCGCCATCGGGACCGGTCGAGTCGGCGTACCCCTGGCGGAGCGGGGGGTCCCCGTGACCGGCATCGAGCTGTCCGAGCCGATGGTCGCCCGACTGCGGCGCAAGGTGTCTGCCGACCGTGTGCCCGTCGTCGTCGGCGACATGGCGACCACCGTGACCCCCGGGGCCGGCGAGTTCTCACTCGTCTACCTGGTCGCCAACACCATCGCGAACCTCCAGACGCAGGCCGAGCAGGTCGCCTGCTACCGCAACGCGGCGCACCACCTGCGGCCCGGTGGTCGCTTCGTGATCGAGCTGTGGGTGCCGCCGCTCCAGCGGCTCGCGCCGGGCCACGATGTCGTGCCGATGAGCCTCGACGAGGACCACCTGCTCTTCGACACCTACGACCTCCTCAACCAGCGCTGCGCCTCCCACCACTACCGCCGGGAGGCGGACGGGGCGATCCGCTACAGCACCGGTCGCTTCCGCTACATCTGGCCGGCCGAGTGCGATCTCATGGCGCAGCTGGCCGGCCTGGAGCTCGAGTCGCGGGCGGCTGACTGGCAGGGTCGTCCCTTCCTCGCCAGCAGTGAGAGCCACGTGTCGGTCTGGCGCACGGCGGCAGACCGCCGGCCCGGGCCCGCGACAGCGGCGGGGTAGTTTGCAGGTCTCACCGAGGAGCAGCAGTGACGCCACTGGTCAGGGTCCACAACTTCACCGTGTCCCGCGACGGCTACGCCGCCGGCGAGGGCCAGAGCCTCGAGCGGCCGTTCGGCCACGCCGACCCCAGCACGCTGATGAGCTGGGCGTTCCCGACGGCCAGCTGGCCGAACCGCGCCGAGCCGGGTGGGAGCCGGGGGCTGGAGGACTACCTCGTCCGTGACTTCCACCGCAACATCGGCGCCGAGATCATGGGCCGCAACAAGTTCGGCCCCCAGCGCGGACCGTGGACCGACGAGGAGTGGCAGGGGTGGTGGGGCGAGGAGCCGCCGTTCCACACTCCGGTCTTCGTGATGACCCACCACAAGCGACCCTCGTTCACGCTGTCGGACACGACGTTCCACTTCGTCAGCGGCGACCCCGCCTCAGTGCTGGACCTGGCGCTGAACGCCGCCGAGGGCAAGGACGTCCGCCTGGGGGGTGGCGCCGACACCGTGCGCCAGTTCCTGGACGCCGGACTCGTCGACACGCTGCACGTCGCGGTCGCCCCCGTGGAGCTCGGCGCCGGGTCCCGGCTGTGGGACTCCCCCGCCGACCTGCTGGACCGCTACCACCGAGACGTCGTCCCCGGCTCGCACGGCGTGGTCCACCACCTGTTCTGGCGCGACTGAGCCGACTCGCGGCTGCCGGTCGGGACGTCAGAGGGTCGGGCGCCGGTCCCCGACCCGGGTGGCCTGCTCGAAGGCGTGCGCGATCTCCAGCAGCCGCCGCTCGCCGCGGACCGGCCCGACCAACTGGATGCCGACCGGCCAGCCCTCGGGGGTGAAGCCCGCCGGCACCGAGATCGCCGGGCAGCCGGTGACGGTGATCAGGTAGGCCGAGCGCATCCAGTCCAGGTACGTCGCCTGGGTCTCGCCGTTGATGTCGGCGGGGTACTCCTCCTCGCCGCTGAACGGCGGCACCTGGCTCGTGGGCAACACCAGGACGTCGTACGTCGCGAAGAAGGCGCGCATCCGGTCCTGGATGGACGTGAGCTGACGGAACGCCTTGGCCACGTCGGCGCCCGAGAGGTGCTCGCCGGCCTCGATGTTCTCGCGCAGCGAGGGCTTGAAGCCGTCGGGGTGCTTGGCGAGCAGCGCACCGAAGCGGTGCTGGAACAGCCACGCCCGCAGGGTCCGGAAGGCCGCATCGGCGCTGTGCAGCACCGGATGCGCGTCCGCGACCTCGGCGCCGGCGCTCTCGAAGACCCCGGCCTGAGCCCGGACGATGTCGGCGACCGCGTGGTCGACGGTGAAGGCGCCGCCGAGGTCGACCGACAGCGCAACGCGCACGCCGGCCAGGTCGCCCTGCAACGGTGGGGCGAACGTCGAGCCGGGAGTCTCCAGGGACAGCGGCGAGCGGCTCGTCGGTCCGGCCAGCACCGACAGCAGCAGCGCCAGGTCCTCGACGTTGCGCGCCATCGGACCGCTGACCGAGGTCAGCTCCCAGCCGTTGGTGGTCGGCCAGTTCGGCACCCGGCCGACGCTGGGGCGCAGCCCCACCACGTTGTCGAACGAGGCCGGGTTGCGCAGCGAGCCGCCCATGTCGCTGCCGTCGGCGAGCGGCACCATGCCGGACGCGAGCGCCGCGCCCGCTCCCCCACTCGAGCCGCCGGCCGAGCGGGTCAGGTCGTAGGGGTTGCGGGTGGCGCCGAAGATCGGGTTGAAGGTGTGCGAGCCCGCGGCCCACTCCGGGACGTTGGTCTTGCCGATCGTGACCACGCCGGCCGCCCGGATCCGCTCCGCGACCAGGTCGTCGCGCTTGGGCACGTAGTCGGCGCGCAGCGGCGAGCCGAAGGTCGTGCGCCAGCCGGCCACCTCGTGGGTGTCCTTGAACGCGTGCGGCAGTCCGTGCAACGCCCCGAGCGGTGCCCCGGAGGCCGTCTGCTCGTCGAGCTCGAGCGCCTGGGCCCGCGCCCGGTCCACGTCGAGGGACACGATCGCGTTGACCGACAGGTTGGTGGCGTCGATCCGGTCGAGGTGCAGCTCGAGCAGCTCGCGCACGCTGATCTCGCGGCGCGCCACCGCCCCGACCATGTCCCGCGCCGTGCTGTAGATCCCGATGTCCGCCACGATCTCCACCCTCCGCTGTGTGTCAGCGGAGCGTACGACGCGCGATCCAGGCTCCGACCACGGCACCTGCCAACGCCGCGGTCGCCCCGACGGCGACACCGTGCGCGAACGACGAGCCCCCGAGCGCTGCGACCGCGCCCGTGGACCGGCCGGACTCCGAGGTCGACGGCGCTGCGAACACAGCGCCGGCGGGCGCCGACGTCCCACTGGAGACCGCCTGCGCAACCTCGGGGGCGGACAGCGCGGTCTCGACGTTGCCGAAGAACTCCGCCGCCATCCGCTTGCTGACCCCGACCAGCATCCGCTGCCCGACACCGCCGATCATCCCGCCGACGACCGCGTCGGCGTCGTAGGTCACCGACGTGCCGCCGCCCTGCGTCGCCTCCAGGCGCACCTGTACGTCGGCCCCGATCGTCCCGGCGGCCCCGGTGCCCTCGGCGTGCATCCGGAACGAGCCGGGATGCTGCTGGTCGGTGAGCTGCACGCGGCCGTCGTACACGCCCTTGATCGAGCCGACGCCGGCCGCGACCGTCATCGCGTAGGCGTCGTCGCCGAGCGCCTCGAGCCGTTGGCAGCCGGGGATGCAGCGCACCAGCACGCCCGGGTCGTTCAGGGCGTTCCACACCACGGGTGGCTCGGCCGCGAACTGCGCGTTGCCGATGATCTTCATGGCTGGTCCTTCCGGTTGCGGCGGAGGTCGAACAGCTCGCTCGGGGAGATCGGCATCCGGGTGATCGGAATGCCCTCGGCGTCCTCGATGGCCGCCGCGATCGCGGCGGAGCCGGGGATGACCCCGGCCTCCCCCGCGCCCTTGACTCCCAGCGGGTTGAGCGGCGAGGGCGTGACCAGGTGGTCGATCTCGACCTCGGGCACCTCCGAGGCGTAGGGCATCAGGAAGTCCATGAAGGACGCGTTGAGCAGCTGCCCGTCGGCGTCGTACTCCATCCGCTCGTAGAGCGCGCCACCCACGCCCTGCGCGACGCCGCCGTGGATCTGGCCCTCGACGATCATCGGGTTGATCAGCGTGCCGCAGTCGTGCACCACGCAGTAGCGCAGCACCGTGATCTCGGCGGTGTCCGGGTCGGTCTCGACGACGACGGCGTGCATGCCGTTGGCGAACGTGGAGCGCGGTGGCGAGTAGTACTCCGTCTCCTCCAGCCCGGGGCGCTCCCCCACCGCGATCGGGGCCTGCGTCGGGTCGGCGGGCGCCGCGAACTGGGTGGCCCGCGCGGCGGCCTCGTCGAAGGCGTAGCGCAGCGGGTTGGACAGCACCGCGACCGCGCCCAGGTCGATCCCGGCGGTGGTGCCCCGCACCCGCACGTCGCCGTCGACGATCTCGAGGTCCTCGACGTCGGCCTCGAGCGCCTCCGCCGCGATCCGCAGCGCCTTCTCGCGGACCTTGCGGGCGGTGAGCGCGACGGCGCTGCCACTCATCACGGCCGTGCGGGAGGCGAACGTGCCCACGGCGTACTTGAACCGCCGGGTGTCCCCGGTCGTGACCCTGATCCGTTCGAACGGGACGCCGAGCTCGTCGGCCACGATCTGGGCGAGCATCGTCTGGTGTCCCTGCCCCTGCGAGGTCAGCCCGGTGCGGCACACGACGGTGCCGTCGGTCTCGACCCGGATGTGCCCGCCCTCGTAGGGGCCGACGCCGGTGCCCTCGACGTAGCAGGCCAGGCCGATGCCGACCGTGCGTCCCTCGGCCCGCGCCTGCGCCCGGAAGGCGGCGAAGTCGTCCCAGCCGACCAGCCGTTTCAGCATGGCCAGGGAGGCCGGGAAGTCGCCGGAGTCGTAGAGCAGCTGACGTCCGTCCTGGAACACCAGCCCCTGGTCGAACGGCATCTGCTCGGGCTGGATGAAGTTGCGCTCGCGCACCACCGTGCGGTCCAGCCCGAGGTCGGCCGCGATCGCGTCCATCACCCGCTCCATCACGAAGCAGCCCTGGGGGCGACCGGCTCCTCGGTAGGGCGTGACGATCACGGTGTTGGTGTAGAGGGAGGTGAACTCGACCCGGTAGACCTTCGGGTCGTAGGGCCCCAGCAGCTGCGTGCTCGTGATGATCGGCACGATCAGGCCGTAGGGGGTGTAGGCGCCGTGGTCGTGCCAGAAGCGCACCGACAGCCCGTGCAGACGGCCGTCGTCGTCGTAGCCGACGCGCACCCGGTGCAGCTGTCCGCGCTCGTGCGCGCTGGAGACGAAGTGCTCGCGGCGGTCCTCGGTCCACTTGACCGGCTGCCCGAGACGTACGGCGGCCCACGGCACCAGCACCTCCTCGGGCCAGGGGTGCACGATCTTCACCCCGAAGCCGCCGCCGACGTCCGGGGTCACCACCTCGACCCGGTCGACGGGAAGCGCGAGCTTGGCCGCGATCGCCTGCCGCACGCTGGTCGAGGTCTGCGTGGAGGTGTGCACCAGCAGCGACTCGTCGTCGGCGTCCCACCGGGCCAGCACGCCCTTGCCCTCCATCGGCATCGACGCGCTGCGCTCGATGGCGAGGTCGAGCTCGAGGCGGTGCGGGGCCGCGTCGACGGCCGCGTCCGCATCCCCGGTCTGCTGCACCATCACCGCCGCGACGTTGCCCGGCACGTCGTCGTGCACCAGGTGCTCGGCCGCCCGCGCCGCCTCGACGCCCACGACGGCGGGCAGCAGCTCGTAGTCGACCCGGATCAGCCCCGCGACGTCCTCGGCGACGTAGCGGTCGCTGGCCACCACCATCACGACCGCCTCCCCGACGTGGTTGACCTCCGTGGAGGCCAGCGCGTGCTGGGTGCGCCCGTGGGTCAGCGTCGGGTGCGGGATCAGCAGCGGCAGGTGCTCGGCCACCCGCGTGCCGGTGTCCTCGGCCAGGTCGTCGTAGGTGTAGATCGCGACCAGTCCGTCGACGTCCAGCGCCGCGGAGACATCGATGTCCACGATGCGCGCGTGCGCGTGCGGGCTCCGCACGAACGCCGCCTCCAGCGCGTCGTGCCCGAGGTCGTCGAGGTAGCGCCCGCGGCCGGTGACCAGGCGCGGGTCCTCCACCCGTGGCACCCGCTGCCCGAACAGCCGCGTCGTCACGGCGCTCCCTCCGTCGCACCGGGTTCCGGCGCGGACAGCAGCTCGGCCCCTCGCTGGACGGCGTCCACGATGTTGACGTAGCCGGTGCACCGGCACAGGTTGCCGCTGATCGCCTCGCGCGCCTCCTCGCGGGACGGGGAGGGGTTCTCGCGCAGGTAGGCGGTGACGGTGGTGATGAAGCCCGGCGTGCAGAAGCCGCACTGCAGGGCATGGCACTCGTGGAACGCCTGCTGCACCGGCCCCATGCCGCCGTCGCTCGAGCGGCAGCCCTCCACCGTCGTGATTGCGGCGCCGTCGAGGGAGACCGCGAACACCAGGCAGGACCGCACCGGGTCGCCGTCGACGAGCACCGTGCAGGCGCCGCACACGCCGTGCTCGCACCCGACGTGCGTGCCGGTCAGCCGCAGGTCGTGCCGCAGGGCGTCGGACAGCAGTCGGCGGGCCGGCAGCGTCAGGTCGTACGGCGCGCCGTTGACGCTGAACGAGACGGGCACGAGGTCCTCGCTCATGCGACCCTCCCCCTGGTCCGCGACTGCGCCTGCGCGACCGCGCGTGCCACGAGCACGTGCGCGAGGTGGCGACGGTAGTCCGCCGAGGCGTGGATGTCGCCCTCCGGCTCGATGGCGTCGTCGACGAGCCGGCGGGCCGCGTCAAGGTCGACCGCGTCGCCGTGCACCGCTGAGGTGACGTCGACGAGCACCGGCCCCACTCCCACGCTGATCAGCGCGACCCGCGCCGCGTCGGGCGAGACCACGGCCCCCACGCCGCAGACGGCATAGTCGCCGTGGCGACGCGCGACCTCGACGAACGCCGTACCGCTCCCGGGCGGCGGCCGCACGAAGGTCGCCGCCACGGCGAGCTCGCCGGGCACCAGGGCACACTCCATCGGGCCGGTGAAGAAGTCGGCGGCCGGCACCTCGCGCGTCCCCGAGACGGTGCGCAACGAGACCGACCCGTCGAGCAGGCACAGCACGGCCGGCATCTCGGCCGACGGGTCGGCGTGCACCAGGCTGCCGACCGTCGTGCCCCGGTTGCGGATCGTCGGGTGGGCGACCTGCTCGAGCGCCTGTCTCAGCAGCGGGACCGCGTCGTACGACGGCAGGTGCCGCTCCAGCGCGCGGTGCCGCACCAGCGCGCCGATCCGGACCTGTCGGTCGTCGACCTCGATCGTGTCGAGCCCGGGGACGTGGTTGACGTCGACCAGGTCGGGCGGAGCCGCCAGCCGCATCGACATCAGCGGCACCAGGCTCTGTCCGCCCGCGAGCACCTTGCCGTCCGCGCCCAGCGTCGCGAGCACGTCGAGCGCCTCGTCGAGGCTGCGCGGCCGGTGGTAGCGGAAGGCGGGTGGCTTCACGGATCGAGACTAGGCCGGGTTCACGCCCGGTGGGTCCCTTCGCCTCGCTCCGGTGAGGCGGGCTCCTCGTGGTGCACGCCGGTCCGACCGACCGCCATCATCGTGCCGTCGTCGCGCAGCTCGGCGGGGGCGATGGCGCGGGCGAGGTGGTAGCCGACCAGCGTGACGATGGTGCCGAGGGCGATGCCGGAGAGCACGAAGGTGTCGGTGATCTGGAGCGAGGTGTCGCCGATCGCGATGATGATGCCGGCAGCGACGGGGACGAGGTTGACCGGGTTGGCGAAGTCGACCTTGTTCTCCTTCCAGATCTTCGCGCCGAGCAGCCCGATCATGCCGTAGAGCACGACCGTGATGCCGCCGAGCACGCCGCCCGGGGTCGCGGACACGATGGCGCCGAACTTCGGGCAGAGACCGAACAGGATCGCGACGATCGCGGCGACGTAGTAGGCGGCGGTGGAGTAGACCCGGGTCGCCGCCATCACCCCGATGTTCTCGGCGTAGGTCGTCGTCGGCGAGCCGCCGACGGCCGAGGCGAGCACGGTGCCGAAGCCGTCGGCGGCGATCGCGCGGCCCATCACCGGGTCGAGGTCGCGGTCGGTCATCTCGGCGACGGCCTTGACGTGCCCGGTGTTCTCCGCGATCAGGGCGATGACCGCCGGCAGCACCAGCAGCGTGAAGGCGACGCTGAACGACGGCGCGTGCCAACCGGTGACGCCGTTGGCGAAGTCGCTCTGCGGCGGGAAGCCGATCCAGTCGGCCGCCTTCACGCCGGCCCACGAGAGGCGCGCGTGCGTGTCGACCTCGCCCGTCGTCGCGTTGAACGCCGTGATGTCGCCGAACACGCCGTCGAAGAGCCACGAGAGCGCGTAGCCGAACAGCAGACCGAGGAAGATCGCGATCCGTCCGAGGAAGCCACGCAGACCCACTGCCATGGCGATGACCACGGTCATCGTCAGCAGCGCGACCCACTGGTCCTGCGGCCAGTAGATGTTGGCGACCACGGGCGCGAGGTTGAAGCCGATCAGCATCACCACGGCGCCGGTCACGACCGGTGGCAGCACCTTGTGCAGCACCCCGGACCCGAGGAAGTGGATCGCGACGCCCACCAGGGCCAGCACCACGCCGGCGATGAGGATCGCCCCGGTCACGTCCGCGGAGTCACCACCCTGCGCCCGGATCGCCGTCACGCCGCCGACGAAGGAGGCCGAGGTGCCGAGGTAGGAGGGCACCTTGCCCTGCACGATGAGCAGGAAGGCGATCGTCGCGATGCCGCTCATCATGATCGCGAGCTGCGGGTTGAGCCCCATGATCAGCGGGAAGACGAAGGTGGCCCCGAACATCGCGACCACGTGCTGGGCGCCCAGACCGACCGTACGGCCCCACGAGAGCCGCTCGTCGGGCGCGACCGCGGCCCCGGGGGGCGGGGTCTTGCCGTCGTAGACCAACTTCCAGCTGAACGCCATCACGACCTCCGACTCGTCGGGCGGCCCTGCGGCCGCACCCCTGTGCGCTGCGATCAGGGTGCACCCGATCGGTCCTCCAGCGTGGGATGCGCGCTCGACACGCGGTCGGAGACGGATAGACCACCCATCGGGACGACCTGTCACGACTCGGGCACGGAAAACGCTCGTTTCGCGCAAACACCCGGCATCGCCGAGCTGATCGGTTATGGTCCCCCACGTCTAGACCGTTGCCTAACCAAACGGATTGGGGTGGGACGTGAACGGTCTTCCGTTTCTCGAGTACCTGTCGACCTACGGCAGCGAGATCAGCTTCAAGACCCAGCAGCATGCCCTGCTGTCGCTGTACTGCATCACCGTCGCGGCGATCCTCGGGCTCCTCGTGGCCGTGTTCGCCTACCGCTCCCGGTGGGCCTCCAACTTCAGCATCGCGACCGCCGCCGTGTTCTTCACGCTGCCGTCGGTGGCGCTGTTCGGCTTCCTGGTCTCCGTCGTCGGCTACGGGCTCGTCTCGGTGTTCCCCGTGGTCGTCGGCTACGCGATGCTCCCGATCATCCGCAACGGCATCGTGGGCCTGCAGTCGGCCGACCCGGCGGTGCTCGACGCCGCCCGCGGCATGGGCGTGGGCTCGTTCCGGATGCTGTGGCAGGTGCGGTTCCCCATCGCCTGGCCGGTCATCCTGGCCGGGATCCGCGTCTCCGCGCAGCTGACCGTCGGCGTCGTCGCCATCGCGGCCTTCGTGGTCAAGATCGGTCTCGGCGACTACGGCTACTCCGCCCTGGACAACCTCGGCTCGGTCAACACCAAGAACGAAGCCCTGGTCTGCGTCATCTTCGTCATCCTGGTCGCGCTCATCTTCGACGCGGTCTTCGTCGTGCTCCGTCGTTTCACGACCCCGAGGGGAAGCCGTGTCTGAGAATCCGACCACCACTGCGCAACATGATCGGTCCGACACCCATCGAGGTGTGCCGATCATCCTGACCGATCTCACCAAGACCTACCCCAACCAGGCAAAGTCGGCCGTGGACGCGGTCAACATGGAGATTCCGGCCGGCGAGATCGTGGTCTTCGTCGGCCCCTCCGGCTGCGGCAAGACCACGACGATGCGGATGATCAACCGGCTCATCGAGCCGACCTCCGGGACGATCACGATCGGTGGCGAGGACGTCACCCAGCTCGACGACGTGCAGCTGCGCCGCAAGATCGGCTACGTCATCCAGCAGATCGGCCTGATCCCGCACCTGTCGATCGCCCAGAACGTCGCGCTGGTCCCCCGGCTTCTCAAGTGGGACAAGAAGCGCATCGCCGCCCGCGTCGACGAGATGCTGACGGTCGTCGGCCTCGACCCGGAGCAGTACCGCTCGCGCTACCCGCGCCAGCTCTCCGGCGGTCAGCAGCAGCGGGTCGGCGTCGCCCGCGCCCTGGCGGCCGACCCGCCCATCATGCTGATGGACGAGCCTTTCGGCGCGGTCGACCCGATCACCCGCTCCCGGCTCCAGGACGAGTTCCTCTCCCTGCAGCAGTCGATGAAGAAGACCATCGTGTTCGTCACGCACGACTTCGACGAGGCGCTCAAGATCGGCGACCGCATCGCGGTGCTCCGCGAGGGCTCGCAGATCGCGCAGTACGACACCCCCGAGGCGATCCTGGCCAACCCGGCCGACGACTTCGTGGAGGGGTTCATCGGCGAGGGCGCCGCCCTCAAGCGGCTGCACTTCGAGCGCGTCGACTCCCTCGACATCGAGCACGACTCGAGCGCTGAGCCGACCCGCGACACCGTCGACGTGTCCTCCACCCTGCACGCCGCGCTGGACCTGATGGTCGGCAAAGGCCTGAAGTCCGTGACCGTGCACCAGGACGGCCGTCCCGTCGGCGCGGTCACGGTCGACGCGATCCTGGCCCGTGCGCACGCGTCGTCCGGCTCGACGCCGCGGACCGGGCAGCACCAGGCCGACGACGGCAGCGACCCGGTGGAGGCCTGATGACCGACACCGTCGTCGAGCCGACGACCACCGGCGACCCGCCCGACAGTCCTGCCGCGCTCAAGGCCGAGCACGGAAAGCCGATCCTCTCGGTCCGCGACCTGGTGATCCCGGTGCTGGTCGCCGTGATCAGCGTGCTGCTCTACGTCAACGTGAAGCGTCAGGAGCTCGACAGCATCGAGGGCAACGTCCTCAACTTCGAGTCGCTCTACCGCGCCACCACCGAGCACATCCGGCTCAGCGTCACGATCGCCTTGCTGGTGGTCGTCGTCGCGGTCCCGCTCGGCGTCATGGTGACCCGCCCGGCCACCCGGAGGCTGGCGCCGTTCGTGCTGGCCCTCGGCAACGTCGGCCAGGCGGCGCCGAGCCTCGGCCTGCTCGCGCTGTTCGGGCTGTTCTTCGTGGGCTTCTGGGCCGTCGTGATCATCCTGACGGCGTACGCCGTGCTCTCGGTGCTGCGCAACACCATCGTCGGCCTCCAGGGTGTCGACACCGGGATGCTCGACGCCGCCCGCGGGATGGGCATGTCGCCGATGAGCATCCTGTTCCGCGTCGAGCTGCCCACCGCCGTACCCGTCATCGGGGCCGGTGTCCGCACCGCACTCGTGCTCGCCGTCGGCACCGTGCCGCTCGGCTACGCCCTCGACGCGGGAGGCCTCGGCCTGCCGCTGTTCAGCGCGATCAAGACCAACCGTCCGCTCGTCACCCTGACCGTCGCGGTGATGATCGCCCTGCTCGCCCTGCTGCTCGACTGGATCGGCGGCGTCCTGCAGCGCGCCGCGACACCACGGGGGATCCGGTGACCGTCCTCTCCTCACGCCTCTCGGGCCAGCTCTCGCACACTCCTACGCACTCCACTCAGAAGGGGAACCGATCACGATGAAGATCAACCAACGCGCGACGTGGGTCAGGGGCACCGTCGCCCTCGGCCTCGCCTCGCTCACCCTCAGCGGCTGTGGCAGCCTCAGCGAGTCCTCCTCGTCGTCGTCCAGCGCCGGCGGCGGCACCTGCGGCGGCGTCGAGGCCGACTCGGTCGACGCCAAGGCCCTGGACGGCGTGAAGGTCTCGGTCGGCTCCAAGGAGTTCGACGAGCAGCTCGTGCTCGGCCAGCTGACCATCAAGATGCTGTGCGCGGCCGGCGCCTCGGTGAAGGACCAGACCAACACCAAGGGCAGCACGCAGACCCGCAAGAAGCTCCAGGACGGCGTCACCGACGTGGTCTGGGAGTACACCGGCACCGGCTGGATCAACTACCTCGGCCACGACACCCCGATCTTCGACCCGCAGAAGCAGTACGAAGCGGTCAAGGAGGAGGACCTGGCCAAGAACAAGCTGGTCTGGGGTCCGCTCGCGCCGTTCAACAACACCTACGCGTTCGCCGTGACCGACGAGTTCGGTGAGGAGAACGGCCTCTCCACGAGCTCGGACATGGCCGCCTACATCAAGAAGAACCCCAAGTCGACGGTCTGCGTGGAGTCGGAGTACGCCGCGCGTCCGGACGGCTACCCCGGCTACAAGAAGAAGTACGGCATCACCGGTGGCAAGCTGAAGAGCCTCGGCACCGGCGTCGTCTACACCCAGCTCGACAAGGGCAACTGCGATTTCGGCGAGATCTTCACCACCGACGGCCGGCTGGCCTCCCTCGGCCTGAAGGTGCTCGACGACGACAAGCAGTACCACCCGCTCTACAACGGCGTCGCCGTGACCCGGGAGGACTTCGACAAGGAGCACCCGGAGATGCTCGAGGTGCTCGCGCCCCTCGCGGAGGTGCTGACCACCGAGGTCATGACCGAGCTCAACAAGCAGATCAGCTCCGACGGCCTGCCGGCGGACAAGATCGCCGAGGACTTCCTGAAGAAGGAAGGCTTCATCAAGTAGTCCGCAACGCAACGCAACGAGGGCCGCATCCGAGGACAGGGTGCGGCCCTCGTCGCGTCTCCTTCCAGCGGCTTTCTGCGTAGGGTCGGTCCATGACACCCGTGCCGGTCGCCGCCTCGACGCTGCTGGCTGGCCTGCTGTCCACGTCGCGCCCGCTCGTCGAGGTCGCCCGCACGCGGACGAGCGTGCACTACGAGACCGGGGACAGCCGCCTGCCCGTGCTCTGCGTCAGCACCCCCGCGGCCGTCCGGCTGCCCTGCTCGCTGCTCTCCCCCGTGCTGCCGCGCGGTCCGGTCACGACGGCGTCGTTCGCCGTACGACGCTGGTGGACGCCGCCGCGGCCGCGATCCGACGCGCGACCGACCGGTCCGATCGACCTCGACCCGCACCGCCTGATCGGTTGCGGTCCCGGTCTGACACCGGCCGGGGACGACGTGCTGGCCGGCGCCCTGGTCGCCGCGGCGGCCGTGCGGCATCCCGACCTGCACCGTCTGGCCTCCGGCGTGCGCGCGGCGCTCCGCGCGCGTCGTACGACGGTGGTGTCGGTGGGCCTGCTGCACGCCGCCCTCGACGGCTGGGCGACGCCGGAGCTCGCGGCCTTCGTCGAGGCGCCCGGACCGGCCACCGAGGCGGCCCTGCTCACCCTCGGGCACTCCTCGGGCGCCGCGCTGCGGGACGGCGCCGCGCACGTGCTGCGGGGCGCTCCGGCACTCCTGGAGGGCGCGGCATGAGGCAGGTGCAGCTGCGGCGGGGGTCCTACGTCGACTCGGTGACGCTGATGCAGGTCAGCCGTCGGGTCGCCGGCGTCGACGGCGTCACGGGGGCGCTCGTCGCGATGGCCACCGGGCTCAACCTCGACCTCGCGGCCGAGATGGGCTTCGAGGTCGGTGCGTCCTCGCCGCAGGAGATGCTGGTCGCCGTCGAGGCGACCTCCGAGCCGGCCGTGCACGCGGCGCTGGCCGAGGTCGACGCGGCGCTGACCGAGGCATCTCGGCCGGCGCCCACCGGCTTCGGCAGCGCACCGCCACCGGTCACGATCCGCTCGGCCGCAGCCCGCTCGGAGGCGACGGTCGCGCTGGTGTCCACCCCCGGCCGGCACGCGTTCGCCGACGCGATCGACGCGGTCGACGCCGGGCTGCTCACCGTGGTGTTCAGCGACAACGTGCCGGTGGAGCAGGAGGTCGTGCTCAAGGACTACGCCGCCGCGGCCGGGGTGCTGGTGATGGGTCCCGACTGCGGTACGGCGGTCGTCGGCGGCGTGGGGCTCGGGTTCGCCAACGTCGTGCGCCCGGGACCCGTCGGCCTGGTCGCCGCCTCCGGCACCGGCGCCCAACACCTGATGGCGCTGCTCGACGGCGCCGACGTCGGCGTCTCGCACTGCCTCGGGGTCGGCGGGCGCGACCTGTCGCCGGCCGTGGCCGGCCGTTCCACGCTCCAGGCCCTCGACCTGCTCGACGCCGACGCGTCGACCGAGCTCATCGTCGTGGTGTCGAAGCCGCCGGCTCCCGAGGTCGCCGACGCCGTCCGCGCCCACGCCGCCACCTTGGGGACGCCGGTGCTGTTCGGGCTCCTGGGCCCCGGACAACCCGACCTGACCGAGACGGCCGCCGCCGTGGTGTCGGCCGCACACGGCACGTGGACCGCGCCGGAGCACTGGGCAGGGGCGGTGTCCCAAGGACGACCGGACGGCTTCCTGCGCGGGCTGTTCGTCGGCGGCACGCTGTGCGACGAGGCGATGCTGGTGGCCTCCGCGGCTCTCGGCCCGATCGCCTCCAACATCGCGCTGCAGCCGGACTGGGCGCTCGGCGACGACCTCGCCTCCGACGGCCACACGATGATCGACTTCGGCGACGACCGGCTCACCTCGGGCCGACCGCACCCGATGATCGACGGGTCGCTGCGCGTCGCCCGGCTCCACGAGGAGCTCGCCGACACCTCGACCGGGGTGCTCCTGCTCGACGTCGTGCTCGGTCTCGGCGCGGCCGCCGACCCGGCCGGCGAGCTCGCGGACGGCATCCGCTCCGCGACCGCTGCCGGCGTGCCGGTCGTGGTGGCGGTGGTCGGCACCCGCGACGACCCGCAGGGTCTGCGTCAGCAGGTCGCGACCCTCACCGGGGCGGGCGCCTGGGTCCACCTGTCCAACGCCGCGGCCGCGCACCGGGCGGTCGCCCTGCTCGACCGGAGCCCCCGATGACCCTGACGACTCCCCCGGCCGTGGTCACCGCCGGAGCCTCGATGTTCGAGGACACCCTGTCCCAGCAGGCCGTCCCCGTCTCCGCAGTCGCCTGGCAGCCACCCGCCGGCGACCCGGCCGACCTCGCCGCGGTGATGGCCGACCCACGACGGCGTGCCGCCAACGCACAGGCGCTCAGCGCGATGCTCGCCGCGAACGCCCGCCTGGTCGACGTACGCCCCGCGGCGGAGGTGCTCGGACTCGAGCGCGGGCAGTTCCTGCACGCCGGCCCGCCGGTCGACTGGGAGCAGGCGTCGGGGCCGATGCGGGGCGCGCTCGTCGGCGCGATGCTGCTGGAGGAGCTGGCGTCCTCGCCGGAGGAGGCCGAGCGGCTGCTCGCCGCCGGGGACGGCGTCACCTGGGAGCCGTGCCACTCCCGCGGAGCCGTCGGGCCGATGGCCGGCGTCGTGACGCCGTCGATGTGGGTCTTCTGCCTGCGCGACGAGTCGACCGGTCACGAGTCCTGGTGCTCGCTCAACGAGGGCCTCGGCAAGGTGCTGCGCTACGGCGCCTACGGCCCCGAGGTGATCGAGCGGCTGCGCTGGATGACCGCCGTGCTCGGCCCGCTGCTGCAGCACGCCGTGCGCGCCTGCGGGGAGGTCGACGTGACTGCGATCATCGCCCAGATGCTCCAGATGGGCGACGAGGGCCACAACCGCAACCGGGCCGGCACGCTGATGTTCCTGCGCGAGGTGCTGCCCGCGATGATCGACTCCGGCTTCCCGACCGCCGACGTCGGCGCAGGCGGTCGCGTTCGTCTCCGGCAACGACCACTTCTTCCTCAACCTGGTGATGCCCGCCTGCAAGCTGACCACCCGCGCGGCCGCCGGCATCCCCGGCTCCACCGTGGTCACCGTGATGGCGCGCAACGGCACCGACTTCGGGATCCAGACCTCCGGCACCGGCGACCGGTGGTTCACCGCGCCGGCAAACACCCCCGAGGGCCTGTTCCTCGGGTCCTACGGGCCCGAGGACGCCAACCCCGACATCGGCGACTCCGCGATCACCGAGACCGCGGGCATCGGCGGGCTGTCGATGGCCGCGGCGCCCGCGATCGTCCGGTTCGTGGGCGGCTCGGTGCCGGATGCGCTCGCGACGACGCAGCAGATGTACGACATCACGGTCGGCGAGAACCCGTCGTACGCCCTTCCGATCCTGGAGTTCCGCGGGGCCCCGACCGGCATCGACGTCACCTCGGTGGTGCGCAGCGGCGTGCTGCCCCAGATCAACACCGGCATGGCCGGCCGGGTCGCCGGGACCGGCCAGGTCGGCGCCGGCCTGGTCACGCCGCCGATGGCGTGCTTCACGCAGGCGCTCGCCGCCCTCGCCGCCGCCTCCCCCGCGGCCTTGTAGCCCCCGCCCGCTTGTAACGCGGGGTTATGGACGCGGAAGCAGGCGTATGACGCTGGTAAACCGTCCACGGGCCTAGCAAAGCCGGGCCCACGTCGGGCTCACGTCGGGCCCACGTCGGGCTCAGCCGCGCTCGGCCACCAGCCGCCGCAGCTGCTTGGCCTGGGTGACCGCCCGTGCGCCGTCACTGCCCTGGATGCCCATCGCCGGCACGGTGCTGCCGTCGGCGAGGTCGAGCATCGCCCATGGGCTGCCGCTGCGCAGCGAGACCGCGACGACCTCGCCGTAGCCCATCCGGCGCACCTTGTAGCCGTTGACCACGGTCAGGCCGTCCTCGCGCACGACAACCCGGCTGCGGGCCAGCGCGAACCCGGCGGCGTAGAACATCCCGCCCAGCGCCAGGATCGTGACGATCTGGAAGAAGGTGAACTTCGCGCGGATCTCCGGGGGGAAGGCGAACCACATCGCCACCGAGATCAGCCCGAGCGCCAGGCCGAGCAGGTAGAACGCGATCCGCACACCGCGCGGCCGGAAGGTGTGCGGCAGCACCGGCACTCGCGGGGGGCTCGGCTCAGAGCCGGCAGGCATGGATGTCCGTCGACAGGATGCCGCGCGCGCCGAGGTCGTAGAGCTCGTCCATCACCCGCTGGGCCTGGTCCCGCCGCACCATCGACCGTACGGCGAACCAACCGTCGCGGTGCAGGGGCGCGACCGTCGGGCTCTCGATGCCGGGGGTCAGCGCCACGGCGGCGTCCACGCGCTCGGCGGAGATGTCGTAGTCCATCATCACGTAGGACCGGGCGACCAGCACGCCCTGGACCCGACGCAGGAACACCTCGAAGCCGGCGGGGGCGGGCGCACCCGCGCGCGTCACCAGCACCGCCTCGGACTCCAGGATCGGGGCGCCGAACACCTCGAGGCCGGCGTTGCGCAACGTGCTGCCGGTCTCGACGACGTCGGCGATGACGTCAGCCACCCCGAGCTGCACGCTGGTCTCGACGGCGCCGTCGAGCCGGGTCACCGAGGCCTCGACGCCGTGCTCCTCCAGGTGGCGGCGGACCACGCCGGCATACGACGTGGCGATCCGCTTGCCGGCCAGGTCCGCGACACCGCTCGCCGTACCGGGCGGGGCCGCGAAGTGGAAACGCGACCGGCCGAAGCCGAGCGCCAGCGCCTCCTCGGCGTGGGCGCCGCTGTCGAGCAGCAGGTCGCGGCCGGTGATGCCGGCGTCGAGCGTGCCCTCCCCGACGTACAGCGCGATGTCGCGCGGGCGCAGGTAGAAGAACTCCACACCGTTCTCGCCGTCGGTCAGCGTCAGGCGCTTGGCGTCGGTGCGCTGCTTGTAGCCGGCCTCGCGCAGGATGTCGGTGGCCGCCTGGGACAGCGAGCCCTTGTTGGGCACCGCGAGGCGGAGGTAGGTCTGGTCGACCATGGTCGGCCCTTTCGCGTGGGTCAGAGGTGGGCGTAGACGTCGTCGAGGGTGAGTCCGCTGGCGAGCATCAGGACCTGCGCGTGGTACAGCAGCTGGCTGAGCTCCTCGGCGGTCCGCTCGGGCCCCTCGTGCTCGGCCGCCATCCAGGACTCCGCGGCCTCCTCGACCAGCTTCTTGCCGATCGTGTGCACCCCGGCGTCGAGCGCGGCGACGGTGCCGGACCCCTCGGGTCGTGCCGCGGCCTTCTCGCTGAGCTCGGTCCAGAGCTCCTCGAACGTCTTCATCTCTGCCTATCGAGTCGGGTGTCGGGGCGGTCTCAGGGTACGGCGTGGGGCGGGCGTCACGCGCACCGCCGGTCGGCGTGACCGGCCGGCTCTGCCAGGCCTATGGACGGTTTGCCAGCGTCGTACGCCTGCTTGAGCGTCCATAACCCCGCGTTACAAGGGGGCGGGCGAGGGGCCGGGCGAGGGCAGCGAGCGGAGGGTCAGCGCGGTCACCAGCGCGGCCGACGTCGCCTCGTAGCCCTTGTCCTCGTGGGACCCGTCGAGGCCGGCCCGGTCGAGCGCCTGCTCGTCGGTGTCGCAGGTGAGCAGCCCGAAGCCGACCGGCACGCCGGTGTCGATCGCGATCCGGGACAGGCCGTCGGTCGCGGCGGCGCAGACGTAGTCGAAGTGCGGGGTGCCGCCGCGGACCACGACACCGAGGGCGACGACCGCGTCGTAGCCGTCGCGGGCCAGCGCGCCCACCACGACCGGCAGCTCGAACGACCCCGGCACCCGCACCACCTGAGCGTCGGTGACCTGGTAGGCGGTCAGCGCGCGACGGGCGCCGTCGACCAGTCCGTCCATCACCTGCTCGTGCCAGCGCGCGGCGACGACCGCGACCCGCAGGGCGCTGGCGTCGACCGGCTTCTCCTCGGGTGCGCCTGCTCCACTCATGACGTTCCTTCCGTCGGCGATAGGGCGGCCGGTGCGCCCAGGGGCGAGAGACCCGGCAGCTGGTGGCCCATCCGGTCCCGCTTGGTCAGCAGGTAGGACAGGTTGTGGTCGTTGGGGTGCGGCGTCAGGGGGACGCGCTCGGCGACCGCGACGCCGTACTCCTCGAGGCCGGCCACCTTGTCGGGGTTGTTGGTCAGCAGCCGCACCGAGCCGATGCCGAGGTCGCGCAGGATCTGCGTGGCGGCGCCGTAGTGGCGCGCGTCGGCCGGCAGCCCGAGGTCGAGGTTGGCGTCGACGGTGTCGCGACCGCCGTCCTGGAGCTGGTAGGCCTGCAGCTTGGCGACCAGGCCGATCCCGCGACCCTCGTGACCACGCAGGTAGACCACGACGCCGCGCCCCTCCTCCGCGATCCGCCGCAGCGCCTCGTCGAGCTGCGGGCCGCAGTCGCACCGCTTCGAGCCGAACACGTCGCCGGTCAGGCACTCCGAGTGCACCCGGGTCAGCACCGGCTCCTCGCCGGACACGTCCCCGAGGACGAGCGCGAGGTGCTCGCCGCCGTCGACGGTGATCCGGTAGCCGTAGGCGGTGAAGTCCGCGTACGACGTGGGCAGGCGGGTCTCGGCGACCCGGACGACATGGTTCTCGTGGCGGCGGCGGTGGTGGATCAGCTGCTCGATGGAGATCATCGACAGGCCGTGCTCGTCGGCGAACTCCCGCAGCTGCTGCCCGCGCTTCATGGTGCCGTCGTCGTTGACCAGCTCGGAGATCACCCCGGCGGGCTCGAGTCCGGCCAACCGGGCCAGGTCGACCGCGGCCTCGGTGTGCCCGGGTCGCACGAGCACGCCGCCCTCGGCGTACCGCAGCGGGAACACGTGCCCGGGCTGCACCAGCTCGAAGGCCTCGGTCGCGGAGTCGATCAGGGTGCGCACGGTGTGCGACCGGTCGGCGGCCGAGATGCCGGTGGTGATGCCGTCGCGGGCGTCCACGGAGACGGTGTAGGCGGTCCGCATCCGCTCCCGGTTGTGCGGCGTCATCAGGGGGATGCCGAGCCGGTCCAGCGTCGGCGCGGTGACCGGCACGCAGATCACGCCCGAGGAGTAGCGCACCGTGAACGCCATCAGCTCCGGCGTGGACTTGGCGGCGGCGAAGATCAGGTCGCCCTCGTTCTCGCGGTCCTCGTCGTCGACGACCACGACCGCCTTGCCCGCGGCGATGTCGGCCACCGCCTGCTCGACGGTGTCCAGCCGCACAGCGGGGGCGCTCATGCGTCCACCGCCTCGCGCTCGGGCTGCTGCTCGACCTTGCTGGCCTTGACCCAGACCAGGAAGCCCCACACCACCAGGCCGCCGTACACGAGGTAGAGGATGGCGCTCGGGTAGTAGCCGGAGTGCCACAGCAGCGGGACTCCCACGATGTCGACGGCGATCCAGGCCAGCCAGAAGTCGTTCCACCCGCGGGCCATGGCGTAGGTCGCGAGCATCGAGCCGACGAAGATCCAGGCGTCGCACCAGAAGTACCACCGCGGGGCGGGCCAGCCGGCCCCGATCACGCTGAACACCCACTGCAGCACCAGGATCGCGGCGACCGAAGCGACCAGGTAGGCGACCCGCTCGCTGGCCGTGGCCCATCGCGGCGTGATCGCGGGCGCGTTGCCGGCACGGGTCTTGCGGACCTCGTTCCACCGGTACCAGCCGTAGAAGCTGGTCAGGATGAAGAACACCTGGCGTCCGGCCTGACCGAACAGCGGGACCTGGGCGTGGTCCTCGAAGGTCGCGGCGATGAAGACCGTGAACAGCAGCACGTTGCCGACGATGCCGATCGGCCACGCCCACACCCGGCGGCGCAGGCCCCCGATGGCCGAGGCGAATCCGAAGGCGTTGCCGACGATCTCGCGCCAGGTGATCGGGTGGTCCGCGATCGTCAGCTGGGCGTCGTACAGCGTGGACACGAAGCTCATGCGGGGTCCTTCGGGGTAGTGGGGACGAGAAGACGCTCGACGTACTTCGCGATCACGTCGACCTCGAGGTTCACGAGGTCGCCGGGCTGCTTGAGCCCGAGGGTGGTGCGGGCCAGGGTCTCGGGGATCAGCGAGACCGTGAACGAGTCGTCGCCGGCCTCCACGACCGTCAGCGAGATGCCGTCGACGGTGATCGAGCCCTTGTCGACGAGGTAGCGCGACAGCTCGCGCGGCATCGAGACCGTCACCACCTCCCAGTGCTCGGACACCTCGCGTCGTACGACGGACCCGGTGCCGTCGACGTGACCCTGGACGATGTGGCCGCCCAGCCGGGAGGAGACCAGCGCCGCACGTTCGAGGTTGACCCGACCACCGGGCTCGCAGGCCGCCGAGCGAGGTCTTGTCGAGCGTCTCGCGCATCACGTCGGCGGTGAACGACTCGCCGTCCCGCTGCGCGACCGTGAGGCAGCAGCCGTTGACCGAGATGGAGTCGCCGAGGCGGACGTCCGCGGTGACGTGCGGGCCGTGCACGGTCAGCCGGACCGCGTCGCCCTGGTCCTCGAGGGCCTCCACGACGCCGAGCTCCTCGACGATGCCGGTGAACATCAGGCCTTCTCCTTCATCAGGGGGGTCGCGGTCAGTCGCACGTTGGTCTCCGGCCCGTCGCCGAGCACGGTCACGTCCTGCACGTCGAGGTGCAACGCATCCCGCATCGATCCGATGCCCAGGTCGCCGACACTGTTCAGCCCGGCGCCCAGCAGCGTCGGCGCGACGTAGGCGACCACCTCGTCCACCACACCCGCGACCAGAAAGGCCGCGGCCAGGGTCGGGCCACCCTCGAGGAGCACGTGCTGCCGGCCGTGGGCGTGCAGGGTGGCGAGGGCCTGCGTGCGGGTCACGGGTGCGCAGCAGCAGCGTCTCGGCCGCGTCGTCGAGCACCCGGCGGTCGGCCGGGACGGGTCCGCTCCCCCATCACGGCGCGCAGCAGCTGCTGGTCGCGCGGCAGGTCGGCTTCGGACTCCGCACGACGGGTGAGCCGCGGGTCGTCGACCAGGACCGTGCCGGTGCCCACCAGGATCGTGTCGCACAGCAGCCGCAGCCGCTGGGTGTCGCGTCGCGCCGCGGGCGAGCTGACCCAACGGGAGGTGCCGTCGGCGGCGGCGCTGCGACCGTCCAGCGTGGTGGCGAGCTTCCAGGTGACGAACGGCCGGCCGTGCTCGGCGGCGAAGGTCCACTCCCGGTTGACCGCTCGCGCGGCCTCGGCCATCAGGCCGCCCTCGACCTCGATCCCTGCGGCACCGCAGCGCGGCGGCGCCACCGGCCGCGACCGGGCTGGTGTCGTCCTGGGCGAAGACCACCCGCGCGACGCCGGCCTCGCGCAGCGCCTGCGCGCACGGGCCGGTGCGACCGACGTGGTTGCACGGCTCCAGCGTCACGACGGCGGTGCTGCCCCGCGCCGCGGCGCCCGCCCGGGCCAGCGCGTCCACCTCGGCGTGCGGCGTGCCGGCGCCCCGGTGGTAGCCCTCCGCGACGACCGTCCCGTCGGGTGCGAGCAGCACACAGCCCACCCGGGGGTTGGGCCCCACCGGCACGCCGGGCGTGACGGCCAGCGCGAGGGCGCGCGTCATCGCGGCCTGCTCGACGCTGCCCGTGACCGGGTCCATGTCCGGTGTGCCCTCTCGTCCGTGCGACGCGGACTCCGGGCTCGGGAAGGACAGCCGGCGGATCGACGTACCGAGGGACCGGTGCGCGTCGAGACGCCGAGAGCTCTTCCCATCCGGACTTTGACCGTCGGTCCAGGAGTTCCACCTGGTCAACCGGCTGCTGGCAGCAGCCGGGTCGCGGACTTTCACCGCCGGCTCGGAATTGCACCGACCCCAGAGCTCGCGAGCAAGTTCACTCGTCGGGCCCCAGCCTGCCACACGGCGCAGCGACGCGGAATCGGGCCGGCTTGTGAACCGGCCCACCTCGGAAGTGCGTGACGTGGCGCGGGTTCAGCGCCCGGGGAAGGCGCCCTCCGCCGAGGCTCGCAGCGAGGCGATCATCGCCGCCGGATCGTCTGCGCCGAACACTGCGGAGCCGGCGACGAACACGTCAGCCCCCGCCTCGGCACACCGCTCGATGGTCTCCGCGGACACGCCGCCGTCGACCTGCACCCACACGTCGAGCCCGTGGCGGGCCACCAGCTCCCGGGTGCGCCGGATCTTGGGCAGGCACAGGTCCAGGAACTTCTGGCCCCCGAACCCGGGCTCCACGGTCATCACCAGCACCATGTCGAGCTCGGGCAGCAGGTCCTCGTAGGGGTCGATCGGGGTGGCCGGCCGCAGGCCCATCCCGGCGCGAGCACCCAGCGCGCGCAGCTCGCGAGCCAGCCGCACCGGGGCGGCAGCGGCCTCCACGTGGAAGGTCACCGAGCCGGCGCCGGCCTCGACGTAGGCGGGTGCCCACCGGTCCGGGTCCTCGATCATCAGGTGGCAGTCCATCGGCGTCTCGGCGGCGCGGCCGAGGGCCTCGACGACGGGGAGGCCCAGCGTGAGGTTGGGGACGAAGTGGTTGTCCATCACGTCGACGTGCAGCCAGTCGGCGTCCTTGACCCGGGCGGCCTCCTCGGCGAGCCGGGCGAAGTCGGAGGCGAGCAGGCTCGGTGAGATCTGGATGCCCATGGTCGTCCACCCTAGTGGCGGCGACGGGCCACGACCTCGCTGGTCGCCACGAACACCACGCCCCAGGCCACTGCCGCCAGGCCGGCGACCCGCCCGAGACTCGCCTCCGCGTCGGGGTAGAGCGCCGAGACCGTGCCGAGCCAGGCCGCCGCGACACTCGTCGTCCACGCGCACAGCCGCCCGCCGGCGACCCGGCCCACCGTCGTCGCGGCGAGCAGGGCGACCGCGAGGATCGCCAGCGCCAGCGCCGCCTGCATCGGGCGGTGGTCGAACCCCCAGGTCAGGTCGGGCGGCAGCTCGGGCGTGCTGTGGGCCTGGTCGATCGCGTAGGTCAGGGCGCTCGGCGCCGCCACGACCGCGAGCGCCAGCAGCGACACGCTGCTCCGTCCCGGAATGTCGAGGAGGCGGGCCCGGGCCAGGACGCCGGCCAGGATCCCGGTCGCCGCGAGCCCGGCAGCGGGCACGATCTGGCGCGAGTACGTCGCCAGCACGGCCGCGATGGCCACGGACACCGAGACGGCCAGCACCTGCAGGACGAAGGCCGGGGTGCGCGGCCGGCGCACCAGCGCCAGCAGGGGCGTGGCGACCAGGATCGTGAACAGCACGCCCCACCCGGTCTCCAGCAGGTAGAACGACGCGAAGCGCTCGTCCTGCAGTGGCACGACCGCGAGCGCCATGACGCCGTAGAACCCCACCCCCCATCCCAGGGCTCCGGCCGCGGCGAAGCTCCTCGCCGGCCAGGTGCGCGTCTCCCCCGTCATCTGCCTGATCCTGCCAGTCGCGTCACGTGCGTCGCAGCAGGGCGAGGAACATCGCGTCCGTGCCGTGCCGGTGCGGCCACAGCTGCACGGTGCCGGGCAGGGGTCCTTCGGCGTCCGGGAACGGCACCAGGCCCACCGGCCTCCTCGAGGCGTACGTCGTCGCGCGCCGCCAGCGCGGACCCGACCACGCCGGCCGTCTCCGCGAGGACCGGGGAGCACGTCACGTAGGCCACCACACCGCCGCGGCGTACCGAGTCGAG
This sequence comes from uncultured Actinomycetota bacterium, assembly GCA_963713035.1. Classification (GTDB taxonomy): domain Bacteria; phylum Actinomycetota; class Actinomycetes; order Propionibacteriales; family Nocardioidaceae; genus Nocardioides_B. The sequence goes on from CAVQKB010000005.1 coordinate 1,676,545, forward strand.
CGCGGCGCCCAGCAGGGCCTCCTGCAGCGGCACCAGCTGCTCGACGTCGCGCGGCACGCGACGCCACCGAGCCTCCGGACGCCGTCGCAGCGCGCCGAGCCCCGTGCACGGCGCGTCGACCAGCACCCGGTCGAAGGTCTCCTCGGCCCAGGGCGGCCGCGTGCCGTCGGCGGTCAGCACCCCGGCCAGGCCGGGGCCGGAGCGGCGGGTGGCGCGGGCGACGAGTCGGGCCCGGTGCTCCTGCCGCTCGGACGCGACCACGCGGGCGTCGCGACCGTCGGCCAGCGCGGCCAGCAGCGCGGACTTGCCGCCGGGGCCGGCGCAGACGTCGAGCCACCGCTCGTCGCGGCCCTCGAGCACGGCCTCGGCGAGCGCGGTCGCGACCACCTGCGAGCCCTCGTCCTGCACCCCTGCACGCCCGTCGCGCACCGCCGGGATGCCGCCGGGGTCTCCTCCGGCGAGGACCACCGCGTGCGGCGAGCGACCCGGCTCGCCGCCGGCCGCCACCAGCTCCTCGACGGTGCTCACCCCGGGGCGGGCCACCAGCGTCACCCGCGGAGCGGCGTTGTCGGCCTCGAGCAGGGCGTCGAGCTCCTCAGCCCGCGCCCCGAGTGCCTCGCGCAGCGCCGCCACGACCCAGCGCGGGTGCGACCGGGTCACGGAGGCGTAGCCGTCGGGGTCGGTCGTGGGGTCGGGCGCGACCCGCCGCAGCCACCCGTCGAGGTCGTGCCGCGACACCTTGCGCAGCACGGCGTTGACGAACCCCGACGGTCCGTGGCCGATCTGGGAGCGGACCAGGTCGACGGTCGTGCCGACCGCGGCGTGCGCGGGCACCCGCATGGCGAGCAGCTGGTGGGTGCCCAGCCGCAGCGCCGCAAGGACCGGGGCGTCGACCTTGGCCAGCGGGCGGTCGACGTTGGCGGCGATCACCGCGTCGTAGCTGCCCTGGCCCCGGATCGTCCCGGAGACGAGCTCGGTGACGAAGGCAGCGTCGCGTCCGGACAGGCCCCGCTCGCGCAGCAGCGGCGGCAGCACCAGGTTGGTGTAGGCGTCCTGGTCGCGCACAGCCGCGAGCACGTCGTACGCCGCGAGCCGGGCCGCGTCGACCGTCCCTCCGGGGCGGCTCACGTGAACGACACCCCGGACTCCAACCGGGCCCCACGGGCCCAGTCGGCGGCCGGCATCTGCCGCTTGCCGACGGGCACCACGTGCCCGAGCTGTACGGCGGTCGTGGCCGTGCCCACCAGGACGGAGCCCTTCGTGACCTCGAGAACCCCCGGTCCGAGGTCGCCGCGACCGGGCACCGGGCTCACCGGACCGAGCTTGACCCGGTCGCCGTCGTAGGTCGTCCAGGCTCCCGGGGCCGGCGTGCAGGCCCGGACCCGACGGTCCACCGCGCTCGCCGGATGGGTCCAGTCGACGTGCGCGTGCTCGGTGCTGATCTTGGGCGCCAGGCTGACGCCGTCGGCCGGCTGGTCGCGTGCCTCGAGGGTGCCGTCCTCGATGCCGTCGAGGGTCTGCACCAACAGCTGCGCACCGCCCTCGGCCAACCGGCCCAGCAGGTCGCCTGCGGTGTCCGAGGGCCGGATCCGCTCGGTCATCAGCCCGAAGGTCGGGCCGGCGTCGAGCGCCGCCACGATGCGGAACGTGGTCGCGCCGGTGATCTCGTCGCCCGCGAGGAGGGCGTGCTGGACGGGGGCGGCGCCGCGCCACGCGGGCAGCACCGAGAAGTGCAGGTTGACCCAGCCGTGCGTCACGAGGTCCAGGACGTCGGGGGGCAGCAGGGCGCCGTAGGCGACGACCGGGCAGCAGTCCGGACGCAGCGCACTCAGCGCGGCTGCGAAGTCGGGGTCGCGCGGGTGCGCTGGCTTGAGCACCGGGACGCCCAGCTCCTCGGCGCGCAGCGCGACCGGCGAGGCGAGGAGCTTGCGGCCGCGGCCGGTGGGGGCATCGGGACGGGTCACCACGCCGACCAGCTCGTGGCGGCTGGCGGCCACCGCCTCGAGTGCCGGGAGCGCAGGCTCGGGCGTGCCGGCGAAGACGAGGCGCACCTGCTCAGAACCCCAGACCGTTGGTGGGGTGCGGTGAGACCTTCACCGGGGGCGCGTCGGCGCCGAACCACGCCGCCTCGCGGATCGCCCGCATCGCGACCTTGCGGGCCTCGCGGTCGAGCCGGTCGATGAACAGCACCCCGTCGAGGTGGTCGGTCTCGTGCTGGATCGCGCGGGCCAGCAGCTGCGAGCCCTCGATCAGGACGGGTTCGCCGTGCATGTCGAAGCCGCGGGCGACCAGGCTCAGCGCCCGACGGCAGTCGAAGGTCAGGTCGGGGAGCGACAGGCAGCCCTCCGGGCCGTCCTGCAGCTCCTCGGACAGGTCGAGCGTGGGGTTCACCAGGTGACCGAGCTCGCCGTCGACGTACCAGGTGAAGACCCGCAGGCCGACCCCGATCTGCGGCGCCGCCAGACCTGCACCCGGCGCCTCCAGCATGGTGTCCGTCAGGTCCGCGACGAGCCGTCGGAGCTCCTTGTCGAAGACCGTGACCGGCACCGCGGGGGTGCGCAGCACGGGGTCCCCGAAGAGGCGGATCGGCTGGACGGGCACGGGGCGGCTCCTGCTGCGGGGACGGTGGTGCGTGGGAGGGGAGGGACCAGTCTACGGAGGGTCACTCCAGGGCCAGCGGGTCCACCTGCACCCGGATCGAGGCCAGCTTGCGGGCGTCGCGCACGCCCTGCATCTCGACCAGGGTGCGGGAGAGCGCCGCCCCCGCGGCGCGGGGCACCCGGACCACCACCCGGTGCGGCGGCGGAGCGTCCGCGGGTGCCGTGGCGGGACCGGTCGCGGGGATCGGGACGGGGCCGAGCACCTCCGCGCCCGGCGGCAGGTCCAGTGCCGCCACGGCGACGGTCAGGTCGTCCTCGCCCGCCGTCAGCGACGCCAGCCGGGAGGCCGGCGGCAGGTGAGCGGACTGCCGCTCCTCCAGCTCGCGGCGGGCGTGACCGGCGGGGTCCCAGCGGACCAGTGCCTGCAGCACCGGCTCTGACGGCTCGCCGACCGCGACCACCCGGCCGCCCGCGCCCGCGCTGCGGGCCAGGGCTGCGGCTGCCAGCCACCGCCGCAGCGCCTCCTCGGCGGTGCGCAGGTCGCTGCGCGCCAGCATCAGCCAGGTGTCGAGCAGCACCACGCAGGCGTAGCCGCCCTCCGCGACGGGCTCCGCGCCAGGCGTCGCGACCACGACCGACGGCACGTCCGGCACGGTCGCGAGCACCCGGTCACCGCCCGAGGTGCGCACCGGCACCGCGGGGAAGGCCCGGCCGATCTCCTCCGCGGTGCGCTGCTCGCCCAGCACCGGCGCCCGCAGTCCGTGTCCGCCGCAGACCCCGCAGGCCCAGGCCGGCTGCGCGGTGCCGCACCACCGGCAGGAGGGCGGCTGGTGCGCGGCGGTGAGCCGCAGCGGGCCGGTGCACACCGGACAGCGCGCCGGCGTGCGGCAGCGGTCGCAGGCCAGCACGGTGGCGTAGCCCTGCCGGGGCGTCTGCAGCAGCACCGGCCCCTGCTCGAGGCCCGCGCGGATCGCGTCGTAGGCCGTGCGCGGCAGCCGCGCCGTGCGGGCGTGCGGGTCGCGCTCCAGCTCTCGGTCGGTGGCGCCGGTCACGGCGACCTGCGGCGCCGCGTCGCGCAGCGTGGCGCGGTCGGGGGCCAGCTCGGTGGCCCAGCGGGTGCGGAGGAGGTACTCCCCCTCCACGGTGCGTGCGAAGCCACCGATCAGCGCGGCCGTGCCCTCGTCCTCGGCCCGGGTGAGCAGCACCTCCCGGGTGTGTGGGTAGGGCGCCCGCGGCTCGGCGTAGAGGTCGTCGCCGTCGTCCCACAGCGCCACCAGGCCGAGGTCGTGGACCGGGGCGAACGCCGCCGCGCGGGTGCCGAGCACCACCCGCACCGCGCCCCGCGCCACCGCCAGGAACGACCGGTAGCGCTGAGCAGGTCCGGCGTCTGCGGTCAGCACCACGTGCTGGTCGGGCCCGAGCACCTCGCGCAGCGCCGCGTCGACCCGGACCACGTCGCGGTGGTCGGGCACGCAGAGCAGCACGCCGCGGCCCGTGGACCGGGTCGCCGCGGCCGCCTGCGCGAGCAGCGTCGGCCACCCCGCCCCCGGCAGCGCCGACCACACGACGCGCGGGTCCTCCCCTGCGGCCAGCGCGTCCACGAAGGCCTCCCCACCGCCGTACGGCGTCCAGGAGTGGAGCGCACCGGCAAGGTCCACCGTGAGCCCGGGGGCCGTCGGGGAGTCCTGCTTCTCGGTGGTGGCGTGCCGCGCGGGGACGGCCAGCCGGAAGACGTCGGAGCGGGTGCCGGCGTAGCGGGCAGCCACCCGCTCGCACAGCCGCGCCACCTCCGGCGACAGCACCGGCTCGGCGCTGACCGCGCGACGCAGCGGGGCGAGGCGGCCCTCGTGCTCGCTGCGCGCCACCCGCTCCAGGACGAAGCCGTCGACGTCCTGCCCCGCGAACCGGACCTTGACCCGCGAGCCCGCGCGCACGGCGTCGTCGAGCTTGGCGGGCACCAGGTAGTCGAAGGGCCGGTCGAGGTGCGCCAGGGGCACGTCCACCAGCACCCGGGCCACCGGCAGGTCGGGGGCCAACGCGAGGGGGGCTGCGGCCTTGGCCGCGCGGGTCGCCGCCGTGCGGGCCGCCCGGGCACGCGCCCGCGCCAGCTCGGGCATCAGCTCCGGCTGGTCGTCGGGCCCCTGCTGGTCCGTCGGCACGGCGTCAGTCCTACCACCCGGGGCCCCTCGTTCTCGGCGGCGTCCCGGGCGGCTGTGGACGACGCCGCGCGGCGGCGGCGTGGGCGAACCGCGTCGAGCCGGTCGCGCGGCGGGTCGCCGGCGTCGTACGGCGGGCTGGCGGCGTCGTGGGCGAGCCGCCGGCGTCGTGCAGCGAGCCGCCGGCGTCGTGCAGCGAGCCGCCGGCGTCGTGCAGCGAGCCGCCGGCGTCGTACGGCGGGCTGCCCATGGAGAACTGTCGCTGCCCACGGGAAGTTTCCCGTGGGCAGCGACAGATTCGCTGCATCCCCTGGTAAACGGTCAGACGCCGGCGGCGGACTTCAGGGCGTCGACGCGGTCGGTGCGCTCCCAGGTGAAGTCCGGCAGCTCGCGACCGAAGTGGCCGTACGCCGCGGTGGCGGCGTAGATCGGCCGCAGCAGGTCGAGGTCGCGGATGATCGCGGCGGGGCGGAGGTCGAAGACCTCGAGCACGGCCTTCTGGATCGAGGCGACCGGGACCGTCTCGGTGTCGAAGCAGTCGACGTAGAACCCGACCGGCTGCGCCTTGCCGATCGCGTAGGCGACCTGCACCTCGCAGCGGCGGGCCAGGCCCGCGGCGACGACGTTCTTGGCCACCCAGCGCATGGCGTAGGCCGCGGAGCGGTCCACCTTCGAGGGGTCCTTGCCGGAGAACGCGCCGCCACCGTGACGAGCCATGCCGCCGTAGGTGTCGATGATGATCTTGCGGCCGGTCAGGCCGGCGTCGCCCATCGGGCCGCCGACCTCGAAGCGACCGGTCGGGTTGACCAGCAGCCGGTAGCCGTCGGAGGCGATGTCGAAGCCGTCCAGGACCGGGTCGACGACGTGCTGCTTGATGTCGGGGGTGAGCATGCCCTCCAGCGAGATGTCCTTGGCGTGCTGGCTGGAGACCACGACGGTGTCGACGCGCACGGGACGGTTGTCGTCGTCGTACTCGATGGTGACCTGGGTCTTGCCGTCCGGGCGCAGGTAGGACATGGTCCCGTCCTTGCGCACCGCGGACAGCCGCTCGGAGAGGCGCTGGGCGATCGTGATCGGCAGCGGCATCAGCTCGGGGGTGTCGTCGCAGGCGTAGCCGAACATCAGGCCCTGGTCGCCGGCGCCCTGGCGGTCGAGCTCGTCCTCGGAGGACTCCGCACGCGACTCGTAGCCGGTGTCGACGCCCTGGGCGATGTCACCGGACTGGCCGCCGATGGCCACCATCACGCCACAGGAGTGGCCGTCGAAGCCCTTGACCGACGAGTCGTAGCCGATCGCCAGGATCCGGTCGCGGACGACCTGCTTGACGTCGACGTAGCCCCCCGTGGTGACCTCGCCGGCGACCACGACGAGCCCGGTGGTCAGCAGCGTCTCGACCGCGACCCGGCTCTTGGGGTCCTGGCGGAGCATCTCGTCCAGGACGGAGTCGCTGATCTGGTCGGCGATCTTGTCCGGGTGCCCCTCGGTCACGGACTCGGAGGTGAAAAGGCGTCCAGCCACGTCGTTAGTGCCCCTCTGGTCGGCAGGCGGACGTCGGCTCTCGACGCGCGCGCGGTCCTGTTGTGCGGTGTGTGCCAGCAGGCAAGATAACCCGACCGCGAGACAATCTTCGACCCGTCTCGTGGGATGTCAGGCGTCGGGGGTCGCCCACCGTTGCGCCACCCGGTCCCACACGACGTGGGCGAGCGCCGCCTTGGACCCCCGCGGCACGGGTACGGCGCCGCCCGCGGCGTCCAGGACGACGGCCTCGTTGTCGTCGCTGCCGAAGACCGCACCACCGCTGACGTCGTTGACGACGAGCAGGTCGCAGCCCTTGCGGACCAGCTTGGCCTGCGCCAGCTCGAGCACCGAGCGGGTGCCGTCGCCGGTCTCCGCGGCGAACCCGACGACCACCTGGCCGGCACGGGTCCGGTCCCGGGACAGCTCGGCGAGGACGTCGGGGTTCTGGGCGAGCTCGATCGTGGGCGCCGAGCCGTCGTCGGCCTTCTTGATCTTGGTGCCGCTGACGCTGGTCGGCCGGTAGTCGGCCGGGGCGGCCGCCATCACGATCGCGTCGGCGCCCGGCGCGGCGGCCAGCACGGCGTCGCGCAGCTGCGCGGTGGTCTCCACGTGCAGCACCTTGACCCCCGCGGGGTCGGGCAGCGTGACGTTGGCGGCCACCAGCGTGACCTCGGCGCCCCGGGCGGCGGCCGTCCGGGCGAGTGCGTAGCCCTGCAGGCCCGAGGAGCGGTTGCCGAGGAAGCGGACCGGGTCGAGGTACTCCCGGGTGCCGCCGGCGGAGACGAGCAGGTGCCGGCCCGCCAGGTCCTGGTGGGCGCCGCTGCCGCGGGTCAGCACGTCGCGGGCGACCTCGAAGATCTCGGCCGGGTCGGGGAACCGGCCCTTGCCGGTGTCGGCGCCGGTCAGGCGACCCTCGGCGGGCTCGATGACCAGGGCGCCCCGGCTGCGCAGCGTCGCGACGTTGGCCTGGGTGGCCGGGTGCTCCCACATCTCGGTGTGCATCGCCGGGGCGAACACCAGCGGGCAGCGAGCAGTCAGCAGGGTGTTGGTCAGCAGGTCGTCGGCCAGCCCGTGGGCCGCCTTGGCCAGCAGGTCGGCGGTGGCCGGCGCGACGACCACGAGGTCGGCGCCCTGCCCGATCCGGACGTGCGGCACCTCGTGGACCCGGTCCCAGACGTCTGCGGAGACGGGCTTGCCCGACAGCGCCGCCCAGGTGGGGGCGCCGACGAAACCGAGTGCAGCAGCGGTCGGCACTACCGTGACGTCGTGCCCGGACTCGGTGAGCCGACGCAGCAGCTCACAGGCCTTGTAGGCCGCGATGCCGCCGCTCACGCCCAGGACAACGCGCGGTCGCTCAGTGGCGTCCGTCTCACGCTCGGGCACGACCGGTGCCTGCTGCCTACGCCGTGGTGCTCGTGGAACCGGCCGCGGCGGCCGCGGCGGCCTCGGCCTCGGGGTCGATGTCCTCGCAGGTCAGCAGGTCCGCGTTGATCTCGCGCAGCGCGATCGAGAGCGGCTTCTCCTGCACGTGCGTGTCGACGAGCGGGCCGACGTACTCCAGCAGGCCCTCGCCGAGCTGGGAGTAGTAGGCGTTGATCTGACGAGCGCGCTTGGCGCTGTACAGGACCAGCTTGTACTTCGAGTCCGTCTTCGTCAGCAGCTCGTCGATCGGGGGGTTGGTGATGCCCTCGGCGACGGCGCCGGATGCAGACACGGAAGACACGGTGACAGCCTCACAGAATGGGGGTTGGTGAAGAGAGGTGGTCCGCCGCGCGTCAGGTGCGGGGGCGGTCCGTCATCAAGGCTACCAACTCATCGGCTGCGAGGTGAACTTCGGTGTTCACGACCGTGACGTCGAACTCCGCCTCGGCGGCCAGCTCGGCCCGCGCGGTGTCGAGGCGACGGGTGCGTTCCTCCTCCGTCTCGGTGCCGCGGCCCACCAGCCGGCGTACCAGCTCCTCCCACGAGGGCGGCGTCAGGAACACGAACAGCGCGCCCGGCATCGTCGCCCGCACCTGCCGCGCGCCCTGCAGGTCGATCTCCAGCAGCGCGGGCCGGCCCTCCGCCAGCGCCTGCTCGACGGGACGCCGCGGCGTGCCGTAGCGGGCCGCCCGGTGCACGACCGCCCACTCGAGCAGCTGCCCCTCGGCGATCAGGTCGTCGAACTCCTCGTCGGAGACGAACCAGTAGTGCCGTCCGTGCTCCTCGCCGGGGCGGGGCGGGCGGGTGGTGGCCGACACGGAGATCCAGACCTCGGGGTGGTGCTCGCGGACGTACGCCGCCACCGTCCCCTTGCCGACCGCCGTGGGTCCCGCCAGGACCGTCAGCCGGCCCTGTGAGTCACTCATGTCTCAGCGCGACCCGAACTCGCGCTCGAGGGCGGCGATCTGGTTGGCCCCGAGCCCGCGCACGCGGCGGCTCTCGGAGATGCTCAACCTCTCCATCATCTGACGGGCCCGCACCTTGCCCAGACCCGGCATCGACTGCAGCAGGTCCACGACCCGCATCTTGCCGATCACGTCGTTGTCCTGACCCTGCTTGAGCACGTCGACGATCGAGGCCCCGGAGTGCTTGAGCCGGTTCTTGATCTCGGCTCGTTCACGACGGGAGGCGGCGGCCTTCTCCAGGTTCGCCTGGCGCTGTTCCGGCGTGAGTCGCGGCAGTGCCACAGTGCTGACCTCGTCCAATGGGTGTGTGCTCGGCGGGTGGACAAGCGAAATCTAGTCAGAGTCACCGTGTGGTCGCAATGTGACGGTCGTCCGGGCCCGGTCATTGCGACACGGAGCTCAGCTGGTCGGTCCGGCCAGCCCACCGCCCAGGTCGACCTTGCAGACGTCGCGCGCGTGCTGCTCGATGCTGGCTCCGGCCTGCTGCACCCGGGTGTCGGCCAGCTCTCCGGCCGCCTGCCGCACGGCCTTCATCTGACCCGCGGTGACCCCCTCCGGGGTCTTGCCGGAGGCCAACGCGGAGAAGTCCGCCCCTGAGGCGCGTACGGCGTCCACGAGGTCTTCCAGCGACGAGACCAACGTCTCCCACTCGTCCGCGACGTCGTCCGGCGCCTTGTCGCCCAGCGCCGCAAGGATGTCGACGCTCTTGACCAGGGCGTCGGACCCGGGCTCGGCCGCGGCCCTCGACAGCTTCTGCAGCCGCGGCTCGTCCTCCCGCAGGGCCGAGCAGTAGGACTCCTCGGTGCTGGAGCAGGCGACCAGCCCGGTGCTCGCGAGGACCATCGCGACGGCGACGCCCACCCACCTGCTCGAGGTCACCGGAGTCCTCGGCGACGCAGCAGCGGCTCGGTGCTCGGTGCCCGCCCGCGCACGGACGCGAACGCCTCCAGCGGGTCGACGGTGCCGCCCACCGACAGCAGCCCCGCCCGGAACCGGTCCCCGTTGGCCCGGGTCAGTCCCCCGTTGTCGACGAACCAGTCGACCATGTCCGCGTCGAGCACCTCGCTCCACAGGTAGGAGTAGTAGCCGGCGTCGTAGCCGCCCGCGAAGACGTGGGCGAAGTAGCCGCTGCGGTAGCGCGGCGGCACCAACGCCGCGTGCACCCCGTGCCGCTCGAGGGCCGCCCGCTCGAAGGCCTCGACGTCCTCCGACGCGACCTCGGGCGTCCCCGGCACCACGCGGTGCCACTCCTGGTCGAGCAGGGCCGCGCCCAGCATCGAGACGGTGTCGAACCCCTGACCGTGCTCGCGTGCGGCGCTCAGCCGGTCGACGACGTCCTGGGCGAGCGGCTCGCCGGTGACGTGGTGCTTGGCGTAGTTGGCCAGCACCTCGGGCCACCAGGCCCACATCTCGTTGACCTGCGAGGGGAACTCCACGAAGTCGCGCGGCACGTTGGTGCCGTGCAGACGCGGGTGGACGGTGTCGGAGAACAGCCCGTGCAGCGCGTGACCGAACTCGTGGAAGCCGGTGCGGACCTCGTCCATCGTCATCAGGGCCGGTGCACCCGGCGGCGGCGGCGGCACGTTGAGGCACACGACGACCACGGGCGCCGTACCCAGCAGGTGGCTCTGGGGCACCAGCTCGTCCATCCAGGCGCCGCCCTGCTTGGTCGGACGGGCGAACCAGTCGCAGACGAAGAGCCCGAGCGTGGAGCCGTCGTGGTCGAACACCTCGAAGACCTGCACGCCCTCGGCGTAGACCGGCAGGTCCTCGCGCGGCGCGAACGTGAGTGCCGTAGAGCCGGTTGGCGGCGAAGAAGATGCCGTCGTGCAGCACCCGTTCGAGCTCGAAGTAGGGGCGTACGGCGCCCTCGTCGACGTCGTAGGTCGCCGCCTTGTCGCGAGCCGTGTAGTACGTCCAGTCCCACGGCTCCACGGGCCCGTCGACGCCGTCGTCGCGCAGCAGCTGCTCGATCCGGACCCGCTCGGCCTCCAGGTTGCGCATCGCCGGCACGGCCATCTCGTCGAGCATGCCGAGCACGGCCTCGCTGGACCCGGCGGTCTCGTCCTCGACCACGAACGACGCGTGGTCGTCGTGCCCGAGCAGGGCTGCGCGCTCGGCCCGCAGCGCGGCGATCCGGGTCAGCGTGGCGCGGGTGTCGTGCTCCGAGCCGCTGGTGCCGCGGTCGGTGGCGGCCTCGTGCAGCCGGCGACGTACGTCCCGGTTGCGCAGGGAGGCCAGCGCGGGCTGGATCGTGGGCAGGACCAAGCGGATCAGGTATCCCTCGAGCCCGGCGGCACTGGCTGCCGCGGCGGCCGCCTCGACCGCGTCCGCGGGAAGCCCCTCGAGCTCGGCGGGGTCGGTCAGGTGCAGGGCGCGCTCGTTGCGCTCCGCGATCACCCGGTTGCCGAACTCCGTGGTCAGGGAGGTGATCTCGACGTTGATCCCCCGCAGCCGGTCACGGTCGGGCTCGGGGAGTCCCGCACCGGCGCGGACGAAGTCTCGGTGGTAGCGCTCGGCGACGCGCTGCTGCTCCGGCGTCAGGCGGTGGTCGCGCTGCCGGTGGACGACGTCGATGCGCGCGAAGAGCTGCGAGTCGAGCAGCATCGCGTCCCGGTGCTCGGCGACCAGCGGGTTGACCTCGGCCTCCAGCGCCTGCATCTCGGGCGTCGCCATCGACGCACCGAGGTTGCTGAACACCCGCAGCACTCGCGCCAGCGTGCGTCCCGACACCTCGAGCGCCTCGATGGTGTTGGCGAACGTCGGCTCGGCCCGGTCCGCGACGATCGCAGCGACCTCGCTCCGCTGTTCCTCGATCCCGGCGTCCAGGGCGGGGCGGTAGTGCGCGTGGTCGATCGCGTCGAAGGGAGGGAACGCGAACGGCAGCGGGCTGGGCGTGAGGAACGGGTTGGCCCCCAGCCCCGGGTCGGTCGGCCCCGGGTCGGTCGGCCCCGGGTCGGTCGGGCCCGGGTCGGTCGGCCCCGGTTCGGTCGCGAGGGGCGGGCGGGCGCGCTCGGTCATGGCCCCTGTTCTACACGCCGAGTCGGCGCGTCTGCAGGTCCCCACCCCGCCGAGTCGGCGCGTCTGCAGGTCCCCACCCCGCCGAGTCGGCGCGTCTGCAGGTCCCCACCCCGCCGAGTCGGCGCGTCTGCAGGTCCCGTGACCAGCCGACGCGCCGGGTCGGCGGGTTCTCGACCAGCCGACGCGCCGGGTCGGCGGGTTCTCGACCAGCCGACGCGCCGGGTCGTCAGAGGGCGGAGAAGGCGTCGATCGCGCGCAGTGCCGCTTCGTGCAGCAGCACCTTGTCGGGGCCGGCAGCGAGCAGCTCGCGCGAGCTGGTCGGCAGCACGTTGCGGGCGGCCGAGCCGAAGACCCGTCGTACGTCGTCCACGGTGCCGCCCTGCGCGCCGATGCCCGGCACCAGCAGCGGACCGTTGATGTCGAGGGTGTCGGTGCTCACGTCGGCCGGCGGTACGACGGTCGCGCCGACGACCGCACCGAAGGACCCGAGCCGGTCGGCGTCGACGTTGCGGGAGGCCAGCAGGTCGAGCACGAGGGCGGCGACGGTCCGACCGTCGGCCGTCATCGCGTGCTGCACCTGGGGCCCCTCGGGGTTCGAGGTGAGTGCCAGCACGAAGACCCCGGCCCCGTTGGCAACGGCGGTGTCGAGGACCGGCTCGAGCGAGCCGACACCGAGGTAGGGGGACACCGTGATCGCGTCCACGTGCAGCGGGGAGTTCTTGTCCAGGTAGGCGTCGGCGTAGCCCTGCATTGTCGAGCCGATGTCACCCCGCTTGACGTCGAGCAGCACCAGCGCTCCGCGCTCACGGCAGCCCTCGACGACGCGCTCCAGGACGGCAATCCCCTGCGATCCGAACCGCTCGAAGAACGCCGACTGCGGCTTCACGACGGCGCAGATGCCGGCGAGCGCCTCGACCGCCGACAGGGAGAACTTCTCCAGCCCGTTGACGCTGTCGGTCAGCCCCCAGGCGTCCAGCAGCGACGGGTGCGGGTCGAGGCCGGCGCAGAAGCGGCCGCGCCCCTCGATCGACTCGGCGAGACGGGTCCCGAACATCATGCGCGGCTCCGATCGGTCGGCCGGCGCAGATCGCGCTGGACCCGGGAGGGCCACAGGGCGCCCTCGTAGACGAAAGCGGTGTACGCCTGCAGCAGGGTCGCCCCCGCGTCGAGCCGGTCACGGGCGTCGGCGGCGGTGCCGATGCCTCCGACGGCCACGATCGTCAGGTCGGGACCGACGCGGTCGCGCAGCAGCCGCAGCACCTCAAGCGCCCGCTCCCGCAGCGGCGCTCCGGACAGTCCCCCGGCGCCGACCGCCTCGACCTCCGCGGGCGCCGAGTCCAGACCCGAGCGCGCGATGGTGGTGTTGGTGGCCACGATGCCGTCAAGGCCGAGGTCGACCGCGAGGTCCGCGACCGCGAGCACGTCCTTGTCGGACAGGTCCGGGGCGATCTTCACGAGCAGCGGCAGGTGCTGGCTGGTCACGGCGTCCGCCTGACGTCGTACGGCGGTGAGCAGGGGTCGCAGCCGGTCGACGGCCTGGAGGTCGCGCAGTCCCGGGGTGTTGGGCGAGCTGACGTTGACGACGAGGTAGTCGGCGTGCGGCGCGAGCAGGCGGGTGCTCTTCTCGTAGTCGGCGAGCACCGCCGCCGTGTCGTCGTCGGGGACGAGCTTGGTCTTGCCGATGTTGACGCCGAGGACCACGTCGGGGTGCGCGGTGCGCTCGCGGGCGGCGAGCCGGCGTGCGACCACCTCGGCCCCGTCGTTGTTGAAGCCCATCCGGTTGACGATCGCGCGGTCCGCCGGGAGCCGGAACAGCCGTGGAGCGGGGTTGCCGGGCTGCGGCTCACCGGTGACGGTGCCGATCTCCACGAAGGAGAACCCCAGCGCGGCCAGGGCGTCGATGCCCTCGGCGTTCTTGTCGAAGCCGGCCGCCAACCCCAGCGGCCCCGGGAAGGTCAGCCCCATCGCCCGCACCTCGCCGATTCGTCTGCGGTCCTGCGGGTCGCGCCCACGCAGCGATCGCAGACGAATCGCGGGCTGGGCCGCACGCAAGGCCGCGAAGCCGACCCGGTGCGCCCGCTCGGCGTCGACCCGGACCAGCACCCGGTCGAAGAGCAGCCGGTAGGGACCGGTCACCGACGCGCCCAGTCCTGCAGGGAGCGCACCCCGATGTCGCCGGCGCGCATCGCCTCGATGCCCTGCACGGCGGCGCCGAGGCCCTGCACCGTGGTGATGCACGGGATGTTCGCCATCACCGCGGCGGTGCGGATCTCGTAGCCGTCGAGCCGAGCCGACCCACCGCCGGACGAGCCGTTCGGGGTGTTGATCACCAGGTCGATCTCGCCGTCCTGGATCAGCTGCACCGTGGTGCGCTCACCGTCGGGGCCCGGCCCCTCGAAGTGCTTGCGTACGACGGTCACCTGCACGCCGTTGCGACGCAGCACCTCGGCCGTGCCCTGGGTCGCGAGCACCTCGAAGCCGCGGTCGGCCAGCACCTTGATCGGGAAGATCATCGAGCGCTTGTCGCGGTTGGCCATGCTGACGAACACCTTGCCGGTGGTGGGCAGCGAGCCGAAGGCGGCGGTCTGCGCCTTGGCGAAGGCCGTCCCGAAGTCGGCGTCGAACCCCATCACCTCGCCGGTCGACTTCATCTCCGGACCGAGCACGGTGTCGACCTGCTTGCCGTCGGGGGTGCGGAACCGGTTGAACGGCATCACCGCCTCCTTGACCGCGATCGGCGCGTCGGCGGGCAGCAGGCCGCCGTCCCCGGTTGCGGGGAGCACCCCGGCCCGGCGCAGGTCGGCGATGCTCTCGCCGAGCATCACCCGCGCGGCCGCGCTCGCCAGCGGGGTCGCGGTCGCCTTGGACACGAAGGGCACCGTGCGTGAGGCGCGCGGGTTGGCCTCCAGGACGTAGAGCACGTCGGAGCCCAGGGCGTACTGGATGTTGATCAGGCCGAGCACGCCGATACCCGCGGCGATCGCCTCGGTGGCCGCGCGGATCCGGGCGATCTCGTTGGCGCCGAGGGTGATCGGCGGCAGCGCGCAGGACGAGTCGCCGGAGTGGATGCCGGCCTCCTCGATGTGCTCCATGACGCCGCCCAGGAACAGCTCCGTGCCGTCGTACAGCGCGTCCACGTCGATCTCGACGGCGTCGTCGATGAACCGGTCGACCAGCACCGGGTGCTCCGGGCTGATCTCGGTCGCACGGCCGATGTAGGACTCCAGCGCGGTGTCGTCGTAGACGATCTCCATGCCGCGGCCGCCGAGCACGTAGGACGGCCGCACCAGGACCGGGTAGCCGATCTCGGCGACGATCGCCTGCGCCTCGGGGAAGGACGTCGCCATCCCGTGCTTGGGGGCGGGCAGCCCGGCGCGCGCCAGCACCCGCCCGAAGGCACCACGCTCCTCGGCCAGGTCGATGGCCGCCGGGGGCGTGCCCACGATCGGCACGCCGGCGTCCTCGAGTCCCTGGGCCAGCCCGAGCGGCGTCTGGCCGCCGAGCTGGCAGATCACGCCGGCGATCGGTCCGGCCTGCCGTTCGGCGTGCACCACCTCGAGCACGTCCTCGAGCGTCAGCGGCTCGAAGTACAACCGGTCGCTGGTGTCGTAGTCGGTCGAGACGGTCTCGGGGTTGCAGTTGACCATCACGGTCTCGTAGCCGGCCTGCGACAGCGCCATCGACGCGTGCACGCACGAGTAGTCGAACTCGATGCCCTGACCGATCCGGTTGGGCCCGGAGCCCAGGATGATCACCGCCTCCTTGGTGCGCGGCATCACCTCGGACTCCTCGTCGTAGGAGGAGTAGTGGTACGGCGTCCGCGCGGCGAACTCCGCGGCGCAGGTGTCGACGGTCTTGTAGACCGGGCGGATGCCCAGCGCATGCCGCACCCCGCGCACCACGGCGGCGGGCATGTCGCGCATCCGGCCGATCTGCTCGTCGGAGAAGCCGTGTCGCTTGGCGCGGCGCAGCAGCGCCGAGGTCAGCTCGGGGGCGTCGATCACGCTGAGCGCGACCTCGTTGATCAGCAGCAGCTGGTCGACGAACCACGGGTCGATGCCGGTCGCGTCGTGGAGCTCCTGCGGCGAGGCGCCGGCACGCAGGGCATCCATCACCTTCTTGAGGCGACCGTCGTGCGGCGTGCGGATCTCTTCGAGCAGCGCCGCCCGGTCGAGGTCGACGTGCTCGTGGCTCCAGTCGAACGGCGCCGAGGCGGACTCCAGGGAGCGCAGCGCCTTCTGCAGCGCCTCGGTGAAGTTGCGGCCGATCGCCATCGCCTCGCCGACCGACTTCATGTGCGTGGTCAGGGTGCGGTCGGCATTGGGGAACTTCTCGAACGCGAAGCGCGGCACCTTCACCACGACGTAGTCCAGGGTCGGCTCGAAGCTGGCCGGCGTGCCCACGCCGTGCGAGGAGGTGATGTCGTTGGGGATCTCGTCGAGGGTGTAGCCGATCGCGACCTTGGCGGCGATCTTGGCGATCGGGAAGCCGGTCGCCTTCGACGCCAGCGCGCTGGAGCGGGAGACACGCGGGTTCATCTCGATCACGATCAGCCGGCCGTCGGCCGGGTCCACCGCGAACTGGATGTTGCAGCCACCGGTGTCCACGCCGACCGAGCGGATGATCCCGATCGACAGGTCGCGCATGGCCTGGTACTCACGGTCGGTCAGCGTCATGGCCGGGGCGACCGTGATCGAGTCGCCGGTGTGCACGCCCATCGGGTCGAGGTTCTCGATGCTGCACACGATCACCACGTTGTCGGCGGTGTCGCGCATGACCTCGAGCTCGTACTCCTTCCAGCCCAGGATCGACTCCTCGAGGAGCACCTCGGTGGTCGGGCTCGCTGCCAGCCCGGCACCGGCGATGCGCTGCAGGTCGCGCGCGTCGTAGGCCATCCCGGAGCCGGCGCCGCCCATCGTGAACGACGGTCGCACCACCATCGGGTAGCCGAGGGTGTCGGCCGCGGCCACGCAGTCGTCCATCGTGTGGCACACGACGCTCTTGGCGACCTCTCCCCCGAGCTCCTCGACGATCTTCTTGAACGACTCGCGGTTCTCGCCGCGGTCGATCGCCTCGATGCTGGCGCCGATCAGCTCGACGCCGTACTTCTCGAGCACGCCGTTGGCGTCGAGCTGCACCGCGCAGTTCAGCGCGGTCTGCCCGCCGAGCGTGGCGAGCAGCGCGTCGGGTCGCTCCTTCTCGATCACCTTCTCGACGAACTCGGCCGTGATCGGCTCGACGTAGGTCGCGTCCGCGAACTCCGGGTCGGTCATGATCGTGGCCGGGTTGGAGTTCACCAGGATCACCCGCATGCCCTCCGCGCGCAGCACCCGGCAAGCCTGGGTGCCGGAGTAGTCGAACTCGCACGCCTGCCCGATCACGATCGGGCCGGACCCGATCACGAGCACGCTCTGGATGTCAGTCCTCTTCGGCACGTCAGGCCTCCATCAGGTCGCAGAAGCGGTCGAACAGGTACGCCGCGTCGTGCGGTCCGGCTGCTGCTTCGGGGTGGTACTGCACCGAGAACGCCTTCAGCGCGCCCTCGCGTCGCAGCTCCAGCCCCTCGACGACGTCGTCGTTGAGGCACACGTGGCTGACGCTCACGTCGCCGTACGGCGTGGTGGTGGTCGTGTCGAGGGGGGCGTCGACGGCGAAGCCGTGGTTGTGCGCGGTGACCTCGACCTTGCCGGTCGTGCGGTCCATCACCGGTTGGTTGATGCCGCGGTGACCGTACTTCAGCTTGAAGGTGCCGAAGCCGAGCGCCCGACCGAAGAGCTGGTTGCCGAAGCAGATTCCGAAGTAGGGAATCTCCTGCTCCAGC
Organism: uncultured Actinomycetota bacterium; assembly: GCA_963713035.1. Taxonomy (GTDB): domain Bacteria; phylum Actinomycetota; class Actinomycetes; order Propionibacteriales; family Nocardioidaceae; genus Nocardioides_B. The sequence continues at coordinate 1,694,048 of CAVQKB010000005.1, forward strand.
ACGGATCTGAGCAGCTCGACCTGTCCCTCGGTGGCCGCGGGGTCTCCGGGACCGTTGGAGAAGAACACCCCGTCGGCGCCGGTCGCGCGGACGTCGTCGATGGTGGAGGTGGCCGGCAGCACGTGGGTCTCGATGCCGCGCTGCGCCATCATCCGCGGGGTGTTGGCCTTGATGCCGAGGTCGACCGCGGCGACGGTGAAGCGCTTCTCGCCGACGGCCGGCACGACGTAGGCCTCGCTCGTGGACACCTCGGTCGCCAGCTCGGAGCCGGCCATCGGGGCGGAGTCGAGCACCCGGCGCAGCAGCGCGGCCGGGTCGGTCTCCGTCGTGGAGATCCCCACGCGCATGGCGCCGCGCTCGCGCAGGTGCCGGGTGAGGGCGCGGGTGTCGACGCCGGAGATGCCGACGACGCCCTGCTCGCGCAGCTCGTCGTCCAGCGAGCGGGTGGCGCGCCAGTTGGACGGGACGCGTGCGGGGTCGCGGACCACGTAGCCGCTGACCCAGATGCGGCGGGACTCCGGGTCCTCGTCGTTCATGCCGGTGTTGCCGACGTGCGGAGCCGTCATCACCACGACCTGACGGTGGTACGACGGGTCGGTCAACGTCTCCTGGTAGCCCGTCATGCCGGTCGAGAACACCGCCTCGCCGAACGTCTCACCGGTCGCGCCGAAGCCCTCGCCGTGGAAGGTCCGTCCATCCTCGAGCACGAGGATCGCCTCTTGGGTCATGCTGCGTTCTCCTTGGCCATCTTCGAGATCGTCCGCACCCAGGCGGTGTGCTTGTCCTTGACCGACTTCTGGTCCGGCTGGTGCTTGGCCACCTCGGCGACCGTGAGCCGGAAGCCGGTGTCGAGCAGCAGATCGCCGTGCTCCCAGGTGACGACCAGCAGGCCGTGCGGCGGCACCACCTTGCCGGCGATGCCCTGGTCGTGGCGGGCCCCCCGCAGCGCCGCGGCCGGGATCCGGAACGACCCCGCCAGCCGGACCACGTCCATGCCCTCCCCGGACAGCGAGATCCGGCAGGTGCTGCGCGCTCCCAGCCCGCGTGCGACGACCCGCTCGAGCCACTCGCCGCTGACGGTGGTGCCGAAGTAGCGCGCCCCCGACTGCAGCGTCGCGTCGGGCAGGTCGCTGACGGCCGGCACGGGCACGAGCGGCGGCAGGTCGTGCTTGCCGGCGCGACGCCGCCAGCCGCGCCACATCCCGAGATAGGCCAGCGCGAGCAGCCCGAAGAGGATCGCCACCGGCACCCAGGTGGGGGTCTCGGTCACTGCAGCTTCCCGTCGAGCACGGTCGGCTTGCCCCGCAGGAACGTCGCCACGACGCGTCCGGGCAGCTCGCGGCCGACGTACGGCGTGTTGCGCGACAGCGACGCCAGGTCGGTGGAGTCGACGACCCGGCTGAACGTCGGGTCGTAGAGCACGACGTTGGCAGGCTCGCCGACCTCGAGGGGGCGGCCGTGGCCGTCGAGCCGACCGATGCGTGCGGGCGCGTAGGACATCCGCTCGGCGACGCCGCCCCAGTCCATCAGGCCGGAGTCGACCATCGTCTGCTGCACGATCGACAGCGCGGTCTCGAGACCGAGCATCCCGAAGGCGGCGGCCTGCCACTCGCAGTCCTTGTCCTCGTGCGGGTGCGGCGCGTGGTCGGTCGCGACGGCGTCGATGGTGCCGTCGGCCAGTCCCTGACGCAGCGCGTCGACGTCGGTCTGCGAGCGCAGCGGCGGGTTGACCTTGTAGATCGGGTCGTAGGTCGCGGCGAGCTGGTCGGTGAGCAGCAGGTGGTGCGGGCACGCCTCGGCGGTGACGTTCCAGCCCTTGCCCTTGGCCCAGCGGACGATCTCCACGGAGCCCGCGGTTGAGACGTGGCAGACGTGCAGGCGGGAGTCGACGTGCGCGGCGAGCAGGCAGTCGCGCGCGATGATCGCCTCCTCCGCCACGGCGGGCCAGCCGCGCAGGCCGAGGCGCCCGGACAGCTCGCCCTCGTTCATCTGCGCCTCCTCGGTGAGGCGCGGCTCCTGCGCGTGCTGGGCGATGACGCCGTCGAACGCCTTGACGTACTCCAGGGCGCGCCGCATCAGCACCGCGTCGGAGACGCACTTGCCGTCGTCGGAGAAGACCCGGACCCGGGCAGCCGAGTCGGCCATCGCACCGAGCTCCGCGAGCCGTTCGCCGGCGAGACCGACGGTGACGGCACCGACCGGGAAGACGTCGCAGTGGCCGGCCTCGCGGCCCAGCCGCCAGACCTGCTCCACGACGCCGGCGGTGTCGGCGACCGGGTCCGTGTTGGCCATGGCGTGCACGGCGGTGAAGCCACCGAGCGCGGCGGCCTGGGTGCCGGTCTCGACCGTCTCCGCGTCCTCACGGCCCGGCTCGCGCAGGTGGGTGTGCAGGTCGACCAGGCCGGGCAGCGCCACGAGCCCGGTGGCGTCCACGACCTCGGCGGCGTCGGCGGCGAGGTCGGTGCCGATGGCCTCGATCACGCCGTCGCGCAGCAGCAGGTCGGTCGGCTCCGCCCCGAGGACGCGGACGTTCTTGACGAGGTAGGCGCTCACAGGTTCGTTCCGTCCGTCGTACCGACTGCTGGTTGGCTGCCCCCGAGGAGCAGGTAGAGCACGGCCATCCGGACCGCGACCCCGTTGGTGACCTGCTCGACGATCACCGAGCGCTGGGAGTCCGCGACGTCCGCGGTGATCTCCATGCCGCGGATCATCGGGCCGGGGTGCATCACGATCGTGTGGTCCTGCAGGGTGTCCATCCGGCGGCCGTCGAGACCGTAGCGACGGCTGTACTCCCGCACCGTCGGGAAGAACCCGCCGCCGCTCAGCGTCATCCGCTCGCGCTGCACCCGCAGCATCATCACGACGTCGGCCTTGGGCAGCACCGCGTCGAGGTCGTACGACGTCTCCACGTCCCAGCCCTCCACGCCGACCGGCAGGAGCGTCGGCGGGGCCACCAGGGTGACCTCGGCGCCGAGCGTCTTGAGCAGCAGCGCGTTGGAGCGGGCGACCCGGCTGTGCAGCACGTCGCCCACGATCGCGACCCGTCGGCCGTCGAGGTTGCCCAGGTGGCGCCACATCGTGAAGGCGTCCAGCAGGGCCTGCGTCGGGTGCTCGTGGGTGCCGTCGCCGGCGTTCACCACCGAGCTCTTCGACCAGCCGGCGTTGGCGAGCAGGTGCGGAGCGCCCGAGGCCCAGTGCCGCACCACCACGGCGTCGGCGCCCATCGCCTCGAGGGTCAGCGAGGTGTCCTTGAGGCTCTCGCCCTTGGACAGCGACGAGCCCTTGGCGGAGAAGTTGATGACGTCGGCCGAGAGCCGCTTGGCGGCCGCCTCGAAGGAGATCCGGGTGCGGGTGGAGTCCTCGAAGAAGAGGTTCACCACCGTGCGCCCGCGCAGCGCGGGCAGCTTCTTGATCGGCCGGTCCGCGAGCGAGCGCATCTCCTCGGCGGTCTGCAGGACCAGCTCGGCGTCGTCGCGGGTCAGGTCCCCGGCGCTGAGCAGGTGCCGCTTCATCGGGGTGCTCCCTCGTCAGTGGTCGCGCCGTTCGAGACGGTCCCGCTGATCGTCACCGCATCCTCGCCGTCGAACTCCGAGACCCGGACCGAGACCTTCTCGACCAGCGAGGTCGGGAGGTTCTTGCCGACGAAGTCGGCGCGGATCGGCAGCTCGCGGTGGCCGCGGTCGACCAGGACCGCGAGACGGACGGCCTGGGGCCGGCCGACGTCGTTCATCGCGTCGAGCGCGGCCCGGATGGTGCGGCCGGAGAAGAGCACGTCGTCGACGAGGACGACGACCTTGCCGTCGATGCCGCCGTGCGGGATCTCGGTGGGCAGCAGGGTGCGGGCGGGCCGCATCCGGAGGTCGTCGCGGTACATCGTGACGTCGAGCGAGCCGACCGGGACCTCGACCCCCTCCACGGCGGCGATCTTCGCGGCGATCCGCTGCGCGAGGGGGACCCCCCGGCTCGGGATGCCGAGCAGGACGAGGTCGCGTGAGCCCTTGTTGCGCTCGAGGATCTCGTGCGCGATGCGGGTGAGGGCCCGGGAGACGTCACGGGGGTCGAGAACGGTGCGGCCGGCGGGGTCGGTGCTCTCCGCGGGGCGGGTCGGCTGTGCTGACGGGGCAGGCACGAGCAGTCCAACCTCCTTCTCCGCCTCACAGGACGGCTCGTTAAAGGATGTTCGATCGGGCGTGACGCTATCAGCCGCGGGCCGTCTCGAGCGACCCGACGCCGCTGTCGTGAGACGCCGCGCCGGCCGAGCTCAGGAGAGGTCCTTCAAGGCGTCCTCGATGTGCCGGTGGAAGGTCGGGTAGGCGTAGATCATCGTCAGCAGCGTGGCCGTGGGGACCTTCGCGTGCACGGCGGTCGTCAGCATCGACAGCATCTCCCCGCCGGACGGCCCGACGGCGCAGGCGCCGACCAGGTGGCCCGCGTCGGCGTCCTCGATCACCTTGACCAGACCGGTGGCCTTGGCGATCCAGCCGCGCGTGGACACCGCGAGGTCGGCGTACCCGACCCTGATGTTCAGCCCGGCCTCGCGAGCCTGCTTCTCGGTCATCCCGACGCCGCCGACCTCGGGGTCGGTGAACGTCACGTGCGGCATCGCGTCGTACGACGCCTCGGGACCGTCCTGGCCGAGGATGTCGCGGACGGCGATCGCCGCCTGGTACATCGAGGTGTGCGTGAAGGCGCCCTTGCCGGTGATGTCCCCGATGGCCCACAGGCCGTCGACGCCGACCGCGCGCATCCGGCCGTCGGTCTCCACCGAGCGGGCCGAGGGGTCCAGGCCCACGCTCTCGAGGCCGAGGCCGTCGAAGCTGGGCTTGCGTCCCGCGGCGACGAGGAGCTTGTCGGCGGTGACCTGCTGGTCGCCGAGATCGACGCGGAAGGTGCCGTCGGCGTAGGACACGTGCTCGATCCGCACGCCGGTCAGCACCTGGATGCCGTCGGCGGCGAACGCCTCGGCGACCGTCTTGCTGGCCTCCGGCTCCTCGGGGCCGAGGATCCGCTCCCCCGCCTCGAGCAGCGTGACCTGGACGCCGAAGCGTGCGAACCCCTGGGCGAGCTCGGCGCCGATCGGGCCGCCGCCGATGACGATCAGGCTCGCCGGCAGCTCCTCGGTGTCGCGCAGCACCTCGCGGTTGGACCAGAAGGGCGTGTCCGTGAGCCCGTCGATGGGCGGCGGCACCGGGTCGGTTCCGGTGTTCAGCACGACCCCCTTGCGGGCGGTGTAGGTCGTGCCGTCGACCTCGACGGTGCGGTCACCGGTCAGCGTGGCGTCACCGCGGACGAAGGTCACACCGGCCTCGACCAGCCGGTCGACCGCGATCTGGTCGTCCCAGCCGGTGGTGGCCTCGTCGCGGATCCGGGCGTGCACGGGGGCCCAGTCGGGCTGGACGGTGCTGGTCCCGGCGAAGTCGGAGACCCGGCGGGCTTCGGCGATGACGCCCGCGGCCCGGATGATCATCTTGCTGGGGATGCAGCCGTAGTACGGGCACTCACCGCCGACGAGGTGCCGATCCACCGCGACCACCTGGAGCCCGGCCTTGGCGAGCTCCGCCGCCACCGACTCTCCACCGGGGCCCAGCCCCACCACAACGACGTCGACCTCGTGAGCGCTCATGAGGGCCAGCCTGCCACCGCCACCCAACCTCGAGGTCGGTAGTTTGTGACGTCAGGCAGGTGCTCCGGCTCGGACCTGCGCAACGTCGCACACGATCGGGAAGGGTGGGTGAAGCAGCGTGGCCCGACGCCTGCCCGCCGCGGTCGACGTGCCCCCGGCCGACCCGTCCACCGCCTCGGTCCCGCGCTGGGCGACCGCCTTCCTGGGCGAGTGGCGCTCGGCCGGCCTGCCCCTCAAGCTGCTCACCCACGCCCCGCACCTGCTGCGCGGTCCGCGCGGAGACGGCCCGGTCGTGGACGTGCCGGGATGGTTGGCCCCCGAGTCGACCAACCTGCCGCTGCGCGGCTACCTCCGCTACCTCGGGTACGACGCCCGCGGTTGGGGTCGTGGCACGAACACCGGCGACCCGCGCCGCAACGCCGAGGCGCTCGCCGTCACGGTCCGGGAGCTGGCCGACGAGACCGGTCGCGAGGTTGCGCTGGTCGGCTGGAGCCTCGGTGGCGTGGTCGCCCGCGAGGTCGCACGCCAGCTGCCCGACGTCGTACGACGCGTGGTGACCTACGGCTCGCCCGTGGTCGGTGGCGCGGCCTACACGATCGCGGCCCGGTCCTACCGGGACCAGGCGGGGCTCGTCGACCGGATCGAGCGGCACGAGCGGGCCGACCCGGTGCGGGTGCCGATCACGGCGCTCTACACCAAGCGGGACGCGGTGGTGCACTGGGCGGCGTGCATCGACCGGATCTCACCCGACGTCGAGCACGTGGAGGTCGGCTCCACGCACCTCGGCCTGGGCTTCGACGCCGACGTGTGGCGCGTCGTCGCCGACCGCCTCGCCCGCTGAGCGCACGACCGCGCCGCCGGGGCCTAGGGTGAGTCGCATGGCCACGGGCACCCACGACCACGCCGACGACCCCCGCAACGCCGAGATCCTGGTCTGGGTCAACGGCGAGCTGCTCCCCCGCGACCGGGCGCTGGTCTCGGTCTTCGACTCCGGCTTCGTGCTCGGCGACGGCGTCTGGGAGGGCTTGCGGGTGCGCGGCGGCCACCCGGCCTTCCTCGACCAGCACCTCGACCGGCTCTTCGAGGGCGCGCAGGCGATCCTGATGGACCTGCAGATGACGCGCGCCGAGCTCACTGCGGCGATCTACGCGACGCTGCGGGTCAACGAGATGGTCGACGGCGTGCACGTCCGGCTGATGGTGACGCGCGGGCTGAAGTCGACGCCCTACCAGGACCCGCGGGTGACGATCGGTCCGCCGACGGTGGTGATCGTGGCCGAGCACAAGGAGCCGATGCCCGCCACGGTGCGCGACGGCATCACGCTGTTCACCACCCACGTGCGCCGCGCGACGCCGGACACGCTCGACCCGAAGATCAACGCGCACAGCAAGCTCAACGACATCGCCGCCTGCATCCAGGCCTACACCGCGGGCGCCGACGAGGCCCTGATGCTCGACCCGCACGGCTTCGTCGCGACGTGCAACAGCACGCACTTCTTCATCGTCAAGGACGGCGAGGTGTGGACCTCCGACGGACGCTTCTGCCTGGCCGGCATCACCCGCAGCAACGTGCTGCGCGTCTGCCGCGAGGACGGCATCACCGCGCGCGAGACGACCTTCAGCCTCACCGACGTCTACAGCGCGCAGGAGGCCTTCGCAACCGGGACGTTCGCTGGCGTCGTACCCGTGCGGACCGTGGACGGGCGCACCATCGGCACTGGGGAGCGCGGACCGATGGTCGAGCGCCTCCAACGGCTGTACGTCGACCTCGTCGACCGGGACGTCGCGGGGCGCACGGCGCCGTGAGCCCGGTGCGCGTGGCGATGTGGTCCGGGCCCCGCAACCTGAGCACGGCCCTGATGCGCGCCTGGGAGAACCGGCCCGACACGGTCGTCGTCGACGAGCCGCTCTACGCCGCCTACCTCGCGCGCACCGGCATCGACCATCCCGGTCGCGACGAGGTGATCGCCAGCCAGCCGACCGACGTCGAGGCCGTGGTGCGGGCGCTGCGGGCTCCCCTGCCGGACGGCGTCGCGGTGCACTACGCCAAGCACATGACCCACCACCTGGCGCCCGACGACGACCTGACGTGGACCCGTGACTTCCGCAACGTGCTGCTCGTGCGCGACCCGGCCGAGGTCGTGGCGTCCTACGTCCGCTCCCGCGAGGCCTGCGAGCCCGAGGACATCGGCCTCCTCCAGCAGGAGCGGCTGCTCGACGCCTGGGAGGTCGTGCCCCCGGTCATCGACGCCGGTGACTTCCTGCGCGACCCCGAGACGCACCTGCGCTGGCTGTGCGACTGGCTCGGGATCGGGTTCACCGACGCGATGCTGCACTGGCCGGCCGGTCCGCGAGCCAGCGACGGCGTGTGGGCGCCGCACTGGTACGACGCGGTGCTGGCGTCCACGGGCTTCGAGCCCTGGCGGGCCCGCGACGTCGACCTGTCACCGCACGACGCGGCGGTCGCGGAGGCCTGCCGCCCGTCGTACGAACGGCTGCACGCGCTCCGGGTCGACCTGCTCTGAGCCGGATCAGGCGGAGAGCGCCGGCTTGTTGCGCAGGATGTTGCCGAGCACGCCGTTGACGTAGCCCGCCGACTCGTCGGTCGACAGGTCGCGCACCAGCTTCAGCGCCTCGCTCACCGCGACGGCGTCGGGGATGTCGTCGACGTAGAGGATCTCGTAGATCCCGATGCGCAGCGCGTTGCGGTCGACCGTGGGCATGCGGTCGATCGTCCACCCCTGGGCGTACGTCGCGACCAGCTCGTCGAGCCGGGCCTGGTGCTCGGAGATGCCGCGGATCAGGTGCACGGTGTACTCGTTGACCGGCGGCTCGCCCGCGATCACCCGCTCGTCGAGGGTCTGACCGAGCGGGAGACCGCGGACCTCGCACTCGAAGAGCACGTCGAGAGCCCGCTTGCGGGCCTTGGACCGGGCCGCCATCAGAGCGCCGCCTTCACTGGGAGACGCGACCCAGGTAGCTGCTGTCGCGGGTGTCGACCTTGATCTTCTCGCCGGTCACGATGAACAGCGGCACGTTGATCTGGTGCCCCGTCTCGAGCTTCGCGGGCTTGGTGCCGCCGGTGGAGCGGTCGCCCTGCAGACCGGGCTCGGTGTACTCCACCACGAGCTCGACCGAGGCGGGGAGCTCGATGTAGAGCACCCGGCCCTCGTTGGTGGCGACGATCGCGTCCTGGTTCTCGAGCATGAAGTTGGTGGCGTCGCCGACGATCTCCGGCGGGACCTCGAGCTGCTCGTAGGTCGAGGTGTCCATGAAGACGTAGGACGTGCCGTCGTTGTAGAGGTACTGCATCGTGCGCTTGTCGACGTTGGCGACCTCGACCTTGACGTCGGCGTTGAACGTCTTGTCGACGGTCTTGCCCGACTCGATGTTCTTGAGCTTGGTGCGCATGACCGCGCCGCCCTTGCCGGGCTTGTGGTGCTGGAACCAGATGACGGACCACAGCTGTCCGTCGAGGTTGAGAACCATGCCGTTCTTGAGGTCGTTGGTCGTCGCCATGCGCGTGAGGTGCCCTGTCTGGTCGTCTGGTGGAGCCGGCGTCCCGCCGGTGCGCGGAACAGCGGCACAGTCTAGCGACGGCCCCGGAGCCCCCGAAATCGAGAACTGTCGGTGGGTCGCCCTAGCCTCGCCACCATGCAGACCAGGGACAGCACTCACCCGCTCCACGTGGTGGACGCGGCCGACCTGCGCGCGGCCACGCCCCGACCTGACCCGCGTCACGCCGACCCGGTCCGGGCGGACTACTGGGCTCGGGTGCAGGCGCTGCGCGACGACCTGGCGCGGCTCCGCCCGGCCACCTAGCGCTTGGGGCAGCGCGGCAGCGACGCGTCCCTCGACTTTTCCGACTTCTCCGGCTTGGACTTGTCCTCACCGCCACCGCGGGGGCGGCAGGTCGGCGAGGCCTCGGAGCTCGGTCGGGGCCGGGCGCTGACGCTCGGGCGGGGGCTGACGCTCGGGCTGGGGCGGGTCGCGGTCGTGGGCTGACGGCTCGGGGTCGAGACCCGCGGCGCGGCCGGGCGCTTCGTCGCCGGCCGTCGGACCGGGATGCTGGCGCCGGTCCGCGCCGGCGCCTCGGTTGTCGCCGCCGCCTCCGTGCTCGCAGGCACACTCGCTCGCGGGCGTCGCGTCCGCGGCAGGTCGGTCACGGTCGGCACCGGGGCGTCGAGCCACGCGTCCGGGTCCTCGTCCACCTCGCTCGAGGGGATGGACGACGCGGTCCCGCCCGGTCCGGCGACGACCGTCGGCGGTGGCGCGCCCGAGCCGGATCCGGGCCCCGAGCCCGTCACCAGCAGGAGGCCGACCACCAGGGCGAGGACGAGTCCGGCCGACAGCCCGAGGGTGACCAGGAGGACACGGGCACGGCTGGCACCGGTGGCGGCCGTCTCGTTAGGCATGGGCACCCCTCCACGCTAGGTCCCAGACCCGACGCATGCGAGTGATTGCCCCGAACTTGTTCACCACGTCACGCTCCCGGGGCGGCCAGGTACGCCAGGGCCTGCCGGTAGCCGTCGATCCCCTCTCCGGCGATGACGTGCGCGGCGTACGGCGTGACCAGCGACGTGTGCCGGAACTCCTCCGGGCGCGACGACGGGTCGGAGATGTGCACCTCGACGAGCGGCGCCTCGAGCTGTGCGCAGGCGTCGAAGAGCGCGTAGGAGTAGTGCGTCCAGGCGGCCGCGTTGAGCACCACGGCGACGGCCTCGTCGGCGGCCTGGTTGAGCCAGTCCAGCATCTGGCCCTCGTGGTTGGTCTGCCGGACCTCGACGTCCAGCCCGAGCGTGCGGCCCCAGTCCCGGCACAGCGTGACGAGCTCGTCGTGGGTGGTGGAGCCGTAGATCTCCGGCTGACGACGACCGAGCCGGCCGAGGTTCGGACCGTTCAGGACCAGGACGCGGGCCATCACACGTCCCGGGTGATCTCGGCGAACGCCGCGGTCAGCAGGGCCGGGTCGGGGGCGGTGAGCACCGACGGACGGGCCAGTCCGTCGAGGACCACGAACCGCAGCTGGTCACCGCGCGACTTCTTGTCGACCTTCATCGCCTCGTGCAGCGGACCCCAGGCGGCGCCGCGGTACGACGTCGGCAGCCCGACCAGCTCGAGGACCGAGCGGTGCCGGTCGGCGGTTGCCTCGTCGAGCCGGCCGGCCAGCCGGGCCAGCTCGGCGACGAAGGTCATCCCGATCGCGACGGCGGCGCCGTGCCGGAACTTGTAGCGCTCGGCCTTCTCGATCGCGTGGCCGAGCGTGTGGCCGTAGTTGAGCGCCTCCCGGCCCGGGTGCGCGGCGCTGCCCCCGGTCTCCTTGAGGTCGCCGGCGACGACGTCGGCCTTCACCTGGACCGCGCGCTCGATCAGCTCCCGCAGCACCGGCGAGGCAGGGTCGACGGCCGCGACCGGGTCGACCTCGGTGAGGTCGAGGATCGCGGGGTCCGCGATGAAGCCGCACTTGATCACCTCGGCGAGCCCGCTGACCAGCTCGTTGCGCGGCAGCGTCTCCAAGGTGGCCAGGTCGCACAGCACCCCGGCCGGCTCGTGGAAGGCGCCGACCAGGTTCTTGCCCTCGCTGGTGTTCATGCCGGTCTTGCCGCCGACCGCCGCGTCGACCATCGCCAGCAGCGTCGTGGGCAGGTGGACGACCTTCACGCCGCGCAGCCAGGTCGCGGCGACGAAGCCGCCCAGGTCGGTGGTCGAGCCGCCGCCCACCGTCACGACGGCGTCGCTGCGGGTGAATCCGGTCTGCCCCAGCACCTGCCAGCAGAACGACGCGACCGGCGCGAGCTTGGCCTCCTCGCCGTCCGGGATCTCGATGGCGTGCGCCTCGTAGCCCTGGCCGGTCAGGTCCTCCCGGATCGCCTCGCCGGTGCTCGCGAGCGCCCTGGGGTGGATCACCGCCACCCGTCGTACGCCCTCGCCCAGCATGCCCGGCAGCTCGCCGAGCAGGCCGCGCCCGATCAGCACGTCGTACGGCGCCGGGCCGGCGACGCGCACCACGGTCCGGGGGCTCTCGCTCGTCATGCCTGCTCCTCGTGGGCGGCGTCGGCGTCGACCAGGGCCGCCACCTCGTCGGCGACGTCGTCGGGAGCGCGTCCGTCGGTCACCACCGTGAACGCGGCGACCTCGCGGTAGACCGGCAGCCGCTCCTCGAGCAGCGCCTTGAGGCGCTGGCGCATGTTGCCCATCAGCATCGGACGGGTGATCCCCAGGCCGACGCGCTTGACGGCGTCGGAGACCCCGACCTCGAGGAAGACCACGCGGTGCCCGACGAGTGCCGCCCGGGTGTCGGGGTCGAGGATGGCGCCGCCGCCGAGTGCCAGCACGCCGGGGTGCGCGGCCAGTGCCTCGATCACGGCCGCCCGCTCCCGGGCCCGGAAGCCCTCCTCGCCCTCGTCGACGAAGATGTCGGAGATCGAGCAGCCGGCCGCCCGCTCGACGTCGGCGTCGGTGTCGCGCACGGCGAGGTCCCACCGGGCGCCGAGCAGCTCGGCGACGGTCGTCTTGCCGGCCCCCATCGGCCCCACCAGCACCACGCGTGGTCGCCCTCCGCGATTCGTCTGCGACTGCTCCGGGGACGCGACCCGCTGGATCGCAGACGAATCGGAGGGGGTCATGCGAACCTCAGCGCGGCGAGGTAGCTCTCCACGTTGCGCCGCGTCTCGCTCACCGAGTCGCCGCCGAACTTCTCCAGCACCACGTCGGCCAGCACCAGCGCGACCATCGCCTCGGCGACGATCCCGGCGGCGGGCACCGCGCAGACGTCGGAGCGCTGGTGGTGCGCGACCGTGGCCTCACCGGTGAGGACGTCGACGGTGCGCAGCGCGCGGGGCACGGTCGCGATCGGCTTCATGGCCGCGCGCACCCGCAGCGCCTCGCCGGTGGACATGCCGCCCTCGGTGCCGCCGGAGCGACCCGAGGTGCGCCGGATGCCGTCGGCGGTGCCGACGATCTCGTCGTGCGCGAGCGAGCCGGGGGTCGCCGCCAGCTCGAAGCCGTCCCCGACCTCGACCCCCTTGATCGCCTGGATGCCCATCAGGGCCCCGGCCAGCTTGGAGTCCAGGCGCCGGTCCCAGTGCACATGGGAGCCGAGCCCCGGCGGCAGGCCGTGCACGACGACCTCGACCACGCCCCCCAGGGTGTCGCCGTCCTTGTGCGCCTGGTCGATATCGGCCTGCATGGCCGCGCTGGCCTCGGTGTCGAGACAGCGGACCGGGTCGGCGTCGAGCGCCGCCACGTCGGTCGCGACCGGCACCGAGCCGGCCGGCGCGGTCGCCGACCCGATCCGCACCACGTGCGAGACCACCTCGGCGCCGACGGCCTGCGCCAGGAACGCCCGCGCCACCGCACCGAGCGCCACCCGGGCCGCGGTCTCCCGGGCGGAGGCGCGCTCCAGGATCGGGCGGGCCTCCTCGAAGTCGTACTTCTGCATGCCCACCAGGTCGGCGTGCCCAGGGCGCGGACGGGTCAGCGCGGCGTTGCGGGCCAGCTTCTCCAGCTCCGCCTCGTCGACCGGGTCCGCCGACATGACCTGCTCCCACTTGGGCCACTCGGTGTTGCCGATCCGGATGGCGACCGGGCTGCCGAGGGTCTCGCCGTGGCGCAGCCCGCCGATGAAGTCGACCTCGTCCTTCTCGAACTTCATCCGGGCCCCGCGGCCGTAGCCGAGTCGGCGGCGCGCCAACGCCTCGACCACGTCCTCGGAGGTCAGGCGGACGTGGGCGGGCATCCCCTCCAGCACGGCGACCAGCGCCGGGCCGTGGGACTCCCCAGCAGTGAGCCATCGCAGCATGGGGTCAGTGTTTCACGCAGGTCCGGACCGTCCGCGCGCACGTCCACCCGGGCGGTCAGCCCGCCGTTCCGCCGACGAGAGCGACGTACGCCGCCCCGATCTCGGCCCAGAACACCAGCCCGATCAGCGCTCCCAGCACCAGGAAGGGGCCCAGCGGGATGTGCCGCTGGTGGAAGATCCGCAGCCGGGCCAGCAGCAGCCCGCCGACGCCCCCGAGCAGGAAGCCCACCCAGATGCCGACCACCAGCGCCCCGACGCCGACGTAGCCGAGCGCCAGGCCGAGCAGGCCGGCGAGCCGGACGTCGCCGTAGGCCCAGGCACGCGGCAGCACGAACCAGATCACGAAGAAGAACGCGAACGTGGCCGCGGACCCGATCGCGGCCGTGACCAGGGCGTCCGGGTCGGAGGTCAGGGCCGCGGCGAGCGCCGCCAGGAACGCGACCGCGACGAAGGTCGGACGGATCAGCCAGGTCGGCAGGTAGCGGGTGCGCCAGTCGATGACGGCCAGCGCCACGCACACCGGCACCAGCGGCAGCAGGAACAGCAGCGCCGGCGTCCAGCTCACCCGGCCTCCGATGAGCGCGGCCGCGACGCCCGACGCGAGTGCGCACTTCCACCGCAGGCCGGGCAGCCGCGAGACCTCGAGGTAGGTCTCCTTGGGGGCGTCGACCGGGCGGGCGTAGTCGGCCTCGTCCTCGGCCGCTTCGAGCTCGTCGGCGTCCTCGCCCTCGACGGGCGCCGGCTCGGGGACCCGCGCGATGAGGGCCGGCACGAAGGCGCCGGAGACCAGGCCCACGACGCCGGCCGCCGCGGCGGTGTCCAGGAACCAGGTCACGAGAGGCGACCCTAGTCGGTGGGCGGGTCCGCGCGCGGCGTCTCGGCGCGGGTCTGTGGAGAGCGCTCCGCGAGTGCGCGCTCCCCCGCCGCCCGCATCACTGCCAGCGGCGCCTGCGCGACCCCGGTCATCAGCTCGACCTGCCGCCGGGCCTGGTGCACCAGCAGGTCGAGCCCGGCGACCAGCGTGCGACCCGAGTCGCGGGCGGAGGCGGCCAGTGGGGTCGGCCACGGGTCGTAGACGACCTCGAACACCACGGGCACCGGCTCGGCCAGCGCCACCACGTCAGGGGTCTGGGCCGCTGCCGGCACGGTGCTGACCAGGATGTCGGCCTCCACCGGACCCGACGACAGCTCGCGTACGTCGACCCGGGGCGCACCCGGGTGCCGCCCCGCGGCCGCGACGGTCACGCCGGCGCGCGCCGGGTCGCGCACGAGCAGCACGACGTCGCGGCAACCGAGGTCGGCCAGCGCCAGCAGCGTCGAGGTGGCGGTGGCGCCGCCGCCGAGGATGACCCCCCGGTCCACCGGCCCGTCGTACCGCTCCCGGATCGCCGCGACCGCCCCGGGGACGTCGGTGTTGTGACCGGTGCGACGACCGCCGTGGAGGACCACGGTGTTGGCGGCCGCGGCCTGCTGCGCCCGCTCGGTGACCTCGTCGAGGAGCGGCAGGACGGCGCGCTTCAACGGCATCGTCAGCGACACCCCGCGCCAGGACGCGTCGAGCCCGTCGAGGAACGCGGGCAGATCCTGCTCGGCCAGCTCGTGCGCCTCGTAGACCCAGTCCAGCCCGAGCGCGTCGTACGCAGCGCGGTGCAGCACCGGCGACAGCGAGTGCCGGATCGGGGTGCCGAGCACGGCGCAGCGGGCGGCCATCAGCAGTTGTCGGACTGGGTGCGGCAGTACTCCTTGAACTGCGCCTTGAACTCCAGGAACCGGTCGTAGTCCTCGGTGAACTTGGTCTCGCCGGTGCGCAGGTTGGTCGTCACGTAGTAGATCCAGGGTCCCTCGGTCGGCTTGGCGGCCGCCTCGATCGCCGCGTCGCCCGGGGCCTCGATCGGAGTCGGCGGCAGGCCGGGGTTCTGGTAGGTGTTGTAGGGCGAGTCGTCGCGCAGGTCCTCGGTGGTCAGCCCGACCCCGAGGTTGCGTCCGATGCCGTAGTTCACCGCGGCGTCGATCTGCAGCAGGTTGTTCGTGGCGTCGGTCTCGAGCCGGTTGTAGATCACCCGGGCGACCTTGCCGCGGTCGGCGTCGCGGTTGGACTCCGCCTCGACCAGGCTGGCGACGATCATCAGCTCGCCCGGTGTGTAGCCGAGCCGCTCGGCCGCGCCCTCGAGGTCGGCCTCCTCGGCCGCCTGCGCCCACCGCTCCACCATCAGCGTGAGCACCGACGTCGCGGTGGCGTCGGGGGGCAGCTCGTAGGTCGCCGGGAAGAGGTACCCCTCCGCGTTGCCCCCGGCGTACGACGGCAGCCCGATCGACTTCGGCTTGCGGAGCGCGGCGTTGTACTGCTTGGCGGAGAAGTCGGTCTTCTTGGCCAGCAGCGCGACGATCTGCTTGACGGTGAAGCCCTCCGGGACCGTCACGACGTTGCGCATCCGGTTGGCGGGCTCGACGAGCACCGCGAGCGCGGCCTCGGCCGACATCTTCTTCTTCAGCTCGTAGAAGCCGGCCTGGATCGAGGTGGAGCGGTCGTCCTCGCGCGCGGCGTCGGTGAACGCCTCCTGCGAGGCGACGACCTGCTTGGCCGACAGCGTGGCCGCGATGTCGCTCGCCGCGTCCCCGGCCTTGACCTCGACCAGCACCTGCCCGGAGCCGCCGCCGTCGTAGTCCTCGGGCGAGCTGAACCGGTCCTTGATGGCACCCATGCCGAAGGAGTAGGCCGCGAAGCCGCCGCCGACCAGCACCGCGAGAGCCACCAGCACCGCGAGGCACCCGCCGAGCCGCCGCCGGCGCCGGGGGTGCTGCGGCTCGGGGCGCTCCTCGTCGAGACCGAGACCGAGATCGCTCACGGCCGGGCCTCCGAACGCCCGGAACGGACTGTCGCCTTCGGGCCGGTCACTGGCCGCATGCACCCTCACTACGGTCGTCCCCGTCGTCCCGGTCGGAGCGGGGCGCTCCGTCGGGTGCTGCGGACCGGGCGGCGCCCGACGGCACCGTCACCAGCTCTCCCGGCGCAGCACCCGTGCTGCGCTCGGTGTCCAAGGCATTCTGCAATATGACGACCGCGGCGGCCTGATCCACCACGGCGCGCCGCTTTTGTCCCTTCTTACCTTGGCTGCGCAACACCGACTCCGCGGTGACGGTGCTCAGCCGCTCGTCGCACAGCCGCACCGGCACCGGGGCCAGGGTGCTCGCCAGCCGGACGGCCAGCTCGCGCACCTTGAGCGCCGCCGGGCCCTCCCGGCCCGACAGGGACCGCGGCAGCCCGACCACGACCTCGACGGCCTCCTCTTCGGCCACGATCGCGTGCAGCCGCGCCACCGCCGGGGCCCCGTCGGCGGAGCCGCGCTGCACGGTCTCGACCGGGGTGGCGATCAGGCCGGCGGGGTCGGAGCGGGCGACGCCCACGCGGACGTCGCCGACGTCCACCCCGATCCGCACCCCGCGCCTCATGGGCGGTCAGCGCTGGGTCGCGACGCGACCGACCGCATGCTCGACCTCGACCAGCGCCTGGTCGGCGTGCGACACGTCGGCGCCGCCTCCCTGCGCGACGTCGTCCTTGCCGCCGCCACTGCCCCCGAGCACCGTGGCAGCGGCCTTGACCAGCGCGTTGGCGGAGATGCCCCACGAGCGCGCGTCGTCGTTGACGGCGACCACGACCGCGGGCTTGCCGTTGCTGGAACCGATGATCGCGACCACGCCCGGACGCCCCTGCGGCAGCCGCCCCCGGATGTCGAGGGCGAGCTTGCGCACGTCGCCGGCGCCCGCGCCGTCGGCCCGGTGACCGACGAACGCGACGCCGTACACGTCCCGGGCCTGCTGGGCCAGCTGTCCGGCCGCGGCGAGCACCTGCTGCACGCGGATCCGCTCGATCTCCTTCTCCGCGGTCCGGAGCCGCTCGACCAGGTCGTGGACCCGCTCCGGTAGCTCCTCGGGACGGGCCTTGAGGGTCTCGCTCAGCTGGGCGACGAGGGTGTGCTCACGCGCCAGGAACTGGTAGGCGTCGCTGCCGACGAGCGCCTCCACCCGGCGTACGCCGGAGCCGATCGAGGCCTCGCCGAGCAGCTTGATGACGCCGAGCTGACCGGAGCGGCCGGCGTGCGTGCCGCCGCAGAGCTCGCGCGCCCAGTCGCCGACCGAGATCACCCGGACCTGGTCGCCGTACTTCTCGCCGAACAGCGCCATCGCACCCGACTTGCGGGCCTCGTCCTGCGTCATCAGCTCGGCGTGCACCCCGAGGTCGGCGAGGACCAGGTCGTTGACCCGCGCCTCCACGTCGGCCATCGCCGAGGCCGGGACCGCGCCGGTGGCGGAGAAGTCGAACCGGAAGCGCCCTGGTGCGTTCTCGGACCCGGCCTGGGTCGCGGTGTCGCCCAGCGCCTCACGGAAGGCCTTGTGCACCATGTGCGTCGCGGTGTGCGCACGACTGATCGCCCGGCGGCGCTCGATGTCGACGAACGCCTGCGCGGGGTCGCCGACCAGCACCTCCCCGGAGAGCACCCGGGCCTGGTGCACGACCAGGCCGCTGATCGGCGCCTGCACGTCGAGCACCTGCACGCGCGCCCCGTTGCCGAGCTCGATGGTGCCCTGGTCGGCGAGCTGGCCGCCGCCCTCGGCGTAGAAGGGGGTGCGGTCCAGGACCAGCTCCACCTCCTCGCCGGCATGGGCCGACGTGGTCACGCCGTGACCGGAGACGAGGCCGCGCACGGTCGCCTCGGTGACCACCTCGGCGTAGCCGGTGAACTCCACCGCCCGGCCGAGCCCGTCGGCGACCTCGCGGTAGGCGCCGGCATCCGCGTGCTGGCCCTTCTTGGCACGCGCGTCGGCCTTGGCGCGGTCCCGCTGCTCGCTCATCAAGCGGCGGAACTCGTCCTCGTCGACCGCCAGGCCCTGCTCGGAGGCCATCTCCAGGGTCAGGTCGATCGGGAAGCCGTAGGTGTCGTGCAGCGCGAAGGCCTTGGTGCCGGCGAGGGTCGTCTGACCGCCGGCCTTCGCCTCCTGCGCCGCGAGGTCGAAGATCGTGGTGCCGGTGCGCAGGGTGGCGCGGAACGCCTCCTCCTCGGCGTAGGCGACGGTCGAGATCCGCTGCCAGTCGCTCTGGAGGTAGTCGTAGGTCTCGCTCATCTTGTCGCGGCTGACCGGCAACAGCTCGGGCAGCGCCGGGTCCTCGAAGCCGAGCAGGCGCATCGAGCGGACCGCGCGGCGCAGCAGCCGCCGCAGCACGTAGCCGCGGGACTCGTTGCCCGGGGTGACGCCGTCGGCGATCAGCATCATCGAGCTGCGCACGTGGTCGGCCACCACCCGCAGCCGGACGTCGTCCTCGTGGCCCTGCGGTCCGCCGGCGCCGTAGCGCTTGCCCGCGAGCTGGGCGGCGCGCTCGATGACGGGGAACATGACGTCGATCTCGTACATGTTGTCGACGTCCTGCAGCAGGAAGGCGACGCGCTCGAGACCCATGCCGGTGTCGATGTTCTGCTTGGGCAGCGAGCCCGCGATGTCGAAGTCGTCCTTGCTGCGGACGGCGCTGAGCTCGTCCTGCATGAACACGAGGTTCCAGATCTCGAGGTAGCGGTCCTCGAGCTCGGTCGGCATGTCCAGGCGACCGGTCGTGAAGTCGGCCTCGGGTCCGTAGTCGGGCCCGCGGTCGTAGAGGATCTCCGAGCACGGGCCGCCGGGACCCGGCACTCCCATGGACCAGTAGTTCTCCCGCTTGCCCAGTCGCACGATCCGCTCGTCGGGCAGTCCGGTGACCTTGCGCCACAGGGCGACCGCGTCCGCGTCGTCGACGTAGACGCTCGGGTAGAGCCTGGTCTCCTCCAGCCCCCAGCCGCCGTCCGCGCGGGACTTGGTGACCAGGTCCCAGGCGAGCTCGATGGCGCCTTCCTTGAAGTAGTCGCCGAAGGAGAAGTTGCCGCACATCTCGAAGAACGTGCCGTGCCGGGTCGTCTTGCCGACGTCCTCGATGTCGGGCGTGCGCACGCACTTCTGCACGCTCGTCGCGCGCGGCCACGGCGGCGTCTGCTGACCGAGGAAGTAGGGCTTGAAGGGCACCATGCCGGCGTTGACGAACAGCAGGTTCGGGTCGTCGAGCAGCAGCGGGGCCGAGGGCACGGCCTGGTGCCCGTGGTCCTCGAAGTGCGCAAGGAACCGGCGGCGGATCTCCGCGGTGTCCATCAGTGGTGGGCCTCTCTGTCCTGGTCGTGCGGCTGGTCGTGCGGGTCTGGTGCGTGGTCACCGGGTGCCGAAGGCAGAGCGTGCGTGCGGTGCTGCTCCGGTCCGGGGAGCGCGACGCCCAACCGGGTGCGCACGTCGTGCTCCTTGTCGGCCATCCCGGCCCGGACCTCCGCGGAGAACAGGTGGGCCCCCAGCGTCAGGCCGGCGAGGCGGTCCGCGAGGCCCTCAGGCGTGAACGCCTCGAGGACCCGGCGGGCCCGGGTCGCGGCGTACACCCCGGCACCGGCGCCGGCGATGAACCACACGCTGCGGGTCATGCCGCGTCCTCGGCCAGGTCGGTGCGCGCCTGCGCGCGAAGGTCCCGCTTCGCCTCCTTGAGGTCCCGGCGCCGCTGCTTGCGCGAGCGTCGGACCTCGCGCCTGACCTCGAAGCGGATCCGGTTGCGGTTCTCGGGCGTCAACGCCCGGCGGACGCCGTACCCGAACGACACGATGCGCACCAGCGACTCGCCCACGGCGAGCGAGGTGAACTCGCCGGCGCCGAGGCGGTGGGGCTCGACGGGGGCGAGGTCGGCGGCGCTCGCGGCGCTGCCGTCGGGCAGTGCGGTGATGAGGTACTCCCGGGCCGCGGGCGTACGGCGTCCGGCAGCCTGCGGGGTCGCGGCCTCGGGCGCCACCCGGCCGGCGAGCTCGTCGACGCGCGCGCGCAGGGCGACGAGGTCCGCGCGGGACTCCGACAGCGCCTGCTCGAGGCGCCGACGGCCCGCCCGGGCGCTCCGGACGACCAGCGCGAGGATCACGGCCAGGCCCACCACGAGCACCGCGGCGAGCACCGCAACGGCGACGAGGAGGGGCTGTTCCATAGGGCGTGACCCTACCGTGCAGGCTCCCCCGGGGGCCGGGCGGCGGGTCAGCGCCGGCCGCGCACCAGCGCCCGGATCCGCTCCCACCGCTCCTTGAGCCCGGCCTCCGCCCCCAGCGACGTCGGCCGGTAGTAGGTGGCCCCGGCGATGACGTCGGGGGCGTACTGCTGCACGGCGATGCCGTAGGGCTCGTCGTGGGCGTAGCGGTAGCCCTGCCCGTGACCGAGCTTCTTGGAGCCGCCGTAGTGCGCGTCCCGCAGGTGCGCGGGCACCGGGCCGGTCTTGCCGGCGCGGACGTCGGCACTCGCCTCGTCCATCGCCACGATCACTGCGTTGGACTTCGGGGCGAGCGACAGCGCGATGGTCGCCTGCGCCAGGTTGAGGCGGGCCTCGGGCATCCCGATCAGCTGCACCGCCTGCGCCGCGGCGATCGCCGTCGTCATGGCGGTCGGGTCGGCCAGCCCGACGTCCTCGCTGGCGAGCACCACCAGGCGTCGTGCGATGAACCGTGGGTCCTCCCCCGCCTCGACCATCCGGGCCAGGTAGTGCAGGGCCGCGTCGGCGTCCGACCCGCGCACCGACTTGATGAAGGCGCTGATCACGTCGTAGTGCTGGTCCCCTTGACGGTCGTAGCGCACGGCAGCCCGGTCGACCGCGGTCTCGGTGGTGGCGAGGTCGACGACGGTCTGGTCCTTGGCCTGGGCGGCGCCGGCCGCCGCCTCGAGGTAGGTCAGCGCGCGCCGGGCGTCGCCACCGGCGAGCCGGACCAGGTGGTCGAGCGCCTGGTCGTCGATCTCCACCTTCCCGCCGAAGCCGCGGTCGTCGCGCAGCGCCTCGTCGATGACGCCGCGGACGTCGTCGTCGGTGAGCGGCTCCAGGGTCAGCAGCAAGGACCGCGACAGCAGCGGCGAGATGACGGAGAAGAAGGGGTTCTCGGTGGTGGCCGCGACCAGCGTGACCCAGCGGTTCTCCACCCCGGGCAGCAGGGCGTCCTGCTGCGCCTTGGTGAACCGGTGCACCTCGTCGACGAACAGCACCGTCTCGCCACCGCCACGGGCCAGCCGGTTGCGGGCTCCGTCGATGGCGGCCCGCACCTCCTTGACCCCCGCAGCCACGGCGGACACCTCGACGAACACCCGGTTGGTCTGCTGGCTGACGATCGAGGCGATCGTCGTCTTGCCGGTGCCGGGCGGCCCCCACAGCAGCAGCGACATCGGCTGGTCGCCCTCGATCAGCCGCCGCAACGGCGACCCGGTCGCCAACAGGTGCTGCTGGCCGACGAGCTCGTCGAGCGTGCGCGGGCGCATCCGGACGGCGAGCGGGGCGGACGCGTGGGTGTTGCCGACCAGGCTCCCGCCCGCGCCGGCCGCGCCGGTGCCGGCTGCCGTCGCGGCGGTGCGTCGGCTCTCGTCCGCCGTACCCATGTCGAACAGCCCGTCCACGCGCTCACCCTATGCCGCCGGTACCGCGCCGCCCGGCGCGGAGGCGGTCAGCCGCGCGACAGCGTCTCGGCGGACTCCCGCGCGTGGGTGTCGGCGTCGACCCAGGTGTCGTTGTAGCCGGCCTCGTGCAACGGACCGACCGCCTGCGGCGCGTTCCTGAGCGGGGCGCCCTCGGCGTCGACGCCGAGCACCCGCGCCGTGATCGGGGTGGGGCGCGGCAGCTGGTCGAGGGTGCCGGCGAAGTGGCAGGCCACCTTGTGGCGCGGCCCGATCTGCAGCAGCGGAGGCTCCTGCACCGAGCAGATCTTCTGGGCGTAGGCGCAGCGGGTGCGGAAGCGACAGCCCGACGGCGGGTTGATCGGGCTGGGGACGTCGCCCTCGAGCCGGATCCGCTCACGGCGACCCCCGATCGCAGCCTGCTTGACGTCGGGTACCGCCGAGAGCAGCGCCTGCGTGTAGGGGTGGTGCGGCCGGTCGTAGAGGGTCTCGCGGTCGGCGATCTCGACGATCTTGCCGAGGTACATCACTGCGACCTCGGGACAGAAGTGCCGGACCACGGCGAGGTCGTGGGCGATGAACAGGAAGGCGATGCCGAACTCGCGCTGGAGGTCCTGGAGCAGGTTGACGACCTGCGCCTGGATGGACACGTCGAGCGCGGAGACCGGCTCGTCGGCGACCAGCAGCTTGGGCTGCAGGGCCAGCGCGCGGGCGATGCCGATGCGCTGACGCTGCCCGCCGGAGAACTCGTTGGGGTAGCGGTTGTAGTGCTCGGGGTTCAGACCGACGACCTCGAGCAGCTCGCGCACGCGGCCGAGCACCTGCTTGTCCGGGACCACGTTGTGGGTCCGCAGCGGCGTGCCCACGATGGTGCCGACGGTGTGCCGCGGGTTGAGCGAGGAGTAGGGGTCCTGGAAGATCATCTGGATCTCGCTGCGCAACGGCAGCATCTGCTTGCTCGACAGCCCGCCGATCTCGCGGCCGTCGAACTTCATCGAGCCGGCGGTCGGGTCGTAGAGCCGGGTGATCAACCGGCCGGTCGTCGACTTGCCGCAACCGGACTCCCCCACCAGGCCGAGGGCGCCCCCGCGCGGCACCTCGAAGGAGACACCGTCGACGGCCTGCACCTGGGCGACGGTCCGCCGGACCAGGCCCGAGGACTTCACCGGGAAGTACTTCTTGAGGTCGGTGACCTCGAGGATCGGCGAGTCGTCGTCGCGGGATCCGGACGTCGGCACCTGCGTGTCGCGAGCCATGGTGGTCGTCTTCCTGCTCATGGGGTGTCGGTGCCGGAGTCGGCCGCGCCCGGGTCCGGCGTCAGCTTGCCGACCAGGTCGGGCGCGATCTCGGGCAGCACCTCGTCCAGGTAGATCGACTCGGAGTCTGCCAGGTGGCAGCGCTTGAGGTGGGCGTGGCCGGCGACGCCCGTGCCGGGCAGCAGCTCCGGCAGCGCGGTCGTGCACAGGTCGCCAGGCACCTTGTCGCGGTGCAGGCAGCGCGGGTGGAAGGCGCAGCCCGTCGGCGGGTCCAGCAGGCTCGGCGGGTTGCCCGGAATCGGGATCAGCCGGGCGTCGGTGCTGGCGCGCACGTCCGGCACGCTGGAGAGCAGGCCCCACGTGTAGGGCATCTGCGGGTGCGTGAGGATGTCGCGCGTCGCACCCTTCTCGACCGCGCGACCGGCGTACATCACGAGCACCTCGTCAGCCATCTCGGCCACCACGCCGAGGTCGTGGGTGATGATGATGATCGCCGAGTTGAAGTCGCGCTGCAGCTCCTGGAGCAGGTCCAGGATCTGCGCCTGCACCGTCACGTCGAGGGCCGTGGTCGGCTCGTCGGCGATCAGCAGCTTGGGGTTGTTGGCCAGGGCCATGGCGATCATCGCGCGCTGCCGCATGCCACCGGAGAACTGGTGGGGGTAGTCGTCGACGCGGTTGCGTGCCTGCGGGATCCCGACCACGTCGAGCATCTCCACGGCCTTCTTCTTCGCCTCGTTCTTGCTGACGTCGTTGTGCTCGCGGTAGCCCTCCGCGATCTGCGCGCCGATCGAGTAGAACGGGTGCAGCGAGGTCAGCGGGTCCTGGAAGATCATCGCCGCGTCAGCGCCGCGCAGCCGGCGCATCCGGGACTCGTCCAGACCGACGACCTCCTGGCCGTCGAGCCGGATCGAGCCGGACATCTGGGTGGTGCGCATGTCGTGCAGTCCCATGATCGCCATGGACGACACCGACTTGCCGGAGCCCGACTCACCGACGATGCCGAGCGTCTTGCCCTGCTCGAGGGTGTAGCTCAGGTCGGAGACCGCCTGGACCAGGCCGTCGGCGGTCGGGAAACGGACCGTGAGGTCCTCGACGACCAGGTAGGGGTCGGTCGAGGCGCGCGCGAACTCGCGTGAGCCGGTCTCGGAGCCGCTCTGCGCAGCCGGGCCGCTGGAGGGGAGGGAGGTCACGACAGCCGCACTCTCGGGTCGATGACGGTGTAGAGGATGTCCACGCCGATGTTCGCGACCACCACGAGAGCCGCAGCGAACAGCACGGTCGCGGAGATCACCGGGAAGTTCTGGTCGCGGATCGCGGCGATCGCCATGTTGCCGATGCCGTCGATGTTGAAGATCCGCTCGGTGAAGACCGTGCCGGCGAGCAGGCCGGCCAGGTCGAGCCCGAAGATCGTGACGACCGGCACGATGGCGGCGCGCAGCGCGTGCCGCATGCTCACCCGGCGGGCCGAGAGACCCTTGGAGCGGGCGGTGCGCACGTAGTCCTCGTTGAGGACCTCGACCATCGAGCCGCGGCTGAACCGGGCGTAGGCGGTGGAGTTGTAGATGCCCAGCACCAGCCAGGGAAGCAGCAGGCCGGTGAACCAGGTGAGCGGGTTGTCCAGCAGCGGGTTGTAGGTCGGGGTCGGCACGACCTTCCAGATGATCACCAGGTAGAGCTGCGCGAGCAGGGCCACCAGGAAGTAGGGCACGGAGCTGATCACCAGCGACGAGCCGACCAGGCCCTTGTCGGTGGTGGAGCCCCGCCGCTGCGCGGCCATCACGCCGAGCGCGACGCCGAGCGGCAGGAAGACGACCGCGGCACCCAGGGCGAGCGAGATCGTCGCCGGTAGTCGCTCGGTCATCAGGTCGTAGACCGGCTCGCGCGAGATGTAGGAGATGCCCAGGCACGGGGCCGGGCAGTCGACGGTCGACCCGCCGAACTTGAACTCGCGACCGTTGACCAGCCCCTGCGCCCAGAGGCCGTACTGGTGCACGACGTTGTCGTTGAACCCGAGCAGGGTGTTGAGCGCCTCGACCCGCTCAGCCGGGCACTGCGAGCTGGTGGCCTGGCAGAGGACCTGTCCGGGGTTGGACGGTCCGAAGAAGAAGAGCGCGAACACCGCGATCGACGTCACGATGAGGACCAGGATGCCGGAGAGCACCCTGCGGACGACGTAGCCGAGCACTGTGTGCTGCCTTTCTGCCGACGGACCGCTGACCGGCCGGCGGAGAGTTCCGCCGGCCGGTCAGCGTGGGAGTTGCTGGTTACTGCTTGACCCAGATGTTCTTGTAGGTCGGGCTACCCAGGACGTTGTCGTTCTCCATCCCCTGGATGGCCGAGCCGTGCATCATCGCGGTGCCACCGAAGCCGATGTTCACCACGGGGACGATGTCGGTCATGATCTTCTCGTCCATCGCGCCCCAGGCGTCGGGCTGCTCCTCGATGGGCATCTCCTGGATCTTGTCCATCTCGGCGTCCAGTGCCTCGTCAGCGAGGTAGCTGTAGTTGCTGGAGCCGTCGGCGGAGAACACCGGCGGGAACCAGCTGGCACCGGACGGCCAGTCCGAGCACCAACCGAGCGACCGGAAGTCGACATCGGTCTTGGGGTCCTGCGTGCGGTCGGTCAGGCCCTGCGTGGTGGCGACAGCCACCGGCTTGGGCGTGAACCCACCGGCCTTGAGGCCCTTCGAGATCGCCTTCATCTCATCGACGCGCAGCGGGTCCTCGGTGCTGTAGAGGAACTTGACCTCCTGGCCCTCCTTGCCGGCCTCGGCGAGCAGCTTCTTGGCCGCGGCCGGGTCGGGGTTGATGCCCTCGGTGCCGGCCGGGTCGTAGTCCTTGCGACCGGGGGTGCCGGGGGGAAGGATCGTGGTGCCACCGATCCGGGTCACGCCCGGGGTGGAGCCACGGGCCAGCCAGACGTCCTGGTAGGGCCACGCGAGGCGGAACGCCTGACGGACCTTGAGGTCGGACCAGGTCTCGCGACGCTGGTCCATGTAGGCGAAGAACGTGCACGGGTTCGAGCCGGTCACGAGGCGACCGGTGTCGCGGGCGTCCTTGAGGTTGGGCGCGGACACGTTGTCCGGGGTCAGGCCGTTCTTGCCGACGCTCGAGTCCTCGATGAGCAGCTGCTCGAGGACCGCCGGGTCGCCGTAGTCGACCTTGAACTTGAAGTTGTCCGGCAGGCCGGTGCGGGCCGGGTCGGTGTCGGCGGACCAGTTCTCGTTGCGCACCAGGTTGAAGTCGTGGCCGACGTCGATCTTGCCGTCGAACTTGTAGGGACCGGTCGCCATCGGGTGCAGGGCGTACTGCGTCGGGTCACCGGTCTTCTCCGAGACCGGGATCGGCCCCATCGCCGGGAAGGCGCCCCAGTACGGCATGTCCGGGAAGGGACGCGCCATCTTGATGGTGATCGTGTTGCCGTCGACCGAGAGGCAGTCGCAGCTGCCCTTGGGGTCGGAGTAGGGGCCCTGGTACTTGTCCCCGTTGAGGAAGTACTCCTTGGTGTACGTCGCACCGTTGGGGAAGGTGCCCTCGGCGAAGTTGTCGAAGCTCCGCTCGATGCCGAAGACGAGGTCGTCCATGGTGACGTCCTTGCCGTCCTCCCACTTGATCCCGTCGCGCATCGTGAACTTCCACTCCGTGAAGTCCTCGTTGGGCGTGCCCAGGTCGGTGGCGAGGTCGGGGACCAGCACCATGTCGCCGTCGCGGTAGATGTACTGCGTCAGCGAGCGCGTCACCATGCCGGAGAGCAGCGAGGTCGACGAGGTGAAGTAGGCCTCGGTCGGGTCGAGGGTCTGCTCGCCCAGTGCGGAGAGCACGTTGACCGTGCCCCCCTTGGCGGCACCCTCGGGGATCTCTGCGGGGGCCTTGGCCTCGGGGTCCTGGCCGGCGCCTGCCTGGCCCTGGCTCCCGGTGTTGTTGTCGGTGTCGCTCCCGTTGCTGCCGGAGCCACCGCTGCCGGAGCCGCCACAGGCGGCGAGGGTCATCATCCCCGCCACACCGAGTGCAGCTACTGACCTCTTCAGACGCATGAGGTCTTCCTTTCCCTTGAGTTTTGTTTCGTGCGAGCCGGCGACCACATCGGTCACCGGCGGGTCTTGGGGTCGAACGCGTCGCGGATCGCGTCACCGAGGAGGTTCAGGGCGAGAACCAGCAGCATGATCGCGACCACGGGCGGCCAGAGGTAGAGCGGGAACTCGCTGAAGTACTGCACCGCACGGTTGACCGTCTGCCCCCAGGAGGGGCGCGAGGTCAGGCCGATACCGAGGTAGGCCAGGCCGGCCTCGGCGGTCACGAATGCCGGCAGCCCCAGCGAGATCGAGACGATGATCGGGGCGGTGAGGTTCGGCAGCAGCTCGCGGAAGAGGATCTTGCGGGTCGGCACGCCGATCACCCGGGCCGCCTGGACGAACTCGCGCTCGCGCAGCGAGAGCACCTCACCGCGGACCAGTCGGGCCAGGGCCATCCAGCCGAAGAACGTCAGCACGAAGATGATCGACCAGAACTGAGCCTTGTCGAGCTTGTCGGCGTCCTCCGCGTAGCGGCCGACCACGATCGGGGCCAGGGTCAGCGCGCCCAGGATGAAGGGGAAGGACAGGAACACGTCGATGACGAAGGAGATGATCCGGTCCGCCATGCCGGTGGCGAATCCCGCCACCAGGCCCACGACGATGCCGATCACGGTGGTGGTGACCGTGCTGATGGTCGCGACGATCAACGAGGTGCGCGCGCCGTACACCCACTCGGCGAGCAGGTCGTTGCCGGTGCCGGGCTGGACGCCGAGCGGCGCCTTCATCGAGAAGCCGAAGTCGGGCGGACCGAACTTCCCGTAGCGGGTCAGCGGGTCGATCACCTCGAGGCCGGGGTAGGCCCGGAGCTCGAGGCCGAGCAGGCTGCAGATGACGCCGGCGAAGAGCGCGAGCAGGACGAAGATCGTGACGACCACGACGCAGGCCATCGCGACCTTGTCCTTGCGCAGTCGACCGAAGGCGATCTGCGAGGGCGAGCGTCCGTGGATCCTGGTCTTTCCCTGGGCCGATGACGGATCCGGGGGCGTGCTGTCCACCGAGAGTCCGGTCTCAGTCGCCGGGATCGTCATGTGACCTCACATCTCATCCGCGCATGTCGATGCCCGGGCCGAAACGAAGCGGAGAACGTCGGTGCGCTGGTCGCGCGTCAGGCACTCTATGTGACGTTTTGCGGTTGTCGACGACCTTGCGGTAACAATCGCGTCTCGACGGTTGCCGTGCGCAAACGTCGTTATCGAGTCGCAACCGGGCGTGCACCCGACCGTGTCCCTGGGGCGGTGGATGACCTGCTAGAACTGCGTCGCGTGCTGGTCGGCGTGACCACCCTCGGCGGGTCCTGCCGGTTTCGCGTCCACCCCGGCCTCGCTGCGCTGCTGCGTGGTGATCGGCGCCGGCGCCTGGGTCAGCGGGTCGTAGCCGCCCCCGGTCTTGGGGAAGGCGATCACGTCGCGGATCGACTCGGTGCCCGAGAGCAGCGCACAGATCCGGTCCCAGCCGAAGGCGATGCCGCCGTGCGGTGGCGCCCCGAACTTGAAGGCCTGCAGCAGGAACCCGAACTTCTCCTGCGCCTCCTCCTCGGGCAGCCCCATCACCGCGAAGACGCGCTTCTGCACGTCCTCGCGGTGGATCCGGATCGAGCCGCCCCCGATCTCGTTGCCGTTGCAGACGATGTCGTAGGCGTAGGCGAGCGCGGAGCCCGGGTCGGTGTCGAACGTGTCGAGCGACTCCGGCTTCGGCGAGGTGAACGCGTGGTGCACCGCCGTCCACGCGCCGCTGCCGACCGCCACGTCGCCGGCGGCGGTGGCCTCGTCGGCCGGCTCGAAGAGCGGGGCGTCGACCACCCACAGGAAGCTCCACGCCGACTCGTCGATCAGGCCGCCGCGACGGCCGATCTCGAGCCGTGCGGCGCCGAGCAGCGACCGGGAAGACTTGACCGGACCGGCGCCGAAGAAGATGCAGTCGCCGGGCGCGGCGCCCACGTGGGCGGCGATGCCGGCCTTCTCCTCGTCGCTGATGTTCTTCGCGACCGGCCCGGTGAGCTCGCCGTCCTCCTTGACCAGGAGGTAGGCCAGCCCGCGCGCGCCGCGCTGCTTGGCCCACTCCTGCCACGCGTCGAGCTGCTTGCGCGGCTGGCTCGCTCCCCCCGGCATCACCACGGCACCGACGTACGGCGCCTGGAAGACCCGGAACGGCGTGTCGGCGAAGAACTGCGTGCAGTCGGTGAGCTCGAGGTCGAGGCGCAGGTCGGGCTTGTCGCTGCCGTAGCGGGCCATCGCCTCGGCGTAGGTCATCCGGCGGATCGGCGTCGCGATGTCGTGCCCGGCGACCTTCCAGACCTCGGTGAGCACCTGCTCCGCGAGCGCGATGACGTCGTCCTCCTCGACGAAGGACATCTCGATGTCGAGCTGGGTGAACTCCGGCTGGCGGTCGGCACGGAAGTCCTCGTCGCGGTAGCAGCGCGCGATCTGGAAGTAGCGCTCGATGCCCCCGACCATGAGCAGCTGCTTGAAGAGCTGGGGGCTCTGCGGCAGGGCGTACCAGCTGCCGGGGCGCAGCCGCGCCGGCACCAGGAAGTCACGGGCGCCCTCCGGCGTCGACCGGGTGAGCGTCGGGGTCTCGACCTCGACGAACTCCTGGGCCGACAGCACCTCGCGCGCGGCCCGGTTGACCTTGCTGCGCAGGCGGATCGCGGCAGCGGGACCGGCGCGCCGCAGGTCGAGGTAGCGGTGCGCGAGGCGCACCTCCTCCCCCACCTCCACGTGCTCGTCGATCGGGAACGGCAGGGTCGCGGCCGCGCTGAGCACCTCGACCCCGCCGTCGGCCGCCGCGATGACCTCGATCTCGCCGGTCGGCAGGTTGGGGTTCTGGTTGCCCTGGGGGCGGGTGGACACCTCGCCGGTGATCTTCAGGCAGTACTCCGAGCGGAGCTGGTGGGCGACGGCCTCGTCGCGGATCACGACCTGGACCACCCCGCTGGCCTCGCGGAGGTCGACGAAGGCGACACCGCCGTGGTCGCGACGGCGGGCGACCCAGCCGGCCAGGGTGACGGTCTGTCCGACGTGCTCGGCCCGGAGGCTGCCTGCGTCGTGCGTGCGGATCACTGCTGCTCCTAGTGAGGAAGTGCTCGGGTGGGGTGGTCGTGGGTGGGGTCAGTCGCCGCGGGTGACCTGCGGGCGCAGGTCGTCGGCGGGCGGATCCCACGCGTCGGCGTCGGCCTCCACCTGGTCGCCGCTGCGGATGTCCTTGACCTGGTCGGGCTCGCCCTCGGCGCCGGGGAACCACACGAAGGGGATCCCCCGTCGCTGCGCGAACCGGATCTGCTTGCCGAACTTCTGAGGGGCAGGGGCCACCTCGGTGGCGATCCCTCGCGCCCGAAGCCGTCGTGCGACCTCGGTGCTGGCCGGGCGTGACTCGTCGTCGGTCAGGGCGACCAGCACGGCACTCGGCACCGAGCGGCTGGCCGTGAGCGAACCCGTGGCCAGCAGCGGCACCAGCATCCGGCTGACACCCAGGGAGATGCCGACCCCGGGGTAGGTCGTCCGCCCGTCGCTCGCGAGGGCGTCGTAGCGTCCGCCCGAGCAGATCGAGCCGAGCTTCTCGAAGCCCTCCATCACCGTCTCGAAGACGGTGCCGGTGTAGTAGTCGAGCCCGCGGGCGATGCGCAGGTCGGCCTCGACCCGCACCCGTCCACCGGAGACGGACGCACAGCCCTCGACCACCTGCGCGAGCTCCTCGAGCCCCTGGTCGAGCAGCTCACCGGAGACGCCGAGCGCACGCACGCGGTCCACGAAGGACGTGTCGGAGCTGCGGATCTCCGCCAGGCGCAGGCACAGGTCGGCCTGCTCCGCGCTCAGCCCGGCCTCGTCGACGAGCATCGTGGCGACGACGTCGGCCGGCACCTTGTCGATCTTGTCCACGACCCGCATCACCGCCTCGGTGTCCGGGGCGCCCAGCGCGGCGTAGAAGCCCTGGATCAGGCGTCGGTTGTTGACCTGCAGCCGCAGCGGTGGCACCGGGAGCGCGGCCATCGCCTCGGCCATCACCCGGGCCACCTCGACGTCGTGGTGGAAGGCCAGCTCGTCGCGGCCGACGACGTCGATGTCGGCCTGGGTGAACTCGCGGTAGCGACCCTCCTGCGGCCGCTCGCCGCGCCAGACCTTCTGGATCTGGTAGCGGCGGAACGGGAACTCCAGCTTGCCGGCGTTCTCCAGCACGTAGCGCGCGAACGGCACCGTGAGGTCGAAGTGGAGGCCCATCCCGGCGCCGTCCGCGCCCTCCTCGGCCTGGAGCCGGCGCAGCACGTAGACCTCCTTGGAGGTCTCGCCCTTGGTGAGCAGCTGGTCGAGGGGTTCGACCGCCCGGGTCTCCACGGGAGCGAACCCGTGCAGCTCGAAGGTCCGGCGCAGCGTCTCGAGGAGCTCCAGCTCCACGAACCGGTCCGTGGGCAGGAACTCGGGGAAGCCGCTCATCGCGGTAGGTCGGGCCATGGCTACAGCCCCCGCGTGACGGGGTCGGTGCCGCGCCGTCCGGCGTCGGGGTCGGCGAGGTCGCGCAGGTAGGGGTTGGTCGCGCGCTCGCGACCGATGCTGGTCTGCTCGCCGTGGCCGGGCAGCACCACGATGTCGTCCGCGAGCGGCAGCACCTTGTCGCGCAGGCTGCGCAGCATCGTCGGGTGGTCGCCGCCGGGCAGGTCGGTGCGGCCGATCGAGCCGGCGAAGAGCAGGTCGCCGGAGAACATCACCTCGGAGACGTCCTGCTGGGCGTACGGCGCCCGGAAGGTCACGGAGCCGGCGGTGTGCCCGGGCGTGTGGTCGACCACGATCTGCAGCCCGGCCAGCTCCAGCGCCTGCCCGTCGGAGAGCTCGCGCACCTCGTCGGGCTCCACGAAGGTGTGCCCGCCACCCAGCAGCATCCCGGCCGTCTCGGGCGACATCCCGGCCATCGGGTCGGCGAGCAGGTGCCGGTCCTCGGGGTGGATCCAGGCCGTGGCGTCGTACGCACCCGCCACCGGCGCGACGCACCACATGTGGTCGACGTGGCCGTGCGAGACCAGCACGGCCACCGGCTTGAGCCGGTGCTCGCGGACCACGTCGGCGACGCCGGAGCTGGCGTCCTTGCCCGGGTCGACCACGAGGCACTCCGTGCCGGGGCCGGTGGCGACGACGTAGCAGTTGGTGCCCCACGGGCCGGCGGGGAAGCCAGCGATCAGCACGGTGGCACGGTTCCTTCCTGGGTCCTGCGGTCGGGTGCCCCACGGGCCCCGGTCGACCGTTGCACCCTACCGAGGCGGCTCGCTGCGCCGCGCACCGATATCGGCCGGTCCCACCCGGGGGCCCCGGCCCTGACGCACCGGGGCGCACCGGGGCGCACCGGAGCGCACCGGGCCGCACCGGGGTCGCTGGGGTGGTGACTACGCTGCAGGGGTGGGACTCCACCCACGAAGCAACCGCCACGACGAGCGACGAGGTACCCCGGTGAGCACCCCGGACCACGGCCCCGACACGACGCCTGTCTCTTCCGACGAGCCCGCAGCCGCGACCGCACCCGAGCAGACCACGCCCGAGCCCGCCCCCGAGCCCGCCCCCGAGCGCGACTCCCCGCCCGCGGCCGCCGCCCCGGCGACCCCGGCGGCCCCGCGTCCGGCCCCCCGCCCGGGCCCGCGTGCGCCCCGCCCCGGACCACGTCCACCGGCTCGTCGCTCCACCGCTCCGGCGGCCCCCGCCGACGCGCCCGCCCGTCCGGCCCCCAGCGACGGCCGCACGTGGGGCCGGGTCGCCGACGACGGCACCGTCTTCGTGCGCACCGCCGACGGGGAGCGCTCCGTGGGCCAGATGCCCGACGCCGGCCCCGAGGAGGCGCTGGCGTTCTTCTCCCGCCGCTACGACGACCTGGACTTCGAGGTCGCGCTGCTCGAGCAGCGCGTCAGGGCCGGCGCCCTGTCGCCCGACGAGGCGACCGCCTCGATCAAGCAGGTGGCCGCGACCGTGCACGAGGCGCAGGCCGTCGGCGACCTGGCCGGGCTCGAGGCCCGTCTGGAGGCGCTGACCGCCGCCGTCCGCGAGCAGCGGGCGCAGCGCCAGCAGGAGCGGACCCGCAAGCTCGACGAGGCCAAGGCCGAGAAGGAGCGCATCGCCACCGAGGCGGAGAAGCTGTCGCAGGGCAGCGACTGGCGCAACGGCGCCAACCGGATGCGGGCCCTGCTCGACGAGTGGAAGACGCTGCCGCGCCTGGAGAAGTCCGTCGACGACGCCCTCTGGCGCACCTTCTCGACGGCACGCACGACCTACACCCGGCGTCGCAAGTCGCACTTCTCCGAGGTCAACGAGCAGCGTGAGGGTGCGCGCTCGGTGAAGGAGGACCTCGTCGTGGAGGCGGAGGCCCTCGCCGCTTCCACCGAGTGGGGACCCACGTCGGGCAAGTACCGCGACCTGATGCGCCGCTGGAAGGACGCCGGCCCGGCTCCCAAGGGCGTCGACGACGCGCTGTGGAAGCGGTTCCGCGCCGCCCAGGACGCGTTCTTCGGGGCCCGGGACGCCGCGAACGCCGCGCAGGACTCCGAGTTCTCCGCCAATGCGGAGAAGAAGGAGGCACTGCTCGTCGAGGCCGAGAAGCTCGTCCCGGTCACCGACCTGCGCGCCGCCAAGGAGGCCTTCCGCGACATCGCCGACCGCTGGGACGAGGCCGGCAAGGTCCCCCGCGAACGGATGAAGGACCTCGAGGGCCGGATCCGCAAGGTGGAGCAGGCGATCCGCGGCGTCGAGGACGACCAGTGGAAGCGCAGCAACCCCGAGGCCGCCGCCCGCGCGGCCGACACGGTCGCCCAGCTGGAGGCCTCGATCGCCGACCTGGACGCCAAGCGCGCCAAGGCCGAGGCCGCCGGCAACGCGAAGAAGGCCCAGGAGCACGCGGCGGCCGCCGACGCCCGGCGGGAGTGGCTGGTGCAGGCCCGCAACGCCCTGTCCGACTTCAGCTAGTCCCACCACCCCGCCGCTTGTAACGCGGGGTTATGGACGCTCAAGCAGGCGTACGACGCTGGCAAACCGTCCACGCGCCTGGCAAAGGTCGACGCGGCCGGCCAGCGACGGCCGAGCTGGCGACGTGGCGGCGCGGCCTACTGCGTGACGCGGTAGGCGTCGAACACGCCGTCCACGGTCCGCACAGCCTTCAGCACGTGACCGAGGTGCTTGGGATCGGCCATCTCGAAGGTGAAGCGGCTCTTGGCCACCCGGTCGCGGGTCGTCTGCAGCGTCGCCGCGAGGATGTTGACGTGCACGTCCGAGAGCACCTTGGTGATGTCGGACAGCAGCCGGTTGCGGTCGAGCGCCTCGACCTGGATGTTGACCAGGAACATGGACTGCGCGGTCGGCGCCCACTCGACCTCGACGAGACGTTCGGGCTGGGAGTTCAGCGGCCCGGCGTTGGTGCAGTCGGCGCGGTGCACCGAGACGCCGCTCCCCCGCGTCACGAAGCCGAGGATCGGGTCGCCGGGCACCGGCGTGCAGCACTTCGCGAGCTTCACCCAGACGTCGGAGATGCCCTTGACGATGACACCGGCGTCGCCTGCGCTGGGCCGCTTCGAGCGGTCGGTGGTGATCGTGATGCCCTCGGCGAGGTCCTCGGTGGCACCGTCCTCGCCGCCGTACAGGTCGACCACCCGGCGTACGACGGACTGGGCGCCGACGTTGCCCTCGCCGACGGCGGCGTAGAGGGCGGAGACGTCGGCGAGCCGCATCTCGGCGGCGACGGTGCTGAGCGTCTCGTGGGACAGCAGCCGCTTGAGGGGCTGGCCCTCCTTGCGCATCAACCGGGCGATCTGGTCCTTGCCCTGCTCGATGGCCTCCTCGCGGCGCTCCTTGGTGAACCACTGCCGGATCTTGTTGCGCGCCCGCGGCGACTTCACGAAGTCCAGCCAGTCCCGGCTCGGGCCGGCGTTGGGCGCCTTGGAGGTGAACACCTCGACCACGTCGCCGTTGTCGAGCGTGGACTCCAGCGGCACCAGCCGGCCGTTGACCCGGGCGCCGATCGTGTGGTGGCCGACCTCGGTGTGGATCGCGTAGGCGAAGTCGACGGGCGAGGAGCCGGTGGGCAGCGGCTGCACGTCGCCGCGCGGGGTGAAGACGTAGACCTCGCTGGAGTTGATCTCGAAGCGCAGCGACTCCAGGAACTCGCCCGGGTCCTCGCTCTCGCTCTGCCAGTCCAGCAGCTGCCGCACCCAGGCCATGTCGCCGCTGCCGTCGACCAGCGTGCGGTCGGTGTCGCGGCCGGAGCGGACGTCCTCCTTGTACTTCCAGTGCGCGGCGATGCCGTACTCCGCGCGCCGGTGCATGCCGAAGGTGCGGATCTGCAGCTCGACGGGCTTGCCCGCGATGCCGATCACCGTGGTGTGCAGCGACTGGTACATGTTGAACTTCGGCATCGCCACGAAGTCCTTGAACCGGCCGGGAACCGGGTTCCAGCGACTGTGCAGCACGCCGAGCGCGGCGTAGCAGTCCCGGTCGTCGGCGACGAGGATCCGGATGCCGACGAGGTCGTAGATGTCGGAGAACTCGCGGCCCCGCACGATCATCTTCTGGTAGATCGAGTAGTAGTGCTTGGGCCTCCCCGTGACCATCGCCTTGATCTTGGCCTCCCGCAGGTCGGCCTCGACCTGCTCGATGACCTGGGCGAGGAACTGGTCGCGCGACGGCGCCCGGTCGGCCACGAGGCGGACGATCTCGTCGTACATCTTGGGGTGGAGGGTCGCGAAGGCGAGGTCCTCGAGCTCCCACTTGAGGGTGTTCATGCCCAGCCGGTGCGCCAGCGGGGCGTAGATGTCGAGGGTCTCGCGGGCCTTGCGCTCCTGGGTCTCCTGCTTGAGGTAGCGCAGCGTGCGCATGTTGTGCAGCCGGTCCGCGAGCTTGATGACCAGGACCCGGATGTCGCGGCTCATCGCGACGATCATCTTGCGGATCGTCTCGGCCTGCGCGCTGTCGCCGTAGCGGACCTTGTCGAGCTTGGTGACGCCGTCGACGAGGTTGGCCACCTCGTCGCCGAAGTCCGAGCGGAGCTCGGCGAGGGTGTACGGCGTGTCCTCGACCGTGTCGTGCAGCAGGGCCGCGACGAGCGTCGACTCGGTCATGCCGATGTCGGCCAGGATCGTGGTCACCGCGAGGGGATGGGTGATGTAGGGGTCGCCGCTCTTGCGCATCTGGCTGGCGTGGTGCCGCTCGGCGACGAGGTAGGCCCGCTCGATCAGCTCGAGGTCGGCCTTGGGGTGGTTGGCGCGGACCGCGCGGAACAGCGGCTCGAGCACCGGGTTGCCGGTCTGGCTCTTGGTCGCCATCCGGGCCAGCCGGGCCCGCATCCGGCGGCCGGCCGGGCCGCTGACGGCGCCGGGCTGCTTGGTCTCCCGGGGCTCGGGGCCGGACTCGGGAGCCTCTGCTGCCTCGGCCGGGACCTCGGTGAGCACGGCGGGGGCCGGGGTGGGC
Source organism: uncultured Actinomycetota bacterium (assembly GCA_963713035.1). Lineage (GTDB taxonomy): Bacteria > Actinomycetota > Actinomycetes > Propionibacteriales > Nocardioidaceae > Nocardioides_B. The sequence continues at coordinate 1,730,697 of CAVQKB010000005.1, forward strand.
TCGGGCGCGTCGAGGGCAGCACCGGCCGTGCGTTCGTCCGCCACGAGGCTCCCTTCGCTGCGCAGGGCACCAGTCTACGTGCGCGGGCCGGGCGGGTCAGACGGAGTGCCGCACTGGTGCCTAGAGGGTGCCTAGAGGGTGCGCAGCGGTCGCAGGTCCAGGTCGCCGATCGCCTCGCGCCCGGCAAGGAAGGACAGCTCGAGCAGCACCGCCAGGGCGTGGGCCACGCCGCCGCAGCGCTCGACGAGCTGCCGGGTCGCGTCGGCGGTGCCGCCGGTCGCGAGCACGTCGTCGACGAGCAGCACCCGCTCGCCCTGCTCGATGGCGTCCTCGTGCACCTCCAGGGTGGCCTCGCCGTACTCCAGGGCGTAGGACACCGCGTAGGTCTCTCCCGGGAGCTTGCCCGCCTTGCGCACCGGCACGAAGCCGACGCCGAGCGCGAGTGCCACCGGCGCCGCGAGGATGAAGCCGCGCGCCTCCATGCCCACGACCTTGTCGACCACGACGTTGCCCTCCGCGTCCCGCCCGGCCTCCGCGAGGGAGCGTACGACGGAGGCGAACCCTTCGTGGTCGGCCAGCAGGGGGGTGATGTCCTTGAACACCACACCGGGCTGCGGGAAGTCCTCGACGTCGCGGATCAGGGTGTCCAGCGCCCGGTCCAGGCTGCGGGGCTCGGTCATCTCGGGGCTCCTCGGGGACGGCGGTCGTGCTGGGGGCTACTTGCCGCGCTTGGAGCGCGGCTTGCGGGACGGCTGCGCGCGCTTGGCCGACGCCGACGGCGCCACCGGGCGGGACGCAGGCCGCTCCCCCGCGGTGTAGCGGGCCGGACGCGACGGGGCGGCCGCACGGGCCGGCTCGCCGCCCGTGGACGGGACCCGCTCGGGGTCGCCGTCCGGGTCGGGCTCGTCCACCAGCGGCATGTCCTCGGTGAACGTCGGGACGTTGGCGTAGGGGTCGACCGAACGCCGGGTCCGGTGCTTCATCACCCGCGCGTCGCCGGCCTTGACGCCGGGCTCGCGCTCCTTGAGCTGCACGACCAGCGGGGTCGCGATGAAGATCGAGGAGTAGGCACCGGCGGCCATGCCGACGAACAGCGCGAGTGCGAGGTCCTTGAGGGCTCCGGAGCCCAGGGAGGCCACCCCGACGTAGAGCAGGGCGCCCACGGGCAGCAGGGCGACGATCGAGGTGTTGATCGACCGGACCAGCGTCTGGTTGACCGCGAGGTTCGCGGCCTCGGAGTAGGTCTGCCGGGAGCGAGCGAGGTTCTTGGTGTTCTCGCGGACCTTGTCGAACACCACCACGGTGTCGTAGAGCGAGAAGCCCAGGATCGTCAGCACGCCGGTGACGGTCGCGGGCGTGACCTCGAAGCCGGACAGCGCGTAGACGCCGATGGTGATGACCAGGTCGTGCGCCAGCGCGACGATCGCGCCGACCGACATCTTCCACTCGCGGAAGTAGGCCCAGATGAACAGCACGACCAGGACCAGGAACACACCGAGGCCGAGAAGCGCCCGGTCCGCCACCTGGGCACCCCAGGTCGCGCCGATGGCGTCCTGGCTGATGTCGTTCACGCCGGCACCCGTCGCCTCCCGGATGGCGTCGGAGATCGCGTCGGCCTGGTCGTTCTCGAGCGGCTCGGTCTGGACGCGGATGTTGTCGGGACCGGAGGTGTTGACGATCGGCGAGCTCGCGGCGTCGATGCCCTCGGAGTCGGCGACCGACACGACCGCGTCGCGCACCTTCGCGACCGCGGCGTCGTCGGCGCCGGACGCGAGGACGACGCGGTACTCCACGCCCCCGGAGAACTCGATGCCGAAGTTGAGCCCCTTCGTCGTCAGGCCGAGGACCGCGGTGAGCACGATGACCGCGGAGACGGCGTACCAGACCCAGCGCCGGCCGATGAAGTCGATCGAGACGGTGCCGTCGTACAGGTCGTGACCGAGGTTGTTGATTCTGCTCATCAGGCCTTGCCTCCCACGGCGACGGCGGGCGTGGTGCGGGTACGTCGTGCCGTGCCGACGTGGTCGGGCGACAGCCCGGACAGGTTGTGTCCGGAGTAGAAGAACTTGAAGGTGGCCAGCCACGACACCATCGGCTTGGTGAACAGGAAGAACACCACCAGGTCGATGAGCGTGCTGATGCCGAGCGCGAACGCGAAGCCCTTCACGACGCCGATCGAGAAGATGAACAGCACCACCGCTGCGAGCAGCGACACGGCGTCCGCGGCGAGGCAGGTGGTCCGGGCCCGGATCCAGCCGGCCTCGACCGCCACGCGCAGCGACTTGCCCCCGCGCATCTCGTCGCGGATCCGTTCGAAGTAGACGATGAAGGAGTCCGCGGTGATGCCGATCGCGACGATCAGCCCGGCGATGCCGGGCAGGGTCAGCGTGAAGCTGACCGCCTGGCTCATGGCGAGCACGACCGCGTAGGTCACGGCGGCGGCGACGGCCAGCGAGGCGAAGACCACCAGGCCCAGGCCGCGGTAGTAGAACAGGCAGTAGACCAGCACCAGCCCGAGACCGACCGCGCCCGCGATCAGCCCCGCGGAGAGCTGGTCGGCCGCCAGGGTCGGGCCCTCCTCGGTGACGACCGGGACGTCGAACTTCAGCGGCAGGGCGCCGTACTTCAGGCTGTTGGCCAGGGTCTGCGCCTCGGTCTGGGTGAAGTTGCCGCTGATCTCGGCCTGACCGTTGGGGATCACGCCGTTCACGGTCGGCGCGGAGATCACCTTGCCGTCCAGGACGATCGCGAACTGCTTCTGCTGGCCGGTGAGGGGGCTCTGCTGGTTGGCGATCCGTCGGGTGACGTTGGCGAAGACCTTGCGCGCCGTCTTGTCGAAGGTCAGGTTGACGACCCACTGGACCTGGCTCTGCGGGATGCCGGCCTCGGCCGAGGTCAGCTGGGTGCCCTCGATCAGCGAGGCGGACAGCAGCAGCTTGTTGCCGTCCTCGTCACAGGTGACGAGCGGCTGGTCCTTCCTGTCCGCGACGGGCTTGGCGGCCTTGCCGCCCGCGGGGCAGGTGTACTCGGTGAACTTCTGCAGCCACTCCTCGCCCGGGTTGTCCATCCACTTCAGCGGCTGGCTGACCGGTGCGCCCTGCGGGTCGGTCTGCGGCTGGGCCGCGGTGGGCAGGCCGCTGGCAAGGTCACTGGGCAGATCACTGGGCAGACCCGTGGGCAGACCCGTGGGGTCCGCGGACGGGCTCGGGCCGGACGAGCCGGTCGAACCGGCCTGGGGGGCACCGAACGGCGCCCGACCCTTCGGGGTGGCCGAGGGACTCGCCGGACCGACGGTGGCGCCGTCCGCACCGGGCGACGCGGAGCCGCTGGGGGACGCCGTGCCGGAGGGGGAGGCCGAGCCGCTGGCCGACGCGTCGGGGGACGCGGACTCGGTCGGTGCGGGCTGACCGGCGCCGACCAGGGCGACGAGACGGAAGCGCAGCTGGGCGGTCTGCTTCACCGTGTCGACGAGGTCACGGCGGTTCTGCCCGGGGATCTCGACGACGATGTTGTTGTTGCCCTGGGTGCCGACCTCGGACTCCGCGACACCTTGCCCGTTGACGCGCTGGTCGATGATGCCGCGGGCCTCCTCCAGCTTCTCCGGGGTGACGTCCTCACCGGTCGAGGTGCTGGCCTGCAGGGTGATGCGGGTGCCGCCCTGCAGGTCGAGGCCGAGCTTCGGCGTCCACTGCCCCGCGAGGGCCACTCCGCCGTACAGGGCTGCGACGACCAACGCGAAGGCGATGAGCCGGCGCCCGGGACGGGCCGCTTTCGTTGCCACGTGCTTCTGCTCCTCATCGGCCGGGGTGCGCCCGGCCGCTCGTCCGACGCTGCTGGGGCCTTAGGACTGCTGGCCGTGGGGCCGGTCGGGATCCTCGGGCGCCGTCGGGTGGGTGCCACCGTCGGCGTCCAGGTCGATGTCGTGGCGGGGGTCGGTCCCGGAGCCGCCCTCGTGCTCGGTCTCGGGCTCGACCACGCGCACGATGGCCTGGCGGGCGACCTTGATGGTGGTGCCAGGGGCCAGCACGAGCTGGAGGGTGTCGTCGTCGACGGCGGCGACCGTGCCGTAGATGCCCGAGCCGAGCATCACCTCGGTGCCAGGAGTCACGCTGCTCTGGGTGGAGGCCAGCTGCTGCTGACGCCGGCGCTGCGGCCGGATGATCAGGAACCAGAAGACGAGGGCGATCAGGACGAAGGGCAGGAAGCCAGCCAGGTCTTGCACGACAGGGAACACCTCAGGAGTGGGTTTGGGCACGGCACAAGAGCCGAGAGTCTCGACCGAGGATCGAGTGTACGCGGCGTCACGCCGCCACCGGACCAGGCCCGGATCGCCCGCGAGGCGGAGGGCGCTCAGGCGAGGTCGTCACCCTCGAAGAGGGTCGACTCGCCCCCGAACGGCGACCGGGCCGGCACCGGCAGACCCAGGTGGGTCCACGCCGCGGGCGTGGCCACCCGTCCGCGGGAGGTCCGGGCCAGCAGTCCGCTGCGGACCAGGAACGGCTCGGCGACCTCCTCGACGGTCTCGCGCTCCTCGCCGACGGCGACCGCCAGCGTGGACACGCCCACCGGTCCCCCGCCGAAGCGTCGGCACAGGGCGTCGAGGACGGCCCGGTCGAGACGGTCCAGACCGGACTGGTCGACCTCGTAGAGGTCCAGCGCCCGGTGCGCGATGTCGAGGGTGACCACGCCGTCGGCGCGCACCTGGGCGTAGTCGCGGACGCGCCGCAGCAGCCGGTTGGCGATCCGGGGGGTGCCGCGGGAGCGGGAGGCGATCTCGGCGGCCCCCTCGTCGGTCAGGTGTACGTCGAGCAGGCCGGCGGACCGGCGCACGATCAGGTCGAGCTCGTGGGGCTCGTAGAACTCCAGGTGCGCGGTGAAGCCGAACCGGTCGCGCAGCGGACCGGGCAGCAGGCCGGCGCGGGTGGTGGCGCCGACCAGGGTGAACGGCGGGATCTCGAGCGGGATCGCGGTGGCGCCGGGTCCCTTGCCGATGATGACGTCGACCCGGAAGTCCTCCATCGCCAGGTAGAGCATCTCCTCGGCGGGGCGCGACATCCGGTGGATCTCGTCGACGAACAGCACGTCGCCGTCGTTCATCCCGGACAGGATCGCGGCCAGGTCGCCGGCGTGCGTGATGGCCGGGCCGGACGTCAGCCGCAGCGGGCTGCTCATCTCGGCCGCGATGATCATCGCCAGCGTGGTCTTGCCGAGCCCCGGCGGACCCGACAGCAGCACGTGGTCAGGGGCCCGCTGACGGCCGCGCGCGGCCTCCAGGACCAGGGAGAGCTGCTCCCGGACGCGTTCCTGCCCGATCACCTCGTCCAGCGTGCGCGGGCGCAGGGCCGCCTCGACGGCGCGCTCGTCCTCGTGGTCGGTCAGCACGGCCTCGGCGGCCACCAGGTCGCGGCCGCCCATCCGGGCCTCGAACTCCTCGGCCTCCGCGGCGCTGAGCCGGTCCTCGGTGCTCATGCCTTGCTCAACGAGCGCAGGGCGGCGCGGAGCAGACCCGCGACGTCGGGCTGGTCCTGCTCGTCGGCCTGCGGGGCGACCGTGTCGACGGCCCGGTCGGCCTCCTTGCCGCTCCAGCCGAGCCCCACGAGACCGGCGTGCACCTGGGTGCGCCACCCGTGCTGCTGCGCGGTGGCCGCGGCGACCCGGGCGGGGCCGACCCCGACGGGGGCGCCGATCCGGTCCTTGAGCTCGAGGATGATCCGCTGGGCGCCCTTCTGACCGATCCCCGGGACGGTGGTGAGTGTCTTGACGTCCTCGGTGCTCAGCGCCCGGCGCAGCTCGTCGGGGCTGTGCACGGCCAGCATCGCCTGGGCCAGCTTGGGTCCGACGCCGCTGGCGGTCTGCAGCAGCTCGAACACGGACTTCTCGTCGTCGTCGACGAACCCGAACAGGGTCAGCGACTCCTCGCGCACGACCATGCTGCTGGGGAGGGTCGCTCGGCGCCCCACCTGCAGGGTGGCCAGGGTGTGCGGCGTGCAGTGCAGCTCGAGGCCGACCCCGCCGACCTCGAGCACGGCCGAGGTGAGGGTGAGGTCGGCGACGGTGCCGCTGACGAAGGCGATCATCGAGGGTTCCTCCCGGCGGGGGTGGGCGGTCGCACGACGCGCGCGAGCGCGGCGTCGATCCGGGCCTGGGCGCTGCCGCGCCAGATGTGGCAGATGGCCAGCGCCAGGGCGTCGGCTGCGTCAGCGGGCTTCGGCGGCGCATCGAGGCGCAGGAGGCGGGTCACCATCGCGCCGACCTGCGCCTTGTCGGCGCGCCCGCTGCCGCTCACCGCGGCCTTGACCTCGCTGGGCGTATGCAGTGCGACCGGCAGCCCGCGCCGGGCGGCGGCCACCAGCGCGATGCCGCTGGCCTGGGCGGTGCCCATCACGGTGCGCACGTTGTGCTGGGCGAAGACCCGCTCCACCGCGACCGCGTCGGGCCGGTGCGCGTCCAGCCACGCCTCGATCTCGCGCTCGATCTCGCACAGCCGCTGCGCGACGGGCAGGTCGGGCGAGGTCCGGGCGACGCCGACCGCTACCAGGTGCAGGGGGCGGCCGACCGAACCGTCGACCACGCCCAGACCGCAGCGGGTGAGGCCGGGGTCGATCCCGAGGACACGCATGCCGGACCTCCTCGTCGACGCCGTTCGTCCGAACACCTGTTCGGAGGAACGCTAACCGAGCGCAGCGTCCCCGTCCCGGCCGACACTCCGGTCAGGCGTCGAGGGACTCCAGCACGTCGTCGCTGACGTCGAAGTTGCCGTAGACGTTCTGCACGTCGTCGAGGTCCTCGAGGGCGTCGACCAGCCGGAACACCTTGCCGGCGCCGTCGCCGTCGAGGTCGACCTGCATCGAGGGGACGAACGACGCCTCCGCCGAGTCGTAGTCGAGGCCGGCCGCCTGGAGCGCCGTACGCACCGCGACCAGGTCGGTCGCCTCGCTGATCACCTCGAAGGACTCACCAAGGTCGTTGACCTCCTCGGCGCCCGCGTCGAGGGTGGCCTCGAGCACGTCGTCCTCGGTGACCGTCCGGGACTCCTGGGTCTGCGGCACGACCACGACGCCCTTGCGGTTGAACAGGTAGGACACCGAGCCCGGGTCGGCCAGCGAGCCGCCGTTGCGGCTCATCGCCGTCCGGACCTCCATCGCCGCGCGGTTCTTGTTGTCGGTGAGGCACTCGATCAGGAAGGCGACCCCGTTGGGTCCGTAGCCCTCGTACATGATCGTGCTGTAGTCGGCCCCGCCGGCCTCCGCACCGGAGCCGCGCTTGACCGCGCGGTCGATGTTGTCGTTGGGGACCGAGGACTTCTTGGCCTTCTGGATCGCGTCGTAGAGCGTCGGGTTGCCGGTGGGGTCACCGCCGCCCATGCGTGCGGCGACCTCGATGTTCTTGATCAGCTTGGCGAACATCTTGCCGCGGCGGGCGTCGACGACGGCCTTCTTGTGCTTGGTGGTCGCCCATTTGGAGTGGCCGGACATGCAGGTGAGCCTCTTCCCGTCTCGTCTTAGCGGTGCTGCACGAGCTCCACGAACATCCGGTGGAACCGGTCGTCGCCCGTGACCTCCGGGTGGAACGACGTGGCCAGCAGGTGCCCCTGGCGGACCGCGACGATCCTACCCATCGCCTCTCCGGAGGCGACCCGGGCGACGACCTCCACGTCGGCCCCCACCTTCTCGACCCACGGCGCCCGGATGAACAGCGCGTGGAACGGCTGCTCGAAGGCCGCCACGTCGAGGTCGGCCTCGAACGAGTCGACCTGCCGCCCGAAGGCGTTGCGACGTACGACGACGTCCAGCCCGCCGAACGTCTCCTGGCCGGCGATCCCCTGCTCGATGTGGTCGGCGAGCAGGATCATCCCGGCGCACGTGCCGAACGCCGGCAGCCCCTCGCGCAGCCGCGCGGTCAGCGGGTCGGTCAGCTCGAAGGCGCGGGCCAGCTTGGACATCGTGGTGGACTCGCCACCAGGCAGGACCAGCCCGTCGAGCCGGTCCAGCTCCGCTGCCCGTCGTACCGGCACCGCCTCGGCGCCCGCGGCCGTGAGCATCGCGAGGTGCTCGCGCACGTCACCTTGGAGCGCCAGCACGCCGATCGTCGGCGTCACCGGTTCACCAGCCGCGCTCGGCGAGCCGGTGCGGCTGCGGGATCTCGTCGACGTTGATGCCGACCATCGCCTCACCCAGGCCGCGCGAGACCTTGGCGATGACGTCGGGGTCGTCGTAGAACGTGGTGGCCTTGACGATCGCCTCCGCGCGCTGGGAGGGGTTGCCGGCCTTGAAGATGCCGGAGCCCACGAAGACGCCCTCGGCGCCGAGCTGCATCATCATGGCGGCGTCGGCGGGGGTGGCGATGCCGCCGGCGGTGAACAGCACCACCGGGAGCTTGCCGGTCGCGGCGACCTCCGCGACCAGCTGGTACGGCGCCTGCAGGTCCTTCGCGGCCAGGAACAGCTCCTCGCTGGAGAGCCCGTGGAGCCGACGGAGCTCCGCGCGGATGGTGCGCATGTGCGTCACGGCGTTGGACACGTCGCCGGTGCCGGCCTCGCCCTTGGAGCGGATCATCGCCGCGCCCTCGGTGATCCGCCGCAGCGCCTCGCCGAGGTTGGTGGCACCGCACACGAAGGGGACCGTGAAGGCGGACTTGTCGATGTGGTGCGCGTAGTCGGCCGGGGTCAGCACCTCGGACTCGTCGATGTAGTCGACCCCGAGGCTCTGCAGCACCTGCGCCTCGGCGAAGTGGCCGATCCGGGCCTTGGCCATCACGGGGATGGAGACCTGATCGATGATGCCCTGGATCATGTCGGGGTCGCTCATCCGGGAGACCCCGCCCTGGGCGCGGATGTCGGCGGGGACCCGCTCGAGCGCCATCACGGCGACCGCGCCCGCGTCCTCCGCGATCTTCGCCTGCTCGGCGGTGACCACGTCCATGATCACGCCGCCCTTGAGCATCTCCGCCATGCCGCGCTTCACGCCCGCTGTGCCGGTGTCCTGGTTCGTCACGAGTCTCAACCTGTCAGTGCTGTGCTGCGGGCACGCCGAACATGCCCGAGAGGTGGGTGGTGTGGCCCCCAGCCTACGTCTCCGACCTGGCGCGCCGGGCCCCCGGCCCGACCGCTCACACCGCGATCAGCGCCGGCGGGGGCCCGTCGTCGAGGTCGACCGTGCGCAGCTCGGCCGCCCGGCCCGCCAGCCGGAGCAGGCGCACCCGGCGTCGCGAGCGGAGCGCCCGGGCGTTGACGACGGCGTCGTTGTGGAAGCGCCGTGCCAGCTCGACCTTGGCGCAGTCCACCCCGAGCTCGTGCAGCAGCGGCGCGACGTCGTCGTCGTCGGCGCAGCACCTCGACGTCCTCCGGGCTCGCGAACACCGCACGCAGCGCCTCCGAGAGCGCCGACTCGACCGTCTCGAACTCCTCCGGCTCGGCGCTGCGAGCCGCCGACGCCGCATCGAGCAGCACCAATCGGCTCGACGGGTCGAGCACGTCTGACGAGGCCAGCTCCAGGGTCGCACCCGAGCGCCGCATCAGCGCGACGTCGAGGGTGGCGCGCGAGACCTCGATGCGGTGGTGCATCCGGTCGAGCCGGTTGGCGGTCCAGGACAGCCACAGCCCGACCACGACGAGCACCACCACGACGACGAGCACGGACACGACGAGCGGCACGGACACGCCCATGCTCCTCAGCCCCCACCCTGGTAGTTCGCGACGGTCTCGTAGACCTGCAGCACCTGTTCCGCGACCGTGCCCCAGTCATAGCGGCGTACGACGGCAGCGGCCGCCGCATCCAGCACGCCACGCCGGTCGGCGTCGCCGAGCAGCCGGGCCAGCTCGCCCGCGAGACCGTCGGCGTCCCCGGCGGCGAACAGCGCCCCGCACCGACCGTCCTCGAGCACCCGTCGGAACGCCGGGATGTCGCTGGCGAGCACCGTCGCCCCGGCCGCCATCGCCTCCACCAGCACGATGCCGAAGCTCTCGCCGCCGGTGTTCGGAGCGACGTAGACGTCGGCGGTGCGCAGCGCGGCGGCCTTGTCCTCGTCGGACGCGCGTCCCAGGAACGTCACCTGGTCGCGCACCGCCGGTGGCAGCAGCTCGCGCGCCTCGTCCGATGTCTCCCCCGCCCACGACGAGCAGCCGCAGCCCGGGGCGGCTCGCCGCGACGTGGCCGAACGCCTCGGCCAGCAGCGGGAAGCCCTTGCGCGGCTCCCCCAGCCGACCGACGAACGCGACGGTTCCGCCCTTGCCGCGCCACTCCGGGCGGGGGTCCGCGGACGCGAACCGGTCGACGTACAGCCCGTTGGGGATGATCACGGGCTCACCGCCGACGTGGGTCACCTGGGTGCCGCGGGCATACTCCGACACCGCGATCCGCGCGTCGATCTTCTCCAGCGACGGACGCAGGACGGCCGCCGAGGCCGACAGCGCCCGGGACCGGTCGTTGGAGGTGTGGAAGGTCGCCACCACCGGGCACTCGGCCGCCCACAGCGCGAGCAGCGAGAGGCTCGGGGTCGCCGGCTCGTGCAGGTGCAGCACGTCGAAGTCGCCGTCGCGCAGCCACCGACGTGTGCGCCCGGCCGTCACCGGCCCGAACGACAGCCGCGCGACCGAGCCGTTGTAGGGCACCGGCACGGCGCCCCCCGCCGCCACGACGTACGGCGGCAGGTCGTCGCTCTCGCTCGGCGCCAGCACCGACACGTGGTGGCCGCGTGCGATCAGCGCCTCGGCCAGGTCCTTGACGTGGTTCTGCACGCCGCCGGGGACGTCGAGGGAGTAGGGGCAGACGAGGCCCACCCTCACGGCCGCTCCTCCAGGTCGGCGGCGAACACGCGCTGCATCATGTGCCAGTCCTGCGGGTGCTCCCGGATCGCGGAGGTGAACGCGTCGGCCACGCCCTGCATCATCGCGACGAGTCCGGCGTCGCCCTCGGCGTGCGGCACCGGCGGGTGGAAGGTGACGGTCATGTCGGCGCCGGTGTAGTGCAGGGTCACCGGCACCAGCGGTGCGCCGGTGCGCCGGGCCAGCAGTGCCGGGCCCCGGGGCATCCGGGCCCGCTCACCGAGCAGGTCCACCTCGACGCTCGTGCGCGAGAGGTCGCGGTCGGCGAGCAGGCACACCAGTCCCCCGTCGCGCACCCACTCCTCGAGGCGCGGCAGTGTGGCGTCGCCACCGGTGAGCGGCAGGATCTCCATGCCGAGGGTGTTGCGGTAGGCCACGAACTCGTCGTACAGCCGCTCCGGCTGCAGGCGCTCCGCGACGGTCGCGAGCGGCATCCCGGTGGCGCACGCCCAGGTGCCGGCCCAGTCCCAGTTGCCCATGTGCGGCAGGGGTACGACGACCCCGCGGCCCTGCGCGTGGGCGTCGCGCACGTGGTGCTCGCCCACCGTCCGCGTGCGCCGTACGACGTCCGCCACCGGCCAGGCGGGCAGGCGGAACGACTCGCACCAGTAGCGCAGGTAGGACCGCACCGCCTCACGGGTCAGGTCGTCGAGCGCGGCCTCGTCGAGCTCAGGTCGCACGTGCTGCAGGTTGGAGCGCAGCCGCTCGACGCTCCTGCCGCCGCGCGAGGACCATGACGTCGGCGATCCTCCGGAACAGCGCGTGGGCCTGCCGCTCGGGCAGCAGCCGCACCAGCCGCCAGCCGGCGAGGTAGGCGAGCGTCGTCAGCCCACCGGTGAGCCGGCGCAGGACGCCACCGCGGGCCATCAGGCCTCGGCGACCCGGGCCTGGGTGCGGACCCGCAGCACCCGCTGGATCACCGTGACGGTGCTGGCGATCGCGAGGACCGCGAGCGTGAGCGGGATGAGGAACATCAGGTCCAGCAGCGCGGCGAGGCCGGTCATCACCAGGATCGCGACCAGCCGGTCGGCGCGCTCGGCGATGCCGCCCTTGGCCTGGAAGCCCAGCGACTCCGCGCGGGCGCGGGCGTAGGAGGTCACCGAGCCCATGACCAGGCAGTAGATCGTCAGCCCGGCGAGGAGGTCGGAGTCGCCCGGTCCCATGTAGTAGAGGGTCAGGCCGACGAAGATCGCGGCGTCGCCGAAGCGGTCCAGGGTGGAGTCGAGGAAGGCGCCCCACTTCGACGACGTCCCGGACAGCCGCGCCATGTGGCCGTCGACGAGGTCGGAGAACACGAAGGCCGTGATGACCAGGACCCCGACGAGCAGCTGCCCGCGGGGGAAGAAGGCGAGCGCGCCGAAGCACACGCCCAGGGTGCCGACCAGGGTGACGGCGTCGGGGCTCACCCCGAGCTTGAGCAGGCCGCGGGCGACGGGCGAGAAGACCTTCGTCCAGAAGGCACGGAAGCGTTCGAGCATGGCTAGTTCTCCTGGCCCCACGCGTCCGCGAGGAGGTCGCGGGTGTCGGTGAGCAGCTGCGGCAGCGTCTTGGTCCGCCCGATGATCGGCATGAAGTTCTGGTCGCCGCCCCAGCGCGGGACGACGTGCTGGTGCAGGTGCGCGGCGATCCCGGCGCCGGCGACGGCCCCCTGGTTCATCCCGAGGTTGAAGCCGTGGGCACCGCTGGTGGCCCGGAGTACCCGCATCGCGCTCTGGGTGAAGGCCGCGACCTCGGCGGTCTCCGCGGCGTCGAGCTCGGTGTAGTCCGCGACGTGCCGGTAGGGACACACCATCAGGTGACCGGGGCTGTAGGGGTAGAGGTTCAGCACCACGAAGGTCGCCTCGCCACGGTGCACGACCAGCCCCTCCCGGTCGTCGAGCGTCGGGATCCGGCAGAACGGGCACTCCCCCGAGGTCGCGTCCGTCGGCTTGTTCTCGCCCTTGATGTAGGCCATCCGGTGCGGGGTCCAGAGCCGGTCGAGGTCGTCGGCCTCCCCGACGCCGTCCTGGTGTACGACGTCCGCGTCGTCGCGCGCCGTCATACCTGCACGCGACGCTGCACGGCGTCGACCACGCGGGCGATGGCGTCGTCGACCGAGACGCCGTTGTCCTGGTGGCCGTCGCGGTAGCGGAAGGACACCGCGCCGGCCTCGAGGTCGTTGTCTCCGGCGATCATCATGAACGGCACCTTCTGCAGCTGGGCGTTGCGGATCTTCTTCTGCATCCGGTCGTCGGAGTGGTCCACCTCGACCCGGATCCCCGCGGCCTTGAGCCTCCGCGCGACGTCGTAGAGGTAGTCGTTGTGCCGCTCCGCGATCGGGATCGCCTGCACCTGCACGGGTGCGAGCCAGGGCGGGAAGGCGCCGGCGTAGTGCTCGACGAGCACCCCGATGAACCGCTCGATCGACCCGAACTTCGCGGAGTGGATCATCACCGGCTGCTGGCGGGAGCCGTCGGCAGCCTGGTACTCCAGCGCGAAGCGGTCCGCCGACGGCTGGTTGAAGTCGTACTGGATGGTCGACATCTGCCAGGTGCGGCCGATGGCGTCGCGGGCCTGCACGGAGATCTTCGGGCCGTAGTAGGCCGCCCCGCCGGGGTCCGGGACCAGCTCCAGGCCGGAGTCGGTGGCCACCTTCTCCAGGACCGCGGTCGCCTCGGCCCAGTCCTCGTCGGAGCCGATGAACTTGTCGGGCTTGGCGTCGTCGCGGGTGGACAGCTCGAGGTAGAAGTCGTCGAGCCCGAAGTCGCGGAAGAGGCCCAGGCAGAAGTCCAGCAGGTGCTTGATCTCCGCGGGCGCCTGCTCCTTGGTGACGTAGGAGTGCGAGTCGTCCTGGGCGAAGCCGCGCACCCGGGTCAGTCCGTGCACCACGCCGGACTTCTCGTGCCGGTAGACCGACCCGAACTCGAACAGCCGCAGCGGCAGCTCGCGGTAGGACCGCTGACGCGACCGGAAGATCAGGTTGTGCATCGGGCAGTTCATCGCCTTGAGGCGGTAGTCCATGCCGTCCACGTCGAGCGGGGGGAACATGCCCTCGCCGTAGTACGGCAGGTGGCCGGAGGTGTAGAAGAGGCCCTCCTTGGCGATGTGGGGGGTGCCGACGTAGTCGAAGCCCTCCTCGATGTGCCGCCGGCGGACGTAGTCCTCCATCTCCCGCTTGATCACCCCGCCCTTGGGGTGGAAGACCGGCAGGCCGGAGCCGATCTCGTCGGGGAACGAGAACAGGTCGAGGTCGCGTCCGAGCTTGCGGTGGTCGCGGCGCTCGGCCTCCTCGATCCGGTGCAGGTGCGCCTCGAGCGCCTCCTTGGACTCCCAGGCGGTGCCGTAGATGCGCTGCAGCTGCTTGTTCTTCTCGTTGCCTCGCCAGTACGCCGCCGCGGACCGCATCAGCGTGAAGGCCGGGATCCGCTTGGTCGTGGGCAGGTGCGGGCCGCGGCACAGGTCGCTCCAGGCGACGTCGCCGTTGCGCCGGATGTTGTCGTAGATGGTCAGCTCGCCGGCGCCCACCTCGACGCTCGCGCCCTCGGCGGCCTCGGACGCGTCGGCCGGACCGCCCTTGAGGCCGATCAGCTCGACCTTGTAGGGCTCCTCGGCCAGCTCGGACAGGGCGTCGCCGTCGGAGACCGGGCGGCGGGAGAAGCGCTGCCCCTCCTTGATGATCTTGCGCATCCGGGTCTCGATCTTCTCGAGGTCGGCGGGCTGGAACGGGGTCGGCACGTCGAAGTCGTAGTAGAAGCCGTCGGTGATCGGCGGGCCGATCCCCAGCTTGGCCTCGGGGAAGAGCTCCTGCACGGCCTGGGCCATCACGTGCGCGGTCGAGTGCCGCAGGATGTCGCGACCGTCGGCGGAGTCGATCTCGACGCTTTCGACCTCGTCGCCGTCGGCCAGCTCGTGGGCCAGGTCCCGCAGCACTCCCCCGACCCGCGCAGCGATCACGGTGGGCCGCTCGGCGAACAGCTCCCAGGCCTTGGTGCCCGTCGTCACCGCGCGCTCGCCGGGCTCGGCGTTCACGACGGTGACCTTGATCTCGGACACGGACCTCTCCTCTGTGCGGCGGCGGGGGACGTCGCGGCACCTCGTCGTACGCAGGAGTCCGGACCGACCGATCGTATCCGCGCTGGCGCGCAGTCCGCGCCCGGGTTTGCCGCAGGTCCAGGTAGGTCGGGGACGGGGCGTCAGGCCACGCGTGTCCGCGCCGTCGCGCTGACCACCTGGTCGCGGCCGTTGTGCTTGGCGGCGTAGAGCGCCTCGTCGGCGATCGCGTAGAGCTGCTCGGGACTCTCGCACCCGACCTGCGGCCGACCGGCGGAGCCGATGCTGACCGTCACCGAGATGGTGCCTTGCCCGACCTCGACCGCGAGCTCGGACACGGCGCGACGCATCCGCTCGCCGACGTCGCGCAGGTCCTCGTCGCCGGCCCCTGGAAGGATCACCAGGAACTCCTCGCCGCCGGTGCGCACCAGCATGTCGCCCTCCCGCAGCACCGAACGCGCGACCGTGGTGAGTCCCCTGAGGACGCGGTCCCCGGCGAGGTGGCCGTAGGTGTCGTTGACCGCCTTGAAGTGGTCGAGGTCCATGGCCAGCAACCCGAGGGCACCGTCCTCGCGCACGGCCCGGCCCCACTCCTCGTTGAGCCGCTGCATGCCGAAGCGGTGGTTGTAGACGCCGGTGAGCGGGTCGAGCGCGGCCAGCTCCTGGTAGCGCTGGTGGGCCAGGGCGTTGTTGAGTGCGACGGCGGTCGAGTCGGCCAGGTTGTCCATCAGGCGCTGGCTCTCCGGCGACGGCGTCGTCGCGAACGCGGTCACCACCAGACCGATCGGCACCCCGCTGAAGCGCAGCGGCAGCACCACCACGGCCTGGGGCCGGAAGGACAGCACCGTGGTGTCGATCTGGACCGACTCGGGCACCGGCATCACCCAGGAACGGTCGTGGTCCCAGGCCGAGAGCAGGGCGCCGTTGGTGCTGAGGTTCTCGGGACGCAGCCGCTCGGTGCTCTCCAGGTGCAGCTCCCCGTCCCGAACGAGGAAGAGCGCGCCGGCGTCGGCGCCCGCGACGCGGATCAGGCCGGTCAGCGCCGCCCGGGACAGCGAGGTGACCTCGAGGTGCCGCGCCAGGTCGGCGTTGAAGACGGCCTGCTGCTGCTCCACGGCCCGTGCGGCCGACAGGGCGTCGACGAGGGTGTTGAAGGCCTTGCTCGCCTCCCCGAAGTCGTCCTCGGTCTCGACCGGCAGCTTGCAGTCGTCGGCCTCGCACAGGCTCCAGTCACCGGTGTACGTCGCCTCCTGCAGGACGCGGCCGACGTGGCGCATCTGCGTGGAGAGCACCGTCAGCCGACTGCCCACCACCCGGGCGGCCAACCAGAAGTTCACTGCCGCCAGGCAGATGCCCGCCACGATCGTCGCGGCGAAGAAGCCCGGCCGGACGACGTCGGCAGCCGACACCCCCAGCGGCACGATCGCGAACGGGAAGGCGATGCCGACCAGGACGCCGAAGCCGGTCATCCAGAGGGCCAGGTCGGTGAAGGCGTGATGCCCTCCGCCGGTCCGTCCGGGGCCGCGGGTGGCGTCAGCGCTGGTCGTCGTACGGCGGGCTGCCATGCGTCGACCGTAGCCTTCGCCGCTCGAAACATCCCGGCATCGCCCGAATCGCGCCCGGGTCGCAACCCCGTCATCCACCGCGGCCGTCCGCCCCGGACGGCACGAGGCCGGTCCCACGGAGGGGACCGGCCTCGGGCCTGGGTGGTTTCCGGTGGGCGATACTGGGTTCGAACCAGTGACCTCTTCGGTGTGAACGAAGCGCGCTACCACTGCGCCAATCGCCCGGGAGGCACCTCGAGAGGTGCGCCGGAAACAGTAGCGCATCCGTCCGGGCCGGCTCACCGAGGTGCTCCGGGGGCTTCACCGGCGTCTCAGAAGGCCGTTCGGCTGCCACGAAATGGCCGTTCGGTCAGCCACGCTCAAATCGGGGCAGAAACGGACACTTCGGGGCGCTGACCTGCGACGTCGGCCCAAAAAGTTGAAGTTTCTGTTTTGTTTTACGTCATGGGGCTAAACCCTCACCGTCCCAGTGCCGAGTCCGGAGGGGACTACTGGGAGAAAGGCAAGACCATGGACTACTCGATGAACACCGCACCGCTCACGGTGACGCAGCCCGTCACCTTGGAGCTGATCGACCCGACCGGGGGCGTGACCCCGCTCGAGGCCGAGCTGCACTACGACCCGCGCGACCCGTACGCCGTCACCACCGTCTTCATGACCGGCGCCAACCAGGTGCGGTGGACCTTCGGTCGCGACCTGCTCATCGGCGGCCTCTACGAGCCCACCGGCGACGGAGACGTCCACGTCTGGCCCTGCCTCGACTCCAGCGGCCGCGCCGTGGTGATCATCGAGCTGTGCTCCCCCGACGGCGAGGCGCTCGTGCAGGCCCGCACCAACGACCTGGCCAGCTTCGTGGAGCGGATGACCCAGGCAGTCGAGATCGGCGCCGAGTCCGAGCAGATGGACCTGGACCAGACGATCCACGCGATCCTGCAGGCCGCCGAGGCTGCCTGAGAGTCACCCCAGCTAGTCACCGAGGACGCGGAGGTCGTCGAGCGCACGGTTAGGGTTGGCCTGGGAGGTCCAACGACTCACCGCTCGACGATCCACCCGCTTCGCCACTCCGTCAGGAGCAGCGCTCCCGGTAGCCAGGAGGCTCGACCGTGCCGTTCAGCCACGACATCGAGCGCTCCCTGGACTGTCTCGTCGACCTGGTCAACACCGCGCCTTCTCCCGGCCCGAGCGGCACCGCCGACCAGCTCACCGATCTCGACGACCTGCAGGCCTTCGTGCAGCGCCACGACATCAGCGAGGTCTCCGACCTCACCGTCCACGACCTGCAGGCGATCCTCGCCCTGCGCAAGGCCGTCTCCGCCGTCTTCGACAGCCCCGACGACGCGGCCGCGGCCGCGGCCGTCAACGCCCTGGTCTCGCAGGCGGGCGTCACACCGCGGCTGACGGCGCACGACGGCTACGACTGGCACATCCACTACTTCGTGCCGGGCGCCTCGGTCGCCGAGCACCTCACCGTCGACTGCGGTATGGCGTTCGCGCAGGTCCTCGCCGCCGGCGAGCGCGAGCGCCTGCGCCGCTGCGAGGCCCCGGACTGCGACCAGGTCCTCGTCGACCTCTCCCGCAACCGCTCCAAGCGCTACTGCGACGCCCGCACGTGCGGCAACCGGCTGCACGTCGCGGCCTACCGCGAGCGGCAGCGCGCCGCGACCCCCTGACGCCTGCGCGCTCGGGACCTCGCGTCCTACGGGTCGGCGTGCTCGGCCTCGCGCTCCGCCCAGGTCGCGCGACACCGCTCCGTGACCGGCCCCGGCGCGAGCTCACGGTCGTTGACCCGGGTGACCGCCTGCACGTCACGGGTCGTGGAGACCAGGAACACCTCGTCGGCCGTGCCGAGCACCTCGACCGGCTCGTCGACCTCGCGGCCGCCGTACCACTCCAGCAGGAGGGCGCGCGTGATGCCGGCCAGGCAGCCGGACGCCAGCGACGGCGTCCGCAGCTCGCCGCCGACGACGTAGAAGACGTTGGACCCGGTGCCCTCGCACAGATGGCCGGCGAGGTTGGCGAAGACCGCCTCGGTGGCGCCGCGCTCGTGGGCGTAGGCCAGGGCGACGACGTTCTCGGCGTACGACGTGGTCTTGAGCCCCGCGAGCGCTCCCCGCTCGTTGCGCGGCCACGGCACGGTGACGACGCTCGTGGACGGCGCCGACTCCTGCAGCACGTCGGCCACCACGACCAGCGTCGGCGGGCTGTCGCCGCGACCCGAGCCGAGTGGCGCGATGCCGCCGGTGTAGGTGATCCGCAGCCGGCCGAGCGGCAGGTGCTCCTGCGCGAGCACGGCCTGCACCCCGCGTCGTACGACGTCCTCGTCGATCGGCGGCAGTCCGAGCCCCTCGGCCGAGCGCGCCAGGCGCTGCAGATGGCGCGTCAGCGCGAACGGCGTGCCGTCGACGACCTTAACCGCCTCGAACACCCCGTCCCCCACGGTCATGCCGTGGTCACTGACGGTCACCGCCGGTGCCGTCGGGTCGTCGAGGAGCTGGCCGTTCACCCACGCATGCATGGGTCGAGCCTAGTTGCGCGAGGCGGCGCGAACACGCAGCGTAGGGCCCGGATTTGCCATCCCGGCGATGTCCTATAAAGTTCTCACGCATGCCGGTTCGGGTCACTCCGGGCCGGTTGTCGCAAGCGGACGTAGCTCAGTTGGTAGAGCGCAACCTTGCCAAGGTTGAGGTCGCGAGTTCGAGCCTCGTCGTCCGCTCGGAGAAGATGGTGCAGCTCCTTGGTGGAGTGGCCGAGAGGCGAGGCAACGGACTGCAAATCCGTCTACACGGGTTCAAATCCCGTCTCCACCTCGATTGCTCGGTTCCACCAGTGGATCCGACCAACGGGCGATTGGCGCAGTGGTAGCGCGCTTCCTTGACACGGAAGAGGTCACTGGTTCAAACCCAGTATCGCCCACCACACCAGAACGGCCTCTGACCAGCGGGAACGCTGATCAGAGGCCATTCTGCTCCTGGTCCCGTAGGCACTCGCGAGACGATCACATGCCTACGTCGACGCCCGAGCGGTGATTGCTCAGGCAGGCCGGTAGAACCGCCAGAACGGGTGGGGCACATCGGCCACCTCGACCGTCGTGAAGCCGGCCGCGCGGGCGTAGGCGTCGAACACGGAGGGCCGCATGACCGCGCCGGTCTCCGCGGAGTGCGCGTGCGCCCGGCCGGTCGGCAGGCACACCAGCACACTGCTGCCGTAGATCAGCCGGTCGATCTCGCTGCCCGGGGCGGTGAAGGCCTCGTCGACCGCGTTGTCCGCGACCAGGACGAAGCCGTCGTCGCGAGCGAGACGTCGCATGGCGCTCAGGGTCTCCACCGGCCGCGACAGGTCGTGGATGCACTCGAAGGCGGCCACCAGGTCGTAGGCACCCTCGGGCAGCCCTGGCTCGACGGCGTCCCGGACCTCGAAGTGCACCCGGTCGCCGACCCCTGCTTCGGCCGCGTTGCGCCGGGCATCGGCGATGGAGGCGTCGTCGGCGTCGAAGCCGTCCACCACCACGTCGGGATAGGCCAGGGCGAAGGCGATTGATGACCAGCCGGTGCCACAGGCCACGTCGGCCACCCGGGCCGGACCACCCGAGCGGAGCCGCAGCTCGATGTCGGGCATCGCCGGCAACCACTCCTGCGCCAGCGCCGTGAGGTAACCGGGGCGGTTGAGCTCCGCCTGCATCGTGCGGGCGCCGTCGCCGTACTGCGCCCACGGGACCCCGGAGCCGTCGCGGAAGGACTGGACGAGCGCTCCCATCACCAGCGTCATGTCGGTCACGTTGCCGAGCGCCCCCAGGTACGCCGGCGAGGTGCGGTCGACCAGGACGGCCGCATGCGCCACCGGTAGCGAGTAGCGCCGCTCCCTCGCGGCGGCGCCGAGGTCGGCGACCTCGAGGATGCCGGTCACGGCCTGCTGCTCCAGCCACTCGCGTGCATAGCGCTCGTCGACCTGGCACAGCCCGGCCAGTCCGGCCGAGGTGGTCGGCCCCTGCTCGACCAGCGCGTCGTAGAGCCCGAGGTCCTTGCCGATCCTGATGGTCGCGAGGTCCATCATCGCGACGGCCGACCCGAGCAGCCGGAAGGCGAAGCCCTCGACCTGCGCGCCCAGGTCCTCGGCCGACGGCGCGTCGTGCGACTCGCGCTCCTCGACGGCGGTCACAGCGCACCGTCCAGCGGGCGGTGGAAGTCGTAGTACGCGGCGAAGACCAGTGCGACGCCGCCCAGGACCGCCAGCACGCCGGTGCCGTCGAGCCAGGTGCCCCGGCCTTCGACGATTCCGATCACGTGCTCGCTCGCTGCGAAGGCCCAGGCGAGGCCCAGCACGACTGCGAAGATCCGCCGGGTCGCGCGGCCGAGGCGGTACCACGCCGCGGTGGTGGCGACCGTGGCCAGCACGACGGCCACCAGAATCGCGATCTGGGCCCCGGACATGCCGTCCTGGCTGGGGCTGAGCAGCTCATGGGCGACGTGGATGACGACTCCCAGGGAGCCGAGGCCGGCGAAGAACTGGCCGCACACCCTCTGCTCCTGGTCAGTGCGGGTCTGCGTGGTGGTCATGGTGACTCCTCAGCGTCCGGTCGCCCCCGACGGGCGGCTCTGACCAGAAGGCGTCACAACTTGCGTGACGTCGTCACACGGTCCAGTCGACGCCCTGGTCCGGCTCGTAGCTGCAGAGCGCGCCGGTGCGCACGGCCAAGGACAGGTGCCGCCCCAATATTGGATGCACCCGGTCGATCCGGGAGATCGCGTTGCGGATCCGCATCGTGACGCTCTTGCGGGCCCGGTCGACGTCGTCGCCCATCCGGCGGTCCCGGCCGCCCAGGCCGGCGGCAGCGCTGAGCTCGGCGACGAGGGCGGCTCGCTCCTCCTGCGCCCGGGCCGCGCGCTCGTCGTCCTGGGTGAGGACGGCGTCGTCGAGGTCGGCGTCGAGCTCCTCGAGGCGCCTGCGGTACGCCGCGCGGGCCTGGTCGTCGAGCAGGTCCACCCCGCGGCTGGCCGGCCCCGCCCCCGGATCGTCGGCCTGGCGCAGGGCCGAGGCCGGGACCAGCGAGCCTGGGTGGGAGAGCAGGTAACGCAGGTCGTGCAGACCCTTGGCGTCGGCCAGCCGCACGGTTGCCCCCTCGAAGGTCAGCTCCCACAGGGCGCCGTCGCGGCGGAACACCCCCTGGCGTCGGGCGCCGGCCTGGTCCGGCGCCTGCGTGCCGAGCGCACCGGGAGCTCCGGGCGTGCCGGACGTCATCGCACCGAGGAGGACCGACGGCGCCGCACCCGCTGCCCGAAGCACCTCCTCCGCGGCTGTGCGCAGAGTCCCGGCCCGCTCCGGGTCGACGGCCGCGAGCGCCGACCCGAGGGCATGATGGGCGTGCGCCTCGAGCAGCGGGGCGCCCAGGACGCTGGTCTGGGCGACGGCGGCCTCCAGGTGCTCGACGGCCTCGTCGCACCGACCGAGCAGCAGCGCAAGACGACCGAGCAGGTAGTTGACCGGGTCCAGGCACGAGGCCGCGATGCCGTCCACGACCATCCGGCCGGCGTGTGGGAGAAGGAGCTCATACATCACTGCGGCGCTGAGCGTCTCCTTGGTCACGAGCACCGACAGGTGAATACCGGCGAGCGTCGAGAGCCACTCGCTGTCGACAGGCACCACGTCGAAGCGACCGGCGGCCAGCAGCCGCAGCTTGGCGCGCGCCTGGTCGGGACGGCCTGCGAGGAGCTCCATCAGGGGCGCGAGCGCCAGAGCGATGGGCAGCTCGCGCATCCAGGCCTGCTCGGCCAGCAGGGTCTCGAACTCCGCCAGCAGCTCGGTGACCCGGCCACGTTCCATCATGATCGCTGCGGTGAGCGTGCCGCTGAGCATCTCGGCGTTGTCGCTGCCCGCCTCGGCGCCCAGCGTCGCCGCCTGGGCGGAGAGACGCTCGGCTTCGTCCAGGTCGCCGCGGAGCAGGGCCTGCATGCCGTGGAAGAGCGGGACGTACCACCGGTAGAGCGGCGACCCGAGCTGCTCGGCGATCGCCGCGAAGCGCTCGATCTCCTGGTGCACCTCGGGCGACCCGAGCTCGAGCAGCGCCACCACGCGGAAGCGCCTCGCGGTCAGGGCCACCTGCCGGTCGCCTGTCGACTCCGCGATGGCGAGCATCTGCGCCGTGGCGTCCAGCCGGGCCTCGGTGTGCGCCGGCCCCGACTGCACGTCGCACCAGGCGCTCAAAGCGTGGGCCAAGGTGGGCCCGTCGCCGGTCTCCCGGGCGACCCGCACGGCCTCGTCGCTCCACTGCCGCCGGTCTGCCGGTGAGGAGAGGTTGGTCGCGGCGACCGAGCGCCGCGCAAGCAGGCGAGAGCGCAGCTCGGGGTGGTCGACGCCGAGCAGGGCCAGCGCCTCCTCGAGCAGGCCCAGCTGACGGTGGTCCCCGAGCCGCACCTCGAAGCCGCCGGGGTCGGACCCGACGCCCAGCGCGGCCCGGGCCAGCAGGTCGGCGCGACCGAGGTCGCGAGCGAGGTCGGCGACCCTTGAGAAGGCGTCGCCCGCCGCCTGCCAATCACCGCCGTGCAGGTGCGCGTCGCCCAGCCCAAGCAGCAGGTGCGCCTTCTGCTCGGGCTCGGCAGTCGCGGCGACGGCCCGCCGGAGCTGCTCGGCGGCTGCCTCGAAGGCCCGCGCCGCCATCGCGTGCCGGGCGGCGCGCTCCGCGGCCGGGACCCCGCGCGTGGCCGCATTCTCGGGCCCAGCGCTCAGCGCGTGGTGCGCGATGGCCGCCCAGCGCACGTCCTCCGCGCCGCGACGGCCGCTCAGCGCGTCGGCCACCCTGCTGTGGAGGGCCTCGCGCTGCCGGGCTGCGAGCTGCGCGGTAAGGGTGGCGCGGACCAGGGCGTGCGCGAACTCGTGCTCGGCCCCGCCGACGGGCTGGGTCAGCCTCGACCTGGCTGACTCCTCCAGCAGCCCGGCGACGACGTCGGCCGGGATCCCGCTCACCTCGGTCAGCAGAGCCACGTCGAAGCGGTGCCCGATGACGGCGGCCGCGCCCAGCAGCTCGTGGCAGCGCTGGGAGAGCCGGGCCAGTCGCCGGTCGAGCACCGCGCGTACGCCGGTCGGCAGCGGGAGCGGTCTGCCTGAGGTCAGGTCGTGCCCCTCGGCCTCGAGCAGCCGGGCGACGTTCAGGACGAAGAACGGGTTGCCGCCGGTGTGGTGACGGATGCTGTCCGCTCCCGCCCCCGCGCCCGCACCACGCACAGCTCCGAGCAGGGCGGCGACGTCGTCGGTGCCGAGACCCGCCAGGGTGAGCGTCTCGCCGCTGGAGCCGGGCTCCGCCAGCAGGTTCCACAGTGGGTGGTCGGTTCCGACCTCGGTGTCGCGATAGCTGCCGACCACGAGCACAGGAGCCGTGCGGATCTGCTTGACCACGAAGGCGAGCAGGCGGACCGAGGAGGGGTCGGCCCACTGGAGGTCGTCGACCACCAGCGCCAGCGGCCGGGTCGCCGCCGCGACCCTCAGCGCCGAGGCGACCCGTTCGAAGAGCACGAATCGGTGCTCCCCGAGGCTGCCCTGCGCGTCCCCTCGCAGCTCCTCCGCGGCCGCGGACGTCTCCGGGTGACCGATACCCGCCAGCAGGCTGACGACCGGCCAGAACGCGGGCACCGCGTCATCCTCCACGCACGCGGCCCAGGCGACGACGAAGCCGTCCGAGCGTGCCTGGGCGGCCACGGCCTGGAGGACGGTCGTCTTGCCGATACCGGGCTCACCGGCCAGCAGCACCAGGCCGCCGCTGCCGGACCGGGCGGCCACCAGGGCCGACGTACAGGTGGCGAGGACCGGGCCGCGGCCGACGATGCCGGACCGAGCTGTGACTCGCTCGACCATCGCGCTACCCCTCCACCCCGGAGCTGACTACCTGCCCCACTATCGCCCACCGGGCTCCGCACGTCAGGCCCCCTCACCCACCCGGGTTGCGGAAGCGGGTGCTCGCTCACCAGGCTTCCGACGCGGGCGTCATCGTCGCCGGCCGTTGAGAGGGCCTGCGGTGGCAGTTGCCGCATTCCACGAACAGCCCGGCTCGCGTGCGGCTACTGTCCGCTGAACATTCACGTACTCATCGGGGGAACCATGAACGTCCGCAAGATCGTCGTCGCCATCGCCGCTGTCGGCCTCACCGCCTCGCTCGGCGGCACTGTCACGGTGTCGCCAGCCCTGGCCCACTCCACCGGCATCCACGACAACTGCACGAAGCTGCACCAGAAGTGGCCGCACGGCGTCGGTCGTCGCAACGCGCGCGACCGCACCTCCGGCACCCCGGTCAGGAACTTCTACCGCAACACCGACGCCTACAACCGGGCCGACAGCCACAACGGCACCCTGGACCGGGACAACGACGGGATCGCCTGCGAGAAGGCCTGATCAGCCGCCGCCCTTCGTCAGCAATCGTTCGGCAGGGGCCCGTCAGCAGACGGCGGCATCAGTCGGACGGTCCCGCCTGCGTAGCGGCTCGCAGCAGATCGGTGTAGATCGCGGTGGAGGTGCCGATCTCCGCGAGCTCGCACCACTCGTCGACGACGTGGGCCTGGTCGGGTGACCCCGGCCCGCAGATCACGGTCGGTACGTCGCCCAGCGCGCGGGTCAGGACGCTGGCATCGGTGAAGAACCGAGCCGCGAGCGGGCCGTTCGCGAGGTCGACCTGCCGTCCGGCCACCTCCCGGACGAGCTGCACCCAGCGGTCGTCGGAGGGCGTGAAGACCGGGGGCAGGCTCAGGACCTGCTCGACGGTCGCCAGGTCCCGGACGAGCTCGCCGAGATCGTCCGGCAGGCGTTCGGCGTCCTCCTCGAACGGCGTGCGGAAGTCCAGCTCGGCGGCGGCGAGGTCGGGGACGATGTTGCGCAGCGTGCCGCCACGGACCCGTCCGATGTTGAGCGTCCGACGACCGAGCACCTCGTGCACCGGCGCGGTCTCCTCCGCCCATACCTGCACCCGGGCCAACGCCTCGATCAGCTTCTCGATGGCGTTCTCACCGAGCTGGGGGGTCGAGCCGTGACACGAGCGTCCGTGCGACACGAGGTCGACCCACAGCGCACCGCGGTGCCCGAGCACGGGCTGGTTCGACGTCGGCTCGGCGATCACCAGGAGACGACTCTCGGGCAGCAGGCCGTCGTCGCGGGTCAGGGCGCTCGCCCCGAGGCTGCCGACCTCTTCCTGAGCCGTCAGCACCAGTGCGAGGGGAAGGGCGTTCGCCGGCGGCGAGGCGACGTACTGCTCGGCCGCCAGCACCATGGCCGCCACGCCGGTCTTCATGTCCACCGCACCACGACCGTAGAGGCGCGAGCCGACGACGGCCGCCGCGTGCGGGTCGGTGCTCCACTCGTCCTCGACGACCGTGACGGTGTCGAGATGACCCGACAGGCACACGGCCGGACGCTCCGGATCCCCCCATCGAGCCACCACATTCATGTGATCGGTGTCGTAGTGGTCCACCGTCACGGTGAAGCCCGCGCTGTCCAACCGGTCCGCCAGCAGCTCGGCCACGCGAGGTTCTCCCCCACTCTCCGGGGTGCTCGGCATCTTGATCAGCTGTCGGGCAAGCTCGACGTCCGGGGTCATCGTCATGGGTCCGTCCTCACGCACCTCGGCCCAGGACGGAGACCCCGTCCAGGAACAGTTGTTGTGCCGATGTCTGGTCTCGCTCGGCGAGGCACGCGAGGAGCAGGAGTCGCGCCTTGCCGGCACTGAGGCTGCCTGCGCCGACAGCACCCAGCTGCATCAGGTCGAGACCGCCGCCGGGACCGCCATACACCGCCCAGGTGCCGCCGGTGGGGACACGGGTCGTCATCGCCACGACGACGCCTGCCGTCACCAGGTCCGCGACGAGGTCGCGCACCGAGCTGGGCACGTGGCCCAGTCCGAACCCCTCCAGCACCAGCCCACGCGGCGACGTCGCCTCGACGAGACCGCGCGCCGCCGCGGCCGACATGCCGCTGTACGCCTGCAGGACCGGTACGTCGTCCGCCCGCGGCTCGAGGGCGGAGAAGTCACCGGGAAGGGTCCAGCGCTGCAGGTCGCCGTACGTACGCCGAACAGTGCCGTCGGGATCGAGCGTGGCGACGGGCATCGCGCCGAAGGAGAAGGCAGCCGTGCTGTGCGTGTGCCACTTGCGCGCCCACCGAGCCGCCTGCAGCCGACCTTCGAGACCCACCAGGGTGCCGAGACCCCGTAGCGGGGGACTGGCGGCGGCTGTCAGTGCCGAGCGCAGGTTGTTCGGTCCGTCCGGCGACATCTCGTCGGCGGCTCGCATGGCAGCGGTGAAGATCACCGGCTTGTCGGTGTCCACCAGCACATCGACCAGGAACGCGGTCTCCTCCAGCGTGTCGGTGCCGTGCGTCACCACGATTCCGGTGACGTCCTCCCGTCGAGCCAGCCGCTCGACCGTGCGCGCGACCTCCCACATCAGCGACGGGTCGACGTTCCAGCTGTTGACCCGGGCCAGGTCCACGACCGGCCCGAGGTGCGTGGAGCCGTGGTCGCCCGCGCGGCGCAGGAGCTCCTCGAGCGGGAGGACGGCGGTCACGCCCTCCCCGTCCTCGGCGCACAGCGACGCGATTGTGCCGCCGGTGGAGACGACGGCGACGCCGGCTCTTCGGTCGCTGGCCTCAGACCCCAAGGTGGGCTTCGACTTCCCCGCTCGCCATGAGCTCCTCGAAGGCTCCGTTCGCGACGATCCGGCCACCCTCGAGGATCAGGCAACGGCTCGACATCCGGGCCACCATGGGGACGTTCTGCTCCACCACGACGGTCGTCAGCCCCTCCTTGCGGTTGATGTCCTTGATGTTCTCCGCGATCTGCTGCACGAGCATGGGCATGATGCCGTCCGACGGCTCGTCGAGCAGCAGCAGGCGGGGCTCGGTCATCACCGCGCGTGCGATGGCCAGCATCTGCTGCTCACCGCCGCTCATCGTCCCCGCCCGCTGCTTGGGCCGCTCGGCGAGGCGCGGGAAGTACTCCAGGACCTCCTCCAGCCGCCCTGGGCGCACCCGTTGTCCGGCCGCCAGGCGCCCGAGCTTGAGGTTCTCGGTGACGGTGAGGTCTCCGAAGACGCCACGCCCCTGCGGTACGACGGCGATCCCGTGCTTGGTGCGCGCATGGGCCGGGGCGCGGGTGAGGTCGACGTCTCCCACGTGCAGGTGCCCCGACTTGACCTTCAGCAGTCCGGCCAGGACCCGGATCAGCGTGCTCTTCCCCATGCCGTTGCGACCCAGCACGCCGAGGATCTCGCCCTCGTCGACGGACAGGGAGATCTCGTCGAGAACCACTCCCCGCCCGTAGCCGGCGACCACGTCCGTGACCTGAAGCATCACTCGAGCTCCTCACCCAGGTAGACCGCTCGCACTTGCTCGTCGCGCTCCACGACCGCCATCGGCCCCTCGGCGATCACCTCGCCCAGGTGCAGAACGGTGACGTCGGAGTTGAGGGACCGGACGAAGGCCATGTCGTGCTCGATGACGATGCAGGACACGCCGTTCTCGGCCACCAGCCGGGCGATGAGCGCCGACGTGCGGGTCGTCTCGTCGGGGCTCATCCCGGCGGTCGGCTCATCCAGCAGCATCACGGTCGCCTTGCGCGCGACCAGCATCCCGATCTCGAGCCACTGCGTGCGTCCGTGCGGCAGGTGAGCGGCCTGCACGTCCAGGGCGTCCGCGAGGCTGACCTGCTCGGCGACCTCGGCCACAGTGCGAGCGACGTGCCCGCGACGTACGCCGGTCGCCAGCACGGGCACGGTCAGGTTCTCCGCCACCGTCAGATCGGGGTAGAACGACGGCCGCTGGAACTTCCGGACCATGCCGAGCTTCGCCACCCGGTGGACGGGCCAGCCCGTGATGTCCTTGCCGCGGAACACGACCGTGCCCGTGTCGGGTCGCGTGTGTCCCGACAGCATGCTCAGGAAGGTGGACTTGCCGGCGCCGTTCGGGCCGACCACGCAGCGGATCGTGGACTCGGCCAGGCTCAAGGACACGTCGTGGTTGGCTCGCACACCTCCGAAGGTCTTGGAGATGCCGCTGACCTCAAGCAGCTCGTTCATGGCGACGTCCTTGCAGGTAGTGGGGCAGCCGAAGGAGCGAGCCGATCAGACCGCGCCGGAAGAACACGATCACCAGCACGAAGAGCACTCCGAGGATCAGCTGCCAGTACTCCGGGATCAGCGAGTTGAGGGCGTTGCTCAGCACCGAGATGCCGATGGCGCCGATCAGGGCACCGATGAAGTAGCCGCGACCGCCGACCGCGACCCACACCACGACGCTGGTGGAGAAGAGCACACCACCCAGGCTGGGCGACACGAACCCCGCGTCGGTGGCGAAGAAGCCGCCGGCGAGGGCCGCCACCGCACCGGAGATGGCGAAGGTGACGGTCTTGTACATCGCGGTGTTGTAGCCCAGCGCCCGGGTGCGCTCCTCGTTCTCCCGGATGCTCACGAGGACCTGTCCGAACGCAGACCGCTGCAGCATCCGGAACCCGAGGTAGGCCAGCAGTGTCACGGTGAAGGCCACGTAGTACATCGCGAGGTCGCCTTCGAGGGAGACCTCGAAGAGACCGAACGACATCGTCGCCCGATCGACGAACATGCCGTTGAAGCCACCGGTGAGGTTGGACTGCGAGTTGGCGATGACGTAGACGATCGTCGAGACGGCGAGCGTCACCAGGACGAAGTAGGAGTCCCGGACGTTCGCACTGAAGAGGAAGTAGCCGACGCCGCCGGCGATCGCGGCCCCGAGGGCGATCCCCACCAACAGGCCCAGCCACGGGCCGGCGGGCCCGTCCAGATGCTTGGCCATGATGCCGAAGGAGTAGGCGCCGACCGCGAAGAAGGCGCCCTGGCCGAAGCTCACCATGCCGCCGAAACCCCAGAGCAGGCACAGCGTCAGGGCCAGCACCCCGAAGAGCATGTACTGCGGCAGGATGAAGACCGGGTAGCCGACCACGACGTACGGCACGTAGAAGAGGCCCACGAAGACGAGCGCAGCCACCACGTTCTCGGGGGTCGCCCACCGCGTCAGCCGTCCGCGCGTCGTCCCCGCTGCGGGCCGCACGGCTCCGGCCGTCCGGTCCGTTCCGTCGACCTTCGGTTGGCGCTTCATCGTCGCCCCAGGATGCCGACGGGGCGGAAGCGCAGGGCGACCACAGCGAGCGCGAACACGACCGTCTGGGCGAAGACCTGCTGGGAGAACAGCGCGAAGATCGACGTGGCGCCCCCGATCAGGGCGGAGCCGACCAGCGTGCCACCCACGATGGCGCCGAGGCCGCCCACGGTCACCACGAAGAAGGACCGGACCAGCCAGAGCGTCCCCATGTCCGGCTCGATGCTGAACATCGGGGCGATCAGACCGCCGGCCATCCCGGCCATCGCCGCCCCCGCGACGAACACTCCGCGGTACATCCGAGGCGCGTTGACACCGAGCATCAAGGCCATCTCCCGGTTCTGGATCATGGCCCGCACCCGGACGCCGACGTTGGTGCGGTAGAGCACCAGCCCCATCGCGACGAGCAGCAGGATCGTGACCAGGCACACCACCGCCTCGTACCGTCCGATCCCGGCCGGCCCCAGGGAGAAGGTCCCCGGGATCGGATTGCGGATGTTCTTCAACGTGGATCCCCAGATGATCTTGATGAGCTCGGTGACGACGAGGTAGAAGCCCCACGAGATCAGCAGCGTCTCGAAGGGTTGCTCGTAGAAGTGCCGGATGATCAGGACCTCGAAGACCAGCCCCACGACGGCGACCCCGGCCGTGGCCGCCACGACGGCGAGCGGGAACGGGAGACCCGCGCCGGACAGGGCCCACGTCAGGTAGGCCCCGAGGGCGAGCATGGCGCCGTGACCCATGTTGATGACCCGCACCAGTCCGAAGACCACAGCGAGTCCCAGGGAGACCAGCGCCAGCACCAGGGTCGAGGTCACGACGTCGATGACCAAGGACAAGAAGCCGGCCACGACGACTAGCTCTTCTTGAGCGGCAGGTTGTCGCACTGTGCGGCCTGCGGCTGCACCGAGTCGACACTCTGCACGACCTCGAACATGTCGTCCGGGCTGGTCCAGTTCGGCCGGGCCTGCACGAGGTACGACGGCAGCACCGCCTGGTGGTCCTCGGCCCGCATCGTGACCGACCCCTGGGGAGCACCGTCGAAGGTCATCCCCTCGAGCGCCGTACGGATGGCGTCGGTGCTGACCTCGCCTGCCTTCTCGATCGCCATCGCGGTCATGTGCGCCGCGTTGTACATGGCCACACCGACGGTGTTCATGATGACCTTGGGGTACTGCTTCTGGACCTTCTTGCGGAAGGTCTTGTTGTTCGCGGTGTCGATGGACCAGAAGTAGTCGAAGCTGACGTAGTCGCCCTCGGTCGCGTCCGGACCGATACCCGAGGTAGCCGCCTCCTCGTCGTCGACCGTCCAGACCACGAAGTCCTTCTTCATGCCGGCGGCGGCCAGCTGGCGCCGGAAGTTCACGGTGTCCGAGCCGGTGAGCGTCAGGAAGATGACATCGGCCCCCGAGCGACGGATCTGGCTCAGGACCGAGCCGTACTGCGGGGTGTTGAACGGGATGTAGACCTCGCCGACGGCCGACCCGCCGAGCTCTTCGAGCTTCTGCTTGGTGAGGCGGTTCGTCTCCCGCGGCCAGACGTAGTCCGAGCCGATCATGAAGAACTTCCCGCCATGCTTCTTCACGATGTACTCCATGTGCGGCCACACCTGCTCGGAGGGCTCGGGACCGAACATGAACACGTTGGGGTTGCAGACGCCCGGGTAGAAGTCCTGCGACTGCCCCTCGTAGAACGTGGGGTAGAGCAACAGCTTGTCGGCCTGGGTGGCCACCGGAGCGGCTGCGTTGCGCTCAGCGCTGCTGAAGGTGCCGGCCAGGAAGTCGACGTTCTCGTCGCGCACCAGTCGGCTGGCCTGCTCGGTCACCACCTGGGGCTCGGTCTTCGAGTCGGCGATCACCAGCTCCCACTTGCGTCCGAGGCTTCCCCCGGCCGCGTTGATCTCGTCGACGGCGAGCTGGAAGCCGGCCGAGTGGGCCTTGCCGTAGACCGTCCAGGCCCCGCTCAGGGGCGAGATGACACCGACGCGGATCGGGCCGTCGCTCTTGCCCCCACCGCCTCCGGCTGACTTGGGCGCGCAGGCGGAGAGCAGCGAGGGGGCTGCGAAGGCGCCGACGCCCAGCAGGCTCGCCTTGAGCATGGAACGGCGGTCGAGCCCGTGGGGGTGTGTGTTCACGCTCTGACTCCTTGGGTGGGGCGGTGAGGTGGGTGGGGCGGTGAGGGGTGGATCAGTGAGGGAGAGAGAAGAGGGGTCAGACGCCGCGGGTGAGGACGCCGTAGGTCTCGGGGCGCCGATCGCGCAGCGGTTGGTTGAAGTCGTTCCAGTTGCGCGCGACCCGGGCCATCCCGAGGTCGAGGTCGGCGTAGAGGATCTCTTCCTGGTCGGGCGATGCGGGTCCGGCCATCGGCCAGCCGGTGTAGCTGACGATGACGCTCTGCCCGTTGAACGGCTGCTCCCGTTCGGTGCCGACGCGGTCGGCCGCTGCGATGTAGACCGAGTTGCTGTGCGCGTTGGCCTGGGCGAGCACGGTCGCCATCGCGGGCGACCCCTCGGCCTGTCCGGGGATCGGCACCCAGTTCGTCGGGATGCAGATGATGTCCGCCCCCTCGAGCGCACACGCGCGGTAGGCCTCGGGGAACCAGCCGTCGTAGCAGATGAAGGTGGCGATACGCCCGATCGGCGTGTGGAAGATCGGGAAGCCGAGGTCACCCGGCTCGAAGAAGAGGTTCTCGCGGTTCCACAGGTGGACCTTGCGGAAGGTCCCCAGGTAGCCCTCGGGGCCGATCACGATGCTGCTGTTGAACAGCTGCTCGCCGACCCGCTCGCAGATCCCAGCCACCAGGTAGACACCGCGATCACGGCAGAACTCGATCCACGCCGATGACGCCGGCCCGGTCGGGATCTCCTCGGCGGCGGCTCGGGCCTCGCTGCGCGTCTCGAAGACATAGCCGGAGTTGCACAGCTCCGGCAGCACCAGCAGTTGAGCTCCGCCTCGCACCGCCTCGTCGCACAGCTCCAGTGAACGCGCCAGGTTCGCGGCGTTCTCGTTGATGTGGGGTTCCATCTGGACGCATGCGACGCGCACCAGCTCGGCAGCCTGACTGTTCTCGCTCATGTGACCTCACCGTTTGCGGAATCGTTTCGCAGAATCTATGGAAACGATTCCACGACGTCAATAGGCTGTCTCAGGTTTACGGATTTCTTGGCCTAACCGGACTCCAGGGGGTAGGAAGCGACCATGCCCGTGACGCTCAAGGACATCGCCCGGGAAGCGGGGGTGAGTCTGTCCACCGCTTCGCGGGTGCTGTCGAGCGCCCGCAACGGGGACCAACCCGAGACCAGCACGGCCAAGCGGGTGCTCGCGGTGGCGGTGCGCCTGGAGTACGTACCGAACCTCTTCGCAGCGAGCCTGCGCACCCGCCGCACCCGGATGCTGGGGGTGCTGGTGCCCCACCTGACCGACGTGGTGCTGAGCACCATCTACGAGGGGATCGACGAGCGCGCCTCGGCGGCGGACTACCAGACCGTCGTCGCGAACACGATGGACGATCCTCGCGAGCAGCGGCTGCGGGCGGAGCGGCTGCTCCAGCGTGGGGTCGATGGCCTGATCTTCGGCGACGCCCAGGACGACGCGCCCTACCTCGACGAGCTGGCGGGCCGTGACGTCCCGTTCGTCCTGGTGAGCCGCCGCCACCATCCCTACGAGTCGGTCACCTGCGACGACACCGCGGGCGGTCGACTCGTGGGAAACCATCTGGCAGACCTCGGGCACCGTGACATCGCGATCATCGCCGGGCAGCCCTACGCCTCCACCGGCATCGACCGCACGGCCGGATGCCTGGCCGCGCTGCGGGAGCGAGGCATCGAGGTGCCCTCGGACCGGATCGTGAACTCCCGGTTCGACGCGCAGTCCGGACA
Source organism: uncultured Actinomycetota bacterium (assembly GCA_963713035.1). Lineage (GTDB taxonomy): Bacteria > Actinomycetota > Actinomycetes > Propionibacteriales > Nocardioidaceae > Nocardioides_B. The sequence goes on from CAVQKB010000005.1 coordinate 1,764,088, forward strand.
TCTCGTCACCACGCGGTTGATGAGCCGGTCACCACGTCCGACCGCGATCTTCGCGGTGAACGACATCACCGCGATCGGTGCGATGGGGGCACTGCGCGACCTCGGCATCCGGGTGGGACACGACGTTGCGGTGGTCGGCTTCAACGACATCGGCATCGCCGCGGACCTTCCCACCCCGCTGACATCGGTACGCAGTCCGCTGGAGCAGATGGGACGGGAGGCCGCCCAGCGGCTGCTCACCAAGCTCGGACGCGAGCACGCCGGGACCGGTGCGTCGTCGGTGGAGCTGCGCCTGCATCCCCGGCTCATCGTGCGCGAGTCCTCCGACGTCTCCGTCGACTCGCGGTCGCTCCGCGGGCAGCACGCCCCGATGGCCGCGCAGTCGTGACGGCGCTGCGTCAGGGCGCCGCCTCGGGCGGCCAGACCTGAGCGCACACGTCGCACCGGTAGCGCGGCAGGTCGTCGCCGGCGCGTCGCCCGACCTTGCGCCACGCGTGGTCGTGCGGGTGGTCGGGCGCCAGCTCCGCTGCGGAGTCCTCGGGCTCATCGGGCACGTGCCCCAGCGTGCCGCACGTCCGCGCTCGGGCGCCAGGTCCACGTGCTGGTCGAGTCCAGATGAAGGCCCACACCCCTGGCCACGGGGCGCCAAGAGTGCAATCATCTGTACCGACGACCGACCCCCTCGCATGCGCCGATGACACGCTCTCGGTGACGCGCTGAGGGGGTCGGGGTCTGTGCGTGGCGGCCCTCCTGGGAGGGGTCGTGACGCCAGAGTTGTCAGGGGCTGCTCAGCCGACGCGCCAGGTACGGCGCCGTCGCGCTGCCGCTCGCGGCGGCCACCTCGGCCGGGCTGCCGGTCGCCACCACCCGACCTCCCGCGTCGCCGCCGCCGGGGCCCAGGTCGATCACCCAGTCGGCGGTGGCGATCGTGTCCAGGTCGTGCTCGACGAGCACCACCGTGTTGCCGGCGTCGACCAGCCGGTGCAGCTGTCGCAGCAGCAGGGCGATGTCGGCCGGGTGCAGCCCGGAGGTGGGCTCGTCGAGCAGGTAGAGCGCGTGGCCGCGCCGGGCTCGCTGCAGCTCGGTGGCGAGCTTGATCCGCTGCGCCTCCCCGCCGCTCAGCTCCGTCGCCGGCTGGCCCAGTCGCAGGTAGCCCAGCCCGACGTCGCGCAGCGTCTCGAGGCTGCGCGAGGCCGCAGGCACGTCGGCCAGGAACTCGGCGGCCTCGTCGACCGGCATCGCGAGCACCTCCGCGACGTTCTTGCCCCGGTAGGTCACCTCCAGCGTCGCGGCGTTGTAGCGCGCGCCGTGGCAGGTCGGGCACGGCGCGTAGGTCCCCGGCAGGAACAGCAGCTCGACGGCGACGAAACCCTCCCCCTGACACGTCTCGCAACGCCCCTCGGCGACGTTGAAGGAGAACCGCCCCGCGCCGTACCCCCGCGACCGGGCCTCGTCCGTCGCGGCATAGACCTTGCGAACGGCGTCGAACAGGCCGGTGTACGTCGCGAGGTTCGACCGCGGCGTACGCCCGATCGGCCGCTGGTCCACCCGCACCAGCCGGTCGAACGCCTCGAGCCCGGTGGCGTCCTCGACGTCGATCTCCACGCTGCCGGCGTCCTCGTCCCCTGCGTCGTCGGGAGCCTGCCCCAGGTGGCCGCGCACCAGCTCCGCGAGGACCTGCGTCACCAACGTCGACTTGCCGGAGCCGGAGACGCCCGTGACCGCGGTCAGCACGCACAGCGGCACGTCGACCGACACGTCGTCGAGGTTGTGCCGGGAGACGCCCCGCAGGTGCAGCCAGCCGTGCGGCTCGCGGGGCTCGTGCTGCAGCGGCTCGGCGCGGCCGAAGAGGTAGCGGCTGGTGGCCGACTCCTCCACGGACTCCAGGCCGGCGACCGGTCCGGAGTAGAGCACCTGTCCCCCGCCCTCCCCGGCGCCCGGTCCGACCTCGACCACCCAGTCGGCACGTCGTACGACGTCCAGGTCGTGCTCCACGACGAACAGCGAGTTGCCCGACGCCTTCAGCCGGTCGAGCACCGCCAGCAGCGGCTCGGCGTCCGCGGGGTGCAGACCGGCCGATGGCTCGTCGAGCACGTAGACCACCCCGAACAGCCCCGAGCGCAGCTGCGTCGCGATCCGCAGCCGCTGCGCCTCTCCCGGGGAGAGGGTGGTCGAGCTGCGGCCGAGGCTGAGGTAGCCCAGCCCGAGGTCGAGCAGCACCTCGACCCGGCCGACGAGGTCGGCGCAGATCCGGACCGCGACCTCGGTGGCCTCCCCGGAGGCCGCCGTCGACGTGGTGGCCGCCGCCTCGGACAGCTCCGCGACCGGCCGCAGCAGGTCGACGAGCTCGGCCAACGCCATCGCGTTGACCTCGGCGATGGACCGGCCGCGGAACGTCACCGCGAGGGCTTCCGGCCGAAGGCCGGCGCCGTGGCAGACGGGGCACGGCACGCTCTGCACGAAGCGCAGCGCGCGCTCGCGCATCCGCTCGCTCTTCGAGTCCGACAGCACGTGCATCACATGGGCGCGGGCACTCCAGAACTTGCCGTAGTAGCCGTGGTCGATCCGGTCGCGCTCCGGCTTGATCAGGACCGACGGCTGCTCGTCGGTGAACAGCAGCCAGTCGCGGTGCTTCTTGGCCAGCTTGCGGAACGGCCGGTCCACGTCGATGCCGAGCCCGACCACGATGCTGCGCAGGTTGGCGCCCTGCCAGGCACCGGGCCAGGCCGCGATCGCGCCCTCGCGGATGCTCAGCGATGGATCGGGGACCAGCAGGTCCTCGGTGACGTCGTGCACCACACCGAGGCCGTGACACTCCAGGCATGCTCCGCCGGCGGTGTTGGGCGAGAACGCCTCCGCCGCCAGCCGGTTCGCGCCGGCGGGGTAGCTGCCCGCACGGGAGTAGAGCATCCGCAGCAGGTTCGACATCGTCGTCAGGGTGCCGACGGTGGATCGCGAGCTGGGCGCTCCCCGTCGCTGCTGCAGCGCCACCGCCGGCGGCAGCCCGGTGATCTCCTGCACGTGCGGCGCACCTACCTGCTGCAGCAGGCGTCGGGCGTACGGCGCCACCGACTCGAAGTAGCGGCGCTGCGCCTCGGCGTACAACGTGCCGAAGGCGAGCGACGACTTGCCGGACCCGGACACACCGGTGAAGGCGACCATCGCGTCGCGCGGCAGGTCGACGTCGACGGAGCGCAGGTTGTTCTCGGTGGCGCCGCGCACGCGGACGAAGGGGTCGGTCGGGTCGTGGGTCACGTCCGCCCGTACCCGTCCGAGCCTGCCTGACGCACGATCCGCACCGGGGACCGGCCGGTGTACGGTGAGCGGGCCGAAGGCACTTCGCGGCCCGCCACCCGAGGTGACGTCCGTCTCCGGTTCACCGCCATCCGACGCCCCGAGACCCCGGGTTCGGCATCGTCAGGAACACAGGTGCGACATCGCGTCGCCGATCTTCTCCCTCCATCCGACGGTGACGCCGTGCTGTTGAGCATCTCCACCACCGTCGGCCCCGACCACACCACCGTCCACGCCGCAGGCGAGGTGGACCTCGACACCGTCGAGCTGCTGCGCGGAGCCCTTGCCGACGCCTTGCACGACGGCGCCCGGCACGTCGTCGCCGACCTGGACAAGGTCACGTTCCTCGACTCGACCGGTCTGGGCGCGCTCGTGAGCGCCTACAAGCGGGCCCGGGCCAACGATGGCCGCTTCTCGGTGCTGGCCTCGCAGCCGTCCCTGCTGCGACTCTTCGAGATCACCGGACTCACGGCCCTGCTCGACGTCTCGACACCGCAGGACGCGAACGGCGACTGACCACGGAGGCAGCAGGATCCGGCGAAAAACAAGACCCTCGAATGTTTTTGGGCTCGCCGAGGATGGGTACACGGTTTCCTACGGAGGGTTCACGCAGCTGCCCCTCCTAGAGGCGCCCCGTCTCAATCCCCCAGGTCCGGCGGGGCGCCTCGCCGCCTCCGTTCCCCGGCTCCCCGGCTCCTAGCGCGGCGTCAGCAGAGCCGCCGGCAGCCACTCCTCCACGACCACCCACCCCTGGGGTCGCAACCGAGCCACGTACACCACACGTCCCTCCCAACCCTCCCGACCCGAGCGCCACTCGACAAGTAGGCCGGGACGCTTCACCCCCAGCGCGTCGACGGCATCGCCCACCCAACAGTGCCGAGCGGGGCCCTCGTCCGGCTCGGGCGCTGCGGTCGGTCGACTCAGCGCGATGCGCTCGCCGAGCGGGAGCCCTCCGCGCCCGCGCATCCCGCCTGCTGCCATCGACACAGCATGACAGCAATCGAACAGAGGTTCGACCCTCGTAGCTAAACGCGGCGATGGTCACACTCGGGATCGGTTACTTTACGGGCGTACGGGCAACCCTTCAGTGAACGAAGCGAGACCGCATCGCGTGAAGCTCCCCGGTCGCCTCGTCAGTCGCCTCCCCACTCCGGAGTGCCGCCCAGGACGTGTCCCGTACGTCGTCCCCGATCGCCTCTCGTCGTCTACGACGATCTGCCGATGCCCAGGAAGGACCCATGCTGCTGCGTCTCGCCCTACAGGACCACGGCACCCACGCTGTCATCTCGGCGCACGGCGAGCTCGACGTCTCCACGTCGGGGATGCTGATGCAGGCGGTACGCCACGCCTACGAGGGTGGCTACCGTCTCGTGCTCGCCGACCTGACCCACCTCGAGTTCGCCGACTCCAGCGGGATCAGTGCCCTGACCCGCTGCCACCGTGACGCGGTCGCCCATGGGCGCGGCTTCGCCCTGGTGGCCCCCAACGACCAGGTGCGCCACCTGGTGCGGATGCTCGGACTGCACGACACCCTGGTGCTGGCAGACACGGCCGAGGAGGCACTGACGCGGCTGCCGGGACTGTGACGGCGAGCAGCGCGCCGACGCGACGAGGAGGTCGGCTAGGGTCGCACCAGGCGTCGCGACCGCGCGCCGGTGCCACACCGTCTCGAGGATCGAGGGCCACTCCCCCATGCAGCTGCGCGTTGACATCGAGGACCAGGACGGTCTCGCACTCGTCACGGTCGCCGGAGAGATCGACGCGGCGACGGCAGACTCGGTCGCGGACGCTGTCAGCAGCGCCCTGACCGATGGCTACAAGCGGGTGGTCGCCGACTTCGCCCAGGTCACGTTCATCGACTCGACCGGACTCGGGGTGCTGGTGCGGTCCCACCGCGCCGCTGAGGCGGCCGACGCCGTCTTCGGGGTCGTGCACCCCACCCCGCAGACCCGCAAGCTGATCCGGGTGCTCGGCCTCGACCAGCTGCTGAACATCTACGACACCCACGAGCAGGCGCTCGCCCACCAGTCCTGACGGACCGCGCCTCGCCGATGGGGTCCTAGGACTCGTCCTCGTCGACCGTGCTGGCCTCGCCGTGCGTGCCGGGTCGCGGCGCCCACGGCAGCTCCTGGGCCGGGCGCACGACCACCAGCCGGTCGCCGCGCACGAGCTGGGTCACGGCCGGGTCGAAGTAGCGGTGCACCCGCCCGTCGCGCACCACCGCGATCACCTGGTCGGGCAGCGACTGCGGCTGCTTGCCGACCTCGGGGACGAGCAGCTCGCGCTCGGCGACCTCGAGCCCCTCGCCATAGCTGAGCAGGTCCTCCATGACCTCGCCGAGCGTGGGGCTCAGCGAGCTCAGTCCGATCATCCGGCCAACGGCGTCCGACGACGTGACGACGGAGTCGGCTCCGCTCTGCCTGACCAGCTGCACGTTGCCCGACTCACGGACTGCGGCCACGACGTAGGCGTCCGGGTTGAGCTGACGCACGTTGAGCGTCGAGAGGACCGTGGAGTCGTCGCGGTCGGTGGTGATGATGACCTGCTTGGCGCGTGCGACACCCGCGCGACGCAGCACCTCGCGTCGGGTGGCGTCGCCGGTGACGACGGCGAGGCCGTCGGCGTGCGCCTCCCCCAGAGCGGTGCTGCTGGGGTCGACGATGACGATGTCCTCCTTGTCCATCCCGTTGTTGAGCAACGTGGCCACGGCGCTGCGTCCCTTGGTGCCGTAACCGACGACGACCACGTGCTGGTCCATGTGTTTCCTCCATCGGGAGACTCGGAACATCTCGCGGCCCTGGTTGGCGAGAACCTCCAGGGTGGTGCCGATCAGCAGGACCAGGAAGCCGATGCGCAACGGCGTGATCGCGAGGGCGTTGATCAGGCGCGCTCCCTTGGTGTACGGCGCGATGTCGCCGTAGCCGGTCGTGCTCAAGGTGACCGTCGCGTAGTAGAACGCGTCGACGACCCCGAGCTCCTCGCCGGGGTTGCCGTTGTCGCGGTAGCCGTCCCGGTCGAAGTACACCAGCGCGACCGTGAGGCCGAGGATCGCGAACGCGAGGAGCAGTCGGCGGGTGAGCTCCCAGAACGGGGAGCGGGCGACCTCGGGGAGCCGGACCCGGCCGCGGGTCTCCTCCGCTTCGGTGTCAGGCACGGGGCGAATCTACGGCACGGTGCTCGCCGGTCACGGGACGACGTCGCCGTAGATCATCGTGCCGGCCGGACGCCCCTGCGATCCGCCGCTGCCGGAGATCGACACGAACCGGAAGTCATCGCCCTTGCGCGGGGTGTCGTTGCCGGCGCCCTGCCTCCAGGTGCCGCACAGCTGGCCGTCCCGGACCACGCCCGCCTGCTCCTCCACGCCGTCACCGGACAGGCACAGCCGACCGCTCTGCGCGTTGTAGCTCTCCACGGTCGCGGTGGTCCGGCTGGTGGCGTCGGGACCAGCAAGGGCGCCCAGCAGGTAGCCCCCGAGGATGCAGATCGCACCTCCGGCCAGGGCCACCGGCGTGGGCAGGTTGACGTTTCCCATAGGACCCCAGCCTAGGCAGTGACCTGGTCAAGGCCGCCCGCCGCCTGCCTATGGCGCGCGGCGGTCCAGGTCGGCGGCCTCGTCGTAGCGCTGCAGCACCACCGTCTCGTCCGCGGCATCGGGCTCGCCCACCACGTCGGGGAACCGCTTCTGCTCCTCGACGTCGCGCCGCAGCCGTGGGAGCAACGCCTTCACGCGCAGCTTGCGCACCAGCTCCATGCGCGCCCGAGCGGTCTCCGTCTCGGGCCAGATCCGGTCGAACGCGGCGTTCAGGGCCGCCCCGATCAGCACCGCGATGGACAGCAGGTAGAGCCAGAGCATCACCACGATCGGCGCGGCGAGCGGACCGTAGATCGACGTGGAGTCCTGGGCGGTGGTGGTCAGCACCCAGCGCAGCAGGAACGACCCGAACACCCAGATCCCCATGGTCAGCGCAGCGCCCGGGAGGTTGTAGTGCCACGAGGTCCGCACCGGCACCGACACGTGGTAGAGCGTCGCGAGGAAGCAGATGCACAGCACCAGCACGATCGGCCAGTAGAGCTCGTTGAGGAACTCCAGCCGCGCCGGGACGACCTGACGCACCAGTCGTGGCCCGGCCACGACCAGCGGGATGGTGACGACCCCGGTGACCAGGCCCAGCACGTAGAGCAGGAACGACAGCATCCGGGTCTTGACGATCCCGCGGTGTCCGCCGAGCCCGTACATGATCGTGATGGTGTCGACGAAGACGTTCAACGCCCGCGAGCCGGACCACAGCGCCAGGATGAAGCCGACCGAGATGACGTCGAAGCGGCCACCCTCGAAGACGTCGTTGAGTGTCGGTCGCACGATCGCGTCGACGGTCTGCGGGGTGAGGGCGCGCGAGGAGATCTCGATGATCGAGCGACGGACCTGCTCGACCTGGTCCGGGCCGATGTTGTCGAAGACGTAGCCGATCGAGCCGGCGAGCCCGAACAGCAGCGGTGGCAGCGACAGCAGGGCGAAGAACGCCGCCTCGGCGGCAAGTCCCGTGACCCGGGTGCGGAAGCAGGTGCCCACCGTCGAGACGATCAGCCGCCAGACCGTGTCGCGGACGGCGATGCCCCGGTCGTGCAGCGGGCGTCCGGGCACGGGGTGCACCCGCACCGGCTCGGTCCCCGTTGGCTCGGCCGTCACAGGCCCTACGGTAACGACATGGCCGCTGACATCCGCGCATCCACGAACCAGGCGCCGCCGCTCGTCGACCACAACACCGTGACGTCCGACGTCGCGCTCGTCGAGGCGGTCGCCCGGCACGCCGGGCCCGAGGTGGTCGACGACCTGGCACCGCTCGGCGCGTTGGCGAGCACGGCCGAGGCCCGCGAGCACGGCATGCTCGCCAACCGGCACGAGCCCGAGCTGGCGTCGTACGACCGCTACGGGAACCGCGTCGACGAGGTCCGCTTCCACCCGTCCTGGCACTGGCTGATGGAGCGGGGCGTCGGGTTCGGCCTCGGCGCCACACCGTGGACGTCTGATGACCCGCACGCCCACGTCCGCCGCGCGGCCGGCTTCTTCGCATGGTCCCAGACCGAGCCCGGCCACGGCTGCCCGATCTCGATGACGTACGCCGCGGTGCCGGCGCTGCGCGTGGACGACGCGATCGCCAAGGAGTGGACGCCACGGCTCGCGTCGACGACCTACGACTTCGGGCTGCGTCCGGTCGCCGACAAGGCCGGCGCCCTGGCGGGCATGGGCATGACCGAGAAGCAGGGTGGCTCGGACGTGCGGGCCAACGTGACCACCGCGACGCCGACGTCCACTGATGGCGAGTACACGCTCGAGGGTCACAAGTGGTTCACGTCCGCACCGATGAACGACGTCTTCCTGGTGCTCGCCCAGGCCGCCGAGGGCGTGTCGTGCTTCGTGGTGCCGCGGGTCCTCGCCGACGGCACCCGCAACCGGCTCGACGTCGTCCGCCTCAAGGACAAGCTCGGCAACCGGTCCAACGCCTCGTCCGAGATGGAGTTCCACGGCACCTGGGCGCAGCGGCTCGGCGACGAGGGCCGCGGGGTGCGCACGATCATCGAGATGGTCGCCGCGACCCGGTTGGACTGCGTGCTGGGCTCGGCCTCGCTGATGCGCCGGGCACTCGCGGAGGCGTCCTGGCACGTGGCGCACCGCTCGGCCTTCGGCGGACTGCTGGGCGACAAGCCGCTGATGCAGAACGTCATCGCCGACCTGGCGGTCGAGTCCGAGGCCGCCACGGTGCTCGGGATGCGCCTGGCCGCGGCCGTCGACGACGCGAACGACCCGCACGAGGCGGCGCTGCGCCGGATCGGCCTGCCGCTGGCGAAGTACTGGGTCTGCAAGCGCACGCCGACGATGGTCGCGGAGGCGCTCGAGTGCCTCGGCGGCAACGGCTACGTCGAGGACAGCGGGATGCCGCTGCTGTTCCGGGAGTCGCCGCTGAACTCCGTGTGGGAGGGGTCGGGCAACGTCAACGCCCTCGACGTGCTGCGCGCACTGTCGCGCGAGCCGGAGGCGCTGAACGCCTGGATCGTCGAGGTGGGCCGGGTCCGCGGCGAGGACCCGCACCTGGACCGCGCCGTCGAGGGGGTCCTGGAGTCGCTGGCCGACGTCACCGAGCTCGAGGTCGGCGCACGCCGGCTCGCCGGCCAGATGGCCGCCTGCCTCCAGGGCGCGCTGCTCCTGCAGCACTCCCCCGTCGTCGCCGGCGCCTTCTGCGCGACCCGCCTCGGCACGTCGTACGGCGGCACGCTGGGGACGCTGCCCCGTGGGACGGACCTGCGCGCCATCGTCGCCCGCACCACCCCGCCGCACTGATCCGCATCCCGACGTGCACAACCCCGCCAGGAGCGCCGAAAAGACGCCTCAGGGCGGGTTGTGCACGTCCGACTGCGCACCTGTGGACGAGCAACGACGCGTACCGCCCCGGCCCGGCAGGCTTCTGGCATGAAGGTCGTCGAGCACCTGCGTCGCCTGGGCGGCGTCGCCTCCCGGGCGACGCTCGTCGAAGTGACCTCGCGGCACGCCGTGGACCGAGCGGTGGGCCGGGGCGAGGTCGTCCGCGACGGACGGGGCCGCTACGCCCTGCCCTCCGTGTCGGCTGCTCGCCGGACCGCGCACGCGCTGAGCGCGGTGCTGTCACACCGCAGTGCCGCCGCGCACTGGGGCTGGGAGCAGAAGCTGACAGACCTACCGCCCGAGGTCACCGTGCCGCGCAACCGCAAGGTCGTCGCACGGCCCGAGGTGACCGTGCACTGGGCCGATCTGAGCCCGGGCGACGTGCGGCAGGGGGTCACCAGTCGGCGCCGGACCCTCGCCGACTGCCTGCGCTCCCTACCGCTCGACGAGGCGCTGTCGATTGCCGACTCCGCGCTGCGCCACCACGACGTGGGCCAGGAGGAACTGCGTGAGATCGCCGCAGCGCTGACCGGACCGGGGTCGGCGCGAGCCCGGCACGTCGCCGCCCTCGCGGACCCCAGGTCGGCCAACCCGTTCGAGTCCACGCTGCGCGCGATCGCCCTCGACGTCGCGGGGTTGGCGCTGGAGCCCCAGGTCCCAATCGTCCTACCCAGCGCCGGCACGGCGTACGTCGATCTCGCGGACCGGCGGCTCAAGATCGTGGCCGAGGCGGACTCGTTCGGCTGGCACGGCAGCCGACAGGCGCTGTGGCGTGACTGTCGCCGCTACAACCGGCTAGTACTGCTGGGGTGGCTGGTGCTCCGGTTCGCCTGGGAGGACGTGATGTTCCACCCCGACTACGTCCGCGAGTGCCTCAAGGTCGCAGCCCGACGTGCACAACCCCGCTCCGAGCGCCGGAAAGCCGCTTGAGGGCGGGTTGTGCACGTCCGAGTGCGGCTCAGGTGAGCTCGAGCCCGGGGTAGAGCGGGTGCCGGTCGAGCATCTCGGCGGACGCGGCCTTGGTGCGGTCGGCGACGCCGTCCCCGAGGCGGTAGGTCGCCTTCGACGGGGCGCCGGCCTTGTTGGAGCCGGGCGTGGTGTTGCTGAGGACGTCGACGACCAGCTCGGCGACCCGGTCGAACTCGTCGTGGCCGAAGCCGCGGGTGGTCAGCGCCGGGGTGCCGAAGCGGATGCCGGAGGTGTACCAGGCGCCGTTGGGGTCGGCCGGGACGGAGTTGCGGTTGGTGACCACCCCGGCGTCGAGCAGCGCCGACTCGGCCTGACGCCCGGTGAGGCCGAACGACGAGACGTCGAGCAGCACGATGTGGTTGTCGGTGCCGCCGGTCACCAGGGTGGAGCCGCGCGACAGGAACCCGTCGGCCAGCGACTTGGCGTTGTCGGCGATGTTCTGCGCATAGGTCTGGAACGACGGCTGGCGGGCCTCGGCCAGGGCGACGGCCTTGGCCGCCATCACGTGGGACAGCGGACCGCCGAGCACCATCGGGCAGCCGCGGTCGACCGAGGAGGCGTACTCCTCGGTGGCCAGCACCATGCCGCCACGCGGTCCGCGCAGCGACTTGTGGGTGGTGGTCGTGGTGATGTGGGCGTGCGGCACCGGGTCCTCGTCGCCGGTGAAGACCTTGCCGGCGACCAGACCGGCGAAGTGCGCCATGTCGACCATCAGCGTCGCGCCCACCTCGTCGGCGATCTCGCGCATCGTGGCGAAGTTGACCCGCCGGGGGTAGGCGGAGTAGCCGGCGATCATCACCAGCGGCTTGAACTCGTGGGCCTTGGCGCGCACCGCGTCGTAGTCGAGCAGGCCGGTCTCGGGGTCGGTGCCGTACTGCTGCTGGTGGAACATCTTGCCGCTGATGTTCGGCCGGAAACCGTGCGTCAGGTGGCCGCCGGCGTCCAGGGACATGCCGAGCAGGCGCTGGTTGCCGAGCTCGTGGCGCAGCTGCTCCCAGTCGGCCTCGGTGAGCTCGTTGACGTTCTTGGCCTGGTGCCGCTCCAGCGCGGGCGACTCGACGCGGTGCGCCAGGATCGACCAGAAGGCGACCAGGTTGGCGTCGATGCCGGAGTGCGGCTGGGCATAGGCGTACGGCGCCCCGAACAGCTCGCGCGCATGCTCGGCGGCGAGCGCCTCGACGGTGTCGACGTTCTGGCAGCCGGCGTAGAAGCGGTGCCCGACCGTGCCCTCGGCGTACTTGTCGCTGAACCAGGTGCCCATCGTGAGCAGCACGGCCGGCGAGGCGTAGTTCTCCGAGGCGATCAGCTTGAGCGAGGCCCGCTGATCGCGGAGCTCCGCGCGGGTGGCCTCCGCCACCCGGGGCTCCACCGAGGCGATGACCTCGAGGGCGGCGTCATAGGCCGTGCTGGCCGCCTTGGCAAGGCTCTCGGGGCTGTTCTGACTGCTCGACTCGGTCATGGCGGCAGCCTAGTGAGGCCCCCCTGGCGTGAAGCAACCCCCATCGCGCGTATCAAATACCGGACACTCGTCTCACATCATAGGATAGGTATTTGTGGGACGGCCGTCCGAGCACCGAGACTGAGCTCATGATCACCGCGACGACGACGTACCTCGTGGCCCGACGCCACGTGGACCTCGGCCGCACCCGCAGCATGATCTGTCTGCCCTGGCACGCCTGACCCGCCCGCAACCCGCCGGGCGCCCGGTCGTGGCGCACACCCGCCCCGACTGCGACAGCGCCGTCCACCGGGGTCCGGGCGGCCGCCAGCGCATCGTGCGTCTCACCCTCAGGAGCGCATCTCCCGTGACACCCCCGCTGCACACCCCGTCCCATGCCCCGACCCCGACCGGCCCCGCCTCCGCTGGACCGGGCCGGTCCCGCCCCCGCCCCAAGCGCGGCGAGGGCCAGTGGGCCCTCGGCTACCGCGAGCCGCTGAACCAGAACGAGCAGTCCAAGAAGGACGACAACCCGCTCAACGTGCGGGACCGGATCGAGAACATCTACTCCAAGCGCGGCTTCGCCTCGATCGACGGCGCCGACCTGCGTGGACGGTTCCGCTGGTTCGGTCTCTACACCCAGCGCAAGCCGGGTCTCGACGGCGGCAAGACCGGGGCGCTCGCGCCGGAGGAGCTCGACGACGAGTTCTTCATGCTGCGGGTGCGCATCGACGGCGGCCAGCTCACCACCGAGCAGCTGCGCACGATCGGCGAGATCAGCACCACCTACGCCCGGGGCACCGCCGACGTGACCGACCGGCAGAACGTGCAGTTCCACTGGATCCGGATCGAGGACGTCCCGGCCATCTGGCAGCGGCTCGAGGCCGTCGGCCTCGATTCGCTGGAGGCGTGCGGCGACTCGCCGCGCGTGGTGCTCGGCTCCCCCGTGGCGGGCGTCGCCGCCGACGAGCTCCTCGACGGCACCCCCGCGATCAAGGAGATCACCCGCCGCTACCTCGGCGACCCGGAGTACTCCAACCTTCCCCGCAAGTTCAAGACGTCGATCAGCGGTCACCCGAGCCAGGACGTCGCCCCCGAGGTCAACGACGTGTCGTTCGTCGGCACCACCCACCCCGAGCACGGCCCCGGCTTCGACCTCTGGGTCGGCGGCGGCCTGTCCACCAACCCGATGCTGGCGCGCAAGCTCGGCGTCTGGATCCCGCTCGACGAGGTGGCCGACGTCTGGGAGGGCGTCATCTCGGTATTCCGCGACTACGGCTACCGCCGGCTGCGTTCACGGGCACGCCTGAAGTTCCTGGTGCAGGACTGGGGCACCGAGAAGTTCCGCCAGGTCCTCGAGGAGACCTACCTCGCCAAGCCCCTCGTGGACTGCCCCTCCCCCGCCGTCCCGCAGCGCACCGGCGACCACATCGGCGTGCACATCCAGAAGGACGGCCGCTACTTCGTCGGCGCGGCGACCACCGTCGGCCGCGTCGACGGCCCCACGCTCACGCGCCTGGCCGACATCGCCGAGGCGCACGGCTCGTCGCGGGTGCGCACCACGCCCTACCAGAAGCTGCTGGTGCTCGACATCGAGGCCGACCGGGTCGAGAGCCTGGTCGCGGCCCTCGACGGCATCGGCCTGTCCGCCACGCCGTCGAACTGGCGACGCAGCACGATGGCCTGCACCGGCATCGAGTTCTGCAAGCTGGCCATCGTCGACACCAAGCAGCGGGCCGCCGACCTGATCGCCGAGCTCGAGCAGCGATTCCCCGACCTCGACACCCCGATCACCGTCAACGTCAACGGCTGCCCCAACGCCTGCGCCCGCACCCAGGTCGCCGACATCGGCCTCAAGGGCCAGCTGGTCCTGGACCAGGACGGCCACCAGGTCGAGGGGTTCCAGGTGCACCTCGGCGGGGCCCTGGGCCTCGACCCGCAGTTCGGCAGGAAGCTGCGCGCCCACAAGGTCACCAGCACCGGGCTCGACGACTACGTCACCAACGTGGTCACGGCGTACCTCGAGCAGCGCGCAGAGGGCGAGCGGTTCGCGGACTGGGTCGCCCGGGCCGACGACGCGGCCCTGCGCGGCGAGGCCGGCACCCGCACGCTGGAGCACGTCTCATGAGCGGCCGCGCCGTGCCCTTCCACTGCCCCTACTGCGGCGAGGAGCACCTCCGCCCCAGCGAGGAGGGTCACGGAGCCTGGGAGTGCCACTCCTGCCTGCGTGCCTTCTCCGTGAAGTTCCTCGGCCTGCTCGCCCACCCGACCCGGTCCCCGGAGGCGGCGTCATGAGCACCGCCACCACCGAGGCCGCCCGCCTCTTCAAGGGCACCCGCACCGAGGGACGGTCCGAGGACGAGCTCAAGCACCTCGTGCGCCACGCCGGAGCCGAGCTCGAGCTCGCCCCCGCCGGCGTGATCATCGAGTGGGCGGTCGCGACGTTCGGTGCGCGCTTCGCGATCACGTCCTCGATGGGGGACGCCGTTCTCGCGCACGTGGCCGCCCAGGTCGCGCCCGGCGTCGACGTGGTCTTCCTCGACACCGGCTACCACTTCGCCGAGACGATCGGGACCCGGGACGCCGTGGCGGCGACGCTGCCGGTCAACCTGCTCAGCATCACCCCGGTGCAGACCGTGGCCGAGCAGGACGCGACCTACGGCCCGGAGCTGTTCGCCCGCGACCCCGACCTGTGCTGCGCGCTGCGCAAGGTCGCGCCGCTGCAGGACGCGCTGTCCGGGTACGACGCCTGGGCGACCGGCTTGCGTCGCGACGAGACCCACAACCGCGTGATCGCGCCCGTGATCGGCTGGGACGAGAAGAAGCGCAAGGTCAAGGTCTCCCCGCTGGCCCGCTGGACGGGGGCCGACGTGGACCGCTACATCGCCGAGCACGACGTCTTGGTGAACCCGCTGCAGCACGACGGCTACCCGTCGATCGGCTGCGCCCCGTGCACGCGCAGGGTCGCGCCGGGCGAGGACCCGCGCAGCGGCCGCTGGGCCGGCACCGGCAAGACCGAGTGCGGCATCCACCGATGAGCCCTGTCCCCCAGCTCCCCGACACCGTCGTCGGACGCGCACCAGCAGCACCTCACAGGAGGCCCCTCCCATGACCGCACCCGCTCTCGTGGCCCTCGCGCACGGCAGTCGCGACCCCCGCTCCGCCCAGACCATCAAGGCGCTCGTCGACGAGGTCCGCTCGATGCGTCCCGACCTGCGCATCGAGGCGGCCTTCCTCGAGCTCTCCAAGCCGGGGTTCTCCACCGTCGTGGACCGGTTGGCCAAGGCGGGCTACGACGAGATCGTCGTCGTGCCGCTGCTGTTGAGCGAGGCCTACCACGCCACGGTCGACGTCCCGCAGGTCATCGCCGCCGCGGCCGAGCGGCACCCGCACCTCCGGATCCGCGCCACCGGCGTGCTCGGACTCGAGCCGGTGTTCCTGGAGGTGCTGGACCGTCGGCTGCGCGACGCCCTCAAGGATGCCCGCATCCGCGAGCTCGACGCGCTGGTCCTGGCCGCGGCCGGCTCCTCGAACCACCTCGCTAACCAGGCCGTCGCCCGGCTGGCCCGGCTCTGGGGCGCCCGGCACCGGCTGCCGACGGTGGCCGCCTTCGCCTCGGCGGCCCCGCCGACCACCGGCGAGGCGGTGCGAGCGTTCCGGCTCGAGGGCCGCCGCCACATCGCGGTGGGCTCGCTGTTCCTGGCGCCCGGCACGCTGCCGGACCGGGCCTGCGAGCTGGCCGTCGAAGCCGGTGCCGTCGCGGTGTCCGCACCGTTGGGCGCCGACCCCGAGGTGGCCCGCACCGTCCTCGCGCGCTACGCCGTGGGCGCCGTCGAGCTGGTCCCGGTGTGAGCCCGGCGACCTTCGTCCCGGTCGCCGCGACGACCCCCTAGGCTCTCGGGTATGAGCTCTCACTACGACGTCGTCGTCCTCGGTGCCGGCCCCGGTGGGTACGTCGCTGCCATCCGCGCCTCGCAGCTCGGCAAGAGCGTGGCGGTCGTCGAGGACAAGTACTGGGGCGGGGTGTGCCTCAACGTGGGCTGCATCCCCTCCAAGGCCCTGCTGCGCAACGCGGAGCTGGCGCACATCCTCGAGCACGAGAAGGACAAGTTCGGCATCACCGGCGACGCCTCGATGGACTTCGGTCCGACGCACGCGCGCAGCCGCAAGGTGTCCGAGGGCATTGTCAAGGGCGTCCACTTCTTGATGAAGAAGAACAAGATCACCGAGGTCGACGGCTGGGGCACCGTGACCAGCCCAACCTCGATGGACGTCAAGACCAAGGGTGGCGACACCGAGCAGCTGACCTTCGACAACCTGATCATCGCGACCGGCGCGACGACGCGGCTGATCCCTGGCACCGAGCTCTCCGAGCGGGTGGTCACCTACGAGGAGCAGATCCTCGACGCCGACCTCCCCGCCAGCATCGTGATCGCCGGCTCCGGCGCCATCGGCGTGGAGTTCGCCTACGTGATGAAGAACTTCGGCGTCGACGTGACGATCGTGGAGTTCCTCGACCGGATGGTGCCCACCGAGGACATCGACGTCTCCAAGGAGCTCCTCAAGCACTACAAGAAGCTCGGCGTGAAGGTGATGCTGAAGACCAAGGTCGAGTCGATCGACGACTCCGGCGACAAGGTGAAGGTCACCGTCTCCCCCGCCGACGGCGGCGACTCCGAGGTCATCGAGACCGACAAGGTGCTGCAGGCGATCGGCTTCGCGCCGCGCGTCGAGGGCTTCGGCCTCGACGACATCGGCGTCGTGGTCTCCGAGCGCGGCGCGGTGGAGATCGACGAGTTCGGCCGCACCAACGTCGAGGGCGTCTACGCGATCGGCGACTGCACCGGCAAGCTGATGCTGGCGCACACGGCCGAGGCGATGGGCATCGTCGCCGCCGAGACCATCGCCGGCGCCGAAACGATGCCGGTGGCCTTCGACTTCATCCCGCGGGCGACGTACTGCCAGCCGCAGGTGGCCTCCTTCGGCTACTCCGAGCAGCAGGCCAAGGACAAGGGCTACGACGTCAAGGTGGCGAAGTTCCCGTTCTCCGCCAACGGCAAGGCCCAGGGTCTCGGCGACGCCGTCGGCTTCGTCAAGATCGTCGCCGACGCAAAGTACAACGAGATCCTCGGCGCCCACCTGATCGGCCCGGACGTCACCGAGCTGCTGCCGGCCCTCACGCTGGCGCAGCGCTGGGACCTCACCGCCGACGAGGTGGCGCGTAACGTGTTCGCCCACCCGACGCTGTCCGAGGCCGTCAAGGAGGCCGTCGAGGGCATCGCCGGCCACATGATCAACCTCTGAGGCTCAGCGCCTTCAGCGCAGGGAGTACGTCGCAATCGAGACGCCGGCGTAGTGCGCGGCGAAGGCGACCACGGTGAACGCGTGGAAGACCTCGTGGAAGCCGAAGTACCGCGGGAACGGGTTGGGGCGGCGCAGGCCGTAGACGACGCCGCCGGCGGTGTAGAGCAGGCCACCGCCTGCGAGCAGCACCAGGACGAGGGGCGTGGCGTCGCGCGCGAAGTCGGAGACGAAGAACGCCGCGGACCAGCCGAGCCCGATGTAGAGCGGCGTGTAGACCCAGCGTCCTGCCGACGGGCGCAGCAGCCGGAAGGCGATGCCGAGCCCGGCGCCACCCCAGGCGATGCACAGCAGGGCCACCCGATCGCTGCCGTGCAGCAGCAGCAGCGCGCAGGGGGTGTAGGTGCCGGCGATCAGCAGGAAGATGCTGGCGTGGTCCATCCGGGTCAGCAGCATCTCGGTGCGGGGAGACCAGCCGCCGTGGTGCATGGTGGCGGACACGGAGAAGAGCACGACGGCCGAGGCGGCGAAGACGATCGACCCGACGCGGGGGGCGCCCGCGGGCGACAGGACCACGAGCAGGATGCCGGCGACCAGCGCCAGCGGGGCGGTGGCGGCGTGCAGCCAGCCGCGCAATCGAGGCCGGATCTCCTCGATCAGGGCGGCCGCCTCCGCGGACGTGGGCAGGCTCGGCAGGGCGGGTGCGTGGGCCAAGTCTCCTCCTGCAGGCGCTCGGTGCTGGTCTTGATGTCCTCGACAGAGCGTGCCCACAACTTGAGTCCCTGACCCTTGTGCGCCCTTCCGGTCAAGACCGGGGTTGACTCAGTGCACCAGGCGGTCGAGCAGGTGGTCGAGCTGGCGGCCGGGGTCGTCGGTGGTGCCGCCGTGCACCGGTCCGGGCTGCACGACGGTGCTCCGCGGCGCCCTCACGAAGCCGAACCGGGTCCCCATCGCGGCGCGACCCGCCGCGCCCGCCGACTCCTCGCCGCGGCAGACGGCCTCGATCGCGGCGAGTGCCGAGCACACGGCGTCGGCGTCGACGGCGGGGCTGATCGCCGCGAGCCGTGCGCGGTCGACGTGGCAACGGGCCTCAAGGAAGTCCGCCTGCTGGCAGTGCAGGACCACGCCGACGTTGACGAACTCCTCGCGGTCGACGCGCGGGACGCAGCGCAGAACGACGTACTGGAAGGGCATCCGGGTCATGCGGCACCTGCTACGGGAAGCCAGGGGCGCCCGCCCGAGACGCGCGCCAGCAGGAACTCGACGTACGACGCGCGCAGCGCCGCCGCGTCGGCCACGCCCGGCACCGGCTCGAGCCAGTCGACGGGCACGCGCGCCAGCACGTCGCCGAGCAGGTCGGCGGTGACCTGCGGCGCCAGGGCGGCGTCGGTGTCCGGGAGGGCGGCACGGTGCGCCGCGAGCACGTGGTCGGAGGCGTCGTACGGTTGGCGCGCGAAGCGCTCCGCGGGGCCGAGGCCGCCGGGCCAGCCGTGGTGGAAGTAGAGGCTGGCGCCGTGGTCGATGGCCCACAGGTCGCCGTGCCAGACCAGCAGGTTGGGGTTGCGCCACGAGCGGTCGACGTTGGCCGTCAACGCGTCCAGCCACAGGATCGCCGCGGCGACGTCGTCGTCCGGGGTGTAGCCGGCGTCGTAGCCGAACGAGCCCGGTAGGAAGTCCACGCCGAGGTTGAGCCCGATGCTCTTGGTGAGCAGCTCCTGCACCTCCTCGTCCGCCTCGTAGCGGCCGATCGCCTCCTCGAGGTCGACGCCGACCAGCTCCGGGGTGCGGATGCCCAGCGCCCGGGCGAGCTCGCCCACGACCACCTCGGCGACCAGCACCTTGAGGCCCTGGCCGGCGCCGCGGAACTTGCACACGTAGGTGCCCAGGTCGTCGGCCTCCACCAGGCCGGGCAGCGAGCCGCCCTCCCGGAGCGGGGCGACGTAGCGCGTGGCCGCGACGGTCCTGATCACGCGGCGACCCTATCGGGGTGGCACGATGCGCGTCGTGACGATCATCGCGGCCGCCGACGGCTCGGCCCTGGGCAACCCTGGCCCGTCGGGCTGGGGCTGGTACGTCGACGACGACTGCTGGGCGGTCGGCGGCTGGGCCCGCGCGACCAACAACAAGGCCGAGCTCACCGCCGTGCTCGACCTGCTCCAGCAGAGTGCGCACCTCGACGAGGACCTGCTGGTCTACTGCGACAGCACCTACGTCATCAACGCGATCACCACCTGGATGGCGGCGTGGAAGCGACGCGGGTGGCGCAAGCGCGACGGCAAGCCGGTGCTCAACGTCGAGATCATGCAGGCGCTCGACGCGGCGATGGCCGGGCGCCGGGTGCGCTTCGAGTGGGTCAAGGGCCATTCGGGTCACCCGCTGAACGAGGCGGCCGACCGGCTGGCCAACGGTGCCGCGTCCGCCTGGCGGCTCGGCGCCGCTCCCGACCCCGGTCCAGGGTTCCCGGGTGCCGTGGTCGATCACCCGACGGCGGCCTCCGCGCACCCGGCCGACGAGCCGGGGTTGTTCCCGCTCTGACTCAGCCGCGCAGCCCGGCGTCGATCTCGTCGAGCGCCTGCGGAAGGTCGACGGCGGGTGTCCATCCCCAGCCGGCGGCCCGGTTCGCCAGCAGGTGGCCGGTCCAGGCGGGGCCGTCCTGCCAGGCCGGCTCGACCCCGAGCGCCTGCGTGACGGTGCCGTAGTAGTCACGCGCCGTCGCCGGTCCGGCGGCGACGTTCACCGCGGTGCAGCCGCCGGCCACCGGTCCCTGCTCCGGGTCGTCCGAGGTCGGCACCCCGCCTGTGGCCACGTCGGCGGCGAGCGCCGCGAGGTCGTCGACGTGCACCCACGCGAACCGCTGCTCGGGGTTGGCCTTGCGCTCGGACTCCTCGTGGCGCATGCCGTCGGGGCGCAGGGTGTTCCAGATCGACGTCTCGCCGGCTCCGAGGATCGCCGGCGGGCGCAGCAGCACCCGGGTGATCCCGTCGACCTCGCCGAGTGCCGCGTCGGTGTCCCGCTTGGTCACGGCGTAGTCGTCCGCGTCGTCCCCGACGAGCGCTCCGGACTCGTCCACGTCGCCGACCCCGGGCGACCGGTCGTAGACCGCGGCCGTGGACACGTGCACCAGCCGATCCACTCCCGCGTCCCGGGCGGCGCGCGCCAGGGCGGTGGTGCCCTCGACCCCGATCCGCTGCTGGGTCTCGCGGTCCGAGCCCATCGGGTGCACCGTGGTCACCACGGCGTCGGCCCCCGCGGTGACCGAGCCGGCCACGTCCGGGTCGAAGAACTCCCCCACGTGCTCGGTGACGCCCTCCAGGTCCGGGGCGGTGCCGGCGCGTCGTACGACGGCTCGGACCGCCGCACCGCGCTCGACCAGCGCGGCGCACACCCGCGCGCCGACCAGGCCGTTCGCACCGGTGACAACGACGACGGGCGGGGCACTCGAGGATCCAGTCATGGCGCCACCTTGCCACGCGCACCCCAACCGTCGGGCCGGCCGGGATCAGCTCAGGGGTGGCTCGTCGCGCAGTCGCTGACGCTGCTCGGCCACGTCGTAGTCGGCGCCCGGCCAGGTCGGGTCCATCGCGGCCAGGGTCTCGCGCAGGACGTTGGCGATCGCGAGGTTGCGGTACCACTTGCGGTCGCTCGGCACGATCAGCCAGGGCGCGTGCTCGGTGTTGGTCTTCTCGAGGGCGAGCTCGTAGGCCTCGCGGTAGGCGCCCCAGTGCTGCCGCTCGTCGATGTCACCGGGGTTGAACTTCCAGAGCTTCTCCTCGTCCGCCAGCCGGGCGAGCAGCCGCTCCTTCTGCTCGTCGGCGGAGATGTGCAGCATGCACTTCACCACCACCGTGCCCTCGTCGACGAGTCGCTTCTCGAAGTCGTTGATCGCCCGGTAGCGGGCGGTGATCTCACGGCGCGGCACCAGCTTGCGGACCCGCGCGATCAGGACGTCCTCGTAGTGCGACCGGTCGAACACGCCGATGATCCCCGGCTTGGGCAGCTCTCGCTCGATCCGCCACAGGAAGTCGTGCCGGAGTTCGGTGCGCGTCGGGGCCTTGAACGACTTCACGTGCACGCCCTGCGGGTCGACGAGGGCCACCGCGTGCCGGACCACCCCGCCCTTGCCGGAGGTGTCCATGCCCTGCATCACCAGCAGCACCGAGCGCTTGCCGCCGCTCATCCCCTCCGCGAACAGGCGCTCCTGCAGGTCGGAGAGCTCGTCTCCGAGGGCGTAGAGCGCGGCCTTCCCCTTCTTCTTGCCACCGTCGAACCCCGGCTTGGCCCGGGTGTCGTACGACGACAGGTCGACGGGTCCGCGCGGGACGGTCAGCGCCTCGGTGGTGGAGGGCTGCTGCTTCGACTTCTTGGCCATAGGGGCATCGTGCCCGATCGCCCGGGGTCTAGGCCTGCTGGTCCGCGGACACCTCGGCACCCTCGCGGGCCAGGGCGACGAGCCGGCTCACGGCCCGGAAGTACTTCTTGCGGTAGCCGCCCTCGAGCAGCGGCGGCGCGAACAGCCGGTCGAAGGTGACGCCGCTGGCGACGACGGCGAGGTCGCGGTCGTACATCCGGTCGGCCAGCACCACCAGCCGCAGCGCGACGGACTGGTCGTCGATGGTGCGCACGTCCTCGAGGCAGACCGTCGAGACGCCGTCGAGCAGCGCGCCGTACTTCGAGGGGTGCACGGTCGCGAGGTGCCGCGTCAGGTCGACGAAGTGGTCGAGGCTCGCGCCGTCCTGCTCCGCCGCGCGCTTCACGGTGTCGAGGTCGGGCGCCGGCGGCGCATCGGGAAGGCCGCGGTGGCGGTAGTCGTCGCCGTCGATGCGCAGCGACTCGAAGTGCGCGGACAGCCCCTGGATCTCGCGCAGGAAGTCCTCCGCGGCGAACCGTCCCTCGCCGAGCTTGCCCGGCAGCGTGTTCGAGGTCGCCGCGAGGCTGACCCCGGCTTCGCGCAGCCGCGTCAGCAGCGTGGAGACGAGCACTGTGTCGCCCGGGTCGTCGAGCTCGAACTCGTCGACGCAGACCAGGGCGTAGGACGACAGCGCCTCGACCGCGTCATGGAAGCCGAGCGCCCCCACGAGATGGGTCAGCTCCACGAACGTCGCGAACAGCCTGGGGCCCGGTGCTTCGTGCCACAGCGACGCGAGCAGGTGCGTCTTGCCGACGCCGTACCCGCCGTCGAGGTAGACCCCACCGGTCTGCTCGGGCTGCCGCTTGCCGAAGCGCTTCCTGCGCTGGGGCTTGGCGCCGACGGTTGTCGCGAACTCACGCAGCCGGTCCACTGCCTCCTGCTGCGAGGGCTGCGCCGGGTCGGGCCGGTAGGAGTCGAAGCTGACGTCGGCGAAGCGCGGAGGCGGGACCAGGTCGTCGACCAGCCGCTCCGTGGGCACCCGGGGGTCGCGCTGGGTCAGCTCGATCGGCATCCGTGCATCGTAGTGCGGTGCCGGCACCGCACTAGGCTGCGCGCGTGGACCTTCCCGTCATGCCGCCGGTGCAGCCGATGCTCGCGAAGTCCGTGAAGGGCATCCCGGATCCCGCCAAGCACGGCGGTCTGGTGTTCGAGCCCAAGTGGGACGGCTTCCGCTGCATCGTCTTCCGTGACGGCGACGAGGTCGAGCTGGCCAGCCGCAACACCAAGCCGCTCACGCGCTATTTCCCCGACGTCGTCGACGCGGTGCGGGCCTCGTTGCCGGACCGGTGCGTCGTCGACGGCGAGATCTTCGTGGCGATCGGCGACCGGCTGGAGTTCGAGCGGCTGCAGGAGCGGATCCATCCCGCCGACTCGCGGGTCCGGATGCTGGCCGAGACCACGCCGGCGGGCTTCGTGGCCTTCGACCTGCTGGCGCTCGGCGACGAGTCGTTGCTCGACCAGCCGTTCGAGGTGCGACGCGCCCGGCTCGAGGAGGCGCTGGTCGACGTACGAGCGCCGATCCACCTGACCCGGACGACGACCGACGCCGCGGAGGCAGAGGACTGGTTCGGCCGGTTCGAGGGCGCCGGCCTCGACGGTGTGGTCGCCAAGCCGACGGGGGCCAGGTACACCCCCAACGGTCGGACGATGCTCAAGATCAAGCACGAGCGCACCGCCGACGTGGTGCTCGCCGGGTTCCGCTACCACAAGACCTCGACCCAGGAGCACCCGTTGGTGGGTTCGCTCCTGCTGGGCCTGTACGCCGACGGGCGGCTGCAGCACATCGGGGTCTCGGCGTCCTTCACCGCCAAGAGACGTGCGGAGCTGGTCGAGGAGCTCGCGCCACTGGTCGTCGAGGACCTCTCCGAGCACCCGTGGGGCGAGTGGTCGGACTGGGCCGTGGCCAACCCCGACCGGGTCCCGGGCACCCAGAGCCGCTGGAGCCAGGGCAAGGACCTCTCGTTCGTGCCGCTGCGCCCCGAGCGGGTGCTGGAGGTCGGCTACGACCACATGGAGGGCAACCGGCTGCGGCACACCGCGCAGTTCAAGCGGTGGCGCACCGACCGCGACCCGGAGTCGTGCGGCTACGAGCAGCTCGAGGAGGTCGTGAGCTACGACCTGGGCGAGGTCCTCGGAGGCTGACCGGCCTCGTCGCAGGTCAGCGGGACTACCATGGCCCCATGAGTGAGCCTTCGACGTACGACGTGGTGCTCCTGATCGAGCAGCCGCTCTCGATGGACGACGCCAAGCAGGTCCGCAGCCTGCACGAGAGCGTCGAGGAGCCGGTCCGCTACCACGTGCTGCTGCCCGTCGAGGACGCCGCCGCCCGCGTCGAGTCGGCGATGGGGTCGATCGCGGCGAGCGAGGTGCTCGCCTCCCCCGCGCTGGTGATGGACAGCGAGACCCTGCAGGAGGTGCAGCGCGAGCTCCTCGACCAGGCCCGCACCCAGTGCACCGGTTGCGTCGACAAGCTCGCCGAGTGCGGCGCCGACGTGGTCGGCGAGGTGGTCAGCACCGACCCGATCGACGCGCTCGGCGCGAAGGTGGCCGAGGTGCAGGCCGCCGAGGCGATCATCTTGACCCGCAAGCACGTGATCGCGGAGTTCTTCCACCTCGACTGGACCTCGCGAGCCCGCCGCAAGATCGGCGTCCCCCTCCTGCACCTGCTCGAGCACGAGAACTTCGACGAGCAGGCCGAGCACTTCGGTGGCGAGGGCGTCACCGGTCTCTGACCGACTTGTCAGGCGCTGACGTCGCCCTGGCGACGTGAGCGCCTGACAGCTCACTCGCCGACCGGTCCCCCGGCCAGCTCGACGCTGGCGTCGAGGTGTCCCGCGTGCCGGGCGTACTCCTGCAGCACGTGGAAGCAGATCCACGCCAGCGTCGGCGGCTCCGCCTCGAAGCGTGGTCCAGGCGGGGCGACCTCGTCCTGCGGGTGCGCCGCCAGCACCTCCGTCGTACGGCGTCCGCCGGCGCGCATCGCCGATGCCAGGTCGTCGTACGACACCTCGGCCGGCACGTGCCAACGCCCGTCGGGCCCGTCGTCGCCCCACGGGTCCTCGACGTCCTCGCCGAGGAAGCCCCAGACCAGCCAGCGCCGCTCCATGTGCAGCAGGTGGGACACCAGCTGCAGCGGCGTCCAGCCCGACGGCAGCGTGCTCGTGCGGCGCGCGCCCTCCGAGAGCGAGCCCACCTTGCGCAGCACGGTCTCGCGGTAGAAGTCGAGGTAGACCGCGAACAGCACGCCGTGGTCGGACGTCTCGCCGCGCGGTTCGGGGAAGTCGCTCATGGTTCCTCGACGCGGTTGCCCTGCGCGTCCCAGTGCGCGGCGACCTTCTTGCTCGGCTGCACCCGGGGTGGCTCGCCGGGCATCTTGGGATAGTCGGGCGGGTAGTTCAGCTCGCCCTCGCCGGCGGCCACCTGCTCGTCCCACAGGTCGAGCAGCGGGGTGAGGTCGCCGTGCACGTCGTCGATGGCGGCGTGCACGTCGCCGCGCTCGGCGAAGCGCTCCGGCACGGTCACGAGATTCCACGCCGCCGGGTCGTCAACCTCGCCCAGCTCGTCCCACTCCATCGGCGTGCTCACCGGCGCACCCGGCTTGGGCCGCAGGCTGTAGGCGGAGGCGATCGTGCGGTCGCGGGAGTTCTGGTTGTAGTCGATGAAGATCGCGTCGCCGCGCTCCTCCTTCCACCAGCTCGTCGTCACTCCGGGCGTACGACGGGCCAGCTCGCGTCCGAACGCGATGGCCGCATGCCGCACGTCGACGAACTCCCACCGCGGCTCGATCCGCACATAGACGTGCACGCCCCGGTTGCCCGACGTCTTGGGGAAGCCGAGCAGGCCGAGCTCGGTGAGCAGCTCGCGCGCGGCGCCGGCCACCCGGACCGCGTCACGGAAGCCGGTCGCGCCGTGCGGGTCGAGGTCGAGGCGCAGCTCGTCGGGGTGGTCGGGCCGGTCGCGTCGCACCGGCCACGGGTGGAACGTCAACGTCCCCATGTGCGCCGCCCACACCGGCACGGCGACCTCGGTGGGACAGACCTCGTCGGCCGTGCGCCCCGACGGGAAGGTGATCCTCGCGGTCTCCAGGTAGTCGGGCGCCCCCTTGGGCACCCGCTTCTGGTAGAACGCATCGGCCTTGTCGCCGTGGCCGGTGCTCAGCACGATCCCCTCGTGCACGCCCTTCGGCCATCGCTCGAGCGCCGTGGGCCGCTCGCGCAGCGCACGCAGGATGCCCTCGCCGACGTCGGCGTAGTACTGCGCCACCATCAGCTTGGTGATCTCGGGCGTGCGTGCGGTGGCCTCGTAGATCACCCGGTCCGGGCTCGACACCCGCACGGGGCGCCCGGCGGCGTCGACCTCGGCGGCGGGGGTGGCCATGACGGCAGCCTAGTGGCGGCGCGTCGCTTGGCCGCGAAAGTACGCTGGAGGCATGGCTTACGAGGTGGAGAAGACCGACGAGGAATGGCGCGAGGAGCTCTCGCGCGAGGAGTACGCCGTGCTGCGCAAGGCGGGCACCGAGCGGGCGTTCACAGGTGAGTACACCGACACCAAGACCGTCGGCGTCTACCGTTGCCGGGCGTGCAACGCCGAGCTGTTCAAGTCCGAGACGAAGTTCGACTCGCACTGCGGGTGGCCGTCCTTCTACGCGCCGCTGGCCGAGGACCGGGTGGAGTACATCGAGGACCGTTCGATGGGCATGAAGCGCGTCGAGGTCCGGTGCGCCAACTGCGGCTCGCACATGGGTCACGTCTTCGACGACGGCTACGGCACGCCGACCGGGCAGCGTTACTGCATCAACTCGATCAGCATGACGCTGGAGCCGGCCGAGTAGTCCCACAGCACGCGACCTGGCGCTTCGGTCGGTGGCCGACTCCCGGACCGCAGCCACGATGCGGGATGATCGGCGGGTGCCGACACTCACCCCCGCACTGACCGAGCTGGCCACGTCGTACGGCGTCGCCACCGACTACTGGGACTGGCGCGGCGAGCACGTGCACGTCTCGGAGGCGACGGTCAGCGCCGTGCTGGAGCGCGATGGGCGTCGACGTCTCCGACCCGGCGGCCGCCCTCCGGCGTCGCCACGAGGAGCCGTGGCGGCGGATGCTGCCGGCAAGCGTGGTCCTGCGCCAGGCCGAGCACCGGTGGTTCGCGGTGCACGTCGATCACGGGGCGACCGTGGAGGTGCACGTCGAGCTCGAGAACGGCGGCCGACGCGAGGTCCGCCAGGTCGACCACTGGGTCAGCCCGCGCGAGGTCGGCGAGCGGCTCGTCGGGCGAGGCGACGTTCGCGGTCCCCGACGGCCTGCCGCTCGGCTACCACACCCTGCGCGCGCGCTCCGGCGGCATGCGAGACGACCGCCCCGCTGATCGTGACGCCCGCGTGGCTCGGGCTGCCCGGACTCGCTGCGCGAGCGGCACGGCTGGGGCTTCGCCGCGCAGCTCTACAGCGTCCGGTCCCGGCAGTCGTGGGGGGTCGGCGACCTGGCCGACCTCACCGACCTCGCCGTCTGGTCCGCCGGGCTCGGCGCCGACTACGTCCTGGTCAACCCGCTGCACGCCGCGGAGCCCGTCGCCCCGATGGAGCCCTCGCCCTACCTGCCGACGCTCGCGCCGCTTCTTCAACCCGCTCTACCTCCGCGTCGAGCGGATCCCGGAGTACGCCGACCTGTCGGCCGCCGACCGGACCAAGGTCGAGGGCCTCGCGACCGGCGTCCACCTCGACCTCGACGACGCCGACGTGATCGACCGCGACACCTCGTGGACCGCGAAGCGCGCGGCGCTGCGAGATCGTGCACGCGGTGCCGCGCTCCCCCGGCCGCGAGCTCGACTACGCCGCCTTCCGGTGCCCGGCACGGAAACGCCCTGCTGGAGTTCGCCGCCTGGCGCGTCATCGCGCAGGAGCACGGCCCGGACTACCGCGACCTGGCCGGCCGAGCTGCAGGACGTGGGGTCGCCCGAGGTCGCCGCCTACCTCGCCGCACACGCCGCCGACGTCGACCTCGAGGCCTGGCTGCAGTGGGTGCTCGACGAGCAGCTCGCCGCTCGCGCAGGCCAAGGCCGTGCAGGCCGGCATGGCACTGGGCACCATGCACGACCTCGCGGTCGGCGTGCACCCCGGCGGTGCCGACGCGTGGCGGATGCGGTCGTCGTACGCCACCGGGATCCAGGTCGGCGCACCCCCGGACCCGTTCAACCAGGTCGGGCCAGGACTGGAGCCAGCCGCCGTGGCGCCCCGGACGTGCTCGAGGCGCAGGGCTACGCGCCGCTGCGCGACATGGTGCGCGCGGTGCTGACGCACGCCGGCGGGGTGCGCGTCGACCACGTGATCGGGCTGTTCCGGCTGTGGTGGATCCCGGAGGGCGCTGCCGCCCGGCGAGGGCACCTACGTCCGCTACGACCACGAGGCGATGATCGGCGTGCTGGCCCTGGAGGCCGCACCGGGCCGGCGCGGTCGTCGTCGGGGAGGACCTCGGCGTCGTCGAGCCGTCCGCGCGCGACTACCTCGAGGCGCGCGGCATCCTGGGCACCTCGATCCTGTGGTTCGAGCGCGACGACGACGGTCGGCCCGCTCGCGGCCGAGCAGTGGCGCGAGCTGTGCCTGGCCTCGGTGACCACCCACGACCTGCCGCCGACGGCCGGCTACCTCGCCGGCGAGCACGTGAAGCTGCGGGACCGGCTCGGCCTGCTGACCCAGCCGCTGTCCGAGGAGGCCGCCGCCGACGACGCGGAGCGGGAGTCCTGGCTGGCCGAGCTGCGCTCACGCGGTCTGCTGCCCGAGCGACGAGGCCGGGTCCGACGAGGACGTCATCGTGGCCCTGCACCGCTACCTGACGCTGACCCCGGCCCGGCTGCGGTGCGTCGCGCTGACCGACGCCGTCGGTGACCGGCGCACCCAGAACCAGCCCGGGACGACCGACGAGTACCCCAACTGGCGGGTGCCGCTGTCCGGCCCCGACCAGCAGCCGCTGTGGCTCGAGGACGTGCTCGGCTCCGCGCGCGCCGCAGCGGTGGCCGGCACGTTGGGAGACGACCCCGCCTGATCTGCGCTCGAGGGCCGGGCTACGGCAGGTCGTGGACCAGCTCGTGCGGCGTACGGCGCCGGCCGGTGTAGAACGGCAGCTCCTCGCGCACGTGCCGGCGCGCGGTCGAGCCGCGCAGGTGTCGCATCAGGTCGACGATCCGGTGCAGCTCGTCGGCCTCGAAGGCCAGCATCCACTCGTAGTCGCCGAGCGCGAACGACGCCACCGTGTTGGCGCGCACGTCGGCGAAGTCACGCGCCATCTGGCCGTGCTCAGCGAGCATCGGCGCGCCGCTCGGAGTCCTCGAGGAGGTACCACTCGTAGGACCGGACGAACGGGTAGACGCAGACGTAGGCCCGCGGCTCCTCGTCGGCCAGGAACGCCGGGATGTGGCTCTTGTTGAACTCCGCCGGCCGGTGCAGCGCGAGCTGCGACCACACCGGGTCGAGCCGGCTGCCGAACGCCGTACGCCGGAAGCGGTGGTAGGCGTCCTGGAGCTCGTCGGCGGTGGTCGCGTGCCACCACACCATCAGCTCCGCGTCGGCGCGCAGGCCCGAGACGTCGTAGAGGCCGCGGACGCTCACGTCAGCGGCACCGAGCTCGGCGAAGAGCTTCTCCACCTCGGCGGCCTCGGCCTCCCGGTCGCCCTGCCCGATCGACTCGCGGAGGTGGAAGACCGACCACATCGTGTAGCGGATGGTGTCGTTGAGGTCCTTGGCGGCCTTCCCCTGGTTCGGCCGCTTCTCGCGGGGCGCGTCAGTCATGACCTGATTCTCCCAAGGCCGCCAAGCCGCCGAGGACCTGGGTCGCCGCGAGCTCGGCGCTGGCGATGCAGGCCGGGATGCCCAGCCCGTCGTACGCCGCCCCGCAGACCGCCAGGCCGGGGACGCGCGCGACCGCTGCGCGGATCGAGCGGACCCGGTCGAGGTGGCCCACGGCGTACTGCGGCAGCGCCCCGCCCCACCGCTGCACGTGTGCGTCGATGGGGCGTACGGCGAGGCCGACCGCGTCAGCGAGGTCCTCCAGCGCGACCTGGACCAGCTCGTCGTCGCTGCGCTGCAGCACCTCCTCCTCGCGGTGCCGACCGAGCGAGCAGCGCAGCACCAGCAGCTCCTCGCCGTCGCGCGCCCCGGCCTCGCGGACCCAGTCCCACTTGGCGAACGAGAACGTCGCCGCCTTGATGGTGCGGCCGTCGACCGGTGGCACCAGGAAGCCGGAGCCGGGCAGGTCCGGAAGGTCGCGGGCGCGGAAGGCGAACGTCACGATCGCCATCGAGGCGTAGTCGATGCGCGCCAGCTCCAGCGCCGCGTCGGGCACGACGTCCGACAGCAGCCGGGCCGTCGCCCGGGCCGGCGTCGCCAGCACGACGGCGTCCGCCGGCAGCACCTGCGCGTCATGGGCTGAGCCGACCACGAGGTTCCATCCGCCCCCCGCCGCACGGGCCAGGGCGCGCACGGTGGCCCGGTGCGGACGTCGAGGCCGGCACTGTCCGCGACGGCGCCCGGCAGCTGACCCAGGCCGCCGACCAGCCCGGCGAAGACCGGGGCGTCACCGGCGGTGCCCGCGGTCACCGCCGCAGCCGCCTTCATCATCGACCGGTCGCGGTCGAGCAGGGCCACGACCTGCGGGACCGCGGCCCGCGCGGAGAGCTCGCGAGCGTGCCCGGCGTAGACACCGCCCAGCAGCGGCTCGACCAGCCGGTCGACGACCTCCTTGCCGAACCGTTCCTCGACCAGCCAGCCGATGCTGACGTCCTGGCCGTCGAGGCGGGTGGCGGGCAGCACCCCGTCCAGCGCGACCCGGGCCAGGCCGGGCCTGGACACCACGCCGCTCTCGGCAAGCAGCCGGGCGTCGACCGGGACGCCCATCAGCGTCCGCGGCAGCGGCCGCAACCGACCCCGGCTCCACAGGTGCGCCGACGTCGTCGCCGGGTGCACCACCCGGTCGCCCAGACCGCTGGCGCGAGCCAGCCCGACCCCCTCGGGGCGGCGCGCGAGCATCGACTCGGCACCGACGTCGACACGCACGCCGCCGACCTCGGCGCGGGCGAGCTT
Organism: uncultured Actinomycetota bacterium; assembly: GCA_963713035.1. Classification (GTDB taxonomy): domain Bacteria; phylum Actinomycetota; class Actinomycetes; order Propionibacteriales; family Nocardioidaceae; genus Nocardioides_B. The sequence continues at coordinate 1,794,989 of CAVQKB010000005.1, forward strand.
GCCGCCGATCGACCGGTGCCCCCTCGAGCACCACGACCTCGACGTGCGGCGCCGTACGACGCACCGCGGCAGCGGCCGCGAGCCCGGCGATGCCGCCGCCGACCACGACGACCCGCGGCGGAGGCGGGGTGGGCCGATTGCGGGGGGTCACAGGTCACAGGCTCCCAAACTCCTGGGCACCGCCGCCACGCGGGCGGAACCGCACGGGCCCGGCCTGCGTCCCAGTCCTGCCACAAGGGCGCGAGACGGACCGTCGCAGGACGGCGGAGGGGTGGGGTCATGAAGGCAAGACTTCTGGTCGGAGCGACGCTGCTGGTGGCGCTCGGGACGGTGACGGCGTGCAGTGGGGGCAACAGCGACTCGATGTCCGTCGAATCAAGCGACTCGGGCGGCAGCGCGGCCGAACCCGCGCCCGCCGCCGGGGACCTGGACCAGGCGGGCGCGGCGAAGGCGGCAGACGGGGCGGCCGGTGAGGCACGCCGCACGACGGTCAGCACCCGGGCGGTCATCAAGAAGGGCGAGATCCACCTGACCAGCAAGGACATCGCGCAGGTCCGTGGCGAGGTCACCGACCTGCTGGCGGCCGTCGGCGGCAGCCTCGACAGGGAGGAGACCGCCAACGACGTGAAGGGCCGAGCTCAGAGCACCACGCTGGTGCTGCGGGTCCCGGTCGCGAAGTTCGACGCCACCAAGAAGGCGCTCGAGAAGCTCGGCACCCTGCAGAACACCGACGAGTCGAGCAAGGACGTCACCACCGAGGTGATCGACGTCGAGGAGCGCGTGCAGACCCTGCAGAACAGCCTCGACCGGTTGCAGAAGTTCCAGGCCGGGGCTGCGGACGTCGAGGACCTGATCCGCTACGAGGAGCAGATCACCCGGCGGCAGAGCGAGCTGCAGTCACTCGAGGCACAGCAGGCCTACCTCACCGACCAGACCTCGTTGTCCACGCTGACCGTGCACGTGGTCACACCGGAGAAGTACGTCGCGCCGCCCGACGCCCTCGAGGACGCCGGCTTCCTGGCCGGTCTGAGGAGCGGCTGGAACGCGTTGGTCGACACCGTGATCGTGGTCGTGACGATCCTCGGCGCGCTGCTGCCGTTCGCCGTGGTCCTGCTGCTGCTGGGTGCGCCGGTCCTGCTGCTCGTGCGCCGGCTGCTGCGGCGCCGTACGCCGGCTCCGGCCGTGCCCGCGTCCGCACCCGTGGACGCCTAGGCCGACCGAGCCGGGCGGCTCTGCCCATGGAGAACTGTCGCTGCCCCTGGGAAGTTCACCGTGGGCAGCGCAAGATTTCCTGCATCCCCTGGTAATCAGAGGGAGTGCACGTGGTCGGTGAGGCGGGCGAGCTGGTCCGGGTCGGTCGAGGGCAGCACGCCGTGGCCGAGGTTGAACACGTGGCCGCGGGCGGCGCGGCCGGCCTCGACGACCTCGGTGGCGCGGGCCAGCATCACCTCGGTCGGCGCGAACACCAGCGACGGGTCGAGGTTGCCCTGCACGGCACGGTTCCCGACGCGGGCGATGCCGTCGGCGAGCGGCACCCGCCAGTCGACGCCGACGACGTCGGCACCGGCCTCCCCCATCAGGCCGAGCAGCTCACCGGTGCCGACCCCGAAGTGGGTGCGTGGGACACCGAGGTCACCCGCCGCGGCGAGCACCCGCTCGGAGTAGGGCAGGCCGTAGCGGCGGTAGTCGGCCGGCGACATCGCACCCGCCCACGAGTCGAACAGCTGCACCGCCGAGGCACCCGCCTCGACCTGCACGGCGAGGTAGGCCGCGGAGATCTGCGCGATCTTGGTCATCAGCGCGTCCCACACGTCGGGGGCGCCGAACATCATCGCCTTGGTCTTCGCGTGCTCCTTGGACGGCCCGCCCTCGACGAGGTACGACGCCACGGTGAACGGCGCACCGGCGAAGCCGATCAGCGGTGTCGCGCCGAGCTCGCGCACCAGCTGCTGCACCGACTCAGTCACGAACGACACGTGATCAGGCGTCAGATCCGGGATCGCCGCGACGTCCTCGAGCGTGGCGACCGGCGACGCCACGACCGGGCCCACGCCCGGGACGATGTCGAGGTCGACGCCGACCGCCTTGAGCGGCAGCACGATGTCGGAGAAGAAGATGGCCGCGTCGACGCCGTACCTCCGGACCGGCTGCAGGGTGATCTCCACGACCAGGTCCGGGCGCATGCACGACTCGAGCATCGCGACACCCTCGCGCAGGGCGCGGTACTCCGGCAGGGACCGGCCCGCCTGGCGCATGAACCAGACCGGCGTGTGGGGCACCGGCTCGCCGCGGGCGGCGCGCAGGTAGGCGGAGTCGTGGACGCGGGGGTCCTGGGAGGCGGCAGACGGCACGCCCCGATCCTCCCAGGCGGCCCGAGGCCCGCGCGCACCGGCAGCGTGTCGGGCGACCCAAATCACCGAACCTGCCCCGGTTGCGGCCTACTGTGACCCCATGGCCGCACGTCATGAGACTCGTGTGGACGCCTCGGCCTTCCCCGAGGAGTTCCGGGTCGCCGTCGCTCAGCTGCGCGCTGCCCGGCTGCGCCCGGAGATCTTCTGCGAGGAGATGCCCGCACCGCAGCGCATCGCGCCGTTCGCGTCCGCCCTCTCCGCGGACGTGACCGTCGACGGCGAGGACGTCGGCACCGGGCGGATCGTGCTGCTGCACGACCCCGCCGGCAACGACGTGTGGGAGGGCACCTTCCGCTGCGTGGCCTACGCCCGCGCCGAGATCGACCCCGAGATGGCCAACGACCCGCTGCTCGCGGAGGTCGGCTGGTCCTGGCTGACCGAGGCGCTGGCCGCCCACGACGCCACCTACCTCGCGCCCTCGGGCACCGTCACCAAGGTGTCCTCGGAGAGCTTCGGCGGGATGGCCGACGAGGACACCACCGCCCAGCTGGAGATCCGCGCGTCCTGGACCCCGGTCGGCCAGGCCGGCGCCCTGCTCGACCTGGGTCCGCACGCCGAGGCGTGGGGCGAGCTGCTGTGCACCGCCGCCGGGCTGCCGCCCGTCCCGGAGGGCGTGGCGCCGCTGCCGAGCCGACGCGGACAGCGCGGCCGAGGCTGATGGCCGGGACGGGCGAGACCACGTCCACCGCCGGCTCCCCCAATGAGCCGACCGACCAGCCGGCCGACCAGCCGACTGACGAGCCGGCCGACCAGCCGGCTCCCGAGCCCGCGCCGTTGCTCGAGCTGCGCGACGGGCTGCCCCCGATCGTGGACACTCCCGAGGCCCTGGCCGAGGTCGTGGCCCGGTTCGCTGCCGGCACCGGGCCCGTCGCCATCGACGCCGAGCGGGCCTCCGGCTACCGCTACTCCGCCCGCGCCTACCTCGTGCAGCTGCGCCGCGTCGGCTCGGGCACCGCGCTCGTCGACCCGATCGCCTTCGACGACCTGAGGGCCCTTGACGACGCCCTCGGCGACGCCGAGTGGATCCTGCACGCCGCCAGCCAGGACCTCTCGTGCCTGGCCGAGGTGGGGCTGCGGCCGGCGTCCCTGTTCGACACCGAGCTCGCCGGCCGGCTGCTGGGCTACCCCCGCGTCGGGCTCGCCACCCTGGTCGAGACGGTCGTCGGACGCAGCCTGCGCAAGGAGCACTCGGCGGTCGACTGGTCCACGCGACCGCTGCCCGAGCCGTGGCTGGAGTACGCCGCCCTCGACGTCGAGGCACTGATCGAGCTGCGCGAAGCCCTCGGTCGCGAGCTCGAGGAGACCGGCAAGGCCGACTGGGCGCGACAGGAGTTCGAGCGGCTGATGGCAGCGCCGCCCCCGGGTCCGCGACAGGACCCCTGGCGTCGTACCTCCGGGATGCACAAGGCCCGCGGCCGCCGTGCCCTGGCCGCCGTCCGCGAGCTCTGGCACACCCGCGACGACATCGCCGAGCGGCGCGACGTCACTCCGGGCCGGATCATCCCCGACTCCGCGATCGTCGAGGCCGCCAACGCGCTGCCCCGCGACAAGGCGACCCTGCACGGCCTGCGCGGCTTCCGCGGTCGCGGCGCGGAGCGCTACTCCTCCTCGTGGGTGCAGGCGCTGCGCACCGCTCGTGAGCTGCCCGACGACGAGCTGCCCCCCGTCGCCGCCCGGTACGACGGCCCGCCGCCGCCGCGCGCCTGGGCCGACCGCGACCCGATCGCGGCGGCGCGGCTGACCAAGGCCCGTGCCGCCCTCAAGGAGCTCGCCGCGGCGCACGATCTGCCGGTCGAGAACATCCTCACGCCCGACTACGTGCGGCGACTGCTCTGGGAACCGCCCGTCGGCGACGACTCCCTCGAGGACGCCGTGACCGCACGCCTCACCGAGCTCGGCGCGCGTGCGTGGCAGGTCGAGCTCGCGCTGCCGACCCTGGTCGACGCGATCCGGCACCCGGACCCCCCAGCAACGGATCCGGCGACGGATCCGGACGCAGACCCTGCTCAGGGAGCCGGCGACTCCGAGGGCGGCGCCAGCAGCGCGGCCGACAGCTCGTCGATGCGTGGCAGCAGCGCGTCGAGATCGGGCAACGGGGCGTAGAACAGCCGGTCCACGAAGGGCTGGGTCTGCTCGACGACGCTCGGCCAGGCGACCGAGAACGGCATCGCGTCGGCGCGCCGGATCGAGCTGTCGAAGACCTCGGCGTTGCGGGGGAACCTCGTGGGGTCGTCGAAGGCGTCGGAGTTGAGCACCTCGAGGTTGGCCGGGACCACGGCTCCCGAGCGCGCCATGATCGCGGCGCCCTGGTTCTGGCTCGCGAAGGTGACGAAGTCGGCCGCGGCGTCGGTGTGCTCGGTCTGCTTGTTGATGCAGTAGCCGGCGACCTCGGCCAGGGTGCGCATGCGGCCCAGGCGCGGCAACGGGTAGACGTCGAAGGACAGGTCGGTGGTGGCACGCAGCCGCGGCACCAGGTCACGGGTGCCGATCATCATCCCGAGCCGGCCGCGCTCGAAGCGGGTCACCGGGTCGAGCCGTTCGAGCTCACGCGGGGTGGGCGTGATCAGCGGGTCGCGGGCGACCGTGAGGATCTCTTCCAGCGCCGCGCGGGGGCCGTCCTCCGCCGTGGTCAGCGTCGTCGGGGTGCGCGGGTCGTCCATCAGGTCCTCGCCGGCCGAGCGCACCAGCGGGATCAGCGTGGAGAGCTCGGGGGGGAAGTAGGCGCCCTTGACGCCGTCCTTCGTCATACCACGGGCGGCCTGCTGGAACTGGTCCCACGTCCAGCCGGTCTCCGGTGTGGGCGGGTCCTCCCCCGGCTCCGCCAGCAGGCTGGGCTGGAGCAGCCGCTTGTTGTAGACCACGACGTAGGGCGAGACCTCGTTGGGCATGCACTGCAACGCGGACTCGGCGGCCATCGACTCCAGCCCGAGCCGCTGGAAACGGTCGCCGAACAGGATGCCGCGCTCCTCCAGCAGCTGGTCGACGGGCTGCACGTGGTCCGCGGCGATGAGCTTCGGCAGCTGCTCGTGGTGGGTGACGAAGATGTCGGGACCCGTGCCCTTCGCCAGCTGCTCGTCGACCCGCGCGTCCGAGGTGATCTCGTCGGCGGCCTTCTCGACCGTGACCGAGACGGCGGGGGTCTGGGCCGTGAACGCCGCAGCCAGTTCGTCGTACGCCGCCAGCTTCTCGGGGCCGCCGAACACCGCGAGACGCAACGTCACCGGCTCCTGCGCGGCCGTGGGTGAGCTGCTGGAGGGGGTCGAGGCGTCCGGCGTCGGCTGTGCCCCGCCGCCGGTGCACGCGCTCAGGACCAGGCAGAGTGCGACCGCGGCGACGACCGCAGTGGACACGGCGGACACGGCGGGGCGGCGATGTGCTGTTCGCCGTGCGAACACGCGCGCCCTCCTGCTGCTCGGTTCCTCCCGGCACGGCCTCCCGCTGGGCCGTCTCCCGGGCCACCGTATCGGGACACGCCACCGCAGGTGCCGGGGAGTCGGAGCAGCCGACCCTACGCTGGACCTCCACCCGGACGACACGTGAGGGACCTCCATGCCCGCCCCGGCCCATCGCCCGTTCCCGCTCACGCTGGCGGCCCTGCTGCTCGCCGCGACCGCCCTGTCCGGCTGCTCGGGCTCCGACCCCGCCTCGACCTCGTCGGGGTCCTCGAGCCGGACGGCGTCGACGGTCCCGACCGAGACCGCGAGCAGCGAGGCCGAGGCGAGCGAGAGCGCGACCGCGGAGCCGTCCACCGAGCAGTCCGCCAGTGCGACCGCGACCGCGAGCGCCCCGGCGCCTGCCGGCTCGCTGCGCGACCGGCTGCTGCCGGCCGGCGAGGTTCCCGGCTTCAACCAGGAGTTCCGCTGGCGGGCGGGCGCCACCCGGGACGCCGAGCCGACCCGGCCCTTCGGCACCTGCCAGCGCTTCGCCCTGGCCTCGATCGGCGCCGAGTCGGTCGCCGTGCGCGGGTTCCGACCCGCCGACCGGTCCGCCACGACCGACACCGCCGGGGAGCTCGTCGCCCAATTCCCAGACGCCACCACGGCCCGCCGTGCCTACGCGGTGCTGACCTCGTGGCGCAAGAGCTGCGCCGACCGGCTCGCGCGCTACGACACGTCGGACGTCGGGCGGCTGGAGAGCGTCCGCGTCCCCGGCGGCACGGCCGGCTGGTACCTCCTGACCTACGCCCCCGTCCCGAACGACCCCGACGCGCAGTGGTTCGACGCGCAGGGCATGGCCCTGGTCGGTGATCGGATCGCCATGGTCGAGCTGATCCTGGCCGGTCAGGACTACAACTACGGCGCCGGCGAGGAGCCGATGGTCGCCGCGCTCCAGCGCGCCGCCGCGAGGCTCTAGCCACCCCCGAGGCACTTCGGGCACTACCGTCGGGGCGTGAGTGACACGACGCCGCAGGACCGCCTCTGGGAGCACGTCCTGTCCCGCGGGCGCACCTCGTTCGAGCAACGGGTGCAACGGCTGCACAGCAAGCTGTGGCAGATCGGCCAGTGCGCCGTCGCTGCGGGACTCGCGTGGTACCTCGCCAACGACGTGCTCGGCCACACCACCCCGTTCTTCGCGCCGATCGTCGCGGTCATCTGCCTCGGGACGTCCTACGGGCAGCGGCTGCGGCGGGTCGCCGAGGTCACCGTGGGCGTGGCCATCGGCGTCTTCCTCGCCGACGTCCTGCTGCTGCTGATCGGCACCGGCGCGTGGCAGATCACCGTCGTCGTGGCCCTCGCCATGAGCACCGCGTTCCTGCTCAACGCGGGCGTGCTCTTCGTGACCCAGGCGGCCGTGCAGGGCATCGTCGTCGTGACCCTCGTCGCGACGCCCGGAGGGGCCTTCACCCGGTGGCTCGACGCGCTCGTCGGCGGGGCCGTGGCCCTCGTCGCCGCCACGGTCGTGCCCCGTGCGCCGCTGCGCCGCCCGCGCCAGCAGGCCGCGGTCGTCGTACGCCGGATCGCCTCACTGCTCCGCGCCGCCGCGGCGAACGCCCAGGACGGCGACCCCGAGCGCGGGCTGCAGGTGCTGGCCGACGCGCGTGGCACCGACCGGTTGATGCGCGAGCTGCAGGACGCCGCCGACGAGGGCCTCTCGGTGATCGCGTCCTCGCCGTTCCGCCGCCGGCACACCGGGCATGTCCGACGCATGGTGGAGCTCGTCGAGCCGCTCGATCGGGCGATGCGCAACACCCGGGTGCTGGTGCGCCGGGTGGCGGTGTCCAGCTACCACCACCAGCCGCTGCCGCGCGCCTACTTCCTGCTCGTCGAGGACCTCGCCGACGCCACCGACGACATGGCGGCCGCCCTGGACGAGGACACCCTGGCCGAGGGGGTACGACGCACGCTGCTTCGGATCGGCGAGGGCACGGCCGAGGTCGAACGCGTCGCGGACCTCTCCGCCGACGTCGTCCTCGCCCAGATCCGCTCGATCCTGGTCGACCTGCTCCAGATCACCGGCATGGACGTGCTCGAGGCCACGGACGCCCTGCCGCCACCACGGTGAGGACGCGACCCGCTGGGCGACGGTCGTATCGTGGCCGGGTGTCCGAGCACCCATCGTTCCCCCGGCCGCACCACCGGCCGATGCTCCCCGGCGCGAGTCGCTTCGAGGCGATCGTGGACCGGGACGACCCGGCGGGGCGCACCGAGGCGGCCGACCGCTGCGCCACGCTGCTGGTGCGCGGCGCCCACGGCAGCGCGGACGAGCTGGTCGTCGCGCGCGTGGTGCACCTGGCCGACACCGAGGGTCTCGACACGCTGGCGGACCTCTGGTCGGGGTCGCCCGCGGACTCGCTGGCCGGGTGCCTGTGGCGGCTCTACCTGCTGCGTGCCTGGGTGCACGTGGACCCGACAGCCGCCGCGCGGGAGTTCGACGCCGGGCGACGGCACACCCCGGTGCACGAGGTCGTCGCCGGCGTCGTCGACCCGCCCGGACCCGACGAGGTCCGGGCGCTCGCCGACCTGGTGCTGCGCGGCGTCGTGCAGGGTGACTTCGCCGACACGCTCTACCGGGCCGCGGCATTCGCGCGGGTGGTGGCGGCCGGCCGGGCACACGCCGGCCCGAGCACGTCCGCGTCGCCGTACGACTCGGACCTGTCCGCCTCACGCCTGGTGACGATGGCCGAGCAGCTCGAGCACGCCGCCTCGTTGGAGACCCAGGGCCTGCTGGCCTGAGATTCAGGCGCGAACTGCGTTGATCTGACGGGTCTGGCTGTTAAACTGCTCGAAGGTGTCGGGCCGCGAAGCCCCGGGTCCCACAATAAGCCGCTACGAGCGGCCACGCGCCGTGAGGTGCTCCCGGTCCGGCACCGCCTACCTCTCCGATCCGGCTCCCCCGTGGGCCACGGCGATCCGCCCGGCCAGCTCGGCGTTCTGCAGCACCAGGGACACGTTGGCCCGGAGGCTGGCACCGCCGGTGTGCTCGTGGAACCACCCCAGCAGGAACGGTGTCACGTCCTTGCCGCTCACCCGCTGGTCGGCGGCGGCCGCGAGGCCCGCGTGCAGGGTCTGCTCGTGCAGGTCGGCGGCCATCTCGTCGGCGAGCGGGACGGGCTGGGCGACGACGACGCCCTGGGTGATGCCGAGGGCGTCGCGCTGCCGAATGACGGCGGCGACCTCGTCGGGCGTGTCCAACCGCCACGGGACCGGCGAGCCGGAGTCGCGGACGTAGAAGCCGGGGAACGCGTCGGTGCCGTAGCCGAGCACCGTGACCGACAGCGTCTCGAGCCGCTCCAGGGTCGCGGGGACGTCGAGGATCGACTTCACACCGGCGCACACCACGGTCACCGGCACCGCCGCGAGCGCGGCCAGGTCGGCCGACTCGTCCCAGGTGCGCCGGCCGTCACGGTGCACGCCGCCGAGGCCACCGGTCGCGAAGAGCCGGATGCCGGCCAGGTGGGCAAGGTACGACGTCGCGGCGACCGTCGTGGCCCCGGTGCTCCCCTGCGCGAGGACCACCCCGAGGTCGCGGGTGCTGGTCTTGACGACCGCGGGCTCCGTCGCGACCCGCTCGAGCGCCTCGTCGTCCAGTCCGATGCGCACCGCGCCGTCGAGCAGGGCGATCGTCGCGGGGACGGCACCGGAGCGCCGTACCGCCGCCTCGATCTCGCGCGCGGTCCCGGCGCTGGTCTCGCTCGGCAGACCGTGACTGATGATCGTCGACTCGAGCGCGACGATCCCCACCCCGGATGCACTAGCGTCGGACACCTCGTCGGAGACGAGGAGCGGCGGAGACGTCGCGGTGGTCATGGCCCGCATTGTGCCGGACCCGTCCAGGGGGACTTCAAGGGAAGGGTGCACCGTGCTGGTCGCGTGCCTGGGAGACGTGATGCTCGACGTTATCGTCGAGACCGAACGGCCGCTGAGCCAGGACGACGACACCCCGGCCCGGGTCAGCTTCGAGGCGGGAGGGCAGGCCGCCAACGTCGCCACCTGGGTGACCGCGCTGGACGCCTCGGCCCGGGTCTTCGGCCCCCGCTCCCCCAGCGGCACCGGCCTGCTGGTCGAGACGGCGCTGAGCACCCGCGGCGTCGAGGTCTGGGGACCCCCTGGCCAATCCGGCGGCCACGCCGGCGCGGTCGTCTCGCTGCTCTCCGACGGCAACCGCACGATGGCCTCCGACCCCGGCGACCTGACCTGGCTCGACGACGTGCGCTTCGGAGCCTGGGTCGAGGACGCCGACTGGCTGTTCGTCTCTGGCTACGCGCTGCTGCGCACGCCCGACCCGCAGCGCATCGTCGAGACCGCGGCGGTCGCCCGCGCACGCGGCACCCGCATCGCGATCGACCTCGCCTCGGCGGCGATGGTGACCACCTACGGCGCCCACCGGTTCTCCGACCTCTGCGCCGCGCTTCGGCCGGCCGTGGTCTTCGCCACCGACGCCGAGTGGGACACCAGCCCGGGCTCGTTCGGCGTCTCCGGCGGCGCGGTGCTCGTGCTCAAGCACGGGCCGCACGGTGCGTCCTTCGTCACCGACGGCCAGCCGGACCACCGCGAGGCCCTGCCCGGGCCGGTCCTCGACGCCACCGGAGCCGGCGATGCGCTGGCGGCCGGCTACCTGGTGGGCGGTGCGGACCTGGCGATGCAGACCGCGGCCCGCTGTGTGGGGAAGATCGGCGCCCAACCGTGACGCTGTCCTTCCGGGGCGTGAGCGTGCCCGACGGCGAGCTGACCTGGCGCTTCAGCCGCTCCAGCGGACCGGGGGGACAGTCGGTCAACACCGCCGACTCGCGGGTCGAGCTGTCCTTCGACATCGCCGGATCACCGTCGCTGCCCGACCGGATCCGGGACCGGCTGCTGGCCCGTCTCGCCTCCCGGCTGGTGGGCGGCGTGATCACGGTGACCGCGTCGGAGTACCGCTCGCAGCACCGCAACCGCGAGGCCGCGCGCTCCCGGCTGGCGGACCTGCTGAGCGAGGCGTCCGCCCCGCCGCCCCCGCGCCGTCGCCCTACCCGCCCGACGCGCGGCTCCAAGGAGCGCCGGCTGACGGGGAAGAAGCAGCGCTCGCAGACGAAGGCGCTGCGCCGCCGCCCCCCGGGCTGACCTGGGACGCCTAGGCTGGCCTCCATGACGACGTCGTACTCCCCCGATCCGGACGGCCGTCCCGACCCCGGCGAGGTGGTCTGGGCCTGGGTGGCCTACGAGGACGACCCCGCCCAGGGCAAGGACCGGCCGGTGCTGCTGATCGGCCGCGACGGCACGGAGCTGCTCGGCCTGCAGCTGACCAGCCAGGACCACGACCTCGACGCCGAGGACGAGGCCCGCTACGGCCGGCACTGGATGGACATCGGCACCGGCGACTGGGACCGCGAGCGTCGCCCCTCCGAGGTGCGGCTCGACCGGCTGCTGCGCCTGCCGGAGGACGAGGTCCGGCGCGAGGGGTCGGCCGTCGATCGCGACGTCTTCGACGCCGTCGTCGCGGCGGCCCGCGAGCACCACGCGCTGTGAGCGCCTGAGCGCTACAGAGCGTCCAGGGCCTTGCGGATCCGGGTGTCGGAGATGGCGTACGCCGTCCCGCGCGCCTGGTCCCACAGCGACACGCGGTACTCCTCCAGCATCCAGCGCACCCGCACCAGACCGGCGCTCGCCGCTCGCCCGTCCGGCAGGGCTTCGCGTCGGTGCAGGTAGGCCGCCTGCAGGCTGGCCACCTGGTCCATCAGCTGCTGGTCCCGCCCGGTCGCCCCGTCGAGCCGCGACCGCCGCGTCTGGACGGCACCGAGGTAGCGCGGCAGCTCGCGCAGCTGGGACGCGCCGACGTCGGACACGAAGCCCCGGAACACCAGTCGTCCGACCTGTGCCTTCATGTCGGCCAGTGCCGGGAGCAGGGGCAGGCTCGCCGCGCCGCTGAGCAGCCGGTCCACGTCGCGCCATGCGGCGAGCACGCGTACGACGTCGTGCAGCACGCTCTGCGTGGTCACGGCGAGCTCGCGCCGTACGGCGCCCAGCAGCGCGTCGTACGACGCCTCGTCCCAGCTCAGGCCGTGCCGGGCGACGAGGGAGTCGACGGCCGCGGCGACGCAGTCCTCGAGGAGGTCGGCGGTGGAGGTGTAGGGCGAACCGGCCAGACCGAGCTTGTCGGCGTTGGACAGCCCACCGGCGATCGAGCGCGCCGGTGAGGGCACCGCGAGCATCACCAACCGGCGCAGGCCCCGCGCGTGCGAGGCGAGCTGCTCGGCCTCGGAGCCGAACACCTGCAGACCGACCGTCGTGCCCTCGTCGACGAGCGCCGGGAAGCCGCGGACGTCGTGACCGGCGCGGGTCTGGGTGAACGTGCGCTCGACCGTCCCGAACGTCCACGTCGTCTGACCGGTGACATCGAGCCCCGACGCCGAGGCGGCCTGCGCCATCGCGTCCGCGAACCTCGGCCGCAGCGGCGCCTTCAACGCCTCCAGGTCCTTGCCCTGCGCGACCACCGAGCCGTCCTCGGCCCGCACCCGGAACGTCGGCCGGAGGTGGTCGGGGACCTTGGTCGCGGCCCAGGCCCCGCGGGGTACGGCGACCCCGGTCGTCGAGCGCAGGAACCGCTCCAGCGCGTCCAGCAGCGGCTCCTCGCCCGGCGACGTCGTCGCCAGGAAGTCGGCCGCGAAGCTGGGCGCGGGCACGAAGTTCACCCGCAGCTGCTTGGGCAGCGACCTGAGCAGCGCCACCACGAGGTCGTGCCGGAGACCGGGGACCTGCCAGGTGAAGCCGTCGGGGTCGACCTGGTTGAGGGTCGCGACGGGCACGTCGACCGTGACGCCGTCCGAGGCCGCGCCCGGCTCGAACTGGTAGGTCAGCGGCAGCGCCAGGTCGCCCTCGCGCCACTGGTCGGGATAGCTGTCGGCGGTCACCGTGGCCGCTGCGTCGTTGACCAGCATCGCCGGGTCGAACGTCAGCAGGTCCGGGTCCTCGCGCCGGGCCTGCTTCCACCAGGTGTCGAAGTGCGCACCCGAGACCACCTCGGCCCCGATTCGGGCGTCGTAGAAGTCGAAGAGCGTGTGCTCGTCGACCACGATGTCGCGGCGCCGGGCGCGGTGCTCGAGCTCCTCGGCCTCCTCCAGCAGCTGCCGGTTGCGAGCCAGGAACCGTTGCTGGGTGGACCATTCGCCATACACCAGCGCGTGGCGGATGAACAGCTCGCGCGACGTCTCGCGGTCGACCTTGCCGTAGGACACGAGCCGGTCGGCGACCAGCGGGACGCCGTACAGCGTGACGCGCTCGTAGGCCATCACCGAGCCGCGCCGCTTGGACCAGTGCGGCTCGGAGTAGGTCCGCTTCACCAGGTGGGCGCCGAGCTCCTCGGCCCACTCCGGCTTGATCGCGGCGTTCACGCGCGCGTAGAGCTTCGAGGTCTCCACCAGCTCGGCGGACATGACCAGCTGCGGCTGCTTCTTGAACAGCCCGGAGCCGGGGAAGATCGAGAACCGGGTGTTGCGCGCGCCGAGGTAGTCGCGCCGGTCCGGGTCGCGCAGGCCCACGTGGCTGAGCAGACCGGCCAGCAGCGCCCGGTGGATGCCGTCGCCGTCGGGCTCGTCGGCGGGCCGCGCGTCGGACAGCTTGAGCTGCTTGGCGGTGCGACGCAGCTGGGACTCCAGCTCCTGCCACTCGCGGATCCGCAGGTAGTTGAGGTACTCCGCCCTGCACATCCGCCGGAAGGCGCTGGAGGACAGCTCCTTCTGCTGCGTCTTGACGTAGCGCCAGAGGTTCAGCCAGGTCAGGAAGTCCGAGGTCGGGTCGGCGAACCGGGCGTGCTTCTGGTCGGCCTGCGGACGCTGCTCGGCCGGCCGCTCGCGGGGGTCCTGCAGCGAGAGGGCGGCGGTGATCACCAGGACCTCGCGCAGACACCCGCGCCGGTCGGCCTCGATCACCATTCGGGCGAGCCGGGGGTCGACGGGCAGCGTCACCAGCTGTCGGCCGAGCGAGGTCAGGCGTGAGTCGGCCAGGGCGCCGAGCTCCTCGAGCAGCTGGACGCCCGCACGCACGTTGCGCTGGTCGGGCGGGTCGACGAACGGGAAGCGGCCGACGTCGCCGAGCCCGAGCGCCGTCATCTGCAAGATCACCGACGCCAGGTTGGTCCGCAGGATCTCCGGGTCGGTGAACTCCGGCCGTGAAGCGAAGTCCTCCTCGCTGTAGAGCCGGATCGCGATGCCGGCCTCCACGCGTCCGCACCGCCCGGACCGCTGGTTGGCCGACGCCTGGCTGATCGCCTCGATCGGCAACCGCTGCACCTTGGTGCGCACGCTGTAGCGGGAGATGCGCGCGAGGCCGGCGTCGACGACGTACCGGATGCCCGGCACGGTCAGCGAGGTCTCGGCGACGTTCGTGGCGAGCACGACGCGGCGCCGGGTGTGCTGCGCGAAGACCTTGTGCTGCTCGGCCGACGACAGCCGGGCGTAGAGCGGCACGACGTCGAATCCACGCGGGCTGTCCGGCGGGTGCTGGCCGTCGAGCGCATCGGCGGTGTCGCGGATCTCGCGCTCCCCCGGCAGGAACACCAGGATGTCGCCCGGTCCCTCGGCGACCAGCTCGCGCACCGCGTCCAGGATCGCCTCGGTCTGGTCGCGGGTCACCCGCTCGCCCTCGTCGTCGGTGTCCTCGCTCTCCTCCACGAGCGGGCGGTAGCGCACCTCGACCGGGTAGGTGCGACCCGAGACCTGCACGATCGGGGCGTCGTCGAAGTGCGCACTGAACCGCTGCGGGTCGATCGTCGCCGAGGTGATCACGACCTTGAGGTCGGGCCGGCGCGGCAGCAGCTGCTTGAGGTACCCCAGGATGAAGTCGATGTTGAGGCTGCGCTCGTGCGCCTCGTCGATGATCAGGGTGTCGTAGGCCGAGAGCCACCGGTCGTGCTGCAGCTCCGCGAGCAGGATGCCGTCGGTCATCAGCTTGACCAGGCTGTCCGGCCCGGTGTGGTCGGAGAACCGGACCTGGTAGCCGACCGTCTCCCCGAGCGGCCTGCCGATCTCCTCCGCGATCCGCTCCGCGACGCTGCGCGCGGCGATCCGGCGGGGCTGGGTGTGGCCGATCAGGCCGTGCACCCCGCGCCCCAGCTCCAGACAGATCTTGGGCAGCTGGGTGGTCTTGCCCGACCCGGTCTCCCCCGCCACGATGACGACCTGGTGGTCGCGGATCGCCGCGGCGATGTCCTCGCGCCGCTGGCTGACCGGCAGCTCGTCGGGGTAGGTGATCGCCGGCACCAGTGCCGCGCGCCGCTCCACCTCGGCCGGGCTCAACCTGCGCTGGCGCGGCTCCGGCGTACGACGGGCACCCCGGCGTCGGCGCGACGACCGGCGCCGGGACGTCGAGCGCTCCTGCGGACCGGTCTCGGACATGACCGGGGAAGTCTACGGAGCACCCTCGACCCGGCGCGTTGGCTGGTCCCCAACCCCTCGACCCGGCGCGTTGGCTGGTCCCCAACCCCTCGACCCGGCGCGTTGGCTGGTCCGCGGACCAGCCAACGCGCCGCCTGGGCGGGTTTCGGACCAGCCGACGCGCCGACTGGGCGGGTTCCGGACCAGCCGACGCGCCGGGTCGGCGCACAGGCGGCTCACAGGCTTCTGCCAGGCAACCGCGCAGGTTCCTGGGCCATGCTGGGGGCATGCCCCTCGCGAACTCCGCTCCCGCACTCACCCGGCCCGACGGCAGCCCGCTGCGGGTCCTCGTCGTCGACGACGAGGTCAACATCGCCGAGCTGATCAGCATGGCGGTGCGGTACGAGGGCTGGGAGCCCGCCGTCGCGCACACCGGCGGCAAGGCGGTCGCCGCGGCGAAGAGCAACCGTCCCGATGCGGTCGTGCTCGACGTGATGCTGCCCGACTTTGATGGCATGGAGGTGCTGCGCCGGATGCGCACCGCCCACCCCGACGTACCCGTCCTGTTCCTCACTGCGCGCGACTCCGTGGAGGACCGGGTGTCCGGGCTGACCGCCGGCGGCGACGACTACGTCACCAAGCCCTTCTCGCTCGAGGAGGTCATCGCCCGTCTGCGCGCCCTGATGCGCCGCGCCGGCGCGACCGACCGACGGGAGTCGTCGGTGCTCACCGTGGGCGACCTGACGCTGGACGAGGACAGCCACGAGGTAGAGCGCGACGGGGACGAGATCCACCTCACCGCGACCGAGTTCGAGCTGCTGCGGTTCCTGATGCGCAACCCGCGACGGGTGCTCTCCAAGCCGCAGATCCTCGACCGGGTGTGGAACTACGACTTCGGCGGCCAGGCCAACGTCGTCGAGCTCTACATCTCCTACCTGCGCAAGAAGGTCGATGCCGGCCGCACGCCGATGATCCACACCATGCGCGGTGCGGGGTACGTCCTCAAGCCCGCCGAGTGATGAACAGGCTGGTCCCGACCTCGCTCACCGGTCGGCTCGTGGCCACGGTCGTGCTCCTCGTCGCGCTCGTGGCCGTGCTCGTGTCGGTCGTCACCACCGTGGCGATGCGGTCCTACCTCGACGACAAGCTGGACAGTCAGGTGGACGAGACCCTGGGCCGCGCCGTCGGGCCCGGCCGGGGCGGCCTGCCCCCGATCCCCCTCGACGGCTCCACCGAGGGCTACCGGAACGGCGGCGGACGTGATGGCGACGGTGATCGTCCCCTCGGCCAGCGCGACAGGACCGTCACCGCGGTGTTCGACTCGCCCTACGGCACCGACCGCGGTGAGGTGCTCACGACCAGCGGCGGGCGCAAGGCGCTCGGCAGCCGCGCTCTTGCCACCCTCGAGGACGTACCCGCCGACGGTCGCAGCCACGACGTCGACCTGCCGGGGCTCGGGGACTACCGCGTCGAGGCCCGGCGCACCGACAGCGGGCTGGTCGTGGCCGGGCTGCCGACGTCCGACCGCAACGGCATCCTCGCCAGCCTGCTCGGGATGGAGCTGCTGCTCGGTGCCCTCGGGGTCATCCTGGCCGGCCTCAGCGGCCGCTACCTCGTGCACCGTCAGCTCCGGCCGCTGCGCGAGGTCGCCGCGACCGCCCACCAGGTCACCGGTCTGCCGTTGGCCACCGGAGCGATCGGTACGACGGTGCGGGTGCCCGACGACCTCACCGACGAGCGCACCGAGGTCGGCCAGGTGGGGGCCGCGCTGAACACCATGCTCGAGCACGTGGAGCGCGCCCTCGACGAGCGGCACCGCAGCGAGCTGCAGGTGCGCCAGTTCGTCGCCGACGCCTCCCACGAGCTGCGTACGCCGCTCACCACGATCCACGGGTACGCCGAGCTGAGCCGCCGTACCCGCCCCGCCGACCCCGAGCAGCTCGCGCTCGCGATGAGCAAGGTCGAGGCGGAGGCGACCCGGATGTCCAGC
This sequence comes from uncultured Actinomycetota bacterium, assembly GCA_963713035.1. Lineage (GTDB taxonomy): Bacteria > Actinomycetota > Actinomycetes > Propionibacteriales > Nocardioidaceae > Nocardioides_B. The sequence continues at coordinate 1,812,177 of CAVQKB010000005.1, forward strand.
CTGGTCGAGGACCTGCTGCTGCTCGCACGTCTCGACGCGGGCCGGCCGCTCGCGCGCGACGACGTCGACCTCACCAAGCTGGTGCTCGAGACCGTGCAGGACGCCCGCGTCGTCGGGCGTGAGCACCGGTGGGGCCTGGACCTGCCCGACGCGCCGATCGTCGTACCCGGGGACGAGCAACGGCTGCACCAGGTCGTGACCAACCTGACCAACAACGCCCGCCGGCACACGCCGCCGGGTACGACGGTCACGGTCGGTGCGCACCGGGAGGGCGACGAGGTCGTGCTGACGGTGACCGACGACGGACCCGGGTTGCCGCCGGAGCTGGTGCACACCGCCTTCGAGCGGTTCACCCGGGGCGACTCCTCCCGCACCCGCGAGTCCGGGGGCGCCGGGCTCGGACTCTCGCTGGTGCAGGCGATCGCCGTCGCTCATCACGGACGCGTGAGCGTCGAGTCCCGTCCCGGGACCACCCGTTTCGAGGTATGCCTACCCGGCGGGGACGGCCTCGTCCCCGCTCACAGGTAGCCGACAGCGACAGCACACGGCGGTGCCAATCGGCTCGACGAGAGTCGGACCCATGAGCAACCAGACCTCCACACTGACGCCACGCGACCGCGTCGGCACAGCCCCGCCGACCGACTCCCCTGCCGCGGCTTCCCGTTCGGGCAGTCTTCGTCGGCTCCGGCAGGGTAGGGCCTCGGACCCGTGCGACCCTGCATGGGTGCGCCCGGCGCTCCTCGTCCTCCTCGCCAGCACAGGGGTCCTCTACCTGTGGGGTCTCGGGGCGTCGGGGTGGGCCAACTCGTTCTACAGCGCGGCCGTGCAGGCCGGCTCCGAGTCCTGGAAGGCGTTCTTCTTCGGATCGTCCGACGCCGGCAACTCCATCACCGTCGACAAGACTCCGGCCTCGCTGTGGGTGATGGCCCTCTCGGTGCGGATCTTCGGCCTCTCCTCGTGGAGCACGCTCGTCCCGCAGGCGCTGATGGGCGTCGCCTCGGTCGGCGTGCTCTACGGCACGGTCCGTCGTACGACGCGCTCGGCCGCCGCGGGCCTGATCGCCGGCGCCGTGCTCGCCCTCACGCCGGTCGCCGTGCTGATGTTCCGCTTCAACAACCCGGACGCCCTACTCGTGCTGCTGCTGATCGGCAGCGTCGCTGCGACCGTGCGGGCGTTGGAGTCCTCGCGGCTCCGGGCCGAGGGCCTCACCGGCCACCCGGTCCGGTGGCTCGCCCTCGGGGGCGCCCTCGTCGGGTTCGCCTTCCTGACCAAGATGATGCAGGCGTTCCTGGTGCTGCCCGCCCTGGCGCTGGTCTACCTGGTCGCCGCGCACACCCCGATCGGCAAGCGAGTCCTGCACCTGCTGGTCGCCCTCGGGTCGATGGTGCTCGCCGCCGGGTGGTGGATCGCGATCGTCGAGCTGTGGCCGGCCTCCTCGCGCCCCTACATCGGTGGCTCGCAGACCAACTCGATCCTCGAGCTGACGCTGGGCTACAACGGCCTGGGCCGGCTCACCGGCGACGAGGCCGGCTCGGTCGGTGGTGGTGCCGCCGGCGGCACCGGAAGCATGTGGGGCGAGACCGGCATCCTGCGGTTGCTCGACTCGGAGATCGGCGCCCAGATCGCCTGGCTGCTGCCTGCGTCCCTCATCCTGCTGGTCGCGGGGCTCGTCGCCACGCGCCGTGCCCCGCGCACGGATCTCGCCCGCGCCGGCCTGGTGGTGTGGGGCACGTGGCTGCTCGTGACCGCGGCGACCTTCAGCCTGATGGCCGGCATCTTCCACGCGTACTACACCGTCGCCCTGGCACCCGCGATCGCAGCCGTCGTCGGCATCGGGTCGGTGCTGCTGTGGCAGCGACGCAGGTCCTACGCCGCCGCGATCACGTTGGCCTGCACGGTCTCCTGCACGACCGGCTTCGCGTTCTTCATGCTCGCCCGGATCCCGGACTACCTCCCGTGGCTCAGGTGGGTCGTGCTGGTGCTCGGTGTCGGCGCGGCACTCGCGCTGATCGGCGTCCGCCACCTGCCGCGCGCCCTGGGACTCGCGGTGGCCTCGACCGCTCTCGTTGCCGGTCTGCTCGCCCCGTCGGCGTACGCCCTCACCACTGCGGCCACGCCGCACACCGGCTCCATCCCGAGCGCCGGACCAGTGAGCAGCACCGCACCGGGGGGTGGTGGGCCCGGTGTTCAACCCGGTGGTCCGCCCGGTGGTCCGCCGGGTGGTCAGCCGGGTAGTCAAGCCGGTGGCCTGGGCGGTACGCCGCCCACGCAGGGCGCCACGACCGGTGGCCTGCTGGAAGGCAGCCAGTCGACCGCAGCCATCACCACGCTGCTCCAGCAGGACGCGGCCTCCTACACCTGGGTGGCAGCAGCGGTCGGCTCCAACACCGCCTCCGGCTACCAGCTGGCTGGTGAGGAACCGGTCATGGCGATCGGCGGCTTCAACGGCAGCGACCCGAGCCCGACGCTCGAGCAGTTCCAGCAGTACGTCGCGGACGGCGAGGTCCACTACTTCATCGCGAGTGGTGGCAGCGGTGGTGGGCGCGGCGGGGTCAACGCCGGCGGTAGCACCAGCGCCGAGATCACCGCCTGGGTGTCGGCCAGCTTTGAGGCCCAGACCGTCGACGGCGTCACGCTCTACGACCTCTCCGGGGGTGTCTCGTGACGACGCAGGCGACCGATCCGGCCGGAGCCGAGTCCCTCGTCGACACCCCGGTCCTCGACATCGTGATCCCGGTGCACAACGAGGAGGTGGACCTGGCCGGGTCGGTGCGACGGGTGCACGCACACCTCTCGGCCCTGCCGTACTCGTTCCGCATCACGATTGCCGACAACGCCAGCACCGACGGCACCGCTCTCGTGGCGCACCGACTCTCCCGCGAGTACGACGAGGTGCGGGCGGCGTACCTCCCGCAGAAGGGGCGAGGTCGAGCGCTCAAGCACGTGTGGTCGGCGTCCCCGGCCGCGGTGCTCGTCTACATGGACGTGGACCTGTCGACGGACCTCAACGCCCTGCTGCCGTTGGTCGCGCCGCTGCTCTCCGGGCACTCCGACCTGGCGATCGGCACCCGGCTCGCGCCGACGTCGAACACGCTGCGCGGACCCAAGCGCGAGTTCATCTCGCGCAGCTACAACCTGCTGCTGCGCGGCACCCTGCGGGCCCGCTTCAGTGACGCGCAGTGCGGCTTCAAGGCGATCCGCGCCGACGTCGCACACGAGCTGCTGCCTCTGGTCGAGGACACCGGCTGGTTCTTCGACACCGAGCTCCTCGTGATCGCGCAACGTGCCGGACTCCGGATCCACGAGGTGCCGGTCGACTGGACCGACGACCCGGACTCACGCGTGGACATCGTGAAGACCGCGCAGGAGGATCTCAAAGGCATCGTCCGGCTGGGATGGGCGCTGCTGCGAGGCCGCATGCCGCTCGCCGAGGTCACCGAACGACTCGGCCGCGCCACGGCCGCCGGCCGTCAGGGCTCGACCGGGGCCCAGATTGCCCTGTTCACGACGGTCGGGGTCGTCTCGACCGCGGCCTACGCGGTGCTGTACCTGCTGCTGCGGGGCAGCATGACGCCCTGGTGGGCCAACGCCGTCGCCCTGGTGGTGACGGCCGTCGCCAACACCGCCGCGAACCGTCGCCTGACCTTCGGGGTCCGCGGCCATCAGGACGCGCTGCGGCACCAGGCGCAGGGACTGGCGATCTTCGCCGTGGGCCTTGCTGTCACGACAGGCTCGTTGTGGGCCCTGCACTCGCTCGTGATCGCGCCCGGACGCGTTACCGAGATGCTGGTGCTGACCGGGGCGAACCTGCTCGTCACGGTGATGCGGTTCGTCGCGATGAAGCTGTGGGTGTTCGCTCGCGCCTGAGATCCGGCGTTCCGGGGCGCGCCGCCTCCTTGTTGAGTGGTCGCTCGTGCCCCGTTGAGTGGTCACTTGCGCCCCGCGCTGTTGTTGAGTGGTCACTTGCGCCCCGTCGAGTGGTCACTCGTGGCCCCCCGGTTCGTCGTTGAGTGGCCATTTGCGCCCCGTCGAGTGGTCACTTGTGTGCCGGTACGGCGGCCCTCGGTCTCGTCGACACCGGGACCGGGACCACGCCTGGGTTCGCGAGGAGCATTCTCGAGATTTCCTTTGTGGGTGACGCGATTCCGGGTCGTTTTCGACCTGAAACTGTCGGTGCTCGATCGTAGGCTTCGAGCATGCTCGACACGACCACCCCGCACCGGCAGCCCAGCCGCAGCGTCCGCCATGCGCGCTGTCAGCGACGTGCCGGGCGTCGATGTGCGGGCGCTCGATGACCGCTCGGTGTTGACGTTCGTGGTCGGTGCAGCGACGCAATCCGCGGACCAGTGCGGAGGCCGAACCTTCTCGCCGGGGTGGTGCACTGGGCCGACCTGCACCCCGTCACCGACCCGCACGCGGGTGCCGCTGGTGCTGCGTCGTGGCCGATCGACCGCCCGCTGGGTGGGATCCTGCCCCCTGACCCGGACGACCACGGGTGTCGCCTGGCCGGTGTCGGTGCACCCGAGGTCACCGAGACCGCGGTGGTCGACCTCGCCGCCGCCCTGGGTGTCTCCTACCGGGCCGGGCTGCAGCTGGTCGCCGACACCCTCGAGCTGCACTACCGCCTCCCCCGACTCTGGGCACTCGTGCAGGCCGGCACCCTGGCCGCCTGGAAAGCCCGCCACGTCGCCGCGCAGACCACCCACCTGTCCCAGCCGGCCGCGTTGTTTGTGGACCGGCACCTGTCCGTCCTCGCCCGACGCGGTGACCTACCCCCGAGCAGGGTCCGACCCCTGATCCACGAAGCCCTCCTCCACCACGACCCCGAGGTCGCGGCCGGTGTCGAGGAGGCCGCGTTGAACAAGCGCGGTGTGTGGTTCGACCACCGTCAGTCCACCGCCACCACCACCCTGACCGGCATCCTGGACACCCTGGACGCGATCGACCTCGACCACGCCCTGAGCGACATCGCCGCCCAGCTCAAGCACCTCGGCGACACCGACCACCTCGACACCCGCCGCGCCCACGCCCTCGGCCTGCTCGCCCACCCCCAACGCGCCCTGGACCTCTTCACCCACCCCGCTGCTGACACCGACACCAGCACACGCGCCGACTCGACCAACAACACCGCCAGCACACGCGCCGACTCGACCAACAACACCGCCAGCACACGCGCCGACTCGACCAACAACACCGCGCAACGTCGAGGGCGGCGGGCCGTTCCGGCGCACCGGCACGACGGTCTACCTGCACATCACCCTCGCCGACCTCGCCACCAACCCGCACCGCAGGAAGCGGGCGCAGCAGCGGCGGTGGTCGGTGGGGGCTGGGTGGAGAAGCTCGGGCCCGCGAGCCTGCAGGTCCTGCAGGACTGGCTGACCCGGATCGGGCTGCACGGTCCCGGCGTCACCATCCGCCCCGTCCTGGACATGAACCGCACCAACGACCGGACCGACGCGGTGGACCGGCACGACCCACCCGAATGGATGCGCGAGCTCGTCATCCTGCGCGACAAGCACTGCGTGTTCCCCGGCTGCAGCATCGACGCCAGATCCTGCGACCTCGACCACATCGAGCCCTACCTCGATCTCGACGCCGGTGGACCGCCCGGCCAAACCCACCCAGGCAATCTCGCCGCCCTGTGCCGCAGACACCACCGCGCCAAGACCCACCGCGCCTGGAGCTACCGACGACGACCACCCGACGACCCCGACCGCTCCGCCCGCGACATCGGTCCCGGCTACACCTGGACCAGCCCCCTCGGCTGGACCCTCACCACCCACCCCCTCTGACCGCCTGGCACGTGACCGTGCCGAAAGGCCCCGACCGACCGGCCGACCGGCCAGAGACCCGGCAGCGCCCTTTCCCAGCAGGTACCTCGACCAGGCACGCCCTGGCCGAGGTACCTGCATGCGCGTCCGGCGCACCGGCAGACGCTGGCCCCGCGCGCAGGGCACGAAGAGCACCGATCGCTCGCGACGTCGCGGTGGCCGAGGACCGGCTTCGAAGCAGTGGTCTGTCGACCGAGCGGAGACCGAGCGGAGACCGAGCGGAGACCGAGCCGATCCTGGCCCAGGCCCACGCAGCCCCGTCCTCGGAGGTGCGCCCGTCGTACAGTCCGTCCATGGTGCGCAGGTGGACGAGGCTCGGCGGCGCGGTGCTGCTGGCGGTCGTCCTGAGCGGCTGCGGGCACTCCGAGCAGCAGCCCGACTCGCAGGGTGCCCCGTCCGAGGCCGACGCAGCGTGCCGTGCCGAGTTCGCCGAGCTGCGCCAGGTGGCGCGGGAGAACGGCGACCTGGTGGCGGACACCCCGCTGCGCGAGCTGTGGAAGCGCGAGAACGCCACCGTGTCCACGATGGTCCGGAGCGCGCGCGCGGGCGACTGCCGCGACGACTTCGGCGATGCCAAGCAGCGCTACGAGTCACTGGTGGACCTCGGCTACGGGATCGCCGGGATCGACATGACCGAGCAGCTGCGGCTGGCCGAGGCCTCCCTGGAGGAGGCCCAGGCGACCCGCTACGACCCACCGCCGCCCCGTCTGGCCCGCGCGTTCAGCGAGCTGCGCCTGCACGCCGGACCGGCGCACGCCGATCTCGCCGAAGCGGTGGCTGCCGTGGGCGAGATCGACCTCGAGGACGAGACCGCCGTCGCGGACGCCTTCGACGAGATCGAGGCAGCGACCGCGAGAAGCCGTGACGTCGCGGCCTGCCGGCAGGCGTTGGACGTGATCGCGGACTACGAACTCGACGAGGAGTAGGTCAGGAGACGCTGACCGTCGCCCCGCCCGCGTCGCCCTCGACGGGCTCCATCGACTCGGCGATCCGCATCGCCTCCTCGATCAGGGTCTCCACGATCTTCGACTCGGGGACGGTCTTGATGACCTCGCCCTTCACGAAGATCTGTCCCTTGCCGTTGCCGGAGGCGACGCCGAGGTCGGCCTCGCGGGCCTCCCCCGGACCGTTGACGACGCAGCCCATCACCGCGACGCGCAGCGGGACCTCCATGCCCTCGAGGCCGGCGGTCACCTCGTCGGCCAGCTTGTAGACGTCGACCTGCGCCCGCCCGCATGACGGGCACGACACGATCTCCAGCTTGCGCGGCCGGAGGTTCAGCGACTGCAGGATCGAGATGCCGACCTTCACCTCCTCGACCGGAGGGGCCGACAGCGACACGCGGATGGTGTCTCCGATGCCCTGTGACAGCAGGGCTCCGAAGGCAGTTGCGGACTTGATCGTGCCCTGGAACGCCGGCCCGGCCTCGGTGACCCCGAGGTGCAGCGGCCAGTCGCCGCGCTCGGAGAGCATCCGATAGGCCTCCACCATGACGACCGGGTCGTTGTGCTTGACCGAGATCTTGAAGTCGTGGAAGCCGTGCTCCTCGAACAGCGACGCCTCCCACACGGCCGACTCGACCAGCGCCTCCGGCGTGGCCTTGCCGTACTTCTCCAGCAGCCGCTTGTCGAGCGAACCCGCGTTGACGCCGATCCGGATCGATGTGCCCCGGTCCTTGGCCGCGCGCGCGATCTGCTTGACCTGGTCGTCGAACTTGCGGATGTTGCCAGGATTGACGCGTACGGCGGCGCAGCCGGCGTCGATTGCGGCGAAGACGTACTTCGGCTGGAAGTGGATGTCGGCGATCACCGGGATCTGCGACTTCGAGGCGATGGCGGGCAGCGCCTCGGCGTCGTCCTGGGAGGGACAGGCCACCCGGACGATGTCGCAGCCGGAGGCGGTGAGCTCGGCGATCTGCTGCAGGGTGGTGTTGATGTCGGAGGTGAGCGTGGTCGTCATCGACTGCACGGACACGGGGGCGTCGCCGCCGACCATCACCTTGCCGACCTTGATCTGCCGCGTCTTGCGGCGCGGCGCCAGCACGGGCGGCGGAGCGGCGGGCATCCCCAGGTCGATGGAGGTCATCGTCTTCTCTCTCGGTCGGGCGCAGGTCAGGAGCAGGTCAGAGGCAGGTCAAACGCAGGTCAGGTCAGCGACACGGGCGCGACGATGTCGGCGTAGATCAGCAGCACGCTCATCACCAGGATGACAGCCGCCATCACGTAGGTGACCGGGAGCAGCTTGGCGCTGTCGACGCCGCCCGGGTCGGGCTTGCCGCGCACCCGCGCGATCGTGCGCCGCACCGACTCGTAGAGCGTGGTCGCGATGCCACCCCCGTCGAAGGGCGGTAGCGGCACCAGGTTGATCAGCCCCAGGAACAGGTTGAGCCCGGCCAGCAGGAGCAGCAGCGAGAAGAACCGCTCGGAGGGCGGCACCTCCTCGGTGGAGGCCAGCTGGCCGGCGACCCGGCCGGCGCCGACGACGCTCATCGGACCGTTGACGTCGCGCTCCTCGAGGCCGACGGCGGCTCGACCGACGTGGTAGAGCTTCACCGGCAGCGCGCCGATGGTCTTGAGGGTCTCCCACGTGCCGGTCGCCATCGTGCTCACGACGAAGCCCGGCCCCTGGCGCTGCAGCTCCAGACCGGGCACGACCCCGAGGAAGCCGACCTTGGTGATCCGCTCGGGATCGTCGGGGTCGACGCGCGGCGAGACGGTCGTGGTGGTGGTCAGGGTCCGGCGCTCGCCGTCGCGGACCACCTCGATCGAGGCGGACTCCTGGCCGTTGGAACGGATGGCCTGCTGCATGGCCTCCCAGTCCTCGATCGGCTCGCCGTTGAACGACACGATCCGGTCGCCGGGCTCGAAGCCCGCCCGGGTCGCCGGGGCGACGGGGTCCGCGGGCGTGCACGCGCGAGGCGGCTTGTCGGCGTTGGCCTCGGTAACCGCGATGACGCACTGCGAGACCGCGGCGACCTCGGTGGTGGGGACACGCGCACCGTGTCCCATGAAGACGATCCCGAACAGCAGGAAGGCGAGCACCAGGTTGATGGCGACGCCCGAGCCCATGATGACGACGCGCTTCCAGGCCGGCTTGTCGTAGAAGAGCCGGTGCCGGTCGGCCTCGTCGACGTGCTCGTACTCCGCCGCCCGGGTGTCGCTGACCAGCTGGGCGAACATCCCGGTGTTGCGACTGCGGATCCGCTGCTGGTCACCGTCCGACTCCGGCGGGACCATGCCGACCAGCTTGCAGTAGCCGCCGAGCGGGATCGCCTTGACGCCGTACTCCGTCTCACCCCGGCGGGTGGACCACAGCGTGCGGCCGAAGCCGACGAAGAACTGCGTGACCTTGACGTCGAAGAGCTTGCCGGGGACCAGGTGCCCCATCTCGTGCAGGCCGATCGACACGGCGACGCCGACGACGAACAGCAGGACGCCGAGCGTGTAGGCCAACGCACTCACCGACGCTGCTCCCCTTCGTGGGCCGAGATGTCGCGGGCCCGGTCGCGGGCCCACGCGTCGGCCGCCAGGACGTCGTCGACGCTCAGGGCGGCCCCTTCCGAGGGTACGTCGTGGGCGTGCAGCACCCGCTCCACGGTCGGCACGATGTCGGTGAACCTCGTCTCACCGTCGAGGAACGACTGCACGCACACCTCGTTGGCCGCGTTGTAGACGGCCGGCGCGGTGCCGCCGAGCGATCCCGCGGCGCGGGCCAGCCGGACCGCGGGGAACGCCTCGTCGTCCAGCGGGAAGAACTCCCAGGTCTCGGGACGGCTCCAGTCCACGGCGGGTGCGGCGTCCGGCACCCGGTCGGGCCAGCCCATCCCGAGCGCGATCGGGATCATCATCGACGGCGGTGAGGCCTGCGCGAGCGTCGATCCGTCGTGGAACTCCACCATCGAGTGCACGACAGAGGTCGGGTGCACGACGACCTCGATGCAGTCGAACGGGATGCCGAAGAGCAGGTGCGCCTCGATCACCTCGAGGCCCTTGTTGACCAGGGTCGCGGAGTTGATGGTGACGAAGGGACCCATCGTCCAGGTCGGGTGGGTCAGCGCCTGCTCGGGCGTGACGTCGTGCAGCTCGTCGCGGGCACGGCCGCGGAACGGTCCGCCGCTCGCGGTCAGCACCAGCCGGCGCACCTCCTCGGCCCGACCGCCACGTAGGCACTGGGCCAGCGCACTGTGCTCGGAGTCGACCGGCACGATCTGACCCGGGCGGGCCCGCGCCAGCACGAGCGGGCCGCCGATGATCAGCGACTCCTTGTTGGCGAGAGCCAGGACGTTGCCGGCGTCGAGCGCGGCCAGCGTCGGACGGAGCCCGACAGCGCCGGTGATGCCGTTGAGCACGACGTCGCACCCGAGCCCGGCGGCGTGCGTGGAGGCCTCCTCGCCGAGGTCGGCGAAGTCCGGGCTGAACTCCTCGACCTGCGCCGCGAACAGGTCGGGCTGCGCGCCGCCGGCCGTGAGCGCCCGCACCCGGAACCGGTCGGGGTGGGCGCGGACGACATCGAGGGCCTGGGTGCCGATCGAGCCGGTCGAGCCGAGCAGGACGACGTCGCGGCGGCCGGGGGTGCTGGTCACGGCCCCATCCTGCCGGACCAGGCCGCATGACGACGGAATCCGTCGTTCCGCGCCATCGACACCACGTCATCGGTGGCCGAACGAGACCTCTGCTGGCTATCCTGTCGGTCGTGTCTGACTCTCCCGCCGCCCCCGCCACTGGCCCCACCACCGGTCCCGCCGTCGGGGGACCCGATCTGCCCCAGGAGCGCCGGCTAGTCACCGCGATCCCCGGCCCACGCTCCCAAGAGCGCTTCGAGCGCCGGGCCCGGCACGTCGCCCGTGGCATCGGCACCACCCTTCCGGTCTTCGTCGAGGCCGCCGGAGGCGGCGTGCTCGTCGACGTCGACGGCAACTCCCTGATCGACCTCGCCTCCGGCATCGCCGTGGCCAGCGTCGGCAACGCGGCGCCGGCCGTGGTGGATCGCGTGGTCGCACAGACCCGCGCCTTCACGCACACCTGCTTCATGGTCACGCCGTACGACGGCTACGTCGACGTCTGCGAGCTGCTCGCGGAGCTGACACCCGGCGACCACGACAAGAGGTCGGCGCTGCTGAACAGCGGCGCGGAGGCCGTCGAGAACGCCGTGAAGATCGCCCGTGCCCACACCGGCCGGGACGCCGTCGGGGTCGTCGACCACGCCTACCACGGCCGCACCAACCTGACGATGGCGATGACCGCCAAGTCGATGCCCTACAAGCACGGCTTCGGGCCGTTCGCCGGCGAGGTCTACCGGGCGCCGACGTCCTACCCGTTCCGGGAGCCGGTGGCGATCAGTGGAGCCGCCGCTGCTGCGCGCACCATCGACGTACTGGAGAAGCAGGTCGGCGCGACCAACCTCGCGTGCCTGGTGATCGAGCCGATCCTCGGCGAGGGCGGCTTCGTCGTCCCGGCCGACGGGTTCCTGCCGGCGCTGCAGGAGTGGACGACCGCACACGGCATCGTCTTCGTCGCCGACGAGATCCAGACGGGCTTCTGCCGCACCGGCGACTGGTTCGCGTGCGACCACGAGGGCGTCGTCCCCGACCTGGTCACCACCGCGAAGGGCATCGCCGGCGGCTTCCCGCTCGCGGCGGTCACCGGACGCGCGGAGATCATGGACGCCGTGCACGTCGGCGGCCTCGGCGGCACGTACGGCGGCAACCCGGTGGCGTGCGCCGCCGCCCTCGGCGCCATCGAGACGATGAGGAGCCAGGACCTCGTGGGGCGGGCCCGGGCGATCGGAGACCTCGTCGGCGCCCGACTGCGCGACCTCGCGGAGAAGCACGCGTGCATCGGCGACGTGCGGGGCCGGGGCGCCATGCAGGCCGTCGAGGTCGTCGGGGCCGACGGGCACACCCCGGACGCCGCTCGCGCCGGCGCCGTGTCGGCGTTCTGCCATGCGCAGGGCGTCGTCACGCTCACCTGCGGCACCTACGGCAACGTGCTGCGGTTCCTGCCGCCGCTGGCGATCGGGGACGCCCTGCTCACTGAGGCGTTCGACGTCGTGGCGGCCGGGTTCGACGCCACCGCCTGACCCCGGCCGGAATTGTCCGGTTCCGCCACGAGCCGGTCCTGCTGTCCCTAGTCTGGTCAGCGCGTGGCCGTGGGGTCCGAGGAAGAGGGTGGGTGCACCGTCATGGGAGTGTCGCAGTCGGGTTCGAAACTGACCTTCACCGTGGTGCGGCGGCTGGCCGCCCTGGTCGTGGTGGTCTTCCTGGCGCTGGTCTACCTTTACGGTCCCGCCGCCACCCCGGCCGTCCACCAGGCGGCGATCGCGGAGTGCAACGACTACGCCCAGGGCAACTGGCGCAGCTACCAGCTCTCCTGGGAGGTCGGCCTCCAGCCGCACTGGCGCTGCGCCGACGCCAGCCGCCCGACCAAGGACGCGGTCAGCCTCGGCTGGTGGACCAACCCGTTCAGCTGAGCCTCACCCGGCGGAGAGCTCCCGGTCGGCCACCTGGTCCACGAGGCGGTCCAGCATCGCGTGGTCGAGCGGCATGTTGGGGAAGCCCGCCAGGCCGCTCATCGGGAAGTTCCCGATCACCGCGATCAGGTGCGGGTCACCGAGCATCCCCGGCAACCGGCCATCGGTCGAACCGACCTCCGCCAGCAGCACCTCGTGACCGATCGGGTCGGCCAGCCACTCCTGCAGCGACGACATCGGCCCGAGCGGCGGCGCGACCCGGGGGGCGTCGACGTGCAGGGTGACGCTGGTGCGCAGGTCCCGGCTCGAGGCCCCCACGGCGAGCTCGAACTCCCCCGCCTCCAGCACCCAGTCGTGCACGGTCTCCGACCAGAACGACAGCTCGCGGGCACCGAGCGTGAAGGTCGCGGTCCCGGTCTCCCCGGGCTCGAGTGCGAGTTTGGTGAAGCCCGCCAGCTCCCACAGCGGTCGCGCGACGGAGGCCTCGACGTCGTGCACGTAGAGCTGCGCGACCTCGCGTCCCGCCACGTCGCCGGTGTTGGTGACCTCGCACGTGACACTCAGCTGCAGGGTGCCGTCCGCGTGGCTGCCCGTCGTGGTGACGGCGGCGTCGCCGTACGCGAACGTCGTGTAGGACAGCCCGTGGCCGAAGGGGTAGGACACCGGGCCGGTCACTGCGTCGTGACCGCGGTAGCCGACGAAGACGCCCTCCCCGTAGCGCACGTGCCCGGAGTCACCGGGGAAGTTGAGGTACGACGGGGTGTCCTCCAGTCGCACCGGGATGGTCTCGGTGAGGCGGCCGGACGGGTTCGCCGCGCCGAGCAGCAGGTCGACCGCGGCCGACCCGGCGGCCTGCCCGGACAGCCAGCACTCGAGGATCGCCGGGGTCTGCTCCTCCCAGCGCGAGGTCAGCACCGCAGACCCGTTCGCCAGCACCACCACGACGCGCGGGTTGGCCGTGGCCACGGAGCGGATCGTCTCCAGCTGCCAGTAGGGCAGGTTCATGTGGGTGCGGTCGAAGCCCTCGGACTCAGCACTGTCGGGCAGCCCGGCGAAGAGCAGCACCGCGTCGGCGTCCCGGGCCAGGTCGGCCGCCTCGTCGGCGAGCCGGCCGTCCTGTTCGTCGTCCTCGGCACCGTCAAGCCGGTAGCCGGGCGCGAAGGTGACCTCGACACCTTCAGGTACGGCGTCCCGCAGCGCGTCCAGCGCGACGTCGACGCGCGTCGGGTTGACCTGCGAGCTGCCGGCGCCCTGGAAGCGCGGGGTCCGCGCGAGCTCGCCGACCACGGCGACCCGCGCTCCGCTCGACAGGGTCAGGGGCAGCAGGCCGTCGTCGTTCTTCAGCAGCACCGCGGCCTGCTGGGCCACCTCGCGGGCCAGGGCGTGGTGCGCGTCGTAGTCCACCGGCGGGCCGTCGTAGGGCGCGGGCGAGCGACGCACCAGCTCGAGCACCCGTCGCACGGAACGGTCCAGCAGCGCCTCGTCGAGCTCGCCGGAGCCGACCGCGTCGACGACCGCCTGGTCGCTCCACCCGAGCTTCGGCGGCATCTCGAGGTCGAGCCCGGCGGCGACCGCGGCGACCCGGTCGTGCACGGCACCCCAGTCGGAGACGACCAGGCCCTCGAAGCCCCACTCCTCGCGCAGCACGTCGTTGAGCAGCCACGGGTCCTGCGAGACGTGGACGCCGTTGACCCGGTTGTAGGAGCACATCACCGTCCAGGGCTCGGCGAGCGTCACCACCCGCTCGAAGGCCGGCAGGTAGATCTCGCGCAGGGTGCGCTCGTCGACGTCGGCGCTGACCCGGACGCGGTCGGTCTCCTGGTTGTTGGCGGCGTAGTGCTTCAGCGAGGTGCCGACCCCCTGGCTCTGCACGCCCTGCACGAACGCCGTCCCGAGCACGCCGGAGACCAGCGGGTCCTCGGAGAGGTACTCGAAGTTGCGGCCGCACAGCGGCGAGCGCTTGATGTTGATGCCGGGGCCGAGCAGCACGGCGACGTCCTCGGCGCGGGACTCCCGACCGAGGGCCTCGCCCACCCGGGTCACCAGGGCCGCGTCCCAGGTGGAGCCCAGCGCCGACGCGGTCGGGAAGCAGGTCGCGGGGTTGCTCCCCCCGATGCCGGCGTGGTCGGACTCGTCGGGCTGCTTGCGCAGGCCGTGCGGTCCGTCCGCCACCATCACGGCCGGAACGCCGAGGCGCTCCACCGGGGCGGTGTGCCAGAAGTCCGACCCGATCACGAGCGACGCCTTCTCCTCCAGCGTCAGCTCGGCCAGGACCTGTTCCACGTCGATGGGGTTGCTCATCGTCAGACCCTAGCGCCGCCGCGGGGGCCCAGCCGGGCGCGACCGCGGCTCAGTCGTCGCGCAAGCCCCAGGGTGCGCCGTACTCGGTCAGCAGGTCGAGGAACGGCACCGCGTCGAAGGCCTCCGGCCCGAGCACGCCGGTGCCCGACCACACCCCGCCGGCGATCAGCTCCAGCGCGACGACCGGGTTGACGGCCGTCTGCCAGACCACGCACTGGTGGCCGTACTCGCGCATCGACCACTCGTTGTCGACGACCTGGTAGAGGTACGTCGCCCGCGGACGTCCGTCCGTGCCCGTGCCGGTGACGTAGAGCCCGGCGCAGGTCTTGCCGCGCATCCGGTCCCCGAGCGTGGCTGGGTCCGGGAGGCAGGCGGCCACGACGTCGCGCGGGGAGACCTCGACGCCCGAGGCGCGCACCGGCTCGGTCCGGTCCAGGCCGAGCTTGTGCAGCACCTTGAGGACGTCGATGAACTCCGTGCCGAGGCCGTACTTGAAGGTGGCCCGCTTCGCCTCGACCCAGCGCGGCATCAGGAGCACCTCCTCGTGCTCCACGTTGACGCACTCGACCGGCCCGATGCCGTCGGGGAAGTCGAAGACCTCCGGCTCGCTGAACGGCTCGGTCGTGAACCAGCCGCGCTCCCGCTCCCAGACCACCGGCGGGTTGAGGCACTCCTCGATCGTGGTCCAGATCGAGAAGGACGGAGCGAACGTCACCTCGCCGTCCGGGCCCGACACCTCGAGGTTGGCGCCGTCACGCACCCCGAGCTCGTCGATCTCGGTGAACAGGTGGTCCGCGGCGTACCGCGCGAACACGTCGGAGAGGCCGGGCTCCACCCCGATCCCGCACAGCGCGAGCCGCCCCGCCGCGTCCCACTGCTCCGCCACCGCGAACTGCTCGTCGCCGAGCTTCACCCCCGTCGTCTCGTACGGCGTCTGCGGATGTGGCCGCGACAGCGACATGGCCATGTCGAGGTAGTCGGCGCCACCGGCGAACGCGCCCTCGAAGATCGGCATCACGAAGCGGGGGTCGACGGCGTTCATCACGTGGGTGATGGCGTGCTCACGCACCAGGGCCGTCACGGACTCGGCGGAGGACGCGTCGACCCGGGCCGCGACGAAGCGGTCGTCAGCGGCCGCCGCCCGCTCGGCGCGCGCCAGGTCGTAGTCGGTGACCACCACCCGGTCGAAGAAGTCCCGGCGGGCGGCGATCGCGCAGAAGGCGGCACCGACACCTCCGGCGCCGACCAGCAGGATCCTCATCTCAGTGGCCGATGTAGGACATCACGTGCTTGATGCGCGTGTAGTCCTCCAGGCCGTACATCGAGAGGTCCTTGCCGTAGCCGCTGTGCTTGAACCCGCCGTGCGGCATCTCGGACACGAACGGGATGTGGGTGTTGATCCACACGCAGCCGAAGTCGAGCTTGCGAGCCATCCGCATGGCCCGGGCGTGGTCCTTGGTCCACACGCTGGAGGCCAGCCCGTAGGGCACGCCGTTGGCCCAGCGCAGCGCCTCGCCCTCGTCGCTGAACTTCTGCACGGTGATGACCGGGCCGAAGATCTCGGTCTGGATCTGCTCGTCGTCCTGGCGCAGCCCCGAGAGCACGGTGGGCTCGTAGAAGTAGCCGCGCTCCCCCTGTCGCCGTCCGCCCGCCTCGACCTGCGCGTGGTCGGGCAGCCGGTCGACCATCCCGCTGACCCGCGCGAGCTGATCGGCGTTGTTGAGCGGGCCGTAGAGCACGTCCTCGTCGTCCGGCATGCCGGTGCGGGTGCCCCGGGCGGCCTCGGTGAGCGCCGCCACGAAGTCGGCGTGCACGCCCGGGCCCGCGAGCACGCGCGTCGCCGCGGTGCAGTCCTGGCCGGCGTTGAAGTAGCCCGCCTCGGCGATCCCCTGGGCGGCGGCCTCGACGTCGGCGTCGTCGAAGACGATCACCGGGGCCTTGCCGCCGAGCTCGAGGTGCACCTTCTTCAGGTCGCGGGCCGCGGACCCGGCGACCTCCATGCCTGCGCGCACCGAGCCGGTGATCGCGACCATCTGCGGCGTGGGGTGCTCGACCAGCTTGCGGCCGGTGTCGCGGTCCCCGCAGACCACGTTGAAGACGCCGGGCGGCAGGAACTCCTGCGCCAGCTCGGCGAACAGCGTCGTCGAGGCCGGGGTGGTGTCCGAGGGCTTGAGGACGACGGTGTTGCCCGCCGCGAGCGCGGGGGCGGCCTTCCAGATCATCATCAGCAGCGGGTAGTTCCACGGCGTCACCTGTCCGACCACGCCGATCGGCTCGCGCCGGACGAAGGAGGTGTGGTCGGCCATGTACTCGCCGGCCGAACGCCCCTCGAGCACCCGCGCGGCGCCGGCGAAGAAGCGGAAGTGGTCGGAGGCGTAGGGCATCTCCTCCGACATCGTCAGCCCGAGCGGCTTGCCGGTGTCCTTGGACTCGACCGCGTTGATCTCCTCCACCCGGGCGTCGATCGCGTCGGCGATCTTCAGCAGGGCCGAGGCGCGGTCCTGCGGCGTGGCCCCTCCCCAGCCCTCGAAGGCATCGTCTGCTGCGGCGTACGCCCGGTCGAGGTCCTCCTGGCCCGACATCGGCGCGGTGGCGTAGACCTCCCCGCTGGTCGGGTCGATGACGTCGTACGTCGCGCCGTCGGCGGCGTCGACCGCCTCGCCGTTGATGATGTTGCGGAACGTCTGGTCGGCCATCGAGGCGTCACTCCTGCAGGTCGGGTGGCACGGGCGGATCGGTGTCCGCAGCCTAGCCATCGGGCAACGGATTCGATAGACAAGACGGCCGGAGAACGGCGAAAAACGTAGTTCCGAGACCGATGGAGCAGCGATTTCGGCGCAGACACGGCCTCCGAGCGACGGATTCACTTGCACGCACCCCCGTCCACCCGGCACCATGGGAGGCACCGACCCCGAGGAGCGCCCCCCATGACGTTCGAGCCCCTGTCGCCGTCCGCCCTGGACGACGAGGTGTACGCCAGCCTGCAGAAGTCCGCGCGCGAGCACCTGTGGATGCACTTCACCCGGATGTCGACCTACGACCACTCCGACGTCCCGATCATGGTCAAGGGCGAGGGCGCCTACCTCTACGACGCGAAGGGCCGCAAGTACCTCGACGCGCTGGCCGGCCTCTTCGTCTCCCAGCTCGGCCACGGTCGCACCGAGCTCGCCGACGCCGCGGCCAAGCAGGCCCGTGAGCTGGCCTTCATGCCGCTGTGGTCCTACGCGCACCCCAACGCCATCCAGCTCGCCGAGCGGATCGCCAACTACGCTCCCGGCGACCTCAACCGGGTCTTCTTCACCAGCGGCGGCGGTGAGGCGGTCGAGACCGCGTGGAAGCTCGCGAAGAACTACTTCAAGCTCGTCGGCAAGCCGATGAAGCACAAGGTGATCAGCCGCGCGATCGCCTACCACGGCACCACCGCGGGCGCGCTGTCCATCACCGGTCTGCCCCCGCTCAAGCAGCAGTTCGAGCCGCTGGTGCCCTCGACGTTCCGGGTGCCCAACACCAACTTCTACCGCGCCCCCGAGCGCGCCGACGACCTCGAGGCCTTCGGCCGCTGGGCGGCCGACCAGATCGCGGTGGCCATCGAGAACGAGGGCCCCGACACGGTCGCTGCCGTCTTCCTCGAGCCGGTGCAGAACGCCGGCGGCTGCTTCCCGCCCCCGCCCGGCTACTTCCAGCGGGTCCGCGAGATCTGCGACGAGTACGACGTGCTGCTCGTCTCCGACGAGGTGATCTGCGCGTTCGGCCGGCTCGGGCACATGTTCGGCGCCGAGCGCTTCGGCTACGAGCCGGACATGATCACCTGCGCCAAGGGCATCACGTCCGGCTACGCCCCGCTCGGGGCGATGATCGCCTCCGACCGGTTGATGGAGCCGTTCCTGCAGGGGACCGAGTCCTTCGCCCACGGCTACACCTTCGGCGGCCACCCGGTCTCGACCGCGGTCGCGATGGCGAACCTCGACATCTTCGAGGCCGAGGGCATCAACCGGCACGTGCTGGACCACCAGGACGCCTTCCGCGCCACGCTGGACAAGCTCAACGACCTGCCGATCGTCGGAGACGTCCGCGGCGAGGGCTACTTCTACGGGATCGAGCTGGTCAAGGACAAGGCCACCAAGGAGACGTTCAACGACGTCGAGTCCGAGAAGCTGCTGCGCGGGTTCCTCTCCAAGGCGCTGTTCGAGGCGGGCCTCTACTGCCGCGCCGACGACCGGGGCGACCCTGTCATCCAGCTCTCGCCCCCGCTGATCTGCGACCAGGAGCACTTCGACGAGATCGAGCAGAAGCTGCGCCACGTCCTCACCGAGGCCTCCACCAAGATCTAAGGCGTACTGTCATCGGGGAGGAGCCAATCGGCTTCCACTGCCCGAGGAGCCAGTCATGGCCGACAAGTCGCCGCGACAACACATGTCCAAGAAGGCAGGCAAGTCCATCAAGGAGAAGCGTGCCGACAAGCACGCCAAGTCCGACGCCAAGGCGACACCGGAGATCGTTCCGCCCGCCAAGCGGCGCTGAGACCTGACCACGCCGGGCGGCGGCCGGGGTGGCAGACCCGGTCGCCGTGGGCTCGCTGGCCCTACCTCGCGAGCACGTGGGCAGCGATGAGTGGTGCCACCGCCTTCGGCTTCACGTCGTGGGTCTGACCGGGAAGGGTGGCGAGCGTGCCCCGAGGCAGGGCCGCCGCGACGATCGGCTGCGCGTTGCGCATGTAGGCGTAGCTCTTGTCCCCGGAGACCATCAGGGTCTCGGCCACCACCGAGTCGTAGTAGCCGGGCGGCAGCGGCGTCTGCTGCCGGAAGGGCCCCACCAGGGCGAACTCGTAGGGAAGCGTCGGGGCGACCGCGGTGAGCTTGCGCCAGAGCGGCAGGACGCGGAGCAGCAGCCGGATCGGAGCCGGCACCTCCATCAGCTCGAAGAACGACGTCACCGCCTCCCCGTTGCGGCCTTCGTCGACCAGCTCCTGCAGCCGGCGGGCGAAGTCCGGGGGATCGGTGGGGTGGCTCGCGTCGAGGATGAAGGGCACCTCGTAGCAGACCATCCGCAGCACCGGGGCCCCACCACGAGCCGCCTCCAGAGCCAGGGCGGCGCCCGCCGAGTGCGCGAAGACGTGGGCGGGTCCGCCGGTGGCGGCGAGGACGGCCACCAGGTCCTCCACCTCGCGCTCCACGGCGTAGGGCGTCACCCCCGAGCCGCTCTCGCCCCGGTTGCGCCGGTCGTAGGAGTAGACCGTGAACCGGTCCGACAGTGCCTTCCGCAGCCCCGGGGCCAGTCCCTGTCGTCGGTGCGCGAGCCCGCCGTCGACCAGCACCAGCGAAGGGCCGGAGCCGTCTGCCTGGTAGGCGATCTGGGTGCCGTCGGCACTGGTCGCGAAGCGGGTCGGCGATGATCTCGAAGCCATGCAGGGACGATAGGGCTCCACCGCGGGCAGTGGCCAGACCCTCGCCCTCAGGAGTCGAAGCCGAGTCCGGCCCGGTCCAGGCCTCGCAGCCAGAGGTTGCGTCGACCCCCGCGCGCGTCAGCGCGGCCGAGCGACCAGCGGGTGAGCTGGACGCCGGCATAGCGAAGCGGTTCGGGCGGGAACGGCAACGGCTTCTCGCGCACCATGCGCAGCCGGGTCCGTTCGGTCTGCTCCCCCGTCACGGCCTCGGCCAGCAGGTCGAGTGCGACGTCGGCGCCGAACCGGGTGGCGGCCACCCCGAGACCGGTGTAGCCGAGCGCGTAGGCGACCCGACCGTCGTACGCCGTGCCGAAGAAGGCGGCGAACCGCGTGCAGGTGTCGATCACGCCGGCCCACCGGTGCGTGAAGCGCAGTCCCTCCAGCTGCGGGAAGGTCGCGAAGAAGTGCTCGGCGAGCAGCGCGTGCGTGGTGCTGGCGCGCTCCAGCGCCGGGTCGATGCGGCCCCCGAAGTGGTAGACCGCGTCGTAGCCGCCCCACAGGATCCGGTCGTCACGGGTGAGCCGGTAGTAGTGGAAGAGGTTGGCAGCGTCCCCGACACCCTGACGGGAGTCCCAGCCGACCGACGCCTTCTGCGCCGGTGAGAGCGGCTCGCTCATCAGCACGTAGTCGTAGACCGGAACGGTCATCAGCCGGAGCCGGCGCAGCAGGGCCGGGAACGCGTTGGTCGCCAGCACGACCTGCCGCGCGCGCACCTCGCCGGCCGGTGTGCGCAGGTGCACCGCGCCGCGATGCGCCTCCAATGCCTGCACGGCGGTCCCCTCGTAGACCCGCACCCCCGCGTCGACGACGGCCCGGCGCAGCCCCCAGGCCAGCCGGGCCGGCTCCACGAGCGCGGTGCCGTCGGGCTCGTAGAGCCCGCCGAGGTACGTCGGTGAGTCGACCTCCGCTCGAACCGCCGCCTCGTCGAGCAGGACCGACCGGTGCCCGTGCTCGGCCAGCGAGGCTGCGTACGACGCCAGCTCGTCGACCTGGTGCGGTGCCGTCGCCACGGACAGCTCACCGGTGCGCTCCCACCGGCAGTCGATGCCGAGCCGCTCGACGGTCGCGCCGATCGCGTCGAGGTTCGCGGCGCCGAGGCGGTCCAGCTCGGCCAGCTCCTCGGGCCACCGGTCCAGGCCGTTCGCGTGCCCGTGTGTCAGGCTCGCGGAGGCGAAGCCACCGTTGCGCCCGCTGGCCTGGTCGCCGCAGTGACCGACCTCGAGCAGCACCACGTCGGTCGACGGGTCCCGTTCCTTGGCCCGCAGCGCCGCCCACAGGCCGGTGTAGCCGCCCCCCACCACGACCAGGTCGGCGCTCTCCGGACCGATCAGCGACGCGAGGGCCTCGGGTCGCGCCGGGTCCTCGAGCCAGTACACCGCCGGCGCGGCGTCGGCGAGGGCACGGTGCGCACTCACGTGGCGACGCGACGGCGCTGCAGCAACCCGCCGCTCAGCACCAGCAGGAGCGCGACCGCGAACATCACGGTGCCGATCACGTTGACCTGCGGTGGGATGCCGCGCTGCGAGGCCCCCCAGACGTACATCGGGAAGGTGATCGTGTTGCCGTGGTTGAAGTTCGTGACGATGAAGTCGTCGAACGACAGCGAGAAGCTCAGCAGGGCAGCCGCCATGATGCCGGGGAACACCAGCGGGAAGGTGACCCGCCAGAACGCCTGCCACTCGTTGGCGTAGAGGTCCATCGCGGCCTGCTCGAGCGAGGAGTCGAGCCCCGCGAGCCGGGCCTTGACGGTGACGACGACGAACGACAGGCAGAACATGATGTGCGCGACCAGGATCGTCCAGAAGCCGAGCCGCCCGGCCAGGCCGGCGGTCGTGAACAGTGCCAGCAGCGAGGAGCCCATCACCACCTCGGGGGTGGCCATCGGCAGGAAGATCAGCAGGCTGGTGGCCGCCCGCCCGCGGAACCGGTGCCGCACCAGCGCGAAGGCCACCAGGGTGCCGAGGAACGTCGCTCCTACCGTGGCCAGGAAGCCGATCTGCAGGCTGAGCACCACCGAGCTGCACATGCCCCTCGGGGCGCACGGGTCGGTCCAGTTGGCCAGCGTGAAGCCGTCGAACTGGTAGGTCAGCCGGCTGGCCGGGTCGTTGAAGGACATCAGCAGCACGAAGAAGATGGGCAGGAACATGTAGAGCAGCACGAGCAGCGCCACGCCCATGACCACGTGGTCGATGAGCCAGCGCCCCAGGCGGGTCATCAGACGAGCTCCTCGGTGCCGGCCCGGCGCACGTAGACCAGCACCATGGCGACGATCACGAGCATCAGCAGGACCGAGCAGGCGGCAGCGATCGGGTAGTCGAGCTGCACCAGGAACAGGTTGTCGATGACGTTGCCGATCATGTACTGCTGCGGTGTGCCGAGCAGCTCGGCATTGATGTAGTCGCCCGCGGCCGGGATGAAGGTGAGCAGCGTGCCCGCGACCAGACCGGGCATCGAGAGCGGGAGCGTGACCTTGCGGAACGACGTGAACCCGTTGGCGTAGAGATCCTTGCTCGCCTCCACGAGGCGCAGGTCGATCTTCTCCAGGCTCGCGTAGAGCGGCAGCACCATGAAGGGCAGGAAGTTGTAGGTCAGTCCCGTCACCACGGCGACCGAGGTCGCCAGCAGACGCCCGTCGGGACCCAGGATGTGCAGCGCCTGCAGGATGCTCACGACGAAGCCGTTGTCGGACAGGATCGACTTCCAGGCGAGGGTCCGCACCAGGAAGCTGGTGAAGAACGGCGCGATCACCAGCACCAGCATGAGGTTCTTCCAGCGTCCGGACTTGAAGGCGATGGCATAGCTGAGCGGGTAGGCCAACAGCACCGCGAGCACGGTGGCGATGCCGGCGTAGAGCAGCGAGCGCAGGAACGGCGCCTGGAATGTCGTCAGGGCGGTGAGGTAGTTGCCGAACGCCCCGGTCATCGCGTAGCCGGTGTCGAGCGACCCCGAGGGGTCGTAGAGCGACGTCGCCGCGAGCTGGAAGGTCGGGATCACGAAGAAGACCAGGAGCCACAGCATCCCTGGCAGCAGCAGCAGGTAGCCCGTCTTCGAGCGACGAGGGCGACGGGCCCGCTTGGGCTCGGGTCCGACGGTGCCTGCCGTGGCAGCGCCGGCCTGGGCGACGCTCATGCGGAGGTGTCCGCGGTCAGCGCCGCGTAGAACTCGTCACCCGCATGGGCGTCCTGGTCGGCGTCGAGCAGGAACGTGTAGGCGGCCTGCCAGTGCAGGTCGACCCGCTCCCCCGGCCGGAAGCCCTCGCGCGCCCCGCTGTTCTGCTCGAACACGGTGAACTCCTGCCCCCAGGGCATCGCGACGAGGTACTGCGTGCTGACGCCGATGTAGCTGACGTCGCTGACCACGCCCCCGGGCAGCACGTTGCCGCCGTCCACCCGCTCGGTCTCCTGGGCACCGCTCCGGGCCAGGAACACCTTCTCCGGCCGGACACCGAGCCACACCGTGCCGTCCGTACGACGCGCACGCGACCGAGGCGCTGCGACCTTGCTGCCCTGGGCGTCGACGACGATGTCGTCGCCGTCGGCACCGACGACCTCGGCCTTCACCAGGTTGGACTGGCCGAGGAAGTTGGACACGAAGGTCGTCGCCGGGGCGTCGTACAGGTCGGCCGGCGCGCCCAGCTGCTCGATGACCCCGTGGTTCATCACCGCGATGGTGTCGGCCATCGTCATGGCCTCCTCCTGGTCGTGGGTGACGTGGACGAACGTGATCCCGACCTCGGTCTGGATCCGCTTCAGCTCGATCTGCATCTGCCGGCGCAGCTTGAGGTCGAGGGCGCCGAGCGGCTCGTCGAGCAGCAGCACCTGCGGCTTGTTGATCAGGGCGCGAGCGAGGGCGACGCGCTGCTGCTGGCCGCCGGAGAGCTGACCCGGGCGGCGCTTGCCGAAGGAGCCCAGCTCCACCAGCTCGAGCATCTCGCCGACCTGCTTGGCGACGTCCTTGTGGCCGCGGCGGCGCAACCCGAAGGCGACGTTCTCGAAGATGTCCAGGTGCGGGAAGA
Source organism: uncultured Actinomycetota bacterium (assembly GCA_963713035.1). Classification (GTDB taxonomy): domain Bacteria; phylum Actinomycetota; class Actinomycetes; order Propionibacteriales; family Nocardioidaceae; genus Nocardioides_B. Next base: position 1,836,235 of record CAVQKB010000005.1, read on the forward strand.
GCGCGTAGTTCTGGAAGACGGTGTTGACCGGACGCTTGTAGGGCTTGAGATAGGTGATGTCCTGACCCGCGATCGTGATGCTCCCGCCGGTCGGCTCCTCGAGGCCGGCGACCATCCGCAGGGTGGTCGTCTTGCCGCAGCCCGAGGGACCCAGCAGCGCGAAGAAGCGGCCCTGCTCGACGACCAGGTCGAGGTCGTCGACGGCGGTGAAGCTGCCGAAGCGCTTGGTCACGGCGGTGAGGGTCAGGTCGGCCCCCGAGGCGGACTCGCCGTCCACGTCAGTATCGACCACGGGATCAGGCTCCGATCACCGAAGCGAACTGCTTCTGGTAGCCCTGCTCGGTCTTCTGGTCCAGGCCCATGAAGTCCTTGGCGTTGGTCAGGGTCTCCTCGCGGGGGAAGATCAGCTCGTTGTCGACCAGGCTGTCGTCGATCTTCTCCATCGCCTCCTTGGCGCCCTCGACGGGACAGATGTAGTTGACCCACGCCGCGAGCGTCGCGGCGACCTCGGGGTCGTAGTAGTGATTCATCAGCTTCTCGGCGTTGCCCTTGTGGTCGGCCTTGTTCGGCACCAGCATGTTGTCGCTCCAGAGGGCCAGACCCTCCTCCGGCGCCACGAACTTGATGTTGGGGTTGTCGAACTGCAGCTGGATGATGTCGCCGGACCAGGCCTCGCAGGCCACGATGTTGCCCTTGGCCAGGTCCTGGGCGTACTCGTTGCCGGTGAAGGCCCGGATCTGGCCGGCGTCGGTGGCCTGCTGGAGCCGGTCGATGGCAGCGCCGTACTCGTCGTCGGTGAAGTCCTCCGGGTCGGCGCCCTCGAGCAGCAGCATGAACAGCATCGTGTCGTGCATCTCCGAGAGGAGGCTGACCTTGCCCTTGAGGTCCGGACGGGTCAGGAGCTCGTCGAAGCTCTTGACCTCCTTGGTCAGCTTGGAGTTGTAGGCGATGCCGGTCAGACCGCTCTGCCACGGCACGGAGTAGTCGCGGTTCTTGTCCCAGCTCGGCGACCGCAGCGTCTCGACCAGGTTGGCCTCCACGTTGGGGAGCTGGTCCTTGTCGAGCTTCTGCAGCCAGCCCAGGTTGACCATGCGAGCGGCCATCCAGTCGGTGAGCGTCATGATGTCGCGCCCGCTCGGCTGGCAGTCGGCGAGCTGGTTGCGCACGACCCCGAAGAACTCGGAGTTGTCGTTCACGTCCGTGACGTAGTCGACCTCGATGCCGGTCTCGGCCTCGAACCTCGCCAGGGTCGGGTAGGCCGTCACCTTCTTGCCGTTGCGCTTGACCTTCTTCTCGTCAAGGTAGAGCGGCCAGTTGGAGAAGTTCAGCTTCTTCTGGGTCGAGGACAGGTCCTTGCTGACGCACGACTCCGCCGTCTGCTGCGCCGCGGGTGTGCCGCAGGCCGAGAGCAGTCCGGGCGTGCCGACGGCGAGGCCGGCCAGACTGGCGTAGCGCAGGAAGTCGCGTCGGCTGGTCGACGCCCTCCCGACGGCCGAGCGTCTCGCGCGTGATCCGGGTGCAGGCAGCGACATCGCGACCGTTCCTCTCGTCGGGGGGCTCTCAGGAGGTCAGTGGATCCTGACAGAGCAGGATGCACGAAAACAAGGGATTCAGTCGGGGCGAAACACGATTGCAACGAATTCTATCTTTTCGGCCCGCGGAATCGGGCGGAATCCTTTGACCTGCCTGTCTCACCATGCCACCATCGGGCCTGTGACCACCCGCGCCCCCCGTTCCGGGAGCACCACCCACGGCAACGGCTCCAGGTCGCGACCCCCCGGTCGCTCCGGCCTGGTGCTCGACGAGGTGTCCAAGGCGATCATCGAGGAGCTCCAGCAGGACGGCCGCCGCTCCTACGCCGCGATCGGCAAGGTGGTCGGACTGTCCGAGGCGGCCGTGCGCCAACGCGTGCAGCGCCTGGTCGACGGCGGGGTGATGCAGGTCGTCGCGGTCACCGACCCGATGGAGCTCGGGTTCGCCCGCCAGGCCATGATCGGCATCCGCGCCAGCGGCAGCCTGGAGCCGATCGCCGACGCGGTCGCTGCGCTCGACGAGGTCGACTACGTGGTGATCACCGCCGGCTCCTACGACCTGCTCGTCGAGGTCGTGTGCGAGAGCGACGCCGCCCTGCTCGAGGTGCTCTCCACCAAGATCCGCACGATCGACAACGTCCTGTCGACCGAGACCTTCATGTATCTCGAGCTGCGCAAGCAGACCTACTCCTGGGGCGTTCGCTGAGCAGCACGCCCGCTCCCCCGTCGTACGACGCCCTCTCGCTGTGGCACGAGACCGCAGGTGAGGACTGGACGCCGCGCCCCGGGCTGACGGGCGACGCCGATGCGGACGTCGTGGTGGTGGGCGCCGGCTTCACCGGGCTCTGGACGGCCTACTACCTGCTGCGCGAGGACCCGTCGCTGCGGGTGAGCGTGCTCGAGGCGGAGACCGCCGGCTTCGGGGCCTCCGGTCGCAACGGGGGTTGGTGCTCGGCGCTCTTCCCGGCGTCCGCGAGCACGATGGCGGCGCTTCCCGGGTCGAGCCGCGAGGCCGCGATCGCCCAGCACCGGGCGATGCGGTCGACGGTCGACGAGGTGCTCGCGGTCGCGGAGGCCGAAGGCATCGACGCCCAGGCGCACAAGGGCGGCACGATCACGCTGGCTCGCACACCGAGCCAGGTGACCTCGGCGCGCGCCGAGGTCGAGGCGGCCCGCGGCTGGGGACGCGGCCCCGACGACGTGAGGTGGCTCGACGAAGCGGCGGCCCGCGCGCGGCTCGACGCCGCCGGCACGCTCGGCGCGACCTACACCCCGGACTGCGCGGCGCTCCACCCCGCGCGGCTGGTGCGCGGACTGGCCCGCGCGGTCGAGCGCCGCGGCGGCCGCATCCACGAGCGGACCCCCGTGCGGGCGATCGAGCCGCACCGGGCGGTGTCCGACGCCGGGACGGTGCGCGCCGACGTGGTGGTACGGGCGACCGAGGGCTACACCCGCACGCTGCGCGGCCTGCGCCGCGACGTGGTCCCGGTCTACTCCCTCATCGTGGCGACGGAGCCGTTGCCCGACCACGTGTGGGAGCGCATCGGCCTGCGGGGGCGCGAGACCTTCACCGACCACCGCAACCTGGTGGTCTACGGCCAGCGCACCGCCGACGGTCGGCTGGTCTTCGGCGGCCGCGGGGCGCCGTACCACTTCGGCTCCTCGGTCCGCCCCGAGCACGACCGCGAGGACGCGGTGTTCGCGATGCTCCGCGAGACCCTTCGCGAGATGTTCCCGGTGCTCGTGGACCACCGCTTCACGCACGCCTGGGGCGGTGTGCTCGGCATCCCCCGGGACTGGATCGCCTCCGTCGGGCTGGATCGGACGACCGGGCTGGGATGGGCCGGCGGCTATGTCGGGGACGGCGTCGCGACCACCAACCTCGCCGGGCGCACCCTGCGCGACCTCGTCCTCGGCCGCGAGACCGAGCTCACCCGGCTGCCCTGGGTCAACCACCGCTCCCGCCGCTGGGAGCCGGAGCCGCTGCGCTGGCTGGGGGTCAACACCGGCCTGCGGGCCATGACGTTCGCGGACGCCGAGGAGCGGCTCACCGGGCGTCCGAGCCTGGTGGCCCGGGCCGTGGCCCCGCTCGTCGGCGGTCACTGAGCCGTCGGGGGCTCCTCGCGCCGCAGCGACGCCCGCATGGCGTCCAGCACGCCGGGGTCCTCGATCGTCGAGGGCACCGCCGCGTCCGCGCCGTCGGCGATCTCGCGCATGGTCTTGCGCAGGATCTTGCCGCTCCGGGTCTTCGGCAGCCCGCCGACCACCGAGACGTCCTTGAACGCAGCGACCGCACCGATCTCGTCCCGCACCAGGGCGACGAGCTCGCGACCGACGTCCTCGGGGTCGGCGGTGATCCCGGACTTGAGCACCACGAAGCCGCGCGGCACCTGGCCCTTCATCGGGTCCGCGACACCGATCACGGCGCACTCCGCGACCGCCTGGTGGGAGGCCAGCACGGCCTCCATCGAGCCCGTCGAGAGCCGGTGCCCGGCGACGTTGATGACGTCGTCGGTGCGGCCCATCACGAAGAGGTAGCCGTCCTCGTCGACGTAGCCGCCATCCCCGGAGAGGTAGTAGCCCTCGAAGACGGAGAGGTACGACGACACGAACCGCTCGTCGTCACCCCACAGCGTCGGCAGCGTGCCCGGCGGTAGCGGCAGCCGGAGGCAGATCGCCCCCTCCTCCCCCGCCGGCAGCGGCTCGCCGCGCTCGTCGAGCACCTCCACCTGGTAGCCGGGCACCGGCACCGAGGGCGAGCCCGCCTTGATCGGCATCGGCTCGAGGCCGCGCAGGTTCGCCGCGATCGGCCAGCCGGTCTCCGTCTGCCACCAATGGTCCACGACCGGGACGCCGAGCCTGTCGGTCGCCCAGTGGTAGGTCTCGGGGTCGAGCCGCTCGCCGGCGAGGAACAGCGTGCGGAACCGGCTCAGGTCGCGACCTTCGAGCAGCTTCGCGTCCGGGTCCTCCTTCTTGATCGCCCGGAACGCGGTCGGGGCCGTGAACAGCGCCTCCACGCCGTACTCCTCGATCACCCGCCAGAAGGCCCCGGCGTCGGGGGTGCCGACAGGCTTGCCCTCGTACAGCACGGTGGTCGCCCCGCAGATCAGCGGCGCGTAGACGATGTAGGAGTGCCCGACGACCCACCCGACGTCGGAGGCGGTCCACCACACCTGCCCGGGGTGGACGTCGTAGACGTGCGGGAGCGACCAGGCCATCGCCACCGCGTGACCGCCGTTGTCGCGCACCACGCCCTTGGGCTTGCCGGTCGTGCCCGAGGTGTAGAGCACGTAGAGCGGGTCGGTCGCCGCGACCTCGACGCACTCGGCCGGCTCGGTCATGCCCGCCTTGATCGCCACGTCCCAGTCGACGTCGCGCGGCTCGACCATCTCGGCCTGCGCCTGCGGACGCTGCTTGAGGACCACGGCCTCCGGCTGGTGCTCGCTCATCGCCAGCGCGCGGTCGATGATCGGCTTGTACTCCACGACGCGGGTCGGCTCGATCCCGCAGGAGGCCGCCACCACCACCTTCGGCCGGGCGTCGTCGATGCGGACCGCGAGCTCCTTGGGCGCGAAGCCACCGAACACCACCGAGTGCACGGCCCCGATCCGGGCGCACGCCAGCATCGCGACGACCGCCTCGGGGATCATCGGCATGTAGATCACGACCCGGTCGCCCTGCTGCACGCCGCACGCGCGCAGCCCGCCGGCGAACGCCGCGACCGTCTCCAGCAGCTGGGCGTAGGTGAACTGCTGCTTGGCGTCGGCGACCGCACTGTCGTAGATCAGCGCGGTGCGGTCGCCGTGACCGTGCACCACGTGCCGGTCCAGCGCGTTGTAGCAGGTGTTCAAGGTGGCGTCGGGGAACCACCGGTAGAACGGCGGATGGTCGTCGTCCAGCACCCGGCTCGGCTTCTTGATCCAGTCCACGAGCCCGGCCTGCTCGGCCCAGAACCCCTCCGGGTCCTCGACGCTGCGGGCGTACTCGGTGCGGTAGTCGGGGCGGGTGTCGGGGCGGGTGTCGGGGCGGCTGTCGGGCATGCGCCCATCCTGTCCCGTGCCCGCGCGTCGTTCCACCCACCGGTCGGACAGGACGTCGCAAAACCCGTTGCGTGCGAGGGCGGCGTCGGTCACCCTGGGCCTGCGACGACCACGTCGTGCCCAGCCGTCCGAGAGGAGTCGTGACATGCGCATCGCCGTCCCCGGTCTGCCCCGTGCCGACCGCCCTTCTCGCCTCTGGAGCACCGACCCCCATGTCCGCACTGTTCGACCCCCGCAGCTCTCGCGCTGACCTCGCCGACCTCAGCGACGTCGACCCCCGCTTCGTCTTCGACTTCCGCAGCAGCGAGGAGCCTGCCGACGGGCAGCGCTTCAGCACCTGGCACGACGTCGAGCCGCTGTGCCGGGGCCCGGAGCCCCGCCCCGACTGGGTGGTCACCGGCCGGGCCGCGCTCGACACCGAGCTCGGCATCCTCAAGACGGGCAAGGAGGCAGACGTCTTCCTCCTCGAGCGCGCCGTCCCAGGCGCTCCCGGGCAGGGCGTCGTGATGGCCGCCAAGCGCTACCGCGACGAGGAGCACCGCACCTTCCACCGCAGCGCGACCTACACCGAGGGTCGGCGCACGCGCAGCTCCCGCGACGCGCGTGCCATGGCCAAGCGCACCGCGCACGGGCGGGCCGTCGCCGCGCACCAGTGGGCCCAGGCGGAGTGGGAGTCGCTCAAGCGCTTCTGGCTGGCCGGCGTGCCGGTGCCCTACCCGGTGCAGGTCGACGGCACCGAGATCCTGATGGAGCTCGTGCAGGTCGACGGCGAGGCGGCACCTCGCCTGGCCCAGACCCGCCCCGGGCCGGCGCAGCTCGCCTCCTACTACGACCAGCTGCGGGGCGCCATGACCGGGCTGGCGCAGCACGGGGTCGCGCACGGCGACCTGTCGCCGTACAACGTGCTGGCAGCGGGCGACCGGCTGGTGCTCATCGATCTGCCGCAGGTCGTCGACGTGGCCGTCAACCCGGCCGGTCCCGACTTCCTGCTGCGCGACTGCCACAACATCTGCGGATGGTTCGCGGCCCGCGGTCTCGACGTCGACGAGCACGAGCTGTTCGCCGAGCTGCTGGCCTGCGCGTTCTGACGCCGCGACAGCGGCACAATGGCGCGGTGACCCCGAGAAGCCGCCGCAGCACCGAGATCGAGACGCTCGCGGAGCTCGACCGACGCCTGGCGGCGGGTGCGACGTCGATCACGGGGTGGCACCTGCAGGGGCTCGACCTGCGCGGCCGCGGCGACGCGCTCCGGCGGGTCGAGGTGCGCGGCGCCGTCGTGCTCGGCGGGCAGGTGGATCCCGCCGACGAGGAGGACCTGCGAATGCGAGGGGCGCTGGTGTTCCCTAGCCTGCCCGGCGTCCCCGTCGACCCCTACCGTCCGCACCTCTACTCGCCCGCCGAGCTGTACGACGAGATCGCCGACTGGCCCTACGAGCAGACCCTGGACGCGCGCGCCTACGGGTGGGCGAGCCAGGCCTCCGACCTTGCCGCTCTGGTCGCCCAGGCCCTGCACGACGTGGCCGTCGACGATGCCCTCGCCGAGGCCGCGGTCGGGCACCGGGTGGTGGGCGTCATGGGCGGGCACGCCGCCGAGCGCGGCACCGACGCCTACCTCGACGCGGCCCGGCTCGGCAGGTCGCTGGCTCGGGCCGGGCTGACGGTGGCCACGGGCGGCGGCCCCGGCGCCATGGAGGCGGCCAACCTCGGCGCCTACCTCTCGCCGTACGACGACGTGGTGCTGGACGAGTCCCTCGAGGTGCTGGACGCCGTACCCACCTTCGACCGGTCGGTCACCGACTGGGCCCGCGCGGCCTTCGACGTGCGCCGGCGCTGGCCGGACGGAGCGACGTCGATCGGGGTGCCCACCTGGTTCTACGGCCACGAGCCGCCCAACGCGTTCGCGACGCACGTTGCGAAGTACTTCAAGAACGCGATCCGCGAGGACGTGCTGCTGCACCTGTGCGACGCGGGCGTGGTGTTCCTGCCCGGACGCGGCGGGACCGTGCAGGAGGTCTTCCAGGACGCCTGCGAGAACTACTACGCCGACCCCGGGGCGGTCGCGCCGATGGTGCTCGTCGGCCACCGCTACTGGACCCACGACCTCCCGGTGTGGCCGCTCCTGTGCAGGCTGGCCGCGGGGCGCGCGATGGCCGACGCCATCCACCTGGTCGACGACGTCGAGGAGGTGGCCGCCCTGCTTGGCGCCCCTGACAGACTCGCCCCATGACCTGCTTCTCCGCCACCAACCACTCCCACGCCGTCGTCAAGGCCGACCGCATGGCCGTGTGGGCGGCACTGACCGATCCCGAGCTGCTGCCCGTGCTGACCCCGCTGCTGCGCTCCATCGAGGCCGACGGCAACACCTGGCGCTGGCACCTCACGAAGGTCACGCTGCTGGGCATCGGCCTCGCTCCGGTCTTCACCGAGCAGATGACCTTCGACGAGCCGCACCACATCGAGTACAAGCACGCCCCCGTCGGCAAGACCGAGCGTGCCGGTGCCGACGGCTGGTACAAGCTCGAGGAGGTCGACGAGGGCACCCACCTCGAGATCTCGCTGACCATGCACGTCGACCTGCCGCTCTCGAAGCTCGCCGGCCCGGCCGTCACCCGGGTGATGTCGTCGATGATGCAGCGCACCGGCGACCGGTTCGCGGCCAACCTGCTGCAGCACCTCAAGGTGCCTGCCTGAGGCTCGCGTGACCTTGAGCCATGCCGCGTCGTTGACCGGGCATGGCTCTCTCGCGACGTGACCTGCTCCGCTCCGGCGCCGCGATCGGCGGCGCTGCCCTCGTCCCCTGGCACACCTCCGCCTGGGCGGTGCGACCCGCCCGCGGCACCACGACCCTCGACGTCACGCTGCACCGCGGGACGCCCGGCGCGGGCGGCTACGCCCCCGTCGTACGGCGGGCAGGCGAGCCGCACCTGGTCCGCACCGACCTCGGCGTCGCCGCCGGGGCGAAGCGTGCGACGAAGCGACGGGCGCTGCTCGCCTTCGCGCACCTGACCGACGTGCACGTCGTCGACGCCCAGTCGCCGCTGCGGGTCGAGTGGCTGGACCGCTACGACGACCGCGACCGCGCCGACGACCCGGCTCCCGGGCTCTTCGGATCGGCCTACCGTCCGCAGGAGCTGCTGACCGCGCAGGTCGCCGACGCGATGGTGCGCGCGGTCAACCGGGTGCGGGTCGGGCCGGTGACCGGAGCCCCGCTCGCCTTCGCACTGCAGACGGGCGACAACTCCGACAACGCGCAGCACAACGAGATCCGTTGGAACATCGACGTCCTCGACGGCGGTCGGGTGCGTCCCGACTCCGGCGACCCGTCCCGCTACGAGGGCGTGATGGACAGCGACCCCCGGTGGTACGACACGCACTACTGGCATCCCGACGGCACGCCTGCCCTGGCGCAGGACGACGAGCCGAGGACCCGCTACGGCTTCCCCGAGGTGCGGGGGCTGCTCGAGGCGGCCCGTCGGCCGTTCACCGCGCAGGGTCTGGCGATGCCGTGGCTGACGGCGTTCGGCAACCACGACGGCCTGGTGCAGGGCAACTTCCCCACGGCGCTCCCGCTGAGCGCCGTGGCCGAGGGCGGGCTCAAGCTGATCTCGCCTCCGACCGGGCTGACCCAGGCCGACCTGCTGCGGGCGCTGCGCGAGGACTACGCCGCCCTGCTGCAGGGCCTGACGCTCACGCCGTACGTCCGCCCGGTGACCGCCGACCCGGCGCGCCGGATCCTGGCGCGTCGGCAGGTCATCGAGGAGCACTTCCGCACGACCGGGACCCCCGTCGGGCACGGCTTCACCGCCGTCAACCGGGCGGCAGGAACCGCCTACTACGCCTTCGACCGCGGCCTGGTGCGGTTCGTGGTGCTCGACACCGTCAACCCCAACGGCGAGTCCGACGGGTCCCTCGACGCCGCGCAGTTCGCCTGGCTGCAGACGACGCTCGCGGCGTCGGCCGACCGGATCGTCGTGCTGACCAGCCACCACACCATCGAGACCCTGACCAACCCGTTGGTCGGCACCGGCGGCGACCCGCAGCCGCGCGTGCTCGGCGACGAGGTGAAGGCCCTGGCCCTGGCGCACCCGCAGGTCGTGGCATGGGTCAACGGGCACACGCACCGCAACCAGGTGTGGGCGCACCGGCGCGCCGACGGCAGCGGCGGCTTCTGGGAGATCAACACGGCCGCGCACGTCGACTGGCCGCAGCAGTCCCGGCTGGTCGAGGTGGCCGACAACCGCGACGGCACGCTGTCGATCTTCACCACGATGCTGGACCACGCCGGCCCGACGGCCTACGGCGGCCGGATCGGCGACCCGCTCCCACTCGCCGGCCTGGCGCGCGAGCTGGCCGCCAACGACTGGCAGGAGCGTGGCACCGACCGTCGCGGCTCCGCCGACGCCCGCAACGTCGAGCTGCTCGTCCACGCGCCGGCCTTCCTGCGCTGACCCGGCCACCCGCGCTATCACCTGTGCCCAGCGCGGGCCCCGGCGGCCGCTGCCAGGCGGAGGTGGTAGCCCGACGGGCCTGTGGATGACGACCGACGCCGTCCAGCGAATCGCGGCAGGCTGCTGACATGGAGGTTGTGGAGGCGTTGGCCTGGCGTGGCGGGGTCGCCGACGCAGAATCCCTGCGTCGGCTGACGAGCCGGCGCCGCCTGCGAACGGCCCTCGAGAACGGCTCGGTCGTCCGGCTGTCCCGCGGGCGCTATGCCCTGCCGGACGCGGACGAGGCCGCCATGGCCGCGGCGCGCCTGCACGGCGTCGCCTCCCACCTGAGCGCCGCGCAGCTCAACGGCTGGGAGCTCAAGCAACGGCCACAGCGACCGACAGTGACGGTTCCGCGTGGGCGCACCGTGGCCGCTCGGCGCCGGTCCGGCATCGACGTCAAGTGGCGCGACCTCCCCGACGAGCACGTCTGGAACGGCCGCACGACGGCAGGGCGCACGGTGGTCGACTGCGCGAAGGACCTGCCGTTCGACGAGGCGTTGACGGTGGCCGACTCCGCCCTGCGGCACGGCAACGTCACCCGGGGTCAACTGGTGCGCCTGGCCGAGCAGCTTCCTAGCTCGGGCCGGGCGCGCGCCCTGCGCGTCGCGACGCTGGCCTCGGGCAAGGCCGACAATCCTTTCGAGTCGGTGCTTCGCGCCATCGCGCTCGGGGTCCCTGGTCTCGCACTCGAACCGCAGGTCGTGATCTCCGAAGAGGGGTTCACCGGCCGCCCGGACCTCGTGGACGTCGGACGTCGCCTGGTCGTCGAAGCCGATTCGTTCGAGTTCCACGGCCGCCGTCAGGCTCTCACCCGCGACTGTGTGCGCTACAACGCGCTGACGCTGCGAGGCTGGCTGGTGCTGCGGTTCACCTGGGAGCAGGTGATGTTCGAACCGGACTACGTCCGGTCCTGTCTCGAGCAGGCAGCAGCGCGGCCCGTCGGGCTATCAGCTCGGCCCCCAAGACGCTCGAAGTCAGCCTGATCGCTCGAGGTGATAGCCCGGCGGGCCTCAGGCGTCGGTCGCGGCGAGCTGGCCGCAGGCGCCGTCGATCTCGCTGCCGCGGGTGTCGCGCACGGTCGTGGGGACGCCCTTGGCCTCGAGCCGGCGCACGAACTCGCGCTCGTCCTCGCGCCGCGAGGCGGTCCACTTGGACCCGGGCGTGGGGTTGAGCGGGATCAGGTTGACGTGCACCCAGCCCCAGTCGCCGTACGACGTGAGCACGTCGCCGAGCAGGTCGGCGCGCCAGGCCTGGTCGTTGATGTCGCGCATCATGGCGTACTCGATCGAGACGCGGCGCTTGGTCACGCGAGCGTAGTTCCACGCCGCCTCGACCGACTCGGCCACCGACCAGCGGGTGTTGATCGGCACCAGCTCGTTGCGGAGCTCGTCGTCGGGGGCGTGCAAGGACAGGGCGAGCGTCACCGGGATGCCCTCGTCGGCCAGCTGACGCATCCGGGGCACGAGACCGACGGTGGAGATGGTGATGCCGCGCGCGGACATGCCGAGGCCGTCGGGAGCCTTGTCGGTGAGCCGGCGTACGGCGCCCATGACGGCCTTGTAGTTGGCCATCGGCTCGCCCATGCCCATGAAGACCACGTTGTTCACGCGGCCCGGACCGCCGGGCACCTCGTCGCGGGCCAGCGAACGCGCACCGGCCACCACCTGCTCGACGATCTCGGCGGTCGACATGTTGCGCTGCAGCCCGCCCTGGCCGGTGGCGCAGAACGGGCAGGCCATGCCGCAGCCGGCCTGGGAGGACACGCACAACGTCACCCGGTCGGGGTAGCGCATCAGCACCGACTCGACCAGCGCGCCGTCGAAGAGCTTCCACAGCGTCTTGCGGGTGGTGCCCTTGTCGGCCTCGAGGGTGCGCAACGGGGTCATCAGCGAGGGCAGCAGCGTCGCGACGAGCTGCTCGCGCTCGGCGGCCGGCAGGTCGGTCATCCGGGCCGGGTCGTCGACCAGCCGGGAGAAGTAGTGCGTCGAGAGCTGCCGGGCGCGGAAGCCTGGCAGTCCGGCCTCGACGGCCAGCGCCTTGCGTTCCTCGGCGGAGAGGTCGGCAAGGTGCCGCGGGGGCTTCTTGCGGCCGCGCGGCTCGTCGAAGACGAGGGGAAGTTGCTGTGGCATGACATCCCAGTCTCCCACCCGCGCCGACGAGAGACGAATTCGCGCGGTGCGACCCGGCTCACGTCACCCGGAGGACCACGCCGAGCCCCGCGGCGACGGCGAGCAGCACGAGGTAGCCGATCACCAGCCGGGTGTCGCGCAGGAAGCACTTCGACCGGGTCAGCCCGGCGCGGTAGGCCCGGGTGTAGCCGACCAGCCCGAGCACCGCGAAGCCGAGCAGCGCGACCGGCCCCAGCAGCCAACCCAGCAGGGCGACCGTCGCGAAGACGCACAGCCGGAGCGGGTCGTACGGCGCCACGTCGGCGTCGCTCCCGGGTGCGGGTCGGGTCGTCGTCATGCGCGGTCCACCAGCAGGTCGCGCCGCCCCGTGACGGTGGCGAGCTTCCGCGACGCCAGCGGCGCCCACGCCTGCACCGCGCAGAACGGGGCGCACTGGTGGCCACCGTCGGCGCCGACCGTGCCGACGTGCACGCAGCACTGCGTGAGCCGCTCCTCGATCATCGTGTGCATGTCCATGAAGGGCTTCACGGTGATCCGCACGACCCGCTCCCCCAGCATCCGGCGCAGCCGCTTGTGCTGACCGGGCAGGGCCGAGGTGGCCAGGACCGCGAGGGTGCCGATGCCGAGGTCGCAGTTCTCGCAGATGTCCTTCCAGATCGAGCCCATCGACGGGTGGGACAGCGAGGACTGCTCGCTGAGCAGGTCGAGCAGCGAGTCCGTGACGACGCTGCGCAGCCGCACCGGGATGTCGTCGTCGGCGATCCGGTTGGCCAGCGACTCCGGCTCGAGCTCGAGCCACTGCTTCAGCCGGTCGTGGCCGATGAGGGAGGTCAGCGACCTCCACGTCCCGGTGTCGTCGCGCAGCAGGTAGCCCACCGAGCAGCAGTGCGGGTGCGAGCACGGGAGCGCGGTCAGGTCGCGCCAGGTGACCGCCCCGGCGGTCTGCTCCTCCAGCCGGCCGAGGACCCCGGTGTGGGTGAGCCGGTCCATCGGGTCGAGCCCGGCGAGCCGTCCGGACCCGAACACCGGCTGGATCGTCACCCCGCCGACGTACGGCGTCCCGAGGGCGCGCTTGACGACCGCCCCGATCTCGTCGTCGTTCACGCCGAGCGCCGCGGTCATCGTCAGGGTCATGAACACCCCGGCGGCCGACAGCCGTTCGACGGCTCGCTCCTTGAAGCGCCGGATGTCGGCGCCGCGGTGGTGCGTCGAGGCGTGCGCCGACTCGCCGTCGTACTGCAGGTAGACCTCGACCCGCTCCCGGTGCCGGGTCAGCAACGCGACCAGCTCGTCGTCCTGCGCGACCCGGAGACCGTTGGTGTTGATCAGCACCCGCACGATCGGCCGTGCCGCGACCTCGTCGAGGAGCTCGGCCAGCTGCGGGTAGAGCGTGGGCTCGCCGCCGGACAGCATCAGCACGTCGATCCGGCCGTTCTCGCGCGAGAGCCGCGCGTCGATCGACGCGAGCACGTCGGCCAGCGGCGCGACCGCTGCCATCGAGGGCGAGGACTCCGCGAAGCAGGTCGGGCATCTCAGGTTGCAGTGGTCGGTGATGTCCTCGAGGAGGATGCAGGTGTGCTGGGTCTGCATCTCGGGCAGGCCCTCCTCGTAGGCCGACGGGACCGGCTTGAAGTTGCCGACGAGGTCCGGCGTGTGCGCCTTGGTCGGGGCGGTCCACTGCTCGAGGTAGGCCAGGATCTCCGCGGACTCGTCGTACAGCGTGCGCACCAAGCCGTGGTCGGGGCAGCCCCGCTCGAGCCACACCCGGCCGTCGCGGACCGCGAGCCAGCCCGACAGCCGACGCACGTCCGCGAGCGGACGGTGCGGCTCCTCCTCGTGGCAGTGCGGGCAGAACGCGTTGACGTAGCGGTGCACGCGGTAGTCGCGCAACGGCATCCCGCTCATCAGGCGCCGCCGGACGAGAACGCGGCGAGCAGAGCGATGCAGGCGCCACCGAGCAGGATCGACGCGAGGAAGTAGCCGATCAGCAGGCCGATCCCCCAGTAGCGGGTCCTCCGGGAGACGGCCACCGCTATGTAGATCGCGAGTGTCAGCACCGGGCCGGACCAGATCAGGACCGTGGCGCTGGCGCTGTCGGCGAGTCCCAGGCCGAGGAGCGAGAGCAGCATCAACCCGATGACGCCCACGAGGGCGCCGACGACGTACTCGACGACGTGGCTCTTCTTGGGCGGCGGGCCGGTCGGAGCGGCGTCGCCCCACCCGGGGGGTGGCGGGCCCTGCGGGGGCTGGCTCATGCGTTCTCCTTGGCAGCCGCTTCGAGAGGCTGGGGTGGTGCGACGCGGTAGACGCCGCGACGGGCCTGCCACGCGATGCGCGTCAGCAGGAGCGGAACGGTGGCGAGCAGGAACAGCTGCGGACGGGTCAGGCCGAGCCACACGACCTCGTTGCCGCGGACGCCCTCGACGACGAAGCGGAACAGCCCGTAGCCGGCCAGGTAGAACGTCAACGTCTCCCCCGGGGCGCTCAGCCGGTGTCGCAGCCAGAACCACAGCACGCAGAAGGCGGCTGCGTGGAAGACGATCTCGTAGGCGAACGAGGGGTGCAGCGGCACGCCCGCCGGTGCGCCCAGGCGGGCGGCAGCGTCCGCGTCCAGGCGGATGCCGTACGTCGATCCCGTCGGCGTCCCGGGCAGCTCGGTGAGCAGGCACCCGATCCGGCCGACCGCCATGCCGAGGGCCACGGCCGGGGCGAAGAGGTCACCGGTGCGCTGCCGGTAGCCCACCAGTCGCTTCGCGACGTGCACGCCGAGCCACGCCCCGAAGAGCCCGCCGAGGATGCTGCGGTTGCCGTAGAGCCACTGCTCGGCCAGCGACGCGTTGTCGCGCAGGTCGAGGTGCTGCATCCAGGTGCCGAGGCGCATGAACACCGCTCCGCCGGCGAGCGCGCCCAGCACGACCAGCACGACCTTGTCGTCGGTCTGCCCCCGGCGCCGTGCCTCGACCACGAACACCACGACCGCCGCGAGCAGCCCGAGGCCGACGAACAGCTCGTGGGTCGGGACCGGGCCGAGGTGGGGCAGCACGCGTCACAGCATGCCAGCGGGACGCCTTCGCGGGATCCGTTCAGGTACTCAGTTCACGTCAATTCCGGAGAGGCGACCCCGCCGGTCCGGACCAGGTGCAGCAGAGGTCAGCTCAGCACCAGGTAGTGCAGCAGCAGCCAGGTCGGCGCTGCAGTGGCGAGAAGCGAGTCGAGCCGGTCCATCAGGCCGCCGTGACCCGGGATGATCTGGGACATGTCCTTGATTCCGAGGTCGCGCTTGATCACCGACTCGCACAGGTCGCCCAGCGTCGCCATCACCACGGCGATCAGACCGAGCGCGACACCGACCCACCAGTCGCCGTCGAGCAGGTAGGTCACCGTCAGCCAGCCCGCCACGACGCAGGACACCGCGGAGCCCGCGAAGCCCTCCCAGGACTTCTTCGGCGAGATGACCGGGGCCATCGGGTGCTTGCCGGCGATCACCCCGACGGCGTAGCCGCCGATGTCGGAGGCGATCGTGACGACGATGAACGTGACGATGGCCAGGGCGCCGCGGTCCTCGGCCAGCAGCAGCGCCACGAAGCCACCCAGGAACGGCACGTAGACGATCGTGAAGACGGCCGCGGTCGCATCCATGACGTAGCCGGCGACCCCGCCGCGCAGCCGCCACAGCATGCTGGCCAGCGCGGTGACCGCGGTCGCGGTGACGAGCGCGGGGGCCCCGAAGAAGTACGCCGAGAGCACCATTACGACGCCGCCGACCATCACCGGCTCGCGGGTCAGCCGGATCTCGCCGGTCGCGAAGGCGTGCCCGAGCTCCCAGACCGCGATCAGGACCGCCGCGACCACGATCAGCATGAACGCGGGCTTCCAGAACACCAGCGACACGATGATCGCGACCCCCAGCACCACGCCGGAGGCGATCGCGGCCGGGAGGTTGCGGCCGGCGCGGCTGCTCTTCGGCGGCGCGGGCGTGCTGCCCTGACTGGTCGGAGGCGTCATGTCGGTCGAGCCGGGGGTCCTCAGACCTCCAGCAGCTCGGACTCCTTGTGCTTGAGCATGTCGTCGATGGCGTCGGTGTGCTTCTTGGTGATGCCATCGAGACGCTTCTCGGCGCCGGTCACGTCGTCCTTGCCGACCTCGCCGTCCTTCTCGAGCTTCTCCAGAGCCTGCTTGGCGTTGCGGCGGATGTTGCGGACCGCGACCCGTCCGTCCTCCGCCTTGCCCTTGGCCATCTTGATGTAGTCCTTGCGGCGGTCCTCGGTGAGCTCGGGGAGCGTCACCCGGATGGTCTTGCCGTCGTCGGTCGGGTTGACCCCGAGGTCGGAGTCCCGGATCGCCTTCTCGATCGCGGAGAGCGCGCTCGCGTCGTACGGGCTGATGATGATCACCCGCGGCTCGGGCGCCGTGAAGGACGCGAGCTGCTGCAGCGGGGTCGGGGCGCCGTAGTAGTCGGCGGTGAGCTTGTGGAACATCGAGGGATTGGCGCGACCGGTGCGGATGGCCGCGAAGTCCTCCCGGGTCACCTCGACGGCCTTGTCCATCTTGGTGTCGGCGTCCTTGAGGGTCTGGCTGATCACGGCTGCTCCTGGGTCGCTCTCGGAAGGTCTCGATGTCGTACGGCGGTCCGCGCCCGGACCACGGGGTCAGGCGTCGCGGGCGACCGTCGTGCCGATCTTCTCACCTGCGATGACGCGGGCGATGTTGCCCTCGTCGGACAGGTTGAACACGATCATGTCCATGTCGTTGTCGCGCGCCAGGCTCACCGAGGTGGCATCGGCGACCTTGAGACCGCGCGTCAGGAACTCGTCGTAGGTCAGGTGGTCGAACTTCACCGCGTCGGGGAACCGGTGGGGGTCGAAGTCGTAGACCCCGTCCACGCCCTGCTTGCCCATCAAGATGACCTCGGCGCCGATCTCGAGGGCACGCTGCGCGGCGACCGTGTCGGTCGAGAAGAACGGCATGCCCGCGCCCGCGCCGAAGATCACGACGCGTCCCTTCTCCAGGTGCCGCATGGCCCGCCGCGGGATGTAGGGCTCGGCGACCTGGCCCATCGCGATCGCGGTCTGCACCCGCGTCTCGACGCCCTGCTTCTCCAGGAAGTCCTGCAGCGCCAGGCAGTTCATCACCGTGCCCAGCATGCCCATGTAGTCGGCCCGGGAACGGTCCATGCCGCCCTTCTGCAGTTCGGCGCCGCGGAAGAAGTTGCCGCCGCCGACGACGATCGCGACCTGCACGCCGCTGCGGACGACGTCGGCGATCTCGGCCGCGATCGCCTTGACCACGATCGGGTCGACGCCCACGCGTCCACCGCCGAACACCTCACCGGAGAGCTTGAGCAGCACGCGCTTGTAGGTCGTCACGGGCGATCCTTCCTCGAGACGTGCGAGAAGGCCGGCCTCACGCGTCGCTCGCTGCGCATGGACCGGCCTCCTCGGATGACGTCGTTGCGGGTGAAACCCTAGTTGGTCTCAGGCGCCGATCTCGAAGCGGGCGAACCGGGTGACGTTCACGCCGGCCTCGTCGAGGACCGCCTTGACCGACTTCTTGGACTCCTGCACCGACGGCTGGTCGAGCAGGACGTTCTCCTTGAAGAAGCCGTGCAGCCGACCCTCGGTGATCTTCGCGATCGCCTGCTCGGGCTTGCCCTCCTCGCGCGCGGTCGCCTCGGCGATCTGACGCTCGTGCGCCACGACGTCGGCGGGCACCTCGTCGCGGGTGAGGTACTGCGGCTTCATCGCGGCGATCTGCATCGCGGCGCCGCGGGCGGCGTCCTCGCTGTCACCGTCGTAGGCGACCAGCACGCCGACGGCCGGCGGCAGGTCGGAGGCCCGACGGTGCATGTAGGTCACGACCGGGCCGTCGAAGTAGGCGACCCGACCGAGCTCGATCTTCTCGCCGATGGTGATGGCGAGGTGCTCGACGGTCTCGCCGACGGTCTTGTCGCCGAGCTGGACAGCCTTGAGAGCCTCCGGGTCGCCGGCCTTGGCCTGGTCGGCCGCCTCGGCGATCTGCTGCGCGACCGCGATGAACTCGTCGTTCTTGGCGACGAAGTCGGTCTCGGAGTTGATCTCGACGAGCGCACCACCGGAGGTGGCGACGAGGCCGGCCGTGGCCTCGCGCTCGGCGCCGCGCTTGGCGGCCTTGGCGGCACCCTTGGTGCGCAGGACGTCGACGGCGGCGTCGAACGCGCCGTCGGTCTCCTCGAGTGCCTTCTTGCAGTCCATCATCCCGGCGCCGGTCATGTCCCGGAGCTTCTTGACGTCTGCGGCGGAGAAGTTCGCCATGTCTGTGTGCACTCCCTCGTGCTCAATGGATCGGGTGAGTGGGGGCGGGTCCGCCGACTCCTGTCGGGGACCCGGGTGGGAGGCGGGCGCCGTACGACGCCCGCCTCACCGGGTGAGCGGAGGCCTCAGGCCTTGTCGCCGGCGTCGTCGCCCTCGGCCGTGGGGGCCTCGGTGGTCTCCACCGACTCGGGAGCCGACTCGGGGGCCGACTCCGTCGCAGTCTCGGCCGCGGGCGCCTCAGTGCCCTCGGAGGACGCACCGGTCGGCCTCGGCGGCAGGCGCCTCGGTGCCCTCGGAGGACGCACCGGTCGCCTCGGCGGCAGGCGCCTCGGCGGCGTCGGTGTCGCCACCGGTGGCGGAGGTCGCAGCCTTCTCGGCGTCGCCCTGCAGCAGCTCGCGCTCCCACTCGGCCAGCGGCTCCTCGGCACCTGCGCCGGCGTCCTCGCCGGTCTTGGCACCGGAGCGGGCGATGAGGCCCTCGGCGACGGCGTCGGCGACCACGCGGGTCAGCAGGCCGACGGCGCGGATCGCGTCGTCGTTGCCGGGGATCGGGAAGTCGACCTCGTCGGGGTCGCAGTTGGTGTCCAGGATGCCGATGATCGGGATCCGGAGCTTGCGCGCCTCCTCGACGGCGAGGTGCTCCTTCTTGGTGTCGACCACCCAGACGGCGGACGGCGTGCGGGTCATCTCGCGGATGCCGCCCAGCGTCTTGTCGAGCTTGGCGCGCTCGCGCTTCATGCCGAGAAGCTCCTTCTTCGTGCGGTTGCTGCCCGCGACGTCGTCGAAGTCGATCTCGTCCAGCTCCTTGAGCCGGTTGATGCGCTGGTGCACGGTCTGGAAGTTGGTGAGCATGCCGCCCAGCCACCGCTGGTTGACGTAGGGCATCCCGACGCGGGTCGCCTGCTCGGCGATCGCCTCCTGGGCCTGCTTCTTGGTGCCCACGAACATCACGGTGCCGCCCTTGGCGACGGTGTCCTTGATGAAGGCGTAGCTGCGGTCGATGTAGGCCAGCGACTGCTGCAGGTCGATGATGTAGATGCCGTTGCGCTCGGTCATGATGAAGCGCTTCATCTTGGGGTTCCAGCGACGGGTCTGGTGCCCGAAGTGGACGCCGCTCTCGAGGAGCTGACGCATGGTGACGACGGCCATGCCGGTCGTCCTTTCTTGTCGTGACCCGCCGCACCGCCCGCGAGGGCGGCGCACAGCAGGTCGCCTCAGTTGTCGCAGCTCGGACGGTTGTCCGGCTGCCCTGACGCCCGGCGCGCCCGGACCCTCGACGAGAGGGACTGGAGAAGGCGTCGCCCGCGGTGAGCCGGCGCCGACGGATCGGTCCGGATCGTTGCGGTATCGAGCGTGCGAAGTACCACCCCTGCCCTGGTGGGCGTGGATGGCCGTCGGCCAGTCTACGGGACGCCGCGCGGCAACCGCCAATCGCGCCGGGGAGGTCCGTGCGGGCCGGTTTCCGTCCCCCACCGCGCCGGCCCCGCGTCCGTCCACAGCTTGGCTCGCGGTACGTCGTTGTACGGGCGAGTCGACCCAGGATCAGGACATGCACCTGCGCTCCGTGATCACCGTCGTACTCCTGGTCCTGACGGCGGCGTTGCTGTCCCCCGCTCCGGCCGGTGCCTCCGGGGCCTCCGGGGCCGCAGGGGCCGCCGGGGCCTCTCGCGCCGCGGGGGCCCCGGGGGCCGCCGAACGACCGTCCCCGACGACCGGGGTCTGGCCGCTCCGGCCGACGCCGGCCGTGGCGCGGGGGTTCGACCCCCCGGCCAGCCGCTGGGGCCGGGGACACCGCGGCGTCGATCTCAGCGCCCGCATCGGGCAGCGCGTCCGGGCAGCCCGGGCCGGGCGCATCAGCTTCGCCGGACGGTTGGCCGGCCGTGGGGTGGTGGTGGTCGACCACGGCACCACCCGCACCACCTACGAGCCCGTCCTCGCCGCGGCATCGCCGGGTGACCGCGTCGCGGCGGGGGAGGTGATCGGCCGCCTGCAGGTCTTCGGTTCGCACTGCTTCCCCCGCGCGTGCTTGCACTGGGGACTGATCCAGGGCCGCTCCCGCTACCTCGACCCGCTCACCCTCGTCGGAGGCGGACCGGTGCGTCTGCTGCCGCTCGGCGGAGGTCCCCTCCGCACCGCTGCGGGCCCGCGCGCGATCGACGCGGGGGACGCTCGCGCACCGACGTCGGCCCCGTGGACACCCCCGCGAACGGCCGCACCGACCGCTCGCGCTTGGTCGCGACCCACCTGGCGCGGGCGTCCGTCGGCGTTCGGCGCCGCAGCCCTGCCTTCCACCGATCGACCGGGATAGCCGACAGCCGTCCGATCGATCGGCGGGTCGTTGCCGGTCTGCTCAGGCCCGCGGATGTGCCTGCCGGTAGGCCGAGCGGAGTCGTTCGGTCGTCACGTGCGTGTAGATCTGCGTGGTGGCCAACGACGCATGGCCGAGGAGCTCCTGCACCGTGCGCAGGTCGGCGCCGCCCTCGAGCAGGTGCGTGGCGGCGGAGTGCCGCAGTCCGTGCGGGCCGAGGTCGGGGGCGCCGGGGACGTCGGCGATGCGTGCGTGCACGAGCGTGCGTACCGCACGCTGGTCGATCCGGCCGCCGCGGGCTCCGAGGAACAGTGCTCCCCCGGCTCCGGGGGCCATCAGGCGCGGCCGGCCGGTCGCCAGCCAGGTCTCCAGTGCCCGCTCGGCGGGGACGCCGTAGGGGACGGTGCGCTCCTTGCGTCCCTTGCCGAGCACCCGCAGCACCCGGCGCTCCCGGTCGAGGTCGTCGACGTCGAGGCCGCAGAGCTCGCCGACCCGGATCCCGGTGGCGTAGAGGACCTCGAGGATCGCGACGTCGCGTGCACCGGTGGCGCTGCCGTCGTCGGCGTGCACCGCCGCGGCCTCGAGCAGGGCACGCGCCTCGTCGACGCGGAGCGCCGGCGGCAGGGTGCGGTGCGCCTTGGGTGAGCCGAGCAGCGCCCCGGCGTCGGTGGCGCAGCGACCGGTCCGCTGCGTCCACGCCGTGAACACCCGCACCGCCGTGGCCCGGCGAGCCATCGTGGTCCGGGCCCGCCCGAGGGTCTGCTGGGTGGCCAGCCAGCTCCGCAGCGTGCGGACGTCCAGCGTGCTGACGTCGCGGTGGCCGAGTCGGGCGGCTTGAGTGAGCATGCTGCGGATGTCGCCGACATACGCACGCACCGTGTGCGGGGTCAGGTCGCGCTCGGCGACCAGGTGGCGCTCGTAGGCCCCCAGCACCTCGGCCATCGGCTCGGGAAGGTCGTCGGGAGGACCGTCGACGTCGGACGTCATGCCGCCCCCGCGGAGGTGGGCGGCGCGACACCCCAGGCCGCACAGAACTGCTCGACGTCCAGGCTCCACAACTGCTGGCGCACGTGGTCGAGCACCGTCGCCGCGGTCACCTCGGCGCCTGCCGGGATCCGCACGACCTCCGCCCGGTCGTCGCGCCGTCGGACCACGACGTCGGCACGCGGGCCGCAGACGTAGCCCATCGACAGGGCACTCAGAGCGATCAGCACGGTCAGGCCGAACCGGCGCCACCGCCGGGAGTCGTGGGCGACGTCGAAGGCGGCGTCGAACACCTCACCCGCTCGTGTCGCTGCCATGGGCCGAGTCTACGAACGGTCCTCCACCCCACCGGGGACGCGCGGCGCGACCCGCCATCCGGCGGCCCCGATCTCGACGAAGCCGCCGACGCGCAGCCGCTGCAACGACTCTCGGACCGTGGCCTCCGCCAGGCCCGCGGTGCGGGCGATGGAGGGCGAGCCGGCCGGCTGCGTGAGTGGCACCGCGTCGAGAACCCGCAGGTCGGTCTCGGGCAGCCGGTCGCGCGGCGTGTCCGCGCCGCGGGGCCGCTCCACGACGAAGCTCCCGCTCGGGGAGACCAGCTCGAGGACGTCGGCGCCCCGGGTCACCAGCACGGCGGCACGGCTGCGGATCAGCTCGTGCACCCCCTGGGACGGGGCGCTGGTGACCGGACCCGGCACACCCATCACCGGACGGTTGAGCAGACCGGCCCAGTTGGCGGTGTTGAGGGCTCCGCTCCGCAGCGCCGCCTCGACCACCACGGTGCCGAGGGCCAGCGCCGCGATCACCCGGTTGCGCGCCAGGAAGCGCAGCTTGGTGGGCGCACAGCCGGGCGGCAGCTCGGACACCACCAGCCCGGTGTCGGCGATGTAGGCCAGCAGGTCCCGGTGGGCGGCCGGGTAGACCCGGTCGACGCCACAGGCCAGCACCGCCACCGTCGGACCGCGCGCGGCCAGGGCGCCCCGGTGGGCGGCCTGGTCGATGCCGTAGGCCGCCCCGGACACCACGCAGACGCCCTGACCCGCGACGTGCGCCGCCAGCTCGCCGGCCACTGCCGCGCCATAGGTGGTCGCGGAGCGCGACCCGACCATCGCGACGGACCGCTTGCAGACCGCGTCGAGCCGCAGGCCGCCCCGGACCCAGAGACCGAGGGGTTGGCCGCCGCGACGGTTGACGGTCTCGCACCGGTCCAGGTCACCCAGGCGCGAGGGCCACTCGGGATCACCCGGGACCACGAACCGGATGCCCTGCCGGGTGGCGCGCTCCAGGTCCGCCCGAGGATCGAGCCCCTGGGCACGCACGGCGACCTCGGTGGCCATCCCGGTCGCGTCCCGCTCGCTCGCGAGGTGGTCGAGCACCGCCTCGGCTCCGAGGTCGGCGACCAGCCCGGACAGCCGCGGGTCGCCGGGCTCGGCCAGGCGACTGAGCGCGACCCGCGCCACCCGGTCCCCCTCGGACACCCCTGCCGCCACGCTGATGCTCACCGGACGGCCGGGTCGAGCGGGGCCGGGTCGAGCGCGGCCGGGTCGAGCGCGGCCGGGTCGAGCGCGGCCGGGTCGAGCGCGGCCAGCATCAGGGGCTGCCCGGTCCGCAACCGGATTGCGACGTCCACCTCGGCCCGGCCGGGCCGCTCGAGCCCCCGGAGGTCGGCCACCGTCCACGCCAGCCGGTGCACCCTTGCGGCGCCGCGGCCGGTGAGGAGCCCGCGCCCTGTCGCGAGGTCCACGTCGCGCTGGGCGCCCTCTCCCAGCGGCCAGTTCCTGCGCAGCTGCGGGCCGGGCACGTCGCAGTTGAGCCGCCACTCGGTGCCGTCGTAGCGCTCCGCCTGCCGGTGCCGGGCCGCTGTCACGCGGGCACGCACCGCGGCGGTGCCCTCCGGACGACCCAGGGGGTCCCAGCGCTCGTGGGGTGCGAGCGGCTCGACGTGCCGGGTGATGTCGATGCGGTCGCTGAGCGGCCCCGAGATCTTGCGACGGTAGTCGCGACGCCGCACCTCGGTGCAGGTGCAGCGGTTGTCCCGGTCGGTGGGGTGGTAGTCCCCGCACGGGCAGGGGTTGCACGCCAGCACCACCATCGTCCGGGCCGGGAAGGTAGCGGTCTCCTCACCGCGGGCGATCCTGACGTCCCGGCTCTCGAGCGGCTCGCGCAACGACTCGATCAGGGAGGCGTTGAACAGGGGGAACTCATCGAGGAAGAGCGCTCCGAGGTGAGCGCGGCTCAGCTCCCCGGGGCGGACCCGGCCGGTGCCACCCCCCAGCAGACTGGCGCGCGACGAGGAGTGGTGCGGAGCCCGGAACGGCGGCCGGGTGATCAGCGTCTGCCCCGGTGGCAGTCCGCCGGCCAGCGAGTAGATCGCGCTGAGCTCGAGGGACTCCTCCAGGGTGAGGTCGGGCAGCAGTCCCGGCAACCGCTCGGCCAGCGTCGTCTTGCCCGCACCTTTCGGCCCGCTCAGCAGCACGTGGTGACCGCCCGCGGCCGCCACCTCCAGCGCGAAGCGCGCGTCCGCCATGCCCAGCACGTCGGCCAGGTCGAGGTCGTCGAGCCGGTGGTCGCCGCGCCAGACCAGACCGGACACGTCCACCAGCGGCGGCACGGGAGGGGCGGTGGGGACCTCCTCGCCGTTCAGGTGGGCCACCACCTGCTTGAGCGAGCGGGCACCGATCACGGCCAGGTCCGGCACCAGCGCCGCCTCCTCGGCCTGAGGCTCCGGCACCACCAGGCAGGAGATGCCAGCCGCTCGGGCGGCCAACGCCATGGGCAGCACACCGGGCACCGCCCGCAGCCGACCGTCGAGGCTGAGCTCCCCCGCGAAGACCACGGCCTCGAGCGCACCCTTGCGAATCCGGCCGTCGGCCGCGAGGACCGCGACCGCGATCGCCAGGTCGAAGTGCGGCCCGCGCTTGGGCAGGTCGGCCGGCGAGAGCAGGATGGTCACCCGTCGCGTGGTCGGCCAGTCGAAGCCGGCGTTGACGACGGCGGCTCGGCACCGGTCGCGGGCCTCCGCGATCGAGGCGTCGGGACGTCCGATCAGGTGGGTGGCGACGAGGCCCAGGGCCAGGTCGGCCTGGACGTCGACCAGATGCCCGCTCGCCCCGGCGAGGGTCACCGTGTGCGCGGTGGCGACGGTCATCAGCCCACCCCCCGCACGTGCTCCAGCTCGGGCGCCCGCCCGGGCACCGCCAGCACGCCGACGAGGTCCAGCCGCACCCCGTCGGGGCGCAGCCCGTGCTCGGTCAGCCAGCGGGCCGCGAGCCGGCGCAGCCGGGCCGCCTTCTGCTCGGTGACCGCCTCCAGGGGCGACCCGAACGTCGTCGACGAGCGCGTCTTCACCTCGCAGACCACCAGGGTGCGCCCGTCGCGCAGCACCAGGTCGATCTCACCGGCCTCACAGCGCCAGTTGCGGTCGAGCAGGACCAGCCCCTGCTGCACCAGGTGGCGCGCCGCGACGGCCTCGCCGTAGGCGCCGAGCGCGCGGGTGCGCTGGGCGCGGGGGGACGGGGTGGCGACGCGTCGGGTCA
The DNA here is from genome assembly GCA_963713035.1 of uncultured Actinomycetota bacterium. GTDB lineage: Bacteria > Actinomycetota > Actinomycetes > Propionibacteriales > Nocardioidaceae > Nocardioides_B. The sequence goes on from CAVQKB010000005.1 coordinate 1,861,544, forward strand.
TGCCGACCAGGCTGCCGCGCCTGGCCCCCGACGCACCGTCCGCGAGGCGACCCTGGGGACGGCGACGCGATCGAGCCGCCTGTGGACGAAAAGCGGCCCGTCGCCGACCCCTCAGTCCTTGGGCGGCTCGATGTCGGCCGGGCTGAGCTCCTCGACGTTGACGTCCTTGAAGGTCAGCACCTTGACGTTCTTCGCGAACCGGGCCGGGCGGTACATGTCCCACACCCACGCGTCGGTCATCGACACCTCGAAGAACACGTCGCCGGCCTCCGTGCGGGCCTTCACGTCGACCTGGTTGCACAGGTAGAAGCGACGGTCGGTCTCGACGACGTACTTGAAGATGCCGACGACGTCGCGGTACTCGCGGTAGAGCTGCAGCTCCATCTCGGTCTCGTACTTCTCGAGATCCTCGGCGCTCAAAGCCCTACCTCCATGTGATCGACCACGAGGCCATCCTCCCCGACGGGGTCGAGGTAGGCCGGGACCGGCTCACCGGCGGCCCGCCGCACGTTGACGAAGCGACGGCGGTGGATCGCGCACGGACCGTGCTCGGCGAGCGCGGCGGTGTGGGTGGCGGTGACGTACCCCTTGTGCGTGGAGAAGTCGTAGACCGGGTAGTCCTCGTGCAGGCGAGTCATGATCCGGTCCCGCGTCACCTTCGCGATCACCGAGGCCGCCGCGATGCAGGCCGCCACCCGGTCGCCCTTCCACATCGCCAGGCCCGGCACCTCGAGCCCGTCGACCGGGAACCCGTCGGTCAGGACGTACGACGGGCGCACGTCCAGCCTGGCCAGGGAGCGGCGCAGCGCCTCCACGTTGGCCACGTGCATGCCGAGCCGGTCGCACTCGTCGTGCGCGACGACGACGACCGACCACGACAGCGCGCGCCGTACGACCTCGTCGTAGGCCCGGTCCCGCGCCTTCGCCGTCAGCAGCTTGGAGTCGGCCAGCCCGGGCACCTGGCCGCGACGCCCCTCGGGGAGCACCACCGCGGCGGCCACCAGCGGCCCCGCGCAGGCACCGCGGCCGGCCTCGTCCACCCCGGCGATCGGGTCGAGGCCGACGCGTCGCAGCGCGCGCTCGTAGCCGTAGATCCCGGCGTCCTTGCGGACGGTCAGCCCGCGGGGCAACGCACTCACCGACGACTCCTCACCGTTCTGTTCTACCTCGCGCGCCCGACCGACCGGGCCGTGGGTTCAGTCGACGGACTCGAAGGTCGCCGGACGGTGGACGCCCTTCGCGTGGCCGAGGGGCCAGACGACCGCGAACACCTTGCCGACGACCTCGTCGGCCGGGACCTGCCCACCGCCCGGGTCACCGAGGTGCACCCGCGAGTCGGCGGAGTTGGACCGGTTGTCGCCCTGCACCCAGAGGTAGCCGGGCTTCACGGTCACGTCGAAGTTGATCATCGAGGGCCGCTCGCCGGACGCGAGGTAGGACTTCTCGTTGAGCGCCACGCCGTTGACGGTGATCCGGCCCCGGTCGTCGCAGCACACGACCTGGTCGCCGCCCACGCCGACGACCCGCTTCACCAGGTGGCCTCCGGTGGGGTAGAGCCCGAAGGCCTCCAACGTCCGCGCGAACGTGTTGCCCGGCGCCTGGGAGTCCGAGGCGGCCAGCCAGCCCCCGGGGTCGGAGAACACGACGACGTCCCCGCGCTGCGGGGTGCCCCCGCCCCAGTAGGAGACTTTCTGCACCAGGATCCGGTCGTTCTCGACCAGGGTGTCGTTCATGGAGGCCGAGGGGATGTAGAAGGCCTGCATGAACAGGGCCTTGATGACGACCGCCAGGACCAGGGCGATGCCGAGCAGCAGCAGCATCTCCTGCCACACCGGCAGCTGCTTGCGCGCCGGGCGCCGGGCGCGACGAGACGGCCGCGGCCCCGTCGTACCGGCCTGGGCCGCGACCGTGCTGGACGGGGCGGAGACGGGTGCGACGGGGCCGCGGTGCTCGGCTGCGGGTCCGCCCGAGGGATCGGCGTCGTCGGGCGTGTGCGTCACGCGGGCGAGCCTATCCGGCGGGGTGGACCGAACGAGGAAGGACGCACTCAGGCGTCGCGCTTCTCCTTGATCTTGGCGGCCTTGCCGCGCAGGTTGCGCAGGTAGTAGAGCTTCGCGCGACGCACGTCACCGCGGGTGACGACCTCGATGTGGTCGATGATCGGGGTGTGCAACGGGAAGGTCCGCTCGACGCCCACGCCGAAGGACACCTTGCGGACGGTGAACGTGCGGCCGATGCCCGAACCCTGGATGCGGATGCAGACGCCCTGGAACACCTGGACGCGGGAGCGGTTGCCCTCGACGACCTTGACGTGGACCTTGAGGTTGTCGCCCGGGCGGAACGCGGGGACGTCGTCGCGCTTGGCAGCGGACGCGAGGGTGTCGATGACGTTGGTCATGGTGTCTCCTCGAGAGCGCCACAGGTCGGCCTCGGACTCGGCTGTGACCGGTGGTCACGGAATCGGATGACCCGTCGTGCTGCGTCGAGCGGAACGCCCCCTGTGGCAGGTGGCCCGCCGACCCCTCACGGACGGTGCCGGGAGGTGGTCGCGACGCGACGGATGCGAGGGGCAAGTCTGCCACAGGCGGCTGCTCCGCGAGAAATCAGCGTCGGCGAGATCAGTGCCGCACCGGCCTGCTCAGGTGCACGACGCCCGGGGACTCGGGCTGGGTGCGGTCGCGACGGTAGCCGGCGCGCTTGTACATCCGCAGGTTGCGCTCGCTGGCCGAGCCGGTGACGAGGGACAGCCGGCGTACGTCGGAGGGGGCGGCGGCCTCCACCTGCGCCAGGAGCCACCGGCCCAGGCCGATGCCGCGCAGGTCGGGGGCGACCATCAACCGACCGATGTGCCACGTCGACGGGTCGCTCGGCCCGCGACGGCCGCGCACCGCACCGACCAGCCGGGGGCCGGACCGCACGACCGTGGTGCTCCACTCCCCCAGCCAGCGGCGGACGTCGTCGACGCTCTCGTGCAGCGGCGGGATGTCGAGCGAGGCGTTGGCGTGCGCCTCCTCCACCCAGCAGGCCAGCTGCAGGACCAGCAGCTCGCCGGCATCGGCAGGAGTGGCGGGTCGGGCGTCCAGCGACCCGTCGGCGACGTCGGCGATGCTGCTGGGGTGCAGCAGGTCCGGGCGACGCTCGGCGGTGCGACGCCGGGACTGGTCGTGCCGCCAGGCCTGGATCCGGCCGTGGTCGCCGGACAGCAGCACGTCGGGGACGCTGAGGCCGCGCCAGGTGGCGGGCTTGGTGTAGACGGGGTACTCCAGCAGCCCGGAGCCGCCGTGCGACTCCTCGGCGAGCGAGTCCGGGTTGCCCAGGACCCCGGGCAGCAGCCGGACCACGGCCTCGGTGACCACCAGCGCCGCGACCTCGCCGCCGTTCAGGACGTAGTCGCCGAGCGACACCTCGCGCACCGCGACCCGGGTGGCGGCATGGTCCAGCACCCGTTGGTCGATGCCCTCGTAGCGGCCGCAGGCGAAGACCAGCCGCTCCGCTCCCGCGAGCTCGGCGGCCACGGCCTGGGTGAGCCGCTCCCCCGCCGGGGTCGGGACGACGAGCACCGTGGTGGCCGGGTTGCCCTCGGCGAGCAGGTCGTCGAGCGCCTCGCCCCACGGCTCGGGTCGCAGCACCATGCCCGCTCCGCCGCCGTAGGGCGTGTCGTCGACCGTGCGGTGCCGGTCGTGGGTCCAGCTCCGCAGGTCGTGGACGTGTACGTCGATCAGGCCGCTGTCCTGCGCGCGCCCTGGCAGCGATAGCCCCAGCGGGGCGAGGTACTCGGGGAAGATCGAGACGACGTCGATGCGCACGCCGGGTCAGGCCCCGGACTCGTCGGGCGAGTCGTCCAGCGGGGTGAGCAGCCCGGGGAGGTCGCGCACCTCGAGGCGTCCGCCGGCGACGTCGACGACGGGCACCAGGGCGATCACGAACGGCACCAGCACCTCGCGGTCATCGTCGGAGCGGATCACCAGCAGCTCCTGACCTGCGCCGTGCACGACCTCGACCACTTCGCCGACGTCGGCGCCGTCGGTGGTGAATGCGGCGAGGCCGACGAGCTGGTGGTCGTAGAACTCCTCGGGGTCCGCCGGCCTCTCGAGCGCGTCGACGTCGACGGCGAGGAGCAGGCCGCGCAGGGTTTCGGCCGCCGTACGGTCGGCGACCTCCTCGAAGCCCAGCAGCAGCCTGCTCTGGTGCCAGCGGACGGTGCCCACCGTCAGGGTCGCGGGCCGCGCGGACGAGGCGGCGGTGCCGCTGGGTGCCTGGACCCGCAGCACGGCGCCGACGGCGAAGCGCCGGTCCGGCTCGTCCGTGCGCGGCTCGACGGACAGCTCGCCGCGGACCCCGTGGGGCTTGCCGATCCGGCCGACGACGACCTCGCGGCTGATCTCGGAGGTCATGGCGTGCCCTTCGTCGGTGGGAGGTGCGGGGCGAGAAGCCACGAGGCGGGCGGCCCTGGGGCCGCCCGCCTCGTCATGCGTGTGCAGTGGTGCTGCCGGAGCGGCTCAGCGACCGCGGTCCACGTCGACGAAGTCGACGCGGGCGCCACCGCGGCCGGCCAGGGCACCGATCACGGTGCGCAGGGCCGTGGCCGTGCGACCGCCGCGGCCGATGACCTTGCCCAGGTCCTCGGGGTGCACGCGCACCTCGAGGACCGACCCGCGGCGCAGCTCCTTGTCCCGGACCGACACATCGTCGGGGTGCCGGACGATGCCGCGGACCAGGTGCTCGAGCGCCTCGGAGAGCACGGCGCTCAGGCCTCGGACTTCTCGGTCGCGTCGGCCTCGACGGGCTGGGCCTCGCCGGCGTCGGCGGACGCCGCGGCGTCCTCGACCGGAGCAGTCTCGGCAGCAGCGGCCTCGAGCGGGAGCAGCCTCGGCCTTGTCGGTCGAGGCGGCCTCGACCGGCTTGTCGGCCTTCTTGGCCGACGTCTTCTTGGCGGTGGTGGCGTCGGCCTGCAGCTCGCTGCCGGCCTCCTTGAGCGCCTCGTTGAAGATGTCCTGCTTGGACCTCTTCTCCGCGGCGGTCCGCAGGGTGCCCTCGGTGCCCGGCAGGCCCTTGAACCGCTGCCAGTCGCCGGTCACCTTGAGGATCGCCTCGACGGCCTCGGTCGGCTGAGCGCCGACGCCGAGCCAGTACTGCGCCCGGTCGGAGGTGACCTCGATGAACGAGGGCTCCTCCTTCGGGTGGTACTTGCCGATCTGCTCGATGACTCGGCCGTCGCGCTTCTTGCGGGAGTCGACGACGACGACGCGGTAGTACGGCGTACGGATCTTGCCCATACGCTTCAGACGAATCTTGACGGCCACGGGTGTGGTGTCTCCTCGATGCTTGTGTGGTGGGTGAGACGCCGCGGTGCCTGGTGGGGCCAGGTGCGTGCGTCTCGACGGAACCCGCCGCGCCCGGATGAGAGGGGCCGGACGGACAGGACTCGGCCGTTGATTCTGCCAGACGGGTCGGAGTCTCGCCTAATCGCGGCCGCCCACCAGTGTTGAACTCGTTCAATTCTACCTGCTACGCTCTTGGCAAGGTTTTTGAACACGTTCAATCAAGGAGTCGAGATGTCCTGGACCGTCGCCACCCACCTCACCTACCTCGCCGCCGCCGTCCCCCTGACCGTGTGGGTCGCGACCACCCTGTCGCGCAACGGCCGGGTCTTCCTCGAGGACGTCTTCGACGGCGACCCCGAGCTCGCCGACGCGGTCAACCGGCTGCTGGTCGCCGGCTTCTACCTGCTCAACCTCGGCTTCGTGCTGCTCTACCTCAGCGCCGGCGAGCCGGCCGCCTCCCTGCTCGAGCTGTTGGAGACCGTCAGCGTCAAGGTCGGCTGGGTGACGCTGCTGCTCGGCGTCGTGCACGTCGGCAACGTCTACGTGTTCAACGCCATCCGCCGCCGCGGGCGCTCCGAACGGTTCCCAGCGATGCAGCTCCCGATGCAGCCGCAGCCGGGCTACCCGCCGCACCCGGCGCCGCCGTACGCCGGTCCGGCGCAGCCGTGACCCACCCTGCGTCGTGACTACGCTGACGTCTGTGCCTGAACCCGCTCCCCTGTCCCCCAAGGCCGAGCAGACCCGTCAAGCCATCGTGGACGCGGCGATGCGGCTCTTCCTGGCCGGCGGGTACGACGCCACCACGATGCGCTCCGTCGCGGCGGAGGCCGGCGTCTCGGCGGGCAACGCCTACTACTACTTCGCCTCCAAGGAGCACCTGGTCCAGGCGTTCTACGACCGGATGCAGGTGGAGCACGCGCGGGCCGCCGCCGAGGTGCTGTCGCGGGAGAGCGAGTTCGGGGCCCGGCTGCGGGGCGTGCTGTCGGCCTGGGTGGACGTGGCCGAGCCCTACCACGGCTTCGCGGGGAAGTTCTTCAAGAACGCCGCCGAGCCGACCAGTCCCCTCTCGCCGTTCAGCCCGGAGTCCACCGGGGCTCGGGAGGCCAGCACCGCGCTCTTCCGCGATCTGCTCGAGGGATCGGACCTCAAGCTGGCCCCGACCCTGCGCCGGGAGATGCCCGAGCTGCTGTGGCTGCTGCACATGGGCGTGGTGCTGTTCTGGGTCCACGACCGGTCCCCCGGTCAGCGACGCACCCGGGGGCTCGTCGACCGGTCCGTGCCGATCGTCGACCGGCTCGCCCGGATGACGCGGCTGCCGGTGGTGCGCGGCGTCGTCAACGACCTGACCGCGCTGCTGCAGTCCCTGCGCGAGCTGCGCTAGCCGACCACGTTGCCGCGCAGCACGATCCGCGTCGGGCTCTGCAGCACGGTGAGGTCCTCGAGGGGGTTGCTCGCGAACACCAGGAAGTCCGCGGTCGTGCCCTCGGCGAGGTTGTCCTCGAGCCCCAGCCAGGTGCGGGCCCGCCAGGACGCCGCCCCGAGCGCGTCGGCGGGGGTCAGGCCGTAGGAGGCCAGCTCGAGCACCTCCTCGCCGATCAGGCCGTGCGGGAGGACGCCTCCGGCGTCGGTGCCGGCATAGATGGCCACGCCGGCCTCGTAGGCCGCTCCGATCACCTCGCGACGGGTCTGGTGCAGTCGCATCATGTGCTCGGCGTAGCGCGGGAACCGCTCGCGTCCGGCATCGGCGTAGCCCGGGAAGTTGTTCAGCTGCTTGGCTGTCGGGACGAGCGCCACCCCGTTGGCCACCATCGCGTCGACCAGGTCCGCGGAGAGCCCGGTGCCGTGCTCGATGCAGTCGATGCCGGATCCGATCAGGTCCGGGAGGGCGTGCTCGCCGAACACGTGCGCGGTGACGCGCGCCCCCCGGTCGTGGGCGGCCTTCATGGCGGCGTCGAGCGACTCCCGGGTCCAGGACGGGGTGAGGTCGCCGGCGTCGCGCTCGATCCAGTCGCCGACGATCTTCACCCAGCCGTCCCCGCGCTCGGCCTCCTGCGCGACGTACGCCGCCAGGTCCTCGGGCTCGACCTCGTGCGCGTAGTTGCGGATGTAGCGGCGGGTGCGGGCGATGTGCCGCCCCGCCCGGATCAGCCGGGGCAGGTCGTCGCGCTCGTGGATCCAGGAGGTGTCGGCCGCGGAGCCGCAGTCCCGCAGCAGCAGCGCGCCACCGTCGCGGTCGGCGAGGGCCTGCTGCTCCTGCACGTCTCGCGGCACGGCGCCGTTCTCGTCCAGGCCGACGTGGCAGTGCGCGTCGACCAGGCCGGGAACGATCCAACCCTCGGCGACGAGCTCGGCCGAGGCCACCCGCTCGTAGGTGACGGCGCCGTCGACGACGTACAGGTCACGGACCTCGCCCTCGGGCAGCACCGGCCCGCGGAACCTCAGAGCAGTCATGCTTCGGGACCCTACCGAGCCCCGGCGGCTACTTGAGGTACTTGGACAGGTCGGCCGGCAGGTCGAGGCTGGCCGGATCGAAGTCCGCGTCGGCACCGTTCGGCACGCCGAACGGGTTGGCGGCCTCGGCAGGGGCCTTCTGGGGGCCCGCCTTCTGCGCCGCCGCGCGCTTGGCGGGGTTGCCCGAGACCCGCTTGCCCTTGCCCTTCTTGGGGGCCGGCTTGGCCTTGCCGCGCTTGCCGCCGCCCATGCCCGGCATCCCCGGGATGCCGGGCATCCCCGGCATTCCGCCGCCACGGGCCATCTGCATCATCATCTTGCGGGCCTCGAAGAAGCGGTCCACGAGCTGGTTGACGTCGGAGACCTGGGTGCCGGAGCCCTTGGAGATCCGGGCCCGCCGGGAGCCGTCGATCAGCTTGGGGTTGTCGCGCTCCTGCGGGGTCATCGACTGGATGATCGCCTGGATCCGGTCGATCTCGCGCTCGTCGAAGTTCTCGAGCTGCTCGCGGAACTGTCCCATCCCGGGCAGCATCCCCACGATCTTGGACAGCGAGCCCATCTTGCGCAGCTGCTGCATCTGCTGGAGGAAGTCGTCGAGGGTGAACTCGCCGCCCTGGCCGGTGAGCTTCGCAGCGGCCGCCGCGGCCTGGTCGGCGTCGAAGGTCTTCTCGGCCTGCTCGATCAGGGTGAGCATGTCGCCCATGTCGAGGATGCGGGAAGCCATTCGGTCGGGGTGGAACAGGTCGAAGTCGGTGAGCTTCTCGCCGTTGGAGGCGAACATCACCGGCTTGCCCGTGATCGAGGCGATGGACAGGGCGGCGCCGCCGCGGGCGTCGCCGTCGAGCTTGGTGAGGACCACGCCGTCGTAGCCGACGCCGTCGAGGAAGGCCTGCGCCGTGTTGACGGCGTCCTGGCCGACCATCGCGTCGACCACGAAGAGGATCTCGTCGGGGCTGACCGCGTCGCGGATGTCGGAGGCCTGCTGCATCAGCTCGGCGTCCACGCCGAGGCGGCCGGCGGTGTCGACGATGACCACGTCGTGCAGGGTGCGGCGGGCCTCCTCGAGCCCGGCGCGCGCCACCGCGACCGGGTCCCCCACCCCGTTGCCGGGCTCGGGCGCGAAGACCTTGACTCCGGCACGCTCGCCGTTGACCTGCAGCTGGTTGACCGCGTTGGGACGCTGCAGGTCGGCCGCGACCAGCAGCGGGCTGCTGCCCTGGCTCTTGAGCCAGAGTGCCAGCTTGGCGGCCAACGTCGTCTTGCCGGCGCCCTGCAGACCGGCCAGCATGATCACCGTGGGCGGGGTCTTGGCGTAGCGCAGCCGCCGGGTCTCGCCACCGAGGATCGTGACGAGCTCCTCGTTGACGATCTTGACGATCTGCTGCGCCGGGTTCAGCGCCCCGCTGACCTCCTCGCCGCGCGCCCGCTCCTTGACCGCGCCGACGAACCGCTTGACGACCGGCAGCGCCACGTCGGCCTCGAGCAGCGCGATCCGGATCTCCCGGGCCGTGGCGTCGATGTCGGCCTCCGAGAGGCGTCCCTTGCCACGGAGGGTCTTGAACGTCGCGGCGAGACGGTCGGAGAGAGTGGAAAACACAGATGAGTCCTCGACGGTGCGGGCTGGCTACAGGCGAAGGCACCCCACTGCTGGGCGCCGGGTCAGGTGTCCAGCCTAACCGGGTCCTGCAGGGCGCGCCGGACCGCGTGCACGGCCGAGGCGGCCCGCTCGTCCGAGAGCGCCCCGGCACCCGGCTCCTGCACGTAGAACACGTCGGTCGCCTGCGGGCCGAGGGTGGTCAAGTGCGCGGAACGGACCCAGACGTCCTGGCGGGCGAGTGCGGCGCAGACCAGGTGCACCACGCCGGGCCGGTCGTCGACGCGGACCTCGAGCACGGTGGACTGCCGGGAGGCGTCGTGCCGGACCTGCACGGACGGGTCCGGGTTGCGGGAGCGCGGCGGTCGGAGCCGGCCCGCAGGGTCGAGGCGTCCCGACGTCACCGCCTCGAAGCGCTGCCGGAGCACCGCCTCGTCCAGGGTCGCGTCGTCGATCTCCCAGACGGAGACTGCGAGCTCTCCCTGGCTCCAGGCGCGGGCGGAGCGGATCGAGGTCCGCAGCACCGCCAGCGCGCCGGAAGTGTCGGCCATCAGGCCCACCCGGTCGCCCGAGACCACGGTCACGGTGGCCCCGTCCTCACCCGGACGCACGCGTACGTCGACCCGCCGCGGGTCCGCACGCACGGCCTCGGGGATCGAGACCTCGACGGCGACGACGGGGAACACCTGCCCGGCCCAGTCGCCGAGCGCCTGGCGCACCCGCTGCGCGAGGTCGGCCACCAGGCCGGCCCGCCAGACGGTCCACGCCTGCGCCGACGTGGCCCGGGCGTCCGCCTCGGTCAGCACCTCGAGCAGGTCCAGCGACTCGGCGTCGACCACCAGCTCGGCCACGTGCCGGACCGTCGCCGGATCCTCCAGGTCCCGGCTGGTCGCCACCTCGGCGAGCAGCAGGTGCCAGCGGACCAGGCCCCGCACGAGCTCCACCTCACGCGCGTCGAAGCCCATCCGCTCGGCGACCCGCGCGGCGAGCGGGGCCCCGGCGACGCTGTGGTCGACCCGTCCGCCCTTGCCGAGGTCGTGCAGCAGCGCGGCGGTCATCAGCACGTCGGGACGACCCACCCGGCGGATCATCCGGGAGGCCTCGATGCAGGTCTCGACCAGGTGCCGGTCGACGGTGAAGCGGTGCACGACCGAGGCGTGCGGCAGCAGCCGGACCCGCTCCCACTCGGGCAGCAGGCGGCCCAGCGCGCCCGTCTCGTCGAGGGTCTCCCAGACCCCCAGCAGTCCCGGTCCGGCGGCCAGCAGCCGGGTCAGCAGGTTGCGCGCCTCTGCGGGCCACGGATCGGGCAGGTCGGCGCCCTCGCGGGCCAGCCGCGCCGACGTCGCCGGGGCGAGGACCAGGTCGCGTTCGGCGGCCTCCGCAGCCGCGCGCAGCAGGAGCAGCGGGTCCTCATCGGGCTGAGTACCCCGGTCGAGCACCACCTCCCCCCGCGACACGGCCACCCCGGGCGCCACGCGCTCCAGCTCGGGCCGACGCGGTCGGGCGGTCGACTTGCGCTCCAGGAGGTCGTCGACGCGACGCCAGGTGAGCCGGGACAGGTGGGTGATCCGCCGGCCGCTCTCGCGGACCTGGCGCTGCGCCTCCTCGGCGTCGGCCAGGTGGAGCCCGGCGGCCAGGTCGGGCCACACCTCGGGGGCGATCCGGTCGGTCGCCCGCCCGGTCACCTGGTGCAGGACGTCGCGGACGTCGAGCAGGTGCAGGCGACGAGGCTCCAGGTCGGAGTGCGAGACGTCGACGAGCCACGACGCGACCAGCGCCTTCAGCACCGTGGCGTCACGCAGACCGCCGACCGACTCCTTGAGGTCCGGGACCGAGGCGTGCGCCAGCTCGCCCATCCGCTCGCCGCGTCGGCTCACCAGCTCCCGCAGGGCGGGCAGCTGCTCGCGGGCATCGCGGCGCCAGCGCGAGAGCAGCTGGGCCCGCAGCCGCAGCGTCACCGACGGGTCCCCGGCGAGGTGCCGGGCGTCCAGCAGTCCCAGCGCCACCCGGGGGTCGTCCGCCGCGGCCGCGGTGGCCTCGGAGAGCGCACGGACGGAGTGGTCCAGGTCGACCCCGGCGTCCCACAGGGGGTACCAGACCCGCTCGGCCACCGGCCCCACGTCGGTCGTCCGCGCGGTGTCGTCGTGGACCAGCACGACGTCGAGGTCGCTGCACGGCGCCAGCTCGGACCGACCGTAGCCGCCGACGCCGACGAGGGAGATGCCCGTCTCGTCGGCGCCGGCGAGCGCCGCACCCAGGGCGGAGGCGCACAGCCGGTCGGCCGCCGCCGTCCGTCGGTGTCGCTCCGTCTGGGTCATGAGCGAGTGCCCCTGCTGCTCAGAGCGCCGCCTCGTCCTGGTCCCCGGTGCGCACCCGGACCACGGAGTCGACCGTCTGCACCCAGACCTTGCCGTCGCCGATCTTGCCGGTCCGAGCGGTACGCACGATGGTGTCCACCACCTCGCCGGCGCCCGCGGCCTCGACGACGACCTCGATCCGCAGCTTGGGCACCAGCGCGATGTCGTACTCCGCGCCGCGGTAGACCTCGGTGTGGCCCTTCTGCCGGCCGTAGCCGCTGACCTCGCTCACCGTCATCCCGGTGATCCCGACCATCTCCAGCGCCGAGCGGACGTCGTCCCACCTGTGCGGCTTGATGACCGCGGTGACGAGCTTCATCCGGCCTTCCTCTCCTCGGTCGATCATGATCATGCCCAGGACGGGCAGGCTAGAGCGCGGCCTCGTCGCGGTCGCCGGTGCGGACCCGCACCACCGCGTCGACGGGCTGCACCCACACCTTGCCGTCCCCGATCCGCCCGGTCTGCGCGGTCTTGACCACGATGCCGACGATGTCGTCGACGTCGGCGGTCTCGACCACGATCTCGATCCGGATCTTGGGGACCAGCGCGATGTCGTACTCCGCGCCACGGTAGACCTCGGTGTGACCCTTCTGCCGGCCGTAGCCGCTGACCTCACTGACCGTCATCCCGGTGACCCCGAAGGTCTCGAGGGCCTCCCGGACCTCGTCCCACTTGTGCGGCTTGATGACCGCGGTCACGAGCTTCATGCGTTGACCCCCCGTGCCTCGGCGTCCGCCTGTGTCCTGGCGCTCGGGGCGCCTGCCCCGCTCAGTGCACGACCTCCGCCACCGCTGGTGGCGAAGTCGTAGGCCGACTCGGCGTGCTCCACGCCATCGATGCCCTCGACCTCGTCCTCCTCCTCGAGACGGAAGCCGACGGTCTTCGAGATCAGCAGGCCGATCGCGTAGGTCAGCACGAAGGAGAAGATCAGCACCGCGAAGGCGCCCACCGCCTGCTTGCCCAGCTGGTCCAGCCCCCCGCCGTACAGCAGCCCGTCGACGCCGGCGGGCGCGCTGGACGTCGCCAGCAGGCCGACCGCCAGGGTCCCCCACAGGCCACCGACCAGGTGCACGCCGACCACGTCCAGCGAGTCGTCGAAGCCGAACCTGAACTTCAGCCCGACCGCCAGTGCGCAGAGCACTCCGGCCAGCACGCCGAGCACGAGGGCGCCCAGCGGGTTGACCGAGGAGCAGGACGGCGTGATCGCGACGAGGCCGGCCACGACCCCGGAAGCGGCGCCGAGCGACGTGGCGTGACCGTCACGGAGCCTCTCCACGAGCAGCCATCCGAGCGCGGCGGCGGCAGTGGCGGCCAGCGTGTTGATCCACGCGACGGCCGCGAGTGTGTTCGCGCCGAGCGCCGAGCCGGCGTTGAAGCCGAACCAGCCGAACCACAGCAGGCCGGCGCCGAGCATCACGAGGGGCAGGTTGTGCGGGCGCATCGGGTCGCGCTTCCAGCCGACGCGCTTGCCCAGGACCAGGGCGAGGGCGAGGCCCGCCGCGCCGGCGTTGATGTGGACCGCGGTGCCGCCGGCGAAGTCGATCGCGCCGAGCGTGTTGGCGATCCAGCCGCCGACGAAGCCGGGGCCCGTCGTGTCGTCGAAGGCGAACACCCAGTGCGCGACGGGGAAGTACACGACGGTCGCCCAGATGCCGGTGAACAGCAGCCAGGGACCGAAGCGGGCCCGGTCGGCGATGGCGCCGGAGATCAGCGCGACCGTGATGATCGCGAAGACCGCCTGGAAGCCGACGAACGCCAGGCTCGGGATCGTCGCGACCAGGTCCTTCTCGCCCATCAGGCCGGCGAGGCCGGCGTAGTCGGTGGGGTCGCCCAGCAGGCCGCCGCCGACGTCATCGCCGAAGGCGAGCGAGTAGCCGTACAGCACCCACAGGACGCTGACGACGGCGAGTGCGCCGAAGCTCATCATCATCATGTTCAGGACGCTCTTCGCCCGCACCATGCCGCCGTAGAACAGCGCGAGTCCGGGGGTCATCAGCAGCACGAGGGCTGCGGAGGTCAACACCCAAGCGGTATCGCCAGTATCCATCTATCTCAACCTCTGAAAGTCAGCTCACGGTGGAGTCGTGGGAGGGCGGGGACCGGCGCGACCTCGCTGTCGCACCTGGCACCACCCCGGTGAGCGACAGCCTCCGCGCCGCAGGTTTCAGTCCCGCGCGGCCGATGTTGCGCGCAGGTGACGGTTGTCCCGTCGTGTTTCCGGTAGATGACGCACAACCTCGCCAGATCCCTGCATGCTGGTCCATGTCGGTCCTTTGGCGGATGTCGGATTTGCGACTAGATTCCGGCCATGACCTCGACCCCCTCCCCCTCCGGCCGCGACGCGGAAGCTTCGGGAGCGCTGGCCGAACGCCGGGGCCGGGGCCGGCCGCGCGACCCGGAGACCGACGGCCGCATCACGACCGCCGCCGCGGAGCTGATGCTCGAGCGCGGGTTCGACCGGACCACGGTCGATGACGTCGCGGCTCGGGCCGGCGTCGGCAAGGCGACCGTCTACCGGCGCTGGCCCTCCAAGGAGGACCTGGCCGTGGCCGCGATGGAGACGCTCTACGCCACCGAGTTCCCCGAGCCCGACACCGGGAGCATCGAGACCGACCTGGCGGCGAGCTACCGCGCGGCCCTGACGTTCGTGAACACCCCGCAGGGTGCGGCGTTCCTGCGGACCTCCATCGCGGAGTCCGTCCGCGACGGTCGGATCGCGGCGCTGTACCGGGCGACGACCGAGCGGCGCGAGGCCCACTCGCGCGCCACCTTCGAGCGCGCGATCGCCCGCGGCGAGGTCCGACCCGACATCGACGTGGACTGTGCGGTGCAGTGGCTCGGAGGCCTGCTGGCGGTCCGTGCCATCACCCATCGCCCGATGCCGACGGTCGAGGACACCGAGCGGCTGGTGCAGTTCACCCTGCAGGGCGTGCTGACCGAGCGCTGAGCCTGCGGCCTGGCCCGACTCAGCCGGCGTCCCCCAGGAGAGCGTCGACGAACGCCTCGGCGTCGAACGGCGCCAGGTCGTCGGCGCCCTCGCCGAGTCCGACCAGCTTCACCGGCACGCCCAGCTCGCGCTGGACGGCGATCACGATGCCGCCCTTGGCCGACCCGTCGAGCTTGGTCAGCACCACGCCGGTGACGTGGACGACCTCGCTGAAGACCCGCGCCTGCTGCAGTCCGTTCTGGCCGGTCGTGGCGTCGAGGACCAGGAGCACCTCGGTCACTGGAGTCTGCTTCTCGATCACCCGCTTGACCTTGCCCAGCTCGTCCATCAGGCCGGTCTTGTTCTGCAGCCGGCCGGCGGTGTCGACCAGGACCACGTCGGCCTCCTGCTCGATGCCGGTGCGGACCGCCTCGAAGGCGACGCTCGCCGGGTCGCTGCCCTCGGGTCCTCGGACGGCGGGGACGCCGACCCGCTCGCCCCAGGTCGCCAGCTGCTCGGCCGCTGCGGCGCGGAACGTGTCGGCCGCGCCGAGCACGACCTGCTTGTCCTCCGCGACGAGCACGCGCGCCAGCTTGCCGACGGTGGTGGTCTTGCCGGTGCCGTTGACCCCGACCATCATCACCACGGCGGGACGGCCGTCTCGACGGTCGACGTCGAGGGAGCGATCGAGGGTCGGGTCCACCAACGCGACGAGCTCCTCGCGCAGGATGTCGCGCACGGACGCGGACGAGCTGCCCTCGACCTTGACCCGGGTGCGCAGGCGCGCCACCAGCTCCTGGGTCGGGTTGACGCCCACGTCGGCGGTGATCAGGGTGTCCTCGATCTCCTCCCAGGTGTCCTCGTCGATGACGTCGCGCGACAGCAGCGCGAGCAGTCCCCGGCCGAGCGGGCTCTGGGACCGTGAGAGCCGCTGCCGCAGCCGGACCAGGCGTCCCGCTGCGGACTCCGGAACCTCCAGCGCGGGAGCGGCCGTGTCCGGCGGCGCCGTGTCGGGCAGCGTCGCGTCCTGCACGGTGCGGGTCGCGGTGTCGTGCGGGGTCTCCGCGTCGTCGCCGACACGCGGCTCCTCCAGCCCGGGACGGTCCGGCGCGGACGGAGCCTCCGGACGGCCTCGGCGGCCACGGACGCGGGTGGTGACGAGCCCGGCCAGCCCTCCGAGGAGGACGACGGCGAGGCCGATGATCAGCAGGATGTACTCAGGCACGGCGGTATCCCATCACACCGCGCCGCTCATGCCGGGGTCGGCCGAAGCGTGACGAGGTGGCTCAGTGCTGCTTGACGCGGGGGCGAACGTCGTACTTCTGCGCCTCGCTCTGGTTGTGCAGCGTGGGCAGCCGGTTGACGCCCTTGCGCATCGCCTCGCCGACCCAGGGTGCGCTGGGCACGTCCGCACCGCGGTGCGGGTAGGCGACGTAGACGACGACCAGACCGGCGAGCAGCACGATGCCGACCATGGCGACCAGGATGGGGAACACGAGCGAGGGTCAACTCCCGAGAGAAAGGCTGGACGGCCACCACGCGGCGGCGGTACCTGTCCATGCTCGCACGACGAGCGGAGGGGCCAGGCGCGTGATCAGACCGATGTGACCAACGACTCCACCGCAGCGCGGATCTGGTCCGGGACCGGGCGCACCGGTCGGTGACCCGGGCCGGCGGCGTTGTCGACGTAGACGTGCACGAATCGGCCCTCCGCGGCCGCCTCGTCGCTCTCGCCCTGGAAGAGCCCGATCCGGTAGATCACCGAGGACCTGCCCACGCGCTCGACCGTCAGCCCCAGGTCGACCGGGGCCGGGAAGCCGATCTCGCGGAAGTAGCGGCACGACGTCTCGGCCACCACGCCGACGGCCGGGAGCGAGCGGATGTCCGCGCCCGTCGCCTCGCACAGGTGCGCGTTGACCGCGGTGTCGAACAGCTCGTAGTAGACGGCGTTGTTCATGTGCCCGAAGACGTCGTCGTCGGCCCAGCGCGTGGTCGCGCGCCTCCACACGGCGTACGACGAGCGCGTCGGTCGAGCGGGCCGGACCTCGCCCGTCATCGCGGGAGGGTCATGCCGGCTCGGCCTCGCGGAGCCGCTGGCTGATGACCGCCGAGACGCCGTCGCCGCGCATGGTGACGCCGTAGAGGGCGTCGCCGACCTCCATGGTGCGCTTCTGGTGGGTGATCACGAGCAGCTGGCTGTTCTCGCGCAGCTCCTCGTAGATCTCCAGCAGCCGACCCAGGTTGGTGTCGTCGAGAGCCGCCTCGACCTCGTCGAGGATGTAGAACGGCGACGGTCGCGCCTTGAACAGGGACACCAGGAAGGCGACCGCGACCAGGGAGCGCTCGCCGCCGCTGAGCAGCGAGAGCCGCTTGACCTTCTTGCCCGCCGGGCGCGCCTCCACCTCGATGCCCGTGGTGAGCATGTGCGCGGGGTCGGTGAGGACCAGCCGGCCCTCACCCCCGGGGAAGAGCCGCTTGAAGACGCCGTCGAAGGCGGCGTTGACGTCGTGCCAGGCCTCGGTGAACACCTGCTCGACGCGCTCGTCGACCTCGCGGACGATGTCGAGCAGGTCGCGGCGCGTGCGACGGAGGTCCTCGAGCTGCTCACCGAGGAACTGGTGGCGCTCCTCGAGCGCGGTGAACTCCTCGAGGGCGAGCGGGTTGACCCGGCCGAGCATCGACAGGTTGCGCTCGGCCACCCGCAGCCGCTTGACCTGGTCCTCGCGGACGAACGGGACCGGCTCCGGGGCGACGGCCTCGGGATCGGCGTCGAGCGCGCTCTGCTGCTCGGCGCTGAGCACCGCGGGGACCAGCTGGTCGGGGCCGTAGTCGGCGACCAGGGCGTCGCCCTCGATGCCCAGCTCCGTCAACGCGCGCTCCTCGAGCTGCTCGATGCGCATCCGTTGCTGGGTGCGGGCCATCTCGTCGCGGTGCACGGTGTTGACCAGCTCGTCGAGCTCCTTGCCGAGGTCGCGCAGCCGGGCGCGGACGGCCATCAGGTCCTCCTCGCGCCCGCGGCGGGCCTGCTCGACGGCCGACCGCTGCTCCGTCGCCGCGAGGATCGAGGTCTCGAGCCGCGTCAGGACCACGCGCACACCCCGCCCGACGGCCTCGGCCACCCGTCCCTCGCGGACCAGCCGCTGGCGGCGGGCGACCGCGCGCGCCCGGGCGTCACGCTCGGCCTGGGCCGCCCTGAGCAGGGAGTCCGCCCGGCCTGCCAGGGCACGGGCCCGCTCCTCGGCGGTCCGCAGCGCCAGACGGGCGTCCATCTCGGCCTGCCGGCTGACGCGGGCTGCTTCAGCGAGGCGCTCGCGCTCGGCGGTGTCGGGCTCCTCGTCGGAGGCGTCCTGGGCGCTCAGCAGCCGCTGCTCCAGGTCGGCCAGGCCGGCCAGGTCGCGGTCGCGGGCCTCCTGGGCCTTGTCGATCGCCGCGGACAGCCGCGCGGCCTCGCCCTTGGCCGAGCGGGCCAGCGAGCCGAGCTGGCCGAGCTCCTCCGCCACCGCAGCGAGGGTGGCGTCGGACTCGTGCAGCTTGGCCAGCGCGACGTCCACGCGACCCTGGGCCTGGGCCCGCTCCTCCTCGAGACGAGCCAGGTCGAAGCCGAGCCGCTCGCACGCGTGGGTGGCCTCGCCGAGCCGCTCGGCGGCCTCGTCGACCGCAGCCTGCACCTCGATCAGCGTCGGCTGCGAGGAGGAGCCGCCGGAGGCGAAGTGGGCGCCGAGCAGGTCTCCCGCACGGGTGACGGCGGCGACGTCGGGCAGCTCGGCGACCAGCCGGCGGGCCGCGTCGAGGTCGGCGACCACCGCCACCTTGAACAGCACCCGGGCGAGCGCCGGGCGCAACGGCGCCGGGCACTCGACCACGTCGATGGCGTAGGTGACGTCCGCCGGCAGCCCGGGCCAGGGCGCGTCGTCGTGCGCGCTGCCCCCAGCCCCGCCGAGCAGGATGCCGGCGCGGCCGAGGTCCTCGGTCTTGAGGTGCTCGATCGCACCGAGCGCCGCGTCGACGTCCTCGACCGCGACCGCGTCGGCGGCGGATCCGAGCGCCTGCGCGACCGCGCTCTCGAAGCCGGGGTGGACGGTCAGCAGGGCGGCCACCGAGCCGAGCAGACCCGACACCGCGTCGCTGGCTGCCAGCAGCGCGCCTGCGCCGTCCCTGCGGTTCAGCCCGAGCTCGAGGGCCTCCTTGCGCGCGGCCAGCGCGCCGCGCTCACGGTCGGCGGCGGTGGCCTCCTCGCGGGTCTTGGCGAGCCGGTCCTCGAGGTCGGCCAGGGCCGAGGAGGCTCCCTCGTGCTCGGCGTCGAGGCCCTCCTCCCCCGCGTCGAGCCCGGCCACCCGGGACTCCAACGAGGTGAAGTCGCGCTGCGCTCGCTCGGCACGAGCCACGACGTCCTGGCGGGCGGCGGTGAGCCGGGCGACCTCCTCGTCAGCGGCGGAGGCGCGGCTCCGCAGCGCGTTGACCTGCCCGTGCAGCCGGGCCAGGCCCTCCCGGCGGTCGGCCGCGGCGCGTTGCAGGCCCGCCACGCGACGGTCCTCCTCGGCGTGGGCCTGCTCGGCCTGCTGGCGGGTCACCAGGGCGGTCTCGAGCGCCGTACGGTTGCGCTCGACGCCGGCGGTGATCTCGCGCTCCTGGGCCCGGACCCGCTCGGCCTCGGCGACCAGCTGGTCGGGGTCGCGGCCGGACTGGTGCACGGGCTCGGCACCGTCGGCGGCGTTGCGCACCCGCTCGTCGGCCAACCCCGCGGTGCCCCGGAGCCGTTCGCGCAGCCCGGACAGCGCGAACCACGTCTCCTGCGCGGCCGCGAGCGCCGGCAGGTCCGCGCGCAGGTCGGTCTCCAGCGCGGTCTCCACCTCGCGCGCCCGGGCCAGGGCCGCCTCCACCTCGGTGCGACGCTCGAGCAGGATCGTCTCGTCGGCGAGCTCCTGGTCGAGTGCCGTGCGGGCGGTGACCAGGTCGTCGGCCAGCAGGCGCGCGCGGGCGTCGCGGACGTCGGCCTGCACCACCGCCGCCTTGCGGGCGACCTCGGCCTGGCGGCCCAGGGGCTTGAGCTGGCGACGGATCTCGCTGAGCAGGTCCTGGAGCCGGGTGAGGTTGCCCTCGGTGGAGTCCAGCTTGCGCAGCGCCTTCTCCTTGCGCTTGCGGTGCTTCAGGACGCCCGCGGCCTCCTCGATGAAGCCGCGGCGGTCCTCGGGGGTGGCGTGCAGGATCGAGTCGAGCTGGCCCTGCCCGACGATGACGTGCATCTCGCGTCCGATGCCGGAGTCGGACAACAGCTCCTGCACGTCGAGCAGCCGGCACGCGGAGCCGTTGATGGCGTACTCCGAGCCGCCGTTGCGGAACATCGTCCGGCTGATCGTGACCTCGGAGTACTCGATCGGCAGCGCACCGTCGGCGTTGTCGATCGTCAGCGCCACCTCGGCGCGTCCGAGCGGCGGCCGACCGGAGGTGCCGGCGAAGATGACGTCCTCCATCTTGCCGCCGCGCAGCGACTTGGCGCCCTGCTCGCCCATCACCCAGGCGAGGGCGTCGACGACGTTGGACTTGCCGGAGCCGTTGGGGCCCACGATGCAGGTGATCCCGGGCTCGAGCTGGAGGGTCGTCGCGGAGGCGAAGGACTTGAACCCGCGGAGGGTCAGGCTCTTCAGGTACACCGTGGTCTCCCCTTCGGTCACGGCGGAGGGCGCGGCACGCGCTCCGGGATCGGCTGTGCGCCGGGGCGGATTGTTCCAGGACGCTGCCGGGGGGAAGACCAGCGGCCTCACCCTACCGGCCGAGACCCCCGGATCCGCGCAGCACGTGCCCGAAAGGGCGCTCCGCGGTGCCTGCGAGTCCGCTCCGGCGTGGTCATCTCGGGCCCTACCGGAACGCACCCCGGTGACGTTGACTGGCAGGCATGGGGGCACGACGTCATCCGGGAACAGTCCGCCACCGGCCGGGCAGCAGGCTCAGCGTGCCGTGCGCGCTGGCGCTCGTCCTGACGCTCGCTGGATCCACCTCGCCGCGCGAGGACGCCGTGGCGACCGTCGGACAGCTGCAGCCGGCCCCCGTCGTACCCGTGGTCACGGCGGAGGTGCCGGCCTCGGTCACCGTCGTGGACCCGCAGCGCTGGCCCGCGCCGGGTGACACCCCGAGCGACCTGCCGCCGGCCGTGCAGGTGGTCACCACCGGCGAGGTCGTGCACGCTGCGGTCAAGGTCGACATCGCCGACGTCCTGCTGGAGGCCTACCAGGCCGCGGCCGCCGGCGCCCCCGAGGGCTGCCACCTGCCGGTGAGCCTGCTCGCCGCGATCGGCCAGGTCGAGTCCGGCTCGCTGGTGGGGCGGCCCCTCGACGCGGAGCACCGGACGTCGGTGCTGGGGCCGGTCCTCGACGGCAACGGCTTCGCGGCGATCTCGGACACCGACCACGGCCGGTGGGACGGCGACGCGACCTGGGACCGGGCCGTCGGCCCGATGCAGTTCATCCCGGGCACCTGGGCCCGGTTCGGCGTCGACGGGGACGGCGACGGCGTGGCCCACCCGCAGGACATCGAGGACGCGGCGGCCGCCACCGCGGCGTACCTCTGCTACGGCGGACGCGACCTGTCGCAGCCCGCCGATCGGCGGGCGGCGATCTTGTCCTACAACCACTCGGAGGCCTACCTGCGGCTGGTCTCGACCTACCAGGAGCGCTACGCCAAGCAGGGGCTGGACGACGCACTGACGGTGGCCGGACTGCCGACGAGCATCTCCCTGACCGCGACCCCCACCGGCACCGAGGACGGCTGGGCCGCTCGGCTGCGGGCGAAGGCGTCCGCTGACGACGCGAAGCTCCCCCCGGCCCCGAAGCGGGTCGGGAAGCCGGTCCCGGTGCCCAAGCCGTCGGGCGGCTCTTCGAGCAGCCCTCCCGGCACGCCCTCGGGCGCCCCCTCCGGCCCACCGTCGGGCACCCCCACCGACACCCCCACCGACACCCCCACCGGACCCTCCGGCCCACCGTCGGAGACCCCGGCCGGCGGTAGCGGTCCGGGTGGGTCGGGCGGCGGCCCGTCGGAGCCGCCACCGTGCACCGCGGTGGACCCGCTGGCGGCCCCCGGGGAGGTCACCAGCGGCACCGTCCTCGACACCGGCGACCCCTGCACCTGCACGGTTCCCGCACCCGGGACGGAGCCCTCCGACGCCTCGCTCTGCGCGCCCGACCTCGCCGCCCTGCCCCTGGCTGCGACCGAGGCCCCCTCCTAGCCGGTCAGCCAGCGACCGGGGCGACGGCGGCGCGACGCCGCAGCAGCACCGCCGCGGTCAGCGCGAGGAGCACCCCGGTGACCGGCAGTCCCCCGGACGAGAGCGGCGACCATCCTGCGAGCGACGCCAGCGGCAGCGGCGGGAGCGGGCTCTCGCCGGTCGTCGTCCCACCGCCGGGCAGGTCCACGGCGTAGACGTCGAGCCCGCGGACCAGGTCGACGCTGTAGACGATGTTGGTGGGCTTCCCGGCCTTGCCGGCCTTGTTGTAGACCGGCGCCCAGTAGCTGTCCCAGACCTCCGAGGCGCCCCAGGTGGCGTGACCGTAGGACGAGAGCTGCTGCGGGTCGCGGACGTCGATCAGCTGGGTGCCGCCACCGTAGAAGCCGGCCGCGACGACGCCGCTGGGGTGGTAGGAGAACCAGTGCGCCGAGCAGAAGGCGCCCTGCGGCAGCGGGAAGGTGCCCAGGTCGGAGAGCTCCACCTTGTCCAGCGGCACGATCGCGTCGGGTGTGCCGTCGAGGCGCTTGACCCACCAGGTCTGGAAGGAGCCGGCCTTGCTGCAGTCGGTCTGCTCGTAGTCCTCCTCGGTCACCAGCAGGACGTTGCCGTTGGCGTAGCGAGGGCGATGCGCCCGCCTTGAACGCCTGGGCGTTCGGGCGGAACGAGTTGTGGTGGATGAAGTCGTTGTAGCCCGGGTGCGCCGGGTCGTCACCGCGACCGGCGGCACCGGTGGTCGTGACCAGCTGCGGGCGCGGTCGGGTCGCTCACGTCGAACATCGACGGAGCCGTCGAAGCCCGTGTGGGTGCCGAAACCCGCGTCGTCGAAGTTCCACTTGTGACCCGGCGGTCGGCGAGGAGAACGGCTGGGTGCCGGCGCTTGGCCGGGTCGGAGTCGAGCTCGACCGGGTCGGTCGACGTCGCTCAGGTCGAAGATCGAGAAGCTGTCGGTGCGGTTGTCGCCGGCCGAGTAGGCGTAGCGGCAGTCGGTCTCCGCGACGCAGGCGACCGTGTGCGTGCTGGTCGTGCCGGGCGCCCGGCCCGCGATCCGCGGAGCGGAGCCGGGTCGGTGACGTCGACGACGACCAGCTCGTTGCCGTCGCCGGCGTTGACGTGGTCGAGGTCGCCGGGCGAGGCCTGGTAGAGGTCCACGCCGATCAGCGCGAAGCGACGGGTGCCCTCCGGGTCTTGCGCTCGCCGCAGTTCATCGCCTCGTTCTCGAACTGCGCGCTGGGCAGCGTGCCGGTGAGCCGCGGCTTCGCGGCGTCGGTGGTGTCGTAGACCTTGACCGAGTCCAGGCTGGACATCACGAACAGCGGCTTGGTCGGCATGAAGCAGCCGGAGATGCCGGCCGAGCCGGGGTTGCTCGACAGCAGCGAGACGTTGCTGCTCGCGACCAGCGGGACCTGGGTGCCGGAGGCCTCCCCCTGGTGTGCCTCGCGGAACTTCTCCGCGCGGTCGCGGTCGCCGTGGGCGGACGCGGTCGCGGGGGTGCTGACGACGAGGCCGGCGGCGACGAGCGCACCGATGGCGAGGGCGCTCAGGGAGCGGCGGGGACGTGGCAGGCGCATGACGGGCCTAACGAGCGAACGTGCCCCAGGTCACGCGCCGCGCGCGAGAGTTTTCTGTACCCCTGTGGTCGGTCGGGCAGCCGCCGCGTCTCAGACGGGCTGCATGCTCTCGTCGAGAGTGAGGATCGGGGCGTCGCGCAGTGCGGCGGCGAGGGTGTCGTTCTCCGCCTGGAGGCGCAGCACGTGCGCCTCCAGGTCGGCCACCTGCTGCGTGAGCCGGCGATTCTCCGCGGTGAGCTGGGCGACGACCCGAGGGTCGGTGCTGCTCATGTAGCCGAGGAGGGCCTTGGCCATGTGATGTCCTCCGAAAGGATGTGCGATGGAGATGGCGGTGGTGACGCGCCCTGGTGAGCGGCTGGATGCAGCCGGAGGCGGGCGTGCACTTCCAGAGTCCCACGCCCTCTGAGCTCGGTCAATCCCGGCGCCCCGGTAGCGTGCGCGACATGCCACCGCCCCGCGATCTCGAGATCTCCGACTGCCGCTCGGAGTGCACCTGGAGGCGACACCGGCGAGCGCCTCGGCGGACGAGCCGCTGTTCGCGTGCGCGGCCTGCGGCAGCGAGTGGGTGCCCTCCGAGCCGTGGACCCCGGCTGACTGGACCGGCACGGTGCCCGCCGCGGTCGAGCTGGTCCGGCTCAGGGCCGCCGGCGGGGACGCGGCTGGCACAGCGGGCAGAAGTACGACGAGCGGTTCATGAACGACACCCGCACGATCGGCGGTGCCGCACCGCTCGCAGGGGCGCCCCTCCTGGCCGTAGGCGTGCAGCGAGCGGTCGAAGTAGCCGCTCTCGCCGTTGACGTTGACGTAGAGGGCGTCGAACGACGTGCCACCCTCGAGCAGGGCCGCCTCCATCACGGCCCGCGCTTCGCCCAGCACGCGTCGTACGTCGACCGCGCGGAGCTTCTCGCCGAGGCGCTCGCCGTGCACCTGGGCACGCCACAGGGCCTCGTCGGCGTAGATGTTGCCGACCCCGGAGACCACGCCCTGGTCGAGCAGGATCCGCTTGACCTCTGACCGGCGTCGCCGCACGGCGCGGACGAAGGCGTCGTCGTCGAAGAGCGGGTCGAGCGGGTCGCGCGCGATGTGCGCGATCTCCGGCGGCAGGTCGGCGCCGTCGGTCGAGACCGCCAGGGAGCCGAACATCCGCTGGTCGACGAAGCGCAGCTCGTTTCCGTCGGTCAGCGTGAACCGCACCCGCAGGTGCCGCTCGTCGGGAGCGGCGGGTCGCTGCACGAGCAGCTGGCCGCTCATCCCGAGGTGGCCGAGGACGGCGTCGCCGCTGTCGAGCGGGAGCCAGAGGTACTTGCCGCGGCGCCGCGCACCGAGCACGCGGCGGCCGGACAACCGGGCGACGAAGTCGTCGGCGCCGGCCAGATGCCGGCGCACCGGACGCGCGTGCAGCACCTCGACCCGCTCGAGGCCGCGGCCGACGAGGTGCGTCTCCAGGCCGCGACGGACGACCTCGACCTCAGGAAGCTCGGGCACGGCGCGGTCGCACGCTCAGACGGTCTGGGCGCCGTGCGAGGCGGCGATGGCGACGTACGCCGTCTCGGCCGCCTGCTGCTCGGCTTCCTTCTTGGAGCGGCCGGTGCCGTGACCGTAGAGGCTCTCCCCGACCCGCACCTGGGCGGTGAACGTCTTCTCGTGGTCGGGACCCGCGTCCTCGATGACGTACTCCGGGACTCCGAGGGAGTGCTCCGCCGAGAGCTCCTGGAGGCTGGTCTTCCAGTCCAGACCGGCACCGAGCCGGGCGGCGTTGTCCATCAGCGGGTCGAACAGCAGGTGGACGACCTCGGCGGCGGACTCGTGGCCGCCGCTGAGGAAGACCGCGCCGATCAGCGCCTCGACCGTGTCGGACAGGATCGAGGACTTGTTCCGTCCACCGGTCGACTCCTCGCCGCGGCCGAGCTTGATGTGCACGCCGAGCCCGATCGTCCGGGCCACCTCGGCCAGCGCCCGCGCGTTGACGACCGCGGCGCGCAGCTTGGCCAGCCGACCCTCGGACAGGTCCGGGTGGGCGCGGAACAGCGTGTCGGTGACCACCACGCCGAGCACGGAGTCCCCGAGGAACTCCAGCCGCTCGTTGGTGGGCAGCCCGCCGTGCTCGTAGGCGTACGAACGGTGCGTCAGGGCGCGGTCGAGCAGCTCGGGGTCGAGGTGCGGGTCCCCCAGCGCCTCACGCAGGTCGGCGTAGGCGTCGGGCTGCCCCGGCGTACCGGGTACCGGGTGCTCCGCCGCGGTCGTCACGGCCGCCGTCGGCTCAGAGGACCTGGCGACGGTCGGCCCGGGCGCCGTACTGGCCGCACTGGCCGCACGCGCGGTGCGGCAGGTGCTTGGCGCCGCAGGCCGGGTTGGCGCAGGTCACCAGCGAGGGCGCGACGGCCTTCCACTGCGATCGACGGTGGCGCGTGTTGCTGCGCGACATCTTCCGCTTCGGGACAGCCACGGTGAACTCCTGTTGTCGGGCCGGAGGTGATCCGGCCGGTGGTCGGTGCGGGGGTGGTGCTGGGCTGGTGCTGGGCTCGTGCGGGGCGGTGCTCTCAGTCGTCGTCCTGCGCGACCAGGCCGGTCAGCTTGGCCCAGCGCGGGTCGATCGGCTCGTCGTGCGCGTGCTCCGGGTCGTCGGCCAGGCGGGCACCGCACTCGATGCACAGTCCCGGACAGTCGGCGCGGCACAGCGGTTGGAACGGCAGCGTGAGCACCACCGAGTCCCGCAGTGTCGGCTCCAGGTCGAGCAGGTCGCCCTGCAGCCGGCTGACGTCGTCGCTCTCCCCGTCCTGGGGATGGATCGCGGTGTCGCTCTCCTCGTAGACGAAGAGCTCCTGGAAGTCGGCCGCGAGCTCGTCGCGGATCTCCTCCAGGCACCGGGCGCACTCCCCCTCGAGCCGGGCGGACGCCTGGCCGGTGACGAGAACGCCCTCCATGACCGCCTCGAGCCGGAGCTCGAACGCGATCGGCGACCCCTCGGGGACGCGGAGAACTTCGATGCCGAGGTCTGCCGGCGCCGGCGCCTCGAAGGTCATCCGACGTTGCGACCCCGGGCGGCGGCCGAGCTCGCGGGTATCGAGCACGAGCGGCGCTCTCGGGTCGAGACGCACAGCTGATTCACTTCCAGACTTGGACTGACAGACCAGGTCCTCCCCACCCGTCACGTCCACCGTTGCCGATGGGCGCGGTCGAGCGCGAAGAACCGTCGTCAAGCCTACCCAACGATGGGCTGAGCGGCCAAAACGGTGGGCCGGAGCGTCGACGGACCTAGCCGTCGAGGTGCTCGGGCAGCGTGATCTTGTCGACCTCGTCGGAGGTCAGTCCGTCGAGGGCCGACCGTCCGGCCAGCTTCTCCCGACCGCGCCGGACCGCCTCGATGGTCCGGTCCAGGGTGATCTCGAAGTTGGCCAGCTTGGCGTCGACGTAGTCGTCGGTCTCCTTGCGGAGCTCCTCGGCCTCCGCGCGTGCGCGCTCGACGATGCCCTCGGCCTCGCGCTTGGCGACTCGGAAGACGTCCGTGTCGGAGATGATCTTCTCGCGCTCGCTCTGGGCCTCGGCGATGATCTGGCCGGCCTCCTCGTGCCCCGCGTCGACCACGGAGGTCGCGCTCGGCGATCACCTTCTGCGAGTCGGTGAAGGCCTCCTCCAGGACGCCTCGGAGCTCGTCGATCCGCTCCAGCAGCTCGCCGCGGTTGACCACGGCCGAGGCCGACATCGGCATCGACCGGGCGTCTTCGATGCTCTGCCGGAGCTCGGCGAGCTTCGCGTGCACGTCCACGTTGTCCCTCTCCACCTGCTCGTCGACCGCGACCGTCGGCCACCTGGTCCCGAGCCTCCCCGCCCGGCGGGCGCGATCCACGCCCTCGTAGACGATACGACGGAAGCGGACCCGTCACACCTCGGCACCTCGCCGACCCGTCACGACCTGCCGACCAGACGGGGGTCGTCAGGCGCGGCGCTCGGCCAGCCGCTGCGTGAGTCGCTCGAGCACGTGCGCGGGGATCAGGCCGGAGACGTCGCCGCCGAACGTCGCGACCTCCTTGACCAGGCTGCTGGCCAGGAAGGAGTACTCCGGGCTGGTGGGCACGAAGACCGTCTCGATGCCGGACAGGCTGGAGTTCATCTGGGCCATCTGCAGCTCGTAGTCGAAGTCGCTGACGGCCCGGAGCCCCTTCACGATCGCGGTGACGTCGTGGTCCCGGCAGAAGTCGGTGAGCAGCCCGCTCGAAGGAGTCGATGCGCACGTTGGCGTAGGCCGCGCAGGACTCGGTGAGCATCTCGATCCGCTCCTCCGGGCTGAACAGCCGCTTCTTCGACGCGTTCACCCCGACCGCGACGACCACCTCGTCGAAGAGGACGGAGGCGCGGCCGATGATGTCGATGTGCCCGTTGGTGACCGGGTCGAAGGACCCCGGACAGGCGGCTCTGCGCACGGTGGGCTCCTGGTGGTGGCCGAGGGAGGGGGGTCAGCGGGCTGCCGCGTGACCGTACCAAAGCAGGGTCTCGCCGTACTTCCGTGTCCGGTCGCCGACGAGGCCCTCGGGCCAGACGAGCGGCTCACCGCGCCCCGACCGCTCCACGACCACCAGGGCGTCGGCGGCCAGCCAGCCGTGGTCGAGCAGCGCCGCGGAGCACGGCGTGCACGTCCTCGACCGGCACGGCGTAGGGCGGGTCGAGGAAGACCACGTCGTACGGCGCCCGAGGGCTGTGCGCCAGGGCCCGGTCGGCCGTCGCGACCACCACGTCGACGCGGGTGAGCTCCAGGCTGCGGACGTTCTCGCGGATCACCGCCGCCGTACGACGGTCGTGCTCGACGAGCGTCACCACACCGGCGCCGCGCGAGCGCGCCTCGAGGCCGACGGCGCCGCTGCCGGCGTAGAGGTCGAGGAACCGCAGGCCCGCCACCGATCCGAGCTCGGAGTCGATCGTGGAGAACAGCGCCTCGCGCACCCGGTCGGACGTGGGGCGGGTGCGATCGCCCGGCGGTGCCTTGATGCGGCGGCCGCCGGCGGTGCCGCCGATGATCCGGGTCACCGGAAGTGCTCGCGTCCGCGGACCCGACGCCGGGTGGACGGGCTCACGCCTTCTCCAGGAAGGCGGCCTGCTCGGACTCGTCGAGCCGGTGCACCTGCTCGGCGAGGGTCGGGTGCTCGGTCAGGTCGGGGTCCTCGGCGACGATCGCCGTGGCGATCTCGCGCGCCTCGACGATGATGTCCTCGTCGCGCAGCACGGAGAGCAGCCGGAGGCTGCTGCGCCGACCGGACTGCGAGGAACCGAGCACGTCGCCCTCACGTCGCTGCGCCAGGTCGACGCGGGACAGCTCGAAGCCGTCGGTGGTAGCCGCCACGGCGGCCAGTCGGTCGCGAGCCGGGGTGTCCGCAGGGGCGTTGGTGACGAGCAGGCAGAGCCCCGGGAGACCGCCACGGCCGACCCGTCCGCGCAGCTGGTGCAGCTGGGAGACGCCGAACCGCTCGGCGTCGAGGACGACCATCATGGTGGCGTTGGCGACGTCGACCCCGACCTCGATGACGGTGGTGGACACGAGCACGTCGATCTCTCCGGCGGCGAAGCGGCGCATCGCGTCGTCCTTGCGCTCCGAGGTGAGCCGCCCGTGCAGCATCTCGACCCGCAGACCCTGCAGCGGTCCCGCGGCCAGCATCGGTGCGACCTCCTCGACGGCGGCCGTCGGGCGGCCGCTCTCGTCGTCGGACGGCGAGTCGGCGACGTCCTCGCCCCCGATCCTCGGGCAGACGACGTAGACCTGGTGGCCGGCGGCGACCTCCTCGCGGACCCGGGCGTAGGCCCGCTCGAGCCAGCCGGGCTGGTCGGCGAGCGGGACGACGTTGGTCTGGATCGGCGCACGTCCGGCGGGGAGCTCGCTCAGCGTCGAGGTCTCCAGGTCACCGAAGACCGTCATCGCCACCGTGCGGGGGATCGGGGTCGCGGTCATCACCAGCACGTGGGGCGGGGTGGCGCTCTTGGCGGCGAGTGCGGCGCGCTGCTCGACGCCGAACCGGTGCTGCTCGTCGACCACGACGAACCCCAGGTCGGCGAACTGCACCTTGTCCTCCAGCAGGGCGTGGGTGCCGATCACGATGCCGGCCGATCCGGAGGCCGCGTCGAGCATCGCCTCCCGCCGGGCAGCGGCTCCGAGCGAGCCGGTGAGCAGCGCGACCTGGGTGCCGTCGGCGGCACCGCCGAGCATCCCGCCCGCAGCGAGGTCGCCGAGCATCGCGGTGACGGAGCGGTGGTGCTGCTGGGCGAGCACCTCGGTCGGTGCGAGCAACGCCGCCTGCCCGCCCGAGTCGACCACCCGCAGCATCGCGCGCAGCGCCACCACCGTCTTGCCGGAGCCGACCTCGCCCTGCAGCAGCCGGTGCATCGGGTGTCCGGCCGCCAGGTCACCCAGGACCGCGCGGCTGACCTCCTGCTGTCCCTCGGTCAGCGTGAACGGCAACCGTGCGTCGAAGCGGTCGAGCAGTCCGTCCACCCGTCCGGTGCGGGGCTCGGCGGCCTGCGCCATCAGCGCGGACCGGCGCTGGGCGAGCACGGTCTGGGTCACGAACGCCTCGTCGAACCGGAGCCTGCGGTGGGCGGCCTCCTTCTGCGCCCAGCTGTCGGGGCGGTGCAGCCAGCGCAGGGCCTGCCGCGCGGACAGGAAGTCGTGCCGCTCGCGGACCTCCGCCGGCAGCACCTCCGGGACGTCCTCGACCAGGTCGAGGGCCAGCCCGATCGCGTCGGAGAGCTGCCAGCTCTGCACCGTGGAGGTGGCCGGGTAGATCGTGATCAGCTGCGGCAGCCGCTCCCAGTAGGTCGCGGCCTCGTCCTCACCGCCGACGCCGTCGCGGTCGCCGAACAGGTGGTCCTGGGGGTTGGTCAGCTGGAGCTGACCTCGGAAGCTGCCGACCTTGCCGGAGAACAGGCCGGTCGTGCCGGGGGCGAGCCGCCTCTCGCGCCACTCGGCCAGGTGCTTCTTCTTGTCGAAGTAGGTGACCGAGAGCTGGTCGTGCTCGGTCGCCACCACGATCTCGAGGCGGTAGGCGAACCCGCCCCGACGCCGGTCGGCGTAGCTGTGCAGCTGCGAGCGGGCGACACGGCCGATCACCGTGACGTGCTCGTCGGGCACGATCTCGTCGAGCTCGGACAGCCCGCCCTTGTCCACCCAGCGGCGGGGGTAGTGCGAGAGCAGGTCGCCCACCGTCACGTAGCCGAAGGCCTTCTCGATCTTCGTCGCGCCGGCGCCGGCCACCGTGGCCAGCTTGGAGTCCCAACGGATCGTCGAGCGGAGGGTGGGTGCGGCCACGCTCACTCCACCCCCACCAGGAGCGGGTAGCGCGGCTGGGCGCCCGCGTAGACCACGACGTCGACCGTCGGGTGGGTCGCCTCGAGGTGCGCCGCGCACCGCTCGGCCAGGTCGCCGCCCTCGGCTCCGGCGACCAGCGTCACGAGCTCGCCACCGCCACCGAGCAGCCGCTCGAGCACCTGGGTCGCGACCGAGAAGAGGTCCTCCCCCACGACCACGAAGTCCCCCTCGATCGCACCGAGCACGTCGCCGGGCTCGCACGGGCCCGCGGTGGTCATCGCCTGCCGCGCCGCGATCGTGACCGCGCCCGAGCGCGAGTGGCGCGCCGCCGCGGTCATCTCCAGGATGTCCAGCTCGAACTCCCGACCTGGTTCGTGCACGGCCAGGGCCGCGAGGCCCTGCACCTGCGCGTTGGTCGCGATCACCGCGACGCGGATGTCGGTCTCCTCGCGGGCGGTGCGCGCCGCCGCCTCGGCGGCGGCGATCGAGTCACGGTCGTTGGGCAGCACGATCACCTCGGCGGCACCGGTCGTGGTCACCGCCTCGAGGATCTGACCGGTGGACGGCCGCCGGCCCGGGCCACCGGGAACGACGGTCGCTCCTGCCTGCAGGAACAGCTCGCCGAGCCCGGTGCCCGCGGCCACCACCACGACGGCGCGCCCCTCCCGCGGCGGCTGGTCGCCCGATCCCCGGGAGCGTCGGCCCTCGACCTGCTCGGCGAAGTGCGTGACCCGGACCCGGTAGGGGCGACCCGCCTCGATGCCGGCCTCGACCGCTGCGCCGACGTCGTCGACGTGGACGTGGACGTTCCACAACCCGTCGCCGCCGACCACGACCAGGGAGTCGCCGAGCGGAGCCAGGGCCGCGCGCAGCGCGGGGATCGCCGCGTCCTCGGCGTCGAGGAGGAACATGACCTCGTAGGCGGGGCCGCCGGGGGTCAGGTCGCCCGAGGGCAGCGGGACGGGGATCGCGCGGGTGCCGAGCACCGCCCCGGCGGAGACCGGCCGGCGCCCGGTCACGGCGGTCTCGGCGGCGTCGAGCACCACGCACAGCCCGCGGCCGCCGGCGTCGACGACGCCGGCCTCGCGGAGCACCGTGAGCTGGTCGGGGGTGCGGGCCAGCGCCTCCCGGGCAGCGGCGGCAGCGGCACGGATGACGTGACCGACCCGGTGCCGGGGCTCGGTCGCCGCCACCTCCGCGGCGTCGGAGGCGGCCTTGGCCACCGAGAGGATGGTGCCCTCGACCGGCTGACCGACGGCGGCGTAGCTGGCCTGCGTGGCCAAGGTCATCCCGTGGGCGAACACCACGGCGGCCCGGTCGGTGGGGCCGGCCTCGCCCAGACGTTTGACGAGGGCGCCCACCAGCTGGGAGAAGATCACGCCCGAGTTGCCGCGAGCGCCGAGCAGGGCCCCGCGGGCGAAGGCACCCATCGCCCGGCGCAGCTCGTCACCGCCGCCGTGGACGGTGCCGCTGTCGCCGCCGCCGAGCGCGTCGAGCATCGCGGCCCGAGCCGACTCGAACGTGAGGTAGAGGTTGGTCCCGGTGTCCCCGTCGGGGACCGGGTAGACGTTGAGGGCGTCGATCTCCTCGCGCGCCGTCCCCAGGGCGGCGAGGGCCAGGTCGGCGAACCGCAGGACCGTCGGCAGGTCGAAGGTGGCCGCGGGTGCGTCGGGGACCACGGGTGCGCCCGACGACGGGGCCGACCCAGGGGACGGCTCTGCTGGCACGCTGCCCCCCTCTCGCGGCTCGCGGCGCGTGTGAAAGCGTCAGGCTAGTACGCCGCTGCGACAGCGGGGTCCCGCCGGTCCGCTCCTCGATTCGCGTCCGGCCGCGGACGTCGGATACTCTTGCTCGGTTGCCCGCGCGAGGCGCGGCACCCCCAGCACGAGTCAGCACGAACCCAGCACGACCCACGATCGTTCACGCAACCTAGCAATCCCAGGAGTTCACGGTGGCTGCCGTCTGCGACATCTGCGCCAAGGGCCCAGGCTTCGGTAACAACCGTCCCTGGTCGCGCAAGATCACGAAGCGTCGCTTCAACCCCAACATTCAGCGCGTCCGGGCGACGGTCAACGGCGCTCCCAAGCGCCTCAACGTCTGCACCGGCTGCCTCAAGGCCGGCAAGGTCTCCCGCTGACCCTGGGCTGACCCAGGTTCTCCCTGGGTGTCTCGCACGTCCGACGAACCGCCCTTCGGGGCGGTTCTTCTGTCTCTAGAAGTGCGTGTGCCCGGTGGTGCCCGAGTAGGACAGCCCGTCGACGGTGACGAGCGAGTCGTTGTGCTGCGGGTCCCGCCCGGTGACCGTGCCGATCACCGTCCAGCCCGACGGCAGTGCGGTGCCGGCCGGGAACGTCGCGACCAGGGCGTGGTCGTCGCCTCCGGCCAGCACGAAGCGCAGCGGATCGGCCCCGAGCGCGGCGCCCACCGCCACCAGCGGCTCGGCGATCTCGAACGCGTCCGTGTGCAGGTCGATCACGACGTCGCTCGCCGACGCGACGTGGCCGACGTCGGCGAGGAGCCCGTCGGAGACGTCGATCATCGCGGTCGCACCTGCGGCGGCGGCGGCGGGCCCGGCGGCGTACGGCGGCTCGGGACGCTTGTAGGCCTCCACCAGCGCCCGCGGCGAGCGGAACCCCCGCGCGAGCACCGCGAGGCCTCCGGCCGCCCAGCCCTGTCGTCCCGCGATCGCCACGACGTCCCCAGGACGCGCGCCCGAGCGCCGTACCGGATCCCCGTCGACGGAGCCGAGCGCCGTGATCGAGACGAGCACCTGGTCCGCGGAGGTCAGGTCGCCGCCCACGACGCTCGCCCCGACCAGGGCGCACTCCGCGGCGATCCCGGCGGCGAGCTCGAGCGCCCACGACGCCGGCAGGTCCGCCGGCGCCGCGAGCCCGACGGTCAGGGCGGTCGCCCGGCCGCCCATCGCGTTGATGTCGGAGAGGTTCGCCGCGGCCACTCGGTGGCCGATCTCGGTGGCCGTGGCCCAGTCGCGACGGAAGTGCCGGGTGTCGACGTGCAGGTCGGTGGAGACCACGACCCGGCCGTCCGGAACGGCGACCACGGCGGCGTCGTCGCCCGGACCGAGCAGGACGTGCTCGCCCTGCTCGAACAACCGTGCCAGCTCGGCGACGAGCCCGAACTCTCCGACGTCGGCCAGGGTGGCGTGGGGGGCAAGCGTCATGCCTGCCATCCAACCGCACGCTGCTCGCCGCCCCCGGACGGGAGGGACCGTGTCCCTGGGCCGCGCGGACACGGTAGGTTGAGCCGGTCCGACGAGCCAGACCCGACGACCCCAGGAGTGCAGCATGGTGGTGCAGGCCTACATCTTGATCCAGACCGACGTCGGGAAGGCCGCCGAGGTCGCCGCTGAGATCGCCGACGTCAAGGGCGTCACGATGGCGGAGGACGTCACCGGCCCCTACGACGTGATCGTGCGCGCCGAGGCGCGCAACGTCGACGAGCTCGGCAAGCTCGTCGTCGCCCGGGTGCAGAACATCGCGGGCATCACGCGGACGCTGACCTGTCCGGTCGTCCACATCTGACCGCCTCCCGGCCTCTCGTGCGACGGCGTCCCGCTCCTCGGAGCCGGGGCGCCGTCGTCGTGCTGTGCGCCGGCCTCCTGCTCGCCGGTTGCGGCGGCCCCCTCGAAGTGGACGCTCCGGCGTTGTCCGGCCCGGCTGCGGCGACGTGCGGTGACCTGGTCGAGGCGCTGCCGGACCAGGTCAACGACCTCGACCGGCGCGACGTCGAGGGCCGCGGGTACGCCGCCGCGTGGGGCGACCCCGCGATCGAGCTGCGCTGCGGTGTGGCGAAGCCGGCGGAGATCGACGCGTTCGCGGCGTGCACAGAGGTCGACGGCGTGGGCTGGTTCATCTCCCCGTCGCAGGACAACAACGAGCCGGTCACGATGACGACGCTGAACCGGTCGGTCTACGTCTCGGTGGCGATCCCCGCGGAGTACTTCCCGCCGGCGGCCACGATGGTCGACCTCGCCGACGCGGTGAAGCGGACCGTGCGCGAGCTGTCTCCCTGCCAGTAGCCGCTGGTCAGCGCAGGCCGGTCTCGCGCTGCAGCGCGAGCTGCACGAGCCGGTCGACGAGGGCCGGGTAGTCGAGGCCGCTCGCGGCCCACATCCGCGGGAACATCGAGGACGGGGTGAACCCCGGCATCGTGTTGATCTCGTTGATGACCACGCGCTCGTCGGGCAGCACGAAGAAGTCGACGCGGGCCAGTCCCTCGCAGGAGAGCACCTCGAAGGCCTGCGTCGAGAGTGCCTGGATCCGGTCGACGAGCGGCTCGGGAAGATCGGCCGGGACGTCGAGACGGGTCGCCTCCTCGGGGAGGTACTTCGCGGCGAAGTCGTAGAACTCGTGCTGCGCGTCGATCGTGATCTCGGCGACCACGGACGCGTCCGGCGGGTTGGTGCCGAAGCCCTGCAGCACGCCGCACTCGACCTCGCGGCCGCCCTCGGCCGCCGTCTCCACCAGCACCTTCGGATCGTGCCGACGCGCCTCCTCGATGGCGGCCTCGAGCTGGTCGGGGCCGTGCACCTTGCTGATGCCGAGGCTGGACCCGCCCCGGGCGGGCTTGACGAAGACCGGGTAGCCCAGGGACGCCACCGACTCCACGCAGGCCGCCCGGTCGGTCTCCCAGTCCCGTGGCGTCACCACGGCGTAGGGCAGCACCGGCAGGCCGTGCGCCTGGAGGATGATCTTCATGTAGTGCTTGTCCATGCCGATCGCCGAGGCGAGCACGCCGGCACCGACGTAGCGGACCCCGGCCATCTCCAGCAGGCCCTGGATGGTGCCGTCCTCGCCCCACGGGCCGTGCAGCAGCGGGAACACCACGTCGACGTCGCCGAGCGTGCGTGGCACGGACGCGGCCTCGTGCACCACGAGCTCGCTCCCGTCGGCCTCGCTCGACAGCATCACCGTCGCACCGGTGGTGTCCACCTCCGGCAGCCGGTCGGCCCCCCGGATCGCGAGACGCTCCGGGTCGTCGCTCTGCAGCACCCAGCGGCCGTCGCGCGCGATGCCGACCGGCACCACGTCGTACCGCTCGGGGTCGAGGGCGGACAGCACGCTGCCCGCCGTCGCGCACGAGATGGAGTGCTCACCGGAGCGGCCCCCGAAGACGAGGGCGATGCGGGGCTTGCGGGTCTCGGGCCGGCCGGTCTGCAGGTCAGGTGGGGCGTCGCTCATGGTGGTTGGACCCTACCGTTCGGCGCGTGCGCCGACGCCTACCCTGGGGGCATGTCCGAGCAGCAGCACACGCAGTCGACCTACCGTCCCGCAACGCTCGCCGTCACCGCCGGGCGACCGCCGCGCACCCCCGACAGCCCGCTCAACGAGCCGGTCACGATGGCCTCGACGTACGTCGCCGGCGGCGCCCTGGAGTACGGCCGCTACGGCAACCCCACCTGGTCGGCCTTCGAGGAGGCTCTCGGCGGTCTCGAGGGCGGACGCTGCCTGTCGTTCGCGTCCGGCCTCGCGGCCGTCTCGACGATCCTGGACCTCGTCGGCACCGGCGGGAAGGTGGTGGCGCCCCGGCACGCCTACCTCGGCAGCATCGGCCAGGTCGCCGACCTCGAGGCCCGCGGCCGGATCACCTCGGTGCTGGTCGACGTGCTCGACACGGAGGCGGTCGTGAAGGCCTGCGACGACGCGGCCCTGGTCTGGATGGAGTCCCCGACCAACCCGGCGCTGGAGGTCGCGGACCTGCCGCCGATCATCGAGGCGGCGCACGCGGCCGGCGCCTACGTCGTGGTCGACAACACCTTCGCCACTCCCCTGCTGCAGCAGCCGCTCTCGCTCGGAGCCGACCTCGTCGTGCACTCCGCGACGAAGTTCATCGCCGGGCACAGCGACGTCGTGCTCGGTGCGATCGTCACCGGCGACGACCAGCTCTACGACGTGCTGAAGAAGCGTCGCGACATGGTCGGTGCGACACCGGGCACGTTCGAGACCTGGCTCGCGCTCCGGGGGCTGCGCACGTTGCACGTCCGGCTCGAGCGTGCCCAGGCCAACGCCGCCGAGCTCGTCAGCCGCCTGGGTCGGCACCCGGCCGTCGAGGAGGTCCGCTACCCCGGCTTCGGCGCGATCGTCTCGGTGGTCCTGGCCGGGGGCGGGATGGCGGCCGACCTGCTCACGCACAAGACCACCCTGTGGGTGCACGCCACGTCGTTGGGCAGTGTCGAGTCGACCTTCGAGCGGCGCCGTCGCTGGAAGACCGAGCCCGCCACCATCCCGGACGGGCTGGTGCGGATGTCGGTCGGCATCGAGGACGTCGACGACCTGTGGGACGACCTGGCCGGAGCCCTCGACGACCTGGTCGTCCCGGGCTGAGCGTCGCTCAGTCGCGCTCGTGCTTGGCTTCCTTGGAGATCAGGGCGGTGAGCATCTCGGCGGCGGTCATCTCGCCCTCGACCACGGCATGCACGGCCTCGACGATCGGGGCGTAGATGTCGGCGGTGCGGGCGAGCTCGAGCAGCGAGCCGCAGGTCTTGACGCCCTCGGCGACCTGACGGGTCGAGGCGGTGATCTCCTCGGTCGTCATCCCCTGGCCGAGCTTCTCCCCGAAGGAGCGGTTGCGCGAGAGCGGCGAGGAGCAGGTCGCCACCAGGTCGCCCAGTCCGGCGAGCCCCATCAGCGTCATCGGGTCGGCGCCGAACTGCGAGGCGAGCCGCGCCGTCTCGGCGAGTCCGCGGGTGATCACCGACGCGGTGGTGTTGTCGCCGAACCCGAGACCGACCGCCATGCCGACCGCGAGACCGATGACGTTCTTGTAGGCGCCGCCGAGCTCGCAGCCCACCACGTCCGTGCTGGAGTAGGGCCGGAAGGTCGCGGAGTGGCAGAGCGCGCGGAGCCGCTTGACGGCGTCCTCGTCCTCGACCGCGACGACGCTCGCCGCCGGCTCGCGGCGGGCGATCGGAAGCGCCAGGTTGGGTCCGCTGACGACGCCGATCCGCTCGGGGCCGGCGCCGGTGACCTCCGCGATGACCTCGCTCATCCGCTTGCGGGTGCCGAGCTCGACCCCCTTCATCAGCGAGACCAGCAGCGCGTCGGACGGCAGCAGGTCGACCCAGTCGGTGACGTTCTCGCGGAACGTCTGCGACGGGATGGCGAACACCACGGTGTCGGCGCCGTCGAGCGTCTGCTCCGGGTCGTGGGTCGCGCTGATGCCGGCCGGGAGCTCGATCCCGGGCAGGTAGTCGGAGTTCTCGCGCTTCTCGTTGATCGTGGTGCACAGCTCCTCACGCCGTGCCCACAACGTCACGTCGTTGCCGGCGTCCGCGAGGACGACGGAGAACGCCGTACCCCACGACCCCGCACCGAAGACGGCGACCTTGCTCATGCGTTCCTCTTTCTGACGCGCTTCGTGTGCGGGTTGCCGATCGGCCGGACGCCGTGCGCCCTCGGGTCGAACCGTTCGACCGGCGCCTGCGCTCCGCGGATCTCCTCCAGCAGCCGGGTGATGGCAGCCATGATCCGCTCGGTCGCCTCACGGAGCAGCTCCGGGGTCACCTCCTGCGAACGCAGGTCGTCGAGGTCGACGGGGGGGCCGGCGCTGACCCGGATGGTGCGACGGGGCAACAGCCGCGGCCACTTCGCGTAGGGCGCCAGGATGTGGTTCGCCCCCCACTGCGCGACCGGAACCACGGGGGCCCCCGAGGCCAGCGCGATCCGAGCGGCCCCGGTCTTGCCGGTCATCGGCCACAGACCGGGGTCGCGGCTGATCGTGCCCTCGGGGTAGACGACCACGCACTCGCCCTCGCGCACCGCGGCGACGGCTGCGGTGAACGACTGCGAGGCGTCGGAGGTCAGGCGCTGCACCGGGATCTGCCGGGTGGCGCGGAGGAGGGTGCCGACCACCGGCACGTCGAAGACGACCTTCTTGGCCAGGAACCGTGGCAGCCGCCCGTAGCCGTAGACGAAGTGGGCGAACGTCAGCGGGTCCAGGTGGGAGATGTGGTTGGCCGCGAGCACCACTCCCCCGGTGGGCGGAACGTGCTCTCCGCCCTTCCACCGCTGCTTGGTCAGGGCCAGCAGGAGCGGCTCGACGAGGGCGATGCAGAACGCGAAGGCCCATCCGCGGCGCTGGGTCAGCCTGCGTGGGTTCGCCACCGTTCCTCGTCCTCTCCCTCGTCGTGAGCTGTGGGTACGACCTCCGCGAGGGTACTCGCGCACAGCATGCCGCATCGTCGTGCCCGGGACCCGGATCCCCGCCGAGCACGGCGGCGCCACCTGGGATGATCGAGCCGATGTCCTCTCCCTCTGCTCCTCGGCGCTACGCCGTCCTCGTGCCCGTGAAGCCGCCGGGCGTCGCCAAGTCGCGCCTGGGACAGCTGGGCGACGTGGCCCGCGCCGAGCTCGCGGCTGCGTTCGCCGCGGACAGCGTCGCGGCCGCGCTCGCCTGCCGCGAGGTCGCACGCGTCCTGGTCGTCACCGACGACCACGTGCTCGCGAGCGCGATGCGAGACCTCGGCGCCGAGGTCATCCCCGACGGTGCCGACGGACTCAACGACACCCTGGTGCAGGCTGCCGCCGAGGTGCGCAGACGCGACGGGGAGCTCGGTGTGGCCGCACTGTGCGCCGACGTGTGCGCCCTGCGGCCCGACGAGCTCTCGCTCGTGCTGCAGGCCGCCGCACCGGATCGGATGTCCTTCCTGGCCGACGAGCAGCGTGTGGGTACGACGGCCGTCATCGCCCCGACGACCCACACCTTCGCGCCGGCCTTCGGTGGGCAGTCCCGCGCACGCCACCTCGCTGCCGGTGCCCTCGAGATCGACGGGGTCGACGTACCCACGGTGCGACGCGACGTCGACGACCTCGACGACCTCGAGGCCGCGCGGAAGCTCGGCGTCGGGCCCCGGACGTCGCTGACGCTGACGCTGCTGGGCCTCTGAGTCGGCCCTGCGCCTGTACGTTGTCGGCATGCAGGGCACCGTGGCGTCGTACCAGCCGGACTCACGTGGCGGCAGCGTGCTGCTCGACGACGGGACACGGCTGCCGTTCGCGGCCGACGCACTCGACGGCAGTCGCCTGCGGCTGTTGCGCCCCGGCCAGCGTGTGCGGCTCGAGGTCGACGGCGACGGACCAGACCGGCACGTCGTCCGGTTGCAGATCCTCACCCTGGCATGACGAAGGGCCCGCCCCACCAGGGACGGGCCCGACGCACGCGGGAGGAAGGTCAGGCCTTCTTCGCGGTCTTCTTCGTGGTGGTCTTCTTGGCCGGCGACTTCTTGGCGGTCGACGTCGTGGTCTTCTTGGTGGCGGTCTTCTTCGCCGGCGCCTTCTTGGCGGTGGTGGTCTTCGCCGCCGTCTTCTTGGCCGGTGCCTTCTTGGCAGCCGTCTTCGTGGTGGTCTTCTTGGCCGGTGCCTTCTTGGCCGTCGACGTGGTGCTGGCCTTCTTGGCCGGCGCCTTCTTCGCCGCGGTCTTCGCCGGCGCCTTCTTGGCCGTCGAGGTGGTGCTGGCCTTCTTCGCAGGGGCCTTCTTGGCCGGCGCCTTCTTGGCGGTGGTGCCGCCGGTGGCCGCCTTGGCTCCGCTCGCAGCGGCGGCCAGTGTCAGCTTGGGAAGCTTCTTCGCACCGGAGACGACGGCCTTGAGGTCCGCACCCGCGCTGAACTTGGGGATGGCGGTCTTCTTGGCCTTGATGCGCTCGCCGGTGCGCGGGTTGCGGACCCAGCGTGCGTCGCGGACCCGCTTCTCGAACGAGCCGAATCCCGTGATGGCGACCTTCTCGCCCTTGGCGACCTCGCGCGTGATCGTGTCGAGGACCGACTCGAGCGCGTGCGCGGCCTGCTTGCGGTTGCCCTCGAAGCGGGCGGCGAGGGTGTCGATCAGCTGACTCTTGTTCACTAGCTTTCCTTCCGTGAACCACGACCGGGGTCGAGCCGATGCTCGACTAGTGGCTTGCACGCTAGGGAAAAGTCGGGCACGTCACAACGGCTACACGCGGTTTTCCCTTGCATTCTTGGGAAAACCGGTGCATCTGACCCCAGAAAGCCCCTTTAGAGGGTCGCCGGCTTCCACGACGGACGCGTGGACTCGTAGCTGGTGATGTCCTCGGCGTGCGAGAGCGTGATGCCGATGTCGTCGAGACCCTCGAGCAGACGCCACCTGGTGTAGTCGTCGATCTCGAACGGGGCGGTGAGTGCCCCGGCCTGCACGGTGCGGGTCTCAAGGTCCACGATCACCTGCGTGGTGGGCTCGTTCTCGATCAGCTTCCAGAGCTGCTCGACGACGTCCTGCGTCACCTGGGCCGCGACCAGACCGGCCTTGCCGGAGTTGCCTCGGAAGATGTCGGCGAAGCGGCTGGACAGCACGACCTTGAAGCCGTAGTCCATCAGGGCCCACACGGCGTGCTCGCGCGACGACCCGGTGCCGAAGTCCGGACCGGCGACGAGCACGGTCGCGCCGTCGTACTGCGGCTGGTTGATGACGAACTGGGGGTCCTTGCGCCACGCCGCGAACAGGCCGTCCTCGAACCCGGTGCGCGTGACCCGCTTGAGGTAGACCGCGGGGATGATCTGGTCGGTGTCGACGTTGCTGCGCCGCAGCGGCAGCGCGGTGCCGGTGTGCTTGGTGAACTTGTCCATCGTGGCCGTCCTCAGCTCAGGGGGGAAAGGTCGGAGGGCGAGGAGAGGGTGCCGGTGACGGCGGTCGCCGCGGCGACGAGCGGGGAGACCAGGTGGGTGCGGCC
The DNA here is from genome assembly GCA_963713035.1 of uncultured Actinomycetota bacterium. Lineage (GTDB taxonomy): Bacteria > Actinomycetota > Actinomycetes > Propionibacteriales > Nocardioidaceae > Nocardioides_B. Next base: position 1,902,976 of record CAVQKB010000005.1, read on the forward strand.
GCCCTTGCCCTGCCGTCCCTCGAAGTTGCGGTTGGACGTCGAGGCACTGCGCTCGCCGGGTGCGAGCTGGTCGGGGTTCATGCCCAGGCACATGGAGCAGCCGGCTCCGCGCCACTCGCCGCCGGCCTCCTTGAACACCACGTCGAGGCCCTCCTCCTCGGCCTGCAGCCGGACCCGGAACGAGCCGGGGACGACGAGCAGTCGGGTGTCGGCCGCCACGTGCCGGCCCTTGATGACCGCGGCCGCGGCCCGCAGGTCCTCGATGCGCCCGTTGGTGCACGAGCCGACGAAGACGGTGTCGACCTTGACCTCGCGGAGCGGGGTGCCGGCCTCGAGGCCCATGTACTCCAAGGCCTTCTCGGTCGCGAGCTTGTCGCCCTCGGACTCGAAGTCGTCGGGACCCGGAACGACGCCGCCGAGCTGGACGCCCTGGCCGGGGTTGGTGCCCCAGGTGACGAAGGGCGTCATCGTCGAGGCGTCGAGCACGATCTCCTCGTCGAAGGTGGCGTCCTCGTCGCTGACGAGGGTCTTCCAGTGCGCGACCGCTGCGTCCCAGTCGGCGCCCTTCGGGGCCTCGGCCCGGCCCTCGATGTAGTCGAAGGTGGTCTGGTCGGGGCCGATCAGGCCGGCCTTGGCGCCCCACTCGATCGACATGTTGCAGATCGTCATGCGGGCCTCCATCGAGAGCTCCTCGATGGCCGGACCGCGGTACTCCACGATGTAGCCCTGGCCGCCGCCGGTGCCGGTGTGCGCGATCAGCGTCAGCACCAGGTCCTTGGCCGTGACGCCCTCGGGCAGGGAGCCGTTGACCGTCACGGCCATCGTCTTCGGTCGGGCCTGCATCAGGGTCTGGGTGGCGAGCACGTGCTCGACCTCGGAGGTGCCGATCCCGAAGGCGATCGCGCCGAAGGCGCCGTGCGTCGAGGTGTGCGAGTCGCCGCACACGATCGTCATGCCGGGCTGGGTGAGTCCGAGCTGCGGGCCGATGATGTGCACGATCCCCTGCTCGACGTCTCCGAGGCTGTGCAGCCGGACCCCGAACTCCTCGGCGTTGGTGCGCAGCGTCTCGACCTGCGTGCGCGAGACGGGGTCGGCGATCGGCTTGTCCCAGTCGATCGTCGGCACGTTGTGGTCCTCGGTGGCCAGGGTCAGGTCGGGACGTCGTACCTGGCGACCGGCCAGACGCAACCCCTCGAAGGCCTGCGGCGAGGTGACCTCGTGGATGAGGTGGAGATCGATGTAGAGCAGGTCGGGCTCCCCCTGTGCGCTCCGGACGACGTGCTCGTCCCACACCTTCTCGCTGAGGGTCTTGCCCATGGCTGCTCCTGCCTTCCGCTCGGACTTCTGGGTGGTTCCGCGTGACTCGCGCTCCGGCCCTGCTCGGGCCCTGGGCACCAGAATCGGACCGGGATCTCCGACTTGCAATCCATAATGTGAGACGGCATTATCAGAGTATGGACAACTCTAGCGGAGTCGGCGTGCTCGACAAAGCCGCCCTCGTGCTCTCCGCCCTCGAGGCCGGTCCGGCCACCCTGGCCGGTCTCGTCGCCGGCACGGGCCTCGCGCGCCCGACCGCGCACCGGCTCGCCGTCGCGCTCGAGCACCACCGCCTGGTCGCCCGGGACATGCAGGGCCGCTTCATCCTGGGCCCCCGTCTCGCCGAGCTCTCCGCCGCTGCGGGCGAGGACCGGCTGCTCGCCGCCGCCGGGCCGGTGCTGGCGCGGCTGCGCGACATCACCGGCGAGTCCGCTCAGATGTGGCGCCGCCAGGGCGACTACCGCGTCTGCGTCGCCGCTGCCGAGCGTCCCTCCGGCCTGCGCGACACGATTCCGGTCGGCTCGCAGCTGACCATGCGCGCCGGCTCCGCCGCCCAGATCCTGCTCGCCTGGGAGGACCCGGAGCGGATGCACCGCGGCCTGCAGAACGCCGCCTTCTCCGCGACCGCCCTGGCCGGCATCCGCCGTCGCGGCTGGGCGCAGTCGGTCGGCGAGCGCGAGCAGGGCGTCGCCTCGGTGTCCGCCCCGATCCGCTCCCCCTCCGGCAAGATCATCGCCGCCGTGTCGGTGTCCGGACCGCTCGAACGGCTCTCCCGCCAGCCCGGCCGCATGCACGCCCCCGCCGTACTCGCGGCCGCCGAGCGGCTCAGCGAGTCGCTGCGTCGCGCCGCGGAGTAGCCAGTCCCGGCCGCCCCATGATTACCAGGGGATGCCGCGAATCTTTCGCTGCCCACGGTGATATCTCCATGGGCAGCGAAAGATTCGCTGCATCCCCTGGTAAACGGTCAGGACGGCCCTAGAACAGGGCGTCGGTCTCGAGGTCGAGTAGCGCCTGCTTGCGCTCGACTCCCCCGGCGTAGCCCGTCAACGCCCCGTTGGCGCCGACGACCCGGTGGCACGGGATCAGGATCGGGATCGGGTTGCGACCGTTGGCGAGACCGACCGCACGCGAACCGTGTCCGGTCTTCCCGAGGCGGCGCGCGATCTCGCCGTAGGTCACCGTCGTGCCCCACGCCACGCTCATCAGCTGGCCCCAGACCGACTGCTGGAAGTCGGTGCCGTCGGGTCGGACCGGGACGTCGAACTCCTTGAGGTCGCGGGCGAAGTAGGCGTCGAGCTGGGCGCGCACCTCGGTCAGCAACGGGTCGTCGTCGTCGCGGTCGCCGACCGGGCGGCCGAGCGAGCGGACCGCGGCCAGGCTGACCGACGAGCGGGCCGAGAGACCGGGCACCCGCGGGCCGTCGAACTCGACGGCGGTGACGGCGTCGCGGTGCGCGACGACCCGGAGTGGGCCGACGGGTGAGGGGACGGTGGTCCACATGGTCAGGCTCCTGACAGGACGGGGGGCGCGGTGGCGGACCGCGCGACCGGGAGGGAGAGGGTCGACCAGACGTGCATGAGTGCGACCGAACGCCACGGCCGCCATCGGTTCGCGAGCTCGCCGGCCCGCGCGAAGTCCCAACCGAGGCCGTCGAAGGCACGGCGCACACCGACGTCGGTCGGCAGGAACACGTCGGGGTCGCCCAGGGCACGCAACGCGACGTAGTCCGCCGTCCAGGGTCCGATGCCGGGCAGCGCCAGCAGCCGGTGGCGTACGTCGACCCGGTCGGCGCCGCGGTCGAGGACCACCTCGCCCGACGCCAGGGCGGCGCACAGCCCGACCAGAGCACGGCCACGGGCGCGCGGCATCGGCAGCTCTGCCGGATCGACCGCGGCGAGCACCTCGGCGCGAGGGAAGATCCGGTCCGGCGTCCCGGCGGGCGATCCGGGCACCGCGTCGCCGTACCGCTCCACCAGCTTGGCGCCGAGCGAGATGGCACCCGCCAGCGAGATCTGTTGCCCGAGCACGGCCCGGACGGCGATCTCGTCGCCGTCGGTCGTGCCCGGGACGCGCAGCCCGGGCCGCCGACGCACCAGGGGGGCGAGCCGTGGGTCGTCGGCGAGCGCCTCGTCGACGGCGACCGGGTCGGCGTCGGCGTCGAGCAGCCGTCGGCAGCGCTCGACGGCCGGCCCGACGTCACGGAGGTCGGTGACGCTGAGCCGCGCCGGGACGTAGCGGGCCCGGTCGTCGTCCGGGAGGGTCAGCCGGACCCGGCCCGGACCGTGCGGCAGCCGCAGGGTGCGTTCGTAGGAGTCCGCGTCGCTCGTCTCGACGCCCGGCACCAGATGGGCGGCCAGGAAGCGCAGCACCTCGCGTCCGGCGTACGGCGCCCGCACGGCCAGCCGCAGCTCGAGGTGACCGGCACCGGCGTCCGGAGCCGCGGATGGCCCGGCGCGGATCCGGGACCTCAGCTCGCTCGGGGTGGCGGCGTAGACGTCGCGCACCGTGTCGTTGAACTGCCGCACGCTCGCGAAGCCGGCGGCGAACGCCACGTCGGCGAAGCTCATCGGCGTGGTCTCGATCAGGATCCGCGCGTTGTGCGCGCGCCGGGCGCGGGCCAGGGCGAGGGGGCCGGCGCCGAGCTCGGTGGTCAGGAGCCGAGCGAGGTGGCGGGAGGTGTAGCCGATGCGGTCGGCGAGGCCCTGCACGCCGTCACGCTCGACCACGCCGTCGGCGATCAGCCGCATCGCGCGACCGGCGGTGTCCGCCGCGACGTCCCAGTCCGGTGAGCCGGGCGTCGCATCCGGCAGGCAGCGCTTGCAGGCGCGGAAGCCGGCGGCCTGGGCCGCGGCGGCGGTGCGGTGGAGGGTGACGTTGCGGCGGGCCGGGGTCATCGCCGGGCAGGACGGTCGGCAGTAGATCCCGGTCGAGGTGACGCCGGTGTAGAAGACACCGTCGAAGCGCCGGTCGCGGCTCTTCACGGCCCGGTAGCAGGCCTCGGTGTCGTCGATGTCCATGACTCGATCCTGCCTCATGCCGTCCCCCCGTGCTAGCGGGATTCGGACACCGCCGTGACGAGCCGGGAGACACGAAGGACCGGCCTCGTCGAGACCGGTCCCTGCTCGCTGCTGGTGGTACCCCCGACCGGATTCGAACCGGCGCTACCGCCTTGAGAGGGCGGCGTGCTAGGCCACTACACAACGGGGGCGAGAGCGGACGAAACTCTAGCGTCTGCTGGAGAAGAGCGTCCAATCGGGTGCTGCGCGGTGCTGTTCGCTGGGGTACTAGGACTCGAACCTAGACTAACTGGACCAGAACCAGTCGGGCTGCCAATTACCCCATACCCCATGGGTGTCGGCTCCTTGCGAAGCCCGGACGAGAATACACGTCAGGCTCGTCGCCACCAAAACGGGCAACTCGGCCTCCGCGAGCGCACCTCACGCGGTCGCGGACCACCCGCGGGACAGCCTGCTGCGGAGCCTCGACGGGGGGTGCCGTGCGGGTCTGTACACCCATCCGACGGGCCACCCACCACACCAGTCCGGCGAAGACCGCCGACTGGGTCACGGTCAGCACGATGTTGGTCCACGGGATCTCCGAGACCATCAGGGTCGACAGCAGGTCGCCGTAGGCGAGGGACAGTCCGAGGGCCAGGAAGTTGTTGACGACGTGCAACGCGATGCCGGCCTCGAGGCCGCCCGTCTCGGTCACCAGCCACGCTGCGATCAGCCCGAACGCGAAGCGGTCGAAGAAGAGCGGGAAGTTCTGCGCACCGTGCGCCAGCGCGAAGAGCAGCGCGGTCGACGACGATGGCGACCCAGCGGTTGCGGAACAGCGAGCCGACGGCCTGGAGCAGGTAGCCGCGGAAGAGGTACTCCTCGGCCGCCGCCTGCAGCGGCGTGGTCAGTGCGACCACGACCCCGCTGAGCACCAGGGTCCTCGTCATCGCGTTGAGGGCGCCGCCGAGCTCGTCGCCCTCGGCCGCCGGCAGCAGCAGCCCGACGAGGACCTGCGCGACGACCGCGACCACGGCGAGCCCCAGGCAGACCGCGAAGAACTTCCAGCGCAGCCGCGGCCGCACCGAGGCCAACCAACGTGGTCGCATGCCGTGCAGCACCCGGATCAGGAACCACGTGACCAGGATCAGCGATCCGAGACCGAGGTTGAGCGCGAGCAGCTGCACCGGGCCGATCCGGCTCGCGATGTCGGCCTCGCGCAGGAACACGTCGAGGTAGGGCCCGGACATGAACGCGCTCGCGATCGCGATGATCGCGATGAACACGACTGCGACGCCGACGAAGAACGCCCCGAAGGCGACGACCACGCCGACGATCGGCTTCCAGGGCGCGTAGGTCCAGGTGCGCAGCATCTCGTGGTACGGCGTCGGCTGCTCGTGCGGGTAGGACGGGTACGTCGGGTAGGCCTGCTGCTGCGGCGGGTACGCCGGCGGGTCGGCCGCCTGCGGCGCGCGCCGGCTCGGTTCGTCGGGCGACCCCCACACCGGATCGGGAGTGGACCCGGGATGCTGCTCGGTCATGGCGTCTCTCCGTCGGGGCGTGGGGGTGCGTGACTCAGGCGTGCTGGGCGTCCGCGAGCCGGGCGAGCGACCGGTCGCGGCCGAGCAGCTCGAGGGACTCGAACAGGGGCGGAGACACCCGTCGGCCGGTGATGGCGACCCGCACCGGGCCGAAGGCGTTGCGTGGCTTGAGTCCCAGGTCCTCGACCAGGGCCGTGCGGAGCGCGGCATCGATCGAGTCCGTGTCCCACGAGGACAGGTCGGCGAGCGCGTCATGAGCGGCTTTGACGACTCCCCGGCCGGTCTCGTCGAGCAGCTTGGCGCTGTCGGTCTCGTCACGGGAGAAGGACGCATCGTCGACGAAGAGGAAGCCCAGCATGTCGGCGGCCTCGCCGAGCACGGTCATCCGCTCGTGGACCAGGGGGGCGGCCTCGGCGAGCAGCGCTCGCTGCGCGTCGCTGACCTCGTCCGGCAGCACCCCGGCGGCCTGCAACGAGGGCACCAGCCGCTCGGTCAGGTCGCCGACCCCGAGCCGGCGCAGGTGGGTGGCGTTGATCGCCTCGGCCTTCTTGAGGTCGAAGCGGGCCGGGTTGGGGTTGACCCGGTCGAGCCGGAACGCCGCGACCATCTCCTCCATCGAGAACACGTCGCGGTCCTCCGCGATCGCCCACCCCAGCAGCGCCAGGTAGTTGAGCAGGCCCTCGGCCAGGAACCCGCGCTCGCGGTAGCGCGAGCAGGTTGGCCTCGGGGTCGCGCTTGGAGAGCTTCTTGTTGCCCTGGCCCATGACGTAGGGCAGGTGCGCGAACGCGCGGGGTGGTGCCCGGCCCGACGCCGATCTCGGCCAGCGCGTCGTAGAGCGCGATCTGGCGCGGGGTCGAGGACAGCAGGTCCTCGCCGCGCAGCACGTGGGTGATCTCCATCAGGGCGTCGTCGACGGGGTTGACCAGCGTGTAGAGCGGGTGGCCGTTGGCGCGCACGAGGGCGTAGTCGGGCACGTTGCCGGCCGCGAACGTGATCTCGCCGCGCACCAGGTCCTCGAACGTGATGGCCTCGTCGGGCATCCGGAAGCGCAGCACGGGACGGCGACCCTCGGCCTCGTAGCCGGCGACCTGCTCCTCGCTGAGCGCACGGCAGTGGCCGTCGTACCCGGGCGCGCGACCTTCGGAGCGGGCGATGTCGTTGCGCGCCTCGAGCTCCTCGGTGGAGCAGTAGCAGTCGTAGGCGCGGCCCGCCTCGCGCAGCCGCCGGGCGACGTCGGCGTAGATGTCGAGCCGCTGGGACTGGAGGTACGGCGCGTGCGGACCGCCGACCTCCGGACCCTCGTCCCAGTCGAAGCCGAGCCAGCGCATCACCTCGAGCAGGGTGTCGTAGGACTCCTGGGTGTTGCGTGCCGTGTCGGTGTCCTCGATCCGGAAGACGAACGTGCCGCCGTGATGACGCGCGAAGGCCCAGTTGAACAAGGCCGTTCGGGCCAGGCCGACGTGCGGCGAACCGGTCGGCGACGGGCAGAAGCGGACCCGCACGGGAACGGCGGGAGAGTCAGTCACGGGAGACCACCTTGTTGGTGAGGGAACCGATGCCGGCCACGGTGACCTCGATCTCGTCGCCGACCTGCATGGGGCCGACACCCTCGGGGGTGCCGGTGAGGATCACGTCACCGGGCAGCAACGTCATCACGCTGGACACGTAGGCCACCAGCGAGGGCACGTCGTGCACCATGTCGCGGGTGTTGCCGTCCTGCACCAGGTCGCCGTTGAGGTGGGTGGTCAGGGCGAGGTCGGAGACGTCGAGCTCGGTCTCGATCCACGGCCCGAGCGGGCAGAACGAGTCGAAGCCCTTGGCCCGGGTGAACTGCACGTCGCCACGCTGCAGGTCGCGCGCCGTCACGTCGTTGGCCACGGTGTAGCCGTAGACCACGTCGGCGACCCGCTCCACCGGCACGTCGCGGCAGATCCGGCCGATGACGACGGCGAGCTCGCCCTCGTAGTGCACCTCGGAGGACTGCCGGGGGTAGAAGACCGGGTCGCCGGGCCCGACGACCGAGGTGTTCGGCTTGAGGAACATCAGCGGCTCGGCCGGCACCTCGCCCCCCATCTCGGCCGCGTGGGCGGCGTAGTTGCGCCCGATGCCGACGACCTTGCTGCGCGGCAGCACCGGCGCGAGCAGCCGCACCTGCGACAGCGCGATCTCGGTCTGGGTCAGGTTGATGCCGACGTGCAACGGGTCGCCGGCGAGAGCTACGACGACCGCGTCCTCGCTGGGGATGCCGAGCTCGTCGACCTCGCCCGTGACCACGCCGTACTGGGGCTCTTCGCCGGTGGTGAACCTCGCTATGCGCACTCCACGAGCCTACCGGCGTGGCCGCACCGCGCCGGTGCCTACCCTGGACCCTGTGGATGCCCCGGACCGGTCGCTGCTCGACGCGGCGACGTGGACCGCGCGCAGCGACGCCCACGCGGTCCGGGTCGACGCATGGGTGCAGCCGCACCTGGAGCGCCGCCGGGCCGGGGGTCGGCACCCGGTCTACGACTTCCTGTTCACCTACTACTCCCAGCGCCCGGCGGCCCTGCGCCGCTGGCACCCCGGGTACGGCGTGGCGCTGGCCGACGCACCCGAGCACGCCACCCGCACGGGCTACGTCGTCGCCCCCGACGGATCAGTCAGCGTCGGCGACGAGCACCTCGCCGCCCGACGACCGCTGCTCACCGCCCTGCGCACCCTGCTCGCCGCCACCGCCGCACGACCCGCCCAGCTCGGCTGCTTCGGCCTGCACGAGTGGGCGATGGTCTACCACCTCGCGCAGGACGACGTGCGCCACGCGTCGTGGCCGTTGCGGCTGGGGCCCTCCGGCACCGACCGGGTCGTCGAGTCGCACCGGATCGCCTGCACCCACTTCGACGCGTTCCGGTTCTTCACCGACGACGCCCGCCCCCGCAACGCGCTGCAGCCGCAGGCCGACGACCGCGCGTCGTACGAGCAGCCGGGCTGCCTGCACGCCGGGATGGACCTCTACAAGCACGCCTACCGGCTCACGCCGCTGGTGGCCTCCGAGCTCGTGGCCGACTGCTTCGAGCTGGCCCGCGACATCCGGGTGCTCGACATGCGCGCCTCGCCGTACGACCTGGCGGACCTGGGCTTCACACCGGTGCGGATCGAGACGGCAGCTGGGAAGCAGGTGTACGCCGAGGCGCAGCGCGAGTTCGCCGAGCGAGGAGCGCCGTTGCGGCAACGGCTGGTCGAGACGTGCGAACGGCTGCTGCGGGTGTGAGTCAGCGCCAGTGGGAGGACAGCTCGGTCTTCGAGCGGACGCCCATCTTGCGGTAGACGTTGGTCAGGTGAAACTCCACCGTCTTGGGACTCAGGAACAGGCTGGTCGCGATGTCGCGCGTGGTGGCGCCGGTCACCGCGAGCGTGGCGATCTGGCGCTCCTGAGGCGTGAGCGTGTCTCGCGACCCGTCGACGGAGGGGCCGGGCTCGCCTCCCCCGATCGCGTCGAGCCCGCGCCGGGCGCGGCGTGCCCAGCCGAAGTAGCCGTGGCCGCCGAACCACTCCAACGCCTCGGCCAGGGCGGGAGCCGCCCGTCGCAGGTCCCCGCGCCGACGCAGCCGCTCCCCCAGCAGCAACGTGCTGCGGGCCCTCAGGCTCGCGTCGACCGGCGGGCCGGCAGCGGCGAGGACGGCGTCGTACGCCGCCAGCAGCGTGGCGTCGTCGGCGACCAGCAGCCGGCAGTAGGCCAACCAGGCCGTCGTCGCGGGCAGCGCCTCGATCCGTTCGAGCTCGGCGAGGTCCGCCACCGCGGCGAGTGCCTCGTCGACGTGGCCGGTGCGCAGCAGGACCTCGACCAGCTCGGGATGGACGGGGACCAGAGCAGGGACGGCGTAGCCCATCGACGCCACGCTGGCCTGCAGCTCGCGCGCCTGGGCGAGCGCGACGCCGAGATCCCCTTCGCGCAGGGCGATCCGGGTCTCGACCAGCAGCATCCAGGGATGCACGGCCCCGACCCGGTGTGTCTCCGCGAGCCGACGGGTCCGCGACAGGTGCTCGCGCCCCTCCTCGAGGCGGCCGGCCTCCACCGCGATCAGCGCCAGCATGCTCTCGCCCCGGGTCTGGCACACACCCAGGCCGAGCGACGCGGCCAGGCTGACCGACTCGGACGCGGCCGCCTCGGCCGCCGCCAGGTCGCCACGACGCAGGTCGCCCTGGGCGACCCAGCCCTGCATCCACGCCACGGCCGGCATCGCGGCCGCACGCCGAGCCGGGTCGAGGTTCGCCCCCAGGACGTCATCGGCCAGCGCCCACTCCTCGCACGCCATCAGGGTGTGCACCAGCGGGGTCGCCATGTCCGGGTTGGGTCGCGACACCATCAGGTCCGCGAGCGCGCGGAGCGTGGCGCGGTCGCACGGCACCGGGTCCATGATGCTCATCTGCACCGCGGTCACGTCGGTGAGGAAGCGCTCGGGCGGCGGCAGGCCCTCCGCGTCCTCGAGCGCGAGCCGGCCGTGCTCGACCATCGTGTCCCGGTCCCACGCGGTGAACGCCGTCGCGCTGGCCGCGCTGTGCGCGAAGGCGCGCAGGCCCCGGTCGCCACCGGACGCGACCCGTCGGGCGATGCGTACGGCGGCCGCGGCGTCTCCGGTCCACGCCGCGATCGAGGCCAGCACCCGGTCGGCGTGCGCCGCCAGCACGTGCTGACGGGTCAGGGCCCGGGCCTGCTCCAGCAGCTCGACGGCCCAGGGCAGCCCCACGGTGGCAGCGGCGGAGCCGGCCGACACCAGCAGCTGGGCCCGGCGTTCGGGTTCCGCGGCCAGGTCGGCGGCCCGGCGCAGGACGTGCGCCGCGGTCGCGAGGTCCCCGCGGCCCGCGACCGCCTGCCCCATCGTCTCCAGCCGCGCCGCGAGCAGGGTGTCGGGCCGGTCGGTCTCGGCGCCGAGGTGCCAGGTGGTGAGCCACGGCTGCGGCGAGCTCGTGCCCGCCCCGAACGAGCCGGCCAGCGCCAGGTGCGCCGCGCGACGGCGGGCTGGGCTGCTGACCCGCAGCACCACCTCGCCGACCAGGGGGTGCGCGAGCTCGACGCTCGTGTCGTCGAGCACCACCAGGCCGAGCGTCTCGGCAGCGGGCAGCGCGTCGACGACGCCGAGCAGTGCCAGGGCCGCCTCCACCGTGGACCGGTCGGCGGTGGGCTCGAGAGCGCACACCAGGAGCGCGTCCCGGACGTCGTCGGGACACTCCTCGATGCGTTGCTCGAAGGGGTCACCCACGCGGCCGGTCGTGGGCGAGGTGTAGTCGCGCAGTCCACGGTCGAGGTCGCGCGCACCCTCCACCAGCGCGAGCGGGTTGCCTCCCGCGGACTCGACCAGGCTGACCACCAGGTCCGCCGTCAGGTCGGGGGCGGTCGCCAGCACGCACGCCCGCGCGGCGTCGTCGCTGAGCAGTCCCAGCGGCAGGGCGGGCAGGTCCGCCACCAGCGTCGAGGCGGACGTGTCGTCGCGCATCCCCACCAGTACCGCCACCGGCTCGTTGCGGAGCCGACGCGCGACGAACAGCAGCACCGACGCGGACTGCTCGTCGAGCCAGTGCAGGTCGTCGACGAGCAGGAGCACCGGCTCCGTGGCAACGTGCGCAACCAGGTCGAGAGCGGCCGCGGCGACCTGGAAGAAGGTCGGCGGCTCCCCCTCGTCGAGCCCGAGCGCACGGCGCAGGGCCGTGCGGTGCACCGGCTCCAGGGAGTCCAGGCCGCCGAGCACCGGACGCACCAGGCCCAGGAGTCCGGCGAAGGCCGTCGGGGACTCGCCGCGCACCCCCGCCGTGCGCAGCACCGTCCAGCCGGCGGCGTCCTGCACGGCGGCAGCGAGCAGGCTGGTCTTGCCGATGCCGGGCGGTCCGGGCACCACGAGGACCGCGCTGGTGCCCGCGGCAGCAGCGTCCAGGCACTCCCGCACCCGTGCGCGCTCCTTGTCCCGACCGACGAGCATCACTCCACGGTAGGGGAAGTCGCGCTCGGCGCAACAGGGCTTTCTGTGAGACCCGTTCACCAACCGGGGGGCGTGCGCTCGCGCCACGGCAGCGCTGCTTCCAGCTGGGCCGACAGCGCGAGCAGCAGCGCGTCCTCGCCGGGCCGGGCTGCCAGCATCACCCCGATGGGGAGCCCGCCGGCGTGGTGCAGGGGCAGCGACACCGCCGGCATCCCGGTGACGTTCCACGCGGACGTCCAGGGGGTGAAGGCCTTCTGGTTCTCGAAGTCGCGCGCGGGGTCCGCGTCGTCGCGGAGCTCACCGATCCGCGCCGGTGGCTGCGCGAGCGTCGGGGTGAGGACCACGTCGTACGGCGCCAGCCGGGTCAGCGCGCGCGCCGCGATCCGCCGCAGCTCCCCGATCGCCAGCCCGAACTCCGGGCCGCTCACCGCCCGGCCACGGTCGCCCAGCCAGCGCGTCAGGGGACGCAGCAGATGCTCCGTGCCGGGCGGCGGGACGGACAGCGCGGTCAGCACCGCCCAGCACGTCTCGAAGGTGCCGACCACCTCCGGCGGCAGGGGTACGTCGATCTCCTCGACGTCGTGGCCCAGCGCCACCAGCAGCGCCGTCGCCGACTCGTAGGCCGCGATGCAGTCGGGGTGCACCGGCACGTCGGCGATCACCGGCGTCCGGAACCGCGCGACCCGCAGCCGGTGCGGCTCGTCGTCGCAGGACGCGAGGAACGTCCCCGCGGGCTCCGGTGCCCACGACGGATCGCCGACGGCCCGTCCCGCCAGCACGTCGAGCAGGGCTGCGGCATCGCGGACGGTCCGGGCGATCGGGCCCGCCGTGGAGAGACCGACCGGGTCGCCGTACATCGGAGCGCCGCTGACCCGGCCGCGCGACGGCTTGAGGCCGACCAGGCCGCAGCAGCCCGCGGGGATCCGGATCGACCCGCCACCGTCCGAGCCCTGCGCGACGGGGACGAGTCCGGCGGCGACGGCGGCGCCCGCGCCACCGCTCGACCCGCCGGCCGTCCGGGCGAGGTCCCACGGCGTGCGGGCCGGCGGCGCCACGTCCGGCTCGGTGTAGCAGGGCGACCCGAACTCCGGGGTGTTGGTCTTGCCGAGGCTGATCAGCCCGGCCGCCTCGATCCGGGTCACCACCTCGTCGGACACCTCGGGGACGTGACCGCGCATGGTGGCCGAGCCGAACTGGGTCTCCACCCCGGCGGTGGCGTTGAGGTCCTTGACGGCGGTCGGCACGCCGTAGAGCGGCGAGGACGTGTCCCCGACCCCGGATGCCGCCAACGCGGCCTGCCTGCGGGCCAGCGCCCCCGTCACGGTCACGAATGCGCCGACGGCAGCGGATCGGCGCTCGACCCGCTCCAGGTAGTGCTCCACCAGCTCCGGCGGCGACACCTCACCCGCCCGCACGGCGGCTCCCTGCTCGAGAGCGGTCAGGTCGTGCAGCTCGGCCATGGCGAGAACCTAGCCCTAGGGTGTGCGGATGAGCAGCGCACTCGTCCTCGGCGGCGGCGGCATCACCGGTATCGCCTGGGAGATCGGTCTGCTCCACGGACTGCACGAGGCGGGCGTCGACCTCGGCGAGGCCGACACGGTCATCGGCACGTCCGCCGGGTCCGTCGTCGGCGCGCAGCTGACGTCCGGGACCTCGCTGGCCGACCTGTACGCCGCGCAGCTGGCGGACCCGGTCGGTGAGATCGGGGCGGTCTTCGGCACCCGCGCGACGCTCACCTGGGCCGTGACCATGCTGGCGCCGGGCAGCGGTGCCGCCAGGCGGCGACGGCTCGGGCACGCCGCGATCAGGGCGGCCCGGCGTGCCGGTGCGGTGCCGGAGGCAGCGCGCCTGCAGGTGTTCCGCGAGCGGCTGCCCACGGACGTCTGGCCGGACCGTGATCTGCGGGTCGCTGTGGTCGACGCCGACACCGGTGCCTTCGTGGTCCTCGACCGGCACGGTGAGGTCGACCTCCTGCACGCGGTCGCGTCCAGCTGCGCCGTACCCATGGTGTGGCCGCCGATCACGGTCGCCGGTCACCGGTACGTCGACGGCGGCGTCCGCTCGGCTGCGAACGCCGACGTCGCACGGGGTGCCGACCGGGTCGTGGTCCTCGCGCCGTTGTCGAGGTCCTTCTCCAAGCACCACGCGATCGACACCCAGCTGGCCCGCACCGGCGCGCGCGCAACGACCAGCATCACCCCGGACGCACAGTCGCTGGCCGCCATCGGCGGCAACGTGCTCGACCCGGCCCGGCGCGGCGTCTCGGCGGAGGCCGGCTACGCGCAGGCCGCTGCCGCGCTCGAGCAGGTCAAGGCGGTCTGGCTCGGCTGACTCAGCCGGGCCCGTCCGGGTCGGTCGCGCTGTCGGCCACCTCGTCGAGCCAGTCCTCCAGGAACTTCGGTCCGAGGGTCTGCTCGGCGAACGTCGAGATGATCGAGCCCATCCCCATCGCGAACATCAGCGAGTCAGCGCCACCCTCCCGGACGGTGCTCACCATCGCGGGCAGGTCGCGCCGCACGTAGTGCAGCAGGAACCGGGCCGCGAGCTCGTTGGCCCGGGCGGCCCGCTCGTCTTCCACGTCGTCGACCATCCGGTGAGGCTACGCGGTGGCGGCGTGCCGACGCAGGCCGTAGGTCACCGCGTCGACCAGCGCGCCCCAGGAGGCCTCGATCACGTTGTGACCGACCCCGACGGTCACCCAGCTCGACTCCCCGTCGGTGGTCTCGATCAGCACCCGGGTCACGGCGTCCGTGCCGTGGCCCTGGTCGAGGATCCGCACCTTGTAGTCGATCAGCTCGAACTTCGCGACCTCCGGGTAGGCCTGGCCGATCGCGTCCCGCAGCGACTGGTCCAACGCGTTGACGGGGCCGTTGCCCTCGCCGGTCGTGATGATCCGGGCCCCGCCGGCGAGCAGCTTGATGGTCGCCTCGGACACCGCCTCCTCCTCCCCCGGACGGGAGTCGGTGATCACGCGCCAGGACTCCACCTCGAAGTACGACGGACGGGCGCCCTCGACCTCCTCGACGAGCAGCAGCTCGAACGACGCGTCGGCCGCCTCGAACGTGTGGCCCTGCGCCTCGAGGTCCTTGACGCGGTGGGTGATCCGGGTGATCAGCTCCTTGTCACCGCCGAGGTCGAAGCCGAGCGCGGCACCCTTGAGCTCGATGGTCGCCCGGCCGGCCATGTCGGAGACGAGCAGCCTCATGTCGTTGCCGACGCCGACGGGATCCATGTGCTGGTAGAGGCTGGGGTCGACCTTGATCGCGCTGGCGTGCAGCCCGGCCTTGTGGGCGAAGGCGCTCGTGCCGACGTACGGCTGGCGCGACGCGGGCGGGAAGTTCGTCACCTCCGCGACCGCGTGCGCGATCCGCGTCGCGTCGCGCAGCTGGCCCGCGGGCAGCACGTCGCGTCCCAGCTTGAGCTCGAGGTTGGCCACGACGGTGACCAGGTCGGCGTTGCCGGTGCGCTCGCCGTAGCCGTTGAGGGTGCCCTGCACGTGGGTGGCGCCCGCGTCCACCGCGGCCAGGGTGTTCGCCACCGCGCAGCCGGTGTCGTTGTGGCAGTGGATGCCGACGCGGACTCCCGTCGTCTCGATCACGTCGTCGACCACGTCGCCGACCCACGAGGGCAGCATGCCGCCGTTGGTGTCGCAGAGCGCGACGACCTCGGCGCCGGCGTCGAACGCCTCGCGCAGCACCTCGAGCGCGTAGTCGCGGTTGTCGCGGTAGCCGTCGAAGAAGTGCTCGGCGTCCAGGAACACGCGCTGACCCTCGGCCCGCAGGTGGGTCACCGTGTCGCGCACCATCGCGAGGTTCTCCTCCAGGGTGGTGCGCAGGGCCAGCTCGACGTGCCGGTCGTGGGACTTCGCCACCAGGGTCACGACGCCGGCGCCGCTGTCGCGCAGCGCGGCGACCAGCGGGTCGTCGGCGGCCCTCACGCCGGCGCGGCGCGTGGCTCCGAACGCCGCGAGCGTCGCGTGGCGCAGGTCGAGCTCGGTCTGCGCGCGCCGGAAGAACTCCGTGTCCTTGGGGTTGGCGCCCGGCCAGCCGCCCTCGATGTAGCCGACGCCGAGCCCGTCGATCTGCCGCGCGATCGCCAGCTTGTCGGCGACGGTGAGGGTGAGACCCTCCTGCTGCGCACCATCGCGCAGCGTCGTGTCGTAGACGTGGAACTGCTGGTCCGCACTCATCTGAGTCCTGCCGGTCGGAGTCGGTGGGGCAACAAAAAGACCTCCCGTGGAGTACGAGAGGTCAGCGCGTCGGGTGTCCCGGCGCGCTAGCTGATAATCGTCGAGCGGTGCTGCACGTCGCCCACTCTGCCACCGATGCCGCGAGCGTGGAACCCGTTCTCGCGATGCGGTCGGGCCGTCCGGCTCAGGCGTCGGCGAGCGCGACGGCCACGAAGGTGACGTCGTCGCGTCGTACGTCGACCGCGAACTGCCGCACGGCCTCGCTGCACTCCGCGACCGCCTCCTGGGGCGACCAGCGACGCAGCCGTCGCAGCACCCCGAGCACACCCTCGGCGCCGAACTCCTCCCCGTCGCGGTTGCGGGCCTCGAGCACCCCGTCCGTGCAGACCAGGAGCATGTCGCGCCGGGTGATCGGCGCGGTGTCGACCTCCCAGCCGCTGGTGACAGAGCTGATCAGCGGACCCGTGGGGTGCAGCTCGACGATGACGTCGCCGTCCCGGGAGACGAGCAGCGCCGGGGGGTGCCCGGCGTTGATCCACGACACCTGCCGAGCCTGGGGGTCGACCACGACGAGCAGGCAGGACAGGAAGCGCTCGACGTCGTCGTCGGGTCGCTGTGCGGCGATGCCGAACGCCGTACCGAGGTCCAGGTCGCTGTCGAGGAGGGCGGTGATGCGCTGCTTGAACCGGAGGGCCACCAGCCCGGCCTCGGCACCGTGCCCGGACACGTCGGCGACGACCAGCGCGGTGCTGCCGTCGGGTCGCAGCAGCGCCTCCCACCAGTCGCCGGCCAGCACCCCCTCGGCGGCGAGCATCACCCCCGCAATGTCGAGACCGGTCGCGGCGGGTGTCCCCCGCGAGGCCAGCTCGCGCCGCAGCCCCACGACCACCGGGCTGTGCTGGCTGAGAGCCTCCGTGGCCGAGCGCGCGACCTCGAGCTCGCTGAGGATCCGGCGTCGCATGCTCTCCGCGTCCGCTCCGATCGCGGCGACCTCGGGAGGGCCGTCGACCACCACCTCCGAGCCGAGGTCGCCGCCGGACACCCGGCGCATGCTGGCGCGCAGCCGCTGCACCGGGGCGAGCACCCAGCTGCGCAGCAGCAGGGCGCTGAGCACCAGCACCGCCAGCAGCAGCGCGCGGCTGCCCAGCACGGTGACCCGCAGCTCCGCGAGGTCGGCGGACGCGCGGGCCTGGGCCGCGACCGAGCGTTCGTCGATCAGCCGCTGCAGGTCCGCGACCCTGCGCCGGACGTCGTCGAAGGCCGTCTTGCCCTGGCGCGCGTCGACGAGCCGGTCCGCGGCCGCCCGCCCGCCGGTGCGGCGGGCCTCGATCTCGGGCTCGGCACCGACCCGCACCCACGTGGCGGCGGCCTCCTCGACGCGGTTCAGCGACGACTGCAGCTCGGCATCGTCGGCGAAGCCGTCCCGCAGCCCGCGCAGCCGGTCCTCGAAGGTCCGGCGCCCCTGGGTGTAGGGCACCAGGAAGGTCTCGTCGCCCGTCAGGACGTAGCCGCGCGCACCTGTCTCCTGGTCGACCAGCGACACCAGCAGCGACCGGCTCTCCACGCTCGCCGGCTGCAGCACCTCGGTGATCAGGCCGCGGGTCTGCTCGAGGCGACCCAGCGCCGACGACACCACGATCGCCGCGCCGACCACGATGGACGCCAGCACCGCGAACAGCACGAGGAGACGGAGGCGCAGCGGCACCTCCTCACGGTAGTGCCCGCACTCCCCGCGCCGACGGGCAACCGACGAACCCGTCATATCGCTCGTGTCGTGCGTCGCCTCAGAGCCAGGCCAGGACACGGCCGAGCAGCGTGCCCGACCGCCAGGGCGGACCGGGCTGCGGCTCCCAGGTGACACCGCCCGAGACGAGTGCGGCGCTGCACAGGGCTGCGAGTGCGGCGACCAGCAGCACCCCGGTCCAGCCGAGCCAGGCTCGGCAGGACACCGCGAGCAGCACGCGCCGGGTCGGGCTGCGCAGCCGACGCGAGCCCGGGCCCCACCACAGCGAGATCGTCAGCAGCGCACCCATCAGCAGCAGCCCGGGGACCAGCGGGAGCCCGAAGAGGGCGTAGCCGAACCCGCCGGCGAACGCCACGAGCGTCGCCCAGAGCATCAGCATCACCGTGCCGGCCGTGGCGACGACGAGGTACCACGGTGAGCTCAGCACGGTGAGCGCGCCGTCGTACCACCGGCGCCGTCCGCGCAGGTGCTGACGCTCGCGCGCCGCATCCGTCGTCCACGACACGGTGCGGATGAGGAGCGCGAGCACGGTGAGCACCATCAGCGCCAGGTAGGGCGCCAGGGCGAAGCCGACCGTGGTGGCGGCGAACAGCCCGGTCAGCAGCAGGCCGCGCTGCAGCCTCGGCACCCCCCGGGGCGCGGGCCGCCAGGCGTCCGGCGACACCAGCGGCGGGCGCTCGTCGGCCGGCTGCCCCGGCGGGGTGCGGGGTGGCGGCGGCTCCCTGTAGGGCGCACGGGCGGGCTGCAGCGCGGACGGAGCCACTGCGGTCGCCGTCGTGAGCGGCGTGGTCGGGGTGGGGGCGGCCGAGCCCGGCGCCGAGCCCGACAGCAGGTCCGTCCGGTCCTCGTCGGCGATGTCGGGGTCCGACAGCGCGAAGGGCATCGTCGCGTCGTCGCGGACCGGGCGGCGGTCCGCGCCGGCCGGCGTCGCTCCTCGCAGCGCGGCCAGCACGGCAGCGGTCCCGGGACGGTCGGCCGGATCGGGTGCCAGGCAGGCGCGCACCAGGGGCAGCAGCGCCGGCGGCACCGCCGACAGGTCGTGCTCGCCGCGACGGACCCGGTCCATGATCGCCATCGCCGGTCCGGTGCCGAACGGCGGGCGGCCGGTCGCGGCGAACACCACGGTCGCGGCCCACGAGTGCACGTCGGAGGCGGTCGAGGCGTCGTCGCCGTAGAGGATTTCCGGTGCGAGGTAGCCGGGCGTGCCGAGCAGCCAGCCGGTGTGGGTCAGCCGCGGGTCTTCGGCCAGCCGGGCGAGACCGAAGTCGATCAGCACCGGGGCGCGGCCCTCGAGCAGCACGTTGGACGGCTTGACGTCGCGGTGCAGCACCCCGACCTGGTGCACGGCGATCAGCGCCTCGGCGAGACCGGCCGCGAAGTACCGCAGGTCAGGGCCCAGGATCGGCCCCTCCCGGCGTACGTGCTCGTGCAGGCTCAGGCCCGGGACGTAGCGGGTGGCGACGTACGGCGTCTCCCCCCAGGGGTCGGCGTCGATGACCTCAGCGATCCGCGGGCTGGTCACCCGCCGCAGCGACGAGACCTCCTGGGCGAGCCGTTCGCGGGCCTCGTCGTCGCCGATGATGCTCGGACGCAGCACCTTGAGGGCCACCCGGCGGCCGTCCGGGCCCTGCGCGAGGTGGACAACCCCCATGCCGCCCTCGCCGATCTTGGTGAGCAGCCGGTAGCAGCCGACCCACGGCTCCGCAGGAGCCCCCCGGTGTCCCACCGGCGGGAGGGACTGCTGCTTCGCCACCGCACCACGGTATCCGAGCCTGTGGCGTTTCCCCGGCTCCCGGGACGGGTGCGGGCTACGCGCCGTCGGGAGCCGGCAGCCGGTGCAGCGCGACGACGAGGGCGAGCACCGTCTCCGGGTCGTCGAGCCGCTCGCCGTACAGCTCGCGCAGCTGACCCATCCGGTAACGGACCGTCTGGGCGTGCACGTGCAGCTCGGCGGCGACCTCGTCGCGGCGGCCCTGGTGCAGCAACCACGCCCGCAGCGTCTCGACGAGCTTCTCCCGAGCGGCGGGCTTGAGCGTCTCGAGCGGTGCCAGCGCCTCCCGACGCAGGTCGGCCAGCGCCTCCGCGTCGGCGGCGACGACGAGGTCGACCAGGTGCCGCTCGGAGTCCAGGGGGGCTCCCTCGTCCGGAGGGTCCGCGAGCGCGGCCACGGCGACCGCCCGGTCGTACGACGCCCGCGCGGCGTGCCAGGGCCGGGCCGGCCCGACCACCGCGTGCCGTCCCGCGAGCACCCGCAGCAGGTGTCGGCGGCCGGACCCGCCGACGTCGGGCACGAGCAGCAGCGAGAACGGCTGGGCGCGCTCGGCCTCGCGTCCGGGGAGGTCCTCCCCGACCTGGAGGGTGTCGGGGCTCAGCGAGGCCACCACGCCCCGCACCTGCGCCGCGGGCAGCAGCACCGCGGTCAGCGTCGTCGGGACCGGCCAGTCGGCGCGCTCGGCGGCGCTGGCCAGCGCCTCGTCCCCGGCGCCGGCCAGGAGGTGCTGGCCCAGCCTCTCCCGGTAGCGCTCGCGCACCCGGCCGCTCGTCGACAGCTCGTCGGTGTGACCCGCGACGCTGGCCGCGGACACCTCGTCGATGTAGGCGAAGACCAGCTCGGCGAACTGCGCCATCGTGGTGGCGCCGACGCCGGCGACCTGGGCGGCCCCGGCCAGCTCGCGCCAGGAGACCCGGGCGCCGACCCGGTAGGCGGCGAGCAACGCGTCCATCGTCCGCCCGCTGCGGGCCTCGCCCCGACCGAGGGCGTAGGCGCCCTCGAGGGTCGACCCGAGCGGCGTGCTGGGGTCCGAGCCCCGCTCGCCGCCGGCCAGCTTGAGGAAGCCGGCCAGCGCCATCTGCACCGCGGCCTCGATGTTGCGGCCCATCGAGCCGCTGAGCGCTCCGGTGTAGCTCGGCACCTCCCGCGTCACCGCCGCGACCGTCTGCATCGCCACATCCGGCAGCCGGTCGCGCAGCACCCGCAGCACCGTGTCGTCGATCTGCAGCGCTGCCGCGCCGCGCGCTGTGGCGCTCGCCACGTCAGACCCCACCGAATCAGCCATCGGTTGTTCTCCCTGAACAAAAGGGCCGGGTGGATTCACCCGGTCCGGCCATGATCTTACCCTCCGGTGCCAGTCATAGTTGTTCCATGAGCAGCACTCTTCAGACCCGCGAAGCCGCCGAGGCCATCAACGCCGAGGCGCAGCACGCCCGCAGCCTGCGGTCCCGGCTGACCCGGATCGCCGAGCGCGCCACGACGCCACTGCTTCCCGCGGACTACCTCGACCTCTTCGACCCGCTCCGCTCCGGGGCGGACCTGCGCGGCCGGATCGTCGACGTCCAGCCCGAGACGGCCGACGCCGCGACGATCGTGATCAAGCCCGGCGCCGACTGGGCCGGGCACGTGCCCGGCCAGTACGTCCGCATCGGCATCGACGTCGACGGCATCCGCCAGTGGCGCGCCTACTCCCTGACCCACGGCCCCCGCGCCGACGGGCTGATCTCGATCACCGTCAAGGCCGTCCCCGACGGCCTGGTCAGCACCCACCTGGTGCGTCGTGCCCGTCCCGGCACGCTCGTCCACCTCGAGCAGGCCGCCGGCGAGTTCGTGCTGCCGACCGAGGGCGGCAAGTTCCTCTTCGTCACGGCCGGCTCCGGTGTCACGCCTGTGATCGGGATGCTGCGCAACCTGTTCCCGGTCGCCGAGTCCGGCGCCGTGTGGCTGGACCGCTCGACGTCGTACGACGTCGTGGTGGTGCACGTCGCGCCGAGCGAGCCCGACTCCATCTTCATCCGCAACCTCCGCTCGCTCGACGAGGCCGGCCTGATCCGGCTCGTCGCGCGCTACGACGACGAGCACGGCGTCCTGGATGTCGACGACCTCGCCACCCTGGTGCCCGACCTCGACGAGCGCGTCACGCTGGCCTGCGGCCCGGCCGGCCTGCTCGACGCGCTGCAGACCCACCACGACGGCCGCGGCCTGGAGCTGCTCACCGAGCAGTTCCGACTGACCGACCTCGTCGTCGGCGACGGCGGCACGGTCCGGTTCACCAGGAACGGCGCCGAGATCGAGGCCGACGGCGCCACCCCCATCCTGGACGCCGCCGAGAGCGCCGGGGTGCTGATGCCCAGCGGCTGCCGGATGGGCATCTGCATGGGCTGCGTGCTGCCGATGCGCGAAGGCGCCGTGCGCAACCTCCGCACCGGAGAGATCACCACCGCGGTGCCCGGCGACGGCGTGAAGGTGCAGACCTGCATCAACGCCGCAGCCGGCAGCTGCGACCTCGACCACTGACCCGTTCACTTCCCGCTCCTCGACCTCCCTGAAGGAGACACCATGACCGTCCTGCAGAAGAAGCCCGAGTCCGACAACCCGACCTCGCACCTCAGCCCGGAGGACATCGAGCAGATCGGCGTCGAGCTCGACGCCATCCGCCAGTCCATCGTCGACTCGCGCGGAGAGGCCGACGCGGCCTACATCCGCAGGGTGATCGACGCCCAGCGCAAGCTGGAGCTCGGCAGCCGCGCGATCCTGCTGGTCTCGCTGTTCCCGCCGGCCTGGGTCGTCGGCACCGCCGGCCTCGCGGTCGCCAAGATCATCGAGAACATGGAGATCGGCCACAACGTCATGCACGGCCAGTGGGACTGGATGCGTGACCCGAAGATCCACTCCACCACCTGGGAGTGGGACAACGCCTCCCCCTCGGAGCAGTGGAAGCACTCGCACAACGAGCTGCACCACACCTACACGAACGTCATCGGCAAGGACAACGACCTCGGCTACGGCATCATGCGCGTCGACGAGGACCAGCGCTGGGTGCCGTTCTACCTCGCCCAGCCGGTGTGGAACTTCATCAACGCCTGCTTCTTCGAGTACGGCATCGCGGCCTACGACCTCGAGCTCGGCAAGAACCTCGCGACCAAGAAGCGTCGCAGCAGCCCCGAGTTCAAGGCCCGCGCCGCGGTCACGCTGAAGAAGATCCGCGGCCAGATGACCAAGGACTACCTCGTCCACCCGCTGCTGTCCGGCCCGTCGTTCCTGACGACGCTCGGCGCCAACGCGACCGCCAACCTGGTCCGCAACCTGTGGACGCACTCGGTCATCATGTGCGGCCACTTCCCCGAGGGCGTGCAGACCTTCGAGCGTCGCTCCATCACCGGTGAGACGCGCGGCGAGTGGTACCTCCGCCAGATGCTCGGCTCCGCGAACATCAGCGGGAGCAAGGCGATGCACTTCATGACCGGCAACCTCTCGCACCAGGTCGAGCACCACCTGTTCCCCGACCTGCCGAGCAACCGCTACGCGGAGATCGCCCCGCAGGTGCAGGCGATCTTCGCCGCCTACGACCTGCCCTACGTCACCGGCTCGCTGCCCCGCCAGGTCGGCTCCGCGTGGAAGAAGGTCATCCGGCTCTCGCTGCCCAACGACTTCGCCGCCAAGGCGCAGGCCGCGGTCGCGAGCAGGCTGCCCCGCACGGTGGTCGGCACGGTCTCCGAGCTCGGCCGTCCCTCCCAGGATCGGGACGCCGCCGCCGCCTGAGCAACCACTCGGACATGCACTCGGCGCCGGTCCGGCCCGTCTCCCGCCTGGGAGCGGCCGGTCCCGGCGCCGAGTGCATGTCCGAGCGCTACCGCGGGAAGTCAGACGACGCGGTGCATCCAGCCGAAGGTGTCCTCGGCGCGGCCGTACTGGATGTCGACGAGCGCCTGGCGCACCTGCGAGGTGACCGGGCCGGTCTCCTCGACCGGCGTCGTCGCCCCGCCGCGCCACTTCAACGCACCCACCGGGGTGACGACCGCGGCGGTGCCGCAGGCGAAGACCTCGGTGATCCGGCCGGACGTGACGCCGTCGCGCCACTCGTCGATCGTGAACCTGCGCTCCTGCACGGCGTGCCCGAGCTTGCCGCACAGCTCGAGGATCGAGCTGCGGGTGATGCCCTCGAGGATCGTGCCGGACAGCTCGGGCGTGACGATCGTGCCGTCGTCGTGGACGAAGTAGAGGTTCATGCCGCCGAGCTCCTCGACGAACCTGCCCTCGGCGGCGTCGAGGAACACCACCTGGTCGCAGCCCTGCTCGATGGCCTCCTGCTGCGCGACCAGCGAGCTGGCGTAGTTGCCGCCGGTCTTCGCCGCGCCCATGCCACCCCGACCCGCGCGGGTGTAGTCCTCCGACAGCCAGATGCGGACGGGCGTGAGCCCCTTGGCGAAGTAGGCGCCGGCCGGCGAGGCGATCACGAGGTAGCTGACGTGTTGGCTGGGCCGCACCCCGAGGAACTTCTCGGAGGCGAACATGAACGGCCGGATGTAGAGGCTCTTCTCCCCCGCGGCCTCCGGCACCCAGCGCTCGTCGGCGGCGACCAGGGCGTCGACCGAGGCGATGAAGTCCGCGACCGGCAGCTCGGGCAGGGCGAGGCGCTGCGCGGAGCGCACCAGGCGTGCGGCGTTCTCCTCCGGGCGGAAGGTCCACACCGAGCCGTCCTCGTGGCGGTAGGCCTTCATGCCCTCGAAGATCTCCTGCGCGTAGTGCAGGACGGCGGTGGCCGGGTCGAGCGTGAGGGGGGCGTACGGCGTGACGCGGGCGTCGTACCAGCCCTCGGTGGGCGTCCACTCGGCCTGGAACATGTGGTCGGTGAAGTGGAGGCCGAAGCCGGGGGCGGCGAGGATCTCCGCGAGCCGGTCGTCGCCGACCGGGCTGGTCGACGGCGTGACCTCGATCGGGAGGGAGCTGTTCGGCATGGAGTGCACGGTATCCGACCTCCGAGGAGTGCGAGCAGGGTGCTGGAGCGCTCAGCCGACGACGCGGGCGGCGACGGCGTCGCCCACCTCGGACGTGCTGCGTGGGGCCCCGGGCGTCCGCGCGGCCAGGTCGGCCACGACGGCGTCCTCGACGGCACGGGCCGCCTCGTCGAGGCCGAGGTGCTCCAGCAGCAGCGCTGTCGACAGGATCGCGGCGGTGGGGTCGGCCTTCTGCTGCCCGGCGATGTCGGGCGCCGAGCCGTGCACCGGCTCGAACATGCTGGGCGCCGTGCGGTCGGGGTTCACGTTGCCGCTGGCCGCGAGCCCGATGCCGCCGGTGATGGCGGCCGCGAGGTCGGTCAGGATGTCGCCGAACAGGTTGTCGGTGACGATCACGTCGAAGCGCGCCGGGTCGGTGACCAGGAAGATCGTGGCCGCGTCGACGTGCAGGTAGTCGACGTCGACGTCCGGGAACTCCGGTGCGACCTCGCCGACCAGTCGCGACCACACGGCACCGGCGTGCGTGAGCACGTTGGTCTTGTGCACGAGCGTGAGCTTCCGGCGGCGCCTCTGCGCCCGGGCGAAGGCGTCGCGGACGACGCGCTCCACGCCGAAGGCGGTGTTGACGCTGACCTCGGTCGCGATCTCGTGCGGCGTGCCGACGCGCAGGGCGCCCCCGTTGCCGACGTACGGGCCCTCGGTGCCCTCGCGGACGACCACGAAGTCGACCTCACCGGGGTCGGCGAGCGGCGACACGGCGCCCGGGAAGATGCGGGAGGGCCGCAGGTTGACGTAGTGGTCGAGGGCGAAGCGCAGCCGCAGCAGCAGCCCCCGCTCCAGGATGCCGGGAGGGAGGTTCGGGTCCCCGGGCCTGCCGCCCACCGCGCCGAGCAGGATCGCGTCGTGCTCCCGGATCTCGGAGAGCACGGTGTCGGGCAGCACCTCGCCGGTCGCGAGGTACCGCTCCGCGCCGAGGTCGTAGCGGGTGGACTCGAACTTGACCCCGCCGCCGTGGGCCGGGGCCACGGCCTCGAGCACCTTGAGTGCCTCGGCGGTGACCTCCGGACCGATCCCGTCTCCGGGGATGACGGCGAGCTGGAGCGTCTGGGGCTGCTGTGCTGTCGGGGGCTGCGTCACGCGCCGGACTCTAGTTGTCGTCCGGCCGCTGGCCGCCGTTGTCTCGCAGGTCGAGTCCGGTCTGGACGCTGACCAGGGCCTGCTCGTGGTGCTCGCTGTGCCGGTTGGGGCCCCACTCGGGGTACATGTCGTACACGGGAAAACATCTCCATCTGGTGTGGTCTGCGGGGTGGTGCCGGTCGGGACGCGCCGCGCCGACGGGGTGCGAGGGTCGGGGCGCGTCTGGCTCCGCGGCCAGCGGTGGAGGAACAGATCCCGGACACGGGTTGCGCGTCGGACGGGAGGTGGATCTCGGAAGCGGCTCGATCGGCTGCTTCACTCGCTGCGGAGGTTCTTCGTAAGACCTGGACAGTGAGCACGCACTGCCGACCACCGCGACGAGGTGGCCTTACGCAGAGGCCTCGCCGCGGCGCTCGATAAGTACGAAGAACGTCCGCATGATTCGGTCAGACTAACCCGCGGAGCGCTCGCTTCGGTGGGCATGTCGCGAGGTTTCCGCGATGTGAGACGACATCCCGCGGGATGGACGGTCCGAGGGCCCGTGACACACTCCCCCCATGAGCGCCCCTCCCGACCTTCCGGACGTCGTACGGCGCGCATTCGACGTCTCGCGACGCAGCGGCTACGTGTCGTTCTGCCGCAACGAGACCGGGCGGCTTCTCGCCACGCTGGCCGCCACCCGCACCGGGACGCTCGCGGAGTTCGGCACCGGCTGCGGCGTGGGCACCGCCTGGTTGCGCAGCGGAATCCGCGAGGACGCGCACATCCTGACCGCCGAGCTCGACGCCAAGCTGGCCGACGGCGCGGCGACGATCTTCGCCGACGACGACCAGGTCGAGGTGCTCGCCGCCGACTGGTCGACCCTGCTCGACAAGGGCCCCTACTCCCTGCTGTTCCTGGACAGCCGCGAGCCCAAGGACAGCGGCCCGGACGCCATCGTCGACCTGGTCGAGCCCGGCGGGGTCGTCGTGCTCGACGACTTCACGCCGTGTGCGTCCTGGCCGCCCGTCTTCGCCGGTCGCGTCGACGAGCTCCGCGAGCGGTGGCTGACCGACGATCGGTTCACCACCGCCGAGGTGATGGTGGCCGCCGACGCCTCGGTGCTGATCGCCACCAAGCGCTGAGCCGGCTCAGCGCTCCTCAGGCGCCCTCAGCTCGACGACGAACCACGGCAGCATCGGCTGCACCAGCGGGCCGATGGCCAGCGCGAACACCACGGTGCCGAGTCCGACGGCGCCGCCGAGCAGCCACCCGAGCAGGACCACGGTGAGCTCGATGCCGGTGCGCACGATGCGCACCGAGACGCCGGTGCGGCGGACCAGGCCGGTCATCAGCCCGTCGCGCGGCCCGCGGCCCAGCTGCGAGCCGATGTACATCGCCGTCGCGGCGGCGCACAGCACCACGCCACCGACCATCAGCGCGATCCGCAGCCCCAGGGCCGCCGGCTGGTCCAGCAGGGCGAGCGTGCCGTCGGCCGAGAAGCCCACGACCAGGCTGTTGGCCACCGTGCCCAGCCCGGGTCGCTCGCGCAGCGGGATCCAGAGCAGCAGCACCACGAAGCTCATCGCGACGACCACCTGCCCGAGCGTGAGGGGGATCAGCCCGGCCACCCCGGAGTGCAGCACGTCCCAGGGTGCCAGGCCGAGACCCGCGCGGACCATGAACGCCAGCGAGGCGCCGTACAGCACCAGGCCGAGGAACAGCTGCGGCAGCCGCCGTCCGAGCCGTCCGGCCCGCAGCTGCTCCCACGGCCCCAGCTCGACGCTCGGCGGGACGGGGACGGCGGGCGCGTGCACGGACATGGCACCAGGGTGTCGCCAAGTGGCCTGTTTCTGAAGAGCCACTTCTGCGAGAGTGGCCTCGTGCCCTCCCCTGTCTCGACCTCCCGGCTGGCGACCCTGCTCCGTCCGGCGCTGGACGGCGCGGGCCCGGCGTACCTCTCCCTGGCGCACGCCGTGCGGCTGGTGATCAGCGACGGACGGGTGCCTGTCGGCGCTCGGCTGCCCAGCGAGCGCGCACTCACCGCCGAGCTCGGGATCAGCCGTACGACGGTCAGCCGCGCCTACGACGTGCTGCGCGAGCAGGCCTACCTGGAGTCCCGGCAGGGGTCGGGCAGCGTCGCGCGGCTCCCGGTCAACCGGGCCGGTCGCACCGACCACCTGCTGATGGTGCGGGGCAGCGCCGAGGACAGCATCGACCTGACCATCGCGACGCCCACCGCCCCTCCCGGCACGCTGGGGGCCTACCACGGCGCCGTCGAGGAGCTGCCGGCCTACCTGAGCGGCAGCGGCTACTACCCGACCGGGCTGCCGGCCCTGCGGGAGGCCATCGCGCAGCGGTACGCCGACCGCGGTCTGGCGACCAGCCCGGACCAGGTGGTCGTCGTGGGCGGTGCGCTCGCCGGGGTCGCGGTCGCGGCGCAGACCCTGACCCGCCCCGGCGACCGGGTGCTCGTCGAGTCGCCGACCTACCCCAACCCGTTGACCACGCTCGCGGCGCGCGGGACGCGCCTGGTCAGCGTCGGCGTCGACCTGGAGCACGGCTGGGACGAGGAGGCGGTGGTCGCCCAGGCGAGGGCGCCCCGGCTGCGGATGGCCTACCTGATCCCGGACTTCCACAACCCGACGGGCGCCCTGATGGCCGACGACGTCCGCGAGCGCGTCGCCCGGACGCTCGCCCGCGCGGGCGTCGTCCCGGTGGTCGACGAGTCGATGGTCGACCTGGCGCTCGACGACGTCGTGATGCCCGAGCCGTTCGCCGTGCACGACCCCGAGGCGGTCACGGTGGGGAGCGCCAGCAAGGGCTTCTGGGCCGGGCTGCGGATCGGCTGGCTGCGGGTTCCGACGGCCCTGGTCCGGCCGGTCACCGCCGCCCGGCTCAGCCTCGACCTGGCCTCGCCGCTGCTCGAGCAGCTCGCCCTGCTGCGGATGCTGGAGGACGAGCCGGCGATCCGGCGACACCACCGCGCGGCGCTCGGCGCCTCCCGTCAGGCGCTGCTCGACGCACTGGCCACCGAGCTCCCCGACTGGCGCGTGACGCCGGGACACGGCGGGCTGTCCCTGTGGTGCCGGCTGCCCGCGCCGCTGTCATCGGCGTTGAGCGTCGCCGCCGAGCGGCACGGGCTGTACCTCGCCGCCGGTCCGGCCTTCGCCCCGCAGGGCGGTCTCGAGCACCACGTGCGGCTGCCCCACACCCTGCCCCCGGCGACGATCACCGAGGCGGTCCGCCGGCTGGCGCGGGCGTGGGCGGAGGCGCCGGACGAGGACCGGCGCGCGTCGGGCCGTTCGCCGGTCGTGGCCTGAGCGGCGCTCAGTCGGACAGGTCGACCGCGCGCACCGAGACCGCCTCGATCGCCGCCTGGATCTCGCCGAGCACCTCGGCCGGCACCGCCGAGTCGACCGACAACGCGACCAGGGCCACGCCCCCCTTGGTGTCCCGCGCCACCTGCATGCCCGCGATGTTGACCTGGGCCTCCCCCAGGATGCGTCCGACCGTGCCGACCATGCCCGGGCGGTCGTGGTAGCGGCAGAACGCCAGGTGCTCGGTCGGCTCGATGTCGAGCTCGTAGCCGTCGACCTCGACGAGCCGCTCACGTTGGCCGATGCCGACCAGGGTGCCCGACACCGAGACCTGCGACCCGTCGGCGAGCGTCCCGCGCAACGTGATCAGGTTGCGGTGGTCGGGACTCTCCCCCTCGGTGACCAGGCGTACGGCGACGCCGCGCTCGGCCGCGAGCAGCGGGGCGTTGACGTAGGACACCGACTCCTCGACGACATCGGAGAAGACGCCCTTGAGCGCCGCCAGCTCCAGCACCTTGACGTCGTACTGGGTGATCTCGCCGCGGACCTCGACGTCGAGCTGCTGCGCGACCTCTCCGGCCAGGGCGGTGAAGATGCGGCCGAGCTTCTCCGTCAGCGGGATGCCGGGACGCACGTCCTCGGCGATCACCCCGCCCTGCACGTTGACCGCGTCGGGCACCAGCTCACCCGACAGCGCGAGGCGGACCGACTTGGCGACTGCGATGCCGGCCTTCTCCTGCGCCTCGTCGGTGGACGCACCGAGGTGCGGGGTGGCGACGACGTTCTCGAACTCGAAGAGCGGGCTGTCGGTGCACGGCTCGCTCGCGAAGACGTCGAGCCCGGCGGCCGCGACCCGACCCTCCTTGATCGCCAGGTGCAGCGCGTGCTCGTCGACGATGCCGCCGCGGGCCGCGTTGACCAGCACGAGGTGGGGCCTGACCCGGGCCAGCTCGGCCTCGCCGATGAGGCCGAGCGTCTCGGGGGTCTTGGGCAGGTGCACCGACATGAAGTCCGACTGCTCGAGCAGCTCGTCGAGCGTGACCAGACGGACCCCCATCTGAGCGGCCCGGCCGGCCTGCACGTAGGGGTCGTAGGCGATCACCCGCATCCCGAAGGCTGAGAGCCGCTGGGCGACCAGCACCCCGATGCGCCCCAGGCCGACGATGCCGACGGTCTTCTCGTAGAGCTCGATCCCGGTGTACCTGCTGCGCTTCCACTCCCCGTTCTTGAGCGAGGCACTGGCCGGCGCGACGTGGCGGGCGGCGGCGAGCATCAGCGCGACGGCGAGCTCCGCGGCGGACACGATGTTGGAGGTCGGCGCGTTGACGACCATCACGCCGCTCTGCGTCGCCGCCTTCACGTCGACGTTGTCGAGGCCGACCCCGGCTCGCGCGACGACCTTCAGGCGGGGGGCCGCGGCGAGGGCCTCGGCGTCGACCTTGGTGGCCGAGCGCACCAGCACCGCGTCCGCCTCCGCGAGTGCGGGCAGCAGCACGGCGCGGTCCGCGCCGTCGCAGTGGCGGATCTCGAAGTCGGGTCCGAGGGCCTCGACCGTGGCCGGGCTGAGCTCTTCGGCGATGAGGACGACGGGGCGTCGTACGACGGTCTGGTCGGTCACAGGGGGTCCTCGGTGTGTGCGGGTCCATCGGACGGTGCACGACGCTGTGCCGCTGGCCACTCTAGCCGATGGCGGACCGCGGCCCGTGGCGTCCCACGACCCGGAGGGGTCTGCTCGGATGCGCGAACGCCGCCCGTCCCGGTCGGCATGGACCGGGTCGGGCGGCGTCGTACGACGGGGGTGTCAGCGGGTCGCGGTGCCCTCGACGTAGTCGGAATCGTCGTCCTTGACCCAGGCCATCAGCTTGCGCAGGTCGCGCCCGGTCTCCTCGATCGGGTGCTTCTCGCCCTTGGCGCGGAGCTCCTTGAACTCCGGGCCGCCGTTGTCCTGGTCCTCGATGAAGCGCTGGGCGAAGTTGCCGTTCTTGATGTCGGCGAGCACGTCCTGCATGCGGGTCTTCACCGAGTCGTCGATGATGCGCGGACCCGAGACGTAGTCGCCGTACTCCGCGGTGTCGGAGACCGACCAGCGCTGCTTGGCGATGCCGCCCTCGTACATCAGGTCAACGATCAGCTTCAGCTCGTGCAGGCACTCGAAGTAGGCGACCTCGGGCTGGTAGCCGGCCTCGGTGAGCACCTCGAAGCCCTTCATGACCAGCTCGGACATGCCGCCGCAGAGCACGGCCTGCTCGCCGAAGAGGTCGGTCTCGGTCTCCTCGGTGAACGTGGTCTTGATGCCGCCGGCGCGCAGGCCGCCGATCCCCTTGGCGTAGGCCAGGGCGAGGTCCCAGGCCTGGCCGGAGGCGTCGTTCTCGACCGCGACGAGGACGGGGACGCCGCGACCAGCGGTGTACTCGCGTCGGACCAGGTGGCCGGGGCCCTTGGGCGCGACCATGGCGACGTCGACGCCGGCCGGCGGCTCGATGTAGCCGAAACGGATGTTGAAGCCGTGCCCGAAGAACAGCGCGTCGCCGTCGACGAGGTTGGGCTCGACGGACTCGGTGTAGAGCTTGCGCTGGATGTGGTCGGGCGCGAGGATCACGATCAGGTCGGCCTCCTCGCAGGCCTCGCTCGGGGTGAGGACGCGCAGGCCCTCGGCCTCGGCCTTGGCCCGGCTCTTGGAGCCCTCGGGTAGGCCGACGCGGACGTCGACCCCCGAGTCGCGCAGGGACAGCGCGTGCGCGTGCCCCTGGCTGCCGTAGCCCAGCACGGCCACGTTGCGGCCCTGGATCAGGGCCAGGTCGGCGTCGTCGTCGTAGAACATCTCAGCCACGTCGGGCTCTCCTTCGTCGTTGGATCGTCTGGCTTTGCCAGGGCGGTGGACGGTCTGCCAGCGTCGTACGCCTGCTTCCGCGTCCATAACCCCGCGTTACAAGGGTGGCTCAGCCGGCGGCTGAGTCGGGCGAGGGGGTCAGCGCCGGGACGGCGACCGGGACGGGACGCAGGGTGCGGTCGCTGATCGACCGGCTGCCGCGACCGATCGCGACCACCCCGGACTGCACGAGCTCGCGGAGCCCGAAGGGCTCCACGATCCGCAGGAAGTCCGTGAGCTTGTCCTGGTTGCCGGTGATCTGGATGGTGACGGCGTCCGGGGCGACGTCGACGACCTTGGCCTTGAAGAGCTGCACCACCTCGAGCACCTGGCCCCGGGTGGACGCGTCGGCCTTGACCTTGACCAGCAGCAGCTCGCGCGAGACGGAGGCAGCGCCCTCGAGCTCCACGATCTTGATCACCTCGACCAGCTTGTTGAGCTGCTTGGTGACCTGCTCGAGCGGGGACTCCTCGACGTTGACCACGATCGTCATCCGGGAGACCTCGGGGTGCTCGGTCGGGCCGACCGCGAGCGAGTCGATGTTGAAGCCGCGGCGGCTGAACAGGCCGGCGATGCGCGCCAGCACGCCGGGCTTGTTCTCCACCAGGACCGAAAGGGTGTGCCTGCTCATCAGACGTCGTCCTCGTCGAACTCGGGGGCCATGTCGCGGGCGAACTTGATGTCGTCGTTGCTGGTGCCGGCGGCGACCATCGGCCACACCATCGCGTCGCGGTGCACCCGGAAGTCCACGACCACCGGCACGTCGTTGATCTGCATGGCCTTGTCGATGGTGGCGTCGACGTCGTCCGGCGAGTCGCAGGCCAGGCCCACGCAGCCGTAGGCGTCGGCCAGCTTCACGAAGTCCGGGATCCGCTTGGACTGCAGGTCGGTGTTGGAGTAGCGCTGGTTGTAGAACAGCGTCTGCCACTGCCGCACCATGCCGAGCGACTCGTTGTTGATCACCGCGACCTTGATCGGGATGCCCTCGATCGCGCAGGTGGCGAGCTCCTGGTTGGTCATCTGGAAGCAGCCGTCGCCGTCGATGGACCACACCGTGGTGTCGGGGCAGCCGACCTTCGCGCCCATGGCGGCGGGCACGGAGTAGCCCATCGTGCCGAGGCCGCCGGAGTTGAGCCAGGTGCCGGGCTTCTCGTAGCCGATGAAGTGCGCGGCCCACATCTGGTGCTGCCCGACGCCGGAGGTGTAGATGGCGTCGGGGCCGGCGATCTTGCCGAGGCGCTCGATGACGTACTGCGGGGAGAGCGAACCGTCCGGGGGCTGGTCGTAGCCGAGCGGGTACTTCTTCTTCACCCCGGAGATGAACGCCACCCAGGCCTCGTAGTCCCCCTCGTGACCGGCCTCCATCTCGGCGCGCAGCGCGACGATCAGGTCGGCGATCACCTCGCGGCAGTCCCCCACGATCGGGACGTCGGCGTGCCGGTTCTTGCCGATCTCGGCGGGGTCGATGTCGGCGTGGATCACCTTGGCGTGCGGGGCGAACGAGTCCAGGTTGCCGGTGACGCGGTCGTCGAAGCGGGCACCGAGGCTGATGATCAGGTCGCTGCGCTGCAGTCCGGCCACCGCCGCGACGGTGCCGTGCATGCCGGGCATGCCGAGGTGCTGCACGTGGCTGTCGGGGAAGGCGCCCCGGGCCATCAGCGTGGTGACCACCGGGATGCCGGTCAGCTCGGCCAGCACGCGCAGCTCCTGGTGCGCCCGGGCGCGGATGGTGCCGCCGCCGACGTACAGGACCGGGCGCTTGGACTCCAGGATCAGCCGGGCGGCCTCACGGACCTGCTTGGCGTGCGGGCGGGTGACCGGGCGGTAGCCCGGGAGCAGCAGCTCGGTCGGCCAGGTGAACGTGGTCTGCCGCTGCATCGCATCCTTGGAGACGTCGACGAGCACCGGGCCGGGGCGCCCGGTCGAGGCGATGTAGAACGCCTCGGCGATCGTGCGCGGGATGTCGGCGGGGTCGGTGACCAGGAAGTTGTGCTTGGTGATCGGCATCGTGATGCCCCGGATGTCCGCCTCCTGGAAGGCGTCGGTGCCGATCGCGGCGCTGGCGACCTGGCCGGTCACCGCGACGAGCGGCACGGAGTCCATGTGGGCGTCGGCCAGCGGCGTCACGAGGTTGGTCGCGCCCGGGCCGCTGGTGGCCATGCAGACACCGACCTTGCCGGTGGCGGAGGCGTAGCCCTGGGCTGCGTGCCCGGCGCCCTGCTCGTGCCGGACCAGGATGTGCCGGATCTTGCGCGAGTCGTAGAGCGGGTCGTACGCCGGAAGGATCGCCCCCCCGGGGATGCCGAAGATGTTCTCGGCTCCCGCGCACTCCAGGGACGTGATCAGGCTCTGCGCTCCTGACATCGGTGCGCCTGCCTGTGGCTCGCTCATCTCGCTGCCCTCCGCTTCCTGGTGCCGTGCCGCTGTGAGGTCCGTCGTACGCCTGGGTCCGCCCAACAAAAAACCCCTCGGCCCGGGCGGGCAGACGAGGGGCGACGCGTTGCGTGAGGCGGTGGCCTCAGCAGACGCGCCGGGAAAGTACGAGAAGGTCAGAACGCATGGGGCTACCGTCTCGGTTGGCCGTGCTCCCGGTCAAGCCAGTGTGCCAGGCGTCCCAACATCCGGGACTTCAGTCCCAGCATGTGGCAGCTCCGGACGACCTGGGGACAAGACCCGGGTCAACGGGGGACGAGACCCGGGTCAACGGGGAGCTGTGACGTCGTGGGACACGTCGTAGGCGAGGTGCACGACGCCGTTGCCGAAGGTGCGGCTGTCCCGCAGCCGCAGGTCGAGCGTCAGATCGTCGGGCAGGAACCGGGTGCCGCCGCCGACGACGACCGGGCTCAGCAGCTGGTGGATCTCGTCGACCAGGCCGGCGCGCAGGGCGTGCGCGGCCAGCGTCGGCCCGCCGACCAGCACGTCGCGCTCGGCCTCGGCGACCAGCCGCCGCGCCGCACCCGGGTCGAAGACCCGAGCCAGGCGGGTGCGCGCGGTCGTGACCTCCGTCAGCGTCCGGGAGTAGACGACCTTGTCACCGCCGCGCCAGCCCTCGGCGAAGTCCTGCATCTCCGCGGGCTCGCCGTCGAGGTCCATGTCCTCCCAGGCCCGCATCACCTCGTAGAGCCGTCGGCCGTAGAGGTGCGTGCCGATGGAGCGCTGCAGGTCGTTGACGAAGGCGTGCACCTCGGCGTCGGGCATCGCCCAGTCGAAGCGCCCGTCCGCGTCCGCGACGTAGCCGTCCAGCGAGGTGAGGCCGGAGTAGACGAGGCGCGCCACGGTCGCCCGATCAGCCGCAGACCGCGCCGTGCGCCGCGGACTGCACCATCTTGGCGTACTTGCCGAGCACGCCCTTGGTGTACTTCGGGGCGTTGGGCGTCCAGCCCTCCTTGCGCGCCTCGAGCTCGTCGGCGTCGATCGTCACCTCGAGCAGCCGGTTGGCCACGTCGAGCCGGATCGGGTCGCCGTCGCGCACGAAGGCGATCGGTCCGCCGTCCACGGCCTCGGGCGCGACGTGACCCACGCAGAGGCCCGTCGTACCCCCGGAGAAGCGGCCGTCGGTCAGCAGCAGCACGTCCTTGCCGAGGCCGGCCCCCTTGATGGCCCCGGTGATCGCGAGCATCTCGCGCATGCCCGGACCGCCCTTGGGGCCCTCGTAGCGGATCACCACGACGTCCTTGGCCACGATCTGGCCGGCCTCGAGCGCATCCATCGCGGCGCGCTCGCCGTCGAAGACCCGCGCGGTGCCCTCGAAGACCGACTCGTCGAAGCCGGCGGACTTCACGACCGCGCCCTCGGGGGCGAGAGAGCCCTTGAGGATGGTCAGGCCGCCGGTCGCGTGGATCGGCTTCGACAGCTCACGGATGATGTTGCCGTCGACGTCCGGCGGCGCGATCGCGGCGAGGTTCTCCGCCATCGTCCGGCCCGTCACGGTCAGGCAGTCACCGTGCATCAGCCCGGCGTCGAGCAGCGCCTTCATGACGACCGGGATGCCGCCGATCTTGTCCACGTCGTTCATCACGTAGCGGCCGAAGGGCTTGAGGTCGCCGAGGTGCGGCACCTTCTCGCCCACCCGCGTGAAGTCGTCGAGGGTCAGCTCGACCTCGGCCTCGCGGGCGATCGCGAGCAGGTGCAGCACGGCGTTGGTGGAGCCGCCGAGCGCCATCACCACGGCGATGGCGTTCTCGAACGCCTCGCGCGTCATGATCTGGCGAGCGGTGATGCCCTGCCGCAGCATCTCGACGACAGCCTGACCGGAGCGGTGCGCGAACCCGTCGCGGCGGCGGTCGACGGCCGGCGGGGCGGCCGAGCCGGGCAGTGACATGCCGAGGGCCTCGCCGACGGCGGCCATCGTGTTGGCGGTGTACATGCCGCCGCAGGCACCCTCCCCTGGGCAGATCGCGCGCTCGACCTTGTCGACCTGCTCGCGGGTCATCTTGCCGGCCAGGCAGGCGCCGACGGCCTCGAACGCGTCGATGATCGTGACGTCCTTGCCGTCGACCTGGCCGGGCATGATCGAGCCGGCGTAGAGGAACACCGAGGCCAGGTCGAGGCGCGCCGCGGCCATCATCATGCCGGGCAGCGACTTGTCGCAGCCGGCGAGCAGCACCGACCCGTCGAGACGCTCAGCCATCATCACCGTCTCGACGCTGTCGGCGATCACCTCGCGCGACACCAGCGAGAAGTGCATGCCCTCGTGCCCCATCGAGATGCCGTCGGACACCGAGATGGTGCCGAACTCGAGCGGGTAACCGCCGGCCGCGTGCACGCCGTTCTTCACGGCCTTGGCGAGCCGGTCCAGGGAGAGGTTGCAGGGGGTGATCTCGTTCCAGGACGAGGCGACGCCGATCTGGGGCTTGAGGAAGTCGTCGTCGTCCATGCCGACCGCGCGGAGCATGCCGCGCGCAGCGGTGGCCTGCAGACCGTCGGTGACGTCGCGTGAACGGGGCTTGATGTCGGGCGTCTCCCGGGTCTCTGACATGCCCGAATGCTACGCCGCGGCGAGGCGCGTCCTCAGGCGCCGTCTCATGCTCCCCCGCCCATCGTCGCGTCGACCCGGGCGGCGCGCACCACCATCACGTCGGGAAGGTCGCGGGCCACCTCGCGCCACGTGGCACCGTCGTCGAACGACGCCCAGACCGCGCCGTTGCGGGCACCGAGGTACAGCCCGGGGACGTCGTGGTCGTCGACCGACATCGCGTCGCGCATCACGCCGACGAAGAAGCCGTCCGGCAGACCGCCCGCTCCCAGCGGGGCCCAGGTCTCGCCCGCGTCGTGCGAGCGCCACACCCGGGCGTGCCCCTCGGGCGGGTAGCGGCCGTCGGCGCCGGCGAGCGGGAAGACCGAGACGGTGTCGGGGTCGCGCGGGTCGACCACGATCGGAAAGCCGAACTCCGAGGGCAGTCCGTCGGCGATCGACTTCCAGGTGCCGCCCTCGTCGTCCGAGCGGTAGACCCCTCCGTGGTTCTGGAGGTAGAGCCGTTCGGGTCGCAGGGGATGGCGAGCCACCTTGTGCACGCACTGGCCGAACTCGGGGAAGCTGCGCTCGCCGGGGAAGAACTCCGCCTTGATCCCCTGGTTGCGCGGCTCCCACGTCGCTCCCCCGTCGGTGGTCCGGTAGACGCCTCCGGTGGAGATCGCGGCGGTCAGCGAGCGAGCGTCCGTCGGGTGCGGCAGCAGCGTGTGGAACGCCTGGCCGCCGTAGCCCTGTCCCCACTCCGGACGGTGCGGGTGCTCCCACAGACCGCGCACCAGCTCGAAGCTGCGACCGCGGTCCTCGGACCGGAACACCGCACCCGGCTCCGTCCCCGCCCACACCACGTCGTCCTCGAGGCCGGGCTGCAGCTGCCAGACCCGCTCCAGGGACACCCCGGAGTCCTCCGGGAAGCGGATGCCGCCGTCGGCTCCGGACTCCCAGGTGGCGCCGAGGTCCTCCGACCACGCCACCTGCGGCCCGAACCAGCTCGAGGCCACCCCGGCCAGCAGCCGGGGCGTGTCGCCGCGGCGGTCCACCAGCACGGAGTAGACCTCCTGCATGTCGAAGTGCGGCCCGGTCCAGTCCCACTCCTCGCGGCGCTCGTCGGACGTCCCGACCCACAGGCCCTTGCGCGTCCCCACCATCAGCACGGTCTTCGTCATGCCCGCTCCTGTCTCCGCTGGCTCGTCTCGCACTGTAGACCCGGGTGCGGACACGAACTCATCGCTGCGGAGCCAGGAAGATCCGATCGGCCGCGTCGACGCTAGTACTCCCCCGTCATCACGTTGGCCAGCTCAGCGCCGTCCGCGAAGCGGCGCAGCTGCTCACCCACCAGCCGGTGGGCGCGTGGCCACATCGCCGGGGTCGCGCCCCCCACGTGCGGCGTGACCAGCACTCCGGGCGCGGACCACAGCGGGTGGTCGCTCGGCAGCGGCTCGGGGTCGGTGACGTCCAGGGCGGCCCGGACGGTGCCGGCGTGCAGCGCGGCGACCAGGTCGTCGGTCACCACGACCGGTCCACGCGCGACGTTGACCAGCAGGGCGCCGTGCTTCATGGCGCCGAGGAAGCCGGCATCGACCATGCCGCGGGTCTCGGTGGTGCCCGGCACGATCAGGATCACCACGTCGGCGCGCGGCAGCAGGTCGGGCAGGTCCGCCATCGCGTGCACCGCCCCACCGTCCTCGAGCTCGCGGGCGCTGCGGGCGACGCGGAGCACCTCGGTGACCTCGAACGGCGCCAGCCTCCGCTCGATGTCACGGCCGATGTCGCCGTACCCGACGACCAGGACGGTGCTGTCGGCGAGCGAGGGACGCCACCCCTGGGCCCACCGACCGGCCTGCTGGTCGCGGACGAAGTCCGGCACCCCCCGCAAGGAAGCGAGCGTCAGCGTCAGCGCGAGCTCGGCGGTCGAGGTGTTGTGGATGCCGCGGCCGTTGCAGAGCAGCACCCCGTGGGGGATCTCGCCGCGGATGTGGTCGACCCCGGCGGTGAGGGTCTGCACGACCTCGAGCCGCTCCATCCGCCCCAGCACCGCGCCGTGGTCGCGTCCGAGGTCGTACGGCGGCACGTAGAACGCGACCTCCGCGACCGAGTCAGGCAGGTCGTCGGGGGTGGGACGCACCCGCTCGTAGCGCAGCTCCGCCGGAGGATCGTCAAGGTCGGAGACGTCGAAGGGCAGCCAGACCAGGGGACGTTCTTCACTCATCGGGCAACTCTAGTGACCGGGCCCGGGAGGCACGCCGCGGCGTTCACCTGAACGTCATCCGCCGTTGACGGTCGGGAAGCAATGCGCTCCTAGCGTCGTCGACATGCTGCTGAACTCGATTCGCGTCCTCGCCTCCGCGGCGACGAGCTGGCACGTCTCGAGCCAGCAGCAGTCGCGGCGCAACGCGCTCGTCGCGAGCACCGCGCTGACGCAGCGGCGCAGGGAGCTGCAGGAGGTCGAGGAGTTCCTCGCGGAGCACGCCGCCCGGGTGGCGCGCGCACAGACGACCCGGCTCCCGATCGCCCCTCCGGCGCCGACCGTACGGCGTTCGCGCACCGCCTGAGCGGCGCCGGGCACCTGCAACGTTCGCCGGAGGACGCGGTGGGGCACACTCGGGCCATGTCCGAGCCGCAGGCGCCCGTGCCCGACAACGTGTCGGTGCTGCCGACCTCGCTGACCCAGGGGCACCCCGACTCCCCCCGCTTCTACGACGTCGTCAGCGCCGACGGCACCCGCCTGCGCGCCTGGACCAACGATGCCGAGGGCCCGACGGTCCTGCTGTGCAACGGGCTCGGCACGAACCCCTACGCCTGGCCGGCCCTGTTCCGCCCCGACTGCGGCGTGCGGGTGGTGTCCTGGAACCACCGCGGCGTCGGCGGCTCTGCCCGGCCGCACGACCGCGACCGCGTCGACGTGGACGCCTTCGTCGAGGACGCGGTCGCGGTGCTCGACGACGCCGGCGTCGCCTCGGCACCGGCCATGGGCTGGTCGATCGGGGTCAACACCGCCTTCGAGCTGGCGGTGCAGCACCCCGACCGGGTGCGCGGCGTGTTCGCGGTGGCAGGGGTGCCGGGCGGGACGTTCTCCTCGATGGGCGCCCCGCTGCAGATCCCGCGATTCGCCCGCCGGCCGATCAGCGTCGGGATCGCGACCACGCTCGAGCACACCGGGTGGCTGCTCACCCCGGTGGTCAGCCGTCTCCCGGTCGGACCGCGTGCCGCGAACGCCCTCAGGCACAGCGGCTTCATGCTGCCCCGCGCGGCGACCGAGACCGTGGAGGCGGCCGTCTCGGAGTTCCTGACCACCCCGGTCCAGTGGTACATGCACCTGGCCCGCGCCGCCGCCCGGCACGACCGGGTCTCGCTGAGCCAGGTGAAGGTGCCGGGCCGCTTCGTGGCCGGTCGCTACGACGTGCTGGCGTCCTCGGCGGACATGCGCACCGCCAGCGAACGCATCCCCGGCTCCAGCTACGTCGAGCTCGCCGGCTCGCACTTCTTGCCGATGGAGCGACCCGACGAGGTGCACCAGCACCTGCTCGCCTTCCTCGAGCATCTCGAGGAACTCGAAGCCTGAGTCCCACGACCGTTGGCGCTGCTCCGTAGGCTCGAGCACGTGAAGCCGGCCCTGACCACCCTGCTGCGGAACGTCGCCGTCGTGGCGCTGCTGGGGCTCGCGGCCTGCAGCTCGGAGGGCGACCCCGACGGCCTCGGCACGCCGTCGCCCACGCCCCAGCCCACGACGCAG
The DNA here is from genome assembly GCA_963713035.1 of uncultured Actinomycetota bacterium. Lineage (GTDB taxonomy): Bacteria > Actinomycetota > Actinomycetes > Propionibacteriales > Nocardioidaceae > Nocardioides_B. Next base: position 1,943,451 of record CAVQKB010000005.1, read on the forward strand.
ACCGGGGAGCCCTCGTCGCCCGCCGGCTCCGCCTCCGCGGCGCCGGAACCCGGCCGGCCGCGCGTCGTCGACACGGTCGCCAGCAACCTCGAGGCGCCCTGGGGCATCACCTTCCTGCCCGACGGCACGGCGCTCGTCGGCGAGCGGGACACCACCCGGATGGTCGCCATCGAGGACGGACGCGTGCGACCCCTCGGCGAGGTCGCGGGCGTCTCCCCGCGCGGCGAGTCGGGTCTCCTCGGACTGGCCGCCTCCCCGTCGTACGACGAGGACGGGCTGATCTACGCCTACCTCACCACGGCGTCCGACAACCGCGTCGTCACCATGACGTACGACGGACGGCGGCTTGGCGCACCGAAGCCGATCCTGACCGGCATCCCCAACGGGTTCATCCACGACGGGGGGAGGCTGCTGTTCGCCGAGGACGGCAACCTGTTCGTGTCGACCGGCGAGACCGGCGAGGAGCAGCTGGCACAGGACCGTGACTCGCTCGCCGGCAAGATCCTGCGGATCACGCCCGAGGGCAAGCCGGCGCCGGGCAACCCGCGTCCGGGCTCGCCGGTGTGGTCGATGGGGCACCGCAACGTGCAGGGCCTTGCGTTCGACGACGACGGCGAGCTGTGGGCCACCGAGTTCGGCTCCAACACCTGGGACGAGCTGAACCGGATCGACCGGGCCCGCAACTACGGCTGGCCGGTGGTCGAGGGCAAGGGCGACCAGGACGACTACCGCAACCCGTTCGTGCAGTGGCGCACCTCGCAGGCCTCGCCGTCCGGGCTGGCCTTCCTCGACGGCTCGCTGTGGGCCGGCGCCCTGCGCGGCAACCGGCTCTGGCAGATCCCGGTCACGGCCGACGGCACCGGCACCCCGCGCGACTTCTTCGTCGGCGACTACGGCCGGATGCGCACGGTCGTCGCCGCCCCGGACGGCAACCTGTGGGTGACCACCAGCAACCGCGACGGCCGCGGCGACCCGGTCGCGCAGGACGACCGGATCCTGGTGATCGCCCCCCGCTGATTCGTCTGCGATCCAGCGGGGTCGGCCTGCGCGGCGATCGCAGACGAATCGGAGGGTGGCGGGGTCAGCGCACGATGGCGGGCCCCTGGGCCAACCACCACCGAGCGGCCGCCGACTGCCAGGCCGGGACGTCCGCGGACTTGCTCAGCACCAGCAGGCCCGGCGACCCGGACATGCCGAGGGCGTACATCGTGGCGCGCTCCCGCGGGGTCCACTGCGCCTGCAGGGACGTGCGCAGCGCGAGGTCGGACAGCAGGTTGCGCGACTGGTGCCCCACCCCCTGCGCGATGGGGATGCCGACCGCGTCGACCTCGTCGTCGAGGTGGGCCAGCATGCGCATCCGGTGGTTGTCGTTGCACAGGTAGCGCACCAGCGTCGCGATCCGGCCCCGCATCCAGACCGGGTAGGGCTCGGAGAGCCGCTCGACCAGCTCGTCGGCCACCGTCGCCCCGAAGGGCGAGGCTGAGATCAGCAGGGCTGCCAGGTGCCGGCGTTCGGAGCCGCGGTGGAACAGCGCCTCCCGGATCAGCCGCGGCAGCATCCGGTCCTCGTCGTACGACGGGTCCTGGGGCGCCCCCGCGCGAGCGGCGTCGGCGACCTCCTGCGAGAACTGTTCGGCCTTCGCCGCGACCAGGTCCTCGCCGTGGGTCACCACGTAGCCGAGCCGACGCCGTCCGGCCTTGGCGGCGGCCTGCACCAGCGTGGCCCGCATGCCCTCGGGCAGCTCGGCGATCAGCTCGGCGAGGTCGACGCTGGCCTGCACCGGGTCGCGGCGCCAGGCCTCCAGGACCAGCATGTCGAGCTCGGCGCGCTCGGCCTGGTCGAAGTGCCTGCGCACGACCTTCTGCGTCGCCAGCCACACCCCGGTGGCGTAGGTCAGGCTGTTCTGCGGCCGCTCGATCAGCTCGAGCACCAGCCGCGCGGACTTGCGGGTGGGCAGCCGGTCGAGCAGGCCGGCGGGGGTGGTGATCACCTGCACGGCGGGGTCCGAGACGTACTCCGCGATCGCCTCCACCATCAGGTCCTGCACACGCGGCACGGCGGCCAGGTTCATCGCGGTGGTGCTCAGCTGCCGGTAGGCCACCCGCAGGGACCGCGGCAGCTGCTGGACCAGATGACGCGACAGCGTCTCCCAGGTGCCGCGCCGCAGGTGGATCATCGGCGCGGCGGCGAGGTGCCAGCCCAGCTCCTGCCAGTCCCGGGCCAGGGCCGACCCGGCCTCCGCCAGGTCGAGCAGCTCGTCCAGCCGGTCGGCGAAGGCGATCGACGACGGGTCGAGCCGCGGCCGGATCACCCGGGTGTTCACGCCGGGGATCGCGGCCTTGATGTAGCCGGTGATCGAGGACAACGCGCCGGTCTGGAGGCCGAGCGCGATCTCGTAGGCGGTCATGGCCTCGTAGGAGATCGAGATCTCCCCCGACTCCCAACGGCTGAGCAGGCTGCGGCTGGCCGAGAAGCCGGCGTCGCCGAGGGCCTCCACGAAGCGTCGGCCGTCCTGCACGGAGGCGTCGGGGTGGTGCAGCCTCGACATCGCGAGCAGCCAGCCGATGCGCGCCTCGATGTCGGGCTGCGGGGCGCTCAGCGGCGTCGCGTCGTAGGCGATCCTCTGCCGACGACCCGGCCGCCCTGCGGTCATCCCCCGTCCCGCCTCACGACAGCTTCGCGAGGATCAGCTCACGCACCCGCCCGGCGTCGGCCTGCCCTCGCATCTCCTTCATCACCGCGCCGATCAGCGCACCCGCCGCGGCGACCTTGCCGTCGCGGATCTTGTCGGCCACGTCGGGGTTGGCCTCGATCGCCCGGTCCACCGCCTGCGAGAGCGCACCCTCGTCGGAGACCACGGCGAGACCGCGTCGCTCCACGACCTCGTCGGGCGTGCCCTCCCCGGCCAGCACGCCGTCCAGCACCTGGCGCGCCAGCTTGTCGTTGACCTTGCCCTCGTCGACGAGCGCCTGCACCCGGGCCACGTCGGCCGGGGTCACCGGCAGGGCGGTCAGCTCCACGCCCTGCTCGTTGGCGCGCCGGGCCAGCTCCGAGAGCCACCACTTGCGGGCCGAGGCGGGCGACGCCCCGGCCGCGATGGTGCCCTCGACCAGACCGAGCGCGCCGGCCCCGACGGTGTCGCGCATCTCGAGGTCGCTGAAGCCCCAGTCCTGCTGCAGGCGCGCGCGCCGGGCCCGCGGAGGCTCGGGCAGGTCGCTGCGCAGCCGCTCCACCCAGTCGTCGGCGGGCGCGACCGGCACCAGGTCGGGCTCGGGGAAGTAGCGGTAGTCCTCGGCGTCGGACTTGATCCGACCCGCGGTGGTGATGCCGGTGTCCTCGTGCCAGTGCCGGGTCTCCTGGACCACGGCCCCGCCCCCGCCGAGCACCGCCGCCTGACGGCCGACCTCGTAGCGCACCGCCCGCTCGACCGAGCGCAGCGAGTTGACGTTCTTGGTCTCGGTGCGGGTGCCCAGGGTGCCGTCGCCGGCCGGGGCCAGCGACAGGTTCACGTCGCAGCGCAGCGACCCCTGCTCCATCCGGACGTCGGAGACCCCGAGCCCGAGCAGCAGCTCGCGCAGGTGCGCGACGTACGCCTTGGCCACGAGGGGGGCCTGCGCGCGGGTGCCCATGATCGGCTTCGTGACGATCTCGATGAGCGGGATGCCGGCGCGGTTGTAGTCGACCAGCGAGTGGTCCGCACCGTGGATGCGGCCGGTCGCCCCGCCGACGTGCAGCGACTTGCCGGTGTCCTCCTCCATGTGGGCGCGCTCGATCTCGATGCGCACCACCTCACCCTCCACGTCGACCTCGGTCCAGCCGTCGAAGGCGATCGGCTCGTCGTACTGCGAGGTCTGGAAGTTCTTCGGCATGTCGGGGTAGAAGTAGTTCTTGCGGGCGAAGCGGCACCACGAGGCGATCGAGCAGTTCAGAGCCAGGCCGATCCGGATGGCGGACTCCACCGCGACCGCGTTCACGACCGGCATCGCGCCGGGCAGCCCGAGGCAGACCGGGCAGGTCTGGGTGTTGGGCTCCGCACCGAACTCCGTCGGGCACGAGCAGAACATCTTCGAGGCGGTGTTGAGCTCGACGTGCACCTCCAGGCCGAGCGCCGGGTCGAACCGGGCGAGGGCGTCGTCGAAGGACACGGTCTGCGTCGTCTGCTGGGTCATCGGGCGGTCTCCAGGTCAGGAGCGCGATCGAGCAGCGGCCCGCCCCAGCGCTCGGTCAGCATGGTCTCGAGGGCGGCGCCCACCCGGTAGACCCGGTCGTCTGCCAGCGCGGGCGCCAGCACCTGGACGCCGGTCGGCAGGCCGTCCTCCTCGGCGAGGCCCCCGGGCACGGAGATGCCGGGGATGCCGGCCAGGTTGGCCGGGATCGTGGCCAGGTCATTGAGGTACATCGCGACGGGGTCGTCGAGCTTCTCGCCCAGCCGGAACGCGGTGGTCGGCGCGGTCGGGGAGAGCAGCACGTCGGCCTGCTCGAAGGCCGCCGCGAAGTCGCGGCTGATCAGGGTGCGCACCTTCTGCGCCTGCCCGTAGTAGGCGTCGTAGTAGCCGCTGGACAGGGCGTAGGTGCCCAGGATGATCCGGCGCTTCACCTCGTCGCCGAAGCCGCGGTCGCGGGTGGCCCGCATGACCTCCTCGGCGCTCGGCGCCTCGACCCCCTCGGGCAGCACCCGCAGGCCGTAGCGCATCGCGTCGAACTTCGCGAGGTTGGACGACGCCTCGGCCGGGAGGATCAGGTAGTAGGCCGCCAGCGCGTGCACGAACGACGGGCAGGACACCTCGACGACTTCGGCCCCCGCGCCGACGAGCAGCTGCACGGCCTCCTCGAAGCGCTGCTGCACGCCCGCCTGGTAGCCCTCGCCGCTCAGCTGCGTGACCACGCCGACCCGCAGACCCGCGAGGTCTCCGGCGGCCCCGGCCTGGGCAGCGGCGACCACCCCGGGCACGGGCTGGGCGACCGACGTGGAGTCGAGCGGGTCGTGGCCACCGATGACCTCGTGCAGCAGCGCGGCGTCGAGCACCGTTCGGGTGACCGGCCCCGCCTGGTCGAGGGAGTTGGCCAGCGCGACGAGTCCGTAGCGCGAGACCCCGCCGTAGGTCGGCTTCACCCCGACCGTCCCGGTGACGGCGCCCGGCTGACGGATCGAGCCGCCGGTGTCGGTGCCGATCGCGAGCGGCGCCTGGAACGACGCCACGGCCGCCGCCGAGCCACCGCCGGACCCGCCAGGGATCCGGTCGAGGTCCCACGGGTTGTGCGTCGGACCGTAGGCCGAGTGCTCGGTCGAGCTGCCCATCGCGAACTCGTCCATGTTGGTCTTGCCGAGGATCGGCAGGCCGGCCGCGCGCAGCCGTGCGACCACGGTGGCGTCGTACGGCGGCACCCAGCCCTCGAGGATCCGCGAGCCGCAGGTCGTGGGTAGGCCACGGGTGGCCAGGACGTCCTTGACCGCGATCGGCACGCCGTCGAGCGCGGAGGCCGGGGTGCCGGCGGACCGGCGCTCGTCGGCCGCGCGCGCGGCGGCCAGAGCACCGTCGGCGTCGACGTGCAGGAAGGCGTGCACCGCGCCGTCGACGGCGCCGATCCGGTCCAGGTGGGCCTGGGTCAGCTCGATCGAGCTGGTCTCCCCCGACGCGAGCGCGTCCGCCAGCTGGGCGGCCGTGCGGCGGGTCGGGTCGGTGGGAACGTCCGGGGCGCTCATGCCTCCTCCCCCAGGATCCGCGGGACACTGAAACGCTGGCCCTCGACCTCGGGCGCGCCCGACAGCGCCTCCTCGACGCTGAGCCCCGGGCGGGCCACGTCCTCGCGGAACACGTTGGTCAGCGGCAGCGGGTGCGACGTCGGGGGGACGTCGCCGGCGGCCACCTCGCCGATCGACGCGATCGACTCCAAGATCACCGACAGCTGGGGGGCGAGGTGGTCGAGCTCGGTGTCGGACAGGTCGATCCGCGCGAGGTCGGCGAGGTGCCGGACCTCCGCGCGGGTGATGTCAGGCATGCGAGTGGCTCCTGCGGTGGGGGAGGTGCTGCGGGGACGCTGCCCGGACGCGGCAGCGGGTCCATCCTAGGGACCCCCCGGCGCCGGATTCGCGGTGCGTCCGGCACGCGTGGATGCGAGCCATTACAGTCGGAGCGGTATGCCGAGAGGACCTGACGTGACCGCACCGACGAGCAGCCCGCACCCCGGGCTGCTCGCTCCTGCCGAGGGCGGGCGCCTCGACACCCGCCTGGAGCAGGCCTCCGCGCGCGCCGCCTACCTCGCCCGCGTGGCTCGCGACCTGTCCGGGTCGCTGCACACCGACCGCGCGGTGGACCTGGTGCTGGAGATGCTCGTCGGCCAGGTCGTCGACTGGGCGCAGGTGACGCTGATCGACCGGCGCCACTACCGGTTCCGGACCCGCGGTCCCGGCAGCTCGGCGCACGACGCCCGGTGCCCGGTCGGTGACGTGGACCCGATGTCGAGCCTGGGCCGGGTCGTCACGACCGCGTCCAGCGACCTGCTGCTGGTGCCCGACGGCGCCGACTGCGACAGCTCGGCCCTCGCGTCCGCGGTGCCGATGGGCCAGCTGCGCCAGGACCTGTGCGCGATCCGCCCGATGGACATGCTGACGGTGGCGCTGTCCGCCCGCGGCACGACGTACGGCGCTCTCACGATCGCCCTGCGCGGCGGGCGCGGGTTCGACGCCGGCGCCGTCGCGTTCCTGGAGGACTTCGCGCACCGCGTCGCGGTCACCCTCGACACGACCCGGGCGCTGGCCGACTCGCGCCGGGTGGCCTCCGTGCTGGCGCGCGACCTCAACCCGCCGCACCTACCTCCGCTGGGCGCCGTCGACTTCGCCTCCTACTACCGGGTGGCCTTCGAGCAGGAGGCGCTCGGCGGCGACTTCTACGACGTGCACGGCGAGGACGACGACTGGACGGCGGTGGTCGGCGACGTCTGCGGCAAGGGCGTCGAGGCCGCGGTGCTCACCGGCCGGGTCCGGCAGGCGGTGCGCACCGCCGCGCTCGTCGACCGCGACCCTGCCGCGGTGCTCGCCCTGACCAACCGCTCCCTGCTCGTCGACGGCGGCGACGCCTTCGTGACCGCAGTCTGCGCCCGCGGCCGCCGCGACGGCGACGTGCTGCACCTCGACGTCGCCTCGGCCGGTCACCCCGAGCCGCTGGTCGTGCGGCGGGACGGAATGGTCGAGCCGGTCGAGGTGGGAGGCACCGTCCTCGGGCTGATCCCCGACACGTCGTACCGCACCGTGACGGTGGACCTCCTGGTCGGCGAGACCTGCCTGTTCTACACCGACGGCGTGCCCGAGGCACCCGGCCACCGGGAGCGCTTCGGCGACGAGCGGCTCATCCAGGTCCTGCGCGACACCGGCGCCTGCGCCGCCTCCGCCCAGGTCGAGAGCATCGCGGTCGCGCTCTCCGCCCACCTGCGCGACCGGGCCCACGACGACATCGCGATCCTGGCCCTGCAACCGGGGGAGGTCGGAGCGTGACGGCCGAGCCCGCCTGGAACGCCCACGTCGAGGACTACCTCGAGGCGGTCCTGCGGGGTGACCGGACGGCCGCCCTCGCCCAGGTGCGTCGTCTGCGCGACGAGGGTCACGAGGTGCTCACCCTGATCCACCACCTGCTCGCCCCCGCCCAGGTCCGGGTCGGTGAGCTCTGGGCCGCCGACACCTGGAGCGTCGCGCAGGAGCACGCCGCGACCGCGATCAGCGAGGCCGTGCTCGCCCAGCTCGCCCAGGACCGGGCCTCCGCCGAGCCGGAGGACCCGGGCGCTCCCCGGGTCGTCGTGGCCTGCATCGAGCAGGAGTGGCACGCCCTGCCGGCCCTGATGGTCACCGAGCAGCTGCGCAACGACGGGTTCGCGGTCACCTACCTCGGCGCCAACGCCTCCGCGGCGGCGCTGGTGCACCAGATCCACGAGACGGGACCGGCCGCCGTGCTGCTGAGCGCGTCGCTGAGCGCCTTCCTCCCGCTCGTACGACGCCACGTCGAGGCCGTCCGGGCGACCGGGACGCCGGTCGTCGTGGGTGGCAGCGCCTTCGACCACGAGGGCCGCCGCGCGCTCACCCTGGGCGCCACTGCCTTCGCCGTGGCCGCGGCCGGCGTCTCGGACCTGGTGCGCGACCTTCCCGCCGCGGTGCCTCCGGCTCCCCCGTTGAGCCACGAGGGGGCCGAGGAGTCCTTCGTCGTCTTCGGGGACCGCGAGCGGCTGTCGGACGAGGCACAGCGCCTGGTGCTCGCCGAGCTCACGGCCGCAGGGGCCGGTGCCGAGGCGGCGCAGGCACCCTGGCTGCGGGTGCTGGACGACCAGCTGCCGCACGTCCTGGGCTGCATCGCCGGCGCGCTGGTCGCCGACGACCCCACGATCGCCGCGGACGCGCTGTCCTGGGTCGACCACGTGCTCCTCCCCCGCAACGCCCCGTCCGGCACCGGAGCGGCGCTGCGCCGGGCCCTGGCCGAGGTGCTGCGCGACCTCCCCGCCGCGACCCGGCTGCTCGAGGACGTCGCTGCCCGTCAGGCGGCGGGTGGGGAAGTCCCTCAGGCCTCGCCCTCGCCGATCTGAGCGCCGGCGCGCGCCGCGTCCGGACCGTCCGAGAGCAGCACTCGGAACCCGTCCTCGTCGAGGATCGGGACCCGCAGCGAGACCGCCTTGTCGTACTTCGACCCGGGGGCGCTCCCGGCCACCACGAAGTCAGTCTTCTTCGAGACCGCCGAGGAGGCCTTGCCACCGCGGACCAGGATCGCCTCCTTGGCCTGGTCACGACTGAAGTCGACCAGCGAGCCGGTCACCACGATGCTCAGCGACTCGAGCGTGCGCGGGGTGGACTCGTCGCGCTCGTCCTGCATCGTCACGCCGGCCGCGGACCACCGCTCGACGATGGTGACGTGCCAGGCTCCCTCCGGCCCGTCGAACCACTGCCGCACCGACGCGGCGATCGTCGGCCCGACGCCCTCGGCGGCGGCCAGCGACTCCAGGTCGGCCTCCCGCACGGCCTGCATCGAGCCGAACTGGATCGCCAGGGCGCGGGCCGCGGTGGGTCCGACGTGGCGGATCGACAGCGCGACGAGCACCCGCCACAGCGGGCGGCTCCGCGCCGCCCCGAGGTTGTCAAGAAGCCGGCGGCCGTTGGCGGACAGCACCGGCGCCTCGCCCTCGCTCTTCTTCGGGGCGCGCGTGAACAGCGGGGTCCGGCGCAGCTTGTCCTCGTCGAGGTCGAAGACGTCGCCCTCGTCGACCAGGACGCCCGCGTCGATCAGGGCGACCGCGGCCTCGTAGCCCAGGCCCTCGATGTCGAAGGCGCCACGCCCGGCGACGTGGAACACGCGCTCGCGCACCTGCGCGGGACACCGTTGGTGGTTGGGGCAGCGCAGGTCCTTGTCGCCCTCCTTCTGCGCCGCCAGCGGCGTCCGGCACGACGGACAGACGGTCGGCATCTTCCAGCGGCGCAGGCCCCGGGGGCGCAGCCCCAGCACCGGCCCGACGATCTCGGGGATCACGTCGCCGGCCTTGCGCAGGATCACCGTGTCGCCCGGGCGCACGTCCTTGCGCTTCACCTCGTGCGCGTTGTGCAGGGTGGCCATCTCGACCGTGGAGCCGGCGACCCGGGTGGGCTCCATCCGCCCGAAGGGGGTGACCCGCCCGGTGCGGCCGGTGTTGACCTCGATCGCGAGGAGCTTGGCGTTGACCTCCTCGGGGGGGTACTTGAAGGCGATCGCCCACCGCGGCGCCCGGCTCGTGGAGCCGAGTCGCCGCTGCAGCGTCACGTCGTCGACCTTGATCACGACACCGTCGATCTCGTAGGGCACCATCGAGTGCCGGTGCTCGCCCGCGTGCTCGATATAGCCCCGGACGTCGTCGAGGCCGGTCAGCACCTTCACCTGGTCGGACACCGGGAGCCCCCACGCAGCCAGCGCGTCGTAGGCGTCCGACTGCGCGGTGGGGGTGAAGCCCTCGCGCAGGCCCAGCCCGTGGCAGACCATCCCCAAGGCGCGAGTCGCGGTGATCCGGGGGTCCTTCTGGCGCAGCGAGCCGGCCGCCGCGTTGCGCGGGTTGGCGAACATCGGCTTGCCGGCATCCTTCATCGACTCGTTGAGCCGCTCGAACGCGGCCACCGGCAAGAACACCTCGCCACGCACCTCGACGCGGGTCGGCACCGGGTAGTCGTCGGTGCCGGTGAGCCGGTCGGGCACACCGTCGAGGGTGCGGACGTTGGGCGTGACGTCCTCGCCGGTGCGGCCGTCACCGCGGGTGGCGGCACGCACCAGCCGGCCGTCCTCGTAGAGCAGGTTGATCGCGAGCCCGTCCACCTTGAGCTCGCACAGCAGGGCCGGGTCCTCGACCCCGTCGCGGGCCAACCGCCCACGCCAGGTCTCCAGCTCCGCGAAGGAGAAGGCGTTGTCCAGGCTCATCATCGGCTCGAGGTGGTCCACGGCCGTGAAGTCGGTCGACACCGCCCCGCCGACCTTCTGCGTCGGGGAGTCGGGGGTGCGCAGCTCGGGGAACGCATCCTCGAGCTCCTCGAGTCGGCGCAGCGCACGGTCGAAGTCCTCGTCGGACGACGTCGGGTCGTCGAGCACGTAGTAGCGCCAACGGGCGTCCTCGACCTGCTCGGCCAGGGCCCGGTGCTCCTCGCGAGCCTCCGGCGGGGCGGCCGCCACCCGACCCGGCTCGCCCGACCCCTCCTCGTGGGTGAGCTGCCCGTCGTGCCCGGGGTCCGCCGCGTCATGGGGTGCCTGCGCCATGACCCCATCCTGCCCGTCGGCACCGACACCCATCCACGGGGCCCACGGGCCCGAACCAGCCAGGGACCGGGGCGTCGAGCGGAGGCGTCCTGACCGTCACGGAAGGACCCACCCCTGATGCCCGCACGACCCGAGGACGCCCCGACGGCCCCGTCCCCGTCCCTGACCCGGCGCGACGTCGCCTCCCCGCGGGGCCTGGTGCTGATGCTGCACGGCGGCAAGGCCGACGGCCGCACCCCCGTCGACGACAGCAGCGCCTCCTGGCGCCGGTCGCACTGGATGATGGAGCACGTCGCCGGCCGCCTGAACCGCGCCGACGTCTCGGTGTGGCTGCTGCGCTACGCCCTGCGCGGCTGGAACGAGCGGGACGCCGCGACCCCCTCCCCGTCCCCGACGCCCGGTGGGCCCTCGACGAGGTGCGCCGTGCGCACGGCGAGCTGCCCGTCGTACTCCTGGGGCACTCGATGGGCGCGCGGACCGCGGTGGCGGTCGCCGACGACCCCACCGTCACCGGCGTCGTCGCCCTCGCGCCCTGGCTCCCCGCCGACGAGCCGCACGCCGCCCTGACCGGCAAGCACCTCGCCGCCGCCCACGGTCGCAGCGACAAGATCACCTCGTGGCGGCAGACCCGCGCGTTCTGCCGGGCCGTCGAGCCCGTCGCCGCCTCCGTGGAGCTGCAGTCGATGGGTCGCGTCGGCCACTACATGTTCCGCCACATCCCGGCCTGGAACGCCTTCGCCGTCAGCCGCTCGCTCGCCCTGCTCGGCGTGCACGCCGAGCGCCACTGACTGTTTACCAGGGGATGCAGCGAATCTTTCGCTGACCACGGTGAACTTCCCGTGGGCAGCGACAGTTCTCCATGGGCAGCACCGCGGGCCCGCGGCCAAGGCACTGCGGCCAAGGCAGTACGGCGGCCCCGCGGCTCGAGGTCGTACGGCGGCGCGGCCGCAGCGGACTACCCGGCGTCGAGGTCGCGCGCGGTCTGCGCGGAGAGCTGCATCGCCTGCCGGGCCCAGGCCGGATCGGTCCCGCCGAGGCCGCAGGTCGGCGTCACCACCAGCGAGGCCGCGGACTCGGGATCGAGGCCGAGCATGTCCAGGAACCGCTGCACCCGTTCGACGACCGCTCGGCCCGTCGGCGGCGTCTCGGGCGCGGCCGACGGCACCACCCCGAGCAGCACCGGCGCGCCTCCCTCCAGGAGGTCGGCCAGGTCGTCGTACGCCGCGGGTGCCAACGCGTCGAGGTCCACCGAGACCCCGGCGGCACCGGCGCCCACCAGCAGCCGCACGGGCACGGCGCTCGCGCAGCAGTGCACGACGGGCGTGGCGCCGGCCTGCGTGATCGCGCCGAGCACCCATTCCAGGGCCGGGCTCGCGCCGGGCTCGTCGACGGACCGGTGGCGGTGGAAGCCGGACGCCGTGGGGATCGCGCCGGCGAGCACGGCGGGAAGCGAAGGCTCGTCGACCTGTACGACGATCGCTGCCTCGGGCAGCCGGCGGCGGAGGTCGGCGACGTGGTCGCGCAGGCCCTCGGCGAGCGCCTCGGCGAGCTCGCGGCGGGCGCCGCGGTCGGACAGCACGAGGTCGCCGCGGGGTTTCTCGACGGTGGCGGCCAGCGTCCAGGGGCCGGTGACCTGCACCTTGACCCGTCCGGTGAAGCCGTGCGCGTGCTCCTCGAACGTGTCCAGGTCCTGGGCGAGCAGCGACCTGGCGCGGCGGTGGTCGACCCCGGAGGTGCCCGTACCGCCGGTGAGCCGCCAGCCGGCCCGCTGCAGGTCGGCCCCGAGGTCGGCGAGCACCGCGAGCCCGCGTGCGGTCGACGACGCGTGCACGCCGCGGCCCGGGAGCTCGGGCAGGTGCGGCAGGTCGGGCAGCACGCCGAGCACGGTCTTCACGGCCTCGGTGAAGGCGTCGGCGTCGTCGCCGGGCAGCGATCCGACACCGGTCGCGGAGATGCTCACCGGGTGCTGCCGGCCAGGCGCCGCGTGGCGTTGATCGTGCAGGAGCCGACAACCCGGGTGCCGTCGTAGATCACGGCCGCCTGGCCGGGCGCGATGCCCTGCGCCGGGTCGAGCAGGTCGATGCCCACGCGTCCCTCGCTCACCTGGACCACGGCGCGGTGCTCCTCACCGTGGGCGCGCAGCTGGACGGCGGCGTGCAGCGGGTCGGGCGGGACGGTGCCGCACCACAGGGCACTGACGCCCTCGACCCGGTCCACGCTCAGCGCCTCGCGCGGTCCGACCGTGACGGTGCCGGAGACAGGCTCGATGTCGAGGACGTAGCGGGGCCTGCCGTCCGCGGTCGGGGTGCCGATCCGCAGGCCCTTGCGCTGACCGATCGTGAAGCCGTAGGTGCCGGCGTGCGTGCCCAGCACCTCACCGGTCGCATCGTCGACAAGGTCGCCACCCGGCTGCGCCTCGGGGCCGAGCCGATCGCGCAACCAGCCGGCGGTGTCGCCGTCGGCGATGAAGCAGATGTCGTGGCTGTCGGGCTTCTGGGCGACCTGGATCCCTCGCCGCTCGGCCTCCGCCCGGACCTCCGCCTTGTGCGAGCCGCCGAGCAGGAACAGCGAGTGCGCCAGCTGCTGCTGCGTGAGTACGCCGAGCACGTAGGACTGGTCCTTGCCGGGGTCGACCGCTCGGTGCAGCTCGACCAGCCCGTCCTCGCCGGGAAGGAGTCGTGCGTAGTGCCCGGTGGCGACGGCGTCGAAGCCGAGGGCCAGGGCGCGGTCGAGGACGGCGGCGAACTTGATCTTCTCGTTGCACCGCAGGCAGGGGTTGGGAGTGCGTCCGGCGGCGTACTCCGCCGTGAAGTCCTCGACCACGTCCTCGTGGAACCGCTCGCTCAGGTCCCAGATGTAGAACGGGATCCCGATCAGGTCGGCAGCGCGGCGGGCGTCGTTGGAGTCCTCGATCGTGCAGCAGCCGCGTGCACCGGTGCGGTAGGACTGCGGGTTGCGCGAGAGCGCGAGGTGGATGCCGGTCACGTCGTGTCCGGCGTCGACGGCGCGGGCTGCGGCGACTGCGGAGTCGACGCCTCCGGACATGGCGGCGAGCACCCGCATGTCAGCCCGCTCGCTTGGAGGAGCCGTAGCCGGCTGCGACACCCGCGGCGCGGGCGCGCTCGACGACGGGCCCGACGGCCTCGACGAGGGCGTCGACGTCCTGCTGCGTCGAGGTGTGGCCGAGCGAGAAGCGCAGCGAGCTGCGGGCCTGCTCGTCGGTGCGGCCCATCGCGAGCAGCACGTGCGAGGGTTGCGGGACCCCGGCCGAGCACGCGGAGCCGGTCGAGCAGGCGATGCCGCGGGCGTCGAGCAGCATCAGCAGCGAGTCGCCCTCGCAGCCGGGGAAGGTCAGGTGGGCGTTGCCGGGGAGGCGGTGCTCGGGTCCTGCCTCGTCGTCGCCGTTGAGCTGGGCGTCGGGCACCCGCAGCCGCACGTGTCGGACGAGGTCGTCGCGGAGGGCGGAGACCCGGGCCGCGTGGTCGTCCTGCTGCCCCACGGCCAGCTCGACTGCGGTCGCGAAGCCGGCGATGGCCGGGGCGTCGATGGTGCCGGACCGGACGTGCCGCTCCTGCCCGCCGCCGTGCAGCTGCGGGGTGAGGTCGAGCTCCCGGCGTACGACGAGGGCGCCGACGCCGTAGGGCCCGCCGACCTTGTGCGCGGTCAGCGTGAGCAGGTCGACGCCGGACGCGGCGAAGTCGACCGGCACCTGGCCGACCGCCTGCACGGCGTCGGTGTGGACCGGGATGCCGTGCTCGTGGGCTAGCGCGACGACCTCGGGCACCGGTTGCACGGTGCCGACCTCGTTGTTGGCCCACATCACCGAGACCAGGGCCACGTCGGCGGGGTCGCGCGCGAGGCTGGTGCGCAGGGCGTCGAGGTCGAGCCGACCCTGGTCGTCGACCGGCAGCAGCTCGACCTCGGCCCCCTCGTGCTCGGCCAGCCAGTGCAGCGGGTCGAGCACGGCGTGGTGCTCGACGGCGGTCGAGAGGATCCGGGTCCGGCGGGGGTCGGCGGACCGGCGGGCCCAGAAGAGACCCTTCACGGCGAGGTTGTCCGACTCGGTGCCGCCGGAGGTGAAGACGACCTCGCCGGGGCGGCAGCCGAGCGCCCGCGCGATCGACTCGCGCGACTCCTCGACGACGCGGCGGGCGGTGCGACCGGAGGCGTGCAGCGACGACGGGTTGCCGACCCGGGTCAGCTGCGCGGTCATGGCGGCGACCGCCTCGGGGAACATCGGGGTGGACGCCGCGTGGTCGAGGTACACGGCGTCCTGCTGCTCGGTGGTGGCGTCGGCGCGGTCAGTCATTGCACGGACCAGCGTACGGCGTGGGTCGGCCGGTCCGGGCGCTCCGGTCCGCCCGGCGACCGCCTCACCAGTGCAGGACGGCGACGAGGGCTCGGTGGTCGGTCTCGGCGATGGTGGCGGTGCTGGTGCGGACGGCGCGCAGACCACCGCGGGCCAGCACGTGGTCGATGGGGAGCAGGGACGGGACCGAGACGCTGAGGCGGGAGACCTCGCCGGCCGCGGGCCAGGTCGGCTGCCACTGCGAGTTCGCCTCGGTGGCGGCGTCGTCGAAGCCGCGCCCGACCAGCTCCCGCATCGGCGCGTGGTCCAGGGTCGCGTTGAAGTCGCCGACGAGGAGCGTGGGTCCGTCGGTCTCGCGGGCGGCGGCCCGCAGCACCAGGTGGTCGGCGCGCCACTCCCGAGCGTCACCCATCGGCGGACGCGGGTGCACCGCCAGCAGCCGTACGGGACCGTCGGGGGTGCGCAGCACCATCTGCCAGCTGCCGAACCCGGTGTCGAGCCGCTTGACGCGTCCCAGTCGCATCGTGGAGAAGACCATCGTGCCGTCGGTGCCCGGCGCGGCGGCACCGGCCGAGTGCGGCAGCACCTCGTCCAGGCCGGCGCTGCGGAGTCCTGCACGCGCTCGCTGCGTCACCTCCTGGAGCACCAGGACGTCGACGTGGTTGGCGAGCGCCACCTCGACGACCCGCGCGGTCTCCCCCTCCCCGAGGCGCAGGTTGGACGACATCACGGTGATCGGGGTCTGGTCCGACGCGGCAGCCGCGGTCGGGCTGCCGATGAAGGGCCCGCTGGCCCAGGCCGCGTGGGCGAGGAGACCGACGAGGCTGAACACCGTGAGGACCTTGGCCGTCCCCCGCCACCCACCGCGACCGCGCACCCAGGCGACGAGCAGGAGGAGGACCGCGAGCAGGTACAGCACCGTGGCGAAGGGCGTGAAGGCCACCAGCCGGACCCAGGCACCCCCGGCGGGCTGCAGCACCCGGGCCACGGAGAGCAGCACCGCAGGCACCAGCACCAGGGTCACGAGCAGGCTGAGGACGAGCCAGCGGAGCTTCACCGCACCACGGTAGACAGCCGGGGAGTCGTGGACCTCACACCGTGGTGGGCGTGTCCCGCACCATTCTCACGCTATAGTTGAAGCAGCAACACCCCAGCCGGCCCCATCAGTTCTGCCTCGGGCCGTGCATGTGTCATCCACCGAGCGCCGCGACCTCGACGGTCGCGCCGGGCAGGACGACCCCACCATCATCGGAGAACCCTTCATGGCGGACACCCGCCCCCGCACGTCTGCTCGCACGCCGATCACCTCGCAGGAGCCCGCGCAGAGCCCGTCGGACACGCCCTCATTCGCCGAGCTCGGCGTCCCGAGCGCGCTCGTCACGACGCTGGCACAGGCCGGCATCACCAGCCCCTTCCCGATCCAGACCGCGACGCTGCCCGACTCGCTGGCCGGCCGGGACGTCCTCGGTCGCGGCCGCACGGGCTCGGGCAAGACCTACGCGTTCGCCCTCCCGCTGCTGGCCCGGTTGGCGGCCAGCGGCACCCGTCGCCAGGCCGGTCGCCCGCGTGCGCTGATCCTGGCGCCGACGCGCGAGCTCGCCAGCCAGATCGAGGCGGCCCTCGCCCCGCTCGCCCAGCCTCTCGGCCTGCGCACCCTGACGATCTTCGGCGGGGTCCGCCCCAACCCGCAGATCCAGGGCCTGCGCCAGGGCGTCGACGTGATCATCGCCTGTCCCGGTCGGCTCGCCGACCACGTGCAGTCCGGCCACTGCGACCTCGGCTCCATCGAGATCACCGTGCTCGACGAGGCCGACCACATGGCCGACCTGGGCTTCCTGCCGGTCGTCCGCCGGCTCATGGACAAGACCCCCGAGCGCGGTCAGCGGATGCTCTTCTCCGCCACGCTGGACGGCGGCGTCGACGTCCTGGTCAAGCGCTTCCTGCACAACCCGGTCACCCACAGTGTCGACTCGGCACAGTCGCCGGTCAGCAACATGACCCACCACGTGCTGCACGTCAGCAAGGAGGGTCGCGTGCCGGTGCTCGCCGACCTGACCGCCGCGCCCGGCAAGACCGTGGTCTTCACCCGCACCAAGCACGGCGCCAAGGCGCTGGCCCGCCAGCTCAACGCCCGCGGCGTGCCCGCGGTCGAGCTGCACGGCAACCTGTCCCAGGGAGCGCGCACCCGCAACCTGGGTGCGTTCGGCGACGGCAGTGCGACGACGCTGGTCGCGACCGACATCGCGGCCCGCGGCATCCACGTCGACGACGTCGGGCTGGTCGTGCACGCCGACCCGCCGGTCGAGCACAAGGCCTACCTGCACCGCTCGGGCCGCACCGCCCGCGCCGGTGCCAGCGGCACGGTCGTCACGCTGATGACCGACGCACAGGTCAGCGACGTGCGCGACCTGACCCGCAAGGCCGGCATCAAGCCGACCATCACCCGCGCCGACGCCAGCCACCCGCTGCTCACCCAGATCGCCCCGGGCGAGCGGACGTTCGTGGCGGTCGCCGACCGCCCGACGGTCCAGCCCGAGCGCGAGCAGGGCCGTCGCTCCGGCGGTGGCCAGCAGGGTGGCCGTCGTGGCGGCTCGACCGGTGGCTCCGGCGGACAGCGCCGGTCCCGTCCGGCCGCGGACGCGGCCGCGAAGTCCGGTGGCGGCAACCGCCCGCGACGCGGCTCCGGCGGCCGTCCCGCCGCCGCCTCGTCCGGCGCCCACAGCGCCGCGTCGTTCAGCTCGTCGCGCCGCGGACGCTGACGCAGCAGCAGCAAACAGCCGAGCCCCGGACCTGCTCAGGTCCGGGGCTCGGCTGTCTGCGTGCGGGTGCGGATCAGCCCTTGCGCTTGGTGATCTCCTCGGTCGCCTGCGGCAGCACGACCTTCAGGTCGCCGACGACGCCGAAGTCGACGAGCTCGAAGATCGGCGCCTCCTCGTCCTTGTTGACCGCGACGATCGTCTTGGAGGTCTGCATGCCGGCCCGGTGCTGGATGGCGCCGGAGATGCCGTTGGCGACGTACAGCTGCGGGGAGACCGTCTTGCCGGTCTGGCCGACCTGGAACGCGTGCGGCATCCAGCCGGAGTCGACCGCCGCGCGCGAGGCGCCGACGGCAGCGCCGAGCGAGTCGGCGAAGCCCTCCACCTGGGAGAAGTCGCCGCTGGTGCCGCGGCCGCCGGAGACCACGATCGCGGCCTCGGTGAGGTCGGGACGACCGGAGGCCTTGCGAGGCTCGGTCGCGGTGATCCTGGCGGTCTTCGCACCCTCGGAGATGGTGGCGGCGAAGGACTCCTCGGCACCGGCCCCGTCGACCTGCTCCGGCGTGGTCGAGTTGGGCTTCACCGTGATGATCGGGGTGCCCTGGGTGACCTTGGCCTGCACGGTGTAGTTGCCGGCGAACACGCTCTGCGTGGTCAGCGCCGTCCCGTCGGCGGACTGCACGTCGACGGCATCGGTGATCAGACCCGAGCCGGTCTTGACCGCGAGGCGGCCGGCGATCTCCTTCCCTTCACCACCCGACGGGATGAGTACGGCGGCCGGACCGGTCTTCTCGACCAGCTGCGCGAGCACCTCGGCCTTGGGGGCGACCAGGTAGTCGGTGAAGGCGGCGTCGTCGTCGGCGCTGCACAGGTAGATCTTCTCGGCGCCGTACTGCGCGAGCACCCCGGTGTCGAGGGACCCGAGGACGACCGCGGACGGCTCACCGAGCCGACGCGCGATCGTCAGCAGCTCGAGGGTGGGCTTGGTGACCTTGCCGTCGACGTGGTCGACGAGCACCAGAACTTCGCTCATGTCTCCTCAGCCCTCTCAGATGAACTTCTTCGACGCGAGGAACTCGACCAGCGCCGTGGCGCCCGAGCCCCCCTCGTCGGTGACGATCTCGCCGGCGGTGCGCGGCGGACGGGCCTCGGTGTCCTCGACGACGCTCCAGGCGGCGGAGAGGCCGACCAGCTCGGCGTCGACCCCGAGGTCGGACAGGGACCAGGTCTCGAGCGGCTTCTTCTTCGCCGCCATGATCCCCTTGAACGACGGGTAGCGGGCCTCGCCGGACTGGTCCGTCACCGACAGCACCAGCGGCAGCGTGCCCTCGATGGTCTCGGTCGCGGCGTCGCCGTCGCGACGGATCGTGACGGTGTCGCCCTCGACGGTGACCTCGGAGCCGAGCGTGACCGCGGCGACGCCGAGCCGCTCGGCGAGCATCGCCGGGACGACGCCCATGGAGCCGTCGGTCGAGGCCATACCGCAGACCACCAGGTCGTGCTCGGTCTTCTTCACGGCCTCGGCCAGCACCAGCGAGGTGGCCAGCGAGTCCGAGCCCGCGATCGCGTCGTCGACGACGTGGACGCCCTTGTCGGCACCCATCTGCAACGCCTTGCGGATCGCGTCGGAGGCGGACTCCGGTCCGACCGTCAGCGCGGTGACGGTGCTGTCGTCGCCGAGCTTCTCCTTGATCTGCAGCGCCTGCTCGACGGCGTACTCGTCGAGCTCGGACAGCAGCCCGTCCACGCCGACGCGGTCGACGGTGTGGTCATCCTCGAAGCGCCGGTCCGCGGTGGCGTCCGGCACGTACTTCACGCACACGACAATGTTCATGGGTTCACGGCCCGTTACGGGCCCCTCCTGTGAGTCGGATGGACCCGAGGTTACCCGCGCGTAGCATCGGGTGGAACCGGGTCCGAGGTGGGTTCAGTCACACGGTCCGCGCGGGCCTCAGGGCCGGATCACCCGGTCCAGGATCTTGCCGACCACCAGGTAGGCGATGGCGCCGATCCCCCAGTTGACCAAGGCGTCCTTGGTGGCGGCGTTCTTGCCGTCGAAGGTGAAGATCCCCTCCTGGCGACTGAACACACCGAGGTCGAGCCGGTCCGCCGCCCCGAGCACGAACGACACGATCGCGTTGTCCTGGTTGGCCTTGAGTGCGATCAGCAGCGCTCCGACCGCCAAGATGAGGGCGCAGACGACCGCGACCAGCCAGACGACCGAGGCGATCCGTGAGCGCAGCGCGTCACTGCCCGCCTTGACCTTGGCACCGGCCTCGCGGCCACGCTCGCGACGACTGCGACGCCCCGCAGGCGCGGTGTTCTCGTCGGCCGGCGCAGTCCTTCCCTCGTCGGTCGGCGCAGCCTGCTGCTCGACAGGCGCAGCGGTGGTCTTCTCGGCCCGGTTCTTCCTCGCCACGGAGGGCTCCTTACTAGTCAGTAGTAGACGCACGATAGCCGGTGCCGCCGCGGGCGGAGGGCTCACCGGATCAGCGACCGGTGAACTCGGCCTTGCCGGGGCCCTGCTCGACGAACGACCGCATGCCGATGCCGCGGTCGTCGGTGGCGAAGAGCGCCGCGAACTGGATCCGCTCGATCTCCAAACCGGTCTCGAGGTCGACCTCCAGACCGCGGTCGATGGACTCCTTGGCCGCCCGGAGGGCCAGGGCCGCGCCGTGGCTGAACTGCCGCGCCCAGGCCAGCGCCTCGGCGTACACCTGGTCGTCGGGCACGACCCGGTCCACGAGCCCGATCCGCTCCGCCTCGTCGGCCTTCACGAAGCGGCCGCTGAAGATGATGTCCTTGGCCTTCGACGGGCCGACCAGCCGGGTGAGCCGCTGGGTGCCGCCGGCGCCCGGGATGATCCCGAGCAGCACCTCGGGCTGGCCGAGGGTGGCCCCCTCCCCCGCGATCCGGATGTCGGCGCACAGCGCCAGCTCGCACCCTCCGCCGAGCGCGTAGCCGGTCACCGCCGCGACGACGGGCTTGGGGATCTTGGCGACCGCCGTGAGCGCCGCCTGCAACGGACCCGAGCGCTGCACCATGTCCGGGTAGGACATGTCAGCCATCTCCTTGATGTCCGCGCCGGCCGCGAACACCCGCTCGCCGCCGTACACGATCACGGCGCGCACGTCCTCGCGCCGACCCGCCTCCTCGGCAGCGGCACGGATCTCCTCCTGCACCTGCACGTTGAGGGCGTTCATCTTCGGGCGGTCGAGACGGATCGTCGCGACGCCGTCCTCGACCTCGAGCCGCACGAACTCCGGCATGGCGTTCTCCTCGCTGGCTGGGACCCCTGGAGGGCACCGTGGCTGGTGTCGCGACCCTACCCATGCGTACGGCGTCCGCACGGTCCCGCGTCCGCCACAATGTCCCGGTGAAGCAGACCGCACCCGAGCCGACTCCAGCGCGCCCCCCCGAGCCGGCCTGGCCAGGCAGTCACCAACCCCTCGGGTCGACGTGGTCGGCCGCGAGCACCAACTTCGCGGTCTTCGCGCCGGAGGCCACGGCCGTCACGCTCTGCCTGTACGACGGCGACGTGGAGCGGTGCTTCACGCTGACCGAGAAGACCCTCGGCACCTGGCACGGCGCCCTGCCCGGCATCGAGCCCGGGCAGCGCTACGGCTTCCGGGCCGAGGGTCCCTGGGAGCCGGCGCGCGGGCGGCTGTTCAACCCGGCCAAGCTGGTGCTCGACCCCTACGCCCGCGCGGTCAGCGGCTCCCTCGACCCTGAGGGCCCGGTCTACGGCTACGTGCGCCCGGGCTCGCGCGACCCCCAGACCGCCCGCGAGGCGCAGCGCGGGCCCCGCTGCGAGCTCGACTCGGCGCCGTACGTGCCGAAGAGCGTGGTGGTGGGCGGCGACGAGTTCGACTGGGGCGACGACGACCTGGTGCGACCGCGCCACCGCTGGACCGACACGGTCGTCTACGAGCTGCACGTCAAGGGGTTCACCCAGCTGCACGGCGAGGTGCCCGAGCACCTGCGCGGGACCTACGCCGGCCTGACGACCAACGCCGCCGTGCACTACCTCAAGGATCTCGGCATCACCACCGTCGAGCTGCTGCCCGTGCACCAGTCGGTCTCCGAGCCGCACCTGGCCGAGCTCGGGTTGAGCAACTACTGGGGCTACAACTCGATCGGCTTCTTCGCACCGCACAACGCCTTCAGCTCCGGCGGCGACCGGGGCGAGCAGGTCGACGAGTTCAAGGCGATGGTCAAGGCCCTCCACGCCGCTGGGCTCGAGGTGATCCTCGACGTCGTCTACAACCACACCGCCGAGGGCAGCCCGCTCGGCCCCACGCTGAGCTTCCGCGGGCTCGACGACATCGGCTACTACAAGCACGTCGACTGGGTCACCGACGGCTCGACCTACTTCGACGTCACCGGCTGCGGCAACACCGTCGACGCGGCCTACCCGCCCGCGCTGCGGATGATCCTGGACTCGTTGCGCTACTGGGTCACCGAGATGCACGTCGACGGCTTCCGCTTCGACCTCGCACCGGCCCTGACCCGCACCGGGCACCACGTCGACCTCCGCGGGCACTTCATCTCCGCGATCGACCAGGACCCGGTGCTGCGGCACGTGAAGCTGATCGCCGAGCCCTGGGACGCGAGCATGGACGGCTACCAGGTCGGCCGGTTCCCGCCCCCGTGGTGCGAGTGGAACGACAAGTACCGCGACACCATCCGCGACTTCTGGCGGCTCGAGTCCGGCGGCATCCGCGACGTCGCCTCCCGCCTGGCGGGGTCCTCGGACCTCTACGCGGACGACGGTCGGTCGCCGTACGCCTCGGTCAACTTCGTCACCGCGCACGACGGCTTCACGCTGCGCGACCTGGTGTCCTACGACCGCAAGCACAACGAGGCCAACGGCGAGGACAACCGCGACGGCACCGACAACAACCGCTCCTGGAACTGCGGCGTCGAGGGCGAGACGTCCGACCGGGCCGTCACCGTGCTGCGGCACAAGCAGGCGGCCAACCTGCTGGTCACCCTGTGCCTGTCCACCGGCGTCCCGATGATCACCGCCGGCGACGAGCGCGGGCGCACCCAGGGCGGCAACAACAACGCCTTCTGCCAGGACAACGAGACGTCCTGGATGGACTGGCGCCCCGACGACGCGTGGCTGGACATCTACGACATCGCCAAGACCGCGCTGCGGCTGCGCCGGGAGCACCCTGCCCTGCGCCAGCGGCACTTCCTCGCCGGTCAGCCGGCCGTCGAGGGCGGCCCGAAGGACCTGGCCTGGATCCACCCGGCCGGCCGGGAGATGACCGAGGCCGACTGGTACGACGCGCGGCTGCACACCTTCGGCATGTTCGTCTCCGGCGACCCGCTTCGGGCGCCCGGACCGCGTGGCGAGGTGCTGCACGACTCGTCGTTCCTGCTGTGGTTCAACGCGCACGCCGACGCGGGCAAGGCCACGCTCCCGCTCAACCAGTGGGTCTCGACCGGCGAGGTCGTGCTGAGCACCGACTCCGGCCATCCCGTCGGCGAGCAGCTCTCCGGCGGAGACGTCATCGACATCGAGCCGCGCTCGATGATCGTGCTCCGTCAGCTGTGACAGCCGTGCGCTCGGACATGCACTCGACGCGGTGAGCGCGACGAGCCACGCCTGAGCGAGAGCCGGGGTCGCTCGCGTGCATGTCCGAGCGACCCCGAAGGCTCAGCTCGTCGGCAGGGTGACCCGACCCAGCTCGGCCGGTGAGGCCAGGTGCTCGTTGCGCGGCAGCACCCGGACGGTGTAGCCGAAGGGGCCCGTCGTCGAGAGCGTGATCGTGCCCTCGAACCGGTGCCGACCAGCCTCGTAGGCCTCGCCGTGCGTCAGCGGCACGACGG
The DNA here is from genome assembly GCA_963713035.1 of uncultured Actinomycetota bacterium. Classification (GTDB taxonomy): domain Bacteria; phylum Actinomycetota; class Actinomycetes; order Propionibacteriales; family Nocardioidaceae; genus Nocardioides_B. The sequence goes on from CAVQKB010000005.1 coordinate 1,967,102, forward strand.
CGGTCTCCACGAGGCTGTCCTCGTGCTTGATCCGGCCGTGCACCACCTGGACGTCGACGTCCTCCGGCGACAGCTCGCCGAGCGACACGAACGCCCTGGCGGCGAAGGAGTCCCCGAGCTCGGGGGCATCGGACATGCCCTCGGCCTCGACGTGGTCGACGGCCACCGACGGCCAGGCCTCCCGCACGCGACCCTTCCAGTCGGCCAGCTCCTGCGCGCCGGAGAAGTCGCCGTTCAGGGTGCGTGAGCTGCCCGCGGCCGGCGTGTAGAGGGTGGTGACGTAGTCGCGGACCATCCGGTCGGCGAGCACCTTGGGGCCGAGCGACTTGAGGGTGTGGCGGACCATCTCGACCCAGCGGAGCGGGGTGCCCTCGTCGTCCTCGTCGTAGAACCGCGGCGCGACCTCGTTCTCGATCAGGTCGTAGAGCGCCGTGGCCTCGATGTCGTCGCGGTGGTCGGGGTCGTCGACGCCGTCGGCGGACGGGATCGACCAGCCGTTGTTGCCGTCGTACCACTCGTCCCACCACCCGTCGAGGATCGAGAGGTTCAGGCCACCGTTGAGGGCGGCCTTCATCCCGGAGGTGCCGCACGCCTCGTAGGGCCGCAGCGGGTTGTTCAGCCAGACGTCGCAGCCCGGGTAGAGCGGCTGGGCCATCGCGATGTCGTAGTTGGGCAGGAAGACGATCCGGTGCCGGACCTCGGGGTCGTCGGCGAAGCGGACGATCTCCTGGATCAGCTTCTTGCCGCCCTCGTCGGCCGGGTGCGACTTGCCGGCGATGACCAGCTGCACCGGACGGTCGGGGTCGAGCAGGATCCGCTTCAGGCGGGCGGGATCGCGCAGCATCAGCGTGAGCCGCTTGTACGACGGCACCCGGCGTGCGAAGCCGATGGTCAGGACGTTGGCGTCGAGGGCGGAGTCGATCCACTTCAGCTCGGCGGGCGTCGCACCGCGCTGCTGCCACGACTTGCGCATCCGGCTCCGGGCGTCGTCGACGAGGCGCTGGCGCAGCACCCGCTTGGTGTCCCAGATCTCCTTGCCGGGGACCTTGTCGACCACGTCGAACAGGGCGTGCGGGTCGTCGCCGGCGACACCGTCGGCGCCGGGGCCGGGGCGGGCGCCGTGCGCGCGGGCCAGGTCGAAGATCTCGCGGGCGACCCAGGTCGGGGCGTGCACGCCGTTGGTGATCGAGGTGATCGGCCGCTCCTCGGCGTCGAACTGGGGCCAGAGGCCGCCGAACATGCCGCGGCTGACCACGCCGTGGAGCTGCGAGACGCCGTTGGCGCGCTGCGCGAGCCGGAAGCCCATCACGGCCATGTTGAACACGGCGGGGTCGCCGCCGTCGTAGTCCTCCGCGCCGAGCGCGAGGATCCGGTCGACCGGGACGCCCGGCGCAGCGTTGTCGCCGCCGAAGTACTGGGAGATGAGGTCGAGCGGGAAGCGGTCGATCCCGGCCGGGACCGGCGTGTGGGTGGTGAAGACCGTGCCGGCGCGGGAGACCTCGAGGGCCGCCTCGAAGCTGAGGCCGTCGTGCTCGGTGAGCTCGCGGATGCGCTCGAGGCCCAGGAAGCCGGCGTGGCCCTCGTTGGTGTGGAAGACCTCGGGTGCCTCGGCGCCGGTGATCCGGGTGTAGGCGCGGATCGCGCGCACGCCGCCGACGCCGAGCAGCAGCTCCTGACGGAGACGGTGCTCGGTGGTGCCGCCGTAGAGCCGGTCGGTGGTGTCGCGGATGACCTCGCTGTTCTCCTCCACGTCGGAGTCGAGCAGCAGCAGCGGGACGCGGCCGACCTGCGCGACCCAGATCCGGGCGGTCAGCGACTGGTCGCCGGGGAGGCCGATCTCGATCTTGGCGACCGGGCCGGCGGGGTCGTTGCCCTCGCGCAGCAGCGAGAGCGGCAGGCCGTCGGGGTCGAGGACGGGGTAGGTCTCCTGCTGCCAGCCGTCGCGCGACAGCGACTGGCGGAAGTAGCCGTGCCGGTAGAGCAGGCCCACGCCGATGATCGGCACGCCCAGGTCACTGGCGGTCTTGAGGTGGTCTCCAGCCAGGATGCCGAGACCGCCGGAGTACTGCGGCAGCACCGCGGTGATGCCGAACTCGGGAGAGAAGTAGCCGATCGCGCGAGGCGCTCCGCTCTCGCGGGCGGCCATCTGCTGGTACCAGCGGTCACCGCGGAGGTACTGCTCGAGGTCCTCGCGCGCGGCGGCGAGGGTGCTCAGGAAGTCCCCGTCGGTCGCCAGCTGCTCCAGCCGCTTCATGGGTACGGCGCCCAGGAACCGGACCGGGTCGTGGCCGGAGGCCTCCCACGCGGCGGCGTCGACGGCGGCGAAGACGTCCTGGGTCTCGGGGTGCCAGGACCAGCGGAGGTTGCCCGCGAGCTCACCCAGCGCGGCGAGCGGCTCGGGCAGGACGGGGCGGACGGTGAATCGGCGGATGGCTTTCACGCGCGTACCGTAACGCAGCACGACTTGAACGATCCAAAGTTACCGCGGAGTCGTCTCAAAAATCCGCCGACGCCCGGCGTCCCGCATCCGAAACGAGCGTGTTTGGGTGCCTCCCGGCCACGGTATGTTCGTGCCCATGGTCGGACGCATCCCTGTCATGGACGTCACCCCCAGTGTCGAAGGAGGTCGCTATCCCGCCAAGGCCGCTGTGGGCGAGGTCTTTCCCGTCAGCGCGCTCGTGTTCCGGGAGGGCCACGACGAGCTGAACGCCGACCTGGTGGTCACCGGCCCCGACGGCGCGCGCCGCCCGTGGGTCCGGATGCGCAAGGACGCCACCGAACCCGACCTCTGGCACGCGTCGTTCACCCCGGACGCGGTCGGGCCCCACACGTTCGAGATCGAGGCCTGGAGCGACCCGGTCGCGACCTGGCGGCACAACGCCGAGATCAAGATCCCGGCCGGCATCGACGTCGACCTGATGTTCACCGAGGGCGGGCTGCTGCTGGAGCGGCTGGCCGACGCCCTGCCGAAGAAGTCGAAGCACCGCGCCGCCGTGCGCGACGCACTGAGCGCCGTACGCGACTCCAAGCGGCCCGATCCGGTGCGCTACGCCGCGGCTGTCTCCCCTGCCGTCGACGAGGCGCTGCTCGAGGCCCCGCTGCGCGACCTGGTCACGACCGAGGGCCCCTACCCGTTCTTCGCCGACCGTCAGCGGGCGCTGTCCAGCGCCTGGTACGAGTTCTTCCCGCGCTCCGAGGGCGCCCACGTCGACCCCACGACCGGCACCGTCGTGTCCGGTTCGTTGCGCACCGCGATCGCCTCGCTGGACCGGGTCGCGGAGATGAAGTTCGACATCATCTACCTGCCGCCGATCCACCCGATCGGCCGGCTCAACCGCAAGGGCGCCAACAACACGCTGAACCCGTCCCCCGACGACCCGGGCTCGCCGTGGGCGATCGGCGCGCAGGAGGGCGGTCACGACGCCATCCACCCCGACCTCGGCACGATGGAGGACTTCGACGCGTTCGTGGCCCGCGCGACGGAGCTCGGGCTCGAGGTCGCGCTCGACCTCGCGCTGCAGGCGGCCCCCGACCACCCCTGGGTCACCGAGCACCCGGAGTGGTTCACCACCCGCGCCGACGGCACGATCGCCTACGCCGAGAACCCGCCCAAGAAGTACCAGGACATCTATCCGATCAACTTCGACAACGACCCCGACGGGATCTACGCCGAGGTGCTCCGGATCGTGCGGCTGTGGATGTCGCACGGCGTCCGGATCTTCCGCGTCGACAACCCGCACACCAAGCCGGTGGAGTTCTGGGAGTGGCTGCTGGGCGAGGTGCGCAAGACCGACCCCGACGTGCTCTTCCTGGCCGAGGCGTTCACGAAGCCCGCGATGATGCGCGCCCTCGGCACGGTCGGGTTCCACCAGTCCTACTGCTACTTCACCTGGCGCAACGCCAAGTGGGAGATCGAGGAGTACCTCACCGAGGTGACCCGCGAGACCGCGCACGTGCTGCGCCCGTCGTTCTGGGTCAACACCCCCGACATCCTGCCCTTCTTCCTGCAGTACGGCGGTCCGAACTCCTTCAAGATCCGGGCGGTGCTCGCGGCGACCGGCGCGGCCAGCTGGGGCGTCTACGCCGGCTTCGAGCTGTTCGAGCACGTGGCGCTGCAGCCCGGCAAGGAGGAGTACCTCGACTCCGAGAAGTTCCAGATCCGGGTCCGTGACTGGGAGGGTGCCGAGGCGACCGGCCGGACGCTCAAGCCCTACCTCACCCGGCTCAACGAGATCCGCCGGGCGCACCCGGCCCTCCAGCAGCTGCGCGACCTGACGATCCACAGCAGCGACGACGAGAACGTCATCGTCTACAGCAAGACCGCGCACACCGAGGCCGGTGACGACACCGTCATCGTGGTCGTCAACCTCGACCCGCACTCCGCGCGCGAGACCACGGTCCACCTCGACCTGCCGGCCCTCGGCCTCGACTGGCACGACCAGCTCGCGGTGCACGACGAGATCACCGGAGAGACCTGGACCTGGGGCGAGCGCAACTACGTCCGACTCGACCCCTACGACGAGCCCGCCCACGTGCTCACCGTCCGGAGGCCCCACCCGTGACCGACCCCGCCCTCCCCCCCACGCCCGGGGACGACAAGCCGGCGCAGCCCGACTGGTTCAAGACGGCCGTCTTCTACGAGGTGCTGGTCCGCTCGTTCAAGGACAGCAACGGGGACGGCGTCGGCGACTTCAACGGGCTGATCGAGAAGCTCGACTACCTCGAGTGGCTCGGCGTGGACTGCCTGTGGATCCCGCCGTTCTTCTCCTCGCCGCTGCGCGACGGCGGCTACGACGTCGCCGACTACACCAACATCCTTCCCGAGGTCGGCACGGTCGATGACTTCCACCGCTTCCTCGACCAGGCGCACGAGCGCGGCATCCGGGTGATCATCGACTTCGTCATGAACCACACCTCCGACCAGCACCCGTGGTTCCAGGCCAGCCGCTCGGACCCCGACGGCGAGTACGGCGACTTCTACGTCTGGTCGGACTCCGACGAGCTCTACCAGGACGCGCGGATCATCTTCGTCGACACCGAGCCCTCCAACTGGACCTGGGACCCGGTGCGGCAGCAGTACTTCTGGCACCGGTTCTTCTCCCACCAGCCGGACCTCAACTTCGACAACCCGAAGGTGCACGACGCGATCCTCGACGCGGTGTCGTTCTGGTTCGACATGGGTCTCGACGGCTTCCGGCTCGACGCGGTGCCCTACCTGTACGAGCGCGAGGGCACCAACGGCGAGAACCTTCCGGAGACCCACGAGTTCCTCAGGAAGGTGCGTCGCTTCGTCGACGACAAGTACCCCGGCAAGGTGCTGCTCGCCGAGGCCAACCAGTGGCCGGCCGACGTCGTGGACTACTTCGGCGGCAAGGAGGACCCGGACAGCGGCGACTGGGTCGGCGACGAGTGCCACATGTGCTTCCACTTCCCGGTGATGCCTCGCATCTTCATGGCGGTGCGTCGCGAGTCGCGCTTCCCGATCTCGGAGATCCTGGAGCAGACGCCGGCGATCCCCGACGGCTGCCAGTGGGGCATCTTCCTGCGCAACCACGACGAGCTGACGCTCGAGATGGTCGCCGACGAGGACCGCGACTACATGTGGGGCGAGTACGCCAAGGACCCCCGGATGAAGGCCAACATCGGCATCCGTCGCCGGCTCGCTCCGCTGCTCGACAACGACGTCAACACGATGGAGCTGTTCACGGCTCTCCTGCTGTCGCTGCCCGGCTCGCCGGTGCTCTACTACGGCGACGAGATCGGCATGGGTGACAACATCTGGCTCGGTGACCGCGACGGCGTGCGGACCCCGATGCAGTGGACCCCGGACCGCAACGCCGGCTTCTCGGTCGCCACTCCCGGCCGGCTGCACCTGCCGCCCATCCAGGACCCCGTCTTCGGCTACCAGCGCGTCAACGTCGAGACCGAGCTCGAGAACGCCTCGTCGCTGCTGCACTGGACGCGGCGGATGATCCACGCCCGCAGGAAGCACCACGCCTTCGGGCTCGGCGACTTCACCGACCTCGGCGGCTCGAACCCGTCGGTGCTCTCCTACGTGCGCGAGTACGTCGCGGAGGACGGCACGACCGACACGGTGCTGTGCGTCAACAACCTGTCGCGCTTCCCGCAGCCGGTCGAGCTGGACCTGCGCCGCTACGAGGGCGTCGCTCCGGTCGAGCTGCTCGGCGGGGTCCGGTTCCCCGTGATCGGCGAGCTGCCGTACCTGCTGACCCTGGCGGCGTACGGCTTCTACTGGTTCCGGCTGCCGACCCCGGAGGCTCCGGCCACGACGTCCACGCCCGCGTTGCCGTCCGGCGTGGCCAAGGAGCTCTCGTGAGGAGCGAGGCGATCGGCGCCTACCTCTCCTCCGCGCGCTGGTTCGGCGGCAAGGGGCGGGAGTTCGCCCTGGGCGACGTCCGCCGAGCCGGCATGCTCTCCGGTCCTCCCGAGGGTCCCCAGGTGGGCATCGAGCTGGTGCCCGTGGAGTACGCCGACGGCGAGGTCGAGGTCTACCAGATGCCGTTGGCCTACTACGGCACGCCGCAGGAGCGACTCGAGCACGCGCTGGTCGGCACCTGGGACGACCCTGAGCTCGGGACCGTGCACGCCTACGACGCGTTGCACGACCGCGCGTCCACCGCGCTCTACCTCCGGGCGTTCGACGACGCGGCCGCCGATGCGGAGCTCGACCAGTCCGGCACCCACGAGGGCGACCTCGCCTTCCGCCGCATCCCGGGCCACGACCTCGACCTGACGACGCACTCGACGCTGTTCTCCGGGGAGCAGAGCAACTCCTCCCTGGTGTTCGGCGAGGACGCCTTGATGAAGGTCTTCCGCAAGGTGACGCCGGGTCGCAACCCCGACATCGTGATCCACGACGCGCTGACCCGCTACGAGAGCGACCACGTCGCCGCGCTCTACGGCTGGTTGGAGATCGCCGGACCGCCCGGGGAGGACCCGACCCAGCTCGCGATGCTGCAGCAGTTCCTGCGCACCGCCAGCGACGGCTGGGAGCTGGCGCTCGCCAGCGTGCGTGACCTGTTCGCGGAGGCCGACCTGCACGCCGACGAGGTCGGCGGCGACTTCGCCGGCGAGGCCGAGCGCCTCGGGCTGGCGACCGCGCAGGTGCACGACGTGCTCGCCGCCCAGTTCCCCACGGAGGCGTGGGACGCCGACGACCTGCGCACCGTCGCCGACGGCATGCTCGGCCGACTCGAGGCGGCGCTGGCCATCGTGCCGCAGCTCGCGCCCTACGCCGACGCGCTCCGCACCACCTTCCGCGGCGTGGCCGAGCTCGGCGCGGCCGGGCAGAGCGCCACCGCGCAACGGGTGCACGGTGACTACCACCTCGGCCAGACGCTGCGCACGGTGCGCGGCTGGAAGATCGTCGACTTCGAGGGCGAGCCGGCCAAGCCGCTCGCCGAGCGGGTCAAGCCCGACCTCGTCTGGCGCGACGTCGCCGGCATGCTGCGCTCCTTCGACTACGCCGCGCACGCCGTGGAGTCCGACATGGACGCCGACCCCGAGGCGGCCTCCCAGATCGCCTTCCGGGCGGCGGAGTGGGGTGAGCGCAACACCGCCGCCTTCATCCGCGGGTACGTCGACAACAGCGGTCGCACCGCGGACGGCCGACTCTCGAACGTGCAGTGGCTGATGCTCTCGGCCTACGTTGCCGACAAGGCGGTCTACGAGTCGGTCTACGAGGCCCGCAACCGCCCGACGTGGCTGTCCATCCCTCTCGGGGCGATCGCCCGGATCACCGGTGTCGACGCACCCACCCCCACCCCTTCCACGCAGCAGGAGGCGAACGACGCATGAGCACGGTCCTTCCGCTCGACCAGACGCAGCTCGACCAGGCCATCAACGGCCGGCACGGCGACCCGCACAGCGTGCTCGGCGCTCACGTCCACGACGGAGCCGTCACGGTCCGCACGTTCCGGCCGCTGGCCGAGTCCGTGGTCGTCGTGCACGGCTCCTCGCGCACCGCCCTGGAGCACGAGTACGAAGGCATCTGGGCGGGCGTGCTCGACGTCCCCGACGTGCCCGACTACCGCCTCGAGGTGGCCTACGCCGGCGCCCCGGCGTACACCGTCGACGACGCCTACCGCTACCTCCCCACGCTCGGCGAGGTCGACCTGCACCTGATCAACGAGGGTCGGCACGAGCAGCTCTGGGACGTCCTCGGGTCGCACATCCGGACCTACGACTCCCCCACCGGCCCGGTCCGGGGGGCGTCGTTCGCGGTCTGGGCGCCGCACGCCCAGGGCATCCGGGTGAAGGGCGACTTCAACAGCTGGGACGGCCGCGAGCACCCGATGCGGCAGCTGGGCGTCTCCGGGGTGTGGGAGCTGTTCGTCCCCGACGTCAGCTCGGGTGCGCGCTACAAGTTCATCGTGCTCGGCGCCGACGACGTGTGGCGCGAGAAGGCCGACCCGATGGCGTTCCACACCGAGGTCCCCCCGGCTCAGTCGTCGGTGGTCTACGAGTCGGCGTACACCTGGAACGACGACGCGTGGCTGGCCGAGCGGGCCCAGGGTGGTGCGCACGAGAAGCCGATGTCGGCTACGAGATGCACCTCGGCTCGTGGCGGCGCGGTAAGTCCTACGCCGGCTCGCGGACGGCTGGTGCCCGACCCGCTCGAGAGCGGCTTCACGCACGTGGAGTTCCTGCCGTGATGGAGCACCCCTTC
>CAVQKB010000006.1:0-286601 GCA_963713035.1 uncultured Actinomycetota bacterium
CATCCACAAGCTCGCGCTGCCCAACAAGATGACCTCCGACGACACCCCGACCCCTCCCCGAACCGCATCGAGGGCCGCCGCCTCACCGACGCCGAGCGTCCGGTGCGGCGCACCGAGACCGGGACCTGGTCGCGCCGGTCGGCATGACGCGCACCCGCCAGGACAGGAGCACCGTGGACCTCAGCGAGCGACGGCACGACCTGCGCCTCGGCGTGGTCGTGCCGTTCGCGAGCGACGAGTTCAGCGGCTACGGCGTCGACCACCGGCAGACCCCGACCGGGGCGACCGACCTGGGGACCGTCGTCAAGGCGCGGGCGATCCAGTGCGCGCTGTCGCGGGTGTGCGGCCTGTGCGGCCTGTCGATGACCGGTCCCACGACGTTCGTCGGCACCCCGCAGGACGCCCAGGCCAACACCTTCGCGTTCCCTCCCGTGCACGCCGACTGCGCGACGTACGCCCTGGAGACCTACCCCCCGCTCGGCGTGCCCGTCCTCGGGCAGTCGCTCGTGCGGCCGGACTGGGTCGTGGTGGAGACGGGCGGCTTCGAGCTGGAGCGCCCGGCCGAGCGCGGCGCCGGCCTGCCGGTGCTGTTCCACCCCAACGCCGTCACCAGCACGCGGGCCGTCCGCACCCAGTGACCACCGACCCCTGGGACGTGCGGGTCGCGACGTTCGACGACCTCGACCTGCGCACGGCCTACCTGCTGTTCGCGCTGCGCGAGTCCGTGTTCGTCGTCGAGCAGGACTGCCCCTACCAGGAGCTCGACGGTCGCGACCTCGAGCCAGGCACCCGGCACCTGTGGACCGAGCAGGACGGTCGACCGGTCGGCTACCTGCGGATCCTCGACGACGGCGGGCCCGCACGGATCGGCCGCGTGCTCGTCGCCCGCGAGCACCGCGGCACCGGCCTGTCCGGCGCTCTGATGCGGGCAGCGCTCGACGTGGTCGGCGACCGCGACTCGGTGCTGGACGCCCAGGCGCCCCTGGCGTCCTGGTACGCCGGCTTCGGCTACCAGGTGACCGGTCCGGAGTTCCTGGACGACGGCATCCTGCACGTGCCGATGGCGCGTCCCGCCGGCGCTCCCGCCGCTGGGCGGCATTCGCCATACTGAGCCGGTGCCGGCCGACCGCGTGAACCATCTCGACGACGTCCTGCGTCCCCTGCCCAGGCATCAGCGGGAGCTCTTCGAGGCGCGGCTCGAGCGCTGGCTGCCGGACCTCGAGGCCGCCCTCACGAAGGTGTACGTCGACCACGTCGGCGTCCGCGACCGGCTGGTGCTGCTGGCAGCCGCCGGGTTCGCCGCCCGCGACGAGGAGCTGCACGCCCTCGACCTCAGGAGGACACTCGCGCCGGACTGGTTCCAGCGCCCCGACGCCCTCGGCTACGCGGCCTACGCGGACCGGTTCGCCGGCACCCTGGCCGGGGTGGCCGAGCACGCGTCGTACCTCACCGACCTGGGGGTGACCTACCTGCACCTGATGCCGCTGCTGACGCCGCGTGCGGCGCCGAACGACGGCGGCTACGCGGTGCAGGACTACCGCAGCGTCCGACCCGACCTCGGCACCATCGAGGACCTGCGGGCCTTGACCCGGGTGCTGCGCCGGCGCGGGATCAGCCTGTGCCTCGACCTGGTGCTCAACCACGTGGCCAAGGAGCACGCCTGGGCACAGAAGGCGGTGGCCGGCGAGCAGCGCTACCGCGACTACTTCCTGGTCTTCCCCGACCGCGAGGTCCCGGACCGCTACGAGGAGACGCTTCCAGAGGTCTTCCCGGACTTCGCGCCCGGCAACTTCACCTGGGACGACGGTCTCGGGGGCTTCGTCTGGACGACGTTCAACGACTACCAGTGGGACGTCGACTGGGCGAACCCCGACGTGCTGTGCGAGTACGCCGAGACGATCCTGACCCTGGCCAACGACGGGGTCGAGGTGTTCCGGCTGGACGCGATCGCCTTCACCTGGAAGCGGATGGGCACCAACTGCCAGAACCAGCCGGAGGTGCACGCCCTCACCCAGGCGCTGCGCACGGTCGCCCGGATCGCGTGCCCCGCCACGGTGTTCAAGGCCGAGGCGATCGTCGGCCCGCAGGACCTGGTGGCCTACCTCGGCCGGGGTGAGCACCACGGCAAGGTCAGCGACCTGGCCTACCACAACGGCCTGATGGTGCACGTCTGGTCGATGCTGGCCAGCCGCGACGCCCGTCTGGCGTCCCACGCCCTGCAGCAGCTGCCGACGCCGCCGAGCACGACCGCGTGGATCACCTACGTCCGCTGCCACGACGACATCGGCTGGGCCATCGACGACGGCGACGCGGCCGCGGTCGGCAGCTCCGGCTTCGAGCACCGCAGGTTCCTGTCCGACTTCTACGCCGGCGAGCACCCCGGGTCGTGGGCCCGCGGCCTGGTCTTCCAGGAGAACCCCGCCACCCGGGACCGCCGGATCTCCGGCTCGCTCGCCTCCCTGGCCGGGCTCGAGGCCGGCGACGCGGACGCGCCCGCGCGCATCCGGCTGGCGCACGCCCTCGTGCTGGGCTTCGGCGGGCTGCCGGTGATCTGGATGGGCGACGAGCTCGGCCTGCTCAACGACCCCGGGTGGGACACGCCGGACCACGACGGCGACAACCGCTGGGTGCACCGGCCGGCGATGACCTGGCCGCCCCCGGACGACGAGCACGGCGTGCTGGCCGACCTCCGCACCCTCATCGCGGCGCGCACGACGCTGCCGCACCTGCACGCGTCGGTGGCGGCCGAGGTGCTCGACCCGCGCGACGACGCCGTGCTGCTGGTCGCGCGCCGGCACCCGCTGGGCACCATGCTCGGCGCCTACAACGTGGCCGACCGCCCCGCGCACGTGCCGTACGACGTGCTGCGCGATCTCGGGCTCGACCCGACGCAGGTGGTGGACCGGATCACCGGTGCGTCGCCGGTCGCCTGGGACGACGCCGTGCAGCTCGCGCCGTACGCCGCGCTCTGGCTGACCTCGGCAGCGGGGGCGTGACGCCCCACCTCCACACTCAGCTGCTCTCGTCGTCACCCTCGATGACCACGACCTGGTAGCTCTCGTCGAGCCGGACGTCGACGGTGTCGCCGCTCTTGCGGGTCACCTCGACCTCCCACGTCGCACCGTTCTCGGAGTCCCGCTCCACCGAGTTGGCGGTTCCCCCGTGCGTCGCCTCGAGCGCGGCCCGGGTGGCCTGGTCGGCTTCGGGTCCGGTGACGGTGACGTCCCCGTCGTCGCCGGACGCGACCGCGACGCCGCCGACTGCCACCGCCGCCACGATCCCGATCCCTGCCGCTGCTGCGGCTGTGCGCTTCCTGATCCTCATGACTGCTCCTTCTGCTCGCTGGGTCTCCCGTCGTGACGACTCTGCACCCGGGCGGCTGAAGCCACGCTGAAGGCCGCTGCTCGGCGCACGTTCAGCCCGCCTTCAGCACGACGGTGGGATCCTGGCCGGATGCGGATCCTGGTCGTCGACGACGACGTGCACGTCGCGGACGCGGTCAAGCGGGGGCTGGAGGGTGAGGGCTACGCCGTCGACGTCGCACTGAGCGGGACCGACGGTCACTGGCTGGCGACCGAGAACGGCTACGACGTAATGGTGCTGGATGCCATGCTGCCTGGCATGAGCGGCGATGCGCTCTGCGCGGCGCTGCGGCAGGCGGGGATCTGGACCCCGATCTTGATGCTGACCGCTCGCAGCGGCGCCTCCGTCGAAGCACGTGCGCTGGACGCCGGCGCCGACGACTTCCTCTCCAAGCCCTTCTCCTTCGTCGTCCTGCAGGCCCGGCTGCGAGCGCTGCTGCGTCGTGGTGGCGGCGAGCGGCCGGTGGTCCTCGAGGCCGGCGACCTCCGGCTCGACCCGGCGACGCACCGGGTCTGGCGCGGCGACACCGAGGTGTCGCTGAGCCCGCGGCAGTTCGCGCTGCTGGAGTACCTTCTGCGCCACCGAGGCGAGGTGCTGCCCAAGCGCCGCATCCTCGAGCACGTCTGGGACTTCACCTTCGACGGGGACCCCAACATCGTGGAGGTCTACGTGCGGCAGCTGCGGGTGCGGGTGGACGAGCCCTTCGGCCGGTCCGCGTTGCAGACCGTGCGGGGCGCAGGGTACCGCCTGGATGTCGACGGTGGCTGAGCTGCGCCCCCGCTCGGTGCGGGCCCGCACCACGCTGCTGGCGACGCTGGTGTCGGGCGCAGCGCTGGTGGCCGGTTCCCTGCTCCTGCTGGCCACGTTGGACGTGTCGCTGCACCGGGCCGGCGACGACCTGGCCCGTGGTCGGGTCAGCGATCTGGCGGCACAGGCGCACGACGGCACGCTCCCGCCCGTCCTGGAGTCGATCGGCGGGGAGGGGGTCGGTCAGGTGTTCGCTGCCGACGGCACAGTGCTGGCAGCCTCGCCGAACGTGCGCACTGCTCCGGCGATCACTGCTCCGACCAGCAGCGCGACCCCGGTCCGACGCACCCTGATCGACGCCCCGGACGACACCGAGCGCGAGGACTACCGCGTGTGGGTCGTCGGTCAGGACACCGCTGCCGGACCTGTCACGGTCGTCGCCGGCGCCAGCCTGGAGTCGGTGGGCGAGGCTTCCCGGTCGTTGCGCCGCGACCTGCTGGTCGCTGTGCCGCTGCTCGTGCTGCTCGTGGCCGTCGGCACGTGGTCGGTCGTCGGGCGGACGCTGCGGCCCGTGGAGCGGATCCGGACCGAGGTCGCCGCGATCGACGACGACGACCGCGAACGACGGGTGCCCGTCCCCCGCACCGGCGACGAGGTGAGCCGTCTCGCCGGCACCATGAACGCGATGCTGGACCGGCTCGCCGAGGCCGCGCAGCGGCAGCGGGCCTTCGTCGCCGACGCCTCCCACGAGATGCAGAGCCCACTGACCGCGCTGCGCACCCAGCTCGAGACCGGACTCGCGGCCGAGTCGCCCGACTGGCCCGGCATCGCGCGTCTGATGCTGGCCGACGCCGAGGCACTGGAACGGCTGACCAGCAACCTGCTCTACCTCGCGCGGACCTCGGAGTCCGGGTCACCGCGCCACGACCTCGTCGACCTCGACGACGTCGTGCTCGAGGAGGCCGCTCGCGTCCGCAGCAGTCGGGCCGTCCAGGTCGACACCTCCACGGTCTCGGCAGCTCCGGTGCGCGGGGACGCCGATGAGCTCCGCCGGATGGTCCGCAACCTCGTCGAGAACGCGGTCCGGCATGCCGCGTCCGTCGTACGCGTGCAGCTGACGACGGACGGCAGCACGGCCGTGCTCGACGTCGACGACGACGGCCCCGGCGTCCCGCGGGAGCACCGGGGACTGGTGTTCGATCGGTTCTACACCGTCGACGTGGCCCGGGCCCGGGACGGCGACAGGGGAAGCGGCAGCGGGCTGGGTCTGGCGATCGCGCGGTCGGTCGCCCTGCGGCACGGGGGAACGCTCGACCTGGTCGGCGAGCGGGGAGCGCACTTCCAGGTGGTGCTGCCGGCCGCCTGAGCCGGTGCAGCGCTCGGGGACCTCACGGCTCCCGATGGGCGCGGACAAAGTCGGCGAGCCCCGGATCGGCGCTGGTGAGGCGCGACACCTCCTCGCCGCCGTCACAGGTGAAGAGCCCCACGGTGAGCCCGTCCCGCGTCTCGGCCAGCACCCGCCACACCGCTCCCGCGCCCTCCCAGCGGCGCAGCACCTCCACCGGGTCGTCGTCGGGGTCGGTCGCGCCGCCGGCGAGGAACGCCAGCACCCGGGGCGTCACCTCGTCGGCGAACTCGTCGAAGAAGCCGTGCCGACCTCCCTCGTGCAGGTGGAGGGTGGCGTCCGGCAGCCGGCTGGCGATCAGCGGCGCGTTGTCGGTCGGCACCATCAGGTCCTCCGAGCCGTGCAGCACCAGCGTGGGCGCGGTGATCTCGGCGAGTCGCTGCGACGCGTCGTGGCCGGCGCTGGCTCGCAGGTGCGCGCGCGCAGCCTCGGGCGTCATCGTCGGGTCGCCGAGCAGGCGGCTCTTGCCGGTCCAGGCAGCGGTGTAGAACAGCGCCAGCACCCCGCGGGTGCGCGCCGTCGAGTGTGGCTGGCCGAGCAGGCGTCGTACGTCGCGTCCACGCTCGACCGCGTCGGGCCCACCCGCCGAGGTGCACGCCAGGACCAGCCGCTCGAGCCGCTCGGGTGCGGCCAGCGCGAGCATCTGGGCGACCCGGCCGCCCATCGAGGTGCCGTAGACGGAGAACCGCTCGTGGCCCAGCGCGTCCAGGACGGCCAGCGCGTCGTCGGCGAAGCTCGCCGTCGACCAGGCACGGTCCCGCGCCGGCAGCTCGTCCTGCGGGGACCTGGTCGCTCCGGTGCCGCGGTAGTCGAACGTGACCGTGCGGTGGTCGCGATCGAAGGCGGGGCGCAGCCCGTCCCACCACGTGTGGTCGTTGGCCTGGCCCGGCAGCAGGAGCAGGGCGGGTGCGCCGTCCGGTCCCCCGACCTGCACGGACAGCAGGGCGCCGTCGGGCGCCTCGATCTCGACTGACGGCTCCACGACCACCATCCTCTCCCGCGTCAGATCTCCCACACCTCGTTGGCCGCGGCCACTACCGACTCGTAGCGTGTCCGGTGATGACGATCCGGACGACCGACGCGGGCCTCACCTCGGGCAGCCCGCAGCTGCGACGGCTCAACGTCGCGATGCTCTTCGCCGCCCTGGCGGCCTTCGGGCTGCTCTACTCCACCCAGGCGCTGCTGCCGTCCATCGGCGCGGCGTTCGGGGTGGGCCCGACCGCGGCGAGCCTCACCGTGTCGGCCGCCACCGGCGCGCTGGCCCTGGCGATGCTGCCGCTCTCGTCGATGGCCGACCGTCTCGGCCGGGTGGTCGTGATGCGAGCCGGGCTGCTGGCCGCGTGCGCCCTCACCTTCGTCGCTGCCGCGGTGCCGTGGTTCTGGCTGCTGGTCTCGGTGCGCGGCCTGGTCGGCCTCGCCCTCGCCGCCGTGGTGGCCGTGGCCGTCGCGCACCTCGGGGACGAGGTGCACCCGGCGGAGCTCGGGACCGCGATCGGGGTGTACGTCGCCGGCAACACCCTCGGCGGCATCTCCGGGCGGCTGGTCCCCGGGCTCGTCGAGGAGAGCACGTCGTGGCGCACGGCGATCACCCTGATCGGCGTCGTCGCCCTGGTCGCCACCCTCGCCTTCATCCGGCTGCTGCCGAGCGCGCGCCGGTCCGGCGCCCCCGCCGCGCGACGCGAGCCCGCCGCCGTACGCACCCTGCTGCGCGACACCGGCATCCTGCGGCTGTGCGGGGTGGCGTTCTTCTCGATGGGCGGCTTCGTCGCCTGCTACAACTACCTGACCTTCCGGCTGGAGTCCGCACCTCTGGGACTGAGCACGTCGTTGACGTCGCTGCTGTTCCTGGCCTACCTCGCCGGCACGGTGAGCTCGCCGGTGGCCGGACGGCTCTCCGACCGCTACGGACGGCGGCGGCTCGCGCTGCTCGGCGTCGGGGTGTCGCTGCTCGGGCTGGCGGTGACGCTGCCGGACTCGATCGGGTGGATCACCGTCGGGCTGGTGATCTTCACGGCCGGCTTCTTCGCGACGCACTCGGTGGCCAGCTCGTGGGTCTCGGCGCGGTCGGCCGGCAGGCGCGGCCCGTCGGCAGCGATGTACCTGATGGCCTACTACGCCGGGTCGTCCACCTTCGGCGCGGTCATCGGCCTGGCCTACCAGGCCGGGCGGTGGCCGGCCACCGCGGGCGCGATCGCCCTGCTGTTCGTGCTGGCGGCGCTGTGCGTGGCGACGTTGCGGGACGACGGATGACCAACCAGACCGCCAGGGCACAGACCCCTGCACCCGGCAGGGCGAGCAGGGCCGGGCGGGTTCCGAACATCGCGAAGGCCCACAGCGCCGTCGTCGGTGGCGTCAGGAACAGCAGCGTGCTGACCCGGGTCGCACCGCTGCGGCGCAGGACCAGCAGGTAGCTGCCGTAGCCGCCGAAGGTCGACAGCGCGACCACCCACACCACCGCCCACCAGAAGCTCGGGTCGGCCGGTGGTGCCAGGTGTCCGGTGACCGCCGCGATGCCGACGAAGAAGACCGTGGCCGTCAGCGTCTGCACCGTCAGGGACTCCAGCAGCGAGACGGGCACCGACATCCGCCGCTCCAGCAGCGTGCCGCCGGACAGCGAGAGCATGCCGCCGACCACCAGCGCGTAGCCGAGCAGCCCGCCCGCGCCGGTGCCCAGGTCCCCCGCCACCACCAGCGCCACGCCGACCACCCCGACGACGAGCCCCACCCGCTGACGCGTGCTGGTCCGCTCGCCGAGCAGGGGTCCCGCGACGACGGCCACCACCAGCGGCTGCAGTGCGGCGACGAGGGCCGCCGTACCGGGCGGGACGCCGAGGCCCACCCCGGTGACCACGCCACCGAGGTAGAGGCACTGGCAGAGCAGGCCGACGGCGGCGATCCGCGGCCAGGTGCGCCGGTCGGGGCGGATGCCACGTGCCCAGGACCACGTCGCGAGGATCACGGCCGCCGCCACGTACCGCCAGCCCAGCAGCGTGTCGGCCGGAGCGGCCCGGGTGCCGAGCTCGGCCCCGATGAAGCCCGAGCTCCACATCACCACCAGGGACAGCGCGGCGAGGCTGTCGGCGTACCGCTGCGCTCTCATGCCGACAGATAACCATACCGGTCGGTATACTCGCAGTCACCCGTCCGAGGAGTGATCGCATGGTCCGCGCCCTGCCGCAACCGACCCGCGCCGACGAGCCCCAGACCGTCGTCGGCGAGCGCCTCGTGGAGACCGCCGGCCGACTGTTCTACGACCACGGGATCCGAGCCGTCGGGGTCGAGCTGATCGCTGCTGAGGCGCAGACCACGAAGAAGACGCTGTACGACCGCTTCGGGTCCAAGGACGCGCTGGTGGTGCTCTACCTGCGGCGTCGAGCAGCCCGCTGGCAGGCCGTCGCGCTCCGGCACCTCGACGGGCGCCGACCGCCCGGACCCGACCGCGTCATCGGCGTCTTCGACGCACTCGAGTCGTGGCTGGACGTGCAGCACCGAGGCTGCGCCTTCGTCAACGCCTTCGCCGAGGTCGGCGGCACCGACCACCCGGCGGTGCCGGTGATCCGCGCCGAGAAGGCCTGGATGCGCGACCTCTTCACCGCGCTCGTCGACGAGGCCGGGTACGACGACCCGGAGGCTCTCGGCGCCCAGCTGCACCTGCTCTACGAGGGCGCGGTCGTCGCGCTCACGACCGCGGACCAGCCCGACAGCGTGGAGCTGGCGCGCGCCGCCGCCCGCACCCTGCTCGCCGCGGCGTGAGAACTCAGAGCCGCGTGAACCAGCGCTCCAGGACGTCGCGCGCCGGGGTCCCCGGGCAGAGCACGTCGTAGTCGCGGCGGTCGTCCCACCACTGGGCGATCACCGGCGAGCCGCCCTGGAACTGTCCGCGCCCGCACATCTCGAGGGCTGCGCGGCGGTTCTGCGGTCCGGCGCTGCGCCACTCCGGCAGGCCGTACTCCTGGTTGCCCAGGATGGCGCGCCACAACGTGGCCACGGAGTAGAAGCCGACCTCGAGCCCCTCCGCGCGGTAGCCCGCCAGGACGCCGTCGACCACCTGCTTGTTCAGCCCCGGTCGCCCGGACCAGGGCGCCGGTGCGCTGACCGGCTCGACGTCCACCCAGACCGCGGGCGAGTCCAGCCCGGCCGCTCGCATCGCTGCCACGTTGAGCAGCGCCTGGGCGTAGCCGGCGTTGAACAGACGTCCCCGCTTCGTGCCCGGTGACCTCGGACCCACCAGGCCGTAGGTCGCGAGCTGGCGTGCCGTGGGATAGCTCGCGACGGCGTACGCCGAGGTCCACAGCCCGCGCACCTCGGCATGGGCGACGTGCGCCCCCAGGCAGGGGTTCGGGTGGAACGCGGGGCCGTTGGTCAGCCCGATCACGACGAACCGCGCTGACTCCTTGGGCAGCGGCAGGCCGAGCGTCCTGCGGGACGGGATCCCGAGCCCCTCGGGGCAGTTGGGCCAGCTGATGTCCGCGCCCTCGACGTAGCGGCCGGTGACCGGCCCGCTCGGCGTCGCGAGCGCCACCGCCACCACGCCCGCGAGCACTGCGGAGAAGACCTCGCCCAGCATGCCGGCGACCCTACGTCCGCTGCCGCGCGGCGTCGGCGGCGAGCAGCCGTAGCGCGAGGGCGAGCGGCGGCCAGGCCGACCGACCGCGCCGGGTGACGGCGTAGGCCCTCAGCCGCACCTCGGGATCGCGCAGCCGCTTGAGGGTCACGCCGCCCCGCGCGGCGCCCGCCGGTAGCAGGCCGACCCCCAGACCGGCGACGACCAGGTCGCGCACCAGGTCGAGACTGTCGGCCTCGTGCGTGATCCGCGGCCGGAAGCCGGCCAGGGAGCCCACCGTGCGCACGGCCTCACGGTCGGCGGTGTTGCGGGAGGCGACGATCCAGTCGTCGTCGGCGTACCGCGCGAACGTCTCGAGAGCCGTCCCTCCTCCCCTGGCCCGCGCCGACGGGACGGCCAGCGCCCACGGCATCGTCCACAGCGGCACGGCCTCGAGCGTGCGGTCGAACGTCGCCGGCGCCAGGTTGTAGTCGTAGGTCAGCGCCAGGTCGATGTCGTCGGAGGCCAGCAGCGCGAACGCCTCCGGCGGCTCGTGCTCGTGGATCTGCAGGGTGACGTCGGGATGCTCCGCGGCGAGTGTCCGTACGACGGGCAGCAGCGCGTCCCGGATGCCGGTGGCGAAGGACGCGACCCGGAGCACGCCGGCCGGCGTCGCGGCGGGGTCGAGGTCCACGCGGGCGGCCTCGATTGCGGCGAGCACCGTCACCGCGTGCTCGGCGAGCCGGTGGCCCGCGGGCGTGAGCCGCACCCGGCGACCCTCGGGCTCGACCAGGGGCGTGCCGACCTCGCGGGCCAGCACCGCCAGCTGCTGGGAGACCGTCGAGGTGGTGACGCGCAGCACCTCGGCGACCTCGCGCATCGAACCCAGCCTGGAGAGCTCGAGCAGCATCTCGAGGCGCCGTGCATCCATTCATGGATCATCCATGAATCGTGAACGATGTGTCCAGGTTCGCCACGTGGACGCGAACGTTCCTCCCGTGGCCTACTGACCTCATGGCTCCTCCCACCGCAGCGCGCAGCGGCACTCTGATGACGCTGGCCTCGATGACCTGCGTGCAGCTCGGCCTGGCGGCATCGGTCGGGCTCTTCGACCGGATCGGTCCGGAGGGCGCCGCCTGGCTGCGGCTCGCGTTCGCCGGCGTGATCCTGCTGGTGCTCGTCCGACCGCGACCCTCCAGCTTCACCCGCCGCAGCCTGCTGGCCTCGGTGGCGCTCGGCCTCGTGACGGCCGGCGTCACCATGCTCTTCATGTCGGCGGTGGCCCGGCTGCCGCTGGGCACCGCGAGCGCGCTGGAGTTCCTCGGTCCGCTCGGGGTCGCGGTCGCCCGCAGCCAGGACCGTCGGGCCCTGCTGTGGCCGGCGCTGGCGGCCATCGGCGTGCTGCTGCTGACCGAGCCCTGGACGGGCGACGTCGACGTGCTCGGGGTCGGCTTCGCCCTCGGTGCGGCGGTCTGCTGGGCGGCGTACATCCTCCTCACCCAGGCGGTCGGCGACGAGGTCGGCGGTCTGCAGGGCCTCGCGGTCTCCCTGCCGGTCGCCGGCATCGCCGCGACGCTGGTCGTGGGACCCGCGACGCTGCCACAGCTGACCTGGGAGCTGGCCGTGATCGGCGTCGGCCTGGCCCTGCTGCTGCCGGTCATCCCGTTCAGCCTGGAGCTGCTCGCGCTGCGCCGCCTCACGACAGCGGCGTTCGGCACACTGATGAGCCTGGAGCCGGCCATCGCCGCTGCGGTCGGGCTGGTGCTGCTGCACCAACGGCCCGGTCTGTGGCCGGTCGTGGGCGTGCTGTTCGTGGTGGCGGCCGGCATCGGCGCGGAGCGCTCCGGCGCCCGCCGGCAGGGTCCGCTCGTCGCCGAGTCGAGGATGGCCGGGGCGGTCACCGAGGCGCGCTGACCGGTCGGTGGCTAGCGTGAGGGCGTGAGACCTCTCCTGGCCGCGGGCGTGGCGCTCGGGCTGGTCGTCACCGGTCTGGTCGCGACCGTCACCGCCGACCCCACCCCGACCGGCCCCGCGGGCCGGGTGCTGTGGGACGGCGGCTTCGAGACGGGCGGCATCCCGGAAGGCAGTGGCGGGGCCTCGTGCACCTTCGACGACAGCGGTGCGAGCGAGGCCTATGCCAGCCTGCAGACCGAGGGCAACGACGCCTGCCGCGACGACGTCGCGCTGACCCGCGAGCGCACCCGCACGGCGGACAGCGAGCGGTCCCTGCGCGTCGAGATGGCGGCCGGTCAGCAGCGCGAGCAGCTGCAGTCGTCCTACCAGTGGACGCCGGACGCGGACGGGTCCGTCGACCTCTGGTACGGCTGGTCGATGTACTACGACGTGGACTGGCTCGGCGACGACGAGGAGCTCGACGAGGTCTCCGCGACCGACTGGCACAACCCGGTGGCCTGGCGGATGGAGGGCGACAACGGGTCGCTGAACCTCTCCGGCGACCTCTCGCTGGACAACGCCGACGGTCGCCCCTTCGCCAGGTTCGCGACCCCGCACCTGGTGCTGCGCCGCAACACCGTGCAGAACGAGCGCGGCGTGTACGACGACGGCCGCGGCCTGGACAAGATCGACCTCGGCGCCATCGAGGTGGGTCACTGGATGGACCTGGTCTGCCACGTGCGCTGGTCCACCACCAGCACGAACGCCCTGCGCGAGTGCTGGCGCGACGGGCGGTTCCAGGGCGGCAGCCGCACCCGCAACGCCATCGCGGAGGATGAGCACACCTTCCGGGTGGGTCAGTACCAGACCACCGGCATCACCCGGGACCGCACCACCTACATCGACAACGTCCGGATCGGCACGTCCTACCGTGCCGTCGACCCGGCTCGAGGAGACCGATGAGCGCACGGTTCGAGGAGCTGGCCTGGCGCGAGACGCCGATGGGCGAGATCACGCTGCGCAGACGGCGCGAGGCGCAGCTCGACGTGGACGTCTTCGAGGTCCGGCTCGGCGACGAGTACCTCATGTCCAGCCTGTTCACGGTCGCCGAGATCGAGCTCTCCCGGCTCGGCCTGGCCGCGGCGACTGGCGACCGGCTCGATGTGGTGGTCGGCGGCCTGGGCCTGGGCTACACCGCGACCGCCGCGCTCGACGACTCCCGCGTGGCATCGCTGACGGTGCTCGAGGCGCTCCCGGACGTCGTGGACTGGCACGAGCGCGGCCTGCTCCCGGAGTCCGCCCGGCTGACGTCCGACCCGAGGACCCGGCTGCAGGTCGCCGACTTCTACACCCACATCGGCACCGGCGACCCCCTCGACGCGATCCTGCTCGACATCGACCACAGCCCGCGGCACGTATTGCACCCGAGCCATGCCGCCTTCTACTCCGCCGCCGGCCTGGACGTCGTACGCAGCCGGCTGCGCGCAGGGGGCGTCTTCGCACTGTGGTCCGACGACCCGCCGGACGCGGACTTCGAGGCGGTGCTCGCGGGGGTCTTCACGACGACGGCCTCGCACGTCGTGGACTTCGCGAACGCCCTCACGGGAGGCACGTCCTCCAACACCGTCTACGTCGCGACGGTCTAGCCCCCCGGCGCACCCTCTACAGTGACGGCGTCCGAGCCCGACCCGTGAGAGGGACGCCATGCCGCTGCTGCGCCGCTGGGGCGACGAGGCGCGGATCGCGGTGTTCTGGTCCTGGTGGGCCACGCACCGCGACGAGGTGGTCGCGGCTGCTGTGGCTGAGCAGCACGAGGAGCTCGCCGCCCTGGTGCGTCCGGCGGTACGGCGGCTGGGGCGCGACCTCTCGTGGGGGTTCGGCACCGGCGTCACCCGGCCCTGGCAGCTGATCATCTCGCCGGGCGGCATGGTCAACCGGCTGATGTTCACGGTCGGCTGGGCCGAGGCCGCACCCGACGACCCGGACGTGGAGTTCAAGCCCGCACGGCAGGCCGTCGACGAGGTCGGCACCGTCACCATGCCCGACGGCACGGTCTTCGACGTCGACCGGACCCGCTACGTCGTGGGCGAGAGGCACGACGGGCGGGTCGACGTGCGCGTCGTGCACCCCGACCTGCCGGACCCGCCGACGCAGACCGCCTACGACATCGCCTTCCTGGCGCTCGACGCGAGCTTGGGCGAGATGGCCGTCACGATGATGGTCGGCGCGATCTCGACGTCCAACGACGTACCGGAGGCGGCCGTCGACGGCGTCCGTCTGCGCGCCGCCTTCGACCTGGAGTGAGCGCCGCCGGCTGCGCGCTGCCCTGCTCCGACCGCCGTCAGTCCGCGAGCGGCCGGAACCCCCGCAGCCGCAGGCTGTTGCCCACCACGAACACCGAGCTGAAGGCCATCGCCGCGCCCGCGATCATCGGGTTGAGCAGTCCGGCGGCCGCGAGCGGCAGCGCCGCGACGTTGTAGCCGAACGCCCAGAACAGGTTGCCCTTGATGATGCCGAGGGTCCGCCGGGACAGCCGGATCGCGTCGGCCGCGACCCGGAGGTCCCCGCGCGCGAGGGTCAGGTCGCTGGCCTCGATGGCCACGTCCGTGCCGGTGCCCATCGCCAGTCCGAGGTCTGCGGTGGCGAGGGCGGCGGCGTCGTTGACCCCGTCGCCGACCATCGCGACGACGCGTCCCTCGGCCTGCAGCCGCTGCACGGTCGCGACCTTGTCGGCGGGAAGCACGTCGGCGATGACGTCCTCGGGCGCGATGCCGACCTGCGCCGCGACCGCATGCGCCACGGCCTCGTGGTCACCGGTCAGCAGCATCGGCCGGAGGCCGAGGTCGCGCAGCCGCGTGACAGCCTCGGCCGAGGTCTCCTTGATCGCGTCGGCCACGACGACGACACCGCGGGGCGCACCGTCCCAGGCGACGACGAACGCCGTGCCTCCGCCGGCCCGGGCCTGCGCCATGGCCTGCTCGAGCCCGTCCGGCAGCGGCACGTCGAGCAGCTGGGGCCGACCGACCAGGACGTCGTGACGCTGGTCGTCGAGGACGACGACACCGCGGACGCCGAGGCCCTCGACGTTGACGAAGTCCTCCACCGCGCCGAGCGCGCCGGCCTCCCGGGCCGCCCGGGCGACGGCCTGGGCGATCGGGTGCTCGGAGGCGTCCTCGAGCGATCCCGCCAGCCGGAGCACGGTGTCGGCGTCCTCGCCGGGTGCCGCGACGACGTCCCGCAGCGTCATCCGACCAGTGGTCACGGTGCCGGTCTTGTCGAGCAGGATCGTGTCCACGTCGTGCGTCTGCTCGAGGACCTCCGGGCCCTTGATCAGGATGCCGAGCTGGGCGCCGCGACCGGTGCCGACCATCAGGGCCGTCGGCGTGGCCAGTCCGAGCGCGCACGGGCAGGCGATGATCAGGACGGCAACGGCTGCCGTGAACGCGGCGTTCGCGCCGGCACCGCTGACGAGCCAGACCGTGAGCGTGCCGAGCGCGAGCAGGATCACCACGGGCACGAACACCCCGGAGATCCGGTCGGCGAGCCGCTGGGCCGCGGCCTTGCCGTTCTGCGCGTCCTCGACCAGGCGGGCCATCTGGGCGAGCGCGGTGTCGGCGCCGACCCGGGTGGCGCGTACGACGAGTCGCCCGCCGGCGTTGACGGTGGCTCCCACCACGTCGTCGCCGACCCCGACCTCGACCGGCACGGACTCGCCGGTCAGCATGGACGCGTCGACCGCCGAGCTGCCCTCCTCGACGACCCCGTCGCTGGCGATCTTCTCTCCGGGGCGGACCACGAACCGGTCACCCACGACGAGCTGGTCCACCGGCACGCTGCGCTCGCTGCCGTCCCGGAGCACCGCGACCTCCTGGGCGCCCATCTCGAGCAGCGCCCGGAGCGCGGCTCCCGCCTGGCGCTTGGAGCGGGCCTCGAACCAGCGGCCGGCGAGGATGAACGTGGTGACGCCCGCTGCCGCCTCGAGGTAGATGTTGCCTGCACCGTCGGAGCGCTGGATGGTCAGCTCGAACGGGTGCGTCATGCCCGTTATGCCGGCCGTGCCGAGGAACAGCGCGTAGAGCGACCAGCTGAACGCGGCCAGCGTGCCCATCGACACCAGCGTGTCCATGGTGGTGGCGCCGTGCCGCAGGTTGGTCCAGGCGGCGCGGTGGAAGGGCAACGCGCCCCAGACCACGACGGGCGCCGCCAGGGTGAGGGAGAGCCACTGCCAGTTGTCGAACTGCAGCACCGGCACCATCGCCATCGCCACGACCGGCACGGTGAGCAGGGCCGACACGACCAGCCGGGTGCGGAGCGGGTCGCTCGGTGCCGCCGGCTCGTCGGCGGCGCCGCTCGCAACCGGCACCCGAGCGCCGTACCCGGTCGCCTCGACGGTGGCGACCAGGTCCTCCGGGGTGACGTCAGCGGGGAAGCTGACCCGGGCCTTCTCGGTCGCGTAGTTCACCGTGGCCACCACGCCAGGAACCTTGTTGAGCTTGCGCTCGATCCGGTTGGCGCACGAGGAGCACGTCATGCCGGTCAGCTCGAGCTCGATGGAGGCCGATGGTTCGGTCAGGGACGGCACAGGTCTTCCTCTCTGGTAGGGCGAGACGCGGTCAGGCGATCTGGTAGCCGGCCTCTTCGACGGCCGCCTTGACGTCGGCGTCCGACAGCGGCTGGTCGCTGGTGACGGCGACCTCGCCGGTGGCCAGGTCGACCCGGACGTCGGTGACGCCCGCGATCTCGGTGACCTCCTCGGTCACGGAGGCGACGCAGTGCTCGCAGGTCATGCCCTGCACGGTGAAGGTCTGGGTCTCGCTCATGGGATTGCCTTTCGGAGAGGGGATCAGGAACGGACGAGGCGGGCGATGGCGTCGGACGCCTCCCGGAGCTTGGCTTCGGCCTCGGGACCGCCGGTCTGTGCAGCGTCGAGGACGCAGTGCGCCAGGTGCTCGTCGAGCAGGCCGATAGCGACCGACTGCAGTGCCTTGGTGACCGCGGAGACCTGGGTCAGGATGTCGATGCAGTACTTCTCGTCATCGATCATCCGGGCGACGCCCTTCACCTGACCCTCGATGCGACGCATCCGCTTGCCGTAGTCGTCCTTGTTCTGCAGGTACCCCGGGGCGGTGTGGTCACTCATACGCACACCATACCCCCCTAGGGTATTCCGATCAAACCCCGCCCCTCAGGTGCGCAGCGGCTGGTTGTGGTGCGGCGCGGTGTGGTGCGGGGGGTGGTGGCCGGGGCGTGGTTCGGGGTGTCGTCGTGGGTGGCGGTGGGGGTCGAGGTGGGGTGGGGGGAGGAACTCGGGGTGTTGGTGGGGGTTGAGGGTGATGTGCCAGGGGGTGTGGTGGATCAGGGTGTGGTGGGTGCGGCAGAGCAGGACGAGGTTGGGCAGGGAGGTTGCTCCGCCGTTGGCCCAGTGGGTGATGTGGTGGGCATCGCAGGCGATGGGTGGTCGGGTGCAGGAGGGGAAGGCGCAGTGTTGGTCGCGGGCGACCAGGGCGTGCCACAGGGCGGGGGTGACCAGGCGGTGGGTGCGGCCGAGGTCGAGGATCTGGGAGTGGGTGCCGAGCACGAGGGGGAGGATCTCGGCGTCGCAGGCCAGGCGGCGTACGGCGTGGGCGGAGAGGCGGTGTCCCTCGCTGGTGACCGCTGACCCGCTCCCCGGCCGGTTCGCAGTCTCGGTGTCGGTGTTGGTGTTGGTGAGCTGTTGGGTGAGGGTGTCGTAGTCCAGGGTGATGGTGATCCGGGGTGGGACGCCGTGGGAGTCGGGTAGCAGGCTGGTTGCGGCGAGGCGGCGGGAGGCCTCGACCAGGGCGTCCCACAGGCGGGCGCCGTGGTCGCGGGGGTCGCGGCCGTCGTGGGCGCAGTCCCCGATCCCGCAGGCACCGGCCCGGTCGGTCGGGACAGCCCCACACCCCGACCCGCCCGACCGTGGCCCGTGAGGCCAGTGCCTGACTGTGTCGTGGGTGGTGTGGGTGGTGGTGGGGTGGGGTGCGGCCAGGGGGCGTAGGGCGTTGGTGATCCAGGCGGCGTCCTCGATGGTGCCGCGGCCGGTGATCCGGACCCCGCCCAGGCCGTCCTCGACGATGGACAGGAACCGGCGCAGGTGCGCGGAGCGTTCGATGCGTTGCAGGGCGCGTTCCTCGCGGGCGGCGTCGCCGTCGGGGTCCAGCCGTTCACACACGTGGGCGGCGGCCTTGGCCAGGTCGGTGGCGTCGCGGACCTGGGCTTCGTCGACGAGGAGCTGTGCGGCCGCGGCGCGCAGCCCGGGGTGGACCGGGAGCCGATCGAGGGCGTCGAGGATGACCAGGGCCTGGGTGCGCGACAGCGTCCCGGCGGCCATCGCCTGCCCCAGCCGGGGGTGGTCGGTGCTCACGGCGTGGGCCAGCCGGGTCAGGGCCTTGCCGCTGCCCTTGCGGCCCCCGGTGAGTGCGGTCAGGAAGTCCGCGGTGCTGGCCCAGCCCGCGGCCTTGGCCGCACCGGTGGCGTCGATCTCGGTGACCACCTCGACCAGCACCGCGTCCAGCAGCGAACGCAGCGACTCGATCGCGCACACCGTGTCCAGCAGCTCACCGGCCGGACGCGCCGCCCACAAGGTGCCCCGCAACCCCGCGACGGTCTGCGTGATCGCCCCCCACGGCTGAACCGCGTGCGGCACGTGCGGGACAGTCGGCGGAGCCGGCGGGTCGATGGTGCTGGTCATAGCAGTGACTCTGCCACCGACCACCGACACTTTCCGCTCCGCGGCAGACGAGAATGCCGTTATCCACAAGGGGAAACTCGGCCGCGAGCAACCACCGGCCTGTGGACGAAACCCGGCCCGACGAGGCCTCGACAGTCCACGCAGGCCCGGGCCGACGGTGTCGACGGCTACCCGATGAGCCCGGCCGGGCGGCGCGCGATCCACAGTTCACGCTGGGTGCGCACGCGCAGATCGCTGCGCCGCCGTACGTCGCCCGCCCCGCCGTCGAGAAGCGCGTCGAGCGCCGTACGCTCACGCGCCTCCAGCCGGTCGGCGACCGCCTCTCGGACCCTGGTCAGCGAGGCGAAGGCGTACTCACCCACGACCGGAGGTAGCGGCGGCACCAGGTCGACCTCGATGGTGCGGTGCAGGTCGACGCCGAGGCCTGCCCGGGTCAGGCGGACGCCCCAGTCGTCGCCCATCGTCGGCAGGTCCACCGCGCGGTCGTGCGCAAGCAGCTCGTGGGCACGGGCCTCGGCAGCGCCGGACGGGGTGCCGTCGGGGACGAACCGCGGGAAGCCGGCCAGCTCGACCACGACCAGCAGCCCTCCGGGCCGGATCACCGAGACCAGCGAGGACAGGGTGCGGTCGGGGTCGGCGAGGTGATGCAGGGAGGCGGAGGCCCAGGCGAGGTCGACCGTCCCGATGTCGGGAACGGCTTCGTCGAGGTCCGCGTTGAGAGTGCTCACCCGGTCCGCGAGACCGCTCTCCTCGGCGCGACGCCGCAGGTGCTCCAGCATCTGGTCCGAGGAGTCCACCGCCACGGCACGCGCGTCGGCGAAGTGCCGCAGCAGTCCGAGGGTGCCCGTCCCGGTGCCGGCACCGAGGTCGACGATGCTGCGCACGGGTGCGTCCGCCAGCCGCGCGACGTCGAGACGGACCGTGTGCAGCGCCTCGGCCAGCACCTCGGCGTCGAGCTCGAGCAGTCGCGAGAGACCTGCGTGGTCATGCTCGTGGGCGTCGTGGTCGTGCGGGTCGTGGCTCATGAAGCGAGCCTACGAGGGGCGTGGAGCCGCCTGTCGGAATCGAACCGACGACCTTCTCATTACGAGTGAGACGCTCTACCGACTGAGCTAAGGCGGCACGGTGCCCGGCCGGGGCCGGGCACGCCGCACGAGTATACGGAAGCCCGTGGCGTGCGCCGAATCCGGTTCAGGCGGCGACGGGGACGCGCTGCGTCGCGGCGTTCCCGGTGAGCCAGGTCTGGTCGGCGCCGCACCAGCAGGTGTAGGCGACGACGATGCCCTCGTCGAGGTTGGCGATACCGGTGACCTGGCTGGGGAAGATCAGCTGGCGGCGGTGGCAGGCGGTGCAGGTGTTGTCGAACATGGGGGCGGACCCTCCTTCGGGACGGCCGTCGGGGACGGCGACGTAGATGTGCTGACCTCCAGCGTGACGGATGACCCGCCATAGGGCTAGCCTCTCTTTCCTGGATCTGCCCTAGGAGAGACCTATGCTTTCACTGCACCAGCTCCGGTGCTTCCTCTCGGCCTACGAGACCGGCTCCCTGACCGCCGCGGCCGAGCAGCTCGGCTACGCGCAGCCGAGCGTCTCCGAGCAGATCCGGTCCCTCGAGAAGTCGCTGGGCATCGACCTCTTCACGCGCGTCGGTCGCGGCGTCGTACCCACGCCGACGGCGGAGGCACTGCGCCCCTACGCCGAGCGCACCCTGGCCGCCGCCGAGGAGGCGCAGCGGGTGGCGCGCAGCGTGGTGGCGCTGGAGACCGGGACGATCCGCTTCGGGATGTTCGGCACCGCACGGCTGTACGCCGGTGCCGGCCTGGTCGCCGACGTGCTCGCCCGGCACCCCGGCGTACGCGTCGAGCTCGTCGGCCAGAACTCCACCGACGTGCAGGAGGACCTGCGTCGCGGCCGGATCGAGGCGGCGATGATCGCGGTGCCGCAGGTCCGGGCGCAGGGGCTGGAGGTCACTCCGGTGGCACGCGACGAGCTGGTCTACGTGAGCGCCGACCCCGAGCACCTGGCCACGCCCGGTGACGGCCACCCGGCTCGCCCGCGCGTCGCTGGTCATGCCCGAGACGACCTGGCGGGCCGACGACTCCACCCGGATCGTGCTGCGCCAGATGATGCTCGAGACCGGCCGCAACCCGCAGACCCGGATCGAGGTCGAGGACGTCGAGACGGCGGTCGAGCTGGTGGGGATGGGGCTGGCCGACTCGGTGATCCCGCGCGGCGCCGTCGACCAGCTGCTGCCCCGGCTCGCCCCGCACGCCGGCTTCGTGTCACTGCGGCCGCGGCAGTACGACTCCCTCGCGATCGTGCATCGCTCCGGTGCGACCCTGTCGCCCGCGGCGCGGCTGATGATCGAGCTGGCGACCAAGCGGATCCAGTCGATTGCTGAGCCGGTGACCCTTCGCTAGACCCCCGCCCCCGATTCGTCTGCGATCCCCCCACAGCGCGGACCCGCCAGACCGCAGACGAATCGGGGAGGAGGGGTCAGTGGGTCCAGCGGATCGCGTCCGCGACCTCCTCGGGCGAGGCGTCCTGCAGCCGTTCGATCTCGGACTCGCGCACGGCGACGATCGCGTCGACGAGCGGCTGCCCGAAGGCGGGGACGAGGACGTCGCAGGACGCGAAGGCGTCGACGGTCTCGCGCAGCGACGTCGGCAGCCGCTCGATGCCGCGACGCGCGAGCTCGTCCTCGCCGAGCGCGGCCGGGTCGACGTCCACCGGCTCGGGCAGCTCGGCCCCGGAGGCCATGCCCGCGGAGCCCGTGGCCAGCAGACCGGCGAGCAGCAGGTAGGGGTTCGCCTGCAGGTCCACGCACTTGACCTCGAGGTTGGCGTTCCAGTCGTGGCTGCCGGTCGAGCCCGTGACCATCCGCATCGCGGCCTCACGGTTCTCCAGTCCCCAGCAGTGGTAGGCGCCGGCCCAGTGCGAGGGCACCAGCCGCAGGTACGACGCCACCCCGGGCGCGCCGATCGCAAGCAGGGACGTCAGGTGCGCGAGCACGCCGGCGCCGAACGCCTCCCCGTCGGCGGTCAGACCGAAGGGCCGGTCGCCGCCGGCCATGAGGTTCTGCCCGTCGCGCCACAGCGACAGGTGCACGTGTCCCCCGTTGCCGACGCCGGCGAGGTCCACCTTCGGCGAGTACGACGTGCGCACGCCGTACCGCTGGCCGACCGACCGGATCGTCGCGCGCACCAGCACCGAGGTGTCGGCGGCGTCGACCGGGGACTCGGGTGCCACCGAGAGCTCGAACTGCCCGGCGGCGTACTCGGGGTGGAACTGCTCGACGACCACGCCCTGCTCCACCAGCGCACTGATCACGTCGCGGCAGTAGTCGGAGGCCTCACCGAGCCGGTCGAGCCCGTAGCCCGCGCCGGCCGTCGCGGCGTGGAAGCCGTCGTCGTCGCCGCGCGAGATCACCCACTCCAGCTCGAAGGCGGCCTGCACCGTCACGCCCTGCGCGGCCAGGGCGTCGACCTGGCGGCGCAGCAGCAGCCGGCTGCACTTGTCGTGCTCGCGACCGTCCTGCGCGTAGCGCTCCCCCGGCGCCCAGGCCCAGCCGGGCTGGCCGGCGAGCACCACGACCCGGGACAGGTCGGGGATGATCCGCTGGTCGCCGATGGGCCCCTCGCCCGTGGCGGGCGCGGCCACCCAGTCGTCGAAGCGGAAGTAGTCGAAGGCGGTCGAGAAGCCGACGCCCCAGGACGCCAGCTGAGGCAGTCGCTGCACCGGGACCGCCTTGACCCGGGACACCCCGGAGTTGTCCACGAAGCTGGTCGCGACGGCCACGACCCCGCGTTCGGCCAGCTGCTCCACCAGGGTCTGCGCGTGGGCCGCGCGGGCCTGTCGCTCGTCGGAGTCCAGGTCCACGCGATCTCTCCTGACGTCGATGGCTGTCGGTGCTCGTCGAATTGTCGTCCGACACGACGTGCCGGTGCTGGACAGGAGCATAGGGGCCTGAGCACTCTTGCCAGCACCAACCAGACATATCAGGAGCCCCGATGAGCGCACCCGCACGCGAGACGTCCACCGGGCTCCGGCCGAGCCTCTCTGTCTGGCAGGCCGTCGGCATCTCGGTCGCCCTGATGGCACCGAGCATGGCGGCCAACATCAACCCGCAGGGCACCGCCGGCCTCGTCGGTCGCGCGACCCCTCTCGCCTTCCTGCTCGCGGCGATCGCGGTGCTGCTCATCGCCTACGTCTTCGTCCGGCTCTGCCAGTACTACCGCCACGCCGGCTCGGTCTACGTCTTCGCCGGCGCCACCCTCGGCGCCCGGACCGGTGCCGTCGCCGGCCTGGGACTGATGGGCACCTACGTCTTCTACGGTCTCGTGACCGCCTCGGCGACCGGTGTGTTCGGTGCCGCCTTCCTCGACCAGATCGGCGTCTGGACCGACCAGCCCGCCTGGGCCGGCTTCCTGATCGGCGGTGTCGGCCTGGTGCTGGCCCTGCTGCTCTCCGTCGTGCCCGCCAAGCGTGCGACGTCCGTGCTGCTGTCGGTCGAGGGCATCACGGTGCTGCTGATCCTGGCGATCGCAGCGGTGGTGCTGGTCCGGATGCTCGCTGGTACGGCGCCGGGCGGGGCCACCTTCACGATGAAGGTGTTCACGGTCCCGCCGGGCACCGACAGCTCGGCGCTCTTCCTCGGCATCGTCTTCGGCCTGCTGTCCTTCGCCGGATTCGAGGCGGCCGCCACGCTCGGCGAGGAGGCGCACGACCCGCGGCGCGACATCCCGCGCGCGATCCTGGGCACCGCGATCTTCGGCGGCGTCTACTTCACCGTGGTCACCGCGATCGAGACGATGGCGTTCGGCGCCGACGAGGCCGGGATGAAGCGGTTCGTCGAGTCCCCCGCGCTGATGGGTGACCTCGGGACGTCGTACATCGGCGCCTGGGTGGGCGACCTGATCACCCTCGGCGCGAGCGTCAGCGCCTTCGCGTGCTGCCTGGCCTGCGTGGTCGGCGCGTCGCGGCTGCTGTTCGCGCTGATGCGCGACGTGGCGCCCGGCAACCGGCTCGGCAGCACCGGCTCGGCCGGCACGCCCGCCGCCGCCGCCGTCTTCATCTCCGCGCTGATCGCCGTGATCGCACTGATCTGCGCGGTGTTCTTCGGCGCCCAGCCGTTCGACACGTTCCTGTGGAGCGGCACCATCGGCACGCTGATCCTGCTGGTCGCCTACGTCCTGGCCACCATCGGCTGCATCAAGCTGATCTTCGTCGACAAGAAGATGGACGTGCCGCAGTGGCAGGTCGTCATCCCGGCACTGGCGCTGCTGATGCTGGGCTACACGATCTACCGCAACGTGCTGCCCTACCCGACCGAGGGACCGGCTCGGTGGTTCCCCGTCGTGGCCTTCGGTTGGCTGATCCTGGTCACGGTTGCGATGCTGGCCTTCCCCGGCGTCGCCCGCAAGATCGCACTCGGGCTCGAGGACGCCGACTCACCCCAGAAGGAGCAGGTCTAACCATGGTCGAGGGACGTCCCGCGCAGTCGCGGCGCTACCACCCGCGCACCCGTCCGGTCGTCCCGCCGATCCACCAGTCGGTGACCTACTTCCTCGACGACGAGTCCTACAAGGACGTGCAGGCCGGCGGCCTCGACGAGATCTGGTACGGCCGCTTCCGCAATCCCACCGTCGATGTCGCTGCCGAGGAGGTCGCCCGGCTCGAGGACGCCGAGGCCGCCTTCATGACCTCCTCCGGCATGGGCGCGATCGCGACCACGCTGCTCACCCTGCTGCGCTCCGGGGACCGGGTGGTGGCCGCGACCCAGGTGTACGGCGACACCCGCGACCTGCTCGTGCGCGACCTGCCGACCTGGGGCTTCGACGTGGTCCAGGTCGACGCCGCCGACCTCGACGCGTGGCGCGCCGCCGTCGCGGCCGGACCGACCCGCATCGTCTACGTCGAGACGCTGGCCAACCCCCAGCTCGAGCTGGCCGACCTGCCGGCGCTGGCGGAGATCGCGCACGAGGCCGGCGCGCTGCTCGTCGTCGACAACACCTTCGCGACCCCGTACGCCGTCCGGCCGCTGGCACACGGCGCCGACCTCGTCGTGCACTCGGCGACGAAGTTCCTCAACGGCCACTCCGACGTGATCGCCGGCGTCGTGGCCGGACCCTTCGACCTGGTGCGCGAGGTGCAGCGCCGGATCGTCACGCTGGGCAGCTGCCTCGACCCGCACGCGGCCTACCTGGTCTGGCGCGGCCTGCAGACCTTCGACCTGCGGCTGGCCAGGTCGACCGCGACCGCGCGGACGCTGGCCGCGACGCTGGCCGCGCACGCCGACGTGGTCGACGTACGCCACCCGTCGCTGCCGGACTACCCGCGCGCCGAGGTGGCCGGCCGGGTGCTGCGCGTCGACAGGGACGGCCCCCGCACCGGGGCGATGGTGGCCTTCACCGTCGACGGCGGAGACGAACGGGCGCTGCGGGTGATGCGGCACCTCGAGATCGCCTGCGAGGCGACCAGCCTCGGCGGCGTCGAGACCCTGATCAGCACGCCCTTCAACTCCTCGCACTTCTCGCTCACCCCGGAGGAGCGGCGCGCGTCCCGGATCGACGACGGCATGCTGCGCGTCTCGTGCGGGGTGGAGCCGGCCGACGACCTGGTCGCCGACTTCGTGCAGGCGATCGAGGCGACCCGATGACCCTGGACCTCGGCCCGCTCGTGGACCACCACTGCCACGGGCTGGTCACCGACGAGCTCGACCGCACCGGCTTCGAGTCGATGATGAACGAGGCCGAGCACGCCTCACCCCTCGGCACCACGATCTTCGACTCGATGCTGGGGCTGGCGATCCGGCGGCACTGCGCCCCCGTCGTCGACCTCGAGCCGCACGTCGACCCCGACCGCTACCTCGAGCGACGACGCGAGCTGGGAGCCGCGGAGGTCAACCGCCGCTTCCTGTCCGCGACCCGGATCGAGACGTTCCTGGTGGACACCGGCCTCAACGCCGACCTGCTGACCCCGCCGCCCGACCTGGCCGCGCTCGCCGGTGGCGAAGCGCGCGAGGTGGTCCGGCTCGAGACCGTCGCGCAGGGCGTGCTGGCGAGCGGTTCCAGCGACTTCCCCGAGCGGGTGATCGACGCGCTGCGGACCAGTGACGCCATCGGCTTCAAGAGCATCGCGGCCTACCGTGTCGGCCTCGGACTGCCCGGCCGCAAGCCGACCGACGACGAGCTCGTGCGTGCCCTGGCCGACACCGACCCCGCCCGCATCGCGCACCCGGTGGTCAACGCCTGGCTGGCCTGGACGGCCATCGAGCTCGGGCGACCGCTGCAGTTCCACGTGGGCTACGGCGACAACGACGTCGACCTCGCCGACTGCGACCCGCTGCGGCTGACCGCCTTCCTGCGCGCGACGCAGGAGCACGCCGTACCCGTCCTGCTGCTGCACAACTGGCCGTTCCACCGCAACGCCGCCTTCCTGGCCCAGGTCTTCGACCACGTCTTCATGGACCTCGGCCTCACCACGCACAACGTCGGCGCGCTGGGGTCCGGTCCGCTGCGCGAGACCTTCGAGATGGTCCCGTTCGGCAAGCTGCTGTTCTCCAGCGACGCCTACGGGCTGGCCGAGCTCTACTACCTCGGCGTCGAGCTGTTCCGACGCGGGATGGCCGAGCTGCTGGGCGAGCTCGTCGAGGCCGACGAGATGACCGCCGACGACGCGTCGTACGTCGGGCGGCTGGTGGCGCGCGACAACGCCCGGCGCGCCTACCGGCTCGGCTGATGTCGCTCGTCGAGGACTGGCGGGACGCCGTACGACGCGAGCTCGGCGTGGCCGTCGACCTGCGGCACGCCCTGCACGCCGAGCCCCGGCTGTCCGGCCACGAGCTCGACACAGCCGCCCAGGTGGTCGCCGCGGTCGGCTGCGGCGAGGGCCGACGGATCGCGACGACCGGACGGCTGCTCGACGTCGCCGACGGCCCGGGTCGACCGGTGGTGCTGCGCGCCGAGCTCGACGCGCTGCCCCTGACCGAGACGACCGGCGTCCCCTGGGCCTCCACCAACGGTGCCATGCACGCGTGCGGCCACGACGTGCACCTGGCCGCGCTGGTCGCGGTCTGCCGGGCGGCCCGCGGGCTCGCCCTGCCCGCCCCCCTGGTGGCGCTGCTGCAGCCGCGCGAGGAGGGGGTCGAGTCGGGCGCACGCGACGTGGTCGCCGAGGGCGGGCTCGACGGCGTCGACGCGGTGGTCGCCGCGCACGTCCAGCCGGCGCTGCCGCCCGGGCTGGTCGCGGTCACGCCCGGTCCGGTCAACGCCAGCATCGACGAGTTCGCGATCACCGTGCGCGGCCAGGGCGGCCACTCCGGCTACCCGCACACCGTCAACGACTCCGTGCTCGCGCTGTCCACGATCGTCGTCGGACTGCAGCAGCTCGGAGCGCGCCGCGTCGACCCCGTGGTCGGGGTGGCGTGCATGGTCAACCAGCTGCACGCCGGCTCCGCCAACAACGTGGTGCCGGCCTTCGCGACCGGTTCGGGCACCGTGCGCACGATGCGGGAGGAGGACCGGCGACGGGCCCACGAGGCACTGCACGAGATCGCCGCCGGCATCGCCTCCGCCCACGGCTGCACCGCCGAGGTCGAGATCATCCGCGGCGAGCCGCCCCTGGTCAACGACCAGCACCTCGCCACCCGCGCGCACGTGCTCCTCGAGGAGATGGGGCACGCGGCGACCGCGGACTTCCGGTCGTTCGGCTCCGACGACTTCGCCAACTTCAGCGGTCACGCCCGGGTGCTGATGGCGTTCGTCGGCACCGGGTCGCGGACCGGTCGGCTGCACGACGCGACGTTCCTGCCCGACGACTCGATGGTGGCGCTGGTGGCCGACGCGTTGATCGCGGGCTACGGCGCGGCGATCGCCTGAGCGTCGTACGCCCCCGCTGCCCACGGGAATCTGTTGCTGCCCCAGGGAAGTTCACCGTGGGCAGCGAAAGATTCGCTGCATCCCCTGGTAAACGGACGCTCAGCGGCCGTCGAGCAGCGGGCCCGCCGGGTCATGGGCGAGCCCGTGCTTGCGGGCGGCCATCGCCGACAACGCCTCGAGCGCGACGCGGTTGGCGAGCATCGCGGTGATCTCGGCGTGGTCGTAGGGCGGCGAGACCTCGACAATGTCCATCCCGACGACGGGCAGCTCCAGGCAGATCCGGCGTACGGCGTCCAGCAGCTGCCGCGCCGACAGGCCCCCGGGCTCCGGGGTGCCGGTGCCGGGGGCGTGCCCGGGATCGCACACGTCGACGTCGACGGACAGGAACACGCCGTCGCACTCGTCCAGCGCGATGGCGAACGACTCGGTCAGGCACGCGTCGAGACCGCGCGCGCCGATCTCGGTCATCTCGTAGGAGCGCATCTGCTGGCCGGCCATCCAGTCCAGCGTCTCCGGCGGCGGCCAGTAGCCGCGCAGCCCGATCTGCAGGAACCGGTCGCCGCGCAGCGCGCCCGACTCGATCAGCCGGCGCATCGGCTGGCCGTGGCCGTAGAGCGAGCCGAACTCGATGTCCCCGGTGTCGGCGTGCGCGTCGAAGTGCAGCATCGAGACCTTGCCGAACCCGTGGTGCCGCGCGACGCCGGTCGCGTCGGGCAGGGCGATGGTGTGGTCGCCACCGAGCACCAGAGGTACGGCGCCCGTGCTCGCCACGGTGTGCACGGCCTCCTCCAGCGCGGCGATCGAGCGCTCGGTGTCGCCGGAGTACATCTCCACGTCGCCGCCGTCGAGCACCCGGAGGTCGCGCAGCGCGTCCACCCGGAGGGCCAGGTGCGGACGGAAGCCGTCGTGCGGCAGGTAGTCGGTGGACCGGATCGCCTGCGGCCCGAAGCGGGTGCCGGGCCGGTGCGAGGTGCCACCGTCGAACGGCGCGCCCACCACGACGACGTCAGCGCCCTCGTAGGTCGTGGGGTCCTCGATCGTGCAGCGGTCGACGCCGAGGAAGGTGATGTCGGGGCCGTATTGCGGGCCGTATCTCTCAGTCACTGTTCCTCCGCGGGGCAGTCGACGTTCCTCTCGGGCACGGTGCCCGAGACCAGGTAGGACTCCACGGCCTCGTCCACGCAGCCGTTGCCGGCGTGGTAGCCGGTGTGCCCGTCGCCGTCGCGGCGGATCAGCACCCCCGCGTCGAGCTGGTTCGCGAGGGCCTCGGCCCACTCGACCGGCGTCGCCGGGTCACGGGTAGTGCCGACGACCAGGATCGGTGCGGCCCCCTGCGCCGCGATCGGCGCGGGCACCCGGCCCGAGCGCACCGGGAAGCCCTGACAGGCCGTCGTCGCGTAGGCGAAGTTGCGGCCGAACGTCGGCGAGACCTCCTCGAATCGCGGCAGCAGGCCCGCCACGTCGGACATCGGAACCGGGTCGTCGTGGTCGAGGCAGTTGACCGCGTTGAGCGCCTCGTTGAGGTTGTTGAGGTAGCCGTTGGGCCCACGCTGCGCGTAGCCGTCGGCCAGGGCGAGGAGGGGCGCGCCGTTGTCGGCGAAGCCGGCCTTGAGAGCCGCGGTCAGGGTGGGCCAGAGGCTCCGGCTGTAGAGCGGTGCCCATACCCCCAGCATCGCGGTGCCGGCGGTGAGTCGACGGTCCTGGGTGCCGGGGAGCGCCTTCACCTCGACCCGGTCGAGGAACTCGCGGACCCTGGCCGCGCCGGCGTCGACGGTTCCTCCGAGGAAGCAGTCCTCCTGCGCGACACAGTCCGCGACGTAGGCCCGCAGCGCGGTCTCGAAGCCTTTGGCCTGGACGAGCGCGAACTGCTCGGTGGTCAGCGACGGGTCGATCGCGCCGTCGAGCACCATCCGGCCGACCCGGTCCGGGAACTGCTGGGCGTAGGTCGCCCCCATGAAGGTGCCGTAGGAGAACCCGAAGAACGCCAGCTTCTCCTCATCGAGCGCCGACCTCAGCACGTCGAGGTCGCGGGCCACGTCGCTGGTGGACATGTGCCGGACGAGATTGCCGCTGCGGCGCAGGCAACCCTCGCCCAGCCGCTCGATGGCGGCCAGGTAGGCCCGCTCCTCGGCCGGGGTGTCCGGGTCGGGGTCCGAGCCCAGGAAGTCGTCGAGCTGACGGTCCGAGAGACAGTCGAGCGGGGTGCTGTCCCCGACCCCGCGCGGGTCGAAGCCCACGATGTCGAAGGCCGCCAGCAGCTCCGGACCGAGGTACGCCTCGGCCGCGGCCGCCATGTCGACACCGGGAACGCCGGGTCCGCCCGGGTTGACGACCAGCGACCCCACCCGCTGCTTGCTGTTCTGCGCCGGCCGCTTCAGCAGCGACAGCGTGATGACCCGGCCCTGCGGCTTGGTGTAGTCCAGCGGCACCCGGAGCCGGGCGCACTCGGCGTTGCCGCGGCACTCCTTCCAGGCGAGACGCTGGCCGGAGAACTCCGAGAGGTCCGGCGCCGCACTCGGCGACGTGGCGCTCGGACCGGTGCTCTCGATCGGGCTGGGCGTGAGGGTCGGCTCAGGCAGCGTGGCATCGGTGGCGCCGGGGTCGGACGAGAAGAGCCCGCACGACGACGTGAGCAGCGCGATCAGCGCGACGAGCACGACGATCCCGGCACCGGGGCGGGGTCGGGCGGGCGGGGACGACACGGGCGTCACTCTACGAGTCCGCGACTCAGCGGATCCGCAGCGAGACCATCATCGACTCCAGCGCGAGCAGCGGAGGCGTGTTGAACTCCATCATCTGCTCGCGCGCCGCGAAGATCGCGTCGATCCGGCGGAGGTTCTGCTCCGGTGTCGACCGTCGGGCCAGGTCGGCCACCCGGTCGCGCATCTCCTCGTTGACGAGGTCGCCGCGAGCCCCGGTCTGCAACGCGATCGCGTCCCGGTAGACCGACATGATGTCCATCAACCCCCGGTCGATGACGTCCATGACGCGGCGCTTCTCCCGCTGCTTGTTGCTGTGCTCCAGCTCGCGCAGGGCAGCGCGGTAGGTCCGGGACGACTTCGCCTTGCGGTCGTCGCCGTACATCGCCGCGAGGTCGCCGAGGCCGCGCGCGTTGCTCGCCTCGGTCAGCGACGCCGTCTCGTCCTTGGCGATGTCGACGAGGTTGGCGGCCGCGTTGAGGCAGGCCCCCACGTTGGTGAGACCGCTGGGGAGCGTGACCACCTCGCGGCGGCGGTTGCGCGTCAGCTCG
This sequence comes from uncultured Actinomycetota bacterium, assembly GCA_963713035.1. Lineage (GTDB taxonomy): Bacteria > Actinomycetota > Actinomycetes > Propionibacteriales > Nocardioidaceae > Nocardioides_B. The sequence continues at coordinate 30,790 of CAVQKB010000006.1, forward strand.
TCCCGCGCCAGCGCGCGAGCGCGGCCGATGTGCCCTTGGCTCGCCCGGGCCGCGAACGCCGCGAGGCTCTCGCCGACCCCCTCGTGCTCGACCAGGAACCGCGCGACCTGCGTCGTGGTCGGCGTGGCCAGCGCGACCGTGCGGCACCGGGACCGGATCGTGGGCAGCACGTCCTCGAGCGTGGGCGCGCACAGCAGCCACACCGTCTTGGGCGTCGGCTCCTCGATCGCCTTGAGCAGGGTGTTGCCGGTGCGCTCGCCGAGCCGGTCGGCGTCCTCGATCACCATCACCTGCCAGCGCCGTTCGACCGGGGAGAGAGCCGAGCGGTGCACGAGCCCCCGCATGTCGTCGATGTAGAGCACCGAGGTCTCCGAGCGCGTGACGCTGACGTCCGGGTGCGACCCTGCGATCGCCGTACGGCAGGCGTGGCAGGCGCCGCAGCCCACGCCGCGCTCGCACTGCAACGCGGCGGCGAAGGCCATCGCGGCGTTGGACCGTCCGGATCCGGGCGGGCCGGTGAACAGCCACGCATGCGTCATGCCCTGGCCCGACACGGCCCGCTGGAGCACGTCGATCGCGTGCTGCTGACCGACGAGGCCGCTCCAGACACCGGCGGCCGGAGGCGCTGCGCTCGTGCTCATCGCTCCACCCTGCCGGACGTGGCACCGCGGGTGTGCTCCTGGGTGGGCGGGGCGACGTCGCTGCGAAGCGCCTGCGCGAGCAGCGGCTGGAGCCGCGCCCGGATCTCACCGGCGATGTCCTCGACCGGTCGGCGGGCGTCGACCACCAGGTAGTGCTCGGGCGATCCCCCGGCCAGGCGCAGGAACATCTCGCGGACCCGCTCGTGGAACTCGACCGACTCGCCCTCGATCCGGTCCCGTCCCTCGAAGCGGCCCAGGCCCTGCTGCGGAGCGAGGTCGAGCACCACCGTCAGGTGCGGGCGCAGGTCGGCGGTGGCCCAGCGCGCGACGCGCTCCACCTCGCGGTCGAGCAGGTCGCGGCCGGCGCCCTGATAGGCCAGCGTGGAGTCGACGTAGCGGTCGGTCACGACCACGGCGCCCCGGGCCAGCGCCGGCGTCACCACGGTGTCGACGTGCTCGGCCTTGTCCGCGGCGTAGAGCAAGGTCTCCGTGCGGTGCGAGATGTCGCCGGTCGCCGGGTCGAGCACGATCTCCCGCAGCTTGCGGCCCACCTCGGTGTCCCCCGGCTCCCGGGTCAGCACCACGTCGTACCCGTCGGCCTCGAGCCAGGCGCGCAGCCGCGCCGCCTGGGTGGACTTGCCGGCCCCCTCGCCACCCTCGAGCGCGACGAACACCCCGGTGCCGGTGTAGACCCCGGTGGAACCGGAGAAGGCGTGCCGCAGGTCGGTCACCAGCGATGTCCCTCCTCGGTCGTCCATCTGACGATAGGACGCCACACCGACAGCCGTCATCAGGCAGGCGGCGATCAGGAAGGTGAAGGCGGCGCCGTTGTAGACCAGGAACGGGTCGCCGTTCTCGTCCAACGGGCCGAACGAGTGCGTGCCGATCACGCCAGCCGCCAGCGGGGCGAGTGCCAGCACGAGAGACAGGGCGAGCCGGATCAGCGAGCCGACGAACGCGAACGTGCGACCGCGGACCTCGTCGGGCACCTCCAGGCCGAGCAGGGTCTGGCCGTTGATCCAGCCGACGCCCGCGAAGAAGCCGAGCACCAGCGTCAGCGCGGTGACGATCTCGAGCTGCTGCACCAGCGCCAGCGGGAAGAGCAGCAGACCGGTGAGCGTCAGCGAGACCCCGAACAGGCGCCGGCGCGACAGACCGTGCAGCAGCCGCGGACCTCGCCACATGCCGAGCCCGAGGCCGAGGAAGACGGCGCCGAACAGCACGCCGTAGCCGGGGTCACCGCCTCCGAGGTCGGCGACGAACGTGCGGGCCAGGCCGATCACTACGCCGCCGGCTGCGAAGGCGCCGACGATCCCGACGACCAGGCCGCGGACCAGCGGCGTACGCCCGACGTAGGCCCAGCCGTCCACGATCACCCGGAACACGTTGCCCTCGGACTCGACGTCGGCCGGGCCACGGGGGATGTCGGTGAGCCGGGCGATCACCAGGCCGGACACCACGAAGGAGAGGGCGTTGAAGTAGAGCGCCAGGTCGACCGGGCCGCCGCCGAACCAGTCGAAGATGTGCCGGTAGAACTTGTCGAGCAGCGTCAGCCCGGCGAAGATCGCAGCCGCTGGAAGCGCCGAGCCGTACGTCGTTGCGAGGCTGATCTGGTTCGCTGCCTCCAGCCGGTGGCGTGGCACGAGGTTCGGCACGGTGGCGTCCTTGGCGGGTCCCCACACCAGGCTCACCGCCTCGACCAGCACCGTGACCACGAAGATCCACCACAGCTCGCCGACGATCGGGATCGTCAGGAACAGCGCGCCCCGGATGTAGTCGCCCCAGATCAGCGTGCGCCGCCGATCCAGCCGGTCCGCGACGTACCCGGCGATCGGCCCCATCACGAGCGCCGGGAGCACCCGCAGGAACAGCACGGTCGCGATCGCGTAGTTCTTGCCGGCGTAGGAGTCGGCGCTCGCGTTCGCCATCGCGGTGAGGGCCAGCAGCCCCATCCAGTCGCCGAGGCTGGAGAGCCCGAGACCGATCCACAGGTTGCGGAAGTCGCGGATCCGCAGCACCGCGGCCAGGGAGTGCCCCGGTTCGTGCTCCAGGTCGGCGACCGCCGCCGCCGGATGCGCCCGCCTCGGAGCCGCCTGCGACCCGCCGTGCTCGGGGCTGCGACCTGCCGTGCCCGGGCTGCGCGCCAGCGGGACCGGGCCGCGGGCCCGGTTCCCCGGACTGCCCCGGCACGTCCTCGCTCACGCCCACACCCTACGGTCCACGCCTGGCCCCGCCCCCGCCGAGTCGGCGCGTTGGCTGGTCCCACCTCCGCCCAGTCGGCGCGTTGGCTGGTCCCACACCCGCCCAGTCGGCGCGTCGGCTGGTCCCACACCCGCCCAGTCGGCGCGTCGGCTGGTCCCACACCCACCCAGTCGGCGCGTCGGCTGGTCCCACACCCGCCCAGTCGGCGCGTCGGCTGGTCCCACACCCGCCCAGTCGGCGCGTCGGCTGGTCCCACACCCGCCCAGTCGGCGCGTCGGCTGGTCCTGTGGACCGTCGACGCGCCGGGTCGAGACCTTTTCGGCCAGCCGACGCGCCGGGTCGAGACCTTTTCGGCCAGCCGACGCGCCGGGTCGGCGGCTACTTGGCTGCGGACTTCTTGGCGGTCGTCTTCTTGGCGGTCGTCTTCTTGGCTGCGGACTTCTTGGCTGCGGACTTCTTCGCAGCCGTCTTCTTCGTCGCGGCCTTCTTGGCGCCGGCCTTCTTCGCGCCCTTCTTGGCCGCCTTCTTGGCCGGGCCCTTGGCGCGGCGCTCCTCGAGCAGCTCGGCTGCGCGCTCGAGCGTGATCGTCGCCTCGTCGTCGTCCTGGCGCAGCGTGGCGTTGTACTCGCCGTCGGTGACGTAGGTGCCGAAGCGCCCGCTCTTCATCCGGACGATCTCGCCGCTCACCGGGTCCGTGCCCAGCTCGCGGCCCGGGTCGGCCGCCGCACGCCCCCGCTGCTTGGGCTGTGCGTAGATCGCCAGCGCCTCCTCGAGCGTGATCGTCAGCAGCTTCTCCTCGGCGTCGATCGACCGGGAGTCGGTGCCCTTCTTCAGGTAGGGCCCGTAGCGACCGTTCTGCGCGGTGATCTCGTCCCCGGACTCCGGGTCCGTACCGACCACCCGCGGCAGGGTGAGCAGCAGCAGCGCCTCGTCGAGCGTGATCGTGTCGAGGTTCATCGACTTGAACAGCGAACCGGTCCGAGGACGTCGCGACTTCGGCGCGTCGTCGGGGAGCTGCTCGGTGACGTAGGGGCCGTAGCGGCCGTTCTTGGCCACGATCACCAACCCGGACTCCGGGTCCTTGCCCAGCGGGGTCTCCTCGCCGGCGGGGTTGGCGAGCAGCTCCTTGGCCTTCTCCGCCGTCAGCTCGTCGGGCGGCAGGTCCTCGGGCACGTTCGCCCGGACGGACTCGCCGGTCGCCGACATGCTCTCGATGTAGGGCCCGTAGCGCCCGACCCTCAGGTCGATGCCCTCGACGATCGGGAAGGTGGCCAGCTCGCGGGCGTCGATGTCGCCCAGCTCGCTGACCAGCTTCTGCAGGCCGTCGACGTCCTTGCTGCCGAAGTAGAACGCCGCCAGCTCGGTGTTGCGGTCCCGCTGACCCTTCGCGACCTCGTCGAGGACGCCCTCCATGCTCGCGGTGAACTCGTAGGACACCAGCCGGGAGAAGTGCTCCTCCAGCAACCGGACCACCGAGAAGGCCAGCCACGCCGGCACCAGCGCGGTGCCCTTCTTGTAGACGTAGCCGCGGTTGAGGATGGTGCCGATGATCGAGGCGTACGTCGACGGGCGACCGATCTCGCGCTCCTCGAGCTCGCGGATGAGCGTCGCCTCGGTGTAGCGCGACGGCGGCTTGGTCTGGTGACCCGACGCGTCGATGCTCGCAGCCGAGACCGGGTCGCCCTCGGCGACGTTCGGCAGCCGCGTCTCACGGTCGTCGGACTCCTTGTCCGGGTCGTCGGAGCCCTCGACGTACGCCTTGAGGAAGCCGTGGAAGGTGATCACCCGGCCCGAGGCGGAGAACACCACGTCCTCACCGGAGGCGGCTCCGCCGCCGAGACGCACCGTGACGCTGCGTCCTTCGGCATCCTTCATCTGGGAGGCGACGGTGCGCATCCAGATCAGCTCGTAGAGCCGGAACTCGTCGCCCTTGAGACCCGTCTGCGCAGGCGTGCGGAAGTTCTCGCCCGCGGGACGCACCGCCTCGTGCGCCTCCTGGGCGTTCTTGACCTTGGAGGTGTAGGTGCGGGGCTGGTCCGGGACGTACTCCGCGCCGTACAGCTCGCGGGCCTGGGCTCGAGCCGCCGTCACCGCGGTCTCGGACAGCGTCACCGAGTCGGTGCGCATGTAGGTGATGAAGCCGTTCTCGTAGAGCCGCTGCGCGATCGACATGGTGCGCGAGGCGCCGTAGCCGAGCTTGCGGGAGGCCTCCTGCTGCAACGTCGTGGTGCGGAACGGCGCGTAGGGCTGGCGGCGGTAGGGCTTGGCCTCGACGGAGCGGACCTCGAAGGTCGTCTCGGTGAGTCCGGCGGCGAGCGCCTCGGCGCGCGAGCGGTCCAGGTGCACGACATCGGCGCCGGGCTTGAGCTCGCCCTGCTGGGTGAAGTCCGAACCGCGGGCGACGCGCTTGGCGTCGACGCTGTGCAGCTTGGCCGGGAACATCCGCTCGTCGTGCTTCTCACCGGCGTCGAAGGTCCCCTCGAGGTCCCAGTACGACGCGGTGCGGAACGCCATGCGCTCGCGTTCGCGGTCGACGACGAGCCGGGTGGCGACCGACTGCACGCGACCCGCGGACAGCCCGGACATCACCTTCTTCCACAGGACCGGGGAGACCTCGTAGCCGTAGAGCCGGTCGAGGATCCGTCGGGCCTCCTGCGCCTCGACGAGGTCCATGTCGATCTCGCGCGGCGACTCGACCGCGGCGTTGATCGCCTGCGGGGTGATCTCGTGGAAGACCATCCGGCGGACCGGGACCTTCGGCTTGAGCTCGTCGAACAGGTGCCAGGCGATCGCCTCGCCCTCGCGGTCCTCATCCGTGGCGAGGTAGAGCTCGGAGGCGTCCTGGAGGAGCCCCTTGAGCTTGGTCATGTGCGCCTTCTTGTCGCGCGAGACCACGTAGTAGGGCGTGAAGTCGTGGTCGACGTCGACCCCCAGGCGCGCCCAGGGCTCGCCCTTGATCTTCGCCGGCACGTCCGCGGCGCTCTGCGGCAGGTCGCGGATGTGCCCGATGGACGACTCCACGACGTACCCACGACCGAGGTACCCGGCGATCGTCTTCGCCTTGGCCGGCGACTCGACGATCACCAGCTTGTGCCCCGCGCCGGTCTGCGCTCCTGCGTTCTTCGCCAAGTCAGTCGTGCTCCCTCGAAAGCCTGTTCGCTGCCACACGGTAACGCTAGTGGTCAACCGACCCGACCTACCGGGTCGGTCCTGACCGTTGCGGCTCAGCCGCGCGACCGGTCCAGCGTCAGGAACCCGTCGCGCACCAGCTCGCGGACAGCGGCCACCCGCGAGGCCCGCAGGGCGGCCGGGTCCTCCCCCAGCAGAGAGGCCAGCGCGTCGAGGATCTGCCCCACCGTCAGGTCGCCGTCGCAGGCCCCCACCAGAGCGGCCTCGACGGTGTCGGCCTGCCGGGCGCGGCGCATCCCGCGCTGCTGGCGCAGCACGATCGTCTCCGGATCGGCGGCCCCGGGCTCCCCCTGCGTCTCCTGGCGTACGTCGACCCGGGTCACGGCCCGCGCCGCGAGGAGCGCGTCGTCGTCGTGCGCGCCCAGCGCCTCGAGCCGTCGCGTCCGATCGGCGACCTCGCGCCCGAGCGGCTGCTCGACGTCGTACCGCCACTCCTCGAGCTGGACGTCGGGAGTCGCGCGATCGGTCCGGCGCAGGTGCAGCCAGCCGAACCCCACGCCCTCCACGTCCTGCTCCGCGAACCAGCGCAGCCACGCGTCGTAGCGCCGCACGTAGTCGGGCCCCCCGTGCACGCCGGCGTCCTTGAGCCACAGCTCGACGTACTGCGCGGGGTCGACCACCTCGCGCTGCACGACCCAGGCGTCGCAGCCGGAGCCGGCGATCCACCCGCCCACCCGGTCCTGCCACGGGTGGCCGCGCCGGTGCACCCAGTTGGCCAGCACCTGCGCGCGACCTCCCGGGTTGAGGTGCGCGGGCACCGAGGCGACCACCCGGCGGACCATCTCGTCGCCGGGCAGCCCGGAGTCGCGGTAGACGAGCCGGGCATCGGTCGCCGGTGACACCACGAACGGAGGGTTGCTGACCACGAGGTCGAAGCGCTCGCCGTCGACGGGCTCGTACAGGCTGCCTGCGCGTACGTCGACCGTCGCCTCGTTGAGCGTCGCGTTGAAGGCCGCCATGGCCAGCGCGCGCTGGTTGACGTCGGTGGCGACGACTCCTGCGGCGTGCCGGGTCAGGTGCAGGGCCTGCACGCCGCAGCCGGTGCCGAGGTCGAGCGCGGTGGCGACGGGGTCGCGCACCGTTAGCTGCGTCAACGACGTGGACGCCGCGCTGCTGCCCAGGACGTGGTCGTCGCGGACGTCGATGCGCGCACCGTCGAGGCCGGGCGTGAGGTCGCTGAGCAGCCACCATCCGGCGTCCTCGTCGGCGTGGGCTCGCACCTCGACCAGGGCCCGCACCTCGGGCCCGTCGGCGGCGAGCAGACCGGCCCGGAGGAGCGGCTCGACCAGCCCGGGCAGCGCACGGTCGGCCTGGGGGCGGGTGACCGTGGCCTGCAGCGGCCAGAGCCGGACCAGCGTCTCCAACGGCGAGCCGCCGGTGGTCGCCCGTCGCCCGGGCACGGTCTCGTTGCGTCCGAGTGCGGCCTGGGCGGTCGGCCCGAGCAGGGCCGCCACGGCGTCGTACCGGTAGCCGGCCTCGAGCAGCGCAGCACGCAGCCGGGGCACGAGATCGAGGTCGTGAGCAACGGAGAGGTCCACGCGCGTCACCTTAAACGCGATTCGTCTGCGGTTGGCGCGCGGGAGTGACCCGCGGGACCGCAGACGAATCGCGAGGGGTCAGGCGTTGTGCACCGGGTTCTCGACGGGCTCGCCGATCGTGACCCCGCGGCGCTTGGAGATGATGATGACCGTGGCGATCAGCGCCACGGCGACCAGCGCGATCAGGATCCGCACCGGGTCGTTGGCGTCGTCACCGACGGACAGGCTGACGACCGCGGTGGCGATCAGCAGCGAGACCAGGTTCATCACCTTGATCAGCGGGTTGATGGCCGGACCGGCGGTGTCCTTGAACGGGTCACCGACCGTGTCTCCGATGATCGTCGCCTCGTGGGCCGGAGAGCCCTTGCCGCCGTGGTTGCCGTCCTCGACCAGCTTCTTGGCGTTGTCCCAGGCCCCACCGGAGTTGGCCAGGAAGACCGCCATCAGGGTGCCGGTGGCGATGGCACCGGCCAGGAAGCCGGCGAGCGCCGTGGCGCCCAGACCGAAGCCGACGGCCACCGGGGCCAGCACGGCGAGCACACCGGGCGTCACGAGCTCACGCAGGGAGTCCTTGGTGACGATGTCGACGACCTTGCCGTACTCCGGACGACCGGTGCCCTCCATGATCCCGGGGATCTCGCGGAACTGGCGGCGCACCTCGTAGACGACCGCGCCGGCCGCGCGGGCGACCGCGTTGATGGCCAGCCCGGAGAAGAGGAAGACCACGGCCGAGCCGAGCAGGGCGCCCACGAGGACCGCCGGGTTGAAGACGCTGAAGTCCAGCAGGTTGACCTCGGCGTCGCTCGGGTTGGCCTTGGCGAGCGCCTCGCCGATGGAGGTGGCGTAGGAGCCGAAGAGCGCGGTCGCGGCGAGCACGGCCGTCGCGATGGCGATGCCCTTGGTGATCGCCTTGGTGGTGTTGCCGACCGCGTCGAGCTCGGTCAGGATCTGCGCGCCCTCCTCGCTCACGTCGCCGGACATCTCCGCGATGCCCTGCGCGTTGTCGGAGACCGGACCGAAGGTGTCCATGGCCACGATCACGCCGACCGTGGTGAGCAGACCGGTGCCGGCCAGGGCCACCGCGAACAGCGACACGGTCAGTGCCGCACCGCCGAGGAGGTAGGCGCCGAACACGGCCGCACCGATCACCAGCGTCGTGTAGACCGCGGACTCGAAGCCGACCGACAGACCGGACAGGATCACCGTGGCCGCGCCGGTCAGGGAGGTGGTGCCGACGTCCTTGACGGGGCGGTACTCCGTGCCGGTGTAGTAGCCGGTCAGGGCCAGGATGCCGGCCGACATCACGATGCCGATCACGACCGCCGAGGAGGCGATCAGTCGCGGGTCGCCGTCGAGCGAGGCGAACTCCTGGCCGAAGTCGGCGAAGCTCCCCGGGAGGTAGAGGTAGGACAGCACGATGCTGGCCAGCGCGGCGATGCCCGAGGACAGGTAGAAGGACTTGTTGATCGTGGTGAGGCCGTTCTCGCCGACCTTCGGCCGAGTCATGTAGACGCCGGCCACCGCCGTCAGCGCACCGATGGCAGGGATCAGGAGGGGGTAGACCAGGCCCTTGTCGCCGAACACCTGCGAGCCGAGGATCAGCGCGGCGACCAGCGTGACGGCGTACGACTCGAAGAGGTCCGCGGCCATGCCGGCGCAGTCGCCCACGTTGTCACCGACGTTGTCGGCGATCGTGGCGGCGTTGCGCGGGTCGTCCTCGGGGATGTTCTGCTCGACCTTGCCCACCAGGTCGGCGCCGACGTCGGCCGCCTTGGTGAAGATGCCGCCGCCGACGCGCATGAACATCGCGAGCAGCGCGGCACCGAAGCCGAAGCCCTCGAGCACGTCGGGCGCCTCGTCCTGGAAGAACAGCACCACGAGGCTGGCGCCGAGCAGGCCCAGGCCGACGGTGAGCATGCCGACCATGGCGCCGGTGCGCAGACCGATGCGCATCGCGGGCTCACGACCGACGGTGTTCGCGGCCGCGGCGACCCGGAGGTTGGCGCGCACGGCGAGGTTCATGCCGAGGTAGCCGACGGTCGCCGAGAAGCCGGCCCCGACCAGGAAGAACACCGACCGGAAGATGCGGACGGTGACGTCGTCTGCCGGCAGCGCCAGCAGTGCGAAGAACGCGATGGCGGCGAAGATCGCCAGCGTGCGGAACTGCCGTGTCAGGTAGGCGTTGGCGCCCTCCTGCACAGCCAGGGCGATCCGCTGCATGCCCTCGGTGCCCTCACCGGCGCCGAGGACCTCGCGGCGGAACACGACCGCCATCACCAGCGCCACGAGCGCGATGACCGCGACCACGACGACGAGGGCCAGGTTGCCCCCGGTCAGCTCGACGGCGGTGTCGCCACCACCCGTCGCGGCGGCAAGGATGTGCCCGGGCATACGTCCTCCTCTGATGGGCGCGCGGCCCGTCACACAAAGCTGTCAGTTGTTGCACACGCGGCGCGCACGACCGGGGCCGCTGCACGACGGGGACGAGCGGGTTGTGACCCTACTCACGCGTCTGTGTGCGGGAGTCTACTGACGAGGGGGCGTGCTGCTACCCCCGGGTATGTGGGATGGACCACATCGTGCAGAGGGGCTGCCTGCGAGGCCTAGGAAGCCAGCGGCCAGGACATGGCCAGCGTGGTGCGCGAGTCGTCCAGGACGATCTCGAAGTCCTCGATCAGTCCCCGCAGCAGGGCCCACGGCTCGATGCCGTCGATGTCGCTGGTGGGCGGGTCGTGTGCAGCGACCGTGCCGGTGGCGACCACCTCGACGCGCAACCGGTCCTCGAGCAGCATGCTCACGCGGACGGGGCCCCGGTCGCCGGCCGCGTCGTCCTCGACGTCGCTACGACGGCCGACGAGCAGCGCACAGGCCTCGCCGACGGCGAGCCGGACCTCTTCGACGAAGTCCTCGTCCTGCGAGGCGCGTCGGGCGACGGCAGCGGCGACGAGTCGCACGGTCCGGACCAGAGCCGGGTCGCGTGCGATCGCGACAGTGATTCCCGTGGCTCTGCGCGCCGTGCCGGACGGCACGGCCTAGCGCTCGGCGAGGGCGTCGGCCTGCGACCCGTGGATGGCGAAGACCTTGGCCAGGCCGGTGATCCGGAAGATCTTGAGCAGACGCTCCTGGTTGCAGATCAGGCGCATCGAGCCGTCGTGGGCGCGGACCTTCTTGAGCCCACCCACCAGCACGCCCAGCCCCGTGGAGTCGAGGAAGTCGACCTTCTCCATGTCGATCACCAGGTTGTAGTTCCCGCTGCCGACCAGCTCGGTGATCTTGTCCCGCAGCTTGGGCGCTGTGTACACGTCGATCTCACCGCCCACCTCGATGATCGTGTGACCATCCTCGTGACGGGTCTCGAGTGACAGATCCACCTGTGTCTCCTCACCGACATGTGCGTGGAACGACGACGAGGGATCGTCTCGGCCCCCACACCCAGTTTTCGTGCACGAGCATTCAACCATGCACCTGTGGCAGACGCGCGACTTCGCCCGTTTTCGCGGGACGCCGCCGACGGCGGGCGGGGTGGACCCGCGATGGGGGTGCTCCTTGGCAGACTGGTCCGATGACGGCCGTGCACGCACCACTCGCCTCCGAGCTGGTCCGGCGGCTCACGGCCCCGCCCGGCCGCGCGGAGCGGCTGACCCATCTCGAGGTGCTGCCACGACGTCCCGGCCGCCGTGCCGAGTGGCCGTCGTGGGCCGACCCCGACCTCGTCCATTCCCTCCAGGCCCGTGGCATCGCCCTGCCCTGGCAGCACCAGGTGACGGCGGCCGAGGCGGCCCACCGCGGTGAGCACGTCGTCGTGGCGACCGGCACCGCGTCGGGCAAGTCCCTGTCCTACCTGTTGCCCGCGCTCACGGCCACCCAGCAGGCCCGCGGGGCCCGCAGTCGCCGCGGGGCGACCACGCTCTACCTCTCCCCCACCAAGGCGCTGGCCCAGGACCAGCTGGGGTCCCTGCACGCGCTGGCACTTCCGGACCTCTGCGCCACCACCCATGACGGTGACTCCTCACGCGAGCAGCGGGACTGGGCCCGCGACCACGCGGAGTACGTCCTGACCAACCCCGACATGCTCCACCACTCCCTGCTCCCGGGACATCAGCGCTGGTCGCGGTTCTTCTCACTGCTGCGCTACGTCGTGATCGATGAGTGCCACTACTACCGCGGCGTCTTCGGGGCGCACGTCGCACAGATCGTGCGCCGGCTGCGACGCGTCGCGGCGTCGTACGGCGCGCACCCGACGTTCGTGCTGGCCTCGGCCACCGTCGCGGAGCCGGAGACCTCCGCGGGCCGGCTGACCGGGCTCGACGTCCGGGCGGTCACCGACGACGCGTCGGCGCGGGGCGAGGTCTCGCTGGCGTTGTGGGAGCCGCCGTTCACCGGGCTGGTCGGCGAGCACGGTGCGCCGGTCCGGCGCTCCGCGCTCTCCGAGATCGCCGACCTCCTCACCGACCTGGTCGTCGACTCGGTGCGGACCCTGGCGTTCATCCGCTCCCGGCGAGGCGCGGAGTCGGTGTCGCTCACCGCCCGACGGCTGCTCGCCGAGGTCGCCCCGGAGCTGGTGGACCGAGTGGCGGCCTACCGCGGCGGCTACCTGCCCGAGGACCGCCGCGAGATCGAGCGGGCGCTGCGGGACGGCACGCTGGTCGGGCTCGCCGCGACGAACGCGCTCGAGCTCGGCATCGACATCGCCGGGCTCGACGCGGTGCTGATGGCCGGCTTCCCCGGCACCCGGGCGGCGATGTGGCAGCAGGTCGGCCGGGCCGGCCGCGGCGGGCAGGACGCACTCGGCGTGCTGGTCGCGACGGACAACCCGCTCGACACCTACCTCGTGCACCACCCCGACGCTCTGGTCGGCGCCCCGGTCGAGGCGACCGTGTTCGACCCCGACAACCCCTACGTCCTCGGCCCGCACCTCTGCGCGGCCGCCTCGGAGCGACCGCTGACCGAGGCCGACCTGCCGCTGTTCGGTCCGCGCGCGCGGGAGGGCGTCGACGCGCTCGCGGCGGCCGGGCTGCTGCGACGACGCGCGCACGGCTGGCACTGGACCGACCGCGGACGGGCCACCGACCTGGCCGACATCCGCTCCACGGGCGGTCCTGCGGTGCGTCTGGTCGAAGCCGTGACCGGACGGCTGCTCGGCACGATCGACCAGGGGTCCGCGCACGGCACCGTGCACGAGGGGGCGGTCTACCTGCACCAGGGCGAGACCTACCTGGTCCAGTCCCTGGACCTGGTGGAGCACGTGGCCGTGGTCGAGCCGGCCGACCCCGACTACAGCACCTCGGCGCGCGACGTCACCGACATCGAGATCACCGGCGAGCTGCAGCACGAGGTGTGGGGCCGGGGCCGGCTGAGCCTGGGGACCGTGCGGGTGGCGCACCAGGTCGTCTCGTTCATGCGCAGGCGGATGCCTTCGGGCGAGGTCCTCGGCGAGGAACCACTCGACCTGCCCGAGCGCGTGCTGGACACCACGGCCGTCTGGTGGACCCTGACCGCAGCCGCCCTCGAGGACGCCGGGCTGGGCAGTGCCGACCTGCCCGGGGCTGCGCACGCGGCCGAGCACTGCTCGATCGGGTTGCTGCCGCTGTTCGCGACCTGCGACCGGTGGGACATCGGCGGCGTCTCGACGGCCCTGCACCCGGACACCGGCCAGCTGACGGTCTTCGTCTACGACGGACACCCCGGCGGAGCCGGCTTCGCCGAGCGCGGCTTCCACGCCGCCCGGGCCTGGCTCGCCGCGACGCGAGAGACCATCGCCGCGTGCGGCTGCGAGGAGGGCTGCCCCTCCTGCGTGCAGTCGCCGAAGTGCGGCAACAACAACGCGCCGCTCGACAAGGGGCAGGCGGTCGCTCTGCTCGACGTACTGCTCGCCGGCTCCTGACCTCCCCGGGTGGCGCCCGGCGGGGCCCCGGGGTTTGCCCCCTCCCGGCGCGGGCAAGAGACCACCGGGGCCGTACGACCACGCCGTGGACGGTCCTTCGACCGGGACGGATGCAGGGGACATCCTGCTCGGCAGCCGCTCCCCGTCCCCCCAGCTCCTCACTCCCCTGCGTCGCGGTGGAACGAGCCCCTCCCGGGCTCGACCGGAAGGAACCTCATGCTCGTCCTCGGCCTGATCCTGATCCTGCTCTCGGCGGGCGCCCTCATCGCGGTCCTGTTCAGCGGAACCGATGAGCAGGCGGCGCTCTACAGCGGCAACGTCGAGCTGCCGACCCTGGTGATCTTCCTCGCCGGCGCCGCCACCCTGTTGGTGTTCATCTTCGGCCTCGAGCTGCTGCGCTCCGGCCTGCGCCGGGCCAACAAGAACCGCAAGAACAACAAGAAGCTCCGCAAGCTCGAGAAGCGTGAGCAGCTGCGTCACGAGTCGAAGGGTGACGGCACCACCGGCACCACCGGCACCACCGGCACGACCGGCGCGACCGGCGCGACCGGCACGAGCGGAACAGTCGGCACCGGCGAAGGGACCGGCACCGATCCGGCCGCGACGACTCCCGACGCGGGACCGCCCACGTCGTCCGGAACGAGCCCGGACACGCGCACCGACGGGCCCTACCAAGCCCCTCCGCCGCCCAGCCGCTGAGGCCCAGCCGCTGACCAGCCGCTGACCAGCCGCTGACCAGCCGACCATTCATCCCGGTCCGCTCACCGGGCCGGCCCGCGCGCGGCTCGACACCCGCACGTCGCGACCCAGCACCCGGCGCAGCGCCGGGGAGGGGGGACGCTCGACCGCGACCAGGACGGTCCGGCCGGCCACCCGGCAGTCCTGCAGCCGGGCACCGTTGCTTCGGGCGGCGGAGCGGGCCGCCGCACACCCGTCCTGGCCGTGCTGAAGCGCAGCCGCGCCGGCCAGGGCCGCCAGGTCGGCCGCCGCCGCCACGCGACGCTGGTCCACCACCGCCCCGCCGAGCGTCGCCACCAGGAGCCCGGTCATCGCGATCACGCCGACAAGCACCACGGTCACGGCGGTGACGGCGCCCCGTTGACCGCACCGCGCACGCCGCCGCCGGGAGGCCCCGTGCAGGTCGTGCTGCCTCGCCGCCCTCAGCCCGGGGCCGATCACGCCCCCGCCCCCATCGACGGCTCCACCGCAGCCACCGCCTCGGCGTCCACGACCACCGGTGGCAGGAAGCGCAACAGTCCTCCTGGTCCTCGCACCGGCGCCTCGACGCGCACCACCACGGAGTCGTGGTGGACCCGGACGTGGATCCGGGCACCGTCGGGTGCGACCCGGCGCCCCAGTGCGACCGCCGCACCGCGCGGCTCGTCTCGCGCCACCGCCCGCGCCACCTCCCGGGCCGAGTCGACGACCCGGACCTGGGTGGCGGCGAGGGCGACGAGCCAGACCAGCCCGAGCGTGAGCCCGACCAGGAGCGGCAGCACCATCGCGGTCTCGGCGGTCACGCTGCCCCGCTCGGCACCGCACGTCCTCCACCGCGCGAGGAGGGGCGCCGTCACCGCGGCACCCACCTCGACCCCGGGCCTCTCGGCCCGGCTCCCGGGCCACGCCCGACCTGTCCTGGGGCGCACAGTCAGATCCCGATGACCTTCATGATCAGGTCGAACAGCATCTTCAGCAGCTGCTGGCCCCAGTCGCTGGTCAGCATCTTGATCAGCACGCTCGCGAAGCCGGCGCCGGCGGCCGTGACGACGGCGTACTCCGCGGTGGTGACGCCGCGCTCGGTGCGCAGGCGCGCAACGGGTGACTTGGTCATGGTGTCCTCCAGATGTGTGCGCCCGCCGTCGGTGGCGGGCATCGATGGCGTGACTCTCGTCCGCGACCCGGCCCGCCACGAGAGGTGATCGTCAAGCTGGGGACAGGGCCGCCGACACCACGGCTGTGGAGGAGAACCGGCTCGGTCACGGACCGACCAGGACGCTGACGGATCCGGCCACGAGGGGCACCACACCGATCAGCACGAAGGCCGGCAGCAGGCAGAGGCCCAGCGGGATCGCGGCTCTCACCCCCACCGCTCTCGCACGCGTCTCCATGCCGGTGCGTGCTTCGCGACGCAGGTCCTCGGAGAGTCGCAGCATTGCCTCGGCGACCGAGGCGCCGCTGTCCACAGCCCGGGAGACCGCCCGGCCCACCCCGCCGAGCTGGGGGTGGCGCGCCAGGTCGCGCCAGGCGGTGGACGGGTCGACGCCCAGGCGCAATCGCGAGGACAGGGCCGCAAGCTCCTCGGCCATGGGGTCCTCGACGGCCGACGCGACCTGCTCGAGCGCCGCACCGGGCGAGAGGCCGGCGGTCAGGCACGCCGACATCAGGTCGACCACGTGCGGCACCCCTGCGACCAGCCGTTCGCGTCGGCGTCGCACGGCCGGCGGCTCGAGCCGGCCAGTGACGCGCCAGCACACCGCTGCGGCCACGGGAGCGGCCACCCAGCCCAGCGGACCGGTGAGCATCATGACGACGCCGAGCCCCACGGCCACCGTCGGCAGCACGCGCGGCCAGGGGATCGTCAGCCGGCTGCTCGGCTGGTCGGCGTCGTCCGCCGACCCGCGGTCACCGTGCGGCAGGGCCGGGCGCCGTGCGGGCATCGCCAACGCGGCGGCCAGGGCGGCGGCCAGCACCGCCACCAGGACCAGGAGCGGACCCGCTGTGCTCACCCTCTCTCCCCGAGCACGGACGCGGCGATCCGGTCGATCCACAGCAACCCACCGAAGGCGCACGCGGCGCCGAGCGCCAGGCAGGCCAGACCGGGAGGCGTACCGAGCAGGAAGTGCCACGGGTCACCCCCGACGCCGGCCGCCATGGACAGGGTCGCGAGCGGGAGCAGGGCGACGAGGCGTGCGGTGGCCTGCGCGGACGCCAGCTCCCCTGCGACGAGCGCCTGCGTCCCTTGCCGGGCCCGCGCCGTCACGGCGACCTGGCCCAGGACGCCCGCCAGCCCGGAACCGGACCGGCGCGAGACCTGCCAGGCCGAGGCGATCTCCGCCAGGCCCTCGGCACCCGGTCGCCGGGCGAGACGCCGCAGTGCCGCCGGCACGTCGGCATCCAGCCGGGCGGCCGCGACGACGGGGGCGAGATCGGGCCACACCTCCTGGCAGTGGGCGAGGCTGCTCACCAGCGGTTGACCGGCGCGGAGCTCGCCGACCAGCGCCTCGCAGACCTCGACCACGCGTCCCCGTCGCTCGGCGGCCGCCCGTGCGGCCCGGGAGCGGCGGACCAGCAGGGCGACGGCTGCAGCGACGCCCAGGACCACCGAGGCCAGCGCGAGCCGGGTGCCGTCCGTGGTGGCGAGCAGGACTGCCGCGACCAGACCGAAGGCCGTGATCGGCGCCGCGCGCCGGACGGACCGCCCCTGCGCGTCCGTCCCGGGCCCCGAGCCGAGCGCTCGGAGCCCACGTCGCGGGGGTGCCAGCAGCAGCCACGCGGCGGTGGCTGCGGACAGGGCGGCCACCAGCCTCACGAGGCCCGCCTCTCCTCCAGCAGCCGGGCGAGCGCCGCAGCGCCCTCGCACTCGCGGGTCCGCCCGTCGCTGCTGAACGCCACCGCCGGCACGGCCCGGACGAGTCCGGCGTCGCTGCGGTGCAGCACGGCGATCTCGGCGACCCGCCGTCGGCCGTCGCTCCCGCGGGCCAGGTGCACCACCGCGTCCAGCGCCGATGCCAGCTGGCTGTGCACGGCAGCCTGCGGCAGGCCGGCAGCCATCGCGAGCGCTTCGATGCGGGCCGGAACGTCGGTGGCGGAGTTGGCGTGGACGGTACCGCAGCCCCCCTCGTGCCCGGTGTTCATCGCGGCGAGCAGGTCGGTGACCTCCGCGCCACGCACCTCGCCGACCACCAGCCGGTCCGGGCGCATCCGCAGCGCTTGGCGGACCAGGGTGCGCATGGGCACCTCGCCGGCGCCCTCGACGTTGGCCGGCCGCGCCTCGAGGCCGACGACGTGCGGATGGTCCGGACGCAGCTCGCTGGCGTCCTCCACGACGACCATCCGCTGGCCGACGTCGACCAGCGACAGCAGGGCCGACAGCAACGTGGTCTTGCCCGAGCCGGTGCCGCCGCTCACCAGGAAGGCCAGCCGGGACACCACGATCCGCCGCAGCAGCGACAGGCCGTCGGCGTTGACCGTGCCGTGCTCCTGCAGCTCCTCGAGGGTGAACACCCGCGCGCGTGGCACCCGCAGCGAGATGACGGTGCCGGGCCGCGACAGGGGCGCCAGCACGGCGTGGAAGCGGGTGCCGTCGGCCAGTCGCAGGTCGACGTACGGCGTGGCGTCGTCCAGCCGCCGACCGGCCGAGCCCGCCAGCCGCTGTGCCAACCGGCGCACGGCGTCGTCGTCGTCGAAACGCACCTCGGTCAGGCGCAGGCCGTCGCCCTGGTCGACGTAGACCGCCTCCGCGCCGTTGACGAGGACGTCGGTCACGCCGGACAGCCGAAGCAGCGGCTCCAGCGGCCCCGCGCCGAGCACGTCCTGCCGCAACCGGTCGTGCACGGCGAGGACCATGGAGTCGCCCACCGGACGGCCCTGGTCGCGCAGGGCCCGGGCGACCACGTCGGGAGTCAGCGTCGCTCCGCTGCGCGCGAGCTGCTCCCGGACCCGGTCGAGGGTGTCGGGGGGCAGCCGGGGGACGGCGGTCATCGGACGCCCTCCATCGTGGGCCGGGCCGCGGCCGGGACGCCCGCTGCCAGCACGGCTCGCGCGGCCCGGGCCAGGCCCGACCGGCGCCCGTGCACCGGCCCGAGACCCAGGTCCAGGTGCTCGGCGAGCCGGCGCTGCTCGGGCACCTCGACGAGCAGGTCGATCCCGAGGGTTCGTGCCACGTCGGGCGCGGGCGCGCCCTTGCCCCGCACGACGAGTCCGACGCGGTCGCTGAGCAGCGCAAGTCGGGCCGCCACCCGGGCCGCGGCTGCGACCGCAGGGAGGCTCGAGGCCGCCACCAGGACGACCAGGTCGCAGCGGGTCACCACCTCGGCCGTGACGTCGTCGAGCGACCGGGGCAGGTCCACGACCACGACGTCGTGGCCACGTTGCGCCGCCAAGAGCACCTCGCGGACCGTGCTCGCGTCGGGAACGACGACGGGTCCGGGCGGCCAGGTCAGCACGGCCAACCCGTCGACCGCCGGCAGCGCCGCGCGCAGGGCGCGGGAGCCGAGGCGGCCGTGCGACCCGGCCAGCTCGTCCCACCGGACCCCCGGGTCGTCGCGATCGCCGTCCCGGCCGACCACGCGTTCCACGCCGGGACCGAGCGGATCGAGGTCCACGAGCACGGCGGCCCGGCGGGCGGCCGCCGTGAGGGCGAGCGCGCCGGCGAACGTGGTCGCACCCACACCCCCGGAGCCACCGATCACCCCCACCGTGAGCGTGCCGCGGCCGGCGTCGCCCGCCCCCTCGGCACCGTCGGTGGCATCGGTGAGCAGCTCCACCACCCAGGCCTCGGCGACCGGGAGCTCCAGGACGTCGACGGCACCGAGGGCCAGCGCACAGCGGAACAGCGGGTCCCCGGCCGCTCCGGCCGCGACGAGGTGCACGTGCTCGCGGCGCGGCGGTCGCTGCTCGGCGACCGCGGCGGCCAGGTCGGCCCCCACCAGCAGGAGCGAGGCGGACGCCCAGCCGCGCAGCGCGCTGCCGGGGTCGTGCGCGACCTCGAGCGTCGTACCGGCGGCGGCGGCGAGCCGCAGCAGGTCGTCGAGCAGGGCGTCGTCGCGGGTGACCAGGAGCGGTGCGGTCGTCATACGGGGGAGCCTGCGTGGCGGTCCCGACCACCACGAGCCCTCGCGCACGGGCTGTGGAGAAGTCGGCCGATGCTGGGACTGGGGACACAAAGTGGCCCGCGGGGAACCCGGCTGCCTGGACGCAGGGGGGCGGCCCCCGGCCGGGGAGCCAGGGGCCGCCTCGGTTCGGCATCGGGGGGCTGAGCCGAACCGGGCCCGACGGTGGGGGAACCGGCGAGCCACGAGGCGGACAGACGATCCCCACACTCTGGGTAGCGTCGCCTTTACCTCGAGGTCCACTATGCCCCGCTGCCCGCGGGAACCAAACTCCGACCCCTGCCGGAGGCGCACCGGGTCGAGATCCACCGGGCTGCGCGGACCCACGGGTCTGGACCGGCTCGTAGACTGTCCGACCCGTGCTCACCGGACGAGAGGACCCGCGCATGGCTGGCAGCACCGGGTCCGAGGGTGACGCCTCCCCCCCACGGGGGGAGCTGCCCCGGCCGACCGGGCGACCGGCGGCGTTCTTCGACCTCGACAAGACGATCATCGCCAAGTCGAGCACGTTGGCGTTCAGCAAGCCGTTCCAGGCCGGGGGCCTGATCTCCCGCGGGGCGGTGCTGCGCAGCGCCTATGCCCAGTTCGTCTACCTCGTGGGTGGGGCCGACCACGACCAGATGGAGAAGATGCGGGAGTTCCTGTCCGACCTCTGCGCGGGCTGGGACGTCCAGACCGTTCGCGACATCGTGGCCGACACGCTGCACAACGTCGTCGACCCGCTGGTCTACGACGAGGCGGTCTCGCTGATCGAGGAGCACCACCTCGCCGGCCGCGACGTGATCATCGTGTCGGCCAGCGGCACCGAGGTGGTCGAGCCGATCGGCGAGCTGCTCGGCGCGGACGGGGTGGTCGCGACCCGGCTGGAGATCGTGGACGGTCGCTACACCGGCGAGATCGACTACTACGCCTACGGCGAGAACAAGGCCGCTGCGCTGCGTCGCCTCGCCGAGGAGCACCACTACGACCTGGCCCGCAGCTACGCCTACAGCGACTCGATCACCGACCTGTCCATGCTCGAGGCGGTCGGCCACCCGCACGCCGTCAACCCCGACCGCGACCTTCGCCGGCAGGCCAACGCGCGCGGCTGGCCGGTGCTGGTCTTCTCCAGGCCGGTGGCGCTGCGCAGCCGGATGCGGCTGCCTCTCGGCACCCCGACGCTGGCCGCGCTGGCCGTCGGCTCGGCGGCTGCGGTGGGCGGCGCGGTGTACGTCGCCGCGCGGCGACGCGTGGGTAGACACCGGTAGACACACAGCGCAAGCCCTTGTCCCGGCCGCGTCCGGAGGCGTACAAAGGGAACCGCAGGACACAACTACACAGACCAGCACATGAGCCAGGTACCCACGCGGCGAGCCACCCTTCCTATTGGGCGTCGACCTCGGGTTCACCCGGGGCGGCAGTTAGTGATTGCACGCTTGGTAGCCAACAGCTCGTGTGTCAGCAGCGGCACCCCACGTCTCGATGCGGGGTGCCGCTTGCATGCTGCAGCGCGTCAGGCGTTGAGCGGGCTGGACTCGGCGCCGCGGGCGTAGGCCTCGGTCGCATACAGCAGCCAGGCATGCACGCCGGCCCGGCCGCCGTCCCGGTAGGCACGCAGGTTGGACTCGTACTCCGCGCGCAGCGCCAGGTGCCCGGCCTCGGGGACGACGAGCGACTTCGCGTCCACCCCGCGAGCCACCAGGACCAGACGCTCCGCGGCGCGCGCCACGAGACCGTTGTGCGACACGAACGGCGCGACGCCGGCGAGGTCGGCGTGGACCACGGCCGCGACGACGAGGGCGGGTGCGGTCGTCGGTCGAGTGAGCAGCCGGGCCAGGGCGTGCAGCCGCCGGGCGCTCTCCGCGTCGCGCGGCCGGCCGAGGTCGTCGTCGTCGACCGCCCCCTTGGCGGCCAGCGTGTGCAGGCGGGCGAGAGCCTGCAGGGGCGACTGCTGCAGCGTGGGCACCAGTCCGAGGAGCTCGGCGCTCACGCGGACCGCGGCGCGCGCCGTCGGGTCGCCGCCGTCGTCGCGCACCACGTCCCACGAGGAGTCCGACCCGGAGAGCACGGCGCTGGCGTGCGCACCGCGCAGCAGCGACTCCCCGGTCAGGTCGGGCGTCGTACGACGCAACCCGCGGTCGCGCAGCAGGGCGTCGATGCCGTCCCGGGTGGCGGTCATGCCGGACGCGACGCCCTCGAGTGCGGTCAGGGTCGCGAGAGGGTCGTCCACGCGCCGAAGGCTAGCGTCAGGCCGACGGACCCGTGTCGCTCACGTCGGCACCTGGGTCGTCGCCGGCCGCTCCTGCGGGATCCGACCGGCGCCCAGCGTTGATAGCCTCACCGCGATGAGCGAGTCAGGTGCGCCCCCGCGGTCCGGCGTCGAGACGCCTGCCCCCGCACTCTCGTTCGGCCCGGTCGCAGCCGCCTACGACCGGGCCCGGCCCGGCTACCCCCGCGAGGCGGCCCAGTGGCTCGTCGCCGGCGAGCACGTCGACGGCGCCGCCGACGTGCTCGAGCTCGGGGCCGGCACCGGCAAGCTCACCGAGGGACTCGCGGCCCTCGGGCACCGGGTGCTCGCGACCGACCCCCTCGAGGCGATGCTGCGGCACCTGGTCGCCCGGCTGCCCGACGTCTCGACGGTCCGCGCGACGGCCGAGCGCATCCCGGTCCGGTCCCGCTCGGTGGACGCCGTCATCGGCGCCCAGGCCTTCCACTGGTTCGACCTGGACCGCGCGCTCCCCGAGATCGCCCGGGTGCTCCGCCCCGGTGGCCACCTCGGCCTGGTGTGGAACCTCCGCGACGAGCGGATCCCGTGGGTCAAGCGGCTCGGCACCCTGATCGGGACCCAGGAGACCGGCACCGACCCCACCCACGCCCTGCTCTCCTCGAACCTGTTCGGCTACGTCGAGACCGCGACCTACCGGCACTGGCAACCGCTGCACCGCGAGGGACTGCGCGACCTGGTTCGGTCCCGCTCCTCGGTCGCAACGCTGAACGACGCCGAACGGGACCGGGTGCTGCGCAAGGTCGACGAGCTGTACGACGACTACGGCCGAGGCCCCGACGGGATGCTGCTGCCCTACCTCACGCACTGCTACAAGGCCGTGGTCCGACCGCGCGCACTCGACGACGACGACGAGCCGCAGAGCCGTGACCAGCGGCACGGAGCCCGCGCCGGGACCGACGACGACGGCGGCGACACCGACGCGCTGCTGATCGACTTCCAGTAGGACCGCCGATGCCCTGGCTGCGCGACTGGTCCCCCCGACGCCGCCACCTCGGCACCGAGGCCGACCGGACCACGTTCCGCACCCTGCACACGGCGTCGCTCGCGACGCCCGCCCTGCGTGCCGGGTTGACCGCGGCGAGCGCCCAGAGATCCGTGCGCCACCTGCGCAGCCTGCTCGGCGCGCCGGCGATCGCGCTCACCGACACCGACGCCCTGCTCGCCTGGGACGGGAGGTTCCACCACCACGCGGAGCAGACCGGCGACCTCGCGCGGCAGGTGGTCTCGGACGGCGCGACGACCGTGCGCAGCCGTGCGGACATCCCGTGCGACGACCCGGGCTGCGGCCTGCGCCGGGTCGTGGTCACGCCGTTGACCGTCGAGGAGAAGGTGGTCGGAACGCTGCAGGTCTTCTCCTCCTCCGCGTCGGCCGGGCTGGTGCGCGCCACCGACGAGGTCGCGCGCTGGGTGTCCGGCCAGCTCGAGCTCGCCGAGCTCGACGCCTCGCGCACCCGGTTGATGGAGGCCGAGGTGAAGGCGCTGCGGGCGCAGATCAGCCCGCACTTCGTCTACAACTCGCTGACCGCGATCGCGTCGTTCGTCCGCACCGACCCCGAGCGAGCCCGCGAGCTGCTGCTGGAGTTCGCCGACTTCACCCGCTACTCGTTCCGTCGGCACGGCGAGTTCACGACGCTGGCCGAGGAGCTCAACTCGATCGAGCGCTACCTGGTGCTGGAGAAGGCGCGGTTCGGCGACCGGCTCGCCGTGACCCTGCGGATCGCGCCCGAGGTGCTGCCGGTCGTCGTACCGTTCCTGTCCCTGCAGCCCCTGGTCGAGAACGCCGTCCGGCACGGCCTCGAGGCCAAGGAGGGCGTCGGGAGGGTGACCATCACCGCCGAGGACCAGGACCGCGAGGCCGTCATCTCCGTCGAGGACGACGGGGTCGGCGAGGACCCCGAGGTCGTACGGCGCGCGCTGGCCGGCGACACGTCGATGGACTCGGTCGGTCTGGGCAACGTCGACGAGCGGCTCCGCTCCACGTTCGGTGACGACTACGGCCTGGTCGTGGAGACTGCTCCTGGCGCCGGCACCAAGGTGACCGTCCGCGTGCCCAAGTACGCCCCAGGAGTGCACCCATGAGTCTCCAGGTCCTCGTCGTCGACGACGAGCTGCCGGCCCTCGACGAGCTGGCGTTCCTGCTCGCCCGCGACCCGCGCGTCGGCGGGGTGGTGACCGCGGGGTCGGCGGCCGAGGCGCTGCGGGTGCTGCAGGAGCAGGAGGTCGACGCGGTGTTCACCGACATCGCCATGCCAGGGCTCACCGGGCTCGACCTGGCCCGGGTGCTGTCGCGCTTCCGGAGCCAGCCGCCGGTCGTGTTCATCACCGCGCACGACGAGCACGCGGTCGCGGCCTTCGAGCTCAACGCGGTGGACTACGTGCTCAAGCCGGTGCGCGACGCACGCCTTGCGGAGGCGGTACGGCGGGTGTGCGAGGCGCGCGCGGTCGCGGGCGGCACGGTCGACGACGACAGCATCCCCGTCGAGCTCGGCGGGGTCACCCGCTTCGTCGCGCGCACCGACGTGCTCTACGCGGAGGCGCAGGGTGACTACGCGCGGCTGCACACCGCCGAGGGCAGCCACCTGATCCGGACGCCGCTGACGACGCTGGAGGTCGACTGGCGCGACGCGGGCTTCGTGCGGATCCACCGCTCCCTGCTCGTCGCGCTCGCCCACGTCGCCGAGGTCCGCGTCGACTCCGGCCGCTGCACCGTCCGGGTGGGCGCCGAGGAGCTCACCGTCAGCCGCCGGCACACCCGCGAGCTGCGGGACGTGCTGGTGCGCCAGGCCCGTCCGGGCGGGTCGGGCCACGGGACCACCAGCGGGTCGACCCGCCCATGAGCGACCCCGGAGACCCGGGCGAGGCCCCGCGACGCGTCCGGGTGACCAGCCCCCGCACCACGGCGACCCGACAGCGGCGCGTCACCGGCGCGTCCGAGATCGACGCGCAGACGGGGATCGGCGAGATCTACATGTCCTCGCTGCTGCGCGCGCAGCTGCGGCTCGCACTGCGCGTGCTGGTCACCCTCGGGGTGCTGGTGGCCGGGCTGCCCCTGGTCTTCACGTGGTTCCCCGGCCTGGTCGAGGTGCGCCTCCTAGGGATGCCGCTGCCGTGGGTGCTGCTGGCCTTCGCGGTCTACCCCTTCCTGCTGCTGCTCGGCTGGGCCTACGTGCGAGCCGCCGAGCGCAACGAGCAGGACTTCGCCGACGTCATCGAGCGGCAGTGAGCCCTCCGTTGGGCGTCACCGCCGTCGTGCTGGTCGCCCTCGCGACGCTGTCGGTCGGCGCCTACGGCTGGCGCTTCTCGCGCACCACCAGCGACTTCTTCGTGGCGTCGCGGTCCGTGCGACCGGCGCTCAACGCGTCCGCGATCGGCGGCGAGTACCTCTCCGCCGCCTCGTTCCTCGGCGTCGCCGGACTGGTGCTGGCCTTCGGCTCCGACATGCTCTGGTATCCCGTCGGCTGGACCGCCGGCTACCTGGTCCTGCTCGTGCTGGTGGCGGCGCCGCTGCGCCGCTCGGGCGCCTACACGCTGCCGGACTTCGCGGAGGCCCGCCTGGAGTCCCGCTCCGTGCGCGGCATCTCCTCGGTGCTGGTCGTCGGTGTCGGCTGGCTCTACCTGATGCCCCAGTTCCAGGGGGCCGGCCTCTCGCTCGGCACCGTGGCGGGCACACCGCCGTGGGTCGGGGGGCTGCTGGTCGGGTCGGTCGTGCTGGTCAACGTCTTCTTCGGCGGCATGCGCAGCATCACGTTCGTGCAGGCCTTCCAGTACTGGCTCAAGCTCACCGCCCTGCTCGTGCCCGCCTTCTTCATCCTGCTGGTCTGGCTCGGCGACGGTGGCACCTCTCCGGGCGACGCGGCGGTCGTGGCCGGCGGTGTCTCCGGCGACGTGTGGGCCTCCCCCCTGTCGTCCGAGAGCAGCCATCCGCTCTACACGACCTACTCGATCATCGTCGCGACGTTCCTCGGCACGATGGGCCTGCCCCACGTGGTGGTGCGCTTCTACACCAACCCCGACGGCCGCACCGCCCGGCGCACGACGCTCGTGGTGCTGGCGCTGCTGGGGCTGTTCTACCTCCTGCCTCCTGTGTACGGCGCCCTCGGCCGGCTCTACGCCCCGGACCTGCTCGCGAGCGGCGCGACCGACACCGTCGTGCTCGAGCTGCCGGCGAGGATGGTCGCCGGACTGGGCGGGGAGCTGCTCTCGGCGCTGACCGCGGCCGGCGCCTTCGCAGCGTTCCTGTCCACCTCGTCCGGCCTGACCATCGCGGTCGCCGGCGTGCTGAGCCAGGACGTGATCGGTCGCCGGATCAGAGGCGTGCGGTCATTCCAGGTCGCCGCGGTCATCGCGGTCGTCGTGCCCCTCCTGCTCGCGGTCTCCGCCGAAGGCGTGGGCGTCGCCCGCGCCGTCGGGCTGGCGTTCGCGGTCGCGGCCTCGACGTTCTGCCCGCTGCTGGTGCTGGGCATCTGGTGGCGGCGACTGACGGACGCCGGCGCGATCAGCGGCATGCTCGTCGGCGGCGCCCTGTCCGGAGGAGCGGTCGTGCTGACCCTGGTCGACCGCGGTGACGAGGGGTGGGCCGGCGCCCTGGTGAGCCAGCCCGCTGCGTGGACCGTGCCGGCCGCCTTCGCGACCATGGTGGTCGTCTCGCTGCTCACCCCGTCCCGCCTACCGGCGAACGTCTCCCGCACCATGGTGCGCCTGCACACCCCCGAAGCGGTCGACCTCGACCGCGGACCCACCCCGTCCGGCACCGGGTGACGGCAGCGACCGAGGGCGCGACCGTTCGTCGTGCGTTTCCTGCCGCACGTCGACGCGGTCGCCCGCTGACCGCGCCACGGCCGCGGGGGGCACCGCAGGGGCACCCCGGGATCTAGGGTGACCGTCATCACAGCACGGCGCCGTCTGAGCGCGCCGGGCCGATCCGGCGAGGTGAGCCATGAGCACCAGCGAGAACGACCCCGCATCCACCCCCGACCAACCACCACGGCAGGGGACGCACCAGACGTCCGGTCATGACATCTACCGTGAGCTGAGCCAGGCCGAGGAGTTCCGGACGCTGCGCAGGAAGTACCGCGCCTTCGCCATCCCGTGGACGATCGCCTTCCTGGCCTGGTACCTGCTCTACGTGATCATGTCGAACTGGGCAGGCGGCTTCATGGACCACAAGCTCTTGGGCAACATCAACGTCGCCCTGATCTTCGGCCTGCTGCAGTTCCTGTCCACGTTCGCCATCGCGATCCTCTACTCCCGGCACGCCAACCGCGAGCTGGACCCGCTCGCACGCGGACTCGAGAAGCGCTACAACGAGGCGGTGGGCAAGTGAGCTCCCAGACCCTGACCACGATCCTGTTCCTGGCCGTCGTCGCCCTGACGGTCGGCATCACCTTCTGGGCCAGCCGGCAGACGTCCGGCACCACCGACTACTACTCCGGCGGCCGGTCGTTCAGCGGCTTCCAGAACGGCATGGCGATCTCCGGCGACTACATGTCGGCGGCCTCGTTCCTCGGTATCAGCGGCGCGATCGCACTGTCCGGCTACGACGGCTTCCTCTACTCGATCGGCTTCCTGGTGGCGTGGCTGGTCGCGCTGCTGCTGGTGGCCGAGCTGCTGCGCAACTCGGGCCGCTACACGCTGGCCGACCAGCTGGCCTACCGGATGAAGCAGCGTCCGGTTCGTACGGCGGCCGCGACGTCCACCGTCGTGGTGTCGATCTTCTACCTGCTGGCCCAGATGGTCGGCGCGGGCTCGCTCGTCGCCCTGCTCCTCGGCGTCGAGAGCCAGTCACTCAAGAACCTCACCATCGTCGGTGTCGGCCTGCTGATGATCTTCTACGTCACCGTCGGCGGCATGAAGGGCACCACCTGGGTGCAGATCGTCAAGGCGGTGCTGCTGATGGCGGGCACCGTGCTGATCACCGTGCTGGTGCTCGCGAAGTTCGGGTTCAACCTGTCCGAGCTGCTGGGTGCCGCTGCCTCCAACACCGGCAAGGGCGACGCGTTCCTCAACCCCGGCCTGAAGTACGGCGTCTCGCTGACCAGCAAGATCGACTTCATCAGCCTCGGCATCGCGCTGGTGCTCGGCACGGCCGGGCTGCCGCACATCCTGATCCGCTTCTACACCGTGCCGACCGCGCGGGACGCACGCACCTCGGTGCAGTGGGCGATCGGCCTGATCGGCTCGTTCTACCTGATGACGCTGGTGCTCGGCTTCGGTGCCGCGGCACTGATCGACACCGGCCCGGACAGCGCCGTCGCCGCCAGCAGCGGCAACCTGGCCTCGCCGCTCCTCGCCGAGGCCGTCGGTGGCGGCGCAGGCTCGACCGGGGGCGCCGTCCTGCTGGCCGTGATCTCGGCGGTGGCGTTCGCGACGATCCTCGCCGTGGTCGCCGGCCTGACGCTGACGTCGGCGTCGTCGGTCGCGCACGACCTCTACGCCAGCGTGATCAAGAAGGGCACGGCCTCGGAGAAGACCGAGATCCGGGTCGCCCGGATCGCGGCCTTCGTGATCGGCGGCATCTCCATCGCCCTCGCGATCCCGGCGCAGAAGCTCAACATCGCGTTCCTCGTGGCGCTGGCCTTCGCGGTCGCCGCCTCGGCGAACCTGCCCTCGATCATCTACAACCTGTTCTGGCGCCGCTTCAACACGCGTGGTGCGACGTGGAGCATCTACGGCGGGCTGATCTCGTGCCTGGTGCTGGTGTTCTTCTCCCCGGTCGTCTCCGGACCGGACACCGGGACGGCCCTGTTCCCGGACCAGGACTGGTCGTGGTTCCCGCTCAGCAACCCGGGCATCATCTCGATCCCGCTGGGCTTCCTGTTCGGCTTCCTGGGCTCCATCTCCTCGCGCGAGCCGGAGGCCGAGGCGGCCTACGACGAGCTCGAGGTGCGGTCCCTGACGGGTGCCGGCGCCGAGGGGGCCACCTCGCACTGAGGTCCTCCCGGGGACGGGGCCGACCCCCGCCTCTCGGACAGTTCTCGGCTCTCCCGCCGCTCTGACATGGTGTCTAGGGTGGCGGGAGAGCCACATCCGCACACCTGCACGAAGGAGTCGAGAAGTGAGCGACGACGACAAGTCCGGCGCCCTGTCCAACCTGATGCACGAGGAGCGGCACTTCGACCCTCCGGAGGATCTTGCGGCCCGGGCCAACGTCTCGGCCGACGCCTACGCCGAGGCCGACGAGGACCGGATCGCGTTCTGGGGCAAGCAGGCCAAGCGCATCGACTGGGCCGAGCCGTTCGACGAGGTGCTGGACTGGAGCAACCCGCCGTTCGCCAAGTGGTACGTCGGCGGCAAGCTCAACGCGGCCTACAACTGCGTCGACCGTCACGTGGAGAACGGCAAGGGCGACACGGTCGCGTTCCACTGGGTGGGCGAGCCCGAGGACGAGACCCGCGACATCACCTACAGCCAGCTCAAGGACGAGGTCTGCCAGGCCGCGAACGCCCTGCAGGAGCTCGGTGTGGAGTCCGGGGACCGGATCGCGATCTACATGCCGATGATCCCCGAGACCGTCGTCGCGATGCTCGCCTGCGCACGGATCGGCGCACCGCACACCGTGGTGTTCGGCGGCTTCTCCTCTTCCGCGCTGGCCGACCGGGTCCAGGACTGCGACGCCCGCGTCGTCATCACCGCCGACGGCGGCTACCGTCGCGGCTCGCCGGCAGGGCTCAAGCCGGCCGTGGACGAGGCGATGCAGAAGTGCCCCGACGTGCGCAACGTGATCGTCGTGAAGCGCACCGGGCAGGACGTCGAGTGGACCGACGACCGTGACCTGTGGTGGGACGACGTCGTCGGCCGGCAGAGCACCGAGCACGAGCCCGAGGCCTTCGACTCCGAGCACCCGCTCTACGTGATGTACACCTCCGGCACGACCGGCAAGCCCAAGGGCATCCTGCACACCACCGGCGGCTACCTCGTCGGGACGTCGTACACCCACTGGTCGGTCTTCGACCTCAAGGACGACGACGTGTTCTGGACCGCGGCCGACATCGGCTGGGTCACCGGTCACTCCTACATCGTCTACGGACCGCTTGCCAACGGCGCCACGTCGGTGATGTACGAAGGCACGCCGGACACCCCGCACAAGGGCCGCTGGTGGGACATCGTCGAGAAGTACGGCGTGACCATCCTCTACTGCGCCCCGACCGCGATCCGCACCTTCATGAAGTGGGGTCGCGACATCCCCGACCAGGCCGACCTGTCCTCGCTGCGGCTGCTCGGCTCGGTCGGTGAGTCGATCAACCCCGAGGCCTACATGTGGTACCGCGAGGTCATCGGCGGCGACCGGTGCCCGATCGTGGACACCTGGTGGCAGACCGAGACCGGCCAGCTGATGATCAGCCCGCTGCCCGGCGTCACCTCCGGCAAGCCCGGCTCGGCGATGAAGGCGCTGCCGGGGATCTCGGCTGTCGTGGTCGACGACGAGGGCAAGCCGGTGTCGAAGGGCGAGGGCGGCTACCTCGTGCTGACCGAGCCGTGGCCGGCGATGCTGCGCACCATCTACGGCGACGACGAGCGCTTCAAGGACACCTACTGGTCGCGCTTCAAGGGCATGTACTTCGCCGGCGACGGCGCCAAGCTCGACGAGGACGGCGACATCTGGCTGCTGGGCCGGGTCGACGACGTGATGAACGTGTCCGGCCACCGGATGTCGACGACCGAGATCGAGTCGGCGCTCGTCTCGCACCCCAAGGTCGCCGAGGCGGCCGTGGTCGGCGCGACCGACGAGGACACCGGCCAGGCGGTCTGTGCGTTCGTGATCCTGCGCGACTCCGCCGGCGACGGTGGCGAGGACATCGTGGAGGAGCTGCGCAACCACGTGGCCAGCGAGATCGGCAAGATCGCCCGTCCCCGTCAGGTGATGGTCGTCGCCGAGCTGCCGAAGACCCGGTCCGGGAAGATCATGCGGCGGCTGCTGCGCGACGTCGCGGAGAACCGCGAGGTGGGCGATGTCACGACCCTGGCCGACTCGACGGTGATGGACCTGATCTCCGACAACCTCAAGGACGACAAGGGCGACGACGAGTAGCCCCGGCGCACCGCTCGCCCGGGTCGAGCGTGCGAGCGGTGCACCGCAACAGGTGTCCCGGACACAGGTGTAGCCCCGGTAAGGTCGGGGCACGAAGGAGGCACCATGAGCCAGACACCCCCCACGACCACGACTCCCGCCACCAACCCGGCCGCGGAGCGGCGACGGTCAGACGTGCCCAGCAAGGACGACCCCACGCTCGGCAAGCTCGTGGCCGACGCCAGCCGGGACGTCTCCGGCCTGGTGCGCCAGGAGATCGCGCTCGCCAAGTCCGAGCTCAAGGTCAGCGTCAAGGCCGGCGGTCTCGGCATCGCGCTGTTCGCCGCCGCCGCCTTCCTCGCGGTGCTGGCCATCATCATGCTCTCGGTGGCGATCGCCTACTTCATCGCCTTCACCGGCCTCGATCTCGCCTGGTGCTTCCTGATCGTCTTCGTGCTCTACCTCCTGCTCGCCGGCCTGCTGGGCTTCGTGGGCTTCAAGAAGGTCAAGCAGGTCGGGCCGCCCAAGCGCGCGATCCACCAGGCACAGGAGACCAAGAACATCCTCAAGCGTGGGTGACGCACCCTCCCCGCACTATCGACACGCACGCGACCCCGTCGAGATACCGGGCCCCTGGCAGCACCGCTACGTGGCTGCCAACGGGGCCCGGTTCCATGTGGCGCAGATGCCCGGGCCGATCGACCAGCAGGCTCCGTTGGTGCTGCTGCTGCACGGCTTCCCGGAGTTCTGGTGGACCTGGCGCTCCCAGCTGCCGGTGATCGCGGGCGCCGGGCACCGGGTCGCCGCGATGGACCTGCGCGGCTACGGCGGCTCCGACAAGACGCCGCGGGGCTACGACCCGGTCACGCTCGCGCAGGACGTGTCCGGGGTCGTCAAGGCGCTCGGCGCGCGCAGCGCGGTGCTGGTCGGGCACGGCTGGGGCGGGTACGTCGCCTGGGCGACCGCCGTGCTGCACGCCCGCGAGGTCACCGCGCTCTGCACCGTGGCCGCGCCGCATCCGCTGAGCATGCTGGGCTCGCTGCGTCCCGGGGGCGACGCCCACCGGATCGGCGCCCTGCGACACGTGCTGGCGATGCAGGTGCCGATGCGTCCCGAGCGGCGGCTCGCCGACGCCTCGTCCGGCTTCCTGGCCGACCACCTCCACGCGTGGAGCGCTCCGGGCTCGGCCTTCCCCAGCGAGGCCGAGGTGACGACGTACCAGCGCGCCATCGGCCGGTGGCCCTCGTCGCACTGCGCCCTGGAGTACCACCGCTGGCTGTTCCGGTCCCGGCTGCGTGCTGACGGCCGACGCTTCTCCGTGCAGATGCGACCCCCGGTCGCCCAGCCGGTCTGCTGCATCGTCGGCGCCGACGACCCGGCGCTCCCTGCGTCCGCGCTGGAGAGGACCCGCGCCCACGTCGTCGGCGAGCTGACCGAGCACCGGCTGCCGGAAGCCGGCCACTTCCCGCACGAGGAGCAGCCGGAGGCGTTCGACGCTGTGCTGCTGCCCTGGCTCGCTCAGGTGACCTGAGGTCCTTCCTCAGCAGATGTTTGGTCTTTTCAACCGATCCCCGGCCCGACCCGACCCGAACCTCCTGTGACACCAGCACTTCCCCACCCTCACGGAGGCACCACATGTTCGGCACTCCCCGCACCACCACCAAGCGCATCGCCAGCGGCCTCGCCGTCGCGGCCGCCCTGTCCGTCTCGCTGGCGGCCTGCGGCACCGGCACCAGCCA
This sequence comes from uncultured Actinomycetota bacterium, assembly GCA_963713035.1. Lineage (GTDB taxonomy): Bacteria > Actinomycetota > Actinomycetes > Propionibacteriales > Nocardioidaceae > Nocardioides_B. The sequence continues at coordinate 63,087 of CAVQKB010000006.1, forward strand.
GGAGTCCGCGGGGTCGTCGTCCAGCTCCGACTCCACGGTGGCGAAGCCGGTCGCCTCGATCGACGCCCTCACCGGCAAGGACACCGCGATCGCCCTGGACAAGGGCTTCACCGACGCGCTCACCTCGCTCAAGCTCACTCCCGGCGTGGTGGGCGACGCCAAGCTCGCCGACGGCTCGCTGTCCTTCCCGATCACCGGCGGCAACGTGACCTACTTCAAGCCCGGCACCGCCTCGCCGTACGTCATCGGCCAGGTGCAGCACGAGGGCTCCGGCCTCTCGCTCGAGGCCGGCGGCACCAAGGTCGAGCTGACCAACCTCAACGTCGACCCGGGCGTCTCGCGGGTGTACGGCGACGTGAGCGTCAACGGCAAGGTCGCCGCGAGCAGCGCCTACCTCTTCAAGCTCGACGGCCGCACCCTCAAGCCGCTGAAGACACAGGGCGACACCGCCATCCTGCAGGGCACCAAGGTCGAGATCTCCGACGTCGCCGCCCCGCTGCTGAACGACACCTTCAAGACCGACGCGGTCAAGCCCGGCCTGCTCGTCGGCATCGCGACGATCACCGTCAACACCAAGTGATCCGTTGACGTCCTGCCTCACCCTCGGGTGAGGACGCAAGAAGTGCCGTCCCTCTCGAGAAGGCACCTGAAGGCACACCGGGCAGGGCCCGGTGTGCCTTCGCCGTGTCCGGTCCCGGTCAGGCGCAGTCGCCGGTGCCGACCCGCCTGTCCCGGGTCAGCCCTGCGGCGGCGGCCTCCGCGACCTGGTCGGCGGTGAGCGCGTAGCCGGTCTGGTCGTCGGTCACCGAGGCCGCGAAGATCACGCCGAGCACCTCACCGGCCGACGACACCAGCGGTCCGCCGGAGTTGCCCGGCCGGACCAGGGCGCGCAGCGAGTAGACCTCGCGCACGACCGTCCCCTGACCGTAGATGTCCGGGCTGCGCAGCCGCTGCTCGCCGCGGACCCGGGCCCCCTGCACGTCGTAGGGGCCGTCCTGCGGGTAGCCCAGCACCGCCGCCGCCTGGCGCGGCTCGGCGGTCCGGTCGAAGCGCAGCACCGGGCCGCGGGTGCCGCTCAGGGCGAGCACCGCGACATCGATGTCGGGGTTGTAGTAGACGACGTCGGCGCGACGCTCCTCGTCGCCCACGATCACGACCGGCTCGTCGACGCCGGCCACCACGTGGGCGTTGGTCATCACCCGGCCCGGACCGTAGAGGAAGCCGGTGCCCTCGACCCCCCGGTTGCAGTCGTTCTCGCCGCGGATCTTGAAGACGCTCTGACGAGCCCGCTCCACGTCCGGGTCGCGCGCGATCCGCGCCGGCGGGGGGCCGACCTCGACGATCCGCTCCTGCGCGAACGGCTCCAGGTAGCGCGGGAAGAAGCTCGAGCCCACCACGTCGTTGAACGAGTTGAGCGCTTGTACGGCGTCCGCCGGCATCACGCCGTCGACCTGCTGGAGCACGGCGCTCTCGCGCACCTTGTTGCTGGCCCACGGCAGCTTCGACCCGGAGACCGCGACGCCGAGGGCCCAGGCGACCACGAGGACGGCCGCCATGCTCAGCGCCGCCCCACCAATCGCGTCGAGGGCGCGCGCCGGCTGCCAGGTGATCCGCGACCGGATCTTCGCGCCGGCGAACTGCAGCAGCGCCTGGCCGAAGGACGCGCAGATGAGCACCACGAAGAGCGCCCCCAGCGACACCCACAGCGACGGCTCGGCGTTGCCGAGCAGCAGCGGGGCCAGCCAGATGCCCACCAGACCGCCGAGGAGCAGGCCGGCCGTCGCGAAGGCCCCGGCGATGAAGCCCTGCCAGTAGCCGGAGACGGCGTAGGCCAGCACGAGGACGAGCAGGAACCAGTCGAGGAGGTTCACCGAGCACTCACCGCTCCGCGCCGCTGTGCGGGACCGGCGGCTGCGCGAGGACCTCGGCCTGCGCGGTCAGCATGTGGTCGGGCAGCCCCCGGGTCACCGAGGTGTCCCACGGCCGGGTCCAGCCCAGGAAGTCGAAGAGCCGCGCGATGATGCCGGCGGTGAAGCCCCACAGGATCAGGTCCTTGTCGTCCCCGATCAGGAAGCCCGGACCGGTCCATCCCGACGGGTGTCGCACCGACATCCGGTGGGCGGGATCGAGCAGCTCCTCGACCGGCACCCGGAAGACCGCGTGCACCTCGCGCGGGTCGACGACGCTCACCGGCGAGGGCTCGCGCCACCAGCCGAGCACCGGCGTCACCGCGAAGTTGCTCGGCGGCAGCCACAGCTGCGGGAGGGTCGCGAACACCTGGACCCCCGAGGGGTCCAGGCCGGTCTCCTCCTGCGCCTCGCGCAGCGCAGCGTGGGCCGGGGAGTCGTCGCCCGGGTCGATCGAGCCGCCGGGGAACGACACCTGCCCGGGGTGGGAGCGCATGTCGTGCGCCCGCTCGGTGAGCAGCAGGTCCGGGCCCTCGGGGCCCTCCCCGAACAACATCAGGACGGCGCCCTCGCGGGTGCGCGCACCCTCCGGCGGCACGAAGCGGGTCAGCTCGTCCACGGTGATCTCGAGCGCCCCGCGTCGTACCGGCTCCAGCCACTCGGGCAGCGCGAGGTCGTCAGGCACGGGAGGAGCCTACCGGCGGGCCCCACGCGAGCCGGTCACGGCAGCGGCACGTCGAGGCCCTCTGCGACGAGGTCGCGGAGCTCGGCGTAGGAGCGCACCACCCGGAACTGCACGTCGACGCTGCCGTCGGCCCGGACAAGGACCAGTCCGGGCAGTCCCCGGATCCCGAACGGCTCGCGCAGCGCGCCGGACGGGTCCGCCAGCAGGGGGTAGGTCACGCCGGTCTGGCGCACCAGCTCGAGCGCGAGGTCGGGCCGGGTGTCGAGGTAGTCGACGCCGATCACGGTCAGGTCGTCACCAGCGCGGTCGTGCAGCTGCTGGTAGTAGGGCAGCTCGGCGCGGCACGGACCGCACCACTGGGCGAAGAGGTTGATGACCAGCGGACCCTGGAGCGATGACAGCTCGACGTCGGGTCCGCCGCCGAGGCAGGGCAGCGTCAACGCGGGCAGCTCGCTGCGTCCGGCACCCGGGCGGCAGCCCTCGACGCCGGCCTGCTTCTTCAGGGCTCGCAGCTGCGGGGTGGCGACCTCGACCGTGCTCTGCGGTGCCGCGCCGTCAGTCGCGGGCGGGTTGTCCTGCGTGTCCGAGCAGGCCGCGAGCAGCAGGCAGGTGACGAGCGTGAGGAGCAGTCGTCTCACGCGCGACCTTCGAGCCGGACGAGCGAGGCGGCCCGGGTCGGGTCGGTCGGCCCCTCGCCGTACGCCGGGCACCAGGTCGCGACCGGACACGCACCACAGGCGGGGTTGCGGGCATGGCAGACGCGGCGGCCGTGCCAGATCAGGTGGTGCGAGAGCATCGTCCAGTCACGCTTGGGGAACAGCGCCCCGACGGCGTGCTCGGCCTTCACCGGGTCGGTCTCCTCGGTCCAGCCGAAACGACGCGCGAGCCGGCCGAAGTGCGTGTCGACCGTGATCCCGGGGATGCCGAAGGCGTTGCCGAGCACCACGTTGGCGGTCTTGCGGCCGACCCCCGGCAGCTTCACGAGGTCCTCGAGCCGGCTCGGGACCTGCCCGTCGTGCCGTTCCACGAGGGCCTGCGAGAGCTTGAGCAGGGACTCGGTCTTGGCCCGGAAGAAGCCGGTCGACATGATGATCGACTCGATCCGCTCCCGCTCGCCGGCGGCCATGGCGGCCGCGTCCGGGAAGGCAGCGAACAGCGCGGGCCGCACGGCGTTGACCCGCCGGTCGGTGGTCTGCGCCGACAAGACGGTGACCACGAGCAGCTCGAAGGCGTTGTCGAAGTCGAGCTCGCAGCCTGCCTCGGGGTAGGTCTCGGCGAGCACCCGGTTGATCTTGCGGGCGCGGCGCACGAGGCTGGTGTCGGGCATGGATCCAGCCTAGGCGCAGGTCGGGGACCCTGGTTCGGCCGGTCCTTTGGTGCAAACACGGTCTGATACGACAGACTGTGACCCGACCCACCGAAGCTCATCCGGCGGTGGACCACCGTCTCGCGACTGGGAGGAACATCTCGTGGACAACGACGTACTGCGCCAGGCTCCGCTGTTCAGTGCCCTCGACGACGAGGCGGCGACGGCGCTGCGGGCGTCGATGGCCGAGACCCGACTGCGTCGCGGCGAGGTGCTGTTCCACGAGGGCGACGAGGGCGACAAGCTCTACATCGTCACCGAGGGCAAGGTGAAGGTCGGTCGCACGTCGTCCGACGGACGCGAGAACCTCCTGGCGATCCTCGGCCCCGGCCAGATGTTCGGCGAGCTGTCCCTGTTCGACCCGGGCCCCCGCTCCGCCACTGTCACCGCGGTGACCGACACCGTCTTCTCCTCGCTGTCGCACGAGGACATGCTGCGCTGGCTCGAGGGCCGGTCCGCGGTCGCCCGCGGCCTGCTCACCCAGCTCGCCGGCCGGCTGCGCCGCGCCAACGACGTGGTGGCCGACCTGGTCTTCTCCGACGTCCCCGGCCGGGTCGCCAAGGCTCTGCTCGACCTCGCCGACCGCTTCGGCCGCACCGCCGACGACGGCGTCCACGTGCACCACGACCTCACCCAGGAGGAGCTCGCGCAGCTCGTCGGCGCCTCCCGCGAGACCGTCAACAAGGCCCTCGCCGACTTCGCGTCCCGCGGCTGGTTGCGGCTCGAGCCGCGCTCGGTCGTGATCATGGACATCGAGCGGCTCTCCCGCCGGGCGCGCTGAGGTTCCGCTCGGCGCTCAGCCCCGGAGGTAGGCCAGCTGGGCGCGCACGCTGAGCTCCGCGGCGCCCCACAGGACCGGGTCGACGTCGGCGTACACCGCCTCGACCACCTGCCGTGGCAGGGCCTCCTCGTCGACCGGGCCCTTGCCCTCCAGCACCTGCAGCGTTTCGCGCACCTGCTCGAGCCGCTGCCGCCGGTGGGCCAGGTAGTGGTCCAACGCCCCGAGGGCGTCGTCGATGACCGGTCCGTGGCCGGGCCACACCGCGCTCAGCTCCTGCTGCTCGGCGAGCGCGTGCAACCGTCGCAGCGAGTCGAGGTAGGCCCCCAGCCGTCCGTCGGGGTGCGCCACCACGGTGGTCCCCCGTCCGAGCACCGTGTCGCCCGTCAGCACCGCGTGGTCGGCCGGCACCACGAAGGACAGGGAGTCCGACGTGTGCCCGGGTGTCCCGACGACGCGCACCTCCAGACCGTCGACCTCGACCACGTCGCCGTCGCCGAGCCCCTCTGACCCCAGCCGGTGCTGCGGGTCCAGCGCACGGACGCCACAGCCCATCCTCTGGGCGAACGACGTCGCCGCCTCGGAGTGGTCCAGGTGCCCGTGGGTGAGCAGCACGACCGCCACGTCGCCGGCGTGCTCCGCGACCGCGTGGAGGTGCTCGGCGATCTCCGGCCCGGGGTCGACCACCACCGACCGGGAGGCGCCCGGCTCCCGCAGCACCCAGGTGTTGGTGCCGTCCAGCGTCATGATGTCCGGGTTCGGCGCGAGCAGGCAGCGTGCCCGCTCGCCGAAGTCGCCGCCGCCCCAGCCGGTCACGACGTCAGCCGCGCCGCGACGTCCTCCCCGAGCCGGATCAGCCGGTCGGGGATGGACAGGTAGGCCCCGCCGTCGGCGAGCACGGCCTGCGGCTCCACGGGGGTGCGGTCCCGCCCCGCGGCGGAGGCGAGGGCCTCGGCCGGGGAGGCGAAATCGTACAGCTCCAGGCACGTGCAGTACGTCGGCGGCAGCATCAGCATCTCGTGGGCGTCGACCGCCGCGATCGCCTCCCGCACCGTCAGCCACACCACCTGGTCGGACTCGGTCGAGACGTCGCGCGTCACCTGTCCCGCAGGCAGCTCGGCGACGAAGAACCGTGCGTCGAAGCGTCGCGGCTCGAACACCGGCGTCACCCAGGAGCCCCACAGGGCGAGCAGGTCGGTCCGGAGCTTGAGGCCGCGGCGGTCCAGGAACGAGGTGAACGACACCTCACGGGCCTCCAGCGCGCGCCGGTCCTCCTCCCAGTCCGAGCCGGTCGTGTCCTCGACGACGGAGTCCTCGGTCGGTCCGGCCAGGAGCACGCCGGACTCCTCGAAGGTCTCGCGCACGGCGGCGCAGACGAGGGCGCGCGCGAACGACTCGTCGGTGTCGAGCAGCGCCGCCCACTCCGCCGCGGAGGGGCCCACCCACCCGATCTCGTGGTCGAAGTCGCGCTTGTCGACGCCGCCGCCGGGGAAGACGCACATGCCCGCGGCGAACGCCATGTCCACGTGCCGGCGCAACAGGTAGACCTCGAGGCCGCCCGGCTCGCCGTCACCGTGGCGCAGCAGCACGACCGTCGAGGCGTGCTTGGGCTCCACGGCCTCACGACCGCCGTCGGCGTAGGCCGACGCGTGCTCGACGAGGTGGTCGGGCAGCCGACGCGTCGGGTCCATCCGGCCTCAGACCTCGACGACCAGCTCGACCTCGACGGGCGCGTCGAGTGGCAGCACGGGGACGCCGACTGCGCTGCGTGCATGCTGGCCGATGTCGCCGAAGACCTCACCGAACAGCTCCGAGGCCCCGTTGGCCACCCCGGGCTGACCGGTGAAGTCGGGCGTCGACGCCACGAAGGCGGTCACCTTGACGATCCGCTTGATCGCCGAGAGGTCCCCGAGCTCGGCGCGCACGGCGGCGAGCGCGTTGAGCGCGCACTGCTGGGCGCACGCGACGGCCTCCTCGGCCGTGACCTCGGCGCCCACCTTGCCGCTCGCCATCAGCTGGCCGTCGCGCATCGGCAGCTGGCCGCTGGTGAAGACGTGGTTGCCGCTGCGCACGGCGGGAACGTAGGCGGCGACCGGCTTGGCGACCTCGGGGACGCTCAGCCCGAGCTCGGCGAGGCGCTCCTCCGGGGTGCTCATGCGACGGGCCGCTTGAAGTAGGCGACGACGTTCTCCCCGCCACCCGGGCCCGGCACGACCTGCACCAGCTCCCAGCCGTCCTGACCGAAGTTGTCCAGGATCTGCTTGGTGGCGTGCACGAGCACGGGCGCGGTCAGGTATTCCCATTTCGTCATGCCTCGGACTCTAGCGCTGGCGACTACGGTGGTCGCCGTGCAGCCCGGTGACCCCATCGACGTGACGACGCGTCCCAGCGAGCCGCCCGACGCGGTCCTGCGCTACGCGGCGCACGCCGACGGCGTGGTCGACGTCCACCTTCCGCCCTCGCTCGCCTTCTCCCCCGGCCCCCGGCCGCTGGTGGTCTTCGTGCACGGCGGCTTCTGGCGGCAGGCCTACGACCGACGTCACGCGCGGCCGCTGGCGAACGCCCTCGCCGCGCAGGGGTACGCCGTCGCCGTGCCGGAGTACCGCCGCGGCGCCGGCGCCTGGCGCGAGACCTTCACCGACCTGCGCACCGTCCTGGACGGCCTGCCCGATCTGCTCGGCCGCGTCGGCCTGGTGACGACGACGACCACCCTCGTGGGTCACTCGGCGGGCGGGCACCTGGTGCTGTGGCTGGCCAACGAGGGCTACGCCGTGCAACGAGTCGTGGCGCTCGCCCCGGTCGGCGACCTGCGCTACGCCGCGGACACCGGCATGGGCGACCACGCCGTGCGCGACTTCCTGGGCGGGTCTGCACACGAGGTGCTCGCCGCGTACGACGCCGCCGACCCCGCCTCCCGGATGCGCACGCGTCCGCCGGCCGACGTCGTCGTGGTGCACGGCGACCGCGACGATGCGGTGCCGATCGCCAGCAGCCGGGGACTCGCGGCCCGGTTCGGCTGGCTCGGCCTCCGCGAGCTGCCCGGGCACGACCACCTCGACCTGATCGATCCGCTGTCCGCTGCCTGGCCCACGGTCCTGGACGCCGTACGAAGTGGCACGCTGGAGGCATGACTCCCCGTCGGATCGCCGTCGTCGGAGCCGGGCCCGCCGGCACTGCGCTCGCGCTCGGCCTCGCGCGCCAGGGGTGCGAGGTCACGCTGGTCTCGGACCGGACCGCCGAGGAGATCCGCGCCGGCTCGGTGATGTCGAGCCAGATCACGTTCGAGTCCGCGCTGGAGACCGAGCTCGCGCTGGGCATCGCGGGGCTGCTTCCCGAGGCGCCCCCGATCACCCGGATGAGCTATGCGATCCGCCGCCTCGACGGGTCGACCGCGGCGTTCGAGACCCGCCTGCCGCATGCCGCGCGCTCCCTCGACCAACGCGTGCGCGTGCCCCTCCTGATGGAGGAGATCGAGCGCCACGGCGGCAAGGTCGTGGTCCGCTCGGCCACCGTCGACGACCTCGAGGACCTCGCCCGCGACCACGAGCTCGTCGTCGTCTCGACCGGCCGCGGCGGACTGTCGTCGCTGTTCGAGGTGGACGTCGAGCGCTCGCCGTACTCCTCGGCGCAGCGGGTCGCCGCGCTGACCTACCTGCGACGGCCGGACACCGGCGACGGGCTGCGCTACCGGTCGGTGGAGGGCGTGGGCGAGTGCTTCAGCTGCCCGGCGCACACCGTCGACGGACCTTGCGACATCGTCGTCGTCGAAGGCGTCCCCGGCGGTCCGCTCGACGCGTGGGACGACGTCACCACCCCTGCCGAGCACCTCGCCCGGCTGCGCACGCTGCTGACCGAGCACTTCCCCGAGGAGGGCGCCCGCCTCGACGGCGCGACGCTCGTCGACGACCGGTCGGTGCTATGCGGTCGCATCACCCCCGTCGTACGACGTCCCGTCGGCGTGCTGCCCAGCGGGGCTCCGGTGCTCGGCATGGCCGACGTGGTGGTGCTCAACGACCCGCTCACCAGCCAGGGCGCCAACAACGCGACCAAGTCAGCGTCCTTCTACCTCGAGGCGATCGGCGCCCACCGCGGGGAGTTCGACGCCGGCTGGATGCAGCGCACCTTCGACAACTTCTGGCGCGGTTGGGCGCAGTGGGCCACGGAGTGGACCAACTCGTGGCTGCGACCCTCGCTGCCGCACCAGCGGCTCGTCGTCGACGCCGCCGCGGAGCACCCCGTCGTCGCGGAATGCATCGCGGCCGGCTTCGACGACGCCCGGCTCTTCCACCCGTGGTGGTTCGACCCGGGCGAGGCAGCCGCGTTCCTGGCCTCCGCCCGCGCTGCCGAGGCCGGCCCCTTCGACCCGCGCGACCTGCGCCGCGCCCTCGGCCAGTACGCCACCGGCGTCACCGTCGTCACCACCCTCGACGCCTCCGGCCAGCCGTTCGGCATGACGGCCAACTCCTTCACGTCGGTCTCGCTCGCCCCTCCCCTGGTGCTATGGGCCGCCGCGAAGTCGTCCCCCTCGCTGATCGCCTTCGAGCAGTCCGACCGGTTCGCCGTCAACGTGCTCGCCTCCGACCAGCACCATCTCTCGCGGCAGTTCTCCACCTCCGGCAGCGACAAGTTCGAGGGCGTCCGGCTGCTCGCCGCCGACCTGCCGCTCCTCGCCGGCACCGTCGCGTCCTTCACCTGTCGCAGGCTCCCCGGCTCCCGCGGGCGCATCGACGCCGGTGACCACGTGCTGTTCCTCGGCGAGGTCGAGACCTACGACGCCCCCGGCGGCGAGCCGCTCGTGTTCCACTCGGGCTTCTACCGGCTCGCCACCAAGCACCCGGACCTGTGACCGTTTACCAGGGGATGCAGCGAATCTTTCGCTGACCACGGTGAAGTTCCCATGGGCAGCGACAGTTCTCCATGGGAAGTACGGCGATCGCGGGTGTGCTGCGAGTCCGAGTACGCCCGCCGTACGGGGTGAGCGGCCACGCGGACGTACACCTCGGCCCCTTCGCGCGCGAAGATCGCCGAATCTGCCCGACCTGTACGTCGTGCTGGACGCGTGCGCTCGCGATTGACGTTCGGCGAGCTGCAGCGGGTCGACGATACTGGCGGGCCTGCTGGACGTGCTCGCGAGGCCAGCGACAGTCAGGTGCAAGACGGCACGCCAGTTGTCGCCCACAGGCGGGCCGGACGGCGAGATGTCCACAGCCCCCGTCAGGGATCTGTCCCGAGGCGGCCGGCGACAGCAGGATCCACGGTCATGGACCGACTACGCGTGCTCGCCGAGACCCAGGGCTACTTCACCCGCCAGGACGCCTTGCAGGCAGGTCACGACGACCTGTCCATCCGACGCAGTGTGAAGACCCGCGTATGGCGGCGCGTCCGTGTCGGCGCCTACACGTTCCCCGACCTGTGGCCGCCCTCCGGCGAGGGCGTGCACCTCCTCACCGCCCATGCGGCCGCCGCCAAGCTGGGGCCCGCGGTCGCACTGAGTCACGTGAGCGGCGCGCTCGAGCACGGCATGCGCCTGTGGGAGGCCGACCTGTCGCTCACGCACGTCACCCGGCTCGACGGTGGTGCCGGACGCACGGAGTCCGGGGTCCAGCACCACGAGGGGCTGACGCTCCCGAGCGACGTCGTCACCCTGGGAGAGAGGCAGGTGCTGACACCCGCCCGTGTCGCCATCGAGACCGCCGCCCTCCTGTCCCCGGAGGCCGGGCTGGTCGTCCTCGACTCCGCGCTCCACCTCGACCTGTGCACGCGCGCGCAGCTCGACGCCACGTTCGATGTGATGCGTCACTGGCCGGGGATGCTGCGGGCTCAGCTCCCGGTGCGCATGGCCGATCCGGGCGGTCAGTCCGTCGGCGAGTCACGCGGTCGTTGGCTGTTCTACCTGCAGGGCCTGCCGGCACCCGTGCTGCAGTACCACGTGTACGACGAGCACGGGCGCCTCATCGGGATCTGCGACTACGCCTGGCCGGACTACGGCCTGCTCGCCGAGTTCGACGGGATGGCGAAGTACCTCCGGCTGCTCCGCCCCGGCGAGACACCTGGCGAAGCGGTCACCCGGGAGAAGAGACGAGAGGACCTCCTGCGTGAGGCCACGACGTGGCCCATGATCCGATTGACGTGGCCCGACCTCTACTCGCCCGTCGCCACGGCGGCCCGAGTTCGCCGCCACCTGAAGGCCGCTGCCTGAGTCGTCGCGTGCGGCTCGCACGGACGTCGGCCGCATCCGTCGTACGGCGCCCGCGGACGCCGTACTCCCCACGGGAATCTGTCGCTGCCCCCGGAAAGTTCACCGTGGTCAGCGAAAGATTCGCTGCATCCCCTGGTAAACGGTCAGGACGCCAGCTCGGGCTCGGTCTTCGCGCGAACCTCGTCCTCGCTCACCCCCGGGGCGAGCTCGACGAGCCGCAACCCGCCGCCCTCACCCGTCACGGGGTCCCGCGGGTCGACGTCGATCACGCACAGGTCGGTGATGATCCGCTGCACGACACCCTTGCCGGTGTAGGGCAGCGAGCACTCCTCGACGATCTTGTAGGACCCGTCCTTGGCGACGTGCTCCATCAGCACGATCACCCGCTTGGCGCCGTGCACGAGGTCCATCGCGCCGCCCATGCCCTTGACCATCTTGCCGGGGATCATCCAGTTGGCGATGTCGCCGGCGGCGGACACCTGCATGGCGCCGAGGATCGCGGCATCGATCTTGCCGCCGCGGATCATCCCGAACGACATGGCGGAGTCGAAGAAGGACGCGCCCTTGCGCAGGGTCACCGTCTCTTTGCCCGCGTTGATCAGGTCGGGGTCCTCGTCCCCCTCCTCGGGGTAGGCGCCGACACCGAGGATGCCGTTCTCGGACTGCAGCACGAGCTCGACGTCGTCGTCGACGTAGTTGGGGACCAGCGTCGGCAGGCCGATGCCGAGGTTGACGTACGACCCGTCCTCGAGCTCGGAGGCCGCTCGGGCGGCCATCTCCTCACGACTCCACGCCATGTCAGCTCTCCTCGCTGGTTCGGGGACGCACGGTGCGCTTCTCGATCAACTTGTCCTCGGCCTGCTCGGCCGTCAGCTCGACGACGCGCTGCACGTAGACACCGGGCGTGTGCACGTCGTCGGCCTCGATCTCGCCGGGGTCGACGAGGTGCTCGACCTCGGCGATCGTGACGCGCCCGCACATGGCGGCGAGCGGGTTGAAGTTGCGGGCGGACTGGCGGAAGACCAGGTTGCCGTGCCGGTCGCCCTTCCAGGCGCGCACGAGGCCGAAGTCGGCGACGATGGCCTCCTCCAGCACGTACTCGTGCGGACCGTCGTGGGTCTCGAAGGTGCGCACCTCCTTCTCGGGCGAGGCGACGAGCACGTTCCCGGCGTCGTCGTACCTCCAGGGCAACCCGCCCTCGGCCACCTGGGTGCCGACTCCGGTCGCGGTGAAGAAGGCCGGAATGCCCGACCCGCCGGCCCGCATCCGCTCGGCCAGCGTGCCCTGGGGGGTGAGCTCGACCTCGAGCTCGCCGGAGAGGTACTGGCGCGCGAACTCCTTGTTCTCCCCGACGTAGGAGGAGATCATCCGTCGGATCCGGTGGCTCACCAGCAGCCGGCCGAGGCCCGCGTCGTCGACGCCGCAGTTGTTCGACACCGCTTGGAGCTCGTCGGCGCCCTGGTCCAGCAGGGCGTCGATCAGCACCGAGGGGATGCCGCACAACCCGAATCCGCCCACCGCGATGGTCGACCCGCTCGCGATGTCGGCGACTGCCTCCGCAGCCGATCCGACCACCTTGTCCACGCCAGCACCTCCTGCTCCGGACTGGTCAGCACCAGCCTCGGCCACCCTAGCCAGCGCGGTGGGCGCGGCGGCACGGGCCGTGGGCACACAGCCCGCCCGGGCGAGTGCCCCCGCTCCACATGAGCCGCCTCACACCCCCGTGGGCGGTACGGCGGCAGCGGCTATTGTCGCGGCGTGACCGAGCCCTCCGCCGAGCAGCAGTGGTCCGGGGTCGAGCTCCATGTCGTCACCGGCAAGGGCGGGACCGGCAAGTCCACGGTCGCCGCCGCCCTCGCACTGGGACTGGCCTCGCGCGGCAAGACGGTGCTGCTGTGCGAGGTCGAGGGCCGGCAGGGCATCGCCCAGCTCTTCGACGTGCCCCCGCTGCCCTACGAGGAGCGCCGGATCGCCCAGGGGCCGTCCGACGGCGGCGACGTCTACGCACTGGCCATCGACCCGGAGTCGGCGCTGCTGGAGTACCTCGCGATGTACTACCGCCTCGGCCGCGCCGGCAAGGCCCTCGACCGCTTCGGCGTCATCGACTTCGCCACCACGATCGCCCCGGGCGTGCGCGACGTGCTGCTCACCGGCAAGGTCTACGAGGCCGTCCAGCGCAACCGCCGCAGCAAGCACGCCCGCCGGTACGACGCCGTGGTGCTCGACGCACCCCCGACGGGTCGGATCTCGCAGTTCCTCAACGTCAACGGCGAGCTGGCCGGCCTGGCCAAGGTCGGGCCGATCCGGGCGCAGGCCGACACCGTGATGACGCTGCTGCGCTCGCAGCGGACCCGGGTCCACCTCGTCACGATCCTGGAGGACATGCCGGTCCAGGAGACGGCCGACGGCATCGACGAGCTGCGCCGCGACGGTCTGCCCGTGGGCGGGGTCGTGGTCAACCTGAGCCGCCGGGCCGACCTCGACGAGGAGGAGCGGGACCGCGCCCTCGCCGGCGAGCTGTCGCGCGAGGCGATCGCGGCCGACCTGGCCCGGATGGGCGTCACCGCGACCGGGCCCCTGCTCGACGGGCTCCTCGACGAGGCCCGGGAGCACGCGGAGCGCCGCGACCTCGAGGACGAGCAGCGCCAGCGGGTCGACGCGCTGGACGTGCCGACCTTCGAGCTGACCCGGCTCGCCGAGGGCGTCGACCTCGGCGGGCTCTACGAGCTCGCCGCCGAGCTGTGCCGGCAGGGGATGGCATGACGACCGCGCGCAGCCGGGTGGGGCCGCTCGTCGCCCGCGACGAGGACACCCCGCACCTCGACGTGGACGCCCTGCTCGCCGACCGGTCCACCAGCATCATCGTGTGCTGCGGCTCCGGCGGCGTCGGCAAGACGACGACCTCCGCGGCCCTCGCGCTGCGAGCCGCCGAGCAGGGTCGCCGGGTCGTCGTGCTCACCATCGACCCGGCCCGCCGCCTCGCTCAGTCGATGGGCATCGAGAGGCTCGACAACGTCCCGCGTCCGGTGCCCGGGGTCGAGGCGACCCACGGCGGGTCGCTCGACGCGATGATGCTCGACATGAAGCGCACCTTCGACGAGGTGGTGGAGAGCCAGGCCACCCCGGAGAAGGCGGCGCAGATCCTGGCCAACCCGTTCTACGTGGCGCTCTCCAGCTCCTTCGCGGGCACCCAGGAGTACATGGCGATGGAGAAGCTGGGCCAGCTCCACGCCGACGCCCGCGCGGACGGCCGGTGGGACCTGATCGTGGTCGACACGCCCCCCTCACGCTCGGCGCTGGACTTCCTCGACGCACCCGAGCGGCTCTCCAGCTTCCTGGACGGACGGTTCATCCGGCTGCTGCTGGCGCCCGCGCGCGGTCCGGCCAAGCTGATGACCGCCGGGCTCGGGGTGATCACCAACGCGCTGACCAAGATCCTCGGCGCCCAGGTGCTGCGCGACATGCAGACGTTCGTGGCGGCGTTCGACACCCTCTTCGGCGGGTTCCGCCAGCGGGCGAACAAGACCTTCGCGCTCCTCCAGGCCCGGGGTACGGCGTTCCTGGTCGTCGCGGCGCCCGAGCCGGACGCCCTGCGGGAGGCGGCCTACTTCGTGGAGCGCCTCAACGCGGAGCAGATGCCCCTCGCGGGGCTGGTGGTCAACCGGTCGAGCCGGGTGCAGCAGGGGCGGTTGAGCGCCGAGCGAGCGCTGGCCGCGGCCGAGCGGCTGGAGGAGGAGGCCTCGGAGACAGCGGACAGCAGCGCTGGCCTGACCGCGGGTCTGCTGCGGCTGCACGCCGACCGGGCCCGAGTGCTGGCTCGCGAGACCCGTCTGCGGCGCCGGTTCGCCACGATGCATCCCGACGTACCGACGGCCGTCGTGCCGGCCCTGTCCACCGACGTGCACGACCTCGCCGGCCTGCGGCTGGTCGGTGACCTGCTCTCCCGCTAGCGGCTCTCGCCGCTCAGGCGGTAACGAGCTCGGAGTCGGTGCTGGCGGTCACGCTGGCGGCGTGGTCCTCCATCGCGGTCTCGAGCAGTCGACGCCACGACGACACGTTGGGCCGGCGACGCAGCAGCGCCCGGCGCTCGCGCTCGGTCATGCCGCCCCAGACACCCCACTCGATCTCGTTGTCGAGCGCCTCGGCGAGGCACTCGGTGCGCACCGGGCAACCGGCGCACATCTGCTTGGCGCGGTTCTGCGCGGCACCGCGCACGAACAGCTCGTCCGGTCGGGTCTGGTTGCACAGCGCTGCGCCGGCCCAGTCCTCGTTCCACATCATCTGCATCATCGGCCTTCGTCCCTCCGAGAAGGGCCCACCTCCCAGCGGGCCTAGCGAGTCAATCCCCATGTAGAAAGGTAAAGACATCGAACCTCGCGAAACAGACACAGAGGGAGCAACTTGTGATAGTCCGTTGGAACTAGACGCTTCAACCGAATAGCCCTTCAGGACCCGCCGAACGCGGCGATTGAGCGTGAGATCACCGGTAACCGGCCCGCGCGCCGGACGCGCCCCGCCCCGCACTAGTCCGAAAGGACTAGGCGGACCTGACTCGTTCGCCACGCCGGGGGGCGTCCGGTGCGTGACACGGAGCGATTCTGGGGCTAGGGCGCGCGCGCCCCGGGCGGCACCGACCGGTCCCGTACTCTGGAGCCCATGTCCTCTCGGAGAACCGACCGGCTCCGGCCGGCCAGCGTGGCCTCGCACCTCGGAGTGATGGTGGCGGTCGCAGCCGTGCTGGGAGTGCTCGTCGCCGGGCTCGCGATCCCGTTCGCGGCCATCGCCGGGCTCGGCACCCGCAACGTCGCCGACAGCATGGACAAGATCCCCTCGGACCTGATCGCCGCACCGCTCTCCCAGCGCACCCGGATCCTCAACAAGGACGGCTCCACGCTGGCCACCCTGTACGACGAGAACCGGGTCAACGTGCCGCTGGCCAAGGTCTCACCGATCATGCGCAAGGCGATCATCGCGATCGAGGACTACCGCTACTACCAGCACGGCGCGCTCGACCTGCGCGGCACGCTGCGCGCCTTCGTCACCAACCAGGCCAACAACGGGATCACCACCCAGGGCGGGTCGTCGATCACCCAGCAGATGGTCAAGATGACGCTGATCACGCAGGCCGAGTCGGCCGAGGAGCGCGCAGCCGCGACCGCCGACACCTACCAGCGCAAGATCCAGGAGCTCCGCTACGCGATCGCGTTCGAGGAGAAGTACTCCAAGGACTGGATCCTCGAGCGCTACCTCAACATCGCCTACTTCGGTGACGGCGCGTACGGCGTCGAGGCGGCCGCTCGGCACTACTTCTCCAAGCCGGCCACCAAGCTCGACCTGCGCGAGTCGGCGCTGCTGGCCGGCCTGGTCAAGAACCCGACCCGATACGACCCGACCAACTACGTCGGCGAGGCGACCAAGCGCCGCAACACGGTGCTGGGCCGGATGGCCGAGCTCAACGTCATCTCCGCCACCGAGGCGAGTGACGCGCAGGCCGCACGGATCGGGCTCAAGGTGACGCCGGCCAACAACGGCTGCGTCTCGTCCGACGCCGCGTTCTTCTGCGACTACGCGATCCAGTACCTCCTGGCCGACCCCAAGCTCGGCCGGACCGTCGAGGACCGTCGCAACCTGCTCTACGGCGGCGGGCTGACGATCAAGACCACCCTGGACCCGCGCTTCCAGAAGGCGGCCGACGCCTCCGTCGCCAGTCACGTCTACCCCAAGGACGGCGCCATCGGCGGGCTGGCGATGGTCGAGCCGGGCACCGGGGCGGTGCGTGCCCTGTCGCAGTCCCGGCCGATGGGGGCCAAGAAGAAGAAGGGCCAGACCTATCTCAACTACGTCGTGCCCAGCGAGTTCGGGGACTCGCGAGGGTTCCAGGCGGGCTCGACGTTCAAGGCGTTCGTCCTGTCGGCCGCGATCCAGCAGCGGATCCCGCTGCGGACCCAGATCGCCTCACCGGACCGGATCGTGCTGCAGAACAACCGGTTCCGGGTCTGCGACGGCTACCTCGGCAGCACCGACACCTGGGACCCGTCGAACTCCACCGGCAGCGGCACGTTCGACCTCTACACCGGCACCCAGAAGTCGGTGAACACCTTCTTCGCCCAGCTCGAGCTGCGCACCGGTCTGTGCGAGCCGGTGAAGCTGGCCCGCGCGATGGGCGTGATCGTGCCCGAGCGCGACGTCGTGCCGCCGTTCACCCTGGGGGTCACCGACACCAACCCGCTGACCATGGCCGGGGCCTACGCGACGTTCGCGGCGCACGGGAAGTACTGCGAGCCGCAGCCCGTCTCCTCGATCGTGAACAGCGCCGGCAAGACCATCGAGACCTACCCCAAGCGCTGCACGCAGGTGCTGCGCTCGGAGTCGGCGGACGCGGTCGCCGACATCCTCAAGGGCGTCCAGGAGCCGGGGGGCTTCGGCTACAACGCCGGCCTCGGCCTCGCCCAGCCCTCCGCGGGCAAGACGGGCACCACGCAGTCCAACAAGTCGGTGTGGTTCGTCGGGTTCACCCCCAACCTGGCCGCTGCCGCGATGATCGCGGGCGCCAACTCCAAGGGCCAGCCGCAGCCGCTCAACGGGCAGACGGTCGCCGGCCGCACCGTGTACGGCGCAGCGGGCTCCTCCCTCGCCGGTCCGATCTGGGGCGACGCGATGAAGGTCATCCAGCAGTGGCTGCCGGACGAGTCGTTCACCCCGCCGGGCGCGCAGGCCGTCTCGGGCGTGACCACGACGATCCCGTCGCTCTACGGCCAGAACCCCAGCGAGGCGGCTCGCCGGCTCCGCGAGGCCGGCTTCAACCCGGTCGTCGGGCCGAGCGTCGACAGCTCCAACTCCGCCGGGACGGTGGCCTACCTCAGCCCCGGCTCGGGGACCTCGGCGCCGTCCGGGACGACCGTGACCATCTACGTCTCCGACGGCTCGCCGTACGTCGCCCCGCAGCAGCCGGACGACAGCGGCGGCGACAGTGCCGGTGGCAACGACAACGGCAACGGGAACGGGAACGGCCGGGGTCGCGGTCGGCGCTGACCCGCCTCAGCCGAGCTGGCGCCGGACCTCCGCCGCGACCGTCCCGCCGTCGGCGCGGCCGCGCACCTGCGGCTGCAGCCGGCCCATCACCTGGCCGATGGCCCGCATGCCCTGGTCGCGGACGCCGAGGTCGTCGATCGTGCGGGTGACCAGGTCGGCCACCTCCGCCTCGGAGAGCTGCTCGGGCAGGTAGTCGGCCAGCACCGCGGCCTCCGCGCGCTCCTTGGCGGCGCTCTCCGCCCGGCCGGCGTCCTCGAAGGCGGTAGCGGCCTCCCGCCGCTTCTTCGCCTCGGAGCCGATCACGGTGACGACGTCCTCGTCGCTGAGCTCGCGGTGCTCCTTGCCGGCCACCTCCGCGTTGGTCACGGCGGTCAGCACCATGCGCAGCGTCGAGGACCGCAGCTCGTCACGGGCCTTGATCGAGGCGGTCAGGTCGGTCCGGAGACGGTCTTTGAGGGCACTCACGTCGGCCAGTCTCTCAGCCGGCAGGTCGCGGCGCGCGCGGCACCGCTGCGGGCGACCGCGAAGCAACCGGTCCGGGGCCGTGTGAAAGCCTGACGCCATGGCGTCCTCCGCTCGACCGCTGCTGCGTGCCGCGGCCCGCACCGTCGGGCTGGGCGCCCTCGCCGGAGCGTCCGCGCTCGGCTACGCCACCCTGGTCGAGGTGCGCTGGTTCGTGCTGCGCCGGGTCACCCTGCCGGTGCTGCCCGCCGGCCACGACCCGCTCCGGGTGCTGCACCTCTCCGACCTGCACCTGACGCCCTCCCAGGGACGCAAGCGGGACTGGATCGCGGGCCTTGCCGCGCTCGAGCCGGACCTGGTGGTCAACACCGGGGACAACCTCGCGCACCGGGACTCCGTGCCGGTGCTGCTCGACGCGCTCGGCCCGCTGCTCGACGTCCCCGGCGTCTTCGTCTTCGGCTCCAACGACTACTTCGCCCCGTCTCTGCGCAACCCGGTGCGCTACCTGCTGCCCGACGACGGCCAGCGCAACGTGCACACTCCCCGGCTGCCGTACGGCGACCTCCGCACCGGTTTCGAGCGGTCCGGGTGGGTCGACCTGACCAACCGCCGCGACCGGCTCGTGGTCGGCCAGACGTCGATCGCCTTCGCGGGCGTCGACGACCCGCACCTCGGCTACGACGACCTCGCCTCGGTGGCGGGACCGGCGGACGCCGACGCCGACGTCCGGATGGGCGTGACGCACGCGCCGTACCTCCGGGTGCTCGACCAGTTCGCGGCCGACGGCTACGAGACCGTCCTGGCCGGCCACACCCACGGCGGCCAGCTGCGCCTGCCGTTCGCCGGAGCCCTCGTCACCAACTGCGACCTCGACCGCGCACGAGCCCGGGGCCTGCACCGGCATCCGGCGCACGCCCCCGCGGACACCCCCGGCTCCTCGTGGCTGCATGTCTCCGCCGGGCTCGGCACGTCGCCGTACGCCGCCGCGCGCTTCTGCTGCCGCCCCGAGGCGACCCTGCTCACCCTCACCTCCCGGTTTCGTGAGCCGGCCGCGGGTCGGATACAGTGACTCCGCCCTCGGGCTGTGGCGCAGCTTGGTAGCGCGCCTCGTTCGGGACGAGGAGGCCGCAGGTTCAAATCCTGTCAGCCCGACCAGCGAGGGAACCCCAGAACCCCCGGACCGCACTGCGGCCCGGGGGTTCTGTGCATCCGGGCGCACTGACGGGCCCGCGCCGTCGGCATCGGTCTAGACCATGGCCGCCGCGCGACTGTCCCGATGGACCCCTCAGGAGGGTCCGAAACGGTGCATCTGCGACAGGTGAACCTGCTGCTCAGTGGGCCCGTGACGGGTCGTCGGCCGGGCCCACCGAGGGAGCTGCCTCAGGGAACGAACCAACCTTTTACCTACGAATACATCCACTGAACGGTCAGAATCCTTACACTCAACCTTACTAATTTGTAAGTTTTTCGACCCTGGGAGCACCTCATGCGCAACTCCACCCGTCTCGTCTTCGCCGGCCTCGTCTCCGTCCTCGTCCTCGGCATCGCGCCTGCTCAGGGCGCCTCCGCCGCTCCCGAGGGTGCCGCCAAGGCGATCTCCTGGTGCTGCCGCTGACCTGTCCGTTCGGACAGTCAAAGCAGACATTTAGACCAAAGGGTTCTTACTCAGTAAGGACGCTCGTACGATGGATGCATGAGTTCCATCGGCCGTCGTATCCGCGAGGTGCGGATCGCCCAAGGCATGACCCAGAGCGCCCTCGCGTGCGACGGGATCAGTGCCGGCTACGTGTCCCTCGTGGAGTCCGGGAAGCGGACCCCGTCGAGTGCGATGCTGACGCGCTTCGCGCAACGGCTCGGGGTGCCGGTCAGCCGACTCGCGGACGACCCCGCGGCGGCAGCGCCCCCGGCCCACCCCGAGGTGGGTCGCGTCGAGCTCAACTTCGCGCGCCTGGCCCTCGCCAACGGCAACCCCACCGAGGCGATCCGAACCCTCGACCAGCTGCCCTGGGAGACACTGCCCAGCCTGGTGTGGGCCGACGCCAACCTGCTGATGGCCGAGGCGCTGCAGCAGACCGGGCAGCTCGACCGTGCCGTCGCGACCCTCGAGCAGCTGCTCCAGCGGTGCCGGGCCGACGAGACGTGGGTCAGCTACGCCGTCGCTGCCACGGTGCTGACCGTGATGTACCTCGAGTTCGGCGACGTCAACCGCGCCCTCGAGGTCGCCGGCGACGCCCTCGTCCAGATCGAGCGGTCCGACCTGGTCGGGACCGACGAGCACATCCGGCTCGGTGCCATGCACGTCGCCGCCGCCTTCGAGCGCGGCGACCTGCTCTACGCCACCCATCAGGTCGACTCCCTGATCAAGACCGCGGACCGGCTCGGCTCCAGCCGGGCCCGTGGCTCCATCTACTGGAACGCCGGTGCCGTGGCGTCCGAGCGCGGCCGCTACGCGGACGCCATCCGCCTCACGGACCGCGCCGTCGCGCTGATCGGGGAGCAGGAGGAGAGCCGCGACCTCCCCCGCCTGCGGCACTACTACGCCTGGCTGCTGCTGCGCGCCGACCAGCCCGACCCCGAGGAGGCGCTGCGCCAGCTCGACCTCGCCGACGCCGACCCCGCGCTCGCCGGGGCCCGTCTCGACACCGGGGCGTTCGCCGTCACCCGCGGGCGGGCCTACCTCCTCCTCGGTGACCTCGAGCTGGCTGCGGAGCAGGGCGCCACCGCGCTGTCGATGCTCGGCCCCTCCGACCACGTGGACCGCGCCGGTGCGCTCCTGCTGCTCGGCGACGTCGGCGCCGCACAGCTCGACGACGACCTGGCCGGCGAGGCCTACCGTGAGATGGAGCTGGTCCTGCGCGACATGCCCGCCTCACGCAGCGTCGCCCGGCTGTGGCGCGAGCTCGGCGACAGCCTGCGGGCCTACGGCCAGATCGCCGCGGCCGTGTCCGCCTACGACAGCTCGTTGTCGATGCTCGGCCTGGCCACCAGCCCGGCCACCCACCGTGTCAGCCTCAAGACCCACTGACGGGCGCCCGCGTCTGACACACTGCCCGCATGGCTGAGACGCGCGACCCGGACGAGCCGAACTCAGGGACGACGCCGGACCGGGACGCCGAGACCGCGAAGCTCGAGCTGCCGTCGTTCCCGGGGTTCGGACGCAAACGACGCGGCAAGGGCGCGGAGGCTCCCCCTGCGGCCGACGGTCCCGTCGCCGCACCGGAACCACCCCGTCAGGAGACCCGGTCGCAGGACTACACCGAACCACTGATGACCGGCGACCGGGCGACCCAGGTGGACGCCGTCCTCGAGCCGGTGGTCGGCGAGCCCGCCGCCGCGCAGGAGCAGACCCCGTCCCCGTCCCCGAAGAAGCCCTTCACGCTGCCGAGCATCGACGGCCGTATCGCGGCGGCCATCACCGGGGCGCTGGTCGGCCTGCTGGGCGTCGTGCTCACCTACGTCGCGCTGCTGGGCTGTGACGCGATCCGCGGCACCCGGACGTGCGGAGGCGGGCCCGGCTTCGTGGTGATCCTCGTGATCCTCGCCGCGATGGTCGTCGTCGGCGCGCTCGTGCTCACCCTGTGGCGGCTGCCGGAAGCGCGGGCGACCAGCTTCCTGGGCGTCGGTGCGCTCTTCGTGCTGATGCTGCTGGTGCTGCAGAACCACCTGCTCTCACCCTGGATGTTCCTGGTGGTCCCGGTCGTCACCGCGCTCGGCTTCCTGCTGGGGCACTGGATCACCACCGCCTTCGTGGAGAAGGTGCCCGAGAAGGGTCCCCAGCACGACGTCCGCTGACCACGGACCGCCCGCCCTGGTGGGTGCGCTCAGAGCCCCGCGGCGACGAGCTCCGCGATCTGCACGGTGTTGAGAGCGGCACCCTTGCGCAGGTTGTCGCCGGAGATGAACAACGCCAGCCCCCGCTCGCCGTCGACCCCCGGGTCCTGACGGATCCGTCCGACGAAGCTCGGGTCCTGACCGGCGGCCTGGAGCGGCGTCGGCACGTCGGTGAGCCGCACTCCCGGTGCGTCGGCGAGGATCTCCTCGGCCCGCTTGGCCGACAGCGCCGAGCCGAACTCGGCGTTGATCGACAGCGAGTGCCCGGTGAAGACCGGAACCCGCACGCAGGTGCCCGAGACCCTCAGGTCCGGGATGCCGAGGATCTTGCGGCTCTCGTTGCGCAGCTTCTGCTCCTCGTCGGTCTCCTGCGAGCCGTCGTCGACCACGGAACCGGCCAGCGGGAGGACGTTGAAGGCGATCGGGCGGACGTACTTCACCGGGTCGGGCATCGGCACCGCGGCCCCGTGGTGGGTGAGCTGGGCCGCGTCGGCACCGACGGCGGCGACCTGGGAGGCGAGCTCCTCGACGCCGGCGAGACCGCTGCCCGAGACGGCCTGGTAGGTGCTCGCGACCAGTCGCACGAGGCCGGCTTCGTCGTGCAAGGGCTTGAGCACCGGCATCGCGGCCATCGTGGTGCAGTTGGGGTTGGCGATGATCCCCTTGCGTGCCTGGCGTACGGCGTCGGGGTTGACCTCGCTCACGACGAGCGGGACGTCGGGGTCCATCCGCCAGGCGGAGGAGTTGTCGACCACGACGGCCCCGGCGGCGGCGTACCGCGGGGCCAGGGTGCGTGAGGTCTCGCCCCCGGCGGAGAACAGCGCGATGGCGAGCCCGGAGGGGTCGGCGGTCTCGGCGTCCTCGACGACGACCTGGCGGCCGCCCCACTCGATCGTGGTGCCGGCCGACCGGGCCGAGGCGAAGAAGCGGACGTCGGCCACCGGGAAGTCGCGTTCGAGCAGGATCCGGCGCATCACGGCGCCGACCTGTCCGGTCGCGCCGACGATGCCGATGCTGACCGGGCGGCTCATCGGCCGGTCCCCCCGTAGACGACCGCCTCGACGTCGCCGGAGTCCAGGTCGAAGGCGGTGTGCGTGGCGACCACGGCGTCGTCGACCTGGGCTTCGTCGACGATGACGGAGATCCGGATCTCCGAGGTGGAGATCATCTCGATGTTGACACCGGCGGAGGCGAGCGCGGAGAAGAAGCGCGCCGTGACCCCGGGGTGCGACCGCATGCCGGCGCCGATCAGCGAGACCTTGCCGATCCGGTCGTCGTAGAGCAGCGAGTCGTAGCCGACCTCGTCCTTGATCCGGGCCAGCGCGGACATCGCGCTCTGACCGTCGTCACGCGGCAGCGTGAAGGAGATGTCGGTGAGGTTGGTCGAGGCGGCCGAGACGTTCTGCACGACCATGTCGAGGTTGACCTGCGCGTTGGCCAGCGCCTCGAAGATGCGCGCGGCCTCGCCGACCTTGTCCGGCACTCCGACGACGGTGATCTTGGCCTCGCTGCGATCGTGCGCGACGCCGGCGATGATGGCCTGCTCCATGTCGATCTCTCCTTGCTGGGTGATCCAGGTGCCGGTGTTGTGGCTGAACGACGACCGGACGTGGATGGGCATGTCGTAGCGGCGGGCGTACTCCACGCACCGCAGATGCAGGATCTTCGCCCCGCACGCCGCCATCTCGAGCATCTCCTCGTAGGAGATCCGGTCGCGCTTGCGGGCCGAGGCGACGATGCGCGGGTCGGCGGTGAAGACGCCGTCGACGTCGCTGTAGATCTCGCAGACGTCGGCGCGGAGAGCCGCGGCGAGCGCGACGGCCGTGGTGTCGGAACCGCCACGCCCCAGCGTGGTGATGTCCTTGGTGTCCTGGCTGACCCCCTGGAAGCCGGCCACGATCGCGACCGCTCCCTGCTCCAGTGCTCGCTCGATGCGACCGGGCGTGACGTCGATGATCTTGGCCTTGCCGTGCGAGCTGTCGGTGATCACGCCGGCCTGGCTACCGGTGAAGGAGCGGGCCTCCTGGCCGAGGTTGCCGATCGCCATCGCGAGCAGCGCCATCGAGATCCGCTCACCCGCGGTCAGCAGCATGTCGAGCTCGCGACCGGCGGGCAGCGGCGAGACCTGCTCGGCGAGGTCGATCAGCTCGTCGGTGGTGTCACCCATCGCGGAGACGACCACGACGACGTCGTTCCCGGCACGCTTGGCCTCGAGGATCCGCTGGGCCACGCGCTTGATGCCGTCGGCGTCGGCGACGGACGAGCCGCCGTACTTCTGCACGACAATGCCCACGGCCAGGTTCCTCGCGATCGGGTCGGGGCCCGGCGGAGTCCGAGCCAGGGCGATCCTACCGAGGCGAGAACCAGCACCGGCGTCCGGCGACGGATGACAAGACCGGGCTACGGCGTCAACAGCTCGTCGGCGGCCGCCACCTGGTCCTGCTCGCTCTCGAACTCCGCGTCGAGGCGGTCGTGGGACACGATCGACTGCAGCGCGCGCAGCACGCCGCTGGCCTCGGTGCCCCAGGAGGAGACGTAGGAGAACTGCCACCACCACAACGCCTCGCTGATCCGGCCGCGCAGGTGGTGGCGCAATCCGTGCGCCAGGGCCGAGGCGATGCTCGTGAGGTCGTCGGAGAGCAGGGACGTCAGGATCTCCGGCGGGTCGACGTAGGGGTCGAACACCTCGGTGTAGACATCGACGCTCTCCAGCAGCAACGCCAGGCGCAGCCGCATCGCGTCGAGGTCGGGGTCGGGACCGGAGTCGGGTTCGTACTCGTCGGCGGGGGTGAAGTCGGCATGCACCCCGAGCCGCCCGCCGGCCAGCAGGATCTGGCTGACCTCCAGCAGCAGCAGCGAGATCGCCTCGCCGCCGGCGGCCTCCCCGCGCGAGATGGCCCGAAGCGCCAAGAGGAAGCTCTTGACCTGGTCGGCGATCTGCTGTGCGAAGTCTTCGAGCTCGCTGTCGTGGCGGTGGGACGCCACCTGTGCCTCAGTCATCGACCGATCTCCTCCCCTCGAAGGCACGGCCGAGGGTCACCTCGTCCGCATACTCCAAATCCCCGCCTACGGGTAGTCCACTAGCAAGGCGCGTCACGCGCAACCCCATCGGCCGGAGCAACCTGGTGAGATACGTCGCGGTCGCCTCGCCCTCGAGGTTCGGATCGGTCGCCAGGATCGTCTCGGTCACCGTGCCGTCGGCGAGCCGCGGCATCAGCTCGCGGATCCGCAGGTCGTCCGGGCCGATGCCGTCGATGGGCGAGATCGCCCCGCCCAGCACGTGGTAGCGGCCCCGGAACTCCCGGGTGCGCTCGATCGCCACGACGTCCTTGGGCTCCTCGACCACGCAGATCACCGTGAGGTCGCGCCGCGGGTCGCGGCAGATCCGGCACGTCTCCTCCTCGGCGACGTTGCCGCACACCGAGCAGAACTTCACCCGCTGCTTCACCTCGACGAGCACCTGGGCCAGGCGCTGCACGTCGACCGGGTCGGCGGCCAGGAGGTGGAAGGCGATCCGCTGCGCGCTCTTGGGCCCGACGCCCGGAAGCCGGCCGAGCTCGTCGATCAGGTCCTGGACGACACCTTCGTACATGGGCGGTGCGCGCGTCCCGTCCTAGAACCCGGCCGGCAGGCCGCCGGGACCGGTGAGACCGCCGGGGCTCTCCGAACCTCCGGGGCCACCGAGCCCGCCGAGGCCGGCGGTCGAGCGGGCCGAGCTTCTCCGCGGCGAGCGCCTCAGCCGCGCTCTGTGCGTCGCGGTAGGCGGCCACGATCAGGTCCTCGAGGTCCTCGGGCTCAGCCGGGTCGAAGGAGTCCTTGCGGATCTTCACCCCGATCAGCGCGCCGGTGCCGTTGACCGTCACCGTCACCAGACCGTCGGCGACGGTGCCGTCGACGGTCGCCTCGGCCAGCGCCGTCCTGAGCGGCGACCATCTGCTCCTGCACCTGCTGGGCCTGCTGCATCAGCGCGTTGAGGTCGAAGCCGCCCTCGCCGAAGGGGTTCGCGCTGTCCTGCTCGCTCATCTGGGTTCCTCGCATCGCTGGATGGGTGCTGCGGGCCGGCCCGGTGCGGGTCGGCTGCTGCGGTCGGTGCCGGGCCGGTGCCGGGTCGGCTGGCGGTGCTCGGCGGGAGTCGTGGTCAGTCGTGCTTGATCTCCTCGATGATGCTCGCTCCCAGCTCGCGTTCGAGCAGCTGGGCCCCTCCGAGTCCGTGATCGTCGGCGTCCGGGTCGTCGCGGTCGACGTCCGCGTCCGACACCGCCGGCTCCTGCTGCCGACGGGCGTCGCCGGCGGCCCGGGTCTCCTGGATGGCTCCTCGGGCATGGGCGATCGATGCCGGGTCGACCGCCGTCCGCTCCGGCCGACAGGTGCCGGGCAGCGGGCTCGGGCGGCGGAGGGGGCGGGCTGCGGACGGCTGGCTTGGTGACCGTCATCGGCGGGGTCGAGCCCCGGCTGCGCCCCCGGGTCCACGATCGCGTCGATCCGCCAGGCGTGACCGATCACGTCGATCGCGACCTGACGCAGGATCTCGTGGTTGCCGCCACCGACGAACGACTCCCGCGCACCGGCGTTGTTGAACGCGACGGTCAGCGACGTCTCGTCGACCGCGACGACCTGGGCGTTCTGGCTGAGCAGGATCCAGGTGAGCCGGCGCTTGTACTTCGCAGCCTCCACGATGTCGGGCCACAGCCGCCGTACGTCGACGAGGGTCAGGCCCGCCGGGGCCGGCTGCTCCGGCTGCTCCGGCTGCTCCGGCTCGGCCGGCGCGCCGTCGGGCTCAGCCGCTCGCTCAGGCTCAGCCGCTCGGTCGGGCTCGACGGCTCGGTCGGGCTCGACGGCCCGGTCGGGCTCGACGGCTCGGTCGGCGGCGGGCTGCTCGACCGGGGAGACCTCGGGCGCCGTCTCGACCGGTGCCGTCTGCTGGGCGGCGGCCGGGCGTTCCGTCCTCGGCTGCGGCTGCTGCTGCTGGGCGCGCACAGCAGGAGCGGCAGGGGCCTCGGAGCGGGTGGCCGCCGCTGACGGCGTGCCCTCGATCGACATCCGCTTCTCGATCCGGTCGAGCCGCGCCATGATCCCGCCGGTGTCGTGGTCGGCCCCCGGCAGCAGCACTCGGGCGCAGATCAGCTCGAGGAGCAGCCGCGGCGCGGTGGCGCCCTTCAGCTCGGTGAGACCCTCGGCCACGAGCTCGGCGGCCCGGCCGAGGTCGGCGCGGCCGAAGCGGGCGGCCTGGGCGGTGAGCCGCTCACCCTGGTCCTGGGGCACGTCGATCAGACCGGTGGCCGAGGCATCCGGCACGGCCGAGATGATCACCAGGTCGCGCAGCCGGCGCAGCAGGTCCTCGGTGAACCGGCGCGGGTCCTGGCCGGTCTCGATGATCTTGTCCACGACGCCGAAGACGGTGGCGCCGTCGTCGGCTGCGAACGCGTCCACGACCTCGTCGAGCAGGGTGTCGGGGGTGAAGCCGAGCAGCCCGGTGGCGAGCTCGTAGGTGACGCCCTCCGGTCCGGCGCCGCCCATCAGCTGGTCGAGCACCGACAGGGTGTCGCGGGCGGACCCGCCACCGGCCCGCACGACCAGGGGCAGGGCCGCGGTGTCGACGGTGACGCCCTCCTGCTCGCACAGCCGGCGCAGGTAGTCCGAGAGGGTGCGCGGCGGGATGAGTCGGAAGGGGTAGTGGTGGGTGCGCGACCGGATGGTGCCGATGACCTTCTCGGGCTCGGTCGTGGCGAAGACGAACTTGAGGTGCTCGGGCGGCTCCTCGACCAGCTTGAGCAGGGCGTTGAAGCCCTGCGTGGTCACCATGTGCGCCTCGTCGATGATGTAGACCTTGTAGCGGCTGCTGACCGGGGCGAAGAACGCCCGCTCCCGCAGGTCGCGGGCGTCGTCGACGCCGCCGTGGCTGGCCGCGTCGATCTCGATCACGTCGATGGACCCGGGGCCGCCGCGGGCCAGATCGGTGCAGGACCGGCAGGTCCCGCAGGGCGTGTCGGTGGGGCCCTGCTCGCAGTTCAGGCAGCGGGCGAGGATCCGGGCGCTGGTGGTCTTGCCGCAGCCGCGAGGGCCGGAGAACAGGTAGGCGTGGTTGACCCGGTTGTTGGTCAGCGCCGCCCGCAGCGGGGTCGTGACGTGGTCCTGACCGATGACCTCGGCGAACGACTCCGGCCGATAGCGGCGGTACAGGGCGAGGGGGGCTTCCACGTCTGCACCCTAGCCAGCGGCACCGACAGGCACGAGGCCGCCCACGGAGCGGTGGCCCGCCCGGCGCCCGACCGATGCTCGGGCCGTACCCAGGCACAGAAAGGCCCCCCGCGCACCCGACAGAGCTCACTTGCCCTTGCTGCCTTCCGGCCCTGGGGGAGTTGGGTCAGATGCCGCCGCACGGGGGGTTGGTCGGAAGTCTAGGGGAGGCTCGCCCGCGCGCCCAACTCCGTCCTCCCACCCGTCCGCTCGCGGCCGCGACCGCCTCCACGCCGGGCGATTTCATCCCGGGCTCGTCCGACCGGTAACCTCTCCGGCGGAGGATTCGCCTAGTGGCCTATGGCGCTCGCTTGGAAAGCGGGTTGGGTTAACGCCCTCAGGGGTTCGAATCCCCTATCCTCCGCCGCGAGGAGAACGGCGCCGCACTCGTGCGGCGCCGTTCGTGCGTCCGGTCGAGTGCGGCTACGTGCGGTCAGGCGTTCGGGCGGTCCTGCAGCAGGCCGACGGAGTAGACGCCGCCGTGGCTCGCGAACCGCCGGTCGGGGATCCCGTTGAGTAGGCACTCGTGCCCCGTCGAGTAGGCACTCGTGCCCCGCCGAGTAGGCACTCGTGCCCCGCCGTGGCGCCGCTGGACGTGAAGCGCTCTTACCCCAGTTCAGCCCCTACGCCCCCGTCTCGGTCATGATCCAGTCCCTTGATGGCCACTTGTCGTCGCGCGGAGCTCGTCGAGCCACTTCGAGGTGAACAAGACCCGGGTCAACGGGGGACGGGACCCGGGTCAAGGCGCGACGGGACCCGGTTCGATGAGGGGCGAGACCCGGGTCAACCCGAGGGGGGACGCATGGCTCAGAGTTGGAAGCGGCGCGCGGGCATGCTGATCAGGTACGTGAAGACCAGCAGCAGTGCGGCCGGGATCGCGTCCGGGTCCGTGCCGGTGAGCAGCATGAAGGTGCCGGCGAAGAGCACGAACTCGACCAGCGCGCGCGGGGGGTCGGTGAGCCGGCGCGAGGCACGCGGTGCCACCCAGCGACCCCAGACCGCACCGCCGAGCGCGGGCAGCAGCACCGCGAGCAGCAGTCCGGCGAACACCCCGGCCTGCTGACCGAGCCGATATCCGCCCCAGGTCAGCCCGGCGAGCAGGCCCAGCTCGGCCAGGAGTCGGACCAGTAACAGCGCGGACATGCCGCCGCGAGGTCGGGTCCGGGACAGGGCGGGATCCCGCGGCGGGTTGGTCGGCTGGTCAGGCACGCCCCCACTGTGCCGGAGGCGCATCGCCCGGCGGACGGGACCCTCAGGCGCACCAGCGGATGGCCTCGACAGCGAAGTCCGCGGGGGCGTGCACCCCGGCCAGGTCCGGGCGCTCGCGCAACAGGGCCGTGAGGTCGCGGGCCCGTGCGGCCGCACGACGCTGCTGCGCGGCGGCCAGCCGCACGGAACGCGCCTTGTCCTGCGCGTCAGCCTCGAGGAAGGCGGCGTCGACGGCCGAGGCGGTCTCGGCCCGGGCGGTGCGGTCGATGCTGAGAGCGGTCATCGGAGGATCCCCCTGCACAGTCGCCACCGGGTGCGTCCGGTGAACGGGTGACCGGTTCGACCACCGCCACCAGGGTGCCGAGGAGATGAGTCGGCTTCGTTACGCCATGTGACGGTGAGTTGAATTCTGGCCCCACTCAACGGGGCACGAGCGACCACTCAACGGGGCACGAGTGCCTACTCGACGGGGCACGAGCGACCACTCAACGGAGCACGCGCGACCATTCGACGGGGCGCGAGTGCCTACTCAACGGCGACGCCGGCGCCCGACCCCGAAGACGCCGCGGAAGATCTCGCGGGCGGCGGTGCGCGCCAGGTCGCGCGCGATCGGGGAGTTCATCAGGTCCTCGACGCGGCTCTCGGGCTGCGGGTCCCGCTTCCTCGACGAGGTCCTGCCCGGCGTCGGGTAGTCGATGTGGTCCTCTCCCGCACCGGTCGGGGCGGTCTCGGCCTGCTTCTCGGCCTGCTCCTCGGCCCGCGCCGCCTCCGCTCCCGCCTCCAGCTTCGCGGCC
Organism: uncultured Actinomycetota bacterium; assembly: GCA_963713035.1. Taxonomy (GTDB): domain Bacteria; phylum Actinomycetota; class Actinomycetes; order Propionibacteriales; family Nocardioidaceae; genus Nocardioides_B. The sequence goes on from CAVQKB010000006.1 coordinate 93,587, forward strand.
AGGATCTCGCGGGCCGACTCGCGGTCGATCGACTCGGAGTACTTCGGCTGCAACGGCGACGCGTCGATGGTGGCGGTCATCGCCGCCGGATCGGCCGGACCCATCAGCGACTCCGGGGCCCGCAGGCGGGTCCAGGCGACGGGGGTCGGCGCGCCCCGCTCGTTCATCACCGTCACCACGGCCTCGCCGATCCCGAGCCCCGTGATGACCTGCCCCAGGTCGTCGTACTCCGACGTGGGATAGGTGTTCACGGTCGCCTTCAGGGCCTTGGCGTCGTTGGGCGTGTGGGCCCGCAGCTGGTGCTGGATCCGGGAGCCGAGCTGCCCCAGCACGTCGTCGGGTACGTCGGTGGGGCTCTGGGTCACGAAGAAGACACCGACGCCCTTGGAGCGGATCAGCCGCACGGTCTGGGTGATCGCCTGCAGGAAGTCCTTCGAGGCGTCCGCGAACAGCAGGTGCGCCTCGTCGAAGAAGAAGACCAGACTGGGCTTCTCGGGATCGCCGAGCTCAGGCAGGTCGTGGAAGAGGTCGGCGAGCAGCCACATCAAGAAGGTGGAGAAGACGGCCGGCCGGTCCTGCAGGCGGGGCAGCTCGATCAGCGAGATGACCCCCATCTCGTCCGCGGTGGTCCGCATCAGGTCCTGGGTGTCGAACTCCGGCTCGCCGAAGAAGGCGTCGGCGCCCTGGTCGCTGAAGCCGATCAGCTCCCGCAGGATCACCCCGGCGGTCGCCGACGACAGCCCGCCGAGGTCCTTGAGGTCGCCCTTGCCCTCGGCAGACGTCAGGTGCTGTACGACGGCGCGCAGGTCGGCCAGGTCGAGGAGCGGCAGACCGGCCTTGTCGGCGTAGTGGAAGACCAGGCCGAGCGAGGACTCCTGGGTGTCGTTGAGGCCCAGCACCTTCGCCAGCAGGGTCGGGCCGAAGGACGTCATCGTGGCGCGCAGCGGGATGCCTGCGCCCTCACCGCCGAGGGCGAAGTACTCCACCGGGAAACCACGAGCGGTCCACTGCTGGCCGACCGACGTCGCGCGCTCGGTGATCTTGGGGCCCGGCTCTCCGGGCGTCGACAGGCCGGACAGGTCGCCCTTGATGTCGGCGGCGAACACCGCGACGCCGTTGCTCGAGAGCTGTTCGGCCAGCAGCTGCAGGGTCTTGGTCTTGCCGGTGCCCGTCGCACCCGCCACGAGGCCGTGCCGGTTGAGCATCCCGAGCGGGATCCGGACGCCTACGTCGCTCAGGGTCGTGGCGTCGAGCATCAGACCCCCCAGCTCCAGAGCCGGCCCCGTGAACGCGTAGCCGGCCGCCACGGCGGCGGCGATCGGGGAGGTGTCGGGGCTCGCGGCCACGGGCTGCTCGGTCATGCGTCGAACCCTAGTACCGGTGCCACCTATGCTGGCGGGCGTGATCTTCAAGCGCGTGGGTGAGGGCCGCCCGTACCCCGAGCACGGGCTCGCTCCGCGAGACTGGTCGGCCCTGCCCCCGCGTCAGGTGCGCCTGGACGAGCTCGTGACGACCAAGGACACGCTGCAGCTCGCGGCCCTGCTCGACGAGGACTCCACCTTCTTCGGCGACCTGTTCGCCCACGTCGTGGAGTGGCGCGGCGACCTCTACCTCGAGGACGGGTTGCATCGGGCCCTGCGTGCCGCCCTGCAGCAGCGCATGGTGCTGCACGCCCGCGTCCACCCGATGGAAGGCTGATCGCGTGGGACCGCTGGGCCGTCGCCATCTCACCACCGCCGTCACGATGCTGGTGCTCGTCGGCATCCTCGTGCTCGGCGTGGTCATCGGCGTGGACCGACTGTTCGCTCCCGTCCCGGGCAGCGAGGAGCCGGTCGCGGAGCCGGAGCCGACCTGCACCACGCAGACGGTGCGCAAGGGGCAGCGGATCCGCAGCAGCCAAGTGCAAGTCAGCGTCTTCAACGGCGGCACCCGCTCCGGGCTGGCCGACGAGACCCTCAACGTGCTGACGCGACGGGGCTTCAAGCCCGGCGACGCGGGCAACGCGCCGGCCGGCACCAAGGTCGCGAAGGTGCAGATCTGGACGACGGAGAAGAACGACTCGTCCGCCCGCTTGGTCGCCCGTCAGTTCGGCAAGGCCACGAAGGTCCGCGTGGTCGACCAGGACCTCGGTCCCGGCGTCGACGTCATCGTGGGCAACAAGTTCAGCAAGCTGGCCAAGGCGCCCCGCGCCCTCACTGTGCGCAAGCCGTCCTCGGTCTGCGTCCCGCCCGTCGTCGTGTCACCGGTCTCCTGAGGCCCTGCGCTCTCGCGGGAGCCGGTCGCCCGGTCCGTCGAGCCAGTCCGCGAGCCGGCCCCGCAGCGAGACGGCGCGCAACCGGTCCTCCGCCTGCTCGCGCAGCTTGCGCGGCGTGACCACCAGCAGGTCGTCGCCGTGCCGCAGCACGGTCCGCTGGTCCGGCACCAGGCTCTGACCGTCGCGCACCACCAGCGCGACCGACACCCCCACAGGCAGCCGCAGCTCCCCGACCTCGACACCGTGCAGGTGGGAGTGCCGGGTGATCCTGGCCTGCAGCAGGTCGGCGGCCATCCCCTCCAACGGCGCCGCCTCCACGTCGAGCCCGCGTGGCCCGCCCCGCTGCATGACACCGAGCCGGGAGGCCACCCACGGCAGCGTGGGCCCGGTGATGAGCGTGTAGACGACCACCATCACGAAGACGATGTCGAACAGCTCCTCGGCGCGGGGGACCTCCTCGGCGAGCGGGATCGTCGACAGCACGATGGGTACGGCGCCGCGCAGCCCGGCCCAGGACACGAACACCTGGGCTCGCGCGCTCAACCGGGTGCTCCACGTGCAGGCCAGCACCGAGAGAGGCCGTGCGACGAAGGTCAGCAGCAGCCCGGCCAGGATCGCGATGACGACGTGGCGCACCTCGATCCGGCTCGGCGAGACCAGCAGGCCCAGCATCACGAAGAGCCCGATCTGCGCGAGCCAGGCGACGCCCTCGGAGAACGACCGGGTCGCGGCGCGGTGCGGGAGCTCGCTGTTGCCGAGGATGAGCGCGGCCGTGTAGACGGCGGCGAAGCCCGAGGCGTGCAGGGCCGACATACCGGCGTAGGCGAAGACGGTCAGCGCCAGCACCGCGATGGGGTAGAGGCCCGACGAGGGCAGCGCCACGCGGCGCATCACCCAGGCGCCGCCGAACCCGATGAGCACGCCCCCGAGCACCCCCGCCACCAGCTCGTAGACCACGATGCCGGCGAAGCCGAGGACGCCGTGGTCGAGGGCGGCGCCCGTGCTCACCAACGAGACCAGCAGCACGGTCGGTGCGTCGTTGAGGCCGGACTCCGCCTCCAGGGCACCGGTCAGCTGCCTCGGCAGCGGCACCCGGCGCAGGACCGAGAAGACCGCGGCGGCGTCCGTCGGAGACGTGACCGCGCCGAGCAGCACCGAGGTCTGCCAGTCGAGGCCGAACAGGTAGTGCGCGCCGAGGGCCATCACGGTGACGCTCACGCCGACGCCGAGGGTCGCGAGCGACACACTGAACCGCATCGACGGCCGGATCTCCGACCACTGGGTGGTCAGACCGCCCTCGGCCAGGATCAGCACGAGCGCCGCGAAGCCGAGCGCGTGCGCGACGTTGGCGTCCTGGAAGCGGATGCCGAGGCCGGCCTCACCGAGCAGGACTCCCATCAGCAGGTAGACCAGCAGGCTGGGGAGCCCGGCGCGCACCGACAGCCGGACCGCCAGGATCGCGACCAGCATGACGCTCGCGCCCACCAGCAGGATCTGGTCCATGTCGTGGGCGTCGAAGCTCACGGGCACCTCGGCGTTCCGTCGGCGGTGTGAGCGACGATTCTAGAGGTGGTCCGGCCGGGGCCCGTCCGCGTGGGACTTCCGGTGGGCGCGGGCGGCCGCCCTCACCGGGGGATGGATGAGGACGGCCGCGACCAGGACGGGCACAGCCCGCGAGGACAACGGTGCTACGGCGCCGGGCGGCCACGCCATAGCCCGTTGGGGGGACTCGCCGCCGCCCCGGCGGTCCACCTCGGCGAAGCAGCGGACCCCGTCTCGCCTATCGTGGCGCGCGTGGGTGATCCGACGCACGAGCTCCTCGGGGTGGCGAGCCGCGCCGCGGTGCCCCCCTTCCACGTGATGGACCTCCTGGCCGCTGCGGCCGAGCGCGGTCGCACGCACGGCGACCTGGTGAACCTCGTCGCCGGCCAGCCGTCCACGCCGGCACCGGTCGCCGTACGGGAGGCCGCGAAGCGGGCCCTCGACGAGCAGGTGCTGGGCTACACCGTCGCGCTCGGCATCCCCGAGCTCCGGGAGGCCATCGCGGGCCACCACCGGCGGATGCACGGTCTCGACGTGTCCGTCGACGACGTGGTCGTCACGACCGGTTCGTCCGGCGGCTTCCTGCTGGCGTTCCTCGCGGCCTTCGAGGCCGGGGACCGGGTGGCGATCGCCCGTCCGGGCTATCCCTGCTACCGCAACGTGCTGACCGCGCTCGGCTGCAAGGTGGTCGAGCTGCCGGCCGGACCCGAGACGCGCTTCCAGCCGACCATCGAGATGCTCGAGAGCCTCGACGAGCCGGTGCGCGGCCTCGTCGTCGCGAGCCCCGCGAACCCGACCGGCACGATGCTGCGACCGGAAGAGCTCGCTGCGCTGGCGAGCTGGTGCGAGGCGCACGGCGTGCAGCTGATCAGCGACGAGATCTACCACGGCATCGAGTACGCCACCCCGGCGCTGCACGCGTCGGCCTGGGAGACCTCGCGCGAGGCGGTGGTGTTCAACTCGTTCTCGAAGTACTTCTCCATGACCGGTTGGCGGATCGGCTGGATGCTGGTGCCCGAGCGGTTGCGCCGACCGATCGACGTGCTCACCGGGAACTTCACGATCTGTCCCCCGGTGCTGGCCCAGCACGCCGCCGTCGCCGCCTTCACCGACGCGTCGTACGACGAGTGCGACGGGCACGTTGCGCGCTACGCCGAGAACCGTGCCCTGCTCCTCGACGGCCTGCCCCGCCTGGGGATCGACCGGCTGGCCCCGGCCGACGGGGCCTTCTACGTGTACGCCGACGTGGGGCACCTGACCGACGACACGATGACCTGGTGCCACCGGCTGCTCGCGGACACCGGTATCGCGACCGCACCGGGCATCGACTTCGACACGGCGGTCGGCAACCGGTTCGTCCGGCTATCGTTCGCCGGCGCCCCGAGCGAGATGTCGCAGGCCCTCGACCGCCTCGCGGACTGGCTGCCTACGGGCGCGTGAACGATGCGGCCGCGGCCCACCGGTCGGCGGCCAGCGGCACCGGGTCGTGCGCGAACCAGACGCGACAGAGCCCGATCGTCCGCTCAAGCAGGTCGACCAGGACGTTCTCGGCGGTCGGCGTTGCGGCCGCCGCGATGCCGGAGACGGCCGAGTGCACGATTGCCGGCGCGCTGCGCCGGGCGAAGCTGCTCGTGTTGCCCCACCCGAGGCTGGTGAACCCCCGCGCCCAGTCCCGGGCGTGCGGCGCTGCGTCCAGCGCAGCCTGGGTCCGCGGATCGACGTACTCCTTGGGATGGCCTTCGAGAGCGTTGAGCATCCGCTCGCAGCGCAGCAGGCCGACGGCGGCGACGCCCTGGCGCTCCGCGGCGACGACGGGGAGGGCGGTGATCGCGGCCTCCCGCGCGATCCAGGCCTCGACCCGTGGGTCGTCGCCGTTGAGCCCGATCACCTCGGGGATCAGCGGCGCGAGCCGGCTGCGGGCGTAGTCCTCGACGTGGTCGTTCACGTCCCGCGCCAGGGATGCCAGCAGCGGATGGGTGCAGGAGGGGTGGTCCGACCACGGCTCGCCGGCCAGGAACGAGGCCAGCTCCATGAAGCACGCACCCTTCTTCGGGCTGCGGTGCTTGCCCCGCGACAGGAGGGGCATCAGGTCGGGAGAGTGGTGGGTCATGTGATCAGCTCCGTGGACGCTACGCACACGGCGGGCGTCGGCTGCCGCTCGTCGTGCACGACCTTCCCGTCATCCTGCTCCCGGCCTCCGACACAGGGCAAGACCCGCCGCCGCACGAGCGTTCGCGTCCCGATACGCGAAACCCCGCCCGGGTGACCCGGACGGGGTTCGGCACGGCGGTGGCGGAGGGATTTGAACCCTCGGTTGACTTGCGCCAACAAACGCTTTCGAGGCGTTCTCCTTAGGCCGCTCGGACACGCCACCGCCGATGAGGGTACCGGAGAGGTCGGGCGGCTTTGAAATCGGTCAGCGCCGGCGACTTTGCCAGGCGCGTGGACGGTCTGCGAGCGTCGTACGCCTGCTTCTGCGTCCATAACCCCGCGTTACAAGGGGCGCACGAGGGTCAGGCGTCGGGGCGCCGGTGCGCGGCGAAGAAGTCCACCAGCAGGGCGGACGACTCCGCGGCAAGCACCCCGGTGAGCACCTCGGGCCGGTGGTTCAGCCGCCGGTCGCGTACGACGTCCCACAGCGATCCCACGGCGCCGGCTTTCGGGTCGAACGACGCGAACACCAGGCGCGACACCCGCGAGAGCACGACCGCGCCGGCGCACATGGTGCAGGGCTCCAGGGTCACGACGAGGGTGTGCCCGTCGAGCCGCCACCCACCGTGCGCGGCCGCGGCCTCGCGCAGGGCGACCACCTCGGCGTGCGCAGTGGGGTCGGCGTCGGCCTCGCGGCGGTTGCGGCCACGGCCGACCACGGCGCCCGAGGCATCGAGCACCACGGCGCCGATCGGCACGTCGTCGGTGGTGAGTGCGGCGCGCGCCTCCGCGAGGGCCTCACGCATCGCGGGCTCCCAGTGAGCCGTGAGGCTCACAGCGTGGTGGCGCCGACGAGGTCGTCGTACTCGCTGCCGAAGCCGAGCTTCGCGGCGATGTCGCCGAGCATCTCGTCGGGGTAGAGCTCGTCGTCGTCGAGCAGCGCACCCATGTCCATCGGGCCGAGCCCGAGGTCGGTGACGATGCCCAGGTCGCCGGCGGGCTCCGGGTCCTCGTCGTCGTCGGGCAGCGGCAGCTCGAGGTGCTCGACCACGGAGCGGGCGATCGGCCAGTCGGTCGCGGCGGTGACGTCGGAGAGCAGGATCCGGACGTCCGCGCCCGTCACGCGCAGCAGCAGGAAGAAGTCCTCGTCGATCGAGACCAGCCCGAGAGCGCCGCCGTCCCCCGGATAGCGACGCAGCTCAGCGGCGAAGCCGTCGAGGTCGGCGGCCCGCTCGTGCTCGAGCTCCTGGACCTGCCAGACGCCCTCCTCGCGGTAGGCCACGAGCGCAAAGTCCACGCCTTCGGCGTTGGCTTCGAACTCCGACATCGTCTGGCCTCTCCCTCGGGACGCTGCTCGCCCACCCCGATGGTCGCAGAGTGCCCGACCCCGCACCAGGCGGGCCACCACCGCCAGGTCGGGCCGACGCTGGCGGTAGGTTGAGGCTCATGCGCATCCACGTCGCGGACCATCCCCTGATCGCTCACAAGCTGACCACGCTGCGTGACCGCGACACCGATTCGCCGACGTTCCGGCGCCTGGCCGACGAGCTCGTCACGCTGCTGGCCTACGAGGCCACCCGCGACGTCCGCGTCGAGACCGTCACCGTCACCACCCCCGTCGCCGAGGCGGAGGGGGTCAAGCTGGCCAACCCCAAGCCGCTCGTCGTACCCATCCTGCGCGCCGGCCTCGGGATGCTCGACGGCATGCAGCGCCTGCTGCCGACCGCCGAGGTCGGCTTCCTCGGCATGGTGCGCAACGAGGAGACGCTCGAGGCCTCGACGTACGCCGAGCGGCTGCCCGACGACCTGTCCGGCCGGCAGTGCTACCTGCTCGACCCGATGCTCGCGACGGGCGGGACCCTCGCGGCCGCCATCCGGTTCCTGGTGGACCGTGGCGCCGACCACATCACCGCGATCTGCCTGCTGTCCGCGCCCGAGGGCTGCGAACGCCTGGCGAAGGACCTGGAGGGACTCGACATCCCGGTCACAGTGGTCACGGCCGGCATGGACGAGCGGCTCAACGAGAAGGGGTACATCGTGCCCGGGCTCGGCGACGCGGGCGACCGGCTGTACGGCGTGGTCGACTGACCCGTCCCGGTCGCCGATGGATCCGTCGACGGGTCGCCGGCGCAGCGCCTCTCAGAAGTCGAAGATCGGGACCGTGCCGGTCGCGATCAGCACCATGATCCCGACCACGAGCAGGCCCAGGATGAGGTAGTCCCAGCTCTTGGAGCTGCGATCCTCGTCGCTCTCCGGAGCGTCGTAGCGGTGTCCGTCGGGTCGCCCCAGACGGTCGTCGTCCTTGGTCATCGTGATGCCTCTCCCACCGCACCGAACCGGCGCGGTCGTGGTCGGCCCTCCCGCGTCGAGTGTAGGAGGTCGCGGGCGCCGGGGTAACACGGTGTAAGCCAGATCTCGGTAAAGACCTCAGAGCGCCTTGACGGCGCTGAGCAGCTTGCCGAGGGAGTCCTTGGCGTCACCGAAGAGCAGCGTGGTGCGCGGGTCGAAGAGCAGCTCGTTCTCGATGCCGGCGAAGCCGGGGCGCATCGAGCGCTTCATGAAGATCACCTGCTGCGCCTCGTCGGCGTTGAGGATCGGCATGCCGTAGATCGGCGCGCCCGGCGTGGTCTTGGCCGCCGGGTTGACGACGTCGTTCGCGCCGACGACGAGGACGACATCGGTCTGCCGGAACTCGCCGTTGATGTCGTCCATCTCCTTGAGCTGCTCGTAGGGCACCTGCGCCTCCGCGAGCAGGACGTTCATGTGCCCGGGCATCCGCCCGGCGACCGGGTGGATCGCGTAGTCGACGGAGATGCCGCGCTCCCCCAGCACGTCCACGAGCTCGCGCAGCGTGTGCTGGGCCTGGGCCACCGCGAGGCCGTAGCCCGGGACGATGATCACCTTGGTGGCATAGGCCAGCAGGATCGCGACATCCTCCGGACCGGCCGACCGGACCGGGCGGTCGGAAGCCTCGCCTGAGCCCAGGGTCGAGCCGCCCTTGAGGGCGCCGAAGAGGATGTTGGCCACCGAGCGGCCCATGGCCGAGGCCATCAGCTTGGTGAGGAACGTGCCGCTGGCACCGACCAGGGTGCCGGCGACGAGCAGCACGGTGTTGTCCAGCACGTAGCCGCCGGCCGCGACGGTCAGCCCGGTGAAGGCGTTGAGCAGCGAGATCACGATCGGGACGTCGGCACCGCCGACCGGCAGCACGAGCAGCACCCCGATCAGCAGGCCCAGCAGCGCCAGCACGACGCCGATCAGCACCGCCGGCGACGTCACGGTCAGCACCGACAGCGCCAGCGCGGCGACGAAGGACAGCGCGAAGGCGATCGGCAGGCCGGGGAAGACCACCGGCCGCGAGGTCATCAGCTCCTGAAGCTTGGCGAAGGTGACGAGGGAGCCGGCGAACGACACCGCGCCGACGAAGATCGTGAAGGCGGTCGCGGCCAGCGCGAACCCGCCGGCCTCACCGCCCGCGTCGACGATGTCGGTGAGCTCGAGCAGCGCCACCAGGGAGGCCGCGCCGCCTCCGACCCCGTTGAAGAGCGCCACCAGCTGCGGCATCTGCGTCATCTGCACGCGCCGGGCGCCGACGAAGCCGACGGCCGACCCCACGGCGATGGCGATCAGGATCGGGACCACGTGGTCGAGCTCGGCGTAGAAGAACACCACCACGCAGGCGATGACCGCGCCGACAGCGCCGAGCAGGTTGCCCTGCCGGGCGTACTTCGGGGAGGAGAGGCCCTTGAGGGCGAGGATGAAGCAGACGGCGGCGACCAGGTAGGCCAGCTGCGCCCAGACGGGAGTCGCGATCACCGCTTCGCCCCCGCGGCCGGCTTCTTGCGGGTGAACATCTGCAGCATCCGGTCGGTGACGACGAAGCCGCCGACCATGTTGACCGTGGCGAGCACCACCGCGACCAGTCCGATCACGAGCTGGATGGTGTCGTGCGCGTAGCCGGTGACCAGGATGGCGCCGAGCAGGATGATCCCGTGGATGGCGTTGGCGCCCGACATCAGCGGCGTGTGCAGCGTCGAGGACACCTTGGCGATGACCTCGATGCCGACGAAGACGCTGAGCACGAAGATGGTCAGCCAGACGACCTGCTCACTCATGACTCTCCTTCCAGGGCGGCGCGCGTCGGCTCGTGCCGGATCGCGCCGGCATGCGTGACGCAGGACCCCGCGACGATCTCGTCGTCGAAGTCGGGCGCGAAGGCTCCTTCGCGGGTCATCAGGGTGACCAGGTTGACGACGTTCTGGGCGTACAGCCGCGAGGCCGGGCCCGGCATCTGGCCCGGGACGTTGGCTCCGCCCCACACCTGGGCGTTGCCGATCCGGACGACCTGGCCGGGCTGCGAGCCCTCGACGTTGCCGCCGGACTCCGCGGCGAGGTCGACCACCACCGATCCGGGCCTCATCTGCTCAACCATCGCGGCGGTGACCAGCAGGGGGGCCGCGCGGCCGGGAACGGCGGCGGTCGTGATCAGGGCGTCGGCGGCTGCGATGTACGGCGCGAGCAGGTCGCGCTGCCGGGCGGCGCGGTCCTCGCTCATCTCGCGGGCGTAGCCGCCGGATCCTTCCAGCGTCTCGAGCTCGAGCTCGATCGCCGTGGCGCCCACCGAGCGGATCTCCTCGGCGGCCGCTGCGCGCACGTCGTACGCCTTGACGACAGCGCCGAGCCGCTTCGAGGTCGCGATCGCCTGGAGGCCCGCCACCCCGGCTCCGAGGACGACGACCTCGGCGGGCGGGACGGTGCCGGCGGCGGTCATGTTCAGGGGGAAGAAGCGACGCAGCAGACCGGCCGCGACGATGGCGCAGCGGTAGCCGGACACCAGGCTCTGGGACGACAGCGCGTCCATCGACTGCGCCCGCGAGATGCGGGGCACCAGCTCCATCGCGAACGAGGTGATGCCGCAGTCGCGCAGGTCCGTCACGAGCTCGGGCACGGCGCCGGTCGGCAGGAACGAGACCGTGCTGGTGCCGGCCGGAAGCCGCCGTACGACGGACGGGTCGAGCGGGTTCACCGACACCACGACGTCGGCCTCGAGCCACGGCTCGTCGAGGATGCGCGCGCCGGCGTCCTCGTAGTCCCGGTCGGTGTGCAACGCACCGGTGCCGGCGCCGGGGGCGACCGCGACGTCGTACCCCTGGGACGTCAGCTTCCCGACCAGCTCGGGCACGAGCGCGACCCGGGTCTCGCCCGGACGGGTCTCCTCTGCCACGGCGATCCTCACGCTGCGCAAACCTAGGGCACCGGGCAGGGGTGGGCCAGCAATTGAGTCTCGCGTCTCAGCGTGTCCACGGACTAGGATTGCCCTTTGAGTGTCGATATCGCCCCATCTGGCGGTCCGGCAGCTGCCCGATCGGGCTAGCCAGCCCCTGGGTTTTGCCGAAAACCTCCTGCAGGCGGCAGGCACATGCGTGAGGCTCGGAGCAGGTGCCGGCGTGGGCCGGCGACCGTCCGTGCGGCAGGAGGTGGACCGGGTGGGGCGCGAGGAGGAGCGGTCGCACCGAGGGCTGCGCCCGGCCGCCCGGCTCAGTGTCCCCGACGTCGACGGCGTGCTGCGGCCGCGGCTGATCACCGCCCTCGACCGCATCCACCAGGCACGCCTGGGCATGGTCGTCGCACCGGCTGGGGCCGGCAAGACCACGCTCCTGGCCCAGTGGGCCAAGCGGGCCGCGGCCGACGTGGCGTGGTACCGGGCCGACCCCTCCGACAACACCGTCGGCGCCGTCGTCGCCCAGCTGGGTACGGCGCTCGCGATCGTCTCGCCCGGACATCCGGCAGCGCGCGACCTGCAGACGCTCGTCGACGCGATCGCCCGGCACGAGTCGCCGCTCGTCCTGGTGGTCGACGACCTGCACCTCGTGGAGCACACGCACGTCGGGCACCTGCTGCAACGGCTGCTGATGACCGGGCCGCCGCACCTGCGGGTGCTGGTCGGGTCGCGGCGGACGCCGACGCTCAACCTGGCCCGCACCGAGGTGCCGACCGTGGTGGTGGGCGAGGACGAGCTGCGCTTCCGGGCCTCGGAGACGGCGGCACTCTTCCGCGACGTCTACCGTCGACCGCTGCCGGCAGAGACGACCGCGCTGCTGACCCGGCAGACCGAGGGATGGGCCGCGGGGCTGCACCTGATGCACCTCTCGCTGCCTCCGAGCACGACCCACGACCGGCGCACCCCGTTGAACGGTGCCGAGGCGCGCTACGCCCGGCGCTACCTCGACAGCCAGGTGCTCGGCGGCCTGTCCGACCACCTGGTCGACTTCCTGCGCCGCACCGCGTGCTTCGAGCGGCTGACCGCCGAGCGCTGCGACGACCTGCTCGACGCGAGCACCAGCCGGCGCACGCTCGCCGAGGTCGCGCAGCGGTCCGGGATGGTGCGCTCCGACGACGGCGGGCTGAGCTACCGGGTGCACGGCGTCCTGCGTCGACACCTCGAGACCGAGCTGTTGGACGACCTGCCCGGTCCCGCGGCATCGAGCCACTACCGCCGGGCGGCGACGCTGCTGCGACTCGAGCACGACTACGCCGCCGCCGTACGCGTCCTGGTCAGGATCGGCGACTGGGAGGCCACCAGCGAGCTGCTCGGACGGCACGGGGAGGAGATCGTGTCCGCCCCGACCGCCTGGGTGGAGGGCATCCCGGAGTGGGCGGTGGCCGGGGAGCCCTGGCTGCTGCTGGCCCGCGCGAGGGCGCGACTCGACCACGGTGACCTGGAACAGGCGTCCCGCGAGGCCGCTCGGGCAGCGGCCTCGACCGGTCACGAGGACCTGCGCCGACAAGCGGAGCGGACCCGGGACACGGCCGACCGGTGGCGGGGCGGGCCCCTCGGCCCCGCCGAGGACACCTGGTCCGCCCGGGTGCACGCCGCCGTCGTCGGGGCACCCGGCGGTCGGCTCCGTCGACTGTCGTCCACCGCCTCCCTCGAGGACGAGGTGGGTCGGGGGATCGCCGCGGCGCTGCGCGGGGACCTCCGCACCGCCCGACGGGTGCTGCGGCGCTGCAGCATCGGGCTTGACGACGCCCGGCTGCTGACCGTGGCGCGCCTCGCCCTGGCCGTCGTCTCGGACGACGGCCACGCCGCGGTCGAGGCGTTGCTCACCGACGAGCGCCTGCTGGACCACCCCTGGCTCTCGAGGTTGGCCCAGGCTCTGGCGACCGGTCACCACGCCGTCGACCAGCCCGTCTCGCTCGACCCCCGGATGCTGGTCGACGAGATCGAGGAGTGCGACGTCGCCGGCGATGCGTGGGGGGCCCTGTCCCTCGTCGCTGTCCGGGCCCTGTCCCTGCTCCGTGCGGGCCGGCCCGACGAGTCGGCGCTCGAGGACCTGGTCGCTCGGTGCCGCACGCTCGAGGCGGTGACCCTGGAGGCCTGGGCGCGCTCGTTCCTGGCGTTGGCGGCCACCGCCACCGCGATGCCCGAGGCGGTCCGGGAGGCCCAGAGCGCCGAGGCGTTCGCCCGCGCAGCATCCGTCCCCGGCGCCCTGTCGGTGGCCTACGCCGCGCTCGCTGCCGTCGCGCCCGACGGCGGCGACGAGCTGCTGGCCCTGGCGGTGTCGACCGCGGAGGACGCCGGCTTCGACCTCGCCCCGTGGCGCTGGACTTCCACGCCCCCGGTCCCGCCATCAGCGGAACCATGGGTCGACTCGCGAGAGACCGGTCGCGGCCCGATCCCGGCCCAGCCGGGGCGGACCGGTCCGGCGCCCCGCGCCACGGTCGCGGTGACCGGGGAGCCGCCGGCGATCACGATCCGGTGCTTCGGCCGCTTCCAGCTGCGGGTGCACGGCCAGGAGCCGAACCTCACCCGCGTGCGTCCTCGGGCCCGGGCCGTGCTGAGGCTGCTCGCTCTCGAGGCCGGGCGGCCGGTGCACCGCGAGCTGCTGGTCGACGCGCTGTGGCGCGATCTCGACCCCGTGGCCGGCACCCACAACCTGCACGTGTCGGTGTCCAGCCTGCGAGCCGTGCTGGAGCCGGGGGTGCCACGCGGTGCGAGCCGGATCCTGGTCCGCGACGGTGAGCGCTACCAGCTGGCCATGCCACCGGGCTCGTCCTCCGACCTGCTGGAGTTCGACCGGGCCATCGCCGAGGCCGAGACGGCCCGGATCGCGGGCGACAGTGCCGCCGCGGTCCGTGCGCTCGACCGCGCGCTGTCGCAGAGCACCGGCGACGTGCTGCCCGAGGACGGTCCCGCCGAGTGGGTGATCGGCGTGCGCGAGCACTACCGCGTGCGGGTCGCCGAGGCCGCTGCCACTCTCGCCGAGCTGCACCTGTCGCGCCACGACCCACCGAGCGCCGCGACCGCCGCGCTGCGCAGCCTCGACGTCGACCCCTGCCGCGACGCCTCGTGGCGGCTGCTGCTGTCGGCGTACGCCGCCTCGGGCGACCTCGCAGCCGCCGAGCAGGCGCGTCGGTCGTACGCCGAGGTGCTCACCTCGCTGGGCGTGGCGAGCTCGTCGGCCGCCGCGGTGCACCCCCGTCCCCACGACGGGTAGGGGCTACCCGGTCTTCTTCACCAGCTCCCCGCCGAACAGCATGCCCTGGTCGCACGTGGCCGGGGTCCCTCCCGACGGCGGCGCCCCCTTCTTGTTGCACCGGCTGGTCAGGGTCAGCTCGTCGCCCGCCTTCGCCACCACCGGGACGACGAAGTGGTAGTCGATGTCGCGGAAGTTCTCCAGCGCCATGTCGAAGATGACGTCGGAGTTCAGGCGCACCCGGAGCCGGCCGAAGTCACCCTGCGGGTTGCTCATCACGAAGTCGCGCAGGTTGAGCGTGGACTTCGCCGGCACGGTGAACGTCCCGGTCCGTGAGGCGCCCTGGGGCGGCGCCACCTGGAGCCGACTCGAGAACGGCGCCGTCGTCGTCTTCACGGCCGCCGTCTTGGTGTCTCCCGATCCGCTCCCACTGCCGGAGCCCTTCTTCTCCCCGCCCGCCGCCGCACCGGCCGCCTGCTGGGCCTCCCCGGCCGAACCCTGGGCCGCGGCCGCCTCCTTCTTGGCGGCATCCGCCTGCTTGGCCGCCTCCTCGACCTGCGGGCTGACCGCGTCCTCGGCCGTGGACTCGATCGCCGGCTTCAGCAGCAGGAACCAGATCGCGGCGAGCAGCAGGAGCAGTGCGACGAGTGCCAGCAGGGCCTTGAGGATCCAGGGCGGGAACACCGGCTGCTGCACGTAGGAGCCTTCGAGCACCACGCTCGGGCTCTCCTGGGGCGCCACGTCGACCGCGAACGGGTGGGTGAGCGGCGCGCCCTTCCAGATCCGCTTCACCGGTCGCGCGCGGACGGCGGCGAAGACCGCCTCACCCGGATTGACGTTCAGCGCCTGGGGGGAGAGGGCGAACCGCAGCTTGCCGGTCGGATCGGTCGCGGTCAGCAGCGCGGTGACCGGCACGTTGCCGCGGTTGTCGACCGCGATCTGGTGGCGGCCCTGCCGACGCCCCTGGGAGGTGTGCGGCAGCAGCTCGGCCGTGGTCTCCACGAACGGCAGGACCTCGATGACGCCCTCGGGGACGACCGCCTCGTCCGGGTGCTCGGTCGGGGTGACCACGACCCCGAACTGCAGCTCGCCCGCCGGCACGCCCGAGCTGCGCGGCGGGTGGAACTTCACCGTCGCGGTGGTCGAGCTGCCCGGGTAGAGCGACACCGTCGCCGGCTCCACCGTCGACCAGGCGGCCGTCGGACCCACGACCTCGATGTTGTACCCCTCGACGATCTCCCCGTTGTTGCGGATCTGCAGCGGGATGACGACCTGCTCCCCCGCCTGCAGCTGCACGCTCTCGGAGTCCAGGCTCGCGGAAGTGGTCATGCGACTCAACGTAGGGAGGGACGCGGACCTGCCTCGATGCCTTGTGGCCGTCCTTGCGGGCAGCGCGCCCTGCCCGTTGAGTCCACGTTGAGTGTACGAACAGTCGGCAGGTGGAGACTTCCGAAATCCACCGGGGCGCAGGGGGCGTACCCGGGGTGGTCAAGGGGTGAGAGCGATGGAACGCACGACAGTCCACGTGCAGGCGTGGGACCCGATCTCGAAGGCCGGGGTGGCCTCTCAGCTGCGTCCGCGCCCGGAGATCCGGGTGGTGGGCGAGGACGAGGCAGGCACGGCGGAGGTGACGGTGGTCGTGGTGGACGGCGTCGACGACGACGCGATCCAGCTGCTGCACGTCGTACAGCGCCGAGGCGACAGCCGCACGGTCCTGGTCGCCGGCCGACTCGACGACAGCGACCTGGTCACGGCCGTCGAGGCCGGCGTGGTGGGGTTGGTACGACGCAGCGAGGCGACACCGGAGCGGTTGGTCAAGGTGATCACCGGAGCGGCGTCGGGCGAGGGAGCCGTGCCCTCCGACCTGCTCGGACGGCTGCTGGACCAGGTCGGGGCCTTGCAGCGCGGCTTCCTGGGACCACGCGGGCTGAAGTTCAACGGCCTCGCCGCGCGCGAGGTCGAGGTGCTGCGGCTGGTGGCCGACGGGTGCGACACCGCGGAGATCGCGCACCGGCTGGCCTACTCGGAGCGGACGGTGAAGAACGTGCTGCACGACGTGACGACCCGCCTCCAGCTTCGCAACCGCTCCCACGCGGTGGCCTACGCCCTGCGGCAGGGCCTGATCTGAGGGCGGTCGCGCCCGTGCCCGCACGGGCGCGCGGGTGCCCTTTCGCACGGCGGCCGGTGCCCTTTGGGCTGTCCGTCGTCCGGTGAGTTCGCCCGGCGACCCCGGCAGCGTGGGAGCGACGGACGACGGGCTCGTCCTCGGAGGTGTGGTGAACAAGTCGGTGAGACGGTCCAGGGTCTCGGCGGTGGGCACGGCTGCGGCCGTCCTCGCCGCGCTGCTGGTCGTGCCCGCGCTCGTCGCCGGCGGGTCCGACTCGGCCCAGGCCGCGCCGTACACCGGACCACAGCGGATCGCCTTCACCGACGACCGCGACCGGCTGGACCGGGTGACGATCACCGCGCCGTCGGACGACGACGATGATTACGCGGCCACCTACCCCGAATCGGTCACGACCGCCGCCGGCGAGCACGAGGGCGAGGCCACGGCCGGCTTCTACGCCACGCCCTACGTGACCACCCAGTCCGACGTGTCCGGTGCGATCTCCGACCCGGACGGCGAGGTCTACCTCCGCCCGCGGCAGGGTCTCCCGACCGGGTTCGACGCCAAGGCGGTCACCTGCGACAACACCGACCAGGAAACCCACCCGGTCCTGTTCGTCGACGAGCCGACGGAGACGTACGGCGGCACCTACACGTTCTACGTCGCCTACGCCTCTGATGCGCTGACCGGTAGCGGAGACGCGGACCGTGACTGGAACATCTGGGTCGCGACGCAGTCGGTGGAGTACACCCCCGACTCCTCGAGCGGGATCGACCCCGGTCCGGCCGCTCTGCTGTCGGGTGCGTGCGGCTCGTGGGACTACACCCTCGTGACGGCCGACGATCCTCCCGGCGGGGACGTGGACCAGCTCTGGCCGGCGTACCTGCCGAGCGGACGTGGCCTGGTCTACAGCCGGACCAGCCCGGCCGACCCCCTCGGGGACCTCTACCTGCACATGTTCAACGACGAGGGGCCGCCGACCATCACGCAGCTGACCTCCGACGGGGTCGGCAGCAAGGAACGGGCCGACACCCAGCCGTCCGTCGAGATCATGTACCGCGGCAACCAGCAGGCGGAGTGGTGGGTGGCGTTCACGACGACCCGCTTCTACTCCGTGGGCAGCGTCGCGCTGCTGTGCATCTGCAACCCACAGGACCCTGAGCCGGAGGAGCCGATTGACCCGCTGTCGCGCCCGGGCACCAGCGAGGCCAGCTGGTCGGCCAGCGACGGCACCAATGCGCTCGCGTTCACGACCACCGACGTCGACCCCTACGGCGACATCGACGTCGCCCTCTTCGACCCGCCGACCTTCGGCGACCCACCGAGCGAGCCCCCGGATCCCCCGTCGGTGCGGCGGACCATCAACGTCTCCAACCAGCCCGGCATCGCCGAGACGCACGCGTCGTTCGAACGACCTTTCGACCGCAGTGAGGAGTCGGCAACCCTCGCCTTCACCTCACGCAGCACCTCGGCGGACATCTCCGACGTGGTCGCGGCGGACGGCAGTGACCGCCGCACTCGGATCGCCAACGCGTTCCTCAACACCAACAACGACCGACTCGTCCCCGAGGACGAGGCCTGGCCGGACTACAACGGCGACGCCAGCAAGATCACCTACAGCCGCGAGGTGCACTCCATCGACGGGGAGGACGACGGCCGCCAGGTCATGGTGGCCAACAGCGACGGCACCGACCCCGTGCCGGTGGTGGCCGGTCGCGACATCTACGACTTCGACATCGACCCGGTGTTCTCACCGACCCGCAACCAGATCGCTCTCACCCGCTACCGCTACGACGACTCCTACGCGTCACCCGTCATCGTGATCGCCGACCTCGCTACGGGCGCATTCCGTGAGGTGGAGACCGGCACCCGGACCGCGGACCTCGACCCGGATTGGTCACCGGACGGGAACCGGATCGTGTTCGCGCGAGCCGACCGGGGTTGGAGCCCCTACGGCGACTCGAACCGCCGACCCGGGACACCGAACTCCATCGCGTTCCGCTCCTTCCTGTACGTCGTGCCTGCCGCCGGTGGCACCCCCCGGCCGGTCGTGGCCAACGAGAACATCTGCGGGGACTGCAGCGACGACCGCATCCACGGACGGCAGCCCACCTGGGCGCCGGACGGGAAGCACCTCGTCTACACCGAGCTCGACTCGCTGCGCAGCGTGAACCTGCTCGGTACGGACATCGACGGCGGGCTGGGGAGCACGGTCCCGGCGGCGATCACCGGCTTCGACGCCAGCGACGCCGCGATGCCGAGCCGGGGGCAGATCTCCGCCGCCGAGGACCCGGCCTGGTCGCCGGACGGGTCGGAGATCGCCTTCGCCGGCCAGCCCGCCGGCCAGCCCGACAACCGCGGCATCTACGCCATCAAGCCGGACGGCTCCGGCCTGCGCCTGGTCACCGACGACCGAGGGCCCGACACCGAGCCGACCTGGACCCCGGTGACCAAGGTCGTGCCGACTCCCCAGGCCGACGTGGCCGTGGCGCTGGAGTTCGCCAACCCGGCGCTCGACGCCCTGGGGCTGGACCCGGAGGTCAGCTACGTCGGCAACACGACGCACGTGGTGCTGGTCGACGTGACCAACCGCAGCGAGACGACCACCGCCGCGAGCGTGACGCTGGCTCTGACGTTCCCGCCGACGACACCGTCCCCGGCGCCCGACCCTCCCCGACCGGTCTACGCCTCCGACTCGCCCCAGCCCTGCCTCACCGGGGTCGGCACCTGCCTGCTCGGGTCGATCGCGCCGGGCGACACCCGGACCTTCGAGATTCCGCTGCTGATCCGCAAGGAGGGCGACGCAGACGTCGGGGCCAAGGTCACCTCCACCACAGCGGACCCAGTCACCACCAACAACACCGCGACCGCGACGCTCGAGGTGCTGCAGCCCACCATCCGGCTGCTGCCGGCCGTAGCGCGCCCCGGGCGGGTGACGATGGCCTACGGCGAGAAGATGCCACCCGGCAGTGCGGTGATGCTCGGGTGGACCCCCGGCCTCAACATCCACCGGGGCCCGTTCGACGTCGACACCGACGGCACGATGCGCCAACCCCTGCTCATCGT
This sequence comes from uncultured Actinomycetota bacterium, assembly GCA_963713035.1. Taxonomy (GTDB): domain Bacteria; phylum Actinomycetota; class Actinomycetes; order Propionibacteriales; family Nocardioidaceae; genus Nocardioides_B. The sequence goes on from CAVQKB010000006.1 coordinate 113,184, forward strand.
GCGGCACGACCTGCTGGGCGACCGCGAGCTGGAGCTCACCAGCGGGGACCCCGAGGCACCGGCCGTGCCGCCGCTGTTCACGGCCGTGCAGGGCCCGATGCTGGTCATCGAGCGGACGGCTCAGGCCCCCGACTTCCTGGCGCGGGGCTAGGGGAGGTGGGCCGATGATCTCCGTCGTCGACGACGCGCTGCGCGAGATCGTCCGCGGCGGCGCGCTCGAGGGGTCCGACGTGGACGTCGTGTTCGACGCCCCGACCAAGGACTGGGCCGCGCGGCGCAACGCACCGACCGTCGACATCTACCTCTACGACATCCGCGAGGACCTCCGCCGACGCGAGAACGGCTGGTCCGAGACGCGGACCCCGGACGGCACGATCGTGTCGCGCAAGCCGACGCCGCGCTACTTCAAGCTCTCCTACCTCGTCACCGCCTGGGTGCAGCGCCCCGAGGACGAGCACCGGTTGCTCGACTCGCTGCTGCGCGGCTTCCTGCGGCACGACCGACTGCCCCCGGCGATGGTCACCGGGCTGCTGGCCGAGCCCGGGCTCGTGGTCCCGATGACTGTCGGCCTGCCGCCTCCCGAGGACCGGGCGTTCGCGGACGTGTGGTCGGCCCTCGGGGGCGAGCTGAAGCCCTCGTTGGACATCGTGGTGGTCGCCCCCGTCGACACCGGAGTGGTCTACCCCGCCGGTCCCCCGGTCTCCGACGGCGTCTACGTCGACCTGTCCGACCTCGTCGACGGCGGGCTCGACGAGCGCCGTCACCGGCACACCCCTCCTCCCGCCAACGAGAAGGGCACCGCCCCCCGGGCGCGCAGGCGGAGCCGGTCGTGATCGGCAACCAGAGCCTGGCCCACCTCCTGGGCCGGGTCGGCGTGGTCGAGGACCGGATCCGCCGACTGGTCGCCGCACGACGCGCCGAGGACCCGGCACCCGACGACCCCTTCCGCGGGCTGTACTTCGACGAGGACGGCGTACGCCGGTTGCTCGACCAGACGCCCGCCGCCGTCGACCTGGAGGGCGACGGCGCGCGGCTGGCGGCGTGCGAGCGGGCCGCGGACGAGGCCGAGGACGCCGGGTGCCGGGTCCGGCTGCGGGAGCTGGCGGAGACGTTCGCGCTCGACCCGCTCGACGTGGACCTGCTCGTGGTGGCCCTGACCTGCGAGGTGGACCGACGCTTCGAGCGGTTCTTCGGCTACCTCAACGACGACGTCACCCGTCGCCGGCCGTCGGTCGCGGTGGCACTGGAGCTGTGCGGCGTGCCGCTGTCCGCGCCCAGCGGGCACGCCCGGCTGCAGCACGGCCCCCTGGTCCGGTCGGGCCTGGTCACCGTCGAGGAGCCGGACCGTCCCTTCCCGGGGCGACCGCTGCGGGTCCCGGACCGCGTGGTGCGCCACCTGCTCGGCGACGACGAACCCGACCCGGCCGTCGCGGGCGTGCTCGCCGCCCTGCCGGACGTGCCGTGGGGTGACCCGGCTCAGCTGGCCCGCGCCCTCGGAGCGGGAGTGACCCTGGCCTACCTGCGCGAGCCCGCCACCGGCTCCGGCCGAGTGCTCGCGGCCGGGGCACTGCGCGTGGCCGGGCTGGACACCCTGGCGGTCGACCTCGACAAGCTGGCGGCCCTGCCGGACGCGGAGCAGGTGGCCGGGCTTCTGGTGCGGGAGGCCCGGCTCACCGGGGCCGGCCTGGTCGCCGGGCCGGTCAGCGCCGTGGTCGCGCGGCCGGCGCTGGCGTCGTCGCTGCTGGCCGAACCACGGCCGTTGCTGGTCGTCGGCGACAAGACCTGGGACCCGGCCTGGACGGCCGTCCCTCCGCTGCTCGTCGAGGTGCCCGCGAGCACGCACGCTGAACGTCGTCAGCTCTGGCGGTTCGCGCTGGCCGGCAGCAGCGCCGACAGAGACAGCGTGCTGGCCACCGACCAGTTCCGGCTGCGTCCGGAGGGGGTCGCGCGGGCGGCCGCCTCGGCGCAGGTCCAGGTCGCGCTCTCCCTGGACGGCGTCATCACCGGACGGCACCTGAGGGCCGGCGCCCGCGCCGAGAACGGCTCGGCGCTCGAGCAGCTGGCGCGACGGGTGGACCCCGAGGTCGGCTGGGACGACCTGGTGCTGCCGCACCACGTGCTCGTGGCGCTGCGCGAGGTGGCGCTGCGCGCGCGCCACCGCGAGCAGGTGCTCGGCGACTGGCGGATGCGACCCGGCGGTGGACGCGGCCACGGGGTCGCGGCCCTCTTCGCCGGCGACTCCGGCACGGGCAAGACGATGTCGGCCGAGGTCATCGCGCACGAGCTGGGGCTCGACCTGTACGTCGTCGACCTGGCGACCGTCGTCGACAAGTACGTCGGCGAGACCGAGAAGAACCTGGAGCGGATCTTCGCCGCTGCCTCCGGGGTCAACGCGGTGCTGCTCTTCGACGAGGCAGACTCGATCTTCGGCAAGCGCTCCGAGGTCCGCGACGCGCACGACCGCTACGCCAACATCGAGAGCGCCTACCTGCTCCAGCGGATGGAGACCTTCGACGGGCTGGCCATCCTGGCCACGAACCTGCGGGCCAACATCGACGAGGCCTTCACCCGCCGGCTCGACGTGCTCGTCGACTTCCCGCTTCCGGACGCCGTGCACCGCAGGGCGCTGTGGGACCGCAGCCTGGGTCACCGCGTCGAGCGCGACGCCGACGTCAACCTGACGTTCTGCGCCGAGTCGTTCGAGCTGGCCGGCGGGGCGATCCGCTCGGCCGCCGTGACGTCGGCCTACCTCGCGGCCGAGGACGGCGGCACGGTGACGATGCGACACCTCGTCAACGCCGTCCAGCGCGAGTACCGCAAGCTGGGCCGTCTCTGCCTGGAGAGCGAGTTCGGACGGTACTGGCCGCTGCTCGCGTGAGATGCCCCAACGGGCAGCCCGGGCTGCCCGCAGGACCCGATCCGTTGCCCCTGCACGGGGTCCGGATGCGGGGCGAGAGTGGAGGTCGGCAGACATCGGCAGACCAGCGGAGAGGGGTGCCGCGATGCACCGACACGATCACGAGCGAGTCGAGGACGACGCCACCCGGCAGGCGGGCCGGACCGCGCCGCACGACGACGGTCTGCTCTACAAGGCAGCGGCGGCCGGTCGCGCCGACGTGCTCGGTCCCGCCGGGATGCTGCGGCTGCAGCGGGCCGTGGGCAACGACGCCGCCCAGGAGGTGGGCCAGCAGGCGTCCCCGGTCACCGAGGTGCTGAGCTCGGGTGGCGGCCAGGCGTTGGACGAGCCGGTGCGCACCGACATGGAGGCACGGTTGGGCGCCGACTTCAGCGACGTACGCGTGCACACCGATGGGGCCGCCGACGGCTCGGCCCGCTCCGTCCAGGCGCACGCCTACACGGTGGGCTCCAACATCGTCTTCCAGCGCGACCGCTACGAGCCCGGCACACCGGCCGGGCAGACCCTGCTGGCCCACGAGCTCACCCACGTCATGCAGCAGCGCAGCGGCCCGGTGGACGGTACGGCGACCGCGGACGGCGTGAAGCTCAGCGACCCCTCGGACCGCTTCGAGCGCGAGGCCGCGGCGAACGCCGACCGGGTGATGTCGACACCGGCACCGGCGCAGCGCGAAGCGACCGCCGCTGCGGGCACCACCTCGACCGTGCAGGCCTCCAAGGACCTTTCACTCCCGACCGTGCAGCGCGCGGAGGCCGGTGAGGAGGAGGAAGAGGTGCAGGCCTCCCACGATGCCTCGTTGCCGGCGGTGCAGCGCGACGAGGAAGAGGGCGAGAAGGAGGAGGGCACCTCCTGAGGGGGGCCGCTGTCGACCATGCGGCCCGACCACGTCGAGCGTTCCCGGGAGCCCGTCGCTCAGGCGCTCGCCGACGGTCGCCGTCGCGGCGCCGCCCACGGACGCGGACCCACCGGCCCGCACGCGGTGCTCGCGCTGCAGCGCCAAGCTGGGAACGCAGCGGTCAGCGCCCTGCTGGCCGCCAAGGGCAAGGCACCCGGAGTGGCCGAGATCGACGCGGCCCTGCGGGAGGTCCGCACCGACGACCCAGTGATCGACATCGTCGAGAAGGGGCTCAAGGAAGCCAAGGCCGTCGGAGTGCCCGTCGAGCTGGAGGGGCCGAAGCCCCCCGCGTCGGCGCTCGCCGTCACCAAGACCGGCTTCGGGCCGGCGTCGGTGCCGGCCAAGAAGCCGGTCCCCCCGAAGAAGCCGCTCCCCTCGGTGAACCCGCTCGGCAAAGCGTCCGCGGCCAAGCCCAAGACGCCCGGCGGAGGGAAGCAGGTAGGCGGCGGCGGGTCCGTCGTGGAGCAGCCGGCGCCCACGTCCTCCGGACCCGCGCAGCTGCCCGCTGACCAGCTCCTGCACCCCCCCGCCGTACCGACCGGCACCCGGCCGGAGGAGGACCCTGCCTTTGCCGCCGTGAAGCGCAACGTCACGTCGCTCGCGGGCAGCAAGAAGGCGCACCCGCCCGCGTCGGCCAAGGCCAAGGAGGCGCAGGACGCCGCCCTCGCACCCTCCGACGATCTGACCGGCCAGGCGAAGGCCGCCAAGGTCATCGCGATGGACGCGCAACCTGCGGGCACCTTCGACAAGAAGGCGTTCATCGCGGCGGTGAAGAGCGCGATCGAGTCCAAGTCGCCCAAGACGCTCAAGGAGGCCGACGAGTACCAGGCATCCGGCAAGGCCGGCCAGGTCAAGGGCGAGATCGCGGGCCTCGTCTCGCAGGGCAAGGACGGCCAGAAGCAGGACATCGAGACCGCGACCGAGGCACCGCCCGACCAGGCCAGCGCGGTCGCCAAGCCGGTGGCCCCGATGACCGCGGAGACGCCGGGAGGCGCACCGAGCATCCCCGCCGCCGGTGCGGCGCCCAAGCCTGCGCCGCCCGAGCAGACCAACCTGGCCGCCGGCAAGCACCAGGCCACGCAGGAGATGGCGGACGGCGGCGTCACCGACCAGCAGCTGGCGGCCTCCAACGAGCCACAGTTCCAGCAGGCGCTCACCGACAAGTCGGCGGCGGCCAAGCACGCCGACCAGGCGCCGGCCGAGTTCCGCCAGCAGGAGCGCACCAGCATCGAGCAGACGAAGGCCGAGGCCACCGCCCAGACCGCCGGCGGCGTCGCCGGGATGCAGGGGGCCAAGGGTGCGGCCATCGCCCAGCTCGTGGCCCAGAAGGCCGCGACCAAGGGCAAGGACGAAAAGCGGCGGGCCGAAGTCACGACCCGAGTCCAAGGCATCTTCGCTGCCACCGAAACCGACGTGAAGAAGATCCTGGAGGGCATCGACCCCAAGGTCGACGCCGCCTTCACGGCGGGCGAGGCGCAGGCGAAGAGCGCCTTCGAGTCCTACGTCACCGCCAAGATGTCGGCCTACAAGGCCGATCGCTACAGCGGGTGGCTCGGCGGGCTGCGGTGGGCCAAGGACAAGCTCGCCGGGATGCCGGACAAGGTCAACGAGTTCTACGAGGCCGGCCGCGAGATCTACCTGACCAGGATGGAGGAGGTGATCTCCCGGGTCGCCGACATCGTCGGCACCGATCTCGCCGCCGCCAAGGCCCGAATCGCCCGCGGCAAGTCGGAGATCGCGTCCTACGTCAAGCAGCTTCCCCAGGACCTGCAGAAGGTCGGGGCCGAGGCGACCAAGGAGATCGGAGACAGGTTCGAGGCCCTCGAGGACGACGTCAACTCCAAGCAGGACGCCGTCGTGGACGCGCTGGCGACGAAGTACGTCGAGGCGCGCAAGGGGCTCGACGAACGCATCGAGGCGCTGCAGGCCGAGAACAAGGGCCTGGTCGACAAGGCGATCGGCGCGATCAAGGACGTCGTCAACACGATCCGCGGTCTGGTGTCGATGCTGACCAGCGTGCTCGCTCGGGCGGCCGGTGTCGTCGACGACATCATCAAGAACCCGGTCGCCTTCCTCGGCAACCTGATCGCCGGCATCAAGGGCGGCATCTTGAAGTTCAAGGACAACATCGTCGACCACCTGCGCAAGGGGTTGATGGGCTGGCTCTTCGGCGCGCTCGCCGAGGGCGGCATCGAGCTGCCGGAGACCTTCGACATCAAGGGCATCCTCAAGCTGCTCGGGTCGATCTTCGGGATGACCTGGAACAACATCCGCACCCGGATCGTGAAGAAGATCGGCGACAAGGCGACGGCCGCCGCCGAGCGAGGCGTCTCGATCTTCTCGACCCTTGCAGAGAAGGGCATCGGCGGGATCTGGGAGATGCTCGTGGAGAAGCTCGGCGACATCAAGGAGATGATCCTCGAGCAGGTCAAGGACTTCGTCATCACCAAGATCATCACCGCCGGCATCACCTGGCTGATCGGTCTGCTGAACCCGGCCGCCGCCTTCATCAAGGCATGCAAGCTGATCTACGACGTCGTGATGTTCTTCGTCAACAACGCCTCGAGGATCATGAAGTTCGTCAACACCGTCATCGACTCCGTCGCCGACGTCGTGAAGGGCAACGTCGGAGGCGTCGTCGACAAGATCAACAACGTGCTCGGCCAGATGGTGCCGCTCCTGATCGGCTTCCTCGCCAGCGTGATCGGGCTCGGCGGCATCGGCGCGAAGATCCGCGAGATCGTCCAGAAGCTGCAGAAGCCGGTCAGCAAGGCGCTCGACTTCGTGATCGACAAGGGCCTCAAGCTCGCCGGTCCGATCATCCGCGGGCTGAAGGGCTTCGGCGGCAAGGTGAAGGGCAAGATCAAGGCCGGCAAGGCTTACATCAGAGGCAAGGTCGACGCAGGCAAGGCGGCGCTCGCTCGGCTGTTCAAGAAGACCTTCACGACCGGTGGAGCGACGCACACCGTCAAGGCGTTCAGGTCCAATCCGGGGTCTGCGTTCCGGCTCACCATCGCCAGCGAGGACAAGCCGGTGGCGGCCCACCAACGGGACGCGGCCGAGCTGGCTCGGCGCAAAGGCAGACCTGAGCTGGCCAAGGAGGCTATCGATGTGATCGCCCGTGCGGCGACGATCGAGGGAGCGGTGAACGCCGGGAACGCCAACGAGACCAAGATCCGCGCTGCCGTCGCCGAACTGGCGGCCGTGGTGAAGGCAGTTTGGACGCGGATCGGCTACCGCGGTGAGCCACCGCGCGACACCTTCGCCGATGACGGAACTGCCGGGGTGGTCGGAGAAGTCGGGCGACACGCAGACCAGGGCACACGCGGCTACCGAGGCGCGGACACCCGAACAGACCGGGACAGGTTGGAGAGCGAGCACGTCGTTCCCCGGGCTTGGCTGCTCGCGTTCGTGGACGGCTTCCTGGGCGCCGTGAAGCGCAAGTCGTCCGGCGATCGGAGCCTCTACCGATCCATGACGACGATCATGATCTACAAGGGCGCGGCTGACTACAAGACCGAGAAGGGGAAGACGAGCGACAACGTCGTGATCAGCAAGCTCAAATCGCTGACCAGCAACGAGGTCGGGGTCAACCCGGGGAAGAACCCGCAGGCTGTGGCGGACGCTGTTCGCAGGAACTTCGACGGTCCGATCGCCAGCCGCATCAAGCTCACGAAGGACGCGGTCAAGCACGAGCATCAGGAGAGCAAACGTCAGGGATCCCCGGTCCCGACAGACTCCGCGATCGAGGGTGCTGCCATGCGTCAGCTGTTGGACGTGATCGAGTTCGTTGTGCGGAGTCTGTCGAAGGACTGACCGCCCGGCGGATGCCTGATCGGGCATGAACACCTTCCTCACTAGGCGTCCCGCCGGACGTATCGGCAGATGGCGCCGACGCAAGAGGCTGAGACTCAACTTCAGGGTCTTCGAGGAGGCAGCATGCCGACCTATCTATCGCCGGGTGTCTACGTCGAGGAGGTCGAGGCCGGGTCTCGACCGATCGAGGGCGTGGGAACCGCTGTAGCAGCTTTCGTGGGGCTGGCCGAGAAGGGACCGGCCAACACCCCCACGCTCGTCTCGAACTGGACGCAAGTTCAGCGAGACGTTCGGTGACTTCGTGGACGGGTCCTACCTGGCCCACGCCGTCTACGGCTACTTCCTGAACGGCGGGGGCAACTGCTTCGTCGTCCGGATCGGCGCCGGAGACGGCAACAGCAACGGCAGCGGGTCCAACGGGACCAAGAAGAAGGAGCTCGGCCCGGCGCCCGAGGCGATCCTCGGTGGCTACCGCGTCACCGCGATCGGCCGCGGAGCCAACGCCGCCAAGACGGTGAGCATCGAGATCCAGCAGCCGGGTGGCGAGTCGCCGCCGGAGGACGAGTTCAAGCTTGTCGTCAAGACCGACGGCAAGGCCAGTGAGACCTACGACCACGTGACCACCAAGAAGCAGGACAACAACGTGGCGACGAAGGTCAACGCCGCCTCCAAGCTGATCAACATCGAGGAGCTCACCTCGGGCAGCGCCTTGGCCAAGCCCGACCTCGGCGACACCGACCTGCTGGCGCCCGAGCCGGAGCCGGTGCCGCCGTCGACGGAGAACCTCAACGCCGACGACTACGTGGGCGACGCGGCCGACCGCACCGGCTTCAGCGGCCTGGAGGCCGTCGACGAGGTCACCATGGTCGCCGTGCCCGACCTGGCTGCCGCCTACGAGCAGGGCGCCATCGACCTGGAGACCTTCAAGGCCGTGCAGCTCGGGGTGATCGCGCACTGCGAGCTGATGGGCGACCGGGTGGCGATCCTGGACACGCCGCCGAACCTCAACGCCCAGCAGGTCAAGGACTGGCGGATGAACGACGCGGGCTACGACTCCCGCTTCGCCACCGCCTACTACCCGTGGGTGAAGGTGTTCGACCCGGCGAGCGGGACCAACAAGCACGTGCCGCCATCCGGGCACATGGCTGGCGTGTGGGCTCGCAACGACGACACCCGCGGCGTGCACAAGGCTCCGGCCAACGAGGTCGTCCGCGGCGCGATCAGCCTGCAGTCGCAGCTCACCAAGGCCGAGCACGACCTGCTCAACCCGGTCGGGTTGAACTGCATCCGCACCTTCCCCGGTCGAGGCGTGCGGGTGTGGGGCGCGCGGACGCTGTCGAGCGACGCGGAGTGGCGCTACCTCAACGTTCGCCGGCTCTTCAACTACCTGGAGGAGTCCATCCTGATGGGCACCCAGTGGGTGGTCTTCGAGCCCAACGACGATGCCCTGTGGGCCCGGATCCGCCGCACCATCAGCGCCTTCCTGATCAACGAGTGGCGCAAGGGGGCGCTGTTCGGGACCACGGCCGACGAGGCCTTCTTCGTCAAGTGCGACCGGGAGACCAACCCCGCCGAGGGCATCGACGCGGGCCAGGTGGTCTGCCAGATCGGTGTCGCCCCGGTCAAGCCGGCCGAGTTCGTCATCTTCCAGCTGTCGCAGTTCTCCGGCGGCACCAGCCTCGTCAACGAGTAGGAGCACACCACCATGGGACTAGCCGATGCACTCGACTCATCGTCCGCCAACGCCTTCCGGGTGACCATCGACGGGATCGAGATCCCCAAGATCTCCGAGGTCAGCGGTCTGACGTCCGAGGTCGACAAGATCGAGCTCAAGCAGCAGACCAAGGACGGCAAGTACGTCGTGCGGCAGCTGATCGGGCGCCCGAAGGCCGGACAGTTCGTGGTCACCCGGGGCCTGACGGACTCCAAGACGGTCAGCGACTGGCTGAAGACGGTCATGGAGGGCGACGTTGCCGGCTCGCGCAAGACCGCGGCCGTCGAGCTCCTCGACTACGCCGGCCAGACCATCAAGACCTACAGCTTCACCAACTGCTGGGTGCAGAAGGTCGAGGTCAACGCGCTCAAAGCGGGTGCCGCGGAGCAGGCCACGGAGAAGTTCACGGTCTGCTACGACGAGTCGACCATCAGCTGATGCAGCGGACCCGGAGCGGCACGCTGCTCGACACCGACACCTCCGGGGCCACGGCGGAGGGCCCCGGGGCGCCCGTCGCCATGGACGGCCGACCGGCGGCGGAGCCGCGGCTGCGCACGGAGTTCGACTTCGAGCTCCCGCGCGGGTACGTCGACGGTGACGGCGTGCTGCACCGGCAGGGGACCATGCGGCTGGCCACCGCTCGCGACGAGCTGCTCCCGCTGTACGACGCGCGGGTGCAGGAGAACGCCGCGTTCACGACCGTCGTCCTGCTCGGCCGGGTGATCACGAACCTGGGCACGCTTCCGGCGATCTCCTCCCAGGTCGTGGAGAACATGTTCGCCTCCGACGTGGCGTTCCTGCAGGACTTCTACCGCCGGATCAACGCCGAGGGGCACACCCGGGTCGCGGTGACCTGCCCGGACTGCTCGCACCGCTTCACCGTCGACGTCTCCGGCGGGCGCCTGGGGGAATCGTGACGTACGCAGCCGACCGGATCTACGAGGAGGTCGCGTACGTCGCCTACCACTTCCACTGGCCGCTCGACGACATACTCGACATGGAGCACCAGCAGCGGCTCCGGTTCGTCGGCGAGATCGCCTCCATCAACACCCGCCTCACGCAGGACAGGGACCGGTGAGTCGTGCGCTGGCCCTGGCAGCGGGACCATCCCGCCTCTCCGACGTCGGGCGACGTCGCCGGCACGACCGTCGGTGACCCCCGCGCGGGGAGGGAGCCCGCACCCTCGCCGATGGGCTGGGCGTTCCTGCCGCCGTTGCAGCGCACCATCGCCCCGGTGGGGCTGGTCAGTCGTCCCCACGACTTCCCCCCGTCGTTGCCGGCCTGGCGCAACCCCAGCCTCTCCTCCCCCGAGCTCAGTCACCTGGTCTCGCCTGCGGCACCGAGCGGGGTGATCGACGGGGACGGCACCGGCGCCCCCGTGCAGCGTTCTGCGGCCACCGACCTGACGCTGCTGCACCCCCCGCCGCCGGAGCCTGCGCACCCCGCGGTCGGTCCCGCCGCGGGCATCGACGCCCGCTCCGAGCAGCCGGCGGCCGCACCAGCGCCCGCGCCTGCCCCCGCCCGTGCGCCTGCGCCTGCGCCTGTGCAGCGCTCCGTGCAGGGCGCCACCGGGCACAGCCACCCGACCACCGACGCTGCCGCCGATGTCCCAGCTGGGCTCCGACCCGCACCGATGGTGACGGCCTCGTTGCCAGCCTCGTGGACGGCTCCGTCGTCCGCGCCGTCGTCCGCGCCGTCGTCCGCGCCGTCGTCCGCGCCGTCGTCCGCGCCGGCGACGGCGCTGCCGATGGCGCGGGCGATCGCGGCGCCGGCGCGCGGCTACACGCGCACCTCCACCGACAGGCTGCCGGTACTGCAGCTCGCGGCGCTCGCCGAACCGATCCCCCTTCCGACCCCGAACTCTGACGTGACCGGCTCACCCACGACGTCGTCCTCCGCGTCAGTCGAGGTTGCGCCGACGGCACCTGAGCTCGCTTCCGGCTCCGAGCCGGACGCCTCTTCGGACACCCGGCCGGACGCCTCGTCTGACCCGCCGTCCGACCCCCCTGCGGGTGCCGAGCCAGCCGGAGGCACCGCCACCGATTCGGTGCGGCCCACGTTAGGCGCCGGACCGTCCGCGCAGCGCCGCGTCGACAGTGCGGTCACGCCCGTGTCGCCGTCGACACCACGCCGGGTCGGGCTGGGCGCGCCGCTGCCGTCCTCGGCCCAGCCGGGCAGCACCCATGCCCCACCCCTCCCGGTGCAGCGCGCCACCGTGACTCCCTCCATGCCGGTGGCCCGCTCCGCCGACCTCGGCACGGCGACCGCGCCCCTTGAGGGGCCGTCATCGACCGGTCTGCCGCCGGATCCGTCCCGGCCCAGGAGCCCCCAGGAGCAGCCCAGCACCGACCCGGGTGCCGACCCGGGTGCCGCAGAGCCGGGTGCCGACTCCGGGGCCGGAACCGACTCCGCCCCAGGCGCTGGTGCGAACACGCGTGCAGGCACCCCCGAGCATGACCCGGTGCTGCAGCGGTCGGTGCTGCCCGAGCCGCCCCGCGACCTGCGACCCCCGGACCTGCCCGTCGCCGCGCTGGGGACGCCGCCGTTCGCGACCACCGCAGCCGACCCGGGCGACCCGGTCAGCTCGGTCCACCCGGTCGACTCCGCCGACTCGATCAACCCGGCAGACCCAGGCGACAGCGGTGGCCCCCCGGACACCCGAGCCGAGCACGTCGCGGACGAACCGGGCCCCGGACCCACGGAGTTCCCGACCACCGAAGCGCCCACCCTGGACCGCGCCGACCCGGTGGCGAGGAGCGAATCGGCTGGCCCGGACTCCCCCGCGGGCTCGCCGACATCCCTGGCCCCGACCCTGATGCTGGCCGTGCAACGAGCCACCGACGTGGGAGCGGCCGCTTCTCGGGGGCTCGGCGATGCCGCCCCCAGCGGGCATCCGAGCGGTGCGAGCAGGGACCGCGCTGCCCACGACCCCGGCCCCGGCCCCGGCCCCGGTCGCAGTGTTCCGATCCTGAGCCGTGCTGCCGCGACGGGGACCGGCCCCACGGCCCTCGCGGTCGCAGCACGCCCGACCCTGCAGCGCGGCCTCGCCCGGTTCGACGAGCCTGCACAGTCCGCCCCCGCTCTCCTTGACACGGTCGGGCCCGCGCCACAGGACGGGTGGTCCGCCGCGGGTGCCTTCGCCCGCATTCCGACCGCGCCGACGGCCCCGACGCTGGCCCCGACGCTGGCCCCGACGCTGCAGCGGACGGTCCAGATCGACGACCTCACGGTCCGCCCCGTGCCCCAGCACGGTCGTCCGCTGCCGACCTCGCCGACCCGCTCGTCACCGGAGGCGCCCGTGGCGCCGGCGACGCCGGAGCTGCCCCTCGCGCCGGACGGCGCCGAGGTGCAGGCACCCGGGCCGCGCGAGGCGACCTTCGCCCCGCCGCAACCCGTGGTCGACCCGCGTTCCTCGGGCGCGACCGAGGTCCCGATCGGCGGAGGCGGTGGCCAGGCACCCAGCGGCGCGACGGACGGTGCGCCTGCGAGCGCAGGAGCTGCGGGTGGCGCCGCGTCACCGCAGGAGGTCGAGGCGCTTGCAGAGCGGCTCTTCCCGCCGATCCTGCGCCGGCTGCGCGCCGAGCTGCTCATCGACCGCGAGCGGCGCGGTCACCGGACCGACACGTGGACCATGAGATGACGAGTGAGGTGAGGAACTGATGCTGGCCGATGTCGACACCGCCGTCAGTGTCCGGTACGTCGTGAAGCTCGACGACCAGGAGCTCGGTGAGTTCAGCCAGTGCGAGGGTCTGGGCGCCGAGGTGGTGATGGAGATGCGTGAGGAGGGCGGCAACAACATGTCCGTGTGGCAGCTGCCCACCCGGCTGAAGTACCCCAACATCAAGCTCACCCGACCGCTCGGCAAGGACACCGAGAAGATCGCCAAGTGGCTTGCCACGATGGCGACCGGCTACCAGCGCAAGACCGGCACCATCGTCGCGATGCGCGCCGACGGCGATGTCATCGCCCAGTGGGGACTGCTGGACGTCGTACCCGTCCGTTGGACCGGGCCGTCCCTCAACCCCGACTCGCCCAAGGTCGTCACCGAGACCATCGAGATCGCGCACCACGGGTTCCTCGCGCCCGGCGGGGCGGGGTGAGGAGCAACCATGTCCGGTCCCGTCGGTTTCGCTGCCCCGGGCGGTGGAGGTGCCACCGCCCCCTCGTCGCGTCCCAAGCTGGAGAAGGCCTACCTCCAGATGTACGAACCCTCCGCGGACGGCTCGCTGTCCAAGCCCGGTGCGCCGTTGGACCGGGTCAACTTCCAGTTCAACCCCAAGGAGCTGACGCTCGCGAAGTCGGCGAGCTGGGCCCGGCAGAACGCCAAGGGCAACAAGCGCAGCAGCCCGCCGCAGTACAACGGGCCACAGCCCTCCAAGCTCAGCCTCGAGATGTTCTTCGACGCCTCGGACACGCAGTCCGACAGCGTGGTGAAGGCCGTCGAGAAGCTCTTCGCCTGTTGCGTGCCCACGACCACGTCGTACCAGCAGAAGAAGGAGTCGCCGCCCTGGGTGATGTTCCGGTGGGGCGGGCTGACCGGCTTCCTGGCCTACATCGGCTCGGTGTCGGCGAAGTACACGCTCTTCACCAGCAGCGGACTTCCCATCCGCGCGGTGGTGACCGTCGTGCTCGAGGAGCTCGCCGGCGAGTCGCCGAAGCAGAACCCGACGTCGGGCGGACTGGTCCCGCACCGGATCCACGAGCTGGTCGTCGGTGACACCCTCGCGGGGATCGCCTACCAGGAGTACGGCAACGCCGGCATGTGGCGTGCGGTCGCCGAGCTGAACGGCATCGACGACCCGATGCGCCTGCGCCCCGGGGGGACCGTGATGCTGCCGAGCGTCGAGACGTTGCCCCTCTCATCACACCTGGAGGCGGTCCGTGGTCGGCACTGAGTCCGTCGCCAACACCCTCACCATCGCGGTCGCAGGCCAGGACCTGCCCCCGGACGTGTCCGCCCTGCTGGTGCACGCGCTCGTCGACGACAGCACCCACCTGCCCGACATGTTCGTGCTGCGCTTCACCGATGCCGACACGACCGTGCTGCAGAAGGGCGGCTTCGACGTGGGGAAGCCCGTGTCGTTGGCCGTACGGCGCAGCGAGTCGCCCGGCGCCGAGCCGATGCTCGAGGGCGAGATCACCTCCGTCGAGACCGAGCACTCGCACCACGGCACCCAGACCGTCGTGCGGGGCTTCGACAAGTCGCACCGGCTCTTCCACGGTCATCGGGTCGAGGTCTACCAGCAGATGACCCTCAGCGACATCGTCAGGGCGGTGGCAGGGCGCGCCGGTCTGTCGGCTGACGTCGACGCCACGCGGGCGGTGTTCGACTACGTGCTGCAGGAGGGCGTCTCGGACTGGGACTTCCTGCAGCGGCTGGGCCGGCAGGCGAACCGATCCTTGTCAGTGGTCCGGAGCAGACTCCTGTTCAAGCAACCGGTGCAGGCCTCTGCTGCACCGTCCGCGACCGCGTCGAGAGAGAACCCTCAGGTCATCGAGGTCGGGGTCAATGTCGTGCACCTGCGCACCACGCTGACCGCCTCCGACCAGGTCTCGGGCGTCGAGGTCCGCAGCTGGGACCTCAAGAAGAAGCAGGCTCTCGTCGCGAAGGCGACACCGCGTGGGGGCAACGCCCAGGTCGGGGCGGGTGCGCCGAGCGCGCTGCTCTCGAAGTTCCTCCGGCCGGCGCTCAGCTCCTCGACCTACGTCGCCCACGAGGCAGGGCTGCAGAACCACGAAGCCGTGCAGGCGGCGGCCGACTCCCTCGCGGTCCAGCTGTCCGGCGGCTTCGCCGAGGTCGAAGGGGCGGTGCACGGCAACGCAGCGCTGCGGGCGGGGGCGCCGGTCAGCGTGCAGCGCGTGGGCGACAGGTTCAACGGCAAGTACGTCCTGAGCAGCACCCGGCACGAGTTCAGCGCCGACCTCGGCTACCTGACCTCGTTCACCGCGAGCGACCGCTCGGAGCGCTCGCTGCTCGGGCTCGCCACCGGCGCGACGGACTCACCCCCGCTCTCAGCGCTCAGTGGCGTCGCCGTCGGTGTGGTCACCAACCTCAACGACCCGGAGCACCTCGGCCGGGTCCGGGTGAAGTTCCCGATGCTCTCCGAGGACAAGGAGTCCTGGTGGGCCCGCGTCGTGCAGCTGGGTGCCGGCCGCGGCCGCGGCATCGACTGGCTGCCCGAGATCAACGACGAGGTGCTCGTGGCGTTCGGCCAGGACGACGCCCAACAGCCGTTCGTCCTCGGCGGTCTCTTCAACGGCCGGGACAAGCCCGACACCTCATGGCAAGAGGAGGGGCACGAACAGGGAGAGGTACGACGCCGCGCTCTCGTCTCGCGCAAGCAGATGCTGCTGGAGTTCATCGAGAAGCCGAACGAGGAGAAGCTCACGGTGAGCACCAACGGGGGCGCCCAACGGATCACGCTGACCCAGAACGCGGACAAGGGCATCGAGATCCTGTCCGAAGGTCCCCTGACCGTCACCGCCCAGAAGGACGTCAAGGTCACCGGCCAGCAGAAGGTCGAGGTCAGCGCGATGCAGGACGTCTCGGTGAAGTCGAGCAGCGGCGCGATCAACGTGGAGACGGCCAGCGGCAACGTGACGCTCAAGGGTCTCAACGTCACGATCGAGGCGACAGCCAAGCTCGACCTGAAGGGCGCGACGGCCAGCCTCGCCGGCCAGGTCAGCACCGAGGTCAAGTCCGGCGCGATGACCAACATCACCGGCGCGATGGTCAAGATCAACTAGCCGAGGACACAGACAAGGAGCAACCGCATGCCCCCCGCAGCACGGGTCACCGACCTCACCGCGCACCCCGGCGTGATCACGGGTCCCGGCGTGGCCACCGTCCTGCTCGGGGGCATGCCGGCCTCCGTGATGGGCGACCTCCACACCTGCTCCTTCCCCCCACCCGCCGTGCACCCGCCCACGCCGATGGTCGGTCCGGGGTCGCCGACGGTGCTGATCGGGGGCCGGCCGGCGATGCGGGTCGGCGACATGAGCGGCTGCGGGGCGCCGGTGCTGCCCCCCGGCTGCCTGACCGTGCTGATCGGACCGTGAGCCATGGGACAGGAGTTCGTCGGCGCCGGGTGGGCCTTCCCGATGCGCACCGACACGACCGGCCGACTGGCCCTGGTGCACGGGGTGCGCGAGATTGAGGAGAGCATCCGGCTGATCCTCGCCACCGCCCCGGGTGAGCGTCCGATGCGCCCGGACTTCGGCTGCGCCGTGCACGACTACGTGTTCGCACCGGCCGACGCCTCCACGGCCGGGGACATCGCCTACGCCGTACGCATCGCCCTCGACCGGTGGGAGCCCCGCATCGAGCTGCAGGACGTCGAGGTGCGCTTCGACGCCGTCGACCGCGGGACGCTCTACGTCGACGTGCACTACGCCGTGCTTGGCACCAACGACCCACGGAACCTGGTGTTCCCCTTCTACCTGATCCCCCCGCACGACGAGACAGGTGCGTGATGACCCTTCCGGCCCCCAACCTCGACGACCGCCGGTTCCAGGACCTGGTCGACGACGCGAAGCGGATGGTGCAGCAGCGCTGTCCGGAGTGGACCGACCACAACGTCTCCGACCCCGGCGTGACGCTGATCGAGACCTTCGCGTTCATGGTCGACGAGCTGCTCTACCGGCTCAACCGGGTGCCCGACAAGCTCTACGTCACCTACCTCGACCTGCTCGGGGTGACGCTGCACCCGGCGACCCCGGCCGTCACCGAGCTGACCATGTGGCTGTCCGGACCCCAGGAGGAGGACGTCGTCGTCCCGGAGGACACCGAGGCCTCGACCCTGCGCACGGAGAGCGACGAGTCCGTCGTGTTCGCGACCACCCGCCCGCTGGTCGTGCCGCCGCGCAGCCTGCTGCACCTGATGACCCAGCAGGACGACGGCAACGACCCGCTGCTGCGCAGCGAGGAGCTGCTGTCCGGCGCGGAGTTCCCCTGCTTCGGCGCCCCACCGCGGCTCGGGGACACGATGCTGGTCGGGCTCGACGAGCCCGCGCCCTCGTGCGCGGTGGCCCTGCGGTTCGACTGCGACGTGCAGGGCGTCGGCGTGGACCCGAGCATGCCGCCGCTGGTGTGGGAGGCCTGGGACGGCGCCGACTGGGTCGGCTGCGAGCTGGAGTACGACCAGACCGGCGGCCTCAACCGCGCCGGTGACGTCGTCGTCCACGTGCCGCCGACGCACCAGGCCTCGGTCGTCAACCGGCTGCGTGCCGGCTGGCTGCGGGCCCGGATCGTGGAGGCCGTCGAGGGCTACCCCTTCTACAGCGCCTCCCCCACGATCAGGAGCGCGTCGGCGTTCACCATCGGGGGCACCGTGCGGGCCGTCCATGCCGAGACCGTGCGCGAGGAGATCCTCGGCCTCTCCGAGGGCGTCGCCGGCCAGGTGTTCCCGCTCGACCACGGCCCGGTGGTGGCCGGTGGCGCGTTCGAGGTCGAGGTCGCCGGTGGCGCGGGTTGGGAGACCTGGACCGAGGTCGACACGTTCGCCGGCTGCGACGCTCAGGACTCGGTGTTCCGGGTGGACCGCTCCAGCGGAGTCGTGCACTTCGGTCCCGCGGTGCGCGAGCGTGACGGCGCGTTCACGGTGTACGGCGCGGTGCCACCGAAGGGCACACCGATCCGGGTGCCGAGGTATCGCACGGGCGGCGGCCCCCGCGGCAACGTCGCCGCCAAGGCGGTCTCGGTGCTGCGGTCGACGATCCCGCTCGTCGACCGGGTCGAGAACCGCCGGGCGGCCACGGGTGGAGTCGCTGCCGAGACGATCGACCAGGCCAAGGTGCGCGGACCCCTCGCGCTGCGGACCCGCGACCGGGCCGTCACCGTCGAGGACTACGAGCAGCTGTCACGGCGGGCCGCACCCGGCATCGCCCGGGTGCGCTGCGTGCCGGCCGGTGAGGACACCGACGCCGGCAGCGTGCGGGTGCTGGTCGTCCCGTCGGCCGCCGTGGACGAGAGGGCTCGGCTGCGCTTCGAGGACCTGGTGCCCTCGGCCGAGATGCTCGCGGCCGTCTCGGACTACATCGAGCCTCGCCGTACGGTCGGCACGCGGGTGATCGTCGAGCCGCCCTTCTACCAGGGGATCACGGTCGTCGCGAAGCTGATCGCCCGCGGCCGGGCCTCGACCGACGAGCTGCGGGAGCAGGCGATCATCGCGCTCAACCGCTACTTCGACCCGATCACCGGAGGCCCGGACGGCGAGGGGTGGCCGTTCGGCCGTCCGGTGCAGGCCGGCGAGGTGTACGCCGTGCTGCAGAACCTCCACGGCACGGAGTACGTCGACGACGTGCGGCTCTTCGCCGCCGACCCGATCACCGGCAAGCGCGGCGAGCCCGTGCAACGCATCGAGCTGGACCGCAACGCGCTCGCGTTCTCCTACGAGCACCAGATCCGCGTGGCGCACGGGTCGTAGGAGGCTGACGTGCGCGGCATCGTTCCCGACCTGCCCAGCGGTGTCCCGCTGGCCCACCGCCTCCCCGGCGTCTACCAGGAGGAGGAGTTCACAGAGCGCTTCGTCAGCAGCTTCGACGACGCGCTCGCCCCGGTGATCGCCACCCTCGACGGCCTCCCCGGGTACGTCGACCCGTGGCTGGCCCCCGACGACTTCGTGGACTGGCTCGCGGGCTGGGTCGGCGTCGAGGTGGACGACACGTGGTCGCTGCCGCAGCGTCGGGCCGTGGTGTCGGGGGCGGCGCTCGTCCACCGGCGCCGTGGCACCCGGGAGGGCATCGCCGAGGCGGTCCGGCTCTCCGTCGCCGGCGAGTGCGAGGTGGTGGTCGAGGACTCCGGCGCGACGAGCTGGTCGGAGGCCCCGGGGACGGACCCGCCGGGCACCGCGCCCTCCCACGTGACGGTCCGGGTGCTCTGCCCGGACCCGGCCGCGGTCGACGTACGACGGGTGGAGTCGCTGGTGCGGTCGGTGAAGCCGGCCCACGTCGCACACTCCATCGAGGTCGTAGCACGGGAGGTCGCCACGACGCACGCAGACCCGCCGCCCAGCGTCGACCTACCGGAGCCGGAGGCCGAGCAGGAACCGGTGCTGGTGGCGCCGGACGAGGCGGCGCCGTCCGCCCCGATCACCGATCTGGCGCCGAGCGAGGCCACCCGGGCGGCCGACACCGCGCAGGCCGAGCCGGCGCAGCAACCTGAGGAACCGGACGGGGAGGGTCAGGAGTGAGCGACATGGTCACCGACATGGTCTGTGGGGAGTGCGGCGCCGCCAACGAGCCGGGTGAGGACTTCTGCGGCGAGTGCGGCACCTACCTGGAGTGGGACGCGCGCGCGACGACCGCCGCCGCACCCGAGCCGGAGCCGGAGCCGGAACCGGTGGCCGAGGCACCCAAGGGGGTCGTCGAGCGGGTGAAGGCCGCCGTCGGCCTGGACCGGGAGGACGAGCCGGCGCCCCGGCCGGAGCCCACGACCGTCGCCGAGCGGCCGGCAGCCGCGGCGGCCCCGGGTGCCGAGCCCTCCGCCCTACCGGCCGGTGCCGCGCCGGCTGTGCAGCAGTCCACGCCCGCCAAGCCAGCCAAGCCCGACACCAAGGCCGCGGCCCTGCTGGCCAAGCCACAGCCCAAGCCAGCGGCGCCGGCTCCCGCCAAGCCGACCGCGACCGCGGTCCGCCCCGGGGCGGCCGCCCCGAAGGCCCGCAAGCGGACCGCCGCACCCCTTGACCAGCCGTTGCAGCCCGGTGACCTGGTCTGCGCGCACTGCGGTGCCGGCAACAAGCCGAGCCGGAAGTTCTGCCGTCGCTGCGGCAAGGACCTCGCCGAGGCCGAGGCCGCCAAGATCGCGTGGTACCGGCGCCTGCTGCCCCGCAGGTCGACGTCCACGACGTCAGCCGCGTCCACCACGTCCGCCAGGACTGCCGGAGCGCGGCCGAAGCAGAAGCGACGGCTGCGGATGCCGCCCGTCGCCCGCTACCTCGCCATGTTCCTGGTGCTCGCGGGGGTGGCCTACCTGACCAAGCCGCTGTGGTCACCGGCCTACGAGGCCGGGATGGACCGGGTGAAGGGCGTAGAGGCGGTGACGCCCAGCGCCTTCGACGCGTCCTCCTCGGCTCCGGGCCACGCGCCCCGCCGCGTCCGGGACGGCGGGTCCAACACCTACTGGGCGCCCGCCGAACAGGGCCGGGGACGCGGAGAGTTCGTGCAGCTGGGCTTCGAGACGCCGTCTCGTTTGGTCTACGTCCTGATCACCCCGGGAGCCGGCACCAAGGACAAGGCGTTCCTGCGCCAGGGACGACCGACCCGGCTGCGCGCGACGATGTTCGACGCCGACGACACGGTCGTGGGCACCAAGGAGTTCCGGCTCGAGGACAAGGCGGGCGCGCAGCAGCGGCGGATCGCGACGTCCGACGTCGCGACGGTGCGGCTGACCGTGCTGCAGTCGCACCTCGGGGAGAGCGAGCGGAGCCGGGTGGCGATCGCCGAGGTGGAGTTCTTCGCGCGCAAGTGACACGCGCTTCGTGGCGGGAGGCCGGAGACCCGGATCCGCCCGCCACGTCGCGTCGCGCTAGGTGCGTGCGGGCGTCGGCCCGGACTCGGTGCCCGGCGCGTCGGTGTGTTCCATCTCGGCGACCAGCTCGTCCGGGGGTGGCGCCGTGGACGCGGTGTCCTCGGCTCCGGCACCACCGCCGACCGAGGTGCGCTTCTTGTTCCAGACGTCGAAGGCGACCGCGGCGAGCAGCACCAGGCCCTTGACCGTCTGCTGCCAGTCGATCGAGATGCCCATCAGCGACATGCCGTTGTTGAGGACACCCATCACGAAGCCACCGATGATCGCGCCGACCACGGTGCCGACGCCACCGGTGACGGCCGCGCCTCCGATGAACGCCGCCGCGATCGCGTCGAGCTCGAAGTTGGTGCCGGCCTTCGGGTTGGCCGCGGTCAGACGCGCTGCGGTCACCATGCCGGCGAGGGCGGCGAGGATGCCCATGTTGGTCATCACCAGGAAGTCGATCTTCCTGGTCTTGACCCCGGACATGGTCGCGGCGTCGACGTTGCCGCCGATGGCGTAGACATGGCGGCCGACCACGGTGCGCTGGGTGATGAAGCCGTAGATCCCGATCAGCACGAAGAGGATCAGGCCGACGATCGGGACGCCGCGGTACTGCGCCAGCAGCCAGGCGAACACCATGATCACACCGACCATCGCGACGAGCTTGGCGTAGAACAGGCCGGCCGGGGCCACGTCGAAGTTGTAGCGGATCGCCGAGGCGCGCTTGCGGAACTCCAGGACGACCAGGAAGACCGCGAGCAGCAAGGCCAGGATCAGGGTCAGGTTGGACAGCCCCGTGTCCGGGCCGATGTCGGGCAGGAAGCCGTTGCCCATCGCCTCGAAGCCGTCGGGCAGGCCGCCGACGGTCGCGCCCTTGAGCACGACCAGGGTCAGGCCGCGGAAGATCAGCATGCTCGCCAGCGTGACGATGAACGCCGGGATGCCGACGTACGCGACCCAGAAGCCGTGCCAGGCTCCGATCAGGGCGCCGAGCACGAGGCAGAGGACCACCGCGATCGGCCAGGGGATGTCCCACTTGGTCATCATGATCGCGGCGACCGCGCCGGTGAACGCCGCCACGGACCCGACCGAGAGGTCGATGTGCCGCGCGATGATCACGATCACCATGCCGATCGCCAGGATCAGGATCGAGGCGTTCTGGGTGAACAGGTTGGTGAGGTTCAGCGGACGCAGCAGGATGCCGTCCGTGGTGATCTGGAACAGCACCACGATGGCCACGAGGGCGATGACCATGCCGTACTGCCGCACGTTGCCGCGCAGCATGTTTCTCATCGAGTTCATCGGGCTACCTCTTGCTCCTGGGTCGACTTGGTCATGTGGCGCATCAGCGACTCCTGGTTGGCTTCAGCGCGACTGAACTCATGGGTGATGCGGCCCTCGGCGAGGGTGTAGATGCGGTCGCAGAGACCGAGCAGCTCGGGCAGCTCGGAGGAGATCACGATGACCCCCCGACCCTGCTTGGCGAGCCGCTGGATGACACCGTAGATCTCGTACTTCGCCCCCACGTCGATGCCGCGGGTGGGCTCGTCGAGGATCAGCAGCTGCGGGTCGGTGAACATCCACTTGGAAAGCACGACCTTCTGCTGGTTGCCGCCGGACAGCTTGGCGACCCCCTCGTTCACGGTCGGGGTCTTGATGTTCATGCTGGTGCGGTACTTCTCCGCGATGACGACCTCCTCGTGCTGGTCGACCGTCACGCCCTTGCGGATCTTGTCCAGGCCGGCGGCGCTGATCGACCGCTTGATGTCGTCGAGGAGGTTCAGTCCGAGTGCCTTGCGGTCCTCGGTGAGGTAGGCGATGCCGGCGTCGATGGCGGCGTGCACGGAGCGCAGGTGCAGCTCCTTGCCGTTCAGCGTCAGGCGGCCCTCGACCTTGCTGCCGTAGGAGCGACCGAAGATGCTGCGCGCCAGCTCGGTGCGTCCGGCCCCCATCAGGCCGGCGATGCCGACGATCTCACCGGCGCGCACCGTGAGGTTGGCGTCACGGATCACGGCGCGGGAGGCGTCGAGCGGATGCATCACCGACCAGTCCTCGAGCTCGAAGAGGATGTCTCCGATCTCGGGCTCGTGGTCGGGGAACCGGTTCTCGAGGTCCCGGCCGACCATTCCGCGGATGATCCGGTCCTCGTCGACCGCGTCTGCCGCGACGGCCAGCGTCTCGATGCTCTTGCCGTCGCGGATGATCGTGATCTCGTCGGCGATCTGCTCGATCTCGTTGAGCTTGTGGCTGATCATGATCGACGTGATGCCCTTGCCCTGCAGGCCCTTGAGCAGGTCCAGCAGGTGCTGGGAGTCGTCGTCGTTGAGCGCCGCGGTCGGCTCGTCGAGGATCAGGAGCTTGACCTCCTTGGACAGCGCCTTGGCGATCTCGACCAGCTGCTGCTTGCCGACTCCGAGGTGCTTGACCTGGGTCAGCGGGTTCTCGGCGAGACCGACCCGGGCGAGCAGCTCGATCGCCTGCCGGTTGGCCCGGTCCCAGCTGATCACGCCGCCGGCGGCGGTCTCGTTGCCGAGGAAGATGTTCTCCGCGATCGAGAGCTCGGGGATCAGCGCCAGCTCCTGGTGGATGATGACGATCCCGGCGGCCTCGCTCTGCCGGATGTTGCGGAACTCCACGACCTGGCCGTCGAAGACGATGTCGCCGTCGTAGCTGCCGTGCGGGTAGACCCCCGACAGCACCTTCATCAGCGTGGACTTGCCGGCACCGTTCTCTCCACAGATGGCGTGGATGTCACCGCGGTTGACGGTCAGGCTGACGTCGCTGAGCGCCTTGACCCCCGGGAACTCCTTGGTGATGGAGCGCATCTCCAGGATCGGACTGCTCATGCTGCGTCCCTTCTCGTACGAGTGCTCGTGCCGTGCAGTTCAGTTCACGTTCAGTGCAGTGCTGAGTGTGCCTGGATTGGTGCGGGAGTGGTAGCGCCGCGGGCGCCCCGGATCATCGGGACGCCCGCGGCACGTCTCACTTGAGCTCGGCGTCGGTGTAGTAACCGGTGTCGACGAGCGCCTTCTGCACGTTCTCCTTGGTGACGGAGACCGGGTCGAGCAGGTACGACGGGACGACCTTGTTGCCGTTGTCGTAGGTCTCGGTGTCGTTGACCTCGGGCTTCTTGTCCTCGCCGATGGCCTTCACCATGTCGACGGTGACCTTGGCCAGGTCGCGGGTGTCCTTGAAGACGGTGGAGTACTGCTCGTCCGCGAGGATCGACTTGACCGACTGCACCTCGGCGTCCTGACCGGTGACGACCGGGAGCGGCTTGCCGCTACCGCCGTAGCCGTTGGACTTCAGGGCCGCGATGATGCCGAGCGAGAGGCCGTCGTAGGGCGAGAGGACGCCGTTGACGGTCTCCTGGGTGTAGCTCTTGGTGAGGATGTCCTCCATGCGCTTCTGGGCCGTGGCCGGGTCCCAGCGCAGGATGGCGGCCTGCTCGAACTTGGTCTGGCCGGACACCACCTTGAGGTCGCCGGAGTCGATCATCGGCTGCAGCACGCTCATCGCGCCGTTCCAGAAGAACGTGGCGTTGTTGTCGTCGGGCGAGCCGGCGAACAGCTCCACGTTGTAGGGGGCCTCACCCTGCGCCTTGAGGCCGTCGACCAGGGACTGCGCCTGGATCTCGCCGACCTTCTCGTTGTCGAACGTCGCGTAGTAGTCCACGGCGTCCGTGTCACGGATCAGGCGGTCGTAGGAGATGATCGGGATGTCGCTGTCCTTGGCGGTCGAGAGCACGTCGCCCAGGGCGGTGCCGTCGATCGCCGCGATGACCAGGAGCTTCTCGCCCTTGGTGACCATGTTCTCGACCTGGCTGACCTGGGTCGGGATGTCGTCCTCGGCGTACTGGAGGTCGACCTTGTAGCCGGCCGCCTCGAGCTGCTTCTTGATGTTGTTGCCGTCGGCGATCCAGCGCTCCGAGGACTTCGTCGGCATCGCGACGCCGATGGTGCCCTTGTCGCCACTGCCGCTGCCGCCGGAGTCTCCGCCGCCACATGCCGCGAGGCTCAGGGCCAGGGCGGCACCGGCAACCGATGCGATCAACTTCCGCACTTTGCTTCTCCACTTCGTTGCTGGGACCGCCAGGGCGTTTCCCTGACTGGTCTGCCTGCTGTCGTTCGGGTCGTGCTGTCGTACGTTCTCATCCCCGCAGGGTCAGAGCCCCTGCGCGAGTCGGTGGTAGGCCGCGCCCCAGCGCAGCTCCTGACGGAGCCGGCGGACGCTCGTGTCCTGGTCGATCAGCACCAGCTCGGTGCCGACCATGTCGGCGAAGTCGGCGAGGTGCTCGCTGGTGAGCGCCGTGGACAGCACGGTGTGGTGCGGTCCGCCGGCGGTGAGCCAGGCCTCGGTCGACGTGTGCAGGTCAGGAGCCGGACGCCATACGGCGCGGGCGACGGGCAGGTTCGGCAGCGCCTCCAGCGGCGCCACCACCTCGGCCTCGTTGGCGACGAACCGGAAGCGGTCGCCGAGGTCGCAGGTGCCGAGGATGACGGCGTCGCCGGGGGCGGCGTCGAACACCAGCCGGACCGGGTCCTCACGACCGCCGATGCCGAGCGGGTGGATCTCGAGCGGTGGGCTTGGCCGCCGCGATCGACGGGCAGACCTCGAGCATGTGCGCGCCGAGGATCAGCTCCTCGCCCGGCACCAGGTGGTAGGTGTAGTCCTCCATGAACGACGTGCCGCCCGGCAGCCCGTCCGCGACGACCTTCAGCGTGCGCAGCATGACCGAGGTCTTCCAGTCGCCCTCGCCGCCGAAGCCGTAGCCGTCGGCCATCAGCCGCTGCACGGCCAGGCCGGGCAGCTGCCGCAGTCCGCCGAGGTCCTCGAAGTTCGTGGTGAAGGCACTGAAGCCGCCCTCGGTGAGGAACGCGCGCATCCCGAGCTCGATGCGGGCGCCGTAGCGCAGCGACTCGTGCCGCTCGCCGCCCACGAGCAGCTCGGGCATGACGGTCGTAGCTGTCGGCGTACTCCTCGACCAGGGCGTCGATCTCCGCGTCGCCGACGGCGTCGACCACGGCGACCAGGTCGTTGACGCCGTAGGTGTTCACCGACACGCCCCACCGCAGCTCGGCCTCGACCTTGTCGCCCTCGGTGACCGCGACGTCGCGCATGTTGTCGCCGAAGCGGGCCAACCGCATCGACGCGAGCGCGGACCGTCCGAGGGCGGCGCGCGCCCAGGCCCCGACACGGACCGGGACGCGCGGGTCGTCGACGTGGCCGGCGACCGTCAGGCGGTCGAGGCCGAGCCGGGTTGCCACGAAGCCGAACTCACGGTCGCCGTGCGCGGCCTGGTTCAGGTTCATGAAGTCCATGTCGATCTCGGACCACGGGAGCGCCTGGTTGACCTGCGTGTGCAGGTGCAGCATCGGCTTGCGCAGTGCGTCGAGACCGGAGATCCACATCTTGGCCGGGCTGAACGTGTGCATCCACGTGATCACGCCGACGCACGCGTCGTCCGCGCTGGCCTCGATCATCACCCGGCGGATCGCGGCGGCGTCGGTCAGCACCGGCTTCGCCACGACGCGCACCGGGAGCTCCGGGCTCGCGTCGAGCGCGCCCGACACGCGGGCCGACTGCTCCGCCACCTGGCGCAGCACGTCGTCGCCGTACAGGCCCTGGCTCCCGGTGAGGAACCAGACCTCCTTCACGGCGGTGCCGAGGGTGCTCACGTGGTGCTCCTGTCCTGGCCGTAGACGTTCTGGTAGCGGTCGAAGAGCGCGTCGACGTGCTCGGCGGCGATCGGGATCAGCGCACCGCCCTGACGGGCGATGTGCACCGTGCGGGCGACGTCCTCGAGCAGCACGGCGGCCTTGACCGCGTCGCGGGCGTTGCGGCCGATCGTGAACGGCCCGTGGTTCTGCATGAGTACGGCGCGCGAGCGGCTGCCGCGCAGCGTCTCGACGATGCCCTGGCCGATCGAGTCGTCGCCGATCAGTGCGAAGGGCCCGACCGGGATGTCGCCGCCGAACTCGTCGGCCACCATCGTGAGCACGCACGGGATCGCCTCACCGCGCGCCGCCCAGGCGGTCGCGTAGGTCGAGTGCGTGTGCACGACGCCCCCGACCTCGGGCAGGTGCCGGTAGACGTAGGCGTGCGCGGCGGTGTCGGAGCTCGGTGCCCGCTCGCCGTCCACCAGCACGCCGTGCAGGTCGGTGACGACCATCGCGTCGGCGTCGAGCTCGTCGTAGGACACCCCCGACGGCTTGATCACCATCAGGTCGCGTCCCGGGACGCGCGCTGAGACGTTGCCCGCGGTCCAGGCGACCAGCCCGTAGCGGGTCAGCTCGGCGTGCAGGGCTGCGACCTGCTCGCGCAGGCCACGCACCACGACGTCGACCTCGTGGGTCAGGCTGCTCATGCGCTCGCCTGCTTCGCCGTGTCGGAGGCGGCGCCACGCGCGGCGCGACGGCGTGCCTTGAGCCGGTGCATGACCTCGTTGGCGCCCCGTCCGAAGTAGTCGTGCAGCGTGCGGTACTCGTCGTACAGGTCGTCGTAGGCCTCGACGTTCGCGGGGATCGGCACGAACCGACCCCGGTCGAGCCGGCCCATCACCTCGGCGGCGGCGTGCACGTCCTCGTAGGCGCCGGCGGCCACCGCCGCGTGGATCGCCGAACCGAGCGCGGGACCCTGGGTCGAGCCGATCGTGGACAGCGGCAGGTTGGTGACGTCGGCGTAGATCTGCATGAGCAGGGGGTTCTTGAGCAGACCGCCCGCGACCACGAGCTCCTTGACCGGGACGCCGGAGGCCTCGAACGCCTCGACGATGGTGCGGGTGCCGAACGCGGTCGCCTCGAGCAGCGCGCGGTAGACCTCCTCGGGCCGGGTGGCCAGCGTGAGACCGACGACCACACCGGAGAGGTCGTGGTCGACGAGCACCGAGCGATTGCCGCTGTGCCAGTCCAGCGCGACGAGGCCGTGCTCACCGACCGCCTGCTCCGCGGCCAGCGCGGTGAGGTGCTCGTGGATGCTGATGCCCTGCGCGTCGGCCGCGGCCTGGTAGCCGGCGGGGACCTGCTGGGTGACGAACCAGTTGAAGATGTCGCCGACGCCGCTCTGGCCCGCCTCGTAGCCCCACAGGCCGGACGTGATGCCGCCCTCGACGACGCCGCACATGCCGGGGACCTCGCGCAGCACGTCGCCGTTCATGACGTGGCAGGTGGAGGTGCCCATGATCGCGACCATCTGGCCCGCCTCGACGGCCCGGGCCGCGGGCACCGTGACGTGGGCGTCGACGTTGCCGGTGGCGACCGCGATGCCCTCGGGCAGCCCGGTGAGCTCGGCGGCCGCCTTGGTCAGGCCGCCCACCCGGTCGCCCAGCCGCGCCATCGGGCGGTCGATCTTGTCCGCGACGAAGTCGGCGAACTGCGGGTTGAGCGCGGCCAGGAAGTCGCGGCTCGGGTAGGTGCCGTCCTGGTAGATGCCCTTGTAGCCGGCGGTGCAGGCGTTGCGGGTCAGCTCGCCGCACAGCTGCCAGATGATCCAGTCCGCGGCCTCGACGAAGTGCGCCATCTCGGCGTACACCTCGGGTGCCTCCTCGAGCAGCTGCAGGCCCTTGGCGAACTCCCACTCCGAGGAGATCAGCCCGCCGTAGCGACCCATCCACACCTCGCCGCGCTCGGCGGCGAGGGCGTTGAGCCGGTCGGCCTGGCCCTGCGCGGCGTGGTGGCGCCAGAGCTTGACGTAGGCGTGCGGCTCGCCGCTCAGGTGCGGCAGCTCGGAGAGCGGGGTGCCGTCGGCGGTGGTGGGGACCATCGTGCAGGCGGTGAAGTCGGTGGCGATGCCGATCACGTCGGCCGGGTCCACGCCGGCCGCGGCGACGGCGGCGGGGACGGCCGTGCGCAGCACGTCGACGTAGTCCGAGGCGACCTGCAGCGCCCACTCGGGGGGCAGCGGGGTGCCGTCGGGCAGGGCGTCGGCGAGGACGGCGTGCGGGTACTCGTGCACGGCCGATCCCAGCTCGGCGCCGTCGGAGACCCGCACCACGAGGGCCCGGCCGGACAGCGTGCCGTAGTCGACGCCGATGACGACGGCGTCGGGGTGGCTCGGTGACACGGGCAACGGATCCTCCTGTGCGACGACGATGTGAGCGCTCATGTGAGCGTTCACATCCGGAAGTGTGGCCGCCGACACACGGTGCGTCAAGCACCTCGGGGTCGAAACGGCCCGAACGGCCCGAATGGACTACGGGTGGATGGCTCACGCCGCCCGCACCCCGTCCGGCTTGTCCGGATCGTCCGGGCAGGGGCGGTGCGCCTCGACCTCGTTGAGTGGTCAGTTGTGCCCCGTTGAGTGGTCACTTGGGTCCCCGTTCGCGCAGGGGCGAACGGGGACGGCGTACGGGCGGGCTCGGGTGTGGGGCAGAACTGACTGTTCAACGGGGCACAAGTGCCCACTCAACGGGGCGCGGGTGCCTACTCAACGGAGCGCGGGTGCCTACTCAACGGGGAGGCGGGGCGGGAGGCGGCGCTGTGGAGTCGCGTACGACGAGAGTCGTCGGCACCAGGTCGACGACCGGGGCGACATCGCCACCGAGGACCCGCTCCAGCACCTGCATCACCTGGGTGCCCAGCGCCGCGAAGTCCTGACGGACCGTCGTGAGGGCGGGCTGGAAGAACTCCACCTCGGGAAGGTCGTCGAAGCCGACGACGCTGACGTCCTCCGGCACCCGGCGGCCGACCTCGTGCAGGGCACGGACGAACCCCAGCGCCATCTGGTCGTTGGCCACGAACACCGCGGTGATGTCCGGCTCCCGCGCCAGCGAACGTCCGGTCTGGTAGCCACTGCGCGCGCTCCAGTCGCCGCCCCAGCGCAGCGGGGGTACCCGGCGGCCCTCGGCGACGAGCGCCTGGCGCCAACCGTCGCGACGAGCGTGGGCCTCCGCCCAGCCCATCGGCCCGGACAGGTGGACGACGGTCTCGTGACCGAGCGAGAGCAGGTGCTCGGTGGCGATCCGCCCCCCTTGCGAGTTGTCGACGCCCAGGGTCAACGGGGTGCGCGACAGGTCGCCCTCGACGACCAGCATCGGGATGTCGAGGTCGAGGCCGTGCGCCTCGCGCAGGATCGTCTCGTGCGGGACGATCACGACCATCGCCTCGACGGCCTGCTCGAGGAGCTGGTCGACGGCCTGACGGAACGCCTCGGTGGACATCTCGACGACGTTGACGGTCGCGAGCCGGTACTCCGTGCGGCGCGCGGCGGCCTCCAGCGCGAGCAGCACGTTGGCGGGCCCGAACTGGCTGGTCCCCCACGTCACCACGCCGACGGTGCGCGAGCGCGTCGAGGCCAGCAGGCGCGCGGCGAGGTTGCGGCGGTAGCCGAGGGCGCCGACCGCCTCGAGCACCCGTTCGCGAGTGTCGGGTCGCACGCCCGGCATCCCGTTGAGCACCCGCGACACCGTCTGGTGCGAGACCCCCGCCCGGGCAGCGACGTCCGACATGCGCGGGGCGCGCGGACGTTCGGGCAGGGCCGGGCTCATGCGGTGATGCTAGGCGGTGCGAGGCGCGTCATCAGGTCAGAACTTCCCCGTCAGCCAGGCAACGAGCAGCGTGACGCCCGCGGCCAGACCGCCGACGCCGCCGATCAGGCCCGCGACCAGACCGATCTTCGCGGACACCGGCATGCGTTCGGTCCAGCCCAGCTCGCGCTTCGCCGTACGCACCAGGTTGCGACCCTCGCTGTGGTCGAGGTGGTAGTCGACCACCGCGCCGTAGCGGCCCCTCTCGTCCCAGGCGAAGGTCTTGCGCGTGCTCCTGCCGTAGATGCGGCCACGCGCGTGGCTGAACTGGAAGCTCGCCACCGGCTCCTGCTCGGCAGCGGCCCCGACGCGCCAGCCGAGCTCCGTGCTGTGGTCGGTGATGGTCAGCCGCTTGGCGTCCTCGTCCAGCTCGACCTGGGTGTACGGCGTGCCGTCGGCGAGCGCACGCACCCGCGCCAGCAGCTCGGCCGATCCCCCCGTGGTCATGGGCTAGTAGTACCAGGGGAACGGCGACCAGTCCGGCTCGCGCTTCTCCAGGAACGAGTCGCGCCCCTCGACGGCCTCGTCGGTCATGTAGGCCAGGCGGGTCGTCTCACCGGCGAAGAGCTGCTGCCCGACGAGCCCGTCGTCGATCGCGTTGAAGGAGTACTTCAGCATCCGCTGCGCGGTCGGCGACTTGCCGTTGATCTTGCGCCCCCACGCGAGCGCCTCGCGCTCGAGGTCGGCGTGGTCGACGACGCGGTTGACCATGCCCATCCGGTGCGCGTCCTCGGCGGTGTACTCGTCGCCGAGGAAGAAGATCTCGCGGGCGAACTTCTGCCCGACCTGCCGCGCGAGGTACGCCGACCCGAAGCCGCCGTCGAACGATCCGACGTCGGCGTCCGTCTGCTTGAAGCGCGCGTGCTCACGCGAGGCCAGCGTCAGGTCGGACACGACGTGCAGGCTGTGCCCGCCGCCCGCGGCCCACCCGGGCACCACACAGATCACGATCTTCGGCATGAACCGGATCAGCCGCTGGCACTCGAGGATGTGCAGTCGTCCGAGCTTGGCCCGGTCGACGGTCTCGGCGGTCTCGCCCCCGGCGTACTGGTAGCCCTGCCGGCCCCGGATCCGCTGGTCGCCGCCCGAGCAGAACGCCCAGCCGCCGTCCTTGGGGCTCGGACCGTTGCCGGTCAGGATGACGCAGCCGACGTCGCTGGAGCTGCGCGCGTGCTCGAGCACCCGCAGCAGCTCGTCGACGGTGTGCGGCCGGAAGGCGTTGCGGACCTCCGGTCGGTCGAAGGCGATCCGGACCGTGCCGTGCTCGACGGCGCGGTGGTAGGTCAGGTCGGTCAGGTTTTCGAACCCCGCGACCTCCCGCCACGCCTCGGCGTCGAACAGCTCGCTGACGTCGTACTCGCTCATGCTGCGGAGGCTAGCCGGTTAGAGGTCCCCTGCCGCGGGGAGGATGGAGGCCATGACACTCGAGGGAGAGTACGAGCCCAGCCCGGAGCAGTGGGTGCGGGACCAGGTGGACCTCTACGAGGGCTCCGGTGGCACCGAGGGCACCACCCTGCGCGGCGTGCCGTGCGTGGTGGTGACGTCGCTCGGCGCCAAGAGCCGCAAGCTGCGCAAGACCCCGCTGATGCGCGTCGAGCACGACGGCTCCTACGCGCTGGTCGCCTCGAAGGGCGGGGCGCCGTCGCATCCGACGTGGTTCCACAACCTCGTCGCGCACCCCACGATCGAGCTGCAGGACGGCCCGGACCGGCGCGACTACACCGTGCGGATCGCCGAGGGCGACGAGCGTGCCACGTGGTGGGAGCGGTCGGTGGCGGTGTGGCCCGACTACGCGGAGTACCAGGCCAAGACCGACCGCGAGATTCCGGTCTTCGTGGCCGAGCCGGCCTGAGCGAGGCCGCCGCAGGATTACCAGGGGATGCAGCGAATCTTTCGCTGCCCACGGTGATATCTCCATGGGCAGCGAAAGATTCGCTGCATCCCCTGGTAAACGGTCAGCGCCGCTCAGCGGTGCGTACGGCGCCCGCCTGCGTCACGACGTACCCGAGGAAGCCGATCGCGAGGGCCACCGGCACGCCGAGGTTGGCGTAGGCCCAGCCGCCGTCGCGGCCACCGAGGCCGAGCGGTTCCAGCAGGAAGCCCAGCCAGGACAGGCCCTTGCCGGCACCGGTGGTGTCGATGACCAGACCCCAGCCGACCAGGGTGGCGAGGAGCATCAGCCCGACGGCGAAGGGGTTGAGGCCGCTGCGGGCGAACAGGGCGCGCTCGTCGTAGTCGCGCCGACGCAGCAGCAGGTCGGCGAGGAAGATGCCGCACCAGGCGGCCATCGGGACGCCCAGGATGATCAGGAACGCCATGAAGAGGCCGAGGAAGTCGTCGGCGACCCAGACGATGTAGATCGTGCCGAGGATCATCAGCACACCGTCGATCGCGGCCGCCACCCACCGGGGGGCACGCAGGCCGAGGGTGAGCAGGGTGAGGCCGGAGGAGTAGATGTCGAGCACCGCACCGCTGACCAGCCCGGCGATCGCGACCAGCGCGAAGGGCACCAGGAACCAGGTCGGCAGGATCGTGGTCAGGGCGCCGATCGGGTCGAGGCTCACGGCCGCCGCGAGCTTCTCGTCCGACGCGCAGAGCAGGATGCCGTAGCTCACCAGCAGCACGACCGGCAGCGAGCCGCCGAGCGTCGGCCAGCCCACCACCCCGGGGGTGGAGGCGGTGCGCGGCAAGTAGCGGGAGTAGTCGGCCGCGGAGTTCACCCAGCCGACCCCGAAGCCCGTCATCACCAGGACGGTGGCGCCCAGGAACGCGCTGAACCCGCCGGCCGGCAGCGAGGTCGCCGCGTCGAGCGAGATGTCGTCGACGGTGAGCGCGATGTAGACGAGGGTGACCACGATCATCGCGATCGTCAGCCACTTCTGCAGCGCCATGATGGCGTCGAAGCCGAGGACGCCCGCGGCGACGATCACGCCGGCGACGACGAGGAACGCCACCACCTTGGTCAGGTCGCCGTCCCCCCAGCCGAGCCGGCCGAACACCGTCGCGGTGGCGAACGTCGCCAGCGAGACCAGCACCGTCTCCCAGCCGACGAGCAGCAGGTAGGAGACGGTCCCGGGCAGCGCGTTGCCGCGACGTCCGAACGCCGCACGGGAGAGCACCAGGGTCGGCGCGGAGCCACGCTTGCCGGCGATGGACACGAGCCCGACGAGCAGGAACGACGACACCGCGCCGATGAGCGCGGCGAGCAGCGCCTGGACCAGGCTGAGCCCGAAGCCCAGCACGAAGGCGCCGTAGGACACGGCGAGCACCGAGATGTTGGACGCGCTCCACGGCCAGAACAGGTCGCTGGGGTCGGCCCTTGCGCTCGGACTCGTCGATGACGTTGATGCCGTTGGCCTCGATGCGCGAGGACGGCGCGGCGACGGTCGGCCCAGTCGGCCCAGTCGGCCCAGTCGGCCCGGTCGGCCCGGTGGACTCGGTGCTCGTGCTCATCGTGGTGTCCCTCTCTCGACCAGCTCTGCCAGCAACGGGCCCCGGGCGGCCGCCGTACGCTCGGCGATCGCGACGACCTCGGCCGGGTCGATGCCGGACGGGGCGCCCTCGATCGCGGTGACGGTCGACAGGCCGACGACCTCCATCCTGCACTCTCGCGCGGCGATCGCCTCCGGGACGGTCGACATGCCGACCAGGTCGGCACCCACGCGTCGCAGCCACTCCGCCTCGGCCAGGGTCTCGTAGTGCGGCCCGCGCAACCAGGCGTAGACGCCCTCCTCCAGCGCCGGGTCGAGCTCGCGGGCCAGGTCGCGCAGCCGCGCCGACCAGGCGTCGGTGAGGTCGACGAAGCAGGGGCCTCGCAGCGGCGAGGTCCCGGTCAGGTTGAGGTGGTCGGCCACCAGGACCGGCTGCCCCAGCGACCAGTCGTCTCGCAGTGCGCCGTTGGCATTGGTGAGTACGGCGATCCGCACGCCGGCTGCGGCGGCCGTCCGGATGCCGTGCACGACCGGGTCGAGGCCGTGGCCCTCGTAGAGGTGCGTCCGGCCCAGGAGGACCAGCGTGCGGACGCCGCGGACGTCGTAGGACCGGATCTCGCCGAGGTGCCCGTCGGCCACGGGCGCGAGGAAGCCCGGGACGGACGTCATCGGCAGCGTCGCGACGGGATCGCCGAAGGCCTCGGCCGCGGGCGTCCAGCCGGAGCCGAGCACGACCACGGCGTCGTGCCGCGGCACGCCGGTCAGCCGGGCCAGCACCTCGGCGGCGGCCTGCGTCATCGCGACGAACGACGGTGTCGCCGCACCCGCCCGCGGGACCGCCGTGCCGCGGAGCGCGCCATGTCCGCGGCCCCGACGAAGCCGGCGTCGGGGCCGAGCGCCGCGCGCACGATCGGCGGCTCGGGGCGGTAGCCGCGACCGACGAGCGTGCGCGCGAACGACGCCCGGGCCGGATCGAGCAGCAGGTCGCCCGCCTCGGACACCCCGCCGCCGACGATGATGCAGGAGGGGTCGATGGCGGCGGCCATGCCGGCCAGGCCGACCCCGAGCCAGGTGCCGATCTCGTGGAAGAGCTCGACCGCGAGGGCGTCCCCCTCCTGCGCGGCCTGGGTCACCAGGGGGCCGGTCAGGCGTGCGGGGTCGCCGTCGACGAGGTCCCGGAGCCGGTGCGCCACGGGCGAGCCGGCGAGCAGCAGCTCGCGTGCGTCGCGGACCAGCGCGTTGCCGGAGGCGTACTGCTCCCAGCAGCCGCGGTTGCCGCACTCGCAGCGGTGACCGTCCGGCACGACCTGCAGGTGCCCGAACTCGCCGGCCATCCCGTTGGCGCCGCGGAACACCCGGTTGTCGAAGACCAGCGCGCCGCCGATGCCGGTGCCGAGCGTCAGGCAGAGCACCTGCCGGTGACCGAGCCCGGCGCCGAAGCGGCACTCCGCCAGCGCCGCCGTGTTGGCGTCGTTGTCCACCACGACGGGCAGCCCGATCCGCTCGAGCAGCGCGTCGCGCAGCGGCTCGTCGCGCCAGGCCAGGTGCGGGGAGAACGTGACGCGCGAACGGGCGGCGTCCACGAAGCCGGCCGCGCCGATGCCGACCGCGGCGACGTCGTGCTCCTGCGCAAGCTCGCGCACCACGGCGACGATGGTGTCCTCGACCTCGCGCGGGCTGTGCCCGGGGGTGGCAGCGCGCAGCCGCGCGAGCACCCGCCCCCCGGAGTCCACGACACCGCCGAGCACCTTGGTGCCGCCGATGTCGATGCCGACGGTGAGCGGGTCCCAGCGCGTGGCGAGCGCCACGCGGGTGCGGCTGCGGCTCATCGGGCGAGCAGGTCCGCGAGCGACCTCGGCGGGTGGCCGGTGAGTTGCTCGACGTCGCCGGTGACGCCGGCCAGCTCTCCAGCGGCGATCGACGTGTAGGTGCTCACCCAGGCGTCGACCTGCCAGTCGGGTGCACCGTACGACGCCCGCGACGCGTAGGCCTCCTCCAGCGTCTCGTCGTGGAAGGTGATGCCGCGGCCGAGCAGCCGGGTCATCGTGGCGGCGGCCTCCCCCAGGGTGATCGCCTCGGGGCCGGTCAGCGAGTAGGTCCGTCCCGCGTGGGCGCCCGGGTCCCGCAGCACCGCCGACGCTGCGTCGGCGATGTCGTCCTGCGCCACGGCGGCCACCCGTCCGTCGCCACCGGGTCCGCGGATCACGCCGGCGTCGTCGGCGAGCAGCGGGAGGAAGTCGAGGTAGAGGTTGTCGCGCAGGTGCGTCCAGGTCATTCCCGAGTCCGCGATGTGCTGCTCGGTCGCGTGGTGGTCGCGGGCCAGCGTGAACGTCGCGTCGGGCGCCGCCCCGTAGAACGAGATGTAGACCAGGTGCGCGACCCCCGCCGCGGCCGCCGCGTCCACGAAGCTGCGGTGCTCCGCGAGCCGGGTCGCGCTCTCCGCCCCGGAGACCATCAGCGCGACCTCGATGCCCTCGAGCGCGCGTCGTACGGCGTCCGTGTCGTCGTACGACGCCGGCACGACCTGGGTGCGGGGAAGATCCGGTGCGTGCGCAGGCGTGCGGCACAGCAGACGCTGCGCGACACCCGCGTCGGCCAGTCGCCGGGCGATGCGCCCGCCGAGCCGGCCCGTGGAGCCGGTGACCCCGATCGGCCCGGACAGCTCAGCGGCGGCCACGTCAGCGACCAGCCGTCGCGATCGTGACCGCCAACGCCGCGAGGTGGCCGAGTCGGGCGAGCTCGCTGTCGAGCACGTCGGGGCCGCCCCGGCGACCGAAGACCAGCAGGTGGTCGGCGTCCCCGATCGGGGCCCCGGCCAGCAGGGTGCCGTCGTTGCGCTGCTCCCAGTCGGGCGGCAGGTCCAGGCGCCGGGCGTGCTCGGCGGGGAACCACCCGGGTGCGCCGTCGATGCGCTCCGGGGCGGCGGACGTCCGGTGCAGCACGGTCAGGGTGTCCCCGTCCCGACGGATCCGCATCCCCCAGTCCGAGCGGAAGGTGATCGGCAGCAGGTCGACGAGCTCGTCGAGCGCCGTCGCGGGGTTGGCGGTCAGCGCCTCGACGGCCTCGAGGTCGAGGAACAGGTTGCCGCCGGCGCCGTAGCGCGAGATCCACAGCACCTGCACGCCGTCCAGCTGGTTGCAGGCCGAGACCAGCGAGTCGGGCATGACGCCCGGGGCCGTCTCCAGCAGCACGTCGTCGACCGCGGTGCCGTCCTGCCGGTGCTCCACGATCTCGATGGCCTCGATGTCGCCGCCGGCCTCGCCGATGGCGGTGGCGACCCGGCCCAGTGAGCCGGGCACGTCGGGGAGTTCCACGCGCAGCAGGTAGGGCATCTCAGCTCTGCTCCCTCTGACGTGCGACGACCGGGTCGCCGACCGTGACGCGCCCCGGGCGCGTGACGACGGCATCGACCCCGAAGTACACGTCGCTCTCGCGCCGACGATAGTCGGCCAGCGCGCTCAGCGCGTAGGTGCGGCGCGCGCCGGTCTCCGGGTCGAGGTCGATGACGACGCACCGCGGGATCGGTCCGCGGACCTCGACCTCCGCCTCGCCCAGGGCGATCCGCCGTCCGGCCCAGCCGTCCTCGACGTACGGCGTGTCGGTCTCGATCGTGAAGGTCGCCCGCAGCTGCACGTCGGGGACGTCGGCACCGGCGCGCTCGGACAGGTCGGCCAGCGACGCGGTGGTCACCAGCGACACGGAGGCGCCGTAGACGACCTCGCCCGGGGCGGCGACCCGTCCCAGGACCAGGCTGCCCGGCGCGCGGCCGAGGTGTGCCGCGAACGCGTCGGCCCAGGGCCCGGCGTGCACGTCGACGGCGGCGGTCCGCCCCCAGTAGTCGACCTTGACGCTCTCACCGGTCGGGGCCGGCGTCCCGCTGACGGTGCCCGAGGGCAGCTCGGCGCTCAGCACGCCGCCGGAGTAGCCGACCCGGGCCTGCAGGAGCGAGGCGTTCTCCACGGTCCGCAGCACCTGGGCGCGCTCCCGGTCGACGAGGCAGAAGACCCGGTCCCCGACGGGGCCGTCCAGCGTCAGGTCGACGCAGGGGAGGCCGAGGTGTCGGCTCCCCTTGAGCGGGGTCAGACCGGTTCGGAGGACGCGCACCCCGACACTGTTTCACGGCGGCGTTTCAGGCCTGTGTCTCACCGACCGGTGGGTGAGAGCGCCGTCGCGACGACCGTGCGGGGCCGGGTCCCGGTGTGATGAGGTAACGCCGCCGGGACCCTCGCGCGTCAAGAGGGGGACAGCAACGGCGAGAGCGCTACTCGGGGGGCGACGTGGAGTTCGGGGAGCATGCACCCGGTTCGTTCGAGCAGCTGGTCGCGACGACCGGCAACCAGACGTTCCGCACGGCGCTGCTTCTGTGCGGCGACTGGCACCTGGCCGAGGACCTGACCCAGACGACGTACGCCAAGGCGTTCGCCAGCTGGGGCAAGGTACGTCGCGCCGACAGCCCGCACGCCTACCTCCGCACGGTCCTGGTCAACACCTACCTGTCGCACCGACGGCTGAGGCGCAGCGGCGAGACACCGGTCGACACGCTGCCGGAGCGAGCCGTCGCTGCGCAGGACCCCAGCACCCGGCTGGCGCTGCTGGCCGGCCTCCGGATGCTGTCGCGCACCGATCGGGCGGTGCTGGTGCTGCGCTACTGGGAGGACCGGAGCGTGGCGCAGACCGCGGCCGACCTGGGGATCTCACCGGGTGCCGTGCGCACCCGGACGACCCGGGCAACCCAGCGGCTGCGCGAGGTCCTGGACACCGACTTCCCCGACCTGGTCGCCGACCAGCGAGCCTGAGGAGACCCCGATGAGCACCCCTGGCACCGACCACGACGACGACCTGTCCGCCCGCTTCGACGCGGTCGTCGGCGACCTCGGTCTCGACCTCGACCGCCTGACCAGCGACGCGCGGCGGCACGGCTCGCGGATCCGGCTGCGCCGGCGCCTGCTCACGGCCACCAGCGCCGTCGCGGTCGCCGCCGTCCTCGGCGGCGGACTGGCGCTGGCACCCGGCCGGACCGAGACGGCCGGACCGGCAACCGGGGAGACCACCGCCCCCGCCGACGCGACGCCCACGCCGGCGCCCACGCCGGCGCCCACGCAAACGCCGGCGCCGGCGCCGACGTCGGCTCCAACGCGCGGCGACGGCACCCTGGTCGTGCCCACCGGGGTCCGGTCGCCGATCACCGGCCGCGCCACCACCGTCGGTCTGGTCGACCTGGTCAACCAGCTCGCCGACGGCGAGGCCTCCGCCTTCGGCGGTCAGGGACAACCGCCGGCGGACGGCCGCGTGGAGGTGGCCCCCCAGACCTACGCGACCTTCACCTGGACACCGTCCTCGGGCGGTGCAGGAACGCCCGTGCGGATCAACGTGCAGAACGGGTTCGGCCCCGACGAGCCGGACCAGCAGGGCCGGCTGTTCTTCTCCTGCCGCGACGACCGGGTCCGCTGCCGCGTCGACCGGTGGGACGGCATGACCGTCGTGTCCTACGAGGTGCACCACGGTGACGCCGTCGACCGGCACGTCGACGTCTTCCACCGGACCTCACAGCTGCGGGTCGTGGTCGCCAGCACCAACGCCTCGGAGTTCGAGAAGACCGACGCCGCCGTCCGGAAGGCGCCACCGCTCTCGCTCGAGGTGCTGCGCACGATCGCGACGTCCGACGTCTGGGGGGTGACGCT
The DNA here is from genome assembly GCA_963713035.1 of uncultured Actinomycetota bacterium. Classification (GTDB taxonomy): domain Bacteria; phylum Actinomycetota; class Actinomycetes; order Propionibacteriales; family Nocardioidaceae; genus Nocardioides_B. The sequence continues at coordinate 152,670 of CAVQKB010000006.1, forward strand.
GCCCCGGGAGTGGGCCGAGGCGGGGACGCGGCTCTCGCCGTACCTCGACTACGACACCGGTCGGCGCAGCTGAACCGACCTACCCCAGGAGCCGGTCAGCGAGACGTCAGCCGGTGCGCGCGCAGCGCCAGGGCCAGCTCGACCGGGGTGCTCGCGCTCAGGTCGTGCCCGGTGGGCTCCAGCAACCGGTTGAGCCGGCGCAGCCGGTTGAGCACGGTGTTGCGGTGGCAGTGCACCGCCTCCGCGGTGCGGCTCGCCGACCCCGACGTCTCCACCCAGGCGTGCAACGTGTCGAGCAGTGGCGCCTGCTCGACCGACGGCAGCGCCAGCAGCGGGCCCAGCCAGGTGGCGACCAGCCGCTCGCTCAGCTCCGGTGCGTTCAGCAGCAGCGCCTCGGGGAGCCGCTCGTCCAGGGCCGCGACCCGGTCCCGCGGTCGGAGGGTGCGCAACGCCAGCGTGGCCTGCCGGAAGCCGGCGTCGACCCCGAGCAGCCCACCGAAGGGCGGCGAGACTCCGGCCCGGACCTCGAGGTGACGGGTCAGCAGCGCCATCGTGGTGTCCACCTTGCCGGGGACGAGGGAGGACACCACCAGCCCGACCAGGCCACCGCCGTGCGCCTGCCACGTCGAGGTGACGCCGTCCGCGGCGAGCCGGTCCTCGAGCCGTTGGGCGGCGCCGCTGTCGCGGGTGCCGGGCTCACCGACCACGACGACGTACGTCGCGTCGACGGGGACGCCGAGCAGGCGCGCCGCCTCGAAGACGAGCCCGGCGTCGTCGCCGGCGCCCGCGAGCAGCGCTGCCCAGACCGACGTACGGCGTTGCTCGTCGGCACGGACCAGGCCGCGCTCGGCGTCGTGGTAGGCCGCGGCCACCTCCGCCGAGGTCCGGTCGACCACCTCCCAGACCCGGGTGCCGACGTCGAGCAGGTGGGAGTCCTCGACCGTCGGCGTCGAGCGGGCCTCGTCGACGATCGCCTCCCAGACCAGCCGACCACCCAGCCGGAAGGACCGCAGCAGGTCGTCGAGCGGCAGGCCCTGCTCGGCCCGGCGACGTCCGGTGTCCCGCGCGGCGTCGTAGTGGACGTCGTGGGCCGGCCGGTCCGCGAGCACCACCAGCTGCAGCACCCGGGTGAGGTTGTCGTGGCACGAGCGCCACAGGTCGTCGGGCGCGACCACCTCGACCGAGCGGTAGCCAGGGTTCTGCGTGCCGATGACCGTGACGAGCCGGTCGGTCAGGGCGTCGACCCGGCCCAGCACCCGTTGGGCCAACGGTTGGGCCGACCGCTGGGTAGGCGGCTGGATCGGCGGCTGGGTCGGCGCATGCCCCAGGGCCACGTGTGCGGGTGCCTGCGCTCCCGGGGACGGCGCTCCCATGCCCACCTAACGCCGCGGCGGGCGAAAGGGTACGCAGCGATCTGCCGGGGCTCCGGACCAGCCGGAGGGCCGGGCGGACGGCGACCGGGACGTGCCGAGACAAGTTCGGCGCCCACGAGGGGGGATCGTGGGCGCCGAACCCCCTCCCAGGGGAAGACAGCCGGGCGCGGGCAGTCCGACGGGGGAGGCGGACCGTGCTGCCCGGCTGTCTTGCAGGTCGAGTGTGACGCACCTGCCGTGAGGAAGGCATGCGGTAGACCGGCCGGTCGCATGAGGAAGTCGTGAAGGCCCGCGAGCCCGAGGCCTACCATCAAGTGATGGCGACCGTGCTGGTGGTGGACGACGAGCCTCAGGTCCTCCATGCCCTGCGCCGCGCCCTGGAGGGTCAGGGTGAGCGCGTCGTGCCCGCCAGCAGCGGCACCGAGGCGGTCGACCTCGCCGCCACCCAGGCCCCCGACCTCGTCGTGCTCGACCTCTGGCTGCCGGACATGGACGGCGTCGAGGTGGTCCGCCGGCTGCGCGGCTGGCTCGACGTACCCATCCTGATCCTCTCCGGCGACACCGACGAGGAGCGCAAGGTCGCGGCGCTCGATGCGGGGGCGGACGACTTCCTGCAGAAGCCGTTCGGGTTCCCCGAGCTGATCGCCCGGCTCCGCGCGCTGCGCCGCCGCACGGTCCGCGACGAGGCCCGCAGCCGTCTCGAGATCGGCGACCTGGTGGTCGACCTGACCCGCGGATCGCTGGACATCGACGGCGAGCAGGTGCGGCTGACGCCGACCGAGTGGCAGCTGTTGGAAGCGATGGTCACCCATCCCGGCAAGCTGCTCACCCACCGCTGGCTGCTGGCCCGGGTGTGGGGGTCGGGGCACGGCGACGAGAGCCGGCAGGCGCTCCGCACGCACATCCGCTCCCTGCGGGCCAAGATCCGCGACGACGCCTCCACGCCTCGCTACCTGCGCACCGAGAGCGGCGCCGGCTACCGGTGGCTGACCGAGCCGGCCTCGGGTGCCGCCGAGGGCGGCTCGGTACGACGACCCGGTGCCTCGCTCGCGACGGAGGCGGTGCACGACCTGAACAACGTGCTGACCGCCCTGCACCTGGCCATCCATCTCGCCGCCGAGCGGGCGGGACGCCTCGACGCGACGCCGGACGTCGAGCAGGTGCTGGCGCAGCTGCGGCGCAGCCGGCACCTCGTCGACCGCGCCGGCGGCCTCGCCTCAGACGTCCGCTCGGCGCTCGGGGACGGGGGCGACGACGAGCGCACCGCTCGCGCCGCCCTGTCGCCCGGGGCCGGCACGGCGCACACTGGAGTCAGGAGTTCCGACAGCGCGCGGACGCAGCACACCGAGCAGTAGACGAGCAGCGACACCGGGGGACGGGGACGCAGTGCCGGACGGCGAAGGACGCACCGACGCGACGACGGTCGTGATCGCCGAGGACAACCGCGACATCCGCGAGCTGATCGAGCTGATCCTCACCGACCAGGGATGGCACAGCGTCGCCGCCGCCGACGGGCTCGCCGCACTGGCCGCCTGCCGTCGCGTACGCCCCGCGCTGCTGCTGCTCGACGTCAGCATGCCGGGCGAGGTCAGTGGTCTGGAGGTCTGTCGGCGGATCCGCGCCGACGAGACGCTGCGCGCCACGCGGGTGATGCTGCTGACCGCTCGCGCGAGTGAGCAGGACGTCACGGCGGGCTACGCCGCCGGTGCCGACGACTACCTGATCAAGCCGTTCACGCCCGCCGAGCTCACCCGGCGGATCAGGGCCCTGGCTGCCCGTCAGGCCTGATTGCGGACCTCAGACCGCCTCACCATCCCCCGCGAGCCGATCGGCGTGCCCGTTCGGTCATAGACTCGACCCCAACCGGGCTCGCACACAGGCGGCGTCCGATCGCTTATCACGCTCAGGGAGTCGATCAATATGCAGATTTCACGCAGCCAAGGCCACAGAAACCGGTCCGGAAAGCATGCCCACTCGGACTCGGTGATGACCGAACCCTCATGCAGACTGACCGCGTGGCACACGTCACACCAGACACAGCGAGCCGGGCGACCCGGCCGGTCAAGCGACGGGGAGGTGGGTCATGAGGGCTGAGGAGCGTCAGCGCCAGATCCTGACCCGCGCTCGAGCCAACGGCCGGGTCGAGGTCGGCGACCTCTCCCACGAGCTGGAGGTGGCTGCCGAGACCGTGCGGCGCGACCTGCGTGAGCTTGTCGGTCGCGGGGTGCTGCAGCGGGTGCACGGGGGCGCCTACCCCGTCGAGAGCGCGGGCTTCGAGAGCAACATCAAGCACCGCTCGACCTCGCTGGTGGCCGAGAAGCGCCGGATCGCCACGGCCGCCGCGGAGCGGCTGCACGGGGCCGAGACGATCTACATCGACGAAGGGGTCACCCCTCAGTTCGTCGCCGAGGCGCTGCGACCGGAGTCCAAGGTGACCGTCGTGACCTCGTCGCTGCTGGCGGCGAGCGCGTTGGCGGAGACGCCCCACGTCACCGTCATCATGCTCGGGGGCCGGCTCCGTGGGCGCACCCTGGCCGTCGTCGACCACTGGGCGCTGAAGATGCTCGGCGAGCTGGTCATCGACCTCGCCTTCATCGGGGCCAACGGCATCTCTCGCGAGCACGGACTCACCACGCCCGACCCGGCGGTCGCCGCGGTCAAGCAGCTGGTCGTCGAGCGGGCCCGGCGCAGGGTTTTCGTCGGCCTGCACACCAAGTTCGGCGCAGCGAGCTTCTGCCGCTTCGCCGCGATCTCTGACTTCGAGACCCTCGTGACCGACTCCGGGCTCAGCCCCGGGGAGGCGCGGCGGTTCTCGGTGCTCGGACCCCATGTGGTCCGGGCCTGAAGAAGAAACAGCACCCAGCGCCCGAGCACCAGCTCGGCGGGCAAACCGGAGGTAACAGTGGTGAACAGGTCCACACGAAGGATCGCGATGGCGATGGCGCTGCCCGCCGTGGCAGGCATGGCCCTGTCCGGTTGCGCGGGCGCTGGCGGCGGCGGAGGCGGCGGAGGCGAGGACGCCAAGTCGATCAACGTCCTGATGGTCGGCAACCCGCAGATGGAGGACATCCAGAAGCTGACCAAGGACAGCTTCACCAAGGACACCGGCATCAAGGTGAACTTCACCGTCCTCCCAGAGAACGAGCTGCGCGACAAGGTGACGCAGGACGTCGCGACCGGCGCCGGCCAGTACGACGTCGCCACCGTCGGCGCCTACGAGGTGCCGATCTGGGCCAAGCAGGACTGGCTCAACCCGATGGACACCTACGCCGACGAGGACTCCTCCTTCGACAAGGGCGACCTGCTCGACCCGATGGTCAAGTCGCTGTCGGGCGAGGACGGCAAGCTCTACGCCGTGCCGTTCTACGGCGAGTCCTCCTTCCTGATGTACCGCAAGGACGTCCTGGAGAAGGAGGGCATCGACATGCCCGAGCGCCCGACGTGGCAGCAGGTCGCGGACATCGCGGCCAAGGTCGACGGCGCCGAGCCGGGCATGAAGGGCATCTGCCTGCGTGGTCTCCCGGGCTGGGGCGAGATGTTCGCGCCGCTGACCACGGTCGTCAACACGTTCGGCGGCACCTGGTTCACCGAGGACTGGGAGGCCCAGGTGGACTCCCCGGAGTTCACCGAGGCCGTCAACTTCTACGTCGACCTGGTCAAGGCCCACGGTGAGCCCGGCGCCTCGCAGGCCGGCTTCACCGAGTGCCTCAATGCGATGAGCCAGAGCAAGGTCGCCATGTGGTACGACGCCACGTCGGCCGCGGGCTCGCTCGAGGACCCCAACGTCAGCAACGTCGCCGGCAAGGTCGGCTACGCGCACGCCCCGGTCGTGAAGACCGACTCGTCGGGCTGGCTGTGGACCTGGGCCTGGGCGATGCCGAAGACGACCAAGAAGGCCGACTCGGCTGCCAAGTTCATGCTCTGGGCGTCCAGCAAGGACTACGAGAAGCTCGTCGGCGAGGAGCTCGGCTGGTCGCGTCTGCCCGCCGGCAAGCGCACCAGCACCTACTCCATCCCGGAGTACCAGAAGGCCTCTGAGGCCTTCGGTGAGATGACGCTGAAGTCGATCGAGGAGGCCGACCCGGAGAACCCGGGCGTGCAGCCGCGGCCGACCATCGGCGTCCAGTTCGTCGACATCCCGGAGTTCCAGGACCTCGGCACCAAGGTCAGCCAGGACATCGCCGCGGCGATCGCCGGGCGCGGCACCGTGGAGGAAGCGCTCTCCAAGGGCCAGGCCCAGGCCGAGAAGATTGCCCAGGAGTACCAGGGCCAGTAGGTCCCGACCCCGTCCGGTGCGGGGTGGGCGGCTCGTCCGCCCATCCCGCACCGGCACCCCTACTCGCAGCAGCGCACCCGGCAGCACAGCGGAGGAACCATGAGCGTCCAGGCACCACCGGCCGAGACCAGCGGTCCGTCCGGTCCCGACAAAGACAAGCACCGCGGCGGACGTAAGAAGCCTGCCTCGTCCATGACCCGCGCCGAGCGCTGGCGCCGCCGCGGCCCCCTGCTGCCCGCCCTGATCTTCACGATCGTCGTGACCCAGGTCCCCTTCGTGCTGACGCTGGCGATCTCCTCGCTGAACTGGAACGTCCTGCAGCCCGGTGACAAGAACTTCCTGGGCTTCGGCAAGTTCGAGTCGTTCTCCGGGTTCGGCAACTACGCCACCGTGTTCACCGACACCCGGCTCCGGCACGCGGTCGTCAACACGATCGTGCTGACCGCGTCGGTGGTCGTCATCAGCCTGATGATCGGCCTGGCGCTCGCCGTCCTGCTGGACAAGAAGTTCCCCGGCCGCGGCGTCGCACGCACCCTGCTCATCGCACCCTTCCTGGTGATGCCGGTGGCCTCCGCGCTGCTGTGGAAGCACGCGCTCTACAACCCCGACTACGGCCTGTTCAACGGTGCCCTCAACTGGCTCTACGGCCTGTTCGGGGCCCAGGGTCCGGTGGTCGACTACGTGTCGTCCACGCCCATGCCCGCGGTGATCGCGGCCCTGGTGTGGCAGTGGACGCCGTTCATGATGCTAATCCTGCTCGCCGGCCTGCAGGCGCAGCCGGGTGACGTGCTCGAGGCCGCGAAGATCGACCGCGCCGACGGCTTCCAGACCTTCCGCTTCATCACGCTGCCGCACCTGCGTCAGTACCTCGAGCTGTCCGCGCTGCTCGGCTCCATCTACGTCGTCCAGACCTTCGACGCGATCTTCACGATCACCCAGGGCGGCCCCGGGTCGGCCACGACCAACCTGCCCTACGAGATCTACCTGACGATGTTCCGCAAGTACGAGTACGGCGAGGCAGCAGCGGCCGGCGTCGTCGTGGTGATCGGGACGATCCTCGTCGCGACCTTCGCCCTGCGCACCATCTCGTCCCTGTTCAGCGAGGAGAACGCACGATGACCACCACGACCGAAGCCCCCCCGAGCACCACCGGCAACGTGCCGCCCGCCGAGAAGCGCCGCCGGGCCAAGAAGGTCAACGACGACATGTCCGCCCCGGCCAGTCCCTGGTGGACGTTCCTGGCCTGGCTGCTCACGCTGATCTTCTTCGCACCGGTGGCGTGGATGGTCCTGACCTCGCTGCACAAGGAGTCCGACGCGGCGACCAACCCGCCGTCGATCTTCGCGCCGCTGACCCTCGACAACTACGGTCTGGTCTTCGACCGAGGCGTCTCCTCGTTCCTGATCAACTCCGCGACGGCCTCGATCGTCTCGACGCTCCTGGTGCTCGCCCTGGCCGTGCCCGCGGCGTACGCCCTGGCCATCAAGCCGGTCGAGAAGTGGACCGACGTGATGTTCTTCTTCCTGTCCACGAAGTTCCTGCCGCCGATCGCCGCGCTGCTGCCGGTCTACCTGATCGTCAAGCAGGTCGGGATGCTCGACAACGTCTACACGCTGGTGATCCTCTACACCTCGATGAACCTGCCGATCGCGGTCTGGATGATGCAGTCGTTCCTGGCCGAGGTGCCCAAGGAGGTGCTGGAGGCCGCACAGGTGGACGGCGCCAGCCTGACCCGCACGTTGATCAGCATCGTGGTGCCGATGACGGCGCCCGGGCTCGCGGCGACCAGCCTGATCTGCTTCATCTTCAGCTGGAACGAGTTCATGTTCGCGGTCAACCTCACCGCGACCGTGTCGGCGACCGCACCGATCTTCCTGGTCAGCTTCATCTCCAGCCAAGGGCTGTTCCTCGCCAAGCTGTGCGCGGCCGCCACCCTGGTGTCCCTGCCGGTGCTGATCGCCGGGTTCGCCGCCCAGGACAAGCTCGTGCGCGGCCTGTCGCTCGGCGCGGTCAAGTAGCCCGCGATGCGGGTGAGCGTGCTGCGCGGGGCCGGCGACCTCGCGGTCGAGGAGCGTCCCGACCCCGTCCCCGGTGCGTACGACGTGCTGGTGCGCGTCGCGGCCGTCGGGGTGTGCGGGTCGGACGTGCACTACTTCGAGCACGGTCGGATCGGCAGCTACGTCGTCGACCAGCCGCTCGTCCTCGGGCACGAGGCGTCCGGCGTGGTCGAGGCCGTGGGCGGGTCGGTCAGCCGGCTCCAGGTCGGGCAGCGGGTGTCGGTCGAGCCCGGCGTGCCGGACTTCTCCTGCGCCCAGTGCCTGGCCGGTCGCTACAACCTGTGTGAGGGCATGCGGTTCTACGCGACCCCGCCGGTCGATGGCGCGTTCGCCGAGCTGGTCACCGTGCACGAGCAGTTCGCGCACCCGGTGCCCGACACCCTGAGCGACGACGCCGCCGCGCTGCTGGAGCCGCTGTCGGTCGGTCTCTGGGCCTGCCGCAAGGGCGGGGTCGGTGCCGGATCGCGGGTGCTCGTCACCGGCGCGGGCCCGGTCGGGCTCGTCGCGGCCCAGGCCGCGCTCGCTCTCGGCGCGGCGTCGGTGGTCGTCACCGACGTCAACCCGCACCGGTTGGCGATCGCCCAGGAGCTCGGCGCCACCGACGTGCTCGACACCGGCTCCACGAGCGTCGCCGACACCGGTCTGGCCGCGGACGTGCTGCTGGAGTGCTCCGGTCACCCGGCGGCCACGGCCGATGCCGTGCGCGCCGTCGCACCCGCGGGGACGGTGGTGCTCGTGGGCATGGGCGGCGACGAGATCCCGCTCCCCCTGTCCCGCATCCAGGAGCGCGAGCTCACGGTCACCGGCACCTTCCGCTACGCCCACACCTGGCCGGCCGCGATCGCCCTCGCGGCGACGGGACGGGTGCAGCTGGACCGGCTCGTCACCGGCCACTACGGCCTCGACGACGTCCGCACCGCGCTCACCGTCGCCCGCACCGACCCCACGACGGTGAAGCCGGTCGTGCGACCCGACCAGGAGAGTGGCTCGTGAGCGATCTCGACCCCGCCCTGGTGGCGCGGGCCCGGCGCCTGACCGAGAGTGGTCGGGCGATCATCGGCATCACCGGCGCCCCCGGCGCCGGCAAGTCCACGATCGCCGCCGCGCTGGCCGCCGCCGTCGGGGAGTCCGCGGTCGTGGTGCCGATGGACGGCTTCCACCTGCACGACGACGAGCTGGTCCGGCTCGGTCGCCACGACCGCAAGGGGGCGCCGGACACCTTCGACGTCGCCGGCTACGTCTCCCTGCTGCGGCGGCTCCGGCCGGGCAGTGGCGAGACGGGCGTCGTCTACGCCCCCGAGTTCGTGCGCGACCGGGAGGAGTCCGTGGCGGGCGCGATCGCCGTACGCCCCGAGCACCGGCTGGTCGTCACCGAGGGCAACTACCTGCTGCACGACGCGCCGGGCTGGAGCGACGTGCTGCCGCTGCTCGACGAGGGGTGGTTCGTCGAGGTCGACGAGTCCGTCCGCATCGGGCGGCTCGTGCAACGCCACGTGAGCCACGGGAAGTCACCCGAGGTGGCGCACCGCTGGGCCACCGTCTCCGACCAGGCCAACGCCGAGCTCGTCGCGCGCACCCGCGCGGCCGCCGACGTGCTGATCCACATCGACTGACCACCCCGACGAGAGGCAGACGCAGATGACCGAGCCGACCCAGATCAACCAGGACACGCTCGCCTCCCTGGGCGAGGGCGTGGCGGTGCCGACGTACGACCGCGCGCAGGTGACCTCCGGCATCGTGCACTTCGGGGTGGGCGGCTTCCACCGCGCGCACCAGGCGATGTACCTCGACACGCTGATGAACGACGGCCAGGCGCACGACTGGGGCATCACCGGCGTCGGGCTGATGCCCGGCGACAAGGCGATGCACGATGTGCTGCACGCCCAGGACTGCCTCTACACGCTGGTCGTCAAGGACCCGGACGGCACCATGCACCCGCGGGTGATCGGCTCGATCGTGGACTACCTCTTCGCGCCCGCCGACCCGGAGGCGGTGCTGCGGGTGCTCTCGGACCCGGCGACCCGGATCGTGTCGCTGACGATCACCGAGGGCGGCTACCTGGTCAACCAGGCGACCGGTGAGTTCGACGCCTCCGACCCCTCGATCCAGGCCGACCTGGCCGACGGCGCCGTGCCGAGCACGGCGTTCGGCTTCATCGTGGAGGCGTTGCGGCGCCGACGCGAGGCCGGCGTCGAGCCGTTCACGGTGATGTCGTGCGACAACATCCAGGGCAACGGCGAGGTGGCGCACAAGATGATCGGCGCGTTCGCCCGGCTCAAGGACGCCGACCTCGCCGACTGGCTCGAGGAGCACGTCCCCTTCCCCAACTCGATGGTCGACCGGATCACGCCCGTGACCACCGACGACGACCGCGCGACGCTGGCCGAGCACTTCGACGTCGCAGACGGCTGGCCGGTGGTGTGCGAGCCGTTCACGCAGTGGGCCCTGGAGGACCGCTTCCCCTCCGGGCGGCCGCCGTTCGACGCGGTCGGCGTGCAGCTGGTGCCCGACGTCGAGCCCTACGAGCTGATGAAGCTGCGGCTGCTCAACGCGAGCCACCAGGCGCTGTGCTACCTCGGCTACCTGGCCGGCTACCGCTACGCCCACGAGGTGTGCAGCGACGAGCTGTTCACCGGGTTCCTGCTCGGCTACATGCGCGACGAGGCCACGCCGACGCTAGCCCCCGTGCCGGGCGTCGACCTGGCGACGTACCAGCAGCAGCTGATCGAGCGCTTCGCCAACCCCGAGATCCGCGACACCCTCGCGCGGCTGTGCGCCGAGAGCTCCGACCGGATCCCCAAGTGGCTGGTGCCCGTCATCCGTGAGGAGCTCGCGCTCGGCGGCCCGGTGAAGCGGTCCGCGCTGGTGGTCGCGAGCTGGGCGCGCTATGCCGAGGGCGTCGACGAGCAGGGCGAGCCGATCGAGGTCGTCGACCGCCGCAAGGAGGGCGTCACGGCGCGCGCCGCCGCGCAGGGCACCGACCGGCTGGCCTTCCTGCGCGACCCCGACCTGTTCGGCGACCTCGTCGACGACGAGCGCTTCACCCAGGTCTACGTCGCCGCCCTGGACTCGCTGCGCGACCACGGCGCCCGCGCGACCCTGGTCGCCTGGGAGTCCTGACCCCCGCCGCCCCGCCCCCCGGCTGCTTGTAACGCGGGGTTATGGACGCTCAAGCAGGCGTACGACGCTGGCAAACCGTCGCCACGCCTGGCAAAGCAGGCTTACGGTGATCCCATGCGCGCGCTGCTGCTCGTCCTCGGCCTGGTCCTGTCCCTGCTCGTGGCCGGACCGGCGCACGCCGACGAGGACACCCGCGCGGGTCAGCGACGGCTCAACGAGCTCGGCTGCGACGCCGGGCCGGTCGACGGGTCGATGGGCACGTGGACCCGGGCGGCCGTGATCCGCTTCCAGGCGGCGAACGGGCTCGCCCAGACCGGCGCGCTCAACGACGACACCCGGCAGCGGCTCGGCGCCGACCAGCAGGTGCGGTGCGACCGTCGGCCCGTCCCGGCCGGATCGGGACGCCGGATCGTGATCAGCCAGCGCCAGAACTACGTGTGGCTGGTGTCCTCGACCGGCGGCGTCGTGGCGCAGGGGCCGGTCATCGACAACCCGGCCTACCTGCGCGCCGGCACCTACAGCGCCGGAGCCAAGTGCGGCCGGGCCGCGAAGATCCGCAACAACTCCGATGCCAGCGGCCGGCTGCGCCTGCAGAACTTCACCCGCTTCGCACCGTGCGGCATCGGCTTCCACCGGATTCCGCAGTACCGCTCCAACGGTGCCCAGATCCACGCCGACCTGCTGCTCGGCACCAACCTCAAGGCCTCGCACGGTTGCATCCGGGTGAGCCGCGCGATGTCCTACCGGATCTGGGACTTCACGGGCCGCGGCACGAAGGTCGTCGTCACCACCCGCTGACCCCCGATTCGTCTGCGATCACTCCACGGCGCGGACCCGCCAGATCGCAGACGAATCGGGGGCGGGGGCGGTCAGGCGGGGACGTAGTCGAACGTGTCCGGGTCGGGCCCGGTGCGCTCGCCCTTGTCCAGCATCGTGATGTCGGTGAGGTCGGTTCCGGAGAGCTCGAAGTCGAAGACGTCGAAGTTCTCCTCCACCCGGGCACGCGTCACCGACTTCGGGAAGACGATGTCGCCGCGCTGCAGGTGCCAGCGCAGGGTGACCTGGGCCGGAGACTTGCCGTGCGCCTCGGCGATCCGCACGATCGTCGGGTCGTCGAGCACCTTGCCCTGGGCGATCGGCGACCAGGCCTCGGTGGCGATGCCGTGCTCCTGGTCGTAGGCCCGGATCTCCTCGTTGGTGAGGTAGGGGTGCACCTCGACCTGGTTGACCGCCGGGGTGATCGTGGTCTCGTTCGCGAGCCGGTTGAGGTGGGTCGGCTGGAAGTTGGAGACGCCGATGGCCCGCACCTTGCCGGACTCGTACATCTTCTCCATCGCCTTCCACGTCTCGGTGTAGTCACCGACGGTGGGCAGCGGCCAGTGCACCAGGAACAGGTCGACGTAGTCGATGTCCAGGTCGGCCAGCGTCTGGTCGAAGGCGGCGAGCGCGTCGTCGTACGCGTGCTTGTTGTTGTTGAGCTTGCTGGTGACGAAGAGCTCACCACGGTCGACACCGGAGGCTCGGACGGCCTCGCCGACCTGCTTCTCGTTGCCGTACATCTGCGCGGTGTCGATGTGCCGGTAGCCGACCTCGATCGCCGCCAGCGTGGCGTCCTTGGTCTCGTCGGGGTCGATCTGGAAGACGCCGAAGCCGAGCTGCGGAATCTCCACACCGTTGTTGAGCGTGATGTTCGGGACGTGGGTCATGCGGCTCCTTCGCGGTTCGTGGGTGCTTCTCCCCTACCCAACGTCGCGCACCCGACGCATCCTTCCCCGACGTGAGATCACCCACCGCATCCCACGGAGGCGGATGAAGACGTCCACCGCTGGGTACGACGACCTCATGAGCTTTCCGCTGAGCCGCTTCATGTCCACCGCCACCGCGTCGTACGGCGTCTACGCCCTGGCCGACCCGCGCCACCTCGGCAAGGCTGTCGATCCCAAGAACGCCGCCGACTACGACCTGCTCGCCCAGACGTACGGCGTCCGCGACCTCGCCGTGAGCGCCTTCGGCGTCTTCGGCCGGTCGGACAAGACCGTCGCCACCGCGATGCGCATCCGGATCCTGCTCGACATCGCCGACGGCGTGCTGCTGTCGGTCAAGGCGCCCGACGAGCAGACCCGCACCAAGGTTCTCGGCGTCACCCTCGGCTGGGCGACGCTCAACGTGCTGGCGCTGCGCACCGACCAGCGCCGCCTCGCCAAGAAGTAGCCCTCAGGCCGTCAGCCGCCCCAGCTGCTCGTGGTGCAGCACCCGCACCTGCTCGGCCACGGCCGCGGCGATCGCGCGCGAGAAGCCCTCGGGGTCGAGGTGCGCCTCTGGCTCCTCGGGTACGACGACGTGCACGATGCCCGACGCGAAGAGGTCGTGCGACCCCACGCGCTGACGGACCGTCATCTCGGCCGCGTGCTCCACGTCGTGGTGGATGATCGCGCTGGCGCCCTCAGGGGGCAGCGGCGAGAGCCACGCGTGCTGGGCCGCGACGACCCGGTCGGCCGGCAGCAGCGCCAGTGCGCCGCCACCGCAGCCCTGTCCGAGCAGCACCGAGACCGACGGCACCCGGAGCGCGGAGAGGTCCACCAGGCAGCGCGCGATCTCGCCGGCGAGGGCTCCCTCCTCGGCTCGCGGTGACAGGTCGGCGCCGGGGGTGTCGATGACCGCGACCAGCGGCAGGCCGAGCTCGTCGGCGAGCCGGATCCCGCGGCGTGCCTCGCGCAGGGCTGCCGGCCCCATCGACTGGCCGGCGACCTGGTAGCGGCGGTCCTGCCCGACCAGTACGCACGGCACGCCGTCGAAGCTGGTCAGCGCGAGCATCAGCCCGGCCTCGTGCTCGCCGTGGCCGGTGCCGCTGAGCGGCACCACGTCGTCGGCGGCGAAGCGCAGCAGCTCGCGCACACCGGGGCGGTCGAGTCGCCGGGTGAGCTGCACCGACTCCCACGCCGTACCGACCTGGGCGACGACCGGAGGTGGCGTCGCGGCCGGTCGGCCGGGGTCGCGGGGCGTCAGCAGCGACAGCACCCGCGCGGTCACGTCCGCCAGCTCCGCGACCGGGACGACCGCGTCGATCACGCCCTTGTCGACGAGGTTCTCCGCGACCTGCACGCCCTGCGGGAACGCCTCGCCGTGCAGCGCCTCGTAGACCAGCGGCCCGAGGAAGCCCACCAGTGCGCCGGGCTCCGCGACGGTCACGTGCCCCAGCGACCCCCAGGACGCGAAGACTCCGCCGGTGGTGGGGTGGCGGAGGTAGACCAGGTAGGGAAGGCCCGCGGCCTTGTGCCGGGCGACGGCGCGCGAGATCGTCACCATCTCCACGAACGCCGGGGTGCCCTCCTGCATCCGGGTGCCGCCCGACGAGGGTGTGGCGACCAACGGCAGCCGCTCCCGGGTCGCGCGGTGCACGGCGTCGACGATCCGGCGGCTGGTCTCGCGGCCGATGGAGCCGCCCAGGAAGCCGAACTCCCCGACGATGACCGCGACCTCGTGCCCGCGGATCGACCCGCGGCCGGTCAGCACGGCCTCGTCCGACCCGGACCTCGAGGCAGCGGCGGCGAGCTGGTCGACGTACGCCTGGTCGAAGCCGGTGTGGTCGACCGGCTGGTCCCAGGAGACGAAGTCGTCCAGCACCTGCGCGATCAGCTCGCGTGCCGTGCGCCTCATGCGTCTCGCGCCTCGGCCCGCAGGGCTTCGCCCTGGGCGTCCAGCGGCGGCGGCGCGGCGTGGTCGGTGCGGGTGACCTCGTCGCCGGCGCGGTCGAAGAACCGCAGCGGCGGGCCGGGCAGCGTGATCGCGCCGAGGGTGTCGTGCTCGACGTCGATCGTGAGGCCCTGGCTGGCGACCTGGTCCCAGGCGTAGACCTCGTCGAGCGCACGCACCTTGCCCGACGGGATGCCGACCTCGGACAGGCGCGCGAGCAGCCCGACCGCGTCGTACGACGCGAACGCCTGCTCGACGTAGGCGATGCACTGCTCGCGGTTGGCCACCCGCTCGGAGTTGGTCGCGAGGCCCGGCGTCTCGGGATCGAGGTCGAAGCCCGCGCAGAAGCGACGCCACAGGCCCTCGCTGCCGAGCGCGATCTGCACGGTGCCGTCGGCGCAGTGGAAGAGGCCGTAGGGCGCGATCGACGCGTGGTGGTTGCCCTGCGCCTGCCCGACCTCGTGGGCCACCGTCCACCGGGTGCCCTGGAAGGCGTGCACGCCCACGGTCGCGGCCAGCAGCGACGTGCGCACGACGGTGCCCTCGCCGGTGCGCTCGCGCTCGTAGAGCGCCGAGACGACGCCGTAGGCGCCGTACATCCCAGCCAGCAGGTCCGAGATCGGCACGCCCACCTTCTGCGGGTCGTCGGGCCCGGAGCCGGTCAGCGACATCAGCCCGGCCTCGCCCTGGGCGATCTGGTCGTAGCCGGCGCGGCCGCCCTCCGGGCCGTCGTGGCCGAAGCCGGTAATCGAGAGGATCACCAAGCGGGGGTTGAGCTTCTGCAGCGAGGCGAAGCCGAGCCCGAGCCGGTCGAGGACCCCGGTCCGGAAGTTCTCGACCAGCACGTCGGCCTTCTTCACCAGGGCGAGCAGCACCTCGCGGTCCTCGGCGGCCTTGAGGTCGAGGGTGACCGACTCCTTGTTGCGGTTGGCGGCGAGGAAGTACGTCGACTCCCGGCCGCCCTCGGTGCCGTCCGGCGGATCGACGAACGGCGGCCCCCAGCCGCGGGTGTCGTCGCCGGTGCCCGGGGCCTCGACCTTGACGACGCGGGCACCGAGGTCGCCCATCATCATGGTGGCGTGCGGGCCCGCGAGGGCGCGGGTGAGGTCGACGACGAGGACGCCGTCCAGCGGTCCGTTGCTCATGAGTCGGGCCTGCTCAGAACTGGCTCGGGAGCACGACGGCGGCCCAGACCAGCAGCGGTCCGACCACGACGACGATGCTGCTGTAGGTGAGGATCTGCTTGTAGAACGACTCCTCGGAGATGGTGTCCGGCCGGTTGGCGACCATCAGTGCGCCGTTGGTGCTGAACGGGCTGACGTCCACGATCGTGCTGGAGACCGCGAGAGCCGCGACCAGCGCGACGGCGGAGATGCCTCCGGCCTCGATGAGGGGTACGGCGATCGGGATGATGATCGGCAGCAGGGCGGTCGAGCTGGCGAACGCCGAGACGACACCGCCGACGTAGCAGAGGATCAGTGCGCCCAGCGCGATCGCGCCCAGACCGGCGGCCCAGGTACCGACGTACTCCGGTGCACCGGCGGTCTCGAGGATCGTGGCGAAGGTGCTGACGCCGGCGACGAGCAGCACGGTGGCCCAGGCCACCTGGGAGACGGCGCCCTTCTGCTGCTTGGGGAACAGCGCGGTCAGGACGACGGCGGCGGTGATCGCGGTGAAGCCGATGTTGCGGTCGAAGATCAGCGCCGCGAGGGCCACGAGCACGAAGGCGACCAGCGTGACGACCTGGTCGATCGCCATGCCGCCGCCGCTGGTCCGGGTGGTCTGCGTGGTCTGCGTGGTCTGGGTGGTCTGCCGGGGGCGGCACCGCCGGTGCGCACGATGGTCGGGCTGGTGCCGGTCGGACCCGCCTCGGCGGCGTGGCTGGACGGCGCGGCGTCGTCGTCGGGGTCGATGCGCTGCGAGGCGAGCTTGCGGCCGCCGAGCGCGATGAACAGCACGACGGCGATCAGGAGGTTGACGACCAGGCTGGTCAGGAACAGGCCGATCTCGGAGACCGGCAGGTCGGCGTCCCGCATCACCGAGTTGGTGATCGTGCCGTAGATGCTGATCGGGGAGAAGCCGCCGGCCTGCGCGCCGTGCACCACGAACATGCCCATCATCAGCGGGCTGATCTTGTGGCGGCCGGCGAAGCCGAGAGCGATCGGGCCGATGATCGCGCAGGCAGCCGGGCTGGCGGCGCCCATCGCGGTCAGGAGCGCGGTGACGAAGAACATCACCCAGGGGATCAGCACGACCCGGCCGCGGACCAGCTTGACCGCGCCGCGCACGATCAGGTCCACGGTTCCGTTGTTCTTGGCGATCGCGAACAGGTAGGTCACGCCGACCAGCGTGAGGACCAGGTCGCCGCTGATGCCGCCGATGATCTCCTTCTCGTCCAGGCCGAGGGAGTACATCCCCACCAGCCAGGCGGCGACGAAGGCCAGTGCCCCCATGTTGATCGGCAGCACCGTGCCGATGACGAACAGCGCGACGAGCGCGAGGATGGAAACCCACTCTGGGGACATGGCGTCGAACCTTTGCTTCCGAGACGGAGTGACCACGCTCACGTGCGTGGACCAGTGGCTTAGCCAATAGGTCACCGGGCCGATTGTCAATAGAGTGCTGTCCGTGGCTGACCTCCGACCCGTGACGCGACCCCGGCTCTACGAGCAGGTGGCGCAGCAGATCCTGGACTGGGTGCGAGACGACGGCCTCGCCGTCGGTGACCGGCTGCCGCCCGAGCGCGAGCTCGCCCTCCGGCTCGGCGTCAGCCGCGCCACGGTGAGCCAGGCACTGGTCGCGATGGAGGTCGTCGGCGTGGTCGCCGTGCGACACGGCGACGGGGCAGTGCTCGTCGAGTCCGCCGGCTCGCGGGCCGTCGTCAACGCGTTGCGCAAGCACGCCCAGCGGCTCCCCGAGGTGATCGAGGCCCGCGAGGCGATGGAGTCCAAGCTGGCCGGCCTGGCCGCCGTACGACGGACCGAGGCGGACCTCGCGGCGATCGACGCCGCGCTCGAGGTGATGGATCGCGACGTCGCGGCCGGGGGCCGCGGAGTCGAGGGCGACGAGCAGTTCCACGCCGCCGTGACGGCCGCCGGGCACTCCGCCCTGCTCCAGCAGCTGATGGGCGAGATCAGCGGGCTGATCAAGGAGACCCGCCTGGAGTCGCTGTCGCAGCCCGGCCGACCGCAGGACTCCCTCGAGGGCCACCGGCGGATCGCCGAGGCGATCCGCGCCCAGGACCCGCACGCCGCGACCGAGGCGATGATCGACCACGTGGCGAAGGTCAGCGACGTCGCGCTGCTGCGCGACTGACCCGATGGAGTTCGTCCTGCTCGTGCTCCTGGCCGGCTTCGGCGCGGGCTTCGTGATGACCGCGATCGGCGCCGGATCGCTGGTCAGCTTCCCGCTGCTGCTCACCGCCGGGCTCTCCCCGCTCGTCGCCAACGTGTCCAACAACGTCGGCCTCGTGCCAGGCGGGCTGGCCGGCTCGGTCGGCTTCCGCCGCGAGCTCGCCGGGCACCGCGGCCTGGTGGTGCGCGTGGCGCTCACCTCAGGAGTGGGGGCATTGCTGGGCGCCGTACTCCTGCTGGCGCTGCCGTCCTCGTCCTTCGACGCCGTCGTCCCCTGGCTGGTGATCGTCGCCTCGACCCTGGTCGGGCTCGGTCCCCTCATCTCCGCCTGGGTGCGCCGCCGCACCACCGGACCCGTGGTGTTCCGGGACTCGATGGGCCCGCGCCTCACCGCCGTCTCCGCGATGGTCGGGGTGTACGGCGGCTACTTCGGCGCCGCGCAGGGCGTGCTGCTCGTCGCCTTCCTCGCCCTCGGGCTCGACGTCCCGCTCTCGGCGGTCAACGGCCTGAAGAACATCGCGGTGCTGTCCGCCAACCTCGCAGCCAGCGTCGTCTTCATCTTCTTCTCACCGCTCGACTGGGGCGTGGTCGGCCTGATCGCGGTCAGCTCCGTCGCCGGCGCCTGGCTCGGCGCCCACCTCGGCCGCCGCCTGCCACCCACCGTCTTCCGGGTGCTGGTCGTCGTCTTCGGCTACGGCGTCGGTGTGCGGCTGCTGCTCACCTGATTTCGTCCCACGGACCGGTCCCGCTAGACTCTCCGACGCCCGTTCGCGGGCCTGCGCCTGTAGCTCAACGGATAGAGCATCTGACTACGGATCAGAAGGTTAGGGGTTCGAATCCCTTCAGGCGCACACCACTGAAGCCCAGGTCGATCTCGCCATTGACCTGGGCTTTCGTGCGTCTCGCCCGGTATCCATCGGGCCGTGACGGCTCACCGGTCCGCGGACCTGCTCGGTCGCCGGAGCAGGCTGCTCGAGCGGATCGCGTCCCGCGTCCTGCCCCAGCAGCGCCAGACGAGGATGCCGACGGCGAAGCTGGCGAGCGTGGCGAGCAGCGGGTGTTCCACCTCGAGCCAGGGGTAGACCTGCCAGTGCGTGAGGTAGACGAACAGCGACGACGAGGCCAGCACGGACACGACGCGCGCCACAGGTCGGGGAACGGCCAGGGACGAGCACCAGGTGAGCGCGAGATAGCCGACGACGACGAGGGACTCGCGCACCGGGTCGCCGAAGAACCCGTAGGTCGCGGACCCGACGATGGCGGAGGTGAGCAGCCGCTGCCGCGTCGACGCTGACCGGGCCGCGAGCCAGCCCAGCGCCACGAACGAGACCACGGTCGGCAGCGTGTAGCGCTCGAAGGGCCCGGCCAGGACGCCGACCGTCAGGACGCGGACCACCTCCGTCGCGGTCACCACAGCAAGAGCGACGGCGTAGGGACGGTGACGCTCGAGGCGGTCGAACCCGGGGAGCGCGGCCAGTGCGGCCACCCCGACCAGGCACCAGACGGCGGCCTCGACGAACCAGAGCTGCCACTGGTCGTCCCAGGTCTCGGACCCCAGCACCGAGTTGAGCATGAGCGCGGTCGGCCAGTCATAGCCGCCGGTGACCAGCCCGACGGCGCCGATCCACAGCGCCGAGGGCAGCATCACGTCGCGCGCCGAACGCAGCAGCCTGCGAGCCCGCTCGGAGCGCGAGCGATCGGTCAGCCCGAACCGGGCGAGGTGGAACCCGAGCACACCGAGCAGCACGTGGGCGCCGCCCATCACGTCGAGCAGGTTGGCGTGCGTGCCGACGATCAGCACGATCGCGAGGGCGCGCAGTACGGCGGTGGTCGGGACCGGCGTCAGCCGGAGCCGTCCCCTCCGCCTCGGCCGCGCCAGCCCCGCGAGGGCGTACGGCGACAGCTCGGGCCATGCGGCGGGCAGCGGGCCGACGATCTCGCCCAGTCGCAGGGAGATCTCGACGAACGAGAGCGAGTCACCGCCGAGGTCCGCGAACGAGTCGTCAGTCGTGGCGTCCGGCCGGCCGAGCAGCGTCGCGTAGAGGTCGCGCACCGTGTCGGGTGTGCACGCACCAGGGGTCGCGGGGTCGGCGTCCAGCAGGCGCGCGTGCCGGGCCAGGGCGGCGTGGTCGGGCTTGCCGGAGCTGGTCATCGGCAGGGACTCGACCACGTGCACGCGCAGCGATGTCGACGGCAGGCCCCACCGCGCTGCGAGGTCGTGGACGCGACGCACGTCGAGGTGACGGGTCACGAAGACCGACAGCCGCCCGCCGAGCTCCACCGCGCGGGCCGGGACGCCGTCGTCGGCGAGGCGCTGCTCGAGCCGGTCGAGGTCGATGCGGGTGCCGAGCAGCTTGGCGAACCGGGACCGGCGGCCCACCAGCTCCCACAGACCGTCCTCGCGCTGCCGGGCCAGGTCGCCGGTGCGCAGCTCGCCGATGGTGCGACCGAGCGCGAGGTCGGCCGGGCCGGTGGCGTAGCCGAGCATCACGTTGGGGCCGGCGTACACGAGCTCGCCGTCGTCGAGCCGGAAGGACCCACCGGGGACCGGCACCCCGATCGTCTCGGGGCACGTGTCAGCCAGGTGCGGCGGGAGGTAGGCCATCCGGGCGGTGGCCTCGGTCTGGCCGTACATCACGAAGAGGTCGAAGCCGCGGCGCGCACCGAGCTGCGTCATCGCGCGCACCCGGTCAGGGGTCAGCCGACCACCGGCCTGCGTGACGTAGCGCAGCGTGGGCAGCTCGCGCTCGGCGAACCCGGAGGCGTCGAGCAGGTCGAAGGTGTGCGGCACGCCCGCGAAGGACGTCGCCTCCGCGGCGCGGAAGGTGTCCCACAGCGCGTCGTCGAGGACGGAGTGCTCGGTGAGCACCACGCTGCCGCCGACGAGCAGGTGGCTGTTGAGGACCGAGAGCCCGTAGCAGTAGTGCAGCGGCAGGGTGGTGACGGCGCGGTCGTCCGCGGTGAGCGCGAGGTACTCGGCGATGCTGGCGGCGTTGCTGCGCAGGTTGTCGTGGGACAGGCGCACCAGCTTGGGCGACCCCGTCGAGCCGGACGTGCTCAGCAGCAGCGCCAGGTCTGGGTGCAGGTCGTGCCGAGAGCCGGGGTGCAGGTCCTCGAGCCGCGCCCCGTCGGCGACCACGTCGGGGGCGTAGACGCTGCGCAGCTCGTGGTCGTCGGCATCCTCGGGACTGAGCAGCGCGACGTGACCGCCGGCGAGCGCCGCGAGGTAGGTCAGGACGGTCTCCACGTCGTTGCGGCAGCGGAGCAGGACGAGCCGGCGGGTCGGGCCCAGGGCCTCGACGCGCGCTCGCACCCGGTCACCCAGATCGGCGTAGGACAGGACGCCGTCGTCCGACACGAGCGCGGGGGCCGTGCCCCGAGACGCGAGATCGCCGAACGGGGTCGGCGCCGTGAGCAGGTCGACGGTCACGGCGCGTAGACCCCCACGGTGTCGGCGATGTGCACCGAGACCCGGTCACCGACCCGCGGCACCGCTGCCGCGACCACCCGCGCCAACAGTCCGCTCCCGTCCCCGAGCACGAGCCGGACCAGGGCGTAGGGACCGAAGAAGTCAACCTCGACAACGTCCGCGTGCACGTGAACCGGGTCCACCCCGTCCATCTCGCGGTCCATCGAGCGGTCCATCGCGCGGTCCGTCTCGCGCGTGGCGCCGGCAGCCCCGAGCACGACCTGCTCGGGGCGCACGAGCACCCGCACGTCGCCGTCCGCGACGTCGTGCACGTCCGGCACGAGCCGGCCCAGCGCACAGTCGACGCGGCCGTCGCGCAACGCGCCCGGCAGCACCGTCGCCCCGCCGACGAACCCGGCGACCGCGAGGTCGGTCGGCCGACGGTAGAGCGCCGTGGGCGTGTCCACCTGCACCATCACACCGCCCCGCATCACCGCGACGCGATCGGCCAGCGACAACGCCTCCCCCTGGTCGTGCGTGACCAGCAGGGCCGTCGTACCGGCGGCGCGCAGCACCCGCACGACCGTGCGTCCGGCACTGGCACGCAGGGACGCGTCGAGGGAGGAGAACGGCTCGTCGAGCAGCACGACGCGTGGCCGCGGGGCGAGGGCTCGGGCCAGCGCCACCCGTTGCTGCTGTCCACCGGACAGCTCGTGCGGGAAGGACGTCGCGATCTCCTCGGGGAGCTCCGCGAGCTGCAGCATCTCTGCCAGACGCGCGTCGGTGCGCTCGCGGCGCGGCAGCCCGAACAGGATGTTGGCGCGGACGTCGAGGTGGGGGAAGAGCGCGCCCTCCTGCGGGACGTAGCCGACCTCCCGGTGCTGGGCCGGCACCGATCTGCGCGGGCCCGCGACGACTCGCTCGCCGAAGCTGACCGTGCCCTCGTCGGGCTCGAGGAAGCCCGCGACGATGCGGAGCAGCGTGGTCTTGCCGCATCCCGAGGACCCCAGGATCGCCATGATCTCGCCGTCCTCGACCGCGAGGTCGACGCCGCGGAGCACTGCGTGCGAGCCGAACGACCGGCCCAGTCCGTCGATGCCGACCGCGCTCATGCGACCGCTCCGCGTCGGGCCTGCCGGCCGAGGAGGTACGTCGCGGGGACGGAGACCAGCACCAGCAGCAGGGCGTACGGCGCCGCGGCGCCGTAGCGGACCGACGAGCTGTTCGACCAGAACTCCGTCGCCAGCGTCGTCGTGCCGATCGGGGCGAGCAGCAGGGTCGCGGTCAGCTCGGTCGACACGGCCAGGAACACCAGGGCGGCACCGGACCCGAGCCCCGACCTCACCAGGGGGAGGGTGACCCGGCGCAGCGCAGCGACCCGGCTGAGACCGAGGCTGCTCGCGACGTCCTCCAGCACCGGCTGTGCGTGCTCCAGGGAGGCTCGGATGCTGACCAGCGCCCGAGGCATGAACAGGATCGAGTAGCCGAGGAGGAGCAGCGGCAGCGTCTGGTAGAGCGGTTGCACCACCCGGATCGAGACCGCCACGAGCGAGAGCGCGACGACGATCCCGGGCAGGGCGTGGGCGGCGAACGCGCACCGCTCGATCAGGTCCGAGACCCGTCCCCGGCGACGCACGGCGAGCCACGCCACCGGGGTGGCGAGCACGGTGGCGAGAGCGGCGGCGCCCAGGGCGAGCCCGGCCGTGGTGGCCGCGGCCGAGGCGAGCTCGTCGACCGGGAACGCCGTCGACGACCCGACGACGAGCCAGCGCACCAGGCTGGCCAGCGGCACCCCGAGGGAGAGCACGACGAGTGCGACGACGCCGACCAGCACCTGCGGTACGCGCCTGCCGAGCCGCACGGTCGCGACCGGACGCGCCGCGCCGGCACCGACGCGGGACAGGCGTGCGTCCCCACGCAGCCGCAGCTCCGCCAGCAGGAGCAGGAGGCAGCCGAGGACCAGCACACCGGCGAGGACGTTGGCGGGCGCGCTGTTGAAGGCGGAGCGGTACTGGTCGTAGATCGCCGTGGTGAACGTCGGGAACCGCAGCATCTGCAGGGCGCCGAACTCCGCGAGCACGTGCAGTCCGACGAGCAGGGCCCCGCCGAGCACGGCCGGACGCGCGCCGCGCAGGACCACCGTCACGAAGGTGGACAGCCGGCTGCGACCCAGCGAGAACGCGATCTCCTCGAGGGCGGGGTCGAGGGTGCGGAGCATCGCGACCACGGGGAGGTAGACGAGGGGGAAGTAGGACAGCGAGACCACGAGGACCGCGCCCGGGTAGGACTGCACCGCGTGCGTCGTCGACACCCAGCCGTAGCTGTTGACGAAGGCCGGCACCGCGAGCGGTGCGCAGAACAGCACGTGCCACAGCGGTCGCCACACCAGGTCGGTGCGCTCGACCACCCACGCGCAGGCCACCCCCAGAGCGACACTGAGCGCGACGACGCCAACGAGCAGCGCGAGGGTGTTGCGCAGCAGCTCGCCCACCCGAGGACGCGCGAGCATCTGCCACGCCTCACCGGGACCGAGCGTGACGACGTACCCGGTGATGTAGCCGACCGGCACCAGCGCCAGCGCCGCGACCGCGGCGGCGGTCAGCACCAGCAGGGACGCCGGGAGCGAGGGCGCTCGACGGGTGCCGGTCAGAGGAACCCTGCCTCCTCCATGAGGTCCACGACCCGCGGACCGTTGAGGTCCGAGACGTCCACGTCGGGCGGGTCGAGGTCGTCGAGGCTGCGGACGCCGCGGCCCAGGTCGACGTCGGGGTTGAGCGTGTACTCCAGCGCATAGCTGTCGGCGATCACCTGCTGTCCCTCGACGGACGCGAGGTAGTTGACGAATTTCTGTGCGTCCGAGGGGTCGTCGCTCGACTTCAGCACTCCGGCGCCGGAGATGCTCACGAAGCCGCCAGGGTCCTGGTCGCCGAAGAAGTGCAGCTGCGAGGAGTCGCTGTTGTCTCCGGACTCCTGCTGGTCGCGGTACCAGTAGTAGTGGTAGATCACCCCGGCCGGCTTCTCACCGGAGTTGACCGACTCGAGCACCACGTTGTTGCCGTCGTAGACGGTGCCGTTCTCCTTCAGGCCGGCCAGCCACTCTCGTGTCGCGTCCTCGCCCTCGGTCGCGAGCACGGCGCTGACGATGGCCTGGAAGTCCGCTCCGGTCGGCGAGAAAGAGATCTTGTCCTTCCACTCCGGCTTCGCAAGGTCCAGCAGCGAGGTCGGGAGCTCGTCCTTCGCCAGCTGCTCGGTGTTGTAGACCAGCACGGTCGAGCGAGCCGCGAACCCGGTCCATCGCCCGTCGTCGGGGCGGTAGCTGTCCGGGATCAGGTCCAGCGTGTTCTGGTCGAGCTCGGTGAACAGGCCCTTGCTGTCGACCAGGGTCATCGCCGGTGAGTTCTCGGTCAGGAAGACGTCGGCGGGCGAGGCATCGCCCTCCTCGACGAGCTGGTTGGCGAGCTCGAGGTCCGCGCCGTTGCGCAACGCGACCTCGATCCCGGTCTTCTGCGTGAACTTCTCGGCCACCAGGTCGATCAGCTCTTCGTGCTGGGCGTTGTAGACCACGAGCGACGGCTCGTCGTTGGAGCTGCAGGCGCCGAGCAGCGGGACGGCCAGGGCGACGGCCAGGAGGCTGCCGGTGAGGCGTGCGGGCGGGCGCATGACGGAATCCTTCTCGACTAAGGGTTGGCTTACCTTAGTCGCTGATGCTCCCGCGCTGCCAATCCACCCTCGGACATCGCGGTCCTCCAGGGTGGCGGGGCCCATAACCGCTCGGCGCGCGCGTCGTTGGACCCCTGACGACCCGAACCGGAGGCTGACGCTCATGCTTGCCATCTCCCGACGCTTGGCCGCGCTCGTCGCGGTGCTCACGGCCGGCACTGCCGCCCTCACCGTGCCCAGCTCAGCCGCGGCCGGCCCCGAGACTCCCGTGATGGCCACGTCGGCGGTGCCGACGGACCAGGCCGGCAACGGCAAGGTCATCGTCGCCTTCGCGGACCGTGCCATTCCGGCCGGTGCCCTCGCGGCCCTGCGCGACCTCGGTGTCGAGCGTGCGATCGAGCTGTCGACGATCGGAGCCGTGGCGGTGACCGCGGATCCCGTGGTCATCGACCGCATCAGGGCCGTCCCGGGCGTCGTCGCGGTGGAGCCGCAGCGCCGTCTGGTGTCCTACCTCTACGCCTCCAAGAAGCAGATCAACGCGGTCGGCGCCGACCAGCCCGCGACCTACCGCACCACGGTCGGACACAAGCGGGTCACCGCGACCCGTCCCGGTGTGACGGGCGACGGCGTGACCGTGGCGGTGCTCGACTCCGGCATCTTCGCGGGTCACCCGGACTTCGGTGACCGGGTGGTCAAGGGCCTCAACTTCTCCTACGCCGAAGCAGCCCAGCAGGTCGGCTTCTCGTCGGCTCAGTGGGACGCGTACGCCGAGTCGACCGGCACGCTGGCACTGCAGGACGAGATCGGCCACGGGACCCACGTGGCGAGCACCGTGGGCGGCGACGGCAGCCTCTCCGCATCGCAGGACGGCCCGGACCTGGCCGGCGTCGCTCCGGGGGTCTCCCTGATCTCCATGCGGGTAGCGACGCCCGGCTTCGGCATCGTGGACGACCTCGACTGGGAGGAGGCCGCGCTGGCTGCGTTCGACTGGACGATCCGGCACCACGAGGAGTACGGCATCGACATCACCCAGAACTCCTGGGGCCTGCTTCCGACCGAGCCGAACTGCCTGGGCCTCGACTGCGGTGAGCCCACCGACTTCGACGCGATGTCGCGGATGATCAAGTCAGTGGTGGGCAGCGGCGTCAACGTCGTGTTCTCCGCGGGCAACGACGGCCCGGAGCCCGGCACGATCGGCGGATACCACGACCCGGCCAACGGTGCCGTCCTCGTCGGCGCTGCCTGCAAGTCGGTGGACTCCTCGCGATGCACGCCGGGACAGGAGATGGCGGACTTCTCCAGCCGTGGCGCCGCCGACGGCACCGGCCCGCAGGTCGACGTCGTCGCTCCGGGCGACACGATCATGGCTGCCCTCTCCCCGTCGGTGCTCGCCCCCCTCACCGAGTGTGCGGAGATCCAGCAGCCGGGCTACTTCTGCATCTCGGGTACGTCGATGGCCTCGCCGCACGTGTCCGGCGTCATCGCCCTGATGCTGCAGGCGAACCCCCGGGCGACGCCGGCCCAGGTGAAGCAGTGCCTGCGCTCGACGGCGGTCGACATGATGGCCCCCGGGTTCGACATCGACTCGGGACTCGGGATGGTCGACACCAAGGCCGCGTTGACCTGTGTCCACGCCCTCACGTTGGTCAAGAAGAAGCGCTGACCGGCGCGTAGCGCAGCTCGTCAGCGGGCGGTGTAACCGCCGTCGATGGGCAGGGTGACACCGGTGATCATCGAGGCGTCGTCGCTCAGCAGGAAGACGATCGGGCCGGCGATGTCGTCCTCGGTCGCCCAGCGACCCAGGGGCATCGCCTCGAGGAACGGCTGCTCGATGTGCTCCTGCCCCCAGTAGAACGCCGACATCTCCGACATGACCACGGTGGGGTTCACGCTGTTGACCCGGATCCCGTAGGGCCCGAGCTCGAGCGCGGACACGCGCGTGATGCTGTCCAGGGCGGCCTTCGAGGCGGCGTACGACACGTGGCCCTCCAGGGCCACGAGGGCGGCCTGGCTGGAGACGTTCACGATCGCTCCGCCGCGGTCGTTGCGGATCATCGAGCGCGAGGCGTACTTCGTCACCAGCAGCGCGCCTCGGGTGTTGATGCTGATGACCTTGTCGAAGACCGCGATGTCGGTGTCCATCGGGGTGGCGATCTCGCCCCCGAAGCCTCCGCAGTTGACCACGCCCCACACGTCCAGGTCGCTGAGCGCGGCCTCGATCTCGTCCGCCGAGGTCAGGTCGAAGGGCGCCGTTCGCACGCCGAGCTCAGCGGCCAGAGCCTCGAGCTCGGGCGCCGCGCGACCGGCGGCGATGACGTCGGCGCCTCGGTCGAGGAGTCGGCGGACCGTGGCGCCGCCGATCGCCCCGCCCGCTCCGGTGACGAGGATCGGGCGGCCGTTGAAGTCGGACATGTGCGGAGTTCCTCCAGGAGGGGCGGGTTGCACCCAGGGGGTGCCCGAGAGTGCTACTTGCGCTGCTTCGCGGCCACTTCCTCGGCCGCCTTCTGCCCCTTGGCCAAGGCTTCATCGACCGTGCCACGTCCGGCCATCGCTGCGGCGATGTCCTGGGTGACCCTCGTGCCGAGGTCCTGGAACTCAGGGATCGCGACGTACTGCACTCCGACGGTGGGACGGGGCTGGACGCCCGGGTTGTCGGGGTCCGCAGCCTCGATCGCCTCCAGCGT
This sequence comes from uncultured Actinomycetota bacterium, assembly GCA_963713035.1. Classification (GTDB taxonomy): domain Bacteria; phylum Actinomycetota; class Actinomycetes; order Propionibacteriales; family Nocardioidaceae; genus Nocardioides_B. Next base: position 180,295 of record CAVQKB010000006.1, read on the forward strand.
CTGCGGCCCGAACGCCTCGGCCGCCTTCTGGTACTCGGGCAGCGAGTAGGTGCTCTTGCGCTTGCCGGCGGGAAGACGTGACCAGCCGAGCTCCTCGCCGACGAGCTTCTCGTAGTCCTTGCTGGAGGCCCAGAGCATGAACTCGGCCGCGGTGTCGGCGTTCTTGGTCGTCTTGGGCATCGCCCAGGCCCACGTCCACAGCCACCCCGAGGAGTCGGTCTGCTCGACCGGCGCCGGCACGTAGCCGACCTTGCCGGCGACCTTGCTGACATTGGGATCCTCGACGGACCCGGCGGCCGACGTGGCGTCGTACCACATGGCTGTCTTCGACTGGCTGAAGGAGTTGAGGCACTCGGTGAAGCCCGCCTGGGCCGCACCGGGCTGGCCGTGGGCCCGCACCAGGTCGACGTAGAAGTTGACGGCCTTCGCGAACTCCGGGGAGTCCACCTGGGCCTGCCAGTCCTCGGTGAACCAGGTCCCGCCGAAGGTGTTCACGACGGTGGTCAACGGACCGCCCTGCTCGCCCCACCCAGGCAGGCCACGCAGGCAGATGCCCTTCATGCCGGGCTCGGCGCCGTCCACCTTGGCCGCCAGGTCGGCGACCTCCTGCCACGTCGGGCGCTCCGGCATCTCCAGGCCCTCCTTCGCGAAGACGTCCTTGCGGTACATCAAGAAGGACGACTCCCCGTAGAACGGGATCGCGTAGAGCTTGCCGTCCTCGCCGGAGAGCACCTTCGTGATGGGCTCCAGCAGGTCGCCCTTGTCGAACGAGGAGTCCTCGTCCGCATAGGCGTCCATCGCCGTGAGCCAGCCGTTCTTCGACCAGATCGGCACCTCGTAGGCGCCGATGGTGACGACGTCGTACTGCCCGGCGCCCGTGGCGATGTCCTGGGTGACCTTGTCGCGCAGCTCGTTCTCCGGCAGCACGGTGTAGTTCACCTTGATGCCGGTGTCCTTGGTGAAGCTGTCCTTGGTCAGCTTCTGGATGTCGACCATCTGCGGGTTGCCGACCATCAGGACGTTGAGGGTCTTGCCCTTGGCGTCCCCACCTCCTCCTCCGCCGCCTCCCGCGCCGGCGCAACCGGAGAGAGCGAGAGCGGCCAGGAGCGGCATCGCGACGATGCCCGTCCAGTGCCTGTTCGGTCGGTACATGACTGCCTCCGGGTCTGGGTGGGGCTTCAGCGGGGCGCTCAGTGTGAGCAGGACCACACCACGCCGTCACGCTACGGTCGCCATGACACCGGTGTCAAGGAATGACGTGGGGCCGTGGATCGACCGGCGGAGCGATCGTCACAAATCGTCGGAGACTCCCAAAAACGGCTAAGCGACAGGCCTCCTGCCCGTGGCGCCAGCCGCGGGCTCAGCCGACAGGACCGCGGCAGGACTGACGCTCGACAAGGCGTACGTCGCAGACGGTGGTGCGCTTGAACCGGCCACCGGGTCGCTCCTGCCGAGCGAACAGACGCTGAGCCGCGAGGCGCCCCAGACGACCCGGGTCCTGGTCGACGACAGTGACGGCCGGCGTCACGACGTCGGCCATGGGGAAGTCGCCGAAGCCGACCAGCGCCCACGGGCGCAGCTGCCGACCCAGGGCCGACACCAGCATCATCGAGTCACGGGCGTTGGCGGAGAACACGGCCGTGGGCGGCTCGTCGAGGTCGCTCAGCTCGCCGAGAGCAGCCTCCACCCGGTCGGGGCCGCCCACATACGTCTTGACCAGGCGCTCGTCGAAACCGATCCCTGCCTCGTCGAGAGCGTGGCGGTACCCCGCCAGACGGTGGATCTCCGTCGAGAGATGCACCATGTCGCCGACGTACGCGATGCGTCGGTGCCCGTGACCGACGAGGTGCTGGGTTGCCAGCCACCCTCCCGTCTGGTCGTCGTCGCGGAACGTGTCGACGCCGTGGACCGCCGCCGGTGCTCGGTCGACGAAGACGACCGGCGTGTGCGCCATCCACCTGGTCAACCACGAGTAGTCGTCCCCGATCGGCGCGACGATGAGTCCGGACAACCGCCTGCTGAGCAAGGACTCCAGGACGTCGCGCTCCCGGTCGACGTCCTCACCGAGGCTCGTGATCATCGTGGCCGTGTTGCGCTGCCTGGAGTAGTCGTCAACCGCTCCGGCGATCGCGGCGAAGAACGGGTCGGCGATGTCGGGGACGGCCAAGCCGATCACGGAGGACCGACCCGATCGGAAAGTGGTGGCCAAGGCGTTCGGGACATAGTTGAGGTCCCGCATGACTTGCTCGACGTGCCGACGCGTCGTCGGCAGCACGTGGGGATCGTCGTTGAACACGCGCGAGACCGTCTTCGGGCTCACGCCTGCCTGGGCCGCCACCTCGCGCATCGTGGCCATCGCCGACCTCCCTCCCGGAACCGTCCCGTCGCCGGAACACCTCACGACGACGCACAGGCTACGTGCCGCGCCTGCGGGCGCTAGACCGACAGACCGCGCATCGCGCCCAGCACCGCAGCCACCCGCGGCACCTCATGCGTGCGGTAGATCCCCGTCCGCCCGAGCGACGCGAGCACCGCGAAGAACCCTTCGGCCGTGCGGACCTCCTCGGCGAACAGGTCGATCGCGCTGGGCAGCGCGTGGCAGACCGGGACACCGAGGGCGCGGAGCCGGAAGCTCTGCAGGAGTACGGCGGTCTGGTAGCGCGCTCGCTCCACGGGGTCGTCGATCCACGAGAAGCCGAAGCCGATGCCCGGGTCGATGGCGACACTGGGCACGCCGAGCGAGAGCGCGTGCGCGATGCGCGCCTCGAACTGCTCGAGCATCGCGGGGATCGGGTCGGCGTCGACCGGGTGCGCCGCAGGGTCGTGCAGGTCGCGGGCGTGCGAGCCCACGATGTGGCACAGCACCACCGAAGCCCCGTGCGCGGCGGCGAGGCCGAACATCTCCTCGTCGTCGACGGAGCCGCTGAGGTTGAGCACCTGGGCGCCGGCGCGCAGGCACGCGTCGACGGTCGAGGGGTGATAGCTCTCGACGGAGACGGCGACGTCAGCGGCGACGAGCCCCTCGATCACCGGCACCAGGACCGACGTCTGCTGATCGGCAGCAACCCGGTCGGTCGAGGCGTCGCTGGACTCCGCGCCGACGTCGACGATGTCGGCACCTTGGGCGCTGAGCACCGTGCCGCGGCGTACGGCTGCCTCGCGGGAGTTGGAGACGCTCTCGCGGTACCAGGAGTCGCGCGACAGGTTCACCACGCCCATCAGCGCCGGGCTCTTGTCGGTATCGCGCGGACGCTCGCCGATGACAAACGGCGCGACGGCGTGGTCGAGGTGCTCGCCGTGCTCGGCGACGAGGGCGGCCAGCGCGGCGAGGGTGATCATCGGCGATCCCCACGGACGTAGCGGGCCATCAGGAAGTCGTCGGCCGTGATCACGTGCGCGAGCGTGAACGTCCGCGGATCCTCGAGCAGGGCGGTCGGCGAGACGGCGGCGGTGCCCACGAGCTTCGGTGAGAACGTCAGGTCGGCCTCGTCGAGATGCCCGTCGGCGGCGACGTCGCGCAGCAGCGACGGCCCACCCTCGCAGACGATCCGCCACAGTCCGCGGGCGACGAGCTGGTCGATCACCCACCCGATCGCGACGGTGTCGCCGTCGGCCTGCACCACCTCGCACCGCTCGCGCAGCGCGGCCAGGCGCTCCGGGTCGGGCGAGGACGTGGTGAACACCAGCGGGGGCACCGCCGAGCCGGTGAAGCCGTCCGCGTCCAGCGGCAGGCGCAACGACCCGGAGACCACGGCGATGGTGGGTGCCGGCCGCTGACCCGCCGCCTCCCGTCGTACGGCGTCCGCGGGGGTCGCGCGCAAGGGGCCGTACTCCTCGGCCGCGAGCGTCCCACCCCCCACGAGCACGGCGTCGGCGAAGCGTCGTACGGCCGTGAAGACCTCACCGTCCGCAGCCCCCGAGATCGAGCCGCTCAAACCGTCGGGGCCGGCCGCTGCGCCGTCGAGCGTGCTCACCATCATCGCGCGCACGTAGGCGCGGCCGTCGCGGAACGGCCACGGGTAGTGGTCGGGCAGGTCGTCGGAGGCGACCGGCCCGCGGTCAGGACCGAAGATGATCTCCACCGCGCCAACATACGCAGCGGCACCGGGACGGGCCGTGGCGCGATCTCACCGACGGCCTCGCGAACTTCACAGGACCGCGGTTTCGCGCGTAGGTTGCCAGTACCGCCGGACCTGGGACCCGGAGGCGCCGGAGTCGGCGCACCGAGGCGGCTCCGTCCGATCGGAGCATCATGGTCACCAGGTTGCGCGCCCAGCTGGGACAGCACGAGTTCGCCCTCCGCACCACGCTGACGCCTGCCGACATCATCCGCTCAGCCGACCGCGCCGAGCACGCGGCCCAGCAGGCGGGCCGTTCGGTCCGTCGGGCCGCCACCCGGCCGGACGGCATCGCCTACCGGGTCACCGGGGGCGGCGGCCTGGTCCAGCTCACCTTCGCCCTGACCTGGAGCAGCGCACTCGACGGCACCCGCGAGGTCCGGCTGCGGGTGCACGACTTCCTAGGCGCACGCGCCCGGCGCAGCTACTGGCCCGTCGGGCCCCTCGCGGCACCGGGGATGCCCGCGCTCGCCCACTTCTCCGAGCGGGTGCGCGAGGAGCTGGTGCGGGCCGGGTTGGGCGTGCGCGAGGAGGGTAGGCGTAGGGCATGACCGCCCCGCCGATCGAGCCCGGCCCGACCGAGCCCAGCCCCATGGAGCCCAGCCCCATGGAGCCCAGTCCAGCCACCCCCGGGCCCGGCGAGCCTCCGGCCGACCCGGACCCGAGCAACCCGATCCCGGTCAACCCCGAGCCGCTCGACCCGAACCTGCCCCCGGACCCGTTCGTCGAGCCCGGCCCGGAGCCGGCGCCCGACCCGGACGGTCCGCCTCCGCCCGACCAGCCGCCTCCGGCCCCGCCGCGATGACCTCGCACCCCAGCCGCGTCGACTTCCCCAGCAGCGGCGACGTGACCGTCGCGGCATACCGCTGGGACCCCGAGGGCGAGCCGCGCGCGGTCGTCCAGCTGACGCACGGGATGGGCGAGCACGCGCAGCGCTACGGGCACCTGGCCGAGACGCTCACCGGCGAGGGCTACGTGGTCTACGCGCAGGACCACCGTGGTCACGGGCAGACCGCGACCGTCCCAGGACGAGCTGGGCCGGATCGGCGCCGAGGGCTGGACCGAGCTCGTCGGCGACATCGACCGGCTGCGCCGGGTGGTGAGGGCCGCTCACCCGACGATCCCGCTGGTGCTGCTCGGGCACAGCATGGGGTCCTTCGCGGTGCAGCAGGACCTGCTCGAGCACAGTGGCGACATCGACGCCGCCGTGCTCACCGGCACTGCGGCGATCGACCTCCTCGAGCCGGCGCTCGACCTCGACAAGCCGATCGACCTCTCGGACTTCAACGCCCCCTTCGCGCCGGCGCGCACGGACTACGACTGGCTGAGCCGCGACGAGGAGCAGGTCGACCGCTACGTCGCGGACCCGCTCTGCGGCTTCGGGCTCGACACCGACGGCGGCAGGCAGATGTTCCTCGCCGCCCGCGAGCTCGCGGGCGACCGGATCGGCGACATCCGCAGCGACCTGCCGGTCTACATCGCCGTCGGCGAGCACGACCCGGTCAACGGCCAGCTCGCCCTCGTGCAGGCGCTGGAGCAGCGGCTGACCGGCGCCGGTGTGCAGGACGTGACGCTCACGGTCTACCCCGAGGCCCGGCACGAGGTGTTCAACGAGACCAACCGCGACGAGGTCGAGTCCGACCTCGTCGCCTGGCTGGCCGCGCACGTCTGAGGCCCGGCGGGCCGCCTTCGCAGTCCGGGTCAGCCGACCTTCTCCACCGAGGGCACGTGGGTGACCTGGTTGAAGGTGAACCGGTAGGTCCCGCCCTCGGCCGGAACGGTCAGCACGAGGTTGTCGCCGCCGCCGTTCGCACCGAAGTTCGGGTTGTCCCACGAGTCGCCGGTGGCGATCTTCCACTCGTAGCGGCCCTGCGGCAGGGTGAAGCGCTCGTGCCACTGGCCGTCGCTGGTGTCGAAGGCCAGGTGCGTCGCCGCGCAGCCGGGCTGCCAGTCCTCCGGGCAGCCGAGCTCCGACTGCAGCTGGCCCGCCAGCGTGACGCTGGAGTAGGCGGGCTTCGGGTCCGCGGTGGTCACCGTCACCGGCGCGCTGGTGATCGTGCGCTGGCTGGGCTCGAGCAGCACCGCGCGGTAGCGCACGCTGGTGCCCAGCGGGAGGTCCGAGACGTCGTCCTCGACGACGTACTCCGGGGACGACGTGTCGGTGCCGAGGTCCTCCCAGGCGCCGCCGCTCACGCTGCGCTCGAAGCGGACCGACTGCGAGGTGCGCTCGGGGTCGACGGTCGCGAGCACCCGGACCGGGTCGATCTTGGAGACCTCGGAGCCGTCGGCCGGGGTGCTCACCTTGATCGTCGAGGTGGGCGCAACCGTGCTCCGCGTCGAGCTCAGGCGGGCGTGCCGGTTGTTGTCCAGCACGACCGCCCGGTACTGCAGCGGGGTGCCCGGCTCGAGGCCCTCGGTGTCGTGGAACACCCGGTAGGGCGCGGTGTCGTCGGTGCCGATCGAGCGCCAGGAGCCGTTGCCGACCTTGGCCTGGAAGGTCACCTCGTAGAACGAGCGACCCGCGACGGCGGCGCTGACCGACATCCGGCTGCGGGCCTGGCTGCTGGGTCGCGGGGTGCCGAGCGAGATCCGCGGCGCGGCCTTGGACTTCGGGATCGTGCCGTTGATCCGGTAGACCACCGCGGACAGGCCGGGGACCTTCACCGCCAGCCTGCGTCCCTTGCCGGTGCGGAGGTTCGACGCGCCGGGACCGTAGAGCTTGGTGGCGCCGCGCTTGGCGACGTACGTCGGGATGCGCGCGCTCTTGGTCGACTCGCTGTTGTTCAGCACCACGACGTACTCGCGGCGCTGCTCACGGTCGACCCGCGAGAAGCCGACGAGCCCGGCACCGGAGGAGGCGTAGCGCATCTGGTGGGCGCCGTCGCGCAGGCCCGGGTACCGCTTGGTCAGCGCGGAGAGCGTCCGGATGTTCTGGTAGATCGGGTGCGAGGTGACGAAGTTGTCCTGCGCGTGCGTGCGCTCGGTGCCCAGCAGGTCGTCGTCGAGGTAGTCCTCGACCTGGCTGGCGAACATCGTCTGCCGCGCGACCTGGTCGCCACCGGTGCCGGTGAAGCCCTGCTCGTCGCCGTAGTAGACGACCGGGTTGCCGCGCGAGAAGTACATCAGCTCGTGCGCCAGGCGGTCGCGGGCCAGCAGCTCCTGCTCGGAGGCCGTCTTGTTGTCGTCCTTGACGAAGTAGCCGATCCGGCCCATGTCGTGGTTGCCCAGGAACGTCGGCAGCTCGTAGACGTTGGAGTCGGCGTCGGTGTACCAGTCGTCGCCGGCGAAGAACGACGCCAGGGCCGCGTTGCCGGTGCTCTTGGAGGCGAAGTTGCGGGCGGCCTCCTGGAAGGGGAAGTCCAAGATCGCCTGCATCTTGTTGTGGGTCGTGTAGCGCGAGGTGAAGCTCTTGGTCTGGTCGTAGACCTCGCCGAACATGAAGAACTCCGGCTTGCCGTTGGCCTTGGCGTAGTCCACGAGGCCCGGTCCGAACTTCTGCCAGAACGCGTCGTCGACGTGCTTCATGGTGTCGATCCGGAACCCGTCGACGCTGAAGTCCTTGACCCAGGTCTCGTAGACGTCCAGGAAGCCGTCCACGACCTTGGGGTTCTCGGTGAACAGGTCGTCAAGGCCGAAGAAGTCGCCGTACTGCGAGTCCTCGCCGGTGAAGGTGGTGTTGCCGCGGTTGTGGTAGAGGGTCGGGTCGTTGAGCCAGGCCGGGACCTTGAGGTCCTTCTCAGCTGGGTCGAGCACCGGGGTGTAGGGGAACGACGTCAACGGGTCCATCGCCGGGAAGCTGTCGCCGCCGGCGTACTCCCGGTCGTCGAACTCCTCGCCGCTCGCGGTCGTGTAGGGCTCCTCGTCCTTCGAGACGTACGACGTCCGGGCACCTTCCTCGTAGCCGATCACGTCGGCCGTGTGGTTGGTGATGATGTCGAAGTACACCTTCATGCCGCGCGCGTGCGCGTCCTGGATCAACGCGGCGAGGTCGGCGTTGCTGCCCAGGTGCGGGTCGATCTGGGTGAAGTCGGTGATCCAGTAGCCGTGGTAGCCGGCGGAGCTGTCCTCGGGCTGCACCGCCTTGTTCTTGAAGCTCGGCGTCAGCCAGATCGAGTCGGTGCCGAGCCCCTCGATGTAGTCGAGCTTCTGACGCAGGCCCTGGAGGTCGCCACCGTTGTAGTAGCCCTTGCTGGTGGGGTCGAAGCCGGACTTCTGCGGGTCGGAGCCGAGTCCACCCTGGTCGTTGGCCGTGCTGCCGTTCTGGAAGCGGTCGGCCATCACGAAGTAGAAGTTCTCGTCGGTGACCGGGCCACGCAGGGAGTGGTCCGCCAAGGCGAGGGCCGCCTTCGAGCCGGTGCTGCCCGGGCGCTTCGCGGACGCGGTCGACGCGGTCGTCGAGACCAGGACCGCCAGCGCGACGAGCAGGACGCCGAGCAGCAGGGGACGGCGTGCGGGCACAGACATGGGGCTCCCCGGAGAACGAGTTGGGTGGATCGATCCAAGAGTGTGTGCAAGGTAACAGCCTCGATACCGCGGTGGAAGGCGACGGCTCCCCGGTTCTGGTCAGAAAAGGTGGTTGACCGGACGGTCCACGAGCCGGAACCGTGGTGCAGATGAGCCCGGACCCGCTCCCCGGCCGCCTCGCGCGCCTCGTCTCCGGCCCGACCACGGCCTGGTGGGTGCTCGGCCTCTGGGTGGTGATCCTGGTGCTGGCCTTCGCCCCCGCCGGCAAGCTCACCGGCGTCCAGGAGAACGACGCGGTCGCCTGGCTGCCCGGCGACGCCGAGTCGACCGAGGTGCTGCACGCGAGTGAGGCGTTCCAGTCCAGCGACGAGATCCCGGCCGTGGTGATCTACGAGCGCCGGGACGGCTCCACCCCCGCCGACGCCGCCGCGATCGCCGGCCAGGTCGAGCGATTCGACGCCATCGAGGGCGTCGAGCGGGACAGCGTCGGCCCGATCCCGTCCGAGGACGGGCAGGCCTTCTCGGTGGTCGTGCCGATCAACCCGAGCTCCGGCGGCTGGGAGAGCCTCGGCGTCGCGGTCAAGGAGATCCGGGAGATCGCGGGGGCCACCCCGGCCGGCATGTCGGTGCACGTGACCGGGCCGGGCGGCTTTGCGGCCGACTCCTCGGCGGCGTTCGAGGGCATCGACGGCAAGCTGCTCTACTCCGCGATGGCGGTGGTGGTGGTGATCCTGCTCCTCACCTACCGCAGCCCGGTGCTCTGGATGCTCCCGGTGTTCTCCGCGGTGGTGGCGCTGCTGGTCTCCCAGGCCGTCATCTACCTGCTGGCCGCCCACGGCGGGCTCACGGTCAACGCGCAGAGCGCCGGCATCCTGACCGTGCTCGTCTTCGGCGCGGGGACGGACTACGCGCTGCTGCTGGTGGCGCGCTACCGGGAGGAGCTGCGGCGGCACCGGGACCGGCACACGGCGATGGGCGTGGCCGTACGACGCGCCGGCCCGGCGATCCTCGCGAGCGGCTCGACCGTGATCGCCGGCATGCTGTGCCTGCTCTTCGCGAGCATGAACTCCACCCAGGGCCTCGGGCCCGTGGCCGCCGTGGGGGTCGCGGTCGCGCTGCTCGTGATGCTGACCCTGCTGCCCGCTCTGCTGGTGATCTTCGGCCGCTGGTTCTTCTGGCCGCTGCGCCCGACCTACGGCTCCGCGGACCACACCGAGACCGGCCTGTGGGCGGGGGTCGGGCGCGCGATCGCCCGGGGCCCGCGACGTACCTGGGTGGTGACCGGCCTGCTCCTCGCGGTCGCGTCGCTGGGTCTGGTGCAGCTCGACGCCGACGGACTGGAGAACAAGGACGCGTTCTACGGCACCCCCGACTCGGTGGTCGGCGAGACGGTGCTGTCCCGGCACTTCCCGGCCGGCTCCGGCCAGCCCGTCGTCGTGGTGGCGACCAGGGACGCGGCCGGCGCCGTACGCGCCGCCTTCGCCGGCACCGAGGGCATCGAGGGCGTCGCCGAACCGGCGGTCAAGGGGGACGTCGCCCTCCTGCAGGGCACCCTGACCGACGCCCCCGACAGCCAGGCGGCCAAGGACACCGTCGACCGGGTGCGCGAGGCGGTGCACCAGGTCGAGGGCGGCGAGGCCCGGGTCGGCGGGGGGACGGCGATCGCGCTCGACACGCTGCGGGCGTCCGAGGCGGACACCTACCTGATCATCCCGATCGTGCTCGTCGTGGTGCTCGCGATCCTGGTCCTGCTGCTGCGCGCGGTCGTCGCGCCCCTGGTGCTGATCGCGACGGTGGTGCTGTCGTTCACCGCCGCGCTCGGGCTCAGCGCGCTGCTCTTCCGGCACGTCTTCGGCTTCGCCGGCGCGGACGCCTCCCTGCCGTTGTTCGTCTTCGTGTTCCTGGTGGCGCTCGGCATCGACTACAACATCTTCCTGATGACGCGGGTCCACGAGGAGGCACGGACGCTCGGCACCCGGCGCGGCGCGCTGGTCGGTCTGGCCGCGACCGGCGGCGTGATCACGTCCGCGGGCCTGGTGCTGGCCGGCACGTTCGCGGTCCTGGGGACCCTGCCGGTCGTGACGTTCGCCGAGATCGGGATCGCGGTGGCGCTCGGGGTGCTGCTGGACACCATCGTCGTCCGGGCCGTGCTGGTGACCGCGCTCAACCTCGACGTCGGACGGCGCATGTGGTGGCCGAGCCGGATGGGCCGCCCGGAAGCAGCGGCCCCGCAACCCCTAGCTGAGGCAGGGCAAACCGGCACCGTGACCGGCGCCACACACCTTGGATCGGTCCAATAGCCGGGTCCGGTACCGGTGAGTAGATTCACCCCCACTCCACACTCCACGACACACCACCGACGACACTCGGTGGCCGTCCGTGGTTACGGACCGGCCGACACGGCGATCCGGACCAGGACGCGAATGCGCGAGAGGAACCCGGTAGGCATGACCACCGATATGACGTCAGTCGACGCGACCACCGACCAGGCCGGCACGAGCCACGCCGGCATCCGTGCCTGGGTCGACGAGGTGGCCGCGCTCACCCGGCCCGACCGCGTGCACTGGTGCACGGGCTCCGACGAGGAGTGGACCGAGCTGACCGACTCCCTGGTCGCCTCCGGCACCTTCACGCGCCTGGACCCGGACAAGAAGCCCAACTCCTTCCACGCCGCCTCCGACCCCACGGACGTCGCGCGCGTCGAGGACCGCACCTACATCTGCAGCGTCGAGGAGAAGGACGCCGGGCCGACCAACAACTGGATGGCGCCCGAGGAGATGAAGGCGATCATGACCGACCTGTACGCCGGGTCGATGCGCGGTCGCACCATGTACGTCATCCCGTTCGTGATGGGCCACCTCGAGGCCGACTCCCCGATGTTCGGCGTGGAGATCACCGACTCGGCGTACGTCGTGGCCTCGATGAAGGTGATGGCCCGGATGGGCACCCACGTGCTGCGGCGCATGGAGGAGCTCGACGCGCCGTTCGTCCCCGCCCTGCACTCGGTCGGCATGCCGCTGGAGGAAGGTCAGGCCGACGTCGCCTGGCCGTGCAGCGACACGAAGTACATCGTGCAGTTCCCCGAGGAGCGCGCGATCTGGTCCTACGGCTCGGGCTACGGCGGCAACGCGCTGCTCGGCAAGAAGTGCTACGCGTTGCGCATCGCCTCGGTGATGGCGCGCGACGAGGGCTGGCTCGCCGAGCACATGCTGATCCTCAAGCTGACCAGCCCCGAGGGCGTCACGAAGTACATCGCCGCCGCCTTCCCCAGCGCCTGCGGCAAGACCAACCTCGCGATGCTGGCCCCCACCATCGAGGGCTGGAAGGTCGAGACCCTCGGCGACGACATCGCCTGGATGCGGATCGGCGAGGACGGCCGGCTCTACGCCGTCAACCCGGAGTACGGCTTCTTCGGCGTCGCCCCCGGCACCAACGAGCTCACCAACCCCAACGCGATGCGCACCATCGACATCGGCAACTCGGTGTTCACCAACGTCGCGCTGACCGACGACGGCGACATCTGGTGGGAGGGGCTGGAGAACGAGCCCGCCCACGCGACGTCGTGGAAGGGCGAGGAGTGGACCCCCGAGAGCGACGAGCTCTCCAGCCACCCCAACAGCCGCTACTGCACCCCGATCAAGCAGTGCCCGATCCTCGCCGACGAGTACGACGACCCGAAGGGCGTGCCGATCGACGCGATCCTCTTCGGCGGACGTCGCAAGACGACCGTGCCGCTGGTGTCCGAGGCCCGCGACTGGACCCACGGCACCTTCCTGGGCGCGACGCTGAGCTCGGAGACGACCGCGGCCGCCACCGGCCAGGTGGGCGTGGTGCGCCGCGACCCGATGGCGATGCTGCCCTTCATCGGCTACAACGCCGGCGACTACTTCAACCACTGGATCACGGTCGGCAAGGACAACGACGCCGCCAAGCTGCCGAAGATCTTCTACGTCAACTGGTTCCGTCGCGACGAGGACGGCGGGTTCCTGTGGCCGGGCTTCGGCGAGAACAGCCGGGTGCTCAAGTGGATCGTCGAGCGCATGGACGGTCAGGCCGACGCCGTCGAGACCCCGATCGGCTACGTGCCGACCCGGGAGTCCTTGGACACCGACGGCCTGTCGATGACGCCTGAGGCCCTCACCGCCGCCCTCGCGGTGGACGTCGAGGAGTGGAAGGCCGAGATCCCGCAGATCACCGAGTGGTTCGAGAAGTTCGGCGACGACCTCCCCGCCGTGCTCTGGACCGAGCTCGACGGCCTCAAGGCCCGGCTGGGCGTCTGACCCGACGCCCGGCCCCACGCCCGGCCCGACCCGCCTGCGGCATACTTGCGCGGTGGTGGACGGGCAGGACGGCGGGGAAGAGCGGAGGGGACGCGTGGCACGCAGCGGCTACGGGCCCGAGGAGAGGCTGCTGCTCGAGACCGCGGCCTCCCGGATCTACTCCGACGCCGTCGAGCACGGTTCTCTCGGCTCCGACGACCCGCGACTGGCGCCGGACAGCGAGCTGCGGCCGGCGCTCGAGCTGCTGGTCGACATCGGCCTGCTGCACCACGACGAGACCCACGGTCTCTACCGGCCGGTCGACCCGGCGGCGATCCAGTCCCAGGTCGTCGTACCCCTGGGCGTGCGGGGAGCCGAGCTGCTCACCGAGTCCGCCCGCTGGGCGGACGCCTTCAGCGACCTCGGCCAGATCTTCCGGACCTCGCCGCAGGCCGCGATCAGCTCGATCACCGAGATCCACGGCCTCGAGAACATCAACAACTTCATCCGGGCCGCCGTCAACGACTCCCGCGTGGAGCTGCTCACCGCCCAGCCGCACGGGCGCCGCCCCGCCACCACGCTCGCCGAGGCCGAGAACCGCGACGTGAAGGCCATCGAGCGGGGCGTGCGGATGCGCACGCTCTACCAGCACTCCGCCCGGCACAGCCCGGCCACCCGGGAGTACGTCGCCGACATCGTCGGGCGCGGCGCGGAGGTGCGCACCCTCGACGAGTTCTTCCGGCGGCTGATCGTGGTCGACGACCAGGTCGCCATCGTGCCCGCCTCCGACAACCACCACGTCGCGATCGCGATCCACGACAAGTCGCTGATCGCCTACCTCGTCGACATCTTCGACCGGGCCTGGGAGCGGGCGCAGCCGTTCAACCTGAGCGGCAACCAGGTCGAGCGCAACATCGCCGCCGACGTGCGCGCGATGACGATCCGGCTCCTGGTGGAGGGCCACAGCGACCCTGCGAGCGCCAAGCGGCTCGGTGTCAGCACCCGCACCTACGCGGGCTACATCGCCGCACTCAAGGACGAGTACGGCGTCCAGACCCGCTTCCAGCTCGGCTACGCCATGGGCGCCGACCCGCACGGCAGGCGCGGGGAGCCGGCGTCCGCGGACTCCGACGACCTGGACGACGCGTTCGACGGCTGAGCCGTCCCCACGACGTACAGCGAGGACAGCCACCGGTCGGTGGCTGTCCTCGCGGTGGCCGAGACTCGCCTGGGGGGGTGGCGTGGGGGCGAACTGCCGGGGGGTTGACTCGTTCGGCCCGTCTCGACCTGCGCATCAGGCCCGGGGGGGTGGGCTGACGGCGTCTGGGGGGGTCGGCTCAGGTGCCGTTCCAGCCGGTGTCGCGGTACGACGGGTGGTGGCCGACCGGGGCGACGGTGCCGTTCCAACCGGTGTCCTTGGCCTGGGCGGGTGCGAAACCGCCGACGGTGACGGCGCCGACCACCAGCAGGCCGGCGAACCACCGCGCTGCAGTTCGGTTCTTCATCGAGACCTCGTCACGTTCGCGGGCTCAGGGGGTGCCCTCGTCCGTACAGTGTCCGCTTCGCGCCATGTGTCCGCTACACCTGGGGCTCGCAGGAGTGTGCACTGCATGTTCATGCAGAATCCTGCAGGCGGGCGGCGCGCCCCGCACCGGTTGCGCAAACGTGCAGACCCGTCTATTTCCGGCCGGCCGGCCGGGCCCCTCTAGGGTTGGGGCGTGCGTTGGAGGGCCCCGGACCTGCGGAGGTCGCTGGTGCTGGTGGTCGCCTGGCTGGTGGTCGCGGTGCCCGCGGCGGCACTGCTGTGCCTGCACGGCTCCCGCACGACCGTCCTCGCGGGGCACGACGCGGTCGTCCGGATCAGCCTCGACGGCTACGCCACCCTCGACCTCGGCCCCTACCTCCCCAGCGTGCGCTATCCCTCCGGTGGTCGCATCGGCGCGCAGATCGAGCTCGGCAAGACCACCGCCGACAGCTACTCCGCGCTGATCGAGCGCTACGCCTTCCTCGCCAGCCAGCCCGAGGGCCAGATCGAGAAGGTGCGCGACACCCTCACCGACCTGGCGGTCGACAGCGCCGTCAACGGCGCCCTGATCGGCCTGGCCGCACCGCTGCTGATCCTGCTCGTGGGTCGCCGACGCTGGACCGAGGTGCGGCGCGCCCTCACCGTCCGTCGTACGGCGGCGGGGCTCGCCGTGGTGCTCGTCGCCACCGTGCTCGTCGTGCGCCCGTGGGAGTCCGACGACGGCGACGACCCGGTCGAGACGATGACCTGGCAGCCCGTCGCGGACGCCGTGCCCGACGTCTCCGTCCCCGAGAACGCTCGGCCGCTGGAGATCGAGTCCGGGCTGGTCTCGGACGCGACCCGGCGGCTGGTGACGAGCGCGATCGACACCTACCGGCGCAGCGTCGGGTTCTACGAGAAGGTCGTGGCGGCGGCTCCCGAGCTCGAGGGCCGGCTGCGCGAGCCCGAGGACGGCGAGACCGTCGGCCTGCTGGTCAGCGACCGGCACGACAACATCGGGATGGACCCCGTCGCGCGTGCCATCGCGGACGTCGGCGGGGCGAGCTTCCTGCTCGACGCGGGCGACGACACCTCGACCGGCAGCCCGTGGGAGTCGTTCAGCCTGGAGTCGCTCGACGAGGTGTTCGCCGACTACGACGACCGCTACGCGATCGCCGGCAACCACGACAACGGCGACTTCATCGTCGAGCAGGCCAGGCGCCTGGGGTTCACGACGCTCGTCGGCGAGGTCGTCGACGCCACCGACGGGCTACGGCTGCTCGGCGCCAGCGACCCGCGCAGCAGCGGGCTGGGCACCTGGCGCGAGGAGTCCGGGCTGTCCTTCGCCGACCAGGCCGCGCGGATCGCCGACGTCGCCTGCGAGGCGGACGCCGCCGGGGACCGCATCGGCACCCTGCTCGTGCACGACGCGAACAGCGGCCGTCCGGCCCTGGACCGCGGCTGTGTCGACCTGGTGCTCGCCGGACACCTGCACGCACAGGTCGGCCCGGTCGAGACGGTCGGCCTGAACGGCAAGGTGGGCTACTCCTACACCAACGGCACCACCGGCGGAGCGGCCTACGCCATCGCGATCGGCAGCAAGCTGCGGCGCGACGCCCAGGTGACGCTGGTGACCTACCGCGACGGCACCCCGGTCGGGATCCAGTCGGTCACCGTGCGCACGATCGGCGACTTCCGGGTGGGCGACTACACCCCGCTCGCGCCGACCGGGCCGGGCGACCCGGACGCCACACCGTCGCCCTCGCCGTCCTCCTCCGCCTCGCCCTCTGCGTCCGATGCCACCGTCGCACCGGCGACCCCCGCGGACCAGCTCAGCCCCAGCGGATGAGGCCCGCGGTCGGAGGGCTGCGACGACGAACGGCCCCGCGCGCGAGCGTCGGGGCCGTTCGGTCCATCGGGTGGCGGAGGTGGCGGGATTTGAACCCGCGAGAGGGGGTAACCCTCAACCCGCTTAGCAGGCGGGCGCCATAGGCCACTAGGCGACACCTCCCAGACAGCCAGCACAGGCTACCGGTCGCCGGTCCGGACGAGCCAATCGACCCGAGCCGGACGACTCAGCCGCGGCCGCGCGGCGCGGTGCGGTAGCCGTGGCCCCGCTGCAGGCGCTGCTGCAGGTCGCGCACGAACGTCTGCTCCGAGCCCGCCAGCACGCCGACCGGGATCGTCGACGCACGCCCGTCCCGCAGCCGGAGCAGCACGCACCGCTCGCCTGCGATCGTGACCGCGGTGACGTCCTCGACGTCCTTCCAGCCGGACTGCTTGACCCCCGCCCCGCGGACCCACCGAATCTGGTAGCCGTCCTCGCCGAGCAGCGCCACCGGTCGTCGACGCAGGGCGACGACCAGCGCGAGCAGGGCCACCAGCAGCAACGGGCCGGCGAGCAGTGTCCAAGCGGGCAAGCCGACCGTCGCGACGAGCACGGCGATCCCGCCCTCGACCAGCCCGGCCAGGACCAGACCAGCGCCCATCAGGCGTACGACGACGGGGCCGGCGAACCGGTAGGCGGACGAATCAGCAGGCACGCGTCCGATCAGAACACCCCGCACTCGGGTCGGCCAAATGCGCACTTGCCCCCGCGGGTGACGCGGGTCACACTCAGAGGTCCACCCCGGAGGGAGATGGTCGCCGTGACCGGTCTCGAGCACGCGATCCAGGGCCTGCGACACGTCCTGGAGTCCCCCCACAGCCATCGTGGACCGCGCCACCAGGCCTGGCGCTGGCTGGTGCGGCACCGGATGGCCGCCGTCCGCGACGCCCTCGTCGGCGAGGGCCCCCGCGGTCGGGAGGCATGGCTGGCGGCGCGGGAGGTGGCGCTGCACCGCGAACGCATCGGACTCACCGCCCGGCTCGCCGCGCTCGGCCCGCAGGTGCTCGAGGCCCGCGACGTCGAGCCGGTGCGCCTCGAGCTGCGTCGGCTGGTCACCGACCTCGAGCACCACCGGCAGCGCCTCAACGACCTGGTCTACGACTCCGTGTCGCTGGAGCTGGGCGGCTCGGAGTAGGACGGCCCCACCAGCAGGCGCGTCGGCAGCTCGGTCTGCTGGACCCCCGCGGGCGCACGCCGGACGACGTACCCCCGTGCGCCGGGACGCGACGACACGGCCTCACGCAGCACGCCGTCCTCGAAGACCAGCGCGACGTCGTCGTCGGCTGCGTACCCCTCAGGGAAGCCCGCCGCGATGGCTCCTCGGAAGGCGGCCTCCCGGTCGACCTCACCGTCGTAGTGCGGGCAGGCGCTTCCGGGGAGCAGGCCGAGCCCGTCGCTCAGTGGCGCGAGGCCCGGGCCGAACGAGTCCGTGATCGACGCCTCGAACCAGCAGTTCATCCCGGCGCTGATGCCCGCGAGGACGACGCCGGCGTCGTACGCCTCGCGCAGCACGGCGTCGAGCCCGTGGGTGCGCCAGACGGCGAGCAGGTTCGCGGTGCTGCCGCCGCCGACGTACACCAGGTCCTGGGCGAGGACGACACTGCGCAGGTCGCTGTGCTCCCGGGCGAAGAGCCGCAGCACGGACGCGTCGGCGCGCTCGGCCGGGAAGGCGCGCAGGAACTTCTCGACGTAGCCCTCCGCGTCACCGCTGGCCGTCGGCACGAAGCAGACCCGAGGCCGCTCCCGGCCGGTGAGCGCGAGCAGGTGGTCGTCGAGCAACGTGTCCGTGGGGTCGTCGGAGAAGCCGCCGCCCCCCAGCGCGACGATCCGGCGAGTCGGCGGGGCTGTCGGGGCTGTCGGGGATGTCACGGGGCAGGCGCTCCTGGCGTCGCGGTGAGCACGGGTCCGGCAGAGGGGGCGGGATTCGAACCCGCGGCTGACATCTCTGCCAGCGACCGCTTTCAAGGCGGTTCCGATCGGCCGCTCCGGCACCCCTCCTGGTGACGGCGGTGCCGTCCCGGGACGGAGTCTAGAGGTCGACGCCGACGGGCACCGAGCTCACAGCAGCGGAAGGGTGCGGCCGGGCTCGGGCCGGTGCGCCGCGGCCTCCTCGCGCCGGCGCGCGGGACGACCGCGGGCGCCGGAGAGGAAGCTGTCCGCGCGGATCACCAGGTAGCCGAGCAGCAGCCCGAGGACGAGGGAGTACGTCGTGGTGAGACCGGACTCGAGCAGGGACCGCTCGGTGTTCAGCAGGGCGACGGTCACCACGGCCAGCCCGGCCGCACCGAAGCCGGTCCCCCACCAGCCCTGCCGGCGTCGGGCCCGCGTCGAGATCCCCCAGGCGAGCGCGGGGAAGCCGAGCAGGAACTGCGTGGGCCGGGGCACCGCCCCGATCCGGTCACGGATCGCGAGGCTGAGGTCCTCGAACGCCGCCACCGCGCCCGGCGAGCCCCACCGCGACAACGCCTCGGTGTAGGCCAGGGACACCGCGAGCAGCCCCAGTCCGGCCACCAGCATCACGACGCCTCGACGGCCCAGCCCGTGCAGACCGGCCGCCAGCCGGTAGGCCAGCGCCAGGGCGCCGAGCAAGGACAGACCGAGGACGAGGTAGCGGGTCCGCTCGAACGACAGGTGGGCGCCGTACGCCTCGGCGGCGAAGGCTGCCACCACCGCGACCAGCAGGGCGACCAGGCACTCGCGCAGCACGCCGGGCACCCGCGCCGCGGGCTGGGTGACCATCACCCCGAGGACCGCCCCGGCGACCGCGGTGCTCACCGCCGACGCGGCGAGCAGCCACGGTTCTCCGGTGACGACGGCGCTCAGCACCAGGGCCGAGGCGAGCACGGTGGCGATCACCGGCCGGCCACCGGTGCGGACCCCGAGCGCGAAGACGAACGCCACCGAGACGACGACCGCGCCGGCGCGCGCCACGGCCTCGGGCAGGCCTACCGGTGTCCACGGGGAGACCACGGCCGCGGTGCCGGTGAGGGTCAGTGCGGACCACGCCCCAAGCACCGCGTGGCGGGACCAGACCCGACCGGCGGGACGAGTCGGGGGCGGGGCCGGCACGGGCGTCTCCTGCTCGTGACCCAGTGGCCGGTCCGAGCGAGCCGGCTGTGCAGGCAGTGGGGCCCCAGCACGCCGGACAGGCCGAGCAGGCCACTGCCGACGCGGCTTCGACTCCGCGCGGCGACGACCGGGTCGCTGGTCGGCGTCGGCCACCGTTGCCTACCCCTGCCCTCGTCGCGAACCCTGCTCGATCGGTGCGCAGACTACCAACGCACCGAGGGGTCTCAGAGCCGCCGGTTGGCCAGCGAGGGGTTGGTCGCGCGGGCCTCGTCGAGGGCCTCGCGGGTCAGCGTCACGGTCAGCACGTGGTCACCGTCGCCGACCTCGCCCACCACGCCGTCCGTCGGGACCGACCACCAGGGAGTGCCCGGTGTAGCGCGGGCCGGGCTGGCCCGCCGCGGCGACGTAGACGGTGTTCTCGATCGCGCGCGCCTGCACCAGGGTGCGCCAGTGCTCGACCTTGCCCGGACCGGCCACCCACGCGGACGGCAGCACCAGCAGCTCGGCCCCCCGACGCACCAGCTCGCGCGCCAGCTCGGGGAACCGGAGGTCGTAGCAGGTCATCAGGCCGACCGTGAAGCCGCCGATCTCGACCAGCACCGGCTCGGTGTCACCCGCGAGCAGCCGGTCGGACTCCCGGTAGCCGAAGGAGTCGTAGAGGTGGATCTTGCGGTACGACGTGCGCAGCCCGTCGCCGTCGACGACGGCCAGCGTGTTGTAGGGCCGATCGCGGTCGGCCTTCTCGAACAGGCCGGCCACGACCGTCGTACGCTGCTCGGCTGCGAACGTCGTGAGCGCGTCCACGAACGGTCCGTCGAGCGGCTCGGCGTGCGCGGCGAGGTCGGAGTCGGGCGGACCGAAGTCGCGCTGGAAGGCCTCGGGCAGGAGCACCAGACCGGTGTCCGCCTCGAGCTGCACCCCGATCGGCTTCAGGGCGTCCCGGTTGTCGGCAGGCTCGAGGGACGACGCCTGCTGGACCAGGGCGATGCGCAGCTCACGGCTCATGGCTCCAGCGTGCCAGAGCCCTGCGAGACTGGCCACATGGTGGAACCCGGTGACCCGCTGCGGCTCGGTGCGATCGTGCTGTCCGGGGGGACGGGTGCACGCATGGGCGGCGTCGACAAGTCCGCCATCGAGCTGCACGGCGTGACGCTGCTGGAGCGCGCGCTCGCCGCCACGATGACGGCCCCCGAGGTGGTGGTCGTGGGCGAGCAGGTGCCGACCTCGCGGCCGGTGACCTGGACCCGGGAGGACCCGCCCGGCGGAGGGCCGGCGGCGGGGCTGCTCGCCGGGCTCGACCGCTTCCTGGTGGCCCCCGACCTGGTCGCGGTGCTCGCGGTCGACATGCCGCGCGTCACCGCCGGCACGGTGGCCCGGCTGGCGTGGGCGGTCGAGGCCGACCTCGCCGTGGACGGTGCCGTGCTGGTGGACGCGGACGGCCGACGTCAGACGCTGGCCGCGGTCTACCGCCGCTCCTCGCTGCTCGCCGCGCGCCCGCCGTCGTACGAGGACGAGCACGGGCTGCCGGTACGGCGCCTGGTCGGCGCCCTGCGCCTGGTGGACGTGCCCGCCGTGCAGGACGAGGCGCGCGACGTGGACACCTGGGAGGCGTTGCGCGATCTGCGGCAATGACTTATTGTCGTAAGTCATTCACTCATTGAACGCGGGGGTGCATCGCGCATGGCTTCGATCCTGGTCCTGCTGGTGGGGGGTCTGGTCGCACTCGGCGCCCTGGCCGTCGTCGTCGTCCTGGTCGTCGCGCTGACCCGCTCGAGTCCCCCGCCGCCTTCGGTGGAGATCGCGCAGGCACGCGCCCACGCGGCGACCACGTCGGGGCTCGCAGCGGCGGCTACGGCCCTCGTGCTCGTCCTGCTCTTCGTAGGCGTCGGCGCACTCAACGTCGTCCAGCTGCCTCTCCCGATCGGCAGCATGCTCACGCTGCTCGCCTGCGCCCCGCTGCTCGCCAGCCTGGCCGGGCTGCTGGTGCTGCTCGGCGGCGAGCTGACCTGGCCGCGGCCGTCCGGGACCTCACGCACGGCCGTGCTGGCGGACCGGTCGGCGCGCTCGGTCGCGGGCAGCGCCTGGACCCGGACGGCGGCCGCCCTCGTGGTCCTGGGCAGTGCAGCCCTCCTCGCGGGCGGGCTGCTCGGAGACGAGACGGGTGGTGGCCTGACGCGGACCTGGGACACCGGCGCACGCACCGCCGGTCCCTTCCCGGGTTGGCAGTACGTCACGCCGCAGCTGGTGGCGCTCGGGCTCTGCGTCGTCGTCGCAGCGGTGACGCTCCGCGCGGTCGTACGACGCTCCGCCGTCGTCACCGCCGACCCGGAGACCGACCTGCTGCTGCGCCGCGCCTCCGTCGCACGGGTCGGTCGGTCGCTGGTCGTCGGCACGCTCGTCGTCGTGGGCTGCGACCTGTTCGTCGGGGGCTGGGCCGCCAGCCGGGTCTACGACGACGGCGCGTGGCACACCGTCGCCCTCGTCGCGACGCTGGCCGGGCCGCTGCTCGCGCTCTCCGGGCTGGTCTGCCAAGCCATCCCGACCCCGCGGCTGCCCCACCCCGCGGCCGCCTCGGTGCCGCCGTCGACGCGCATCTCCGCCTGACCGTGCCGGTCTCCGTCACCCTCGACATGCTGGCCGCCGTACCGCCGTACGAACAGGTGCGCACGCAGCTCGCCGGCCACATCCGCACCGGCGCCCTGCGGACCGGTGACAAGCTCCCGGTGGTGCGCGCCCTCGCCGCGGACCTGGGCGTCTCGACCAACACCGTCGCGCGGGCCTACCGCGAGCTCGAGGCCGGCGGCCTGGTCACCACCCGGCGTCGCGTCGGCACCATCGTGCAGGCGCCGAGCGCCCCGGCGGGCCCGGCACTGCAGAAGCAGGCGCTGGACTTCGTGCGCGACGCCCGCAACGCCGGACTGGCCGATGAGGAGGTCGTGGACCTCGTACGTGGCGCGCTGATCGATCTCGGGTGAGCGCCCGGTTGCGTGATCGCGCCCGGCGTACCACCCTGTGCGGGTGACCCTGCACGACTGGACCGACGAGCTCTGCGACGCCCTCGACATCGAACTCGAGCTGGACGAGGGGCTGGTGCTCGACGTCGCCCGCGACGTCGCCCACGCGGTGGAGCGCCCGGCCGCCCCCCTGTCGACGTTCCTGCTCGGCTACGCCGCCGCGGTGCACGGCGCCTCGCCCGCGCGGGTGGAGGAGCTGGCGGCTCTGACCAGCGCGCTCGCCGAGCGGTGGGAGCGCTCCCACGCCGCCGACAGCACCGACGTCGCCGACTGAGTCGTCCTAGGGTGGGTGGCATGCGCGCAGTCATCGCCCCCGAGCCGGGTGGCCCCGAGGCCCTCACCGTCACCGACCTGCCCGACCCCGAGCCCGGCCCCGGCGAGGTCGTGATCGACGTGGCCGCGACCGCGGTCAACCGCGCGGACACCCTGCAGCGACAGGGCTTCTACCCGCCCCCGCCCGGCGCCTCGGACGTCTTGGGACTCGAGTGCTCCGGCACCATCGGCGCGGTCGGGCCCGGGGTCGAGGACTGGAGCGTCGGCGACGAGGTGTGCGCCCTGCTCGCCGGAGGCGGCTACGCCGAGAAGGTGCTCGTCCCCGCCGGGCAGGTGATGCCCGTCCCGGACGGCGTCGACCTGGTCACCGCCGGCGCCCTGCCCGAGGTCGCCTGCACGGTGTGGTCGAACGTCGTGATGGTCGGCGGCCTGAGCGAGGGCGAGACGTTCCTGGTGCACGGCGGTGCCGGCGGCATCGGCACCTTCGCCATCCAGCTCGCGCATGCGCTCGGCATCCGGGTGGTCACCACCGCTGGCTCCGCCGAGAAGCTCGAGGTGTGCCGCTCGCTGGGCGCCGACGTGCTCATCGACTACAAGAAGCAGGACTTCGTGGAGGAGGTCCGCTCGGCCACCGACGGCCACGGCGTCGACCTGATCCTCGACAACATGGGCGCGAAGTACCTCTCCCGCAACCTCGACGCCCTCGCCACGGAGGGCCGCCTCGTCGTGATCGGCATGCAGGGCGGGGCCAAGGCCGAGCTCGACCTCGGCGTACTCATGAAGAAGCGCGCCGCCGTGATCGCCACCTCGCTGCGGGCCCGGCCCACCGAGGAGAAGGCGGCGATCTGCGCCTCGGTCGTCGAGCACGTCTGGCCGATGGTCGGCGACGGCGCGGTGCGGACCCTCGTGCACACCACGCTGCCGCTCGACCAGGCGGGCGAGGCGCACCGGATCATGGAGGCCACCGAGCACATCGGCAAGATCGTGCTGACGCCCTGAGGCCTGCTGCGACCCGCTCGGGTCGGCTCGTAAGGTGGACGCCATGACCTCCCAGACCCCGGATGGCACCGCACCCGAGAGCGAGCCGCACGTCGTCGTCGTCAGCCCCACGGGCATGGCCAGCGCGGGCGGCTCCGCGCCGTCCTCGGACGACTCCCACGACGGCGACGAGACCGGCGACGCCGGCCCGCCGCACATCACCGAGCTGGTGGAGCAGCCGGCCAAGGTGATGCGGATCGGCGGGATGATCCGCCAGCTGCTCGAGGAGGTGAAGTCCGCGCCGCTCGACGAGGCCAGCCGGGCTCGCCTCGCCGACATCTACGAAGCGTCCATCAAGGAGCTCGAGTCCGGGCTCGCTCCCGAGCTGGTCGAGGAGCTGGAACGGCTCTCGCTGCCGTTCGGCTCCGAGACGCCCTCCGAGGCCGAGCTGCGGATCGCGCAGGCCCAGCTGGTGGGCTGGCTCGAGGGTCTCTTCCACGGGATCCAGACCGCGATCTACGCCCAGCAGGTCGCCGCCCGCGCCCAGCTCGAGCAGATGCGTCGCGCCCTCCCGCCCGGCCTCGCGGGCCAGGAGTCCGGCCACCCGGCGCAGCCCGGCCCCCCGGCCTCCGGTGGGGACGAGCACGGCCGCGGCGGCATGTACCTCTAGCACCCGCTGCGGCCCCGTTGAGTGGTCGCTCGTGCCCCGTTGAGTGGTCGCTCGTGCCCCGTTGAGTGGTCGCTCGCGCCCCGTTGAGTGGTCGCTCGTGCCCCGGTCAGTAGTCAGTTGCCGCCCGTCGTACGACGTGAGCCCGACGGAGCACCGGAGGGCGCGCACACAAGTGACTGTTCAACGGAGCACAAGTGACCACTCAACGGGGCACAACTGGCTACTCGACGAGGGAGGCGGCCAGGCGGTCGATCCGGCCGGCGAGGTCGAGGTCCTTGACGGTGAGCCCGCCCTCGCTGTGCGTGGAGAGCGTGAACGTCAGCGTGGTGTAGCGGATGTCCACGTCCGGGTGGTGGTCGGCCTCCTCGGCCGCCTCGGCGACTCGCTGCACCAGGGCGATGCCGGCCAGGAAGGACGGCGCAGTGACCTCGCGGGTGATCGCGTCGCCCGCCTGGCTCCAGGCGGACAGGTCGCCGGCGAGCGCGCGGTCGATCTCCTCCTGCGGCAGCAGGGCGGTCATGGCTACACCTCGTCCCGGCCGGCGCGGTCCTTGGAGCGCAGGCCGATCTTGGAGCCCAGCCAGGTCACCGGGTCGTACTTGCGGTCGACCACGCGCTCCTTCATCGGGATGATCGCGTTGTCGGTGATCTTGATGCCCTCGGGGCACACCTCGGTGCAGCACTTGGTGATGTTGCACATGCCGAGACCGGCCGCCTCCTGCGCGAGCTGACGGCGGTCGTTGGTGTCGAGGGGGTGCATGTCGAGCTCGGCGTAGCGCAGGAAGAACCGCGGTCCGGCGAAGGCCTGCTTGTTCTCCTCGTGGTCGCGCACCACGTGGCAGACGTCCTGGCACAGGAAGCACTCGATGCACTTGCGGAACTCCTGGCCGCGCTCGACGTCCTGCTGCATCATCCGGCGCTTGCCGTCGGCGTCGCGCGGGGTGAGCTTCGCGGACGGGACCTGCTTGGCCTTCTCGTAGTTGAACGACACGTCGGTGACCAGGTCGCGGATCACCGGGAAGGCCCGCATCGGGGTCACCGTGATCGTCTCGCTGGGCTCGAAGTCCGAGAGCCGGGTCATGCACATCAGCCGCGGCCGCCCGTTGACCTCGGCGCTGCACGAGCCGCACTTGCCGGCCTTGCAGTTCCAGCGCACCGCGAGGTCGCCGGCCTGGGTGGCCTGGAGCCGGTGGATCGCGTCGAGGACGACCTCGCCCTCCTCCACCTCCACGGTGTAGTCGCCGAGATCGCCGCCGGACACGTCGCCGCGCCAGACGCGCAGCTTGAGGTCGTAGCCCATCAGCCGGCGTCCCCGACGCGGTGCGGGCGAGCCGGGTGGCGCGGTGGGATGTTCATTCGAACAGCTCCTTGAGGTCGCCGGGCATGACGGGCAGCGGCTGGTGCGCGAGCTCGACGGGGCTGGCGAAGTCGCCGCCGGCCAGCGTCAGCACGAGGTTGACGCTCGCCCAGTCGTCGTCCGGGCCGGGGTGGTCCTCGCGGGTGTGGCCGCCGCGCGACTCGGTGCGCTCGAGGGCCGCCTTGGCGATGCACTCCGAGACGATCAGCATGTTGGTCAGGTCGATCGCGAGGTGCCAGCCGGGGTTGTACTGCCGGTGCCCCTCCACGGCCAACCGCTTGGCCCGCTCCTTGAGCTTCTCGATCTCGACCAGCGACTCCTCGAGCTCGTCGGCCTTGCGGATGATCCCGACCAGCCGCTGCATGACGTCCTGCAGGTCCTTCTGGATCGTGTAGGGGTTCTCGCCGCCGTCCTCGATCTCGAACGGCGCGAGCGCGGCCGCCGCCGCGGTGCGTACGTCGTCCTCGTCGATCTTCGGACGGGCATCGCGCGAGCGGTGCGCGTAGTACGCCGCGTTGTGGCCGGCTCGGCGACCGAAGACCAGCAGGTCCGAGAGCGAGTTGCCACCGAGCCGGTTGGAGCCGTGCATGCCACCGGCGACCTCACCGGCGGCGTACAAGCCGGTGACGATGCTCTCCTCGGTGTCGGGGTCGACCTCGACCCCGCCCATCACGTAGTGGCAGGTGGGGCCGACCTCCATCGGCTCGGCGGTGATGTCGACGTCCGCGAGCTCCTTGAACTGGTGGTACATCGAGGGCAGCCGACGCTTGATGAAGTCGGCGTCGCGGCGCGAGGCGATGTCGAGGAAGACGCCGCCGTGCGGTGACCCCCGGCCGGCCTTGATCTCGGAGTTGATCGCGCGGGCGACCTCGTCGCGGGGCAGCAGCTCGGGTGGGCGGCGGTTGTTCTTCTTGTCGGTGTACCAGCCCTCCGCCTCCTCGATCGAGTCGGCCGTCTCCTTCTTGAAGAACTCCGGGATGTAGTCGAACATGAACCGCTCGCCCTCGGAGTTCTTCAGGGCGCCGCCGTCGCCGCGCACCGACTCGGTGACCAGGATCCCCTTCACCGACGGGCGGCCAGACCATGCCGGTCGGGTGGAACTGCACGAACTCCATGTTGATCAGCGACGCGCCGGTCTTCATCGCCAGCGCGTGGCCGTCGCCGGTGTACTCCCAGGAGTTCGAGGTCACCTGGTAGGACTTCCCGATGCCGCCGGTCGCGAGCACCACGGCCGGCGCCTCGAACACCACGAAGCGGCCGGTCTCGCGCCAGTAGCCGAACGCGCCCGACACCCGGCCGTCGTCCTTGAAGATGTCGGTGACCGTGAACTCCATGAACACGTCGATGCCGAGCGCCACCGCTCGCTGCTGGAGGGTGCGGATCATCTCCAGCCCGGTGCGGTCGCCCACGTGCGCGAGCCGGGCGAACCGGTGGCCGCCGAAGTCGCGCTGCGAGATCAGCCCGTCGGAGGTGCGGTCGAACAGCGCGCCCCACTCCTCGAGCTCCAGCACCCGCTCGGGGGCCTCCTGCGCGTGCAGCTGCGCCATCCGCCAGTTGTTGAGCATCTTGCCGCCGCGCATGGTGTCGCGGAAGTGCACCTGCCAGTTGTCGTCGGCGTAGAGGTTGCCCATCGCGGCGGCGATGCCGCCCTCGGCCATCACGGTGTGCGCCTTGCCCAGCAGCGACTTGCAGAGGATCGCGACCTTCGCGCCGGCGTCGTGGGCGGCGATCGCGGCGCGCAGCCCGGCACCCCCGGCGCCGATCACCACGACGTCGTACTGGTGGCGCTCGAAGCCACCGCTGGGGCCAGGCGCAGCGGTGCCGGAGTCCATCCGGTTGCCCGTCATCGGGTGCCGCTCGTCGTGCTCAGTCATCTAGAAGAACCTCAGGTCGGAGATGGTGCCCGTGGCGAGCAGGTAGACGTACAGGTCGGCGATCGCGACGGAGAACAGCGACAGCCAGGCGTAGCGCGCGTGGTGGGCGTTGAGCTTGGACACCAGCGTCCACGCCCGGTAGCGCACCGGGTGCTTGGAGAAGTGCCGCAGCCGTCCGCCGACCGCGTGCCGACAGGAGTGGCAGCCGAGCGTGTAGAGCCAGATCAGGACCACGTTGACGACCAGGATGAGCGTGCCGAGACCGGCGTGGCCCCAGGCGCCGTCCTCGTCGCGGAAGGCCAGCACCGCGTCGAAGCTGAGCACCAGCGCGACGAGCACCGCGGCGTAGAAGAAGTAGCGGTGCACGTTCTGCAGGATCAGCGGCAGCCGGGTCTCGCCGGTGTACTTGCCGTGCGGCTCCGCGACCCCGCACGCCGGCGGGCTCAGCCAGAACGCCCGGTAGTAGGCCTTGCGGTAGTAGTAGCAGCTCATCCGGAAGCCGAGCGGGAAGATCAGGATGATCAGCGCCGGGGAGAGCCGCCAGAACTCGAACGGGGTGCCGAAGTCGGCCGAGCCCTCCACGCAGGTGCCGCCGAGGCAGGGCGAGTAGAACGGCGAGAGGTACGGCGTCGCGTAGTAGTTGTCACCGGCGAAGGCCCGCCACGTCGCGTAGACCACGAAGGCCGCGAAGACCACGAACGTCACCGCCGGGTAGAGCCACCACCGGTCCTGGCGCAGGGTGCGGCCCTCGACCTGCGCGCGACCGGGGCTGCGGACCCCCGTGCCGCTCACTGGGCGTGCTGGGTCTCGGACTGGGCGTCCTGCCACATGCTCTCGTCGTACGGGTCGTCGGGGATCAGCACCATGTCCTCCGCGCTCACGGCGGGCCGGTGGCCCGGTCGCGGGTCTCCGAGCTGGTCGAGGGACTCGGCGAGTCGGTCGACGTCGGCCGTCAGGCGGCGTACGCCGAGGGTGTCGCCGTACTCGTTGCGGATCCGCAGGACGGCCGCGGCCAGGGCGGTGAGCGCCTCGCGCGTGGCTCCGACGGCATCGTGCGCTGGCATCCGGGCGTCCTCCAGGAGGTGAACTGGATCACATCAGGTGAGTGGGGCCGAGTCTTGCGCGGAATCTGTTTTTACGAAAGGGGGCGCGCCCGTCCAGACTGGGTCGGTGAGGGACACGGTGGCGGCCCAGCAGCGACCCGCTGCGCCGACGGGCGGTCGCTACGTCCAGCTCGTCGTCGTGCTCGGCGCCCTGATCGCGCTCGGGCCGCTGACGATCGACATGTACCTCCCGGCCTTCCCCGAGATCGGCGACGAGCTCGGCGCCTCGGACTCCCAGGTGCAGCTGACGCTGACCGGCATGCTGCTCGGTCTCTCGGTCGGCCAGCTGATCATCGGCCCGCTCTCCGACGCTCTTGGTCGTCGCCGGCCGCTGATCGTCGGCCTGCTGCTGCACGCGGTCGCGTCGCTGCTGTGCCTGGTCTCGCCGACCGTCGAGGTGCTGGCCGGGGTCCGGCTGCTGCAGGGCTTCGCGGGCGCGGCGACGTCGGTGACCGCGCTGGCGATCGTGCGCGACCTCTTCGAGGGCGTCGCGGTGGCGCGGATCATGTCGCGGCTGATGCTGGTGATCGGGCTCGCGCCGATCCTGGCGCCCTCGATCGGTGGGCTGATGCTCGAGGTGACGACCTGGCGCGGCATCTTCGGCGTGCTCAGCGCCGCCGCCCTGGTCCTGATGGGGGTCGCCATGAGGTTCCTGCGCGAGACGCTGCCGGTCTCGCGCCGCCGTCCGGCGACCGTGCGGGCCTCGCTCTCGGCCTACCGCAACCTGCTGCGCGACAGGGTGTTCGTCGCGCTGGTGCTGATCGCCGGGCTGATGTTCGCAGCCATGTTCGCCTACGTCTCCGGGGCCTCGTTCGTGCTGCAGGACGGCTTCGGGCTCGACGCGCGGACCTTCGGCCTGGTGTTCGGCCTCAACGCCGCCGGGCTCACCCTCGCCTCGCAGCTCAACCCGGTGCTGCTGCGCTGGTGGCGGGTGCGGACCGTGCTGACGATCGGGATCCTCGGCGGCGTGGTGTCCTCCGCGCTGCTGCTGCTCGCCGGGCTGACCGGCTTCGGGGGCCTCTTCGGCGTGCTGGTGCCGCTCGCCCTCGTGGTCGCGACGGCGGGGCTGTCGTTCCCCAACACCCCGGCGCTCGCGCTGACCCGGCACGGCGAGGCGGCGGGCACGGCCGCCGCCCTGCTCGGCTGCGCGCAGTTCGGCATCGGCGGCATCGTGGCCCCGCTGGTGGGGGCCTTCGGCAGCACCACCGCCGTGCCGATGGCGACCGCGATGCTCACGGTCACCGGCCTCGCCGCCGTGCTGATGTTCGGGGTCGTGCGCCGCGAGCGGAATACCTGAGCCCCTCCCGTCGCTGGACCCTGCATGGCAGCTGAGAACAAGACCTGGTTCATCACCGGCACGTCGCGCGGCTTCGGCCGCGAGTGGGCGATCGCCGCGCTCGAGCGCGGCGACCGGGTCGCGGCGACCGCGCGCAGCACCGACAGCCTCGACGACCTCGTGCAGCAGTACGGCGACGCCCTGCTGCCGATCGCGCTGGACGTCACCGACCGCGAGGCCGGCTTCGCCGCCGTGGCGCGCGCCCACGACCACTTCGGCCGGCTCGACGTGGTCGTCAACAACGCGGGCTACGGCCAGTTCGGCATGGTCGAGGAGCTCAGCGAGGCCGACGCCCGCGACCAGATCGAGACCAACCTGTTCGGCGCGCTGTGGATCACCCAGGCCGCGCTCCCGTTCCTGCGGGCCCAGGGCAGCGGGCACATCATCCAGGTGTCCTCGATCGGCGGCATCTCGGCGTTCCCGACCGTCGGCATCTACCACGCGTCCAAGTGGGCGCTGGAGGGCATCAGCCAGTCGCTGGCCCAGGAGGTCGCGGGCTTCGGCATCAAGGTGACGCTCATCGAGCCCGGTGGCTACTCCACCGACTGGAGCGGCAGCTCGGCGCGGCACGCCACCGCGATCGACGCCTACGACGACGTGCGCGAGGCGGCGGCCAACCGACCCAGCCGCCGCGGCACGCCCGGTGACCCGGTCGCCACCCGCGAGGCGGTCCTGAAGATCGTGGACGCCGAGGAGCCGCCGCTGCGGATCTTCTTCGGCCAGGCACCGTTGGGCATCGCCACCGCGGACTACGAGTCGCGGCTGAAGACCTGGAACGACTGGAACGACGTCTCGGTGGCCGCCCACGGTGGCTGAGGCCGCCCGGCCCCCTGACTAGAGCCCGAAGAGCTCCTCGAGGACGACGGCGACGCCGTCGTCCTCGTTGCTCGGGCGCGGTCCGGTCGGCGAGCCGGAGCACGCTCGGGTGCGCGTTGGCCATGGCGTACGACGTCCCCGCCCACTCCAGCATCGCCAGGTCGTTGGGCATGTCGCCGAACGCGACGACCTGGTCCGCCGCGAGGCCGAGCCCCTCGCACAGCATCGCCAGCGTGCTCGCCTTGGTGACGCCCGGCGCACTGATCTCGACGAGCGCGCCGAGCGAGGACCAGGTGGTCGTCGACGAGGTGCCCGACGAGGTCCTCGGTGCGCGTCCAGAACTCCTCCGGGTCGTGCTCCTCGTGCCGGGCCAGGATCTTGACGGTGTCGGGGCTGAAGATCGCGTCGAGCGGTCCGACCTCGACCTCGGGCGGCAGGTCGTGCCGCTGCCATGAACGTCGGCTCCTTGGCGAAGCCGCTGGCCTTCTCCAGCGCGAAGGTGGTGCCGGGGATGGCCTCGCGGAGCAGCCCGGCGACCTGCAGGCCGGTCGCCGCGGGGATCGGCCGGGTGGTCCGCACGGCGTGCTCCGCGACGTCGTACACGATGGCGCCGTTGGAGCAGACCGCAAGCCCGTGGTCGCCGACGTGCTCCCACAGGTCGCGCATCCACCGGATCGGCCGGCCGGTCACGAACACCACCGTGACGCCGCGTGCCTCGACGGCCGTCAGGGCCGCACGGGTGCGCTCGGTGACCGTGCCGTCGGTGTGCAGCAGGGTGCCGTCGAGGTCGGTGGCGACGAGCTTCAGCACGAGACGGAGGCTATCGCCACGTCAGAACCAGCGCCCGAGCTCGACGGCGACACCGTCCCGGTCGACGGTCTCGGTGACGTCGTCGGCGGCCTGCTGGACCTCCAGCGGCGCCTGTCCCATGGCGACCCCGCGGCCTGCCCACGCGCAGCATCTCGATGTCGTTGCGGCCGTCGCCGATGGCGAGCACGTCGGCCTGCGCGACCCCGAGCTCGGCCGCGACCTCGCTGAGCGCCGAGGCCTTGGACACGCCCTCGGGGGCGATGTCGAGCCAGGCGGTCCAGCCGATGAAGTAGTTGGTGCCGTGCAGGCCGAGCTTCTCGGCCAGCGCGAGGAACTCCTCCTCCGAGGAGGTGGGGTCGCGGATGATCACGCGGGTGACCGGCTCGGCGACGAGCTCCTCGACGCTCTGCAGCACCATCTGGCCGGAGATCTCGCCGTCGGGGAAGGGCCGGTTGAGCCGGTAGCCGACGCCGACCTCCTCGACGGCGACCGCCGCGTTGGGCACCTCCTCGAGCAGCATCCCGACGATCTCGGAGGCGTCGAAGGTCACGGTGGAGCGCACGTCGACGGGCGGGTAGGTGAAGGTCACCGAGCCGTTGCTGGCGACCGCGACCGCGGTGTCCCCGTCATCGGGCAGGCCGAGCATGTCCCAGACGTCGGTGATCCCGAAGGTCGAGCGGCCCGTCGCGAGCACCACGTGGCAGCCCGCCGCGTGCGCCCGTCGTACGGCGTCTCGGACCGGCGCGGTGATGACCTCCTCGACGTGCCCGGTGGACGGCACGTTCGCGAACAGGGTGCCGTCGATGTCGAGGGCGACCAGCCGCGGGGTGAAGTCAGCCACGGGGCTCCAGCACGTCCCGGCCCTGCAGGTAGGGCTGCAGCGCCTGCGGCACCCGCACGGAGCCGTCGGCCTGCTGGTGGGTCTCGAGGATCGCCACGATGGTGCGCGGGATCGCGACGAGCGTGCCGTTGAGGGTGGCCAGCGGCTTGATCCCGCCCTGGTCCTCGGGGAAGCGGCCACGGATGTCGAGGCGGCGGGCCTGGAAGTCGGTGCAGTTCGACGTCGAGGTCAGCTCGCGGTACTTGCCCTGCGTCGGGATCCACGCCTCGCAGTCGAACTTGCGCTGCGCGGACAGGCCGAGGTCGCCGGCCGCGGTGTCGATGACCCGGTAGGCCAGCTCGAGCTTGCCGAGCCACTCCTTCTCCCAGCCCAGCAGCCGCTGGTGCTCGTCGTAGGAGTCCTCGATCGTCGTGTAGGAGAACATCTCCACCTTGTCGAACCAGTGCACCCGGATGATCCCCCGGGTGTCCTTGCCGTAGGAGCCTGCCTCCTTGCGGAAGCACGGGCTGAACGCGGCGTAGCGCAGCGGCAACGACGAGGCGTCCAGGATCTCGTCGGAGTGGTAGGCCGCGAGCGGCACCTCCGAGGTGCCGACGAGGTAGAGCTCCTCGCCCTCGACGCGGTAGACGTCGTCGGCGGCCTGACCGAGGAACCCGGTGCCCTCCATGGCCCGCGGCTTGACCAGGGTCGGCGGGATCATCGTGGTGAAGCCGGCGTCGCGGGCCTGGTCCATCGCCATGTTGACCAGGGCGAACTCCAGGTCGGCTCCGACCCCGGTGAGGTAGTAGAACCGGGCGCCGGAGACCTTGGCGCCCCGGTCGATGTCGATGGCGCCGAGCAGCTTGCCGAGCTCGACGTGGTCGCGCGGCTCGAACCCCTCGGCGGCGAAGTCGCGCGGCTCGCCGACGTGCTCGAGCACGACGAAGTCGTCCTCGCCGCCGGCGGGCGCCTCGTCGGCGGCCGGGTTGGGGATCGCCAGGACCGCCGTCCGGTAGGCCTCCTCGGCCTCGGTCTGGGCGGCCTCGGCCTGCTTCACGTCGGCCGAGAGCGTCTTGGTGCGGGCGAGCAGGGCCTGGCTTCTCCTCGCCCTGGGCCTGCGGGATCTGCTTGCCCAGGCTCTTCTGCTCGCCCCGGAGGCGCTCGAACTCCACGATCGCGGACCGCCGGCGCTCGTCGGCGGCCAGCGCCTCGTCGACCACGTCGGCGGACAGGCCGCGCTTGGCCTGGGCAGCTCGGAAACGGTCGGGGTCGTCGCGGAGAGCCTTCGGGTCGATCACCGCGTCAGCCTATCCGGGCCGCTCGGGCTGCCTAACCGGCGTGCGCCCAGATGCGGTCGAAGTCGCGCTTGTAGGCCGCGAACTGGCGCGCACCGGCGATCCGGAGCGTGACCTCGTCGTTGCGCACCGAGCGGTCGGAGAAGTTGTGCGAGCCCGTCCACACGTAGGACACGTCGGTCCGCCGCGCGAAGGCACCCGAGAGGAACATCAGCTTCTGGTGGGTGGCCCGCCCGTCGACCTCGCTGTCGCGGACGCCGACTCCTCCGCGCTGGAGCGCCTTGAGCACCCGCGGACCGAAGCCGACCCCGGCGAGCACCCGGACGTTGCAGCCCCGCTCCGCGAGGGCGCCGACCTTGCGGGCCGCGACCAGGCCGCGCTCGCCGTTCCAGCCGTGCATCGAGATCCGCACGATCGTGCGGCCCTTCCAGCCGGTGCCGCCGGTCGCTCCGGTGCAGCGCACGGCGTTCAGCCGCTCCAGCAGCGGGTCGGTCGCCGCGTCGTACGACGGGTAGGGGGCCACGTCGACCTTGAAGCCCTGGCCGGCGTCGGGCAGCTCGAGGCGGCGCTGCGAGGTGTCCTTGACCATCTGGCGGAACGCCGTGACGAGCTGCTGGTAGACGGCCGGCACGCCGTCGACGGTGTAGAGGTCCTGCCACTGGTTGGCGGCGGCGTTCTCGGTGAAGTTCATCGAGCCCACCATCGCCGTCTGCTCGGCCCTGCCGGTGCGAGAGATGGTCACGAACTTCGCGTGCTGGTTGCCGCCGGTGCCGCGGCACGAGCTGGAGCAGACCTGCACGAAGCTGCGCTTGCGGGTGTTCGGTGCCCAGCTCGCGCGAGAGCCGCTTGACCGACCCCCAGGCGGTCGAGTGGTCGTCGACGACGACCTTGACGACCACGCCGCGCCGGTGCGCCCGGATCAGCGCCTGCGACGTGGAGGGCATCGCGAAGGAGTACGCCGCGACGCGGACCGTCGCGCCGCGATGGGCGCGGTCGATCTTGCGGTCGATGTGGCTGATCAGGGCGTACTGCTGCTGCTCGCTGCCGAAGGGGTTGTTGAACTTCACGAAGCCGGGCGACTCGGCCGGTGCGGCCTGCGCGGGGCCGGTGCCGACGGCCAGGCCGAGCGAGCCGGCGAGCACGCCGGCGACGACGGCGGCGGTGCGGCGGAGGGGGACGGGCCAGGCCGACATGTGCAGGACTCCCGAGAGCAGACGGACCAGGGCGCCTCAAGGTAACCACGCGTCACACCCGTCCCGCCAGTGCCGGGGGCCCACTTGACCACTCAAGGGTGTGACCGGCCCCGCAGCTCCGCCGAGGCATGAGCGGCCACCCACGGGGCAACCACCCATACTGGGCCGGGACGAAGGTCCCACGCCTGCCAGCCGTCCAGCCACGGCTCCCCCGACGACCGCAAGGAGCTCCGTGCCGCTCACCCGGACGCGCGTCCGTCTCCTCGCCGGTGCTCTCGGTTGCCTGCTGGTCGTCGTGGCGATCACGGTGATCTACAAGACCGACGTCAGCGACCTCGACGGGTTCGACCACCACCTGGGCGCGGACCCCCAGGCGTGGACCCGCGGCAACCCCGCCGCCTCCAGGTTCTTCCTGTTCGTCGAGCTGGCGTTCGGCACCCTCCCGATGACGGTCTACACCGCGATCACGGCCGCCCTGCTGGCCTGGCGCAAGCACGTCCGCGCCGCGCTGTGGACGGTCGGGGTGATGCTCGGCGCCTCGCTGACGACGTACTTCATGAAGACCTCCTTGCACCGCAAGCGGCCGGTCTGGACCGACCCGATCACCGACGCTGTCGTCGTACTCGTTCCCCTCGGGGCACGCCTCGGGCATCGCGTCCGCCGCGGGCGTGATGATCGTGCTGGCGCTGATGCTGGTCCGCAAGCGGGACCAGCGCCGCACCCTGGTGCTGCTCGCCCTCGCCGTGGCACTGCTCGTTGGGCTCGACCGGATCTTCCTGGGCGTGCACAACGCCTCCGACGTGATCGCCGGCTTCTGCGTCGGGGCGTTCTGGGTGCTCGCCGGCAAGGCCGTCTTCGACCCCGCTCCCCGCTCGCAGCAGCGGCAGTCCTTCAGCACCCCGGTGCCGACGAGCAAGCAGCTGGCCGTCGTGCTCAACCCGATCAAGGTCGAGGACGAGACCGCCTTCCGGGCGATGGTCGACGCGGCCGCTGCCCGGGCCGGCTGGGGCACCCCCGCCTGGTACACCACCACCGTCGAGGACCCGGGCCGCTCGATGGCCGAGCAGGCCGCGATCTCCGGAGCCGAGATGGTGATCGTGTGCGGCGGCGACGGCACCGTGCGCACCGTGTGCGCCGAGCTCGCGGGCACCGGGGTGGCCGTCGGTGTCGTGCCCGCCGGCACCGGCAACCTGCTGGCCCGCAACCTGGGCATCCCGCTCTACCTCCAGGCCGCCGTCGACACCGCCCTGCACGGACAGGACCGCGCCATCGACCTGGTCAAGGTCTCCGGCGACGGGATCGGCGACGACGAGCACTTCATGGTGATGGCCGGCATGGGGTTCGACGCCGCGATCATGGAGGGCGCCAACGAGCAGATCAAGGCCAAGGTCGGCTGGCTGGCCTACGTCGTCTCCGGGCTGCGCAACCTGATGTTCCCCGCCGTGCGCCTCGAGGTCCGGCTCGACGACGGCGAGTGGACCCGGCACCGCGCCCGCACGCTGGTGATCGGCAACGTCGGCTACCTGCAGGCCGGGATGCCGCTGCTGCCCGACGCCGCGATCGACGACGGCGTGCTCGACGTGGTGATCCTGCACCCGCGCCGCTTCCTGAGCTGGATCCCGCTGGCCGTGCGGGTGCTGTCCAAGGCCAAGCGCACCGACGAGCTGATCAACCGGATGACCGGCCGCACCGTCTCGGTCCGTGCCAGCGCCGACACCCCGCGCCAGCTCGACGGCGACTCGATCGGCGCCGGGCGCGAGCTGCACGCCGAGTGCGTGCACGGCAAGCTTCTGGTCCGGGTGCCCCGCTAGGAGGCCGGTAGGTTGGCCGGGTGCCTCCCGTCCACTTCACCTCCTCCGTGCTGCCGCCCCACCAGCGCGGGATCGAGCTCGGCGAACGGTTCCGCGACCAGGTCGCAACGGCCGTCGCGCGCTACCGCCGGCTGTTCGAGACCCGCGCCCGCGAGCCGTTCGACGTCGACCTCTGGTCCGAGCGCGCCTGGGACACCATCTCGCGGCTGGCCCCCGCGCACGCCGACGAGATCGCCGGCATCGCCGAGGGCGCCCGGCTGCGACCCGAGCAGGTCGCCTCGGTCAACGCGCGCACGGAGCTGCTCGTCGCGGCGAACCCGACCGGCCAGTCCGAGTGCTCGACGGTGGTGTCGTCCCCGCAGGGTCGGCCACCGGTCGCCGTACAGACGTGGGACTGGTACGACGCGATGTCCGACGGCTGGTTCGTGTGGGACGTCCCGATGCAGGACGGCCGCTCGTTCCGGACGGTCACCGAGCACGGCATGCTCGCCAAGATCGGCGTGAACGACCGCGGGGTCGGGGTGCTGCTCAACATGCTGCACCACGCGTACGACGCCACCGCCGTCGCACGCGGCGAGGTCGGCCACCCCGTGCACCTGCTCAGCCGGACGATCCTGGAGGACGCCGCCACCGCCCGTGAGGCCGTGCGGATCGCCTCCGCGGCCACCACGAGCGCGTCCTCGTCGCTGACCGTCGTCGACGACTCCGGCGACGCGGCCTCCGTCGAGCTCTTCCCGGGCGGACCGGGAGTGCTGGAGCAGGACGCCGACGGCGTGCTGGTGCGCACCAACCACTTCGTGTCCGAGTCCGGGCGCGAGGGCTGCCTGGCGAGCACGCTCAGCGTCAGCACCGAGCGGCGCCGCGAACACCTGCTCGAGGTGTTCGCCGCCCGGGTGCCCACGACCGCCGACGAGGTGGTGGAGGCGATGACGCACCACCACGCGGACGGTGGCGTGTGCCGGCACAGCTTCGCCGACCCCGACCCGGTGCTGTGGCACCGCACGCTGGCCACCGTGGTGGTCGACGTCCGCGACCGGACCCTGACGGCCACCGACGGGGGCCCGTGCGGCAACCGGGTGGCCGACGCCGGCTGAGGCTCAGGCCGCCTTGGCGGACTTGACGGCTTCGACCTCTTCGGGCGACATCGCCTGGTCGCACGACCACGAGGCGATGTTCTTCGCGTAGGTGCGGGCCTCGCTGCGGCCGTGGATCGAGGTCAGCACCACCCCGTCGCCGCCGTCGTCGAGCAGCGCCAGCGACCACGACAGCCGCCCGCCCATGTCACCGAACGCGTCGTAGCGGACCACCGCGAGGTGGCGCAGCGCGTCGGACGCCTCGAGGCGCAGCGCCTGCACCTCGCTGCGCAGGCCCTCGAGGTCGGCGGGGACGTCGCCCGACCTGCCCCGCCGGGCGATCCGGCGCGCGTTGACCGAGGTGCGGCGGTAGGCGAGGACAGCGACGGTCAGCGCCGCGATGCTCACGAGGAGCAGCAGCACGACCAGCGCGAGGAGGACGGATTCGTTCATCGCCCCCGAGCGTAGGGGTCGGGTCAGCCCCCGTTGCGCAGGCGCGCGAGCCAGGCGGCCGCGTCACCGAACTCACGGTCCGACGTGCCGGTCCGGATGTTCGGGGCGATCCCGTCGTGGCGCTCGTAGGACCCCAGGAACCGGACGTCGGCACACACCCGCCGCAGCCCCATCAGCGCCTCGCCGACCCGGGCGTCGTCGACATGACCCTCGCAGTCGATCGAGAAGCAGTAGTTGCCGAGCGCGGCCCCGGTCGGGCGGGAGGTGATCAGCGTCAGGTTCACCCCGCGGATCGTCAGCTGCTCGAGGATCTCCAGCAGCGCACCCGGGTGGTCGTCGCGCATGAAGGCGACCAGGGAGGTCTTGTCGCGTCCGGTCGGCGGCGGCGGCGGGCCGGTGCGCGAGACCAGCACGAAGCGGGTCAGCGCGTCCGGGTTGTCGCCGATCTCGGTGGCCAACGTCGCGAGCCGGTAGTGCTCGGCCGCCACCGGCGCGGAGATCGCGGCGTCCCAGTCGGCGTCGGGCTGGGTGAGCATGAAGGCGGCGTGCGCGGTCGAGGTGGTGTGCACGACCTCGGCGTCCGGCAGGTGCAGCGCGCACCAGCGCCGGGTCTGCGCGGCGGCGTGCGGATGGGTCGCCACCCGGCGTACGTCCTCCGCGGCCACGCCGTGCCGCACCAGCAGGCTGAAGGCGATCGGGACCGTCATCTCGCGGGTGATCATCAGCGGTGCCCCGGTGGCGAGCTCGTCGAGCGTCACCGGGACCGAACCCTCCACGGAGTTCTCGATCGGGACGACGGCGCCGTCGGCCTCCCCGCCGCGGACCGCGTCGAGCGCGACCGTCACCGTGGCGCACGGCTGCAGCTCGGCCTTGGCGGCGGCGGGCAGGCCGCGGAGGGCCTGCTCGGTGAAGGTCCCCTCGGGGCCGAGGTAGGCGTAGCGGGCAGGCGGGACTCCGGGCACGAGGGTGAGCCTATAGATTCGCGGCCATGGCACCCTCCGGCGACGCCTCGGACCCGCCGGTCACGGGATCAGGCATCCACGACCTGGGCTACGCCCGTCTCGACACCGACCGCGCGAGCCGGACCGGCGATCCCGAGGTCGTCTACGGCGCCGGCAAGACGCCGGCGCAGGTGGTGGAGATCCTGCGCACGCTGCACGAGGCGCACCCCGACCGGGCCGTGCTGGCCACCCGCCTGGCCCCCGAGGCCGTCGCGGCCGTGCGCTCCGCGCTGCCCTCGGCGGTGGTCGACGAGGTCGCGCGCGCCGCCACCCTGGGCCCCTTGCCCGTGGGCGCAGGCCAGGTGGTCGTGGTGGCGGCCGGCACCTCGGACGCGCCGGTCGCCGCGGAGGCGGCGCTGACCGCCCGGGTGTACGGCGCCGGGGTCGAGGTCATCACCGACGTCGGCGTCGCCGGCCTGCACCGCATCATGGGGGTGCGCGACCGGCTGGCCGCCGCCGACTGCCTCGTCGTGGTCGCCGGCATGGAGGGCGCCCTGCCCAGCGTCGTGGGCGGGCTCGTCGGGGTGCCGCTCGTCGCGGTGCCGACCAGCGTCGGCTACGGCGCGTCGTTCGGCGGGCTGGCCGCGCTGCTCGGGATGCTCAACTCCTGCGCG
This sequence comes from uncultured Actinomycetota bacterium, assembly GCA_963713035.1. Classification (GTDB taxonomy): domain Bacteria; phylum Actinomycetota; class Actinomycetes; order Propionibacteriales; family Nocardioidaceae; genus Nocardioides_B. Next base: position 220,087 of record CAVQKB010000006.1, read on the forward strand.
CCCGGGGTCACGGTCGTCAACATCGACAACGGCTTCGGCGCGGGCGTCTTCGCCGCCCGGGTCGCCCGCCGCTTCGAGGCGCGCGCGTGATCGGGTGGGTGGACGCCTCGTCCGGCGCCAGCGGCGACATGCTCCTCGGCGCGCTCGTCGGCGCCGGAGTGCCGATCGGGGTGCTCTCGGAAGCGGTGTCCGCGGTGGCCCCCGAGCACGTCGCGCTGTCCGCGGAAGCCGTGTCCCGCAACGGGTTCGCCGCCACCCGGTGCCACGTGGACGTCGCCGACAGCAGCACGCACCGCACCTGGCGTGACGTCGCGGACCTGCTCGCCGCCGCCCCGCTCGACGAGCCGGTCCGCGAGCGCGCGCACGCCGTCTTCGCGCGGCTCGCGGCCGCCGAGGCGGCGGTGCACGGCACCTCGCCCGACGACGTGCACTTCCACGAGGTCGGCGCCCTCGACGCGATCGCCGACGTCGTCGGCGTCTGCGCGGGTCTCGTGCACCTCCGCCTCGAGACGCTCGTCGTCTCCCCCGTGGCCGTGGGCTCCGGCACCGTCGACGGTGCCCACGGAAGCATGCCCGTGCCACCTCCGGCCGTCACCGAGCTGCTGCGTGGCGTGCCGTCGTACGCCGGGCCGGGCAGCTCCGAGCTCTGCACGCCGACCGGGGCGGCGCTGCTCACGACGTTCGCGTCGTCGTACGCCGCTCAGCCCGCCATGGCCGTCGCCACGGTCGGAGTCGGCGCCGGTGGTCGCGACCCGGACACCCATGCCAACGTGCTGCGGCTCCTGGTCGGCGAGGCCACGGATGCCCCGGCGGGGGCCCCGCTGCTCCTCGCCTGCAACGTCGACGACCTCGACCCGCGGCTGTGGCCGCACGTCATCGCCGCGCTGCTCGCCGCCGGCGCCTCCGACGCCTGGCTGACCCCGATCACCATGAAGAAGGGCCGTCCCGCGCACACCCTGTCCGCCCTCGTCAACGAGGGCGGCGCGGACGCCGTACGCACCGAGATCTTCCGGCAGACCTCCACGATCGGCCTGCGCGAGACCACGCTGGGCAAGACCGCCCTGGACCGGGCGATGCGCACCGTCCAGGTCGACGGCCACGACATCCGCGTGAAGCTCGCCCTGCATCGCGACCAGGTCGTCAACGTGCAGCCGGAGTACGACGACGTGGCGCGCGTCGCCGACCTGACCGGACGACCCATCAAGGAGGTGCTGGCCGATGCCGTCGCGGTCAGCCGACACCTCGCCCACGAGCGCTAGGAACACACCGCATGGATCTCCTCGTCGTCGCGATCACCTTCGGCGCCATCTTCGTCGTCGAGCTGCCCGACAAGACCTTCATCGCCGCCCTGGTGCTCTCCACCCGCTACAAGCCGCTCGCGGTCTGGCTCGGCGTCGGCCTGGCCTTCGGGGTGCAGACCCTCGTGGCCGTCACGGCCGGCAAGCTCGCGACGCTGCTGCCGGACACCCTGATCAAGACCGTGGCGATGGCGATCTTCCTGCTCGGCGCCGTGATCCTCTTCCGGTCCGCGCCTGGCGCCGAGGAGGAGGAGAAGGCGACCGAGGAGGAGTACGCCGCCGCGTCGAACGACCCGAAGTCCTTCGTCGGCGCCGCGGTCACCTCGTTCCTCGTCCTGTTCGCCGCCGAGTGGGGCGATCTCTCCCAGCTGCTCACGATCAGCCTGGTCACGCGCTACGACGACCACGTCAGCGTGTTCCTCGGGGCCTGGCTCGCCCTGCTGACCGTCTCCGGTCTCGCGATCCTCGCGGGCCGGGTCCTGCTGCGCTACCTGAAGCTGTCGCTCCTGCACTACATCGGCGCGGGTGTCTGCCTGGTCCTCGCCGTCGTCACTGCGGTCGAGGTCTTCGCCGGCTGACCCGGGCACAACTGGTCGCGGATGGGCCGATCGCCTGCCGGACCACCCCCACTACGCTGCCGTCATGGCTGAGAACACGCACGGCGCCGACAGCGAGGTCGGCCGGCTCCGGACCGTCATGCTGCACCGGCCCGGACCCGAGCTGAAGCGGTTGACACCGCGCAACAACGACAAGCTGCTCTTCGACGGGATCCCGTGGATCAGCCGTGCGCAGGACGAGCACGACGCGTTCGCGCAGGCGCTGCGCAACCGCGACGTCGAGGTCCTCTACCTCACCGAGCTGCTGACCGAGACGCTGCAGAGCGACACGGCGCGCGAGCACGCCATCGCCGGGGCGATGGCCAACCTGCACCTGGGCGACACGCTGCGCCAGTACCTCACCGAGGCGCTGCACGACCAGGGGCCCGAGGAGCTGTGCGCGTTCCTGACGGCAGGGGTGCGCAACGACGAGGTGCAGGGCGGCCACGGCCTGGTCACCAGCCTGCTGGCGCACGACGACTTCCTGATCGACCCGCTGCCCAACCTGCTGTTCACCCGCGACTCCAGCGTGTGGATCCGCGACCGGGTCGCCATCACGTCGCTGGCGATGCCCGCGCGCGAGCGCGAGACGCAGCTGACCGAGCTGATCTACACCGAGCACCCGCGCTTCACCGGCACCCCGAAGATCCACGGCTGGCAGCGCGAGCACGTCGAGGGCGGGGACGTGCTGCTGCTCGCCCCGGGCGTGATCGCCATCGGCGTCGGGGAGCGTACGACGCCCGCCGGCGCGGAGCGGCTGGCGCGACAGGTGCTGGGGGCCGGCCTGGCCCACACCGTGCTCGCCGTACCCATCGCGCAGGAGCGCGCGACCATGCACCTCGACACCGTGTGCACGATGGTCGACGTCGACAAGATCGTGATGTACCCCAACGTCGCCGACAGCCTGCGGGCCCATGCCGTGACGGTGACCGACCGCGCGGGCGACACCGACGCCGACCTGGTGCTGCGGGTCGCCGAGGCCGAGCCGTTCCTGGTGGCAGCCGCCAAGGCGATGAGCATCGACACCCTGCACCAGCTCGACACCGGCCTGGACCCGGTGACCGCCGAGCGTGAGCAGTGGGACGACGGCAACAACACGCTGGCGATCTCGCCGCGCGTGGCGGTGGCCTACGAGCGCAACATCGAGACCAACACCCGTCTCGAGGAGGCCGGCATCGAGGTGGTGGCGATCTCCGGTTCGGAGCTGGGCTCCGGACGGGGCGGACCGCGCTGCATGTCCTGCCCGATCTCGCGTGACCCGCTCTAGCGACCATCCCCGGTGACCTCCCGCAACCCGCGTGAGCCCACCCTGCACCTGGGCGGGGCTGACGCCGAGCTCGACCAGTTCCTCTCCGACCGCCTCTCGGAGTACAACGCCGCGGCCACCGAGGGTGTCGGTCCCGCGCGCGAGCTGACGGTGCGTGCGCTCGGGCCGCACGCGTCGCTGCGGCGGTCGAGCCAGACAGGCTGCCGGCAGACACCAGAGCCTGTGCGATGACCCGCCGCTCGGACGAGCTCCCTTCACGCCTCGTCGTTGCGCCAGATCATCGACCCGAAATCCGCCCTTGCCTGCGCGTGCAGCTCCGGCGGCGGGTGCCCGTCGCGATACCACTGCTGCAGGTCTGGCCACTGCACCAACCATCGGTCGCTCGCGACCTCGTCGACCGTCCAGTTCGAGAGGCTCCACGCGCACTTCAGATGTGCCGAGGTCAACAATTGGATTCCTTGCGCGTCGGCGACACGCTCTGACCACGCATCACGATCGTGCAGGAGCCAGCCGGAGCCGCCCCTCACGTCGACCCAGGTGGGCATGATCGGGGTTGTCGTCGCAACGCACGCCACGTCGAGGTCCGAGGCGAGCTCAGTCACTGCGCTGATGTAACCGGGGAGGCAGTCCAAGGGGCGGCTCAGGTCGACCTCGACCAATGAGGCTTGCCCCCACACAGCCATCGTGAGGCTTCTGTATTCCGAGTCGGAGAGCAAGCTGTGGACAGTCAGATTCTGCCGGGCGTAAGGCATGGTCTCCTCGAGCACCTGCCTGACGCTTGACGGGTCCACCGGAACCGTTGGCCCGGCACCAGTCACCTCGCTCGGATGCTCAGCAGATACCACCCATCCCACGCGAGCTGCCAAGAGTCTCTCGGTCACCGGGGCCGATACGTTCCATCGGAATTCGGCTACTCCGTGCTCGTTCGCCGGCAGCTCGCGGAGAAGGCACTCCTGACGCAACCCCATCTGCAGCGTGGGCACCCCGCTCCCCGCGCCGAGGGCGATGGGCGTGACGTCGAGCGCGGTTGGCGCTCGGATCGATCCACGGGCACCCAGTTCGTTCAACAGATTCGCTATCAACCCAGCTGTCGACTGCCAGGTCGATGCGTCCCGCAACCAAACGTTGACTCCACGTGGGGCGCGGTAGGCCCAGACGGCGCCCGAATGATCAGCCGGAGGGGTGGAGCCCAGGGACACCGCAAGCTCGGCCATGACGCTGTCGGTCACCGCTGACGAGCTGACTTGCAGTACCAGGGCATGGAGGCCCGCAGCCTGAGCCAATGAGGCGTACTTCTCGATGCCGCGGGCATCGATGGTCAACGGCATGTGCGCATCCTGCGTCGACACGCGGATCCTGGCAAACGCCTGATGTGTCCAGAGCGCCGATGCTCACCCCGCCTCGGGCAATGCCGTCCCTGGCTCGCTCCTGGCGAGGCACTGAGGCCGACCCAGGTCATGGCGGACGCACGACAGCCCACAGCGATCTGGGGCTACGGGGGAGAGTGAAGACCCGGCCGTTGTTGACGGGGGATGCAACAACGGCCGGGCCGATCGCAAATGTAGAGGTCGTCGAGCCTTTCCTCAACTCACGAGCCACTAGATATGACCCATACCACCCGACTTGGCCGCGTGGTCTAGGCCACGGGGCGCCTAGCGGATCGTGAGCTGCCGGTTCGCCAGGCCGTTGCGGGCCGAGCGCTCCTCGGAGGTGAGCGGTGCGGTGTCGGCGAGCGCGGCCTCCAGCTCGCGCGCGAACTGCTGCGCGGGCTCCTCCAGGACGTCCATGCCGGTCCCCGACGGCAGGTCCCACACGGGGACGAGACGGCCGTGGGCGCGGAACATGCCGACGAAGCGCGAGCCCTCGGCGACGACGTCCTTGCCGGCGGCGTGCAGCCGGGCCAGGGCGTCGAGCAGCGGCTCCTCGTCGTACGGCATCACCCAGCGCAGGTGCTCGCGAGTGCCGACGTCGGTCCAGTACGCCGCGTCCACGCTGGTCAGCCGCTTGCTGGGGTGGGCGGCCTGGTTGGCGGTCTCCAAGGACGCGGCGGCTGTGCCCGTGGGGTCGTCGACGTCGGCGATCCAGTAGCCGAACCCCTCGTGCACCGTCACCTCGAGGGCATCGCCGGAGACTAGGTCCTGCAGGCGGGGGCCCTCTCCGGGCGCGTCGGTGAGTCCGACGATGCCGGTGCCGGGCTCAGCCTCGAGGGCCTTGAGGAGTACGGCGGCCAGGTCGCGGCTCGGGTCACCGAAGCCGTGCTGCACCTGCAGCCCGAGCCAGATGCTGCCGTCGTCGCGAACCAGGGACGGCGCGGCCATCGGGAGCAGCGAGCAGAGCAGCACCGAGCGGCCCTCTCCGACCCCGTCGGCGAGCGTGAGCGGCGCGGTGGCGGCGGCGACGATCTCGCGCATCGCGATCAGGTCGCACTCACTCGGCAGACCCTCGAAGGGCCGGGCCACGTAGGTCGGGGCCGGACCGTCAGCGCTGCCGTGGCAGGCCTTGTAGCGCCGGCCCGATCCGCACGGACACGGCTGACGGGGACCGACCTCACCCGCAGGGTGCTCGGTGGGTGCGGTGGAACGTGCTTTGACGCGCGACTTCTTGCCCATGGTCCAGGAGCCTACTGAGCCGGGCGCGAGACGCTGTGGACGGGCGTCAGACGGGCAGGATCGCGTGCACGGTCGACCGCGCGGCCGTGCGCTCAGCCCACCAGTCGAGGCTGAGCACGCCCACGATCGTCATACCCCGACCCGACAGTGCCGACGAGGGGGCTTCCACAGCGCGCGGGACGGTGCTGCCGCCGCCATCGGTCACCGTGAGCTCGAGGCCGCGGGGATCCAGACCCCAGCTCACCACGATCTGCCCGTCGTCCAGAGGCTGGGCGTGCCGCACGGAGTTGGCCACCAGCTCGGAGACCACCACGCGCGCGTCCTCGATGAACTCGGGTGCGGCGGCGTGCTGACCCATCCACTCCCTGAGCCGCTGGCGCACGACAGCCACCGACGACGGCGCGCACGGGATGCGCATCGTGATCGGTGCTCGGACGGCGCTGCTCGACACGGTCCCTCTCGGTCTGCTCGACGGTTGGTGCTCCGGTGACGGGTGGCAGCATGCCCGGCCCAGGTGGTGACAAACGCCGTGCCCGGGTGACGTGCGTGACAGCCGCGCGGAGTCCGCCACCGGTCAGGGGTCGTAGCGGGACGGCCCGTCGAGATGGTCGAGCGCGAGACCGGGAGCGTCGGTGATGACCGCCTCGACGCCGAGCTTCACGCAGAGATCGAGGTCGGCAGTCGTGTTCACGGTCCAGACGTGGACCCGGCGGCCCTTCTTGCGCAGGTAGCGACCCAGTTTCGGGTTCTCCCGCAGCAGGTCGATGCCCGGACCGGCAATCCATCCGGGGCCGAGCACGCTGAGCGCCATCTGCCAGGAGTACTGCCGGTCGATCAGCAGCACGACCTCGAGGTCCGGGGCGAGCTTCTTGACCCGTCCCAGCGCCACCGGGGAGAAGCTCATCACCCGCGCCGGGGATCCGGGTCCGGCCAGGCCGAACTCGTCCAGCAGCTCCACCAGCCGCTTCTCCACCAGGCCGCCGTAGCGGGTCGGGTGCTTGGTCTCGATGGCCAGGTCGACGCGACGGTCGTAGTCGCGAACAGTCTCGAGCAGGCGCCGCAGGGTCAGCACCCGGCGGGTCTCCTCGTCGACCTCGACCGCCTCGTCGTCGAGGTCGGCCCACGGGTTCTTCCAGGAGGCGAAGTCGAGCTCGTCGAGCTGAGCCAGCTCCATCGAGGAGACGACCCCGCGGGCACCGGTGACCCGGTCGACCCGGCGGTCGTGCACGCAGACCAGGTGACCGTCGGCCGTCAGCCGGACGTCGCACTCCAGTCCCTCGGCACCCGCGTCGAGCGCCGCGACGTACGCCCCCAGGGTGTGCTCGGCCTGGTCGTGGCTCGAGCCTCGGTGCGCGACCACCTGAGGGCGGCTCTCCACAGGGAGCATGGGTCCATCGTGACACCAGTCGCGGGCGTCTGGGGGGACCCCACCCCCCGCGCTTTGGTCTGGTTTGCCCCCACGCAGGTCTCGTCCCCCCTCCCCCGTTGACCCGGGTCTTGTCCCCCGTCGACCCGGGTCTTGTCCCCCGTCGACCCGGGTCTCGTCCCCCGTCGACCCGGGCCTCCTCCCCATCGACCCGGGTCTTGTCCCCCGTCGACCTAGCGCGGCCGGAGCGCAAGTGCCTACTCAACGGGGCGCGAGTGCCTACTCAACGGGGCGCGGGTGCCTACTGAACGGGGCGCGGGTGACCACTCGACGTCAGCCGCGCTGGGTCCGCAGGAACTTCCCGAAGTGCGGCACGGTGAACGCCACGGTGCCCCGTTCGCTCGAGTAGACCAGGCCCTTCTTGATCAGGCCGTCACGGGCGGGCGAGAGGCTCTGCGGCTTGCGACCCAGGGACTTGGCGATGTCGGAGGTGGCGACGGCGCCGTCGTCGCGGTGCACGCCGAGGTCGGCCATCGCGAGCATGTAGTCGCGCTCGGCCGGGGTGGCGCGGTCGTACCGGGCGCCGAAGAAGCCGACGGCCAGCTCGGCCTCGGCTTCGGGAGCCGCCTCGCGTACGTCGGACAGGGCGATCGGCGAGGTGACCGCGCCGTCCCAGGTGACCTTGCCGTAGGCCTGCACGAAGTAGGGGTAGCCGTCGGTGAGCAGGTAGAGCTCGTCGAGCGCGTCGGGCTCGAAGCCCACGGCCTCGGTGCCGGCCGGGACGAGCAGCGCCCGGTCGGCCATCTCCCGCGGCAGGCGATCCACCACGACGTACCGGAAGAGCCGCTCGGCGTAGGACTTGCTGGCGGCCAGCGCCACCGGCAGGTGCGGCAGCCCGGCGCCGACGACGACCAGGGGCGCGCCCTGCTGGCTGATCTCGTGACAGGCGCCGCACAGGGCCGCGAGCTCCTCGGTGGAGATGTCCTGCATCTCGTCGACGAAGATCGCGATGCCGACCCCGAGGTCGCGGGCGAGGTCGGCGACGTCGGTGAACAGCTCGATGAGGTCCATCTCGAGGTCGCCGGAGTCGGCCCGGCCCTTCAGAGCGGGTACGTCGACCGGCGGCTGCCACCGCACGCCCTTGCGGTCCTCCAGGCGCGTCCGCAGGGCGAAGGACTTCAGCACCCCGGACACCACGTCGACCCGGTCGGGGTCGCGGTGCCGGTGGCTGACCTCCCGGACCGCCGCGTGCACGGCCTGCGCCAGCGGAAGCCGCATCGACTGGTCGGGCCGGGCCTCGAACTTGCCGGTCCCCCACGCCCGCTGCACCGCCTGTCCCCGCAGCGCGTTCAGCAGCACGGTCTTGCCGACGCCGCGCAACCCGGACAGCACCATCGAGCGCTCGGGCCGGCCGGCTCCGACCCGCTCGAGGGTGACCTCGAACTGCTGCAGCTCGCGGTCGCGGCCGGCGAGCTCGGGCGGGCGCTGACCGGCGCCGGGGGCGTAGGGGTTCCTGACCGGGTCCATGACAGGACAGTATCCGGCTGTCTACGACAAACCGTAGACATGCCTAGCGACGGCAATCGTGTCGCGGCCACGGACAGCCCTGCCGACGATCCCGGTCCTAGACTGTCCGCGTGCCGGAGCTGCCCGAGGTCGAGGGGCTCGCGCTCGACCTGCGCGGGCGCCTGCAAGGCCGTGCCATCACCCGCGTCGACATCGCGACGTTCAGCGCGCTGAAGACCTTCGACCCGCCGCTGTCCGCCCTGTACGGCGGCTTCGTCGACGACGTCACCCGGCACGGCAAGTTCATCGACATCGCCGTCTCCGGCCTGCACGTCCTGCTGCACCTCTCGCGTGCGGGCTGGATCCGCTGGCGCGAGGAGGTGCCGACGCTGCCGCCGAAGCCGAGCAACAAGTCGCCGATGGCCGCCCGCGTGCACCTCGACGACGGCTCGGGGCTCGACATCACCGAGGCTGGCACCAAGAAGCGCCTGGCCCTGTACGTCGTCCGCGACCCGCTCGACGTCCCCGGCGTGGCCAGCCTCGGACCCGACCCGCTCGACGCGTCGTTCACGATCGACGTGCTGGAAGGCATCCTGCAGGCCGCGGGCCGCGCCCAGGTCAAGGGCGTGCTGCGCCACCAGGGCACGATCGCGGGCATCGGCAACGCCTACTCCGACGAGCTGCTGCACGCGGCGCGGCTGTCCCCGTTCAAGCCCGCCAGCTCCATCACCGGGGACGACCTGCAGACGCTCTACGACGCGATCCGCGACGTGCTCGGCGACGCGGTGGAGCGCTCGCGCGGACTGCACGCCGCCGAGCTCAAGGGGGAGAAGAAGAGCAACCTCGCGGTGCACGGTCGCACCGGCCAGCCCTGCCCGGTGTGCGGCGACATCGTGCGCGAGGTGTCGTTCGCCGACTCCTCGTTGCAGTACTGCCCCACCTGCCAGACCGGGGGCAAGCCGCTCGCGGACCGCCGGATGTCGAGGCTGTTGAAGTGACCACTACCCTGGCGCCATGAGCGAAGCCCCCAACGTTGCGATCTCCGGCATCCCCGACCCGCTGCCCGAGGACCTCTCGGTCCTCGACGTGCGCGAGCCGGTCGAGTGGCAGCACGGCCACATCGAGGGCGCCCACCACGTCCCCCTCGCCGACCTGCCCTCCCGCCTCGCCGAGGTCCCCGAGGGGCGCACCCTCGTGGTGTGCAAGGCCGGAGGCCGCTCCTCGCAGGCCGTGGCCTTCCTCGCCCAGCAGGGCCACGACGTGGTCAGCCTCGACGGCGGGATGCTCGACTGGGAGTCCGCCGGGCGGCCGATGGTCAGCGAGTCCGGCGACTCCCCCAGGGTCGTCTAGCGCCAGCAGGCCGGCAGCGGCACGGCGGCGGCACGCTCCAGCATCGCCGCGTACGACGGTCGGGGCACCTCGATCGCCCCGAGCGACGCGAGGTGCTCGGTGAGCCACTGCACGTCCAGCACCCGCTCGGACGCGTGCTCGTCGTCGAGCAGCTCCACGAGCGCGACCAGCGCCACCTTCGAGGCGTCCCGGGCGTGGTGGAACATCGACTCCCCGGCGAAGAGCCCGCCGACGGCGACGCCGTACAGGCCCCCGACGAGCTCGCCGTCCCGCCAGGTCTCGACCGAGTGCGCCCACCCCAGGCGGTGCAGCTCGCGGTAGGCCGCGGTGATCCGGTCCTCGATCCACGACCCGTCCCGGCGCGGGTCGGCGCACGCCTCGATGACGGCGTCGAAGGCGGTGTCGACGCGCACCTCGAACCGGCGACGCGCCGCGCGCAGCGAGCGTGAGACCACGAGCCGTTCGAGCGGCAGCACGCCGCGCCGTACGGGCGACCACCAGAGCATGCCGTCGCCCAGCTGCTCCGCGGGCATCGGGAAGACCCCGTGCCGGTAGGCGGCGAGCAGCGTGCCCGGCTCCAGGTCGGCGCCCCGGCCCACCACGTCGTGGACGGCGGACGGCAGCTCCCGCAGGTCGGGGAAGACCCAGCCGGTGGGGGGCGGCTCCGTGGGCATGGGCACATCCAACCAGGGGGTGCTTTTCCTCGCCCTGGGTACGGTCGGGACTCCGGGGAACGGCACGAGAGGACTCAGATGGGCATCGGCGGATCGATCGGCCAGGGCATGGCGCCCCGGATGAGCAGGATGGCGCCCGAGATGACCCGGAACTTCGTGCACGAGGCCCTGCGCCGGGCGATCAACGGCGTCGGCCCCCTCCCGCCCGCCGCGAAGGCCGCCGACAAGCAGCTGGCCGAGCAGAAGGGCGACGTCGACAAGGCCGTGCACGAGGTGATCGAGAACCACGTGCGCTTCGCCGGTGCACAGGGGTTCGCCACCAACATCGGCGGCCTGGTCACCGCGGCGGTCACGATCCCGACCAACATCACCGGACTGGCCCTGGTCCAGTGCCGGATGGTGGCCGGCATCGCGCACCTGCGCGGCTACGACCTCGAGGACCAGCGGGTGCGCAACGCGATCCTGGCCTGCATCCTGGGCGAGGACTCCGTGAAGTCCCTGGTCCGCAAGAAGAAGCTGCCCAGCACCCCGATGGGGATCGCCACCGCACCGGCGCACGACCCGCACCTGGACACCGTGATCGCCGCGGAGGTCACCTCCGAGCTGCTGACCAAGGTCGCCGGCAAGCGCATCGCCACCACGGTCGGGCGCCGGGTCCCGGTCGTCGGCGGGCTCGTCGGCGCGGGCGCGGACGGCTACTCCACCTGGCAGATCGGCCGGTACGCCGACCGCGAGCTGCTGCCGCGCACCCTGCGCAACGGCTAGCGGCCCCGGGCCCTGCGGTAGATCGCGAGGCCGACGGCGGCGACCCGGCTGTCGTCGGCGGACCGCACGACCTTGCGCTTGACGCGCATCCAGGTCCCGATGCCGCGCTCGATCTCGGCGTGGGCCACCGCGAGCTCCTCGCGGAGCCGCTGCTCCTCGGCCTGCGTGCGCGCGGTCTCCTGCAGCAGCGCCGCGATGGCGTCCAGGGCCGCGTGGGACACGGCGGCCTCGTCGGGCACGTCCGGGTCGACGTAGTCCTCCCCGACCGGGTCGGGTCGCAGGTCGTCGAGGGTGCCCACGACGTCGTACCCCCGTCGCTCGAGCTCGGCGACCCAGCGGCCGGACAGCTCCACCGCCCACCGGCGTACGTCGGGAGGCAGTGACAGACGGGGGGAGCCGGACCGCAGGGACAGCGTGCGGTGGGCGAGCAGCTCACGCACCAGACGGCGGTAGTCCTCGTTGGCGAGCACCCCGCCGTTGACCCGCTGGTTGATGCGTCGCACCAGCGCGGTCTCGGGCACCCCCATCGAGGGGTTGCCGCGGGTGGTCTCGGGGGCGAGGGCGTCCGGGTCGAGCCCCAGCACCTGGGCGAAGCGGCGCCACAGCAGGTCGCGCGGTGCGCCGGGCTTGGGCACGGTCACCAGGTGCACCTGCTCGGGCGGCAGCGTGCCGGCCCAGCGGTCCAGGATGTCGGGCACCTCCTGCACCCCCCAGAACCAGGACGCCAGCTCGCTGTCGCTGCGGGCGGGGTCGGTGATCTTGGCGAGGAAGCCGGCGTAGTCGAGGCTTCTCCGGTGCTTGACGTTCTCCTGCCACTCGGCCGGGATCTGCCGGACCAGGTCGCGGGCGGAGAGCACGACGTGCACCTCGGTGTCCCCAAAGGAGTCGAGTGCGCGGCGCACCTGCTGGCGGGTCGCGGTCGCGAGGATCTCGTGCGAGACGATCACGGTGCCGTCCCACCCGCGGACCCGCTCGGCCAGGCGGTCCCACGCACCGACCGCCTGGGTCTCCAGCCCGCCCCAGGACAGCTCCATCAGGTCGAGGGCGGCCAGGAAGTGCTCGTCGAACCGGTCGGCGGGGTAGAGGATCCCCTGCTCGGCCAACGCGTCTCGGTTGAGGAAGAGGACGTCCTGCACGAAGGACGTGCCGGTCTTCGGGGTGCCGACGTGCACGATCACGCGTCGCGTCACGCAGGTTCCTCCATCCGGGTGGCCAGGGTCAGGCAGGCCGAGATCACACGGCGCAGAACGCCGTCGAGGTCCGGGCGCCGCGGCCCCTGCACCGTCGGCGCGAGGTCCGCCAGGTCGCCGTGCACAGGGTAGCCACCTGCGGCGAGGCCGTCGGCGAGCTCTCGCGCGCGCGCCGCAGCCCAGTCCTCGAAGGGCTCCGGCACCGTGAGGCCGGCTGAGCCCCTCGGGTCCGGTCGCTCCCCGGCTTCGGCGGCCAGCAGGTCGGCGAGGCCGCTCGCGACGGGACGCAACCGGTCCTCGGGCAGCCGGACGGCGAGGACGGCGTTGACGCGCCGCAGCAGGTCGACCTCCGGCGCCCCCAGGTCGGCCCACCGAGCAGGAGCGACGCGGTGCGCCGATCGCAGCCCGAGCAGCTCGCGGGTGGTCCGCGACGCGTCGGTGCGAGCACCCGGGACCACCACGTGCACCCGGTCGCGACCCACGCGGGCGGCCCCTTGCGCGGCGAGCGCCGACAGGTCGGCGGACGGCGGGAGCCGCGCGCGGCTGCTCCAGCGCTCCACGAAGCCGGCCCACCGCACCGGGGCACCCCGCTGGACGCGAGCCGACCAGACCTGCGCCATCAGGGTGTCGAAGGGCGCGGCGAGGACCACCACGACCGGGTCGCGGCCGCCCTCCGGGACGCCCAGCCCGGCGCGCACCGACGCCGCGGTGAGCGGTGCTCCGGCGAGCTCGTAGGCCGGGCCACGGGTCCAGCGCCGACGACGGCGCTCCTCGGCGGTCGGGGTCGGCGGGAGGGCGAGGAGCAGCTCGGTGAGCACGCCGACCCCCACGCGGACCAGCTCCCGACTCGGCACGTCGGCGGGGTCGACCGCGGGAGCGCCGTACGACGTCCCCGACTCGCCCGGCCAGAGCAGGGGCTGCTGCGCGAGGCCACGACCGGGGCCGGACCGGGTCAGGGCCAGGTCGGCGACCCGGGGGAAGCCGGCCGCTCCGGCGCCGACGAGACCGACCCGTCGCACCAGCTCGAGCTGGGCGGCGCCCGGCGCCTGCCAGTCCGCCGGCGGCTCACCGGCGTGCGGCCCGGCCGCCACCCAGGAGGTCCACGGCGTGCCGCCACCCCCGCGCAGGTGCTGGGTCCACGACCACGCGGCCTGCACGCGGGCGGAGCTCACGGCTGACGGCGCAGCCGGCGGGTCGCCCGCCCCAGCTTGGCGGTCAGCTGCTCACCGGGGTCGGGCCGGCTGGCGGTCTCGAGGGTCAGCGCCACCAGGGCGTCCAGGGCGGCGTCGATGACCTCCACGCGCCGCGGGGTGTCCGGGTTGGCCCAGGCCTTGCCCGCCGGCGGCACCGGCCGCAGCTCCTCGACGTCGCCGATCACGTCGATCCCGGAGCCCCGGACCCAGTCGATCCACTCCGCCGCGACCTCCTCGGCCCACGGGAAGGCGTCCGGCGGCAGCGTCACCTTGGCCATGTTCGGGCGCTGCGCCAGCGTCTGGTGCACGACGAGCTCCCGGATCAGCGGGCGGTAGTGCTCCGAGGGCAGGCCCGCGCGGTTCAGCCGGCGGTTGAGGCGGCGGATCAGCGTCGCCTCGGCGGCACCGATCGAGGCGTTGGCGCGCTCGCTCTCCGCCGGCGCCCAGGCCGGGTCGATGCCGAAGGCCTCGCAGTAGCGCTCCCACAGCAGGTCGCGCGGAGCGCCGCTCTGCGGCACCGTCACCAGGTGCACGCGCTCGGGCGGCAGGCCGCGACTCCAGCGGGTGAGCACGTCGGGAAGGCTCTGCACGCGCCAGAACCACTTGTTCGGTGCGAGGCGGCGGGCGGCCTGCACCTGGCTGAGGTAGCCGGCGAACCGCTGCTTGCGCTGGTGCTTGATCGACTCCTGCCACTCGGCCGGGATCTGCCGGGCCAGGTCGCGCGCGCTGTAGACGACGTGCACCTCGTCGCCCTTCAGGCTGGCCATCACCCGCTTCACCTGCGCCGGCTTGGCCGCGGCCAGGATCTCGTGGCTGATGATGACGGTGCCGCTGTGCCGGCGGACCCGGTTGACCAGGGCGTCCCACTCACCGTCGGCGTTCTCCTGCAGGCCGCCCCACGGCATCTGCAGCACGTCGAGCGCGGGCCGGAAGTGGCTGGCCTGCAGGCCGAGCGGGTAGTGCACCTGGTGCTTGGCCAGGGCGGTGCGGTTCAGCGCCAGCCGGTCCTGGAGGTAGGTGGTGCCGGTCTTCGGTGCACCGACGTGCAGGTAGACGACCCGGCTCATGGCGCAGAGTCTGCCAGGGCCTTCACCACGGCGGACGGACTGGGCCGTCCGAGCTCGCCGGCCATCCACACCGAGGTCGCGACGAGCTGCGCCAGGTCGACGCCGTGCTCCACGCCGAGCCCGGTCAGCAGCCACACCAGGTCCTCGGTGGCCAGGTTGCCGGTCGCGCTCCGGGCGTAGGGGCAGCCCCCCAGACCGCCGGCGGAGGCGTCGAAGGTGGTGATGCCCGCGGCCAGGGCCGCGGTCGCGTTGGACAGCGCCTGGCCGTAGGTGTCGTGGAAGTGCACCGCGAGCCGGTCCGTGGGCACCCCGGCCTGCTCGAAGGCGCCCAGCAGCGCGGTCACGTGGGCCGCGGTGCCGACGCCGATCGTGTCGCCGAGCGAGAGCTGGCTCGCGCCGAGGTCGAGCAGGCGAGCCCCGACGGCGACGACCTGGTCGATCGGCACCGGACCCTCCCACGGGTCGCCGAAGCACATCGACACGTAGGCACGGACGTCGAGCCCGGCCTCCCGCGCGCGGGCCACGACGGGCTCGAACATCGCGAACTGCTCGTCGAGGGAGCGGTTGAGGTTGCGCTGCGCGAACGTCTCGGTGGCGCTGCCGAAGACGGCAACGTGGCGCAGGCCCTTCTCCAGCGCTCGATCGAGGCCCCGCTCGTTGGGCACCAGGACCGGCAGCCCGCGTGCGGTGTCGCCGAGCTCCTCGACGAGCAGGTCGACCAGCTCGGCCGCGTCCGCGAGCTGCGGCACCCAGCGCGGGTGCACGAAGCTGGTCGCCTCCACGACGGGCAGCCCGGCCGCGAGCAGCCGGCGCACGAACGCGGCCTTGGTGGCGGTCGGGACCGTGTCCTTCTCGTTCTGCAACCCGTCGCGCGGGCCGACCTCGTAGATCGTGACGCGCTCGGGCAGGCGCGGGTCGCGCACCACCATCGGCAGCCCGGTCATCCGCCCCCCTCCGCCGTCTCGGTCACCAGGAACAGCAAGGACCCCAGCGCCACCTGGTCGCCCACCGCGGCGTCGACCTCGGTGACCGTGCCGGCGAACGGCGCCTTCAGCGCCAGCTCCATCTTCATCGCCTCCAGGACGCCGAGGACCGCGCCCTCCTCCACCTGCTGGCCGGCCTCGACGCAGACGTCGAGCAGGGTCCCCGGCATCGGTGCGGTGACCGAGCCGTCCCCGGCGTCGGCGTGCGAGCCGGCGAAGACGTCGGGCCGGGTGAACACCCGGCGGTGCCCCTCGTGCACGACCTCGACGGCGTGCGGTGAGACCGCGACCGTGGCCCGGTGCCGCCGCCCGTCGAGGCTCAGCACGACCTCGGGCCCGTCGGTCGAGTGCAGCTGCACCTGCCAGACGCGCTCGCCGTCGTCGACGGTGCCCGCGGCACGGTCGACCCGCACGGTGCGGTCGAGGTCGGCGACCACAGCCGCGGGCGGGGCGCCCAGCCGCCAGCCGTCGGCCTGGAACGCGTGCACCGGCTGGCCCAGCGTGGTGGTCGCCAGCGCCTGGGTGAAGGCGGCGAACACCCGCGCGACGTCGGCGTCCGGAGGGTCGACCGTGGCGGTGTCCAGCCAGGCGGTGTCGATCTCCGCGTCGCGGAACTCCGCGCTCGCCGCGAGCACCCGCAGGAACCCGACGTTGGTGGTGAGGCCGAGGATCGCGGTCCGGTCGAGCGCCGCGACCAGGGCACGGCGGGCGGACTCGCGGTCCGGGCCGTGCGCGATCACCTTGCCGAGCATCGGGTCGTACGACGTGCTCACGACCTGCCCGCTCTCGAGCGCGGCGTCGACGCGGACGCCGTACGCCGCGGAGGGGGAGAACCGGTCCTCGGGCGACCCCGGCCAGCGCACCACGTCGGCGGTTCCGGCCTGCGGCAGGAAGCCGCCGAACGAGTCCTCGGCGTAGACCCGTGCCTCGATCGCGTGGCCGGACACCCGGACGTCGTCCTGGGTCAGCGGCAGTCGCTCGCCCCGGGCGACCCGCAGCTGCAGCTCGACGAGGTCGATCCCGGTCACCAGCTCGGTGACCGGGTGCTCCACCTGGAGGCGGGTGTTCATCTCCAGGAAGTAGGCCTCACCGGTGTCGGCGTCCAGCAGGAACTCCACGGTGCCGGCGTTCACGTAGCCGACGTGGCGGGCCAGCGCGACCGCCGACTCGGTGACCAGCGTGCGCACCTCGGGGGTGATGGTCGGCGCCGGCGCCTCCTCCAGGACCTTCTGGTGGCGGCGCTGGGTGGAGCAGTCGCGCTCGAAGAGGTGGATCACGTTGCCGTGCCCGTCGGCCATCACCTGGACCTCGATGTGCCGGCCGTGCTCGACGTAGGTCTCGACCAGCAGGGTGTCGTCGCCGAACGACGACAGCGCCTCGCGGCGCGCCGAGGCCACCGCGGCGTCGAAGTCGGCGGGGTCGCGGACGATCCGCATGCCCTTGCCGCCACCGCCCGCTGCGGCCTTGACGAGCACCGGGAACGCCGCGTTGTCAGGCGCTGACAGCGCCCCAGCGACGTCAGCGCCCGACAGCTCGGCGGAGGGTACGACGGGCACGCCCGCTGCCACGGCGATCTCCCGCGCCGCGTCCTTGCGGCCCATCCGGTCCATCACGTCCGCGGACGGGCCGACGAGCGTGAGCCCGGCCGTCTCGACGGCGCGCGCGAAGGCGGCCCGCTCCGAGAGGAAGCCGTAGCCGGGGTGGATCGCGTCGGCGCCCGCCTCGCGCGCCGCGGCGACCACGGCGTCGATGTCGAGGTAGGACTCCACGCGTACGGCGTCGTCGGCCGCGCGCACGTGCGGCGCGTGGACGTCGAGGTCGGTGTGGATCGCGACGCTGCGCAGCCCGAGACGGCGGCAGCCGTGCGCGACCCGGATCGCGATCTCGCCGCGGTTGGCGATCAGGACGGTGTGCATGGCGCTCACATCCGGAAGATGCCGTAGGAGGGCTCGGGCACCGGCGCGTTGGCCGCGGCCGCCAGCCCCATGCCGAGGACGCGTCGGGTGTCGACGGGATCGATGACGCCGTCGTCCCACAGCCGCGCGGTGGAGTAGTAGGGCGAGCCCTGGTGCTCGTACTGCTCGCGGATCGGGGCCGTGAACGCCTCCTCCTCCTCGGCCGACCACTGCTCGCCGCGGGCCTCGAGCCCGTCCCGCTTCACGGTCGCGAGCACGGAGGCCGCCTGCTCGCCGCCCATCACGCTGATCCGCGCGTTGGGCCACATCCACAAGAAGCGCGGGTCGTAGGCCCGGCCGCACATGCCGTAGTTGCCCGCGCCGAAGGAGCCGCCGATCACGACCGTGAACTTCGGGACGACCGAGCAGGCGACGGCGGTGACGAGCTTGGCGCCGTCGCGGGCGATGCCGCCGTTCTCGTACTCCCGCCCGACCATGAAGCCGGTGATGTTCTGCAGGAACACCAGCGGGATGCCGCGCTGGTTGCACAGCTCGATGAAGTGCGCGCCCTTCAGCGACGAGGACGAGAACAGGATGCCGTTGTTGGCCACGATGCCGACCGGGTAGCCGTAGACGCGGGCGAACCCGCAGACCAGGGTCTCGCCGTAGAGCGCCTTGAACTCGTGGAAGCGCGACGCGTCGACGATCCGCCGGATCACCTCGCGCACGTCGTACGGCGTTCGCGCATCGGCCGGCACCACGTCGTACAGGCCCTGGGGGTCCTCGGCGGGCTCCTCGACCGGATGCGGCTCGTACGACGGCTGGGGACGTCGCTCGAAGGTGCCGACGATCGAGCGCACGATGGCCAGCGCCTCGGCGTCGTCCCCGGCGAGGTGGTCCACGACCCCGGACGTGCGCGCGTGCACGTCACCGCCGCCCAGGTCCTCGGCCGTGACGACCTCGCCGGTCGCGGCCTTCACCAGCGGTGGGCCGCCGAGGAAGATGGTGCCCTGGTCCTTGACGATGACCGACTCGTCGGACATCGCGGGGACGTAGGCGCCACCGGCGGTGCACGACCCCATCACGGCGGCGACCTGCGGGATGCCCTGCGCGGAGAGGTTGGCCTGGTTGAAGAAGATCCGGCCGAAGTGGTCCCGGTCGGGGAAGACCTCGTCCTGCATCGGCAGGAAGGCGCCGCCGGAGTCGACGAGGTAGAGGCACGGCAGCCGGTTGGCGCGCGCCACCTCCTGCGCCCGCAGGTGCTTCTTGACCGTCATCGGGTAGTAGGTGCCGCCCTTCACGGTGGCGTCGTTGGCGACGATCACGCACTCGCGGCCCGACACCCGTCCGACGCCGGTGACGATGCCGGCCGACGGGACCGCGTCGGGGCCGCCCTCCGGGGAGTACATCCCCGTCGCGGCCAGCGGGCTGAGCTCCAGGAAGGGGCTGCCGGGGTCGAGCACCCGGTCGACCCGCTCGCGGGCGAGCAGCTTGCCGCGGTCGAGGTGCTTGCGTCGGGCCGACTCGCTGCCGCCCTCCCGGACGGTGGCCAGTCGCTCGTGCAGCTCCCGCACCAGGTCCCTCATCTCCGCCATCCCCGAAGGTTAGCGCTCGTTAACCAGTCGTCGCTACCCTGACGCCATGACCGGTCGAGCCACCCGACGCGAGCAGATCCTCGCGACTGCGGCCGAGCTCTTCGCGGCCCGCGGCTTCCACGGCGTCAGCGTGGTCGAGCTCGGAGCCGCCTGCGGGATCAGCGGTCCGGCCCTCTACAAGCACTTCGAGTCCAAGGACGCGGTCCTCGCCGAGATGCTGGTGGACATCAGCGAGGAGCTGCTCCGGGTCGGGCGCGAACGGTCCGGGGCGGCCGCCGACGCGCCGGAGGCGCTCACCGCCCTGGTCGACTGGCACGTCGACTTCGCGCTGCGGCACCGGCCGCTGATCGTCGTCCAGGACCGCGACTGGTCCTCCCTGCCGGAGCAGGCGCGCGAGCGGGTGCGCACCCTGCAGCGCAAGTACGTCGCGATCTGGGCCGACCGGCTGCGCGAGGTGCACGCCGACCTGACCCCGGAGCGGGCCCGGGCCATGGCGCACGCGACGTTCGGGTTGATCAACTCCACCCCGCACAGCGCCGTCCTGCCCGAGGACGAGATGCGCGCCATGCTCACCGCGATGGCCACCGCCGCGCTCGGCGTCTGAGTCCCAGTCCCGATGGGTGCCCGGGGCGGGCCCTCGAAGCTGCCCGCGCGGGCCTAGGCTGCCGGGCATGGCCCTCGCGACCTTCAAGGACCTCTGCATCGACGCCACCGACCCCGTCGTCGTCGGCGAGTTCTGGGCGGGGGTGCTCGGCCTGCAGCTGCATCACGAGGACGGCGGTGACACCCACCTCACGGGTCCGTCGCCGCAGCACACCGTGTGGGTCAACCGGGTGCCCGAGCCCCGCACCGTCAAGCAGCGCCTGCACCTCGACGTCAACGCCGCCTCCGTGGCCGAGGTGGTGGCGCTCGGCGCCACGGTCCTCGACGACGAGAGCTTCGGGTGGACGGTGCTGGCCGACCCCGAGGGGGGTGAGCTCTGCGTGTTCGTGCGCGAGGGCGAGATCTCCCAGCGGCTCTACGAGATCGGCATCGACACCGGCGACTCACCCGAGGACGCGCACCGGATCGCGGTCTGGTGGGCCGAGGTCCTCGGGGGCCGGGTGACCGACGACGAGAGCGGCTACTCCTACGTCGACCGGATCCCCGGGGCGCCGTTCGACTCCCTGGACTTCTGCCCGGTCCCCGAGCCCAAGACGGTGAAGAACCGGATCCACCTCGACGTCACCACCGACAGCATCGAGGCGCTCGTCGAGGCGGGTGCGACCGTGCTGCGCGCCCAGGACGAGGAGATCGGCTGGACGGTGCTGGCCGACCCGGACGGCAACGAGTTCTGCGCGTTCGTCTGAGCCGAGTCACCCACCCGCGACCGGACCCTCCAGCCACGGCCGCGCGGTCGCGGTGAGCTCGCGCTTGCGGGCGTCGTCCATCCGGTCGTAGGTGCGCACCGCGAAGCCACTGCGTGGGTTGGCCTCGAAGCCGGCCCGGTGGTCGGCCACGAACTGCCAGTAGAGGGCGTCCCAGACACCGGTCCACTCCCCCGGTCCGAAGTCGCTCATCTTCCTCAGGTAGTTGCTGCCCGACACGTAGGGCTTGGTGGTGACGAGCTCGCCGGCCGCGAACTGGCTCATCGCGTAGACGTTCGGCACCATCACCCAGTCGTAGGCGTCGACGAAGAACGTCATGAACCACTCGTAGACCTCGTCGGGATCCACGCGCAGCAGCAGCATCGCGTTGCCGAGCACCATCAGCCGCTCGATGTGGTGGGCGTAGCCGTGCCGCTGCACCCGCTTGATGACCGTGTCGACCGGGTCCAGGCCGGTGCTGCCGTCCCACCAGCCGCTCCCCAGCTCGCGGGTCAGGCCGAGCAGGTTGCGGGTGCGCATGGCGCGCCCGTGCACGACGTACGACGCCCGCATGTACTCCCGCCACCCGATCACCTGCCGCACGAAGCCCTCGACGCTCGGCAGGTCGACGTCGTGCTCGGCGGCGTGCTCGACGGCACGGGTGACGACATGGCGCGGGTCGAGCAGCCCGATGTTGATCAGCGGCGACAGGGCGGAGTGGAACAGCCACGGCTCGTCGGCGGCCATCGCGTCCTCGTAGGGACCGAAGTCGTGGAACCGGTCCTCCAGGAAGCGGGTCAGCCAGGTCTCGGCCTGCCGGTGCGTGCTCGGCCAGTGGTACGACGACAGCGCACCGGGATTGTCGGGGAACTCCTCGGCCACCCAGGCGAGGGCGTCGCGGACGTGGTCGGTCCGGGACGCCCGTGGCATCGACGGGATCGGCATGCCCTTCGGGAGCTTCTTGCGGTTCTCGGTGTCGAAGCTCCACCGGCCGCCGACGGGCGAGCGGCCGTCCATCAGCAGGTCCATCCGGCGCCGCTGCCGCTCGTAGAAGTGCTGCATGCGGGGCTGCTTCACGCCGTCGAAGCTCGCGGCGATCTCGGCGGACGTGGTGAGGAAGGCCGGCGTCTCCGCGACCGTGAGCGCGGCGCCGGCGGCTCGGCAGGTCGCGCGCAGGTCGCGGTCGAGCCAGTGGTCGACGACGTCGAAGACCGTGACCTCGGCGATCGCGTGGGACCGGAGCACGTCCTGCAGCTGTGCGTCGGTGGCGGCCTCGGCCGACGTGGCGACGTACACCGTGGCGAAGCCGGCCGCACGCAACCGGTCCTCGAAGGTGCGCATCGTGGAGCGGTGCAGCACCAGCTTGTGGGCGTGGAAGGGGAGCTGCCGGAAGAACAGGTCCGGCTCGACGAGCACCATCACCGTGTCGACGTCGGCCTCGAGGTGCTCGACGAACAGCTGGTGCGGGAAGACGATCTGCGCCGTGGCCACCTCCGTGGGTGCCACGAGGCCGACCGTCCAAACCTGGCGGTCCGCACCCCGCCGCGGTAATCGCTTCGACCCGTGGGGGTGCCGGGACCTAGGCTCGTCGGGCCATGCGCGACTTCCCACCTTCCGTCACGACCTTCCACGCGCTCCCGGGCGAGCAGCGGACGGCCGACCCGGACCTGCGCTCGCCGGCGCGTTTCCTGGGGTGGATGCTGCGCCAGCAGCCGGGGGTGATCGCCCTCGGTGCCGGCTTCGGCGTGCTGTGGCAGCTGCCGCTCACCGTCGGACCCTGGGTGATCGGTCGGGTGATCGACGACGGCATCCTGGCGCGGTCCGGGTCCGCCACGCTGGCCTGGTCGGGACTGCTGCTGGCGCTCACCCTGGTGGGGCTGTTCGGCATCGCGATGCACACCCTGGTGGTGCGCAGCTGGCTGATCGCGCTCTACGGCACCGTCTCGATGGTCACCCGCAAGGCGGCGCAGCTGGGGCACGTGCTGCCTCGCCGCACGCCCACCGGTGAGGTGCTGAGCGTCGCCGGCAGCGACTCCGACGAGTTCGGCGGGCTCACCGAGATCACCGCGCGCGCGCTGTCCCAGCTGGTCGCCTACCTCACCGTCGCCGCGATCGTGCTGGCCACCTCGCCAAGGCTCGGCCTGCTCGTCCTCGGCGCCGCGCCGGTGCTCGTCGGGGTGGCGCTGCCGCTGCTGCGGCCCCTGCACCGTCGCCAGCACCTGGAGCGGCAGCGCACGTCCACGCTGACCTCGCTCGCGACCGACATCGTGGCCGGACTGCGAATCCTGCGCGGGATCGGCGGCGAGGGCACCTTCGGCCGCAGCTACGACGCGCAGTCCCAGCTCACCCGGCGAGCCGGGGTGTCCGCCGGGGTGTGGCAGGCGTTCGTCGAGGCGGTCGGGGTGCTGCTCTCGGGCGGCTTCCTGGTGCTGCTGACCTACGCGGGCACCCGCGCGGTCGAGTCCGGCGAGCTGAGTGCGGGCGAGCTGGTCAGCTTCCTGGGCTACGGCCTGTTCATGGTGGGACCCATCCGGACCTTCTTCGAGCTCGCCCAGAAGGTCACGCGCTCGCTGGTCTCCGCCCGCAAGGCGGTCGCCGTGCTGGCGCAGGAGCCGCCGTGGCGCGCCCCCGCCGTGCCGGTGTCCCTGCCGGAGCGTGCCCGTCTCGTCGACGAGCTCACCGGGTTCGTCGCGGAGCCCGGCCGGCTGACCGTGGTGGTCAGCGCGCTGCCCGAGGCGTCCGCGGCGCTCGCCGACCGGCTGGGTCGCTGGCTCACCGCGCAGGACGAGCCGCCGGCGCTGGAGGACGAGGACCAGCCCCGTCGCGGTCGCGCCGCCCGGGAGGAGCGCCGCGCACGGCTCGAGCAGCGCGCCCGGATCGCCGCGGCCGACGCGGAGCGGGCCGGCCGGGCCTGGGGCGTGACCTACGGTGGCGTCGACCTCGCAGCGGTGCCGTTGGCCGACGTGCGTCGCGCCATCCTGGTCAGCGACACCGGCTCCCAGCTGTTCGCCGGGTCGCTGCAGGACGCCCTCGACCCGCACGGCGTGCTCGCCCGCGAGCAGGCCGAGCAGGCGCTGCGGGTCGCGGCCGCCGAGGACGTCTACGACGCCCTGCCGGGCGGCTGGGCCGGCGAGCTCGACGAGCGCGGCCGCGGCCTGTCGGGCGGCCAGCGGCAGCGCGTGGTGCTCGCCCGCGCCCTCGCCGCTGAGCCCGAGGTCCTCGTGCTGGTGGAGCCGACGTCGGCGGTCGACGCGCACACCGAGACCCGGATCGCGGAGCGCGTGGCCGCCCACCGTCACGGCCGGACCACGGTGGTCACGACCGTGTCGCCGCTGTGGCTGCACCACGCCGACCAGGTGGTGCTGCTCGCCGATGGCGCCGTCCGGGCGCAGGGCCGCCACGAGGACCTGCTGCGTGACGAGCCCGGCTACCGCCAGGTCGTGCTGCGCACCTCCGACGACGAGCCCTCCCTCGACCGGACACTGCGGGAGGACGAGCATGTCTGACCTGCTGGCCTCCTCGGCCGACACCTGGCGCGACCGGTCGCAGGACCCGCCGCTGCTGCCGCCGGAGCTGACCTCCCTGCCCCACCACGCCGACGTCCGCACGCGGCTGCGCGCGATGCGCCGACGGCACGCCGTACGCCGGGAGCGGGCGGAGCACGTCTACGCGGAGTCCCGCAGCCCCGCACGGGGCTGGCCGGTCGCCGACGAGCAGGCGGTGCTGCGGTTCCTGGGCCGGCTGGTGCGCGAGCGCCGGGGCTGGTTCGCCGCGATGGTGCTGCTCAACGGGGTCGCCGCGGCCGCGGCGCTCGCCGTGCCGCGGCTGCTCGGCGCGCTGGTCGACCAGGTCACCGGCGCCGTCACCTCCGGGCCCGGCACCGGGACCCTGGCGCTCGTCGTGGTGGGCGTGGTGGTGCTCCAGGCGGCGTTCACCTTCGCCGGGCAGCTGACCTCGACGCTGTTCGGGCAGGACCTGCTGGCCTCCGCCCGCGAGTACGTCGTCGCCACGATCCTGCGGCTGCCGTTGAGCCGGGTCGAGGGCGCGGGCACCGGTGACCTGGTCACCCGGGTCACGCGCGACGTGGGCACGATGAGCCGCGCCGTGCAGTACGGCGTGCCGATGGCCGTCCTGATGCTGCTCACGGTGCTGCTCTCGATCGTGGCGATGCTGGTCAACTCGGTGCTGCTGGCGGTGCCGGCGCTGCTGCTGATCGGCTCGTCCGGCTTCCAGGTGCGGCGCTACCTCAAGCGCGCGCCGAAGGGCTACATCACCGAGGGCGCGACCTACTCCCGGATCAACAGCACCCTGACCGAGACGGTGGAGGGCGCGCGCACCGTCGAGGCGCTGGGCCTGGCCGAGCTCCGGATCCGGGCGACCGAGGACGACCTCGCGCTGTCCGCACAGGCGGAGCGCTACGGCATGACGCTGCGCAACCTTCTCTTCGCCGTGATCGACCTCGCCTTCAACACCCCGCGGGTGGCCACGGTGCTGGTCGGCGCGTGGGGCTACTGGCACGGCCACGTCACCCTCGGCCAGATCACCGCGGCGGTGCTCTACGTCGAGGCACTTTCCGGTCCGCTGGACCGGCTGGTCGGCGAGGTCGACCGGCTCCAGGTTGGGGCCGCGTCCACCGCCCGGCTGCTCGGCATCGCCTCGGTGCCCTCCGACCGCGAGGTGGGAGACGCACTGCCCTCCGGCCGCGACCTGGTCGGCACCGACCTCCGGTTCGCCTACCGGCCCGGTCACGACGTGCTGCACGGCGTCGACCTCCGTCCACGGGTCGGCGAACGGCTGGCCATCGTCGGCCCCAGCGGGTCCGGCAAGTCGACGCTGGGCCGGCTGCTGGCGGGCATCAACGGTCCCCGCACGGGGTCGGTGCAGGTCGGCGGGGTCGACCTCGTGTCGCTGCCGCTGGAGGTGCTCCGCGAGGAGGTCGCGCTCGTCACCCAGGAGCACCACGTCTTCGTCGGGTCGGTGCGCGACAACATCGTGCTGGGCCGCGACGGTGCCGGCGACGACGCCGTCTGGGCCGCGCTCGCCGCCGTCGGGTCCGCGGAGTGGGTGCGACGGCTGCCCGACGGGCTCGACACCCGGGTCGGCTCCGGCAACCAGTCGCTCACGCCCGCGCAGGCACAGCAGGTCGCGCTGGCCCGACTCGTCATCGCCGACCCCCACACGCTGGTGCTCGACGAGGCGACCTCGCTGATCGACCCCCGCACCGCCCGCAGCCTCGAGGGCACCATGAGCTCGCTCCTCGCCGGCCGCACCGTGATCGCGATCGCGCACCGGCTGCACACCGCCCACGACGCCGACCGGATCGCGGTGGTGATCGACGGCGGCATCGCCGAGCTCGGCACGCACGACGAGCTGGTCGCGCTCGACGGGGAGTACGCCGACCTGTGGCGGGCGTGGACGAGCTAGGCCCGGCCGACACGGGATCGCCTCCGCCCGCAGCCGTGTGTCACGCTCCTGCCCGTGACCTCTCGGATCGTCGTCGGCGACGCTGACGCCTCGCTCGACCAACGCCTCTCCGACGAGCTCGACCTCGTCAACGCCGCCGCCGTCCCCGGTGCGGCGGCCGTCGAGCTCACCGTCCGGATCCTCGACGACGACGACGAGCTGCTCGGCGGCATCAGCGGCTGGACCTGGCAGCAGGCAGCCGGCATCGCGATGACGTGGGTCCGTGCCGATCAGCGTGGCACCGGAGTCGGCGCCCGGCTGGTCGGCCGCTTCGAGGAGACCGCGGCCGAACGGGGCGCACGACGGGTCTTCGTCACGTCCTTCACCTTCCAGGCTCCCGGCTTCTACGAGAGGCACGGCTACCGCGAGATCTTCCGGTGGGACGGTGTCCCGGTCGACGGGCAGGCCGACGTGCACATGCGCAAGGACCTCTGACGGCACGCGGGTGGTAAGCGGCCCGTCGGGCTATCAGCTGTGCCTTCGGGACGCCACACCGGCTGTTCCGAGGCATTAGTTGATAGCCCGAGTGGCCGCCCGGTCCCTGCAGCTACCTGCCTAGGCTGTGTTGCGTGACTCTTCTCGACACGCCGATCGCCCGCCTCGACGGCACGCCGTCCACCCTCGCCGAGATCGCCGGGGGTCGAGCCGCCCTGCTGGTCAACGTGGCCTCCCGCTGCGGACTCACCCCGCAGTACACCCAGCTCGAGGAGCTCCACGGCCGCTACGAAGGCAGCGGGCTCACCGTGGTCGGCGTGCCCTGCAACCAGTTCGGCGGGCAGGAGCCCGGCAGCTCGGAGGAGATCGCGGAGTTCTGCTCGTCGACCTACGGCGTCAGCTTCCCGATGACCGAGAAGGTCGAGGTTAACGGCGAGGCCCGCCACGAGGTGTACGACGCGCTCGTGCAGGTCGCGGACGAGACCGGCAGGACCGGGGACATCGCGTGGAACTTCGAGAAGTTCCTGGTCGACGACACCGGCACCGTGGTGGCCCGGTTCAGCCCGCTGGTCCTGCCCGACGACCCGCGCGTGGTCGAGGTCGTCGAGCGCCTCGTCGGGTGAGCGGGACCGCGTCGCTCACCAGATGCGGACGCGGTCCTCGGGGTCGAGCCACAGTCCGTCGCCGGGCCGCACGTCGAACGCCGCGACGAACTCGTCGAGGTTGCGCACGATGTTGGCGCGGAACTCGGCCGGGCTGTGCGGGTCGACGGTCAGCAGCTGCAGCATCTGCTCCTTGCGGCGCTTCCCGCGCCAGACGTTCGCGAAGTTGAGGAACACCCGCTGCTCGCCGGTCAGCCCGTCGACCACCGGGACGTCGCCGCCCTCGAGGCTGATCAGGTAGGCCTTCAGCGCGATCGTGATCCCGCCGAGGTCGCCGATGTTCTCCCCGACCGTGAGGGCGCCGTTGACGTGCTCGCCGGGCAGCTCGGCCGGCTCGAAGACGTCGTACTGCGCGATCAGCCGGTCGGCACGCTCCTGGAAGGCCGCGCGGTCCTCGGCGGTCCACCAGTTCTCGAGGTTGCCGAGCTCGTCGTACTGCGAGCCCTGGTCGTCGAAGCCGTGCCCGATCTCGTGGCCGATCACCGCGCCGATGCCACCGTAGTTCTCGGCCGCCTCCGCGACGACGTCGAAGAACGGCGCCTGCAGGATGCCGGCGGGGAAGCAGATCTCGTTCATGCCCGGGTTGTAGTAGGCGTTGACGTGGTGGGCGAGCATGAACCACTCGTCGCGGTCGACGGGTGCGCCGATCTTGCGCAGCTCCCGGTCGGTGTCGAAGGCCGCGACGGCGCGCACGTTGCCGAGCAGGTCCTCCGGGGAGACCGTGAGCGCGGAGTAGTCACGGAACGTGTCGGGGTAGCCGACCTTGGGCCGGAAGGTCGCCAGCTTGCGGTAGGCGCGCTGCTTGGTCTCCTCGGTCATCCAGTCCAGCGACTCGATGCTGCGGCGGTAGGCCTCGAGGAGGTTCGCCACCAGCTCGAGCATCATCTCCTTGGCGCGCGGCGGGAAGTGACGGGCGACGTACTCCTCGCTCACCGCCTCGCCGATGCCGCCCTCGACGAACGCGACGCCGCGCTTCCACCGGGCCCGCAGCTCCGGCGTGCCCTGCAGGGTGCGGCTGTAGAAGTCGAAGTTCGCCTCGACGAAGTCGCCGGAGAGGTACGGCGCCGCGGAGCGGATCACGCGGACCGCGAGCCAGGCCTTCCAGTCGTCGAGGGCGGCCTCGTCGAGCACGGAGGAGAGGTGCTCGAGGTAGGACGGCTGGTTGACGATCGTCTCGGCGAGGGTCTGCTCCGTCGCGCCGAGGGCGGAGGCCCACGCGTCGAAGGGCAGCGCCGGGGCCAGGGTGCGCAGGTCGGCGTAGGGCGTCAGGTTGTAGGTCTTCTGCACGTCGCGGGTCTCGGCGCGCTCCCAGTGACCCTGCGCCAGCCGGGTCTCCAGGGAGAGGACCCGCTGCGCGGACCCGGCGGCGTCAGCCCAGCCGGCGAGGTCGAGGAGCTTCTCCAGGTAGGCCAGGTAGGCCGATCGCACCTCGGCGAACTTGTCCTCGCGGTAGTAGGACTCGTCAGGCAGCCCGATGCCGCCCTGCACGATGTTGAGCAGGTAGCGCTCGGAGTCGCGGTCGTCGGTGTTGACGTAGGCGCCGAAGAACCCGCCGCCGCCGCGTCGCTCGAGGCCGCCGACGAACGCCACCAGCGCCGCCACGTCCGAGAGGGCGGCGACCGCGTCCAGGTCGGCCCGGATCGGCTCCGCGCCGAGCTTCTCGATCCGCTCCTCGTCCATGAAGCTCGCGAACAGGTCGCCGATCTTCTGGGCGTTGCTGCCCGGCTCATGCGTGCCGCCGGCCAAGCCCTCGACGATCTCGCGGGCGCGCTCCTCCGACTGCTCCGCGAGCATCACGAACGCGCCCCACGCGGAGCGGTCCGCGGGGATCTCGGTGGAGTCCAGCCAGCGGCCGTTGACGTGCCGGAACAGGTCGTCCTGGGGACGGATGTCGGGGTCCATGCCCGCGCGGGCGTCATCGAGGATCGTCACGCGCGCCAGCCTACGGGGAGCCCTGCGACCCCGGTCCGAGCAGTGGTGGCCCCGAGCCATGGCGGCCGAGCTGTCGCGGCCGGAGCTATCGCAGGGTCAGCACGGTCTTGCCGAGCACCGTGCGCGCAGCGAGGTCCTCCAGCGCCGTGCGCACCTGCTCGAGGGGGTAGGTGGTCGCCACCGGAGGGTCCACCACGCCTGACTCCAGCATCGGCAGCAGGGCGTCCCACTGCCGGCGCATGAAGCCCTCGCGGACCATGGCGTAGGCGCCCCAGCCCACCCCGCGCACGTCGGTGTTGTTCAGCAGCAGCCGGTTGACCCGGACCTCGGGGATACTGCCGGCGGTGAAGCCCACGACCAGCAGCCGGCCGAGCGGCCCGAGCGCCCGCAGCGAGTCGGTGAACCGGTCGCCGCCCACGACGTCGACGACCACGTCCACGCCGCGTCCGTCGGTGAGGTCCTTGACCGCGCCGAGGAAGCCGTCGCTCAGCACGGCGTGGTCCGCCCCGAGGGCGCGCACGAACTCCGCCTTCTCCTCGGTGGAAACCACCGCGACCGTGCGGGCTCCCAGACCCTTGGCGACCTGCAGCGTCGCGGTGCCCACCCCGCCGGCCGCCCCGTGCACGAGGACGGTCTCGCCCGCGCGGAGCCCGGCGCGGGTCTCGAGCGCGAACTGCGCGGTCAGGTAGTTCATCGGGAGCGCGGCGGCCTTCTCGAAGCTCACGTGGTCGGGGAGCGGGAAGACCCACTGCGGGTCGGTGGCCACGAGGTCGGCCCCGCCGCCGTACGGCAGCACGGAGGCGACGCGGTCGCCCGCGGCCAGCCCACTGCCCTCGGGGGCCTCACGGACGACGCCGGCGAAGTCCACCCCGAGCTGGAAGGGGACCTCCGGCTTGAGCTGGTACTCCCCGCGGCTCTGCAGCAGGTCGGGCCAGCTGACGCCGAGCGCGTGCACCTCGACCAGCACCTGACCCGCCTCGGCGGTGGGCTCGGGCGCCAGGACCACCTCCACGCCTGCGGGACCGTCGAGCCGGACGACCTGGACCGAGCGCATGGGACTCTCCTGAGGTGGGGTGTCGGGCATGGAGCGGGGCCAGTATGCCCCGGACCCGGGGGTCCGCCGGGCGGGACCGGCGCGGCTGAGGTTCCCCGTCCGGCCCCCTGGACGGCCATGTCAGAATGGGCGCCGGGCTTGAGAGCGACAGGACCTGGCCGCACTCAGGGGGAAGGAGCGCCCCATGGACGACGAGCTGCTGCCCGTCACCGTCGACTCCGGGATCGCCGGTATCTTCGCCGGGCTCTCCCAGGTCATCCACGCCAGCGACGACTACGCGACGGTCTACCGCGCCATCGTCGAGGCCGCGCCCGACGCGGTGGACGGCTGCGACCACGCCAGCCTGATGCTCTCCGACCACGGCCGGTTCACGACGGTGGCCTCCTCCGACGAGGTCGCCGAGCAGATCGACCAGTTCGAGCGCGACCTGGGCGAGGGGCCCTGCCTCGACGCCATCGTCGACGCGTCGGTCTACCACGACGCCGACCTGACCGACGGCTCCCCGTGGCCCCGCCTGACCGAGCGGGTGCTGGCCCGGACGCCGGTGCGCGGCATGGCCGGCTTCCGGCTGGTCGTCGGGGACCAGAAGTCCGGTGCGCTGAACCTCTTCTCCGACACCCCGCACGCGCTGACCGAGCACTCCGTCGACCAGGGCATCGTGCTGGCGTCATTCGTGACGATCGCCCTGATGGCGGCGTCCGAGCGGCAGAACGCCTCCACGCTCCGCGCCGGGCTGCAGAGCAACCGGGAGATCGGCAAGGCGATCGGGCTGATGATGGCCTTCCACAAGATCAGCGACGACGAGGCCTTCGCGATGCTGCGCACCGCCTCGCAGGAGATGAACCTCAAGCTCGCCGAGGTCGCCCGTCAGGTGGTCGAGCACCACAACCAGGTGTGAGGCGCAGGGTCCCTCAGCGGACCTCCACGACCCGGGCCAGCTCGAAGTGCATGGGGTCGGTGTAGTTCCAGTCGCCGCCCCAGGCGAAGCCCCAGCGCTGGAAGATCGACACCACCGTGCGGTCCATCTCCCCGACGGTGCCGCGCTGGTTGCCGGGCACGTTCAGGTCGACCGCGATGCCCCACGAGTGCAGCGACAGCCCCTTGGCGGGGTCCCGCGCGATGAACCGCGGGTAGTAGCAGCCGGCGTACTCCCCCGGGTGGATCTTGTCGGCCAGCCCGCGCTGCACGATCTCGGTCAGGGCCGCGCGCAGCTGCGGGAGCATGCCCTTGTTGCAGGTGACGCTGCCGAGGATCGGGACCTGCTCGGTGCGGATGAACGACCTCACCCAGGACGGGTCGGGGACGACGGTGCCGTCCGGTCGCGGCGTGTAGGTGAACGTGCCGACCGCAGCTGGTCACCGAGCTGGTCGACAGGATGGCGGTCTGGCTGGGGTTGTCGAACTCCATCGCGAGCGTCTGCAGGGTCACCTCGTCGCCGACGGCCCGCTTCAGCCTGCCCATCAGCGCCGACGGTGTGAGCCTGCCGGTCGAGACCAGCAGGGCGTTGCGCTCGGTCATCCCGATCTGGGCCCCGCGCTTGTCGTTGATGACCGCGGAGATCTGCTTGACGAGGGGCGCGTAGGCCCCGATGTGGACGTCCGGGTCGCTCTCGGAGGCACCGAGGCGGAAGTAGCCCTTCGGGTCCTCCAGCTTGCGCGGCAGTGACGGGTCGACAGCCACCTCGCCGCCCGCGACCCGCTTCCAGACCTCGTCGGCCTGGGCGGACTGGATCGGGGTGAACCGACGGAAGGCGCCGGGGTCGGCCGCGGCGATCGTCAGGGTCCGGCCGTTGGCCGAGAGCGAGGCGAGCGAGATCGGCAGCGCGGCGGCGACGCCGGGCAGGTCGGCCACGGCGGCGCGTACGTCGTCCGGGATCGTCCTGGTGCTGGTGATCAGCACGTCCGCGGTGAGCAGCGGCGGCTTCAGGGGTCCCGGGGTCGGCCACCGCGAACTCCCCGGAGGCCTCGGGCCCGCCGGCCTGCTCGGACGGGTCCGGCTCGCCCGCGGACGGCTTGTCCGCGGACGGCTTGCCTGCGGGCGCCACTGGCTCGTGGAGCGGTCCGTCGCCGTGGGGGAGGCGTCGGCGTCCGCCCGCCGCAACGTCTCGGTCTGGCCGCCGCAGGCGGCCAGCAGCAGGGCCAGCAGCAGCGACAGGGCCAGCGTCGGGACAGCGCGCAGCAGCGCCGGCCGCGCGCGCCGTACAGCCATGCGGCAGTCCCTCCCCGGATCTCGTCCCGCCCGTGGTTACCCAGTCTCACCCCGCCGGACACCCGGCGCGCCCGGTTTGGCAGATCGTGCGCGACCCGGCGTGATCGGTGCCCGTCCGGGCACCGCACCCATCCATCCGGGGTCGGGCACCGAACCACAGGTATGGCTACTCCCAAGCGTCCCCGCCGTCTGCTCCTCGGCGGTGTCATCGGCCTGCTCGCAGGCACCGCGGCCGTTGCCGCGTCCGAGGCGGTATCCGCCCTGGTCAACGGCACCACGTCCCCGCTGCTGGCGGTCGGCAACCGGGCGATCTTCTTCACGCCGCGGCCGCTGAAGGAGTTCGCGATCCGGACCTTCGGCGACAACGACAAGCCGGTGCTGATCGGCGGTGTCGTGGCCACCGTGGCGCTCCTCGCCGTCGTCGCCGGCGTGATCGGCGTCCGCCGACCCCGCCTCGCCCTCGGCGCCTTCCTCGCGCTGAGCCTCGTCGCCGCCATCGCCGCGATGACCGACCAGTCCGCCACTGCCAACCCCGTGCTCCAGCTGCTTCCCGTGCTGGCGCTCGTGGTCGTGGGCAGCGGCGCACTCCTCCTGCTGCTGCGGACCCTTCGCATCCCCGCGCGTTCCACCGCCGACGACGGCTCTCGGGGCGCTACCACCGCACCCACGGGTGGCGAGGGGTCCGCAGCTCCCGCTCCGGACCAGAAGAAGCTGCACGCCTCGCACGAGGGCGGCAAGGCTCGGCTGCTCGTCGGCACCGGTGACCTCCTCCCGGCCCACGTCGAGGGCGACGACCTGCCCGCGGCGTTCGACCGTCGCGCCTTCCTGGCCACTGCCGGCGCCGTGAGCGCCGTCGTGGTCGCCGGTGGCGCCGTCCGTCAGACGCTCGGCGGCTCGGCCGCGGCCGGCCAGCGCGCCGACCTGACCCTGCCGCAGGCCGCGTCGAAGGCCCCGGCCCTGCCCGCCGGCGCCCAGCTCGACGTCAAGGGGATCACCTCGCACCTGACGTCGAACAAGGAGTTCTACCGCGTCGACACCGCGCTGAAGGTGCCGGACGTCCCGATCGAGGGCTACACGCTGCGCATCCACGGCATGGTCGACAAGGAGATCGAGCTGTCCTTCGAGGACCTGCTCAAGCGCCGCATGGTGGAGCGCCGGATCACCCTGACCTGCGTCTCCAACCCGGTCGGCGGCCCCTACGCCGGCAACGCCACCTGGCTCGGCATCCCGATCCGCGACCTCCTCGAGGAGGCCGGGGTCAAGGACGGCGCCGACGCGGTCAAGTCGACGAGCGCCGACGACATGGCGATCGGCACCCCGCTCGCCGCCCTCAACGACCCGAAGCGCGACTCGCTCATCGCGGTCGGCATGAACGGCGAGCCGCTCCCGCTGGCCCACGGCTTCCCGGTGCGCATGGTCGTGCCCGGTCTCTACGGCTACGTCTCGGCGACCAAGTGGCTCGTCGACCTCGAGGTGACCCGGTTCGCCGACTTCAAGGCCTACTGGTCCACCCGCGGCTACTCCGTGAAGGCCCCGATCAAGACGTCCTCGCGCATCGACGTACCCAAGTCCTTCGCGCAGCTGAAGACCGGCAAGGTGCCGATCGCCGGCGTCGCCTGGTCGCAGGACCGCGGCATCAAGAAGGTCGAGGTGCGCGTCGACTCCGGCCCGTGGCAGGAGGCCAAGCTCGCCGACGAGGACAACATCAACACCTGGCGGCAGTGGGTCTACATGTGGGACGCCAAGCCCGGCAACCACCAGATCGAGGTCCGCGCGACCGACGAGCACCGGCATACGTGCAGACGGCCGAGCGCGCGCCCATCGCCCCGAACGGCTCGACCGGCTGGCACAGCGTCAACGTCACCGCCAGCTGAGCCCCCCCAGAAAAACAAGCAGAAAAATTTTCGGCGCCGCACCCATCCGGGCCGCCCGCAGCACCGAACACCCTGTGACACAAGGCCAAAAGCTGGCCAGGCCCGACAGCCAACACCCCGACGAGAGGGACACAATGCGCACCATCAAGAGGATGACCGCCGCCGTGGCCGTCGTTTCCGCCCTCAGCCTCACCGCTGCCTGTGGCGGCTCCGACAGCTCGAGCGACACGGCCAGCAGCGACACCGCCAGCAGCGAGGCGCCGTCGAGCGAGCCGGCCGCCCCCGAGAGCTCCAGCGCCGCCGCCGACCCGGCTGCCGACCTGGTCGGCCCGGGCTGCGCCGACTACGCCAAGGCCGTCCCGGACGGCTCCGGCTCCGTGGCCGGCATGGCCGAGGACCCGGTCGCGACCGCCGCGAGCAACAACCCGCTGCTCAAGACGCTGGTGGCCACGGTCTCCGGCAAGTTCAACCCGAAGGTCAACCTGGTCGACACGCTCAACGGTGGCGAGTTCACCGTCTTCGCGCCGGTCGACTCCGCCTTCGCGAAGCTGCCCAAGAAGACCCTGAAGACGCTGGCCACCCCGGCCGGCGCCGAGACCCTGCTCGACCGTGCTGACCTACCACGTGGTCCCCGGCCAGATGACGGCCGACGAGATCGCCGGCAAGGACCTCAAGACCGTCCAGGGCGGCACCGTCAAGGTGACCGGTGAGGGCGACAACCTGAAGGTCAACGACTCCACCGTGATCTGCGGCAACGTCAAGACCGCCAACGCCACCGTGTACCTCATCGACTCGGTGATGATGCCGAAGGCTTGATGACTTGACCTGGGGGGCCGCTCCCCTCCAGGTCGAGATTGGGTGGATCAACGCGATGGCCCCGACTCCGGTCGGGGCCATCGCCATTTAACGTGCCGGAGTCGTCAAGTCACCGGTTTGTGGGTACGACGCCCCCATGAGCGAGTCTGCGAACGAGAAGTCGAACGAGACACCCGACGTCGGGCTGATCCCGCGACGAGGCGCTGCCCGAGGACCTGCAGCCGGAGAAGAACCCCCTGGCCGCCGACCCGGACGACGACGCGTCCGGTGACGGGTCCGACTCGGACACCGAGGCGAAGGTGGAGGGCATGCCCGACATGGGCCAGCCCGGCTGACCGGCCTACTGCCGCAGCACCTGGCGCGCGATCCAGGCCAGGTGGTCACTGGTGCGCTGGGGGTCGGGGCCCGGCTGCATCACGTGGCTGAGCACCAGCCGCACGATCGCGTCGACCGACCCGTCGACGCTCGTCGGCGTGAGAGTCGCAGCTCGGGGAAGCGGTCCAGCCGCGCCGTGATCACGTCCTTCGCCGCGTCGATCAACGGCGCGGCGTCGGTGGTCAGGAACGGCAGCAGGTCGTTGTCGGAGCCGGGTCCGCTGCCCGCGGTCACGCTGTGCGCCGACGCCAGCACCGAGTGCAGCAGCGGGTTGTCCCTGCGCCATCGCGAACGCACCCAGCGCGGCGGCCCGGATCGCGTCGACGAGGTCCGTCTGGGTGTCGAGCTCGTGGGCGACGACCGCGAGGAAGCGGTCGAGCTCGCGCAGCACCATCGCCTGTCCGAGCGCCGGCTTCGCGCCGTACTCGTTGTAGACGGTCTGCCGGCTCACCCCGGCCAGGGTCGCGACCTTCGCCATCGTCACGTGCCCCCAGCCGCTCTCGGTGGTGATCGCGGTGGCGGCGTCGAGCACCCGCTCGCGCACCGGCCGCTCCACGGCGACGCTCATAGCCGGGTCACGACGGCAGGCCGCCTCGAAGTCGAGCTTGTCGCGCACGCCGCAGTCGGGGCAGGGCCAGTCCTCCGGTACGTCGGCCCAGCCGT
Source organism: uncultured Actinomycetota bacterium (assembly GCA_963713035.1). Classification (GTDB taxonomy): domain Bacteria; phylum Actinomycetota; class Actinomycetes; order Propionibacteriales; family Nocardioidaceae; genus Nocardioides_B. Next base: position 256,269 of record CAVQKB010000006.1, read on the forward strand.
GCCGGGCGCGAAGCCCTCGCGTGCGTCGCCGGCCTGCTCGTCGTACACGTAGCCGCAGCCGGGGCAGACGTAACTGGCTCATCGGACTCCTCTCAGGGGCTGCGCCGAATCTACCGGGCGGGTCCTCGAGGGCCGGTGCAGGTGCTAGGGCGCGGGGTAGCGCGCCAGGATCCGCGTCGCGCTTGGAGGGCTGCAGGTTGGCACGCGACAGGTCGCCGCCGAAGTGCGCGTGCACCCGCGGGTCCATCACCCGCCGCCACAGCGGCGGCACCATCGCCAGCAGGATCATCCCGGCATAGCCGGTCGGGCAGCGCCGGTGACTCCTCGAAGTCGCGCAGCGTCTGGTAGCGCCGGGTCGGGTTCGCGTGGTGGTCGCTGTGCCGCTGCAGGTGGTAGAGCAGCACGTTGGTCGCGATGTTGTTGCTGTTCCAGGAGTGCGAGGGAAGCACCCGCTCGTAGCGGCCGGTGCCGTCGGCGCCGGTGCGGTGCCGCCGCATGCCGTAGTGCTCGAGGTAGTTGACCACCTCCAGCAGGCTGATGCCGACGACCGCCTGGATCACCAGGAAGGGCAGCACCCCCCAGCCGAAGACCGCGACCAGCGCGCCCCAGAGCATCAGCGACATCAGCCAGGAGTTGAGCACGTCGTTGCGGATCGACCAGTGCGTCTGGTTGCGGCGCCGGAAGCGCGGCTTCTCCAGCTTCCAGGCGCTGCGCAGCGAACCGAGGACGGTGCGCGGCAGGAACGCGTAGAGCGACTCGCCGACCCGGGAGCTGGCCGGGTCCTCGGGGGTCGCGACGCGGACGTGGTGGCCGCGGTTGTGCTCGATGTAGAAGTGCCCGTAGAAGCTCTGCGCCAGCGCGATCTTGGCCAGCCAGCGCTCGTGCTGCTCCTTCTTGTGGCCGAGCTCGTGGGCGGTGTTGATGCCGATGCCGGCGATCATCCCGATGCTCAGCGCGAGGCCGACCTTGTCGACGAGCGGGCAGGTCGCCGTAGGTGAACATCGCGCAGGCCCAGACCAGCGCGGCGTACTGGATCGGCAGGTAGAGGTAGGTGATCCAGCGGTAGTAGCGGTCGTTCTCCAGCGCCTCGATGAGGTCGTCCGGCGGGTTGCTGCGGTCCAGCCCCGCGACCAGGTCGATGGCCGGGACCACGCCGAAGACCACGATCGGCCCGATCCACCACCACACGCCCCAGCCGGTCAGCGCGTGCATGCCCCAGGCGATGAACGCCAGGGACGGCACCACGAGGCCGAGCAGCCACAGGTAGCGCTTGGAGTCGGTCCACTCCTCGGTGCTCCCCTGCGGGACCGTCGAGCCGGCTGTCGAGCGTCGTCATGCTGACCTCCAGAATTGGTTTACAAAACCATAGGGAATGTAAAGTGATCTGGCAAGGGTCTGCACACACGGTTGCCGACGGGCGTTGGGAGTGGTCGCCTAGAGTCAGCACCATGACGACGGACGCGGGGGGCCGCCGTGCGCGCACGGGCCGGTCGTTCCCCGTCTGGGCCGAGACCGTCGTGCTGCTGGTGCTGGCGCTGGTCGTCTCGGCGGTCGTGAAGACGTTCTTCGTGCAGATGTTCTTCGTGCCCTCGGGCTCGATGCGGCCGCTGTTCGTCAAGGACGACCGGATCCTGGTGCAGAAGATCTCCTACTGGAGCGGCGACGTGCAGCGCGGTGACGTGGTGGTCTTCGACGACCCGGGCGGCCAGTGGCTGGGCACGGCCGGCCAGCCGCAGCTCTCGCCGATCCAGCAGGGCCTCTCGCAGGTCGGCCTCTACCCGACCGGCGGTCACCTGGTGAAGCGCGTGGTCGGCGTCGGCGGCGACCGGGTCAAGTGCTGCGACGCCACCGGCCGGGTCACCGTCAACGGCGTGCCCCTGGCGGAGAAGGCCTTCATCGCGCCGGGCGCGCGGCCCTCGGACGGACAGTTCGACGTCACCGTGCCGAAGGACCGGCTGTGGGTGATGGGCGACAACCGCCCGAACAGCGAGGACTCCCGCTTCCACCAGGACCTCGCCGGGGGTGGCGCCGTGCCGAGGGACGACGTGGTCGGCAAGGTCTGGGCGATCGTCTGGCCGTTCGACCGGGCCAGCCGGGTGCGCACCCCCGAGACGTTCGAGAACCCGGAGCTCGCGACGTCAGGGAAGTGACGTCCGCCCGTCCTGCCCGCCGACCAGGACGCGGACCTCGTCGCCGAGCCGCGCACCGCCGAGCAGCTCGAGCGCGTCGCCGGACCAGAAGCTCCCCGGGTCGTAGTAGTTCGTCGGTCGCTCGCCGGCGAGCAGCCCCATCGCCTGGTACGTCGCGGCGACCACCTCCGCGCAGTAGGTCGTCTCGACGTTCGCCGCCCGCCGCAGCCGTCCGCGCGCCCAGCGGCCGGCGAGGGCGGCGGTCGCGGGGAAGGGGGTGCCGTCGAGCCGAGCGATCGTGCTGAGCACCGCCTGCTCCATCTGCGGGGTCACTTCCGGGTCGAGCTGCCGCAGCCAGGCACGCTGCTCGTAGCGACCGCACCACTGCTCGACGGCCTCGCGGAGGTCGTGCAGCTGCACGCCGCGGTGGCGGGTGCCGGTCCACACGTCGAGCAGGCCGCGGCCGAGCTCGGCATGCCACATCAGCGGCGGCAGGTCGTCGAGCACGACCGCCATGCCGACGTGGTTGACCGGGCTGTTGGTCAGGGTGCGGATAGCCTGGTCGGCGGGCGAGCGGCCACGGAACAGCCACAGGTCGCCGGTGCGGGTCACCTCGACGGCGTCGTCGAGGGCCAGCGAGCTGGTCGCCATCACGAGACCGTCACGCGGGGACTCCAGACAGGTGGACAGACAGGGTGGACGGATGAGGATCTGGAAGGTGCTGGGCGTCGCAGGAGTCGCAGGGGTGGCCGCGACCGGGGCCATCATCGCGCGCGACCAGCGCAAACGCTCGCAGCTGACGCCGGAGGAGATCCGGGCGCGTCTGCACGCCCGAGTCGATCAGGCCGCCGACAGCACCGACAGCAGCGCCCGCGCGTAGGCCCGCTCCACGTCGAAGTCGACGTGCCGCTGCTCGCCCGCCCCACCCGGGCGTACGACGACCGCGAACCCGCCCGTCACCGACTCCAGCCGCTGGAAGGCCGCACCGAGGGCGGAGCGCAGCTGGTCCTCGCGCGGCAGCCAGAGGACCTCGCTCTGCTCGATGCTGTCCAGCGCCCACTCGACCGTGCCGTTGAACTTCATCTCGGTGCCGTGCGGGTGCTCCTGCACCTCGATCGCCATCCCGCTGACCACGAAGACCTCGTCGTCCAGGTCCCGGTCGGGCACCACGAACCGGTCGCCGGCGGCCGGCACCCAGTGCAGACCGGCTGCGGCCAGGGCCTGCGAGAGCTCACGGGTGATCACGCCGTTCAGTCTGACCCACGCGCGGTCAACCGGTCCCGCAGTCGGGCGTTGTCGTCCTCGAGGTCGAGGACCAGCGCGATGCCCGCGAGGTTCAGGCCCGCGTCGAGCAGCACCATCACGCGAGCGATCCGGGTCAGGTCCGCCTCGCTGTAGCGCCGGGTCCCGCCCTCCGTGCGCTGCGGCTCGACCAGCCCGCGACGCTCGTAGGCCCGGAGGTTCTGCACTCCCGCACCGGTCAGCTCGGCCGCGACCGAGATCGCGTAGACCGGTCGATCCGCGTCGGGCACCGGCGCTCCTTTTTTTCTGCGCGTGGGGGTTGCGTGGACAGGCTACCTGAGATATATAAAACCTATAGCGGCTGATACAGATCAGTCCTCCACCGAAGGGAGTTCACCATGTTGATGCGCACCGACCCGTTTCGCGATCTCGACCGTCTGGCCCAGCAGCTGATGGGCTCCGGCACGACGTCGCGGCCCGCCGTGATGCCGATGGACGCCTGGCGTGAGGGCGACACCTTCATCATCGAGTTCGACCTGCCGGGCGTGCGCCCGGAGTCGCTGGACATCGACGTCGAGCGCAACGTGCTCACCGTCCGCGCCGAGCGCACGCGGGGCAACGGCGACTGGGAGCCGCTCGCGGCGGAGCGACCCACCGGACACTTCAGCCGGCAGCTCGTCCTCGGCGACAACCTCGACCTTGACCGCCTCGAGGCCGGCTACGACGCCGGCGTCCTCCGGCTGCGGGTCCCGGTGGCCGAGCGCGCCAAGCCCCGCAAGATCGAGGTCGCCACGAAGCGCGCTGACGACCAGGGGGCGCTGACGGCCTGACCGACCGCCGCCGGGCAACCCTCCGCGTCGTCTCGCTCACCGACAGCCGGTCCCGTCTCCTTGCGCAGGAACGGGGCCGGCTGCTGCGCTGCCGAAGTATTCTCAGGCACCAACCACGTTCGCCGCTCGTCGTACGGGGTAACCCGTGGAACCGAGCCTGGGAGACCCATGAGCAGCCAGCACCGCACCGAGCCTGACGAGCGCGCCGACGCGCTCGGGGGCGAGCGGCCCGTCGAACGTGGCTCGTTCCGCGACCGGATCCGCCGCAAGCCCGGGATCGGCCACCTGTGGCGGGTCGCCGTCTTCGTCCTCGGCCTCGCGTGCATCATCGCGGGCCTGGCCCTCTCGGTGCTGCCGGGTCCGCTGACCATTCCGCCGGTGCTGCTCGGCCTGTGGATCTGGTCGACCGAGTTCGAGTGGGCGCACCGGTTCTTCAGCTCCTTCAAGGACAAGGGCAAGGAGGCCTGGGAGCACGCCCAGCGGCACCCGGTCAGCTCCACCGTCCTCACCGTGCTCGGCCTGGTCGGTGCCGGCGTCGCGATCTGGGCCTCCGTGCACTACGACCTGGTGGCCCGCGCCAAGGAACTCGTCGGCCTCTGAGCCGGCCAGCCGATCACGCGTGTACGCCGACGAGTACTCCCGCACGCTGGGCGACGTCACGCCCGAGCAGGCCTGGGCCGTGGTCGAACGGCTCGGCGGCGACGACCGGTTCTACGCGCCCCCGGGACTGTGGCGGTTGCGCGGCGCCCTCGACGCGGCCGTGGGCGGCCCCGGCTACCGGATCACCGGACCCGGCCGCGCCCTGGAGCGCGGCGACGAGATGGACTTCTGGCGGGTGGTGGCGGTCCGGCCGCCGAGCCTGCTGCGCGTCAAGGCGCAGACCCGGTTGCCGGGCACGGCCTACCTCGTGATCCGCGTGCAGGCCGCCGGCGCGGGCACCCGGCTGACGCTGCGCAGCGAGTTCGAGCCCGCGGGACTCGCCGGCCATGCCTACTGGTGGTCGCAGCTCGGCGCCCACAAGGCCGTCTTCGCGCTGATGGCGCGGCGCCTCGAGGCCCTCGTCCGCGGCTGACCCGCCGCCGCTCAGCCGGGGAACCGGAGCTCGACGGCCTCCCCGCGAGGCACGTCGCGGGTGTCGTGCAGCGTGCAGCGCCCGCGGTACGTCGCGAGCGTCGGCGGGTCCGGGACGCTGTCCCAGTCGCCGTCGTGCGTCGAGACCACCGCGTGCCGCTCGCGACCGTCCGGCGACTCCGGCGGCATCAGCGCGTCGAACCGGTCGTCGTCGGTGCCGTTGTGGCTGCCGTGGTGCGAGACCTTCACGAAGTGCACCGGTCGCAGCACACCCTGCTGGTGCATCCGCTCCCAGGAGCGGAGCTCGGCGTCCCCCGGGAACAGCAGCCGCCAGCCACGCCACTCGATCTCCAGCACGACGCTGGTGTTGTTGTTGGCGGCGTCGATCTCCAGGATGCGGGTGCGTGAGCTGCGCCGCCGGGAGGTGAGCAGGTCGAAGAACGCACCGGGGTCCACCCCCGGCGGCGGGGCCGCAAGACCGGGGTCGGGCCGCACCCGGTCGGGGACCCCGGCCAGCTCGACCGCCGCCGCCGAGGTCGCGGTCAGCGAGCCGCCGCCCGAGGACCGGCCGTAGTAGGTGGAGGTGTCCGCCTCCGGAGCCAGGATCGTGACCTTCGCCTCGGTGAACGGGTGCTTGCCGCGCGTCTTCGTGGTCGAGTCGACGTAGTGCGTGCGGCCCTCCGCCGTGAGCCGGCGCAGGTGGTCGACGTACTCACTGGTGGAGAGCGCATGCGCACCGGGCAGCAGGGCGGCGTTGTTGGCGACCATCATCTCCAGCCACGGGTCGGGAGCGGCCTCGAGCTGGCGCGCGGCGTCCTCGAGGGCGAGCTGCAGGTCCAGCCGGCGCTTCTTCGCAGCCGGGTTGCGCTCGTAGTAGTCGGGGGCGGCGGAGCCGGTGAGCCAGGCGTACGACGCGCGCAGGTCCACCCCCGCCCGCGACGCGGCGAGCAGGCCCTGGGTGTGGTCGAGGTGCTCGTGGGTCATGACGTAGAGGTCGACCTCGCCGCCGGTGCGGGACACGACGTCGGACACCACCGTCGAGAACACCTCGTCCTGGTTGCCGTCGCCGGCCAGCAGGTTGCCGACGTCGATGAGCAGGTGCCGGACCGTCTCCCGCCCGCGCCCGCGGCGCTTCTCCGGGATGGAGACCAGCACCGCGTCCCCGAAGCCGACGTTGTAGCAGCGCACCACCAGGTCACTCATGCCTCCCACCCCGCCAGGTGCAGCAGCCGGTGGGTCTCCCGCAGCGTCGCGACCCCGCCGTCGAGGTGCAGCGCGACGTCCCCGTCCAGCAGGCCCTCCTCGTCGAGCCGCGCCGTCAGCCGGTCCCGCTCCCGGCGCTGGGAGCGTCCGGTCACGTCGCTGGTCACCAGGGCCAGGCAGCTGCCGTCCGCCCACCTCAGCGCGACCGTCGCCCCGGTGCGGACCAGCCGCCGGGTCGCCCCCCGGACGCTGGCCTTCTCCACGTGGTCCCAGGCCACCTTGAGGATCAGCTCGCGCTGCACGGGCTTGTCCCCGGAGGCGTCCCGCCCGCCGATGACCTTGGTGGCGTCGATGCGGGGCAGCACCGTGAACGGGGTCCCGCTCGGGATACCGATCACGGCGCGGTTCCGCTCGACGTAGGCGTAGGCCCACCAGTCGCTCTCGAGCAGCTGCGGTACCTGCTCGGGGGGTACGGCGAGCGCGGCGGGGCGCGGGCTGTCGAGCTGCTTGGCCGCGCCGACGACACCACGCTGCCGGAAGCGGCGGGCGAACTCGCGCTGCTGCTTCCTGCGCTCCGGGCTGTCCGCCGGAGGTCGGGCTGCTCGCTCGGCGGCCAACGAGGCACGCCCCACGTCGGCGAAGCTCAGCTCCCCCGGCGGCAGGTAGTCGATGCCGCGCAGCAGCAGCCGGCGGCCGACGATGTGGGCGACGGCCAGCGCCTTGTTGGCCGCGGCGTCCCGGTCCTCGGGTTCGCCGGCCTGGGCCTGGAGAGCCAGCTCGACGTCGAGCCGGGTGGCGTAGATCGCGGCCAGCGAGTCGTAGAAGATCCCGGACAGCACGACGCTGAGCTCGTGCGGGCGGGCGGCCGCGAGGGTCGTGACGGTCGCGGTGTTGCGCAGGTCGCGCAGCGCCCGCCGGGTCGAGCCCGTCGGGCCGGGGCGGGCGCGGCCGAACTGCTCGGCGATCGCGTTGAAGGCGTTCTCCCCGTCGAGGCGGTTGTCGGCGCGCTTGAGCACCGCTGTGCGAAGCCGGTTGCTGTCCAGTGCCATCAGCACGGCGACCAGGTCCGCCACGGCCTCGTGGATCGCGATGGACTGTGGCGTCGAGCTGTCGAAGAGCGAGGGCACCACCGCGTCGAGCAGGGCGTGACCGCACTCGTGCGCGACGATGTCGCGGCTCAGGGCGGTGTGCACCGTCGAGCCGTCGGCAGCGACGAACCAGAAGAACTGCAGGCTGCGGGTCGGCCGGTCGTAGAACGCGTTGGCCCACTCTCCGGCGCGGGGCACGACCAGCAGCTGCTCACCCGGGAACGCCCACTCCACCTGACGCCCGAGGGCGTCGGGCCCCTCGAACATGGACACCGTGCTGAACACCGTGCCGAAGGCGTTGACCGCGATCGTCGCGCGCGAAGCCGGCTTGCCGTCGTACACGTAGCGGCCGCGGGTGACCCGCCCACTCTTGTTGGGCACGAACCTGGCGGGCGGCGACAGCGGCGCACCGGTGCGCGGGTCGAAGTCGACGACCGCGATGCGGCGACAGGCCGGCCCGTCGAGGAAGCGGTCCTGCCGGTCCGCGGGGATCGTCAGGTGCTTGGTCTCGCGGCCCTCGGCGTCACCGACCGGGATGGCCTCGTCGGCGTCGAGGGTGCTGTCCTGGATCAGCAGCTGGACCTCGGCCAGGGCGTCCGCTGTGTCACCCACCGAGCACCACCCAGGCCGTCGCACCCAGCAGCGCGACGACCGGCACCGGGTCGTGCCGGCGGCGCGGATGCGCGGCCTCCCACCAGGCCGTCGCCGACGTGCAGGCCAGCAGCACCAGTCCGCGGCGGTGGTCCAGCACCGCCATCGCGACCATCATCGGCCCGCACAGCACGGCGCACCGGCGCCACGCCACCAGCCCGGCCTCGACCGAGGAGCGCACCCCACGACCGCCCCCCGGAGCGAGCGGCGGCAGCCGCAGACACGTCCACAGCACCCGCGCTCGCCAGGCCGAGCGGGTCGCCGCGACCGCGACCAGCAACCAGCCGGCCTGCCACGCGACGCTGCCCGCCGGCACCCGCAGCACGTGAGCGAAACTTCCCGCGACCAGGCCGAACGCCAGCCAGAGGACCGTGGTGCTCGCCAGGCAGGCGAGCACCAGCGGGCTGCGCCAGGCCGGGTAGGACGACCGGCGTACGGCGTCCAGCATCGGCGCGGTCAGCGGCCACATCATCGCGGCCACCATCAGCAGCCACATGCCCGCCCAGCCGACGCTCCAGGGCTGGACCGGCAGGAGGGACATCGACCCGTGCGAGGCGTGCGGACCCGGCATCGCGGCCAGCGCGAGCAGCCCGAGCCAGGCCGCCCCGGCGCCCAGCAGCACCGGCGGCACGCTGCCCACCCGGGGCCGGCGGACAGCGGTCGCGAGCGTCATGCGGTCTGCAGGTAGACGGTGACCTGGCGGACGTGGATGCCGCGCTGCTCGTCGTCGGAGTCCCGGCGGCCCTGCTCGGGCACCAGCCGGACGTTCAGGGCGCCCCCCGACCACCCCTCCTCGACCAGCGCGGGCAGCACCGACGACGCGTCGACGAGGTAGCCGCGCTCCTCGTCCTCCGGGGTCCCTGCCAGCCCGAACGTCGAGAAGCGTCCCGCGAGGTGCGGCTCGGCGTCCGGCGCCGAGCGGACCTCGACGACGTAGGCCGTGTGCGGGTCGGTCGCCCGCGCGCCGGCCAGCTCGAGCACCAGCCGGGAGGGAGTGGCGTCGTCCAGCCCCAGTCGGGGTCGTGAAGCGCACCTCCCGCTCCTCGCCGGAGTCCAGGTCGAAGGTCGCGCCGACCGGCGTCCACGACCCGCCAGCGTCGGCCCCGTCCAAGGTGAGCCCCCTCCCTGCGGCGTCCGCGCGCGCCTGGGCGACCGCGGCCGCCACACCGGGCGGCAGCTGGATCGTCTCGTAGTCGTAGCCCATCGCCTCGCTGGTCAGGTCCTCGACGTCGGCGGTGGTGTACGTCGCCGGAGAGCGCTGGTCGCCGAACCAGAACATCGCCGAGCGCCACTGCCGTACGACGAGCGCGGAGCGCCGCACCGGGAGCCGTGAGCGGGATGGACCCGTCGAGGTTGCGCCACACCTCCCAGAGCCGGTCGATGTTGCAGTGGTGCAGCCAGAACACCGGGTCCTGCGCCGCGGTCGCCGGCGACTGCATCAGGCCGCCGATGTCCATGTGGATGTCGTTGTGCGGCTGGCTCTCGACGTCCCCGAAGAAGCCCTCCCGGTCGGCGCCGCCGAAGCCCGGGTCGGGCAACGCCCCGACGTACCTCGCCTCCGACATCGGCCCGACCAGGTCGACGTCGCGCTCGGGCAGCGGGTCGCCGAACCGGCCCGGCACGAACAGCGCGTTGGGCACCTGCTCGCCCTCGACCGTGCGGGTCTCGACGGTGAGCTCGACCGGCAGCTCGCGGGTCTCGGGACGGTCGGGGTCGGAGTAGTCCCAGTAGGGCAGCGCCCAGCCGTCCTCGCCGGTCAGCCTCCGGATCGTGGCCTCGAACCACGCGACGTAGGCCCGGTGCCAGGGCAGGAAGAACCGCGACGCGTGCGCGCACTGGTCCCACATCGGGTTCGGGTGCGGTGCCGTCGGGGATGCCGTGCGTGTTCGCCGCCCACCGCCACGAGTCCGCGCTCTCCTGCGGCGTCGCGCTCCTGCATCAGCGCCACCCCGCGGGCGTAGGTGTCGAGGACCGGGTCCCAGGGCTCGCTCTGCGCGGCGGCGGCGTCGCCGAGGCTGACTGCGTGGACGTCCCTGCGTGTGCGCATCGCCGCTCACCCCTCACTGCGCTGGTGGTTCCCACGATGCTCGTGTCACCCGGGTGAGGGCATGGCCCGAACGGGCCATCGTCGGGGCACCCATCGGGACACCAGTGGGCCGCATCCGCGAAGCCGCTCGCCCCGAACGCTGGCTCCGCACGGGTGCGCGCGCGACACTGGGGCCATGCCGAGCAGCGCTGACCTCGAGCCGAGGCACCGACCCATCCACGAGCTGCTGTCGCAGGCGCGCGAACAGCTGGTGCGCCTGAGTCCTGAGGAGTCGCTGCGCGCCCAGGAGTCGGGAGCGCTGCTCGTCGACATCCGTCCCGAGGCGAATCGCGTGAGCGAGGGACTGCTGCCGGGCGCCGTGGTGATCGAGCGGACCGTGCTGGAGTGGCGACTCGATCCCGCGAGCGAGGCGCGGCTGCCGATCGCCTCCTACGACCTCCCGGTCGTCATCGTGTGCAACGAGGGCTACTCCTCCAGTCTGGCCGCCGCCACCCTGCAGGACCTGGGGCTGCACCTGGCCACCGACATGGACGGTGGCTACCGGGCCTGGAAGGCCGCGGGCCTCCCGACCACGGCCTGAGCGTTCCGCGCTCGGCTCAGCCCTGCCTGACCGCTGCCGACCGTCGCTCGATCGCCTGCTGGTAGAGCCGGCCGGCGCGGTAGGACGAGCGCACCAGCGGACCCGACATCACCCCGGTGAAACCGACCGCGTCGGCCTCGTCCTTGAGCTCGACGAACTCCTGCGGCTTGACCCACCGCTCCACCGGGTGGTGCCGCGGCGAGGGACGGAGGTACTGCGTGATCGTGATCAGCTCACACCCCGCGTCATGCAGGTCCACCAACGCCTGGGAGACCTCCTCACGGGTCTCACCCATCCCCAGGATCAGGTTGGACTTCGTCACCAACCCGAACTCCCGCGCCGCGGTGAGCACGTCCAGGGACCGCTCGTAGCGGAACGCCGGCCGGATCCGCTTGAAGATCCGCGGCACCGTCTCGACGTTGTGGGCCAGCACCTCCGGACGGCTCTCGAACACCTCCGCCAACAGGTCGGGCTTGCCGTTGAAGTCCGGAATCAGGTTCTCCACCCCGGTCCCGGGGTTCAACGCATGGATCTGGCGCACCGTCTCGGCGTAGAGCCACGCACCCCCATCGGGCAGGTCGTCACGCGCGACACCGGTGATGGTCGCGTAGCGCAACCCCATCGTCGCCACGCTCTCCCCGACCCGACGCGGCTCGTCACGGTCCAGCGGCTGCGGCTTGCCGGTGTCGATCTGGCAGAAGTCGCAACGCCGGGTGCACTGGTCCCCACCGATCAGGAACGTGGCCTCCCGGTCCTCCCAGCACTCGAAGATGTTCGGACAGGCCGCCTCCTGGCACACCGTGTGCAGCCCCTCGGACTTCACGAGGTTCTGCAGCTCGCGGTACTGCGGCCCCAACGTCGCTCGGGTCCGGATCCACTCGGGCTTGGCCTCGATCGGCGTCTGGGCGTTGCGAGCCTCCAGGCGCAGCAGCCTGCGCCCCTCGGGGAGGGCGGTCACGAGGACGCCTCCCGACCCTGCTGGAACTTCTCGATGTAGCGCCGGTAGCGCTGCTTCTCGTCCGCCACCCGGTCCGGGTCCCATCCGAGGTGGCGTGCGGCCACCTCGGCGATCGCGTCCAGCGAGCCAAGGCCCAGATCCGCGCCGAGACCCGTCATCAGGCCGTCTCCAGTGCGATCCTCGGTGGGCTCGTGCACACGCTCGTGGCCGACGCCGACCTGGCTACGGCGATCCTCGCAAGCTAGCTGCGGCGGGAGGACGAAGGCCGAAGACGACGAAGCCCCCGACCTCGAGGATCCGAGGTCAGGGGCTCGTGTGTGGTGGTGCGCGAGGGGGGAGTTGAACCCCCACGCCCTTTCGGGCACACGGACCTGAACCGTGCGCGTCTGCCTATTCCGCCACTCGCGCGTGAAGCCCGCACAGGCTATCCCACCGGCCCGGCACGCTCCAAAACGGTTCCCCGCCCCGCGGACGGGCAGCGACGAGCGCACCGGTCGTCCCCGTTACGATGCCCGTACGCAGCGCCGTGCGCGCGACCCGTCCCGCGCCTGCTCGGGTTCGGCGAGCGGTTCGCGGGGATACGTACCGACAGGTCACGAGGCAACGGAGGGAGGTTAGCGATGGGCATGCTCCAACGGTTCGAGAGCCGGCTCGAGCAGGTCGTCTCCGGTGCCTTCGCCAAGGCGTTCCGCAGTGCCGTGCAGCCCGTCGAGATCGCAGCCGCCCTGCAGCGTGAGGTCGACAACTCCGCGCAGATCCTCTCCCGCAACCGCCGACTGGTGCCCAACCAGTTCCACGTCGAGCTCTCGGGCCCCGACCACGAGCGCCTCGCGCCGTACTCCGCCACGCTGGCACAGGAGCTGGGCGAGATGCTGCGCGACCACGCGCACGAGCAGTCCTACGTCTTCACCGGCCCGGTCACGATCGCCTTCGACGAGCGCGAGGACCTCTCCACCGGACGGTTCCGGGTGCGCAGCGCCGCGCTGGCGCGGGTGACGCCCGACCGCCAGGCCACCGACACCGCCGTACGACGGGCCAGCGTCATCCTTGAGGTCAACGGGATGAAGCAGCCGCTCGACCCGCCCGGCATCGTGATCGGGCGCGGCACCGAGGCCGACCTGCGGATCAACGACCCGGGCGTCTCGCGTCGGCACGCGGAGATCCGGGTGCACGCCGACGACGGCCGCAGCACCGGTGGACCGAGCGTCAGCGTCGTCGACCTGGGCTCCACCAACGGCATGCTGGTCAACGGGGCGAAGGTGCAGCAGGCCGCCCTCGACGACGGCGGCACCATCAAGATCGGCAACACCACGATGACGGTCAGGTTCGTCCCGCAGACGAGTGGAGGCGCCGGTGTCTGAGCTGACCTTGATGTTGATCCGCTTCGCCTACCTCGCGATCCTGTGGATCTTCGTCCTCTCGGCCATCTCGGTGGTGCGCTCGGACATGTTCGGCGCCCGCATCGACTCCACGCCGCGAGCCGACCGCAAGGCCGAGAAGCGCGAGCGCAAGGAGACCCGCGGCAAGCCCGCCAAGCGGCCGCGTGGCGCACCCACGCACGTGCTGGTCGTCGAGGGCGCCAACGAGGGCGAGTCCGCCTCGCTCGACGACGCCCCGATCCTGATCGGTCGCGGCACCGACGCCGCGATCCGGCTCGACGACGACTACGTCTCCACCCGGCACGCCCGGATCGCCTCGTCCGGCGACTCCTGGTTCGTGGAGGACCTCGGCTCCACCAACGGCACCTACATGGGCGCCCACCGGCTGACCCAGCCCACCACCCTGCAGCTCGGCAGCAAGGTCCGCATCGGCAAGACCACGCTCGAGCTCAGGAAGTAGGGCCGCCCGCCGCGATGGACCAGCCGGACGAGTTCTCGGAGCCGGGCGTGGACGCCCCGCGTCCGCGGCTGTCTCTGTCCTACGCCGCCCTGTCCGACGTCGGCCGGGTCCGCAAGGACAACCAGGACTCCGGCTTCGCCAGCGAGCACCTGCTCGTCATCGCCGACGGCGTCGGCGGCGCGGCCCGGGGGGACGTCGCCAGCAGCACGGCCGTCCAGGCCCTGCGCCGGCTCGACGACCCGGCCCCCGACGACATGCTGGAGGCGCTCGCGGGGGCGATCCACCGCGCGCACGACCGGATCGCGGAGCTGGTCGAGCAGGACCCCGAGCTCGACGGCACCAGCACCACGGTCACCGCCGCGCTCTTCGACGGCCGGCGGATCGGCGTCGCGCACATCGGCGACAGCCGCGGCTACCTGCTGCGCGACGGCACCCTGTCGCAGCTGACCAAGGATCACACCTTCGTGCAGAGCCTGATCGACGAGGGCCGGATCACCGAGGAGGAGTCGCGCACCCACCCGCACCGCAACCTGATCATCCGGGCGGTCGACGGCGTGCACGACACCGATCCCGACCTGTTCTACGTCGACCTCGCCCCCGGTGACCGGCTGCTGCTGTGCAGCGACGGCGCCTCGGGCGTGCTGGATCCGCCCCGGATGGCCGACATCCTCGGCACCGGTTCGGTCGACTACGCGGTGGTCGAGCTGATCCGGGCCTCGCTGGAGGCGGGCAGCAGCGACAACATCACCTGCGTGGTCGCCGACGTCGTCGACCCGGCCGTGGAGACCGACGGCCCCCCGCTCGCCGCGGCCGCGACCGGCCCGATGCTGGTGGGAGCGGCCGCCGACCAGCCGCGCCGGACCGGTCAGGCGTCCAAGAGCTTCTTCCGCGGCCACCGCAGCGGCGACACCGGCGAGATCGAGCCGGTCCCCGGAGCGGACGACGGTGACCGCGACGGGGCCCGCCACGGGCCGGGCACCCCCCGAGAGGCGGGGGACCCTGAGGAGCTGCGCTACGCACCGCGGCCACCGCGGCGCGGTCGGTCGATCGTCGGCCTCGCGCTGCTGCTGGTGCTCGCACTGCTGCTCGGCGCCGCCGCCTTCTTCGGCTACCGCTGGAGCCAGAAGCAGTACTACGTGGCCGTCAGCGACGGACAGGTCGCGATCTACCGCGGGGTGCAGGCCGACATCCCCGGCCTGACGATGAACCGGCTCGAGGAGAAGACTGACGTCACGGTCGCCTCCCTGCCCGACTTCCCCCAGGGTCAGGTCGAGGCCGGCATCAGCGCCGGCTCGCTGGCTGACGCCCGCGCCATCTCCGAGCGGCTGACCCGCGCGGCCCGGGTGTGCCCGACCCCGACCCCGACGCCCACCCCGTCACCGTCCCCGACGCGCAAGGCCGGTGCCGTTGGGAGCGCGCCGCCGTCGCCGACCGCCTCGCCCACACCGACTCCGTCGACGACCGAGTCGCCGACCCCGTCGCCGACCCTGGCCCCGCCGGAGTGCATGGAGGCGAGCCCGTGAGCGCCCTGACCGCCCTGCGAGATGCCGCCTTCACCCACCGCCGTCGCCGCGGCGCCGAGCTGTTCCTGCTCGTGCTCAGCCTGATCGTCGGGATCGGCGCCTACGCCGCCGTCGGTCTCGGGGTCGAGGGCACCATCCCCGCCGACATCATCGGCTACGGCGGCTGGCTGGCCGTCCTGTGCATCGCCGCTCACGTCGTGGTGCGCTACGCGGCGCCGTACGCCGACCCGGTGCTGCTGCCGATCGTGGCCGCGCTCAACGGCATCGGGCTGGCGATGATCCACCGGATCGACCTCGGCTACGCCGAGCGGGGCAGCGAGATCGGGCCGTTCGCCAAGACGCAGCTGGTCTGGATGACGCTCGGCGTGCTGCTGTTCGTCGGGGTGCTGCTGCTCGTGCGCGACCACCGCCGGCTGCAGGGCTACACCTACACGTTCGGTCTGTTCGCGATCGTGCTGCTCGTGATGCCGCTGCTGCCGGTGATCGGCAAGAACATCAACGGCGCCCGGATCTGGGTCGGTCTGGGTCCCTTCAGCCTGCAGCCCGGCGAGATCGCCAAGGTGATGCTGGTGCTGTTCTTCGCCGGCTACCTCGTGGTGCACCGCGACGCGCTGGCGCTGGCCGGTCGCCGCTTCGTCGGCATCGACCTCCCGCGGGGTCGTGACCTCGGACCGGTGCTCGCGATGTGGCTGATCAGCCTGGGGGTGCTGGTCTTCCAGCGCGACCTGGGCTCGTCGCTGCTGTTCTTCGGGCTGTTCCTGGTGATGCTGTACGTCGCCACCGAGCGACCCGGCTGGCTGGTGGTCGGCTCGCTGATGTTCGTGGCCGGCGCCTTCACGGCCAACCTGCTGGTCAGCCATGTGCAGTCGCGGGTCGACACCTGGCTGCGCCCCTTCGACTACGACCCCGAGGGCGGCGTCCCGCAGCTGGTGCAGGGGCTCTACGGGATGGCCTGGGGCGGGCTGATCGGCCGGGGCCTGGGGCAGGGCGACCCGAACATCACCCCGCTGGGCTTCTCCGACTTCATCATGGCCTCAATCGGCGAGGAGCTCGGACTGACCGGCGTGATGGCGATCCTGGTGCTCTACGGCCTGATCGTCGAGCGCGCGCTGCGCACCGCGCTCGTCTGCCGCGACGGCTTCGGCAAGCTGGTCGCCACCGGTCTCGCGGTGGTCTTCGCGCTGCAGGTGTTCGTCGTCATCGGCGGGGTCACCCGGCTGATCCCGCTGACCGGCCTGACCACGCCCTTCCTCTCCCAGGGCGGCTCGTCCCTGGTCGCCAACTGGGCGATCGTGGCGCTCCTGCTGCGGATCTCCGACCAGGCCCGCCGACCGCTGCCCGAGCTGTCCGCCCCCGACGAGAACGACGCGACCCAGGTGGTGCGGCTGTGAACAAGCCGATCCGCACGATGTCGGTCTTCTGCATGCTGCTCTTCGCCGCGCTGCTGCTGAACGCCACCTACCTGCAGTACGTCTCGGCGGGCGACCTCAACGCCCGCGGTGACAACAAGCGGGTCCGCGACGCGGAGTTCTCCCGCGAGCGCGGCTCGATCGTCGCCGGCGGCGACGCGGTGGCCGAGAGCGTGAAGAGCAAGGACCAGTTCGAGTACCAGCGCGTCTACAAGCAGCCCCTGAAGTACGCCCACCTCACCGGCTACTACTCCTACGTCTTCGGCCGCTCCGCGATCGAGTCGCGACAGAACGACATCCTCTCGGGCAGCGACCCGCGGCTGTTCGTCAACCGGGTGATCGACATGCTCGGCAACACCCAGCCCAAGGGCGGGTCGGTCTCGCTTGACCATCGACCCCAAGGCGCAGACCGCGGCGTACGACGGGCTGCGGGAGCGTGGCAGCAACGGCCTCCAGGGCGCCGTCGTCGCACTCGAACCGAGCACCGGCAAGATCCTGGCGATGGTGAGCTCGCCGTCGTTCGACCCCAACAAGCTGGCCTCCCACGACTTCTCGGCCGTGCAGAAGTCCTACCAGAGCCTCAGCACCTCCAAGCCCAACCGGCTGCTCAACCGGTCGATCGCCGAGACCTATCCCCCCGGTTCCACCTTCAAGCTGGTGACGGCCGCGGCGGCGCTGTCGTCGGGGCAGTACACCCCGCAGACCAAGGTTGCCGGCGGCCGCTCGCTCGACCTGCCGCAGACCTCGACCGACCTGCCCAACGAGGCCGGCCTCGACTGCGGCACCGGACGGATCTCGCTCACCCAGGCGCTGGAGAACTCCTGCAACACCGCCTTCGGCGAGATCGGCCTGCGGCTCGGCGACGACGCGATCCGGGAGCAGGCCGAGAAGTTCGGCTTCGGCCAGACCTACCTCGAGGACCTCGGCGGCCAGGCCAAGAGCCGGTTCCCCGACGACCCGGACGAGCCGCAGACCGCGCTGTCCGCGATCGGGCAGTTCGACGTCTCCTCGACCCCGCTGCAGATGGCGATGGTCGTCGCCGGCATCGCCAACAACGGCACCGTGATGCGGCCCTACGTCGTCGACGAGGTGCAGGCGCCCGACCTCTCGCGCCTGGACAAGGCCAACCCGGAGGCGTTCCGCAGCAACGCGGTCTCCTCCTCGGTCGCGCGTGACCTCACCCAGATGATGATCGAGGTCGTCGACAACGGCACCGCCCGCACGGCACAGATCCCGGGCACCAAGGTCGCCGGCAAGACGGGCACGGCGCAGCGCGGCCCCGACCAGGCGCCCTACGCCTGGTTCGTGTCGTTCGCCCCCGCCGATGACCCCGCCGTGGCGGTCGCGGTGTTCATCGACGACCCGGCGGTGCCGCGCGGCGAGATCTCCGGCAGCGGCCTGGCCGCGCCGATCGCCAAGAGCGTCATGGAGGCGGTGATCAACAGGTGAGCGACCGGTCGGTGAACGGGCAGGACGACCACCGCTACCGCCTCGACTCCCGGATCGCCACCGGCGGCATGGGGGAGGTCTGGCGCGCCACCGACCAGGTGCTGGGGCGCGAGGTCGCCGTCAAGCTGCTCAAGCCGGAGTACGCCGACGACGCGACGTTCCGCAGCCGCTTCGAGACCGAGGCCCGCAACGCTGCCGCCCTGCACCACCCTGGCGTGGCGTCGGTGTTCGACTTCGGCGAGCTTCCGGACGCGGCCGGTGCCGCACCGCGCCCGTTCCTGGTGATGGAGCTGGTCCGGGGCGAGCCGCTGTCCGCCCTGCTGCGCAATGGCCACCCGATGCCGCCCGAGCCTGCCGCGGCCCTGGTCGCGCAGGCGGCTGACGCGATCGCGGCCGCCCACGAGCTCGGCATCGTGCACCGCGACGTCAAGCCGGCCAACCTGCTCGTCACCCCCGACCGGGTCGTGAAGATCACCGACTTCGGCATCGCCCGCGCTGCCGACGCGGTGGCGCTGACCCAGACCGGCCAGGTGATCGGCACGCCGCAGTACCTCTCCCCGGAGCAGGCCGAGGGCAAGTCCGCGACCGCGGCCAGCGACATCTACTCCCTCGGCGTGGTGCTCTACGAGTGCCTGGCCGGACGCCGGCCCTTCGACGGCGACTCCGCCATCGCGACCGCGCTGTCGCACCTGCGCGACGAGCCGCCACCGCTGCCCGACGACGTCCCGGAGCACCTGCGCCGGACCGTCGCCGTCGCCCTGTCCAAGGACCCCGCTGCCCGGTTCGCCTCCGCCACCGAGCTCGCCGCCGCGCTGCGCGGTCATCCCGTGCCGGGCCTGCGGGGTGGTGCCGCCGCGCCCACGATGGTCGCCGAGGCCCCCACCCGGGTCGCGGCCGCGGTGCCCGCCACCGCCCCTCACCAGGACGACGACGACGTCCGGCGACTACGGTCCCCCGCCCCGACGCAGGATCCCGGGCTGGGTGCCGTGGGTCGCTGCCGCGGCCGCCGTGCTGCTGATCGTGCTGGTGCTCTCCCGGCTCAGCGCGGGCGGGGACGACGGCACTGCCGACCCGGTCGCTCCCGAGACGAGCGCCACCGCCTCGAAGGCCCCCTCCTCGAGCGCACCGACCCGCCGGCCCTCGAAGAAGCCCTCGCCGAGCGCCTCCCCCACGCCGACCACCGTCGCGGTGGACCCCGATGACTACCTGGGCCGTCCCGCCGACGAGGCCGGCAAGGAGCTGAAGTCGCTCGGCCTGAAGGTCAAGGAGCAGAAGGTCGACAACCCCGGCGACCAGGAGGCGGACACCGTCGCCGACGTGAGCCCGTCCGGCGACGTCGAGCCGGGCAGCACCATCACGCTGTCGGTGTACGACGAGCCGGTGGTCGACGTGCCCGAGCCCGACCCCGCGGATCCGTCCCAGGACGAGGACAAGGACAAGGGCAAGGGGAAGAGCAAGCCATGACCGAGGACCAGGCCGGCGGGACGGGTCCCCGCGTGGGCGGGCGCTACGTGCTCGGGGAGCTGCTCGGACGAGGCGGGATGGCCGAGGTCCGCAAGGGCACCGACATCCGACTGGGACGGGTCGTGGCCGTCAAGCGGCTCCGCACCGACCTGGCCAGCGACCCCACCTTCCAGGCCCGCTTCCGCCGCGAGGCGCAGGCCTCGGCCTCCCTGAACCACCCCGCCATCGTGTCGGTCTACGACACCGGTGAGGAGCTCTCCACCGACGGGTCGGACGTGCCGCAGCCCTACATCGTGATGGAGCACGTCGCCGGCCGGACGCTGCGCGAGATCCTGCGCGAGGGCCGCAAGCTGCTCCCCGAGCGCGCCCTGGAGATCACCTCCGGCGTGCTGTCGGCACTCGACTACAGCCATCGCGCCGGCATCGTGCACCGCGACATCAAGCCCGCCAACGTGATGCTGACCCCCCACGGCGACGTGAAGGTGATGGACTTCGGCATCGCCCGGGCGATCGCGGACGCCTCGTCCGCGATGACGCAGACGGCGGCCGTGGTCGGGACGGCGCAGTATCTCTCCCCCGAACAGGCCCGCGGCGAGGCCGTGGACTCGCGCAGCGACGTCTACTCGACCGGCTGCCTGCTCTACGAGCTGCTCACCGGCAGGCCGCCGTTCGTGGGCGACAGCCCGGTCTCGGTCGCCTACCAGCACGTGCGCGAGCAGGCCCCTCCCCCCTCGAGCATCGAGACCGACCTGCCCTCGGACATCGACGCCATCGTGATGAAGTCGCTGACCAAGGGGGTCGAGGAGCGCTACCAGAGCGCTGCGGAGATGCGGGCCGACATCGAGCGCTACCTCGCCGGCAAGCCCGTGCTCGCACCGGTCCCCCTCGACAAGGAGGAGGCCGAGGCCGAGAGCACCTCGCTCTTCGCCGGCGTGTCCGAGGAGGACGACGAGGAGCGCAAGAAGCGCTGGCCGGTGATCCTGGCCGTGCTCGGCGTCCTGACGCTGCTCGTGCTGGCCGCGCTGCTCGGCCCGATGCTGGTCAACCAGACTCCCGACGAGAAGACCGTGCCGCAGCTGGTCAACATGACCCAGAAGCAGGCCGAGCAGCGCATCGACGAGGCCGGCTTCACCGTCGGTGACGTGGAGCAGGAGGCGTCCGAGGACGTGCCGCGGGGCAGCGTCGTCGCGCAGGACCCCGAGCCGATGAGCACCCTGCCCCCCGGCGCCCCGATCGACCTGACCGTCTCGACCGGCCCGCCCGACGTCGTGGTCCCCGACATCATCGGCGACGACAAGGACACCGCCCGGCAGAAGCTCGACGATGCCGGGCTCGAGGCCAAGCTGGTCAGGACCAAGTCCGACGAGGAGAAGGACGTCGTCATCGACAGCGACCCCCGGCCCGCGACCAGCGTGTCGAAGGGGACAGTCGTCACGGTGCGCTTCTCCGCCGGGCCCAAGGAGGTGCCCAGCGTCGTCGGGTTGAAGCAGGGTGCCGCCCGCACCAAGCTCGAGGCCGCCGGCTTCAAGGTCGACGTCGTCAACGACTCCACCACCGAGGCCGAGAAGGGCACCGTGCTGCGGCAGAGCCCGGAGGCGTTCACCACCCAGCCCCAGGGCACGACGGTGGTGATCACGGTGTCCACCTTCGAGAAGCCGTCACCCTCGCCGACACCGACGCCGAGCGAGACGCCCTCGCAGACACCGAGCGAGAGCCCGACGCAGCCGGCCGAGAGCCCGTCGGTCCCGCCGCCCGCCTGAGCGGCGGTGCTCGCTCAGCCGTTCCCGGTCGACCCGGCGGTCTGAGCGAATCGCAGCTCGGTCGGCCCGTCGTAGCCGGGCAGGTCGAGGTCGGCGGACTGGTCGACCTCCCAGCCGAGTCCGGCGGCCCGCACGACCTGGAGGTAGAGCTGCACGTGGCCGCTGTCGAGCACCGAGGTCAGCATCGGGGTGATCGGGCCGACGGCGGAGATGCGGTAGGGCGGTGAGTAGGGCACACCGTGCAGCACCACCGTGTTGCCGACGCACTTGATGCCGGTGGTCGCGACGACCCGCTGCCCCTGCAGCGTCATCGCGGTCGCGCCACCCGCCCACAGCGCGTTGGCCACGGCCTGGATGTCCTGCTGGTGCACGAGCAGCGAGCTGACGTCGTCGCCGGCCGCGGCCAGCGCGTCGTCGGGGGCGTCGTCGAGGGTGATCGTCACGCCGGGGCCGCTGGCCGGTCGCAGCCCGGCCGGGTCCTCGAGCGCGTCGGCTCGCTCCTGGGCGCTGGTCGCGCTGCCGGTCTCGGTCAGGCCGCGGGTGAGCCGGTCCACCTCGTCGGTGAGCGCGGCAGACACCTGCCGCATCCGTTCGAGGTCGCGCGACTGCGCCGACGCGAGGCCACCGAGGTCGTCGTACCGGCCCGCGCGCAGGTCGGTGCCACCGGAGCTGACCATGCTCGTCACGAAGAGTGCGCCGGCGAACACGAACACGGCAGGAGCCAGCAGCCGCCAGCCGAGCGCACGGGACCGGTAGGACCCGGCGCGCGCGGCGAAGGCGTCCGCGAGACGGCGGCGCCAGGGCTGGCGGTGCGGATGGGCGGACATGCGGGGCGCCCTTCGGCTGAGGCTGGACGGCTGGACGGTCGGACGTGGGATGCGAGGCGAGGACCCCACTCCGACTAGGCTAACCCGGGCGCCGCAGCCGGGCGCCCGCCGCAGCCGACAGGCGCTCGTGCGGCCCGTCCCGTCAGCACCGAACACCAGATCCGGGAGTCAGCGTGTCCGAGTCCAGCTCGTCCAGCCGCAGCAAGAAGCCGGCCCGGCAGAAGCAGGCGCGCACCACGCGTCGCGAGCACAACGTCAAGCTGGGTGCCGAGCCGACCGCGCACACGTCGGTCGTCCGCACGGCCGTGGCGGCGTTGGTGATCGCGGCCGGCATCGCCTGGATCGTGGTCTACATCAACGTCGCGCGCGACGGGCAGAAGCTGAGCGCCATGGGCGACATCACGCGCTGGAACTACCTGATCGGCTTCGGCCTGATCTTCCTCGGCCTGGCCCTGGGCGCGCACCCTCGGACCCCGCTGGGCCGCGGTCGCGGGGTGGTGATCGGCATGCTCGGGAGCTTCCTGATCGGGCTGATCTGGATCGTCGTCTACTACGTGACCGGCCAAGAGGTGACCGTCCCGCTGATGACCGACCTGGCCCAGTTCAACCTGGTGGTCGGGATCGGCTTCATGGCCGTCGGCTTCGTCTACGCCACCCACTGGGAGTAGCTCGGCCCCCCGAGTTACACCGGTGGGATTCGTCCACAGGCTTATCCCCCACTGTGGATACCCACCGGCCGGCAGCCAGGCTCGCTCAGGTCAGGATGGCGACCCGGCCCACGATCGCGATCAGCAGCAGGACGCCGATCCCGGTCAGCGCCGCGGTCTGGATCAGCGTGCGCTGCTCGCGCGGCGCGTAGACGAGCGCGCTGCCGATCAGCAGGCCGCCCAGGAAGCCGCCGAGGTGGCCCTGCCAGGAGATCAGGTTCACGAATACGAACGTGATCACGAAGTTGATCCCGATCCAGGTCAGCAGCCCCCGCACGTCGCCGCCCACCTTGATCGCGACCACCAGCAGGGCCCCCATCAGCCCGAAGATCGCTCCGGACGCGCCGACGGTCTGGCCGTAGCTGAGGCTGAACCACATCACGGTGGCGCTGCCGGCCAGGCCGGAGAGGAAGTAGAGCGCCAGGAAGCGGGCCCGGCCCAGCGCCAGCTCCAGCTGGGGACCGAGCACGTAGAGGGCGAACATGTTGAAGCCGATGTGCAGCGTCCCGGCATGGGTGAACATCGAGGTCAGCGGTTGCCAGAAGGCGCCCTCGGCGACGCTGGTCCACTGCGGGTAGACCACGCCTTCGAAGGTGGAGCCGGGACGCAGCGCGAGCAGGTCGATCAGGCCGCTGGCGCGTTCACCGGCGACGGTGATGGCGAGGAAGACCAGCACGTTGAGCCCGATCAGGACCATCGAGGTCCGCGAGGCGTCGCCCGGCCGCAGACCGCCGTACGCCGTGCGGCCGGCCCGCGTGCTCTTGGCACCCTCGCTCACGCAGGCGGGGCACTGGAAGCCCACCGCCGCCGGCCGCATGCAGTCCGGGCAGATCCGGCGATCACAGCGCTGGCAGCGGATGTGCGCCTCGCGCTGGGGGTGCCGGTAGCAGACCGGAGCCTCGGGGGTCGCTGCCCCGGAGGCTCCGGCCGCCGGCGGTTCGGTCGTGCTCAGCTCAGCGCTCCTCGACCTCGACGGACTCGATGACGACGGCGTCCTTGGGACGGTCGCCGGGACCGGTGGCGGTGCCGTTGATCGTGTCCACGACGGCGCGGCTCTGCTCGTCCTCGACCTCGCCGAAGATGGTGTGGCGGTTGTTCAGCCACGGGGTCTCCGCGGTCGTGATGAAGAACTGCGACCCGTTGGTGCCGGGGCCGGCGTTGGCCATCGCCAGGAGGTACTTGCGGTCGAACTGCAGCTCGGGGTGGAACTCGTCCTTGAAGGTGTAGCCCGGGCCGCCGGTGCCGGTGCCGAGCGGGCACCCGCCCTGGATCATGAAGTTCTCGATGATCCGGTGGAACCCGAGGCCGTCGTAGAACTTGTCCGGCGTCTTCTTGCCCGTCTCCGGCACCTCGTAGTCGCGGGTGCCCTGCGCCAGCCCGACGAAGTTCTCCACCGTCTTGGGGGCGTGGTCGGGGAACAGGTGGACGACGATGTCGCCCAGGTTGGTCTTCAACGTCGCGTAGGTCTGCGCCATGGCGTCGCCTCTCATGCTCGTCTGGTCGACCGGGCGCCACAGGCGGGCACGGGTCGTGCGGCCGGTCAGGGTCGCCGGTCGTGGATGTCTCGATCCTGCCATGCACGCGGTTGCCCGCTTCGCGGCGGGCGCGCTGCGCTCACCGGGGCACCGCGTACTCAGGGCGGTGTTCCATCGCACGGGTCGACGCGGCATGATCGGGCGTAGTTGTGGGCACGAGCATCAGTGGACCGCCCGGCGTACGCCGGAGAACTCCGCACACCCGACGTAGAGAGGACCCTTCGATGGGTATCGGCAAGAAGAAGACGTTCACCGAGCAGCTGAAGGCACAGGCCAGCGACCTGGGTGACGCCATCGCGCCGCACGTGGAGAGCGCCCGGGACAAGGCTGCCCCCGTGCTCGCCGACGCCCGCGCGAAGGCCTCCGACGCCTACGGCAAGGCCAGCCCGGTCCTGGCGGACGCACGCGGCAAGGCCGCGCCCTACGTCTCCGACGCCCGCGACAAGGCCGCCCCCGTGCTCGCCGACGCCCGCGGCAAGGCAGCGCCCTACGTCTCCGACGCCCGCGACAAGTTCACCAGCGACGTGCTGCCCGCCGTCACCGCGGCGTTCGCCGCTGTCGAGGGTGCCACCGAGGAGGCGCGCGAGGAGACCATGAAGCGCGGCAAGGCCGTCGCCGCCGCGCTCAAGGGCGAGGTCGAGGCTCCGGAGAAGAAGCACCGGTTCCGCACGCTGCTGGTCCTGCTCGGGCTCGGCGGAGCGGGCTATGCCGCCTTCAAGAAGCTCGGCAACCGTCAGCCGACCACCAGTTGGCAGTCCTCCTACACCCCGCCCCCCGCGCCGACCCCGCCGCCCGCCGGTGGCCCGGTCGCCGGAGCAGGCGCCGGTGCGGGTGCGCACCGGGCCGACCCGGTCGCCGACGACGACGCCGCCGCCGACCCGGGTGAGGCTGCCTCGGACGCCGCCGACGTGCCGCACACCAGCACCACGCCGGACAACCCGGTCGAGGAGATCCAGGTCGACAAGGGCTGATCCGCCCCCGCACGGAGCAAGGCACGACCCCCGTCCCTCGGACGGGGGTCGTGCCATGTCAGGGAGATGGCGCCTCAGGCGCGGCTGCTCCGCCAGCGACGCGGGGGCAGGTCGACCGGTCGGTGCTCCGCCACCCAGTCGTCGATGTGCTCCCACCAGGAGTAGAGCCAGTCGATCCGCGCGTCGCGGTCCTCGGGGATGTCCTCGCGGGGCACCCGCCACCAGCCCATGATGATCTGCTTGTCCATCGGCAGCTCGCGCCACACGTCGCGCAGACCGAGCAGGTGGTCAAGGCCGGTGTGCGCCACCAGCAGCACGTCGGCCTCCGGCGCCGCATCGAGCGCCGCGAGCAGCCCACCCGGCTTGGGGGCCAGCACGTTCTCCATCTGCTCGGCCCGGCGCGCCAGCGCCTCCAGCCCGAGCTTGCGGAGCCGGTCGATCCCGCGCTGGCGACGCTCCGGGGTGAAGTTCCCGCCCTCGGGGAAGATCACGAAGGCGTCGTTGCCGTCGAGGTCGCGGGCCAGCTCGCCGACCTGCGCCTCGAGGTCGGTGCCGCGGCCGGGGGTGATGAACCGGGCCGGCAGCCGGTTGAGAATCACGTCGATCGCCGGGTCCCAGGCGAGGGTGGCCCGCAGCACGACCCGCGGCTCCCGGCCGTACCAGTGCATCAACGCGTACATCAGCGTGAAGGAGTCCGCCGGCCCGGCGTGCCGGCAGCACACCAGCAGCGGCTCGCCGGGGTGGGCGTCCGGCGCGGCGCCGACGGTCTCGATCTTGAGCCGGGCCACCCGTCGGGCCTCCCGGAAGAAGATCACCAGGTAGCTCTGCACCAGGTCGTAGTGGATCCGCTCGAAGAACGGCCGCTTGATGAACGCCCCGAAGCCCGACGCGATCCACAGCCCGAAGAGCTCGACGAGCAGGACGCTCTCGAGGACCAGGTGCATCATCAGCAGCGAGAGCAGCCGCAGCGGCCGGAGCCGTCCGGGTACGACGGGCGAGAGCACGGCCGCGGCCAGCAGCCAGAGCGGGATCGTGGTCAGCAGCAGGACCGTCAGCGCGATGACCGCAGGGGCCAGGACGATCCGCCGGAACCAGCCGATCACAGGTGCTCGCGCAGGTAGGCCGCCGTGGCGTCGTACGCGGTGTCGATGCGGCGGGTGACAGCACCGAAGTCGCGGTAGCGCAGCAGCGAGTCGGGCTCGACGGCACTACCCCCTGTCGGCAGCACGTGCGCGGTGACGTGAGCCGGTAGGGCGGCCATCTCCCGGTGGAACCGGTGCCGCCGGGCGATCTCGAAGGACACCCGGGCCACCTCCCACGGCTTGCGCGGGGGTCGCAGGGGCTTGTCGACCCGACCGACCTGCAGCACGAAGATCGTGGCGGCCCCGCACTCGACGGCACGCCCGACCGGGATGGAGTTCACGATGCCGCCGTCGAGGAAGTGCTCGCCGTCGACCACCGCCGGCCCCATCAGGCCGGGCACCGCCGCGGAGGCGACGACCGCGTCGACCACCCGGCCCTGGGTGAACCAGTGCTCGGCGGCCCGCTCGATGCTCGAGGCGCAGCACTGGAAGGGCACCGCCAGCTCCGCGAAGGTGAGGTCGCCGAGCTCCTGGGCGAGGCGCTCGCGCAACGGTCGGCTGGAGTGCAGGTGGGTGCCGGTGCGGACGGCCCGCCGCACCTGGCGCACCGGGTTGTCGCCGTACACCTCCCGGGTGTTCGCCGCGCTCTCCCACAGTCCGACCAGCCGGTCGATCACCGCCGGGCCCGGGTCGGCCGCGACCAGGGCCCCGTTGAGGGCGCCGACCGAGGTGCCGAGCACCAGGTCGGGCTGCACCCCGGCCTCGAACAACGCCCGCAGCATGCCGACCTCGACCGCGCCGAGCAGGCCACCGCCGCCGAGCACGAACGCGGTGTCCCCACCGCCGCTGGTGCGGGTCACGGCTAGGAGCCGACGTGCTGCGGCTCGTCGGCGCTCCGGAGCTGCGCCCGGACCTGCTCGGTGGCGCGGTGCTCGGCCCAGAACGACAGCACCGGCACCGTGCCGAGCAGCAGGGTGACGGCGGTGAAGGAGAGGTCCCAGCGGGCCTTGCGGGAGAGCAGGAAGGCGGTCACCAGGAAGATCATGTAGAGCCACCCGTGCGCGACGCCGAGGTAGGAGGTGATCCACTCCCCGGTGTGCTGCAGACCGGTGCCCTCGGCAGTGAGGTACTTCAGGGGCACGCCGACCAGGATCAGGACGACCAGCAGGACACCGACGACGTTGGCCATCACGCGGTAGCGGAACAGGGCGGACTTCACGGGGCCGACGGTACTCCAGGGACCTGGTCGTCCTCGGCGCTGACCCGGTCGGCCTCGTCGCGGCACCAGCGGGTCCACAGGAACACCGCGAAGGCACCGAAGACCCACCACTCCACGGCGTAGAGCAGGTTGCGCAGCGCGGTGAAGGTGTCGGGCTCCGGCAGGGACGCCGGGGTCACCGCGCTCCAAGCCGGTCTCCTGCGGCTGCTCGGCGATGACGTAGCCGCCGTACAGGTCCTGGTCGACCTTCTGGATGGCGTCCGCGATCCGCAGCTCGGGGAGGACGTCGTCGGTCGGATCCGCGTCGCGGAGGCTGGAGCCCTCGCCCGGCTGCAGCCAGCCGGTCACGTCGACAGCGCCCGTGGGGGCCGCCGGCGCCGCGGATACCTGCGCCACCCAGCCGCGGACGACCAGCATCGCGGCTGCTCCCTCCCCGTCCCCGTCGGCACAGGCGCTGGGCCCGGCATCCGCGGCGCAGACCTCGACCGGGGTCACGGCCCAGTAGCCGTCCCGCCCCGCGAGCGTGCGGTCCGCGACGTACACGGTGGACGACGGCAGCCAGTGGCCGCGGAAGGCGACCGGTCGACCCACCGAGTCACCGGGGAAGGCGGCGTCCGCGGACATCACCCGTTGCAGCGGACGCGGCGCGGCATCCGCCAACGAAGCGGCCTGGTCGGTCCGCGTGGTCTGCCACGCCTGGAACTGCCACAGTCCGAGGAGCACCGCGACGGTCGTGGCCGCCACGGCCAGCACGTGCAGGGCGAGCAGCCGTGGGGCGAGCAGCACGCGAACGAGCTCTCCGGGTCGGCCAGGCACGCTCCGAGCCTACGGTCGGGGGCCTGGCTCTCGGCGCCGGTCCCTCGGCCCGCCTCCACGAATCGGGCGAAACACCCCAGGGCGGCCGCTTCGCCGCTAGCCTCGAGGGTGCCCTCATGATCCGGATGCGGGCTGAGCAGGCACTGGAGAGATGACGCATGGACCGCACCCGAGGCCACGGCCGTGGACTGGTGGAGGAGCTGCAGAGCAGCCACCGCTTCGTCATCAGCGTGCTCGTCTCAGTGCTGACGCTGAGCCTGCTCACCTCCGGCTACCTGATCCTGGTCAGCCAGCCCCGCCTGGCCTCCTACGTCGAGCTGACCCGACACGCGCGGGACGTGCACGACGGCATGTTGGACCAGGAGACCGGACTCCGGGCCTGGCTCGCCACCGGCGACGACACGTTCCTGGAGCCCTACACCGTTGGCCAGCGGGTCGCCGCCGTGTCGGCGGACGACCTGCTGGCCAACGTGGGCAGCGCACCCGACATCACTGACCACGTGTTGAAGATGCTGCTGGCCCGGGACCGATGGGGGGTCTGGGCCTCCAAGGCGGCCACGCTGAAGCTGACTGCCATCCAGCGCGAGGACGGCACCCTCGCCGACTTCCTGACGGAGGGTAAGGACCTCTTCGACGAGTACCGCGTCGCCGAGGTGGCCAGCATCGCGCTGATCCGCCAGCGACGCGTGGAGGCGCTCGCGCGGCAGAACACCGCGCTCGTGCTCGTCCTGGCCAGCTACCTCGTGCTGCTCGCCGCCTCGGCCACCATCACCGTACGGCGCAGCCGGCGCCTGCGAGCGCGCGTGCTGGCACCGGTCGACGACATGCACACGACCGTGGCGCTGTTGCGCGACGGCGATCTCTCCGCCCGGATGCAGCCCTCCAGCGTTCCCGAGATCGACGAGATCGGCACCGCCCTCGGCTCCTTGGCCGCGGAGCTGGAGCGTGCCGGTGACGAGGCGCAGGACCGAGAGATCCGGCTGGCTTTCCTCGCGAGCCGGTTCGAGACCGTCGTACGGGTCAGCCGGGAGATCGCCGGCAGCCTGAGCATCCGCTACGTCTCGAGCACCGTCAGCGAGGCCTCGGCCGAGCTCCTCGGCACGACCACGATGCTCTGGCTGCGAGACTCCAACCAGGACTTCCGGGCGGCGCACCGCAGCACCGACCCGCACGGGACCGTCCCGCCCGCCGACCTGGAGCCGACGGACCTGGTGCGCCGCGTCGCCGCGGACGCGGCCCCCATCACCGAGGACGGCGTCCGCGCCTACCCCCTCGTGCTCGCGGGCCTCGTCACCGCCGTGCTCGAGGTCGGCACCCCGGTCGTCGACGAGGACACCGAGGCGGTGCTCGCCTCCCTGCTCTCCACTGCGGCAGCGGCCCTCGAGTCCGCTCACCTGCACAGCGCCGCGCGCGAGCTGGCCGACCACGACGGCCTCACCCGACTGCCCAACCGTCGCCGCTTCGAGAACGACATCGACAGCGAGTGGGACCGGTGCCGTCGCTACGGCCGTCCGCTGTCGCTGGTGATGGTCGACCTCGACCACTTCAAGCGCCTCAACGACGAGCACGGCCACCTGCTCGGCGACGAGGTGCTGCGCCAGGTCGCGGGTGCGATCTCGGCCGTGATGCGCTCGACCGACACCGCCTACCGGTACGGCGGCGAGGAGCTCGTCGTGGTGCTGCGCGAGACTGCGCTCGAGGACGGCGCCGTGGTCGCCGAACGGATCCGTGCGGCCGTGGCATCGGTGCACCTGGCCGACAACCCCCGGATCAGCGTCTCCGCCTCCGCCGGCGTCGCCACCCGCACCGCCTCGATGTCACACCACAACGACCTGGTCGCGATGGCCGACCAGGCGCTCTACGAGGCCAAGCGCCTGGGCCGCGACCAGGTGGTCGTGCACGGCGCTCCTTCCACCTCCGCCGAGACGCTGTT
>CAVQKB010000007.1:0-29573 GCA_963713035.1 uncultured Actinomycetota bacterium
GCTCCCCCGCACCCCCGACCGAGTCCGCATCCTGAGACGCCCGGGGCCGTCGGACGCCACGCGGCCGTCAGCGGGAGAGGGCCTCGACGAGGGTCTCCTGGAGGTAGCCGACCCACTGGTAGATGTCGTAGACGTGCGCCTGCGGGTCCTCGTCGGGCAGCCCCAGCCAGTAGTCCTCGTCGTCCTCCTCCACCCCGAGCCGGGTCGCGAGCGCCAACCGGATGTCGGTGAAGGACTTCATCCAGGTCACGGCGTCCGGGGTGGCGAGCTCGACGTCGACGACCAGACCGTCCGCCCCGAGCTCGGCCGGCAGCCCGGCCTCCTCGAGGGTGTCGATGATCGCGACCGCTGCCTGCGCCTTGTGGTCGCGCAGCCCGCCCTCGGTGAAGCGGCGGAACTCCCCGGCGGCCTCCTCGTCGTGGGGGTACGCCGTCGGGAAGAGCCGCGCCAGGACCGGGTCCTCCGGCTCGGTGGTGGGGCCGGAGAAGTCCAGCAGCGCCTCGAGCGGGTCCTCGCCGGCGCGCGGGGCGGCGACCTCGTTGCGCAGCAGCTCGACCAGCTGCGAAGCGAGGCTGCGTAGCAAGTCGGCCTCGAAGCCGGTGAACGTCGCGACCGCACCGCCGCCGCGTCGGCGCTGGAACCCGTCGTTCATCTAGTCCTGCTTCTCCATCGTCGCCCACAGGCCGTACTCGTGCATCGCCTGCACGTCGCGCTCCATCTCCTCGCGCGAGCCGCTGGCCACCATCGAGCGTCCGTCGCGGTGGACCTCGAGCATCAGCTTCTCCGCCTTCTTCTTCGGATAGCCGAAGTGGTTCTGGAACACGTAGGTGACGTAGGACATCAGATTCACCGGGTCGTTCCAGACGATGGTCACCCACGGCCGGTCGGTGCGGGTCAGGTCGTCGGTCTCGGGCTGGTCGAGCTCGACAGGGCTGGGAGCGGACACGCCGACATCCTAGAGTCGCGCTGTGACCCCCGGGACCAGCGCGTCGACCGCCCTCCTCACCGACCACTACGAGCTCACCATGCTGCAGGCGGCGCTCGCCGCGGGCACCGCCGAGCGACGGGCGGTCTTCGAGCTGTTCCCGCGCCGGCTGCCCGAAGGGCGTCGCTACGGCGTCGTGGCCGGCATCGGGCGCGCGCTCGACGCGATCGAGTCGTTCCGCTTCGACGATGACGTCCTCGCCGTGCTCCGTGAGGGCCGCGTGGTCGACGAGCCGACGCTGGAGTGGCTGGCCGGCTACCAGTTCCGCGGCGACATCTGGGGCTACCCCGAGGGCGAGGTCTACTTCCCCTACTCCCCGCTGCTCAACGTCGAGTCGACGTTCGCCGAGGCGGTGCTCCTCGAGACGGTGCTGCTCTCGATCCTCAACCACGACTCCGCGATCGCGTCGGCTGCGTCCCGGATGACCTGGGCGGCCGGTGACCGGCCGTGCATCGAGATGGGCTCCCGCCGCACGCACGAGGAGGCGGCCGTGGCGTCGGCCCGGGCGGCGTACGTCGCCGGCTTCGTGACCACGTCCAACCTCGCCGCCCGGCACCGGTACGGCGTCCCGACGGCCGGCACCAGCGCCCACAGCTTCACGCTCCTGCACGACTCCGAGCGGGACGCCTTCACGGCCCAGGTCGAGTCGCTGGGCCGGGGCACGACGTTGCTCGTGGACACCTACGACATCGCCGAGGCCGTGCGGCTCGGGGTGGAGATCGCGGGTGCCGACCTCGGGGCGGTGCGGATCGACAGCGGCGACCTCGGCGTGCTCGCCCACCGGGTCCGCGCGCAGCTCGACGGGCTGGGCGCCACGGCGACCCGGATCATCGTGACCTCCGACCTCGACGAGCACGCGATCGCCTCGCTGGCCGCAGCGCCCGTCGACGGCTACGGCGTCGGCACGTCGTTGGTCACCGGCAGCGGTCACCCGACGTGCGGCTTCGTCTACAAGCTGGTCTCGCGTGCGGGTGCCGACGGCGAGATGGTCAGCGTGGCGAAGAAGAGCAAGGACAAGCTCTCGATCGGCGGCCGCAAGTTCGCGCTGCGCCGCCTCAGCGCCGACGGCGTCGCGGAGGCCGAGCTCGTCGGCATCGGCGAGCCACCGGTGAACGACGGCGACGACCGCTCGCTGCTGGTGCCGCTCGTGCGCGACGGCGAGGTCGTCGGCCGCGAGGACCTCGAGGTCAGCCGCACGCGGCACCTGTCCTCGCGCGGCGAGCTGCCGATGCGCGCACAGCAGATGTCCCGGGGCGAGCCCGTCATCGCGACGCGACACATCGGAGGCTGACGTGGCCCTGCTCACCTGCGACTTCTTCTCCGAGGTGCTCGAGGTCGGCACGTCGGCGACCGTGGTGCTGCCGCAGGCGAGCACCGAGCAGATCGGCGTGTCCGGAGTCGAGCGCACCGGCGACCTGCCGGTCCTCTACCTGCTGCACGGCCTGTCCGACGACCACACCGCGTGGCTGCGCTACACCAGCATCGAGCGGTACGCCGCCCCGCTCGGCCTGGCCGTGGTGATGCCGCAGGTGCAGCGCAGCTTCTACGCCGACGAGATCAGCGGCGGCCGCTACTGGACCTACCTCTCCGAGGAGCTCCCCGAGGTGATCGGCGGGTTCCTGCGGGTCTCCGCCCGGCGCGAGGACACGTTCGTGGCGGGCCTCTCGATGGGCGGGTACGGCGCGCTGAAGTGGGCGCTGCGCCAGCCCGAGCGCTTCGCCGCGACAGCCAGCCTGTCCGGCGCGCTCGACCTGGCAGCGCTGAGCCCACAGCGAGCGACGACCGCTGTTCGAGCGGGTCTTCGGCGACGAGATCGGGCCGGGCGACGACCTCTTCGCCCTGCTCGCCGACGCCGACGTCGACGCGCTGCCGTCGGTGTACGTGGGGTGCGGCACCGAGGACCCGCTGTACGACGGCAGCGTGCGGTTCGTCGACGAGGCGACGGTCGCCGGCGTCGACGTGCAGGTCGACTTCCGCCCCGGCGAGCACGAGTGGGGGCTGTGGGACGCGATGATCCGCGACGTCCTCTCCTGGCTCCCCATCCGCGGGACTAGGGTCGCGGGATGAAGCGCGCACTGATCGTGGTCGACGTCCAGAACGACTTCTGCGAGGGCGGCAGCCTCGCGGTCCAGGGCGGTGCCGATGTGGCCTTCCGCATCGGTGACCTGCTGCACCACTGGTCCAGGCACGACGCGCGGGCGCCCGCCTACGACGTCGCGGTCGCCACGCGGGACCACCACGTCGACCCGGGGGACCACTTCAGCAAGGACCCCGACTTCGAGCACTCGTGGCCGCCCCACTGCGTGGTTGGGACGGACGGCGAGGCCTTCCACCCCAACCTCGACCCGCAGCCCTTCGACGCGGTGTTCCTCAAGGGCGAGCACGCCGCGGCCTACTCCGGATTCGAGGGCACCGCCCCGGACGGCTCGACGCTCACCGACTGGCTGCGCGGCCGCGAGGTGACGCACGTCGACGTCTGCGGCATCGCCACCGACTACTGCGTGCGTGCGACGGCACTGGACGCCGTACGCAACGGGTTCGAGACCACGCTGCTCACGTCGCTGTGCGCTGGCGTCGCGCCGACGTCGACCACGGCGGCGCTGCGCGAGATCGAGGAGGCTGGGGTGGCGCTGTCGTGAGCGAGGCCCGCACCCCGCCGCTGGCCCGGATGTTCACCGACCTGGCGCGGACACGCGGCGACCATCCGGCCCTCGTCGGTGTCACGCGGACCGTGACCTACCGCGAGCTGGAGGAGCGTGGCAACCGGATCGCCCACGCCCTGCAGGACCTCGGCGTCGGCGAGCACGGGCGGGTGGCCTACCTCGACCTGAACAACCCGGAGTTCTTCGAGGTGATGGTCGGGTGCGCCAAGATCGGTGCGGCGATCGCCCCGCTGAACTTCCGCCTGACGCCGGCCGAGATGGGCCGCATCGTGCACGACTCCGGCGCCAGCGTGCTGGTCGTCGGCCCGCCGTTCGCAGCGGCACTGCCCGCGATCCAGGCCGAGGCGCCCGGGCTGACGACGGTGCTGGCGACCGGCGAGCAGTTCGAGGCCTTCGTCGCCTCCGGCTCCCCCACCGACCCGGGCCGCGAGGCGACGTACGACGACGTGGTGCTGCAGCTCTACACGAGCGGCACGACCGGCCTGCCCAAGGGCGTGATGCTCACCAACGGCAACTGCTCCGGGCTGATCGACGTCGCCGAGGCATGGGACGTCGACGAGACCTCGGTGTCGCTGGTCGCGATGCCCCTGTTCCACATCGGCGGCTCCGGCTGGGCCAACGTCGCCCTGGCACGCGGCGGCACCGACGTGCTGGTGCCGATGATCGACCCCGCCGCGCTGATCGACACGATCGAGCAGACCAGGATCACCAACGCCTTCCTGGTGCCGGCGGTGCTGCAGATGATGTGCGCGGTGCCTGGCGCGGAGGAGCGTGACTACTCCAGCCTGCGCTCGATCGCCTACGGCGCCTCGCCGATCACCACGGCCGCGCTCACCCGGGCGCTCGCGGTGTTCCGGGCCCCGCTGTTCCAGGTCTACGGCCTCACCGAGACCACCGGTGCCATCACCGAGCTGAGCGCGACCGACCACGACCCGGGCGGGCCGCGGCAGCACCTGCTGCGCTCGGCCGGCCGGCCCTACCCGTGGGTGGAGATGAAGGCCGTCGACCCGGCCACCGGTCAGGAGTGCGCGCCCGGAGAGGTCGGCGAGATCTGGACCCGCTCGCGGCAGAACTCACCCGGCTACTGGCGTCGCTCCGAGGAGACCGCGGCGGCGTTCGACGCCGACGGCTGGCTGCACACCGGCGACGCCGGCTACCTGGACGCCGAGGGCTACGTGTTCCTCACCGACCGGATCAAGGACATGATCGTGACGGGCGCGGAGAACGTCTACCCGATCGAGGTCGAGTCGG
The DNA here is from genome assembly GCA_963713035.1 of uncultured Actinomycetota bacterium. Classification (GTDB taxonomy): domain Bacteria; phylum Actinomycetota; class Actinomycetes; order Propionibacteriales; family Nocardioidaceae; genus Nocardioides_B. Next base: position 4,900 of record CAVQKB010000007.1, read on the forward strand.
CGCTGTCCGAGCACCCCGACGTCGCCGACGTCGCCGTCATCGGCGTCCCGGACGAACGCTGGGGCGAGACGGTGAAGGCCGTCGTCGTCCGCCGGCCCGGCTCGGCCCTGAGCGAGGAGGAGCTGCTCGCCTGGGGCGCGGACCACCTCGCCGGCTTCAAGCGCCCACGGTCGGTCGACTTCGCCGACGAGCTGCCCCGCAACCCCTCCGGCAAGCTGCTCGAAGCGGGTGCTGCGCGCGCCGTACTGGGCCGACGCGGAGGGTCGCCAGATCGGCTGAGCTGCGGCCCAACTGATTACCAGGGGATGCAGCGAATCTTTCGCTTCCCACGGAAACCTTCCCAGGGGAAGCGAAAGATTCGCGACATCCCCTGGTAAACGTCACGCGCCGGTGAAGCGCGGCGCGCGCTTCGCGCCGAACGCCCGCATCCCCTCGGCCACGTCGTCGGTGCGCAGCAGGATGCTCTGGCCGGTGCGCTCCCGCTCGAGCGCGTCGTGCAGGTGGCCCAGCGTCGCGGCGTTGACGGCCTTCTTGGTGGCGGCGTAGGACAGCGGCGGGCCGGCGGCGAGGCGGGCCACCAAGGTCTCGACGGTGTCCTCGAAGGAGTCGGTGGCCAGGTGGCTGACCAGCCCGGCGTCATGGGCCTCGGTCCCCGAGAGCGGCTCGGCCAGCAGCGCCATCCGCATCGCGCGGGCCCGGCCGACGGAGGCGGCGACGGTGGCCGTCGCTCCCCCGTCGGGCATCAGGCCGATCCGCGCGAAGGCGAGCAGGAACGAGGCGCGAGGGCCGGCCACCACCAGGTCGCAGGCCAGCGCGAGCGAGCAGCCCACCCCGGCGGCGACCCCGTCGACCGCGGCCACGACCGGGCGGTCCAGGCCCACGACGGCGCGCACCAGCCGGTTGGCCCGGTCCAGCGCGGTCACGTCGAACCGCTCGTGCGCCTCCGCCCCGCCGACGTCCGCCCCGGAGCAGAAGGCTCCCCCGGCGCCCGCCACCAGCACCACGCGTACGTCGTCCCTCGACGACGCACCCTCGAGCTCGGCCGACAGGCGCTCGCTCATCGAGGCGGTCATGGCGTTCAGCTGGGCGGGCCGGTTCATCGTCAGGCGCAGCACACCGTCGGCCGTACGGACGTCGAGGTCGGGCTCCATGCCGCGAAACTAGCCGACGGCGACGGACGGATGGAGGTGCCGGACGAGGAACTCCACCTGTCGGCGCACCGAGTCCTCGAACACCTCCCCGGTGTAGATCGCGAAGTGCCGGCAGTCGTAGCTCACGACCTCGGAGCGTGGCGCGCGACGGGCCACCTCGTGCAGCGCCGCGGGCGGGGCGATCTCGTCCCGCTCGGCGACCACGACCAGCAGCGGGCAGGACACGTCGCGGGCGCGGCGTACCGGCCGGTTGAAGGGCACCCGCAGCAGTCCGCGCGCGCACAGCTCGTTGACGAAGGTCGGCCCGAGGATCGGTGCCAGCTCTGCGACGCCGCTCGGGGTGGTCATCATCGCGGTCTCCCCCGGTGCCCCGAAGACCCGCACCCGCAGCGGCGTACGACGGGCGGCGGCGCGGCCCACGTCGCGCAGGGCCGCGCCGAGCAGGGCGCGTGCCTTGCCCTGCGACCCGGGGGTCGGGGTGCGGCCGGAGCCGCGGAGCACGGCCAGCCCGTCCACGGCGGCCCCCTGGGATACGACGGCGGCGATCCGCGGGTCCTCGGCGGCGACCGCGACCACGTGACCGCCGGAGTAACTCGTGCCCCAGACCGCGACCCGGTCAGGGTCGACGCCGGTGAGCGTGCGGGCGAAGGCCGCAGCCGCGTGGTAGTCCTGCCGGTGCCGGCGGTGGTCGACGTCCTGGCGGGGGGCGCCCTCCGACGTGCCGAAGCCGCGGTAGTCGAAGAGCAGCACCTCGAGCCCCGCGGCCGCGAACCGCTCCGCGAAGGGCAGCAGCCCACCGTCGCGGGTGCAGCCGAAGCCGTGCGCCATGACCACGCAGGGACGGCCGGACTCGCTCGCCAGGGCGTCGCCCGTGGCGGCCACGTGGGTCGCCCCGCACCGCACGCCGTGGCTCTCGAACGACGTCTCGGTCACGCGCACCACTTCTCGGTCAGCGCCCGGACGACCTTGGCGTTGCGGTTGGTGGCGACGCCCAACGCACGCTCGACCTGCACGTTGGACATCGCGGCCTCGTGGTACGGCTTGGCGTAGAGCAGGTGCACCGCCCGGTCGCGCACCACGACCGTCTCGTCGGGGTTCCCGTGCCCCTCGAGCTTCGCGGTGCCCTCCGCGGTCGGCTTCTCCTTGAGCAGGCTGACGTAGTGGCCGTGGCCGGCCGGATGCTGGCCGGCGAGCTCGTCGGCGTCCTGTGCCACCTGCGCCAGCTCGGCGGGCGTCAGCACGATCGTCGGCACCGCGAAGCCGCGGTCGGCCTCGAAGATCGCCTCCAGCGCTGCCTCGACCTTGGCCCGCGACCGGGCCCGGCTGGTGAGCAGCACGTTGCCGGTCTGGATGTGCGTCTGCACGCCGTCGTAGCCCGCAGCCTCGAGCGCGGCGCGCAGCTCGGCCATCGGGTAGGGCCGCTTCCCGACGTTGACGGCTCGGAGGAAGGCCACGTAGGTCGGCATGCTGCCCATCTTTGTCGGCAGGCACGTGCGTTGTCAGGAGTTGCTGAACACGGCCGGCCCACCGTCGTCCCGGCCGGAGGGCGACGACGGGCCGCGACCGGCCCAGGTCCAGGCGTAGGCCGGGTCCTCGCTGGCCACCGCTGCCTCGCCGAGCTCGAGCGGCTTGAACGTGTCGACCATGACCGCCAGCTCGTCGAAGTACTCCGCTCCGATCGACGCCTCGACCGCCGAGGGCTGCGGTCCGTGCGCGTAGCCACCGGGGTGCAGCGACACCGAGCCGACGTCGATCCCGGATCCCTTGCGTGCCTCGTAGTCGCCGCCGACGTAGAACATCACCTCGTCGGAGTCCACGTTGGAGTGGTAGTAGGGCACCGGGATCGAGTCCGGGTGGTAGTCGACCTTGCGCGGGCAGAAGTTGCAGATCACGAAGTTCGTGCCCTCGAAGACCTGGTGCACCGGCGGCGGCTGGTGCACCTTGCCGGTGATCGGCATGAAGTCCTCGACGTTGAACGTGTAGGGGTAGAGGCAGCCGTCCCAGCCGACCACGTCGAACGGGTGACCGGCGTAGGTCAGCCGGGTGCCGACCAGGCCGCCCTGCGACCCGGGGCCCTGGCCGCGGTGCTTCACCAGCACCTCGACGTCGCTGCCTTCGGCGAGGAGCGGTTCGCCGGGTCCGTGCAGGTCGCGCTCGCAGTACGGCGCGTGCTCGAGCAGCTGGCCGTACTTCGACAGGTAGCGCTTGGGCGGAGCCAGGTGGCTGTTGGCCTCGATGGCGTAGAGCCTCGAGGGCCCCGGTGCGGGGTCGGGAAGCCACCGGTGCGTGGTCGCGCGTGGCAGCACGACGTAGTCACCGGTGCGGTAGGACAGCACGCCGAACACCGTCTCGACGGTGCCGCTGCCCGCCTCGACGTAGACGCACTCGTCGCCGACGGCGTTGCGGTAGAGCGGCGAGGGCGCATCGGCCACGACGTAGGAGATCCGCACGTCGACGTTGCCGAGCACCAACCGTCGGTGCCGGACCGCGTCGCGGCCGGCGCCGTCGTGGCCCGCCCCGTCGTCGAAGAGCCCGTGCAGCCGCAGGTGCCGCGGCTTCAGCGGGTGGTTGCCGACCACCGACAGGTCGGGCAGCTCCCACACCTGGCTGTCCACGATCGCCGAGGGCACCCCGCGGTGGTAGAGCAGCGAGGAGTCGGAGGAGAAGCCCTCCTCACCCATCAGCTCCTCGTAGCGCAGCGCGCCGTGCTCGTCGCGGAAGGCGGTGTGCCGCCGGTGCGGGACCTCGCCGACCTGGCGGTAGTAGGCCATCACTGCTCCCGGTGTTCGGTCATCGGACGAGTTCGTCCGCTATCTGACGGATGGCTAGGGTAGCGCCGTGCCCTCCCGCGATCCACACGTCCTCGCCCCGACCTGGCTCGGGCTGGTCGACGACGCCGCGATCTTCCCGCCCGGCGACGCCCCGCTGCCGGAGGCCACCGCGGCCCACGGCGCACGTCGATCGCAGTGGTACGCCGGTCTCGTCGGCAGCTTCGTGCTCCGCGACACCGACCTGCCACGGGTGCGCGGCTTCGATGCGCCCCTGTCGGTCGTGGTCACCGGGGGCGCCGGTCAGATCGCCGGGCCGATGGGGCTGGCGCAGCGGATCGGGCTGTCGGTCGCCGGCCTCGAGATCGCGCTGCGCGACCCCGACGACCTGGCCGGCAACGCCCGCCGGGTGGTGGCCGCGGTCGACGCCGCCCGCGCCGACGGCGTGCTCGCCGACGACGTCCCGGTCTACGTCGAGCTGCCCCGCGGCGAGGTGTCCGCCTCCTGGCTGGCCGCGGCCGACGAGGTCGCGTCGGCCGAGCTGCGGCTGAAGTTCCGCACCGGCGGTCCGGACGCCGAGGCGTTCCCGGGCGCGACCGAGGTGGCGCGCTGGGTCGACGCCGCCCTCGACCGCGAGACGCCCTTCAAGTGCACGGCGGGTCTGCACCGGGCGCTGCGCCACCGCGACCCCGAGACCGGGTTCGAGCACCACGGCTTCCTGAACCTGCTGGTCGCCACGCAGCACCTGTTCGACGGCGGCTCCACCGACGACGCGGTCGCGATCCTCGACCGGACCGACCCGGCCACGGTGGTCGCCGCGGCCCGCGACACCGCGCTGGAGAGGGCTCGCCGCTGGTTCACGTCCTTCGGCTCCTGCTCGGTGACCGAGCCCCTCGACTCGCTGATCGCGACCGGCCTGCTGGAGGAAGCATGAGCACGACGACCCCCACCTGGGTGGACGGCGCCGACGGTTCGCCGTACGACGTGGACCACCTGCCCTACGGCGTCTTCGCGCGTGGCGACGAGCCGCCCCGGGTCGGCGTGCGCATCGGCGAGCACGTGGTCGACCTCGCGCCTGTCGCCGCCGGCGACGCGCTGGAGGTCGCCTCCGTCTTCGAGGCGCCGTCGCTCAACCCGCTGCTGGCGCTGGGCAGACCGGCCTGGACCTCGGTGCGCACCTGGCTCACCGGCCTGCTCACCGACGCCGCCGCCCGCGAGCGGGTCGAGCCGCACCTCGTGCCCGTCGACGGGGTGACGCTGCGGATGCCCTTCGAGGTCGCGGACTACGTCGACTTCTACTGCTCGCTCGAGCACGCCACCAACGTGGGCCGGATCTTCCGGCCTGACGACGAGCCGCTGAAGCCCAACTGGCGTCACCTGCCGGTCGGCTACCACGGCCGCGCCGGCACGGTCGTGGTCTCCGGCACCGACGTCCGCCGCCCGTGCGGCCAGCGACCCGAGAGCGGCGGTCCGCCGTCCTACGGCCCGAGCCGTCGGCTCGACATCGAGGCCGAGCTCGGGTTCGTCGTCGGCGCGCCCTCTTACCGGGGCGAGCCGGTGTCCACGGCGAGCTTCGCCGACCACGTCTTCGGGGTGACGCTGCTCAACGACTGGTCCGCGCGCGACATCCAGGCCTGGGAGTACGTCCCGCTCGGCCCCTTCCTGGGCAAGTCCTTCGCGACCTCGGTCAGCGGCTGGATCACGCCGCTCGACGCCCTGGTCGCCGCGCGCGTCGACCTGCCCGGTCAGGACCCGGTGCCCCTGGACTACCTGCGCGTCGAGGATCCCGCCGGGTACGACGTCGAGATGGAGGTCGTGCTCAACGGCCAGACCGTCAGCCGGCCGCCGTACGCCTCGATGTACTGGTCCCCGGCGCAGATGCTCGCCCACCTGACGGCCAACGGGGCGTCGCTGCGCACCGGGGACCTGTTCGCCTCCGGCACCGTGAGCGGGACCGAGCGCGCGCAGCGCGGGTCGCTCCTGGAGCTGTCGTGGGGCGGCACGGAGCCGTTCGCCGACGGCCGGACCTTCCTGCTGGACGGCGACACCGTGGTGCTGCGCGCCACCGCACCGGGCACTGGCGGCGGCCGGATCGCTCTCGGCGAGGTGACCGGCACGATCAGGCCGGCATGAGCAGCGACCGCTTCCAGACCGGTCGCTGCGCCGTGCCGATCAGGCCCTGCTCGTCGAGGAACGCCACCACCCGCTCGCCCATCCAGGCCAGCGTCCGCTGGTAGTGCGGGTTGCCGAAGGCGGCCCGCTTGGCCTGGACCGGGTCGAGCCCCACCGCGACGTACACCCCGGGGTTGATCAGCGTGCGCGCCACCATGAACGCGGTCTGCGCGGTGATCGTGCGGTGCCAGTGCAGCTGGGCGGTCGAGAGCCTCGGCACCGCTCGCTCGACCTCCTCGCGGGCGAAGGCCATGTGCCGAGCCTCCTCCAGCACGTGCACGCGCGAGACCATCCGGGTCAGCGGCTGCACGCGCTCGTCCTTCATCAGCTCTCGCTGCCACCGGTCGAGGATCTCCTCCGCGACCAGGATGGAGGCATAGCCGCTCACCCCACCGGCGACCGTCTTGAAGCCACGGCCGAGCCGACGGATGTGCGGGGTCGGGCCGTAGGCCGGGGCGCCGCACCGCGCGATCGCCCGACCGAACATCACCGAGTGCCGGCACTCGTCCCCGACCTCGGTCAGGGCGTACTGCGTGCGCTCGCTGCGCGGGTCCTGGTCGTAGAGCTCGCGCACCATGAGCTGCATCAGGATCAGCTCGAACCACAGCCCGACGCTCGCGATCGAGGCGATCTCGTGACGGGACAGCTCGATGCGCTGCTCGTGGCTCATCGCGTCCCACAGCGGCGTGCCGTAGAGGGACAGCCGCTCGGGCTGCATGAACCACGCGCCCTCGACCAGCGGCGCGTCCCAGTCCAGGTCCACCTCCGGGTCGTAGCTGTGCCGGGCGCTGGAGCGCAGCAGCCGGACGGCGACCGGGTCGGCGAGCGTCATGGGGAACTCCTTTGTCTGTTACCGGACGTAGCCGTTACTCGTAGTAACACCTAGTTTGGTACTGTGACCCACGTGACCCGCAGCGTCAAGGACCTCCGCAACCAGATCGCCCACGGCGCCAAGGCCGCCGCCCAGTCGGCCAAGGGCGACGACGGTCGGAGCACGCGCTGGTCGGCGCACCGCGAGGCGCGTCGCGCCGAGCTCGTCGAGGCAGCCGTCGCCGCGATCGACCGGCTCGGCCCGCTGGCCGGGCTCGACGACATCGCCACCGCCGCGGGTGTCAGCAAGCCGGTGCTCTACCGCTACTTCTCCGACAAGGCCGACCTGCAGGCGGCGGTCGCCGCCTGGGGGGCGGCCGTGGTCATGGAGCGGCTCACACCCGCCCTGGTCGCCGACGGCACGCTGCGCGAGCGCGTCGACCTGGCCTGTGACTCCTACCTGGCCTGCCTGGAGGAGCACCCCAACGTCTTCCTGCTGCTGGTGCGCCACCGGGTCCCCGGCGACACCGACCCGCTGGCCGACGGCAAGGCGACGATCTCTGCCGCCATCGCCCGCGTCCTGGGCGACGCGCTGCGCGGCCTCGGCGTCGACGCCGCGGGCGCCGAGCCCTGGGCGCACGGCCTGGTCGGGCTCGGCCTGTCCACCGGCGAGTGGTGGCTGAGCCGTCAGACGATGTCGCGCACCGCCGTCGCCGGCTACCTGTCGTCGTTCGTGTGGCACGCCCTGGTGGGCATCAGCACGGCGTACGGCGTCCCGCTCGACGCCCTCGACGACGGCGAGCTGCGCCTGGTCGGCCCACCCGGCCTGCCGGACGACGGGGCGGCCCGCGGATGAGCTACGACGGCCGCGCCCAGGTGATCGCCGAGGACCGGCAGGTCGACGTCGAGGTCCGGCTGCGCGGCGCCTTCTCCCCTCTCGACGGCCACTTCCACTGGTACGGACGGATCACGCAGCACGACGCGGTCGACGCGCTGGTCGCCGCCGGCAGCAGCCGGGTCGTGCTACGCACCCCCCACGGCGTCGCGGGGGGCCGACTCTCGGACCGGGATCCCTGGGGCCGCTACCGCGTCGGCGGCACCGGCCGCCCGCCGTTCGAGCCCTAGCCGACCCGGCCCCGGTCGTGGCGCACCACGTTGGTCCGGGCGAGCTTGTCGTGCAGCGCCTGCTTGTGCGCGTCGCGCAGCGGCCACAGGCCGTCGACCAGCGGGTAGAGCTGGCCCAGGAACCCGAGGACCGGCACCAGCGCGACGAGGCTGCCGACGTTCTGACCCGCCCAGCGCGTCAGCACCGTGCGCCACGACAGCGGCCCGGCCTGCTCGCGCAGCCGCACCCGCAGCCCGGTCACCAGCTTGCCGGGTGTCGCCGCCAGGGTCTTGAGGAAGGTCACGTGGTAGACGAAGTTCACCACGAGGGCCACCAGCGCGAACCCGGCGAGCGGACCGGCCACGTCGGCGAGCAGCGCGGACTGGCTCGGCGGGTCGCCGCCCGCCTCCATGGCCCGCATCGTCTCGTTCAGGAAGTCGCCGTAGGCCGCGAGCAGCCGCCGGGTGAACGGGAAGGCCACCAGCCCGGACAGCACCACGAGCAGCGCGGCGTCGAGCAGGTAGGCACCGACGCGGTGCCACCAACCGGCGAGCCGCTGACCGTCCGGCGTGGTCGCCGGCGGACGGACGCCGTACGGCGTGGTAGGGCCGGCCTGGGCGGCCGGCTGGCCGTAGGCCCGCTGGTACGGCGGCGGCCCGGGCTGCGCGTCCGGAGCCTGCGTGTGCGTGGTCCACTGAGCACCGTCCCACCACCGCAGTCCCGACGACGTTCCGGGATCGGGGTACCAGCCTGCGGGGATCTGCGTCATGCGCGCAGCCTAGGAGGTGCGGCCAGGAGCGTGGTCCGCGGTCGTTAGGGTGATCACATGACGAAGCGAATCCTCCCCGCCCTGGCCGCCGCGCTGACCCTGACCGTGGGACTGTCGGGCTGCGCGGCAGGCGGCGACAAGACCGAGGTGGCCGACGGCGTGAAGATCGTGAAGGACGGCAAGCTCACCGTCTGCACGCACCTTCCCTACAAGCCGTTCCAGTACAACGACGGTGGCGAGGTCGTCGGCTTCGACGTCGCGATGATGGACCTGGTCGCCGACAAGCTCGAGCTGGAGCAGGCCATCTTCGACACCCCGTTCGAGGGCATCGAGTCGGGCCAGTCGCTGAACACCGGCAAGTGCGACGTCGCCGCGTCCGGCATGACGATCACCGAGGACCGCGCCAAGGTCATCGACTTCTCCGATCCCTACTTCGAGGCCACCCAGGCGATGCTGGTGAAGAAGGGGTCCCCGATCAAGTCCCTCGACGACCTCGGCGGCAAGACCGTCGCGGTGCAGCTCAGCACGACCGGCGCCGACTACGTCCGGGAGAACGCTCCGAAGGACGCCAAGATCAAGGAGTTCGAGGACCTCGCCCTGCTGACGACGGCCGTCAAGACCGGCCAGGTCGACGCAGGCGTCAACGACAACGGCGTGCTCTTCGACTACGTCAACGACAACCCGGACACCGCGGTGGCCACCGAGTTCGAGACCGGCGAGAACTACGGCTTCGCCGTGGCCAAGGACCAGAACGACGAGCTGCTCAAGGCGGTCAACGACGCGATCGCCGCCGCTCAGTCCGACGGCACCTACGACAAGATTTACAAGAAGTACTTCGGCGAAGCGCCCGGCCAGTGAGCCTGAGCCCCCGCAAGAAGGCGCGGGTCTCCCGCGGGATCCAGTACGCCGTCCTGCTGGCCGTCCTGCTCCTCGTCGCCTTCGCCGCCGACTGGGGAACGCTGCGGGAGGTGTTCTTCGACACCGAGATCCTGGCGTCGATGTGGCCGTCGGTGATCACCATCGCGTTGAAGAACACGCTGATCTACACCGCCTGCGCGTTCCTCTTCGGCCTCGTGCTCGGGCTGGTCCTGGCGCTGATGCGGCTCTCGCCGGTCGCGCCGTACCGCTGGATCGCCACCGGCATCATCGAGTTCTTCCGGGGCGTGCCCGCGCTGGTGGTCTTCATCGCCTTCACGTTCGGCATCCCGCTGGCCTTCCCGGGCCGCGAGCTTCCGGGGGGCACGACCGGCATCGTGACGGTCGCACTCGGGCTGGTCGGCGCGGCCTACATGGCCGAGACGATCCGCGCCGGCATCCAGGCGGTGCCGAAGGGGCAGCTCGAGGCGGCCCGCTCGCTGGGCATGTCGCACTCGCGAGCGATGCTCTCGGTGGTGATCCCCCAGGCGTTCCGGATCGTGCTGCCGCCGCTCACCAACGAGCTGATCCTGCTCACCAAGGACTCATCGCTCGTCTACATCCTGGGGCTCACGCTGTCGCAGTACGAGCTGACGAAGTTCGGTCGTGACGTGCTCAACCAGGAGAAGAGCCTGACGCCGCTGGTCGCGATCTCGTTGTGCTACCTCCTGATCACCATCCCGCTCTCGATCCTGGTCCGCCGGCTCGAGGCCCGCAGCGAGAGGGCACGCTGATGACCGACACCCCGATCGAGGCACGCATCGACCCGGCGTCCCCGGCGATCGACGTCCAGGACCTGCACAAGTCGTTCGGCTCCCACGAGGTGCTGAAGGGGATCGACTTCCACGTCGACACCCGAGAGGTGGTCTGCGTGATCGGGCCGTCCGGCTCCGGCAAGTCGACGCTGCTGCGCTGCACCAACCTGCTCGAGCAGCCGACGTCCGGGCGGATCTTCGTGGAGGGCATCGAGATCACCGACCCCGACGTCGACGTCGACAAGGTGCGCGCGCGCATCGGGATGGTCTTCCAGTCCTTCAACCTCTTCCCGCACCTGACGGTGCTGCGCAACCTCACGCTCGCGCAGCAGCGGGTCAAGGGACGCGGCAAGGACGAGGCTGCGCAGATCGCGCGCACCAACCTGGAGAAGGTCGGTCTCGCCGAGCGCGAGGACGCCTTCCCCGCACACCTCTCGGGCGGCCAGCAGCAGCGCGTCGCGATCGCGCGCGCTCTCTCGATGGACCCCGACATGATGCTGTTCGACGAGCCGACCAGCGCCCTCGACCCCGAGCTCGTCGGTGACGTCCTCGCGGTGATGCGCGACCTCGCGAGCGAGGGCATGACGATGATGGTCGTCACCCACGAGATGGGCTTCGCCCGCGAGGTCGGCGACAAGCTCGTCTTCATGGACGACGGCGTCATCGTCGAGGAGGGCGTGCCGGCCGAGGTGCTCGCCGACCCGCAGCACGAGCGCACGCAGTCGTTCCTGTCCAAGGTGCTCTAAAGCCCGCTCCCCCCTCGGATTCGTCTGCACCCTCCGCGCGGGCGCGCCCCGCTGGATCGCAGACGAATCGGGGGGGCGGGGGCGGTCAGAGGTTGCCGCGCTTGTCCTGCTCGCGCTCGATCGCCTCGAACAGGGCCTTGAAGTTGCCCTTGCCGAAGCCGAGCGAGCCGTGCCGCTCGATCAGCTCGAAGAACACCGTCGGGCGGTCGCCGAGCGGCTTGGTGAAGATCTGCAGCAGGTAGCCGTCCTCGTCGCGGTCGACCAGGATCTTGCGCTTCTGCAGCTCCTCGATCGGCACCCGCACCTGCCCGATCCGGGCGCGCAGCGCGGGGTCCTCGTAGTAGGAGTCCGGGGTCTCGAGGAACTCCACCCCGTTGGCGCGCAGCGCGTCGACCGAGGCGAGGATGTCGTTGGTGGCGACGGCGAGGTGCTGGGCGCCCGCGCCCCGGTAGAAGTCGAGGTACTCGTCGATCTGCGACTTCCGCTTCGCGACCGCTGGCTCGTTGAGCGGGAACTTCACCCGGTGGTTGCCGTTGGCGACCACCTTGCTCATCAGGGCGGAGTAGTCCGTGGCGATGTCGTCGCCGATGAACTCCGCCATGTTCACGAAGCCCATCACCTTGTTGTAGAAGGAGACCCAGGCGTCCATCTGGCCGAGCTCGACGTTGCCGACGATGTGGTCGAGGGCCTGGAAGAGCCGCTTGGGCTGCCCCTCGCGCGGTGTCCAGGTGCTCTGGGCAGGCGTGTAGCCCGGGAGGTAGGGGCCGTCGTAGCGGCTGCGGTCCACCAGGGTGTGCCGGGTCTCGCCGTAGGTCGCGATCGCCGCGATCCGCACGGTGCCGTGCTCGTCGGTGACGTCCTCCGGCTCGCGTACGACGGTGGCGCCGGCCTTCCGGGCCTGCGCGATGCAGCGGTCCACGTCGGGGACCTCGAGGGCGATGTCGACGACGCCGTCGCCGTGCCGGCGGTGGTGGTCGGCCAGCGGACTGTCGGGGTCGACCGCGCCGTTGACGACGAAGCGGATCGAGCCGGAGCGCAGCACGAAGGACTTGTGGTCGCGGTTGCCGGTCTCGGGACCGGAGTAGCCCTCAAGCCGCATGCCCCAGGCGGACTGGTAGTAGTGCGCGGTCTGCGTGGCGTTGCCGACGACGAAGACGATCGCGTCCCACCCGGTCACCGGGAAGACGTCGCGCTCCTCGTCGTACTCCACCAGCCCGACCAGCTGCTGCAGCTGCTCGAGGGAGAGGTCGGCCTTGAGCTCGTCGGCGGTCAGGGAGTGCGTCGTGGTGTCCGGCATGCCCCGCATCCTGGTCGCTGCCACGCATTGTGTGCAACAGTACGTCGATCCGCTGCACAACTTGCAGAGCCGAGGGGCCGATCATGGACGACCTGGACACCCGATTGCTCCACCTGTTCGCCGACCGGCCCCGGATCGGGGTGCTCGAGGCGTCCCGCCGGCTCGGCGTCGCCCGCGGGACGGTGCAGGCCCGACTGGACCGGCTGACGGCCGCGGGCGTGATCACGGGCTGGGGACCGGTGCTGGACCCGGAGGCGATCGGCTACCCGGTGACCGCGTTCCTGACCCTCGAGATCCGGCAGGCCACCAGCGACCACGGGGGCCATCAGACGGTCGCCGAGCACCTGGCCCGGATCCCGGAGGTGCTGGAGGCCTTCACCATCACCGGGGCGGGCGACATGTGGGCCCGGGTGGTGGCCCGCTCCAACGCCGACTTGCAGCGGGTGATCGACGCCGTGCTCGCCGACGCGGGGATCGTGCGGTCCTCGACCGTCATCGCACTCGCCACCCAGATCCCGCACCGGGTGCTCCCGCTCGTGGACGCGGCGTCGTAGGGTCACGATCGTGACCCTCGTAGCCGGCATCGACTGCTCCACCCAGACCACCAAGGTCGTCGTGTGCGACCCCGAGACCGGCGCGGTCGTGCGCGAGGGCCGGGCCTCGCACCCCGACGTGACCGAGGTCGACGCGCGGGTCTGGTGGCAGGCGTGGGAGCAGGCCTCCGAGGGTCTCCTGGACGGCGTCGAGGCGATCGCCGTCGGAGGCCAGCAGCACGGCATGGTGCTCGTCGACGAGGCCGGCACGCCGGTGCGCGACGCCCTGCTGTGGAACGACAACCGCTCCGCCCCGCAGGCCGCCGCGCTGATCCAGGAGCTCGGCGGCGCGCAGGCGTGGGCCGACCGCACCGGGGTGGTCCCGGTCGCGAGCTTCACGGTCACCAAGCTGCGCTGGGTCGCCGAGCACGAGCCTGACGCGATCGAGCGCGCGGCCGGCGTGCTGCTGCCTCACGACTGGATCACCCACCAGCTCCGCGGTGGTGCGGGCGAGCCCACCACGGACCGCGGCGACGCGTCGGGAACGGGCTACTGGTCGGCCGCGACCGGCGCCTACGACACCGACCTGCTGCGCACCGCGGCCGGCCGTGAGCTCGCGGTGCCCCGCGTGGCCGGACCCCGCGAGGCGGTCGGCGAGACGCCCGGCGGCATCCGGCTCGCTCCCGGCACCGGCGACAACATGGGCGCCGCGCTGGGTCTCGACCTGCAGCCTGGCGACGTCGTGGTCTCCCTGGGCACCAGCGGCACCGTCTTCGCGGTCTCCGACGAGCCGGCCGCCGATGCCTCCGGCATCGTGGCCGGCTTCGCCGACGCGACCGGTCGCTTCCTGCCGCTCGTGTGCACCCTCAACGCCGCCCGGGTGATCGGCTCCGCGCTGCGGCTGGCCGGCAGCGAGCTCGACGACCTGGACCGGCTCGCGCTCTCGGTCGACGACACCGCCGGTCTGGTGCTGCTGCCCTTCCTCGACGGCGAGCGCACCCCCGCGCTGCCGGAGGCGACCGGCGTCCTGCACGGTCTGACCCGGCACAACGCGACGCCGGCGCATCTCGTGCGTGCCTCGGTCGAGGGCATGCTGTGCGGCCTCGCCGACGCCGTCGCACCGCTGAGCGCCTGCGGCGTCACCCCGCGCCGCATCGTGCTGATCGGCGGCGCGGCCCGCTCGGACGCCGTACGACGGATCGCGGCGGGACTGTTCGCGCTGCCGGTCGTCGTGCCCGAGCCCGCGGAGTACGTCGCCCTCGGCGCGGCCCGCCAGGCCGCCTGGACGCTCGCGCAGGGCACGAGCGCTCCGACCTGGCAGCGGGCCGACACCGTCGTGGAGCCTGACCCGAGCCGGTCCGACTACTTCGCCGGCGTGCGGGCGTCCTACACCTCGGTGCTGGAGCGCGCCCAGCCGCTGCTCAGAGCGCCGAGAAGCTGATCACCGTCGTCGCGAGGTAGTCCTCCCCGGGACGCAGGAGGCACGAGGGCCAGCCCTCGGCGGGTGTCCGGTGCGGCGAGTCCGAGACCAGCTGCGGCTCGAGCGCGATGCCGGCGCCCTGCTCGTAGGAGCCGCCCGACGTGCCGCGCAGCGTGCCGTCGAGCTTGTTGCCGGTGTAGACCTGCACGGCCGGCTGGTCCGAGGCCATCCGCAGCCGCAGTCCCCCGGCCGGCGACTCCAGCACCGCCACCTCGCGCACGCCCTGTCCTGGTACGACGAACGAGTGGTCGATCCCGCCGGAGAGCACGAGCTGCTCGTCGTGCTGCTCCGGCGGCAGGTCGCGGCGCAGCACGTCACCGAGCCGCGTGGGCCGACGCAGGTCCAGGGGCGTGCCGTCGACGGGCGCCAGGTGCCCGAGCGGGATTGCGGTCGCGTCGGTGGGCGCGAAGAGTCCCGACGGCACAGTGAGCAGGTGGTCCTCGATCGCACTCGACCCCTCGCCGTCGAGGTTCCAGTAGGCGTGCGTGGTCAGGTTGACCGGCGTCGGCGCGGTGGTGCGCGCCGTCCACGTGAGCCGCAGGCTGTCGCCGTCGACCTCGTAGCGCACGCGCGCTATCAGCTCGCCCGGGAAGCCCTGGTCGCCGTCGGGGCTGGTCAGCATGAGCTCGGCGTGGTCGGGCCCGTGGTCCACGACCTCCCACAGACGCCGGTCGAAGCCGTCGGGGCCGCCATGCAGCGTGTGACCGCGGTCGTTGGTGGGCAGCCGGTGCACGACCCCGTCGATGGGCAGGTGGCCGTGGGCGATCCGGTTGGCGTAGCGGCCGACGACGGCGCCGACGTAGGCTGTCGAGCCGAGGTAGTCGCTCACGGCGGGGTGCCCGAGCGCGACGTTGCGCGGGCCGTCGGCCAGCGGCACCTCGAGCCGGTGCAGGGTGGCCCCGAGGTCGAGCAGGTCGACCACCAGGCCCGGCTCGCGGCCGATCCGGAGCCGGTGCACGGTGCGGCCGTCAGGGAGCTCTCCGAAGGGCGTCACGCGCCGAGGCTACCGGCCTCCTTCGGGAGGCGGTCCGCCAGGATCTCAGGTCAGCCGCTGGGCCACGGCAGCGGCCGCGGCCACCACCCGCGGCCCCACCTCGGCGGCGTCGAAGTCGCCGAGCGAGA
This sequence comes from uncultured Actinomycetota bacterium, assembly GCA_963713035.1. Lineage (GTDB taxonomy): Bacteria > Actinomycetota > Actinomycetes > Propionibacteriales > Nocardioidaceae > Nocardioides_B. The sequence continues at coordinate 20,523 of CAVQKB010000007.1, forward strand.
CGATCCCGACCGACGCCTCGAGACCCTCGAGCCCGGGCACTGGTGCGGCGACGCCGTGCGCCCCCGGCTGGATCTCGCCGCGCGTCTCGACGAAGCGCGGCCCGTCGTCCGCCTGGGGAGTCCCCCGGCCGAGCAGGATCGCCTTGCCGGCCGCCCCCTGCCCGAGCGGGTGCCGGGCCCCCACCCGGTAGGACACGTGGTAGTCGGTCCAGCTGGGCTCGACCACGGCGATCGCCAACGCCTCACCTCCGTCGGCGACCGTGAGGTGCGCGGTGCTGCCGACCTCCTCGGCGAGGTCACGGAGCACCGGGGTCGCCAGCTCCCGCAGCACCGGGTGCAGTCCGCGAGCGAGGGCCAGCACGCCCAGGCCGACGTGCAGCCGGCCGCTCGCGTCCCGCCGGGCCAGTCCGTGCTGCTCCAAGGTGGCGACGAGGCGGTAGACCACCGTGCGGTTCACACCGATCGAGGCCGCGAGCGCGGTGACGGTCAGTCCGGACGGCGTGTCCGCCAGCACCCGCAGCACGCGCAGTCCCCGGTCCAGCGTCTGCGAGGTCTCCGCCGTCATGCAGGGAGGCTATCGGGCCCGATCCGGTGCACCCGGGTCAGGAGCTGCGGCGCTCGGCGGCCCAGCCCCGGATCCGCTCGATCCGCTGCTGCAGCTGGTCGGCCGTCGCGACCGCGGCCGCGGGACCGCCGCAGTCCTTGCGCAAGGTGGCGTGGGTGACGCCGTGCGGCGTGCCGGTGCGGTGGTTCCAGGCCGCGACCAGTCCGTTGAGCTCGCGACGCAGGCTGGCGAGGTGCTCGTGGGTCGAGACGTCGCGCTCGACGTCGTCGGGCGTCGACGACGTGCGGCGCTGCTGCTTGGCGCGATCGCTCTGCCGCTGGTGCAGCAGGTCGCGGACCTGCGAGGGCTCGAGCAGCCCGGGGATCCCCAGGAAGTCCATCTCCTCCTCGGAGCCGACGTGCACCTCCCCCGCGTGGCCGAACTCGCCGCCGTCGTAGAGCACCCGGTCGAAGCGGGCCTCGGAGTCGAGGGCCTCGAAGCTGCCCAGCTCCTCGGCACTGGCCGCCTCGGACGCGTTGGCCTGCGCGAGCAGCTCGTCCTCGGCCGCGAAGATGTCGCCCTCGTCGGCGACGCGGCGCTTGAGCACGTGGTCGCGCGTCACCTCCATCTCGGAGGCGAAGCCGAGCAGGTTGGGCACCGACGGCACGAACACCGAGGCCGTCTCCCCCCGACGCCGGGCCCGGACGAAACGGCCGACGGCCTGCGCGAAGAACAGCGGGGTCGCCGTACGTGTGGCATAGACGCCGACCGCGAGCCGCGGCACGTCCACGCCCTCCGAGACCATCCGCACCGCGACCATCCAGCGGGTCTCGCCCTCGGCGAAGGTCGAGATCCGCTTGCTGGCGGCCTTCTCGTCCGACAGGACCAGGGTCGGCTTCTCTCCCGTGATGGTGGCCAGCAGCGCGGCGTAGGCGCGGGCCGAGTCCTGGTCGGAGGCGATCACCATCCCTCCCGCGTCGGGCACGTGCCGCCGTACCTCGGTGAGGCGCTTGTCGGCCGCGGCCAGCACCGAGGGCATCCAGGAGCCCTGCGGGTCCAGCGCGGTGCGCAGGGCCTGCGCGGTGAGGTCCTTGGTGAGCGGCTCGCCGAGCCGGGCCGAGATCTCGTCGCCGGCGCGGGTGCGCCACTGCATCTCGCCGCTGTAGGCCAGGAACAGCACCGGGCGCACGACGTGGTCGGCGAGCGCCTGACCGTAGCCGTAGGTGTAGTCCGCGACGCTGCGGCCGACACCGTCGGGGCCCGGCGCGTAGGACACGAAGGGGATCGGGTTGATGTCGGAGCGGAAGGGCGTGCCGGTCAGCGCCAGCCGTCGGTGGGCCGGCTCGAAGGCCTCGCGCACCGCGTCGCCCCAGGCCAGCGCGTCGCCGGCGTGGTGCACCTCGTCGAGGATGACCAGCGTCTTGAAGCGCTCGGTGCGGATCCGGTGCGCCAACGGGTTGACCGCGACCCCGGCGTAGGTGACCGCGACGCCGACGTAGTCCTGGCTGGTCTTGCCGGCCCGGCCGCTGTAGGTCGGGTCGATCGGGATGCCGGCGCGGGCGGCGGCCTCGGCCCACTGGGTCTTGAGGTGCTCGGTCGGCGCGACGACCGTGACCCGGTCCACCACGCGCTTGCCGAGCAGCTCGGCGGCCACGGTCAGGGCGAACGTCGTCTTGCCGGCGCCCGGGGTGGCGACGGCGAGGAAGTCCTTGGGGCTGTCGGCGAAGTACTGCGTGAGCGCGGCGCTCTGCCAGGCCCGCAGCTTCGCCACGGTGCCCCACGCCGCGCGCTCCGGGTAGGCGACAGGGAGCACCGGGGTCGGGTCGAGGCCGAGGTCGGCGGCGCCCGAGAGGTCGGGGTGGGTGAAGGGGTCGGTCAACGTCTCTCAGACAGGGTGCGGAGGCGGGTGCGGCAGCGGGCTGCTCGGACTACTCGTCGCCGTCCTTCTTCATCTGCTCCCAGACGTCCTTGCACTCGGGGCACACCGGGTACTTCTCAGGGTCCCGGCTGGGCACCCAGACCTTGCCGCACAGGGCGACGAGGGGCGTGCCCATGATCATCGCCTCGGTGAGCTTGTCCTTGTCCACGTAGTGGGAGAACCGCTCGTGGTCGCCCGGTTCCGCGGGCGCGGTGCGGCGGTCCTCGATGGTCTGCGAACCGGGGCTCATCTGGGTGCTCACGAGGACCGATCCTAGCCTCCGTCCCGGCGTGCTCAGTTCATGCTGGGGTCGAGCGGGCGGGTCGAGACCCAGGCCAGCTCGCCGGGCTGGCGGCGCAGCACCCGCATCCACAGGCCCAGGGGGTCACCGCCGAACAGGTCCGCCGGGACGCTGGGGACGACGTACCAGGAGCCGGTCCGGATCTCCTCGGCGAGCTGCTCCTCGCCCCAGCCGGCGTAGCCCGCGAAGATCCGCAGCCCGGTCAGGGCCGGGCGCACCACCTCGGTCGGCGTGTCGAGGTCGACGATGCCGACGCCGTCGTACAGCCGGCGGAAGCCGACGGGGTCGCTGTCCTGCGATTCGTCGAGGGCGGCCACGGCCAGTGCGGAGTCGGTGCTCACCGGTCCGCCGGAGAAGAGCACGTCCGGGATGCCGGTGGCGGTCCAGTCCGGCAGGATCTCGGCGACCTCCACGGTCGAGGGCCGGTTGAGCACCACGCCGAGGGCGCCGTTGTCGTCCACGTCCAGGATCAGCACGACGGTGCGCTCGAAGTGGGGGTCGAGCAGGGCGGGCGCGGCGACCAGGAGCGTGCCGGGCTCGACGCCCGCGCTCCCGGCCGACTCAGCCATGGCGCCCGTCAGGCATCGATCGTCGCCACCTTGCTGCTCGCCTCCGCCGCGCTGCGGACGGCGGTCGCGACGGCCGTGTGCACGTCGGCGTGGAAGACGCTCGGGATGATGTAGTTGGCGTTCAGCTCGCTCTCGGAGACCACGCCCGCGATCGCCTCGGCCGCGGCCACGAGCAGAGAGTCGTCGATCTGGTTGGCCATCGCGTCCAGCAGCCCGCGGAACACCCCGGGGAACGCCAGCACGTTGTTGATCTGGTTGGGGTAGTCCGAACGGCCGGTCGCCACGACCGTGGCGTGCTGCCGCGCGACCCCCGGGTCGATCTCGGGCACCGGGTTGGCCAGCGCGAAGACGATCGAGTCCGGGGCCATGGCGGCAACGTCGTCCCCGTCGAGGACGTTCGGCGCCGAGACCCCGATGAACACGTCCGCGCCGACGACGGCCTCCTTGAGCGAGCCGGTGAGGTCGGTCTTGTTGGTCGCCTCGGCCAGCGCGAACAGTGACTCGTGCAGCCCGGGACGGTCGCGGTAGACGACGCCCTCGACATCGGCCACGACCACGTCCTGCGCGCCTGCCTCGAGGAGCAGGCGGAGGATCGCCGTACCAGCGGCCCCGGCGCCGGACATCACGACGCGGACGTCGCGCAGGGACTTGCCCACCACCCGCAGCGCGTTGGTCAGCGCGGCCAGGACGACGATGGCGGTGCCGTGCTGGTCGTCGTGGAAGACCGGGATGTCGAGGATGTCGCGCAGCCGCCGCTCGATCTCGAAGCAGCGCGGCGCCGAGATGTCCTCGAGGTTGATGCCGGCGAAGCCGGGCGAGATGGCACGCACGATCTCGACGATCGCGTCGGGGTCCTGGGTGTCGAGGCACAGCGGCCAGGCGTCGATCCCCGCGAACCGCTTGAACAGCGCCGCCTTGCCCTCCATCACCGGCAGGGCGGCCTCGGGTCCGATGTTGCCCAGACCGAGGACCGCGGAGCCGTCCGTGACCACCGCGACCGAGTTGCGCTTCACCGTCAGCCGCCGTGCGTCCTCCGGGTTGGCCGCGATCGCCTGGCAGACCCGGGCGACCCCGGGCGTGTAGACCATCGAGAGGTCGTCCCGGTTGCGGATCGGGTGCTTGGAGGCCATCTCGATGGTGCCGCCGAGGTGCATCAGGAAGGTCCGGTCGGAGACCTTGTGCACCGTGACGCCGTCGATGCCCCGCAGCGCCACGACGATCCGGTCGGCGTGCTCGGTGTCCGAGGCCGCGCAGGTGACGTCGATGCGGAGCCGGTCGTGCCCGGAGGCGGTGACGTCGAGGGCGGTCACGATGCCGCCCGCCTCCTCCACGATCTGCGTCAGCATGCTGATCGCCGAGCCGCCCGCCGGGAGCTCCAGGCGGACGGTGATCGAGTAGGAGATGCTGGGGGCACTCGCGGCCTGCGTCGTGTCGCTCACGCCCTCATCGTGTCACGCCACGCACCTGGGCCGGCAAGCGAGCGCCCCGACCGCGACACCGCTCTGGGAGGGAGATCGCGGAGGGAGTCCGCGAGGGTGTCGCAGCCGGGGCTGTTCGGGGACCCGGATGGTCCGGGGTCAGGCGGCCAGGACGGCCTTGAGCCTGCCGAGCAGCGAGGCCGACCGGTGGTCGCCGGCCGCCGGACGCGGTACGGCGCCCGGGTCGTGGGCCGCGCGGGCCCGGTCCTCCAGGGCGCGCCCGACGTGCAGCGCCCGGGCGTCCGCGGCGCCGGCCCGCCCGGCCATGGCGGCCAACAGGACCCAGTCCTTGCGACGCGCCCGCTCAAGCGCCTGCCCCATCGCGGGACTGGTCGGCGCAGCGGTCAGGACGTCGAGGATCTCGCGCACCCCGACCAGGTCGCGGGCGGTGTCGCGCCAGGCCTGCAGCACGGCGGACTCCAGGTCCGCGGGCTGATCGGCGAGCTGACGCTCGATGCGGCCCGACAGTCGGGTGTGCCAGCGGGTCTGCAGCGCGGCGGCCAGGGCGAAGTCGTCGTCGAAGGTCTCGCGCACACCGGCGAGGTCGGTCGGCAGCACGCCGTCGCGGCGGGCGTTGGCGGCCTCCACGACCGCGCGGAGGACGTCGGCGCGGCGGTGGTGGGCATTCCGATCGGTGGTGTTCATGATGGTCTGCTCCTCTCTCACATACCGTAAGTACGTACCTAGAGTATGTGGCCATACCGACGGTATGCAAACTGGTGCGGCGTGACCTCCGGCACGGTCCTGCGGCCGCCCGCTGCGCCGTCTCCCGCGCGGTCCGGGGCCGGCGCCCGGGGCCGATTATGCTGCGCAGATGACCGCACGGGTTCCCAAGGGCGTCGCCAAGCAGGCGCTGCGCACGGTGCACGGCACCACCCGCCGTCAGGCGTACTCCGCCTCGACCCGCCGGGCGCTCGTGGACGTCGCCACCGAGCTGTTCGCCGACCGCGGCTACGCCGGGACCAGCCTCGACGAGATCGTGAGCGGAGCCCGGGTCACCAAGGGCGCGCTCTACCATCACTTCTCCGGCAAGCAGGCGCTTTTCGAGTCGGTCTTCGAGCGGGTCGAGGAGCGGGCCGCCAAGGACATCCGGCGCGCCGTACGCGGCCAGCGCGACCCCTGGGACAAGGCCCTGGGCGGGCTGCGCGCCTTCCTCGAGGTGCTGCAGGACCCCAGCTACCGCCGGATCGTGATCGCCGACGGCCCCGCCGTGCTGGGCTACGAGCGCTACCGCGAGCAGGAGGAGCGCACCACCTTCGGCATCGTGCAGGAGATCGTCTCCAGCCTGCTCTCGACCTACGACCTCGCGCCCAGCATGGTCGAGACGTTCAGCCGGGTCTTCTTCGGCGCCATGTCGGCGTCAGGGGCCGCGGTCTCCACCGCCGACGACCCGCGACGCGCCTCCGACGACGTCGAGGCCGCCATCGCCTACATCCTGGCGGGCCTGCGCGCGATGGCCGAGTCGGGGGCGGACCTGCCCGCGCCCGCCGCTCCGACCGGGTCAGGCGCCGACGACGACGCCGCGGACCCCGGCACCGGTGCCGACCGCGCCGACGGGTGACTACCGACCGATCGTGACGTCGCCGCCGGTGGCCGGCACGAGCTCCACCCAGGTGTGACCGGCCGGGACCGTCAGCTCGCCGGCGCGGGTGCTCAGCGAGATCGTGGAGTCCAGCTTCTTGCTCCAGGTGCCGCGCACGACCCGGCCGCCGTGGAAGAGCATCGCCTTCCCGGTGCCGACGAACTTCGTCTCCGGGACCGGGTTGCCGGCCGGGTCGCGGTAGCCCGCGTCTCCGACCTTCACCCGCAGGACGAGCACGCTGTCGGGGCGGAAGCGGTCACCGCTGCGGGCGAAGCCGCCGGGGTTGGTGTAGGTGCCGCGCTCGTACTTCCAGGTGGTGGTGTGGCTCGGCGAGAACACCGCGGACAGCCGCTTGGCCGGCTGCCCCTGCGGCACGTCCTCGGCCGGACCGAACGGGAGGTAGGGGTCGACGGTGTCCTTGACCTCCACCTTCTTCGCCAGTGCGGCGAGGTTCATCATCAGGTTGTACGGCGCCCGGCGGGCGTTGTCGCGGCGGTAGCCGGTGGCGCCGTCGGTGAACGTCTTGATCCCCGCGGCCTTGACCCGGCGCACGGTCGGCGGCGCACCGCCGCTCGCCACGAGCACGGCCTTGGCCGGCTTGACGATGCCGATGTCGGTGGCCCGCATGGAGCGCACCGGACCGACGAGCCTGGGCGTCCGCTGGTAGTAGAAGACGGCCAGCCGGGTGGCGCCGCCCTCGACCAGCTCCTCGGTGACCAGGTCGGCCTGCCCGAGCCCGATCTGGGGACTGCTGGCGGAGGTGTTGTCGATCTTGACGACCATCACCGGATGCGTCGGGGCCTCGCCCTTGACCGGAAGGCCGGTGAGGGGCCAGCGGCCCGCGACGGTGAGCCCGGCCTCGGTGGACTGCGCTCCGGGCTTGTCCGGGCCCGGCTCGTCCGAGGACCCGGTGCACCCGGCGAGCGCCACCGAGACGGTCAGGGCGAGCACGACGAGGGCCCGCGTCCGCGGGTGGCTGCCGATCATGCGCCCAGTGTGGCCCAGGGGCCGACCGAACCGGGTCGACCTGCCCCCGGGCCGGGCGCGTGTCGCGCGGGGACTCAGATCTTGGCGCCGCCGTCGACGTACAGCGTCTGCCCGGTGATGAACGACGCCTCGTCCGAGCACAGGAACGCCGCGGTCGCGGCGATGTCCTCGGGCTGGCCGACCCGACGCACCGGGGTCGCGGCGGCGGCGCCCTCGCGGTAGGCCTCCGGCTCGACGCCGACCCGGCGCGCGGTGGCGTCGGTCATCTCGGTGACGATGAAGCCGGGTGCGATCGCGTTGACGTTGATCCCGAAGGGCCCGAGCTCGAGGGCGAGCGTGCGGGTGAAGCCCTGCAGGCCCATCTTGGCCGCGGAGTAGTTGGCCTGGCCACGGTTGCCGAGCGCGGAGACGCTCGAGAGGTTGAGGATCTTGCCGTACTTCGCGGCGACCATGTGCTTCTGCGCGGCCCGGCTCATCAGGAACGACCCCTTGAGGTGCACGTCCATGACGGCGTCCCAGTCGTCCTCGGTCATCTTGAACAGCAGGTTGTCCCGGGTGACCCCCGCGTTGTTGACGAGCACGTCGATCTGCCCGAGCTGCTCGACCACCGCGCCGACCGCGGCTTCGACGGAGTCCGCGTCGGCGACGTTGCACGCCACCCCGATCGCGCGCTCGGCTCCCAGACCGGACGCCGTGGCGGCGGCAGCCTCCTGGTCGAGGTCGAGGACGGCGACGGCGGCCCCCTCCGCGGCGAAGCGCTGGACGGTGGCGGCACCGATCCCGCGCGCGCTACCCGTGACCACGGCTACCTTGCCGGCAAAGCGACTCATCTGGGGTCTTCCTCCTCGTAGGCGCCCGGACCGGCGCGTGTCGGACTGGTGAGGTCACTGTAGGGGGCGGCCCCGTAGCATCGACGGGTGCGTAGTGGTCACTTCCGGTTCGCCGTCCTCCTGTCCGTGGCCCTGGCCGCGACGGCGGTCGCGGTCGCCTCGACCTACCACCTCCCGCTCCGTGACCCCGACGGCGTCGCCGTGCCGACCTATGTCCGGCTGCCGATCATCCTGCTCCTGGCCTGGCTGACCGACGTGGTGCCGCGCACCCTGTGGCTCTCCCTGGGCCGGGACCGCTCCGTGACCGGCGTGCCGCGCACGCTGGTCCGCGTCGTACGCGAGCGGTGGCCGTGGGAGCACACCCGCTTCGCTCTCGCCGGGCTGGGCGCGTGGTACCTCACCTACGCCGCGTTCCGGAACCTCAAGAGCTACGTCCCGTTCGTGAACCGCTCGCTGTGGGACGCCACGCTGGAGCGCCTGGACCGGGTGCTGTGGCTGGGACACGACCCGGCGGTGGTGCTGCACGCGCTCTTCGGCACCGGCTGGGCGGCAGAGTTCTTCTCCTTCGTGTACGTCGCGTGGATCGTGTTCGTGCCCGTGTCGCTCGTCGTGGCGCTGGTGTGGTCGCGCGAGCGGGCGGCCGGGGCGTGGTACGTCACCGCCGTGGCCGTCGACTGGGTGCTCGGCGTCGCGATCTACTTCGCGGTCCCGACCCGGGGGCCGGTCTACGCCCGGCCCGACGACTTCGCGGCCCTGCCGCACACCTTCGTCACCACGCTGCAGGAGTCGATGATCGCCGACCGGTACACCGTGCTGGCGGACCCGTGGGCCACGCATGCCGT
>CAVQKB010000008.1:0-46191 GCA_963713035.1 uncultured Actinomycetota bacterium
GGACCGACACGGTCGTCTACGAGGCTGCACGTCAAGGGCTTCACCCAGCTGCACACCGGGTGCCCGAGGAGCTGCGCGGCACCTACGCCGGGCTCGGCTCACCCGGCGTCGTGCGACTACCTCGCGACCTCGGCATCACCACCGTCGAGCTGCTGCCGGTGCACGAGTTCGTCCCCGAGCCGCACCTGACCGACCTCGGGCTGACCAACTACTGGGGCTACAACTCCATCGGCTTCTTCGCCCCGCACCACGGCTACGCCTCCGGCGGCGACCGTGGCGAGCAGGTCGCCGAGTTCAAGCAGATGGTCAAGAACCTGCACGCCGCTGGGCTCGAGGTGATCCTCGACGTCGTCTACAACCACACCGCCGAGGGCGGTCCGACGGCCCCACCCTGAGCTTCCGCGGGCTCGACGACTACGGCTACTACAAGCGCGCGACGGGACGCCGGGCTCGATCCCTACTTCGACGTCACCGGCTGCGGCAACACCTTCGACGCCGCCTACCCCCGGCGCTGCGGCTGATCCTGGACTCGCTGCGCTACTGGGTCACCGACATGCACGTCGACGGCTTCCGCTTCGACCTCGCCCCGGCGCTGGCGCGGCAACGGACCGCGTCGACCTCCGCGGCGCCTTCCTCTACCGCGATCGAGCCAGGACCCGGTGCTGCGCCACGTGAAGCTGATCGCGGAGCCGTGGGACGCCAGCATGGACGGCTACCAGGTCGGCCGCTTCCCGCCGCCGTGGTGGAGTGGAACGACCACTACCGCGACACCGTGCGCGACTTCTGGCGCGCGCGTCCGGCGGGATCCGCGACGTCGCCTCCCGGCTGGCCGGCTCCAGCGACCTCTACGCCGACGACGGCCGGTCGCCGTACGCCTCGGTCAACTTCGTCACCGCCCACGACGGCTTCACCCTGCGCGACCTGGTGTCCTACAACGGCAAGCACAACGTGGCCAACGGCGAGGACAACCGCGACGGCACCGACAACAACCGCTCCTGGAACTGCGGCGTCGAGGGCGAGACGGACGACGCCGCCGTCCTGGCGCTCCGGCGCAAGCAGGCCGCCAACCTGATGGCGACGTTGTGCCTGTCGACCGGCGTGCCATGATCACCGCCGGCGACGAGCGCGGCCGCACCCAGCGCGGCAACAACAACGCCTACTGCCACGACAACGAGATCTCCTGGATGGACTGGCACCCCGACGACGCCTGGCTCGACCTCTACGAGATCACCAAGACCGCGCTGAGGCTGAGGCGTGAGCACCCGGCCCTGCGGCAGCGGCACTTCCTCGAGGGCCGCCCGACCGTCGAGGGCGGCCCCAAGGACCTCGCCTGGATCCACCCGGGGGCGGGAGATGACCGACGCCGACTGGTTCGACGAGGGGCTGCACACGTTCGGCATGTTCGTCTCCGGCGACCCGCTGCGCGCGCTCGGGCGCGCGGCGAGGTGCTGCACGACGCGTCGTTCCTGCTGTGGTTCGCACGCCGACGCGGGCAAGGCACGCTGCCCGCTCAACCAGTGGGTCGGACCGGCGAGGCCGTGCTCTCCACCGACGCCGGCCACCCGTCGGCGAGCAGCTCTCCGGCCAGACGTCATCGACATCGAGCCGCGCTCGATGATCGTCCTCCGTCAGCTTCTCCCCGCCGTGCCCGCTCGGACACGCACTTGACCGCTCAGCACAACGTGCCCGCCTGGCGAGAGCCGTCCCCGCTCGCGCGCACGTCCGGGCGACGCCCGAGGCTCAGCTCGTCGGCAGGGTGACCCGACCTACTCGGCCGACGGCCAGGTGGGCGTCTTGGGGAGCATCCGGACGGTGTAGCCGAAGGGGCCGGTGGTCGAGAGCCGAGCGTGCCCTCGAAGCGGTGCCGGCCGGCCTCGTAGGCCTCGGCGTGCGCCAGGCTCGATGGCGATGTCGACGAAGCTCGTCGTCGTGCGACCCGGCCGTGCACCACCTGGACGTCGACGTCGTCCGGCGCAGCGTGCCGAGGGAGACGAACGCCCGGACGCGAAGGGTCTCGCTGAGCGCCGGGGCGTCGGCGACCCGTCGGACTCGACGTGGTCGACGGCCACCGCGGCCCGGCCTCGCGACGCGCGCCTTCCAGTCGGCCAGCTCGGTCGCGCCGGCGAAGTCGCCGTTGAGCCGGCGCGAGTTGCGCGCGGCCGGCGTGTAGAGCTTGGTGACGTAGTCGCGCACCATCCGGTCGGCGAGCACCTTGGGGCCGAGCGACTTCAGCGTGTGCCGGACCATCTCGATCCAGCGGAGCGGCAGGCCCTCGTCGTCGTGGTCGTAGAACCGCGGCGCGACCTCGTTCTCGATCAGGTCGTAGAGCGCCGTGGCCTCGATGTCGTCACGACGGTCGGGGTCGTCGATGCCGTCGGCCGACGGGATCGCCCAGCCGTTGTTGCCGTCGTACCACTCGTCCCACCAGCCGTCGAGGATCGAGAGGTTGAGGCCACCGTTCAGCGCGGCCTTCATGCCCGGAGGTGCCGCAGGCCTCGTAGGGGCGCAGCGGGTTGTTCAGCCAGACGTCGCAGCCCGGGTAGAGCGGCTGCGCCATCGCGATGTCGTAGTTGGGCAGGAAGACGATCCGGTGCCGGACCTCGGGGTCGTCGGCGAACCGGACGATCTCCTGGATCAGCTTCTTGCCGCCCTCGTCGGCCGGGTGCGACTTGCCGGCGATGACCAGCTGGACCGGCCGCTCGGGGTCGAGCAGGATCCGCTTCAGCCGGTCGGGGTCGCGCAGCATCAGCGTCAGCCGCTTGTACGACGGGACGCGGCGGGCGAAGCCGATGGTCAGGACGTCGGCGTCGAGGGCGGAGTCGATCCAGGTCAGCTCGGCCGGGCGTCGCGCCGCGCTGCTGCCAGGACTTGCGCATCCGGCTCCGGGCGTCGTCGACGAGGCGCTGGCGCAGCACCGCTTGGTGGCCCAGATGTCCCTGCCGGGGACCTTGTCGACGACGTCGAAGAGCGCGTGCGGGTCGTCGCCGGGACCGTCGGCGCCGGGGCCGGGGCGGGCGCCGTGCGCGCGGGCCAGCTCGAAGATCTCGCGGGCGACCCAGGTCGGGGCGTGCACGCCGTTGGTGATCGAGGCGATCGGCCGCTCCTCGGCGTCGAACTGCGGCCAGAGGCCGCCGAACATGCCGCGGCTGACCACGCCGTGCAGCTGCGAGACGCCGTTGGCGCGCTGCGCGAGCCGGAAGCCCATCACGGCCATGTTGAAGACGGCGGGGTCGCCCTCGGCGTAGTCCTCCGCGCCGAGCGCCAGGATCCGGTCGACCGGGACCCCGGGGCAGCGTTGTCGCCGCCGAAGTACTGCGCGACCAGGTCGAGCGGGAAGCGGTCGATGCCGGCCGGGACCGGCGTGTGGGTGGTGAAGACCGTGCCGGCGCGGGAGACCTCGAGCGCCACGTCGAAGGCGAGGCCGTCGTGCTCGGTGAGCTCGCGGATGCGCTCGAGGCCGAGGAAGCCGGCGTGGCCCTCGTTGGTGTGGAAGACCTCGGGCGCGTCGGCGCCGGTGATCCGGGTGTAGGCGCGGATCGCGCGCACGCCGCCGATGCCGAGCAGCAGCTCCTGGCGGAGCCGGTGCTCGGTGGTGCCGCCGTAGAGCCGGTCGGTGGTGTCGCGGATGACCTCGCTGTTCTCCTCGACGTCGGAGTCGAGCAGCAGCAGCGGCACGCGGCCGACCTGGGCGACCCAGATCCGGGCGGTCAGCGACGGTCGCCGGGCAGGCCGATCTCGATCTTGGCGACCGGGCCGGCGGGGTCGTTGCCCTCGCGCAGCAGCGAGAGCGGCAGGCCGTCGGGGTCGAGGACGGGGTAGGTCTCCTGCTGCCAGCCGTCGCGCGAGAGCGACTGGCGGAAGTAGCCGTGCCGGTAGAGCAGGCCGACGCCGATGATCGGCACGCCGAGGTCGCTGGCGGTCTTGAGGTGGTCGCCGGCCAGGATGCCGAGACCGCCGGAGTACTGCGGCAGCACCGCGGTGATGCCGAACTCCGGGGAGAAGTAGCCGATCGCGCGGGGGGCGCCGCTCTCGCGGGCGGCCATCTGCTGGTACCAGCGGTCACCGGTGAGGTACTGCTCGAGGTCGTCGCGGGCGGCGGCGAGGGTGCCAGGAAGTCCCCGTCGGCGGCGAGCTGCTCCAGCCGCTTCATGGGTACGGCGCCGAGGAACCGGACCGGGTCGTGGCCGGACGCGTCCCACGCGGCGGCGTCGACGGCGGCGAAGACGTCCTGGGTCTCGGGGTGCCAGGACCAGCGGAGGTTGCCGGCCAGCTCACCCAGCGCGGCGAGCGGCTCGGGCAGGACGGGGCGGACGGTGAATCGACGGATGGCTTTCACGCGCGTACCGTAACGCAGCCGACTTGAACGATCCAAAGTTACCGCGGAGTCGTCTCAAAAATCCCCCGATGCCCGGCTTCCCGCATCCGAAACGAGCGTGTTTGGGTGCCTCCCGGCCACGGTATGTTCGTGCCCATGGTCGGACGCATCCCAGTCATGGACGTCACCCCCAGCGTCGAAGGAGGTCGCTATCCCGCCAAGGCCGCGGTGGGCGAGGTCGTGCCCGTCAGCGCCCTCGTCTTCCGTGAGGGTCACGACGAGCTGAACGCCGACCTGGTGGTCACCGGGCCCGACGGCGCGCGCCGCCCGTGGGTCCGGATGCGGAAGGACGCCACCGAGCCCGACCTCTGGCACGCGTCGTTCACCCCCGACGCGGTCGGGCCCTGGACGTTCGTGATCGAGGCCTGGAGCGACCCGGTCGCCACCTGGCGGCACAACGCCGAGATCAAGATCCCGGCCGGCATCGACGTCGAGCTGATGTTCACCGAGGGCGCGCTGCTGCTGGAGCGGCTGGCCGACGCCCTGCCGAAGAAGTCGAAGCACCGCGCCGCCGTGCGCGACGCACTGAGCGCCGTACGCGACTCCAAGCGGCCCGAGCCGGTGCGCTACGCCGCGGCTGTCTCCCCCGCCGTCGACGAGGCGCTGCTCGAGGCCCCGCTGCGCGACCTGGTCACGACCGAGGGCCCCTACCCGTTCTTCGCCGACCGCCAGCGGGCGCTGTCCAGCGCCTGGTACGAGTTCTTCCCGCGCTCCGAGGGCGCCCACGTCGAGGCGACGACCGGCACCGTCGTGTCCGGTTCGTTGCGCACCGCGATCGCCTCGCTCGACCGGGTCGCGGAGATGAAGTTCGACATCATCTACCTGCCGCCGATCCACCCGATCGGCCGGCTCAACCGCAAGGGCGCCAACAACACGCTGAACCCGTCCCCCGACGACCCGGGCTCGCCGTGGGCGATCGGCGCGCAGGAGGGCGGTCACGACGCCATCCACCCCGACCTCGGCACGATGGAGGACTTCGACGCGTTCGTGGCCCGCGCGACGGAGCTCGGCCTCGAGGTCGCGCTCGACCTCGCGCTGCAGGCGGCCCCCGACCACCCCTGGGTCACCGAGCACCCGGAGTGGTTCACCACCCGCGCCGACGGCACGATCGCCTACGCCGAGAACCCGCCCAAGAAGTACCAGGACATCTATCCGATCAACTTCGACAACGACCCCGACGGGATCTACGCCGAGGTGCTCCGGATCGTGCGGCTGTGGATGTCGCACGGCGTCCGGATCTTCCGCGTCGACAACCCGCACACCAAGCCGGTGGAGTTCTGGGAGTGGCTGCTGGGCGAGGTGCGCAAGACCGACCCCGACGTGCTCTTCCTGGCCGAGGCGTTCACGAAGCCCGCGATGATGCGCGCCCTCGGCACGGTCGGGTTCCACCAGTCCTACTGCTACTTCACCTGGCGCAACGCCAAGTGGGAGATCGAGGAGTACCTCACCGAGGTGACCCGCGAGACCGCGCACGTGCTGCGCCCGTCGTTCTGGGTCAACACCCCCGACATCCTGCCCTTCTTCCTGCAGTACGGCGGTCCGAACTCCTTCAAGATCCGGGCGGTGCTCGCGGCGACCGGCGCGGCCAGCTGGGGCGTCTACGCCGGCTTCGAGCTGTTCGAGCACGTGGCGCTGCAGCCCGGCAAGGAGGAGTACCTCGACTCCGAGAAGTTCCAGATCCGGGTCCGTGACTGGGAGGGTGCCGAGGCGACCGGCCGGACGCTCAAGCCCTACCTGACCCGGCTCAACGAGATCCGCCGGGCGCACCCGGCCCTCCAGCAGCTGCGCGACCTGACGATCCACAGCAGCGACGACGAGAACGTCATCGTCTACAGCAAGACCGCGCACACCGAGGCCGGTGACGACACCGTCATCGTGGTCGTCAACCTCGACCCGCACTCCGCGCGCGAGACCACGGTCCACCTCGACCTGCCGGCCCTCGGCCTCGACTGGCACGACCAGCTCGCGGTGCACGACGAGATCACCGGAGAGACCTGGACCTGGGGCGAGCGCAACTACGTCCGACTCGACCCCTACGACGAGCCCGCCCACGTGCTCACCGTCCGGAGGCCCCACCCGTGACCGACCCCGCCCTCTCCCCCACGCCCGGGGACGACAAGCCGGCGCAGCCCGACTGGTTCAAGACGGCCGTCTTCTACGAGGTGCTGGTCCGCTCGTTCAAGGACAGCAACGGGGACGGCGTCGGCGACTTCAACGGGCTGATCGAGAAGCTCGACTACCTCGAGTGGCTCGGCGTGGACTGCCTGTGGATCCCGCCGTTCTTCTCCTCGCCGCTGCGCGACGGCGGCTACGACGTCGCCGACTACACCAACATCCTTCCCGAGGTCGGCACGGTCGATGACTTCCACCGCTTCCTCGACCAGGCGCACGAGCGCGGCATCCGGGTGATCATCGACTTCGTCATGAACCACACCTCCGACCAGCACCCGTGGTTCCAGGCCAGCCGCTCGGACCCCGACGGCGAGTACGGCGACTTCTACGTCTGGTCGGACTCCGACGAGCTCTACCAGGACGCGCGGATCATCTTCGTCGACACCGAGCCCTCCAACTGGACCTGGGACCCGGTGCGGCAGCAGTACTTCTGGCACCGGTTCTTCTCCCACCAGCCGGACCTCAACTTCGACAACCCGAAGGTGCACGACGCGATCCTCGACGCGGTGTCGTTCTGGTTCGACATGGGTCTCGACGGCTTCCGGCTCGACGCGGTGCCCTACCTCTACGAGCGCGAGGGCACCAACGGCGAGAACCTTCCGGAGACCCACGAGTTCCTCAGGAAGGTGCGTCGCTTCGTCGACGACAAGTACCCCGGCAAGGTGCTGCTCGCCGAGGCCAACCAGTGGCCGGCCGACGTCGTGGACTACTTCGGCGGCAAGGAGGACCCGGACAGCGGCGACTGGGTCGGCGACGAGTGCCACATGTGCTTCCACTTCCCGGTGATGCCTCGCATCTTCATGGCGGTGCGTCGCGAGTCGCGCTTCCCGATCTCGGAGATCCTGGAGCAGACGCCGGCGATCCCCGACGGCTGCCAGTGGGGCATCTTCCTGCGCAACCACGACGAGCTGACGCTCGAGATGGTCGCCGACGAGGACCGCGACTACATGTGGGGCGAGTACGCCAAGGACCCCCGGATGAAGGCCAACATCGGCATCCGTCGCCGGCTCGCTCCGCTGCTCGACAACGACGTCAACACGATGGAGCTGTTCACGGCTCTCCTGCTGTCGCTGCCCGGCTCGCCGGTGCTCTACTACGGCGACGAGATCGGCATGGGTGACAACATCTGGCTCGGTGACCGCGACGGCGTGCGGACCCCGATGCAGTGGACCCCGGACCGCAACGCCGGCTTCTCGGTCGCCACTCCCGGCCGGCTGCACCTGCCGCCCATCCAGGACCCCGTCTTCGGCTACCAGCGCGTCAACGTCGAGACCGAGCTCGAGAACGCCTCGTCGCTGCTGCACTGGACGCGGCGGATGATCCACGCCCGCAGGAAGCACCACGCCTTCGGGCTCGGCGAGTTCACCGACCTCGGCGGCTCGAACCCGTCGGTGCTCTCCTACGTGCGCGAGTACGTCGCGGAGGACGGCACGACCGACACGGTGCTGTGCGTCAACAACCTGTCGCGCTTCCCGCAGCCGGTCGAGCTGGACCTGCGCCGCTACGAGGGCGTCGCTCCGGTCGAGCTGCTCGGCGGGGTCCGGTTCCCCGTGATCGGCGAGCTGCCGTACCTGCTGACCCTGGCGGCGTACGGCTTCTACTGGTTCCGGCTGCCGACCCCGGAGGCTCCGGCCACGACGTCCACGCCCGCGTTGCCGTCCGGCGTGGCCAAGGAGCTCTCGTGAGGAGCGAGGCGATCGGCGCCTACCTCTCCTCCGCGCGCTGGTTCGGCGGCAAGGGGCGGGAGTTCGCCCTGGGCGACGTCCGCCGAGCCGGCATGCTCTCCGGTCCTCCCGAGGGTCCCGCAGGTGGGCATCGAGCTGGTGCCCGTGGAGTACGCCGACGGCGAGGTCGAGGTCTACCAGATGCCGTTGGCCTACTACGGCACGCCGCAGGAGCGACTCGAGCACGCGCTGGTCGGCACCTGGGACGACCCTGAGCTCGGGACCGTGCACGCCTACGACGCGTTGCACGACCGCGCGTCCACCGCGCTCTACCTCCGGGCGTTCGACGACGCGGCCGCCGATGCGGAGCTCGACCAGTCCGGCACCCACGAGGGCGACCTCGCCTTCCGCCGCATCCCGGGCCACGACCTCGACCTGACGACGCACTCGACGCTGTTCTCCGGGGAGCAGAGCAACTCCTCCCTGGTGTTCGGCGAGGACGCCTTGATGAAGGTGTTCCGCAAGGTGACGCCGGGTCGCAACCCCGACATCGTGATCCACGACGCGCTGACCCGCTACGAGAGCGACCACGTCGCCGCGCTCTACGGCTGGTTGGAGATCGCCGGACCGCCCGGGGAGGACCCGACCCAGCTCGCGATGCTGCAGCAGTTCCTGCGCACCGCCAGCGACGGCTGGGAGCTGGCGCTCGCCAGCGTGCGCGACCTGTTCGCGGAGGCCGACCTGCACGCCGACGAGGTCGGCGGCGACTTCGCCGGCGAGGCCGAGCGGCTCGGGCTGGCGACCGCGCAGGTGCACGACGTGCTCGCCGCCCAGTTCCCCACGGAGGCGTGGGACGCCGACGACCTGCGCACCGTCGCCGACGGCATGCTCGGCCGGCTCGAGGCGGCGCTGGCCATCGTGCCGCAGCTCGCGCCCTACGCCGACGCGCTCCGCACCACCTTCCGCGGCGTGGCCGAGCTCGGCGCGGCCGGGCAGAGCGCCACCGCGCAACGGGTGCACGGTGACTACCACCTCGGCCAGACGCTGCGCACGGTGCGCGGCTGGAAGATCGTCGACTTCGAGGGCGAGCCGGCCAAGCCGCTCGCCGAGCGGGTCAAGCCCGACCTCGTCTGGCGCGACGTCGCCGGCATGCTGCGCTCCTTCGACTACGCCGCGCACGCCGTGGAGTCCGACATGGACGCCGACCCCGAGGCGGCCTCCCAGATCGCCTTCCGGGCGGCGGAGTGGGGCGAGCGCAACACCGCCGCCTTCATCCGCGGGTACGTCGACAACAGCGGTCGCACCGCCGACGGCCGACTCTCGGACGTGCAGTGGCTGATGCTCTCGGCCTACGTCGCCGACAAGGCGGTCTACGAGTCGGTCTACGAGGCCCGCAACCGCCCGACGTGGCTGTCCATCCCTCTCGGGGCGATCGCCCGGATCACCGGTGTCGACGCACCCACCCCCACCCCTTCCACGCAGCAGGAGGCGAACGACGCATGAGCACGGTCCTTCCGCTCGACCAGACGCAGCTCGACCAGGTCATCAACGGCCGGCACGGCGACCCGCACAGCGTGCTCGGCGCTCACGTCCACGACGGAGCCGTCACGGTCCGCACGTTCCGGCCGCTGGCCGAGTCCGTGGTCGTCGTGCACGGCTCCTCGCGCACCGCCCTGGAGCACGAGTACGAAGGCATCTGGGCGGGCGTGCTCGACGTCCCCGACGTGCCCGACTACCGCCTCGAGGTGGCCTACGCCGGCGCCCCGGCGTACACCGTCGACGACGCCTACCGCTACCTCCCCACGCTCGGCGAGGTCGACCTGCACCTGATCAACGAGGGTCGGCACGAGCAGCTCTGGGACGTCCTCGGGTCGCACATCCGGACCTACGACTCCCCCACCGGCCCGGTCCGGGGGGCGTCGTTCGCGGTCTGGGCGCCGCACGCCCAGGGCATCCGGGTGAAGGGCGACTTCAACAGCTGGGACGGCCGCGAGCACCCGATGCGGCAGCTGGGCGTCTCCGGGGTGTGGGAGCTGTTCGTCCCCGACGTCACCTCGGGTGCGCGCTACAAGTTCATCGTGCTCGGCGCCGACGACGTGTGGCGCGAGAAGGCCGACCCGATGGCGTTCCACACCGAGGTCCCCCCGGCCCAGTCGTCGGTGGTCTACGAGTCGACGTACACCTGGAACGACGACGCGTGGCTGGCCGAGCGGGCCCAGGGTGGCGCGCACGAGAAGCCGATGTCGGCCTACGAGATGCACCTCGGCTCGTGGCGGCGCGGCAAGTCCTACGCCGAGCTCGCGGACGAGCTGGTGCCCTACCTGCTCGAGAGCGGCTTCACGCACGTGGAGTTCCTGCCCGTGATGGAGCACCCCTTCGGGGGGTCGTGGGGCTACCAGGTCACGTCGTACTACGCCCCCACCGCTCGCTTCGGCGACCCCGACGGGCTGCGCCACCTCATCGACCGGCTGCACCAGGCCGGGATCGGCGTGATCGTCGACTGGGTGCCCGCGCACTTCCCCAAGGACGAGTTCGCGCTGGCGCGCTTCGACGGCACCCCGCTCTACGAGGACCCGAACCCGTCCCGCGGGGAGCACCCCGACTGGGGCACCTACGTCTTCAACTTCGGGCGCGCGGAGGTCCGCAACTTCCTGGTCTCCAACGCGCTCTACTGGTTCGAGGAGTTCCACGTCGACGGGCTGCGCGTCGACGCGGTCGCCTCGATGCTCTACCTCGACTACTCCCGCGAGGACGGCCAGTGGACGCCGAACGTCTACGGCGGCCGCGAGAACCTCGAGGCGGTGACGTTCCTGCAGGAGATGAACGCGACGGCGTACAAGCGGGTCCCGGGCGTCATCACGATCGCCGAGGAGTCCACGTCCTGGCCGGGCGTCACGCGACCCACCCACCTGGGCGGGCTGGGCTTCGGGCTGAAGTGGAACATGGGCTGGATGCACGACAGCCTCGGCTACGTGCAGAACGACCCGGTGCACCGCCAGTACCACCACGGTCAGATGACCTTCTCGCTGGTCTACGCCTACTCCGAGAACTACGTGCTGCCGATCAGCCACGACGAGGTCGTGCACGGCAAGGGCTCGCTGCTGCGCAAGATGCCGGGCGACCGCTGGCAGCAGCTGGCCAACCTGCGCACCTACCTGGCCTACATGTGGGCGCACCCCGGCAAGCAGCTGCTGTTCATGGGATCGGAGTTCGGCCAGGAGTCGGAGTGGGCCGAGAGCCGCGAGCTCGACTGGTGGCTGCTCGACAACCCCGACCACCGCGGGGTGCACTCGCTGGTGCGCGACATGAACCGGATCTACCGCGAGACCAGCGCGCTGTGGTCGCTGGACACCGAGGGCTCCGGCTTCTCCTGGATCGACGCCAACGACTCCAGCAACAACACGTTCAGCTTCATCCGCTTCCCCAAGGACCCGGCCGACGGTCCGCTGGTGTGCGTGGCGAACTTCTCCGCGGTGCCGCACCACGACTACCGGCTCGGGCTGCCGCGGGCCGGCGCGTGGACCGAGGTGCTCAACACCGACGCCGGCGTCTACGCCGGTTCGGGGGTCGGCAACCTGGGCACCGTGCGGGCCGACGGCGAGGGCCAGCACGGCCAGCCGGCGTCCGCGACGATCACGGTGCCGCCCCTGGCGACGCTGTGGCTCCGTCCCCAGGCTGACGGCACACCGGGCTGACTCGTGGTCGCGACCCGGTCGGTGGTGCTCGTCGAGGGCGCCAGCGACCGGGTTGCGCTCGAGGTGCTCGCCACCCGGCGTGACCTCGACCTGCGGGCCAGCGGCGTCGAGGTGCGGGCGATGGGCGGCGCCACCGAGATCCGTCGGCAGGTCGGCCGGCTGCCCGGCGTACGCCTGGCCGGGTTGTGCGACGCCGCCGAGCTCGGGTACTTCGCTCGCGCCCGGGTGCATGCGCAGGGGCGGCTCGAGGTCTTCGTCTGCGACCCCGACCTGGAGGTCGAGCTGATCCGCGCGCTCGGCGTCGACCGGGTGGAGGACGTCGTCTCGACCGAGGGCGAGCTGCTCTCGTGGCGGCGGTTCCAGAAGCAGCCGGCGCAGCGCGGGCGCTCGGTCGAGGACCAGCTGCACCGGTTCATGGGCACCCGCTCGGGCCGCAAGGCGCAGTACGCCCGCTCGCTCGTGGGCGCGCTCGACCTCGACCGGGTGCCGACGCCTCTCGATGCGGTGCTGGCGTGGGCGCTGGACCCCGACCGGCCGGCACCACCCCCTGGCTAGGGTGACGAGATGACCGACGTGACGCTGACCGACGGCGTCGTGCACCTGCGTCCCTGGCGCAGTGCGGACGCTGCGGTGGCGGAGGCCGGCCACGACGACGAGATCGCCCGATGGTCGGGCCGCGACGTCCCCGTCGCACCGGAGGGACACGGCTTCCTGGTCGAGCACGACGGCATCGCAGTCGGCGTGGTCCACGTGCGCGAGACCGAGGCGGGCGCCGGCGCGCTGGCCTGGACGCTGTTCGCCGGACAGCGAGGCCAGGGCTTCGCGACCCGCGCCGTGCGCCTGCTGGTGGACTACGCGATCGACGAGCTGCACCTGCCGCGCGTCGAGGCCGAGGTCGACCCCCGCCACGAGCGAGCACTGCGGGTCGCGACCCGCGCCGGTCTGCGTCGGGAAGGCATCAGGCGCGTCACTCCCGGGACCGCCGACCGCCCCGACGCGACCGGCGTCGTCGTCCTGGCGCGGCTCGCCACCGATCCTCCGGTGACGGACCCGGCCGGGTTCCGCGCCCTGCTCAACTCGTTCCTGCCCCGCAAGCGCGCCATCGCCCAGATGCTCGTACGTGACGACGACGGCCGGGTGCTGTTGTGCCAGCTGACCTACAAGCAGGACTGGGACCTGCCGGGAGGCGTGGTCGAGGTCGGGGAGGCTCCGCACGAGGCGGTGTCCCGGGAGGTCAAGGAGGAGCTCGGGCTCGACATCGCCGCCGGGTCGCTGCTGCTGACCGACTGGCTTCCCCCGTGGGGTGGCTGGGACGACGCACTCTGCCTGGTCTTCGACGGCGGCGTCCTGCCGTCCTCGGTCGCGGCTGAGGCAGTGCTGCAGGAGCGGGAGATCCGCTCTGCCCAGTTCTGCACGCCGGCCGAGGTGCGTGAGCTCTGCGCCGACTTCACCGCTCGCCGGATCGAGGCAGCGCTGCGCGCCCTCGACGGCACCGGCACGTCGTACACAGAGTCCGGGCGCGGGTAGTCCGTCCTCTCTGACGCTGAACACGCAGCGATCGCGAGGCACTGATGCAGGCCGACGGGCGGCGAGAGTCACCACCACCCCGCGCAGCGCCGATCGCCGCGCGGTCGCGCTGTTCGCTCGCGCAGCAGACCCCTCCACCGAGCGTGCCCGGTCGAGAGTGCCTGCCCATCGGGGACGTGGAGGATCGTCAGAGAGGGTGGGTGGTGAGGGTCCAGCCAAGCGGGCTGGTCCAGGTGTAGCCGGGGCTCAGGTTGCGCTCGCTGTAGCCGCAGGGGCCGTCGATGGTGTCGCGCGCATCGGCGCGGCCATCAGGCTCGTCGGGTGGTCGTCGTCGGTAGCTCCAGGCGCGGTGGGTCTTGGCCCGGTGGTGTCTGCGGCACAGGGCCGCGAGATTGCAGCGTGGGTTTGGCCGGGCGGTCCACCGTGCGTCGAGGGGGACGTAGGGCTTGATGTGGTCGAGGTCGCAGGATCTGGCGTCGATGCCGCAGCCGGGGAACACGCAGTGCTTGTCGCGCAGGATGACGAGCTCGCGCATCCACTCGGGTGGGTCGTGCCGGTCCACCGCGTCGGTGCGGTTGTCGGTGCGGTTCATGTCCAGGACGGGGCGGATGGTGACGCCGGGACCGTGCAGCCCGATCCGGGTCAGCCAGTCCTGCAGGAGCTGCAGGCTCGCGGGCCCGAGCTTCTCCACCCAGCCCCCACCCGCACTCGTGAGTCCGCGTGCGTCGGCATTGTGGCCGGTTGCAGTGCCGCCGCCGTAGCAGTGGCAACTGCCGCAGAAGGGGCCGGTCGGCGTGGAGTTGTCCGGGTTGCTGGTGGCGAGGTCGGCGAGGGTGAGGTGCAGGTAGACCGTGGCGCTGGTGCGTCGGAACGGCCCGCCGGCGTGCTCGTCGCCTTCGTTGCCGGTGCCTGCGGCGTTGGTGGTGTTGGCGGTGTTGTTGGTCGAGTCGGCGCGTGCGCTGGTCTCGGCGGTGTCTTGCTGGTCGGGGTGCTGGCTGGTGGGGTGGGTGAAGAGGTCCAGGGCGCGTTGGGGGTCGGCGAGGAGGCCGAGGGCGTGGGCGCGGCGGGTGTCGAGGTGGTCGGTGTCGCCGAGGTTCTTCAGCTGGGCGGCGATGTCGCTCAGGGTGTGGTCGAGGTCGATCGCGTCCAGGGTGTCCAGGATGCCGGTCAGGGTGGTGGTGGCGGTGGACTGACGGTGGTCGAACCACACACCGCGCTTGCCCAACGCGGCCTCTTCGACACCGGCCGCGACCTCGGGGTCGTGGTGGAGGAGGGCTTCATGGATCAGGGGTCGGACCCTGCTCGGGGGTAGGTCACCGCGTCGCGCGAGGACGGACAGGTGCCGGTCCACAAACAACGCGGCTGCCTGGGACAGGTGGGTGGTCTGCGCGGCGACGTGGCGGGCTTTCCAGGCGGCCAGGGTGCCGGCCTGCACGAGTGCCCAGAGTCGGGGGAGGCGGTAGTGCAGCTCGAGGGTGTCGGCGACCAGCTGCAGCCCGGCCCGGTAGGAGACACCCAGGGCGGCAGCGAGGTCGACTACCGCGGTCTCGGTGACCTCGGGTGCACCTATCCCCGCGAGGCGACATCCCTGGTCGTCCGGGTCGGGTGGCAGGATCCCGCCCAGCGGGCGGTCGAGCGGCCAGGACGCAGCACCCGCACCGGCGTCACCCACGAAGCGGCCGGCGACCAGGTGTTCGGTGACGGGGTGCAGGTCGGCCCAGTGCACCACCCCGGCGAGCAGGTCGGCCTCGGCCTGGTCCGCGTTGCGTCGCTGCGCGACCACGAACGTCAACACCGAGCGGTCATCGAGCGCCCGCACATCGACGCCCAGCACGTCACTGACAGCAGCGTGGTGGCTGGGCTGCGGGTGCGGGGTGGTCGTGTCGAGCATGCTCGAAGCCTACGGTCGAGCACCGACAGTTTCGGGTCGAGAACGACTCCGAATCGCGTTACCCACAAAGGAATTCTCGAAGATGTTCCGCGTGACTCGGGCGAGGTGTCCAGCCCCGGGGCAGCGAGGCCGAGGGTCGCCGTACCGGAACACAAGTGACCACTCGACGGGACACGACTGACCACTCAACAACAACCCGGGGGCGCAAGTGACCACTCAACGGGGCACAACTGACTATTCAACGACAGACGCGGGGACGCTGGCGGGGTTCAGTCGGCGGAGTCGGACGTGGGCTGGCAGCCGATCAGGGGCGCGACGGCGGCGCTTTCGTAGGGATGGGCGTGGCGAACGTTGCGGCACCACACGCCCCGCAGCTCCTCGGCCTGCGCGAACGATGGCGCGAGGACGTACGCCCCCCGGCCCTGCGGGATGCGTACGACGCGGGGCAGCTCGTCGGGCCGCGGGGTCCAGTCGCGCCGCGGCAGCGCCAGGAGCCGCGACACGATGACGCCGCAGAGGAACTGGCCGTAGACCGGGACCAGCAGCAGGATCGCGATGTCGCGCCTGCGGTAGGACACGCGGCGCAGGAACGCCCACAGCACGAGCGCCGGCAGCAGGAGGAACGCCTGTCCGCCGGTGGCCCGCCCGTCGTCGACGAAGCCCACGCTCGCGATCATCCAGCCCAGCAGCGAGACGGTGACAACCGCGGCCACCACCGTGCGGGTCGACCGGCGCTGTCGCCAGCGCGCCGTCGCGCCCACCGCGGGGTCTGCTGCCATCACGCTCATGCCCGCATCGTGGCACGAGACGGACGGCGGCGGTGCGTCGTCCGTTCGGTCACTTCTCGGTTCCACCCGGCAGCGACCCTTCAGGTGGCGCTCCCGCGGTGCCGATGACACTCCCCGAGGGGACGAGCCGAGACACCGAAGGAGTGAGCGAGATGACCACCGAACAGCACGCTTGGGCCTCGAGCCGGGTCCCCGCCACCGACGCCTGGCGGCTCGCCCCGCCGGTGTGCGGCTGCGGCCAGGAGCTCGACGTCTGCGCCCGCGCGCACTGCCCGCGCTGCGGCACCGCCCTGAGCCACGCAGCCTGACCCTCGCCCGCGCGGACCAGCCCGGCGGGTCAGAACAGGGCGGAGGCGAGCCCCTGACGACCCTTGATCACGCGCGGGTCGTCGTTGCCGACCGCCGCGAAGAGGCCGAGCAGGTGCTGGCGTGCGGCGTCCCGCTCCGCCCCGGACGTACGGCGGACCAGGTCGACCAGCCGCGCAAACGCATCCTCGACGTGACCGCCGAGCATGTCGAGGTCGGCGACCATCGTCTGGGCGGCGACGTCGTCGCGCTGTTCGGCGGCGGCGGCGCGCGCAGCCGCGACGTCGACGTCGGCGGTGCGCTGCAGCAGCTTGGCCATCGCGAGGCCACCCGCCGCCTCGGAGTCGGCAGGGTTCGCGTCGACCAGCTTCTGGTACTCCGCGACCGCACCGTCCACGTCACCGGCCGCGAGCGCGTCCTGCGCCGGCGCGTAGCGCGGGTCGACGGCCTCCTCGTCGGGCACGGCTCCGTCGCCGGCCGCAGGCGCACCCGCCAGCGGCTGGTGGCGACCGGTCACACCCTGCGTGGCCATCTGCTCGAGCACCTGGTCGATCAAGCGGGCGGAGCTGGTCGAGGGGCGGCGCGTCCTGGAGCAGCGGCATCATCCGGCCCTGCACGACCAGCGCGACCAGCGGCACGGAGGGGATCTGGAGCGCCTCGGCCAGCTGCGGGGAGACGTCGACGTCGACCTTGCCGACCAGGATGCGGCCCTCGAGCTCGTCGGCGATGGTGTCCAGGTCCGCCGCGAGCTGGGCGCTCGCGGGCGACTGCGACGGCGAGTAGACGACCAGGAGGACCGGTGCGTCCATGGACGCCTCGAGGTGGCCCTGGATGTTCTGCTCGTCGAGCGCCACGGAGTAGGCACCCGCCGCGCCGCCGCCGGACGCGGCCCGGGGGGCCGGAGGAGGGCGCTGTCGGGGCCGGGCGCTTGAGGCCGGACAGGTCGACGGCGCCGGGACGTGAGAACGGCTGCTGGGTCATGTCCCTATCTTGTCCGATGCGCCCCCGGCCGGCGGCAACCGGACGGTCAGAAGCGGGCCGGCTCGCGGTACTCGCCCCACTCGGCGCGCAGCGCGTCGCAGATCTCCCCGAGCGACGCCTCCGCCCGGCAGGCCTCGAGCATCGCCGGGATCATGTTGCCGTCCGTGCGCGCGACGTCGAGCATCGTCGCGATGCGCGGCGTCGACGACCTCCTGGTCCCGAGCCGTACGGCGAGCAGCGAGCTCACGCACCTGCTCCACCTCGACCTCGTGGGAGACCCGCAGGATCTCGAGGTCGTGGGTCACCGACTCCCGGTGGCAGTTGACGCCGACGACCAGCTTGTCGGCCTTCTCCAGGGCGGTCTGGTAGACGAATGCCGCCTCGGCGATCTCGGACATGAACCAGCCGTCCTCGATGCCGCGCAGGATGCCGCGGGTCATCGGCCACGCGCCGACGGGGGTGCCGATGTTCTCCCGCACCTGGGCCGCGAGCGTCTCGTGGTCGCGCGCGGACGTGGTCGAGCCCCCCAGGGACAGCACCTTGTCGAAGATCTCGTAGGCCTCGGCCTCGAGCTTGTCGGTCAGCGCCTCGACGTACCAGGAGCCGCCGAGCGGGTCGGCGACGTTGACCACGCCGGTCTCCTCCATGATCACCTGCTGCGTGCGCAGCGCGATCTCGGCGGCCTGCTCCGACGGCAGCGCGAGCGTCTCGTCGAGGGCGTTGGTGTGCAGCGAGTTGGTGCCGCCGAGCACCGCCGCGAGCGCCTCGATGCCGGTGCGCACCACGTTGTTGTAGGGCTGCTGCGCGGTGAGCGAGACACCGGCCGTCTGGGTGTGGAAGCGCATCCACTGCGCCTTCTCGGTCCTCGCGCCGTAGACGTCACGCAGCCAGGTCGCCCAGATCCGGCGGGCCGCGCGGAACTTCGCGATCTCCTCGAAGAAGTCGAGGTGGCTGTCGAAGAAGAACGACAGCCCGGGGGCGAAGTCGTCGACGTCCATGCCGCGCGACAGCCCCAGCTCGACGTACCCGAAGCCGTCGGCGAGCGTGAAGGCGAGCTCCTGCGCGGCGGTGGAGCCGGCCTCGCGGATGTGGTAGCCGGACACCGAGAGCGGCTTGTAGGCGGGGATCTTCTCGGCGCAGTACTCCATCAGGTCGCCGATCAGGCGCAGGTGCGGCTCAGGGCCGAAGAGCCACTCCTTCTGCGCGATGTACTCCTTGAAGATGTCGGTCTGCAGGGTGCCGTTCAGGGCGCCGGTGTCGATCCCCTGCCGTTCGGCCGAGACCAGCATCATGCAGAACACCGGCACCGCCGGCCCGCTGATCGTCATCGACGTCGTGACGTCCTGCAGCGGAATCCCCTCGAAGAGCACGTCCATGTCGGCGGCGGTGTCCACCGCCACACCGCAGTGACCGACCTCGCCCAGGCTCATGGGGTCGTCGGAGTCGCGTCCCATCAGCGTGGGCATGTCGAAGGCGACCGAGAGGCCGCCGCCGCCGCGGTTGAGGATCATCTTGTAGCGCTCGTTGGTCTGCTGCGCGTTGCCGAAGCCGGCGAACTGCCGGATCGTCCAGGCCCGACCGCGGTAGCCGGTCGGGTAGAGCCCGCGGGTGAACGGGAACTCCCCCGGCCACTCGGAGTCGTCGGTGCCATAGGCCGGCTCCACCTCGAGCCCGGACAGCGTGCTGAAGTCGGCGTCGCGCACCCGGGACCTCTCGTAGCGCTGCTCCCAGCGGCTGCGGGCGGACTCGGGACGGGTGCTGTCGGACGGCATACCAAGATAGTAGGACGTCCAACTAACTACGTCGAACGCGCACGAGACCCGCCCTCAGAAGTCGCCCGCTGCCTCGCGGACCGGGCGCAGCAGCTCCGAGAGCGCCCTGAGGTCGCCGGCGGGGACGTCGGCGAGGGCGAAGCGCGCACCCACCAGGTCGGCCGTCGCCGCCTCGACGACCGCGCGCCCGGCGCCGGTGATCTCGGCCAGCACCGCCCTGCCGTCGTCGGGATGCCGCCGGCGTACGACGTGCCCGGCTGCCTCGAGCCGGTCCACGATCGACGTCACGGACGTGGCATGCACCTGGAGCCGCTCGCCCATCTTGCCGAGCGGCAGCGACCCGCGGCGCGAGAAGGTGAGCAGCACCAGCGCCTCGTAGCGCGCGAAGGACAGCCCGTGCGGCTTCAGGATCTCGTCGAGCTGGTTGAGCACCAGCTGCTGCACCCGCATCAGCGAGGTCACGGCATGCATCTGGTCCACGGCCCCCCACCGCAGGCCCCACTGCCGGGCGGCCTCGTCGATGGGATCGAAGGCCAGCTTCTTGCGCATGCGCGTCACCCTGTCAGCCTGGCAGCCCGTCAGCGGCCGAAGGGGCGCGGGCCGCGCAGACCGGACTGCTGCACGTGGCGCTGGATGACCAGGTCGCGCGCGAGCGGGTCGGCCACGAAGCGGATGTCGCGCAGCCCCTGCTCCTGCGCGGCGGACTCGAACGTGAAGTGGCCGTAGCCCAGCACCAGGCCCAGGAACGGCTGGTCCACGGTGATGTCGAGGATCCGCGCGAGCGGCGTCGTGGCGTGCTTGCTGGAGAGCACCCCGGTGACGCGGAATACCCGCATGTTGGTGATGACGAAGACGTCCATGAACTCCACCAGGGCCCGGAACGACGCGTGCGCCGCCAGGGCGAACGCCACCAGGAACGCGAACCAGGCGAAGCCCATGTCGGCCAGCACGCCGCCGATCAGCGCGCCGATCGCCAGGCAGCCCTCGAGCCACGGCACCAGGTAGACCACCCAGTGGTGGTGCACCTCGTCCACGATGTCCTCGCGGGAGTCCTCGTCACGCAGCAGCCGTCGACGCACCCGGGAGTCGCGCACCGAGCGCAACCAGGATCCCCCGGGAAGGACGGACATGCTCTAGCTGAACAGGGCGCTGATGAAGGAGATCGCGGCGTTGAAGGCGTCCTCCACGACCCCGCCCGCACCCTTGACGGCGTCGGCGGCGTTCTGCGGCTGCGTCAGGAGGAAGAACAGCGCGAAGGCGATCACCACGATGCCCAGCAGCTTCTTCATCTCTGGCTCCGTCCGAGGTTGGGGAACGGCCCCGGTCACGCACGAGGCGCAGGGGCCAAGGCATTCCTAGCAAAGCCGGGCCTGGGGATGGTGGAGGCGCGCGGCCACCTCAGGCGTCGGTGTAGCTCTCCAGCAGCGCGTCGGCGGCGGCGTAGGGGTCGGACTCCCCCGCAACCACCCGCTCCGCGAGCTCGTCGAGCTCGGTGCGCGCGTGCACGTCACCCCACCGCTGGCGCAGGTCGGTCACCGCGATCGCCTCGATCTCGTCGCGCGCCCGTCGTACGCGTCGGCGGTCCAGCTCACCGGACCCGGTCAGCCAGACCCGGTGCTCCTCGATCCGCTCGACGACCTCGTCGACGCCCTGCCCGGTCTGGGCGACGGTCAGCACGATCGGCGGCCGCCAGCTGTCCGCCGAGCGCTCCGCCAGCCCGATCATGGTGCGCAGCTCGCGGCGCACCTGGTCGGCGCCGTCCCGGTCGGCCTTGTTGACGACGAAGACGTCGCCGATCTCGAGGATGCCCGCCTTGGCCGCCTGGATGCCGTCGCCCATGCCCGGCGCGGTCAGCACCAGGGTCGTGTCGGCGAGGCCGGCGATCTCGACCTCGCTCTGGCCGACGCCGACCGTCTCGATCAGCACCACGTCGCAGCCCGCCGCGTCGAGCACCCGCAGCGCCTGCGGAGTCGACCAGGACAGACCGCCGAGGTGCCCTCGCGACGCCATCGAGCGGATGTAGACGCCCCGGTCGAGCGCGTGGTCCTGCATCCGGACCCGGTCCCCCAGCAGGGCGCCGCCGGAGAAGGGCGAGGACGGGTCCACCGCCAGCACCCCGACCCGCTTGTCGGCGGCGCGCAGCGCCGTGACGAGTGCGTTGGTCGAGGTCGACTTGCCCACGCCGGGCGGGCCGGTGATGCCGACGATCTGGGCGTTGCCGGTGTGCGGCGCCAACCCGGCCATCACCTCGCGCAGGACCGGTGAGGCGTCCTCGACCAGCGAGATCAGCCGCGCCACGGCCCGCGCGTCGCCCTCCCGGGCGCGCTCCACCAGCGCCGGGACGTCGGCCCGCGAGCGCCGACCCCCGAGGGACGACCCGGACGCCGGACGGCTCACGCGGGGACGTGCAGGATCAGGGCGTCGCCCTGGCCACCGCCGCCGCACAGCGCGGCCGCACCCGTCCCGCCACCGCGGCGCTGGAGCTCGAGCGCGAGGTGCAGCGCGATCCGGGCACCGGACATGCCGACCGGGTGACCCAGGGCGATCGCGCCGCCGTTGACGTTGACCTTGTCCTCGTCGACACCGAGCTCACGGGCCGAGACGATGCCGACGGCCGCGAAGGCCTCGTTGATCTCGACCAGGTCGAGGTCGGCGGGCTTGATGCCCTCCTTCTCGCACGCCTTGAGGATCGCGTTGGAGGGCTGCAGCTGCAGGGTCGAGTCGGGGCCGGCGACCTGGCCGTGCGCGCCGATCTCGGCGATCCAGGACAGTCCGAGCTCCTCCGCCTTGGCCTTGCTCATCACCACGACCGCGCAGGCGCCGTCGGAGATCTGGGACGCCGATCCGGCGGTGATCGTGCCGCCCTTGTCGAACGCGGGCCGCAGCTTGGACAGGCTCTCGGCCGTGGTGTCGCCGCGCACGCCCTCGTCCTGCGACACGACGACCGGGTCGCCCTTGCGCTGCGGGATCTCGACCGGCACGACCTCGTCGTCGAACAGACCGTTCTTCTGGGCCTCGGCCGCACGCTGGTGCGAACGGGCGGCGAACTCGTCCTGCTCCTCGCGCGAGAGCTGGGCGGCCGCGGCGTTGCACTGCTCGGTCAGGGCGCCCATCGCCTGCTCGGTGGACTGGTCGTAGAGCGCGTCGTAGGCCATCGCGTCGACGAGCGCGACATCGCCGTACTTGAAGCCGGAGCGGGACTTGGGCAGCAGGTGCGGGGCGTTGGTCATCGACTCCATGCCGCCCGCGACGACGATCTCGTGCTCACCCGCACGGATCATCTGGTCGGCCATCGCGATCGCGTTGATGCCCGAGAGGCAGACCTTGTTGATCGTGATCGACGGCATCGACATGGGCAGGCCGCCGGCGATGCCCGCGGTGCGGGCCGGGTTCTGGCCGGCACCGGCCGAGATGACCTGGCCCATGATCAGGTAGTCGACCTGGTCGCCGGACACGCCGGCCTTCTCCAGGGCGCCCTTGATGGCGACGCCGCCGAGCTCGGCGGCCGACTGGTCCTTGAGCCCGCCGAGCAGGCGGCCGATCGGGGTGCGAGCACCGGCGACGATGACGGATCCGGACATGACGGGCCTCCTGCTGTTCGACTGGATGGTTCGGACGATACCCACGCACGGCGACCGCCGGGAGGGGCGGTGACCGGTTCAGCGTGAGGAACAAGTCACAGTCCCTCGCGACGCCGCCCTCGCCGTACGACGATGAGCGGATGAGCCTCGACGTCCCCGGTGACCTGTTCGTCTGCATCGACCACGTCGGCGTGGCCGTTCCCGACCTCGACGAGGCCATCGCGTTCTACCGCGACGCCTTCGGGATGGAGGTCCGGCACGAGGAGACCAACGAGGAGCAGGGCGTCCGCGAGGCGATGGTGGGGATCGGCGACACCGACCAGTGCATCCAGCTGCTTGCACCGCTGAACGACTCCTCGACGATCGCGAAGTTCCTGGACCGTTCGGGCCCGGGCCTGCAGCAGCTGGCCTACCGCGTCACCGACCTCGACCGGGTCTGCGCGGTGCTGCGCGAGCGCGGCCTGCGACTGCTGTACGACGAGCCGCGACGTGGCACGTCGGACAGCCGGGTCAACTTCGTGCACCCCAAGGACGCCGGCGGCGTGCTCGTCGAGCTCGTCCAGCCCGCCGGCTGAGGAGTCACCCTCCCGTCGTCCGCCACCGGAAGCGGAGGGTCTGTCCGGGGCGCACCTGCGCGGCCCGGTCCACGTCCGCGTCCACCACGACGGCCACGACCGGGTAGCCGCCCGTCACCGGGTGGTCGGCCAGGAAGACCACCGGCTCGCCACTGGGCGGCACCTGCACGGCGCCGCGGCAGGCGCCCTCGCTGGGGAGCTCCCGGTCGTCGTCGCGGTGCCGGAGCAACCGGTCCTCGGGGCCGGTCAGCCGCATGCCCACCCGGTTGCTCCGGTCGGTGACCGTCCACGTGGTGCCGACCAACATTTCGGCGTCGGCGACCCAGGTGTCGCGCGGGCCGCGTATGGCCTCGAGGACCACGTCCTGGTCGAGCCGAGGCGGGGGCAGGACGTCCGAGACCGGCAGCGTGCCGGAGGCCGCTCCCACCGGAACCTCGTCGCCCGGCGTCAGCGGCGGTGGGCCCAGCCCGGCCATCACGTCGTGGCTGCGCGAGCCGAGCACGGCAGGAACGTCGATGCCGCCCCGCACACCCAGGTAGGACCGCAGACCGGCCGTGGGGACGCCGACCCGGATCACCGCCCCGGCAGCCGCCGTGCTGACGGCATAGGCGCCCACCGCCCGGCCGTCGACGCTGACCGACGCAGGGGCGCCGGTGACGCAGAAGCACACGGGCCCGCCGACGACCTCGACCTCCAGACCGCCGAGCGTCACCTCCAGGGCGGCCGCGTCCTCGCGGTTGCCCAGCACCCGGTTGGCCAGCCGCAGCGCCGAGCGGTCCGCCGCACCGGACCGTCCGACACCGATGCCGGCGTGCCCGCGCCGGCCGAGGTCCTCGACCAGGCACAGCGGCCCAGTGGCCTGCACGCGCAGGGCCGTGCTCACCGGTCCGCCCGGACGAAGCGCACGACGGCCCCCGGGCGCAGCAGGGCCGGCGGGTCACGCTCGAGGTCCCACATCGTCAGCTCGGTGGTGCCGATCAGCTGCCAGCCCCCGGGCGACTCACGCGGGTAGACGCCGCTGAACTCCCCCGCCAGACCGACGGACCCGGCCGGCACCCGCGTGCGCGGCTCGTCCCGGCGGGGCACGTGCAGCCGGTCTCCCGACGACGCGTCGCCGACCAGGTAGCCGAACCCGGGGGCGAAGCCGCCGAAGGCGACCCGCCACGTGGTGCCGGTGTGCGCGGCGACCACCTCCTCCGGCGTCAGGCCGGTCAACGCGGCCACGTCGGCCAGGTCCGGTCCGTCGTAGGCCACCGGGATCTCGACCGGGTCGCCGCCGTCGTCCGGCACCGACCCCTCGCCCACGTCCAGCCGCTCCAGGGCGTGGCGTACGGCGACCACGTCGGCGCCGTCCTCCGCGACGACCAGCAGCGTCTCCGCGGCCGGCACGAGGTCGGCCACGCCCGTCAGGTCGGCGGTGCGGACTGCGTCCGTCCACGCGACGACCCGGGCCGGGTCGTCCAGCTCCAGGAGGAGCGCACGGTCGCCGTACGGCAGGACGTTCACACGAAGGCCCGCACGTCCACGGCCGCCTCGTCGAGCCGGGACCGGACCGCTGCGGCCATCTCGACCGCACCCGGGGAGTCGCCGTGCACGCACACCGAGTCGGCCTCTAGCGCGACGATGCTGCCGTCCACGGCGACCACCGACCCCTCGGTGACCATCTGCACGACGCGCGCACCGACGACGTCCGGGTCGTGCAGCACCGCCCCCTCCTCGCGTCGGGACACCAGGGTCCCCTCGGGCGTGTAGGCCCGGTCCGCGAACGCCTCGCGGACGGTTCGCAGCCCGGCTCGCTCACCGGCGGCGAGCAGGGCCGACCCGGGGAGGCCGAGCAGCGGGAGCGACGGGTCGTAGGCCAGGACCGCGTCGACGACCGCCTGGGCCTGCTGCTGGTGGTGCACCGCGGTGTTGTAGAGCGCGCCGTGCGGCTTGACGTAGCGCACCGAGGTGCCGGACGCCTTCGCCATCGCCTCCAGCGCACCGATCTGGTAGAGCACGTCGTCGGTCAGCTCGAGCGGGTCCACGTCGATGAAGCGACGCCCGAAGCCGGCCAGGTCGCGGTAGCCCACCTGGGCGCCCACCACCACTCCTCGCCTCGCCGCGGTCTCGCAGGTGAGGCGCAGGGTGCGGGGATCACCGGCGTGGAAGCCGCACGCCACGTTGGCACTCGTGACCAGGGCGAGCATGGCTGCGTCGTCACCGAGCTGCCAGCGTCCGAAGGACTCGCCGACGTCGCTGTTGAGGTCGACCACCGGCCGGGTCACAGGGCGCTCAGCCCGATGACCGCCTTGTAGCCGAGGTACAGCGTGACCAGCCAGGCGAGCACCCCCAGCACGAGCAGTGCCACCGGGTAGCGGTAGCCGTCGAGCAGGTCGCGTCGGCGCCACGCGGCGTAGAGCAGCACCCCGAACCCGATCGGCAGGAGCAGGCCGTTGAAGGTGCCGGCGAACAGCAGCAGCGTCACCGGGGTTTCCTGGAGCAGCACGAAGACCAGGGCGGAGAGCCCGATGAAGCCGACGGTGAGCAGGTTGCGGGTCCGCTCAGCCGTGCGGGACGTGGTCATGAACGACACCGACGTGTAGGCCGCCCCGATGACCGAGGTCAGGGCCGCGGCCCAGAGGATCACGCCGTACATCACGCGACCGAAGGTGCCGGCCGCCGACTCGAAGGCGCTGCCGGCCGGGTCGCTGCTGGACAGCTCGGTGCCGCCGGCCACCACCCCGAGGATGGCCAGGAAGAGCAGTGCGCGCATCACGCCGGTGACCAGGATGCTCACGATCGAGCTGCGGCTGATGCTGCGGACGTTCTCGGGACCGGTCTGACCGCTGTCGAGCAGCCGGTGCGCCCCGGCGTAGGTGATGTAGCCGCCGACCGTGCCGCCGATGATCGTGGTCACCGCCACGAAGTCGAACGTGTCGGGTGCCACGACGCTGCGCACCGCCTCGCCGACGGGCGGCCGCGACGTCACCGCGATGACCAGCGTGGCGCCGATCATCAGCAGGCCGAGCAGCACCAC
The DNA here is from genome assembly GCA_963713035.1 of uncultured Actinomycetota bacterium. Taxonomy (GTDB): domain Bacteria; phylum Actinomycetota; class Actinomycetes; order Propionibacteriales; family Nocardioidaceae; genus Nocardioides_B. The sequence continues at coordinate 26,347 of CAVQKB010000008.1, forward strand.
CGACCGGTCCAGGGCGACTCCGGCACGGCGGGACAGGAAGATCGCGATGGCGAGCAGCGCGGAGAGCACGCCGCCGATCCTCGGGTCGAGGCCGAACATCGCGTCGGTGCCGAGCCCGCTGCCAGCCACGTTGCCGATGTTGAAGACCAGTCCGCCGACGATCACCAGTGCCGACATCAGGTAGCCGACGCCGGGCAGCACCCGGTTCCCGATCTCCTGCGCGCGCAGGCCCGAGATCCCGATCACCCGCCACACGTTGAGCTGCACCGCGATGTCGACCAGCACCGAGAGCACGATCGCGCAGGCGAAGGCGGCCCCCAGCTGGACCGTGAAGCTCGCGGTCTGGGTGATGAAGCCCGGCCCGATCGCACTGGTGGCCATCAGGAAGACGGCGCCGAGCAGGGCCGAGCGGCGCAGCTTCAGGCCGGCGGACCGCTCCGTGCGGCTGGGGTCCTGCGTCGACATGCGGCCTCCCGGTCCGGTGGGCGTGGCGTAGGCGTGGGTGATCGAACTCCGACGGTAGGGAAGCACCGGTCCGTTGCGCCAGCCCGCGCTCGTCATTCGGCGCTCCCGAACAGGCGACGCAAGGGTCCGGACGCCGCGCCCTCCGGTTCTCCGAGCGCCAGATAGGTCACACCCCGCTGACAGACGCCATTACTCGTCGGTATGTTCCGGGCAACGACGGGCAGCCGACGGTCGGCCCCACCAGGAGCGTGACGTGAACCAGATCCTCGACGCCATCACGGCCGACGACGCCTCGCCGGAGGACTTCGCCGCCCTCCCCCTGCCGGAGTCCTACCGCGCGGCCACGGTGCACAAGGACGAGGTCGACATGTTCGAGGGTCTCGCGGCCCGCGACAAGGACCCCCGTCAGAGCCTGCACGTGGAGGAGGTGCCGCTCCCCGAGCTGGGTCCGGGCGAGGCGCTGGTCGCGGTGATGGCGTCGGCGATCAACTACAACACCGTCTGGACCTCGATCTTCGAGCCGGTTTCGACCTTCGGGTTCCTCGAGCGCTACGGACGGCTGTCCGAGCTCACCCGGCGTCACGACCTGCCCTACCACGTCGTCGGCTCCGACCTCTCTGGCGTGGTGCTCAAGACCGGCCCCGGCGTCACCCGATGGAAGCCGGGCGCCCGCGTCGTCGCGCACTGCCTCTCGGTGGAGCTCGAGGACCCCGACGGGCACAACGACACGATGCTCGACCCGCAGCAGCGGATCTGGGGCTTCGAGACCAACTTCGGCGGTCTCGCCGACGTCGCGCTGGTGAAGTCCAACCAGCTGATGCCCAAGCCAGAGCACCTCACCTGGGAGGAGGCCGCCTCCCCCGGGCTGGTCAACTGCACGGCGTACCGGCAGCTGGTCAGCAAGAACGGCGGCGACATGAAGCAGGGCGACAACGTGCTGATCTGGGGCGCCTCCGGTGGTCTCGGCGGCTTCGCGACGCAGTACGCCCTCAACGGAGGCGCCACCCCGGTCTGCGTCGTCTCCAGCGAGGAGAAGGCCGCCATCGCCCGCAGGATGGGTGCCGAGCTGATCATCAACCGCTCCGAGGAGGACTACACCTTCTGGAAGGACGAGCACACCCAGGACCCCCAGGAGTGGAAGCGGTTCGGCGCCCGGATCCGTGAGCTCACCGGCGGGGAGGACATCGACATCGTGTTCGAGCACCCGGGCCGTGAGACCTTCGGTGCCAGCGTGTACGTCACCCGCAAGGGCGGCACCATCACGACCTGCGCCTCCACCAGCGGCTACATGCACGAGTACGACAACCGCTACCTCTGGATGAACCTCAAGCGGATCATCTCCTCGCACTTCGCCAACTACCGCGAGTCGTGGGAGGCCAACCGGCTGATCGCCAAGGGCAAGATCCACCCGACGCTGTCGCGGACCTACCCCCTCGCCGAGGTCGGGCAGGCGGCGCTGGACGTGCACCACAACCTGCACCAGGGCAAGGTCGGCGTGCTCTGCCTGGCTCCCGAGGAGGGGCTCGGCGTGCGCAACGAGGAGATGCGGGCCACGCACCTCGACCAGATCAACCGCTTCCGGGGCGTGTGAGCGACCGGTTCGACTCGCTCGGCCGTCGATCCCGAAGAAATTCAGCCATGTGAGGCACCCCGCACGGGGTGCCTCACGTGTTTACCCTGGGATGTCCGCGAGACTGTGTCCGCTGCACTCGAGCATGACGACGGAGGATTCCGATGAGCGACCGACCTGGCCTGTCCATCTTCGACGACGACGCCGAGGACGATGCCTCCTCGCGGAAGGGCTCCGACGACGAGGCGACCCAGGTGATCCCGGCCGTGTCCGCCAAGCAGGCGCCCGACCAGGAGCAACGTCCCCCGTCGCGCGACGCCGCCCCGGCCCGGCAGGGTCCGCCGACGCAGCAGGGCCCCCCGGCGATCCCCCCTTCCGGCGGGTCGCGCATCACGTTCCCGGTCGTGCGCCGCGGCGGCTACGACCCGTCGGTCGTGGACCGCCAGATCCACACGCTGGCCGGGGAGAAGGCCGGTCTGACCGCCAGCCTCAACGAGGCCCGCGCCCGGATGGCCGCCCTCGAGCAGGAGCTGTCGGAGGCCCAGGCCTCGCTCGACGAGCACCAGAACCCCACCTACGCCGGACTCGGCGGACGCGCCTCGGAGATGCTGCGCCTCGCGGAGGAGCAGTCCGACGACGTGCTGGCCCAGGCGAAGGCCCAGGCCGAGGAAATGCGCCGGCGCGCCACCAAGGACGCCGACGTGCTCATGGCGCAGGCCGCGCGCGACGCCGAGGACATGCGGATGGTCCAGCTCAAGGAGCTCGACGAGACCCGCACCCGGGCGATGGCCGACGTGGAGCAGGAGCGGGCGATGGCCCGGGCCGAGGCCGAGGACCTCCTGGCCTCGGCCAAGCGCGAGAGTGAGCAGCTCCGCCTCGCCGCCGAGCAGGAGACCAACGCACTGCGCACCGCGGCCAAGCGGGAGGCCGAGCAGGCCCGCGCCGCCGCGGACCGCGAGGTGCAGGAGGCACGCCGGACCCTGGCGGTCGAGAAGGAGCGTCTGACCCGCGAGGCCGCGGAGCACCACAGCAGCGCGACCGCCGAGACCGCCAAGCTGGTCGCGGAGGCCGAGGAGCGCTCGCGGGCGGCCGAGCAGCGTGCCCGCGCCGCCGTCGAGCAGGCCGCCGAGCAGCGCAAGACGGCCCAGACCGAGTCCGACCGACTGCTCAGCCATGCGCGCCGCGAGGCCGAGCAGATCGTGTCCTCCGCGCAGACCCAGGCGGCCACGTTCACCGCCTCCGGCGAGGCCGAGGCCGAGCGTCAGCTCGAGACGCTCAAGCACGAGGTCGACCGCTACCAGAAGCGTCGCGACGCGATCGTGGCGCAGCTCGGGGCGCTGCGCGACGTGATCACCGGCTTCGGCGACGACGACGCCGACAGCAAGCCGGCGAAGTCGCAGGGACCGGCGACCGACGTCGCGTCGAAGGCCGAGCCCAGCGCGTGAGGGCCGGGGCCGCGCGCGCCGGGCGCGTGACACGACGCGCCCGGGACGGCGGCCGGTCCCCCGCCCTGACCGCTCCCCCCGAGGAGCCGCTGCACCACCGCTCGCCCTTCGGGATCGGCTTCTTCGGGGCGATCGGTGCGCTGCTGGCCTTCTGGCTCGGCGGCCGGCTGCTCTCGATCGGGTCGGTGCTGGTGCTGGTCGTCGTGGCGGCGTTCCTGGCCGTGGGACTCAACCCGCTCGTCGAGTGGCTGAGCAGGCGCGGACTCCGACGCGGGCTCGCCGTGCTGGTCGTGATCGTGGCGGTGCTGGGGGCGGTGGCGCTGTTCGTCACGGCCCTGGTCCCGGTGATCAGCGACCAGGTCACCAAGATCATCGAGAACGCACCCGGCTGGTTCGACCAGCTGCAGACGAACCGCACGATCCAGAAGTACGACGAGCAGTACAACCTGCTCGAACGACTCCAGAAGATGATCGAGAAGGCCAGCCTGGGGTCCACCGTCTTCGGCGGTGTGGTCGGCGTGGGCGTCAAGCTGCTGTCCTTCCTGGCCAACACCTTCATCGTGATCGTGCTGATGCTCTACTTCCTGGCCTCCCTGCACCACACCAAGCGGGCCATCTACAGCCTCGCCCCGGCCAGCCGCCGGGAGCGGGTGTCCTCGCTCGGCGACCGGATCCTTGACAACGTCGGTGCCTACGTCTCCGGCGCGTTCGTGGTCGCCCTCGCCGCGGGCATCACGTCGCTGATCTTCCTGTTCGTGGTCGGCCTCGGCGAGTACGCCGTGGCGCTGGCCGCCGTCGTCGCGCTGCTCGACGTGATCCCGATGATCGGCGCCACGCTCGGTGCCGTGATCGTCACGGCGATCGGGTTCGCCACGGACCCGCAGACCGGCCTCTACTGCCTGATCTTCTACGTCGTCTACCAGCAGTTCGAGAACTACGTCATCTACCCCAAGGTGATGTCGCGCTCGGTCGACATCCCGGGCTCGGTGATCGTGATCGCCGCGCTCGTCGGCGCGTCGCTGCTGGGCGTGGTCGGTGCGCTGCTCGCCGTACCCACGGCAGCGGCGATCCTGCTGATCATGCGCGAGGTCGTCATCCCTCGGCAGGCTGCACGCTAGGCCGCACCAGGCCGGCTCAGCGGGGCACGTCCTTGAACGACGCCGTCGTCCGGTCGGCGTAGCCGCTGGTGTCGGCGGTCTCCATCGGGCCGTCCCACTCGCGCGGCAGGGGAACTGCGACGCCCGGCGCGACGCGCGCCACCACCAGGTCCAGGACCTTCTCGGCGTCGCCCACCCACAGGTGCTTGGCGCCCTCGACGCCCTCCACCTCGGCCTGCGGCACTGCGGCGAAGCGCTCCCGCGCCGCGGGCGGCTGCAGGTAGTCGTCGTGCTCGGGCACGATCGCGCTCAGCGGCTTGCCCGACGCACCCCAGGCCTCCAGGTGCTCCTGCCTGCTGAAGCGCAGGGGCGGCGAGAGCAGCACCGCACCCTCGACGACCGGGTCCAGGCCGTGCATGAGGGCCAGGTCGGTGCCGAAGGACCAGCCCAGCAGCCAGATGTGCGGCAGGTCGTGGAACTCCGCGTACTCCAGCGCCGCCGCCACGTCGTGCCGCTCACCCTCGGCCTGGTCGAACTCGCCCTGGCTGGTGCCCTGGAGGCTCGAGGTGCCTCGGGTGTTGAAGCGCAGCACCGCGATCCCGGCCAGAGCCGGAAGCCGGAACGCCGCCTTGCGGAAGACGTGGCTGTCCATCATGCCGCCGTGGGTCGGCAGTGGGTGCAGGCACACCAGCGTCGCGACGGGATCGGTCTCGGGCGGCAGCGCGAGCTCCCCGACCAGCTCGAGACCGTCGACGGTGTGCAGGGTCACCGCCTCGCGGCGGGCGGGGAGGACGGAGTTCGCGCGGATCGGCTCGGCCATGCCCCGCATTCTGGCGGAGTCGGCGTCGCCTCGCGCACCCAGGTGCGGGTTCGCGACCCGGGTGCCTCAGCGCCGTCGGTCGCGCGCCGCCCAGCAGGCGTTGTGCCAGTGCCGGCGCTCGTCGAGGCCCTCCGCGTCCCTGGCGAACGACGTCGGCAGCACCGGCCAGGCCACCGTGTGCGGCGTCGCGGGCCGGATCGCCTGGTGGCAGCCCGGACAGCGGTAGGGCTTGGTCGAGGCCGACCCGGTCACCGTGCGCACGACGTGCTCCTGCCCCCGGAAGAGCTCGACGCGATCGGTCATGCCCCCATCCTCGCAGTCAGGCGAGGTGATGCTCCGCGCGGCGGGTCAGCGCACGGTGTAGTCGCGGAAACCGCGCTGGGTCTTGCGCCCGAGGTAGCCGGCCGTGACCAGGTGCTCGAGCAGCGGCGCCGGGGCGAAGCCGGGCTCGCGGAACTCCAGGTAGAGCTCGCGCTGGATCGCCAGCGACACGTCGTTGCCGACCACGTCGAGCAGCTCGAAGGGTCCCATCGGGAGCGCACAGCCGTACTTCATGGCGGTGTCGATGTCGTCGGCCGTGGCGTAGTGCGCCTCGAGCATCTTGACCGCGTCGTTGAGGTAGGGGAACAGCAGCGCGTTGACGATGAAGCCGGCACGGTCGCCGCACGACACCGCGACCTTGCCGACCTTGTCGCACAGCGCGCGGGTGGTCTCGGCGACCTCGTCGGAGGTGCTGACCGTGCTCACCACCTCGACCAGCTTCATGACCGGGGCCGGGTTGAAGAAGTGCATCCCGACGACGTCCTGCGGTCGGCTCGTCACGGTGGCCAGCGAGATCACCGGGAGGCTGGAGGTCGTGGTGGCGAGGATCGCGCCCGGCTTGCAGATCTCGTCGAGGTTCTCGAACAGCACCGACTTGATCCGCACGTCCTCCGCGATCGCCTCCACGACGATGTCGACCGTGCCCAGGTCGTCGAGGGACGTCGTACCGGTCAGGCGGGAGAGGACTTCGTCGCGCGCCGACTCCTCCAGCTTGCCGCGCTGGATCGCCTTGTCCAGCGACTTCTCGATCCGTGCGCGCACCGCGTCGACCTTGTCCGGCGTGCGGCCGACGTAGGTCACCGGGAAGCCCGCCTTGGCGAAGACCTCCACGATGCCGGTCGCCATGGTGCCGGTGCCGACCACGCCGACGGATGAGATGTCGTGCCGCAGCTGCGGTGCGTCGTCGGCGGAGGGGGTGAGCGCGTCGTCGACGACGACCGGGCTGTCGGGCGCCTCGTAGGTGTAGAGGCCGCGACCGGACTTGCGGCCGAGCAGACCGGCGCTGACCATCTGCTTGAGGATCGGCGCCGGCGCGTGCAGGCGGTCGCGTCCCTGCTTGTACATCGTGTCCAGGATCTCGTACGCCGTGTCGAGGCCGATCAGGTCGAGGAGCGCCAGCGGTCCCATCGGGTAGCCGCAGCCGAACCGCATCGCGGCGTCGAGGTCCTCCCGGGTGGCGTACTTGCTCTCGAACATCGAGGCCGCGTGGTTGAGGTAGCCGAACAGCAGCGCGTTGGCGATGAAGCCCGCCTTGTCGCCGACGACGACCGGGGTCTTGCCGAGCGACCGGGCGAGCTCGGCAGCGTCGTCGAGGACGGCCGGGTCCGTCACGACCGTGCGGATGATCTCGACGAGGTTCTGCACCGGCGCGGGGTTGAAGAAGTGCACGCCGATCACCCGGCCGGGGTGCGAGGTGGCGGTGCCGATCTCGGTCACCGAGAGCGACGAGGTGTTGGTGGCGAGCACCGCGTCGACCCGGACGATCCCGTCCAGGGTCCGGAAGATCTCCTGCTTGACGGCGAGCTGCTCGACCACGGCCTCGACGACCAGACCGCAGTCCGCCAGGTCGGTCATCTCGGTGGTGAAGGAGATCCGGCCGACCAGCTCAGCCTGCTGCTCGTCGGTCAGCTTGCCGCGCTTCACGGCCCGCGCCGTTGAGTGCTGGACGTGGGCCCGGCCCCGGTCGAGGGCGTCCTCGTCCTTCTCGACGCCCACGACCGCGTAGCCGTTGCGGGCGAAGACCTCGGCGATGCCGGCGCCCATCGTGCCGAGCCCGACCACCCCGATCGAGGTGAAGTCGCGGCCGGTGCCGCCCTGGTCGCTGGTGCCCGTCGAGGTGTCGTCGCCGCTCATGGGCCGCATCATGGCATGGCATCCGGGGCCCGCGCCGTGAGCAAGTTCACCCGCCGGTAACCTCCGCCCGGGCGCCGTCACCGAGGTGCGGGGTATCGTGCCGCCTCGTGCGTCTCGTCATTGCCCGGTGCCAGGTCGACTACGCGGGACGGCTGACGGCGCACCTGCCGATGGCCACCCGGCTGCTGATGGTCAAGAACGACGGATCCGTGCTCGTGCACTCCGACGGCGGCTCCTACAAGCCGCTCAACTGGATGTCTCCGCCGTGCAAGGTCGCCGAGGGCGTCTCCGAGGACGGCGTGCCCGAGTGGCTCGTCACCGGCAAGGACGGCGACTCGCTGCGGATCCTCCTCGAGGAGGTGCTGCACGACAGCGCGCACGACCTCGGCGTGGATCCGGGCCTGCGCAAGGACGGCGTCGAGAAGCACCTCCAGGAGCTGCTCGCCGACCACCCGGGGTCCCTCGCCGAGGGCCTGACCCTCGTACGGCGGGAGTACCCGACCGCGATCGGACCCGTGGACCTGATGTGCCGGGACGCCAGCGGCGCCAGCGTCGCGGTGGAGATCAAGCGGCGCGGCGAGATCGACGGCGTCGAGCAGCTGACCCGCTACCTCGAGCTGCTCAACCGCGACCCCCAGCTCCGCCCGGTCCGCGGCATCTTCGCCGCCCAGGAGATCAAGCCGCAGGCGCGGGTGCTCGCCACCGACCGCGGCATCGCCTGCGCGGTCGTCGACTACGACGCGTTGCGCGGGATGGACGATCCCTCGCTGCGGCTGTTCTGAGCCCGCACGTAGGCCAACCACCCGGTCGCGAGCCCGATCAGCGCCATCCCGACCACACCCTCGGGGTGGAAGATGTGCTGGGTGTGCACCAGCCATGCGCCGGGCATGAGCAGCACGGCGGGCAACCCGCGCAGCCGCAGCCGCCACAGCGCGTCGAGCAGCACCACGAGCGCCGTCGCCAGCAGCGCTCGTGAGCCCCACTCCCCCAGCGGCGTCCCGATGCTGAACAGGTAGGACACCTCGTCGGGCCGCAGCTGGCCCGGACCGAGGCGCCAGGTGACGTAGCCGGCGCCGATCCCGCTGATCACGTCGAGCGCGGAGTAGGCGCACGCGTAGCCGAACGCGAGCACCGCGACGAGCCACGCGACCACGTCCCGGCGACCGCGGTAGAGCGCGACCAGCGCGACGGCGACCAGCGGGAAGACGAACAGGCCCACGACGTGCAGCACCCACCACCGGTAGGACGTCGTGTACGTCAGGTAGCTCGGGTGGAGGAGTCCCGCTCCGGCCAGGGCGAGGCCGGGCAGGGCGGAGAGCGCGGCAGGAAGGAGCGGTGTGGCGGTGCGAGCCATGGCCTGACCCTACGACCCCGACGAGACGGTCTCCCGCGTCACGGCACCCACGACCTCGTCGGCGCAGCCCCACGACAGCGTCACGCCGGCTCCACCGTGGCCGTAGCAGTGCACCACCCGGGTCGCCCCGCGCTGCTCGGCCTCGACCCGGACCTGCGGACGCGCGGGCCGCAGACCCACCCGGTGGCGCAGCACCCTGGCACCGGCCAGCCGGGGCACGACCTCGGCCGCGCGCGCCAGGATGCGCGCGGCCAGCTCCGGGTCGGGACGCCGGTCCCACTCGCCCTCGTCGTCGCTGCCGCCGACCACGACGTCGTGGCTGCGCGGTACGACGTAGACCGGCCCGGTCGGGGCGCCCGAGTCGAGCCACCAGCGGTCCAGTCCGAACTGCTCGACGTAGACGACCTGGCCGCGCACCGGGCGCACGGTGGCGTCCTCGGCCATCCGGCGGGCCCCCAGGCCGGTCGCGTTGACCACGATCTCGGCCCGGTCGGGCAGCGCGGTCAGCGCCATCCGGGTCAGCGTGCCCCCGAGTGCCTCGACTCGCGCGGTCAACCAGGGCAGGTAGACCCCCATCTCGACGACCGGCGCCGCGAAGCTCCACCCGTCGGCGTACGGCGGTCCGAGCGCGCTCACGCGGGTCAGGGTGGGCACCGCCTCCCGCCACCACGGGTCGGCGGTGCGGGTCCGGTGCAGCTCGGTGCCCAGGGTCATCACGACGCCGGTGCCATCGACCTCCGCCAGCCCCGCCAGCACGTCGTACGTCGACCGCGACCACGCCGTGACCCGTTCGACCGGGAGGGCCCGGTAGGGGTACCACAGGGCCGCGGCCACCGACGAGGTCGTCTCCAGAGGGAGGTCGCGCGCGACGACGTCGACGTGGTGCCCCGCCTCGAGGAGCCGCACGGCGCACGACAGGCCGACGACCCCGGCTCCGACGACGATCACCCGCGACATGGCAGGGAGTCTGCCCTACGGAACCGGCTCGTAGTCGGAGATCATCACCCGGCCGGAGCGGTCGCTGACGGTGGCCACGACGTACTGGTCCGCGGCGTCGCGGGTGACGCGGCAGACGATCTTGAGACCGACCTCAGCCGGGTAGGCCCGGGTCGTACCGCAGTCAGGCGCAGCGCCACCCGGCTCGGCGAGCGTCTCCTCGAGCCGCTGGGTGGCGATGACGCCGCTGGCGAGCTCGGCGTCGAAGCTGACCGCCTTGCCCTGCACGGCCGCCTTGAGATGGACGCGCACCCGGACCACCAGACCGTCGATGTGCGCCTGGCACGTCATCTGCTCGGGCACCGTTCCGTCCCAGGCGGGACAGTCGAGCGACGAGAGCGACAGCCCCTGACGCCCGACCTGGGCTGCGAGCCGCTTCGCCACGGGCCTCTCGAGCTCGTCCATCTCGGTGTCGGGGGCCGCAGCCCTGGTCGCCGCGACGGGAGCGCCGAGCGACGGCGCCACCGTCGGTGAGGCCGCGGCGGCGGGTCGGGGCGCCGGGTCGTCGGCGGTGCAGCCCGTCGCGGCCACGAGGACGACCACTGCCACGACCACGCGTGCGCGCACCTGTCGCCTCCTGCTGGGTCCTTGGTCGTCGGCCTCTGCTGGCGACGATACCGAGGACGACCAATGCGTCCTGGCCCGTCCGGGTGATTGACGTAACTCACGGCAACCGAAATCGTTGCACCAGCGAAACGTCGAATCCCCGGAGGTGGCGCGTGCGCCGACGCTGTGCAGCAGTCCTGGTCGTGCTCGTCGCCCTGGTGGGAGGGATGCTCGCCCTGGGCGCGGTGTCTCCCGCCGTCGCCCACGAGGAGCGGCCCGCTGGTTTCCCCAGCGGCAAGGGGGCCCGGCCGGCGTACGCCGGGCTCGACAACCCGCGCCACCGCGTGGTCTGCACCCGCGACTCTGCGCGTCTGGTGCGCTCGATGAAGGCGGGGGCGCTGAAGAAGCGCAACCGGGTGCTGCTCGCGGAGTGCCGCTTCCGCTCGATCCAGTCGGCGATCAACTCGATCCGGAAGCGCCGGACGTCGGTCTACGTGCTGCCCGGCTACTACACCGAGTCCCGCTGGGCCAACGCGAAGCGCAGTAGCTACTGCTCCAGCCTCAAGACCGAGTCCGACGACCCGCTGCCCTCCGCGGAGTACATCGGCAGCCTGACCAACCCGGAGACCGGCGCCAAGGACAGCGATCCGATCGCCCTGTCGTACGCCGACCAGCGCCGCTGCCGGCACAACCTCAACCTGATCGCGATCATGGGGGACCGCACGCCTCGCAACGACTCCATCGCGTGCAACAGCCGGTTCTGCGGCACCCAGATCGTGGGCACCGGCGCGAAGCAGTCGGCCGTGACCATCGACAACCGCTTCAAGAAGCTCAACGCGATCCGCGCTGACCGCGCGGGCGGGGTGCTGCTGCGCAACTTCACCGTGCAGCAGTCGGAGTTCAACGCGGTCTACATCCTGGAGACCGACGGGTTCGTCGTCGACAAGGTCACCGCCCGCGGCAACGACGAGTACGGCATCCTCGCGTTCGCCAGCGACCACGGTCTGATCCAACGCACCGACGCCTACTACAACGGTGACTCCGGCATCTATCCCGGATCGGCGTCCGACCTCAACGCCGACAACCCGAACTTCAAGGCGACCCGCTACGCCGTCGAGATCCGGAACAACAGGAGCCACCACAACACGCTCGGCTACAGCGGCACCGCGGGCAACTCGGTGCACGCGCACGACAACGAGTTCTACGACAACGCGACCGGCATCGCCACCGACTCGCTCTTCCCGGGCCACCCCGGCCTGCCTCAGGACCATGCCCGGTGGAACGACAACCGGATCTACCGCAACAACGAGAACTGGTACACCCGTTTCGTCGACACGGGTGTCTGCGACCGGCCGATGCGGGAGCGTGGCTACATCAGGGGCACGGTCTGCCCGGTCGTCCCGACCCCGGTCGGGACCGGTGTGCTGATCGCCGGCGGGAACTTCGACTCCACCGACCACAACCGGATCTACGACAACTGGCGCTACGGCACGATGCAGTTCTGGGTGCCCTCGCCGCTGCGCGACGAGTACGACCCGACCAAGCTCTACGACACCTCCAACCACAACCACACGTTCGCCAACATCTTGGGCATCGCGCCGAACGGCGCGACCTTGCACAACGGGATGGACCACTGGTGGGACGACGAGGGGGTCGGCAACTGCTGGGAGGACAACACCTCCTCCCGCGGCACCCCGACCGACAACTTCACCGTCGACCCGCCCTCGTGCGCCGACGGCGGCTCACTGCCCACACCGGGTCTCACGGTGAAGGACGCCGGCTTCCTGTCCTGCAGCCAGTACGACCGCAGCGATCCCGTCTTCCGGCACCCCGCCGGGTGCAACTGGTTCGACTCCCCCGCCAAGCCGACCGACAGCTCCGGCGACCCGGCCATGCCACTCGAGCTCTCCTCGGGTACGACGACCGGGCGCCTGCAACCCGGCGGCACCGAGAGCGTCGGCCTGCTCACCGTCGGGCTCGGCGTGCTGGTGCTCGGTGGTCTCGCCCTCGGCAGGCGCCGCGCGACCGGGCGCTGAGAGGGCGTCGTGCGCCGTCAGCTCGTCCTCGTGCTGGTCGCGCTGCTCGTCATGTCCGGCGTGGCCGGGGCCGCCGTGGCCGGCGACCCGCCCCGGCTGTCCGGGCACGGGCCGAGCACGGCGACCGGAACCGAGGCGACGGCCGTCTTCGAGGTCGCCGCGCGCTCGATCCGCCAGGTCCGTTACCGCGACGGCGGCACCCTGGTCTACGGGCTGGTGGTCCGCAACGACGGCGCGCTGCCGGTGCGCGTCGACGGGCTCGCCCAGCCGAAGCGCCAACCGCGGCTGTTCCGCTTCCTGCACGTCACCGACGGCGACGGGGCCCGCACCTTCACGATCCCGGCCGGTGCCGAGCGCCGGGTGCTGGTCAGCCTGCGGATGCGGGGCTGCGAGACACTCTCGGCCCGCGCCGGCAGCTTCGTGAGCGAGGTCGGGTTGCAGGTAACCCGCGCGAAGGTGCTGCACGACGTGGTGCGGCTCGAGCTGCCTGACGAGCTGCACACCGGGTCTCCGCGCGAGGCGTTCTGCCCGAACTCGACGGCCACAAGCCGACCCCCGGGATGACCCCGGGATGACCCTGGCTGACCCCGGCCGCACGGGTCGGGGCTCGGCTCAGGTGGCCTCAGGTGTGATCGGGCGGGATCCGGCTGATCTCGGCCAGCAGGACCTCGCTGCCGTTGCCGAGCGGCTTGCTGTGCACGGTCAGCTCCACCTCGGTCTCCGAGCCGTCCCGGCACAGGACCGGCACCCGCACCCGACGGTCCAGCAACGGCTTGCGCCCCACCAGGAGGTACATCGTGAAGCCGGCGACGTGGGCCTGGCGGTACCTCTCCGGCACGATGGTCACGATCCGCCGTCCGACCAGGCCCGTGGGGTCGTCGCCGTACCCGAGGATCTCGGCGGCCGGCGCGCTGACCGCGAGGATCCGACTGGCGTGGTCGGCGGCGAGCACACCGGTCGCGGAGTCGGTCACCGTCGCGGGATCCCAGTCGAGCGGGAGGACCAAGTCGGAGGGCACGGCCGGCGGCACCGCCCACGGCTCGGGGGGCGCCCCCTCGGCCTGGCGGAGCACCTGGCGGCACAGCCACCGCCGGAAGGACTGCACCTCGGGCTGGGTGGGCGGGGTGAGCACCAGCCCCTCGCGGGAGAGGTCCAGAGCGGCCTCGATGGTGCGGTCCAGGGTCTCGAAGTGCGCGATCGATGTCAGCGGGACGGGCACCCGCAGACGCTCGGCGGAGACCCGGGGCTCGGTGACGTCCGCCATCAGCTCGTCGGGTGACATCGTGACCTCGGCCCGCGGCACGTGCTCCTCGAGCACGGCGATCGCGTCGGTCGCCTCCGCATGCGTCTGGATCGGGTCCTCGTCGGAGTCCAGCTTGGCCAGGAGGTACTCCCGGAGCAACGCCTCGGCGTGCTCCTGCCACGCGGCGTGCAGCAGCAGCGGCATGTTGTGCAGCTCCACCGCCACGTTGTCGCTCGAGCGGGTCCGTCCTGCGGGCACCTCGCGGCGCGCCACGGTCTCGTCCTCGTCGGTGTTGGCGTGGGACAGCACGAACCACACGGTCTTGCCGTGCGCGTGCCTGGTCACGCCCCATTCGTCGACGAGCGACTCCAGCATCAACAGGCCGCGGCCCGTGCCCGCGGTCGTGGCGTAGCGACGGCGCGAGGGAAGGTGGACGCTACCGTCACCGACCTCGATGCGCAGACCTTCGGAGCCCACCGTCCCGGCCAACCGGATCTCGGTGCCGGCATGGAGCAGGGCGTTGGTGACGATCTCGCTGACCAGCAGCACGGCCGACTCGACCAGGTCGGCGCGTGCCGTGCCGATCAGCAGGTCCCGCACCTGCTGGCGCGCCTCGGCGACGCTCAGAGGTTGCGGCGGCAGCCGCACCTCGAACGAGCCGCTCGGCTCCGTCAGCGTGGACGTCAACGCCACCCGCTCCCGCTCTGTCGTGTTCCAGCAGCGCGGACGAGCCCGAGCCGTCCTCCCCCAATCAGGCATTCTGGCCTCATTCGGGGCTCACGTCACGTATTTCGCGATGGTTTTGCACGCGTCGCTCCGCATCTGCGGCGACGACCAGCCCCTGCGCGCGGCGGATCTCGGTCAGGATGCCGCGCATGATCTCGGTCAGTCCGAAGTCCTTGGGGGTGAAGACGGCCGCGACCCCGAGCTCCTTGAGCCGCACCGCGTCCGCGGAGGGAACGATCCCACCGACCACGACGGGCACATCCTCCATCCCCTGCGCGCGCAGCCCGTCGAGCACCGCGGGCACCAGCTCCATGTGCGACCCCGAGAGGATCGAGAGCCCGACGCAGTGCACGTCCTCGGCCACCGCCGCCGCCACGATCTGCGCCGGCGTCAGCCGGATCCCCTGGTAGACCACCTCGAAGCCCGCGTCCCGGGCGCGTACGGCGACCTGCTCCGCGCCGTTGGAGTGCCCGTCGAGACCCGGCTTGCCGACCAGCAGCCGCAGCCGGCTGCCGAGCTCCTCCCCCGTCGCCCGGACCGCCGCGCGGACCTCGCCGAGCTCGCCACCGGCCCCGTCGACCCCCTCGACCCCGGCGACCCCGACCGCGCCGGAGACGCCAGTGGGAGCCCGGAACTCGCCGAACACCTCGCGCAGGGCACCGGCCCACTCACCGGTCGTGGCTCCCGCGCGCGCGGCCACGAGCGTGGCCTCCATCAGGTTGGTGCCGGACTTCGCCGCCTCGGTCAGGCCGACGAGCGCTGCCTCGACCGCGGCGGTGTCCCGCTCCTCGCGCCACTGCTGCAGCGACGCCAGAGCGGACCGCTCGGCCTCCGGATCGGCGGCCTGGATCGCCCCGTCGAGGTCCGCCGTGAGCGGGGACGGCTCGGTCGACTCGAAGCTGTTCACCCCGACAACCTTCTCCAGGCCGGACTCGATCCGGACCCGCCGGGCCGCGTGCGAGGAGACCAGCGCCGCCTTCATGTAGCCGGACTCCACGGCCGCCACCGCGCCGCCCATCGCCTGCACCCGGTCCATCTCCTCACGGGCGGACGCGACGAGCTCCTCGACCTTGGCCTCGACCACGACCGAGCCCTCGAAGATGTCGTCGTACTCCAGCAGGTCGGACTCGAAGGCCAGCACCTGCTGCAGGCGCAGCGACCACTGCTGGTCCCAGGGTCGCGGCAGCCCGAGCGCCTCGTTCCACGCCGGGAGCTGGACGGCGCGGGCGCGGGCGTCCTTGGACAGCGTGACGCCGAGCATCTCCAGCACGATCCGCTGCACGTTGTTCTCCGGCTGCGCCTCGGTCAGGCCCAGGCTGTTGACCTGGACGCCGTAGCGGAAGCGCCGCATCTTCGGGTCCGTCACGCCGTACCGCTCCTGGGTGATCTCGTCCCACAGCCGCACGAACGCCCGCATCTTGCACATCTCCTCGACGAACCGGACCCCGGCGTTGACGAAGAAGGAGATCCGGCCGACCACCTTCTCGAAGTCCTCCGGTGCGACCTGCCCGGAGTCGCGCACCGTGTCCAGGACCGCGATCGCGGTGCACAGGGCGTAGGCCATCTCCTGCGTCGGCGTCGCGCCGGCCTCCTGCAGGTGGTAGCTGCAGATGTTGATCGGGTTCCACTTCGAGATGTGGTTGACGGTGTAGCTGATCAGGTCCCCGGTGAGCCGCAGCGAGTGCTCGGGCGGAAACACGTAGGTGCCCCGCGAGAGGTACTCCTTGATGATGTCGTTCTGCGTGGTGCCGGCCAGCGTGGCGTGCACCTGCTCGAAGTCGGCCTCCGTGGCCCCGCCGGCCAGCGCCTGCTCCTCGGCCACCACCTGGTAGAGCGCGAGCAGCCACATCGCGGTCGCGTTGATGGTCATCGAGGTGTTCATGTCCGCGAGCGGGATGTCGGCGAACAGACGCCGCATCTCGCCGAGGTGCGGCACCGGCACCCCCACCTTGCCGACCTCGCCGCGGGCCAGCGGGTGGTCGGGGTCGTAGCCGGTCTGGGTCGGCAGGTCGAAGGCCACCGACAACCCGGTCTGCCCCTTGGAGAGGTTCTTGCGGTAGAGCGCGTTGGACCCGCTCGCCGAGCTGTGGCCGGCGTAGGTCCGCATCACCCAGGGGCGGTCCTTCTCGCGGGGCTGGTCCGCTGCGGTCTGCTGCTCGTTCATGCGCTGAGCGTACGGCGGAGGTGACCGGCTGGTAACTGCTTGTGAACTAGTCCACTCCGAGGACCGGAGCGGGGTCGCCTCACGCGGTGCGAGCGCCGCCCGGCAGTCGGTCCGTCAGCTCGTCCACGCGCACGGGCGGCTCGATCGACAGCAGTCGACGCAGGCGGGTGAAGGCAATCACACGGCGCAGCGAGGGACTGCAGCCTCGCAGCGTGAGGACCCGACCGTCCCGCTCCATCACGGCGCTGGCCGCGGCCAACAGGCTGAGCGCTGTGGCGTCGACGGACTCCACCTCGGACAGGTCGACAACGACCCTCGGGTGGTTGCCGAGCTCCTGCAGCCGCTCGCGGACCTCACCCGTGGACCTGCCGTCGAACCGACCGGTGAGGAACAGCGTCGAGCCGTCCTTGACGATGAGCACCTGCGCTCCCTCCGCGCGTGGAGCGACCCCCGTGTCGCTCCTCACTCACTATGACGCAGCGGGCGCGCGAAAGGTTGCCATCTCAGCGACGCCGGTGTGTCGAGGTCCGGGTGTCCAGACAGGTGAGCGCTCACTCTCGTTCGTCGAGCATCTCGACGCGCTCGACGTCGACGCCCAGCCCCTGCAGCGTCTCCACGAAGTAGGGGTAGCCGCGGTCGATGTGCTGCGACTCGGCGACGGTCGTGGTGCCCTGGGCAGCGAGCCCGGCGAGCACCAGCGCCGCGCCGGCCCGGATGTCGTGGGCCACCACCGGAGCGCCGGACAGCTCGGACCTGCCGCGGACGACCGCGTGGTGGCCGTCGGTGCGCAGGTCCGCCCCCAGCCGGGCCAGCTCCTGGGCGAACATGAAGCGCGCCTCGAAGACGTTCTCGGTGATCATCGACGTGCCGTCGCTGACCGCGGCCAGGGCCATGGCGAAGGGCTGCAGGTCCGTCGGGAAGCCCGGGTAGGGCAGCGTCACCACGTCGAACGAGGAGAGCCGCCGCTCGGCGCGCACCCGGAAGCCGTCGTCGACGTCGTCGACCTGCAGGCCGGCCGAGGCCAGCTTGTCGAGCACGATGTCGAGGTGGTGCGAGCGCCCACCCTGCACGGTGAGGTCGCCGCCGGCGATCGCCGTGGCGAACGCCCACGTGCCGGCCACGATCCGGTCGGTCACGGTGGCGTGCCGCACCGGCTCGAGCCGGCTCACCCCGTGCACCGTCAGCGTCGAGGTCGAGACCCCCTCGATCCCGGCGCCCATCGCGACGAGCATCTCGCAGAGGTCGATGATCTCCGGCTCGCGCGCGACGTTGTCGATGACCGTGGTCCCGTCGGCGAGCACGGCCGCCATCAGGAGGTTCTCGGTCGCTCCCACGGACGGGAAGTCCAGCCACAGGTTCGCCCCGCGCAGTCCGTCAGCCACCTCCGCGACCACGAAGCCGTGCTCGATGTGCATCCGCGCCCCGAGCTCCGTGAGCCCGGTGAGGTGCATGTCGAGACCCCGGGAGCCGATGTTGTCGCCACCGGGCAGCGCCACCTTCGCCCGTCCGCACCGGGCCACCAGCGGGCCGAGGACGCTGATCGAGGCGCGCAGCCGCCGGACCAGGTGGTACGGCGCCTCGTGGCCGAGACGGTCGGGGACGTCGATCGTCACGGTGCCGCTGCCGCTGTGCCCGTCGGTCACGTCGAGCCGCGGGTGCTCGACCTCGACCCGGCACCCGAGCTCCTCCAGGAGCCGGGCCATCACGTGCACGTCGAGGATGTCCGGGACGTTCTCCACGACGCTCCGGCCGCTGGCCAGCAGGGCGGCGGCCATCAGCTTCAGAGCACTGTTCTTGGCGCCGCCGACGTGCGCCGTACCTCGCAGCGGGTGCGAGTGCGGACCCGCGGACCGGACCTGGAATCCCTGCATCCGCACGATGCTAGTGGGGTCTCGGCACCGCCTCGGACACCAGCCGTCGCACGCCCTCCCCCTAGGCTGAGGCCATGGTCAACCTCACGCGCATCTACACCCGCACCGGCGACGACGGCGAGACCCGCCTGGGCGACATGAGCGTCACGTCGAAGAACGACTCGAGGCTCGAGGCCTACGCCGACGTCGACGAGGCCAACTCGGTCATCGCGGTGGCGCTCACGCTCGGTGAGCTCGACGACGACGTGGTGCGGGTGCTGACCACCGTCCAGAACGACCTCTTCGACGTGGGCGCCGACTTCTGCACCCCGATCGTCGAGGACCCGGAGTACCCGCCGCTGCGGATCGAGCAGGACTACGTCGACCGGCTCGAGGGCTGGTGCGACCACTACAACCGCGACCTGCCCGCGCTGCGGTCGTTCATCCTCAACGGCGGCACCCCCGGCGCGGCGCACCTGCACCACGCCCGAACCGTCACCCGACGAGCCGAACGCGCCGGTTGGGCGGCCTACGCCGAGCACAAGGAGACCATGAGCGTGCTGCCGATCCGCTACCTCAACCGGCTCTCGGACCTGCTGTTCATCCTGGCCCGCTACGCGAACCGCCGCGACGGCGATGTCCTCTGGGTGCCCGGCGGCGAGCGCTAGGCCCGCGGAGGCCGGCACGACGGGGCGCGCTCAGCGCTCCGCGAGACCCTGACCCGGCGGTCCGGCCTCGAGCCAGGACAGGAAGCCGGTGAGCGCCCCGGGGCTCATCGCCACCTCCAGCGGCCCGTCCGGGGTGCGGCAGGTGACGATGACGTGACCTGAGTACAGCGAGTAGGACTCCACGCCTGCCGGGTCGCGGCGCCCGGTGTAGGACAGCTCGGTCCGTCGGTAGGTCAGCCGCGGGCGTGGTGAGAGGGAGAAGATCCGGAACCACTCCAGGTCGTCCCCGGTGTAGCGCCCGACCCCGAGAATCCAGCCGCGTCCGGCCCTGCCGGACCGGACGCGGACGCTGAACTCGAAGGTGCCGCCGTGCCGGGAGATCAGTCGACGACGGACCACCAGCACGAGGCCGTACAGCAGCAGCAGGACCAGCAGGGCGCCGGCGACGTCGACGAACCACTCCCACCACGCCATCTATCGCCTCAACTCTGTGCTGTCGTGCGGGCCGCTTCCGGTCAGGAAGCGCGTTCGGCCGCGCGGACCCGTGCCTCGGCCCATGCGGCTTCGGCATGCGCCTGCGCCTCGTCGTCCGACGCGCCCTCCTGCTTGCACCGCTCGACGTCGGCGCGAGCCTTCTCGAGGTCGATGTCGTGCGACATCTCGGCGTGCTCGGACAGGATCGAGATCCGG